>OZ244955.1:0-2114217 GCA_965222525.1 Rickettsiales bacterium
GACGTTCCATACGAGCCTTGGCAAGCTCCTTGTCATTCGCTGTGGCCTCACGCTTGACTGTTTTGATATAAGCGCCGGTACCGGCCGGAATCAGGCGGCCAACGATTACATTCTCCTTCAGCCCGTGTAGGCTGTCGCTCTTGCCGGAAACCGCAGCCTCAGTCAGTACCCGCGTGGTTTCCTGGAAGGAAGCGGCGGATATAAACGACTTGGTTTGTAGAGAAGCCTTGGTAATCCCCTGCAATACCGGCAATGCTGTGGATGGGTCATAGCCTGCATCAACCGCCTTGCGGTTTTCGGCCTCAAACTCGTCGCGGTCAAGCTCCTCACCCTGCAACAGGGTGGTACCTCCAGGTGTAATAACCTCCACTTTCTGCAACATCTGGCGGATAATAACCTCGATATGCTTGTCATTGAGCGCCACACCCTGCAGGCGGTAAACCTGCTGCACCTCGGATACCAGATAGGCCGCCAGCGCCTCAACACCAAGCACCCGCAGGATATCATGCGGTACGGGGGTTCCGTCCATCAACAGGTCGCCCTTGCGCACCTCGTCACCCTCATTAACCGCAAGATGCTTGCCTTTTGGAATCATATATTCAATCGCCTCTTCTTCTTTATTTTTCGGCTGTATCACCAGACGGGTCTTGGATTTATAATCCTTACCAAATTCAACCATACCGCTGATTTCGCTGATAATAGCATGGTCTTTTGGCTTACGTGCCTCAAACAGTTCAGCCACCCGCGGCAAACCACCGGTAATATCACGGGTTTTGCTGGATTCCTTTGGAATCCGCGCCAACACATCACCGGCATGTACCTCGTCACCATCGGCAACATTGAGAATCGCATCAATCGGCAGGAAGTAGCGCGCCTCAAGCCCGTTAGCCAGAGTCACTACCTCGCCCTTGTCATCACGCAATGTAAAGCGCGGGCGCAAATCAGACCCGCCCTTATGCGATTTCCAGTCGATAATCACCTTGCTGGAAAGGCCGGTTGCTTCATCCACCACTTCCTTCATCGATACACCGTCAACAAGGTCACGGAATACAACGCTACCGGTACGTTCGGTTACAATCGGCAATGTATACGGATCCCATTCGGCCAGCACATCGCCTTTTTTCACTTTCGCCCCGTCATCAACCGCACTGCGCGCGCCGTAAGGTACCTTGTGGCGGGCAATTTCACGTCCCTTGTCATCAAGGATAAGCATCTCGCAGGAGCGGCTCATAATCACGTTACGCCCGGCACTGTCAGTCACCATATTACGGTTCACCAGCGATAACTTGCCGGAAACCGTGGCCTCGATGGTGGATTGCTCGGCACTACTGGTTGCTGCACCGCCAATATGGAAGGTACGCATGGTAAGCTGTGTTCCCGGCTCACCAATGGATTGCGCCGCCACCACACCAATCGCCTCACCGATATTCACCAGCTGGTTACTGGCCAGGTCACGGCCATAGCAGGTCACACATATACCGTTCTCGCTCTTACAGGTAATCGGCGAGCGCACCTTGATTGATTCAATTCCTGCCGCATCTATCGCCGCCACTTCCTTCTCACCGATAATCCCGCCAGCTTCCACTATAAGCTCACTGGAGGTCGGATGCTGCACATCATTGGCAGAAGAACGGCCGAATATCTTGTCGGCAAGCGGTGCAATCACCTCACCGCCCTCGATTTCCGCACGCTGCACCAGCCCGTCACCGGTACCGCAATCATCCTCGGCCACGATGCAATCCTGCGCCACATCTACCAGACGGCGAGTGAGGTAACCGGAGTTGGCGGTTTTCAGCGCCGTATCAGCCAGACCTTTCCGCGCACCATGGGTCGAGTTAAAATATTCCAGAACATCCAGCCCTTCCTTGAAGTTGGATATAATCGGGGTTTCGATAATCTCGCCGCTTGGTTTGGCCATCAGACCGCGCATACCGGCAAGCTGTTTAATCTGCGCAGCCGAACCCCGCGCTCCGGAATTGGCCATCATGAAAATCGAGTTAACACTGCTCTCACTATCTTCCTTGCCCTTATCGGTAATCTCACCGCTGACATGCTTCATCATATCATTTGCCACACGGTCGGTACAGTGCGACCATACATCGATAACCTTGTTGTATTTCTCGCGCATGGTGATAAGCCCGTCGGAATATTGCTTCTCGAACTGCTTGACCTGCTTGAGCGTATCATTGATATGTTTCTCCTTACTGTGCGGGATAATCATATCATCCTTGCCGAAGGAAATACCGGCCTTGCATGCGTGTGAAAAACCCAGCCCCATAAGATGGTCGGCAAAAATCACCGTACTCTTGTTACCGCAATGACGATATACTTCCTCTATAAGATTGCTGATTTCCTTCTTGGTAAGCAGCTTGTTGACTATATCGAATTTTATTCCGGCAGCCCTGGGCAGAAGCTCGGAGATTATCACTCGCCCGGGTGTGGTTTCAACTACCTCGGAAGCTTCCTCTCCCTTGCTGTTAATGGAACTCACCCGATATTTAATCCTGCTGTGCAGGGTGACGATTTTATTATCAAGCGCATGGTGCATTTCAGATGTATCGGCAAACGCCATACCGTCGCCGGGCAGTCCGTCAAACTGCTGCGACAGGTAATACAGCCCAAGCACGATATCCTGTGTCGGTACAATCACCGGCTTACCGCTGGCAGGACTCAGGATATTATTCGAGGACATCATCAATATACGTGCCTCAAGCTGTGATTCTATGGAAAGCGGTACATGCACCGCCATCTGGTCACCGTCAAAGTCAGCATTAAACGCCACGCAGACCAGCGGATGCAGGCGAATCGCCTTACCCTCAATCAGTACCGGCTCGAATGCCTGAATACCCAGCCTGTGCAGTGTGGGTGCGCGGTTGAGCATAACCGGATGCTCGCGGATAACCTCCTCCAGAATATCCCATACTTCCGGCCGTTCGGCTTCCACCAGCCGCTTGGCCATTTTTATCGTCGAAGCCATGCCGTATAATTCAAGCTTGGCATATATGAAGGGTTTGAACAGCTCCAGCGCCATCTTCTTCGGCAGCCCGCATTGATGTAGTTTAAGCTCCGGCCCGACCACAATTACAGAACGGCCGGAATAATCCACCCGCTTACCCAGCAGATTCTGGCGGAAACGCCCCTGTTTACCCTTGAGCATATCGCTCAGGGATTTGAACGGACGGCGGTTTGCATCCTTGATAACCCGCCCGCGGCGGCCATTATCAAACAGCGCATCCACCGATTCCTGCAACATACGCTTTTCATTACGGATGATAATATCGGGTGCTTTCAGCTCCAGCAGCCGTTTCAGCCGGTTATTACGATTGATAACCCGGCGGTATAAATCATTGAGGTCGGAGGTGGCAAAGCGGCCTCCATCAAGCGGTACCAGCGGACGCAAATCCGGCGGTATAACCGGCAATACCTCAAGCACCATCCATTCCGGCTTGTTACCGGATGCAACAAAATTCTCTATAAGTTTCAGCCGCTTGACTATCTTCTTGCGCCTCGCCTCGGACTTGGTTGCAACCAACTCCTCACGCAGTTTTTCCTTTTCCTCCTCAAGGTCAATCTTGCGCAGCAAATCCTGTATAGCCTCCGCGCCGATCAGGGCGGTGAAAGTGTCCTGCCCATATTCATCCAGCGCATCATAATACTGGTCTTCGGAAAGCAATTCGCCATATTCAAACGGGCTTAAACCCGGCTCGGTGACCATATAACTCTCGAAATAAAGCACCCGCTCCAGATTTTTCAGCGTCATGTCCAGCATCAGGCTGATACGCGACGGAATCGATTTGAGGAACCATATATGTACCACCGGACTGGCAAGATCGACATGCCCCATACGTTCACGGCGCACCTTGGATGTAGTAACCTCAACCCCGCATTTCTCGCAGACAATTCCGCGATATTTCATACGCTTATACTTGCCGCACAGACATTCATAATCCTTGACCGGACCAAAAATACGCGCGCAGAACAGCCCGTCACGCTCCGGCTTGAACGTACGGTAGTTAATGGTTTCCGGCTTTTTTACCTCACCGAAAGACCATGAACGGATTTTCTCCGGACTGGCCAGCGATATCTGGATTTCATCAAAATCCTGCGCCTGACTACTTTGTCCAAAAAAATTCGCAATATCAGCAGCATGGTTATGCATTTTTTCTTCTCCTAGGGTCAAAATATGCGTATGCACCTCCCCCGCTCGCGGGGGAGGCAAGAAATCCAAGGATTTTCAATCCTTAGGATTTCTGGTGGGGGAATACCAATAGCTAATAGCCAAAGGCCAACAGCCACTGCCTCATCATTCCCTCCCCAGAAATCTGGCAATCATAGATTGCTCAGATTTCTTGCCCCTCCCGCAAGCGGGAGGGGTTGCTAAGCCTCGGCTTTTTGTTTCAGCTCCACATTCAGGCAGAGTGAACGTAACTCCTTAATCATAACGTTAAACGATTCCGGTATACCGGAATTGAATGTATGGTCATTTTTGACAATCGATTCATAAACTTTCGTCCGGCCGTTAACATCATCTGATTTGACAGTAAGCAATTCCTGCAAGGTATATGCCGCGCCGTAAGCCTGTAATGCCCAGCATTCCATCTCACCGAAGCGCTGTCCGCCGAAATGCGACTTACCGCCAAGCGGCTGTTGCGTTACCAGGCTGTAAGGCCCAATCGAGCGCGCATGGATTTTCTCATCCACCAGGTGATGCAATTTCAGCATATATATTATGCCCACTGTTACCTTGCGGTCGAACGCTTCGCCGGTACGTCCGTCATAAAGCGTTACCTGTCCAGACGGGTCAAGTCCGACATTTTCCAGCAAGCCAGTGATTTCTTCCTCATTGATTCCGTCAAAAACCGGAGTAGCCATCGGCACACCGCTCACCAGATTCTCCGCCAGTTCAACCACCTCGTTATCGTTCATAGCCTTGATTTCCGAGCGGTCGTCCTTATCACTGTAAATCTTGCCCAGGCCGGTTTTCAGCTTATTCGCATCATTGTTTTTCTCCAGTTCCTCAAGCATGGAGCGCACCTGCATACCAATCTCGCGCGATGCCCAGCCCAGATGGGTTTCAAGAATCTGCCCGACATTCATCCGCGACGGCACACCCAGCGGGTTCAGCACAATATCAACCGGCCTGCCATCATCGAGGTAAGGCATATCCTCAACCGGACAGATTTTGGATATGACACCCTTGTTACCATGACGTCCGGCCATCTTGTCACCCGGCTGCAATTTACGCTTGACCGCAACAAACACCTTGACCATCTTCATCACACCGGAAGGCAAGTCATCACCATCCTGTACCTTGTTCACCTTGTCCTGCAAATTATCATCAAGATTTTTGACGATTTCATCATACTGCTTTTTCAACTCCTCAATGGTATCCATCGCCTTTTCATTCTTGAGCGGTGTTGTCCACCATTTTGAATGCGGGATGGAATCAAGGAATGCAGCACTCACCTTATCCCCCTTCTTCTGTTTCTCATAAGCTTTCGCCAGTTCCTTGCCGGACAGTGTACTGCGTAAATCACTAAAAATATGGTTGGTAAGGATTTTCAGCTTGGCATCACGGTCTTTCTTGAGCCGTTCGATTTCCTCACGCTCAATCGCAATCGCGCGCTCATCCTTTTCAATACCGCGTCGGGAGAAAATCCGCACCTCAACCACACGGCCAGTAATGCCCGGCTTCATACGCAGCGAGGAATCGCGTACATCGGCGGCCTTTTCACCAAAAATCGCCCGCAGCAATTTCTCCTCCGGAGTCATCGGCGATTCGCTTTTCGGGGTCACCTTGCCGACCAGAATATCACCTGGCCCGACTTCCGCACCAACATGCACAACACCGGTTTCATCAAGGTGACGCAGGCTTTCCTCACCAATATTGGGTATATCACGGGTGATTTCCTCCGGCCCCAGCTTGGTATCACGCGCCATTACGTCAAATTCCTCGATATGCACCGAGGTGAAAATATCATCCTTGACCAGCTTCTCGGAAATCAGGATTGAATCCTCGAAATTATACCCGTTCCACGGCATGAAAGCCACCACCACATTATGTCCAAGTGCAAGCTCACCAAGGCTTGTACTTTGGCCATCGGCGATAATATCACCGGCGGAAACCTTGTCACCTACCTTGACAACCGGCTT
Organism: Rickettsiales bacterium; assembly: GCA_965222525.1. Taxonomy (GTDB): domain Bacteria; phylum Pseudomonadota; class Alphaproteobacteria; order Rickettsiales; family UBA8987; genus CBDCUF01. The sequence continues at coordinate 6,154 of OZ244955.1, forward strand.
CTGGTTAACGCAGGTATTCTGGTTGGAGCGCTGGAATTTGCGCAGATTATAAACATCTACGCCGCTTGACTTGTCGCCCTTGCCCTTGATTACATTAACCACGATACGGGTCGCATCCACCTGGTCAACCACACCGTCACGCCTGGCTACCACCGCCGCTCCGGAATCCTGCGCCACCGTCTGTTCCATACCGGTGCCAACTATAGGAGCCTCGCTTTTGAGCGTCGGCACTGCCTGACGCATCATGTTGGAGCCCATCAGCGCACGGTTGGCATCATCATTTTCAAGGAACGGAATCAGTGCCGAAGCAATAGATACAATCTGTTTGGGCGAGACATCGGCGAAATCGACATCCTTCGGCCTGGCCATAACAAAATCACCCTTGCGGCGGCAGTTAACCAGATCAGCGGTCAGCTTGCCGGTCTTGTCGATTTCCTCATCGGCCTGCGCAATGTTATACTTGCCCTCCTCAATCGCCGAGAGATACACCACCTCATTGGTAATCTTCCCGTCAACCACCTTGCGGTACGGGCTTTCGATAAAACCATATTTGTTAATCCGCGCGAATGAAGCAAGGCTGTTTATCAGCCCGATATTCGGTCCTTCCGGTGTTTCAATCGGGCAGATGCGGCCATAATGGGTCGGATGCACGTCACGTACCTCAAATCCGGCACGTTCACGGGTAAGCCCGCCCGGCCCCAGCGCAGAAAGCCGGCGCTTATGGGTAATCTCGGCCAGCGGGTTGGTCTGGTCCATAAATTGCGAGAGCTGCGAGGAGCCGAAAAACTCCTTAACCACCGCCATCAACGGCTTAGCGTTAATCAAGTCATGCGGCATGATAGTGTCTATCTCAACCGAACTCATACGCTCGATAATCCCGCGCTCCATCCGCAGCAGCCCCATACGGAACTGGTTTTCCAGCAATTCACCAACCGAACGTACGCGGCGGTTACCAAGATGGTCTATATCATCAATCTCACCGCGGCCATCCTTGATATCAATAATCTTGCGGACGATTTCGACGATATCATCCCTGGTTAACACACGGGTTTCCTCATCAACCTCAACATCCAGTCTGGTATTGACTTTCATCCGCCCGACATCGGACAAGTCATAACGATTAGGGTCGAAGAATAAATTATGGAAGATATTTTCCGCAGCCTCAACGGTAGGTGGCTCACCGGGGCGCATCACCTTGTAGATTTCAATAAGCGCTTCTTCCCTTGTCTTGTTCTTGTCAGCCGCCAGCGATTGCAGCAGATATGCACCGGAACCGGCAGGGGTATCGGCAATCTTCACTTCCTTGATACCGGCTTCCTCAATCTGGCCGATAACATCCTCATCCAGCGCAGAACCGGCTGCCAGCAACACTTCTCCGGTTTCCTTGTCGACAATATCCGCCGCAGCGAAAAAACCGGATAAATCTTCCGGAGCGACCAGTATTTCCTTCAGGCCTTCCTCTTTCAGAAGCTTTGCCTTGCGCGGTGACAGCTTGGTTCCGGCATCGGCAGCCTTCTTGCCGGTTTCAGCATTAACCAGGTCGCTTACCAGCGTAACACCCTTGAACTTTTCCGGCTTGAAATCTACTGCCCAGCCCTTCTTGGCACGCTTAAGCGAAGTACTCTTGTAATAAGTACTGATTATCTCGCCGGTATTCATCCCCAGCGCGTATAAAAGCGTTGAGATATAAAGCTTGCGGCGGCGGTCGATACGGAAATACAGCAGTTCCTTGGCATCAAACTCGAAATCCAGCCATGAGCCACGGTAAGGTATAACCCGCGCCGAATAAAGAAACTTGCCGGAGCTATGGGTCTTGCCCTTGTCATGGTCGAAAAACACCCCCGGAGAGCGGTGCATCTGCGATACAATCACCCGCTCCACACCATTTATAACAAAGGTACCGTTCTCGGTCATCAGCGGGATATCGCCCAGAAATACATCCTGTTCCTTGATTCCCTTGACTTCTCGTGATTCACTTTCCTCATCGACATCCCATACAATCAAGCGCAGGGTTACACGAATCGGCGCAGCAAAGGTAATCCCGCGCTGCATGCACTCGCCGACATCATACTTCGGCGTATCAAACTCATATTTAACAAACTCCAGGGTGGCGGTTTTCGCCGGATCCTCGATAGGAAATACCGAATGGAAAACACCATGCAACTGCTTGTTATTGGCACGCTCCTCCTGCGGCACATCGAGCTGGAGGAATTGCGAATATGAATTTTTCTGAATTTCAATCAGGTTAGGCATATCCGCAACAGTCTTGTACTGGCTGAAGCTTTTGCGGATACGCTTACGTGAGGTAAATGAATGTGTCATATGTTTCAAAGTCCCGCTATAATTTGCACGAACAGGGCGCATGATAGCTGCATACGCCCTGTGCTTTTACAAATAGTCTATTTAAGCTCGACGGTAGCGCCGGCAGCCTCCAGAGATGCCTTGAATTTATCGGCATCTTCCTTGGAAACTCCCTCCTTGACCGGCTTGGGCGCACCTTCGACCAGTTCCTTGGCTTCTTTCAGGCCAAGGCCGGTAATAGCACGGACTTCCTTGATGACATTGATTTTCTTGTCACCGGCAGCAGCAAGGACAACAGTAAATTCTGTTTTCTCCTCGGCAGCCCCGCCGGCGTCATTGGCAGCACCTCCACCAGCCGCAACCGCAACCGGTGCAGCGGCGGAAACGCCCCATTTTTCCTCAAGTAGTTTTGAAAGATCAGCCGCTTCCATAACGGAAAGTGCGGAAAGATCCTCAACGATTTTTTCAAGATTAGCAGCCATTTTTACTCCCTTTAGTTAAAATTAGGTTGGTTAAAAAAATTACTCGCCTTGAGCGCCGCGCGCCCCGATTACCCTGGCAACCTGACCAGCCGGAGCCTGCAATACAGATGCAAGCTTGCCCGCAGGAGCCTGTAGCAATCCAACGATTTTAGCACGAGATTCATCGAGTGAAGGCGTTTTGGCCAAAGCCTTTACCCCCGATTCATCAAGTATTTTCCCCTCATAGGATCCGCCGATTATTACCAGCTTTTCGTTATCCCTGGCGAAATCCACCACTACCTTTGCCGCAGCCACCGCATCCTCCGAGGAGGCGATAGCAGTCGGGCCGGTAAACATATCAGACAATTCGGCAAATTGGGTATCATTTGCCGCCAGCTTTGCCAGTGAATTCTTGGTTACCCTGACCGCAGCCCCGTTCTCACGGGCTTTGCCGCGCAGGTTATTGGTTTCCAGAACATCCATACCACGATAGTGAGTCACCACTACCGTATTGGCATTTTCAAATGTTTCCTTCAGCGCCGCAACCGCCTGTTTTTTCTGTGTTTTGTCCATATTTTACTTTCGTTTTTATGTACCCACCCCCTCCCGCTTGCAGGAGGGGAGAAAATCTGAGAAAGCTGCGCTTTCCAGATTTTCGGGGAGGGAATGATGAGGTAGCGGCTGTTGGCCTTTGGCTATTAGCTGTTGGTGTCCCCCCACCAGAAATCCTAAGGATTAAAATCCTTGGATTTCTTGCCTCCCCCGCAAGCGGGGGAGGTGCTCACCTCCAAACTTACGCAACCAAACTACCCGTATCCAGCCTGACTCCCGGCCCCATAGTGGAACTGAGAGCGGCCTTCCTGATATATATTCCCTTTGCACCCTCCGGTTTTGCCTTATTTATCGCAGCAACAAAAGCCGCAATATTTTCCAGCAGTGCTTTATCGTTAAAACTCGCCTTGCCAATACCGGCGTGGATAATCCCCGCTTTCTCGGCCTTAAACTCAACCTGACCGCTCTTCGCAGCCTTAACCGCATCTGCCACATCAGCGGTAACCGTACCCAGCTTGGGATTCGGCATCAGCCCGCGTGGCCCCAGAATCTTCGCAACCTGCCCGATTCTCGGCATCATATCGGGAGTCGCAATCGCACGGTCAAAGTTAATCTCACCCTTCTTGATTTGCTCAATCAACTCCTCCGCACCGACAATATCAGCACCGGCCTTTTTCGCCTCGTCAGCCTTCTTGTCCTGCGCGAAAACCGCAACCTTTACATCCTTGCCAACCCCGTTAGGCATAGCCACCACCCCGCGCACCTGCTGGTTCGACGGCTTGACATCAATACCGAGATTAAGAGCAATCTCAACGGTTTCGTCGAATTTGGCCTTTGCCCGCTCCTTCACCATCTTCACCGCATCACCAAGCACATACAGGCTGTCAGGATCGATACCCTCACGAGCGGCAGCCAGCCTTTTACCACCAGCTTCCCTGGTCGCTTTCGCCTGCTCTCTGTCTGTTTTTTTCTTCGCCATATTTTTATTTAGTGGTTAGAGTCTAGAATCCAGAGTCTAGTGTCATCCCAGAAGCTATATTTTCTCCAAATCTATGATTTGGCTAAGAAAATAAGCTATGTGGGATCCAGACTGAATAACTGGATCCCACATTGTAAGACTCCTATACGGAAACCTGAAGGTTTCCTACTCGTCTAACATCTGGAAGGACACTCGTAAATTTCTACCCTATCGTTTCAAGATAATGTACCACCTTTCAAAATTCCAAATCACTAGCCACTAGACTCTAGCTACTAGCCACTCATTCAACCACCTCCAGTCCCATTGACACCGCCGAACCGGCAACCATTTTCATCGCCGCTTCAACATTATGCGCATTCAAATCGGCCATTTTCTCCTCGGCAATCTCACGCAACTGCGTCTGGTTAATCTTGCCGACAACATTTTGACCCGGAGCCTGCGACCCCTTTTTCAACTTCAGCTTGTTCATTATCAGATACGACATCGGCGGTAATTTGGTTACAAAGTCGAATGAACGGTCCTTGTAAACATTTATTACCACCGGAATCGGCCCCTGCTGTCCTTTGGTTTTTTCATTAAAAGCCGTGCAGAATTCCATGATATTCAGCCCTGCCTGCCCCAGAGCAGGCCCAACCGGCGGCGAGGGATTGGCCTTCCCTGCCTGAATCTGCAACTTAACCTGATTTACTATTTCCTTTGCTTTTGCCATTTTATTCCAGTGTTAGTGGTTAGAGTCTTGAGTCTAGTGCGGACACCATAAACTCATAATCTCAACTACAAACACTACCTTTCAAAATCTCCGAACCCACTAGATTCCAGACTCTAGCCACTACATCAGGCACTCACCTTCTCAACCTGTCCGTAATCCAGCTCCACCGGGGTTGCGCGTCCGAAAATCGATACTGCAACCTTTAATTTCTCCTTGCCCTCGTCAACATCCTCGATAACCCCGGTGAATGAATCAAACGGACCATCGATAACCTTGACAGTTTCACCATATTCAAAACGCTTGCCACTTTTGGTAGCGCTCGCACCTTCCTCAATCTGCTTGAAGATATTTTCCGCTTCCGCATTGGAAATCGGCTGCGGTTTGTTACCCCCGCCTCCAAGAAATCCGGCAACCCGCGGTGTATTCTTCACCACCTGCCATGCCTCGTCATTCATCTCCATCTTGACCATTACATAGCCGGGAAAAAACTTCTTCTCGGAATCAATTTTCTTGCCTTTCTTTACCTCCGTTACCTTCTCAACCGGAACATAAACATCCTCGAAATACTCCTCCAGCCCCTTCTTGGCAGCCTGCTCCTTTATCGAATTCGCAACCTTTTTCTCAAACCCCGAATGGGCATGGACAATATACCACCGTTTAGCCATACTATATTCCCAATATCAGCGTCACCAGCGATGATATCGCCCAATCCACGAAAAAGAAAAATATCGCAGCAATGATGGTCATTATTAACACCATCATGGTGGCAGTCATGGTTTCCTTGCGGGTCGGCCAGGTTACCTTTGCCCCTTCCTGCTTCACCTCCTGCATGAACTTTGCAGGTGAGGTTTTCTTTTTCTGTGCTACTTCGTTCATTGTTTAGGTTCTAGAGTTTAGAGTCCTGAGTCTGGTGAGTTTTCAATAGACTCGCTCTAAATTCCAATATCTCCTTCCGGCTTACACATCACTAGACTCTGGATTCCAGACTCTAACCACTACTAAATGGCAGGAGTGAAGGGACTCGAACCCCCAACCCCCGGTTTTGGAGACCGGTGCTCTACCAATTGAGCTACACTCCTATCCCAGCAGTCAGGAGAAAAAGGCCGTGACCAAGAAGAACCCTCCTTTGGCCTACGACCTCTCCCTTCTTATGACAGAGACTTCTCTCTGTCTACCAAATTTCATCCAGCTTACGCAGCCACTTCTTCAATTGCAGCTTCACCGGCATTTTTCTTAACGGACTCAATACCGTTAAGGGCAGCGTCCTTTGAGCTGTAACGTTGTGAAGTAGCGATGATTTCGCCATTTCCTGCTTTCAGGTTAAACATAAATTTACCATCAGCAGCTTCTTTAAGTTCAAATTTACCAGACATAATATTACTCCTTGGTTGGTACGGTTAAAAATAAAAACAAAAATATGCAGGGGACTCTCTCCCCGAAGCATTCTTATAAACTCCCTACGCGATAATTTTAGCGACGACACCTGCTCCGACGGTTCTTCCGCCTTCGCGGATGGCGAAGCGGAGGCCTTCATCCATAGCGATTGGCTTGTCGGCCAGATCAACCGTAATCTTGGCGTTATCGCCGGGCATTACCATTTCAACACCTTCAGGCAATTCAATTGTTCCGGTCACATCAGTGGTACGGAAGTAAAACTGCGGGCGGTAATTCTTGAAAAACGGAGTATGACGCCCGCCTTCATCCTTGGTCAGAATATAAACTTCCGCCTCGAACTTGGTGTGCGGATTAATCGTACCGGGCTTAGCTAACACCTGCCCACGCTCAACTTCCTCACGTTTCGTACCACGCAGCAGCACGCCAACATTATCACCGGCCTGCCCCTCATCAAGCAGCTTGCGGAACATCTCCACTCCGGTACAGGTAGTTTTGCTTGTGTCGCGCAGACCAACGATTTCAATCTCCTCACCGACCTTGACAATGCCCTGTTCGACACGCCCGGTAACAACCGTACCGCGTCCCTCAATCGAGAAAACATCCTCGATAGGCATAAGGAAAGGCTTATCCAGCGGGCGTTCCGGCTGCGGGATATATTCATCAACCGCTTTCATTAACTCCATTATGGAGTTTTTGCCGATATCATCATCACGACCTTCAAGCGCAGCCAAAGCAGAACCCTTGATAATCGGAATGTCATCACCGGGAAATTCATATGAGCTGAGCAGTTCACGCACTTCCATCTCCACCAGCTCCAGCAGTTCCTCATCATCAACCTGATCAACCTTGTTGAGATACACCACAATCGCCGGTACACCAACCTGGCGTGCGAGCAATATATGCTCACGGGTCTGCGGCATCGGGCCGTCAGCGGCGTTTACAACGAGAATCGCACCATCCATCTGCGCCGCACCGGTGATCATGTTCTTGACATAGTCAGCATGTCCCGGGCAGTCGACATGGGCGTAATGCCGGCCGTCAGTCTCATATTCCACATGCGCAGTGGCAATGGTAATGCCGCGCTCACGCTCCTCGGGAGCATTGTCAATCTGGTTGTAATCGGAAAACTCGGCACCTCCCGCCTCGGCCAGCACCTTGGTGATAGCCGCAGTCAGCGTGGTTTTCCCATGGTCAACATGACCAATAGTCCCAATATTACAATGCGGCTTAGTCCGCTCAAATTTCTCCTTGGACATTTTTCAAGCTCCCTGAAAAGTTAATTAAAACAACCCACCTAATAATCCAACTCCACACTACCCCAAATATGGAGCGGGTGAAGGGAATCGAACCCTCACAACCAGCTTGGAAGGCTGGGGCTCTACCATTGAGCTACACCCGCACTCCAGATATCAAGGATCAAAAACCAAAGGTCAGACTCCTGACCTCTGATACCTGACCTCTTTCTTGGTGGAGGGGGTAGGATTCGAACCTACGTACTCCGAAGAGAACAGATTTACAGTCTGTCGCCTTTAACCACTCGGCCACCCCTCCGTTGAGTATCTATAACCTGATACCCTCAATAATATCCTATTAAAAAGAAGGGTAACAGCGGCGACAAAAATATACTCAAACTGCACCCAAAAATCCAGGCCAAAACAAGGGAGACGCTCTTTTAATGTATAGAACGCATAATGTCAACGGTGAAAGCGCAGAAAAATGAAAGAAAATTGATTTTTCATTGCGGTTTATTTGTTCAATCGGTGTTCGATAAGATATTCAACCACTTCGGGGTTGAGGAGAGTACTGGTATCGCCGATATTATCGAAATTGTTTTCGGCAATTTTACGCAGGATACGGCGCATGATTTTACCGGAACGGGTTTTGGGCAGGCCGGGAGCAAATTGCAGTAAATCCGGTTTGGCAATCGGTCCGATTTCCTGACGCACCCAACCGGCAAGTTCGCTTTTAAGGTTATCATCAACCGCCACACTCTCATTAACCGTGACATAGGCATAAATCCCCTGCCCCTTTATATCATGCGGATAGCCGACTACCGCCGCTTCGGCTACTTTCTCATGCGCCACCAGTGCGCTTTCTATTTCAGCCGTCCCAAGGCGATGGCCGGATACATTCAGCACATCATCAACCCGGCCGGTAATCCAGTAATAGCCGTCCCTGTCACGCCTGCAACCGTCTCCGCTGAAATATTTTCCGGGAAATTGCGAGAAATAGGTTTCCCTGAACCGTTTATGGTCACCATAAATCGAGCGTGCCTGACCAGGCCATGAATCGGCTATACATAAATTGCCCTCACATTCCCCTTCAAGCTCCCTGCCTTCATTATCAACAATAACCGGCCTTACACCAAAAAACGGCAGCGTCGCCGAGCCGGGTTTCAAATCAGTTGCGTAAGGCAGTGGAGTTATAAGATGACCACCAGTTTCAGTCTGCCACCATGTATCAACAACCGGACTGCCCCCCTCCCCTACTACATTATAATACCACAGCCATGCCTCGGGATTTATCGGCTCACCGACACTACCGAGTATCCGCAGCGACTCACGGCTGGTTTTATTCACCGGCTCCACACCCTTGGCCATCAACGCACGGATTGCTGTAGGAGCAGTGTAGAAGCTGTTTACCTTATGTTTGTCCACCACCTGCCAGAAGCGTGAATCGTCAGGATAATTAGGCACTCCCTCAAACATAAGGGTAGTCGCAGCATTGGCCAACGGCCCATATATAATATAGCTATGGCCGGTAACCCAGCCCACATCGGCAGTACACCAGAAAACATCTCCTTCCTGATAATCAAAAACATACTGGTGGGTCAGCGCAGCATAAAGCAGGTAACCGGCGCTGGTATGCAGGATTCCCTTGGGTTTACCGGTCGAACCGGAAGTATAAAGAATAAATAGTGGATCTTCGGCATCCATCTCCTCCGGCTCGCACTCATCGGAAACATCCAGCACTGCATCACGATACCATACATCCCGTTTATCATTCCACACAATGTCGTTATTGGTGTTATCTATCACCAGAACCTTTATATCCTCTATATTCTCAACCGCCTTGTCGGTATTGGCCTTGAGCGGGACTTTCTTGCCGCCGCGCACACCTTCATCGGCAGTGATAACCAGCTTGCTGTTGCAATCCTCGATACGTCCGCGCAGGGCTTCGGGTGAAAAGCCGCCGAATACTACCGAATGCACAGCGCCAATCCGCGCACAGGCCAGCATCGCATATGCGGCCTCCGGAATCATCGGCATATAGATAGTCACCGTATCACCCTTCTTAACACCAAGCTTTTTGAGTACATTGGCAAAGCGGCAGACATGCAGATACAGGTCATTATAAGTGATAGAAGTGGATGCTTCGGGATTATCGCCCTCCCATATAATAGCGGTCTGGTGACCGCGCTTCTCCAGATGGCGGTCTATACAGTTATAACAGATATTAAGCCTGCCACCCTCAAACCATTTTATATTTATGTCACCCTCAAATGAGGTGTCCTTCACCTTATCCCACTTTTTTATCCAGTCGAGACGCTCGGCCTGTTCCGCCCAGAACCTTTCCGGATTGCTAACCGACTCCTCATACATACGCTGATATGTAGCCTTGTCCGCCCATGGCTGTTTGTTAGCCGGAGCCGCCGGTGCAGGGAATATAGTCTCATCTTCAAATTCTCTTAATGTTTGTGGCATGATAACCTCCCTCGTTTAGCAAAACCACTCTACTGCGAAAAATTAACTTTTAAAATGATTTTCTGGAAATTGGTAATAAAAACACAGTATTTTCTTCTGGAAAATACTATACTAGGCCGTGTCGATATTCACTACTATAGTCGTCCCAAATAATATTTCAAAAAACTCTGAGGTGTGATATTGTGAAAATAACCGGCGGAAAATACAAAGGAAAAAATATTAAAGCAAAGAATATACGAGCCTTACGTCCAACATCTTCTCATACCCGTGAGACAATCTTCAATATATTAAAGCATGGTAAATTCTTGAAGGATGAATCCTTTATTAATAACAAAAAAGATATTGTTGAGGGAGTAAATGTACTTGATATTTTCTGTGGTACTGGAGCACTTGGCTTTGAAGCATTATCCCGTGGTGCAGTGCATGCAACCTTTATCGATCAAAATATTGACTCGATATCTTTGGTACGCAAAAACGCTAATTTGTTGAAGATAAACAACTTCACAGCAATACGCAGTGATTCAACTATACTCCCTAATGCCCTTGAGCCTTGTCAATTGGTATTTATCGATCCACCATACCGTAAAAATCTGGTAAATCCTGCATTGTGTAGCATAGAAAACAGTGGTTGGCTTGATTACGGTAGCATAATAGTAGTTGAACAGGATAAACACGACGATATTTCTCCTCCTGCAAAATTCAATCTTCTCGACGAGCGTACTAGTAACAAGACTAGATTAGCAGTATTACAATATGTTGGATAAATGACTATTGTAAAAGGCATTTAGGCAGGATTCGTTGAATATTGGACTTTGGACTTTGGACTTTGGACTTTGGACTTTAACCATTAATCCTGTCGACGAAATCCTCGAAGTCTTTGGCTTCACGGAAATCCTTGTATACTGAGGCGAAGCGGATATAGGCTACCTTATCAAGTTTGCCCAGCGCTTTCATTACCGCCTCACCGATTTTCTCCGAGGTAATTTCATTATCGCCGGTCATCTCCAGCTCGCGGACGATGTTATTTACCATGGTATCCACCTGTTCGGGAGTTACCGGCCGCTTGCGTACTGCTATATTGATAGAGCGCAACAGCTTGTCGCGATCAAACACCCGCTTCTGGCCGTTCTTTTTGACTACGGTAAGCTCACGCAACTGCACCCGCTCGAATGTAGTAAAACGGGAGCCGCATTTGGTACAGCTACGGCGGCGGCGGATAGAGGAATTATCCTCTGACGGCCGCGAATCCTTCACCTGGGTATCTTCATTTCCACAAAACGGACAACGCATATATATAGTGGGTAGTGTTAGAGTCTAGAGTCTAGTGGAGTATAATACTAGACTCTAGATTCTAGACTCTAGCCACTCAACCACTATATCTAGCGGTAAATGGGGTGACTTTTACACAATTTCTGTACTTCTGCAAGAGTTTTTTGTTCTATGTCGTTGTTATTATCGGGATTTTCAGCCAGACCATCCAGAACATCGCCGATTAAACCACCGATTTGCCTGAACTCCTCCACTCCGAAACCACGGGTAGTACCCGCCGGAGTCCCCAGGCGAACCCCCGATGTAATGAAAGGTTTTTCAGGGTCAAACGGGATAGCGTTTTTGTTGCAGGTCAGTCCCGCACGCTCCAGACTTTCCTCGGCAGCCTTGCCGGTAAGCTTTTTCGGCCGCAGATCCACCAGCACAATATGATTGTCGGTACCACCGGAAACGATATCCAGCCCGCGCTCGACCAGCACTTCCGCCAGTGCCCGCGCATTGTCAATAACCGCATGCCCGTATGCCTTGAAGTCATCCTCCAGCGCCTCGCCCAACGCAACCGCCTTGGCCGCTATAACATGCATCAGCGGACCACCCTGTATGCCCGGGAAAATCGCCGAATTTACTGCATTACCTAGCGTCACATCCTTACCGGAGGGAGTCTTGCGCACCACCTCATCAGGAAAATTCGACAGAATCAGCCCTCCGCGCGGCCCGCGCAGGGTTTTATGGGTGGTAGTAGTTACTACATGCGCATGCGGCAATGGTGTTGGATATGAACCGGCCGCAACCAGCCCTGCAATATGCGCCATATCAACCATCAGCCATGCACCAACCGAATCGGCAATCTTGCGGAAACGCTCCCAGTCAACTACCCGCGGATATGCCGAGAAACCGGCAATAATCAGCGCTGGTTTATGCTGCTTGGCTAGTCTCTCCACCTCGTCATAATCAATCAGCGCATCCGCTTCACGCACCCCATATTGTACAGAATTAAACCACTTGCCGGATTGATTGGGTGCGGCACCATGGGTGAGATGGCCGCCTGCCGCAAGTGACTGGCCGAGGATAGTATCACCGGGCTTGATAAGCGCGGTAAATACACCCTGATTGGCCTGTGAGCCGGAATTGGGCTGGAGATTGGCATAAGAACAGTTAAACAGTTTCTTCGCCCGCTCGATGGCGATTTCCTCCACCTTGTCGACAAACTCACATCCGCCGTAATAGCGCTTGCCGGGATAGCCTTCGGCATATTTATTGGTCAGCACCGAGCCTTGTGTAGATAACACCGCCTGACTGGCAATATTCTCCGAGGCTATCAGCTCGATCTGATTCTGCTGGCGGGCAAGCTCCTCCTGCATTGCGGCGAAAATATCGCTATCGGTTTCGGAAACATCCGCAGTAAAAAATCTGTCATTCATATCATTACTCACTCTTTGTGGTTGCATATCGGCTCCGTAGTTGTTTTGTTGATGGTTATAGTTGATGGTTGGTGGTAAAGTTGCTTATTAGCGGTTTTGGTGAGTATTGGCAAGTGGTGTGTTGGGTTCAGATGATAGATGATGGATTATAGATGATGGAAGCTGTCATCCAGAACCATATACTGAACCCGATTTAGCACTGTTGTATTTTAACTGTATTAACTAAGATTCATTTCCCATTTAGATCTAGTATTTATTCTTCCTTCCAAAGGACTTATATGATTCTTAAAAGACTTTTCTGAGAAATTAGCTTTTTTATTACTCACTTTATCTAACTCTGTTTCCTCTATATAATACACATAATCAAAGTCGCCTCTTTGCTCATCAGTATAAGGTGTTTGTGAGGTTAAGATTTTAGGAGTTTTTCCTCTTGATGGCACTAGTGCAATTTTTAACGTTATATCCTCTCCAAGTAGTTGAGCTAAATCCTTAGCATGCGGTACTGCGCCGTATATGATTAAGGATTTTTGAATTGTACCGTTTTGCTCTGACTTATCTTTAATAAACTTAGCTATATCATAATCATCTAATGCTCTCAGCTCTCGAAGTTCTTTATCTAGATCTAATAATTCATTTTTTAATTTATCATCCTTGATACTATCTATGCCTTTTGCTTTTATCAAATACTCTTTAAAAGCCTCTTCTAAGTATTTTGGCTTATCCTGAAAAAAGCCTTCCATTGTTGTTGTATCAGAGAAGTATACTAACATTCCTCTATTCTTCAAACTAACCTCAAACATTTTATCCCAGGCTTCCGCTCTAGCTTTATAAGATGCTTCAGGGTACTCGGTTCCTTTTAATGCCGCATTAAAAAACATCTTTCTAGCAATCGGATGAGCTAAAGCTTCATCTGCCATAAAACTCTGAAATACGTACTCCTCAGCTGTTTCAACATATATTCTCTTTCCACCCTTATCAGCAAATTTATCAATAAGTTGTGTTTGCAGGCCGGGCACCTTATCTTCATTATGATAGGATTCACCTAATATTGTATATGGGTAGCTGCCTAATAATTCTAAAAATTCTTTGTTTATTTCTTTCATAATACTTTTGTTTTTATATCATCCAAATGTTACAGTTGTGTTAAGGTTTTTGAAAAAATGCAAAAAATTTCCCTCTCCCACAAATAATCCTTATATATCAATTGTATAGCTGTAGAAAAATTTTTGATATTTCTTTACTTTTTATCAAAATCATCAATAAAATGGAAAAAGATATGCTAAAACATCAGCATTACAAGCGTTATAATATAGTATGCCCGAAGAAAATAAATTCATACAAGTCTTGTTGCCGAGGCCGTTTGACAGGGCGTTTGAATATGCCGTCCCGCCGGAAATTATAGCAGGTGGCGGCCTGAAAACAGGCCTGAAAATAGGCCTGAAAATAGGTGATTATGTGACCGTTCCTTTCGGTAATCGCAGTATGAAAGGGGTTGTCTGGGATGAGGGTAAAAGCGGTGAGATTGACAGCAGTAAAATAAAGGAGATAAGCGAAAAATCCGACCTGCCGCCGATGTCTGCAACTACCCGTAAATTTATCGAGTGGGTGGCGGATTATACACTGGCTCCTGTCGGTTCGGTGCTGGCGATGGCGATTAGCGTACCGGCGGCGCTGGAAAACAGGGAACAGAAGACAGGAAACAGAAGCCAGAAGCCGGAAGCCCAAAATCAGGTGCAATTATCCGGTGGGCAGCGGGAGGCGGTTGGAAGATTGCAGGAAAAGATTACCTCCGGCGGGTATAGCACAACCCTGCTCGACGGTGTGACCGGCTCCGGCAAGACGGAGGTGTATTTCGAGGCAATCCGGCAGGTTATGCAGCAGGGAAAGCAGGTTGTGGTATTGCTGCCGGAGATTGTATTGACCACCCAGCTTCTGCAGCGATTTAACCGGCGTTTCGGATTTACTCCCGCCCTGTGGCACTCCTCGCTTACACCGAAGCAGCGGCGTGAGACCTGGCGTTCGATAGCGCTGGGCGATACCAGGCTGGTGGTTGGTGCGCGCTCGGCTTTGTTCCTGCCATACCAGCAGCTCGGACTGATTGTGGTTGATGAGGAGCATGAAGGGGCGTTCAAGCAGGAGGATGGGGTTATATACCACGCACGGGATATGGCGGTGGTACGGGCGAATATCGGTAAAATCCCGATAGTGCTGGTTTCGGCCTCACCCTCGATTGAGAGCCTGCATAATGTGGAGTTGGGAAAGTTTGATATATTGCATCTGCCAAACCGCCATGGCAGTGCGCTTCTGCCCGATATCGAAGTGGTGGACATGCGGGAGGAAAAACTCGATGCACAACATTTTATTTCTTCCGTATTAAAGGAAGGGCTGGCTAATGCACTGGAGCGCGGCGAGCAGGCGATGCTTTTCCTTAATCGCAGAGGTTACGCACCGCTTACCCTGTGCCGTAAATGTGGTTATCGTTTTCAAAGTCCCGACAGCTCCTCATGGATGGTATTGCATATGCCGCCGCATCGCCCGCCATATCTGCAATGCCATCATAGCGGATTTACTATGCAGTTGCCGGATAAATGCCCTGAGTGCGGGGCGGAGGATAGTCTGGCGGGGTGCGGGCCTGGGGTTGACCGTTTGCAGGAGGAGGTGCGGGAGTTTCTGCCGCAGGCACGTATTGCGGTTATGACCAGCGATACCGTCACCAGCCAGAAGGCAGCAGCTGCAATAGTGCAGGATATTGAAGACGGGCAGGTTGATGTAATTATCGGCACCCAGATGATAGCCAAGGGGCATCATTTCCCGAACCTGACACTAGTGGGAATTGTCGATGCGGATCTGGGTATGGAGGGCGGGGATTTGCGTGCCGCGGAAAAGAGCTTCCAGTTGTTACATCAGGTTGCAGGCAGGGCGGGACGTGAGAGCCGTAAAGGTACGGCGATTGTGCAAAGCTATATGCCGGAAAATGCGGTAATACAGGCTCTGGCAGGCGGTAACAGGGACAGGTTCGTTGCGAGCGAAATGCAGCGGCGGAAAGCGGCGGGACTGCCGCCTTTCTCGCGTCTGGCAGGGCTTGTGCTGGCAGGAAAGAAGGAGGCGGAGGTTAAGCGGGCTGCTGCTGCGGTGGTTGCCCATGCACCTGTGGGCAAAGGGGTACGTGTACTTGGACCTGCACCTGCGCCTATGCTACTGCTGCGTGGTAATTACCGCTACCGCATACTGGTCATAGCCGACCGCAATATAAATATACAAAAGCTGCTGAAGAGCTGGCTTACCAATATAAACCTTCCCTCAAGCATAAAACTCAAAATCGACATCGACCCGCATAGTTTTATGTAATTTATTTCCTTGCGGCTACACCTGCCTGATAAGCTTTTTCCAGCCATGTTATTAACTCATCGGTATCTTCCATTATATCAGTAGGAACCTCCCAATATGACATGGTTGCTTTCTTGCCGTTTTTACCTTCATAGGTGAATGGCTGGCTTCCGGCATTTTCATAATCCGAACGGTTATTGTCATCGACCTTGAAATATAGCGTATCATATGCAATCAGGGCACTCATAACTCCATTACGGTAAATACCGTATCCTCCGAACATGGCACGTGAGGTTATTCCACCCGCAGGTTCCAGTAATTCCAACACATATTCAAGAAATTGATTAAGCTTTTTTACCATTCATAATACCATATTAGTATTTTACATAACGTACTCACCACTCCCCCCTTGTGGGGGAGTACAAGAGCCAAGCCCCTTTAGGGGCGTAGGCGATTGGTGGGGGGTAGTAAGTTATCAGTACTCAGTTATCAGTCCCCCCACGATTCGAGCGGCGACCTACGGCCTTGCTCTCATCTGCTCCCCCACAAGGGGGGAGCGGTGGGTACGTAAATATTGCAAGTCAAATCACTAAGTAACTACTCACAATTACTCCTTCACCCACCAGTAATCGAAACCCATGTCGTATTTCGGGACTGTGGCAGGGCGGCCAAATTTATTCCAGTATATCACACGGAAATTACGGATATGCCAGTTGGGGATAACATAATGGTTATGCAGCAGAACGCGGTCGAGTGCACGGGTAGCGGCCAGTAAATCCTCCTTGCTCTCGGCCGAAGGGATTTTTTCCACCAGCGCATCCACAACAGGATGTTTTATCCCCGCCAGGTTGCGGCTACCCTTGATATCCACATTGGAGGAGTGCCAGAAATCGAACTGCTCATTACCAGGGTTATTGGATTGCCCGAATACATTTACTACAATATCAAAGTCGAAATCCTCCATACGTTTTACATATTGCGCGGAATCGACAGTACGGATTGTAGCGGTAATGCCCAGCTTTTTGAGATTTTTTATTATCGGGCCAACTACCCGCTCGAATGAAGGAGAGCCAAGCAGGAACTCGATTTCCATAGCTTCACCTGCCTCATTCACAAGCGCACCATCTTTCACCACCCACCCCGCTTCTGCCAGCAAATCACGGGCTTTCCTGAGATTAGCACGGATATTTCCCGAGCCGTCAGTGGTGGGCGGTGTGTATTCCTGTGTAAATATTTTGTTCGGAAGCTTATCCTTAAATTCTTCAAGCAACTCCAGCTCCTTCCCCTCAGGCAAACCGCTACTGGCAAATTCCGAATTGGAATAGTAACTTTTTGTCCGGGTATATGCCCCGTTGAAAATATTTTTATTAGTCCACTCAAAATCGAATGCATATCCCAGCGCCTTGCGCACTTTAACATCGGCAAACTTGGCCTTCCTCGTATTAAACACAAAACCCTGCATTCCTGTTGGGATACTATGCTGGATTTCCTGTTTTACAACCTTACCCTCGGCGATTTCCGGCATGTCATATGCGTTGTTCCATACTTTCGATATATTCTCCATGCGCAAATCATATTCCCCGGCCTTGAACGCCTCCACCGCTACAGTCGCATCACGGTAGTAATCATACTGAATCACATCCCAGTTATCCTTACCCCGATTCACCGCCAGATCCTTGCCCCAGTAATCCTCAACACGTTTGTAGCGAATCCACTTACCCGCCTCAAATACATCAATTTTATATGGCCCGCTACCGAGCGGAGGTTCAAGAGTGGTTTTGTTGAACTCATGGGTTTCATAATAATGTTTGGGCAGTACGGGAAGTTGCCCGACAATCAGTGGTAACTCACGGTTCTTGTTGTTTTTGAAAGTAAATTTCACCTTATATTCGGCGATTTCCTCAACCTTCTCCACATCAGAATAATATATTTTATAGCTGGGGTGTCCCTCGGTGGTTAGGGTATTAAATGAAAACACCACATCATCAGCGGTAATCGGCTTGCCGTCATGCCATTGCGCTTCCTTGCGTAACTCAAACGCAACCCAGCTACGGTCATCCGCCAGCTCGATAGTCTCGGCAAGCAGTCCATACATGGTGAAAGGTTCATCCTTACTGCCCACCAGCAGGCTTTCATGCAGATATTGCGTACCAAAGGCAGGTACCCCTTTCAGGATATACATATTCAGACTGTCAAAAGTACCTATCTGCGCCAGTTTTACACTGCCACTCCTGGGGGCATCAGGGTTAGCATAGTCAAAATGGGTGAAGTTCGGCGGGTATTTCGGCGTATCCCATACCGCAATTGCATGGCTGCATGTGGCCCCGGTAGCGCATTCCGCCCGCGCAGCCGACGAAAAAACAAGAAAAATGCAAAAAAATGTAAAAAATCGCTTCAGTGTCATAAAACTTTAATATTTCTATGTTATAAGGTAGAGAATATACAGCCAAGTAGCTTTTATTCAACCAAGATTTAACAATAAAGTTCATGCCAATCAAAGAGAAAATTAAACAGATTCTGGAATCAAAAGAAAAAAAACCCAAGGAATACGCTGCGTTCCTTGCTGCGAGTATTATATCCGATCTACGGCAAGTAATGGAAGAACGGCAGAAAAAAATAGATGTGAAAAGCCATGCTATTATAATTATTTTTGCTGATGACAAGGATACGGCAGAAGAACTGAGACAAAAAACTGCGCATAACTATGGTGTAAGTTCCGAAAAAGCTCTTACTATGTCTGTCACAGTAAAATTCAAATCTACATCTTACGACCGTAAAGAAATAATAGATATAATACGTGATTCACTTGAAACTGCAGGAGTGAAATTTGATACAGATGGCTCCCGAAGAGATAGTAAAAAATTCTTTTCAATTACTGCCATGAAAACCGACCAGAAAGACTTTGACAAGAAATTCCGTACAGCGCTGGAAGATACAATAGCAAAGGCGCAGGCTGACTTCATGAGCAGGGCAGCGGGAGAGGTAATCAATCACCTGCGCATCATACCTGACAGTGATATGCTGGAGCGTATCAGTGACAGGGCTTTCTTTTATGCAAAAAATAACAAGCAAACAGTTACAAGGGAAGATGGCCTGAAAGGCGATAAAAAGCGTTATACTGATATAGCTTTAAAACGGTCAGATGTAGCTGGATCCATAACAAGTTCAAGAGTCTAAAGGGAAAATTTATGAGCTGGAACCAACAGGAAAAAACTGCGAAAGAAATAGCGGATGTACTGGCAGGAATGTGGTGAAAAGAGGTACGTATACCTATCGTATGATGCAGGGGGAGGCACCCCAAAAACCTGTATATAGAACTGAGGAAATTACTCATAAAAATATGTCCTATATCAGGGCAGGATTTTATGGCAATGTTAAATATTCCCTGCCATTTGCTGAAGAATCTATAAAGAGCACATTTGGTATTAACAAGGATGACGATCGGATTATCTTTACTGAGGATGCTTTTATAAACAATGATAGATGTCACTGCCTGACAATAAACAAAAACTTCTTCTCCGACCCCGAAAATTTCGACAAACTTGAGTTGATGACTCAAGAGCAAGCACGCTACCGCTAACTTGTCATTCACATTATTGATGAAGAATCTTATAAACTTTTTCCTCTATTTTTCTAAAATCCTTTTCTTTTATTTCATTAATAAAATTGTCAGTCGAGATACCTGCTTCCTTGTATATCCTGTCAAAAGTAAGATCGAACGTTGTTAAAGGGAAATTGTTTTTATCGAGGATAACTCTATTTGGATTCCTTTTTCTTGCCTGGGATACAATTTCTCTAATATATTCAAGAGCGATAATATTCTTTAGTAACGGGTTTTCTTTATTATAAAGCGGGGTACTACGTAATTCTGTTGAATTTATATTATAGTCATCTCTGTGGGGATTTTCCGAGTACCATGTATTCAATCCGCAACTCTGTAAATATTCGGCAGTTTTCTGGGCATAATTATCACCATCTTTACTACGAAAATGCAGCACGCATTTCTCTAAAGGTGGCATATTATTCCCGTCAAATAGGCTACATAAATTCTCACACCAGACCGGCAAATTTCCCATATCTTTTACAGGAAGAATTATAATACTTTGTGAATTTCTTAATTCAGGGAATGCATAAAATAACTGTTGTTTCTGCTGTTCAACAGTCATAGGATTTTTTATCGGGTCAAATAATTTATCTCGCTCTCCGGACTCATCAAAGGCAGTATTAGCTGACCCAATTATATAAATTAGCCTAAGTCCAGAGTTAATAATCTCACGAATACAATCGGCATGCATAACGTGCATTGGTTGTCGCCTGCCGATTGATATTGCGTATAATATATTGTTATTATTTTTATTTTTTAACAAGAGGGGTATGTTATTGGATGGCATGCTAATTCTCTTAACTTGTGAGAAAGACAGAACAGCCGCCGTCTAAAAGACGGCGGCTTCCTGTTACGGCTAAAAGCCAGATTGATCCTCCATTAGAAGGATTACACTACGGTAAAATCATCGGCCGGAGTAGGCGGCTCCTAAGTCCTGATATTCTCCTTCCACACATCATCCGTAATATTACCACTGGTCGCAAACCAATAACACCTATCTCATAAATACCGTCTCCAATAGCGGTTCCTCAAATGGCTGAATTCCTTAACAGCCTGTGTAAACTCTTCCCTTTCATATATTGCACTACTCACCTATTCTTGCCACCAAAAACTTTATACCTGTATTTTGTTATCCATACTAGGTGATATTTGTAATCACATACAGTATGACTTCCTCGCTTATATAGTATTCCCAATTGAAATTGGGAATACTATGAAGACCTGCGAAGCAAAGATTCCGCTGCATCGCAAGCGTAATTTTACGTAAGTAAAATCAGGAAATTATAGTCTTTCATAGACAACAAAATACAGCCCAGTCGCCTGAAAGACGAGGGATTATCTCTTACAGAAAATCAATTACTGGCTTGTAATTCATTGAATTCATACAATAGCATTTATATAAATCTGGACTCCTTTTTCTTAAAATAAGAAGCAGTACTAGAAGAGAAGAAAAAAGTAGAAATTTTTTGTCAATTCTATACAGCAACCTTATGACAAGATTCATGTCAGTAAAAAATTGTTATCGTTTTCTTAAGGATAGTTGAAAAAAACCTGCAAGTGTAGAAAAAGTGTCCAAAGTTTCTTTTTTAGCTGGTTGAAACTTTCTTTTAACATTCCTATTTAAAAACATGTAGGGATATTGTTAGACAGGAGGGTTACCGATGAATCTTGAAAAAATGACGCATAATGTGCAGGAGGCAGTACAGGAAGCGCAGAGCATGGCGCAGGATGCAGGACATCAACGGTTGGTCTCAGCACATATATTAAAGGCTATGCTACAGGAGGAGGCGCGCGCAGGTGCGTCAGAAAATCTTACCCAAACCTTGTTGCGTAATGTTGGCGGGGATGTTGGTTATATACATAATGGGCTGGATAAGGAGCTTAGCAGTTTGCCGAAAGTCAGCGGTAATACAGAGTTCTACCTCGACCAGGCGACTGCAAAATTAATCAAAACAGCCGATGACATCTCGAAAAAAGCCAAGGACAGTTACATCACCACCGAGCGTATGTTACAGGCGATGGCAGACGGAAATGATGCTGTTTCGCGTATTTTGAAAGATGCCGGCGTTACTCCGCAAAAGCTTGAGCAGGTGATTAACGATATCCGTCAGGGGCGTACTGCTGATTCCGCTTCTGCCGAGGAAACCTATCAGGCACTGGAGAAATATGCGATTGACTTCACCAGGGCTGCCGAAGAAGGGAAGCTTGACCCTGTAATCGGCCGTGATGAGGAAATTCGCCGCACAATGCAGGTACTTTCCCGTCGTACCAAGAATAACCCTGTCCTTATTGGTGAACCTGGAGTTGGCAAGACAGCAATTGTTGAAGGGCTGGCGCAGCGTATGGTTAAGGGTGATGTACCCGAAAGCCTGAAAGGCAAACGTCTTATGGGGCTTGATTTGGGACAGCTTATTGCCGGTGCCAAGTTTCGTGGTGAGTTTGAGGAGCGTCTTAAATCGGTGTTGAAAGAGATTCAATCGGCAAGAGGCAATATCATCCTGTTTATCGATGAATTACATACTCTGGTCGGTGCAGGTGCATCTGAGGGGGCGATGGATGCTTCCAATCTTCTAAAACCAGCACTGGCACGGGGGGAATTACATTGTGTCGGAGCAACCACCCTTGATGAATACCGCAAATATATTGAGAAGGATGCTGCACTTGCCCGCCGTTTCCAGCAAGTTTATGTCAGCGAGCCTACAGTTGAGGATACAATTTCTATTCTGCGTGGAATTAAGGAAAAATATGAAATGCATCACGGGGTGAGTATTTCCGATAATGCACTGGTTTCTGCAACTACTTTATCGCACCGCTATATCACTGATCGTTTTCTGCCCGACAAGGCGATTGATCTGGTTGATGAAGCCGCGAGTAAATTGCGTATGCAGGTGGATAGCAAGCCAGAGCATATAGATGAGCTGGACCGCAAGGTTATCCAGCTGAAAATCGAGCGGGAAGCACTCAGAAAGGAAAAGGACAAGTCTTCTTCTGAAAGGCTGAAAAAGCTGGAAAAGGAACTAGCCAAACTGGAGAAGGAGGCCGAAGAGCTGACCAGCATATGGGAGGCTGAGAAATCCAAGCTATCCAATATACAGAAGCTTAAGGAGGAACTGGATTCGTCCCGCAGTGAGCTGGAAATAGCACAGCGTGAGGGCAATCTTGCCCGTGCTGGTGAGCTGACCTACGGTATAATACCCGAATTAGAGAAAAAGCTTGCCGGTGAGGAATCCCGAAGCGGCGGGGATATGCTGGATGAGACTGTCAGTGAGGACAATATAGCAGCGATTGTAGCAAAATGGACGGGAATTTCAGTTGAAAAGATGATGGAGGGCGAGCGTGACAAGCTCTTGCATATGGAAGATAAACTGCGTGAGCGTGTGGTCGGGCAGGAAGAAGCGCTTACAGCTGTGTCCGAGGCTTTACGGCGTAGTCGGGCTGGTTTGCAGGATGAAACCCGTCCTCTGGCTTCTTTCCTGTTCCTGGGGCCGACCGGAGTGGGTAAGACCGAACTTACCAAAGCACTAGCCGAGTTTATGTTTGATGATGAGTCTGCCCTGCTGCGTGTAGATATGAGTGAATATATGGAAAAACATGCGGTAGCACGGCTGGTTGGTGCTCCTCCGGGATATGTTGGTTATGATGAAGGAGGCGCACTGACCGAGGCTATACGCCGCCGTCCGTACCAGGTTATTCTCTTCGACGAGGTGGAGAAAGCACATCCCGATGTTTTCAACATACTATTACAAGTATTGGATGACGGGCGTCTGACCAATGGGCAAGGCCGTCGGGTGGATTTTACCAATACGCTGATAATTCTGACTTCTAACCTGGGAGCAGAGTTTCTTGCTACGCTCGATGACGGCAAACCTGCAAGTGATGCTGAACCGCAGATTATGAAAATGGTACGTGCACATTTTCGTCCGGAATTCCTCAACCGCCTGGATGAAATTATCCTGTTTAACCGCCTGCAGAAAAAGGATATGACGGATATTGTCAGGATTCAGCTTAAGATATTGGAGAACCGACTGTCAAAACGGGGGCTTTCCCTTGATATCACCGATGATGCAATAAAATGGCTGGCTGACAAGGGCTATGACCCTGTCTACGGAGCCCGTCCGCTAAAGCGTGTCATTCAGCGTGAACTCCAAAACAAACTGGCCATCCTACTGCTTAAAGGAGATATGAAAGGCATCAAAGTAATAACAGTCAAGTGTCAAAAAGACACCCTGCAAATTATGCATGAAATTTGAATAATATCGTTCAATTTGATACACTTGCCAGAAGAAACTATCACATTCAAAAACATGCTGTTAACTACAGGTTATGAAAAACGTATTTCCAGTTGTTCCAAATAATCACCGTATATTTTACAATTAGCTGAATTTACACTACATTACCAACTCGCATAAAACAGGGGTATGGTCGGAGGATTTTTCCTTGCCGCGGGGTTCTTCATCGATTGTACAGCTAACAAGCCTGTCTGCAGCCTGTGCTGATAATAATAAGTGGTCTATGCGCATCCCCTTGTTGTTCTGGTAACCGCCGCCGCGATAATCCCACCAACTAAATTCCTGTGTGTCAGGATGCGACATACGGTAAGCATCAGTCAAACCGGTATAAAGCAGTGCACGAAATCTTTCCTGCTCATCAGGATGAAAACAGGTTGTACCACGCAGATGTTTGGGATCGTATACATCGATATCCGATGGAGCTACATTATAATCCCCGCCCAGAACCATAATTTCATCACATGTTAGCAATTCGGCTGCATATTTCCGCAGACGGTCAAAAAATCGTATTTTATTCAGGAACTTATCAGAACCGGGTTGTTGCCCATTGGGGACATATATGCTGGCCACCCGCAAAGCCTTGTCTCCCACCGCAATTACCCCTTCAATATAACGTGCTTCCTGATCGGAGTCGTCTCCAGGAAGCCGCTTTATTACATCATAAATCGGAAATTTCGATAAAATAGCCACCCCATTATAAGTTTTCTGTCCGTTTATCATCAGGTTATATCCTAGATCTTCAATCTCCATTGTTGGGAAATTCTCCTCCAGTGTTTTTATCTCTTGCAACAACACAATATCTGGTTGCACTTCCCTAAGCCACGCCACAATATTCGGCAATCTCGCCTTGACCGAATTAACATTCCATGTCGCAATCTTTATCATTTCGTTACAAACTTCAAAGAGTCTAGACTGTTTAATATTTAAAACAGTTATTGTGTAACATTCCTACATGGAAAAAGAAAGCATAACACCACGATGCTATTTGATAAGCAAAAACATAATTATTTGAAACAACTATAAAATATTTCATCCTCGATTTTTCTTAAAGCACTGTTATACTAGGCTGAAATCGGGATATATGAAATGATTAGGCTTATTATATTTTTTATTGTTCTGGCGGCGGTGTCTATCCTGGTTTCCTGGATGGCGGATAATCCCGGTGACCTTACGATAAACTGGATGGGGTACCGCCTGCATACTTCGCTTGCCTATGCTACGGGAGTCGTGAGTGCTGCATTTGTAGTGCTGTTGCTGGCGCTCCAGTTGATTATCTATATATTTTCCACTCCGAAGCGGGTTGGACAGATGCGCTCGGCGGCAAAGCAGGACAAGGCCTTGCAGGCACTAACCCAGGGGTTTGCTGCGGTATCGGTGGCTGATTTGCGTACAGCTAAACTTGCTTCAAGGAAAGCAGGCAGGTTACTCAAAAACCAGCCGCTTGCCGAGATGCTTGCTGCCGAAACCGCGCAGCTTGAAGGTAATGCCGACGGAGCCAAACGCCATTATGAAAAGCTTCTGGAGAATAAACCTACCAAGCTTGCGGCCGTTAAAGGATTGCTTGGTGAGGCGGTGAAGGATGGTGATTTTGATACCGCACTTGAACTGGCCGAGCGGGCATATGAGTTGAAGCCGGATGCGGCGGGGACGGGTCGTAACCTGCTTAACCTGTACAAACAGATGGGCAGGTGGGATGAAGCACGTAAATTTATAGAAAAAAACCGCAAGCGTTTGGGTAGTAATAAACTGCCGGTCACGCAAAGGGTAAATGTCGGAAGTGAGATGGCGGTGGTAACTTTTATGTGTGTCCGGCGGGCAATGCAGAATGGTGAATCGGAGAAGGCATTTGAATTACTGCATGATGTCCTGCGTGCGAGGGTGGATTTTATACCGGCAGTGGTTTTATATGCTGAAATGGCTGCCGAGCGCGGCAGGGAAGCCAGGGCTGCCGGTTTTATAGAGCGGGCATGGCGGGAGACCCCACATCCTGACCTGGCTGCCAAATATTTCGACCTGTTTGAGGGGGATAGTCCTAAAAAGCGGCTGAAGCGTGCGTTACGGCTTAATTCAATTAACAGCGAGGGGGCGGAGGGCAGCAAGGCAGTTGCGAAAATGGCTATGAAAGCGGAGAATCCTGCACTTGCCCGTGAACATATTGAACGTGGGCTGGCAATCTCGGAAACTGCTGCATTATGTTACCTTATGGCCGATCTGGAGGCTGTTGAAAATGGCGAGAACAGCGATAATGCGAAACAATGGAGTGAAAAAGCCCGCAATGCACCTGCTGATCCGAAATGGATGTGCAAAACCTGCGGTAACCGCCATGAGGAGTGGGATATCACCTGCACTTCCTGCAAATCCATTGATAGTATTATCTGGGAGAAAGCCGGCAGCAAAACTGATATGGAGGTGTTAGCTGAATAGTCTCTCCGAAATATCCGAGAAATATAATTATTTTATAATCGATTTATGGGGGGTTTTGCATGACGGGTTGAAGCCATATCCTCATGCAATCGAAACACTGGCGGAGTTACGTCGCCGGCAAAAGCGGATATTATTGCTGTCCAATGCTCCGAAACGTGCTTTCAGGGTGCGGGAGAGGCTTGAGGAGCTTGGTTTTACTGATGATTTATATGATTACCTGCTGACTTCCGGCGAGGCTACCTATCAACATCTGGAAGCGCAGCAATCTGTGGAAAACCGCTATTATCGTTATTACTATATTGGACCGGACAGGGATGACGGAATTCTGGAAGGTCTGGATTACAAACGCACCCGCAAGCCGGATGCGGCGGATTTCGCACTTTGCATAGGGTTTGATTTCCATGAAACGCTGGAGGACAGGTTGCCGGAAACCGATGACTGTCTTGCTGCCGGCCTGCCGATGATATGTGCCAATCCGGACAAAATTATTATCAGGCAGAATGGTGACCGCAATTTATGTGCCGGTGTAATAGCCGATTATTATAAGGAAAATGGCGGTGAGGTTACATATTTCGGCAAGCCTTACGCTGATATATACAGGCAGGCGCTGGATTTTCTCGACGCTACCCCATCGCAGGTAGCAGCCATAGGGGATAATTTACATACAGACATTGCAGGGGCAAATAATATGGGGATGTTTTCAATCCTGGTAGCAGGTGGAATATTGTCGGAAAGGTTGGGCATTTCCGAACATAATTTACAACTGGACACACAAAAGTTAAAGGAAATCCTCGACCAGGAGGGAATTGTTCCTGATATTACCATTCCTGCTTTTGCGTGGTAAGTTTGGAGGGTTTACATATGTCATTCCAGCTACTGTCATGCTGAACTTGTTTCAGCATCCATTTATCAACACCCTGATGACTAGCAAACTTTGGCTATACTTGACTTGTCAGAATGCAAAACCTGTTTATTTATCATAAAAATTCTGTCATCGGAAAAATGGATCCTGAAATAAATTCAGGATGACAAACCACTAATTACCCCTTGCACTACGGGATGTTTTGGTGTAGTCACACCGTTCCCTTAAACAAAATCGATTAAAACAAGCAGGATACGGAGAGAAAAATGCCTAAAATGAAAACAAAAAGCGGTGTAAAAAAGCGGTTTTCGCTTACTGCCAGGGGTAAGGTGCGTTCCAACCAGTCGGGTAAAAGGCATGGTATGCGTAAGCGTAGCAAGAATGTAATCCGCAACCAGCGCGGAACGACAACTTTATCCGATGCAGATGCGAAGATTGTTAAGAAGTTTTTACCGAATGGCTGAGTGACTAGAGTCTGGAATCTAGAGTCTAGTGAAGGAAATTTAGAAGTGGGGGTGAATAGTTATAAAGATTTGACTGTTTGGCAGAAGTCGCTAGGTTTTGTGGAAAGGATATATAAATCCACAAACAGTTTTCCAAGGGATGAGCTGTATGGCCTAGTAAGTCAGATGCGCAGGGCTGCCGTTTCTATACCATCGAACATAGCAGAGGGTAGTTGTAAGCGCTCAACCAAGGAATACATAAGGTTTATAAATATTGCATCCGGTTCGGTTGCCGAACTGGAAACACAAATAATTATTGCTAACAAATTAGGTTTTATAGGGAGTGATGAACTGGAACATTTAACATCTTCAGCCGATGAAATAGGAAAGATGTTATACGGTTTACAAAATGCATTATCAAATAAAGCAGCCTAGTTCACTAGACTCTGGATTCTGGACTCTAACCACTAAGGAAAAAGTTATGTCACGAGCAAAAAATGGGAAAATAAGCAAGAATCGTCATAAAAAAGTGTTGAAGATGGCCAAGGGCTATCGCGGGCGGGCGAAGAACTGCTATAGGGTAGCAATACAGCGGGTAGAAAAAGGGCTGCAATATGCCTACCGTGACCGCCGCAAGCGTAAAAGCGATTTCCGTAGCCTGTGGATTCAGCGGATTAACGCCGCTGCGCGCGAACATGGCATGATATATTCGCAATTTATCAATGGTGTGAAGTTGGCCGGAATAGAACTTGATCGCAAGGTTCTGGCCGAACTGGCGGTAAATGAGCCTGCTGCATTCAAATCAATCGCCGACCAGGCCAAGTCTGCCCTGGACAAGGCTGCCTAGCCTACTTTTACTTTCCTTGAGAGGTTCATGCAAAGATAGATAGGAATACGCTTTGGAAATTCTTGAATATTCCTTCCTTGTTCAAGGCAGCACACCATAACTTCAAGGATACATCAGCCATTTCAACGCATTTCGACACAATCTTTGTTCGTCGAGTCAACGCCCAGATAATGCTGCTGTCACGCCCAATCCTAACCGTATGTGACTTGCCGATAACATGACGTTCCACAGGGAGAACCTTCGTAAATGCACCCCAATCATCCGTGTAAAAATACAAGATTTCGGATGCTTATCCTCAAAATCGAGTGAAGTATTATAAACGAAGTGAAATTGTTCAGGAGACAGCTATATGTTTACGCAACCTATACTACATATAAAAGAACTTGTGGATACATCAAACACAGATGTTATTGCTGCGTATGAAGAACGCATAACAAAATTGAAAAAGGAGAAGATGATCATGCAGGAAAAGATACAGAATATCGGTAAACCTCGTCATACCCTTGAAGAAATGTTCGAACACGCTATCACATTTCTTGCAAACCCTTGAAAAATATGGCGTTCCGATAGGATAGAGATGAAGCGCACAGTGCTAAAACTGGCCTTTTCTAACAGGCTTACCTACCACCGAAAAGGAGGGTTTCGAATACCTGATTTAACCTTGCCTCTCAAGGCCTTAGGGGCATCCTCAAGTAGAAACTGGAAGTGGCGCTCCCTAAGTGACGACTTTCGACAAAAAAGTGGTCTTAGGCTTCTTATTGTCACTTTTTCTAAAAAATTACTATAAAAAATGCAACAGAATTGCGGAAATAGTGTTGCATTAACACTAATACGGCTAGAATGAGCGCTTGACACATCCTAACTTGCAAAAAAAGTTTTCATGTATAATAGGGTGCATATGCATATACCTCCATCCCAGAAGGGCGTTACCCTAATTGAACTATCTATAGTCCTTGTCATCATCGGGCTGATTGTTGCTGGTATTGTTGGCGGACAATCGCTAATCCATGCGGCCAGTTTAAGATCTATTGTTAGTGATATTAATGGTTTTAAAGTAGCAATAAATGCCTACAATGATTATTATGGCTATCTCCCTGGTGACCACCCAAATGCACAAAGTTATTGGCCGACGGATTGTGTGGACGCAGGCTTTAATGAATGCAATGGTAATGGTAACGGATGGTTGGACTATGATACAGCAGTCAGCTCAAGAGAAGTGCAAAGAATTTGGCAGCATCTAGGGTTGGCACAAATGATCTCAGGAACCTACATGGGAAACAGTTCCCCCACCTGCAATCTTAATGCCTCATCGGGCATAGGAAATATCAGGATACACACATGTGATGTAGAAGATGATTTAATGCCAAAGTCTAAGTTTGGTGGCGGGTATTATAGTGCTGGTGCTACAGTGGTTACACGCAAGAATGGTATATTTCTAGGGGGGAGACATCCTATTAGCTTCTACCACAGTCTAGGGCCTGTTATGACTCCTGCAGACGCAAAAGTAATAGATGATAAAATGGATGATGGCGCCATGAGCACTGGTGAAGTCTTGGGTACTTTAGTTAATGGCGGTACCCAATGTATACAAGGAGTATTTCCTACTGGGTCATACCGCCTTTCATCCACGGAAACACTTTGTTCATTGTTTTTTATTGTGGATTAAGATGCCCTTTTTAGGGGAGGCGCAGAAGTAGCTACTACAATTATTTTTATTCGTGATGGTGTTAATCACGATTTTTTTGTTAAAAGTTGTATGCATTTATAGTGAAACTGCCATTTTGAGTGTACCCAAACTTCCCTAAAATTTAGGCGTGAGAAGACAAGGTTTCTCAAACAGCCAGATTATATAAAATTCTCTTTTTTATGGAACAACCTATAATGCACTAAATAAGGTGACAACCTTGTTCATTTTTCCTGAGACTCATGAATCTCAATCGCTAGCTCTACATATTGGATAAGTCGATCTGTTGCTTCTACCGCTTCTTCATGATTGAGAGTATTATTTTGCTCAGCTGCACGCTCCTTTATGCCGTTCATAATATTATCAAATATCTCATCACGTTCTTTATTGACACCATACTCATGTTTAAAATGCATATTTTACTCCTTTTTGGATTAACCCTTAGGAGATTCGAATAGACATAAATTCATGTAAGTCAACCACTTAACTCAAATAGCAAAAAATGATGTTTCTTTCGTATTGTTTCTTTCGAACACTTGTAACAGTTGCTTAACAATAATTACAGAAGGTTCACGATTGATTTTTTTAGAATGGCGCGCCCGAATGTAGTAACTTCGAACCAACTTTTCAAAACTCTAGAGGAATGGGAAGCGGTTTTGCAAGGTTCTTCGGTTGATTTATCGCCCGGTTTATGATGGCAGACTAGGCAGTAATAAGGGCACCTGATGCTTCCAAGGCTTGTTCATCGGTCATGTTCAGCTTGTTAACCAGGATTGCTACAGTAACGAAATTATCAGCGCCACCATCAATATCGATTGCTAATGTTGAGCTTGTCCCATCATCTGTAATCATGACGAAGTCTGTGATGGCATCAGTAAGTGGACTGTAGCCTGTCAAGATATTGGCAATGTCGAGCTTATCACCGCTGCTTGTTGAGAAACCCCGGATTGTATCTACTGAGCCATCAAGATCACCTGCTAGCCATTTGAGCGTATCTGCCCCTTTACCGCCTGTAAGCTCGTCAGCACCCTGACCACCAATCAATAAATCATCGCCATTCTGGCCTTTAACTACGTCGTTACCAGTCCCTCCGTAGATGATATCGTTATCATTACCACCACGCAGCTCATCGTTACCAGCATCACCAAATAACCGGTCTATACCATTACCTCCATACAGAAGATAATCATCACCATTACCTCCGTGTAGCTCATCATCACCATTGCCGCCTTTTAGACGGTCACGGCCATCGCCACCTTTGAGGACGCTATCTTCACTGCCGCCAATGATTTCATCGTTGAAGGATGAACCTGTGGCGTTTTCAATGTTAAGCAGCGTGTCATCAATAATACCGTCATCATCGTCATCAGCTTTGTCTTGAGCCAGATTGATAAATACTCTGGTGGCGTTGTTTGTGTAATCGGCTGTATCCAGACCTTGATTGCCGTTTAGTTCATCATCTCCAAGGCCACCAATAAGAATGTCATCACCGTCCTGACCTTTCAGGATGTCATCTCCGTTGCCGCCATTGAGTATGTCATCACCATCACCGCCGCGCAGTTCATCATCACCGTCTTCGCCCAAGAGTATATCTAAACCGCTTCCACCGTAGAGTAGTACATCATCACCTGCACCTCCGTTAATCACGTCGTTTCCGCCAGAGCCTTTAAGTATGTCGTTTCCATCCAAGCCGTGAATCAGATCATTCCCACCTGTACCGATTAGTGAAAGATCGTCACCATAAGTACCTGTGAGAATTTCAAAGGCACCGCTCAGTTCAAGATCGCTGAAGTTAATGTTTATACCGCCAGCAATGCTGTAAATGTTGCCCGCACGGCTCTCTTCTGCCGGATACGGACCGTAGATATAAACGTCCCGTATAACCACTCCATCACGGTCCATTACATGAATTGAAGCTTCTTCGTTGGGAGCCGCTGTGTTGTCAACATCAACACCGCTTCCGTATACACCTCGCAGACCGGACAGGATTACTGCCCAGGAACCAGAATTCCCGTATATAGAATGAAAGTAACTGTCTGTCGAAGGAGCAGTAGACGTATCTGTAACTACTTCAAAAACAGAACCATTAATCTGCCCCTGCTTGTGAAAATCAACGATCTGGCCCGCAACATTATCGCCGACGATGTTGGTGGCCTGATTACCGCTTAGCGAATAAACATGCTCAACGGCGTCTTCAGTGGCTTTTGTAACCCAGATATTATCAAAGATTATGTTTTCGCCGTACCAGGACTCCAGAACTTCATCACCAGGATTGCCACCAGTTTCTTTGGTGAGTTTGGCATTTTGAACGGTGATGTTTTGAACGCGGATAGAGCTATCAGTTTCCTTGCTTCTAAAGAAAATCAGTCTACTTCCTGCGCCTGTCGTATTATGAGCAGCTTCTATATTATTAAAAAACGCACCGTCCAGGTTTTGGAAATAAATAGCTTCTTCACTGGTATCAACAAGCAGCACATTTTCAACGGTAAAGCCTTTGCTGTTTGACTTATTGGCACGATCAGAAAAAGCATGTCGCCAGCCGCCAGTTGTCTCGATATTGCTAAAGACGCTATCAGAACCAACATCGACAATAGAAAAGATTGTTCGTCCGCCTGTCATGCCTGCAAGGGTTTCTACGTGACTGATTTCTGCCGTAACATGAGAAGAGCGAATAGCAATACCATCACCGTTCACCGGCCATGAACCATCTTCATCACTTAGTAAGAGGTTGCTTACCTTAACCGTGATGTCTTCGGTAATGTCTGTGCGATCAAGAATAGCACCTGCTGAATTGCCATTACCGGTAACTTGTGAGTCCTCAAGCGTGAAACCCTTTGTAAAGCGTAGGAAAGCACCTTTATCAACTGAAGTATAGCCTGTCACATTCTCAATACTGACATTGGGGCTATCCAGGCGAATAGCTTCAGATGTGAAATCATAGAGTTTATGGTTTTCAAATGAGATATGATAGCTCGCGTCCGGGTCATTAAACCAGATACCACGTAATTCCGTACCGCCGCCGTTCCATTCCATATTGGCAATGACGTAAGGGTCGTTATGTGTGCCTGTTCCGCTACTAGCTATGCTCTTTGCCTGGGTTTCGTTAGTAATCGTGTAGCTGCTTTGAACAGTTAATAGACCTGAATGACCAACACTTACACCTGTCTGAATACCTGTTTCTTCATCACAGGCGATGCCTGCATTGTCTCTGATGGTTTGCGCTGGATCAATGTTGGTTGTAATCACAGCATTGGATTGCAAGCTGCTAATAGGCTGCACAGAGGTTTTTATAGTTTGTGCGTTTTGATTGGCTGCCGCCAGGCTATAGGTCGTGCTGAAGGTGCTTTCAGGCAAGGCATAAGAATACACCGCATCTTGCTCGTCTTCCTCAAAGACAGCAGCACTATAACCAAAAGAACTCGAAGGCGCTGAAAAACCCAAAGAAAAACTCATCCGTAATATACACTAAGCCGTAATCAAGGTACCAGCGCTTTCCAGAGCCGCTTCATCGGTCATATTAAGCTTGTTTACCAGCAATGCGACGGTAACAAAATTGTCTGCACCACCATCGGCATCGACTTTCAGAGTAGAACTCGTACCGTCATCCGTTATCTGAACAAAATCAGTAATCGCATCTGTCAAAGGATCGTAGCCGCTCAGAATATCGGCAACATCCAGCTTGTCACCGCTACTCGATGAAAAGCCGTATATGTTATCAACCGAGCCATCAACATCACCGGCCAGCCACTTGATAGTGTCCGCTCCCGATCCACCAGTCAGACTATCAGCGCCTTGTCCTCCAATGAGGATGTCATCATCATTCTGCCCTTGGACATCATCGCTACCATTGCCGCCGTAAAGGGTGTCATTACCGTCACCACCACGCACCTCATCATCTCCGTCATCGCCATATACGGTATCTGTACCATCTCCACCGTAGAGGAGAATATCGTCACCATTTCCGCCATAGAGTGTGTCGTTTCCTCCACCGCCTTTAAGGCGGTCTTCTCCGTCTCCGCCTTTTAATACGCTATCTTCACTGCCACCGATGATTTCATCATCAAAAGCTGATCCAGTGGCGTTTTCGATGTTCAGCAGCGTATCATCAATGATAGTGTCATCGTCATCATCGGCTTTATCTTGTGCTAGGTTAATGAAAACCCTCGTCGTATTATCACTGTAATCAGCAGTATCAATGCCCTGGTTGCCGTTCAGTATATCATCACCGGCACCTCCATTGAGGATATCATCATCATTCTGACCGCTCATGTCATCATCACCATCCCCTCCGTACAATATGTCGTTTCCATCGCCACCGCGCACATCATCAGCACCGGCATCTCCATAAAGCGTATCTGCTCCATTCCCACCATAAAGCAATGCATCATCGCCATCGCCGCCGTGAATTTCATCATCACCATTTGCACCCTTGAGGGTGTCTGCGCCAGCACCGCCCCAAATGATATTGTTTCCACCATCACCAATTATCTCGTCTGCGTAGGCTGAACCTACAACACGTTCAATATTGAGAAGCGTATCGTCCATGACCGTATCATCATCTTCATCCGCTTCCCCGGCTCCAAGATCAACGTAGACAAGCTCTGCATTGGAAGAGTAATCAACTGTGTCATTACCATCACCACCATCAATCACATTATCGTTATTGTCGCCAGTAAGGGTGTCATCAAAGGCAGAACCCGTGATATTCTCAAGCTCATACAATGTATCGGAACCATCACCAGTGGCCGAATTTGTAGATAAGTTTACTGTGACTGCTGAACTGCTAGAAGCATAAGACACCGTATCAACGCCCGTGCCTCCGTACATAACATCGTTGCCTGTTCCTCCATCCAGGACATCGTTACCTGCATAGCCAAATAGCTGGTCATTTCCACCATTACCGGAAATGGTATCATCGGTAGCTGCTGCATGAATGAAGTGAGAGTCATCATTATCATTCAGGTGCAAAGCTTGTGATAAATCCCAGAATGTTCCGCTTTCAAAGGAGATATATTCTATACGGCTAGATACGGTAGTTCCATTAGCATCCAGACCAGCCGTTCCTCTGACATAATCATCAGAGTTCGCAACAAATTGCAGATGAAAATCACCGTTGCCAGCGCCATCAGTCCAGAAATAAACATCATCAGGTGTCAGTGTGCCTTGAATATAAAGCGTATCGTCTCCCTCATTTACATTTTCGGTAATAGTTTCAGGAGCAGACGAATCCCCAAAACCCGCAGCAAACATATAGGTATCATCTCCCGTACCTCCCCAATATAAATCTCTTCCTGTACCGCCAATTAGAATATCATTGCCAGCATAGCCGTAAATCTGATCAACTCCCCCATTACCGTTAATAACGTCATCTTTGCTACTACCAATGATTACATGGCCGTCGTTTGTATCTGTCTGGGTTAAACCTTCCGATAAGTCCCAGGTGATGCCGTTTTCAAAAGCAATGTACTCTATATAATCAGAAAGAAGTGTGCCTGTAGAATCTATGCCTCCCAAACCTCGTACATAATCATCGGAATCACTGACAAGTTGCAGATTGAGATATCCGGCATTATCTACCCAGAAATAAACATCATCAGGTGTTATACCTCCTGTCATGTAGACTGTGTCTGTGCCATTTCCTAAAGTTTCAGTAATAAAGTCAGGATTTCCGCTAGACCCAAAGCCTGTAGCGAACACATAAAGATCATTGCCTGCACCTCCCTGAAGACCATCAGACCCCGCACCTCCAATTAGCGTATCATTACCCCCGCTACCTGCAAGCGTGTCATTCCCATCAAATCCGTTTAGAGTTTCGTTATCACCTGTACCAGTGAGACTATCGTTGCCAGAAGTACCATCTATAGCCGTACCTGAAGAAATAGAAGCGGTAAGTAACGCTGAACGGTCAGCAGAATCTAAATTATCTAGACCAATTGCATTTTCTACAGTGCGCAGCACTTGCTCCCAAAGATAACCCGGATCACTTGATGTATCCGCTAAATCTTCAATATCCGAGAAAACAGTATCGTTAATATCGCTAAAACCTTCAAACACCCCTTTAACAGCATTGTAATGTGCGTCTTCAAGAAGTGTTCCTAGTGCAGTTT
Source organism: Rickettsiales bacterium (assembly GCA_965222525.1). GTDB lineage: Bacteria > Pseudomonadota > Alphaproteobacteria > Rickettsiales > UBA8987 > CBDCUF01. The sequence continues at coordinate 42,532 of OZ244955.1, forward strand.
GTGCAAGTATGTCGGCAAAAATCTGGTTAAAAGCCTTGTTAAAAGCAGATTCCACGAATGTTGCCGGATAACTGCCTGGATCATCATCCCATATAGTGGAGTTTGCATTGCCTATGCTTTCAAATTCCCTGCCCATTAGCTCTTCTAAAAACTCAAGCTTACGAGCATCACTCAAGTAAGGACCACGGCTGGTTGGACTAACATTTGTTACACCTGCCCATTCATACATAATATCTACGATTTTTCCCTCTGCATCGAATGATGGATCGAGCAGGTCTTCTAAATCGGCCGTTGCAAGCTCTTCGACCAAATCCAGCAGGTCTTCATTCTGGCTCATGGCTATATGCAGATCAGGCAGAGTGCCGTAGCCACGTACAGTTGGTAAAAAGACGGTACGTATATCCAGACTGTAATCGGTAGTGTAGAGGCTATTTACGTTATCGTAAGTAAACCATGCATCCACTATATCGCGCGTTTGCCCGTTAATCGTAAAAGTACTTTCCTGTAAAATCTCATTGCCTGAAATCGTATAGCTAACATCACTGTATCCAAGATCAATCGAGGTAATGCTCAGGTCGTCCAGAGTATGGAGTTCGTCAGCCTGGCTATATCCATCTGCATTTGTATCAATCCAGACAAGGAGGTCATCAAACTGTGTATCGGCGCTGGTGATATCGCCATCGCTATTGGTGTCGTAAACCGAAAGGGCAGCAAAACCATTGTTACTGCCTGTCTGGTCACCGAATAGCTCTCCATGATCGTTAATGACACCATCAGAATCCAGATCAATAGCCAGCAAGCCATCACCGCCAGCAATCCAACCAGAGGCTTCAGCAAAGCCGTCCAGATCAATATCCCAATAGACAGAGCCTGTTGCCCCCAGCGCGGCAAGTTCTATACCATCACCATCAATATCGAGAACAAGCGGACTTCCTTGATATTCAGACTCTGCAAAATCGTCAATAACGCCTTCAACCAAGTCTGAAAGTCCAGGTAGGCGATCTAGTAGAACATCTGGATTATCAATGATATCACCAATACTTTCTAATAGTCCTTTTGCTCCTTCTGGTAAGGCCTTCAACAAATCAACAAGATCATCAATACCTGTAACGTCTAGCCCCATATCTGTCAGATCACTGGAACCCATTTCTGCAAGTCCGATTAGAAAATTTCTGGCAAAATCAACTTCTGCATCATCAAAAGCGTTAGGGTTAGTCATGCCTTCGTATAAAAGAGCGGGGCCGAAAATAAGGTATGCACCGGAGCCAGCAGCAGCGAAAGCATCGTTCCACATGTCTGCGCCACCTTCATTTGTCATGAAATCTGCCCAGAGTGTATCTGGGCTAGAAGAATCATTTAGCAATTTATTGGGAAGCCAATCATCATCATCAAGACCAGCACTTTGATATTCATTGTTATGAATAGTTTGTATATCATCTCGGGTTGGAAGCCCCCCACTATTGGTATTAATTGCGTCTATGTAGGCATCTGCAATCGCTTTGTTTAAACTTGTCCATGCTGTAGAGCCATAACTCAGATCGACGCTATTATCTCCGCCACCACTAGCCGCAAACGCATTGGCTAATGCACCTTGCCACCCTGAATTATTTGTAACCTCAAGTCCCAATTTGCCATAGGGATCACCGTAGCTGTCTAGTAGTGTGTAGAAGCCGACGACATCATTATTATCAAGTTCATCTTGTAAATCATCTATTTGCTGTTGGGTTAGTGTAGTCATAGTGCGTTCTCCTTTTTTGAGCTTATGGTGGTGCAGTCACTTCAAAGCTGTCTATAAACTCTATCGCCGCGCGCCTTTGTTTCTTCCAAGAGAGAAGATAATTTTTTTTATTGTAGTAAATATTGTAGAAAAGGGCGTTGTCACGAAACCTGTGATTACAACCGGGAAATCTAATGTGAGCACCACTCTCCATCGTAGAGCACTCAATAAAACTTAAAAGCTCTCCTTCGGAGCTTTTTTCTAAGTAAATTTCATGTCTAAATTTAGCGCCATCTGGTGAGTTTTTATACCATCTATAGTGCTCTAGCCCTTCAAAGACTCCTATGTATTCTTCCTTGGCAAGATGTCGTCTTCTATTGGAAATCATAGTATCAAAAGGCGGTTTTGATGACCCATTTTGAATCAACATATGAGCAAATCGTCTGTCGGCTTTTGCTTGCTCATACTCTTGCTTGTTTTTGAAATCTGCACGGGAAGTAAAATCCGGCATAACATAAAGAAGATTCACACCATCCTGCGCCTTTTTGCTCCCTAAATTGGTTTGTATATAGACTTTGGGCATTTCAAAAGTGCGACCAGCAATCTCAAAAATGCTGGTTTGTTTCTCAACGGGTTTTTCAGGATTAATGTTTTCATACTCAGGGGTGCCTAAATATTCTCTGAGTGCTTCCGGCCAAGTCTTATTTTGTGATGATTGGTTGTTGCTGGTTATGTCAGCAAAATACCAAGTGCCTGCGATTGTCAGGACAGAGACTATTATAATAAAAAGGGGAATTTTCTTATGCATTCGTGGCTAATTCGCAATCATTTTAAACTCTATCTCAAGTCGCATGACTCTGACCTTGGCATAGTTACGTGATTGGATGCAAGGTTTTGTAAATTAATATAAATCACTCCATCTCCTGCCTCACCCACATTCCTCTCTGAACTGTCTTACAATCCTGCTTAGTACCGTTTTTCAGTCTCCGTTTCCACGCAGGGCGCTGAATACGCATGTATGATTGTAAGGATATTTTGTATGGGCAAGAGGGCTGAAAACCCTGATAAACGCTACCCGTTTACGATAAAATTCACTATCGCGGAACGGAAATGGTTGGAACGTATGGCTAATGGTTTACCGTTAGCTACGTTCAGCCGTAGGCGTTTGCTTGAAGGCAGCGGGTTTGAGCAGAAGCGCCATACACAAAAACTGCCTCCTGCAAAGGATCATGCTTTGCTGGCTAGGATTCTCGCCATGCTAGGCGCATCGCATATCGCAGAAAACCTCAAGCAACTTGCTGAGGCGGTCAAATCCGGCTCCTTGCCCGTTACCCCGGAAACGGAAGAATTCATCCAAGACGCATGTAAGGCCGTTATTGAGATGCGTGACCTGCTCCTCAAAGCGTTGGGGTTGCGCTCATGATGCTCAAAGGATCACAACGCGGCGGGGATCAGCAACTCGCCGATCACCTGATGACGGTGGAAGAAAACGAGCATGTAGAAATTCATGAAATCAGCGGCTTTGTCTCGGATGATTTGCATGGGGCGCTCAGGGAAATCTATGCCATCAGCCGGGGCACCAAATGCAAACAATTCATGTTTTCGGTCAGTCTGAACCCACCGGAGAATGAGAGCGTGCCGGTCGAATATTTTGAAAAAACACTGGCTGCGATTGAGAAGAAAATGAAGCTGGAAGGCCAGCCGCGTGCCATTATCTTCCATGAAAAAGAAGGCCGCAGGCATTGCCATGCCGTGTGGTCGCGGATCAAGGCCGAGGAAATGAAGGCCGTGAACCTGCCGCATTTCAAGTTGAAGTTACGCGATATTTCCCGTGAGATATTCTTTGAAATGGGCTGGAAGATGCCGCCCGGCCTGATGAACAGTAAGCAACGCAACCCGTTAAACTTTACCCTGGCTGAATGGCAGCAGGCCAAACGGATCAAGGAACATCCCAAGGCGCTGAAAGCCATGTTTCAGGAATGTTGGGCGGTATCGGACAGCAAGGCCGCTTTTATCCAGGCATTGAAAGAACGCGGTTATACCTTGGCGCGGGGCGACCGGCGCGGTTTTGTCGCCGTGGATTATCGCGGTGAGGTGTTTTCACTAAGCCGCTGGACCAGTATCAAGCCCAGGGACTTAAAAGCACGGCTGGGCGATCCGAAAGATTTACGCAGCGTTGATGAGATCAAAGCCGATCTTGCCCGGCAGATGACGAAGAAAATTCACCAGCATGCGCGGCAGGTGAAGCAGAATGCCAAGGTCATGCGCGAACCGCTACTGCGCAGGAAACAACGGCTTGTTGGTAAACACCGGCAGGACCGGCAAGCACTGGCAAACCTTCAGAAAGAACGCTGGGAACGTGAAACGGTCTTGCGCTCTGAGCGTATGCCCAAAGGCTTTAGTGGTATATGGACACGCATCACTGGTAAATACTGGAAAATCAGGAAGCAGAATGAGAAGGAAACCGAGTTTTGCCACTTACGTGATAGAAACGAAAAGCAGGCCTTGATTGAATCACAATTACGCGAACGCCAGCATTTTCAAAAAGAGGTAGCGTCCTTCCGCGCATACCATCAACAGCTTATGCAGGAATTAAAACGTGACGTGGCATATTATCTGGAAATGGGTAGTGATCCTCCATCACCTACCGTACCGGATAAAGACCGCGACAGACAAAAAGGCGATTTCGGCCTTGGTATCTAAAAAGGTTGCTCATGCAACCCTGCTTCCGGTCGAGGATGGGGTAGCAAGTGCAAGGAGGCTCCGCACGAGGGTCCCTTTAGGGATACGTGTGGATGCCTTGCATGCGCGAGGGCAACGCCCTTAGCTCCTTGATTAGGTGAAGAAAGCCACTCACGCGGCTTCCTCCAGCACTTCTGCCTGATAGGATTTCAGGTGATCGACGGCACGTTGCGCATGCGCGGCGGCGGAGAAGATTGCCCGCTTGTCGTTCTTCAGGACTTTCAGCCAGGAATGAATGTAACCGGCATGGTCTTCCCGGACTTCCGGGGTAATGCCCAGTTCGGCGCAGAGGAAGGCTGAACCAAGCTCGGCCACCAGTTCTTCGCGGGCATAGCCTTCATCGCCCCAGCGTTTACGTCCGAAATCACGATACAGCCGGTCGGGATGACGTGTCCAGTGCGTCATCTCATGGGCCAGTGTGGCGTAGTAGCTCTCCGCATCGCGGAAGCATTCGATAAAGGGCATCTGCACGTAATCGTCATGCACGGCGTAGTATGCCTGATTACCACCATGCCGTATTTCGGCTTCAGTCGTGGCGAAGAAGCGTTCCAGCGCTTCATCACGGCTGATGTCAGGATTAACCGGCTCCGGTTTGCTGTAGTAATGCTCCGGCAGGCCTTCGATCTGCTCAACGTTAAAGACGGTGTAGCCTTTCATGTAGGGAATGGTTACGTCCACTTCTTCGCCATTATCAAGCTCTTCGGTTTTGGTGAGGGTATTAGCGTAGACTACGGTTTCGCCCTTGGAGCCTTTGCGGACATGCGCATTCAGCTCTTTGGCCTGCTTGAAGGTCATCCATATATTCGAGCTATAACCCTGCTCAACGGATGCAGCCCAGAGCAGAATGATATTCATGCCCTGATAGGCCTGACCGTTATGGCGCAGCGGCTTTGTGATGCGCTCCGAGAGATGTTCGGCATTCCAGGGCATGAGCCAGGTTCGGTTGCCGTTTTCCAAATCAGCAACGATTTTGTTGGTAACGCGGGTGTAGATGTCTTGCTTCTTTTCCATTGTATCCTCCGTTTCTAGGGTTGTCAGGAACGCCGAAAACAAAGGCAGGGGGATCAAGACGCCGGAGCATGGTCCACACGGGAGGACCGAAGGGACGAATGGAGCGGGCCGCACCATTGCACCGGCGGCGCACCCGGCCATAAACGGCGCTTCTGGTCTGACAACACCACGAAACGGCTATGGATGTGGGACAGGAGCTAACATCTTCACATTGCGATATTAACGATTGCGATTTACCCGGAATTGCCCTAATTTCTCATCTGCACGGAAGGATTTGCGAAGGAGCATGTAGCCTGTGGAAACGGACATCATGAAAATCGGGGAGCTGGCCGCTTACCTGAAAATGGCCGAAAAGACGCTGTATCGCCTGGCATCGAAAGGTGAAATTCCTGGCTTCAAAGTTGGCGGTGCATGGCGCTTCCGTAAGAGTGAGATTGATAAGTGGATTGAGAAGCAGGAAAGCGGTGATTATGCCGAATGAAGAACAGACGGGCTGCATTACTAAAGAAATCAGTGGCAATTGGCTTACCAATGGCCACCTTGAAGCCTGCATTCTTAAACTGAGGCCTCCTACAGATAGTGAATGGAAGAATGATAGTAGCCGTGCCGGTAATATATCTATTGTTTCCCGGTTGCTTCAACCGACTGAAGAAGAGGAAAGGAATCTGCTTGAACAGGAATTCCCGGAAAAACCTGCTTTAGTACTTTCTCCTGAGTTGGCTTTTGGATCACCTGATTTTGATGCATTAGATGCGCTTGTCAGACAGTACAATCAAGATTTGATTTTTATATGCGGCTTCGGATTTGCCAATGGAGATGCCTTAACAGCTTTGGTAGCTAAACCCGGTATCGAAGGCATCTGGAACAGTCCTCCCAATGCCAATAAAAAATACAATGGTGGTTGGGTCTGGATAAAGAGTGGTGATACTGTCCAATGCTATATGTTTCTTAAAAATTATTTTGAGCAAGGCACTGAAATAACCGTCCCGAATTTAGCAGAAGGGGATAGTATCTTACGGATTGAAGGGAACGATTTGGTCGTTTTTCCAATGATATGCGCTGATCTCATCTCAAAACAGGATAATAGCCCATCTGTACGAATTGTAGACTCTCTGCATACAGAGAGTCCCTCAAATAAAAGGGTGTTAATTACAGGCTGTTTGTTAAATCATCATTCGGCAAGCGGACACTGGAAAGCTGCCATCGGTGACCTGCTGGAGGCGATTAAACCCTCCAATGCTCGGCTGATGTTAAGCAATTGCGTCAATCCCACTCCTGCGCCTGCTGAAAGTGATGATAAATGGCGTTGCCTGTCGGGAGCTTACCAGCACCGGGAAGGCTGCAAACCTCCTGGTCAGCCACTTCCCTACATGCGCCATGTGGAGGATACAAAATTTGCCGGTCTGGTCGTAAGAAACACCAAAACAGGGGGTGTTTTTGGAAAGCTGAAATGGACAAACAATGCTTCTGAGGGATTGCATGCATTTTCTGAATGCTCTCAACAGGTGTGGAGTAACGACCATTTTCAAGCTTGTGACGGGGATTGCGCTGCTGATGAACTGTACCGCTTCATATTAAGGCATAAGGGACAGATTCTGCATAACAAGATTACTTCTAGCCAGGCAACTAAAACATTAGCTGATGCTGAGTTGGATGCCTTATTGGAAGAGCTATCCCCACTGTCCGGCTCAGCGCTTCGATCTGTTGCAGGAACGCTGTTCCAAAAATGCCTGAGAGGTATAAAAAAGGAAGCACCATTCTGCCCGGACCAACTCTATAACGAGGAAAACAGCCTAGATTGCGCGATAACTACGCTACGAGTTCTTCAGCATGCGATAGATGCAGCCCTTCTTCCTGAAATGCCCAAAGGAGAAGAGCTGGACTACGGCCAGCTCTTGTCTGCTGATAATGAGCACGAAATCCTAATCTGGGACTCTTCCGAACACACCGCTTCCCAACTATACAACATGGTAAAAGAAAGCATTGTAAAAGATGGCGGAAGTGCGCGGCTATTAACTATTGTAGGGCGTGGGAATGGTGGAGGCAGCCCTCCTGAAGACGGAAGAATAAAGAGCAACCGCCTTGCGGATATAGCCAATGCACCGCCTGTAAGTGCCGATACAGATTCTTCTGCGGATAGGGATATATGCGAAGCTACAGACCGCGTGGTGTTTTGGAAAAACCAGGGAAAAATTGATGACGTGCTATCTTCAACCGACCCTAACCAGGATTTGGCTGAAAGTCTTCGGAAAGAAATTATTTTATCTGAGGGTTCATGACGGAAGAGCATTTAATTACAAAGCTTAAAAAGCATTTTGCGGAGACGGGATTTGTCGATTCAACACAGTTGATGAGTGACATTGGCCCCATTCCTCGTGATGTGCTTGTCATGCACAATCATTATGCCTTGATGGTCGGATGTGAAATTACATCAGATAAAGAAGACATAGGAGCAGCATTATTAAAAACCAAAGAAGAGATGCACAGCTTTCTTCGTAGAACATTACTGGCGCTGGAAAACAAAAAAGGGCTGATTGTCGATGGGTATTTACTCATCATACTGAAACAGGCACCTGAAGAAGATGCAAAAGAGATTATCAGAGAAATTGAACTGGATACGAAAGTGTGCAGAAAACATATTGTATGGCCTCTTATAGATGGCACCGGCCTTGATAGGCTGCAATTTGTAACCATTCTGTCTTTACCGAAACCACTTCCTGGTAATATTGCCGATACAACCTCTTTTGAGCTGTCTCCTGAAGCAGCTGCCCTGCTTTTGGAATACAAAAAGCAGGGCAATCTCGACCGGCTTATGAACTCAATTAAAAGTGGGGAGATTGGCAATGCTAGTTGATCAGCTCAAGATTCAGCGTTTTAGGGGTATCTCAGATACGCTTTCCCTGGATTTATCCTCACCCCTGACTTTAATTTATGCTCCCAACGGAACAGGAAAGACCAGTATTTGTGATGCGGTTGAATGGCTTTTGTGCGGCGGAATTGGCAGGTTATCATCCTTGGACAAGAATGATGTCCGATGCAGATTCGGTGACAATGACTTGGAAACAGCGATTGAAGCCACAATTCCACATAACGACAACCCCTTTTCTATTAAGCGGGTATTATCTGATGCAGGAACTACGCTGTTTTGGAAAGATCAGAATTCTGATTATACAAAAGCCAATGACCAGGAACTCTTGAGACGGTTTGTAACGGCTTTACCCCCTACCGGAAACTCTAACAGGGCAAAAATAGACTGGGTGCGCTCTACCAGATTTCTGGAAAGCGACTCGCTGAGCCTGCTGATAGATAGTGACCGTGAATCCAATGACACCAGGAAATTAATTTTTTCCAATCTGTTTGGCGTTGCCGAATACCAAAAAGCCGAAAGTAACTTGAACAAAATCCTGAACAAACTTCCTGCCGCAAGCACGATTGTCAGGGAAAAAAAGAAAATCAGAGCGAAAATTACTGAATATAAGGACTCAATCAAGAAAATCACTGCTGAGCAAACGGAGCCTTACCACGATCATATTTCCAGTCTGCTGGATAGTATTGCGAAGCATCTGGACGAAAAAAAGGACGAATATGATAATTTGCAGGAATATCATAAACATCTGGAAATCAGCTTCATTCAAAACAACGAGTCTCTGAATGAACAAAAATCAGCACTACTGTACATAAAAGAGAATTTAAACACCTACACCGAGAATACTTCTAGGTCGGAAGAACTCACAAAAAATATTAAGGCTGGTGATGATACCCTAAAAACTCTGACAGAGAGCTATAATAAGAAAAAGCAGGAACTGGAAACTAAACAGAATACTGCGGCACGGCAGGAAAAACTGCTTATTGAAATCGCTGAAACAATGCAGGAGCTAAAAACAGAAAAAACGGTATGTAAACAGTTATATCAGTCATATTTGGCACCTTCACTTGATATTGGCGAGCATGAAAACAGGGCAGATAAAATTGCAGAATACGTTGTCTCGGCAGAGCAAAAGGCGTTCTCTTTACAAGAGAAAATAACCCTAGTTGAAGAATGTATTGAACAACTTCCTTCCTGGATAAAAAAACGTGAAAGGATCAAAGGCATCAATATTGAGATAGAGGCTCTAGAATCCAGAAAACCAAAGGCCAATGAAGAAAAGCCGCTTGTAGAACGGATTTCTGAAATAAAAGCACAAATAAATACACTGCAAGCATCCCGCGAAAAAACTTTGGGTGAACTTGAGTTACTGCTTTCTTCAGGTAAACGATATGTAGAACTCCACACCGAGGATACGGAGTGTCCTTTATGTGCACATCCATATGAAAGCAATCAGGTGCTTCAGGAAAAAATCAACACCCGGTTTTCCCGGTTGTCAGAAAAATCCAAAGAGGAAGCAACTCTGGCATCCAGACATGAGGAACTTACCAAGCAACTTCATCATGAAAATCAATTGCTCACACAATCCCAGGAACTGACTAATCAAAAAGTCCAGTTGCTTGGCGATTTGCAGGAGGTGGAAAGCGTTTTTATTCAGGCGGGCCTGGCTAAAGAGGCATTATCCAAAGCTGAAGATGTTGCCGAAAAATTTGAAGATATTCGGAAACAGCATCAATCAGAACTCAAAGTCACGACTGATAATCTGTCGCCCTATAAAAGTGCGCATGAGGCAGTAAAACGTTTAGAAGAAAAACTCATTCGGATAGAGTTTCTTATTTCTACATGGCATGAGAAATTGGGCAAAGATGGTCTAAAACCACTGAATATTGATGATTTAGACAAAGCTATAACAGAGCTTGAACTGCTTTTGGAGGATCAAGCGAAACCGCAGAAAAAACTCCAAGAAGAGCGCAAGTCGGCCATTGTAAAACTTTCTCAGGAGTTAAAGGAACTGGAAGATAATAAAAATAAAAAATCTGCTGAGAATTCTGCTCTAAAAGAAAAACTTAACACGATTACAAATGCCCTCAAGGATTTTACAAGAAAATGGGCAGTTATTTCCAATGCTCGGCACGTTGATAATCTGGAAATCGAGAAATCAGCAAGTGCCATAGATAAAAAGAACCGGTCCATCAATGAAGCAAAGCTTCTCTTTGAGAAGACAGAAGAATATTTCACCAAAATCCGCGAACATGAGAAAAAAGAAAGCGAATGCAAGCTTCACCAAAAAGAAATTCAGTCTGCAAAAGAGGAGTTACAGGAGTGGATAAACCAGGAAGACGCCCGTAAAGTCATCGAAAAGGAAATCAACTCCATTCAAGAAGAAATAAGACGATTTATTTCAAAAGAAATTGCGCCGCTTTCGAGTATTATTAGCACTCTTTATTTACGTGCTCAGGGCAACAGATTCATCAGTTCAATAGCAGCTGAACCGACGAAGGATGGTTTATTAAACTGGATTGCTGAACTGGATGAAAACGGTGAGGCGTTTGATAAAATGCAGGCGTTAAGCCAGGGGCAAAGGCAGGATTTGGCATTAGCCATATTTTTAGCGCGCGCCAGAAGCCTAGGAGGAACTTTCTTTATGGATGAACCGCTGGCGCATTTGGATGATTTAAACCGCGTTGCCTTACTTGATATGTTGAGGATAATCGTCTCCGAAAAAGATACGCCTGTTCCGCTACGGCTGGTCCTGACAACAGCCAGTAATAATCTCCTTCGTCATCTTCGGGAAAAATTCAGCCTTGTAGACGACAGAGAGGGTAATCCGGCATTACGTATTTATAAAATGAACGGCAACCCTAAAGTCGGACTGGATATAGAGGTTCCTGAACTGGTCCATTCACCCAACCGATTGCTTACAGCATAAGCGAAACAAAGTTGCACATGCAGCCTGTCTTTCTGGCGAAGAATGAGAGTAGCAAAGGCAAGGAGACTCTGCACAAGGTTTTCCCTATGGGAGACGTGAGGATGTCTTGCCTGCGCGAGGGGCGAAGCTCCTTAGATATATGTACCATCCCGGTTTACCTGTGCGCGTAATATTGGCGATATACGCCGTTGATAATGAGTTGGGTAAACTGCTTATGCCATTTGGCCTTACAGCAACATGTGTGTGTTAGTGCTATAGCCAAGGCTTTTATATCCCGCCATCCGCTTATCGCTCATCCGCTGTAATACAGGCACCTGGTGGTCGATATAATCGTATATCTGAACTTCCGTTTTACTATGGTGGATACGATGAAGACGGCCTGCGTATTGAGCCAGCGTTCCTTTCCAGGATACAGGCATAGCAAGGAATAGCGTATCCAGACGCGCATCATCAAACCCTTCGCCGATATAGCGTCCGGTGGCAATCAGTACTCGCTCTTCTTGATCACCGATATTATCCAAGCTCTCCAGCATTGCTTTATGCGCTTTTCGTCCCATCCCACCTTGTAGGGTGATGATATGTTTAGCATGGCCTGCAAGGCGTTCAGCAAAATAGGCGACATGCTCCTTGCGTTCAGTGAGAATGATCGGGGAGCGTCCATTGCCAAGTGCACGCATCACATCGTTCAGAATTTTTTGGTTGCGTGGCTCATCTTTTGCCAACTCCGCATACACGGTCTGGATGGGAGGACGATCATATTGCTGGGTAATCGTCATCGGTAGTTGAAACTCGGTATAGCGGGAAATAACAGCATGGTCGAAAGGCCGCTTTTTCGCCTGCGCTTTGGCATCAACATGATAACGAACAGAACCGCACTGCATGAAAATAATGGGCTGTTGTCCATCTTTTCGGATAGGGGTGGCCGTTAATCCCAGCACATATTTGGCTTTGCATTGACGGGCTACCGCTTCAAAGCTGACCGCAGACAGGTGATGGCATTCATCGACAATCAACTGGCCGTAATCGGCCACACAATCATCGACCTCACCCTTGCGCACCAGACTTTGAATGAGCGCCACATCAATCTGTCCGGATGGTTTTCGTTTGCCGCCGCCAATCTGGCCAATATGTACCTGATCCAGATTGAGGAAGGTTTGCAGGCGCGCCATCCATTGTTCCAGCAACTGCTTTCGATGTACCAGAATGAGGGTATTTCGCTTGCGTTTGGCGATGACATGCGCGGCGATAACGGTCTTGCCAAAACCTGTCGTCGCTGACAATACGCCTGTATCATACGCCAATAGAGCCTTAACAGCAGGTTTTTGCTCCTTGTTCAGGGTGCCGAGGAAACAGGTGTGCAGAGGCTTACCGCTATTGCGTTCATCGGTAATTGCAGTATCAATATGCACGCTTTTCAGTAGTTCCTGCACGTCATCCAGACATCCTCTGGGCAAGCCGATATGGTTGGGGAAATTCTCCGCACAGGCAATAATGCGTGGCTTGTCAAAGGTAGGCAGGCGCGTGGCCTGTGCCCTGTAAAATTCAGGATTCTGAAAGGCGGCGATACGGATCAGACGGTTAATCAATGGAGGTGGCAGGCTTGCCTTGGGAATATAAAGCTGGTTGCCATAGACAATGTTGATGATATCCGGGAGCGGATCGACCAGTTCCAATGGCTTCGGTTTCCGTGACGGGGCCATTTTCCATGGTTCCTTGGCATCTTCATCATCGACAGGAATATGCAGCCCTGTCACACGGCCACGGCTTATTGCTTCTGAAACAAGTAAATCCACTTTCTCCGGCGACATGCGGCGAACGGACGCAAGCAAATCCCATTGATCCGCATAAGGCTCAAACTGTTCGTCCAAAAACACACTGTTGCCTGCTTTACGCGGTTCGTGTTGCAATGGCAGTGCAATCAGATTACCGAAGCCGCCGGTGGGCATAGTGTCCTGATTGGGAAAGAAACGGTCATAGGAAGTAAAACCCAGATCGGGATAATGCTCCATTGTTTCCGTCAGCAGGTAGGAGCCGAGCTTTCTTGCATCAGCAGCAGAAACAGGTTGGGTAAAAAATATCCATCCATGCCCGCCATTACCGGAGCGAGATCGTTCCGCATAGGCAGGAACATTTTTGCTGCGGCATGTCTGTAAAAAAGCGGCAATGTCTTTCTGCCAATGCTCCTTGTCGAAATCAGCCGCCAGAAACCAGCAGGTTTCGTCAGATAGCAAAGGATACACGCCAATTGTACATTCTTGTGCTTTGTTATTGCCATCATGGCCTGTCAGATGTTGGCGAAGCAGTTCATCTGTAATTGGCAGAAACGCCTGATTGGGACAATCACTGCATTTGATCTTGGGTTTTTCGCAAACGCCACGCACCCATTCATTGCCGCATGCCGGGCTGTATCCTGAGCGTCCGGTTTTCCTGTTATCCCAGCGTTTGGGGTACACATCTTCCCGTCCACGAAAGAGGCTACGGAAAATGGCGATCTTCTCTTCTGCAGAGCGAGAAGCAACCTTCTTTTCCGTCACTGCATGCGCAGTATTTTTCTCACGCTCAAGTGTTTCAAGACGTTCAAGCAATGCTGAACGCTCTGCATCCAGCGCATCAAGGCGTTGCCTGATCCTCTCCATCTCATTGTCATGTAGGGTGTCATGCATAAGCAGTTCATTTTTCTTTCAAAACAGCTTTCAACCTTTCAAGTTGTTCCGCATGCTTTTCCGGGTTCTTCTTTTTCAGCTTCTGGATATTGGAAAGTTTCCACCGGACTGCTGGCAGCTCTTTCAAGTCGGCATGGGCAAACAGGTTCCAGTCTGGATCACCGTTCTTGAAGCCAAGCAATAGCTGTTTGTCCTGTTCACTCAGGTGGCCATGAATATCTGCGACAAGCTGTTCCCGTGCGGCTTCAAAGTCTTCATAACTGAAAGGCACTTCCGTCATTCCGGCAAACTGTGTTTCAAACGCGTGGTGCTGATCCAGAAAATTCGGGCTTATCATTTCATGGATAGGACGCGGACTACTGAGCAATCCAACCATAAACCCCTGCCGCATATCGTCACTTAAACCACCGTGTTCATAAAGCTGGTGAATATCGAATAAATCACGCGGATGCTGGCGGTCAAGAGCTGCACATATCTTGCCGCCGAATAACTCTGCTGGCGAGAGTACATTCATGGAGACAAAGCGGCCAAACTCGTTTTCCACTTCATCAGCAATATCCACGACCTGCGGGGTGAAAACATGTCCACGCATCACTGTATTCACCTCAACCTTAATCTGTGCGCCCGGTATCTGACAGGTAAGTTTGGCTTCCTGTCCATCGCTCTGGCTGACGATTTTGGCTGTGCATGCCGGGATTGAAGTCTCAACCCTTTCCCTGATACGCCGCAATGCCTGAGAAATATTTTCCAGCGCTGCTATACGGTCATCAAAAGGCAAGTAAGTCAGGTCAATATCCACGGACAGGCGCGGCATGTTCCAGACAAACATATTGATTGCCGTGCCGCCTTTCAGGGCAAAGCACTCCTCCTTTGCCACATGCGGCAATACCTGTAACAACAGATCAACCTGGGCGCGGTAGGAGGGATCAATCACAAGCGAACCACCTCCTCAGGTAGGACAAGGCCGAACTCAGAAACATAAACACCGCCTTTTGTAACCGTGCGGTCACCTGTACCAAACTTTATTTTGGCCATATCCAACCGTTTATACCAGTCATGTCCGGCTTTAGAAGCCATATAACAGAATAAACGTTTGACCTTGATTGAACTGCATTGTTCCAGCAGCGGTTGCAGCAGCTTGGGGCGTAGGGTCGTTAAGCCCTCCATGATCTGGTAGCATTCCACTAGGTCAACCGTCTCCGGCGCAAGATGTAGGCATTCCAGTATGGCGCGTTCCGGCGCGGAGATGCGCAGCGAAAAGGTCTGTTCTTCGTGTTCGGTTAGCGCAAGCCCTTCTGGTAAAACGGTAGTGCCGACAGGATGCAGGGTCACGCCCCAGTCATGGTTTTTAAACCATGCGGGTGATGTGGTCTTGGGTGGTGAAAATAAAAATACGGTTTGCTGGCCCATGCGCAGATAATGCGCCATCCCCTGCATGGACAGTGCCGTCAATGCTCCGGCATGGACAGGCAGCCCGGCCTGTGTCTGTAGTGCGTATAGCCCGCCCTGCCACTGCACACGGTCCTCTTTTTTATAGTAGGCTCCGTGTCCCAGACTTGCGATCCAGCCGCTTTGCAGGTATTTATTACGAAGCTGGCGGGAGATACCAAGCTGCATAAGCCACTTGGCCGTAGCCACCGTTCCCTGTGGCCAGCTTTGCAGGAGATTCTGTATTTTTATGCTATTTTGTGAACTCATGGTTTACTTATACGGTAATATTTAATGAAATGCAAGTTGTTTCCGTCTGTATAGCAGAGGCTGGCCGTGAGTGTGGGTGACCATATAAAAGCCGGTTCAGCAACGCGGTAAGTCCGGCTTCAGGCCATATCAACAGCTATCCGCCATCTGCGGCGAGAGGGATGCAACGGGAGAGCGCAGCGTCTCCCTTGCCAAGATGGTGCGGGATGCCCGCACACATCTTGCGGTCGTTAAATTTGGTTATTTTTGGTATGACCCTGCCTTAACCTGCACCGCTCATCTGAGCCATGAATGACCGTCGCCATGAGCCGTTCAAGCTGCACCGTAGCGTGGTGCATTGACACTATCTTGCTCCAGACCATGCAGATATGTACGACCTGCATCTGTAAGGTAAAAGCAGTCATCTGCCAGCACCACATGCCCATGTTCAAGATGCACTTTCATCACCCCCTTATCCGGGTGAATATAGCGGTCTGTTTCCAATGGTATTCCTAACGCCGGAAAGCTGTTACCGTCACCTGTGGCTAGATATGCAAGCAGGTAAGATTTATAGCGAGGATTATCGTATGGAGAGCGGACAGGCTCTCTGGGATGGTCGCGCCACTTTTCCGCATGCAGATACTCACGGGGAAGTTCGGCAGTGGGATAGCTGTCAGGGTTATTATGTGTCCATCGTCCGTTTTCTTCCAGCACACCTTCTAGGGCAACACGGAGATTGTACAAAAGCTGGCGAAATTGATGCGATGTTAACATAACGCCAGTTATATACCGCGCTATTGTAACTGGCAACTACAGCAAAAAGAGAAAGGGAAGCAGGCTCCCCTCTCTGTGATGTGTGAGGCGTTTACGCAGCTGAGAGTTTAGAGATAGCCCATTCGGCAGCGGCAATGGCTTCCCACGGCTCGTCTTTGACACCGGCAATGACCAGTGCTCCCCATGATCCGTTCGGCTGCTCATACACTTGGGCAAGGTAGCATTTCAGGCCATAAGGAGCCGTATAGACGGCCTGAAATTGTGTGGGGCTGGTCTGTTGCCATTCCAGCTCACCATTACCTTCCATGTTAGGCTCCACAGCAGCATGAGCAATCCCGTTGAACAAGCCTTCAAACCAACGCTTTAAAAGCTGTTTGCGATCATGGTCATTAAGGTCTGTCTGTCCGGCCATCAGCGCTGCCAGCAATGCGCTTTCCCATTGCTCACGGTAATGCTTGAAGTCCGTAACCGTTTCTCTGTCTTCAAATATCGTTGTCATGGTCTCACTCCTTATGAGAAAAAGAAAACCCCCGCCTGTGACGGCAGGGGCTTTGCGGGTTATTGATTATTTTCTTCCGGTTGTTCGGTCTTGTTTTTGAACAGGTAGACCGGATTTTCGATGATCTGTTTGCCGTAAGGCTTGAAGTAGATTGATCCGTCATCTCTGGTCCAGGCAACGCCTACGGTTTCAAAGCTGACATTTTTACCGTGTCCTTCGCGTACTCTTGCGATCAGGTCGGGTTTTGGGTTGCCGTTACCGTTGGCGGTTTGCTCGTGTGTGTTTTCCATCGTAATTTCTCCTTATGTGATGGTTAAATGGGCTGATCTTTTCAGCCATGTGCGAGCGATAGGCGGGTACGGCTGAGGGGTGCGTCAGGCAGGTTTTGTGGGGGACCGTTTAGTTGTTCTTGTACGAGGAAACCCGAGTCCTAGAACGGCTTACGGGTAAAACCTGTTGATGCGCACCGCGTACCTGCCAGTCTGCACATCCATAGCTGAAGAGATTTCTGACCGATTTGACCGTTTCGACATAAGGGGATGAAATTACGTGGAAGGCACATGCGGGCAACATAGCCAATGGTGACGTGTCAGCCCGAAAGCTAAACTGATCTCCTGTAAAGAGTATACAGAAGAAGGATACGGCAAATATGTCCGTCGGTTTTGAAAACGGCAGACCATGTTGAATGACCAGTGATGACAACAGGAGCCATCTATTTCATGTCTGAAGGCAGGCTGAAGCATTGAAGATTTGCTGGCTGTTCAAAAACCAGACCGGACAACCGTAAGGCACATGAAAAATCGGTTCCCGCAAAGCCCCTGCCGTCACAGGCGGGGAATGGATAAGAAAAACCCGCCACCTACATAAGGTGACGGGCTTCTTTAAGAACATTTTTTCTCAAATTTACTGCGGTTCGGAATTGGCCGGGAAGAGGTAGACCGGGCCGTCGATAATCTGCGTACCATGGAACTTCAGGTACAGGCCTCCGTTTTCTTCACGGTTCCACGCTGCGCCGACACGTTCAAAGCTGACAGTCTTGCCATAGCCCTGTTTGGTCTTGGCAATGAAATCCGGTTTGATCGTGCCGTTTCCCTTCTCGTTAGTGTTGGTGTTTTGGGTCGTTGTGTTTTCCATCGTTGTATTTCCTTTCTGTGATGGGTTGAATTGCGAAGACCCTACAGGAAGTTTAAAGGCGATGTGGGTGAGCGCCCGAAATTAGCGCTCCAAGTCATTCTTGCGCTCAAAGAAGCCCATCGGATTGGAAGGTTCCCTATGCTCATAAATCCCGCTTTCATGATTGAATTGCATATCCATCTGGTGCAAGCCACTGGCACCTAACGCCGCATTGAGACGTTTTCCTGCCTGCTCACGAGCATTACGCTCCTGCCTGGTTTCGATTTCCGGGAAGCTTTGTACTATTTCATGCAGGATGGCATTGTGCTTCCAGGTTTTTGGATGACTGCCCGGTACCCAGCCCCTGTCGTAATGCAGGATTGTATGACCGTATTTATCCTTAACTCCCAACTTGGAAATACGCCCGTTCTGGATGCCGTACTGACTGCCAAGATCAAAGACCTTCATCCAGAAACTATATTCCGGGTATTTGTAGCAGTATCCGTTGATATGCAGATCAGTGACGATATTGCCTCTGGTAATAGTCACACGGTTGGCGTTATAGAGTTGTTCTGCGGTGAAGGTGCTTTTCTCTTTCATGCTATTTCTCCTGTTGCGGCTTCCCAAGGCTGGCAAAGCAGCGCCCTAATACCCAAAGAGCAATCAGAATGATAACGGCAATACGTCCGGGATGTGGGAGAGACAGATGGTACGGAATGGCGGCAATGCCGAGTAGCATGACTCGCCATGCCCATTTTTCCTGAGCGCCGGGCTTGCAGCGGGGTAGCGGCATGGCATAGGCCCCGCGTGCAATAGGGTTTATATGTTGCTTGTCATACATGATGCGCCACTGGCGGGCCTTCCTCCAGCAGACGAAGCCGCAAAGTATTGTCAACCAGGGTACGGTGTAATACAGGCATACCGCAAGCCAGAGCGGAACAAGAACGATCTCCAGCCCATAATGAAGGGCAATCGACGTGGCTGCTCCATAGGCCGCGCAAATAGTAATCAGTAAAAATAGCCAGCTTCGCAGTGTCATAACTTACCCCACTTTGATGTAATCATTCAATAATGTCCCAAGATTGAGCTTCGGGTGGGTGAAGTCATAAGCTGGAGGTAAGGGCCGGTTCTGATAATCCGGGTGAATATCAAAGAGTGGTTTTCCCTGCCGGTTGCGGAATTGCTTGTCTAGGAAATAGGCCGTCTTGTAGGTCATGGCCGGATTGGCACCGGCGAGTACCAACAACTGCACTCCGGGATGCAGGGTCATCAATTCATCCGGGTTGATCAGGGCACGCCTATTCATACGGTCCCCGGCTCCGAAGTAATTCGGGCTGCCAAATAACGAGGCACGTTTTTCAGCCGTAAATTGTGATAATTCCTCAATGGAAGTGCTGCCGCACAGCTTGGAAATATACTCTGCCGTAAAAAGATCACGGGTTCCGTAGGCTTGGATCGCCGAACTGTTAGCTATGAATGTCTGCCAGCGGTCTTTATACAGGGATTTAAGCTGTGAAAAATCTTGAACTATACCGTGTAGCTGAAGCCCGTATCCAGCCATCAGCCCATAACTTTGCTCGATAATATCCAGCCTGTCGAGAGTGGCCATTTCCTCCAACATGAAATAGGTCGGAATGACAGGTTTTACAGGCGCAGCCGTCACTGCCTGAATGGCGGCAGCAATCATACTGCGCAGCCATCCCCGAAAGGTTGGGATACGCCGCGCCGGAAGGATGATATAGACAGTGGTGTTACCACCTGCCAGTTCGTCAAAACTAAAGGTCGAATGTGACAGGCTTTCACGGATGAGGCGACTTTCCAGGAAGTGCGTATTGCTCTGTGCGGTAGAAATCACCCCGGAAAGCTCACGCTCGGCCTTGTTGGTAATACGTCCGGCTGCTGCCCGTACCAGCGGATTATGGCTTTGCAGCATGCCGGGGGCAATCAGGTTGCCATGTTCATCCTTACGGCCTGCGACATACTCATAAAATTCTCTGGACGGCAGGTTTAAAATATCGCGTACCTTGCCGAGGTTTGCACCCTCGATACTACTGCCGTCTCCGGCCAGCAAAGGCGCGTCATTTTCTGCCACTACACTCAAGATAAGCCCGGTAATAAGTGATTGCGCTTCCAGTGACCAGTGCGGCTCAATCGAGGCACTACCGGGCGGGATAACCAGCCCTTCGGCAATCAGCATGGCATTCTCAAACGCTTCGTCGCTACCCAGATCAACAGTATCTACCAGATTGAGCCGATCTGGTTTGGCACCCAGATAGGAACTGACACAATCACACGGATCATGCAGGTACACATTCTGCCCCAGTACCTGCGCTCGGTAACGTGCCGTAATCAGGGCAAGCTCACCGTCTTTTATATCCACCACAACAGCACTTCCCGTGTGCCTCAAAAGATTTGGAACACCGGTGGATACCGATTTACCTGAACGTGTTGGCGCAACGGTCAAAAAATGCCTGCCGCCGCCATAGGTAATGGGGTAATGTGCGTCACCCTGTTTTTCGGGAAGGCCATAACCAAGGAAATGGTGACCGTTTTCACCATAATCGCGTTCATGCAGGTGCTTTTTATTGGCCCATTCAGCGGAACCCTGCAAATGCGAGTCCCGCTGATGGAAATAGCGGGATTTATCATGGGCTGACATGATGACCTCCGCTCCTGCTGCATGCAGTGATGTTGAGCACCCGCTGCTTACGGTAGGCATTGCCGATAGCATCAAAATACCCGGCCAGTGTGCCGCGTATATTGCTGCCCTGAACCATAAAACCGTCGGCAAGTTCGGCCAGATGCTGGTCGCTATGTTCGCCCAGCCAGAAGGTAAAGGTCAGCGTGTCCTGTTTTTCTTGTAGCAGGACATATTTGCGGCGCTCCGCTTCTTCCGGCGTATCGGAAATCACCCCGTCCGTAACAATGATGACCGCTTTCTGGTGGTTCTTAAATTGGCTCTGCCCCATGAAACGGTAAATATCGAGAAGCGGTGTATACAGATCAGTGCCACCGGAAGCGGCAATACCCCGCAGATCAAAATGGCCGGGATGGCAGGACTGAAGCTGGCCATAGCCATGATCGGTGTAATCATCGCTAAAACTGCCGACCCTGCATTGCGCCGTATCCGGTAAGAGGCCAAGGAAGTGCTTTGCTGTGCGCGTCACATCCCCAATCACTGCTTCCATGCTGCCGGAACGATCCAGGAGCAAAGCAAACAACATCGGCGGTGCGGCTATCTCTACGTCTTCATAATCAAAGCAAAGTTTCTTCCCGCCGATGTCATAGGCCGCAAGACTGGATACTGGCGGCACCACGAAATTACCTGCTGCGTCCTTGAACGAGGCAATGATCTGCAAGCCCTTAGCAGTTTGGTGCGCCTTGATAATATCAGCACTGCCGCCGCTAAATCCAATCACCACATCATGCTGCGGGTCAATGTCATAGCCGGATTTGATAGCCACGCCGTTGGCGTCAAAAAGATCAAGAGCACCGACCACGGCAATCAATTCATCACTGGGAATTAGCGCCGGATCGGTGCGGATTTTAAGGGAAATATCCCGCTCAAAATCATACTTACTCTTAATGGTGATTTTTACTGGCGGCGCGTCACTGCGGGAGATAATGGATATATCTCCCGCAATAGCACTGCCGGTCAAAGCGATACAGGCAAGCCAGCCCCAAATAATTTGTTTAAGTGTCATAGCGGCCTCCTACAGTAAATGTTCAAGATTGGCGGCGGTCTGGGCAGCATCCATCAGGATAAAGTCAATCTCACCTTTGGCTTTACGATCCATGACGCCCTGATCCATCAGGTAATTCAGGAACACTTCATCCTGGTCTTCATGGATGTTGTAGAGCTTGAGCACGGAAAACTGCCCGGTCATCTCACCAAATTTGCAATCTGCCGGAAGCTGCTGCGGTACTTTGATCTGGATTTCTTCATCCGTATCCTGAAACGGCACATGGATGCCGCTACCGATCCAATACAGACGCACCGTATTCGGCTGAGAGAGGCGCAATGTGGTATTGATCTGCTCAAAAGACAGCACCAGGTCGGAAAAGGTCGGCTGGAAGGTGATTTTCTCCAGCACCTGCTGTCCTTGCTGTGCCAGTTGTGCAGGCGTACCGCTCCAGGTGATACGGTTCGGTGCAGCAGAGAGCACAATAGAAATGGTTGCATCACGCGTTGCCCGTTTGCGTTGCAAGGATGTCAGTTGATGCAGCAAATGCTTAATTGTGAGCATCGCCGCATCTTGATCGGTAACGGAGCCGCCGTTTTCGATCAGCACAATAATAGCTGTTTCTTCTTTGGCGGCAGCCTTGGCATGTATTGGCGCAAAGGCCAGCGCCAATACGGCCATGAATGAAATAATGAAGTTGGACATGATTATACCTCTTTGAGTGAATGTTTGAGTGAGTAAGCGGCCTTGGCCGTTAGTAGCGCGATGATGGTATTAATGAGTGCCATCAGGGCCGCCACTAGCATTCCTAAATCCTCGTGAGCGGATAACATCTCCAGCCATTCATTTGACTGCTCCAGCCCAAAAGCATTGGGAGCTGCTTGCTTGGCAATCAGGGAATAGAGGTTTGTTACTTCCAGGAAGATAACGATGCAGAAAAGTGCCATCAGAAAGACTGCATAAACCTGATTCATCGGCTTGGAGAACCAGGCCTGTGGCTGCTCATGAATTCTCTGGTGCAACACCACGCCCCAGATATGGATAGGAACCGTTACGCTGAAGAACGCCAGGATGCCTGCTACCAGATGTGCGGCGGTCATTTCCTCATCAATCAAGTTGAAGATTGGGCCTACAATTGGAAGTTCAGAGAGAAACAGATTACTGAACAGACCGATGGTTTCCGTGTAAACACTCAGATAAAGCACAAACACGGCAGCCTCCGGTATCAGGCAAAGGAACAGAATCAAGAAACGCTTGATCGGCGTTCCTCCTGTCGTTGGTGGTAAAAAATTTGGATTTGCGTCCATAAGATTTCTCCGTTTTTTGTTGTTTAGCCACATGGCTGATTGCCAGGATAAACGGAGAATTTTCTTCAGGTGGGTGAGAGGCAAAAAGCGCCGCAACCAGAACGGCTACGGCGCTTCTTGATAAGATTATTTTCCGAAATGACGCGCCACATCGGGCTGCATCACACGAAAATACAGGTCGATAAGCCGGTCACGCCTTGGATGTACACAACATTCCGATTGCAGGAAGTCGCGGACATACCGTTCGTGATTGTCCCACACATCATCGACTAACGGAATCAGGAAGGCATCCCCGTTGGGATACACGAGTTCCATGTTGCTCCTGTCAACATGAAGAAACATATCCTGAATTGCATCCGGCCATACGCGATGCGCGATACCGGTATTGCGCACGGCGAGCTTAAGCCAGTTACGATACGGTAAGGAATGCAATTCCGTGTTACTTGCTACGCAGATAGTACGTTTAGTTTGGTTTGGCATGTTAGCCTCCAATAGTTAATTGGAGGACCGGCCCTCGCGGTTGAACAAATCAACGGCGTTGAAGTGGGCGTTTATGCGCCTGTGAGGAAAGGATGGCCACCCTTGTCATACGAAACGTATCGATGATCTTTTAAGTCGTTGATATAATTGTAATTTAATAGCCCTACGATAGTAGGTAATATTATTACCCAATAGGTTTTGTATGCGATAAGAAAAAAGATGTGCCGCAGTTTGCTGTGACTACGGCACATCCAAGCAAGCCCGGCTCATTCAAAACGGGCAGCGATTTCCGGAAATACAGTCAATTTATAGAACGCATCTAAAAATCTCTCCGCTTCCGGGTCTGTGCACTCATCCGAGTTCATGACGTCCCTGAGAAAACGCTCATGGGAAATAATGTCGTCAATTAACGGAATCTCACATTCCTTCACAAGCTTTATGCCTTTCATGTCTGCGATCAGCAACGCATGCTGAATAAGCGTTGGACACATACGTTGTGTCATTTTCTTATCAGCCCGTACCACCTCCTTGAGTTGGTTACGGTATACTTGCGACATAATCTGCTCATCCGATGCCAGGCAGATCATTTTTGGGTATTCGCCATAAGTTGCAGGTTCATAGTTTGTTTTCATGGTTCTTCTCCTTGTTGGAAGAAGAACTGGCCAGTTCAGTTTAATAAAAATTCTCAATTGATGTTTTGATGGTAGCGCAGCGAGAAGCTGTCACAATAATTAAGGCGCTGAAAATAATGACAATTATGCAAGGAAAAGGTGGTGTTTTGACATAATTTATTGAAATCTGCCAGAAAACAGTCAGAATGTCAGAATTATGTCAGAAAATGAAAATCATTTGTCTTATTCCCCTGCCAATATTCTTTATGTTTTAGGGATGGTAGAGAGGGCTTATAATGAAAGTAAGCTATCATTTGGCAGCCTAGCTCATGCTGTAGATAGTATAGGTTTTTCTCGGGGAAATTGGGATAATATTTTAAAAGATAAGAAAAAATACTCGGAAGGAAAAAAGCAAATCCCAGAAGCTGTTTTTAATAAAATAGTTAATTATCTGGTCGAAATAAATGCCCTTTCAAATAAAAACATCAACGAAAAGAACCATAGAAATGTAACAGAGATTGAAGATTATTTGCATTATGCTGTTTCCAGTTTTCTGAATATATCATCTGAAACGGAAACATCGCAGATTGAGCTAGAAGGATACTATATCATGTATAAGCCTTCTAGCATTGGTGGTCTAGATAACGCTAATGATCAGCAAGGCTTTGCTAAAACGATTATCTGCTTAGAGGCAATGCAAACAGGCGCAATTCGTTTCAAGGAAATAATACATTATGCAATGTCTGAAAAAGAACAAAAAAAGAAAAACCAAGTTACAGGATACTTATGGCAAGCTGGAGAAAATGTTCTTTTGATTGGTATGGATGATGATACCAAATTTACAAGGTTGTTAATTTTAAAAAGAGCCCGTGGGAGTAAAAATAGATTAGAAGATTTGAAGGGTGCATGCCTTATGGTGGATGGTAGCACACCTTTTGCTTTCCCCGTCTATCTGGAGCGTGCAAACATACGTTCGCCTAGTCACTTAAAAAGTGTCGTGAAGGAACTTGATGTAATAGAGCAAAAGGATGTCCCTATATCTGCTAGAAATCATCTCAAAACAAAAATTGTGGATGGTATAGCGTACTTTAATATTAACAAGGGCTTGTAAAAGCTGGGGGGTGACGGTCAAAGACACCCTCTCTATGTAATTCATACATATTGCACATTATACGCATAGCTCGATCTGTTTCGGTTGGATCAACGCCTATTTCACGTAAATCTTTCATCCGCTGTTGGAGTTCTGTTACTGGAATGTAAAATTCTTCCTCGTAATCCTCAGTAACCACCACAGGATTAGTGATGTTTGTCCTATAAAATTCTGCAACCAACTGCCCCTTGATTTCAGATATGAAAGTGAAACTGCATAGATCACTCTCTTTTTGACGATATTCCATTGTTTATCCTCCCAAAGAGCGAGAAAATACATATGGTTATACAATGTTTGCAAACTTTATCTGTAGCGAATTGATTCAATTAACAGATTCAAGTTTTTGCGTTGATGTAATATGCTATACTTCCAACCCCAACCGCCGGAACCCATTCTGCAAAGCCTCCTCCGAACAGCCTATTTTGACTGCGATACCTGGAAGGGTTTCTATGCCGGTCGTAATGGCCGCATAAGCGGCGTGGAGCACATCATTTTTAATCCGGCCTATGTGCTTCCCGTTATTCCGGGCGGCACTCATGCCCTCACGGGTACGGAGCTTGAGCCGTTTTACTTCCAGTTGGGCGAAAGCGGCCTGTACGATATACATGCATTCTGTTTCCGGTATGGAAAGGTCGTAAGGCATTGTGCCGATTTGCAAGCGGACACCGCGCCGGGTCAGTTTTTCCCCTTCGCGTATGGCATCCATGACGGAACGATAAGCGCGGCTGATTTCCCAGATAACGAAGGTATCGCCCGGTTGCAGTTTTCGGATAACGGCATTGTAGATGGGACGCTTGCGGCTCAAGGCAGAGAGTTTTTCAATTTCCATTTCATCGCAGATAGCGCGGAGTGCTTCAATCTGCCGATCCGGTCGCTGTTCTTCAGTGGATACTCTGAGATAGCCGATTTTCAATACTGTTCTCCGCGTCTGGGGTGAATAAAAAACGCAGAGAAGGGTTCCCTTTTGAAAGAACCCGGTCAGTTCAAACCTTTATACCTGTAAGTCACTGAAAAGACTATACAGTAACCCATCATCCCTATATTTATGAAAATAGCAAGAGAAAGGGAACCCTTTTCAAGGGAGACTTTCTCATGTTTTTCAATAAGAAATGG
Source organism: Rickettsiales bacterium (assembly GCA_965222525.1). GTDB lineage: Bacteria > Pseudomonadota > Alphaproteobacteria > Rickettsiales > UBA8987 > CBDCUF01. The sequence goes on from OZ244955.1 coordinate 68,867, forward strand.
ATGGTTGCAGGCGTTGCGGCAGTGGTGCTTTCTGGCACACCAGTGTATGCAAGAGAGGTTTTTAAAGGATCGGAATTTCTGGAATGGACAAGAGACAATCAGGAATTTTATATCCGCACCTCTTACAGCATGGGAGCATTGATCGTTGCTCAATACGATAAAGACCAAGGGAAGTGTTTAGATAGTTGGTTTGCTGATGATGAGCAGACAGCATATGACCATATTCTGGGAGCGATAAGGCGCTTCCCGGAGTTTCACCCTAGAGGTACGCTTGTAGCCGTGATGGAAAAGCAATGTGGTAAGTTCTCTAACCAATAAGCAGAATGCCTACATTTGCGGTTTGGCTGTATCAATCATAGAAGGTTCTTCAACGGGTGATTCAACATTTTCAGGCTGGATTTCCCTTTTTACTGAATAGTCAGCCTGTTCAATAATATCATCGTGAATATCTTGTATGTCATCTTTAGACGGCGGGTTATTCTTGTCACTCATCCTATCCCGCGCCCGGCCCAATACATCAACCTGGTAGCGGCGTATATCGTCAATTCGCTGGCGCGTGTCGTCGGCCTTTTGCCTTTGCCGCTGATAATCCTCGTATGACGGCGCATCATCTTTCCAGACGATACCTGCGGCGTCTGCCGGATCAACCAACTCCCCATCTTCCGTCCAGACATTGCCGTCTTTATCGCGGAATACCGCCGTACCGTCCGGCAGCTTGTTGGCATTGTCGCGCATATCATCCAGAGTATCTTCCGCCTTGGCTAGGTCTTGTTCGGCCTGTGCCAATGCTTTTTCCGTGGCGGCTTCGGCACGGGAAAGTAAATCCATCGTATCGTTGTAAAGCTTGGCGTATTCCGGGTCTTGTAATAGCAGTTTAAGTGTCGTGTGATTAAGAGTGTGCTTGTCCTGCGGATACGGTCCATCCGGTGTATGATGCGGATGAAAACGGTACATGCGCCCGGTACTGCGTCCGGCCATCTCGTTACCATGATCGCGGTGGTTTACCTCACGGCGCTTCGCCGTTTGCTCGTCTATGCTTTGCTGGAAGTCACTATCATCAACCGCCACTATCACACCCATTATGTTGTTTTTTATCCCTGTTTTACAGGGGGTTTTTATACTGACATTATTATACCTGAAATGCCCGGCAGAGGTCAAAAAGTGGAACTATCAATCCGCTCACCCACATCGCCTCTACTGATCTGCTATTTTACCTCCTGACAATCAACGTAACCCCTTGTTTGGAAAGCGTGCCATGCCCCTTGCGTGGCACGAACAGGAGAGCTTTGCCTATGGCATTGGATACAGAAAAATATATGCACTACCTTGATAAATTCGACATGACGGAAGAGCAGAAAGTGCAATGTATTCAGGATGTATGGAATATTGTAGATAGCTGTGTAGATGCAGCATTTGGCAAACATCCAGTGCAACAAATTCGTGGATATACATCGCCCGGTAATTTACAGAGTCCAGCCAAAAGGTTAGGATGTTCTTATCAGAAAATATCAGACGATTTTAACGGCAGTGCCGCTGAACAGAAAGGACGTAAATAGCCATGAAAAATCATGATTCCCAAAAAGCAATTATCTATCGCCGTACAGCGACTAAAAAACAACCCTGGGAAAACTCCAGTCTGGATGTACAGGAAGCCCGATGCCGTCAGTATGCGAAACAGCAGGGCTACAAAGTGACGCATATTTTTGGTGAGGAAGGTATATCAGGTCTCCAAATCAATCCGGGTATGCAAAATATGCTGAAGTTCCTTCAATCACATAAAACGGACAAGTACGTTGTGATTGTTGATCACATCAGCCGCCTTTCGCGTAACGTGGCAACCCATGTAAGGCTTCGAAAGGCAATTCATGAAGCGGGAGGCGGTCTTGAAAGCCCTTCCTTTGATCTTAGCAATACTCCTGAAGGCCATCTTATAGAACAAATGATGGTTTCTCGTGAGGAACTGGAAGAAGGCCTATAGGTGAGCTTATGGAAGGTAGCGAAACCAAAAAAGCTGTCATATATTGCCGTGTTTCCGACCCAAAGCAAATGCAACGTGGAGACGGCCTTAGCTCACAGGAAACGAGAAGCCGTGATTTTGCCAAACATAAAGGCTATGAAGTCGTAGCAGTCTTCAAGGAAGAAGGTATATCGGGCAGCTTGATGGATCGTCCCCAGATGCAAGCCATGCTGAAATTCCTGAAAGCTGGCAAGCACAAGCACCAATATGTTGTAATCATCGATGACATTAGCCGCTTAGCCAGGGATTTGGAAGCACATATAAAGCTGCGCACAATGATTGCCGATGTCGATGCCAAACTGGAAAGCCCTTCCATTGAATTTGGTGAAGATTCCGATAGCAAATTAGTAGAACGTATGCTTGCTTCAGTTGCTGCACACCAGCGTGAAAAAAATGCCGAGCAAACAAAGAACCGTATGCAAGCCAGGGTAAAGAATGGTTACTGGATAGCCAATCCACCTCCCGGATATCGTTTCGACCACGTGGCCGGACATAATGGCCGGGTAATGATAAAGGATGATCCTTGCGCGTCTGTGGTCAAAGAAGCATTAGAAAGTTTTGCTTCGGGAAAACTGGAGACACAAGGGGAAATAAAACGCTTCCTTGATGCCTCACCCCATTATCCGAAAGGCCGGAACGGTGAAGTCCATTACTCACGTGTACGAAGTCTGCTAACCAACGTACTCTACGCCGGTTATATCAATGTGCCGAAATGGGGCATCAAACTGCAACCAGCACAGCACGAAGCGCTTATCAGCTTTGAGACATACCAGAAAATTCAGGAGCGTTTGAATGAAAAAGCCAAAGCCCCGATCCGCAAAGATATTAAAATCGACTTTCCGTTGCGAGGCTTCGTTACCTGCAATTGTTGCGGTCATCCCATGACATCCTGCTGGTCAAAGGGCAGAAGTGGAAAATACCCCTATTACCTCTGCTTTACCAAAGGCTGCGACGAATATCGGAAATCCATCCGCAAAGAGCTCATGGAGGATGAGTTTGAAGAATTGCTGCATACCATGCGTCCGCAGCCAGAGCTATTATACATGGCAAAGGAAATGATCGAGGTTAGTTGGGAAGCGCATATGCAGTCTCTCAACCAGGACACGGGTGCTCTGAAAGCCGAAATTCGCCAGATTGAACGCAAAGTCGAGCAGTTCCTGGATAGGATCATTGAAACCGATAACCCGACACTCATTAGCACCTATGAGAAAAAGATCAGCACATTGGAAGAACAAAGGGTTGCTTTGAACGAAAAAACAGCCATGTGTGGCCGCCCTCTCAAAAGTTTCGACGAATCTTTTCGAACCGCCATCGATTTTCTTGGAAACCCCTGCAAACTCTGGGCTTCCGATAGGTTGGAGGACAAAAGAACCGTGCTCAGACTGGCATTTTCGGACAAATTGCCCTACCGCCGAAATGAGGGTTTTCGAACCGCCCAAACATCGCTTCCATTCTCACTTTTAGAGGACTTGCGAGGGGGTAAGTCGGAAATGGCGCGCCCGGCAAGATTCGAACTCACGACCTTCTGATCCGTAGCCTAATCGCACGCACATCATCAGCCGTAAGGAATCCACCGGAAACATAATCTAAATAAGGGGTTGCGGCGGAAGTGTCAATCATCAAAGACCCACAGCTATCATCACCTTTCATCGCCCGGTGGTCCCGGGGTGGTTCCAAGACCTAACCCACTCTTCCGAAAAACTGTGGGTTAGGAATTCATATTTTGGAGCTCGTGGACCGACAAAAACTCGATTCCCCGACCCTCTGTTTTTTCCGTTGCGCGGGTGGCCGCCTATCCGCTTCCCCGACCGTGTGACGCGCGGTCTGATGGTCGAAAAAAAGCCCCGCCGATGAAAGCGGGGCTACCGAGGGAAGGTAAATAGTGCCGGCGGTTTTAGGCGTTAGCTTGCTGCCGGAATTGGTCGATACTGATTATCTTGCCGTCGGCCGGGATATCTTCCGCCGGTGTATCGGCCGGCTCGGTGTCCGGTTCCTCCGGTTCCGGATCGGCTGGCTTGTTACCCGTCATTACGGCCGCCACCAGCTGGCTTGCTTCGCGTAGTGGCTCATCGGCAAGGTGCGCGTAGCGGTTGGTGGTTTCAGACCGCTTGTGGCCGAGAATGCCACCCACCATCGGCAGGGACATGCCAAGATAGGAAATCGCCACGCTGGCAAAGGTATGACGTAAATCGTGGATGCGGACGTCGTCCAGCCCCGCCTTTGCCCGGAGGCGTATCCACGCATCTTTAGCGTTATGCAGCGGCTTGCCGGCGCAGCGCTCGCTTGCAATCACATACGGGTTGTTTTCCAGCGGTGGTGTCCGGTTAAGCACGGCGACCGCCTCGCTATTCAGCGGCACAAATTTTGCGCCGGTTTTGGAGTCGGGCAGTTCAAGCCGGTTTTGCTCAAAATTCACCCATTCCCATTTCAGGTCCTTAATTTCCCCGAGCCGGCATCCGGTTAAAAGCAGGAGCCGGAAAAGGTTGGTGATGTAGATGCTGGTGGAACGGTTTTCGTCCTCGGTATTCAGCACGGCAAACAGGCGCTTTATTTCATCTTGCGTCAGATACCGCTCGCGCGCGTGCTCTTTGAATTTACGCACGCCTTTGCAGGGGTTGCTGTTTTGCGGCTTATAACCCCATTCCTCGCATAGCTTCATGGCTTTGCTAAGCAGCGACATCATCCGGTTAGCCTGATACGGCGTATCCTTATGCTCGATCATAAAGCGCTCGACGTCCAGCTTGGTAATGCTGCGGATTTGCCGGTTGCCGATGCTTTTCAGCATGACTTTCCACAAAAACTCATTGCTGGCTTTGGTGCTGGGCTTCAAATAAACGCTACCGTATAGCTCGTCGTAAACGTCCTTAATTTCCCGCAGCGTTTTGTCTTCGCGCTTGGCCCTTGATTCCTCGGCCGGGTTTTCACCCTTTGCCACCCGGTAATGATATTCCAGCGCTTTTTCGCGTGCCTGATCCGGTGTCATCGGCGGCTTGCCGATGGTGAGCTTGCGAGTGGTCGCTTTCCGGCCCCGGCCGTTGCGGTATTTATACATATAGGAAATAGAGCCTTGTGGGGTGATACGCAGCCCGAAGCCGGGTATTTCACTATCCCACACATAATACTCTTTGCCGGTGGTGATGACGGCGTCAACGACGCGCTTGGTCAATTTGGTTTTCTCGTTACGCATGAGCCACCTCCCGGATTAAGGCTGGGAAGTCACCGAAATGCAGCCGCCTTTGTTTATCGGTGGCCCAATAATGCTCAAGGGTTTTCGGGTTCATGAGCTGCAACCGGCGTAAAAAGGCCGGCATGTCACCGCTGCGCGCTAAATCCTGCAGCGGAAAACTATCGAAGGCCTGTTCCGCCTTGATGGTAAGCCAGTGATCGCCGGCGGCCGATTGCTGGACAAAACAAATGTCATCGATGCAAATGGCCGTCCCTATCGGGTGGTGTGGTTTACTGGTAATAAATTGGAGAAAATCGTCGGCGCTGATAGCGATGTAAATGCTGTGCTCGGTGAGCGGCGCCGGCGCGTCGTGTTTGATATATTGATTGCGCGTTGCGATTTGCACCCACTTAGGGATTAAATCGCTTTGAAGTTGCCCTCGATATAAATATGTGGTCATATATTAACCTCCTGCTCGGTTTATTAACGTACATTTTCAACGCCGTTTTGCAGGTTCCGGGGCTAAGGGTGGCCGCCCTTAGTCCCTTCAATTTAGCCAGCAAGAACAGACGTTTAGCCAACCACATACATTACTCCTCTTCTTTTTTGATGGGAATGCCCAACCAGCTATTCCATCGTAGAATTTTTTTGCATGTCTCTTTCATGAGCCAGCACGCCGCCACCACCGAAAAGCGGATAACGCACCTTGGCGTATTTGCCGTTGCTCAATTTCATAAAGGTGGGGCCTTTACCGCTTACACGCAGATTCCCTAAATGGCTTTCATGCACGCGCCAGCGCTTCGCCAATTCTTCGGGGAGCAAGTATATGTTCCGGGTTAAAGTCGTCATGCCGTGCTGATTGAGGTGGTCTTGTATTTGTTCCAGCACTTCCTCAATCGTTTTTCCGCTGAAGGTTAAATCTCGCATTCCGTTTCCTCCGCACTCGGTAAATCCTGATTTGCGAGGCCTTCGGCCACGGTGATGACGATATTACGTTTCGCCTGGTCATGAATGCCGGCAAAAAGCCGCATCAATTTAAGCGAATCATGGCTAGCGTCGCGCGGCTTAGGCGGCTCCAGCTCCTTGCTAAAGAATTCCAGCGGCGACGCTTTGAATGTATCGCAAAACTGGTGGATGCGGCTTACGCTCATACGGTTTTCGCCGCGCTCATATTTTTGGATTTGCTGGAATGTAAGGCCAACAATTTCGCCGAGCTGGTTCTGCGATAAGCCTTTACAGATTCTAAGACGGCGCAACATCTTGCCGGCATAGATATCGGCGGGATGCGGCGCCCCACCTTTTTTGTATAACTTATTGGTATTCACCATAAGGCACCTCCTCGTGTACGGATTCACATTGCGGATAAATTCCCTCCGGTATGCAAACCCCACCGGGTTCACAGCACCCCGTTATCCAGTTGATCAGGGCGAACATAAAAAGCCCGAAGCACATAGCAATTAATGCTCCCCAGAGTAAGTATTCAGCCGCCTTTTTTAGACAAGCCGATACTGTTCGGCGCCGGCGTGTGCGCCGCCTACGTTTCATATAGTCCATGACAAACCTACGTTTATATGTTGCAAGCGGCGGTAATCAGTTTTTCATCGCCACTATAGGTTTAGGCATAGAAAAGGTTTTCTACTATGTCAACATAAAAGGTAGCATCTAATGCTACTTAAGAACGAAGGGAAACGCGCAAAAGCAGACATAGCTTGGCTTCACGCCATGCTAGAAGGGTGTAAAAAAATTTGGATTAGGATTTGAAGATCGCTTTTACAGGATAGGCCGCGAGGATTTTTTTATCACGCAGCAGCGTGCCGTTAGGGCGCGTAATATAGAAGTGATTCGCCCGGGAGCCGTTGGCAAACACGCCTAAAATGATGTTTGAGCGGCTAACTTCAACCAGGCACATACGGCCGGTACAGTTGCGTGCAACAAACTGTTTACCGGTGTCAAATACCAGCTGGTCGCCCTTGCGGAACATCGGGAAAATATCTTCTGAAACCGTTACCACCTCAAGCTCCACACCGCCTAGTGGGGACGGTAGCGCTACGTCTCCGCCTTTCTTGGAGACGGTTATCGCATAATCGGCGCCAAGGGTGCCGTAAAGATTGACGGTGCGCTCTTCCGCTTCTCCGTCATCAAGTAAATCTGTTGCTTTGCAGCCATATAGCTTGGCGTATTGTTCCAGCTGCTTGTTTGAAATGCCCTGTCCGGCCTCGTGCCTTTTGATGGTGCCGACGTGCACCTTCAGCTTTGCCGCAACGTCCTCCTGCGTCAATCCCGCTTCAGTTCGATAGAACACCATCTTAGAACGACGGCGGACTCTCGGCTTTTTCATGGTTTCTGTCATGCGACACTCTAGTTAAAGTAATTATGCCTTATGTAGCGTTTCTAGTAAAAATACCCATAAAGCCACTTTTTATCAAGGAAAAACTGAAAACCGCATTTCGCTTAAGTAGCAAATTATGCTACTTTTATTTTGACAATTAAAAATTTCTGCGTCTTAATGGGGACCGTCGTTAATAAATCGAAGGGGGCTAACCTCATGAAATTAAACCATTGGCTCGTGCTGAATGATATGTCGCACACCCGTTTTGCGGAGTTGATCGACGTACATGCTGCGACGGTCGGGAAATATCTCGGCGGCGTGGTGCCGGGCCGAAAAGTCATGCGCCGGATTTATCTCATTACCGGTGGCCAGGTGGAACCTAACGATTTTTACGACCTCTCAATCGACAACCTAACTATGGAGGAATTTCGTTATGTCAGTCCCACCTTTAGATCGTATCGCCCAGCTGCTGCAGCCGGGCGGGAATGAAGCCCCAAAACCGGATAAAATAGCCGGTTCATGTAAAAGCTATGCTTCCGCGGCGCATAAATCATTTGCTACCGCCAAGCGCGCGATAGAAAAAATCACCAAACACGATACCACCGCCGGCCGTGAGGCCGATATCGAACAGGCGGCCGTCTTTTCCAGCCTCGCGGTCATCAATGGCTTTTCAGCGTTAGTGCGGACCTTTGAGCATGCCGGGCAGCCTTATCAAAAAGCGGTACAATCAGCCTATGCGGTGTTGAACCGCCATCATGCGGCGCTGAAAGATGGTGCAGCCGGCGAAGTGCTGGACGGATTACCGGTGGCGGACCTTTTCGGCTGGGAAACACCACAAAAAGAAGGAGGCAGCCATGACGGAAAATAACGATACCTGCCGCGTGAATGGCATTGACGGCTCGGAGCTTAAAAGTTTCGTCGAGCGTGTGGAGCGGCTCAACGATGATATTTCCGGCTTTCAGGATGACCGCAAGGCCGTATTTGCCGAAGCGAAGGCGCGCGGCTTTGATCCGGCGATTCTGAAAAAGATTATCCGTATCCGCAAGCGTGACAAGGCGGAGTTGGACGAGGAACAGGCGCTGCTCGAGATTTATCAACGTGCGCTGGGGATGGATGTGCACCTTAATACGTAGGCGACGATATGACTTCAAAAACCAGCCCGCCATACGTTCCAACTTACCCGAAAGACGAGCTCGCGACGATATCCTTGCTCGACCTTGAAGTCGTAGGAATTTACTACCGGCTGAAATGGCAATTGTGGATAAATGGGGGAAAAACCGAAAATGACGAAAAAATTTTGTCTCGGATGGCGGGTATCCACCTCAATAAGTGGCGAAAACTCCGCCCTAAATTAGAGAAGCAGCTTGTCGAATTTGATGATGGGAATATTAGCCTTTTGGGGGTGGTAGAAGAGTATGAAAAGGCTACCCAAAAGCGCAGGGTATTGAAAGAGAACGGGTGCAAGGGTGGTAGACCCAAAAAGAACCCCGAAGCCGCAGAAAATCAGGAAAATGAAAAAGCAAATGGTTTTGACCGGCAAAAACCAGATGGTTTTTCAAATGAAAACCAAAATGGTGCGTCGTTTGGTTCCGATTCGCCACAACACCCATCATCATCACCAAACCATAATCAAATAAAAAAGATGGATGATGACCCGCCCGGAAATGTGGATAACTCCCGACGGCGCGGCACGACGAACGGTTTTCAAAGTCTCGGCACAATGATCGGACATTTTGAGGACGATTCGCTGCTCAAGGTGCGGCAGGTTTTCAACGAGCACGGCTTGAGGCCTCCACCGGATTGGCATGTACTGAATCAGTGGGTGCAATTTGGCGCTGATATGGACCGGGATATTTTACCGGTGTTGCAACAAGTCTGTGCACGGGTGGCGCAGAAAGGCGTAAGCCCTCCTAAATCATTCAACTATTTTGAGGACGCGGTAACGCGGCAAATCAATAAACATGCAGGGAATTTTTGATGGCACGAAAAAAGAAAAATAGAAAAAAAACAACCGTCCGCCTTACGCCGGATGTGAGCAAGTCGGATTTACCACTACCACCGCGAGCCTATGACTTTGGCACGCCGGAATTATGGGACCGCTGCCGGATGATCAAGGAAAGGGTGGACGAGCACACGGTGCGCGCGCGCAATCTGGATTCAAGCTGGCCTATCGACCGTTATCATGCACGCGGCTATATCAACGATTATCAGCATGGCGCGGCACAACGAATTTACCGCGATTTTACTATCGGCGGCGCCGGACCGCGCTATGCCGGCGCATGGCCGGACCCGTCCCGATTGCCGCATAACAAGGGCCAATACCGTGATGACGGTATGAGCAATTCACAGGCGCAGCATTTTAGCAATTTCCGGGACGCTTATGCCTCGCTGAATTATGAGGCCGGGCTGATCGTCTGGTATGTGGTGTGCGTGGGCGTGGAAATCGGGCTGTATGAACAGGCTGGCGATGAATGCGGCGCATGGCGCAAAGGCTATGGTATGACTCGTTTGCGTGAAGCTCTGGACGACCTGGTCCGGTTTTATAAGGAAAGAAAAAGGCGCTTAAATGCTTCCTAATGTGCAATTATTGCCCATTTATTGACATTTAACGCACGTCGTTATATAATGGTGGGAGTTAATAAACCGAGGAAAAACCTATGCAAAATGACATATCAGGAGAGCATTCCAAGATGGTAAAGCGCTTAAACGCAACCCTTCCGCCAAAATTGGCCCAATTTGTCGGTGAAATTACAGGAGAAGCGGGTTTATACGAGACGCCGAGCGAGTTTGTGCGTGACCTGATTCGCCGCTACATGGAGAGCGCGGAAAATGCCGAGCGCCACGAAATCAATAATTTACTACGTCAATCCATTGCTGAAAATAATTATACCCCTCTAACTGCACAGGATGCAGCGGATATACGAAGCGCAATCACTGAATAAAACAGGCTCCTATGTGGCAGATTAAAAGAAGTGGGTTATTTGTTCGGCAGTGGAAACACTTCGCACTTGATTATAAAGAACGCGCCGGCGCTGATGTAGCTGGCCGATTTATTGATGCGGTTGAAGAAGCGCTCTCATTCATCCAAGAAAACCCACTTGCATGCGCCCCATATCATCCGGGCGCTGACTACGAGGATTTGTCGGGCTACGACTTTAGAAAATGGTCCTTGAAAAAATTCCCCCACTCGATTTTCTTTCGTATCAAAGAAAACCAGACCGTGTTTATCGAAGTAATATACGCCCACAAAATGGACATAACTGGCCGATTGTCGAAAGATATTTCCTAAACCCCAACGGGAAGCGGCTCTCGTAACTCTTGTATTGCAAGCGAGGTGCAACTCGATTTATCCTTTTCAGGAAAGTGGAAAATTGCCCGTCGGGCGGTAGTCCCGACTAAAAATCAACAACATGTCCAGCCGCTTAACCGCGGCTTTTTTTATACCTAAATCCCGGAAAACCTATGGCTATACCTGCAATCCTCGGTGTTATCGCACGCGGCGCAGCCGCTCGTGGTGCCGGTGGTATGGCTATTCGCAGCACCTTATTTGATGCGCTCGGCCCCGGCGGTGGCCCCGTTATCACGCAAGCCCCGCAGATCGACTATAAGGTCAAAAGCAACATCGACGAGGTGGTGCGCGACTTGCGGGCGGTTAATAGCAAGGTGATTGATAAGGCGGTGGTCCGCACCTTAAACCGTGTCATCACCTCATGCAAAAGCGTGGGCGTGAAGGCTATCGCCAAAGAGACGGGCCTCAAACAGAAAACCGTCCGGCCAAAGGTCGAGCTGGAGAAGGCCAACTTTTTGAAGCAGGAAGCGCACGCTGTACCAAGCGGCCGGCCGTTCCGGCTGATACATTTCAACGCAAGACAAACCGCTGCTGGTGTGAGCGCCAATGCCTGGGCGGTCAAGCGGGTGTACCCTCACACCTTTATCGCAGATGTGGCGGCCGGCTCCGGCCGGACCGAAGGCGTCTTTGTCCGCAAAACTGCAGAGCGCTACCCTATCCGGCAGCTATACGGCCCGGGCGTGAAGCAGACATTCGCCAAGCCGCATATACTTAAGGTTTTAGAAAATCGCGCAGACGAGCGGTTCAATAAAGAGTTTGAAGCGAACCTGAAATTCTACATGGAAAAAGAGAAAGCCCGGCGTCGATAACGCCGTAGGCCGCACTTTGCCTAGCGTTGCGGCAGTCGCAAGGTTCTTCCGAGAGCATGACTTGCGGGTGCGCGGCGGCGCAGGATTCTTCTAGGTACAAAAATTTACAAAGCGTTTCGTTTCGTTTTCCAACCCATAAGGAGGCATCATGGACATACAGGAATTAGCCTTAAAGGACGTCATCCCATACGCCAGGAACCCGCGGAATAACAAGGCTTCCGTAGATAAGGTGGCGGCTTCGATAAAGGAGTTCGGGTTTAAGCAACCCATCGTTGTTGATAGCGAAATGGTCATTATTGCGGGCCATACACGCTACCTTGCAGCGAAGAAACTGAAATTGAAAAAGGTACCGGTGGTGGTGGCAAAGGACCTCACGCCGGCGCAGGTGAAAGCGTATCGCATCGCCGATAACCGAACCCATGAAGATAGCACATGGGACGAGGAAATGCTGGCGCTGGAGCTTGAGGAAATTAACAAAACCGATGAGCTGGACATTGCGCTGACCGGTTTCGACAAAAAGGAACTTGAGCAGTACCTGCATCTTGAAAGCGTCCCGGATGATGAGCCGGACGAACCGGAAGACGATGATCATTACAAAGAGCAATATGGCGTCATTGTCGTGTGTGACGATGAGGACATGCAGGAGGAAGTTTACGCCAAGCTGAAGGAGCAAGGCTATAACTGCAAGGTGGTGGTGACATGAAAATCGAAGTTCATAACAGCTGCACCGATTTTGATAGTTACCGCGCCGCCCGGGTTAAAAGCCTTTTCAATGTTGATACGGGGGCCAATTTTGATCTGGTCGCAGATCTGCCGGTGGATGATAAGGACTGGCGTATCGGGCTGGTGGTTGGTCCTTCCGGCTCGGGGAAAACCAGTATCGGCAAGCGCTTCTTCGGTGATGATAAGATTTACGAGCCGGACGACTGGCCGCATGACAAGCCTATCATTGATGCGATAGCTATGGGCGATGATTTTGACAAAGTCACCGGAGCGCTATCAGCAGTGGGGCTTGGCACCGTGCCCACCTGGCTGCGTCCTTATCCGGTGTTATCCAATGGTGAGAAATTCCGGGCCAACCTTGCCCGGCTGATTTGTGAGACGCCTAAGCAGGTGGTGGTGGATGAATTCACCAGCGTGGTGGATCGGCAAATAGCCAAGTTCGGCGCGCTCGCCTTTCAAAAGGCATGGAAGCGCTCAGGCGGGCAATGCGTTCTGCTTTCCTGCCATTATGACATAATCGATTGGGTGGAGCCGGATTGGGTATTTGACACCGCGACGGGGAAATACTCCGGGAGGGGTCTTTGGCGACGGCCGCGTTTCACCCTCAAAATTTGGCAGACGGACTGGCGTTATTGGCCAGCGTTTGAGCCTCATCACTATTTGAAAATGCCGCGCATGATCGCGGCGTTTTGTTATGTGGGCACGGTTGACGGTGAGCGCGTGGCGCATTTAGCCGTAAGCACCACACCGGGTTTACGTGAAGCGCGGGCCTGCCGACTGGTGGTCATGCCGGAATGGCAAGGCGCCGGCGTCGGCATGCGCTTTCTAAACGCTATCTGCCAGATGTGGCTGGAAGGCGAAAATCATTACAACAAGCCGATGACGTCGCTGTTTCATACATCCCACCCGGGCTTAGCCGCGGCGCTCAGGCGTGACCCGAAATGGCGGCAGACAAGTGCCAACCTGTATGGCGCCAGTAAAAAACCGATTCGCTATGAAGCTGGCTCAAAAGGTGGACGAAGCAAAAAGGAAAACAGCATGGGGTCCGGTTACGGTGGACATTTCCGCGCCGTGCAGGGTTTCCGCTATGTAGGAGAAAAGAGCTAATGCGGGTATTTATTTCAGGACAAAAGCATTTTGGTGCGCTGGTATTCAACCTTTGCAAAACGATGGGGCTGGATATTGCCGGCGTGTCGGCACCGGCTTTTGCATCTGATGGTAAACGCGAGGACCGGCTGCGTGCGGTAGCAAGCAATGCTGGCATTCCGTGGATGCCGGCCGGTACGTTGAAAGCGGATACGCTGCCGGATGATATCGACCTGATTATTGCCGCGCATAGCCATGACTTTCTCGGCACCCGCACCCGGCTCAAGGCCCGGCTGGGTGCTATTGGCTTCCATCCCTCCCTGCTTCCCCTTCACCGGGGCCGTGATGCGGTACGCTGGGCCATCAAAATGGGCGACCGTATCACGGGTGGAAGCATTTACTGGCTAACGGATAACGTCGACGCCGGCCCGATAGCGGCGCAGGATTGGTGCTTTATCCGCCCCGATGATACGCCGGAGGAATTATGGCGCCGCGAACTATGCCCGATGGGCGTGCGCCTGTTCCAGCACGTTCTGGATGATTTAGTCGGCGGGCTGGTGGTGCAGATTAAACAAGACGAAAAGCTGGCAACGTGGGAGCCGGCCTTTGACCGGGAACCGCTTTACCGGCCTGATTTATTGATGATCGGCAACGGCAAAGCCTCTGACTATCGCGTGACGGTGGACCCGGAGAAACGCAAAAACGGGGTTGGTCCAAAAGGTCATGCCTTGCCCCTGTGAGGATAGGTTATGTCAATACCGGTAAAACAACTGGCCGCGCTCTTGAACTTGAGCACGCGGCGCGTGCAGCAACTGGCGAATGACGGGATCATTTACCGTGATGAGCACGGCAAATATGACCTTGTACGCAGTGTGCGTAGCTATATCCGCTATTTGCAGGATCGTTCCATTGGTCGGGAGGCCGGCCCGATTGATAGCCACAAGGAACGCGCCCGCTTGCTCAGGGCACAGGCGGACAAAACCGAACTGGAAGTAAGAACCTTACGCGGCGTCCTCATCCCGGCGGAGCAGGTCGAGAAAATGTGGAATATGATTCTGGCGGCTTTTCGTGCCCGTATGCTGTCTTTACCTATCAAGGCGGCTCAGCTCGTTGTGAATATCAGCGATTTTCACGAAGCAGAGCGCATCATCCGCGACCAGGTCTATGAGGCGCTAACGGAGCTGGCCGAATATGACGTGGAAAAGTTTACAATCGTTAGCACGACAGAGCTTGAAGACGGTGGCGCCGCCGCCGAAACTGACAGTAAGCCAGTGGGCGGACGAAAACAGAAAGCTAAGTCCGGAGGCAAGCGCCGAACCCGGAAGGTGGCGGACAAATAAGGCACCTTATCAGCGCGGCATGATGGATGCCGTGAATGAGCCGAATGTAAGGGAAATCGTTTTCAGGACGTCGGCGCAGATTGGCAAAACGGAAATCATAAACAACATTATCGCCTATTTTATCCATCAGGACCCGGCGCCGATGTTGCTTATCCAGCCAACGCTGGAAATGGCCGAAGCGTGGAGCAAGGACCGCTTAACCCCGATGATTCGGGACACCAAGGCCTTATCCGAGCTGATCGATATTAAAAGCCGGGATAGCGGCAACACCTTGCTGCATAAGCTATTCCCCGGCGGGCATATCACGATGGCCGGTGCAAACAGCCCGTCATCACTGGCGAGCCGTCCGGTGCGGATTGTCTTGCTGGATGAAGAATCACGCTATCCGGTTTCAGCCGGCAGCGAAGGCGACCCGGGAAGTCTGGCGCAAAAACGCTCGACGACATTCTGGAATCGGTTGCTGGTAGCGGCGTCTACCCCGACGATTGAGGGGCTGTGCAAGATAACGGCGCGTTATGAGCTCAGCGACCAGCGACGCTATTATGTGAAATGCAAGGATTGCCACGCCGAGCAAACGCTCGAATGGGGCAACCTTCATTTTGATAAGAAGGACCCGGATAGCGCCCACTATGTGTGCGCGGAATGTGGTTCAGTCTGGCACGATTCCGACAAGCCGGCTTTGCTGGCTGGTGGAGAATGGAAGGCCACGGCGCCGTTTAACGGTATCGCCGGCTTTCACATCAACGAGCTGTATTCGCCGTGGGTGACATGGCCGGAAATGGTGAAGGCCTTTCTCAAGGCGAAGCGCTTACCGGAAACCCTGAAAACATGGGTCAACACCGCGCTGGGTGACACATGGCAGGATGAAGGCGAAGGCGTCGAACATGAAGGGCTGCTTAAGCGCAAGGAGAATTGGGGTAAGAAAGCGCCCGAGGGCGTGGTGGTGGTCACTGCCGGCGTGGACGTCCAGGACGACCGGCTGGAAGTGGAAATTGTCGGCTGGGGGCTGCATGAGGAAAGCTGGTCATTGCAATATCATGTCCTGCACGGCGACCCGGCTCTTAAAGGCGTATGGCAGGAGTTGGACACGGTACTGGAGCAGCGGATTCTTCACGAAAGCGGCGTGCGGCTGAATATCAACTGCGTGTGCGTGGATTCGGGCGGGCACCATACCCAAGCGGTGTATGATTATTGCAAAAAACGGCAAGTGCGGCGCGTCTTTGCGATTAAAGGCGCAAACACACCGGGCAAGCCGTTGGTGGGACGTTTCAGCCGTTCCAATGCGCGCCGGGTGAAACTATTTCCGGTGGGCAGCGATACGGCCAAGGAAATGGTCTATAGCCGACTGCGTATCACTGAACCCGGCCCGGGCTATTGTCATTTTCCGTCGCATTATACGGAGGATTATTTCAAGCAGCTCACGGCCGAGCGGGTGGTGATTAAATACCGTAAAGGCCACCCGACGCGCGTATGGGAAAAGCCGTCGCACCAACGCAATGAAGCGCTGGACTGCCGCGTGTATGCGCTGGCGGCGCTGTATATCCTCAACCCGAACTTTCAGAAGATCGGGCAGGATATCGAAGAAGAAGCTGGCAACCTGAAACCGAAGGAAGCCGACACCAAGCAAAGCCACGATTCGGGTGGCTGGCTCGATGACGCACCGGACTTTTTTTAACCATTAACGCATGGAGGAATTATGGCGAGTATCACCCTGACAACCGCACAGGAGCATCTCGACGCATGGCTGGCCGCAAATAAGGCCGTGGCAAAAGGTAAAACCTACAGCCTCAACGGCCGCAGTCTGACGCTGGCCGATGTGAACGAGATTCAAGGACAAATTCAATATTGGGAGCGCCGCGTAGTGGCCCTGCAGAATAATAGCGGGGGTACGGATTATGCGCTGGCGGATTTTAGCGAATGAGTATGAATAACCTCGACAGATTTATCGCGTATTTTGCGCCCTATGCCGCATTGCGCCGGAAGCTCGCCCGGGAATCCTTGCAGGTGGACGCCGAACGCTTTTATGAAGCCGGCCGGCCGAGCCGTTTACGCAAAACACGCAGCGACCGCGGCAGCGGTGACGCGGTGGTGGGTAACGCCGGCGATTCGTTACGCATACAGGCCCGGCACCTTGATGAAAATCACGACCTCGCGCGCTCCGTCCTCTCCACCCTGGTCAACAACGTGGTGGGCACCGGTATCCGTACCGAGCCACAAGTGAAAGACTCGAACCGGGAATTGCTTCGGGAATTTAACCGCGAGCTGCTCGAATTATTCTCAAATTGGGTCAAAAAACCGGAAGTAACATGGGAGCATCACTGGTCCGGTGTGCAACGGCTGGCCGCCCGCACATGGTTCCGTGACGGCGAGGTGTTGGTGCAGCGCTTGGGCGGCAATGTAAGTTTGCTCGATCATGGCACCCGGGTGCCATATTCCATTGAGCTGATAGAGCCGGATTACTTGCCGATGGACCTCGACGACACCGGCAGAGGTATCGTGCAGGGTGTTGAAAAGAACGCATGGGGCCGTCCGCGTGCCTATTACTTTTACAAACAGCATCCAGGCGACCCGCACACCTATGTCCAATTCCGCACCGACACCAAACGGGTGGCGGCAGAAAATGTGCTGCATCTAAAAATGGCGGACCGTATCAAGCAGACCCGCGGCGTGTCGATTTTCGCCGCTGTCCTTACCCGGCTTGATGACCTCAAGGAATATGAGGAAGCCGAACGCACCGCGGCTAAGGTAGCCGCCAGCATGTGCGCTTTTATTCGTAAATCGCTGGATGGAGAAATGGGCAAGCTGAAAGCGGACCAGGTGGGCAACCGTACCATGCGTTTTAAGCCCGGCATGGTGTTTGACAATTTACTGCCCGGCGAGGAAATCGCCACGGTGGATTCCAAACGGCCGAATCAGGGGCTTGAAAGTTTCCGGCAAGGCCAGCTGCGCGCGGTGGCCGGTGGCACATCAACGGGCTATTCCAGCATCGCCAAGGATTATAACGGCACCTATAGCGCCCAACGGCAGGAGCTGGTGGAGCAATCCATCAATTACATGACGCTGCGGGAATATTTTGTCGAGCGCTTCATGCGGCCGATTTGGGAGGATTTTGTCACCTATGCGCTGGTGGCTGGTGTGATACGCCCGCCCGCCGGTGTGAATGAGGCCACATTACTGGACGCGGAATTCCGTGGGCCGTCCCTGCCGTGGATTGATCCGGTTAAAGAAATTACCGCCGAAGAAAAAGCGGTACAGGCCGGCTTTAAGTCTCGCAGCCAGGTCATCCGCGAACGTGGCGGCAATCCGGATGACGTTTTCGAACAGATACGCCGTGAGCGTGAAGAAGAAGCCGAAGCCGGCATCACCTTCACCTCTAATGCAGGAACCGCGCAAACGGACGACGTTGCACCGGAACCAGAGGAAGAAGAGCCGGAAGAAGAAACCCCGGACGCTGACGCCGACGAAGCGGACGAAGCCTAACAATCATTAACCATAAGGAGCAATCTATGAAAGACGCGCTTATCAATGCGCGGCTCAGCCGCGATTTTGTCATACGCGCCGAGGGGGTTGTCGACGAAGAACTCAGAACCGTGGAGGTGTCGTTTTCTTCCGAGGCGCCCGTCCTGCGGCGTTCTTTCTTTTCGGACCCGTGGCAGGAAGTGCTCGGGCACAACGAAAATGAAGTGAACCTTGAGCGGCTCAATAAGGCTGCGCCGGTGCTTTACAATCATGACCGCATGGATGGGAAGAACCGCATCGGCGTGGTGGAGCGTGCCTGGCTTCAGGGTGACCGCGGCCGGGCGATTCTACGCATGAGCAAGCGCCCCGATATTGACCCTATCTGGCAGGACATACGCGACGGAATCCTCCGTAACGTGTCGGTGTCCTACACGATAGAGGACTACGAAACCGTCGAGGAAAACAAGGATAGCCCGGACGTTATTCGCATAACGCGCTGGACTCCCCTTGAAATCAGCCTCGTCGATATACCCGCCGACCACACCGTGGGGGTGGGTAGAAATGACCCCGGGGGCAACCCGGGCGTCGAACCTTCCCTTGACCTTAACCCAAAACCAAAGGAGCAAACTATGACTAAAGCTACTGAAAAGGTCGACGCTACACGGGAAAAGCCACAGGCTAGCCCCGAGGTGGACGTCGAAAAAATCCGCGCGCAAGCGATGGAAGAAGCCCGCAAGGAGGCGTTGGCGGAAGCCGAGGCCCGAATCAAGGAAGCGGAGCAAGCCGAACAACAACGCCGCTCGGCAATTCGAGAAGCGTTTAAGACGTTCGGTGATCAATTCCGTGATTTGATGGATACCTGCCTTGAGGACAAAGCAATCGACGAGGCGGAAGCCCGAAAGTTGCTACTGGACGAGATCGGCAAAGACAAAAAGCCGGCGAGTGATAACGTCCGCATTGAAGTGGGTGCCGATGAGCGTGAAAAATTCATGCGCGCGGCAGAATCCGCTTTGTCTATCCGTGCAGGTATTGAAAAGCCGGAAGCCGGGCAACGTACCGAACTGATCGGCTATAGCTTGCTGGAGCTGGCGCGCAAATGCCTTGAGGTTCACGGTGTCCGCACCAGTAACCTTGATAAGCGGGATATTGTCGGCCGTGCCTTCACCCATTCCAGCAGCGACTTTACCTATCTGCTCAGCAATAACGCCAACAAAGCGATGTTGCGTGGCTATAGCGAAGCGCCGGAAGTATTCGAGCAATTCACCCGTCCGGGTAATTTGAGCGATTACAAAACCGCGGATCGTGTGGGTATGAGCGAATTCTCTAACCTCGATGAGGTGAAAGAAGGCGGTGAATATACCTACGGCACGCTGTCCGACCGCCGCGAGCAGATCAAGCTGGCGAAATACGGCAAGCTGTTTTCCATCACACGCGAGGCAATCATCAATGATGACTTGAACGCCTTTACGGAAATTCCTCGCAAGATGGGCCGTGCAGCACGCCGCAAAGTCGGTGACTTGGTGTTTGCTATCCTCAACGACAACCCGAACATGGCCGATGGTACAGCGCTTTTCCATGCTGACCACGCCAACCTAGCCGGCAGCGGTGCAGCGCCTACGGCGGCAAGTGTGGGTGCGGCTCGTGCGGCGATGCGTAAGCAGAAAGATCAAAGCGGTACAACAACGCTGAATATCGCACCGTCTTATCTGATTGTGCCGGTGGCGCTGGAGGATACGGCCCGGGTGTTGATGGCCTCCGAAACGGACCCGTCTAAAACCAACAGCCGTGTGCCTAATCCGGTACGCAGTGCCGCGGAAATTGTCACCGATGCACGGCTCGACACGGCTTCGGCCACTGCTTGGTACTTAGCGGCAAGCCCGGAAATGTTCGACACCATCGAGGTGGCCTATCTGGACGGCAACCCGAATCCGTTCCTGGAGCAACAGGACGGCTGGAGCGTCGATGGGGTGGACTTCAAAGTCCGCATTGATGCGGCTGCGAAGGCGTTAGAGCATCGCACGCTCTATAAGAATCCGGGTTCTTCCTAAGATTCAGCCTCTTAACCTAACCATATAACATGAAACCATAGGAGTAAATCATGGCAACAAACTATGTCGCGGACGGAAACGTCCTTAAACACACCGCGGGGGCTGATATCAGCTCCGGCGATTTGGTGGTGATGAATACCATCGCCGGTGTGGCCGTAACCGATATCGCTAACGGCGAAGTCGGCTCGGTACAGATCAGTGGTATTTTCACCCTGGCGAAAGCCACCGGCGCTATCAGCCAAGGCGCCAAGGTGTACTGGAACAGCTCTAACAGCAACGTCACCACGACGGCGAGCGGTAACACGCTCATCGGTGTGGCGGCGGCCGGTGCTGCTTCCGGTGACGCCACCATCGACGTCTTGCTTAACAAAGCCAACGGCTAAGGCATGACGTTTACGGACGATTTTAATGTCCATCTCCCGGCCATTCTTGGGGCTGTAGGCGGCGACGAAGCCACCTACACGCCTCAGGGTGGTTCGGCGAAAACCGTTACCGGCGTTTTCGACAATTCCTATTTTGCCTATGAGGGCAATCAGGGGGTGGAAATCAACGCCTCGCAACCTCGCTTCTATTGCCAGAGCAGCGACGTCACCGGGGTGCAATTCGGCGACGCCCTTATTGTGCGTAGTGATAGCTATAAAGTGGTCGATGTGCAGCCGGACGGACAAGGCTTAACCATGCTGGCGCTGGAGCTGCAACCATGACACATGCACGAGAAACGATACGCACGGCCTTTGTTACCGCGCTGGACGGTGAAACCGACGCCGGCAACAAGGTCTTTAATTCCCGGGTTTACCCCCTCAATGCAAATTCATTGCCCGGGCTGGTGGTGTACACCCCGCAAGAACAAGTAACGACTGACACTATCGGCTATCCGCGCCGGCAGACGCGCGAGCTGCAGGTGGTGGTGGAGGCCTATTCCAAAACCGTGAATGAGGCCGACAAGGTCATCGATGATTTGGGCGAGCAGATAGAAAAAGCTATCGCGGCGGACCCGGGCTTAGGCGGCAATGTGAAAGACACCATGCTGGCCGGATTACAAGTAACGCTTGCCGCTGACGGCGACGTACCGGTGGCGGTGGGAATTTTCACCTACACCGTTCTTTATCAGGTGCGCGAAAACGCACCCGACACCCTGCTTTAACCAACCTAACCTTAAGGAGAATCACTATGGGCACACATACAGGCCGCTTAGGCAGTGTAAAAGTCGGCAGCAACTCGGTTGCCGAAGTAAAATCTTTCAGCGTGGAGGAAACCGGCGACACCGCCGAAGATACCTCTATGGGCGATCAATGGCGCACTTATAAGCCAACGCTCAATAGCTGGAGCGGTTCCGTCGAGGCGCAACTTGATGAAACCGATAGCACCGGGCAAGGCGCGCTGACCGTGGGCGCGGAGGTGTCGCTTTCCCTGTACCCGGACGGCGAAACCTCCGGCGATGTGGAGCTGACCGGCGACGCTATCGTCACCGGTGTAAGCCGTAGCATCCCGTTTGATGGAATCGTGACGATATCCTTCACCTTCCAAGGCAATGGCGCCTTAACCGTCGGCACCGTTTCCGCATAACCCGCAACCCCGTAAATCAATGAGGCCACTATTATGACCGATGTAATCAATCGCGTAACGACGCACTTTAACAGCAAAGAGCCGAAAATTATCCCTGTCGAAGAATGGGGCGAAGACGGCGAACCGCTGAAAATCTATGCCACCCCTTTAACCGTGCATGAGTCGACCAGGCTAAATGCCAAGCTCGGCAAAAACCCGCATTTAAGCGAGCTGTGCGTGGAGGTGTTGTTGCTGAAAGCCAAGGACGCAGACGGCAACAAAATGTTCAAGCTCGAAGATAAGCCCAAGCTCATGAAGCACGCCGATATGGACGTCATCATGCGCGTGGCGACTGAAATCGCCGGCGGTGACTTCGAGGATATCGAGGACGAAGCAAAACAAAATTTCAAGAAGCCCCAGAGCTAGTCGACGTCTTCGGACTCGCCTTGCAGCTGGGGAAAACCGTCGAGGAATTGGGCAGCATTTCCCTGCGTGAGTTCAAATACTGGCGCGCCTTCTTCGACTATCTCCACACCAAAGCCAAGGAAAAACCTAAACCATGATTCGTGACGTCGTTTTTTCATTACTGGCCAAGGATAAAACCGGCCGGGCCATACAATCGGCAGAGCGTGGGCTTTCTCGTCTGCGTAATGCCGCCAAACGTGTGTCACGTGCGCTCGGTGGTATCAAAGGCGCGATAGCTGCCGGCCTTGGTGGTGCTGCGATTCGTTCCAGCGCCCAAATGGCTGACAAAATGGAAAAGCTATCCGTGCGCCTTGGTATCACGACCGAAGCGTTGTCACAGCTTAGATATGGGGCTGACCTTGCCGGCGTCACCTTTGAGCAGATGACAATGGGCATTCAGCGCATGACGCGCCGGGTGGCGGAAGCCGCACAAGGGACCGGTGAAGCGAAAAATGCGCTGGCAGAGCTGGGCGTGGATGCGAAAGCGCTGGCCCGGCTGAAACCCGAGCAGCAATTCGAGGTATTGGCCGAAGCGTTAAACCGGGTGGAGAATCAGAGCGACAAGGTACGGCTTGCTTTCAAGCTATTTGATAGCGAAGGCGTGGGCATGCTGCAGATGATGGAAAATGGCGCCGATGGTGTGCGTGCGTTCCGGGAAGAAGCCGAAAAGCTGGGTATTACCCTGTCCCAAACCGAGGCCGAGGGCATTGCCTCGATGAATGACGCATGGGCGCGCCTCAAAGGTACGTTAAGCGGGGTTATAACCAAAATCACCGCGGCACTTGCCCCGGCGCTGGAATGGGTGGCGAATTTCCTAAGCACGGTATTGATCACCGCGATTGATATTGCAAAAGCCGCTTTCCAAGGGCTGAAAATGGCTTTCCTGATTGTGGCGGAAGGTATCACCGAGGGCATTGCCTTTCTGGTGGAAAAGCTGGCGGTATTGCCGCGGCTATTAAAAGAGGCTTTGTCGCTGGGTAAGGATATTCCGCTTATTGGCGACGGATTTGCCGGTGCGGCCGGTGGGGTCGAATCCTTGGAGAAAGCCATTACCGGCTATTCCGATTCTTTGAGTGACCTGGTCAAAATCACCGACACGGCCGGCGATGAAACCGGCGAGCTCAGCGACGGGATGAAAAAGCTCCGGCAGGAAACGGCAGAAACTGACAAGGTGCTGAATAAAATCGGCACCGGTGTATCCAAGGTGGGCGATGCCGCCGACAAAACACGCAAGAAAACCGGCAAGCTAAAAGACGAGGCAAAAGACACGTTCGACGTCATGCGGACCGAAAGCAAGCGCGCGGCCGATGATTTGATTAAGAATTTCTCCGATAGTATTTTCGGGCTGGGCGGCGGTGGCGAGAGCTTCGGCGAAAGCATGAAAAAAATGTTCGCGCAGATGAATTCCGAGCTGCTGCAAAATACCCTCAAGGGCGTTTTATACGGCGGTGACGAAGGCGGCGGATTATTTGGCGGTCTGTTTGGTGGTGGCGGTGGTAAAAGCGCCGGTAACGGGTTGGTTGCTCAGAAAAAGCCCAATAAAGGCATGTGCACCCCGGACGGCGAAGTCTTCGCAGAAGAAGCCGGCCCGATTTTAGGAGAGATTTTCGGCGAAAGCTCCGGTGGGTTCTTTGATAGCTTCAAAGATATTTTGGGCAGCGGCACCGGTGACGGCTTCCTTGGCATGTTAAGCAACGTCTTTAATAGCGCCGGCTCTATATTCAGTAATTTATTTTCCGGCCTCGGTTCCAGCCTTTCCTACCTGTTTGGCTTTGCCGGTGGTGGTGGCGGTAGCGGTCTGCTCGGCTCTATTGCCAACATCGCCGGCAGTTTTTTCGGCTTCGGTGGATTCTTCGCCGATGGAGGCACGGTCAAACCGGGCAAGTCATACATTGTGGGCGAGCGCGGCCCGGAATTATTCAGCCCGAACACGGTGGGAAGCATTATCCCGAACGGAGCAATGGCCGGGGCGCCGGTAACGGTGAATATGAATATCCAGACACCGGACGCGCGCTCCTTCCGTTCAAGTCAAAGCCAGATTGCCGCCGACATGGCCCGGCAGATTGAAAAGGCACGGAGGAATTTATGACCGATTTTGTCGAAGTACAATTTCCGACCGATATCAGCTACGGCGCCAAGGGTGGCCCGGGCTTTTCGACGGATGTGGTGGAAACATTCAGCGGGCGCGAGCAACGCAATATCAACTGGAGCCAGGCACGCGCCCGTTACAATGTCGCTAGCGGTGTGAAAAGCGAAAGCCAGTGGGCGGCGCTTATCTCCTTTTTCCGGGCGCGCCGTGGCAAAGCTATCGGTTTTCGTTACAAGGACTGGAGCGACTATAAAGGCAGCAATGAAGCTATAGGCACCGGCGACGATAGCACCACCGAGTTTCAACTGGTGAAAATCTATAGCAGCGGATCGGCGGCCGTCTCCCGCACCATCACGAAACCGGTATCGGGTACGGTGAAAATTTACGTGGATTCCATCCTGCAAAATAGCGGCGTGTCGGTGGATACGGAAACAGGGATTGTTACCTTCGATTCAGCGCCGGCCGCAGATGAAGCCATCACCGCCGATTTTGAGTTTGATGTGCCGGTGCGCTTTGACACGGACAATCTGGAATTAAGCGTCGACGCTTACGACGCCGGGCGGTGGGATGCAATCCCGCTGGTGGAGGTGCGCGTATGAGAGTCATAAGCCCACAGCTTGAAAGCCATATCGCCGGCGGTGCTACCACGCTGGCCACATGCTGGAAGATCACCCGGACCGATACCACGGAGCTTGGTTTCACCGACCACGACACGGATTTAATCGTAGATAGCCTAACCTATGGATCGATAGCCGGTTTCACGCCCACTGCACTGGAAAATAAAAGCAATATGTCGGTGGATAATATGGACGTGGAAGGGCAAACCTTCCCGAGCAAAATCACCGAGGCCGATTTGCTGGCCGGCAAATATGACTATGCCGAGGTGGAAATTTTCATCGTGAATTATGAAGATTTGAGCCAGGGCAAAATGGTGATGAAACGCGGCCGGCTGGGTGAAGTTCGGCTTAACCGGAATTTCTTCACCGCGGAAATTCGGGGTCTCACGCAGCATTTAAGCCAAACCATTGGCGAGGTGTATAGCCCTTCCTGCCGGGCCGTGCTGGGTGATACGCGTTGCAAAGTCAATCTTGCCTCTTTCACCCATGCCGCCACGGTGACGGCCGTTACCGATAACGCCATTTTCACTGCCAGCTCATTGACACAGGACGCCGGCTATTTTGTCGGTGGTGAGGTGGAGTGGACCGGCGGCAATAATAGCGGCCTGAAAATGGAGGTGAAGGAATTCGCCTCCGGTCAAATTGTGCTGGCGCTTGCGATGGGCCAGAGCATTCAGGTGGGCGATACGTTCAACGCCGTGGCCGGGTGCGACAAAACCCGGGAAACCTGCATAAGCAAATTTAGCAACATCCTGAATTTTCGCGGCGAGCCGGACGTACCCGGCATGGATGCCATTTTAACGACTGCCGGAACCTTAGATAAGACGAATAGAAATGCCTAATATCACACCGCAAGAGATTGTCGAACAGGCCCGCACTTGGCTGGGTACTGCCTATCACCATCAAGGCCGCCTGAAAAAGAGCCATAAAGGCGCCGGTGGTGTGGATTGTATCGGCCTGATTATTGGTGTTATCGGTGAGCTGGATATGCCCGACACGGAAGGCCGTGGCCAGCTGGCGCTATGGGATGAGGATGGATACTCACAAAGCCCGGACGGTTTCAGCTTGCGCCGCTCGATTGAGCGTCATCTGATACCGCTGCGCCAGGACGAAATGGCGCTCGGTGATATTCTGCTATTCAAACTGCACCGCGACCCGCAACATCTCGGCATTGTCTCCGATTATCCGGGTGGCGATATCGGCGTGATTCATTGCCATAGCCGCAGCGGTTCGGTGGTGGAGCATCCGTTAAGCCCGGCGTGGCGGCGCATGCTGGTGAAACCGTATCGCTTCCGCCCGGAACATTTGCGGAAGGCGGCTCATGAGTGACGTAGTTTTACCGGTTATCGGAGCAGCTGCCGGCTTTGTAGTTGGTGGCCCGCAAGGCGCGATTATCGGCGCCAATTTAGGCTTTGCCGCTAATAGTGCGTTCTTTCCGAAAAGCCAGCATATCCAGCTTCCCACATCGGTGGGGCCGCGGCTTTCAGATTTGCGCGTGCAGGTGTCGAGCTATGGCAACATCATTTCCAAGGTGTACGGCCAGCAGCGGCTTTCCGGTAACGTGATTTGGGCCACCGATATTAAGGAAGTGAAAACCGAGAAAACCACCACACAAACCTCCAGCGGTGGCGGTAAAGGTGGCGGCGGTGGAAGTACGACCACCAGCCAGACGACCGTCTCCTATGAGTATTTTGTCACGCTGGCGATTGCCGTTTGCGAGGGGCCGGTGGACGAAGTGGTGCGCGTGTGGGCCGATAGTAAGGTGTTAAGCGAAGGCGTGCTTAATTCCGCGCAAGGTAAGTTTAACGTCCATCTCGGAACGGAGGATCAGGGCGCCGACGATATCATCGGCAAATATAAAACCGCCGGTACATTCCCGGCTTATCGCGGGCTTTGCTATGTAGTGATTGAGGACTTCCCGCTGGCGGAATACGGCAACCGGATTCCCAATTTCAGCTTTGAGGTAAAGCGCACGGTAAAATTCACGCCGTCGGTGGAGGATAAAATCAAGGATGTGGTTATCATTCCGGGCGCCGGTGAATTTGTCTATGGCGATGATATCCATACCAAACAGGATGGCTATTTCGACGCCTTCAGCGGCTTCACGCCAACCGGCACGAAAGACTATATCAACATGCACAATTATGACGCCAAGGCCGACGCTTTGGTGGCGGTGGACCAGTTGGAGAAAGCCTTTCCGAATCTGGAATGGGTGGCGGTGGTGGTGACATGGTTCGCCACCGACGTGGACGCCGGCTCATGTGAGATTATTCCGAAAGTCGAATTTCAGGGCACCACGCAGGTGTTGCCAAGTGACTGGAGCGTGGGAAGCTATACCCGCTCGACCGCGCAAAAAGTGCTGGTGTTCGGCAATGGTGATTTAACCTATGGCGGCACACCTTCCGATAATACGGTGGTGGAGATTTGTAAGGCGCTGAAAGCCAAGGGCTGGAATGTCATGCTGTACCCTATGCCCTTTGTTGATCAGATAACGCCCGACCCGAAACCGTGGCGCGGGCGTATTGAGCCGGCCAATGCCAGCGATGCGAATAGCTGGTTTACGAAAACCAACGGCTATAACGGCTTTATCATGCATTACGCTAACCTTTCGGTGGGTGGTGATGCGCTGAAAGACAATATCGACGCGATTGTTATCGGCTCGGAATTAATCGGCATGACCGGCTTCACGGATACGCCGGGAAACTATCCGGCGGTTAATCAGCTGGTGAGCCTTGCTGCGAGCGTGAAAAGCGCGGTGGGTTCCGGGGTGAAAGTGACGTATGCGGCGGACTGGAGCGAATATCATAGCCTAGACGGCTGGTTCAATCTCGACCCGCTTTGGGCTTCCAGCAATATCGACTTTGTCGGCATTGATAGCTATTTCCCGCTCACGCCTGATTTGCCACAAAGCCAGATAACCGCTGACACGGTAAAGGAGTATTGGGAAAAAGGCGAAGGCTGGGACTATTACTGGAACGGTGACCGCACGGTACAAACCAGCTATGGCGGCGACCCCACTTATGCGTGGAAGAATTTAGAGCACTGGTGGAACAGCACTCACATCAACCCGGATATGAGCACCACCAGCTGGACCGCGAAAATGAAACCGGTGTGGTTCACCGAGTACGGCTTCCCAAGCGTGGACGGGTGCGCGAATCAGCCGAATGTGTTTTATGATCCGACCAGTTCGGAAAGTTTTTTCCCGCGCGGCTCAAAGGGCCGCATCAATTTTCAGGCACAGCGCGAGGCTATCGACGCGACGCTGGACTATCTGCAGGAGCGTAACGCCGAAAGCGGCAAGAGCGACCTGGTGCCGCGTGCCTTCCTGTGGACATGGGATGCGCGGCCGTTTCCATTCTGGCCGGATTTAAGTTCGATATGGACCGATAGCATTTTATGGCCCACCGGCCATTGGGTAAACGGCAAGCTCGGTGCTTCGACGCTGGGTGCTATCGTTGCCGAGTTATTACAGCTGGCCGGGCTTTCCGGCTCTGATTATGACGTAAGCCGTCTCACGGACGCGGTGGAGGGTTATATCATCCTGCAGCCGCAAACGGTGCGTGAATGTCTGGAGCAGCTGGCGGCCGCCTATTTCTTTGATGTGGTGGAAAGCGACGGCATATTGAAATTTGTGCCCCGCGGTGGGGAAACGATTCAATCGGTACCCGAAGATGACCTTATCCCCGAAATAAAGGAGGATATCCGGCAGATTTTGGATATTACCCGGGCGCAGGAGCTGGAGCTGCCGCAACGGGTGAATGTCACCTATATTGACCGGGCATTTAACTATGACCCGAGCACACAAAGCAGCCAGCGGCAGGTGGTGAATGCCGTTGACCAGGTGAGCTTTAATCTGCCGATTGTTATGTCGGACCAGCTGGCGAAACAGATCTCCGACATTACCCTTTATGGCGCGTGGAAAGAGCGTGTAACATACCGTTTTCGCCTTCCTCCGCAATATGCCCGGCTGGAACCGACCGATATCATCACCGTGACGGTCAATAATGTGCCTCATGTCATGCGGATTATTAAAACCGACATGGAGCGCAACGGCATGATGAAAGTCGATGCGGTGGCCGAGGATATCAGCACCTATGACTTTTACACCGAACCCGGGCAGGCCTCCGGTGGGATAACGCCGCCGACGCTGGTGCCGGATACGATTTTAACGCTGGTGGATGCGCCGCCTTTGCCAACCGAGCCGGAAAGCGGCGGTTTACTCCGTATCGGTGTAGCGCCTGATGGTGAAAACTGGATCGGCTCCGCGGTATATCGCTCCGATGATGGGGGCGAGTCCGGCGGAAATACCTTTACCCTGCTTGCCGGCCTTGATGCGGCCGCGGTATTTGGCGCCGTGAAAGGCACGCTGGTGGCCGGGCCGTTTGAAACGTGGGACGACTTCAACGAAATTGAGGTGGTGCTTACGGCCGGCTCGCTGGCCTCCGTATCAGAAACCGCGCTTTTGAACGGTGCGAATGCCGCCTTATTTGGTAGCGAGCTGGTGCAATTTCAAAACGCCACGCTGGTGGGTGAAAAAACCTATAAGCTCAGCCAGCTATTGCGCGGCCGGCAGGGTACGGAATGGGCGATTGATAGTCATGCCGATGGTGAACGGTTCCTGCTACTGACCCCGGCGCTTTATGCCACGGCGGTGGCCAATAACCTTATCGGCCGTGAGCTTTACTATAAAGGCGTGAGTGTCGGCTCCAGCTTAGCTGAAACCACGGAACAGGCCTTCACCTATCAGGCTATCAAGCTGAAACCGTTTTCCCCGGTGCATGTCACAGGCGTGCGGGATGGCTCCGGCAATTTGTCTATCAGCTGGAAGCGCCGCACCCGTGTAAGCGGTGAATGGCGCGACGGGGTAGACGTGCCGCTGGGTGAAGAAAGCGAGCGGTACGAGGTAGAAATTCTCGACGGTTCCACGGTGGTGCGGACGTTGGACGTCACCACACCGGCCGCGAGTTATAGCGCTGCGGATCAAACGACCGACTTCGGCAGCGCGCAAAGCAGCGTTGACGTCAAAGTCTATCAGCTCAGTGCGGTGGTGGGCCGCGGATATCCCGCCGAAGCAACGATTTAATCAGTAACACAAAGAGGACGTTATGAGCGCAACCGGAAGGCTGGGCCTGCCGTATATTGTCACGAGCCAGGCACAAAAAGAAGTGACCCACAATGAAGGCCTCGACCGGCTGGACGCTTTTGTCACGCCGGTGGTGGCCGATATTGCCAACGCGGCCCCGGGCAGTCCGTCCGTGGGCGATTTGTATATTGTCGGCAGCAGCCCCACCGGTGATTTTGCCGGCCAGGCAAATAAGCTGGCACAATATCAAAGCGGTGGATGGGTGTTTTACACCCCATTCAAATGGATGGACGCCTTTGTCGAAAGTACCGATAGCCGCATGGCCTATGACGGCTCAGGCTGGGTACCGTTCGGCCTGATTATGCAGGATAGTGGCGAATATCTGCGCGTGGAGCGGTGGCAGGAAGACGTCGACCTCAGCAGTGCGACACAAACCACAACCAATATCCCGAACCGGGCGACGGTACTGGCCGTCAATACGCGCGTCATTACCGCAATCACCGGCACGGTGACAAGTTTCGGTGTGGGGGTATCCGGTGACACCTCGCGCTATGGAAACGGTATCGGAACCGCGCAGGATTCCACCAATGTCGGGCTAACCTATCACCCGGTTAGTTACTACTCCGACACGCCGCTAGTGCTGACACCCGATAGCGGCTCTTTCACTGCGGGCACGGTCCGCATCAACGTTCAATATCTGACCTTCCGGGGTCCGTGGAATTGGTAGCAGCTTATGGATGAAGAACTGAAAAAAGCTATCCGCGCCGCTGTGCGGGAGGGCATTGAGGACGCTTTAACAAAGCACGGGGTGGATACTACCGACCCGAAATCTATGCAAGCCGACATGATCTATCTGCGTAAAGCCCGCACCGGTTCCGACGAGGTTATCAAATGGACAAAACGCTCATGTCTAGCCGCCGTGGTTTCCGGGCTGGTGGTGGCGCTATGGCAGGGCATCAAACAACTATTACATGGAGGAGGCTAACATGATGACACTACTTGGATCATTGCTGGGCTTTGTAAGCGCGGCATTTCCTGATTTATTGAAATTATGGCGTGACCACGCCGACCGCAAGCACGAGCTGACAATCCTGCAGCTGCAGATGGAGCAACGGGCACAAGGGCACCAGCAACGGCTGGAAGAAATCCATGTGCAAGCGGATATCGCCGAAAGCAAAGCGCTCTATAAAACCTACTATTCCGGTATTCAGTGGGTGGATGCGCTTAACGGTACCGTCCGGCCGGTGCTGGCTTATGCGTTTTTCCTGCTCTATTTCACGATCAAGTGCATGCAGTTTGCGATGGTGGACCTTGCAAACCCGCTGCCGTGGCACATGGACATGCTATGGTCACTTGAGGATCAGGCTATTTTCGCCGGCATTATCAGCTTTTATTTCGGCCAGCGCGCCATGAGCAAAGTGCGGAGCGGGAAATGAGGACTATCACCCGCGAAGGGCTGGAGCTGATAAAGCATTTCGAGGGGTTCGAGCCGGAAATATACCTTGATGCGGCCGGTTATCCGACAATCGGCTATGGCCACTTAATCCGCGACGAAGAGCGCGATATGTTTCAAAACGGGATTACCGAGGTCGCTGGCGAGGCGTTGCTGATTAAAGATGTGACAACGGCCGAGCGTGCCGTGTTACGCTTGATCAATGTTCCGCTTACCGACGGGCAATTTGATGCGCTGGTATCCTTTACCTTTAATCTCGGCTCGGGCGCGTTGCAGCGTTCCACCCTCCGGCGTAAAGTGAACCGTGACGAACACAGCGAAGTGCCCCGGGAATTCATGCGCTGGGTATGGGCCGGTGGGCGTAAGCTTAAAGGTCTTATCAGGCGCCGTGCAGCCGAAGCGGAGCTTTATCAAGCCTAAGTTGATGATTTTTATCGTAAGACTGCTATGCTTTTATCATGGCAGAACAATTATACATCCGACCGAGTGACGCGCGTTCCTGGCTGCATTGTAAGCGGCGGGTGTGGTATGACAATTTTCCGCCGGCGATGGAATCGGCCGAGCAAGACTCGTTCGAGGAATTAGTGGCGCAGCTGGGCGTGCGCCATGAATGGGGCATTAAGCGCGATTTAGAACAGCAGCACCAGCTGGTGGAGGCCGTATCGGTGGAACACACCGAGGCGCTTATGGAGGCCGGTGCCGACATTATCTATCAGGCGCAAATTGTTGACCGGCAGCATAAAATCATCGGTGAGCCGGATTTTCTGATCCGCCATGAAAGCGGCGAATATCAGGCGGCGGATGCAAAGCTGGCTCGCAGCGGCGACAAAAAAGAAATCCAGATACAGCTTGGGGTGTATCGTAAATTGCTGGGCAGCACCTTGCCGGCGCTGATTTTCCTCGGTGACAAAACTATCGCTGAAACCGGCGACGAGTCGACAGCGTTGGCCGACGGTTTCCTTGATGATATGCGCCTGCTACTCTCCCGCAAAGAAGCGCCCGAAGCCCGCTATGGTGAAAGTAAGTGCAAGGTGTGCCCGTATGTGGCGCTTTGCAAACCGGAGTTTGAAGCGCGCGAAGATTTAACCCTCCTATATGGTATTGATTCCCGGGCCGCCCCGAAGCTGGAAGCGCAAGGCATTGATACCATCACCACGCTGGCCAATTCTCAGCCGGAAGATATCGACGACGTGCCTTACTTAAAGGGCATCCACAAAAAATATCGGGCCGTGCTACAGGCGAAAGCCTATAAAACCGGCGAGATGTTTACCATTCAAGCCCCGCGCATTCCCGAGGGCACATGGGTGCATTTCGATATCGAAGCCAACCCGCTCACCGACCACGGCGAGGAACATGTCTATTTATGGGGCTTCCTGAAACCGCCTTATGACGCCTCTGCCTTTGATTATGTCTGGACGGACCACGAGCGCGACGACGAAACCGGCTGGCGGCAATTCCTTGATTTGATGGCGCGTTACCGGGAGGAATACCCGGACCTTATCCTTTGCCATTTTTCCAGCTATGAAGTTACCAATATACGCCGATATGCCAAGCGCTACGGCATGGAAGACCACCCGGTGGTGGAGTGGTTGCTCGGTGACGATTCCCCTTTATTTGATATTCAGGGGCCGGTGAAAGATAGCTTTGTGCTGCCGCTGGCCAGTTATGGCCTCAAGCAGATTTGCAAGCATGAGGACCTGGTCAATTTTCAATGGCAGGATGACGAGTCCGGTTCGCAATGGTCGGTGGTGCAATTTGTCAAATACCGGCTGGAGCTGATTAAGGAGCGCCGCGAGCAGATGAAAAAGGATATCCTCGCCTATAATTTCGACGACGTCATGGCCACCCGCAAGCTGGAGGAGTGGCTGCGCGCGCGTGGGTGATTACGCAGCATTGGAATTTTCGCGATATTGGGGGCGGTTAGTTTGGTTTTTCCTTAATTCTTCAGGCAGCCTTAACCCTTTTGAAGCAATTAAGAGTTCAGACCCTATACGCTTTGTTTGAATCGAATAATTTATGTCAAAAGCAAATTGCCGACGGTCAGAGTATAGTTTTTTAATTTCCTGTGTATTGTCGTATGTAACCACCCAAGGCAGTTTTAATTTCAGAACGGTTTCTGCTACATCTTGGTGTTCATCTGGACCATAGAAGTTTGTGTAAAGACATGATCCTTTATTAAAATATGGAGGATCGATGCAAAATAGGCTTCTTTCCGGCAATTCACCATCTAAGTGTTTCATTAAATCAATAGCATCGAGGTTGGTTAAATGTATCCGGTTTCGATATTTAGCGATTCTTCGTACTCGTTTAACCAGATCATCAACATTAAAGCGGCAGTCAACTTTATAATTACCCTTTTGTTGTAATCCGCCTATAACGCCAGCGCCTTTAATTATACCAGACCTGTTCGTTCTATTAAGGAAGAAGGTAGCAAAGGCAATTCTCAGTATATCGCTTTGATCACTTGAGTTATGAATTTCCTTCTGGCGGTGCCACTCATCTATTGTCACAGGGGTGTTTTTAATGAGTTCGACTAGCTCCTCGGTTCTATTGAGAACGCACTCCCAGAAAGACCATATTGAATAGTCTAAGTCATTAATATGAATATCACTTGCATATCCTTCGTAGAGCAAAGCCAAGGCAAGTCCACATCCACCAGCATATGGTTCGACATAGTGGCCTCGCTCTAAACGATTGTTGCGTATTACGGTTGTAACCAGATCAAATAGACATGATTTTCCACCGGGGTACCTCAATGGTGATGTTGCTTTAGCCATAAAATTACCGTCATTTTTTCAATTAATTCAACCAATAATAACAATTGGTTGGCATCACGGCCAGAACTATTTTGAGCTTTTCGTATTTGTTATTTCATCACACAAGGCCAAAATAAGCCCTCCGATTGTCTCCATGTCATTGTACAATTGCAGGCCGTTAAAATTTGCTGCTGTTTCATGATGCTTAGTGGTATTGCCAAATTCTGATATCCTCTTTACCGCCTCTCTTATGGGGCCAGTCTTTTTACCATCTCCGAGTCCCATATTTTGAAGGCGCTGCTTGCTTAGAAAGCTATTAAAATCAGTATTGGAATCGCGCCCTGCCATAGCGGTTAGGGACTCCAGGAATGACCACGCTGCAACTGAAATTAGGCATGTGTGATCCTCAAGATTGATAGAACATATAGAGTAATAAACCCTTTCCAGCTTGTAGTTTGAAAGCTGTTTCAATTTTTTATCTATATCTTCTTCATAATTTATTCTTTGGGGGTGGCTTGGTTTTTTAGGTGATTTTACCTTTTTCTTTTTGGCGGGTAGCAGGTTTTGGTTGTTTGATAAAGATTCAGGTTCCGTTCTTTTATTCGTAACTCCCTCTGTGGAACTCAGTTCGCGTGAGTAGTCCTCTATCGCTTTTGCATTAGAACGAGAATTAACTTTTCCGTTGAGCAGGTCTTTCAAAAACTGCTTTATCAATACATCAAAATCTTCTTTGGGCCTGTTTCGAGAAATATCCTCAATGTTGCTGTTATCAACACCAATAGCTTCTCGCAGTAATGGGTTGCTCAAATATCGCTGAACAGTAGTTAATTTTCCTTTTCGTTCATCGTCTTTCAAGAATTTGTTTTCTACCGCATAATCCAAAATTCTCTGTGCTAGGATGTTTTTCGTATCACCAAAATGTCGTGTTTTTTGGTCAGAGGTCCAAGATTTGCGGCCTATTCCTCCTTGTACTCCGGCATGAATTCTTTCGAGCCAGAGATTAACAGCTTCTTTGTCATTAAAGATTATGGCCTGAACTTCTGATATTATTTCAGCATTTTCTGCGAGTTTTTCGAAATCTTTTCTGCGCTTTGCTGGTGCCAATTCAGGGTCATTTAAGAGCTTTATTGCACACATGCGCCTGTTGCCTTCTGCAACAGAATAATTCGCCATTTTTCCCTTTGCACCATCCTGGGGTATGAGTGCAAAGAGCTCCAAAGGGTTAAGTCCGTACTTCGCTATATCTTTGGCGAGTTCGAATACGTATTCATCTTTGCATAGATATTCTATAACCTCGGCTTGGCTTTGATATGGCTCATGACGAGGATTGTCATGATCAAGAAAAATCCGGTCCACCGGGATTGAATTTATTTTTGTTGTAGCTTTTGTCATGTCGTTACCTTTCTTTTGTTAATAATTCACTTCCGCCAGTTTCGTTACCACGTCATAATCCACGCCGATGGTTTCAAAGTGGCGTTTACCGCATAGGATTTTCTGATTTTCCTTGCTGCGGCGTTCCTGATTGTCCAGCGTGCTTTTCGTCTCGCGCACAAAATAGAGCTTTTCATCCCGGTGGGTGACGAAGGCCCAGTCCGGATTGTACGGCCCGATGGGCGTATCGATTTTGAACCAGCTCGGCAGCTTCACAAACAGCCGCACATGCTCGTTATTATCCAGATCGCGGGCGAATTCCTTTTCCACCTCGGAGTCATATTCCACCATGTCGAACAGGCATTTTTCGGCGTTTTGCACCGGGTAGAGATTATTCAGGTAGCGCACCATGCCTTTCTCGGCTTCTTCCTCAATGCGGCGCATTTCCCAATAGTGGTTGGCGATTTTCTCGTATTGGATACCCTCCAGCATAAGGTCATGCAGGGCGCGGGATATTTCCCGGGCCGTCATGGCCATGAAGGCTTGCGGGTTAATCTGGAATTCCGCCAGCCGGCCGGTGCCTTTCAGTATTTCCACCAGCGTGTGGCGGGTAAGTTCGGTTTCCTTCTGCAGGTATGCCAGTAAGTCGGGCAGCACACGCACGCCGCCGGCCTCGCGGCTCTTTTCTTCCAGCTTGCGGTCGGTGCTGACGCCGGCGTCGGAAATGTCTACATCCACCCGCGTCATGGCGATGCGGACCGGTTTAATCGGCTCCAGCTCCTTAATACGGTTCACCGCCCGGCTGATAAGCGCGTCGGTATCAAAGGCGACACGGTAGCGAGTGCG
Source organism: Rickettsiales bacterium (assembly GCA_965222525.1). Taxonomy (GTDB): domain Bacteria; phylum Pseudomonadota; class Alphaproteobacteria; order Rickettsiales; family UBA8987; genus CBDCUF01. The sequence goes on from OZ244955.1 coordinate 105,418, forward strand.
GTGTTTGATTTTGTCCCATAAAAGCTGGAATTCCTCACTTAAATGCACCTCTTTCTTGAATTTCAGCTCGCGCCGGTCACGGGCATTAACCACGCGGTTTTTGAAGACATAGCGCTGCATCTCGTCGATAATGTCGGCGCGGATATCCTGATATTCCTCGCTTACCTTTAATTCAAAATGCGGGTTCTTCGGGTCGAAAGTGTCGAGTATTTCCCCGGCCTCGTTAATATAGCCGCCGGTTTTCAATTCCTCCCATATCTTGCCGGATTCCTCCTGGCCGATAGCTTCCTCAGGTAGCCCATCCTTGGCGCGGGTGATTTTGGCAAAGGTGATTTTTTCAATCCGGCCGAACTTAATGCCGAAATCGTCCTCAAATTCCGTCTGTAGCGACTTGGCAAAATCCTCGTAGGATTCATTGGCGATGATGGTTAGGCGGTTTACCGTTTCGTCATGGACGCGCTCACCGTGCTCATTCACCGGCAGACGCAAGCCCCGGCCAATTTCCTGCCGCTTTTTCTCCACCGACTGTGACTCATTGAGCGTGCAGATTTGAAACACGTTCGGGTTATCCCAGCCCTCACGCAAGGCGCTATGGGAAAAGATAAAGCGCAGCGGCTCTTTCGGGTCCAGCAAGCGCTCCTTGTCGCGCATAATCAGGTTATAGGTGTCCTCATCATCGGCGGACTTGCCGGTGGTGTCTTTGGCCCGGCCTTGCTTATCCTGTGAGAAATAGCCGTTATGCACCTTCGCCACGTCCGGCGCGGCGAATTCCTTATAGATCGGCTTGGCGGTGAGTTCTTTATAGGCCTCCTCAAACCACTGGCCGATTTTACCTAAAGAGGTGCTGCCGTCATCGTTATAGATGCGGTAATTGGCCACCTTGTCGATAAAGAACAACGAGAGCACCTTAATGCCTTTGCCTTTCAGGGCGCGTTCTTTCTTCAAATGCTGCTCGACGGTTTCCTGCACCTGCGCTTTCATAATATCATCGCCGAGGCCGCCTATCTCGTTACCCAGCTCAAGGAATTTCCCGCTATTGAACTCGATATATTCCGCGCCCGGCGTGCAGTCGATATTCTGCACGATATAGCCGTCGCGGTAGCTTTCCCGGTCGCCGGACTTCACATACAGATCATCGCCTTGCTTCACCCATAGCTTGGCCGGTTTCACGGCGCCGGATTTTTCCTTATGAATTTCCACCTGCGCCTTAATGCCGTTTTTATTGTCGGTTTTGAGAAGCTTCACATAGGCGTCGTTAAAACTGTCATCGGAGCGGATGGAGGCCACTTCAATGCGTTTGACCAGGCGAAGGTCATAGGCGCGCACCGGGTCCAGCTTATAGAGCAGATTATACGGGTTGCGGTGGGTGGCCGAATAGCGCATCGTGGCGATGGGGTTCAGGTTAGCAATCGCCCGCTTAGCCTTCGGGGTATTATCGACGCTTTGCGGCTCATCAATAATCACGATGGGGTTGGCGGCCTGAATAAATTCAATCGGCTTGCGGCCCGACATTTTGTCGTTTTCCCGGTTAATGATGTTCAGCTTCTTCAGCTCGTCGTCGGTCATCTCGGCGATATCTTTGTCGGCAACGTCTTTCTGGAAGGACTGAATGTTAATCACCATGATTTGTATCTGGTTGCTGGTGGCGAATTGGCGTACCCGGCCGAGCTTTTTGGAGTCATAGACAAAGTAATCAAAGGCGGCATTGTTATAGAGCGTGCGGAAGTGGTCCTTCATGATATCCATGCTTTTCAGCACGCCCTCACGGATGGCCACGCTCGGCACCACGATGATGAATTTTTTCAGCCCGTAATGTTTGGAAAGCTCGAAGATAGAGCGCAGGTACACATAGGTTTTGCCGGTGCCGGTTTCCATCTCGATGGAAAATTCACGGCCCTGCAATTCGGCGATTTTCTCAATGTCGTTGGCTTCCTGCACTTTGTGGAGGTTGGCCAGTATCTGCTCATCATTCAGGGTAATATCATTCCCCACACCAAGGTCGGATAGCTTCATGCCGCTGGAGCTATTGGCGCTTATTTCAAAGTTCGACTGGACAATCGGCTGGCCTTCAAAGGTTTTCAACACGGCGTTGATGGCGTCTTGCTGATATTCCAGTGTTGGATCAAATTTAAGTTTCATGCCGCCCCCTATACCGTTCTGAATACAATTTCGGATTCTTCTTCCTGGGCGCGGGCCTTGAAGGTCTGCACGGCGTTGGCTTTCAGCTGGTCATTACCTTTGAAGCCGTCATCCAGGCAGATCACTTGGCAAGGGTTAGCGTCGGCGATGGCGTCGATCACTTCCTGGGTGAGTTCCTTATCCAGGCAAATGAGCAATGCGCCATCTTCCACGGAAAACACATCCTTGCCGGCGAGCTGGATGGTTTCCACCCGGGTGGTGAGCGGGAAGCCACTTTTTAGGAGCAGCTCATAGAGGATAGATTCCGGCTTGGAAGCGCCGTCGATATGATCCACATGGTCAAAGAGCTGCTGCTCCAGATTTTCGATTTTCTCGACGTCGCCTTCCCACACTTTGAAGTTGGAGCGGGAGAGCTTGAACACCTTAAAGCCGAGGTCCGGCTTTTCGCCACCGTTGAAATCCAGCTGGCCGTTTTGCTCTTCCTCGATTTTCTTCGCCGCCCGGCGGATGCGTTCTTTTGAAACATCGGCTATGGTTTTATAGCCGGCTTTAAGGGCATCATTAGAGTCGGTGCACTTTTCCGGCAATTGTACCAAAATAAACTTTTTATTCGTGCTCTCTTTAGAGTTTGATGACAAAACAGCATGAGCCGTTGAAGCGGAGCCGGCAAAGAAGTCCAGCACAATGTCATCATCTTTTGTTAAGTAATTTACCAACCTTTCTAAATCCCTCCAGTTCTTAGGGTTCTCAAAAATTCTTGGCCCCATCAGCTCATTGAATTCCATAGCGGCCGTTTGGGCATAGCTATAAAAAACTGAAGGCATTACTTGGCCCTCGCCATCGAAGAGATACCGGCATTGTCTTGGCAGTGTCGTTTCATCTGGACCAAAGACTACTTTGCCATTTTTAACTTCCTCCCAAAACCTCTCTGATTTTGAATATCTCCATCCACCATCGGGCACCTTACATGGCTTTCCCGTTTCTGGATGGATAACTTCATATTTAGGGCCACCGCCACCCGGCCATGAAATGTTTCCGTCATCTCTGAATGGGCCGTCCGGACCAACTTTTGAATATCGCCCTAATTTTTTTGCAGGATCGGAATTCGGTAAATTCCTAAAATACGTTCTCCATTCTTCTTCGATGGCATCCCAATTATCAGCATGCTTTTTTCTTAACCTTCTGAATAATGATTCAGCCTGTTCAATGCCTTGTTTCGGTTCGCGGAGTATAATTTCATTGTCAATCAAGTGTTGCTTATCTTTCGCGTAAATAAACATATACTCATGTCCTACTGAAAAGAACTTCGCATCATTCTTGCGGTTTCTATCCCAGCACAAAACTGCGAGGTGGTTTTCCTCTCCAAACACTTCATCCAGCAAATGTTTGAGATTCGTGGCCTCGTTGTCATCAATACTAACAACTATAAACCCGTCTTCACGAAGCAAATTTCGGGCGAGATAAAGCCGTGGGTACATCATATTGAGCCACCGAGAGTGGTAGCGCCCATTTGTCTCTGCGTTTGTCGAAAATTTATGGCCGTTGGCGTCCTTCTGGCCGGTATACTCCAAATAAGTGTCCAGTGTTTCAGCAAACTTATCAGGGTAAATAAACTCATGACCGGTGTTATAAGGCGGGTCGATATAGATCATCTTCACCTTGCCGAAATAGGATTTTTGCAGGAGCTTGAGCACTTCCAGATTATCGCCTTCGATAAACAGGTTTTCGGTGCCGTCGAAATTCATGGACTCGTCACGGGCAGGCTTGAGGGTGGCGACACTGGGTTGCTGGATGATTTTCATACACTCGGCTTTGCCGGGCCAGTTCAGGCCGAAGCGTTCCTTGCCGGGTTCCACCCACTGCCCAAGGGCACGCTTAAGCTGTTCAAAATCGATATTGCCCTCGGTGAAGGCCTCCGGGAAAAGGCTTTTCAGCTGCTCGCGCTTTTCCTCCGCTATGTCCATCGATTCCAATTTTACTTTTTCTGCTTCTGCCATGCCGTGCTCCTTGGTTAGTGTATTTCAAAACTGATATTGAATAATTCCTGGCGGGACGTTTGCTGCTTGAGCTTGGCCTCCACCATGTCGATTAATTCGTCCTTTTTCTCCTCGATCACCTTGGCCGAGTCGTCATATTCCCGCCACGCCTCATCGCGCTTGCCTTCCAGCTTCCGCACCTTCTTCTGCAGCGCTAATTTGTCGGGCAGGTTGCCGGTCTGACGGATCCGCTTCTTCATGTCTTTGATTTGCTCGTCCAGCTCCTTCAGGCTGGCTTTCAGGCCGGTGCGGCGGTCTTCCGCCCATTTATCCAGCTTTTCCATTTCCTCATTGAAAAAGTCGCTATTGTGCTGGTCCATGCCCTGCAGGAAATCGCTGAAAGCGTTTTCCACTATGCCGCTAAGCAGGGCCTCATCCGGCGGGGTGCGATAGCTTCCTTCCTCTTTCACCTGCAGCTTGAACAGCTTCCGGGCCACCTCATCAGGGATTTGATTGCCGTCGGCGTCCACCGCCGCCAGTATCATGTGGGTGTTTTCCTCGAAGCTCTTGGCGTTTAATTCGGTGGCGCGTATCCAGCCGGCCGTACCGCGCAGATTTTCCAGCACGGTGATTTTATGCGGGTAGCTTTCATAATCAAAGACAAGGTGGGCCGGACCGGTTTCCAATGATTTAGCCGAAGCCAGCACCTTCTTTCCAAGGTCGCTGGACGGCTTATAGATTCTCGGCTGCAGCTTGATGCGTTTGCGCTCCTGCTTGGACATCATGCTCCAGCGGTCGCGTTCATCCTTCGCGTCAAAGCCCACCAGGCGATAGGCGAAAGAGCAATTCACCTTGCGCTCGTGCCAGTTGGCCGGCGGCTCTATCTCGTCTTTCAGCGTGCCGAACATCCGGCGCCGGTCATCAAAATGGTATTCGCCGAGGAACTGGTCCGAGAATTTCTCAATCAGCACATATTTTGTGAGCAGCCAGAACGTATCGAGCATCTCGTCCTTACGTTCTTCGGCTTGTTTTTTGTGGAGCTTGAGGCGCGCGTGGACATCCTCGTCGAAGTTTTCAAACAGCATTTTGCGGGCTTGTGTTACCCGTTCCGTGATGGGTTCTTCCAACTCCTCACGCAGCCCGTTAAAGGCTTGCTCTATTTCCTCCGGAGAGCGGCAGGTGTCGAAAATGTCGGAGATGCGTTTTTCAAAGTCGATCCCGTCCTCAATGCGGCCGAGCACCTCATCGGAGGCGCCAAACACACCGTCGAAGAGCTGGAATTTATAGCGCAGCAATTCATAGATGCGCTGGTCGGCCCAATTCTTTTCATTGAGGAAGTTGATCACCACCACGTCATGCTTCTGACCATACCGGTGGCAGCGTCCGATGCGCTGCTCCACGCGCTGCGGGTTCCACGGCAGGTCATAATTGACCAGCAACGAGCAGAATTGCAGGTTCATACCTTCGGCAGCCGCTTCGGTGGCAATCATTACTTTGGCGTGGTGCCGGAAATGGTCCACCAGTGCCTGGCGCATATCCACATCGCGCGCGCCGGTAATACGGTCCGAGCCGTCATGTTCTTCTTTCCACTGGTTATAGATGCTGCGTGCCAGCTCGTCATTATTCTGGCCGTTAAAGGTGACGATTTGCCCCTTATATTCCGGTTGCTGCTCCAGATATTCATATAAGTAACGCTGGGTGCGGTTGGATTCGGTGAAGATAATCACCTTTTCCTGCCCGCCTAATTCCTGCATCCGGGCAAAGCCGACTTCCAGCGCGTGCAATAGCTTCACGGCCTTGGTTTCCACGGTGATGGAGCGTGCGATATCGATATAGTGGTCAATCTCGGCCAGCTCGGCCTTCAGCTTGTCCTCGTCAATATCCTGATTTAGTATTTTCGGCGGCTGGGCTGGTACACCCGCTGGGGTTGGCTCAGGGCGGCCAGCGGCATCTACAGTTTCGCTTTCCTCGTCATATTCGGAGCCGAGTTCATTATCATGCGCCAGCTGGCCGGCGACGTTTTCGGTGATGGTTTCGCCTTCCTGCAGGTCAAGCAGACGCTGCTTGATGGTTTTCAACGTGCCGATGATGGCATAGGTGGAAGAAGAAAGCAGCTTGCGGATCACCAGCACCACCAGCTTACGCTGCGCGGTGGGGATGGAATAGGTATCGCGTCGGAGGATGAAATCGGAGAGCAGATTATAAAGCTCTTCCTCTTCCTTGCTTGGGGTGAAAGGAATCGTAATCGCTTCGCGGTTGGTGTAGCGGATATATTCCAGCACGTCCCGGCGCAGGGTGCGGTGGACAAAGGGCTTTAAGCGTTCCTGCAGCTCGGTGAGATTCGGCTTACCGTTGATATAGTTTTCCTTGAACGCTTCCTCGCTGCCGAAAATGCGGTCATCAATCAGCATGCCGAGGCCGTAGAGTTCCATCAGGGAATTTTGCAGCGGGGTGGCGGTAAGCAGGGCTTTGCGTTTGTCCTGGAGGGCGTCGCAGATAGCCTTGCCCATTTTATTGTCTTTCTTATAGACGTTACGCAGCTTGTGGGCCTCATCGATCACGCATAAATCCCAATTAATGCGCTGCAGCTCGTCTTTCAGCCGGGCTGCGAAGTGGAAAGACATAATAATTGCCCCCTCAAACATCAGCGGGGCCATGCCGTCCTTTTGCATTTTCTGATAGGTTTTGTTTTCCAATATCAGGCTTGGCATGCGGAATTTTTCTTCCAGCTCAATGGACCATTGCCGGCGAAGCGACGCCGGGCAGATGATCAGCAGGTGGCGTTTATGCTCGGCCCAATACTGACAAAGCAGCAAGCCGGCCTCGATGGTTTTACCCAACCCCACCTCATCGGCGAGAATCACACCCTTGGAAAGCGGCGAGCGCAGGGCGAAAAGTGCGGCTTCAATCTGGTGCGGGTTTAAGTCAACGGAGGCTTCGACGAGGGAATATGTAAGGCGATCGATTAGGTGCGCCGGTTTCTTGGCGGTCAATTCATGGGCGTAATATTTTGCATGATATGGTGTTATCATCATTTTTTCGTATTCTTATTTTCTGCGATCCACTGTTCGATATCCGCTTTATCAAAGCGCCACGTCCCGCCGACCTTAAAGCCCGGTATTCTTCCGTCGGCGGCCATGCGATAAATGGTTTTTTCAGTGACTTTTAAGAATTCCGCGACTTCGCGGATGGTCATTATGTTGTCATTCATTCATTTGCCCCGAACGGTAATTGTCCAAACGAGGGTAAAATAGGGCAATTATTTCTAAATGACAAGCGCAGCGTGTAGCTATCCCGAAAAACGGGAGCAGAAAAAATAATGACAGGAAAAGGTGTTAGGCTGCTTCGCGCTCTTCACGCTTCAAAAAGGCTTTCGTCTCGTATACCCGTTCGGTAAGCATGCCGAACACACGCGGGATAGCTTTTTCAATGCGGCGTTCAATCATACTATAGAGATATTCGTCTTCGCCGTCGCACTCTTTATCGTCAATGTCTGTGCGTTCTATTTCGGCAAGGCGCTCCATCTCTATACGGATGTTTTTTGTAATCAGGCGAACCTGTATTGGCGATAGCTTATCTCCAGCTTCAATAAATTTGGCGAACTCTTCATCCACTAGATGCGGGTCCATTTTTTGATAACGTTTACGCGGCATTGTGACCTCCCATTTTTATAACTCGTCGGCTTCCACAGGAGGCCGTCATTCATATACTTTGGGCAAATCATACTAGCCTATTGGTTGTAATAGTCAAGAATATCATTACCATAGGTTGTTGTAGTCCCATGTCAATGATTGCTGATGCTAATAAATACGCGGTTTTCAGCCAATAAAAATTTTACGGTGGTCCCACGAAAAGGGAAAGCGGTGTTTTTTAGCGACCGGAGAAAGGCTGGAAAAGCTAGGGATTCTGCGGGGTTGGTGGCGCGCCTGGAAGGATTCGAACCTCCGACCGCCTGATTCGTAGTCAGGTACTCTATCCAGCTGAGCTACAGGCGCGTATTACCAAAATTTTCAGCGTGGTTCCTCGGTGGTTCCACGAGTGTTTGAGCCTCTTTTAGTACCCGGCTAGGACTGGCTCGTTTCCTAGCTTTCGTTTCTCACGCCACCCGCCTAACCGTCAGTTTCGTAGTCAGACGCTCTATCCAGCTGAGCTACGGGCGCATATTTCACTTGTCCAGGCACTTGATAACCTTTTGTAGGCCTAGCTACCCTGATCATTGGACAGGAGAAGTTTATGTAGCACTGCTTAACCGCTTATAGGAGAGCTCACCATCTTATGCAGGTTAAAACTACAGATTTTACATGATAGACCTTATGGTACGGACGGAGGGACTTGAACCCACACACCTCACGGTACCAGAACCTAAATCTGGCGCGTCTACCAATTCCGCCACGTCCGCATAGCAGTTGTCAGTTATCAGTCGGTAGCAACTTTAGTAAGGAGTATTTTTATAGTCCCAGCAGTAAAAAGGCAATATCTTTATTAGTTTCCCTGAGTTTCGGGGCTGTATGAGGAAAATCCGACCACTTTACCGATAAATATTATAGTAGGGGGAATGAGGTTTTGTGATTTCACTGCAGAGGCGATTTCGGACAATGTCGAGAAGCAAACCTGCTCAGCCTGGGTGGTACCGCCCTGTACTGCAACTGCCGGAGTTGATTTATCCATACCCACAGTAACAAGATTATCGGTAATTTCTTCCAGATTGGCCAGCCCCATATAAATCACCAGAGTAGTGTTGGCATCAGCAAGGATTTTCCAGTCATGGTTTATTTTCTCCCCCTTTTGTTTATGGCCGGTGATAAAACGTACTCCTGTTGCCAGCCCCCGATGGGTTAATGGTATGCCAAGGCAAGCGCTTATCCCGGATGCGGCGCTTATCCCGGGCACCACTTCAAATTTAATGTTATTCCGCGCCAGATGTTCGACTTCCTCGCCGCCACGGCCAAATATAAACGGATCACCTCCCTTGAGTCGTACTACTTTACGGCCGGTTTTCACATATCGCACTAGCTCCTCGTTAATCTCGGCCTGTGTCATATTATGCTTGCGGCAGGATTTGCCAGCATACACCATTTCAACACGTCTTGGAATTAAATCAAGTATTTCCTGTGAAATCAGCCGATCGTACACCACAATATCGGCCTCCTGCAACAACCGATGTGCCTTCATTGTCAATAATTCAGGATCCCCGCACCCAGCGCCAACTATATATACTTTATATTTCATAACAGTGCCTAAGAACCACATTGTATTCAAATCTCTTCTGTTATAGGTTTTTTTAGTAAGTTCAACACTGTTTTTGTGGCCGCAATACGAATCTCATCCCGGTTGCCGGTAAATATGTGTTTTTCACATATGATCGGATTTTTACCATATTTTATAGCAATATATACCAACCCTACCGGTTTTTCGTTACTACCTCCGGCTGGACCAGCAATTCCGGTGATAGCAACAACAAGATCTGTATGGGAATTGGCTACTGCACCATCTGCCATGGCACAAGCTACCTGTTCACTAACCGCACCGTATTGTTCGATTAGCTCTGCTGGAATTCCAAGCATTTCAACTTTCGCCTCGTTGCTGTAAGTAACAAAACCACGCTCAAATACATCTGACGAACCAGATATATCGGTTAAAGCAGCCGCTACCATCCCGCCAGTACAGGACTCCGCCGTTGCGATTTTAACCCCCCTGTCGCGGCATATTTTGAGTAACTCTTCAGCGTATTCCTGCATTACATTATACCATGTATTATACTACCGGTTTTTGGCGAGGCGGACAAGGTTGATGAATTCGCTGCGATAGCCGAATTTATCATGCCCACGTCCGGACTCCGCCAGTTCGATTATGTCATCATAGGAAAAATCACCGATGAATGAATCGCCATGCAGTAGTTGCCCGAATGCGGCTACTGCTGCTGCAAAACGGATATCTACTCCTACGGCATCCTGAACATCCTTATTAGTAATCGGACGGGTAATCAGATTGCTTTTATCCTCATCGGGCAATTTATAGCGCATTTTGAGGAAGGCATATTCATTACCATATTCACCGGTTTCCGAGGCTGGAACTTCCCTTGAAGGCGTTACGGACTTCTGATAGCGCAAATCATCAACCGGCGGATGGTTAATCGAGCCACCATCGGTTGCGATTTCATAAATCGCCGTAACCGTATGGCCTGCACCAATATCACCGGCATCAATCCGGTCATTATTGAAATCCTCACGCTTCAGCGCACGGGTTTCATAGCCAATCAGCCGGTATTCCGAAACTTTGAGCGGGTTAAACTCAACCTGGATCTTGACATCCTTGGCAATCGGGAACAGCGTGGAACTGGCTTCATCCACCAGCACCTTGCGGGCCTCGTTGAGGTTGTCGATATAAGCCGCATTACCGTTACCATTCTGCGCCAGACTCTGCATTATATGGTCGTTATAGTTACCACTACCAAAACCTAGCACCGAAAGGAAAATCCCGCTCTTGCGTTTCCGTTCAACCAGCCGCTTCAGTTCATCTGGATTGCTGGTGCCGACATTAAAATCACCGTCAGTTGCCAATATCACCCGATTAACCGCTTCCTTGTCAAAATTGTCCTGCGCCAGATCATATGCGGTCTTGATACCCTGCGCACCGGCGGTGGAACCACCCGCACCAAGCCGGTTAATTGCCGAGATAATACGCCGTTTGTTTTCCACCGAAGTAGGCTCAAGCGCCACTCCGGCATGCCCTGCATAAGTTACAAGAGCAACCGTATCATCCTCATCCAGCGTATCCAGCAGCATTTTCAGCGAATTCTTCAGTAGAGGAAGCTTGTCGGGACTGTCCATCGAACCGGATACGTCAATCAGGAAAACCAGGTTGGAGCGTGGCTTATCGCCGGTCAACTCATAGCCCTTAATCCCGATATGCATCAGTTTTGTATCAGCATTCCATGGTGTCTGATACACTGCCACAGTTGGTTTGAACGGCTCGGATTTATCCTCCGGCACCGCATAATCATAGTCGAAATAATTTATCATTTCCTCAACCCGTACCGAATCGGGATTTATATCCTGCCCCCTGTTCAACGCATTGCGAATAAAGGAATATGAAGTGGTATCGACATCAATCGAGAAGGTCGAAACCGGCTCCCTTTGAACCGACTTGACCGGATTTACCTTGAATTCCTCAAATTTATCCCGTCCCTCATCCCGATAATATGGCGATGGCGGGTCGATTGGATATATCATGCTATCTGATTCTGCGGTAATTGTTGTATATCTTCTTTTGTTGAGAGATTGCGGTTTGTTCTCTGATTTTAACACTTTCTGCTTGAGAGGAGTATTATGAGCAAGTTGCTCTTCCATAACCTCAACAGCCGACCTGCCAATCGCCATATCTAACCCCGCAGCATTATCCTGTCTGGCTGGTGGTTCTAGTGCTGGTTGCATAGCAGGTGCAGGAGGTGCCTTTTCAAATTCACCATCCTCATCAGCCAGGAAACCAAGCTCATCGTTACGATTTTCTGACAAGTTACTCAACACATGCTCTTCTGCATCTGCTTCTTTATTTTTTATGCCAAAATTTTTTGAATCCTCCGTAACAACTCCACCAGAACCCATATCCTGCTTCTTGGTTTCAATTCCAGAGATTCTCTCTCTAATAACTTCCTCCTCACTTTCTGGGGTAAAAGTTGAATCCACCACGGACATAAATGCGATTGCACTCACACCTATTACCAAAGCTCCGGCTACAAATTGTCGTTTTTTCATGGTTAATCCTCCTATAAAATTTGTTAAAGAAAAAATTCTATAGGTTAGACGACCACTGTCCGAAATTCCTTTGCTATTTTTCTGATTTTTTTTCTGTGCCTCTGCAAATTCCTCCATAGCAGTGTCCACAGCCCGTTTCTGCGCAACCCTGTCCGGTTCCGGAACCTCCAGATTATCCAGCAATTTCTTTAATTCCTCGTCATTCATTGTTGTTTATCCCAAGCGGATAGTGAATTGTGAGTAGTAATGATTGAAATCTGTACTCCAGCCATTAACTACTCACAACCCGCTACTTACTGCCCACTAACATCCCCTTCAGTTTCTTCTTAACCTGGAACACCCGCCAGGAAACAGTTTTCTCGGCACAATCCAGTATTTCCGCAACCTCCTTATGGCTTAATCCCTCACCGAAAACCAGTAATGCAGTATCCTTCAGCTTATCAGGCAGTTTATTTATCTCCTGATATATCTGTGCAGCCAACACTTTTTCCTCCTGGTTACCGCCTGTTTTGCCTGCCTCCTCCCGCATTTCCGTTGCAAATTCTTGCCGATTATCCTGTTTGCGTGCGTTGCTGCGGTGAAAATCCTTCACTGTATTGACAGTAATCCTGTAGAGCCAAGTTTTAAACTCCGAATTGAACTGGAAATTTCCTATATTCCGTGCAAGCTTGATAAACACTTCCTGTGTTATATCCTCGGCTTCCTCACGCACACCACACCATTTATACGCCACTTTATATACCATCATATAATGTTGCTGCGCCAGTTGTTCAAACGCCCGCGCATCACCGCTCACAGCAAGGCGTACCAGCTCATCATCACTATAATCCTGCATTGTCATAATATTAGACGTTATATCAATCACTTTCCTTTGCAGAAAATCCCTCCAGCCAACTACCACTTCCCAAATTGAGAATCCATCTTTTCAGTAAATCTATGGTAAGTAATGTTATCAGGGCAGCGAACAGGGTATCGCTGAGGAAATGTGCGCCCTGTGCTATGCGGCTGAGGGCGGTTATACTACCGAACAACAGGCCGGACATATATATTATCCGCCGTCTTCTGCCTGATGCAAGGAATGCGAAGGCCACCGTGTAGAATCCCATTGCAGCATGGCCGGAAACAAAGGATTTACCATTCTGGTCGCTTATTACAAATGGCGGGGTATATTTTTTTACTCCGCTGAACTGTTCGATATTTACCGGCCTTGCTCTTTCAAATCCCGGTTTGAATCCCCAATGTACGATGATTCCGGGGGTCAATATTAGCGTTAGCAAAAGGAATAATATCTGTTTCCGGGGTAATAAATATTTACTTTCCAGCGCAGGATATTTTTTGGATAACAGCCGTAGAATCAACGAGATAATAAGGATTGTTGATATAGTGTATGATAAAATATAGATAAGCTTATAAAAAAACAGGGTGGAGATATGCTCACGCAGGAAAAACCCGTCCTCATAAAACCACCCGCTAACCCGCAAATCCGCATCGGGGTATAAGATGAAGAATATGATGGAAACTATTGTTATTACTAGCAATATTTTCATTAAGCTAATACCCCCTGAAACCCCGCATGTAAAACATACGGAAACCTTTGGGCAGGTTGTCCAGTTTTATATCATAAGTTGATTCAAAATATGACTTCATATCATCCACACCACCACGTCTTGTGACAAATACAAAATCCTTGCCCCTGTATTTATTCATATCGGTTGTCATATCGTAATAATCCCGCACCTGCTTCTCCGGATTCCATTTCAGCACAGGATACGGTTTGCCATCCGCCAACCGCAGATTATACATCAGCGGTGCTACTGCCTTACGCTCATCGGCCATTACAAACGCACTTGGCAATCTGTGCAGCGCCTCTGAAACCGGCTGTGCCAGGGCGTTCCACCTCCTTACCCTTGCAAACGGGTCAAGTTCCTGCCTGATAATATTGGCCTGCTTCAGATGCGGTTCTATAAAGTGATAATTATAAAACCCAAGCGCCATAATAACATGCAATACCAGCGAGACGGTTATAAAAAGCCCCCTACCCCGCTCCAGCAGCCAGTTCACCACCAGTATACTGCCCGATATATAAGCCGGAGCCGCCCAATGCGCCTGTGCCGAGGCCGTCAGTGCTACTCCCACGGCAATAACCAGCAACGGCATGGTAAACAGGAACATCATCCGCAATTCGTCATCCCTGAAAATCCGCCCCATATAAGCGCAAATCCAGAGCAAGGCCGCAAACAGTAACGGTCCGAACACCGCAAGCTGTCCGGCGATAAACTCCCCCGCTTCCTTGGGATATAGCGAAAGTGACAGGGACAATACATTATCCTCGGTATGCGAAAAGCTGACAAAATCATTCGACATATTCCATAATATATTCGGTGCAAACAATGCACCTGCCAACCCAAGGCACAGTACAAAAGACAGGCTGAACAGATATTGCCGATGTACCCTTGTGGTGAGCATATAAAGCCCCATGGAGATGACGAATATCACCATGGTGTATTTGCTCATCAGCCCCAGCCCGATTGCCGCTCCGGTTGCAATCCACCACAGGCTGTCGAATCCTTCCAGCGCCCGCACAAAAGCATATAAAGCCAGTGTCCAGAAGAACATAAGCGGTGCGTCGGTGGAAATAAAAGCCGATGACATGGTAACCCCAGGCAGGGTAAGATATAGCACCGCCGCCCAGAAGCCGGTTTTACGGTCAAATAATTTACTGGCGGTAAGGAATATAAGCGCAGAGGTCAGCCCGTGCAGGACTGGAGCGGAGAGCTTTATACAGAAGGCGGTATCACCGCAAAAAGCTGTAGTAAAGCTGATTAGCCAGGCAATTATCGGCGGTTTGGAATAATAGCCGAAATCCAGTACCTTCGACCATGTCCAGTATTGCGCTTCATCGAAAAACAACTGCGAATACGGTGCTTTGGTGGCAAGATAAAGATATGCCAGCCGGATAGCGGTCACAACCAGTATAACCAGCAACACCACGGTAAAATTATACGATTTCCCCACCTGCCCCATGCTCATATGATGGGTTATATCAGAAGATATTTATTTTACCATAGTTTGAGTCATCTGAGTTTAGGGAATAGCAGCCTATCATCCCCTACCCTTCAGTTCCTCGGAGATAAGGAAGGCGAGTTCCAGGCTCTGGGAGGCGTTGAGACGTGGGTCGCAATGGGTATGGTAGCGGTCTTTCAGATCAACCTCGGAAATCGCCTGCGCTCCGCCGGTACATTCGGTTACATCCTGTCCGGTCATTTCAAAATGCACCCCGCCGGCATAACTTCCCTCAGCCTTATGTACTGCAAAGAACCCACGCACCTCCGACAGAATATCGTTAAACGGACGGGTTTTATAACCACCCGGCGATTTTACAGTATTACCATGCATCGGGTCGCAGGACCATACCACTTTCAGCCCTTCCTTCTCCACGGCACGCACCAGCGGTGGCAGTAATTCCTCTACCTTCTCCGCTCCCATACGGCTTATCAGCGTCAACCGCCCAGGTTCATTGTCAGGATTCAGGGCATTAATCAGCCGTACCAGCTCATCCGCCTGCATTGAAGGCCCAACTTTACTTGCAATCGGATTGCCAAGTCCGCGGAAAAACTCAATATGTGCCTCTTCCAGATTACGGGTACGGTCACCAATCCACAGCATATGCGCCGAACAGGCATAATATTTTTCGGTTTCCTCGTCAAACCGCACCAGCGCTTCTTCATATGGCAGCAGCAAACCCTCATGTGAAATAAAGAAATCCGCCTCACGCAACTGCTCTATATCCTCAATCGGCAGACGACAGGCATCAATAAAGGAAAGACACTCATTTATACGGTCGACAATGTCCTGAAAGCGGCGACCCTGTGTGGAATGGCTGATGAAATCCTGATTCCACTGGCTTATGTTATAAAGGCTAGCCTCACCTCCCTTGGCCAGCGCACGCAGATAATTCAGCGTCGCAACCGACTGGTGATAGGCTTTCAGCAGATTTTCAGGATTATTCTGCCTCCCATCCTCGGTAAAATCTATACTGTTGATAATATCGCCACGATAGCTGGGCAAGGATTTGCCGTCCTTCTCCTCCATATCGGCAGAGCGCGGCTTGGCAAACTGACCGGCAATCCTCCCGACCTTCACAACAGGCTTGCCTGCGCCATACATCAACGCTACCGTCATTTGCAGTATAACACGGAAATATGATTTGAGATTGTCCTCGTTGAATTCGGTGAAAGTCTCGGCACAATCACCGCCCTGCAGAAGAAAGGCATTGCCATCCGCTACCTCCGCCAATTGTTTATGGAGCGCACGGATTTCACTGGGCTCGACCAGCGGCGGATATGCGGAAAGCTTGCCAAGAGTGGCTTTCAGCGCAGCCTTATCATCATATTCAGGCTGCTGCCTGATCGGCAGACCCCGCCAGCTATCCTTCACCCATTGTTTTTCCTGGTTCTTTTGCAATGTCTTAGCCATAATAGTGCCTACATAACGCACTATAGCACCAATAAAATAAATTGCCTAGCTAAACATCCTTCCGGTACCAGCGGGTGTGGGATTCGTTCCCTCTTTTCTCGCCTTGGCAA
Organism: Rickettsiales bacterium; assembly: GCA_965222525.1. GTDB lineage: Bacteria > Pseudomonadota > Alphaproteobacteria > Rickettsiales > UBA8987 > CBDCUF01. The sequence continues at coordinate 121,873 of OZ244955.1, forward strand.
AGTTTTCCCTATTTGTAAGTCGTTCCGACTTACTGTTACTTTGGGTGTACTCTAGGGCTTGCCCCCTACAATAAACTAAAACACATACCTATCAGAGTATGAAGTGTAATCAGGGCCTAAGAAGCTTTCTTTGCCGGTTTTTTATCAGAATTTGCAGGCTTTTTGGCCGCGGTTTTTTCAGTGATAGTGAGCTTGCCTCCGGCTTTTTCTATTGCTGCTATTGCTGATTTGGAGGCTGCATTAACCTCCAGCTTCACTTTGGACTTTATTTCACCCTTGCCGAGCAATTTTATCCCGTCCTTGTTACCATGCAGGATCCCGCTCTCTATAAGGATCTCCGGAGTTATATCCTTGCCACCGTCAAGCCGTTTTGCATCTATGAAAGCCTGCAACTGACCAAGATTGATAACCTCGAATTCCTTGCGGTTATAGTTGTTAAACCCGCGCTTCGGCAGGCGACGATGGATAGGCATCTGCCCACCTTCAAAACCTTTTATCGCAACGCCGGAGCGGGATTTTTGTCCTTTAACACCGCGTCCGCCGGTCTTGCCCTTGCCGGAACCGATACCGCGCCCGACTCTTGTCGGTTGCCTGCGTGCCCCTTGATTATCGGCAATCTGGTTTAATAAAGTAGCCATTATTTAACTTCCTCCACACGCACAAGATGCTGAACCTTATTTATCATCCCGCGCACAGCAGGTGTATCTTCCAGCGTTTTTGTACGGCTTATCTTATTAAGACCGAGCCCTGCTAATGTTGCCCGCTGGCTTTTATGCCTGCCGATAGGGCTCTTGGTTTGCGTCACCTGCAATGTTTTCTTTGCTGCCATTACGGATTATCCTTCTGATTTATCTTCTTTTTTATCGATTTTTGCATCTTCCGCCTTACCATCATTTGCCGGGGCAGGAGAACCGCCCAGCGCAGACTCACGCTGGCCAACGATTTCACTAACTTTTTTCCCCCTGCGTGCTGCGGTATGTTTCGGTGACTGGACTTTTTGCAATGCGTCGAAAGTGGCTCTCACCATGTTAAACGGGTTAGACGAACCGATCGACTTTGCCACTACATCATGAACGCCAAGCGCTTCAAACACTGCACGCATAGGCCCGCCGGCAATAACTCCGGTACCCGGAGGAGCGCTGCGCAGCATCACTTTACCCGCACCTGCCACACCTTTTATATCATGATGTAATGTCCGCCCCTCGCGCAAAGGCACACGAATCAGCGATTTTTTTGCTGCCTGGGTTGCTTTCTTTTTAGCATCCATCACTTCTTTAGCCTTGCCCTTGCCGAAACCGACGCGACCCTTGCCATCACCAACAATAACCATTGCAGTGAAACCGAAGCGACGCCCGCCTTTTACCACTTTTGCAGTACGGTTAATTGCAACAAGTTTATCAACAAACTCGTCATCCTGTGGTTTGGTCATTTCTGCCTGTTTTGCCATAATAAAATCCTTCTAGAATGTCAGACCTGCCTCACGTGCCGCTTCAGCCAAGGCTTTCACCCGCCCGTGATATAAGTATCCACCGCGGTCAAATACCACTTCATTTACCTTGGCGCTTTTTGCACGTTTGGCAATCAGTGTTCCGACTTCCTTCGCCGCTTCTGTATTACCGCCGGATTTTCCCTTGAAATCCTTGTCAACAGAGGAGGCTGAAGCAAGGGTTACTCCCTTGCCGTCATCGATAAGCTGTGCGTAAATCGCTTTGTTTGAACGGCTTACACTCAACCGCACACGCCCCTGACCCTTACTGCGTAGTGCATAACGGTTGCGACGTTTCCTTCTGTCTGCTGATGTTTCAATTTTTGCCATTTTTATCAGTGTAAGAGTCTGGAATCCAGAGTCTAGTGCGGTTGCCATAAACTCATTGTTCCAGTAATACCCTTCCTTTCAAAATTAGCCCACTAGACTCTAAATTCTAGACTCTAGTCACTATTTTTTCTTACCTTCCTTGCGGCGGATATATTCGCCTTTATATTTGATTCCCTTGCCCTTGTAAGGCTCTGGTTTGCGGTAGGAGCGGATTTTAGCCGCCACCTGCCCGACTTTCTGTTTATCATAACCGGAAATAATAATTTCCGTCGGTTTCGGGCATTTTATCTCGATTCCTTCCGGTATCGGAAACTCAACCGGATGGCTGAAACCAAGATTCAGTAACAAGTTTTTTCCCTGCACCTGCGCACGATAACCAACTCCATTTACTTCCAGTTCCTTGGTAAAACCGGTAGAAACGCCGGCTACCATATTTTGTATCAGGCTGCGCATCAGCCCCCATTTTGCACGGGCGACACTGGAGTCATTGGCCGGCTTCAGCACAAGGTTTCCCTCGTCTTTTTTGACTGAAACCTCTTCCGGGATTGCCTGGCGCAGCTCACCCTTAGAGCCCTTAACCACAACCTCCTGATCGGAGATGTTGATATCCACTCCGGATAGAATTTCTACAGGCTTTGAGCCGATACGTGACATTAAATATTCCTTGTAACCTATTAAAATACATTGCAAATAACTTCGCCGCCGACATTTTTCTCCCGTGCTTCGTAATCGGGCATAATGCCCTTTGAAGTGGACAGGATAGAAACCCCCAAACCGTTATTGACCTTGGGTAATTCGGTGATTTTTGAAAATACCCGACGTCCGGGTTTGGAAATCTTCTTTATATGCTTTATTACCGGCTCTCCATTATAATATTTCAGGTTAATTTTCAATGACTTAACATTCTTACGAACTTCCGATTCGCTATAATCTTCAATAAATCCTTCATTTTTCAGTGTATCCAGAACCGACTTACGCATTTTTGAAGATGGGCAGTCAATTTGCGCCAGCCGCACCTGCTGTCCGTTACGGATTCTGGTTAACATATCTGCTATCGGGTCACTAAATGACATAACTAAACCTTCTTATTAAATACCTGCTATAACCTATTGTATTACCAGCTTGATTTTATAACTCCCGGAATTTGTCCCTTTGAGGCCAGATCGCGCAGGGCAATTCTGGACAGGTCGAATTTCCTGTAATATCCGCGCGGACGGCCAGTCAGCCCGCAACGATTGCGCATACGGGTTTTCGAACTGTTACGCGGCAGTTTCGCCAGTTTCATGGTAGCTTCAAACCTGTCTTCCATCGGCGCAGATTTGTTGCCAGCAATCGCTTTTAACCTGTCACGCTTGCTTTTGAATTTTTTAGTCATTTTTGCGCGTTTTTTATCGCGCTGTACCATCGCTGATTTTGCCATATTTATTTCCTGAACGGCATATTAAACCCGCTGAGCAAGGCTTTGGCCTCTTCATTGGTTTTTGCCGTAGTTACAATTGTTATATCCATCCCGCGCACCTTATCAATCTTATCATAATTGATTTCCGGGAACACGATCTGCTCCTTCAAACCGAGGCTGTAATTGCCTTTGCCGTCGAAGCTTTTCGGGGACAGGCCACGAAAATCCCGCACACGCGGGAGGGCTATATTAACCAGTCTGTCCAGAAATTCAAACATTCTTTGCCGTCTTAGCGTAACTTTGCAGCCAATCGGCACATTTTCACGTAATTTAAACCCGGCGATTGACTTTTTTGCCCGCGAAACCACAGGTTTTTGCCCGCTAATGAGCGTCATATCACTGACCGCATTGTCAATAACCTTACTGTCCCCGGCTGCATCACCCACCCCCATATTCAGGGAAACCTTAACTATCTTCGGAACCTCGTTCGGATTCTTATAGCTAAACTGCTCCTGCATCGCCGCACGAACCTGTTCTTCATAAATTTTCTGTAATCTTGCAGCCATTTTTATACTATCGTGTTAATTTATATTACCTCTCCGGATTTTTTTGCTATCCGAACTTTCTCTCCATTTTCCAGTGCCTTATAGCCAACTCTTGATGCATTGCCTGACTTTGGGTCAACAATCGCAATATTTGAAATATGGATAGGCAGCTCCTTGCTTATTATCCCGCCGGAGCTGGCCTGACTTTGTTTTTCGTGCTTTTTTACGACATTTATGCCTGACACAACAACACGGCTCCTGTCAGGAAAAACCTTCAGCACCTCACCTTTCGTACCTTTGTTTTTTCCTGCAATTGCAATAACCTGGTCGCCTTTCTTTATCTTTAGCTTTGCCATATTAACCTCTTATAGAACCTCCGGTGCAAGGGATACAATTTTCATAAATTTCTTGCCACGTAATTCGCGGGTAACCGGGCCGAAAATACGTGTACCAATCGGCTCATTCTGCTTGTTTATAATCACCGCAGCATTATTGTCAAAACGGATCGCACTTCCGTCCGGACGGCTGGTTTCCTTGGTTGTACGCACGATAACCGCACGGTGAACCTCGCCCTTTTTCACCTTGCCGCGTGGAATTGCGTCCTTGACCGTAACCACAATCACATCGCCGACACCGGCAAATTTGCGCTTGGAGCCGCCCAGCACCTTGATACAAAGTACCTCGCGCGCACCGGAATTATCCGCAATCTGTAATCTTGACTCAGGATAAATCATAATTCTAGTGGTTAGTGGCCAGAATCTAGAGTCTAGTGTAGCCGCCAACCTCCCGCGTTACTCGGAAACCACCTCCCAACTCTTATTTTTAGAGATGGGGCGGCATTCCTGAATTTTTACCGTATCGCCGATCTTATGCCTGTTTCCGGCATCATGAGCGGCGTATTTCTTGCTTTTACTAATAATCTTCTTGTATATCGGATGGGACAAACGCCTCGTTACCTTAACCGTTACAGTCTTATCCTGCTTGTCGCTCGTAACCACTCCCTGTAAAACCCGTTTCGGCATATTTTCTCCTTATGCAGCCCTTTTCATTTCGTTTAACAATGTCCTGACCTGTGCAATCGTCCTGCGTACTGCGCGGATACGGGAGGTGTTCTCCAACTCACCACTAATACGCTGAAAACGCAGGTTGAAAGCCTCCTTCTTGTGCTCGGCAAGAAGTGTATGAAGCTCATCCTCAGATTTTCCTCTTAACTCACTGATTTTCATCAATCAATCCTCTTTACAAATTTGGTTTTTATCGGAAGCTTGGCCGCCGCACGCTCAAACGCACCACGGGCAATCTCCTCATTAATTCCGTCCAGTTCAAACATAATCCGGCCAGGCTTAACCCGCGCTGCCCAGTATTCAACCGAACCTTTACCCTTACCCTGACGAACCTCAAGCGGCTTCTTTGAAACCGGTACATCAGGAAAAATCCTTATCCACAGCTTGCCCGCACGTTTCATATGACGGGTAATCGCACGCCGTGCTGCTTCAATCTGACGTGCGGTAATCCGCTCCGGCTCAAGAGCTTTCAGCCCGTATTCACCGAAAGTCAGGTCACTCCCGCCCTTGGCATTACCATGTATCCGCCCCTTATGGGCCTTACGATACTTTGTCTTTTTCGGCATCAACATAGTTAGTGGTTAGTGGCTAGAGTCTAGTGGCTAGTGATTTTGATAACCTCATCGCTCCGGCTACAATCTCCTCATTTCAATTTACAAATTCACTAGACTCTAAACTCAAGACTCTAGCCACTTATTTTATTTGTCCTGTTATACGTTTTTCATGTGCGGACGGGTCGTTTGCAAGGATTTCGCCCTTGAACACCCATACCTTCACGCCAATTACACCATATGTCGTATTCGCCTCGGCAGTACCGTAGTCTATGTCGGCACGCAAGGTATGCAGAGGCACACGGCCTTCACGGTACCACTCCATACGTGCAATTTCAGCCCCCGCCAGACGACCGGAGCAATTTATCCGAATCCCCTGCGCGCCCATACGTAGCGCTGACTGCACCGCACGTTTCATCGCCCGCCTGAATGCAACCCGACGTTCAAGCTGCTGAGCAACTCCCTGCGCTATAAGATTTGCATCGACTTCCGGCTTGCGAATCTCGACTATGTTCAAATGTACGTCATCAGCGGTCATTTTACTGACTTCACGCCTGATTTTCTCAATGTCAGAGCCTTTCTTACCAATAATCACACCAGGTTTCGATGTAAACAACGTCACCCGCATATTCTTGGCAGAACGCTCGATAATAACCTTGCTGATTCCGGCATCCTTCAGGCGCTTGGCAATAAACTTGCGAATCGCCAGATCTTCATGCAGCATGGTCGCATAATTGCGTCCGGCATACCAGCGCGAATCCCACGTACGGTTGATATTCACACGAAGCCCTATCGGATTAACCTTCTGTCCCATACTTATCTCCTATTCCGCTTCCAGTCGCTCCTGATTCTCGGATACCACAATCGTTATATTGGAAAACGGCTTGGTTATCCTGACACCACGTCCGCGTGCCCGTGCCCGCCAGCGTTTCATCGTCAAACTCTTGCCAACCGTCGCTTCCGTTACATAAAGCGCGTCGATGTCAAGGTCATGGTTGTTTTCCGCATTGGCAATCGCCGATTGCAGCAATTTCCTCACATCCTTCGCCGCAGCCTTGCGCGAAAATGTAAGCTGGTCAACCGCATCCTGCACATGCATCCCGCGGATTTGCTGTGCTATCAGGTTCAGCTTCTGCGGACTTATGCGATAAGTCTTCAGCACAGCCTTCGCCTGATTGTCGTTCAATACCCTCTGTCTTGCCGCTTTTCCCATTTTTGTTAGTGGTTAGAGTCTAGAATCCGGAGTCTAGTGCGGTTGCCACAAGCTCATTGTTCCAGTTAGTACTCTTCCTTTCAAAATTAACAAATTCACTAGACTCTAAACTCAAGACTCTAGTCACTAATTTACTTCTTCTTAGCCTTCTTGTCCGCGCCATGGCCGTGATATGTACGGGTGGGCGCGAATTCCCCTAATTTATGCCCGACCATCTGCTCATTTACAGATACCGGAATGAATTTCTTACCGTTATAAACACCGAAATTTATACCTACAAAACTCGGCAATATAGTCGAGCGGCGCGACCAGGTTTTTATCATCTGATGCGAACCTGATTCCTGCACCTCCTCCACCTTCCTGAGAAGATGGCTATCAACAAACGGACCTTTCCAAACTGATCTCGGCATAACTAGAGTCTAGTAATTAGAATCCAGAGTCTAGTGCGGTTACCATAAACTCTGTGTTCCAGTTAATACAATTCCTTTCAAAATTAACAAATTCACCAGACTCTAGATTACAGAGTCTAGTAACTATTTCTTATGTCTACTGTTAACAATATATTTATTGCTTGGTTTTTTCCTGCTGCGGGTACGCTTACCCTTGGTCGGCTTACCCCATGGCGACACCGGATGACGACCGCCTGAAGTTTTGCCCTCACCACCACCATGCGGATGGTCAACAGGATTCATCGCAACCCCGCGCACATGCGGGCGTTTGCCCATCCAGCGCGTCCTGCCGGCCTTACCAAGCTTCTGGTTCTGGTGGTCCGGATTCGACACCGCACCAACAGTAGCCAGACAATCCGCCGGCACTTTCCGCACCTCACCCGAACGCAGGCGAAGCAGCGCATATCCCGAATCCTTGCCGGTCAATTGCACATAGGCACCGGCAGCGCGGGCAATCTGTCCGCCCTTGCCAGACTTCATCTCCACATTGTGGAGGATGGTTCCTACAGGAATATTTCGTAAAGGTAAAGTATTTCCTGGCTTTATATCAGCATTTTCGCTTGAAATCACCTTGTCGCCGGCCTGAATCCGCTGTGGAGCAAGGATATATGACAGGGTTTCGTCTTCATATTTGATAAGCGCAATATGGGCGGAACGGTTAGGGTCATATTCAACCCGCTCAACCGTAGCCTCCATATCAAACTTGTTACGGCGAAAATCAACCAGCCGATAACGCTGTTTATGCCCGCCACCGCGATGTCGCGAAGTCATATGCCCCTGGTTGTCGCGTCCGCCGGAGCGCTTTTTGCCCTCCACCAGCGACTTCTCCGGCTTGCCCTTATGCAAACCGGTACGGTTCACGAGTATAAGCCCGCGTTGCCCTGGTGTGGTTGGTTTGTACTTTTTTAATGCCATTTTTTAGTTGTTAGTAGTTAGAGTCTTGAGTCTAGTGCGGATGCCACTAACTCATTGCTCCAATTATAAACGTCACCTTTCAAAATCTCCGATATTCACTAGACTCTAGATTCTAGACTCTTACCACTATTTAACCCCCGTCATTACATCAACAGTATGTCCTTCCGCTAGGGATACAATCGCCTTTTTATAATCCGGTCTTTTGCCCGGCTTACCGCGGAAAGTCTTGGTTTTTCCCTTTACTTTAATTGTGTTAACATTATTGACCTTAACCTCGAACAATTCCTCAATCGCACGTTTAATCGCCGACTTCTTCGCATCAACCCCTACCTTGAAGCTGATTTTGTTATACTCACCAAGCAGGGTGGACTTCTCGGTTACAATCGGGCTGCGGATAATATCGAAAGATTGCAGATTTACAAGCTTTTCCTTCTTACTCTTTTTGGCAGCCTTTGCAGTCTTTTTCGTCTCCTTTTTAGCAGCCGGCTTCTTTTCTTTCTTTACTTCCTTTTCGCTCATGCCAGCCTCTCTTCAAGATGTTTTACCGCATCAACCGTCAGAATCAGGTTGTCGTGGCGCAGAATATCATAAACATTCGCACCGACATGCGGCAATATATCTATATTTTTTATGTTATTAGCAGCTTTACGGAAATTCTCATCAACCTCGTTGTCGATTATAAGAGCCGATGCGATTCCCAGTTTATTAAGGTTTTGCGCTAGTTCCCCGGTTTTTGGAGCCTTCAGTTTTGCGCTATCCAGTATTTGCAACTTGCCATCGGCAGCCTTGGCGGAAAGTGCGGTTTTCAGCCCCAGCTTACGTACCTTCTTCGGCAAATCATAAGCATGGCTACGATTTTTCGGGCCATGCGCAACCGCTCCGCCGCGCATATGAGGCGCACGTTTGCTACCTTGCCTTGCATTACCGGTACCCTTCTGGCGGAAAGGTTTTTTCGCACCGCCGACAATATCACCGCGGCTTTTGGTAAAATGCGTTCCGGCCTGCTTACGTGCCCGTTGCCATTCAACCACACGCTGCAATATATCCGCGCGCACCGGCAGCTTGAAGATATCATCCTTCAACTCAATATCCTTTGCCGCAGCCTTGCCTAATGATATGGTCTTAACTTTCATCTTTCTTCTCTTCGTTATCCTGCTTGGCTTCCGGCTGTTTTGCCTCTTCCTTCTCACCGGAATCGGCACTTTCCTCAGCAGCACTTTCGGCCGCCTTGGCCAGTTCCGCATCGCGTGCGGCTTTTGCGGCTGCTTCCTCCTCAGCCTTGGCTTTTTCAGCAGCTTCCGCAGCAGCGGCCGCTTTCTTCGAGCCAAACCTAGCGGCAGGGAAGGGGACTCCCTCAGGAGCAGCCTGCTTTATCGCATCCCGCACCAGCACAAAGCTTCCCTTTGAGCCGGGTACCGCGCCCTTGACCACAATCAGCCCTTCATCCTCATCGGCAGACACCACCTCAAGATTCTGGGTTGTAACCCTTACATCTCCCATATGACCGGCCATTTTCTTACCCTTGAAAACCCTTCCCGGATCCTGGCACTGTCCGGTTGAACCATGCGAACGGTGGGAAATCGAAACACCGTGAGTGGCCTCCAGCCCGCCGAAATTATGACGCTTCATACCACCGGCAAAACCTTTACCGATTGAAGTTCCGGTTACATCGACCTTCTGTCCGGCGATAAAATGATATGGCGAAATCTGGAATCCCGGCTCCAGCAGCGCATCTTCCGATACACGGAATTCAGCCATTTTCGCTTTAGGCTCCACCTTATTTTTGGCGAAATGGTTACGCAGCGGTTTGGTGGTGTTCTTCGTCTTGCGCGGGAAAGCACCAAGCTGTACCGCATTATACCCGTCCTTTTCCTCGGTTTTTGTACTTATAACCTGGCAGTTATCGACATGCAGCAATGTCACCGGAATTGAACGGCCAGTCTCGTTAAAAACGCGGCTCATGCCGACTTTCTTTGCGATAATACCAGTACGCATCTCAACGTGCCTCCATGATTTTTATATCCACTTCCACACCGGCAGGGAGGTCAAGTTTTCCAAGTGCATCAAGGGTTTGCGGGTTGGTGTCGACTATATCGATAAGGCGTTTATGGGTGCGAATCTCGAACTGTTCACGTGATTTCTTGTTCACATGCGGACCGCGGTTGACGGTGAAGACCTCGCGGCGCTTGGGCAGCGGAATAGGGCCGCGCGACTCGGCACCGGTACGCTTCACCGTATCGACGATATTACGTGCCGACTGGTCAAGCAGCCTGTGGTCAAATGCACGTAAATTTATTCTTATCTTCTGAGGTTCCATATTTCAGTTATCAGTTTTTAGTGGTCAGTTATCAGTCGTCCCTACGCGATGATTTTGGCTACAACACCTGCTCCGACGGTTCTGCCGCCTTCGCGGATGGCGAAGCGCAGACCCTCATCCATAGCGATTGGCTTGTCGGCCAGATCAACCGTAATCTTGGCGTTATCGCCGGGCATTACCATTTCAACACCTTCAGGCAATTCAATTGTTCCGGTCACATCAGTGGTACGGAAGTAAAACTGCGGGCGGTAATTCTTGAAAAACGGAGTATGACGCCCGCCTTCATCCTTGGTCAGAATATAAACTTCCGCCTCGAACTTGGTGTGCGGATTAATCGTACCGGGCTTAGCTAACACCTGCCCACGCTCAACTTCCTCACGTTTCGTACCACGCAGCAGCACGCCAACATTATCACCGGCCTGCCCCTCATCAAGCAGCTTGCGGAACATCTCCACTCCGGTACAGGTAGTTTTGCTTGTGTCGCGCAGACCAACGATTTCAATCTCCTCACCGACCTTGACAATGCCCTGTTCGACACGCCCGGTAACAACCGTACCGCGTCCCTCAATCGAGAAAACATCCTCGATAGGCATAAGGAAAGGCTTATCCAGCGGGCGTTCCGGCTGCGGGATATATTCATCAACCGCTTTCATTAACTCCATTATGGAGTTTTTGCCGATATCATCATCACGACCTTCAAGCGCAGCCAAAGCAGAACCCTTGATAATCGGAATGTCATCACCGGGAAATTCATATGAGCTGAGCAGTTCACGCACTTCCATCTCCACCAGCTCCAGCAGTTCCTCATCATCAACCTGATCAACCTTGTTGAGATACACCACAATCGCCGGTACACCAACCTGGCGTGCGAGCAATATATGCTCACGGGTCTGCGGCATCGGGCCGTCAGCGGCGTTTACAACGAGAATCGCACCATCCATCTGCGCCGCACCGGTGATCATGTTCTTGACATAGTCAGCATGTCCCGGGCAGTCGACATGGGCGTAATGCCGGCCGTCAGTCTCATATTCCACATGCGCAGTGGCAATGGTAATGCCGCGCTCACGCTCCTCGGGAGCATTGTCAATCTGGTTGTAATCGGAAAACTCGGCACCTCCCGCCTCGGCCAGCACCTTGGTGATAGCCGCAGTCAGCGTAGTCTTCCCGTGGTCAACATGACCAATCGTACCAATATTACAATGCGGCTTAGTCCGCTCAAATTTCTCTTTGGACATAATCTTACTCCTTGTTTAAGCAACCTTTGACTTGATTTCCTCCGCTACATTGCTTGGAACCTGCGCGTAATGCGAGAATTGCATCGTAAATTGCGCACGTCCCTGCGACATGGAGCGAAGCGTACTAACATATCCGAACATGTTTGACAAGGGAACAATTGCATCAATAACACGGGCATTTCCGCGCTGCTGCATATCATTCACCTGTCCGCGACGACTGTTCAGGTCGCCGATAATATCCCCCATATATTCTTCCGGGGTTATAACCTCAACGCTCATAACCGGTTCCAGCAATACCGGATTGGCATCCTGCATGGCCTCACGGAAGGCCGCACGAGCCGCAATCTCAAATGCCATAACACTTGAGTCAACATCGTGATATGCGCCGTCTTTCAGTGTAACCTTGAAGTCTATGGTCGGGTAGCCGGCAACGGGACCGGTTTCCGCTGCGGAAATAATACCCTTCTCAACACCAGGAATATATTCCTTCGGTACGTTACCGCCAACAACCTTGCTTTCAAACTCAAAGCCGGCACCGGCTTCCTGCGGCTCAAAAGTAATATCAACCTTGGCGAATTGCCCAGCACCACCGGTTTGTTTCTTATGTGTGTAGCTTATATCGGTCGGACTGGTGAAAGTCTCGCGGTAGGCCACCTGTGGTGCTCCGACATTGGCTTCCACATTGAACTCACGCTTCATACGGTCAATTATAATTTCCAGATGCAACTCGCCCATACCTTTCAGTACAGTCTGCCCGCTTTCCTCATCGGATGTCACCCGCAATGAAGGGTCTTCCGATACCAAGCGGCCAATGGCAATCGACATTTTCTCCTGATCACCCTTGGTTTTAGGCTCAACTGCGATTTCGATAACCGGTTCGGGGAATTCCATGCGCTCAAGGATTACCGCATTGTCCGGATCGCAGAGCGTATCACCTGTGGTAGTGCCTTTCAGTCCGGCAACCGCTACAATATCACCCGCACGCGCTTCCTTGATATCCTCACGGCTATTGGCGTGCATCAGCAGCATACGGCCAATACGCTCTTTCTTCTCCTTGGTGGAATTAAGTACAGATGCGCCTCCTTCCAGTACACCGGAATAAATACGTACGAATGTCAGCGAGCCGACAAACGGGTCGGTCATAACCTTGAATGCCAGTGCGCCAAGCGGTTCATCATCAGAGCTTTTGCGCTCGATAGGCTCCTCCGAATGCATGTCTATGCCCTTGATCGCCGGAACATCAGACGGTGCGGGGAGATAATCAATCACCGCATCCAGAAGTGGCTGTACGCCTTTGTTTTTAAATGCCGTACCAGTCAGGATAGGAACGAAAATCGCTTCAATCGTACCTTTGCGGATGCACTTCTTGAGCTGCTCCTCACCAATTTCCTCGCCGCCAAGATAGGCTTCCATCAAATCGTCATCGGCTTCAACTGCGGTTTCTATCATCTTCTCACGATATTCGTCAGCCTGCTCCTTAAGGTCATCGCGGATATCCCTATATTCATATTTCGCACCAAGCGCATCACCCTCCCAGATAATCTCCTGCATCTTTACCAGGTCAATCACACCCTCAAAATTATCCTCGGAGCCGATGGGAAGCTGCACAACCAGCGGAGTAGCACCAAGACGGTCAACTACCATCTCGACACAGCGGAAGAAATCAGCACCGGTACGATCCATCTTGTTGACGAAACACATGCGCGGCACACCATATTTATCTGCCTGACGCCATACGGTCTCGGATTGTGGCTCTACGCCGGCAACCCCGTCAAATACGGTAATCGCGCCGTCCAGAACACGCAGCGAACGCTCCACCTCGATGGTAAAGTCCACATGGCCAGGCGTGTCGATAATATTGATACGGTGGTCGTTCCAGAAACAGGTGGTCGCAGCGGAAGTGATGGTAATCCCGCGCTCCTGCTCCTGCTCCATCCAGTCCATGGTCGCGTCGCCCTCATGCACCTCGCCGATTTTATGCGATTTACCGGTATAATAAAGGATACGCTCGGTAGTCGTGGTCTTCCCCGCATCAATATGCGCCATAATCCCGATATTACGGTATCTTTCCAATGGTGTCTGTCTGCTCATGATTTACCTCTATTTATATTTGCCTTTCCACATTACCGGCACGGTATTTTTCAGTGATTTCATCAATCAGTTTAATTGCATTTTTATTCCATTCACTCTCTGGCTGACGACTTAAAACGCTTTTGAGATTTACCATATCTTTTATCGCAGTATATTCGATCTGCGGCTTCCTACTATCGGGAGAATTTTGCCATCGATCCAAAAGTGATGCCACTGCAGGAGCCACCCCCCTCTCTAGCTGCCCTTGAGTATCAAGAACAAATACTTCATTACCATCAGAGAATGTAAATTTATTGTTTGCAGACATAATAATTTCCTTATGTAGTAGTTTTAGTGCTCCTACCACCTGAAATGTGAAAATGCGCGGTTGGCATCGGCCATCTTGTGAGTATCCTCACGTTTTTTCACCGACGAACCGCTATTGTTATAAGCATCCAGTATCTCACCGGCCAGACGCTCGCGCATGGTTTTTTCCTTGCGCTTGCGGGCTGCCGCGATAACCCAGCGCAAGGCCAGTGCCATTGCGCGCTCGCGCCGTACCTCAACCGGAACCTGGTAAGTCGCACCGCCAACCCGCCTCGACCGTACCTCAACCGAAGGCTTAACATGCTTTATAGCCTCCTTGACTACCTTTATCGGGTCTTCCTTGGATTTCTCGGCGATTATCTCCAGCGCACCATAAAGGATTTTCTCCGCCGCCGACTTCTTACCATCCTTCATAAGATAGTTGATAAACTTGCCGATGGTAACATCGTTAAATTTTGCGTCAGGGATAATCTCCCGTTTTTCTGCTCTATGACGTCGTGACATATTTAGTCCTCAGTTTTCAGTAGTCAGTTATCAGTCTTTCTTGGTTACGTGCATACCGCTCCCCCCTTGTGGGGGAGCAGATGAGACAAGGGCTGTAAGCCCGCAGTCGAATCGTGGGGGGTACTGACAACTGATAACTGTTATCACCCCCCACCAATCGCCTGCGTTCCTACGGAACTTGGCTCTTGTACTCCCCCTCAAGGGGGGAGTGGTAAATTACTTCGGCTTCTTGGCGCCGTATTTCGAGCGGTTCTGCTTGCGGTCCTTGACTCCCTGCGTATCAAGTGTACCACGTATTATATGATAGCGCACACCAGGCAAGTCCTTCACACGACCACCACGAATCATAACCACCGAATGTTCCTGTAAATTATGCCCCTCGCCGGGTATATAACCCGTCACCTCAAAACCGTTGGAAAGCCTGATACGCGCAACCTTACGCATCGCAGAGTTAGGCTTTTTCGGTGTCGTGGTATATACGCGCGTACACACCCCGCGTTTCTGCGGACATTTATTCAATGCCGGAACCTTGTTCTTCTTAACCTGCTTCTCGCGCGGCTTCCTTACCAACTGGTTTATAGTAGGCATATTATTTATTCCTGATTTACAGTCACAAAAACCCCTCACCCCGCACAAGGCAGGGCAAAATGAGCGCGCATACTAATGATATGGCATGTGCTAGTCAAGCTAATTATACAGAATTTCCAGATAAATCTGCGTTATCATTTTATGCTGGCGCTCTTCCCTGAAATTATTTTCAAACACAAGGCGGGCATTGCGTCCCATCTCATCCAGACGCTCCTTGTCAAGACTGTCAATAATCCCTGTCAGTTCCTTCGGATTCGCCAGTGAAAATATGTAACCGTTATAACCTTCAATCACCATCTCATGCAGCGCACCGCCATCGCTGATTATAACCGGTTTCTCATTACGCATCGCCTCCAGAACCACCAGTCCAAGCCCTTCCTGCCGTGATGGTACAATAAGTGCATCAAGCTGGCTGATATAATTGTCAATCTCCGTATTATCCACCCAGCCCAGATAGTGGAAATTATCTTTTGCCGGAAGGTTGATATCGTCACGTTCCTTCTCGCCGATTATATAAAGCTCCATATCACTACGTTTGCAGTTGGAGGCCGCATCGGCAAGGATGTCGAAACCCTTTTTGTAATCAAGCCGACCTACAAAACCGAGATTAAGCTTATCCCCGGAAGGATGAATTGCAGGAGCAGGGGCGGGAGCTTTATCCCGTACACCGCTTAATACTACATAATTATTTTTGGCCAGTGCTTTGGCGGACTGCGCAGCGGAATGCTCATGGCGGGAGATGTTTATTATCGCATCGGTTCTTTTGGCCAGATGCTTTTCGATTTTTCTATAGATGAGACGTGCGAGCGGGTTGCTTTCCTGCTGAAACGACCAGCCATGCGCGCAATAGACGATTTTTATCGGCGTACCGTCGGTTTTTCTTAGTTTATGCAGGCGGCCATAAACCCCTGGAAATGTACTGTGCAGATGAATGATATCAGGATTTATTTCATTTATTATTGCCTTGATATTCTTTGCGATTTTTCCGAGTTTCAGCGGGTTACGCGAGCTTGTGTAGCTATGACATTTGATATTGTCGATATTGATTTTATCGGGAGTACGGTTTTCGGAGTAAATCAGATGTACTTCCTCAAATTCAGGTGATTTTGCCTGAAAGTCCGCCAGATTTTCAACATAAGTCGCAATCCCCCCAACCCACGCTTCTGTTATATGTATGATTCTCATGGTATCCTGTCACCCCGGACGCATATTTTCTCTACATCTTTGATGTAGTTAGAAAATAGCGTTCACGGGGTTATTACTACACTCACATAACTTTGTTTATAACCCCGAGAATGGTGCTTTCTGACCAAATCACAGATTTGGAGAAAGCATACCATCCGGGGTGACATTAATAATCAAAACTCCAGCCAGTCCTCTTCGCTTAATACTGTAACCCCTAATTCCTGGGCTTTCTTTAACTTTGAACCAGCCGATTCGCCAGCTACAACATAGTCGGTTTTTGCCGAAACGGAACCCGCAACTTTTGCCCCAAATGATTCCGCCCGTGCTTTTGCCTCACTGCGACTCATTTTTGCCAATGTACCTGTAAATACGATAGTTTTTCCTGTAAGTGGTGAATCACTATCCTGTTGTTCTGTATCGGTGATTTCTATTTGTTCAGCCAATTGCGCAAGCAAATCGGTATTATGTTTTTCACGGAAGAAATCAGTGATGGAATCAGCCGCTTTTCCGCCTATACCGTCAATATTCAACAATTCCTGATAAGCGTCGGATTCCTTATCACAAGCTTTTTTCATCTCCTGCGTCCAGTTATCATATGAAATGTAATTCTGGCTCAGGAGTTTTGCCGTATTCTGGCCGATATGGCGGATTCCGAGCGCATATATAAAACGCGGAAGTTCAATCTTGCGGTGGTCCTCAATCGCATTAAACAGATTCTCAACCGACTTTTCCTTCCATCCTTTCCACTCCTGCAAGGGGTTGTCGCTGGTTTTGTTACGCTCCCCCAATATGAAAATATCGGCTGGATTCTTCACCAATCCAGCCTCCCAAAAGGCTTCCACCTGCTTTACCCCCATACCTTCAATATCAAACGCATCGCGGGATACAAAATGCTTCAGCCGCTCTACCGCCTGTGCATCGCAGGTAAGCCCGCCGCTACAGCGGGTTACGGCCTCATCACCGTCGCGCACCGCAAGACTATCGCAAATCGGGCATTTATCGGGAAAACTGTAGGCTGTCGCACCTTCGGGACGCAATCCCGAATCCACGGAAACCACCTGTGGTATTACATCTCCCGCCCGCTGGATAACTACCGTATCACCGATGCGGATATCCTTGCGTTCAATCTCATCGCGGTTATGCAGGGTTGCGTTGGATACCACCACACCTCCGACTGTAATCGGCTGCAGGCGCGCAACGGGAGTGAGCGCACCAGTACGGCCGACCTGAATTTCGATATTCTCAATGATAGTTTTGGCCTGCTCGGCGGGAAATTTATGAGCCACCGCCCAGCGCGGCGCACGCCCTACATTTCCCAGCCTTTCCTGCCAGTCGAGACGATTGATTTTATAAACTGTCCCGTCAATGTCATATGACAGGTTTATACGATTTTCATAGACCTCCTCATAGAATCTGGTTATTTCGACTACCGAGTTGGTAACTGTAGTGCGCTTGTTAATCCGCAGGCCCCACTCACCAAGCATTTGCAGGAAATCATACTGAGTCTGCGGGATGTTATGTGTTTGGGTAATTTCTCCCCAACTATATGCAAAATAGGATAAATTTCGACTTGCGGTTATGTCTGCGTCAAGCTGGCGCAATGAGCCTGCCGCCGCGTTGCGTGGATTGGCAAATAAAGACTCACCATCACTTTCACGCTGTTTATTAAGTGCAGCAAAATCCTCATGCGACATATATATTTCGCCACGCACCTCCAGAATTTCGGGAAAATCTCCCCGCAATTTCCTGGGCAACACCACCGCCAGGTTAGATGTTATATCCTCACCAACATAGCCGTCACCGCGGGTTGCGCCCTGCACAAACTGCCCGTTTTCATAACGTGCGGAAAAGGATAGCCCATCAATTTTAGGCTCGGCACAAAGCTCGATTTCCTCATCCGCATCAAGCCCCAGAAACCGCCGTACCCGCTCCAGAAAATCGCTAATATCACCTTTCGTAAAAGCATTATTCAGCGAGAGCATCGGCTTGCTGTGGGTGATTTTGGCAAATTTCTCCGCAGGAGCCGCCCCCACCCGCTTTGAAGGGCTGTCATCCCGCGCCAGATCGGGGAAAAGCCGCTCTATCTCCTCATTACGCCGTCGCAGCGCATCATATTCCCCGTCGCTGATTTCAGGGGAATCCTGCTGGTGGTATAATTTGTCGTGATACGCAACCGCCTCCGCCAGCCGTGCAAGCTCGCTCGAAGCCTCGGTTTTTGTGAGTTTTTCAGGTGGTTTATTTTGTAATTCCATAAGGTTGCGGTTGTGGATTATATGTGTAAGATACTAATAATTTTCTACTTTGTCATGCTGAACTTGTTTCAGCATCCATCTATAGGCAAGCAATGATTAACAGGTTATGATTGTGTTTTCAAAATACAAAACCTGGTCAAGTTGTAGAGATTCGGTCATAGGAAGAATGAATCCCGAAACAAGTTCGGGATGACAAGAATGATATACTAATATGACAATAACTAATGAACGGCTGGAGATGGTTTGTGGCGGGAATGACGAGGTCAGGCAGGAGCTCGTCGGCCTGTTTATCGCCGCTATAGAACGGACAATTAATATATTGTCAGGTCTGGATGGGGATAATGCCAACACCGCAGATGATACTGAAAACCATGACAGTGAAAAATACCGCACCGCGCTGCATGAACTGAAGGGAGCGGCGCAAAATCTCGGATTCGATAATATATCCGATATCTGCCTGACCGCCGAATCCCTGCCATACACCGCCCAAAACACGCAGAATGTTATCTCAAACCTCCAGACCGAATTACAGGAGATGGGTTATCCTCGCTGATTCTGTGATTTTTCCTTATCGTCTGCATGCTTTTTATCAAATTGATCACGTCTGGCTTTCATTTTTTTGGGGTTACGCTTAGCTTCTTCCACAAGGTTATCTGCATTGTCTAAAACGATACTAGGTCCTTCTGAAACAAGTCTTTTTATAAAGTTAACTCCCTTCTCAATATTTTCAGGGTTGTTAACCGCTTTAAGGGTTTCGTCGGCGATCTCCAGGCTACCTTTTATCAGGGTTTTACCGCTTTGCGCCGATTTACCGATTTCTTCCTGAATTCTGTCAGCTACCCCAAGGACAATGCTTTCTGCTGAATAATCACCATCAAGCGAAATTTTCTTGTCATCAAGAAACTTGTTCACTTCTTTTCCTATATCGGTTCCCAGAGCCTTGTTAGCTTGCTCAAGACCTATTTTTGCAGGAAGGAAAGCGGTTTCCACCAGCCTGCCGACAACACTTGTTGCCAGCTCCTGTATTGTTTTGTCCTGTTTGTTATTCTCACTCATAATTTTCTCCCTTGTTGTTAAAGTGATTGATAATTAAATACTATTTACCTTTTTGTTCTTATCTTTTGAGTCAGGATTGTTTTTTGACTCAATGATGGATTTGTGGTCGTTCTTTGTTACGCCTGATGCAAACTTGCTTTTCTCGGATTTGTCTGCCGAATCAAATCCTTCTTCCTTTTGCAGGTCTTTAAGGAATCGATCTTCATGCTTGAGACGATTTTGCAGTTTGATAAATTGTTGTTCAAATTCTTCCAGTGCAAAAGACCTCTCGTCCCCTACAGGCATTTTTATCAGTTTTGATATCATTTTTGTTAACTGATTAACATGATCCAGTGTGTCTTTATCGACTCTGTTTAATGCCTCTGTCTCCTTCTCAAGCCCCTTGAATGCAATCTTCTCACCTTCAAGCAGCCCATCCATTCCTGTTTTTTGTAATATAATTGCAGCGGATAACAAAACCTGTTCCATCTCGGTAAACTGCTTCAGGTTTTTGACACTTTCAGTGCCAACGGCTTGCGCGGATTCCGTAACAAACTCTTTTGGTTTATCGGCCAGTTCGTTGGTTATTTCACCAGCAAGAGCCAGAATCTTGTCACTAAACACTTCTATCAATTCTTTAACATCCTTGGTGATGCTGTTTGAAATTTTTGTCATATTTGCTGTTGTGGCATTTTGCAGGGCAATAGCCTCTTCGATATTTTTAGCGGGTGGCATTTTTTCCAGCATCTTGTTTGGTGTCTCCGATAAGGTCTCTATGGATTTTGCAACTGAAGACATTACCTTGCTTAATTCCTTCGCCACACCAGCCTTTTCGATAAACTCACGCAGCTTTGTCCAGGTGGACTTTTTGTGGCTATCCTCATGATGCCTTAACTTATGAACCGCTTCCTTAAGCTCATCAACGAGATGATGCTGTGGATGGTTATCATTTTTATGTTCTTCTGCCATTTTAGTTCTCCTTATTAAAAAACTACATTAAACAATGTATATTACTATTTGCAATTTATGGTTTTTTTATATGCACCAGTAATATACTCCTTTTTTATTCCCAGACAACTGGAAATGTAAAAATCTTCATATTTATGCAACTTAGGTTACAGGGATTAGGTTACAGGTTATAGCTATTTTAACATGATATGCCTGTTTTCCCGTCATCACAGCCCTTCTATAACCTAAAACCTAAAACCTTCTAATCGTAAAGCTTCAAACGAAGCCTCAATACCCTATATCCCAATCGGTGAATGCCCTCCTTTATCGTTATCATTATTCTCCCTGCGTTTTTGCTCCTTCTCCAGCGGGGTCATGTTAGGCTCATTGCGCCTGGCGATTTCCTTATCCAGTGCCTCCCGCAAATCTGCCGCCATTGTATGGTCATCCGTTTCATATATCTTCGTATTCGGATGACTTTCCTGATATTTCCGTTTGGCCTGCTGGAATCCACGCATTGCTTCCATCGCAGTACCATGTGATAAATCTTCCCTCTCCTGTTCAGAAATATTTATCAGCCTTATATTATGGTTGGTATTCGGGTTTTTCAAAGGATTCTCCTCCAGCCAGCTATCCAGTGTTGCCTTAGCCGTATGTTCTATATTCTCCTTGTATAAGGCTTTGGCTACAAGTTCGGCTTTCTTTTCCTGTGCCATATCCTTGGTGAACTTTACCCCCTTGACCGAAAGCTCTACCGCCTTTTCTGCACCATGTTCCAGAGCTTCCAGAACCTGAAAGTCCTTTTCCAGCATGAATTTAATCATTTTCTTCTGGAATCCGAAAAGCGGCAGGTTATCTACACATTTAAAAGTTATATTCTTATACGTACCCCATAATTTTTTCGATCCCTCAAATGAGAATTTTCCTAGCGTCTTTGCCGCTTTCAGGGTATTTTCTTTTGTGGCTGTCTCAGCAACCTTATGCTTGATATCCTCCTTTAAATGTCCGCTTTGCAGCTCTCCTTTTGCATGCTTCATTTCCTCCACAGCAAAATCCTTCATTCGCTTCAGTTCTTCAGGATTGACCTTATGGGCAATGCTGTTGGCCTTGCTCGCAATATTGCGAATGCTGCCAAAATGCCGCTTGACCTCACCCGTACCCTTGTTTTCATCCTTCTTCTTTTTGCCAAAAAGCCCCATAATCCGTTCCTCTGGTTGTTATATGGTTACTATAAAAATATTACAAAATTCCCCATCCGGAGTTCTTCCAACCCCCCTATAAAAACACTATACCAGAGAAATGTTACAGCTTTATGACAGTGACGAAAATTTTTTCAATTTTTTTGCATAAGATGCTATAACTTATTGATATAGCTATATTTTATTTGAGAGCGGGTGGTGGTTTTCCACTGTTGATTTGAGACGGTCACCGGCGATATGGGTATAAATCTGGGTGGTGGAGATGTCAGAATGGCCGAGTAACTCCTGCAATACCCGTAAATCCATTCCCCTATTCAGCAAGTGGCTGGCGAAGGAGTGGCGCAGCACATGCGGTGAAACTTTTGTCTCGTCAATATTGGCTTTGATAGCCAGTGCTTTCAACATCTGCCCAAGCCGCTGACGAGTTATATGTCCCGCGCCGGAACGTGACGGAAACAGAAAGTCATTTTTGTCATCAGCGGTAAAATTATCCCGCAGCTTTTTATAGCTCAAAACCGTATCCACCGCAGTTTTATTAAGCGGTGCTATGCGCTCCTTGTTACCCTTCCCCTTAACCAGCAAATAATGTACTACCTGCCCGTCTTTGGTGGTTTTCTTCTGCACAGCCGATTTTTTCAGCGCAATCAGTTCGGATACACGCAACCCGGATGCATATAAGATCTCCAGAAAAGCCGCCAGCCGCATTCCTTCCGGTGAATCATCTTCATGTGCCTTTTGCAGAAGCGCTTCGATTTCCCTCTCATCCAGGTATTTCGGCAGGGTTTTGCTTTGCTTCGGGCTGTCCAGCGCAGTTGTTGGATCGTCGCTGCGAACTTCATCACTATAGAGAAATTTGAAAAACTGTTTCAGCGAGGAAAGCCGCCTGGCCGCCGTTTTGGCGGAAAGCCCGTTACCGGCAATAAAAGCCAGATAATCACGCAATACCGGTGTGCCTACAGTTTCAACTTTTATATTGGAATAATCGGCAAGAAAAGCCATGAAATCCCGCAAATCACGGCGGTATGAATCAATAGTATTTCTGGCAGCACCCTTTTCTGCTGCCATCATCTCCAGAAATGATTCAATATAATATTCACTCATGGCATACCGGCCTATTGCAGCGCCTCATGCTCGATTTTCTTGCTGACAGGCTTTTGTTCAGGAGCAATATCGGTTAGTGAAACATAGGCGATCCCGCCAACCAGGATTATCAGGATTATCATGAATAACGTCTTTTTCATAAGAGCCATTGTGCGAAAATGGCAGGGATTGTCAACCGGTTATTATGGATTAAAAAAGTCGGGAATTAACCGGTTGCAAAATATATGAAAACTGGTTAGGTGTCTGGTATGGATTCGGCAGAAGTTCTGGAAATCGGTCGGGAGGCGATTTGGGTTTTGCTCAAGATATCGCTGCCGCTTATGCTGGTTGCATTGATAACCGGTCTTATTATTTCATTGTTCCAGGCCTTGACGCAGATTCAGGAGATGACCCTGTCATTTGTCCCCAAAATCATTGCGATTTTTGTGTCGATGATAATTTTCCTGCCCTTTATGCTGGATACGCTGAAAACCTTTGCCGAGAGTTTAAGTGCGCGGATTATTGGACTGGGGTGATATCTATACGAGCCCCGTGCCAGCTTCCCTGTCGGTTAGCAGGGGGTATTCACGTGGATTGAAAAGCTGGTAATGCCACCATTCATTACGGTAGAAATCCCATCCGGCAGCGGCCATTATTCCCATTAAAACAAAACGATTCTGTTGTGCTTTCCTGGAGATTTCAGTATTGGCATGATGCGAAAGCGGGGTAAATGCGTCAAATTCGGTTCCCATTTCCAGATCATTTCCCGCTTCATCGGTCAGGGTTAAATCCACCGCAACTCCTCGGCAATGCGGCGTACTGCCAACTCCCGGCTGTGAGATAAATTCCGGATCGGGGGTGTGGTCAAACAGTGCCTGCTGCGCCTCAACCGGACGGTATGTATCAAAGATTTTTATCCTGCAACCGACTGCTGCCGCCAGCCTTACAGCTTCCTGCAATTTCTTCGCCGCTTCCCTGTGCAGATAACACCCGGCACGTTTATATATCGCCGCACCGGTAAAGTTATTTGCCGTTGCATAGCGGATATCCAGCTCTACAGCAAATTCCGGCGGTTTTATCTCAACAAGCGACTCGTGCATCGTTTTACAATGTTACTATATAGCTACCTAGCACTTGTCACCCCGGATGGTATGTTTTCTCCAAAACTTGTTTTGGTTAGAAAACACCATTCTCGGGGTTATTGCAATGGTACGTAACGTAATAATAACCCCGAGAACGCTATTTTCTAACTACATCAAAGATGTAGAGAAAATATGCGTCCGGGGTGACAATGTTATATACAATTTTTGCCTATATCATTGATTTTAGCGGCCAGAATAAAGTCATTCTGGTGCAGCCCGCCAATTTTATGAGTCTGTATCGAGATATTGCAATACCCCCAGCCAAATCCGATATCGGGATGGTGCTGTTCTCCCTCGGCAACGCCCCCAACTTTATTAACGAAATCAAGGGGTTGCATAAAATTATTAAACCTGAAACTGCGATACAGTTTTGTACTACCATCTATCAACCGCCAGCCAGGAGCCTGTGATAACAATTCCCTTGCCTCCGCTATTGCAAGCGGTGCAATCCCGCCCTTACATGGCTCACAGCTTTTCGCACTAAGTCCCATATTTTCCCTCCTTCTTGTTGTAAAGCTTAAATTGTCATGTCATCCCTAAAACCTTCTCTCAAGAGAAAATTCAAGGATTTGCTGCATAGCAGATTTAATATCACTGTCAGGAAATATGTTAAATAATGAACTTGCTTCTGCTATGTATTGTTGCGCTATATCAATTGTTTGTACAACGATGTTATTGTTTTGCATTAACTCTATGGCATGTTGCAAATCATCGTCACCTTGCTTGCGCTCCATAACCCTGTGCCAGAAAATTTGTGCCTGATTATCACCGGTCTCACAAGCTGCACGATAAGCCATAATCACAGGCAAAGTCACCTTGCCCTCCCGGAAATCATCCCCGATTTTCTTGCCCAGCTTTTCCTGTCGCGCCGAATAGTCCAGCGCATCATCAATAATCTGAAATACAATACCGAAATTCAGCCCGAACTGCCGCAAAGCCTGCCGTTCCGTATCCGGGCGCTCGCCCATCACAGCTCCAATCTCACAAGCCGCTGCAAATAATTCCGCTGTTTTGGAGGATATAATTTCAATATAGCGCTGCCTGGAAATTTTGAGATTACCTATTTCCATCAACTGTTTAACCTCGCCCTCGGCTATCACCGCCGAACTATCGGCCAGAATCCTGATAACCTCCGGCGATTCATCACGCGACATAAGCTGGAATGCACGGCCAAGCAGGAAATCCCCCACCAGTACACTCGGCGCATTGCCCCATATATCATTGGCAGTCGCCTTGCCGCGTCGCATCTCACTTTCATCAACCACATCATCATGCAGCAGAGTGGCGGTATGCAGCAGTTCAATCGCCGCCGCCATTTTTACATGACGCTCACCGGAATATCCGCATAATTTCGCCGCCAGAATAGTCAGGATAGGACGCAGACGCTTGCCGCCGGACGCAAGTATATGTTCGACAAGCTGCGGTATAGGATTGGCACGCATACTGGTCATTTCGATGATAACATCATTGACTTGTGCCAGTTCATCGCCAAATAACGGCCACCATTTTTCCAGTGCGGTTTGACTGGAGGGGCTTCCCGCAGAAGGGATAACAGGTGCTATAACCGCATGTTCCATAAACTGCGTTATAGAGCATATAAGGGAATATACAATGTAATTCTGGAAGCGGGTATGCTACCTTGTATGACCGTCGATTGTTGATGGCGGTTCACCGACAAGCTTTCGATAATCCGCAAAATTTTTTTCATATTGCTTCTGCTTTTCCTCTCTGGCCTTGTCAATGGCTTCCATACGCTTCCATTCTTTCTCGGAAATAGTGCTGTTATCGTCTTCCTTTTTCATTATGACAGTCTCCAGTTAGTTAAATTATGATTAAAAGTATAATAACCAGAATATAATCATAAGTCAATGGAGGCTTCAATGCCCGGACCATTCGATTTTGCTTATGTCGATGCCTTCCTGTGCCATTTCCCACAAGGGACTGAGTTCACGCAGTTTACTTACATTGGATTTTACACATTCAATAGCATAATCGATTTCCGCTTCGGTAGTGAAGCGGCCTATGCCAAAGCGTATCGAAGTATGCGCCAATTCGTCACCAACTCCCAATGCACGCAAGACATAGGAGGGCTCAAGGCTGGCGGATGTGCATGCAGATCCGCTGGATACCGCCAGGTCACGAATCGCCATCAGCATTGACTCACCCTCGATATATGCAAAGCTGAGATTCAGATTACCTGGAATACGTGCGTTGATATTACCGTTTACATATACTTCCGGAATGCCATCGACCAGCCCCTTATACAGCCTCTCACCAAGCCTTTGCAGTCGGGTATTTTCCTCCGCCATTTCCTTGCCGGCAATCTCTGCCGCTGCGCCGAAGCCGACAATAAGCGGTGTTGGCAATGTTCCAGAACGAAAACCCCGCTCCTGCCCGCCACCATTGATTATCGCCTGCAGCCTCACCCGTGGACGCCTGCGCACAAATAGCGCACCGACTCCTTTCGGCCCGTAAATCTTATGTGCGGAGACGCTCATCAGGTCGATATTCATATCCTCGACATCGAGAAGAATCTTGCCGAAAGCCTGCGCTGCATCGGTATGAAAAAACACCTCATTTTCACGGCATATCGCCCCGATTTCCTTAATAGGCTGAATCACCCCGATTTCGTTATTAACCGCCATAACCGAAACCACCAGAGTCTTGTCAGTTATAGCATTTTTCAGAGTATCAAGATTAACCAGCCCGTCCTTTTCCACCGGCAGGTAGGTCACGTCAAATCCCTGTCTTTCAAGGTGACGGCAGGTATCCAGCACACATTTATGCTCGGTCTGGACGGTGATTATATGATTTTTCTGGTCACCGTAGAACCCCGCCAGCCCCTTCAGCGCAAGGTTATTGGATTCGGTTGCGCCGGAAGTAAAAACAATCTCCTTGGGATTGGCATTCACCAGTGCAGCCACCTGCCTGCGGCCATGCTCCACCGCCTCTTCCGCCTCCCAGCCATATGAGTGGCTGCGCGAATGCGGATTACCGAATTTCTCGCAGAAATAGGGCTTCATCACTTCGAACACCCGCGGGTCTACCGGTGTGGTAGACTGGTAATCCAGATAAATCGGCAATTCTATATTATCATTTGTCATAGTATTATGGTTGGTTATTCTACGGCTATAAATTCTATCCGCTTTGCAATACAAACACAAGCAGTTACGGAATTTACTTTTAATGCGTCGTTGAATATGTAAAAGAGTTGGTTATAATCCGGCTGTTCATATCAGGAGTGTAGCCATGCCCCAAACTATCGAAAATCTTCTGGAAGCCTTGTGGAAGCAGTATTATCAGCGGGTTTTCTATGCGCAGAAATATGCGGAGATGGTCAAGGAACGTGGTGGTAACGTACAGAATGACCATATTGCATTGCGCAGCTTTAATACCGATACCGGTGCGCAACCGGCTGGTGCTGCGGCTTTTGCAAGGATAATCGAACCGCTCGGTTATGAGCGCAAGAGTGAGTATATCTTTGAAAAGAAGAAACTCACCGCATGGCACTGGGAACATGCGGAGAATCCCGATAACCCCAAAATTTTCGTCAGCCAGCTTGAGGTGGATAAATTGTCTCCCGAAACTGTAGGTCTGATAAAGGAGGCGGTCAAGGATACACCGGATATACTGGATCCTGATAATCCGGAAACATTTTTCTTTCGTCCGTGGGAACCGCCAAAGCGCAGTACAATCGAGAAGGTAAATGAAGAATCGCAATATGCCGCCTGGACTTTGTTACATGGTAATTCCATCAATCATTTCACCGCCTATATAAATAAACAGAATGTAGCCGAATGGCCTAATATCAAGGCAACTGTGGATGCGCTGCGGGAAGCGGGTGTTCCGATGAAGGATAACCTGGAAGGTGAAGTGGGGAGCAAGCTGTGCCAGTCCTCAACACAAGCGGTTTCGGAAATGTGCGACATTGCCGAAGATGATGGTAGTATTGGCAAAATCGAATGGAGTTATGCTTATTACGAGCTGGCCGAACGTGGGTTTGTTACTGATGATAATGGTAATGAGGTTTTGTTCTCCGGCTTTCTGGGCGAGCAGGCAACCCATTTGTTTGAAATGACCAGACGGAGCGGGTAGTAAGTGTCATCTGGATACGTGCCCACCGCTCCCCCCTTGTGGGGGAGCAGATGAGACAAGGGCTTTAGCCCGCAGTCGAATCGTGGGGGGATGGGAAGAAATTAGGAATGTAGGAAGTCAGGAATACAAGAAATTTCCTGTATTCTTGCTTTCTTATTTTCTTAAATTCCTACCCCCCTCCAATCGCCTGCGTCCCTTCGGAACTTGGCTCTTGTACTCCCCCTCAAGGGGGGAGTGGTAGGCACGTCATTCTGTAAGCAGTTACAACCATAAAAATAACATGACCATAAAGAAACCGTTGATATTGGGGCTTGGGGGGGTCGGTAGTCTGGTTGCAAGGATGCTGGACGGACTTGGTATGGGGGTATCCGGTATAGACCGTGCGACTCCTGCGAAACTGACTGACTGCGTTAATTTCTCCGAGGAGAATATTGCCGAAAATAATAACCTTGCAGGACTGTTTTCCAAATATGATGCGGTTATTTCCTGTTTACCCTACCACCTGACCCTGACTGTTGCCGAGGCTGCGCATCAAGCCGGTATCCATTATTTCGACCCGACCGAGGATGTCGCCACCACCAATGCAATCCGCAATCTTGCCGAAACCGCAAAAGCGGTTATGGTACCGCAAAACGGGCTGGCTCCCGGCTTTATCGGCATTGTCGGAGCGGATATAGCTAACCAGTTTGATCCTGTGAAACATGACCGTGGTGTGCTGCGCCATATCAGGATGCGGGTCGGGGCGATACCGCAGCATCCGATTGGTCAGCTTGGCTACGCCGGGAACTGGTCGCTTGAGGGGCTGGTGCATGAATATATCGCAGAGTGTGACATTATCGAGGCCTGCAAACGCAGGAAAGTCCCGGCATTGCGTATGCCCGAGGTGATTCGCATTGGCGGTATGGAACTGGAGGCCTTTACTACTTCCGGCGGACTGGGTACGATGACCGAAACCTATGACGGCAAGGCCGAGGAGTTGAACTACAAGAGTATCCGTTATCCTGGGCATTTAAACGGGATGAAATTGCTGATTGAGGAATTGCGGTTCAAGGATGATGAGGCCGGGCTGGTGAAGCGGATTGCTAATGCACTGCCGCCCGATGATAGCGACCGTGTGCTGATTCACGCTTCGGTGCAGGGCGAGATTGACGGAAAATTGCAGACAAGGGAGTGGGTGGCGGACTACAAGCCGATTGAAATTGCAGGGAAAATGCGTACGGCAATTGCCTGGACTACTGCCGCTTCTATTGTTGCAGTGGTTGAAATGGTGAGTAGCGGTGTTCTGCCGCAACAGGGGTTTGTAAAGCAGGAGGAAATCCCGCTGGACAAGTTCCTTGCCACAAAAACCGGCAAACTATACGCAGATAACCGTAATATTTCCGCAAGCGCTGCATAAATCCCCTCCCGCTTGCGGGAGGGGTAAGAAATCTGAGAAAGCTTGCTTTCCAGATTTCTGGGGAGGGAATATTGAGATGCTGTATTCCCCCACCAGAAATTCTGAAATCAATCCTCCTGCGCTAAAGCTACGGAGGATATGGCTTCCTCGGATTTCTTACCTCCTCCGCAAGCTGGGAAGGTTTCTCCTTTACCGCTGCGAACTTGTACCTATACTCACACCCGCCATGCTAAAACGTCCCATTCCACTGATTATCCTGACTGCGCTAATATTCATTGCACCGGCGCTGATTCTCGGTACGGGTGGTGGGGATACGCTTTATCACATGTTAAGGTCGGAGAATTTCGCCGAACAATTATGGAGCGGCGAACTATATCCTCGCTGGATGTACAAAAAGAATGCCGGATGTGGTTCATCGGTGTTTTTCTTCTATTACCCGATATCCTATTATTTTGCCAGCCTGTTCCATTTCACCCACAATCTCCCCCCGCAAGGCTGGTATCCACTTGCGCTCGCTGCCTTCACCGCAATTACACTGGGTGGAATTTTCTGCTATATGTGGTTGCGTTTATTTACCGAACGTACCGCAGCACTATGCGGCGCAATTTTATATATCGCCCTGCCATACCCGGCTATTTCCTTCTATTTGTTGATGTCATACCAGGAGTTTTTTACATTCGCCTGGCTACCGCTACAGTTATATTTCATACATAAAATGGCAATGGGGGATAAAAGCGCTATAAGCGGTTATATTATAGCACTTGCATTACAGGTTATGTCCAGTATTCCGGGAACTATAGTAACCGGCGCAATACCAGTCCTGTATTATATGTTCATACATTTTCAGCAGAAAGCGCTGGGGGTAAAAAGCGTTGCAACCATTCTTGCGGCTATAACATTGAGCGCTGCATTACTGGCAATCTACCTGTTACCGCTGGTGAATTACCTGGAGTTTGCACAATTGGGCAATACCAATAAAAACTGGGAAGGAAAATTTTACTATTCAGAAAATTTCCTGTTCTCCATACCAAAAGGTCAGGCCGCCGCAGCCCATGGTAGCGTTCTCATAACCACAACTATAATTGTAGCGGTTATGTTATTTGCGCTGGTTATGATGTGGCGTAATATAAGGAAAAGTAAGGATAAATTACAACTCCAATCAAATTTCTGGTTTATAATTGCTCTGGGTGCGGTGTTTATGATGTCTCCGCTTTCCGGATTTGTATGGGAGCTGATACCGGTTATACAGAAAATCCAGTTCCCCTGGCGGATAAATCTTGCACTGGGGATAGCAGCAGTTGCAATAACCGCAATCCTTATGCAAACGCTCTCTCACGGTAAAAAATACAAGGATAAAATCTTTATGTTCGGGGTTATTGCCGTGCTGTCGCTGTCGATGAGTGTTGAATTTGGCATAAGCAGCCGACAGGAATTTAATGAAACCAAACAATTATATTATGATTTAAATACTTATCCGATGGGGCTTTACCTGCCGAAATGGGTTGATAAGGACTGGGTGCATCCATCGAAAATTCACCAGCTAAAAGAGTATTGCTTACAGCAGATTCATGCGGGAGATAGTGTCAGTACGGAAGTAACCAAATGGCAAGCACGGGATATCCGGTTTACGGTTGAAAACACGACAGATACGGACACCGAAATCACCATGTCACAGTTTTATTTCCCTGGCTGGATTGCAGGAAATGCAGATAACCCGCAGCAGATATATGAAATTCATCCGGAAGAAAAAGACGGAATTGGTACAATAAAAATCACCATCCCACCCGGCAAGCATAAAATAAATTTAGAACTGGAAACCCTTCCCGCAGAACGCTATGGGTTCATCATCAGCCTGATAACTTTTATCCTGTTGGCAGGCTGGTGGATTTATTATAAGAACCGGAAGTGGGTTTACGATAATCTGTAAACAGGAGAAATCATGGACATAAAAAATATTCTGAATGAACTTGGTGTTGATTTGAGCGCTTATAAAGGCAGTGACCTGGCAGTTACTACTCCTATTGACGGTAGTGAGATTGCGTCATTGCGGTTTGATAGCGTGCAGGAGGTTGAGGAAAAGATTGCTTCTGTCAGTAATGCTTTCAAAAAGTGGCAGGATATCCCGGCACCGAAGCGGGGTGAATTAATCCGTCTGTTCGGTGATGAGCTGCGCAAGGTGAAGGAGCCGCTTTCCCGGCTGGTTACTACCGAATGTGGCAAGATTATCGAGGAAGGGCGGGGCGAGGTACAGGAGATGATTGATATCTGTGACTTTGCGGTTGGACTTTCCCGCCAGTTATATGGCCTGACCATAGCTTCCGAGCGCCCGCAGCATGTTATGCAGGAGAACTGGCTTCCGCTGGGCGCTATCGGTGTTATCAGTGCGTTCAACTTTCCTGTGGCGGTATGGTGCTGGAATTTTGCACTGGCGATTGTCTGCGGTGACCCTGTGATATGGAAGCCGTCGGAGAAAACCCCGCTGACTGCATTAGCTTGCCATACTATATTCGAGCGTACCCGCCGCAAATATAACGAACAGAACGATAACAACGCACCCGACGGTTTGAGCGAGGTGATTATCGGCAATCACGAGGCGGGGGATAAAATTGTGACCGACCACCGCCTACCGCTGATAAGCGCTACGGGTAGCTGTCGTATGGGCGGGATAGTAGGGCCGAAAGTGGCCGCACGCTTTGGCCGCAGCCTGCTTGAACTGGGCGGCAACAATGCTGTTGTGGTCAGCGACAAGGCGGACATGGCACTGGCATTGCAATCCATCCTGTTCGGCGTAGTGGGGACTGCCGGGCAACGTTGCACCACCACCCGCCGTATCCTTGCTCACCGTGATATTTATGATGATTTATTTACCCGGCTTAAAAATGCTTTTGGCAGCCTGGATGGGAAAATCGGTAACCCGCTGGATAGCAGCAATCTTGTAGGCCCCCTGATTGACGGGGATTCGTTTAATTCCATGCAGTCGGCGATTACTACTGCCAGGGAACAGGGGGCTGAGGTATTTTACGGCGAGCGTGTGCTGGAGGATAAGTTCCCGCAAGGATATTATGTCCATCCTGCAATTGCGAGGATTGCATCACAAACCGATGTGGTAATGCAGGAGACCTTTGCACCTTTATTATATGTCATGCCGTATGATACTCTGGAAGCGGCGATGGAGGTGCATAACGCTGTTCCACAGGGACTTTCCTCGGCGATATTCACTACTGATGTAAGGGAAGCGGAATATTTCAAGAAATACAGCGATTGCGGGATATGCAATGTCAATATCGGCACCAGCGGTGCGGAAATCGGCGGTGCATTTGGCGGTGAGAAGGAAACCGGTGGTGGACGTGAATCCGGCTCCGACTCATGGAAGGGCTATATGCGCCGCCAGACCTCCACCACCTATTACGGCACCGAAAAACCCGCCCTCGCACAGGGTATCAAGTTTGAGGGTTAGTGGTTATTATGCTGCCTAATTGACCAACACTTGCTTATAAACACAATGTTCAAACGACCGGTATTCTGGGTTTTACGTATCAATACGGTAATTCTTGTATTGCTGTTTATGGTTATGTTGTTTGGTGTGGTGAATGGCTATGTTGAGATGAAAAATGTAGCATTTGGTTTTGTGGTTTTTCCTTTTCTGGCTATTTTCTCGGAGATAGTTTTACGTGGGCTGAAAAAAACAGGGGAGCAACGAAGATTCTGGCATTTTATAGCAACTGGTTATTTTGTTGGACAAATTATTCTGGCATATTTCGTCTTCACAAATATAGAGAAATTTAATAACCAGGATTTAATCCTTCCCGCCGCATACTTACTGCTGACTGCCATCCTAAGCCTGATATGGCTGGCAAGGAATAAAGGCAGTTAAAGGGTAATCACCTGAAAACCACGGTTTTTTTGCCGTTTAGTAGTACACGATGTTCGATGTGGTAACGTAAAGCGTGGGCGAGGGTGCGATTTTCAATATCGCGACCGAGCTGTTTCAAATCCTGTGGGGAGTTGGTGTGATCAACTCGGATAACCTCCTGTTCG
Source organism: Rickettsiales bacterium (assembly GCA_965222525.1). GTDB lineage: Bacteria > Pseudomonadota > Alphaproteobacteria > Rickettsiales > UBA8987 > CBDCUF01. The sequence goes on from OZ244955.1 coordinate 155,236, forward strand.
ATAATCGGCCCTTCATCGAGGTCGGGGGTGACATAATGCGCGGTAGCACCGATAATTTTAACCCCGCGGTCATATGCCTGCCTGTAGGGATTAGCTCCCTTGAACCCAGGCAGGAACGAATGGTGGATGTTAATCGCACGCCCCTTCAGTTTGTTCGATAAATCCGCCGATAGAATCTGCATATAGCGCGCCAGCACAACCACATCGATATCCATATCCTGTATAAGTTGCCATAGTTGTTCCTCTTGCTGTGGCTTGGTGTCGGGAGATATAGGCAGATGATGGAAAGGGATATTATGCCAGTCAGCCATTTCCTTCAACGCATCATGATTGGACACAACCGCAGGTACTTCAATTTGCAAATTCCCACTGCGATAACGATGCAGCAGGTCATTCAGGCAATGCCCCGCCTTCGATACCATAATCAGCACACGCGGCCTGTAATCAACATTATGCAATGCCCAGCGCATCGCAAACCTGTCCGCAACCGGCGCAAATGCCTTGCGGATGGTAGTCCCGTCAGGAGCCTTCTCTCCAGCCTCAAATTTGGTGCGCATGAAAAAACGGCCTGTAGACTCATCCCCGAACTGTGCCGACTCCAGGATAAACCCGTCATTCTCAGCCAGAAACCCCGACACTGCCGCAACAATCCCCGTCCTGTCCTCACAGGAAAGCGTTAATATATATGTATTTTTCTTAGCTTGATCCATTATCTGGCATCATAATGTGATTCATAATAAGAACGTAAAACAGCGTTCATCAGGGATTGATAACCGCGTCCCTGCTCCCTGAACCATTCCAGCATATCCTCATCGACCCGCAATGATATAGCCTTTTTATGCGGCGGTACCACAACTTTTGCATTTTTCCAGAAATCCTCATCCAGTTCAGGGATATCGGAAATATCTATATCCTTATCCGACATATTGTGAAACTTTGCCCATTCAGCCTCATTCATAGAACTCCTCCAGGAATTATTATTCGTTTTCCTGACAGATTTGTCTGTATGTGTCTCGTTCATTCTTCCTAGCCCTCCTTGCTGATATAACCCGTTTTCGTCTACCCCTGTTTGCATAAATCACAACTATCTCTTTGCCTTCCAATCTGCCTATTGCTATTATTCTCTTTTCAGAATGTTCAGATTTACTGGGAGATTCTATAATAATACCCTTGAAAATCTGAATAGCAGCTTCAAAGCTTAGGCTGTGTTTTTTCTTATTAGCTTCGTTCTTATTTGAATCCCACTCATAATTGTCGTAAATAACAGTTGGCATACTATATAACCCCTATTATATACTATTGTATATACGCAGTAAAGCATATATATAATACTGGAAAATTATAGTGAAATACATATTTTTATTATATGTTTTGTTAGGACTCACTGTGCTAAATGCACAAGCCTTTACGGTTGAGGAAAAACTGCCTGATGCTGTGCAGGAGCAGCGGGCGAAGGGGTTGTTTGCCGAGATTCGCTGTGTGGTTTGTGACGGACAGTCTGTTGCTGATTCCGATGCGGATATGGCGCGGTTGCTACGGAAAATTATACGGGAGCAGATTGCTGCGGGTAAGAGCGATGATGAGGTGAAGCTGCATATCACCGCACGCTACGGCGATGAAATCCTGCTCGCTCCTCCTTTCAGGACAAATACATATCTCCTCTGGCTCACGCCCGCATTTATACTACTCACAGGACTTGCCGTTATAGTAATATATCTGCGGCGTGCCGGACGGTGATAGACGAGTCTAGGCAGCGCTATCCGAGAGAAGCACTAATATCTTCAGACTTTGCTAGGGCTCTCATTCTTGTCGCAACTTTCTGCAACGACTCCAAGACTTTCTCAGGTTTGTCTTTTAATCTTATACCCAGTAGATCGTCTCCAAGGTTATCTACCTCATGACGTACAGAATCAGTAGTGACAGAAGTAACAAGAGATTTTGGCAAACCGTCATTTTCCAGTTGTTCACCCGCAAGAAGTGCAACACTGGAGGCAGTGCCAGATCTTATCTGAACAGCATAAGTTTCAAACTGGTCGTTCAAAGCCGATACATCCTTTATATCAGTTTTGAGTAAATCGGCTACACGCCTCTTTTTATCATTAATGTCCATGGTCGTTTCCTTTCAATATTATACAGCACCACAAGCTTTACTGCCATGAACTGCAAGCGTCCGTTTCAGTATTGCTTATACATCGTGACACAGCCTAGTAAATACCAGGGCCACCTTTAGCGGCAGTAGCAGACTGGGCTTTTACTGAAGCCTGAAGGTCCTTGTTAAAGCCTTCAATTTTAGCCAACAGGTCTGTAGTAGCTTTCACCTGCTCGCCAGCACCACGAGATTGCTGCTGCATGGATTGCAGGGAAGCCCCTGCGCTGGCAGCACTCTGATTTACCTGATTAAACACTTCTTTAGTTTCAATTTCCATTGTTGTCTCCTTCCAGTAATTGGTTGATTGTTACACCCACATGCTCAAGCGCCCTGATAGCATCCTTACGGCTGATTTCAATAGCACCGGCTATGAGCTTGTATTTTTTGTCCACCACCTCCCTGAGCTTGTCCGGCATTTCCAGCATATCCTTTACGACATCCCTGGGTATTTTTACCACATCATCCGGACAACCCTCGATTTCGGCGAAGGCCAGTTCCAGCTCCTTACCCCGCCTTGCGGGATATGGAGCATAGGCGGCAATATGATCGAGAGCGGCCTTGTAATCCTCAATCGGAATATCTGCCTTGTTTAATGACAGGAATTCCGGTATTTTCCGGGCAACAAGCTTATCCGCAAACTTCATATTTCCTCCTTTATGAAAACACTATACCAGAGAAATGTTACAGCTGTGTTACAGCAATATGAATTTTTTATGACAATTTGATGAATATTTTGTAACATTTGTTAATTAGTGGTAAATATCGTGGATTTCGTGCGAAATAACGGCACATTACTGTGTGTATTATACGTCAATATTACAATACAAGCACGGAAATTTACACCCGCTACAACACGAAATTATTGTTCCATTATATTATATAGCTGGTAATATCCAGTGAAAAGTGGGTAGTGTAACCCGCAATCCACTACTCACAACTCACTGATTATGTCCGAACTGATACCATTTGATAAGAGGGAAGGGTTTATCTGGTTTAACGGCAAGCTTGTGCCCTGGCAGGATGCGAAGATTCATGTGTTGAATCACGGGCTGCATTACGCTTCCTGTGTATTTGAGGGAAGCCGTATATATGGCGGCAAGGCGTTCAAACTGACCGAACATAATGAGCGACTGTGCAATTCTGCTAATATACTGGGGTTTGAAATACCATACAGTGTTGCTGAGCTGGATGCAGCATGTCGGGAGGTTATAGAGGCAAACAGGGTTGTGGATGGTTACCTGCGGCCGGTTGCATGGCGTGGTAGTGAGCAAATGGCGATACGCACCAACCTTTCCACTATACATACTGCGGTGACTACTTGGAATATGCCTGCATATTTCGGTGATGAAGCGCGGGAAAAGGGACTGCGGTTGACTTATGCCAGGTGGAAGCGGCCATCGCCTGAAACTGCTCCGACTGCGGCCAAGGCAGCGGGGTTGTATATGATTTGCACGATGAGTAAGAATGAGTCGGCGGAGGCAGGGTTTGATGATGCGCTTATGCTTGACTGGAGGGGGTATGTAGCGGAAGCGACAGGAGCGAATATCTTTCTGGTTATCGATGGTGAACTGCATACACCAACGCCGGACTGCTTCCTTGATGGAATCACCCGCCGGACGGTTATTGAGCTGGCGGATAAGCATGGGATTAAGGTGAATGTCCGCCATATTATGCCTGATGAGCTGGGCAAGGCGCAGGAGGCTTTTCTGACCGGCTCAGCAGCAGAAGTCACCCCAATCGGCAGTATAGAAGGGGAATTGGGTGATTATAATTACACAGTCGGCCCCATCACCCGCCGGCTAATGGACGATTATTCGGCCCTGGTGCGCTCCTGAACTACTAATATTCAATAAAAATCGGTTTAAGTAAGATTCAGGAAAGTAAAGCGGCCGCGGGATTTACGGGCGTTTTTCAGTGCGTCATTATATATCTCCTCACTCCAGCCTAAATCCTTGTAATTTGTCGGGCAACTGTGTTTTTCCAGCATTTTCCGGATTTCTGTAGAAGGTTTGGTAATTTTCTTTATTTGCTCGTGGATATTGCCGTATTTTTCAATCTTTTCCGCTCCGTCATCCTGCGGAAATTGTGTATACAATTTAGCGCAGGATCTGGTCTCCGTATTCTGGATTCTGCTCGCTTTGCCATGTAAAGCAGCAGAATGACAATCACCCCAATTTTCCTTCAGAAGCCTGTTAATCTCTGATATTTTCTCGGCAGTCAACCCTTTCTCCGGTAAAGGCTCGTCTTTTAATTCAACCTTATCCTGTGCGAGTATTTTCTCCTGCAATTCTGCTATCATCAATGTTGTGACAGCAATTTGCTCACCATGAAAACTTTCCGGGAGCTCACTACCGTATTTCGACTCAACGTAATGCGCAATCATATGTTCAGCCTGACTTGCAGGATAGCTACCGCCGCTTATATACATTCCAATTCCGGATAATATCAAATTCTCCGCCAGCACTTCGATAAACTCCGCATTATCCGGCGCAACAGCAAATAATTCCTGCTCACAATCATGCAGGATATCAAATGGAGCCTGTTTATATTCAGTACCAAGCAGAAAATGTGACAACATCCAGTCCGCCTGTGCTGTTGTGCGACAAATGGAATCACCTATCCCGCTTTGTATAAGCCGCCTCGGAGCCGCAGCAAGAATATCGGTATCGAGGAAAACCGCCTGCGGCAGATGAGCCTGGAAAGATTGCTTAACCCCACCCTTTATCAGGGAAACATTAGCCGACGCATAACCATTCATCGAAGGAGCGGTGCCGAACACAATATACGGTTTGCCGGCCTGATAAGATGCATATTTACATAAGTCATTGATTGTGCCGCTGCCGATTGCAACAACCGCATCAATGTTGGTTAAATTGTCAGTTATCTCTTTTACCCTGCCCATATCGGGTAAAATTTTATCCTTAAGTACAAGGGACTGCGCACTCAACTTCCTCTCTATATCCCTGCCCGCAACGGGATAAGTATTCTTATCACAAACCGGTAGAATCCGCCTACCAATATTAAGTGAATCAACAAGGATATCCGCATTTCCTACAAGCCCGCCATCAATCTCTACCCGGCTAATCGGTACATTTAAAACCTTTCCGTCATCAGGGCTGATATAATTTCCTGATAAAATTTTTTGAATCAGTTCTGGCATAAAGGCGGTGTGGGTTTCCCTTGCATTTCTATATAAATTTCATCATAGTACCCGCATGGTTAATTATAAATTTATAGGATTAGCGGTTTTCTGTATATTGCTATTTTCGGGCGTGTCCCCTGCCGTTGCGGAAAAGCAGCCAGAATCCGAGGCAAAGCCTGCATCAAAAGCCGCCGAAGACCCCGCCGAGGTGATGCGCAGGGCGTTTGCAGAATGGAAACAAGGCTTTATCGAGGAAGCGGTCAGGCAGGGAATCAAACAAGAAATTGCCGAGGATGCACTGAAAAATGTACAGCCAGTGCAAAAAATCATCGATCTCGATCGCAAGCAGCCCGAACGTACCATTACATTCAGTGAATATCTGAAGAATGTTGTGCCTGTGCGCAGGGTGCGCAAGGGGCAGAAGCTTCTGCAGGAAAACAAGGCCCTGCTTGAGGAAATCGGCAGGAAATATGGTGTGCAGCCGCGATTCATTGTCGCATTATGGGGCATTGAGACTGATTACGGCGGCTATACCGGCAATAATTATGTTCCCGAAGCTTTGGCCACTCTGGCTTTTGACGAGCGCCGCCGTGAATTTTTTACCAAGGAGTTGGTAAATGCGTTGCTTATATTGCAGGAAGGCCATGTAGCGATGCGTGATATGCAGGGTTCATGGGCGGGGGCAATGGGACAGACGCAGTTTATGCCGTCAAGTTTTGTCAATTTTGCGGTGGATTATAACGGTGACGGGCGCAAGGATATCTGGGACAGCAAGCATGATATTTTCGCTTCCATAGCCAATTACCTTTCAAAAACCGGCTGGGATGACCGTACCACATGGGGGCGCAGGGTAAAAATACCGGCAAATCTTGATAAAAACCTTGCCAATGACAAGAAAATCAAGAAATCACTGAAAGAATGGCAGAATCTGGGGGTTCGGCGTATTACCGGCAAGGACTTGCCGCTGCGTACCGATATCCGTGCGTCGCTGGTACTGCCGGATAAGGACAAGAAAGCTGCTAATAATCAGGGTGATAGCGAGGTTTACGCATTTCTGGTATATGATAATTACCGCACGATAATGAAATGGAACCGCTCCTATTATTTCGCCACCGCAGTCGGCCTACTCTCCGATAAGTTCAGATAACGGCCTATCCCATCACTATAACCTGTAACCTGCACCATAAAACCTATCATTTAGTATATATTACGTTTTGAGAAGTATTTTTTTTGTATATACAGTACTTTAGATAAAATTTTGTAAAATCATATAGTTACCTTACAATCCCCAGCAATCAACAACTTAAGACACTACTAAAAAAGCCGCTAAAATTTTACCCAATTTTGGTACAAAATCAAACCACCATTTTTGTAATAAAACACAGGATATGTGGTATCACCCCCGCAAAAATGCTAAATCTAGTGGTGCGAGAAGAGCTTGGTGTGCTAAAAATCTGGACTCTGCTCGCTTTGCTTATGCAGAGCAGCAGGATGACCAGATAATAGTTTTTACACCATGTTCTAGAGAGATTACGTTGTTTTTCAACTTTTTTAACCGGTGTTTTGTATGGCAAACAAACCAACAAAATACCAACAAACCCAAAAGGAGCTTACTTATGAATAAAACTTCTTCAGAAATTAAGGGCAGGAACGCCGAGGGCGGTTTTACCCTTATCGAACTATCTATCGTGCTGGTGATTATCGGCCTGATTGTTAGTGGTGTGCTGGTTGGACAGGACCTTATCCAGGCTGCACGTAACCGTGCTCTGGTAAGCCAGTTCCAGGATACTGACACAGCTACCAACACCTTCCAGCTTAAATATGACGGTATCCCAGGTGATATGGACAATGCTGTTACTTTCCTTGGCGCTGCCACTAATGGTGATGGCGATGGTGTTATTGAACTTGGAGGATCCCAGGAATTTGCCGCTTCTGCATCAGAAGTTGGTGATGTATGGGAACATATGTCTTTAGCGGATCTGATGGAAGCGCAATATGCAGTTATTCCTGATGGTGCATATGCCGCAGGTACACATGGACCTCTTTCTGAAACTAATGCCGGTGTATTCCTTATTTCCAATATGGGAGGTGTAGCAGGTTTCAGAACTGGTAACTACCTGATTCTTGGTAATGGGCCAGCCACTACTGCTAATGCTGCTATATCTGCAGCTACTGGTGCCTTACTCGATTCTGCTACTGCAAATAATGGTCTTTCTCCTGAACAGGCTTATGCAGTTGATAACAAGATTGATGATGGTGCGCCAGGTACTGGTGTTGTAAGAGCTGTAACTGATGAACAAGGTACTGCTTTCACTGCTGGTGCTACAGCATGTGTATATACCGGTGGTGCAGACTATAACCTGCAGGTTGACACTCTGAACTGCGCTATTGCAGCAAAATTCAGCGGAATTTAGTCTGAATTTCCTGAATATGATTAGTTAAACCCTGATCATAATTGTGTCAAAGGGCTTGTGGTTTACCCCACAAGCCCTTTTTTGTATCCTATATCTCTGCAATGTCCTTTCCCCCCAGGGCCTCGCCAAGATTGCGATTCATGCGTTTTTCAATGAAGGGGGAGCAGGTTTTTTCTAGTTGTTGTACTTCATAATCCAGTTCATCCCGAATGCTGTTATCATCCTGTGCGAGCAGGTTATTTATGAGCGTGATCTGCTGGTTTATAGTGGTTTTCTCCTTATCAGAAAGCAAATCACTATCTTCCTTTATCGCAGATTCAATTGCAGATATGACCTGCTCCGCCTTAATCCTCGACTCGGCAAGCAGCCGGCGGCCTATATCAGCTTTGGCATTCTCCATGCTTTCCCTAAGCATACGCTCGATTTCTGCAGGAGGCAGGCCGTATGAAGGTTTTACCGTGATTTTCTGCTCTGTTCCGGTGGTTTCCTCGCGGGCGGATACTGTTAAAATTCCGTCTGCATCAATAGTAAACACCACCTCAATCACCGCCGCACCCGCTGGCATAGGCGGGATATTACCAAGCTCGAACTCTGCCAGTGAGCGGCACTGGTCTACCATTTCCCGTTCGCCCTGCAATATATGGATTTTCAATCCGGTTTGTCCGTCTTTATAAGTAGTGAATTTCTGCGAATGAGTGGCCGGAATCGGTGAATTGCGAGGGATAATTACCTCGACAATCCCCCCCATAGTCTCAATCCCGAGCGACAACGGATTGACATCAAGCAGCAGATAGTTGCCACCGCCGGTCAGCATATCAGCCTGTATCGCAGCCCCCATAGCCACCACCTCATCTGGGTTAACGTTAGCAAGAGGTTTTTGTCCGAACAGCTGTTGTATCTTTTTGTACACTAATGGCAGGCGGGTCGAACCTCCAACCAATACCACGCCTTTTACGTCTTCAACCATTACTTTAGCATCTTCCAGTGCAGAACGGCATATATCTATTGTTTTATCGATGGTTGGAGCAACTAGTTCGTTCAGACTGTTAACATTAAGTTCGGTTTCAATTTCTTTATTACCAATTGAGATATTCCAGCTAACCTTGTTATTTTCCGACAGATATTCTTTTATACCACGGGTGGTCGTTTGCAGTTTGCCTAGTTCGGCAGGGGAAAGTTTTGTTTTTGGCGCATATTTCTGCAGGAAATATTCCGCAATCGCATGGTCTATATCATCCCCGCCAAGCGCAGTATCACCGCCGGCAGCCAAAACCTGAAACACGCCTTTTTCCATCTTAAGCAGTGAAATATCAAAAGTCCCTCCACCCAGATCATACACCGCATATATCCCCTCGGCCTGGTTATCCAGCCCGTAAGCCAGTGCCGCTGCTGTAGGCTCATTGACCAGGCGTAATACTTCCAGTCCGGCCAGGCGTGCCGCATCCTTGGTGGCAGTGCGAGCAGCATCATCGAAATAGGCGGGCACAGTGATGACCGCTTTGGTGACTGTTGTGTTCAGGGCTTTTTCCGCCCTTGTTTTCAGCACCTTCAGAATTTCAGCGGAAATTTCAACTGGGGTAAGAGTTTTGTCGCCAATTTTCACTCTTACTATGGAACCCTGGGTGGTATCTGTTTCAAAGGGCAGGGTAGTTTGCTCTATATCTGCAACACCCCGTCCCATAAGGCGTTTTATTGATTTTACCGGATTTTCCCCAGCATTTGTGCCAACAATAAACTCACCTTCATTATAGGCTACAACCGAGGGGAGAAGCGCCTTTCTATCTTCATCACGGAAAACCTCCACCCTGCCGTCACGGGCAAAAGCAACCAGTGAATTGGTCGTCCCAAGGTCAATGCCTATGGCGATTTCCCGCTCTTTTACCGGATTGTCTTCAGGCTCTTTTATTTCAATCGGTTTCATTATATTTTCGTTGTTTAACGCGGATTTCTTCCAGAAATTTCTCTGTATATTTCAGCTTTAACACTACATCCTGTGCTGTATCAAAATCCTGCCTGTCAAACAGTTCTGCAAGATTGCTGATATATTGACTGCGATTATCCTCTGCTTGTACAGTCAATTCTTTCAACTGCAAATTATTCGTTTCGGACAAAGCCTCCCTCTGCTCCATTACTTCCATAAGCAATTGCTGGTCAGGCTTTGCTTCTTTCATATCAATATTATGCAGTGAAAGCAAATATTCCGCCCGTTTTAACGGGTTCTTCAATGTGCGGTATGCCTCATTTATATCACTGGCTTTTTGCAGTGATTGTACCCGCTCCGCCTCCGGCCTGCCGGCAAGCCGGTCAGGGTGGTATTGTTTTTGTAAGGTAAAATAGTTAGCCTCTAATATTTCAGGATTAACATCAAACCCTTCCGCTATACCCAGTAATGTAAAGAAATTTTCTGGTTTCATCCGAGGAAATATATTATTGCGGCAAAGACTGGGGTGACGAATAGCAGGCCGTCAAGCCTGTCGAGTAATCCACCATGGCCGGGGATTATATTGCCGCTGTCCTTAACCCCGAACCGCCGCTTTACCCATGATTCAAAGAAATCTCCGGCTTGCGCAACTACAGCCAGCAATATACTGATTGTTGCTATGCTGATTAATGCTATTTTTGAGATTTCATCAAAAGAAGAGACAAACAGAAAGCGGAATAATAAAAAACACGCTATTCCTGACAATGCCATACCGCCAAATAACCCTGCCCAGGTTTTGTTTGGGCTGATTCTTGGCGCTATCTTGGGACCACCTATAGCCTTGCCAGCAAAATATGCCCCTATGTCGGTTGCCCATACAGCGGTTATTATCCAGAGTATATAAAATAGACCTGTAGGAAACCTTTCTGCTTCTTCATTCCGTAGCAATATCAGAATCACACAGGGAACTACAACATAAACCAGCCCGCCTGCTAACCATAATATACGGTTTCTGGCAGTTCTGGTAATATTATTCCATTCCCACAGCATTATTACACCGGCGGCGATAACCAGAAACTGAAACAAAATCCCGCCAAGCCATATTATCCCCAGCACAACAGGTGCCAGGATTACTGCAGATAAGGTTCTCTTTGCCAGATTGTTCATGGTGGTGGTCAGGCGGATTCCTTGGATTCCGCAGCTCTCTGCGCATAGAGATGGCTGAAATCTATCGGGTCAACCAGTAATGGAGGAAAACCGCCATCCTGCGTAGCATCGGCTATAATCCGCCGTGCGAAAGGGAATAACACACCGGGGCAGAAGATAAGCAGTATCTGCTCAAGATCCTCTTCCGGTACACTAGATAGAGTAAACACCCCCGCATATGCCAGCTCCATTATAAATATTGCTATATCATCACGTTTGGATTCAACACCCATATGCAGCACTACTTCAAACGCATTCTCCCCGACATTACTTGCTCCGACATTCACATTTACATTGATTTGCGGCGGCTTGTCCCCCTTGAAAAAACTGTTAGGCGCGTTGGGATTCTCAAAGGACAGGTCCTTTATATACTGCGCATTAACCGATATTCTCCTCTGCGGATTATCACTATCCGGTACACTGCCATTTGCAGCCCCGTTTACACCATTGTTTTTCCCTGCCATAATTAATTCCTTTTATTAGTTAAGCATAAAATATACACGTGCATTGGAAATATGCAAGGGGTGTTGCTTACTCCGCCATTTCAACAGGAGCGGCAAGGCCGAGATGTTGCCAGGCGTTTTTGGTGAGGATACGGCCGCGGGGAGTACGCTGGATAAATCCCTGCTGGATGAGATATGGTTCAATGGTTTCATCAATTGTGTCCCTCTCTTCAGCCAGTCCCGCTGCGATAGTCTCCACTCCAACCGGCCCACCGCCATAATTCTCGGCAATAAAACGTAGATAGCGATGATCCTGTGCATCCATGCCCCTGTCATCCACATCCAGCCTGGTAAGTGCCTTGTCGGCTATATTGGTACTAATAACCCCGTCCCCGCTTACTGAAGCAAAATCCCGTACCCGGCGCAACAGCCGAATTGCAATCCTCGGAGTGCCGCGGGAGCGTTTTGCTATTTCCATAGCACCGGCAGAATCGAGCTTTGCGCCCAGCACGGAAGCCCCGCGCTCTATAACCTGCCGCAACTCATCAATAGTATAGAAATTCAGCCGCAGCGGTATACTGAACCGGTCACGCAACGGATTGGCCAGCAGCCCGATACGGGTAGTCGCCCCGACCAGAGTAAATTTGGGTAAATCTATGCGGACAGTACGTGCCGCCGGACCCTCACCGATAATTAAATCCAGCTTGAAATCCTCCATTGCGGAATATAATATCTCCTCAACTGCAGGATTAAGCCGGTGGATTTCATCGATAAACAGCACATCCCCTGCCTGCAGATTACTCAAAATAGCCGCCAGGTCTCCCGCTTTGGAGAGAATCGGCCCGGAAGTTGCACGAAAACTTACCTCCATTTCATGTGCAACTATCTGTGCTATAGTGGTTTTGCCCAGTCCCGGTGGCCCGTGCAGCAACACATGGTCAAGCGCTTCTCCACGCTTTTTCGCCGCCTCGATAAATATACGCAGATTGGCCTTGGCCTGCTCCTGACCGGTGAAATCATCGAGGCTTACCGGACGTATTGCCCTCTCCGCATTATCCCCTTCCTGCCTGGGAGAGGAAACCAGTCGTTTGTCTATTTCAGCTACATCACTCAATAGCAAAGCCTCTTTCTTTCATAACCTGATTGCTTTTCTGCTCGCCGAGCAGTCCCAGTGCTTCCGTAGTTCCGATAGCCTTGAGTGACTGCGTTGCAGCCTCTTTCAACACGGGGTTGTCACTTTTCAGCGCCTTGCCCAGTATAGTAACCGCACCTTCACCTTTCTTGCCAATTTTCTCCTCGGACAGCATCTCGACATAGCGCGGATAGTCCTTTGAGTTCTGCAATGCCGCAAGGAATGGTACAAGCTGGTTAGGTACTTCCTCTATTCCGGGAGCAGGCGCAAGCAGACGCGATGCCTTGCTGCCTTTTGCCTCAGCAAGTTTTTCGGTCAGTTCCGGTAGTTTCTCCAGCACCGCATTATTTTCCCTGGTACTTTTTGATATGCCTTTCAGTGACTTTGTCACTTCATCGATACTTTCCCACAGGCCGTTAAAGCGCTTTTTCAGTTCCGGATTGCTTTCCATTATGAAATAACCTAGGGCAAGCATTATGCCGAATACCACCACTATTGCGACGGTATGTTTTATCCCCAGCAAAATCCCCGACCATATTGCACCCGGCAATCCCCCTAAAAATCCAGTCATTATGCAAGCTCCTTTAATCCGAGTTTGATTAAATCCTCTACCTTTGCGGAATTATCTTCCCGCACCAGCCTGGTTACTACCATATAAGCATCGCTGCGGCCATAGCCGAGATTGGTCAGTGCCGAAATTGCATCTGCTGCTGACTTATTCTGCGGCGGAGTTGCACCAGTTGTAATACTGGTTACATTACCGCTGTTTACTGCCGGAATACTGGGGATATCCATAGAACCAGCCTTGTCTTTCAGCTCATTGATAATTCTTGCGGCCATTTTGGGGCCGATACCGCTTATTTGGGTGAATGCGGTTTTGTCCTGACTGATCAGCGCGGTGGAGATTTGTTCCGGTGTTAATGCGGACTGCACTGCCAGAGCCATTTTTGCCCCCACACCATTAACCGAGGTAAGCCTGCGGAACCATTGCTGTTCGGAGGCGGAGGCAAAGCCATATAGGTGGATATGGTCTTCCCTGACATGGGTTTCGATGAACAGTGCAACCGCTTCACCTGTGACGAATTGCTGCAGGTTACGGCCGGATGCGAATATATAATATCCGACACCATTTACATCGATAATGACAAAATCTTCACCGATTTCATCAACCACCCCTTTAATTTTCCCTATCATTATTATCTCAACAGATTATTGATACCTTCTTACCTATTGATGTTTACGATGATTATCACAGAAGTCAAGATGGTCTTTAGTTCCTTTTTGCAATCGACTTCTTGTCTTGATTGCGACATAATAACTCAGTTAAATCAACCACAAGCTCTTATGCAGATAATACTGGCACAGCCGAGGGGATTTTGTGCGGGGGTTGACCGCGCTATCGAAATTGTCGAGCGGGCGCTTGAATTATATGGCCCGCCGATTTATGTCCGCCATGAGATTGTCCATAATAAGTATGTAGTGGAGGATCTGCGGGCGAAGGGGGCAGTGTTTGTACAGGAGATTGCCGAAATACCTGATGGTGCGATTACCGTATTCTCCGCGCATGGTGTTTCGGAGAAGGTGGAAAATGAGGCACGGTTGCGCAATCTGCCGGTGATTGATGCTACCTGTCCGCTGGTTACCAAGGTACATAGGGAGGCGCAGCGCTCGGAATCGGATGGAAGGCAGATTATCCTGATTGGCCATGAAGGTCATCCCGAGGTTGAGGGAACTTCCGGCAGGGTTGCAGGGGATGTGTTGCTGGTGCAGAATGTTGAAGAGGCGGAAGGTTTACAGGTGGCGGATGAAAACAGGTTGGCTTATGTAACGCAGACTACTCTGAGTGTGAGCGATACCAGTGCGATTATTAAAGTTCTGAAACGTCGGTTCCCCAATATTAAAGGGCCGGAACTGCGTGATATATGTTATGCTACGCAAAACCGCCAGGATGCTGTGCAAAGACTGGCGGGTATGGCAGATATGGTGCTGGTTGTAGGAGCGCAGAACAGTTCCAATTCCAACCGTCTGCGTGATCTGGCTGAAGATATGGGGTCTGCTTCCTATCTTATAAACGATGCAACGGATATCAGGGGCGAATGGCTGGATAATGCGGAGAATATAGGAATCACCGCCGGTGCATCGGCTCCGGAAATACTGGTTGAGCAGGTTATCGACCGTCTGCGGGAAAATTCCCCCGATGCTACCATCACCACCATGGACGGCAAAATCGAAAAAACCAAATTCAAACTCCCGAAGGAGGTTACTGAATATCAGGCCACCCTTGTTTCGTAGCCTCATACAAAAACTTTCCTTTACAAACATATTAACGTTAATGTATGGCTTTGCGCGTTTCGCATATATAAAACACCGAATCAGCCATGCATGTTATAATCGTAGAATCTCCCGCCAAATGCAAGACTATCAATAAATATCTCGGCAGAGGATATAAGGTTCTGGCCTCTTTCGGGCATGTGCGTGACCTGCCTTCCAAAAACGGGTCTGTCCTGCCTGACAAGGATTTCGAGATGTTATACGAGGTCAGTTCCGATTCGACCAAACATATCAAGGCGATTACCGATGCGGTCAAGGGCGCGGATTCGCTGATACTGGCCACCGACCCCGACCGTGAGGGTGAGGCTATTTCCTGGCATGTACTGGAGGTATTGCGCCAGAAGAAGGCTATCGGCAAGGGAACGCAGGTGCAGCGGGTTTCGTTCAATTCGATTACCAAATCCGCGGTTGAGGAGGCGATTGCCAATCCGCGCCAGCTCGATATGGATCTGGTTAATGCACAGCAGGCAAGGCGTGCGCTGGATTACCTGGTCGGGTTTAACCTGTCGCCGGTATTGTGGCGCAAGCTGCCTGGAAGCCGTTCTGCCGGACGGGTACAGTCGGTTGCGCTGCGGCTGATATGCGAGCGTGAACTGGAAATCGAGGCGTTTGATTCCCAGGAATACTGGAGCATTGATGCTGATTTCAAAAGCCCTGCCGGTGAGGTTTTTAATGCCGGGCTTACTCACCTTGATGGCAACAAGCTTGAGAAACTGGCGATAAAGGATGAGAAATCGGCGAAGGAAATCGAGAAAAATCTTGGTAAAAAGGATTATAAAATTGCCAAAATCGAGCGCAAGGAGGTAAAGCGCAATCCTTCCGCGCCTTTCATCACTTCAACATTACAGCAGGAGGCCGCCCGCAAGCTGAATTTCTCCGCCCGTCGCACTATGCAGACTGCGCAGAAACTATATGAAGGAATTGATATTGGCGGTGAGACTACCGGCCTGATTACCTATATGCGTACTGACGGGGTGACGGTTGCGCCGGAGGCGATAAATGCGGCGCGTGGGATGATTGAGAAGGAATATGGCGGGGATTATGTTCCTGGCAAGCCGAAATTCTATAAATCGCGGGCGAGCAATGCGCAGGAGGCACATGAGGCGATTCGCCCGACCGATATTTTTCGCAAGCCGATAAATCTGCGTGGCCGTCTTACTGATGACCAGTATAAATTATACGACCTTATCTGGAAGCGGATGATAACCAGCCAGATGGAATCGGCAGTTCTGGACAGGGTGAGTACGGATGTTGAGGCTGTTGACGGTTATGCGCGTTTTCGTGCGACCGGTTCGACTATCAAGTTCCACGGCTTCCTGAAGGTTTACCAGGAAGGTGAGGATGATAAATATTCCGGTAGCGGAAGTTATGAGGGAGAACATATGCTACCGGCGCTCAGGGAGGGTGATGCAACTGCCCTTGATAAGCTGTTGCCGGAGCAGCATTTCACCCAGCCGCCACCGCGATATACCGAGGCCAGTCTGGTTAAAAAGCTTGAGGAGCTTGGGATTGGGCGTCCCTCGACCTATGCCAGTATCATTTCGGTTTTGCAGGACCGTGATTATGTGAGGCTGGAGAAAAAACGTTTCATGCCCGAAATGAGAGGCCGTCTGGTTACGTCTTTCCTGTATTGTTTCTTCCCGCGCTATGTTGAATATGACTTCACTGCCAATCTTGAGGAGGAGCTTGATGATATCGCCGAAGGCAAGATGGACTGGAAGCATGCATTGCGTGATTTCTGGGGGGCATTTTCCGGCAATGTTGACGAGGTGATGCAGGTTGAGTTTACACAGGTTATTACGGAACTGAACCGGTTGCTGGCCAGTTTGCTTTTTCCCGGTGAGGGCGATATAGAGGAGCGGCGCAAATGTCCAACCTGCAAGGATGGGAAGCTGAGTCTGAAGACGGGTAAATTTGGCTCATTTGTGGGCTGCTCCAACTATCCGGACTGTAATTACACCAGACAACTTTCCGGCACTCCCAGCGAGGAGGATGAGGAAACTCACGAGCAGCCGGAAGGTGAAACCTACCCCAAGGTTTTAGGCGATGATTCCGCTACAGGAATAGAGATTAGTTTGCGCAAGGGGCCATATGGTTTTTATGTGCAGCTCGGTGAGCAGGAGGGCAAGAAAAAGCCCAAGCGGTCGGCGGTTCCCAAGGATGTAAAGCTGGAGGATGTTGGTCTGAAACTGGCGGAAAAACTGCTGGCATTGCCGCGGGTGGTGGGGGTGCATCCCGAAACCGGCAAGGAAATTATCGCCAATAACGGCCGCTACGGCCCCTATGTCCAGCATGACGGCAAGTTTACCTCACTGAAAGAGGATGATGTATATACCGTTGGGGTCAACCGCGCAGTTGACCTGATCGCCCAGGATGCCGAGAGAAAAGCCAAAAAGGCAGCCGGTAAACCGGCAAAAAGAACGGCAAAAACCTCCGCCAAAAAATCTTCTCCCAAAAAGCCCGCAAAGAAGCCTGCAAAAAAATCCCCGAAAAAACCAACCACCAAATCTGCCAAGAAGAAAAAAACATAGATTGTTGCAATTACATCACGGATGTGGAATAGTGCTTGGTTATACAGTAAGAACAATCAAATAAATGGACCATTTTAATTATAAGAACGGGGTGCTGTATGCCGAGGATATTGCGGTGGCGGATATTGCAGAAAAAGTCGGTACGCCGTTCTATTGCTATTCCACCGCTACTTTCACCCGTCATTACAAGGTATTTTCCGAGGCATTTGCCGAAGTGCCGACTATGGTATGTTTCGCGGTCAAGGCCAATTCCAATATAGCCGTGCTCAAAACCCTTGCACAGCTTGGCGCCGGTGCTGATACCGTATCCGAAGGTGAAATCCGCCGTGCGGTGGCAGCCGGAATCCCGCCGCAGAAAATCGTATTCTCCGGTGTAGGCAAGACTCACAGTGAAATCCGCTATGCGCTGGAGGTGGGTATTGCCCAGTTTAATGTAGAGTCACTTGAGGAGCTGGATGCAATAGATGAAGTGGCCGGAAACCTCGGCAAAACCGCCAATATTGCCATCCGGGTCAATCCCGATGTCGATGCAAAAACCCATCATAAAATCTCCACCGGCCGCAAGCAGGATAAATTCGGTGTGGCATGGGAGCATGTTATGGACGCATATAAACATGCCGCCACCCTGCCTAATATAGAGATAGTCGGGGTTACAACCCATATCGGCTCACAGCTCACATCGCTTGAGCCATTCCGCAAGGCTTTCGATAAAATCACCGGCCTGGTTGGGGATTTGCGTGCAGCGGGATATAATATCAGGCGGCTTGACCTGGGCGGCGGGCTGGGCATTCCGTATAACCGTGAGGAGCCGCCGCATCCGGATGAATATGCCGGGATGATTGTCGATATGGTGCGCGGGCTGGACTGCGAACTGGTGCTGGAGCCGGGCCGTATGATTGCCGGAAATGCAGGGATTTTGGTAACTTCCATCGTTATGGTCAAGCGGATTCCGGAGAAAACCTTTTATATTACCGATGCGGCGATGAATGATCTGGTGCGCCCCAGCATGTATGATGCCTATCACGAGATTGTATCGGTGAAAGAGGCGGATGAGGCGGATTTACAGCCGGTTGATGTAGTTGGGCCGGTATGCGAGACCGGCGATGTATTTGGCCGTGACCGCCCGCTGCCGGAGCTTGAGGTCGGGGATTTACTGGCATTGCGTTCTGCCGGAGCATATGGTGCGGTTATGGCCGGTACGTATAATTCCCGCTTGCTCATTCCGGAGGTTATGGTAAAAGGCGGTGAGTTTGCAATTATCCGCCCCCGCCCGACATATGAGGATATGCTGGCTGCGGAGAATATGCCTGAATGGTTGGGCTAGCAAGTGGGAACAAGACTTCCTCTGCTAAAACCTGCAACCTAAAACCTGTAACCTCACATGGATTCAATAATCGAAATATACAAAAACGGTGGGGTGGTGATGATTATCATCACCCTGCTGTCGATATATATGACAGCGGTGATTCTGCTTAAAATCGCCCAGTTCTGGCGGATACAGGAGATCAACCCGCTATTTGTCGAGAAGCTGGAACACAGGGGCGAGCATACCGGTATTCGCGACAAGCTGTATTCGGTGCAGGCGGCCAATCCGGTGGCGAAGGTGATGCTGTCGGCGCTGGAGGCCATTGACAAGCCTAATATATCGCTTGATGTGGCCAAGGAGGAAATTTCGCGGGTAGGTTCGGCGGAGTTGCGCTATCTGGAGTCGCATATGCGCGGGCTGGAGCTGGTGGCTAATATCGCACCGCTGCTTGGCCTGCTGGGTACGGTTATCGGTATGGTCGAGGCGTTTTCGGCACTGGAGCAGGCTTCCGGCTCGCATATCAACCCGTCGCTGCTGGCAGGGGGAATATGGACGGCGCTGCTGACTACGGTAGCCGGTCTTTCAGTAGCTATTCCGGCTATGGCAGCGCATTATATTTTCGACGGCAAAATAGAAAAAATCCGTGCAACCATGAAGGATATATCGGTGCGTGTATTATCGCATAAGGGTACGGAGGCTAGCTCCCCCATTGAGGAAGAGCAGATGAGCCAGGGGCTTTAGCCCGCAGTCGAATTGTGGGGGAATGGGAAGAAATTAAGAATACAGGAAGTCAGGAATACAAGAAATTTCCTGTATTCTTGCTTTCTTATATTCCTAAACTCTTTATAACACTAGACTCAAGATTCTAGACTCTAGCCACTATACAATGGAATTTGAACGCAGTTTTACATCCCGTACCAAACTCAGCCTGACGCCGCTGATAGATGTGGTGTTTCTGCTGATAGTCTTCTTCATGCTGACCACTACTTTCGCCCGCAATGAGGCTATGGAGATGAATTTCGGCGAGCAGGCAGCGGCGGATAGCGGTGATGTAAAGCATATTATCGTGGAGGCTGCCGGATTCGGCAGGATATTACTGGACGGGCAGGAATATGACGGGCAGAGGTTCGTATCGGAATTAAAGCGGATGCTGATAAAGCATCCCGAGAATCTTATAGTTGTCCAGAGCAACAAGGTGGCATCGGTACAGGATGTAATCACCGTTATGGATTATATCCACCGCGCCGGCGGTACCAACACCACTTTTGTCGAGAAGCTGGAGTAAACCGGAATGCAATTCGAACGGACAAGGAAAAGACCGATAGATATCAGCCTGATACCGCTGATAAATGTGATATTCCTGCTGCTGGTATTTTTTCTGGTTGCCGGTACACTGGTCGAGCCGGATGAATTTACGGTCGAGATACCTGAGGGTGAATCCAGCGTTGTTTCCGACAAATCACAGATAACTATAGTCCTGACCAGGGCGGGTGAGATGAAAATCGGCGGGGTTGAGGTCACCCCCTATGAGCTGGATAATATATTAAAGGCACAGCTTGAAGGAACACCGGATAAAGCGGTGGTTATCAAGGCTGATGCGGCTTTGAGCGCTGCCCAGCTCACCAGTCTTATCCGCGCTGTATCGGCTGCCGGCGGGCAAAACCTTGCTATTGCCACCAGGGCAAGGTAGATAATAGATGATGGATTATAAATGATAGAGAAAAGGTAATGGTGAGGTTTCCATCATCCATAATCTATCATCCATCATCAAACCAGCAATGACAACCACCACTAAACCCAGATTCGATTTCAATGAAGCGGTGATTTTTGCCACTTTGCTGCATGTGATAATACTTGCAATATTTGCAATAAGGTTCGAGCCGAAAAAGATAGAGGTTCCGTTCAAGATACTGAATGTAAAAATCGGCAAGGTGGATTTGCCGGCAACCAAAACAGCGCATAGCAACAAGCCCGAACCCAGGGTAAAACCAAGTCCGACACCGGCTATTGTGAAAAACACTATAAATCCGGTGGAGTTCAACCGGCCGGAGGATATAACCCCCGACACACCGCCCACTCCCGAGGATATTACCGATGAGGAAAAACCGGAGGAAAGCGGCGGTAAGGTCACTATATTGATGCCGATGGAAATATTGCAGCAAAAGACTGTAAAAAGACCTGCGGCGCCATCTCCGGCGCCTGTCCGCAAGGCGGAGAAGTCGCCGAAAGCAAGGGGCTCTATACTTGGTAATACGCAGAAAACCGGTCTGGACAAGGTAGAGAATTACGAACAGGTTTTGTCGCTATGGCTGGGGGTGAACAAGGTATATCCGGAAAGCGCCAGGCGTCAGGCAATTGAGGGCGAGGGAGTTGTCCGCCTGCAAATCCAGCGCAACGGTAATGTGATTTACTATGCCCTGCTGAAACGCACAGGACACCAGATTCTTGATGATGCGATAATGGAAATGGTGAGGAAATCCGATCCCGTACCACCCATACCGGACGGCTATGCCGACGGAAAAATCATCCAGTTCGATGTGCCGATCAAGTTCAAGCTGGATTAAGGCCATATAATCAAAAACCAATTTTGTAGAACTTATTTTCTATTTCTTCCTGGCGAAGAGGGCGGGTACGCTTTGGCTGGCCGAGTGAACGTAGACGGTCCTTTACCCTCTCGATATTTTTAATTCGTGGACAACCAACTACACTAATACGTTCATCACCATTGATACGATAGCCATACACCAGATAATTCTGCCCAACTTTCCAGTCGTAACCGTAAAGCCCTTCAGTGTCTACAGTCACTCTGGTTTTGCTTATCGGAAGTCCTTTCCATAATTCATTTACACGGAAATATGCTCTTGTACGAGGAGTACCAAGTTCTTCCTCGCTTGCTTCCATATCTTCGGTGCTAAGTAATTCACCGGAAAAGATTACATCTGCGTCACGGTTGTAATCCTCGATATTATTTGCCGGAAAGCATAAATAGGCATGGGCAGGCGCAGAGGCCATGGCCACAGCCAGAAACATAAATATTTTCTTCATCCTTTTAACAACTCCTCAAGCTTGTGTGTAAATCTCTCGCGGGAGGCTGGAATCCTTGCTCCATGCGGAGAAAACACATGCTTGCCAAAAAAATATCCGGTTAAATTCATACCGTCAATGATCTCGGTCAAGCTTGCCTGGGAATTATTGATCTGGGTCAAGAAAAAGGGTAATTTTAGCAGTTTATTTTTATATGGAACACCAGTTTCACGCGAAACTGCCCTCCCTGACCTGGGGGAAACATACATTAAATCCTCGGTATCACCGGTCACTGCACAACAAGATAAATCAAGGCCATAGCCTAATTTTCCGAGCAGGGACAGCTCCAGGCGAACATAATCTTCAATCCATTTCGGAGGAGAAGGAGAAGCGGAATCAGCAACTGAAAGTTGTTCTATAAAATCCCTGAACAGATGGTAGATTTCTTCCTGCGGCTCCCGTTCATGCAAGCTACGCACCAGCAGGTCACAAAGGGAAGTAAGAGCGGATAGTTTCAGTGAATCATCCAGCAGAAGTGCTGCATTGGATTTCTGTAAATCAAACGTATAGCTTCCCAGATGCTCTTCCAGCCTTGCTTTCCATGTAGCTTCCACGAAGTTGCCAGCCTGGCAGATACTACCGGATTTACGAATACTGCGTACAAGACCGGCATGTAACCCATGGTCACGGGTAAACGCATTGATAATCAGCGCATTCTCACCATATTTCCGTGCAGAAACAATTACCGCTTCATCAGTCCATTGCATTATCTAGTAATATTAATTAATAAGTACTGAGGTAATTATACCTACTCACCAGCGGCCTTTTTAGGCGTTTCTTCTTTAGCTTGGCCGGGTGATTCCGCTTTGTCTGCTTTACTGGCTGGTTCGATTTTCTGTACTTCTGCAGCTGGTTTGTCGAAGTCTCGCTTTTCCTTGATACGTGCTGCACGACCGGAAAGTTTACGCATATAATATAGCTTTGCACGGCGAACATCACCTCGGCGCACCAGCTTTATGCTTTCAAGACGCGGAGAATATAGCGGGAATACACGTTCCACTCCTTCACCACTACTGACTTTACGCACGGTAAAGGAAGAATTAATACCACGATTCCTGCGCGCAATACACACTCCTTCGAATGCCTGTATGCGTTCCTTGTCACCTTCGATAATGCGTACATTTATCCGTACTGTATCGCCAGCCTGAAAGTCGGGGATATCTTTACCCTCAGTTGCGGCTTCAACCTGTTTTTTATTAAATTTTTCCAGTATGCTCATTGTAGTTACCTGTATTCCTGACCATCAAGTTATTTGTGAAGAGAAGGGCTTATATACATTTTTGACATAAATTGCAAGTGTATATTGCCCTAATATTATCCGAATTTCCCTTCGATATAATCTTTTGTTTGCTTGAGTTCGGGGGAGTTGAAGATTTGCTGTGTCGGGCCGTCTTCCACTATACGGCCGAGGTGGAAAAAGGCGGTATAGTCGGAGATACGGGCGGCCTGCTGCATTGAATGGGTAACGATAACTATCGTAAATTTACGTTTCAGCTCGTTGATTAGCTCCTCTATAACCGCGGTAGCTATCGGGTCGAGGGCGGAGCAGGGCTCATCCATCAAGATTACCTCGGGCTTGACCGCTATGGCACGGGCGATACAAAGCCGCTGCTGCTGTCCGCCGGAGAGCGAGGTTCCCGGTGCGTCCAGCCTGTCCTTCACCTCATCCCACAGACCGGCGCGGGTGAGGGACTTCTCGACCAGTTTACCAAGTTCCGCCTTGCTTTTGGTAAGGTTATGGATTTTCGGCCCATATGACACATTATCATATATCGATTTGGGGAAGGGATTGGGTTTCTGGAACACCATACCGATTTTCTGGCGCAGCAACACCACATCAACCTTCTTTTTATAAATATTGAAATCATCCAGCGTTACCTTTCCTTCGACGCGGCAGCCCTCAACCACATCATTCATACGGTTAAGACAGCGCAGGAATGTGGATTTACCGCAGCCGGAAGGGCCGATAAGTGCAGTAACCTGGTTTTTATGGATATCCAGATCAAGGTCAAACAATGCCTGCTTCTCGCCGTAAAATACGGAGAGATTACGGGTAGTCATACGCGGCTTGCCTGTCTTGTCCTTGTCTTTGGGCATAAAGAAGTGATGATAGATGATGGATTATAGATGATGGAATGACTACAACATTTCCATCATCCATAATCTATTATCCATCATCTGCTTACTACCATTTAATTTCCATACGCTTGCGCATATATATCGCTATTGCGTTTACCAGAACAAGAAATACAAGTAAAATGATAATCGCTGCGAAGGTTCGCTCGGAAAAGCCAAGCTCGGGGCTGTCCGCCCACAGATATATCTGCACAGGAAGCGAAGTGGACGGGTCGGTAGGGCTGGCCGGTACATTGGCTACAAACGCCACCATGCCTATCATAAGCAAAGGCGCAGTTTCCCCCAGTGCCCGCGCAATACTCAATATAACTCCGGTCATAATCCCCGGCATAGCATATGGCACGACATGCTGGAAGGTAACCTGTACTTTCGAGGCTCCGAGCGCAGTTGCGGCATAGCGTATCGAAGGGGGAATAGCCTTGATGGCATTGCGGGTGGTGATGACTATAACGGGCAATACGAGCAGGGCCAGTGTCAGACCGCCGACAAGTGATGATGAACGCGGCATTCCGAAAAAATTGAGATATATCGAAAGCCCCAGAAGTCCGAATATTATCGAGGGTACTGCTGCCAGGTTGTTGATATTCACCTCAATCAGGCTGGTGAAACGGTTTTTCGGTGCGAACTCCTCCAGATATACCGCCGAAGCCACTCCCAGAGGAAATGCTACTGCAATGCAAATCAGTATGGTATATATGGAGCCGATTATAGCGGTAGCCAGACCAGCATATTCCGGGTTGCGGGAATCGCCGTGGGTGAAGAAATCGCTATTAAAATTACGACGGATTTTACCTTGTGTGTCAAGGCTGTCCAGCCAGACAATCTGGTTATCCTTGATTTTGCGGTTGTCCTCATCACTTTCGCGGGAAATTTTGCCTTTGTAGAACATATCAACATCACTGGAGGCCAGAAACCAGAAATCTTGTGTGGAGCCGATTTTCCCGGGATGCGCAAGCACATAATCCTTTAAATCATATGCCGCACTTTTGCTGACAAGCCCATATAACGCACGCTTTTCCTTACGTTCGGCTACATCGGGGAAAGTCTGCTTCAGCGCATTCTGCACCAGCTTGCGATAGTTCGCCCTGGCAAGGATTTTCGGGTCGCCGGTATATTCCGGGTCGATTATTTCCTGCGATAATTCAACGGTCAGGTTAATTCGGGTCTGGAGAAATGCGCTGTAGCCATTGGTAATAATACTCCAGAACAGGCTACCCAGAAACAGGAAGGATATTACAATCGCAATAATCCCGTATATACGGAAACGGGTTTCCTGCCTATGGCGGCGGGAGAGATGGGTATGTTTCGGCTTTGAACTTTTCGGACGAAACCGGAACGGATTCTTTTTCTTCTTCGCCCGCTTAACCCCTAACTTTATCTTTTTGGCTGTACTGTTCATTACTTGAGAGAGAAGAAGTTAGAGAGCTACCCTAAAGATAAGACCTATACAAAGCAAAGTGGACACTCAGCAATTGGTTCATTCAGGAACAACAATCTCCAGGTTGGCGTAGAGCTTGTTGATATCCAGTATCAGGCCATGCTCGTTCTTGTCCAGATTGTTCAGCGAGGAAACTTTGTCGCCGTCTATATAAACCTCAACTGCAGAGAGATTGCCCACACTCATCGCCAGCCCCTTTATACTATTCGGCACAAAATAGGTATCCCCCCTGCCCATAACCATTTCATCAAAAATCTCTCCGTTCGCCTTATGTATAGTCAACTCCATCTCCTCATTCGCCAATATAACAACCGTCGGATTGGGATTGGTAAAAGTATTGATTATCTGCTCGGTACGATCCTCCTGCGGTTGCATAATAACAAATTCCTGCTCTTTTTTGGTCGACTTGTAGTTATTATACGCTACCCACGCAAAATACACCCCGGCAATCGCAAGTATGGAAAATACTATCAGCCCTGTATTGGGAGTGTTGCGAGTTCCGACTGGGCTGGTTTTCAACGGCATCGCTTCATTCTGGTTTGCAGGAGAAGGATCCGGCCGCTGTTTTTGCTTTTTATTCTCCGCTTCCGCCTCATCCCCGTCATACTCAAAAAATCCCCTGTCCGCATTCTCATACCTGTCCAGCAAAGGCTGTGGATCAATTTTGAGACATTCCGCATAACTTTTGATATACCCCTTGATATAAAAACCCGAAGGCAGGGAATCAAACCGCCCGCGCTCCATATCCTCGATATAAATTCCCCGAATCTTGGTACTGCGCACTACATCATCAATACTGAGCTTTTTCTTCTCCCGATATTCACGCAATGTATCACCTATGAAACTATAGGCGGAGCTACGATTATCCGCAGGATTTTCAGTCATATTGTCCATTTTCCGTGATTTTTTAGTAGTTTACTCGTATAATATAGTTGTAACCTACTATATCCGTAGCAAACTTGCAAGCAATCTGTGAAATAGCCCGGAATAGTGAAAAAAGTAATAAATCAGCATGTTTGTTAATGATTTGGTAACCATTTTATGCTACAATACCCGAAGCGAGTCGTTTTAATTTTCGTTAATTTTTAACTTTTAGGGGCACACCATGAGGGCAAATAATACGGCTCAGGCCATAACCGATGATAATCCGGAGAATCAGCTTCCCCTGGAACATCTCGAAAGGGTGACCGTTGATTCTTTGAATTTGAAGATACTTGAACAGCAGAAAATTACCAGAAGTGCACAGCATACAAGGTAGTTCTTAAAATTATGACGAATCTGAAGCATACAGATCTGGTTTTACTGGAAAATCATGACGGGATTATACTTGCCCGCGGCGATACCTCCTATGGCGACAAATATTACGCCTATATCAAGGCAGGTAAGGATGGCATCCAGAAAATGTATCGTGACAAGGAGGAAGGACGTACAGTCAGCCTGTTCAAATATGGGGAAATTGTGGCCTACGGCAAGGGTGAAGAGCCTTCGGAGAATATCAGGCAGCAGGTGGCTGATCGCTTCGGCGGTGTTGATTTGAACTGGTAGTTTGTTGTCATGCTGAACTTGTTTCAGCATCCATCTGTCATAACCCTGATGACTAACAAACTTTGACTATACTTATCAAGATACAAAACCTGTTTGTTTACCATCAAAATTCGGTCATTGGACAAATGGATCCCGAAATAAGTTCGGAATGACAAGTAAATTTCCCCTTCTGTCTTACTGTAATTTCCTCCCTGCAAACATCATGGCAAAAGATGCAACTGCAACTATGATTAATGCCGGGAGGGCGGTTTCGGTGAGACGCTCGTCGGAGGCCAGCATATAGGCTCTGGTGGCCAGTGTATCGAAATTAAACGGACGCATTACAAGGGTTGCGGGTAATTCCTTTATCCCCTCGACGAATACCAGCAATGCAGCAACCATAAAGCTTTTCGACAATATCGGCATATGGATTTTACTGATAAGCTGTGCCGGTTTACAGCCCAGAATTTGTGCAGACCAGTTGATTTCACAGGTAATCCGCATCATCCCCGGTTCTATGCTACCCAGTGCCACTGCTAGGAACCTGAACACATAAGCAAATATTAACGCAAAAACTGTACCGCTTAATATCAGGCCGGTAGAAAATTGTGCATCCAGCCGGTTGTCCAGCCAGCCGAATATTATCATCATCGCCACGGCCACTACCGTACCGGGAATTGCATAGCCCATAGCTGCAATCCTGACCTGTTTTTTCACCAGCGAACCGGATTTACGGCCATTATGCAGAAGATAGGCAAATACCAGCGCTATTACAGAGGCAATCAATGCAGATATCCCTGATACTTTTACGCTATTCCAGATATATACGCTATATTCCAGAAGTATAGAACTAGGAATGCCATTTAACATATTATTAAACAACCATAATACTGGTATAATAAACCCCAATATTATTGGGGTTATACATAAAGAAATGACTATAATATTCTGGAATCCCGTTAATTTTATCCGCCTTATGCGCTCGCCGCCCATATTGCCGTAATATGCAGCTCCACGCCTTGAAATACGCTCCAGCGCCAGCACTGCAAATACAAATATCATCAGGAAAGCAGCCAGCTTTGCAGCCGTATCAGCCTCCCGCATGATGTAGAATGTACGATAAATACCGGTGGTGAATGTATCCACCGCCAGATGCTGTACCGCTCCGAAATCCGCAATCGCCTCCATTAAAACCAGTGCAATACCGGCTACAACCGCAGGACGGGCAGCAGGCAAGACCATCATAACAAACAGCCTTCCCATGCTCATTCCCATCGTCCGGCATATGGCAATTTCCCCCGCCATTTTCGAGAACGCCACCCGGCACAGCATATAAACATAGGGGTAAAGCGTAAAGCTCAGCACCAGCACCGCCCCGGACAGCGACCTTATAGGAAATCCGCTATATTCAAAAATATCGCCATATATAAAAGCAGCAATATAGGCAGGCATCGCCAGGGGCATAAAAAGCAGGAAAGACAGAAGCTTGCGTCCGGAAAATTTATATATGGTCACAAGCCATGCCGTACCCGCACCAAGTATAAAACTCAGCGCACCAACTCCCAGCATAATCCATATTGTGTTACTGATATATATTGGCAGGACGGTATCCGCCAGATGACGCATCCCCTCACCATACGGGGTAAACAGTGAGACAATAATCACCAGCAGCGGTGCAGAAAACAGCAATAAAACAACGCTCGCAAAAATTTTCTGACAACTGACAACCGACAACTGACAACTCCTTATCGCCATCCGGCCTTATCAGCAATCTTCAGCACATCTTCCCGATGTTTGGAAAGGGCGGAAAGCGGTAACTTATCCATTTTGAATTCTCCCCAGCTTTTCACTATATCGGAGCGCTTCACCTTAGAGGAAACAGGAAATTCATGGTTGCGTTCGGCGTAAATCTGCTGCGCCTTGTCACTCACCAGAAATTCAAGCAGTTTCACCGCATTCTCACGGTTTTTAGCGTTTGCAGTTACCCCGCCACCGCTTATATTAACATGTGTACCGCGACCATCCTGATTGGGAAAGAAAATCCCTACCTGCTCTACAACCTTCTTATCTTCCGATTTGTCGGAAGCCTGCAGACGGCCATAATAATAACTGTTGGCAATCGCAATATCCCCAACACCCCTGGCAACGGCACGAATCTGGTCGGTATCACCTCCCTGCGGCTTGCGTGCAAAATTGCTCACCAGCCCATGTGCCCAGCCGCCGGCAACCGCCAGTGCGCTTTTCATAGAAGCTTCCTCCTGCAACGCTCCCTCAATTATCGAGGCTATAAGTGACTGGTTATAAACATTGCTCGATGAACGTACCAGAATCCGGCCTTTCCATTTTTCCGCCACCAGCTTTTCATATGAAGAAAGCTCCTCCGGTTTGACTCTTTCTTTGGAATAAAACAGTGCCCGCACCCGCAGGCTTAGCCCGAACCAGTTATTATCCCCATCACGATATTTTGCGGGGATAGTTTCCTTCAGAACCGCCGAATCCACTTTGGAAAGCAACCCCAATTCACCGGCATAACCAAGATTGGCTACATCGGCAGTCAGGAATAGATCCGCAGGAGAATTCTCTCCCTCACTTTGCATGCGGGCTATAAGCTTCGGCGCCTTATCGGTTACAAAATTTACCTTTATTCCGGTTTCCTCGGTGAAACGGTCGAATAAATCCTGAACCAGCTCCTCCTTGCGGGAAGAATATATATTCACTTCCTGCGATTTGTCGCTTTCTACGGCATTCCCTTCATCCATTGTTTCTTCCGAATCCTGCGGCTCTTGCGTATTTCGTACTCCTTCCTCTCCCTGTCCTGCGAGCTCTGAAGCAGCTATCTCGGTAACATTATCTTCTGATGTACCATGGCTATTGTCAGACTCACTATTTTCCGGCTGCACTCCTGTCTTTCCCGCAGTATCAGCTACACTTGCCACATACGCATTCCTTTCCGCCTCCGCTGCAGTAGTCCATAACAAATAACCCTTAATCCCGAAAGCTACCACCAGTAAAACCAGTGTGCCCCTTAATATATAAGTCTTGAAATCCATAATTTTCTCCTTGAATAATCAAACCATAAATGCAATTGCGAATCATTATTAAGTGATAAATGTCCAAAAAGCAAGAGGGTTTTTCAATAAAATATCCCCGCCATAAGGAGGGGAATCTTTTAGGAGATAATTCCTTTGATTCAACTCAAGCATCGAAGAATCACTCCCAGAAAGCTTAAAAAAGCACGATGACAATATTTTTATTCAGTACAGGAGTTCTGAGAGGGTATATATTTACACTAGCATGAGTGTAAAAAGTAGCTTTTAATAATTCTTGAAAATATGATGTCTACCTGTAAGAATAGCAATAACTAGGTTGTGTCAACATTCACGCTAGCATATACTGAATTTTTCGAGGACACTTTGATCGTTAAGCAAAATATGCTGGGAATGTATTTTGTAGTCCAAGGGCGACGTACTTAAGGGCATGTGAAGCATGGAAGCGCAGAAAATCGTTATTTGTAGGTCGTGATTAGTAGTGAATGTCGACATAGCCTAGTTAACAGCACCTAAGTTATTATCAACAAACACGAGAATGCCCAAAACACTATTCGATAAAATATGGGAAAGCCATCTGGTGGATGAACAGGCGGACGGTACCTGCCTGATTTATATCGACCGCCATTTGATACATGAAGTCACCAGCCCGCAGGCATTTGAGGGGCTGCGTATGGCGGGACGCAAGGTACGCCGCCCTGATGCGACCCTTGCCGTTGCCGACCATAACGTCCCCACTACACCTGACCGTGCGCAGGGGATAAAGGACGAAACCTCCCGAATTCAGGTGGAAACCCTGGAGAAAAACTGTGCCGAGTTTTGCGTGCAGTATTTTTCCATGGATGACAAGCGTCAGGGGATTGTCCATATAGTCGGCCCCGAGCAGGGTTTTACCCAGCCAGGCATGACAATTGTCTGCGGTGACAGCCACACTTCGACTCACGGTGCATTTGGTGCATTGGCATTCGGTATCGGCACCAGTGAAGTGGAGCATGTGCTGGCAACCCAGACCCTTATCCAGAAACGGGCGAAGAATATGCGGGTAAGTGTAGAGGGTGATTTGCCGCTCGGCATTACCGCCAAGGATCTAACCCTGGCGGTTATAGGCAAAATCGGTACGGCAGGAGGCACCGGCCATGTTATTGAATATGCAGGCAAGGCGATTCAGGCGCTTTCGATGGAGGGGCGGATGAGTGTCTGCAATATGTCGATTGAGGCGGGCGCACGGGCAGGGCTGATTGCACCTGATGAAAAGACTTTTGAATATCTGCGCGGACGGCCTATGGCCCCGCAGGGAAAAGATTTCGAGCGGGCAGTTGAATACTGGAAAAGCCTGCCTTCTGATGAAGGGGCTGCATATGATGTTGAGGTGACGCTGAATACTGCTGATATTGCACCTCAGGTGACATGGGGTACCAGCCCTGAGGATGTGGTATCGATTGAGGGTGAGGTGCCGAATCCGACGGATTTCACGGATGAAAATACCCGCAAGGCCAAGCAACGTGCTCTGGATTATATGGGATTGCAGGCGGGTACAAAAATGCAGGATATCACGATAGACAAGGTATTTATCGGCTCCTGCACCAACGGGCGAATCGAGGATTTGCGTGAGGTTGCAAAGCTGGTTGACGGGCGCAGGGTAGCGGATAATGTCAAGCTGGCAATGATTGTCCCCGGCTCCGGCTTGGTCAAGGAACAGGCGGAAAGTGAGGGCTTGCACAAGATTTTCACCAGGGCAGGATTTGAATGGCGGGAGCCGGGATGCTCCATGTGCCTGGCGATGAATGCCGACAAGCTGGAACCTGAGGAACGCTGCGCTTCCACTTCCAACCGTAACTTTGAGGGCAGGCAGGGGCGTGGTGGCCGCACCCACCTTATGTCCCCCGCCATGGCGGCCACCGCTGCAATAAAAGGCAACCTCGCGGATGTTAGAGAAGTTTTATGAACGAAGAAACTAAAAAGAAAGTATTTTCTAAATTTGGTATTATAGCTTTAGGTTTTCTAGTACTTGCATTTTTGCTTGCTTTGGCCAGTGAAGTCGATGGAGTTGTGAAAGAATTAGTCACTATCATCATAAACGGTAAAGAAACCTATACAGAAAAAGGAATCATAGATGCTATGCATTTAAATATTGCTATTGTTATATGTTTTTATACAAGTGTGCTGTTTACTATTATTTCTTTTATAAAAGATAATGGGAAAATCTTTGGAATTATCAGCTTGTTAATAATTATATCCATTATCTTTATGTTAGGTATAGATGGGTTTATGTATATAAATACATGTATATTCTCATATTGTGAGTAGAAAGAATTGAAATGAAAAAATTTACAAAAATATCCGGACGGGCAGCGGCATTACCATTGATAAATGTCGATACTGACATGATTATCCCTAAACAGTTCCTGAAGACAATCAAGCGCACAGGGCTAGGAGTAAATCTGTTTGATGAAATGCGCTATGATGATAGTGGTCAGGAAATTGAAGATTTTGTACTGAACAAACCGGCATTTCGTGATGCACAGATACTTATATCCGAAGATAATTTTGGCTGTGGTTCGTCACGTGAACATGCTCCATGGGCACTGGTAGATTTCGGTATACAGTGCATAATCGCCCCGAGCTTTGCCGATATTTTCTTCAATAATTGCTTCAAAAATGGCATATTACCTATTGTATTATCAAAGGAAGAAGTAAATAAACTATCAAAATATTCAGAAGATGAAGACAACAATATTATCATCGATCTTGAGGAGCAAAAAATCTTTGCTGATAATAAAGCCTATGATTTCAACGTTGACCCATTTCGCAAACATTGCTTGTTAAACGGCCTCGATGATATAGGCCTAACCATGGAAAAATCGGAAAAAATCGACCAGTTCGAAACTCAAAACAAATCCCTCACCCCTTGGCTTTACGCTGCATAATGAAAAAACATCAATTATTCCAATCATCTTCGGTGATAAAACCGTGTTGCTTAAATACATTACGAGCACTATCGGATTGTAGATAGCCAACAAACTTACGGGCAGGAGGCATGTTTTCGCCGGCAACCACCGCAGCCTGATAGGTAATCTGCTCATTCTGACTATTTCCAGGCTCGAATTTCCATACAATCTCTACTTCCGAGTTATTCATGGCATCGGTATAATAGACTATCCCAGAATAGCGCCCCTTTGCAATAAGATATAGGGCATCACCAGCAGTTGTCGCACGGATAATAAAAGGCTTCACCTGCTCCCACATACCGAGCTTCTGCATTACCTTCATCGCATATTTACCAACCGTAACTGTATCCGGATCACCGATAACCATTAAACTATGGTCATTGGTATATTTCAGCGCCCTGTCAGGATGCATCCGCTCCGGAATCCGGCTTATCAGCGAGCTTTTGCTTGAAATTACCAGTGCAAGCTGGTTGGCAGCAATATTGGTCATACTGAATACATCCACCATCCCCTGCCGCTTCAGATCCCGCATTTCTATAGCATCCTCGGCTATATAAACATCCGCTGTTTCACCTGCCTCTATATCATTTGCCAGTTCTTCCGGCGATTCAAAACTAACCGAAACCGTAATTCCTTCCTGCAGGGAATACTGCCTTGCTAATATGGTCATAACATTGGTAAGGCTGGTGCCGGCCAGTACGGTAATCGATTTGTAATCGCTATTCTCTACGCTTCTGACCGCATATACCGGCTGATATAAAAGCGCAACAATAACCGTTAAGATTTGCAGGAACTTAAACCTTGCTTGCATAAACACTGTTTAAGTGTTACTTTTGTTGTTTTCAATTAAAAATTTCTATCTGAAATGCGTACTAACAATATTGCAAAAAATATAAAATATAAACTCCACCCCTCTATACTGCGGGCATATGATATTCGCGGAATTGCCGGGGAAACACTGATGGAGGAAGATGCCTATATGATAGGCAGGGCATTTGCCGGCAATATTATCCGTGAGACCGGCAATGCACAACCGCATATAGCAATTGCAAGGGATGGGCGCAAAAGCTCTCCGGCTTTGAAAGGCAATCTGGAGGAAGGATTAAAGAGTGCGGGTGCAATTGTTACCGATTTTGGTATCGGCCCGACTCCTATGCTATATTTCGCAGTGTACCATAAAAACCTTGATGGCGGGATTATGGTAACCGGCTCGCATAACCCACCAACTCATAACGGTTTCAAGATGATGATAGGGAAAAAATCCTTTTATGGTGAGGATATACAGAAGCTTGGCCGTATGGTTGCAGAAGGTGATTTTGTCGATGGTGATGGAGAGATAAAGCAAGATTCAATATTTGATGAATATATTGCGAAGCTTCTCTCCGGACTGGAGAATGATTCGAAAAGTCTGAAGGTAGCTTTTGACCCTGGTAATGGTGCAGCAGGAGAGGTGGTTGAAGTCTTATGTGAGAAGGTTCCTGCCGAAACCATAGTTATAAATGGTAAGATTGACGGTACTTTCCCCGCACATCATCCTGACCCAACCGTTGCGGAGAATCTGGAACAGCTTATTGATGTTGTTAAGGAAAATAACTGTGATTTCGGCGTTGCCTTTGATGGGGATGGTGACCGTATCGGTGCGGTAGATTCCTCCGGACGGGTGATATGGGGAGACCAGCTTATGGTACTGTTTGCCAGGGATGTATTGAAGGATAATCCGGGCGCAACTGTTATTGCCGATGTAAAGGCCAGCCAGATATTATTTGATGATATTGCAGCAAATGGTGGCAAGCCGATTATGTGGAAGACCGGCCATTCTCTGGTAAAAGCCAAGATTGCCGAGGAAAAGGCTATGCTTGCCGGGGAGATGAGCGGGCATATATTCTTTGCCGATAAATATCCCGGTTTCGATGACGGGATTTATGCAGCGGTACGCTTGATAAATATTCTGGCTGTCTCTGATAAATCACTTGAAGAAATTATTGATGAATTGCCCGATATATATAACACGCCGGAAATCCGTATTGACACTACCGAGGAAAGGAAATTTGCAATTATCGATGAAATAAGGGACAGGCTTGCAAAGGCGGGTGAGGAAGAGGGAATAGAAAGTATAATCGACGTTGACGGCCTCAGGGTAAATACAAAACACGGCTGGTGGCTGGTGCGAGCATCCAATACCCAGCCTGCAATAGTCCTGCGCTGCGAAGCCCCCTCCCCTAACTCACTGGAAATACTAAAATCACAGGCCAAGGCTCACCTCGCCAAAAGCGGGGTTGTTGTTAAGATATAACCTACCACCCACCCTTGTTTATACGCTCTTCCGCTTCATGCATAACATCCTCCACCTGCCCCCTGGTACAATAACCTTCCTGTATCGCAATATCCCCGAAGCGCATATAAATATGAGCGTCTCTTAACTTTTGCTGCTTCCTGAGCAACGCATCCCTTTGCGATTCGCTTATAACGCCGGCTGCAATCATCTTTGCCCCAATCCTGTTATCCGAAGGATCTATAGGAACCTCTTCCTCCTCCATTTCATGGTCGGCCTGTTTTTCACCGGCCTGCTTTCTGGTGGAAAAACGCAATATATCCAGAACCGTTTGCTTTATATTCATTTTTTACCCCCTTATTACTGGCTTCTACCCGCTCATCTCCGGGACTTTCCTGAATGCCGCCGAGAGCTTGTCGATAATTTCGGTAACATGCTTGTGCTTGATGATAAAAGGCGGGGCAATCATGATATGCGCGCCGCGCTTGCCGTCTATGGTGCCGCCCATCGGGTAGCACATCAGCCCCTCTTCCATCGCCGCAGCCTTGATTTTAGTATTGGTACGCAGTGCCGGATCGAACGGCTCCTTGCTATCCCTGTACTGCACCAGCTCCATCCCCCAGAATAACCCGCGCCCGCGTATATCGCCGATATTGGGGTGATTACCAAAAGTATCTACCAGCGCATTATGCAATTGCTCACCCCGCTCCACTACATTGGCTAGTAACTTATCCCGTTCTATAATCTTCTGAACTTTCAAGGCCGCCGCACATCCCATCGCATGGCCGACATAAGTATGGCCGTGCTGGAAGAAACCACTACCATTATAAAACGCATCATAAACCTTTCCTGACAGCATAACCGCACCGATAGGGCTATATCCCGCCCCCAAACCCTTGGCCAGCGTAATCATATCGGCGGTAATCCCTTCATGCTCGCAGGCGAAATAAGTTCCGGTGCGCCCCATCCCGCACATGACCTCGTCGAGAATCAGCAATACATCATATTTCTCGCAAATCTCCTTTATACGCCTGAAATACCCCTTGACCGCCGGTACGCATCCCATGGTAGCCCCAACAATCGGCTCGGCAATAAAGGCTGCCACCGAATCAGCGCCGGTATGGATAATCTCCTCCTCCAGCCGGTTGGCTATCCTGAGGCCATATTCCTCCTCACTCTCATCATCACGTTTATGACGATATGCATAGCATGGTGGTAAATGCTGCATGTCAATCAGCAGCGGCTCGAAATTCCCCCGCCGCCATTTATTACCACCTGCCGAAAGCGCACCCAGCGTATTACCATGGTAGCTCTGCCAGCGGGAAATTACCTTGCTTTTCTTGGGCTTGCCTATCTCGATAAAATACTGCCGTGCCATTTTGATAGCACTCTCAACCGCCTCCGACCCGCTGGAGACAAAATATACCCGTTCAAGCCCTTCCGGTGCGCGTTCCACCAGGAAATCCGCCAGCATTTCCATCGGTGTATTGGTGAAAAAACCGGTATGGGCATAAGGTAGCTTGAACATCTGCGCCTTTATCGCATTCTTGACTTCCTCATTACTGTGGCCAAGGCAGGATACCGCCGCCCCGCTACAGCCATCCAGATAGCGCTTTCCCTTACTGTCAATAATATACACCCCATCCCCTCCAACCGCGATAGGGTAGTCATGCCTGGTATGCCTGTGTAATACGTGATCCACTGAGTATTAGTTCATATAACCTTGAGTCACTCTGTCAAGAATAGTTTGTAATAAACAACAGAGTCCTTAAATTTCACTTATGTTCAGTGTCTAGGTCATGCTAGTAGCAAATCTCAACACGACCTAAACTTTTTACCAGTCCCAGCCTTCGGTCATATGGTCGATTGGGGAAGGTGGGAGGTCTTTTTTCCATTCGGGACGTTCTTCCCATGGTTGCAGGCGCTGGCCGGGGCGGTCTTCCGGCAGGGGTTGACCGGTTTCGGCAGCTTTCAGGCGCTTCATATATTCTTCATATGATAATGCAGGTTCTCCCTGCGTCGGCATATAGGCCTTGCCGGGTACTACCTGCCCACTATTTGCCGGGTTGGCATATTGCGGGGTACCGTCATTATTCAGATTGTTATACTCGTAATATATCTGTTCCTGCTGATTCGGTTGTGTCGGGGGCTGCTGCTGGTATTGCTGTTGCTGGCTACCTGTTTGACCTGTTGTTCCCGCGCCATACGGATCACCATACTGCTCTGCCGGAGCCTGATATTGCTGTGCTTGCGCCGGAGCCGGTGCTGGCCTGTGTCCCTTGTCCTTACTAAAACAGAATGCCTTCTCGCAGCGATTTTTATCCCCGCCATATACCGGCATTTTATCACCCATCCGATATGACCAGTCCTTGAACGCCCTGCCCACCGAGCATGACGACAGGTTGATTACGATAAGCAGCGAAAATAATATGATTAAAACTTGTCTTTTCATATGGATAATAAACTGTTAGATATTGGCTGGATTGCTTTTCACTATAGCACAAATTCATATAAAACGTAAAGAACTATGACCAGCACAGGGGCATTATTGATGAATAGCGGTAAAACTCCGGATAACAGCAATGATAATCATCCGGATGATGGCAACAAAACACATACCGACAATCTAGACAGTCTATCCCAAAATTACACCAGGATAATCGAGCGCAGCCAGGAGGTGATGGAGGAGTTCCTGGCACATATGTCACCGGATAGTGAGGAAGATGGCAGTATACTGATGCAGCAGCTTGATGCTACCGAGGCTTTTGCCGAGATGATGGGTATGATGGCGATTCACCCGGAGAAGATGATTGAGGCCGGTCTGTCATATTATAACGAATCGCTGAAGCTCCTGAGTGATACCAATAAGAAGTTTATGGGAGAGAATATATATTCTCCGTCTGCGCAGCCCAACGACAAGCGGTTCCGTGATGAATTATGGGAGAAGAATTTCCTGTTTGATTTCATCAGGCAGTCCTATTTCGTCACCAGCAACTGGCTGAAGCAGACGGTAGAGGATGCGCTTGCGATAAATCACAAGATGGATAGCAGGGTCAAGCGCAAGGTGGGTTTTTATATTGACCAGCTTGTTGATGCCATGTCGCCGACCAATTTTGCCCTGACCAATCCTGAGGTAATCCGCGAAACAATTATCAGCAACGGGGAGAATCTGGTGCGCGGTCTGGAGAATCTGCTGGAGGATTTGCGGGAGAGCAGCAAGGGACAGCTTAACATCAGGATGACCGACCCGAATGCGTTTGAAATCGGGCGTGATATTGCCGCAACCAAAGGCAAGGTAATTTACCAGAATGAGCTGATGCAGCTTATCCAGTATGAGCCTGCGACTGAAGCGGTTTTCAAAACCCCGCTATTACTGGTTCCGGCATGGATAAACAAATATTACATACTTGATATGCGGCCGGAGAATTCCTTTGTGAAATGGCTGGTGGGTCAGGGACATACGGTATTTATTATCTCATGGGTGAATCCTGACAGGAAGCTGGCGCAGATGAGCTTTGAGGATTACATGTTCAGGGGGCCACTGGATGCGATAGATGTAATCCGCAAGGTTACCGGCGAGGATGCGGTAAATGTTATGGCCTATTGTCTGGGAGGTACCCTGCTTTCGGCAACACTGGCATATCTGGCGGCAAAAGGTGAGGCAGACAAGGTTAAATCCGCTACTTATCTGACCACACTGGTGGATTTTTCAGAGCCGGGTGATATATCGGTGTTCACTGATGATTTTCAGCTTGATTTAATGGAGGAACAGCTTGGGAAGAAAGGCTATTTTGCCGGTGAGGATATGCGGATGGTGTTCAGTATGCTGCGCTCGCGGGATTTGATATGGTCATTTGTGGTGAATAATTACCTGCTTGGCCGCAGCCCGTTTCCGTTTGATTTACTGTACTGGAATTCGGATACCACCCGCCTGCCGGCCAGAATGCATATATATTACCTGCGCAATATGTATCGGGATAATCTGCTGGTGCGGCCCGACGAACTTGAAATCGGCGGGGAGCCTATAGATCTGGGCATGATAGAAACTCCTTCCTATATATTATCAACCATAGAAGATCATATCGCACCGTGGAAATCAACCTACGCTGCAACCGGTATATATAGCGGGGATGTACGGTTTGTACTGTCCGGCTCCGGCCATGTGGCGGGAGTGATTAACCCGCCTGTCAAAAATAAGTATAATTACTGGGTAAATGGCCGTAAGTCTTTCCCGAAATCGCCGGATGAGTGGCTTTCCGCAGCAAAAGAACATAAAGGTTCATGGTGGGTGGACTGGCAGAAATGGATTGAGAAGAAGGGATATGCCGGTGATATGGTTACT
Organism: Rickettsiales bacterium; assembly: GCA_965222525.1. GTDB lineage: Bacteria > Pseudomonadota > Alphaproteobacteria > Rickettsiales > UBA8987 > CBDCUF01. The sequence goes on from OZ244955.1 coordinate 194,602, forward strand.
CCGCGGCAAGTCGGCAAAATCTCCCCCAAAACCGCTCCCGGCGCCAAACTCAAAATCATCGAGGATGCACCGGGCAGTTATGTGAAAAAGCGGTGATAGTTACTCGCCGCCCTTACCTGCACTCAATAGTTGACCTTTGCTGCATTTCATCATAATCTGTCTATGTACGACAGGGCTTGCAACCCCCTGAAAACCATACTTTATTGAAGCGAGTTTCGTATGACGCTTCACTCTCTTGTTGGGAGTGGGACGGAATTCTCTAGTCGCGCCCCAAAAGTTAAGGATATTTTTCGCAGTAATTCTTGGCAATTTATAAAAGACTATATGTATTCAGTATTTTATATATAATTATGATATGAAAGTAACTTCGTCAGAAAAAGGCTTTACATTAATCGAGCTTTCAATAGTCCTAGTTATAATTAGCCTGATAGTGGCAGGTATTGTTGGTGGGCAGTCGCTTATACATAGCGCGCAGTTAAGGTCTGTAGTCGCAGAAGTCAGAGGATTTCAAACCGCAATAAATACCTACAAAGACTATTATGGTTATTTTCCTGGCGACCATCCTAATGCTCAAAGTTACTGGCCAACGGAATGTGTTGATATAGGAGCAAATAAATGTAATGGAAATGGGAATGGTAGAATAAATACTACTGCAACTCATGAAGAAGGATTAAGAATGTGGCAGCATTTATCGTTGGCCGCAATGACTCCAGGATCTTATACAGGAGATACTGGAGGATCCCTAGTATATACTTCTACTGCAGCAGGTACTGCGCAATTTAATTTTTTTGCTGGAATAGTTACTGATGATAACTTTCCATATTCAAAATTAAATGGAGGAAGGTATGGTGGAGCCTACTGGGTTAGCAAGAGTCAAAGTGCTATATTTTTGGCAAAACAAGGCTTGTTGACAGGTATTGATTCAATTGTTGATGGGGTAGTAACACCGAGTGATGCAGAGGTTATAGATAAAAAAATGGACGATGGATTGCCTGGGAAGGGAGGCGTTACAAGTGCAAATCGTATAGATAATCTTTGTTTGAGTGGGACATCGCCGAATTATTCTTATAAGTTGGCTGATACCAATGAAATATGCTTGATGTTTTTTGCAATCGACTAGTTATAAGAAGATTTCTGCTTTTTGTTTTTTGTGTATGGCAATAAAACCCTATCGCCCAACTACAGTTAGGTATTATGATTACTTAGTTAACAATGTTTACATACTCGTTAGGGGTCACTATTCTCTTCGTGGTCTGATGGGACTTTTTGTTAGTTGTGTCCCGCCACAATTTGGGCTCTGACAAAGGGGGGTGCCTCTAATATACAACACGTGGTCTAAACTACGCCACATTCCGCCGCCCGATATCACCTGGCCCCTCCGCCCCTGCAGAGAATGTCCGCACTAAAAAGTGTATTTCGTTATACCGTAGATGGTTTTGCTGTATCTCCATATTTTAACTCGGTGGTGAGTCAAAGCATGCCTTAGAAGGTCTCCTTAATATCGTTTATTTTTATAGCTGCCACGGAGAGTGATGTCGAAGATATAGGCGGTTTCGCCGTTTATTTTAACCTTGCGGGCGGTGATGTTGGACAGGTCATCCGGTGACAGGTCTGCAAGGTCGGAGTCGCCGCTATTCATATCATCCGGCATATACATACGGGTATTGGTAGAGCCCATATCATCATGTTTTATGCGGAAATTGAGATATGATGAGGAATCCGCATCCATAGCGCCGGGATATATGGTAATAAAATCAAACTGGCCGGAATTGTCAGTATAGACTCTGCCGGCACCAAGAAAATTCTTGTCTACAGGACGATCGCTGCCGGTATCTCCCTTATACCGTCCGAAAGTATTGGGCTGCCACATCTCTACCGCCGCCCATTGCACCGGTTTGCAATCCTCATCCATCACCCTGCCGAATACATGAATTACCTTGCCTTTAGCTACTGTAGGCAGGCCGGTTTTACGACGTAGATTATTGGTTTTATGTATGGATGCAGGAGGAAATGCAGACTCAGGAAACTCAACCTGCGGAGTACATTCAATACGGACAGGAAAATTAACCTTTGCCTGTGCGTTTGAGGCAAACAGCGATATTACGCCTGTAAATAAAATTGTGATAATACCGGTATGTAAAGCTTTTGTGAACATGACAGGTAAAATATAACACAAAATGAATCAAATTTCACGCAGAAATACCTATTTTATTGTTTTTTATCCAGTTTTCGCTCTGTCTATGATGGGCGTGGCATATCGCCACTGCCAGCGCATCTGCAGCGTCAGCACCATCTATGGAGGCTTTCGGTAGCAGCATTTGTACCATGGCGGTGATTTGCTCCTTATCCGCCCGTCCAACGCCCACAACCGACTTTTTAACCTTGGTAGACGCATATTCCCTTGGATTCAGGCCGAAAAGGGATATGGTCATTATGAGCACACCACGGGCATGTCCCAGTTTCAGCGATGACAGGGCGTTTTTATTCTGGAAAGTTTCCTCAATTGCCGCTTCATCGGGGTTATGGGCTTCCAACACCGATTGCAGCCCTCTATTCAAAGCAAGGAGACGACCGGCAAGCGGCTGTTTATCACTGGTGGATATAGTCCCGCACGCAATATAGCACAGGCTGTTATCCCTAGATTCTATCACCCCCCAGCCGGTTTTGTTGAGTCCCGGGTCTATCCCTAGTATTTTCGTCATTTTCCTGCTGTATCTCCTTATGCTGGCCTATTATACCGTCGATAACCCTGCGTATCTGCGAATCATCGTCGGAGAAGAAATATACTCCCGCCGCTATTGCGATTATAGCCAGTAAAATCCCCAGTGTGGAGAAAAATAACTCGAATAATGAGGAGAATATCACCAGTATGATATTGAATATCTGGGTGATTATGAAGAATATGGCGTAGAAAATTATCGAAATCACCGAGCCGAATGCACCGAATTTCTCATAGGCATTGGAAATTTCCGGATCACTTTCGTTATCCGGAGCTACACCAAAATTATGTCGCCTGCGCTGCTCGGCAAGCATAGCCCTGTTTTCAGCACTCAGTTCATCATCAACTGCTTCCGGAGAATATCCGGCCTTATCCTTTCTACCCGGTATTTTTGAAAATAATTTTTTCATGCCGCCAGCTTTGCCTGCCATCCATTGCTTGTTTCGGCAAACTCAAGACGCTCATTTTCGAATTCTTGCAATCTCGTCAATTCATCACATATCTTCAGAGCATTCTCATCATTGTCAAGATATGCCAGGTAAAATGTCCTTATCAGCCTGTCAGCAGTAGCCCCTATTCCCGATTTATCCCTTTCCCACCTGCTCACCTGGTCTTCAGTAACTCCGAGCAGCTTCGAAAGCTTGAACTGGCTCATATCCATTTCAGCCCTTAAAAACCTTACCTCCTTACCGGTAAGCTTTGGCAGGTTGCGCACAATAAAACAGCCGATTGCTTCATGTAGCTGGTCGGCATGCATAATTGACACCCCACCGCCATAATTAGTATCGTGCAGTTCATAGCCATTCGCCAGATAAACATAACCCAGACCGCATTCGGAATAATGATAAAAACCGTCTTCTGTAATTGCTGTAGTCATTGTTATATTTCCTTCAATTTATATTTACCTCAATCAAGCCACATTACAGTGACAACCTCCAGAAAATCACCACGTTTTATAATTGTAACCGTTGCCGCATCCCTGCATCCGCGATGCCTGATATTCTCCACCCTGTATCGCCAGTCGCCATATTTATCCTTCTTTGCTTCTATCCTGACTATTCCTTCCCGTAATATATCGTAAATATCCCTGTTGATAAAATCACGTTCTGCCATCTGTTCCTTGGCATGCGGGCTGAGAATGACTTTACTGGTATCCCTGGCAATATCATTGATTCTTCTTTGTGCTTCTATAGATGATAGTTTGGCTACAGGCCTACCTTTCCTAGCCTTTGTCATATCAGTAACCTTGCCACCCATGCCGACATTATGTCGGATTTGTGTCCAATTGTCAAGAATATTTCATTGAGGCGTTTTCTATAAGTTATTCCTCGACTAAAGATATTTATTTTGGCATATCGTGGAGGTTATGCGCAACAGGATTAACAGCGATATACGTAAAGGAAATGTAAGGAATCTGCGTCACCTGGCCGGATATCTGCGGCCGTATAAAAAGCTCATTATAGCGGTGTTTATCTCGCTGGTTGTTTCTTCTACCGCCGTGCTGAGTATGGGAGTGGGAGTGCGTTACCTGGTGGATAACGGGTTCAGTTCCGGTAATTCCTCGCTGCTTGATAATGCGCTGCTGATATTGCTAGGGATAACCGTTGTGCTGGCACTGTCCAGCTTTGCGAGATTTTCTCTGATTACAAGACTGGGCGAGCGGGTGATAGCCGATATCAGGCGGGATATTTTCCGGAAGCTGGTAAATATTTCTCCGGGATTTTTCGAGACTACCAGAACCGGCGAAGTGCTTTCCCGCATTACCACTGATACTACTGTCCTGCAAATCGTTATCGGTAGCTCGGTAGCGGTTGCGCTACGCAATATATTACTGCTGACCGGCGGGATTACACTGCTGATTATGACCAGCCCCAAACTGGCCGGATATATAGCGGTAATGATTCCGCTTATAATATTGCCGATATTGCTTCTGGGACGGAAGGTACGGCATCTGGCCCGGCGGGCGCAGAAAAAGGTGGCCGAGCTTTCCTCCAATGTTGAGGAGGCACTTTACGGGATAAAAACCGTACAGGCATATAACCGCCAGCAATCGGAATATGAGCGGTTTTCCGGACGGGTACAGGCTGCGTTTGATGCGGCAATGGACAGGGTACGGGTACGGGCGGTGCTGACTGCATTGGTGATATTGCTGGCATTCGGCTCGGTCGGAGTGATTTTATGGCTGGGAGGTCATGAGGTGCTGGCAGGTAATATGAGTGCGGGAGAATTGTCTTCTTTCGTGTTTTATTCACTGGTGGTTGCCGGTGCATTCGGGGCTATAAGCGAGGTTATAGGCGATATACAGCGTGCAGCAGGGAGCGCAGAAGGGTTACTGGAAATACTCAATGCAAAGTCGGTGGTTAATAATCCCGAACAGCCGGTTATGTTTCCCGACAAGGCCAAAGCGGCAGTAGAGTTTGATAATGTGGTTTTCCACTATCCGACAAGGCAGGATATTGCTGCAATTGCGGAAGTTTCTTTCCGGGTTGCAGAGGGAGAAACGGTAGCGCTGGTCGGGCCTTCAGGGGCAGGAAAAAGCACGATATTACAGCTTTTACTGCGGTTTTATGACCCTGATAGCGGGGTAATAAAACTTGATGATATTGATATACGGGAACTTGATTTGCAGGATTTGCGTAATATGTTCGCGTATGTACCGCAGGAACCGGTGATTTTCTCCGCCTCCGCCCGTGATAATATTGCATATGGGCGCAAGGGGGCCACCGAAAGTGAAATAATGGAAGCAGCGAAAATTGCCCGTGCTATGGATTTTATTGAGAGCCTGCCGGAAGGTATGGATAGCTTTCTGGGCGAAAAGGGGGTACGGCTTTCCGGCGGTGAGCGTCAACGGATAGCAATCGCACGGGCGGTGCTGCGCAATCCAGGGATATTACTGCTGGATGAGGCCACCAGTGCACTTGATTCGGAGAATGAAAAGCTGGTACAGGATGCGCTGGATGAAGCAATGCAGGACAGAACTACAATAGTAATAGCCCACCGGCTTTCAACCGTACAAAAGGCCGACCGTATTATCGTTATAAATAACGGCCGTATCGAAACCGAAGGAACCCATAAACAACTGATGAAAAAGGACAACTTATATAAACGCCTGGCCGAGATACAGTTCTCGGGGGAGTAAATGCGGCTTCTTCCATAGATTTTGCTTTTGTTGCAGAAATATTGTATTAGTAGAACTTTGAATTCTGAATTCCATACTCTATATGAGCTTTAAATGTGGCATAGTCGGATTACCGAATGTGGGAAAGTCAACGTTGTTTAATGCACTGACCAGTACTGCTGCTGCCGAGGCGGCAAATTACCCTTTTTGCACGATTGAGCCGAATGTCGGGCGGGTTAATGTTCCTGATGAGCGGTTATATAAGCTTGCAGAGCTGGCTAAATCGGCGAAAGTCCTGCCTAACCAGATTGAATTCGTTGACATTGCAGGGCTGGTCAGGGGGGCCAGCAAGGGCGAGGGACTTGGCAACCAGTTCCTGTCACATATCCGTGAGGTGGAGGTAATTGTTTATGTGCTGCGCTGTTTTGAAAGCGGTGATATTACCCATGTTGAAGGTAGTGTTGACCCGATACGTGACCTTGAGATTGTCGAGACAGAGCTTGTACTGTCTGACCTTGAATCGCTGCAGAAGCGTATCCCTAACCTTGAGAAGAAAATCCGTGGTAATGACAAGGAGGCGAAGGCGCAGCTTGTGCTGGTAGAGCAGCTTATCCCACTATTGGATGAAGGTAAGCCAGCCCGTATTGCTGATATTGGTGATGAACAACAGCGGACATTCAGGATGCTCCACCTGCTGACCTCCAAGCCTGCAATGTATGTATGCAATATGAGTGAGGATGAGGTGACCTCCGGCAATCAGTATTCCGGGCAGGTGCAAAAACGGGCGGAAGCGGAAGGGGCAAGCTGTGCATTAATTTCCGCCCGTATTGAGGAGGAAATTGCCGGTCTTGACAGCGACGATGAAAAGCAGGAATTTCTGGAAACTCTTGGCTTGAAGGAAACCGGATTGAGTCAGATAATCCGTTGTTGCTATAATTTACTGGATTTGAATACATTTTTTACCGTAGGTCCCAAGGAAGCTCGGGCATGGACAGTACAGCGCAATTCCCTCGCACCGGAAGCAGCCGGAGTAATCCATACTGACTTCCAGCGTGGGTTTATCTGCGCCGAGACTATCTCCGCCGAGGATTACATCTCATGCGGCAGTGAGCAGTCGGCAAAGGATGCCGGAAAACTCCGTACCGAGGGCAAGGACTACGTCATCCGTGACGGCGATGTCTTCCACTTCAGGTTTAATGTTTAAAACTTTCAGGACTGTAGGAAGTAAAAGTGTACGGAACGACAGTGTGTTTGCACTATGAACAGCTTGTCCTAAACGGTCATGATATCGTCTTCCTTGGCTTTGAGGGCATCGTCGATTTTGCCTACAAGCTCGTCGGTGAGTTTCTGGACTTCATCAGCCCTGGTGTGCTGTTCATCTTCGGAAATATCTCCGGCTTTTTCGGCTTTCTTGAGCGAGTCCATGCCGTCACGGCGGACATTGCGTACTGCTACCCGCGCCTTTTCAGCATATTGATGCGCAACCTTGACCAGCTCCTTGCGGCGTTCCTCGGTTAAGTCAGGCAGCGGTATCCGCACCAGCGCACCGTCACTGGAAGGGTTCAAACCGAGATTCGAACTGGCTATAGCCTTCTCCACCGCCGGTACATTGCCCTGATCCCAGACCTGTAATGTAATCAGACGTGGTTCAGGTACATTGATAGAAGCTACCTGATTAAGCGGCATAGAGGAGCCGTATACGTCAACATTTACCCCTTCAACCAGGCTGACCGACGCACGGCCGGTACGCAACCCCGACAATTCCTTGCTAAACGCTGCCAGCGCCCCTTCCATTCTTTTTCTTAAATCGTTTATGTCGGCCATATTTTTTCAAACCCTCTCCAGTAACTCCTGTTTCTTGCTGTTAAACTCTTCCTCTGTAATTATCCCGTCTTCCTTTAATTCCGCCAGCTTCCTTATGAAATCGGCCATATCATAACTGCCCCCATCTTCATCGCCATAACCCATATTATCGCTCATCCGCGACCTTAATTCCTTCATAAACTCGGTAAGCCGCTCCTTGTCAACCGAGGAAATGCCGGGATAAAAGCTTACACAACCATTGACAAAGTAAAAATTTATCCCCTTGGTACGGAAACCCGACCATTCATCAATAGTCGTAATCATCTCAATCGGCAGTGTAACCAGGTCATCGCCGAATAAACGCTTGCCGTAGCGGATAATCCGCCTGTCAGTCAGAGCAAGCACACAAGCCCGTTTCTGCCCCGAAGAGGCTGCTCCCCATACCGCCGCTACAACTTCCTCATCATCAGGCAATCTTTCCCGAATTTCCTCGAGATTCCCGTCATAGGAATTTATGCGCAGCTTCTTGAACATCTCCAAACCTGGATGTGTCTAGAATGTGTTTATATTTCGCTAGGCTGAGGCAGATAGCGAAGGTTTTCGAGACCCGTAGCGCAGCGTACTTTTTCGTACGTGAGCAACGGAAGCGCAGAAAACCAAGCTAGATGCCCAGCATAGTAGAAATATAAACACATTCTAAAACGGCACGTCATCATTCAGATCGTTATCCACAAACTGTTCTGTTGAAGCACCCTGATTCTGTGCAGGAGCAGCCTGTGGCCTTGAATAGCCACCTTGCTGGTCGGAAAATCCTCCACTTGCTCCCGCGCCGCTGTCCCTCCTGCTGTCAAGCATGGTCAGACTGCCGTTAAAGCCCTGAATCACCACCTCGGTCGTATAGCGCTCGGCACCCGACTGATCTACCCATTTACGAGTCTGCAACGAACCTTCAATAAATACTTTCGAGCCTTTATGCAGATAATTTTTAACAATATTAACCAAGCCGTCACTGAATATCACAATGCGATGCCATTCAGTCTTCTCGCGGCGCTCACCGGTATTTTTATCTTTCCACGACTCGCTGGTAGCCAGTCTTAGGTTGGCTATCTCTCTGCCATCCTGTGTTGAACGAATTTCCGGATCGGCTCCCAGATTGCCAATCAGCATAACCTTATTCAAACTTCCCGCCATTTTATTTCCTTATATTTAAGATAAATTAACATCTGTCATGCTGAATTTATTTCAGCATCCATTTTTCCAATGACCAAATCCTGATGGTAGATAAGTGAAGTTTGTATTTTGAAAAACATACTCACAACCTGCTAATCACCAAGACCCTGAGGAATGGATCCTGAAACAAGTTCAGGATGACAATTAATTCTGAATACACCTTCAATCTATTGCAAAAGAGCAACAAACTCTTACTAATGCTTAAACTTATACGCCTTTTTATTCAAGGACTTTTTGCAAAATGGCTAATAAACATATAGTTGTGCTGCATTGTTTGCCGTGCTATGGTGCCGCGGAGAAGAATTGAACTTCCGACCCCGTCATTACCAATGACGTGCTCTACCACTGAGCTACCGCGGCTTGAGATTGTGTTCTGGAATTCTGCTAGCATAGGCTGCAAATTAAGGCCGTCTTTTATATTACTTCTTTTAAGGAAGCAATATTTTATACTTCAATCCTGTAACAACAAAGGTTATTGTCATGTCCAATACGGTAAAACAAGTGTCAAACTCAAACGAAAAACAGCGTAGCGCAAGACTTGTCATCGATAATGATGAGGCAAATGCGGTTGAGCTTCCCATATATAGCGGGACGGAGGAGCCGAGTGTAGTTGACGTGCGCGGGCTATATCGTGATGCGGGTATGTTTACCTATGACCCTGGCTTTATGTCCACCGCTTCCTGTCGTTCAACCATAACCTATATCGATGGTGCAAAAGGGGTTCTGCGCCATCGCGGCTACTCGATAGAGGAGCTGGCAAATCAGTGCGATTATCTGGAGGTGGTGCATCTGCTGCTTTACGGCGACCTGCCCAATGCAAAGGAAAAAGAGGAGTTCGACTTTTCAATAACCAATCACACGATGGTGCATGAGCAGATTCGTCATTTATATCAGGGCTTTCCACGGCGTTCGCATCCTATGGCGATTCTGGTGGGAGCAGCAGCTTCGCTTTCGGCCTTCTATCACGATAGTCTGGATATTTTTGATGCCGACCAGCGTGATCTGGCTGCTCGCCGGATGATTGCCAAAATGCCTACCTTACTGGCTATGGCTTACAAATATTCCATAGGCCAGCCGTTTGTATATCCCGATAACAGTTTGAGTTTTGCCGAGAATTTCCTGCATATGCTGTTTGCGGTTCCGGCGGAGAAATACAAGGTGAGTCCGGTTCTGGCCAAGGCTATGGATAAAATCCTGATTCTCCACGCCGACCATGAACAGAATGCTTCTACATCAACCGTGCGGATTGCCAGCTCCTCACAAGCCAACCCGTTTGCCTGCATAGGTGCGGGGATTTCATGCCTGTGGGGACCGGCGCATGGTGGCGCCAATGAAGCGGTTATCAATATGCTGGAGGAAATCGGCTCGGTTGACCGTATTCCGGAATTTATCAAGCGTGCCAAGGATAAGGATGACCCGTTCCGCCTGATGGGCTTCGGGCACAGGGTTTACAAGAATTACGACCCGCGGGCATCGGTTTTGCGCAAATCATGTGACGAGGTGCTGGAGGAAGTTGGCATTGTCAACAGCCAGAAACTCAAGATAGCCAAGGAACTGGAGCGGATTGCCCTGCAGGATGAATATTTCGTTGACCGCAAGTTATTCCCTAATGTTGATTTTTATTCGGGGATTATTTACGAGGCGATGAATATACCGACAGCGCTGTTTACCGGCCTGTTTGCGATGGCACGTACTTCCGGCTGGGTAGCGCAATGGCTGGAGATGATCGAAGACCCCGACCAGAAAATCGGCCGCCCCCGCCAGCTCTATACCGGCGAAACCGCCCGCAAGGTCAAGCCCGTTGGTGACAGGTAATAAAAGAGGCGGGATTAAGGTTTACGCCATAGTCAGGAAATAACTAACACTGTCACCCCGGACGCATATTTTCTCTACATCTTTGATGTAGTCAGAAAATAGCGTTCTCGGGGTTATTACATATTCACGTTACCTTGCTTATAACCCCGAGAATGGTGGTTTCTATACGAAATCACAGATTTCGAGAAACCATCCATCCGGGGTGACAGGGTATGGATAACCCCAACCCTCAATAAACAACTACGCATCAACCAGCTTGATATTGGCGGCAGCCTGTTTGCCTTTATTATTGGCAATTTCATAGCTGACTTTCTGGCCGTCATTCAGTTGAAAAAGACCAGCTTTTTCAAGTGCTGTGATATGCACGAATACGTCCTTCTGCCCATTATCGGGCGCGATAAAGCCGTATCCCTTGTTTGGATTGAACCATTTAACGGTACCTGTTTCCATAAGAAAATCTCCTTGTATTATGCTGTATAAGAGCTTTGTCATCCTGAAACAAGTTCAGGATGACAATATAAAAACCGTATACAGCGTAGTTAAAAAATTCCCGACAAATATCGGGAAACCAAGAGTTCGTAAAAGGCCGAAAGTGAAGTAATTTGCGAACTCTAGACCAGGAGAATTTCTCTGCTGCACTTTGCCTGCAAGAGACACCGAACAAAAACTAAAGTCTTAATCTTCAAAAAGGGCAATAACGCAACCCACCGCTACTTATATTATATTTCGCACCAATCATCAACCTAATTCTGCACAATCAACTATTATCTATCACAGGGTAATGGTAGAGTGTATTAGAAAAAATCTTACTTTTAAATTTATCCACATATTTATTTGTCACCGTCTATTATGTACCATACTACTGACTGTGAGTATATTATCTGTCTTTTCCATTTTACTCACACTTGCAACTTAATAACAATAAACCAATGAATGTATCGGAAAGAAATTTTGGCCTGGATATAGTGCGTGCAATAGCAATTATGTTAGTTCTTGTGTCACATACTCGTATTGCAGGGGTGATAGGTATTATCTGTGGCATGATAGGAGTTGAGTTGTTTTTTATACTTAGTGGGTTTCTTATCGGAAGAATTATATTAAGGTTATTTTCTTCGGAACATTGTACATTTGAAGACGTCACGATCTTCTTAAAACGGCGGTGGTACAGGACATTGCCGGTTTATTACTTATTCCTTATTATAAATATTTTTATTGCTATTCAGTTTCTAGGCGAAGATATAACCCAATATATTTCTTATCTATTTTTTCTCCAGAATTTTGCATGGGATACAACCTTTTCTCTGGATGCTGGAGAGTATCATTTCCCTTTAGGAAGTGAAACATGGAGCCTAACCATAGAAGAGTGGTTTTATCTGTTTGTATCAATATTATCCTTTTTTGCTTTCAGGGTTTTTAAGATAAAAAATCCAGTTATATGGATAGCGGTGCTATGTATTAGCTTTTGTCTCACTACAAAAACAATAGCTGTTTTATACTATGACGCGCAATTGCTCACAGGTATTGGACGCATCGGTATTATGCGCTTTGATACGCTTATGATTGGTGTTTTACTTTCATTCTTTTATGGCAAATATTACAGTATATTAAATAATATTAGAGTAATACTATTTATTTTGGGGTATATAGGGGTTTTATCTTGTGTTATTTTTCTTCTGTTTTTTGGATGGAATAATGCAGCAACCCCAACCGCAATGAAAATACTATTTTATCCAATACTATCTCTCTGTATAGCAGCTATGTTCCCATATATATATAATATAAGCGTAGAGAAAATTTCACAAAGAACTATAAGAATTATAACATGGTTAAGTATTCATGCTTATATAATATACTTATCTCATAGAATTGTGATTAGAGTACTCACAGGTATTGGTTTCCCTCCGTACACAAATGTCATCACCCTTATTTTGTTTGGAATAGGGCAGTATTTTACGGCAAGCATAGTACATAAATACTATGAAAAACCTATAATGGATTTAAGGCCAAAAGAAAGAGATAAAAAGATACCAGGAACCGCTCGAATATAAAAATCACTCCTCTACCTCTTTCACGGTTTCGGTGGCGGCGAGGGCGGCTATGTTGAGGATGTTGGAGACACCGGAATTCATCGGGACAATCTGCGCTGATTTCTCCAGTCCGAGCAGAATCGGCCCTATCAGGGTGCCACCGCCGAGTTCCTGCAATAATTTGGATGCTATATGAGCGGTATGCAGGCCAGGCATAACCAGTACATTTGCCTCATCGCTCAGCCGACAGAAAGGATAGTAACGCTCCTGCAATTCCTTGTTCAGCGCTACATCTACCGTAATTTCACCGTCATATTCAAAATCCACACCCATATCATCCAGCAGGCGTACCGCCTCTTTTATACGGTCAGTCTTGGTATGGCGTGAATTACCGAAATTGGAGAATGACAGCATCGCCACCCGCGGTTCATGCCCCATACTCCGCGCCACCCGCGCACTATGTATGGCAATATTGGCAAGCTCCTCCGGTGACGGATAGATATGTACCGAGGTATCGGCCATAAAAACCGTCTGGCGGTTCTTGGCAATCGCAATCGACAGGCCGAACACCCGCTCTTCGGCTTTATGGTCGATTATATTGAGTATCGCCCGCAGTGATTCGTTATAACCGCGGGTCAGGCCGGTAATCAGCGTATCGGCATCACCGCAGGCCAGTATACTCGCCGCGAAAGTATTACGGTCATTCTTCACCAGACGCACACAATCGCGGTATAAATACCCCTTGCGCTGCAATTTCTCATACATGAATTTGATATAGCGGTCATTCTGGTCGGTAATCGCGGCGTTGCGGATTTCAACATCCCGCATATCCCTGACTCCCAGGCTTTTAATAACTTCATTGACCGGCTTCTCACGTCCGACCAGAATCGCCTTGCCATAACCGCTATCCCGCCACTGGAATGCCGCCCGGATAACCGACTCTTCCTCGCCTTCGGCAAACACCACCGTCTTCGGATTCGCCCGCAGGCGCTTGTAAATCAGGTTAAGCGTATTGGCAGTCGGATTCAACCTTGCCGATAAATCATGCTTGTATTTATCCATATCATCAATCGGCTTGCGGGCAACGCTGGTAATCATCGCCGCCTGCGCCACTGCCGGCGGTATCGTGCTTATCAGCCGCGGGTCAAACGGTACGGGGATAATGTAATCCGGCCCGAAATCCATCTTCTTGCCGCCATATGCCGAAGCAACCTCATCAGGGACCGGCTTGCGTGCCAGCTCCGCCAGCGCACCCGCTGCGGCGATTTTCATCTCCTCATTAATTGTGGTCGCATGTACGTCAAGCGCACCGCGGAATATATAAGGAAAGCCCAGCACATTATTCACCTGGTTGGGATAATCGGAACGGCCGGTTGCAATAATCGCATCCTTGCGTACCTCGCGGATTTCCTCAGGCAGAATCTCCGGAGTAGGATTGGCCATAGCAAATATAATCGGGTTCTTGGCCATCGATTTCACCATCGCTTTGGAAACCGTCCCCGGCCCCGCCAGCCCGTAAAACGCATCGGCACCCTTCATCGCATCCGCCAGCGTCCGCGCTTTGGTATCGGCAGCATGAGCGGCTTTCCACTGATTCATACTCTTCTCGCGGCCTTCATATATAACGCCGGTACGGTCAACCAGTATGGCATTCTTCAGCCCCATCGCCTTGACCAGCTCCAGACAGGCAATCCCCGCCGAACCGGCCCCCAGTACAACCAGTTTGATATCCTCCAGACGACGGCCGGTCAGATGCGCCGCGTTAATCAGTCCGGCAGCGGTGATAATCGCCGTACCATGCTGGTCGTCATGGAAAATCGGGATATTCATCACTTCCTTCAGCCGGCTTTCAATCATAAAACATTCCGGAGCCTTGATATCCTCAAGATTTATCCCGCCCCAGCTCGGCCCCAGATAACGTACGCAATTGACAAACTCATCCGGATCTTCGGTATCGACCTCAATATCTATGGAGTCTATATCGGCAAAGCGCTTGAACAGAACCGCCTTACCCTCCATAACCGGCTTGGATGCCAGTGCGCCGAGATTGCCCAGCCCCAGAACCGCCGTACCGTTAGAGATAACCGCAACCATATTGCCGCGGGCGGTGTATTTATAGGCATTCTCCTTGTCACGGCTGATTTCAACACAGGGAGCGGCTACCCCCGGAGAATATGCCAGTGCCAGGTCGCTCTGGGTAAATAGCGGTTTGGTAGCGCTTACCTGAAGTTTGCCCGGCTTGCCATCCTCATGAAACCGCAGCGCCTCCTCATTGGTATATGCCTTGCCGGAAGGTTTTTTGGCAGCAGTTTTTTTGGCAGTAGCCCTCGACTTTGCCGTTTTTGTGGTAGTTTTTTTTGCCGGAGATTTCTTTGCTGCACTCTTTGGCACAGCAGATTTTTTCACCGGCTTTTTACCAGCAGTTTTCTTAGTAGGTTTCTTATTCGCCATTGTGTTTCCTTGCTTTCCTTGTGTGAATTGTCATCCTGAACTTGTTTCAGGATCCATCTTTCCGATGACGGAATCTTGATAACTAGGTAGTCAAAACAGTCCATTTTGACGGGCAAGTTGTAGCTTGCCAGTAATCGTTGTTGTGATAAATGGATCCTGAAACAAGTTCAGGATGACAATAACTTTTAACACACTCAACCCTTCTACCAACCAAACGCCGAATAGTCAAAACCAATCAATGCTGCATCGCACAGTGTACGATATTTCTGTTTTACCTTATACCTGCAATAATGTATTGTCGGAGTATGAAACCAACCAAATCAGAAATTGCTGTGGCACTGCTTCTCAGCAGTATATTCGCCTGTTCACTGGCTTATGTTGCGGTTTTTACACTTGGTCATTTTTTAATCCTTCCTGAAATATTTTCTTCAGAAAAAGAGAGGTTAAGAGATATAGGAAAACTGGCTGCCAGTGCCTTGATAGTTATTCTGGCAATAGCAACACTGGTAACATTACTGATTTTCAGAAAGAACCTGAAAATCTCCCTTTACACATATGTAGCATTATTTATTGCTCTTGTTTTATTTGTAGTTTTTTACACTGCCGATGGTGTAAGACTAATGCAAATGTTCTTTCTGTATGGAATGTTATTCACAACTCCTGTAGTATCAATACTTGGCCTGCTGGTGTTTTATTTACATGAAAAATATCTTCGGCAGCACAACCTTAAATCATATGTTATATCCGGCGCAACGTTGGGTATCATAGGCGGAGAAAGTATCAGATCTATTCTGTGGCTTTTTTCTGGTGATAGTATGTCTCATTTCACTGAAGGCTATGGCTGGATACTTCTCTACATACTCTACACAATATGCGGGGCTATTGCCGCCTCAACATTCTGGTATATTATATATGGCAGGAAGACCGTGAGGGAATAGCATGAAAATAACCATATACGGGGCGGGGGCGGTTGGATGTACTATCGGTGCGCAGTTATATGGCTGTGATAATGCCGAGGTTACGCTGGTTGCCCGCGGTGAGCATTACCGTGTTATGCAGGAAAACAGCCTGCAATTTATTAACCGTGACGGTGAACGTAACCTGCGCCTTGCCTGTACCGATGACCCGTCTGCACTTCCGCCGCAGGATTGCGTGATTATCTCGGTGAAGGCCTATAGTATCGCCGAAATCGCCCCTGCAATTAACCGGCTTTTCCATGATGATACGGTTGTTATACCGATATGTAACGGCGTGCCGTGGTGGTTTCTGCTCGGGGATGATTTGTTGCTGAAAAATCGGCGGTTAGACTCCCTCGATCCGGACGGTATTATCGAGCGCAACATCCCGCTTGAACGGGTGATAGGCGGGCTGCTTTATACTACCGCAACCCTGGTAAAACCTGGTGTTGTGAGTAATTTTGAGGGGCCGAAATTTATTATCGGCGAGCCTTCGGGGGGTATTAGTGACAGGCTGCAAGAAATCGGTAATGTACTGGAATCGGCAGGGTTTATCCGTCCCGTAACCGAGGATATGCGGGCAGCCATATGGAAAAAACTATGCTGGAATATCGCATTCAATACACTTGCGGTTATCACCGGCAAAACATCTGGCGAAATGACTGCTGATAAGGAAATCCGCTCGCTTGCAGTCAGTATAATGCAGGAAATGGAAGGGCTGGCCGAAATCCTCGGGATAAATATGCAGCTTGATATTGAAAAACATGTACAAATTGCACAGGTCGCCGGTAGTTTCAAACCCTCGATGCTACAGGATTACGAACGTGGCAAACCTATGGAAATCGACGCCATAATCGGCTCCGTCTGCGAAATAGCCGAAAAACTGCGCACAACCTCCTCAACAGACATAACAACCCCGCACATAACCGAAGTTTACGATAACCTGCTGAAAGTGATAAACCACCCGCACCCCAAATCCGGTATTGTGTAGTGAAAGGAAGTATAATTCAGAAAACTGGTGCCTCTGGTCGGATTCGAACCGACACTTCCGTGAAGAAACGGGATTTTGAATCCCGCGTGTCTACCAATTCCACCACAGAGGCGCTATACTGAATTTACTAGGAAATTACAGTAATTTCTATTATTTTAAAGACCATGAATCCAGCATTATTTCATGAAAGGGCGGATGATGTACTCACGGAGTTGCTTGAAGCAATTGAAGCGGCAGATAAGGATGGTGTAATTGAGGCGGATTATCTGGACGGAATCCTTACTATAGAATTGGTGGATGAAGGTACGGAATATATAATCAACAAGCACTCCCCAACAGCGCAAATATGGGTATCATCCCCCAGATCTGGTGCAAGCTATTATAATTATAATGAAAAGCAGGATAAATGGTTAAGTAATTCCGATGCGGAAATTTTCGATGTTATAATGGGAGAATTGTTTGGCTAATGCCGGAAATGTCTAATTCCGGTGAAAAGCATTGCGATATTATGCCTGTCGGCGGCGGCGATAACCTCTTCATCACGGATTGAGCCTCCGGGCTGGATTATAGCGGAAATACCCGCCTCCGCTGCCGCCTCCACATTATCGGCAAAGGGAAAGAATGCATCAGAGGCCAGCACCGAACCTGCCGCGTCCTCAACACTGGTTGCGGTTTCCCTGGCTTTCCACAGGGCAATACGGGTAGAGTCCACCCGGCTCATCTGCCCTGCGCCGATACCAATTGTAGCCTGATTCTTCGCCAGAACAATCGCATTGGATTTCGCATGCTTGCATACCGTAAATGCAAAGATTAAATCCTCCATCTGCACATCATCAGGTTTGGCTTTGGTGACGGTTTTCAATTCATCCCTATTCAGGGTGGAATTATCCCGCATTTGCGCCAGAAAACCACCCGCAACCGACTTTACCATAAGGTTTTCCCGTTGCGGGTCAGGCATAGATCCGGTTTTCAATATACGGGTTTTCTTCTTTTTATTGAGTATTTCCAGCGCATTATTATCGACATCGGGAGCTATAATTACCTCTACAAACAACCTGGAGATAAGTGCAGCCGTAGTTTTGTCCAGAGTGCGGTTGAGTGCGATAATTCCGCCATACGCACTTACCGGATCACAGGCCAGTGCCTGTTCGAAAGCCTTGTCCGGCCTATCCGCAACCGCCACTCCACAAGGATTGGCGTGCTTTATTATAGCTACCGCCGGTTCGGTAAATTCACTCACCAGGTCAAATGCAGCATCAGTATCGGCAATATTGTTATAGCTTAGCTCATTACCCTTCAGCCATTCAGCATTAACAACTCCCGGAATATCACTATTATCAACATAAAGCGCCGCATCCTGATGCGGGTTTTCTCCGTAACGCAGGCCGAAATCTACCGTTGCGGAGATATTCAGTTTGCGCGGCAATGCCGGACTATCAACCTCACAGGCTTTTTGCGAGCTAAACCATGTACTTATCGCACCATCATAACGGGCAGTCATCGTAAAAGCATCTTCGGCCAATTTCTGCCGGACAAAAGGTGAAACACCCCCCTCCCCTGCGTCCATTTCATCCATCACCCAATGGTAAAATTTCGGGTTGGTTACAACCGCAACGTCTTTATGGTTTTTCGCCGCAGAGCGAATCATGGACGGGCCGCCGATATCAATATTTTCTATACATTCATCAAAATCCGCACCCTTTGCAACGGTTTGCTCAAATGGATACAGATTGATTACCACCATATCAATCGGCGCAATATCGTGTTCCTCCATGGCTTTTTGGTGGGCAGTGTCATTGCGTTTTGCCAGCAATCCGCCATGAATTTTGGGATGAAGGGTTTTCACCCTCCCGTCCATAATCTCAGGGAATCCGGTAATATCGGAAACATCGGTGACTTCTATGTTGCTATTACGTAAGGTTTTGGCGGTCCCACCGGTGGAGAGGATTTTTACCCCCTGCTTTACCAGGAATTCAGCAAATTCAACTATGCCGGTTTTATCGGAAACGGAAATTAAAGCGGTTTTTATTTTGCTCATATTTTACTTTGTCATCCTGAACTTGTTTCAGGATCCATTTATCCAATGACAGAATCTGGATAGTATGTAACAGATTTTTGTATTTTGTAAATCATACTCACAACTCGTTTACCATTAGGACTTTGAGAAATGGATCCTGAAACAAGTTCAGGATGACATTTACAATCCCTCCAGTGCCTTGACTATATTCTCGGCCATTTTCTTGGCATCGTCGAACAGCATACGGGTATTGTCACGGAAGAATAATTCATTCTGCACACCGGCATAACCGGCCGACATACTGCGCTTGACAAACAATACATGTTCGGCCTTCTCAACATCCAGCACCGGCATCCCGTAAATCGGGCTGTTGGGATCATCCTTTGCCGCCGGGTTGGTAACATCATTGGCACCGATAACAAAAGCCACTCCGGTTTCGGCAAAATCACGGTTTATCTCATCCAGTTCAAACACCTCGTCATAGGGAACATTAGCCTCGGCCAGCAATACATTCATATGGCCGGGCATCCGTCCTGCCACCGGATGTATCGCATAACGCACCTGCACTCCTGCCGTTTTCAATATATCCGCCATCTCACGCAATGCATGCTGTGCCTGCGCTACCGCCATACCATAACCGGGAACTATAATAACCGAGTCAGCATTTTTCATCAGGAACGCCGCATCTTCCGCACTGGCCTGCTGTACCTGCCTGTCTTCGCCATCATCTGCACTACCACCAGCCGTAGCACTCTCCGCACCTGCCCCGAACCCGCCGAAAATCACGTTGAAAATCGAACGGTTCATCGCCTTGCACATGATATAGCTCAGGATAGCCCCGCTTGCCCCCACCAGCGCACCGGTAATTATCAGCAAACTGTTACCCAGCGTAAAACCGATACCCGCCGCTGCCCAGCCGGAATATGAATTGAGCATTGAAATAATAACCGGCATATCTGCTCCGCCAATCGGGACAATCAGCAGATAACCAAGCACAAATGAGGCAATCACCAGTAGCCAGAAAAAGCTATGCGCACCGGTTATACAAAACAGCAGCAGCAATATAATGATAACCGCAAACAGCACCGCATTGAGCGTATCCTGTCCGTTGAAACGCAAGGGTTTGCTGCCCATAATTCCCTGCAATTTGGCGAAGGCCACTACCGAGCCGGTGAAGGTAATCGCACCGATGGCCGCTCCCAGCCCCATTTCTATCAGGCTGGCAGTCTTGATTTTACCGGTTGCAGCTAGGATATTATAGGCTTCCGGTGAGTTGAGCGCAGCTCCCGCTACCAATACCGCAGCCATACCTACAAGCGAATGAAACGCCGCTACCAGTTGTGGCATGGCGGTCATTTTTATACGCAGCGCTATAACCGCCCCGATAACCCCGCCCAGCGCTATACCAAGGATTATATTGAAATGGTCGGCGATTGCCGGTTGGCGCATGGTGGTTATCACCGCAATTATCATCCCGATAATACCGATGATATTACCCTGACGGGCAGTTTTGGGTGATGACAGCCCTTTAAGTGCGAGTATGAAACATATCGCTGCGACCAGATATGCAAGTGATGACAGGGTTCCCATGAAGTGTTCTGTTATCGGTGTTCGGTATCAGAGTGATTAGTTACTGCAATTAAATTCATTTGGCAATTGATAAAAGCTGTCTTACCGCCCGACAAAATTATGTTGGGTGTCATCCTGCGGCACGATTTTTGCCCGAGCGTAAGCGAGGATATGCAAAAAGCGTGAGCGCAGGATCTGGTTATTATATACATATTCTGTTTTTCTGGATCCTGCTCGCTTCGCAGCAGGATGACATCCGTAAAATATTGTCGGTGGGGAATAAAAGCTGCACAAAAAACTTGCAAGGAGGTAAAGTTTGTATATAATGCGCGCCAATTGTTGGTAGGAAAGGTAAAAGGTGGGCAGGTCCCGCCTTTTTTGTTGGCCTTACCCCCTCCCGCTTGCGGGAGGGGAGAAAATCCGAGGAAACCATATCCTCCGTAGCTTTAGCGCAGGAGGATTGTTCCCGGATTTTCGGGGAGGGAATTCTGATTATCGGATAATCCGATCATCTGATTATCCGAAATATTCCCCCACCAGAAATTCTGAAATCAAAGATTTCTAGAATTTCTTGCCTCCCCCGCAAGCGGGGGAGGACTAGCCACCTGACTCTAACTACAAACCACCAAACCATGCAGAGCATACTGGAAAACAGGATTGAACAGCTTATTACACCATCGGTAAATGCGATTGGTTATGATATTGTGCGGGTAAAGCTGATGGAGGGAAAGAAGCGACGGGTATTGCAGATAATGGCCGAAACTACGTCAGATGGTCGTTTCAGCCTGGATGACTGCACGAAGGTCAGCCATACGGTTTCGGCTATCCTTGATGTGGAAGACCCGATTGCCGGTGAGTATGAGCTTGAGGTAAGTTCTCCCGGAATCGACCGTCCACTGGTAAAGCGGGCGGATTTTGATAAATTTGCTGATAATGAGGTGAAGATAGTTACCAGAACCCCGATTGAAGGCCGCAGGAAATTCAGGGGCTTGCTTTTAGGGGGTGATACAGGTAGTGATGCGCAGGTAACGTTGAAATTTACGGATACAGGGGATGAGATTCATATCCCTTACGATAATATTGATTCTGCAAAGCTGGTAATTACCGATAAATTACTGGCTGTTGCGGCGAATGATAGTGGGTGACCCTCCCCCGCTTGCGGGGGAGGCAAGAAATTTGTTGTCATGCTGAACTTGTTTCAGCATCCATTTGTCAAAAATGTAGTGACTAGGCATTGTTATAAGGCCTATCAAAATACGGATTTGGTTACTGACTATCAAAGCTTGATCATTGGAGAAATGGATCCCGAAACAAGTTCGGGATGACAACGTCAGATTTTCTCCCCTCCCGCAAGCGGGAGGGGGATTTGTAAAAAAGAGAGGTAAAAAATATGGTTACGAATTTTGCAATTACCGGCGGGGTGGAAATACTGCATGTCGCTGATGCGGTATCCAAGGAAAAGGGTATCCCCAAGGAGTCGGTTATGGAGGCTCTCAAGGAGGCATTCCAGACGGTTGGCCGCAGGAAATACGGTCACGACCAGAATATCCGTGCGGAGATAGATGAGAAGACCGGTGAGATAAAGCTGTTCCGCGACCGCGAGGTAGTGGCGGACGTTGCGGATGTAGAGGAAATCGGCCGCCAGATTTCGCTTGAGGATGCCAGGGCGAAAAACCCTGATGCCGAGATTGGCGGTATTGTTACCGAGGATTTGCCTCCTATTGATTTCGGCCGCGTATCTTCGCAGACTGTCAAGCAGGTTATGACATACAAGGTGCGTGATGCCGAGCGTGCCAAGCAGTATGAGGATTTCAAGGACAGGGTCACCGAGGTTGTAACCGGTGTTGTCAAGCGTATTGAATATGGCAATCTGATTGTTGATTTCGGCAAGACTGAAACTATCCTGCGTCGTGAGGAGATGATTCCGCGTGAGGCATTTCGTGTCGGCGACCGGCTGCGTGCATATATTGTCGATGTACGCCGTGAGACCAAGGGGCCGCAGATTTTCCTCTCCCGTACCCACCCGGGATTTCTGGAGCAGTTATTCAAGCAGGAGGTACCGGAGATTTATGACGGTATAGTGCAGATCAAGGGGGTAGCACGCGACCCGGGCAGCCGTGCCAAGATTGCAGTTACTTCCTCCGATGCTTCGGTAGACCCTGTAGGTGCCTGTATTGGGCCACGCGGTTCAAGGGTAACGGCGGTTTACAATGAGCTGCAGGGTGAGAAGATTGATATAATCCAGTGGTCACCCGACCTGGCTACATATACGGTGAATGCACTGGCCTCCAAGACCAAGGAAGAGGTTGTCGAGGTAAGCCGTATTATTATCGACGAGGACAAGCACAAGATTGAGGCAGTAGTTCCCGACCAGCATTTAAGTCTGGCGATTGGCAGACGAGGGCAGAATGTAAGGCTGGCGGCCAAGCTGGTAGCGTGGGATATTGATGTAATTTCTGAGAGCGAGGAATCTGACAAGCGTATCAAGGAATTCAACGAGGGGTCGGCAATGTTTGCCGAGCATCTTAATGTTGAGGAAGTTATCGGCCAGTTGCTTGCATCCGAGGGCTTCCGCACCATTGAGGATGTGGCTTATGTTCCGGAAGAAGACCTGCTTGCAATTGAAGGCTTTGAGGAAGAGCTGGTCAAGGAATTACGCAGCCGTGCCGAGGATTATATCGAGGAAAAACGCAAGAATGTTGAATCGAAATGGCGTGAGCTGGGCGTTTCCGAGGAATTACGAGACTTATCGGGAGTTAATGATGAGCTGATGGTAGAGTTTGGCGAGAAGGGTATCAAGACTTTGGATGACCTTGCCGACCTTGCCAGTGATGAATTTATGGAAATGTTCCCCAATGCCGGTATAAGAGGCAAGGAACTGGATAATCTGATTATGGAGGCAAGGAAGCACTGGTTTGCTGATGAGGAGGAAGCGGAGTCAGGCAGTGGGTAGTCAGTTATCAGACGGTTTCTACTAGACTCTAGATTCTAGACTCTAATCACTATTATGACCGAAAACAACGAAAAGAAGGGTAAGCTTGCTGCGCCGAAGAAATTGCAGCTAACCAAGACTGTTGAGGCAGGTCGTGTGCAGCAGACCTTTGCGCGCGGGCGGTCGAAATCGGTTACGGTTGAAGTCAAGCGCACCCGTACTTTTTCCCGTAACAACGCAGGTAAATTATCTTCCGAGCCGGAAGCCATACATGAACAGGAGGATTTATCCGGCCTTACCGAGGGTGAGAAGGAAGCCCGGCTTGCTGCACTGAAGAAGGCAGCGGAAGATGCGGAGGCTGCGAAGATAGCAGCCGAAAAGGCAAAGGAGGAACAGCAGAAACAGGCGAAAGCTGCGAAACCGGCGGATATATCATCACCTTCTCCTGTCGATAGTAAATCCCCTGCTACCCAGAAGGATTCCCTTGCAAAGAAGAAACCGGCGCATCAGGAGGAGAAGAAGAAGCATGTCGGCAAGCCCAAGGGAGAATCCGAGCGCCGTCAGCAGAAGCTTACCATAACCACTGCCATGTTCGACCAGGATGAGCGTGTACGCAGCCTGGCATCTATCAAACGTGCCCGCCAGAAGGCCAGACGCCAGACCAGTGATTTTGACGCATCCACACTGGAGAAAAAAGTACGTGAAGTGACTATTCCCGAGGTTATTACTGTGCAGGAACTTGCCAACCGTATGGCTGTCCGTATGCAGGAGGTAGTAAAGGAGTTAATGAAGCTGGGTATAATGGCCACCGGCGCACAGACTATTGATGCCGATACTGCCGAACTGGTGGTTACCGAGCTTGGCCATAAATTCAAGCGGGTTACTGATGCCGATGTTGAATCTATCCTTATTGACGAGGAGACTGCCGAAGCTGATTTGAAACCGCGTCCGCCGGTTGTCACCATTATGGGGCATGTCGACCATGGTAAAACCTCGCTTCTGGATGCACTGCGCGAAACCAATGTGACTGCGGGAGAGGCCGGTGGCATTACCCAGCATATCGGTGCGTACCAGATTAAGGCGGATTCAGGGGATAAAATTACTTTCCTTGATACTCCCGGTCACGAGGCTTTCACTGCAATGCGTGCGCGGGGGGCAAAGGTTACTGATATTGCAATAATTGTAGTAGCTGCTGATGATAGCATAATGCCACAGACCGAAGAGGCAATCAGCCATGCCAAGGCGGCGGAAGTACCGATTATCGTTGCGATAAACAAGATAGACCTGCCCGATGCCAATGTGCAGAAAGTAAGGGATTCGCTGTTTAACTACGAGCTTATACCAGAAGAGTCCGGCGGTGAGACACAGGTTGTGGAAATATCTGCCAAGGAAAAGCTGAATCTTGACAAGTTGCTGGATGCTATTCTGCTTCAGGCGGAGATGCTGGAGTTAAAAGCCGGTGAGAAGCAACGTGCATCCGGTACGGTAATTGAAGCGAAAATCGACAAGGGACGCGGGATTGTAGCCACCCTGCTGGTACAGAAAGGTACCCTCAAATCCGGCGATATAGTGGTGGCCGGTACGGGATGGGGCAAGATTCGTGCGATGACCAACGATATCGGTATGCAGATGGCGGATGCCCTGCCTTCAATGCCGGTGGAAATCCTCGGGCTGGATGAACTTCCCAGTGCCGGTGATGAATTTGCAGTAGTACAACAGGAAAAACAGGCACGTGATATTATCGAATACCGCAAGAAGCACCAGCGCGACCTGGCCGCAGCAGCCCATGCCAAGAAATCCTCCGGCGATGATGAAGTTTCGATGGACAAGCTGTTTCAGGTGGCACAGGGCGGTGGCAAGGAATTACGCCTGATAATCAAGGCGGACGTACAGGGCTCGGCAGAGGCGATAATCGGCAGCCTTGATAAATATGACAGCGATGAGGTGCGTATAAAAGTGATTCATTCTGCAGCGGGTGGGGTGACGGGCTCGGATGTATCTCTGGCTGCGACTACCGGCGCGATTATACTTGGGTTTAATGTGCGAGCCGGAACGGACGTGCGGGCGGAAGCCGAGGAAGAAAAAGTAGATATCCGTTATTATTCAGTAATTTACAACCTGATTGATGATATGAAGGCGATAGTTAGCGGCATGCTCGACCCGATTATCCATGAGAAATTCCTCGGTAATGCCGAGATATTGCAGATATTCAAGGTTAGCGGTATAGGCAAGGTGGCCGGATGCAAGGTCAGGGAAGGCTCGGTCAAGCGTGGTGCCGGTGTGCGCCTTATTCGCGACAATATCGTTATCCATGAAGGAAAACTCAAGACCCTCAAGCGCTTCAAGGATGAAGTTACAGAGGTTGATGAAGGCACCGAATGCGGTATGGCCTTCGAAAACTACGATGATATAAAAGCCGGCGACACCATCGAAGCCTTCGAAATAATCGAGGAAAAACGCAAGCTTTAGTGGCTAGAACCCAGAGTCCAGTGTTTCTGTGGCAAAACTTCCAGACGAAATAAGAATCGGTACGCGCAGGAGTAAGCTGGCGGTTACGCAAGCTATGGAGGTTAAAAGCCGATTGCTGAAAGCCTTTCCTGAGCTAGGGGAATCACAGATTGAAATTATCAAAATTATCACCAGCGGGGACAAGGCGCAGAATAAGAATCTTGCTGAAATCGGCGGTAAGGGGCTGTTTACGAAAGAAATTGAGGAAGCATTATTCAGCGGTGAGATTGATATAGCGGTGCATTCGATGAAGGATATGCCCGACCGTCTGCCAGATGGGCTTACTATAGAATGTGTGCTTGAGCGTGAAGACCCGCGCGATGCGTTTATTTCCCACAAAGCCGCAACATTGGCCGACCTGCCGCAAGGTGCAGTAGTCGGCACTTCTTCCACCCGTCGTCAGGCACAACTTCTGCGCATACGCCCCGACCTGAAAATCGTACCCTTCCGCGGCAATGTCGAAACCCGTTTGCAAAAACTCAAAAACGGTGATGTGGATGCTACATTACTGGCAGTAGCAGGGCTAAACCGCCTTGATATGTCGGATAAAATCACTTCAATTCTGGATACGGAAACTATGCTTCCCGCGGTTGCACAGGGGGCGATTGGTGTTGAATGCCGTGCGGATAATGAAGATATGCTGGAGATATTATCCGCAATAAATCACCGGAAAACATATATGGAAGTCCGGTGTGAGCGTGCATTTCTGCTTGCACTTAACGGCAACTGCACTATGCCGATTGCCGGACTGGCCGAATATCGCGATGATGATATTATCCATTTCCGTGGTCTGCTCGCCGGCCCTGACGGCAAGGAAATCCATACCACAAGCTGCACTTCTCCCATTTCTTCTGCCATAGAATCCTGCAGCAAAGCGGGCGAGGAAATCTATGCCCAACAGTTTGGTAAAACCACTTGACAGCAACTTACCCATTGGGTAACATAACTCTATGGGCAAAAAGCGTGTCACCATTTATGAAACGAAGCGTTTTGCCAAAAACAGCAAAAAACTGTTAGGAAATAAGGAGCGGGTAGATTTATTCGAGCATCTGGTAGGATATCCAAAATCGGGGGATGTTATCCCAGGTTCCGGTGGGATAAGGAAACTGCGTTGGAAAAGGCCAGGTATGGGAAAACGCGGAGGTGTAAGAGTGATTTATTATTTCATGGATGAGTATGGTCTTGTTTCCCTGCTGACAGTCTATGCGAAAAGCGACAAGGAAACCTTGACAAAAAAAGAAGTAAAAGAATTCAACGATATAATAAAAGCAATTAAACTCGAAATGGAGGAGGGATAATATGCCTGATGAAAACAGAAATATAGCGGAAGAAATCAAGGAAGGTTTGCTTGAAACCCTTGATTTTGTTAAAGGAAAGCCTACTGATGGTCGCGTGGTTTATTTCTATAATGGTGATGCAATATGTCCACGTGAAATCAGGGAGGAAGTTCTGAACGTAACCCGTGAGACTTTTCATGATTATTTTGACTTGTCCGTAAACAGTCAGCGTAACTGGGAGTTAGGACTGCGCACCCCTCCCGAACACACCTTGGCCTATTACAAGCTAATCAAGACTGACCCTGCGGTGGTATATAAAATGTTGCATGATGAAGAAATCCCCGTCTGACTGCCTACAAATCCACCACCTCGCTTAAATCGCCGCCACGGAGCTGGCTTTGTTCCTGAATGAAGCGGAAGCGTAGTTCGGGTTTGCGTCCCATCAGATGTTCGACCCGCTCACTGGCCATATCCTCCTCATCCTCGGCAATCTCCACTTTCAGCAGAGTACGGCTGTCGGGATCCATAGTGGTTTCCTTGAGCTGTTGTGCAGTCATCTCGCCAAGCCCCTTGAACCGGCCAACATCAATGCTTTTGCGACTTTCCTTTTCCAGCCGTTTGATAATCCTGTCCCTGTCTTTCTCATCGGCAGCATAATAGGACTTATCTCCCTGCTTGATACGGAAAAGCGGCGGCTGCGCCAGATATAGATGGCCGCCCCGAATCATATCCGGCATCTGGCGGTAAAAGTAAGTCATCAGCAGCGAGGCTATATGCGAGCCGTCAACATCGGCATCGGTCATGATAATCACCTTGTCATAGCGCAGATCCCCATCGCGGTAATGGCTGCCGGAGCCGCATCCGAGCGCAAGCTGGATGTCCTTTATCTCCTGGTTGGCAAGGATTTTATCAGCAGTTGCACTGGCCACATTGAGTATCTTGCCGCGCAGGGGTAGAATAGCCTGAGTCCGGCGGTTGCGTGCCTGTTTTGCCGATCCGCCCGCCGAATCACCCTCCACCAGAAACAGCTCGGTTCCTTCGGCAGCCTCCTCAGTACAATCTGCCAGCTTGCCGGGCAGACGCAATTTCTGTACTATACTCTTGCGGCTGATATCCTTCTGGCTCTTGCGGCGCAAACGTTCTTCCACCTTGCTTATCACGAAATCCAGTAACATGTTGGAAACCTCTGGATTGCCGCTCAGCCAATGGTCAAAGCGGTCACGCACTGCATTTTCCACCAGCTTCGGCACGCCGGAACTAACCAGCTTTTCCTTGGTTTGCCCCTGAAACTGCGGCTCACGGTAGAATAGCGACAGAATCGCACAGCTATTATTATACACATCATCGCCGGTGATTTGCGCTGCCTTCTTGTTGCCCACCATCTCGCCATACTCACGCAACCCCTTATACAAAGCCGCACGCAGGCCGGTTTCATGACTGCCTCCAAGCGGGGTCGGCACCGTGTTACAGAACGAACTGGAAAAGCCGTCCTTATCCAGCGGCCAGCTTACCGCCCATTCGACACTGCCCAGATCATCAGGCAAATCGGTTTCGCCGATGAAGGGCTGTGGAGTCAGGGATTGCATGCCTTTCAGCACATCTTCGAGGTAATCGGCCAGCCCGTCGGGAAAATGGATAACCTCCTCGGCCGGAACATCATCACGGCCAGAAATCAGCTCAGGGTCACAAGACCAGCGGATTTCCACCCCCTTGAACAGATATGCCTTCGATTTCGCCAGATTATACATCCGGCCGGGACGGAATTTCTTGTTACCGAAAATCTCTGGATCGGGATGGAAGGAAACCGTTGTACCGCGCCGTCTTTTGGCATCGCCAAGTTTTTTCAGCTTGCTGGTCGGCTCACCACGGGAATATTCCTGCCGCCATAAAACCTTGTCGCGGGCTACCTCAACCCACATCTCATCCGAAAGCGCATTGACCACCGATACCCCGACACCATGCAGCCCGCCGGAAGTGTAATAGGCCTTATTGCTGAACTTGCCGCCGGAATGCAGGGTGGTGAGAATAACCTCCAGCGCTGATTTCTTTTTGAATTTGGGATGCGGTTCGGTGGGAATCCCGCGGCCATTGTCACTTACCGTAACAAAGCCATCCGCGGCCAGATGCAGGGTAATATGGGTGGCATAACCGGCCACTGCCTCATCCATCGAATTGTCAAACACCTCGGAAACCAGGTGGTGCATCGCGGTTTCGTCGGTGCCGCCGATATACATACCGGGACGCCGGCGTACCGGCTCCAGCCCCTCCAATACCTCTATATCCTCGGCAGTATAAGAACTGTCGGCTTTTTTGGGTGACTTCCTTGCGGTCTGTGTACTAAACAAATCCTTGGCCATAAGGAGATATATAATACAAAGGGATTTGGATTTCTATAAAATCCTCTGCAAAAGCTTTATTGTTGAGAATTCTGGAGAGTTTGACACGGGATACAGGAAAAAAGCAGCTACCACTACTCCTTGCCTTTTTGCAATTCCTTGGAAAAATCCAGATCAGCAAACTGCTTCTTGGACATCCCAACAACAGTGATTTTCAGACTGTCGTACTCTAGATTATTTTTCGGTTGCTCGCCCGTATGTAGGTCAACCCTGAATTTTTGATCTGCATTTGTTTTTTCCTTAACATTATTTACAATTGCTACTACTGCCTTCTCCCTGTTTTTATTATGAAAAGCTGATTGCCTAGGATTAAATTTTATTTCTGTGTTACCACTTGCTTCGGAAACAGATATATTAATATTCCTAATATCAACGTTCCCGTTAAATTTGACCTCCTCCTTCTCAACTATTGCAAGCACATTTTTTACAGACCTGTCACTGTTTATCCTGTCTTGCCACTGCGTGTTGATGATACGCGTCAACTCATCAGCTGTGTAAAGTTTTTCCTTATTAATACTCATAATAAATTCCTCCTGGTTAGAAATAAAATTAACATTATTAACCTGCCATTATTGACATTACGAGTACTATACCAGAGAAATGTTAAAGTTTTATGACAGTGATTGATTTTTTTTGAAAAATTTCATATTTTTAGAACCGATATATAATAATACTTATATATCAACAGATTAGAAGGCAAGTCTTCTCCAATTTTTTATAAAGGAGGCATCAACCACTCGTATAATAATCCTTGTAGTGGCCGTAATATTCGCTGCCTTCACTGAAGCCGTATTTTTCGTGCTTCTTGAGGTCAACACGGCTGAGGACTGTGCCGGCTATCGGTACACCGGTGGAACGCAGGCGTTTTATCGCATTACGGGCGATATTATGCGCGGTTTTCTCCCAGCGCACCATAACCACCGCCGTATCGGCAATACGCGACAGCATCAGCGCATCGGAAAGCGCCATAACCGGCGGGGAATCGAGGATAACATGGTCGTATTTCTCAACCATCTTGTCAACAAATTCCTTCATCTTTCTGGAACCCAAAAGCTCCTGCGAATAATGGGTATTTGCCCCGGATTTGATATAATGCAGGCCGGTTTCCTTATCCACCGCGATAATATCACTCACTTTGGCCTTACCGATAAGCATCTCC
This sequence comes from Rickettsiales bacterium, assembly GCA_965222525.1. Lineage (GTDB taxonomy): Bacteria > Pseudomonadota > Alphaproteobacteria > Rickettsiales > UBA8987 > CBDCUF01. The sequence goes on from OZ244955.1 coordinate 225,570, forward strand.
TCCAGCCCTTTCTTACTGCTTTTATCAAATGCCCTGCCGACAGTCGGGCGGCGCATGTCACAATCCACCAGCAATACCTTCGAGCCGGAAGCCGCAGCAATCCGCGCCAGTGAAATGGAAAAGGATGACTTTCCCTCTTTCGGAACCGAGGAGGTAATCATAATCGTTTTCGGCGGATTATCGGGATTTGAGAAATAAACCGAGGCCATTACCGCCCGCAGCGATTCGGCAAATGCCGAAATCGGGTTATCTACTGCATATTTGGTGATATCCACCCCCTGCCCATGCTCAAGTTCGGGAATCATACCGATCGCAGGGACTGCAAGCACTTCCTCAACCTGTTCGGTAGTGTAAAAGCTGTTGTTAAAATGCTCACTAACAAGCGCCAGTATCAGCCCAAGGCCAATTCCCATCAAACCGGCTACCAGCATTATAAGCTTCTTGTCCGGCCAGGAAGGCTTAAGCGGAACCTCCGCCCTGCTGATAACAGTGACGATATTCTGCTCAAGATTCTGCTGGGAAGTTTCCTTGAACCGCGCCAGGAATGATTCGTAAAGCGCACGGTCAGTCTCCATCTGCCGCTCCAGCTCGGCAAGCTTGACCTCGGCACGGTTGGTAACACCGCTCTCCTTCTGCAATTCCTCAAGATTCTTCTCCAGCGCATCAACCTTGCTCTGCGCAATCTCAACACCATATTCCAGGCCGCCCACAATCTTTTTACTCTCGCTGGTGATTTTTGCCCGTAAATCATCAAGCTGCGCCTTGATTTTAACCATCAGCGGGTGACGCGGCCCATAGCGGCTTTCCAGCTCGGACTTCTCACGCATAACCATCGCTTCCTGCTCACGCAGACGCTGGATTAGCGTAGAATTAATAATATCAGGCGCAGACTCGACATTATTATTTTCTGCCGAAATTTCCTTTGATTGCTCCAGACGTGCCTTGGCCTGCGCCAGTTCCGTATGCGCAAGTACCAACTGACTGTTCAACTCGTCCAACTGCTTCTCATTAACCGTCGTACCACTGGATTTAATCAGGTTATTCTCCTCACGAAATTTCTGTACCGCATTTTCCGACTCACGTACCTTTTCCTGCAATTCTTCAACCCGCACCTTCAGCCAGTCATTAGCCCTCTTGGTAACGTCATACTGCATTTCCACCTCGTTAAGCAGATATTCGTCGATAATCGCATTGGTTATAAGTGCCGAAAGCTCCGGGGATTCCGAGGTAAAACGTATTTTTACCGTATAAGAGCGCGGTTTACGGTCGATCGAGAGGCGCTTCATTACATTATCAATAGCAACCAGCTTCCTGACTTTTTTGTCGTGCTGTAACTCGCTGTCATCAGCGGAAAATAACCCGAAAAACGAGCTGCCTTCTTCCGGCGCACGGGAAAATTCCTGGTAAAACTGCTCGTTATTCTCCAGATCCATCTTGTCATAAACCCGACCGATGATATAGCGCGACCGCATAGTATCCAGTTCACTGCTTATCGCCGCTTCATCGGAAGGTAAACCCATTATAACCGACTTGATATCGACAACCTGCTGCTCACGCAGGTTGAATTGCAGGACCGAATCAGAAGTATAGCGGGAAGTTTGCAGGAACAGGAACACCAATGCCAGCGCCAGTACCAATATTACTGTATTTATAATAATCTTGCGCCTGCGCTTGATAATCGCAAAAAACTTGCGCAGATCAATGTCTATAGCGTTTTCCTGCCCCGGATAATCATAGGCATCGGCAGCGGGATTCCCTCGCATAGGCCGTGTTTCGGCAGTATAACCACCATTCGTATTTCTGTTATTCCTGTTTGTCATTGAAATTTACTGATATGGTAGCGGGGGTTGTTAAAATAGCCTTTCGTCAATACGGATAGTATCACCCGGCATTACCCTGGTATTGTGGTCGGCAGTTATTTCCATATTCTGACCGTTGTTGTTGCGTACAATCACCGCCCGGCCTTCCTTCGCACGGTGGGTATAGCCGCTGGCAAGCGCCACCGCATTCAACACCGTCATTGCATCAACATAAGGATAGCTGCCAGGTTGATTAACTTCTCCTATAATAAAAAACGGGCGGAAATTTGATACTTCCACACTAACCTTTGGACTGGTGAGATAACCGTCTGCAAGCTTCTGCGACAGGGCATTTTCCAATTCACGGGAGGTCAGCCCGCCTGCCTTCACCTCACCAAGTAGTGGAAAAGCTACAGAGCCAGTACCATCTATCTCAAAGTCACCCGACAAATCCTCCTCGCCAAATACAGTAATGCGTAGTGCGTCACCTGACCCTAGCCGGTATTGGGCATTACTGACCTCCCCCTCCTGGCCGACATTATACCCTTCACCGGAAAATCCTCTCATCCCGCATGAAGAAAGTGAAGCAAAAGAAAGAATTATTACTGCAATTACAGTATATTGCCTTATGTTTCTTATGTTGCTCATCAGATTATGCTCCATTTTTACGTATTAACTATATTCTAACTTACTTGTATGTCTCCACCTCCCCCGCTTGCGGGGGAGGTAAGAAATCCTTTGTCATGCTGAACTTGTTTCAGCATCCATTTATCAAAGCCCTGATGACTAGCAAACTTTGACTATACTTGTCAAAATACAAAACCTGTTTACCTACCATTAAAATTCCGTCATCGGGGCAGTGGATCCCGAAACGAGTTCGGGATGACAATCCTGATTATTTCACCCCTCCCGCTTGCGGGAGGGGTGTTACAAGACTGCACTTTATAACACAAAAACCGCCTTATATCAAGTGATTATATGGCAAAGTTAAGGCGTAACATCACCTTGTTGTTAGTAAAATCACCTCCCGTTATATTGGAATCACGATCGGTAAATTCATATGCGGCGGTAGCGTCAATTCCCCTGCGAATCAGGTACCTGGTGTCCACACCGGCCCTGATAGTATCATCTTCACGCTGGGTTGCGGTATTGCTCTCAAAATCGTTACGAGTAAAACCCACCTCAGCGCCAACCAGCAAATTACGCTGTAATTCATGCTCAAGCCTTACATCAGCTTCCGTAGACAAATAACCGGAAAACGAGCTATTTACCGCCTCACGCACTGATTGTTCTACCCCAACCTCCAGCGATGTAATCGGTGAGATACTCCATAATACACTTCCACCAACAACTACGCTATCTATATCGGCAAGCGCCGCAGCCTCATAATCCTGCGAACGATAACCGGCAAACACTTCCCCACGTAGCTTTCCGCTCAAATGCATGGCCGTACCCAGAACTGCACTGTATCCTTCCGAATCACGGTTAACCGTCCCGAGGTTATCATATCGCCGCCAGTTATAATATAAATCGGCAAACGCCTCGTAATTGGGGATAAATTCATAGCCTATACGCCCGCCGGCCCGATATTCCTTGCGATCACGGGCAGAGTTATTGATAATCCCGCCCCCGCTGGCACGTACATTATCAAAATCCAGTTTTCTGGCTCTTCCGCGCAGGGTAACCGAAATCTTGCCGACATCCCTGGTAATCCCCAGATTAGCCACATCATCGATAAACTCCGTTGGCTCCACACCATCAACATCGTCGGGAGAACTACGCTCCTCATGCCTTATCGCATGGCTGGCATCACCGAAAACATACACGTCCCGCATAACATCAAGCCGCCCGCCTATACGTGCCAGAAAATCATCATAATCCTCATCGGAATTTTCGGCATAACGCACAAAATTTCCCTCAACCCTGGCAAAAACCCGATGGTTATTCCAGTCCGACTCGGCCAGAAATATTGGTCGCACCGAAAATATCGTATCCGACTGTTCATTGGTCTCATCAGCAAAAATATTATCATCATAAGTGGCCTGTGCAACTATCATAGGACGCAACACAAAAGAACCCGCACGAATCCCGTCAGGATAGTAATCAGGCCGCCTTACGTCATAAATATTCCCAACCTCAAGCTCTCCCCGAACCGGCTTCTGTACTATGGCCTGCGCATGGCTGCTATCCGTTCCTGCCAATACCGAACTGCACAGCGCCACCGTTAGAAAATTCTTACGCTTCATTAACATAACATATTCTCCTTGATTTTATGTTGTACCAATCGATCACTCGGCAGTCCAACTAGCATATTTCAGATTCTCATACAATATGAATGTTCCTCACAGGCAAATATTGCTTTCATAAATAGCCGCTATGAGGTATATTTGCAAAAATATGGAAGATAGTAAGAAAAAAGGGATTTCAGCCCGATTTATCGCGGTTGTGGCACTGCTGGTGGTTGTGGGATGGGTTATGTCCGGAGTTTTGACTAAATCTCCACCTTCGCCAGAGAAACAAACTTCTACGAAAGAGGAAAAAGCAAAGGTCCGGGTCAGGACTATTGCTGCCAGGCCGAAGACCAAGCTGATCAAGCTGTTCGGAGTTACCGAAGCATCGCGCCGGGTTGATTTAAAAGCAGAGGTGGAAGGGAAAATCGAAAGGATTTTCGCTACGGAGGGTAGCAAGGTGAAAAAAGGTGAGGTTGTCCTGAAAATCGAGACCAGGGACCGTAAGGCTAACCTGGCCAAGGCTGAGGCAGCGGTACGTCAGCGTGAGATTGATTTTGCAGCGGCACAAAAACTATCCGCGAAAGGTTTTCAGGCGGAAACCAAACTGGCCGAGGCGGAAGCTGCATTAGAGGCGGCAAGGGCTGATTTTATAAAAGCCAAAATTGCTATGGATAACATAGGGATAAAGGCACCATTTGATGGAATACTTGAGAAGATAAATGTTGAGGAGGGAACGCTGGTAGGGCCTGGAATCCGTATCGGTCAGGGTTCGGATCAGGATGGCGATACGATTGTGACTGTAATCGACCGCAATCCGTTTCTGGTGATAGGCCAGGTTTCCGAGCGTAATGTTAATGACATAAGGGTTGGTATGCAGGGGAGTGCTGAGCTTATAACCGGCCAGAATGTTACGGGGAAGGTAATATTTATTAGCAAGATTGCCGACCCGCTAACCCGTACTTTCCGTGTTGAGCTGGAGATTCCCAATCCGGCGGATGATATAGTGTCCGGTGTGACTGCCTCAATTACCATACCGCTGAATGAGGAAGTTGCGCATCTGATTCCGCCATCTGCGATAACCCTGGGAGAGAATGGTGAATTGGGAGTCAAGATTGTTAACGGCGAGGAAAGTGAGGATAGAAGCCAGGTTAACGGGCATGTCAAGTTTTTCCCGCTGAAAGTATTTGATAATGATGCGGAGGGCATCTGGGCGGTAGACCTGCCACAAACCATCCACCTGATCACCGTCGGCCAGGAATTCGTCAAAAAGGGCGATGCAGTTACGGGGGTTGTTGCAAGAGATAAGCCAGTCAGTTGACAGTATTTCCTCAATTTTTGGAATTTTCCTACATTGTAACAAAAAGTTCATAAAACTTTTATGGAATTTGCTTTACTTTGTGCTATAATGCTTGAAATTACTCATTTTTAATCATATTAGGGAGAAATTATTATGGATAATCCGATAAAAGGGTTTACTGATAAGGTAGAAAACGAATTGCAACAAATTCGTGAAACTTTTGAACATGCGACTAATACAGTTAATGACAAACTTGCTGACAGCTTTGTTGGTGATATTGCCGGCAAATTAAGTGAGATTGAAGCGAATAGCAAGGCAGGTGCCGTAGCGGTAGGCGCACTGAAAATGACCAGTATAGTCGCTGGCGGCCTATTAGTCAGACAATCACTGGATGGTGACCAGGTAGCGTTTGCAGCAGAACAAATACAGGATGCGGTTAATAATGTAGATGCTGCGGTTGCTGCGAATGACGTCTCCCCCCCCCCCCCGAGCAGCAAGTGCTTGAAGTTGCTGGTGAAGAATTCAGCAAGGCCGACCTTCTGGAGAGCAAGAAAATTGGAGTGGCAGATGCTATTATTATCGAACAAACCCATATTGCAATTGATGAGGGTAACGCACGCACTGTAGGCGAACTGGCAGAAGGGCTTTCGCAAAACCTGTCCGAAGGATTCGGAGTTGATAAGGATGTAGCGAAAGAGGCAATCATTGAGCAGTTTGCTGAACGAGGCCATTCTGCGGATAAAGAGTTAGGTGATATAGAGTGGGGTGTGAGGCATGGATTACCGCAAGCTGCAACGCGGGAGATGCTGATAGAAGTTATCGAGAATGACCCAAAGGCATCTGGATATTTAATGAGCGAAACACCACATGATGTGGCATTTGCCGAGATATCCGACTTTACCAGTGTTCATCCTGACAATATCGATGCAAGAGCGGAAGATTACACGAGGTCTGTAGTTGCTAATGCTTTAGATACTGAAATGATGATGAATATCGAAGCCAGAATGGAAAGTGTTGAACATAGTACTACATTTGGCGATATGAACGAAATAGTTGCAAGGGTTATGCATAATCATGACATAGGTAATGTTGATGACATCAAGGCAGTACTTGACAATGGATACACCGAAAAACAACTTAACGAGCCGTTCTCCCTTGGTAACGGTGATCCCCATGTTGGTAAGGAGTCTTATGCTGATAAGGTGGTTGACGCTCTTTCTGACATTGTTAAAGAAAGCGGGATGGTAAGTGAAGACAAGGCTGTTTATGAAAAAATAGACTGGGTACAAGACCATATCGCATTTACTACAGGTAATATTCCTGAAACTGTAGGAGAGTATAAGGCGCAATTGGCAGATGTGTTACCTCACCTGGTGGAGGGTTCCGACGGAGAGGTTGTGAAAGAAAACCTCGACAAGACTTTCGCTGATTATTCCGACAATACACCACTGAGTGAAATCAGGAAAATAGATGTAGATTCCATGACCGATAAAGCCCTGCTGGAACAGGTTAAGGAGTTTGGCATTGACAAAGGGCAAGAAGTTGATGCTCTGTCAGTTGAGGAAGCAGTAGAATCAAAGATTGATAGTAGATTCGATGGTGATCTTTCGGCATTTCCAGCAGAAAATATGTCTCTTGAAGATAGAGCAGAATGGACCTTAAATAAGGCAGCAGTAAGTGCTCAGCATAATTTAATTGTTGATGGCGATACAGTTCATTATAGCAAAGAAGCTAACGTTGGTATGATGAATGAAGAAGTAGGAAAAATTCTGACAGAGAACGGCTATGATGGTGATAAAGTTCGTGAGGTACTTGACAAGCATTTTGCTGAAATGGCCGAAAAGAAAAAGGACCTCGTACAAGATTATACTTCCGTGACAATTCGTTTTGATGACTCAATAGTAGAAGGTAAAAATATTGATTATTCTAATCCACCAGAATCAACTAGTCCCGATGGAGAAAAATGGTATGGTAATTTGGATTGGTACAAAGAAGAAGTTAATAATATTGCTAGAGATACAATCAAGGAAAATATAGCAGAACAAAGTCCTGAAATGGCAAAGGCTTATGAAGCAGAACAAAATCGTGAAGGCCTAATTGAATTTATCAAAAGTTCTTCTATAGTGGCAGGGGCTGCCAGTGCTGCCGGTTATATAATATCAAAGCTTTCCGGTGGCGACAAGGAGCAGGAGAAAGAAGTTGACTCTCCGGAAGTTTCTTCTTCTACCGCCCAGAACATTATTGCTTCCAAAAATGCAGGTGGTAATAATAAGGATGATATCCGGTCTAGATAGTATCCAAAATGAGCAAATCCGATAAGGAAAAAATCAGGGAAGAAGTTGGACAGAGTGTTGTAGTTACACTCCTGACCGGCAAGGATGCCGAAAATCGCGACAGATACACCTACTTTGCTGTCAGGCTTGATAAGTTAAAGGAATTCAAACAGGCTGGCGCCGAAGGACGTGTAAATCTGGAAGATTTTGGCATGGTACTGGAAACCGGCCTTGGCCTTACCCCTCCCGATGACGTAAAAGCCATGATGACCAGGGAATACGGCTTCAACCACGAAAACAGCTTGCCTATATAAACTGATACCTAATCTTCAAGCATGAGTTCGAGGGGAGGCTTGTTTTTACTGTCAGTCCTGCCACCTTTACTTTCCTTTTCCATTGCAATTAAATCCAGCAGCCCCAGGCCGCCTTCCTCCTGGTCAAGCATACCTTCAATAAAATCCATTTCTTCATTCATTTCGGCTTCCATTGCCGCACTCATACCCTGCACAGTGATTCCCTTAACCGCAAAGCCAAGGTCATTAATATCATGCTCCCATTGTTCTCCGGTTGTCAGATTCTTGATTTTTGCCGTACCGGAGCTTATCTCATCCTTTCCTATAATAATCGCATGTGATGCACTGATTTTATTAGCTTTTTTAAGTAACTTGCCTATATTGGTGCCGGAAATAATCTCTATCGGCTGTATTGCGCCCTCCCTGATATCACAGGCCGCACCAAGCGCCTGCATCTGCGCAATCTCTCCGACTGCCACAATCGCAATCGGCTCCACCTCCCGTGTTTCAGAAGCTATCAGTGCCAGCCGCTCAACCCCCGCTGCAAATCCAACCGCAGGCGTAGGCTGCCCGCCCATCTGGTCTATCAATCCGTCATAGCGCCCACCTGCCAAAACCGTATTCTGCACACCCAGCTCCTTCGACTCCACAACATACTCAAACACAGTGTGAGTATAGTAATCCAGCCCACGCACTATATGCGGGTTGAGGTTATACTGAATGCCAAGTTCATCCAGACCGGCCTTCACCTTGTCGAAAAACGCCGCAGAATGCTTGTTGAGATAATCCGACATAACCGGCGCATCCTTGATAATCCTGCGGTCGGCTTCATCTTTGGAATCCAGTATACGCAAGGGGTTTTTCTCCAGACGGGTACGGCTGTCTTCCGATAAATCATCCTTGTATTTTTCCAGATAACCTACCAGCGCATCACGATATGCCGCCCGACTGTCATTATCTCCAAGCGTATTTAACTCAAGGCTGACCTTGCCCTGGATCTTCAGCTCATCCAGAATCTGCTGCGCCAGCGCAATCAACTCGACATCGGCCAGCGGGCTGTCATTCCCAAGCCATTCGAAATTCACCTGATGGAACTGTCGCTGACGACCCTTCTGCGGCCGTTCATAGCGGAAAACCGGCCCGTATGAAAAAAGCTTGAGCGGTAAATTCTGCTTCAGCCCGTTGGAAATAAATGCACGGGCAATACCGGCAGTAAATTCAGGCCGCAAGGTGATGCTCTCCCCGCCCCTGGTCTCAAAGGTAAACATCTCCTTGTTAACCACATCGGAAGTCTCACCAAGAGTGCGTTTAAACACGTCGGTATATTCAAATATCGGAGTGGAAAAGCCCTTGAACCCATATACCCTGCCGATATCACTCGCCGCATCAATAATATTATCGTGCTTCTTATAGCCACTAACCAGCAAATCATGCGAGCCTTTCACAGGTCTTAGTTCGTCTGTCATTTTGTTTTCCCTTTTGTATGTCATTAACCATATTTCAAAAATCACAGCCCCAAAACATCACGCATTGTGTAATATCCCGCTGGCTGGTCGGCGCTCCATTTAGCCGCCGCTATAGCGCCGGACGCAAAAATCATGCGGTTTCCAGCCTTGTGGCTTATCTCAATACGCTCATCCTCGCTGGAAAATATAACCGTATGGTCGCCGAACACCCCGCCCCCACGCAGTGATGCAAAGCCGATTTCATCCTGCGGCTTTTCACCAATCCGGCCATGACGCTCATAGCGCGCAACTTTCCGCAAACTCAACCCACGTGCACCGGCCGCAGCCTCCCCCATCATCAGCGAAGTCCCGGAAGGTGCATCAACCTTATGCTTATGATGCATCTCCAGCACTTCTATATCAAAATCATAACCACTGGTAAGCTCAGCGGTTTTCTCCACCAAAGCCTGCATAATATTCACACCAACACTGAAATTACCCGCCTGCACAATAACGTTCTTCTCCGCCTTCGCTATATGCCGAAGCTGCTCTTTCTGCGCCTCGCTCATACCCGTTGTACCGATAATATGCGCCTTGCCCATAGCTACCGCAATCTCCGCACAGGCAAGGGTGGATTCAGGTGTGGTGAAGTCAATGATAGTATCAGAAGCTGAAATAACCCCCTCCGGATTGTCGCTAACCTTTACCCCATACTTGCCTGCACCGATAAACTTGCCGATATCCTCGCCTATGTGCGTGTTCCCGGCCTGCTCCAGTGCACCGGAAAGCTCCAGCTCCTCATCCTGATGCACCATAACCGCAAAAACCCGTCCCATGCGCCCGGCACATCCGATAATCCCGATTTTCATTGTCATAATTATACTATAGCTGTAGTGTTACCCAATGGCAGCAATACTTGTAAGACTCTGGCCAATACTTATACCGATAATCCTATATATTGTCTGGTATTTTTTCCTACGCAACAAAAAAGATGAGGAAAGGCTTTCGGAAAAGGAAGCAAAACTGTGGATATGGATCCTGATATCCTCACTGATAATCGCAATAATATGCATCATAGTGCTGTTTTTCTCGCTGGAAGAAAATACCGAAGGAACCTATATCCCTCCTGAATACAGGAATGGCGAAATAATCCCCGGCAGAATCATTCCCAAAAAATAGGAGTTATTTCCCTGCCTCGCCATGGCGTTCGTGATGGGCCTCATAGTCATATTCGTCCGGCTCCTCTTCTATGCATTCTGCTGCATTTTCTTCATACACGCTGCCACGTTCTTCTATAGCAACCCCTTCAACCACCGCATCTATAGCGGCCAGCGTTGCCCTGCGTATTCTGTTCGGCCTTGATACCAGAGGAAATACCAATGCGCCGTATCCGACACTATTGAAATATATATTGCCAAAATTAAGCATTTTACCAAATGTCGGCTGGCTAATGCTAATACTCTCGATATTATGCAGGTATAATTCGGAAATATTGCTGGACACCGTTCCTCCCTTGACCACCACCCGTTCATTGGTCACCAGCAATACATAATTCATAATACGTGACAAATTACGCATAAATATCAAGGCAGATAAAACCATAAAAAATAGCGGCAAACCTACTTCTTTCCAGTATAGCTTGACAAATTCGTGGAAAGTTTTGGCAAACTCCTTCCACCCGCTTTGCCGTATCCAGTCCACAATCAGCTTGAATTCCTCCAGGTTGAAGAAGAATAAAGCAACCGCAAAAACCACCATGGAAGGTACAAGTGTAAACCAGTGTACCCCTGCCTTTACAATTATTTTCTCGCCCGGTGAAAAACTGTCCTTTATACTCATGGATAATTCCGTTTCATTAGCAATACCAGCAACCCATAGAACACCAAAACAACCGAATTTGCAAGCCGGAAGTATAAAAAATCAGTAATTTCAATGAATGAATTTTACCACATAGAGCGCTATATTGCACCACTGAGTAACAGGTTCGGCCTTAACCTCAAGGATGATGCAGCAGTAATTCCCGGTAAAAATAAGTACGATTATGCAATCACCAAGGATGCTATTATTGAAGGCGTGCATTTTCTGTTTGATACTCCACCGGAAAATATTATACACAAACTACTGCGGGTTAATCTGTCTGATATAGCAGCTATGGGGGCTGTTCCAAAACTCTATCTTATTTCTGCAGCACTGCCAAAAAATACCGGCAAAAGCTGGTTTGAATCCACCACAAAGGCGCTGGCAAAGGAGCAGGAGGAATTCGGGGTAATCCTGATTGGTGGAGATACTACCAAACATAAAGATGAAAATGCACCGGCAGTTTTATCTTTAACTATGATAGGAGAGATAGAGTCAGGTAAAGCCTTACTCAGATCTGGAGCGCAGGTTGATGATGATATTTATGTGTCAGGCACAATCGGGGATGGCACACTGGGATTGAAAATTTGCCAAGGCGAATTTGACAACATCCCGCAGGAACATAAAGACTTCCTCATAAACCGTTACAATATACCTCAACCCAGAGTTACACTTGGCCAGGCACTTGTCGGTATAGCAAATGCTGCGATTGATATATCGGATGGCCTGATTGCAGATTTGGAACATATCTGTGAATGTTCCGAAGTCGGTGCGGAAATCAACCTAAACAAAATACCAATATCAGAACCTGTACAATTTATCATGCAGAGTGATACGAATAATCATACAGACTTTCTGTCAATGTTAACCACAGGTGGAGATGATTATGAGTTACTTTTTACAGCACATAAAGACCAAAAAAATAACATCAACTCCATGTCAAAGAAACTTGAGATAAAAATAACACAAATCGGAAAAATTACTCCTGATGGACAAGTCATAGCACTAGACAAAAACAATCAGAAAACTGGCTTAAAATTCAAGGGGTTCGGCCATTTCTGAAGGCACCCTTCTATAATTTAGAGAATTTTCTTACAGCGTCACAACCCCTTGATTTTATTAAGCAAAACCCATTCAAGCAACAATCTTTTTCCGCCCCTAATTTTGCTCTTGATTAAGTAACCTCTATCCCTAATAATAAGGGAAGTGGCTATTTTACTAAAAGGTTTTTATTATGGGATATGAACGTTTTGCAGATCGTAATGATGCGGTTAGTATAGTTAAGAAATCGAAAGATTTTCGGGTTCGTCAGCATAAATTACCATCCAGGTCGGTTATATACCTGTTTATATGTTTATGGTTAGGGGTCACTGCTGCAATTTCTTTCTTAAGCGCTGATATGCTGATGATGCCGGATGACTCTCCCACTCCTATAACTGATATACTGAAATTCATGGGAGTAGTAACTTTTCTGGTCTTGGTTATTTCTATTATTGCTTCATCTTTATTGCAACGGGCACGAAATACAGTAATGGAAACCGAATTTCTCAGTTTGGTTTTTGCTAATTCTGCAACTCTGGATAGTGAATTTTGTCTGGTGGCAAACCATGATAAGGATGTGGTTTATTATAATAATGGTTTTGATAATTTATTTACTGCTTCCGAGGATTTCCCAAATAATTTTGACAGGTTTATCGCCCATAAAGGTATTACCGATGCAGACAAGCAGAAACTGGAGCGTGCGTTGGACAGGGGAGATATGGAAAAGGTTACTTTCAAGGATGGAAAGACGGAACTGGAAATCACCATGCAACCGCTTCCCAGACCGGCGGGTTACTCTATAATCAGGGGCTACAGGAAAGAAAGTTAAGACGTCCTTTGGACTGGCCGAGTTGGTGTTTATCTCCTGCTTTCTCGTATTTCTGTATTCTAAATTCTTACCCTTTGGTAAAAAATGCCCTCGAAACCTGCAAATAGTAATGTGGCTTCGCTGCTTTCCGGAGATGCGGAGCAGGCCATGTATCGCCAGCCTCCGCATAATACGGAAGCCGAGCAGGCTGTGCTTGGTGCAGTGCTGACCAACAACGAGGCAATAAACCGCATAGCTGACTTTCTTCTGCCTGAGCATTTTTTTGAGCCTGTACATAAGACCATATATGAAGCGATATTACGGTTTAATGAGCGCGGGCTGGTTGCCACTCCTGTAACTCTCAAAAACCAGTTTGATAATGACGAGGCGATGAAAGAAATCGGTGGGGCGGCCTATTTAGCGCGTATCGCCGGACTCGCCAGTAGCATAATCAATGTCAAGGACCATGCCAGTATTGTTTACAGCCTGGCGATAAGCCGCAACCTGATTGAAATCGGCGAGGATATGGTTAATGACGCCTATTCCAGCAGCGGTGAATTGCGGGCTTCCGAGCAGATCGAAAAATCCGAGCAACGGCTATTTACACTAGCCAGCGAGGGTAACAGCGACACATATTTTGCCCCGATGAAACATGCGCTGGATAGTGCCATATCGATTGCTGATTCAGCATCAAAGCGGAAAGGAGCGATAAGCGGTGTTCCGACAGGGTTTGCGGATCTGGATAATCTGCTCGGCGGAATGCATAATTCCGACCTGGTGATTCTTGCAGGACGGCCTTCCATGGGTAAAACCGCACTGGCCCTCAATATGGCGTTGAACTCCGCCGAGCATCTCAAACAGGAATTTGAACAGAAACGGGCAGAAGTTTCCGACAATCCGCAGGAGGAAGTAGCAAGAGAACCTGAAGCGGTGGGGGTAATATCTCTGGAGATGTCCTCCGAGCAGCTTGCTACCCGTATGCTTTCGATGAAAACGGGTATAAATGCCGGTAATATCCGTCGTGGTAAACTGGAAAAAAGCTCTCACAATGATGAATTCTCCAAATTGATACAGGCCAATCAGGAATTGCACAATTTACCAATATTTATCGACGATACTCCCGCGCTATCAATTTCGGCAATCCGCACCCGCGCCCGCCGACTGAAGCGCAAGCATAACCTAGCCTTATTGCTGATTGATTATTTGCAACTCGTGCGTGGGGTCGGTGCACAGGCACAAAACAACCGTGTACAGGAGATTTCCGAAATAACCATGGGATTAAAAGCAATTGCCAAGGAGCTGAATATACCGGTGATAGCGCTTTCCCAGCTTTCACGCCAGGTAGAATCGCGTGAGGACAAGCGCCCGCAACTGGCAGATCTGCGTGAGTCCGGCAGTATTGAGCAGGATGCCGATATGGTTATGTTTATCTACCGCGAGGCTTATTATATCGAGCGCAAGAAACCGCAGGAGGGTACGGAGAAATTCAATGAGTGGCTGGCGGATATGGAGCGTGTGCATAATATGGCGGAGATTATGGTAGCCAAGAACCGTAACGGCCCGATTGACAATGTCAGCCTGTTTTTTGACAAGACCACCACAAAATTTGGCAATCTGGAAAAAACTCATTTATAATGTCCTATACTGTCACCCCGGACGCATATTTTCTCTACATCTCCGATGTAGTCAGAAAATAGCGTTCTCGGGGTTATTACAAAAACACGTGCTGTTACCTTATAACCCCGAGAATGGTGCTTTCTAACCAAATCACAGATTTGGAGAAAGCATGCCATCCGGGGTGACATGCTCACATAACCCATTGCCAAACCAGATGGACAACATCCACTCAGACACAACTCTCACAATAAATCTGGATGCGGTTGCGGATAATTACCGCTATTTTGCAGGGCTTTCGCAGGGAGTGGAAAGTGCAGCGGTGGTGAAGGCGAACGCTTACGGGCTGGGGGTGGAGCCGGTTGCCAGCAGATTATATGATACGGGCTGCCGCAGATTTTTTGTGGCCACTCTGGATGAGGCTATTGAACTGCGTAACATTCTAAAAAAAGATGCTGTTATTTTTATCTTTCACGGAATCCGCACAGGACAGGAGAAAATATTTAAAGAATATAATCTGATTCCTGTTCTGAACACTCTGGAAGAGGTGGAATTATGGAATGATTTTGCAGCCGACTACCCTCCCCTCCCCGCCATAATCCATATCGACAGCGGGATGAACCGGCTGGGGCTTAATATCAGCGATGCGGAGACTCTTGCAGAAAGTGGAAAAAATGCAGGTAACCTTTCCAATTTGCAAATCCTGTATATTATGAGCCATTTGGCCTGTTCAACCGAGGGGGACAACCCGAAAAACCGTAAGCAGCTTGAAAAATTCAGCAACGTTAGAACATTGTTTCCGAATATTAAGGCCAGCTTTGCCAATTCCTGGGGCAGTATGATTAGTCCTGATTTTCATTTCGATCTGCTACGTCCCGGCTCCGGATTATATGGTGTGCGGGCAAATATCGATCCGGAAAACCAGGAAGAAGTCAAGAACCACCCGATTAAAAATGTGATAAAGCTCACCTCAAAAATCATCCAGCTTCGTGAGGTGAAATCCCGTCAACCGGTTGGCTATGGCGCAACACAGGAAGTAAAAGCAGGTAGTACACTAGCCACAATTCCGGTAGGCTATGCTGACGGGTATATGCGCCATTTAACCCACCATTCCCATACGTTTATTAACGGCAGGAAAGCTCCTGTAATCGGCCGTGTATCTATGGATTCGATTATTCTTGATGTGTCAGAAATCGCCGAAGAAAATCTACATATAGGCACCGAAGTAGAACTTATCGGTGATAATATAACCGTCGATTTACTCGCCAAACAGGCCGGCACCATCGGCTATGAAATTTTAACCAACCTCGGCAATCGGTATAAACGAGAATATATCAGTAATTGACTATCTGCAAATTTTGTACCGCAGAAGTTGACTTTACAAATGTTTTTTGTTACTTTTCCGCAGATACAGCTTTTTCACCCGCAATTATAAGGAGTCCCGTCATGGAAGCAGCCGCAAGAACTCAAACAATTTCTACAAATGAGACTATGGATACACTGGAAGCATTGGCAAAAGATGCAGCCGATAATCTGCGCAGTTACATAAATAATGTAGATTTGGAAAAATATAAAAATTTTCTTTATTTCATGTATCATTATACAATGTATAGTGAAGATAAGCTAAGAACCGCCGCCGACAGTAGCCATACGGAAGAACTGGTAGAATATTTCAACCATATGGCAAAGGAAGAACGAGGCCATTATATACTGGCACGTGAAGATCTGAAAGAACTCGGGGAGGAGGTATCGGATTACAACATCCCAATGGCGGTTGTGAATTTTAATAATGAGTGGGACAAGCTCGGTAAATACGGTAGTTTCGGTTATCTTGGTGCAGTTTTTGTATTTGAGAACGTAGCAAAACATTTACAACAGGAAGGTGGGCAAATGCTCGCCAAGCTTAATCTGGGTAAGACCCAGTGCCGATGGGTAGCGGTACATCTGGAGGCCGACCTCGAGCATGGTGAGGAAATCAGGGAAATGTGTGAGAAATACGTCGCGGAAGGTAGCGATAAAATTATAGCAGGCGCAAAGATTATGCATAAATCATGGCTTGAAGTATTTACAGAGGCTTTTTCCTGATTCAGGCCGGTTGAATCACCTCATTTTCTGCCATTTCGTCGGCCTGTCCGGTGAGGTTGTTGAGTTGGTTTTCTATGGCTAGCCTGATCGCCTCCAGCACAGTTTCATCTGCATCCTTATCAATAAACACAGGCTCACCAACCAGTATAGTTGCCTTGCCGAAAAGCTTTGGTAGCATGAACCTGTCCCAGCTTCTGAATATCCGGCAGCGGGTGGTGGAATATGTTGCAGGCACTATTGGCCTGCCCGAAAGCCGTGCCATCTGCACCATACCAGACTGCGCACGCATTCGTGGTCCTCTTGGTCCATCCGGCGTGATACCAATATAATCACCATTTTCCAACAGCCGCACACTCTCCAGCAGAGCCTGGCTTCCACCGCGGTCCTTAGCCCCCCTGCCCTCTTTATTTTTACCGCGATTACTCGACCCTCTCACCTGTTTAATCCCGAAAAAATCCATCGCACGGGAAATCAACGCACCGTCACCATGTCGTGATACCATAATATACACATCCTTATCCTTGCGCCGCATCCGGGTAAGGTACGGCATATAAAACATCCGCCCATGCCAGAAGGCTGTAATAAACGGCTCATCCTGCGCGGTCATTTCAAGGAAACGTTGCTTGTCAGGGAAATGCTTGCGGCTGGTGAGATAAACCAGTTTTGTATATTTATGGAACAGCCATGCGAGAACCGTCCGCCCGAAGCGGCTGCGCAGAAAGGATTTTGAGAGTTTATTTGCCATATTATAGTGGCTCGTGACTAGTGACTCGTGGCTAGAATTCAGAGTTCGGTAAATTCCCTTACTCAAACAGCCTGTCCATAGGAACTTCCAATCCTCTTGCAATAAGTGCTACAATATCAAGCGTAATGCTACGTTTGCCCATTTCAAAATCATCAATATGTAAAGGATTCAGTTTACAGATTTTCGCCAGATGTTGTAATGTATAGTTACGTTTTATCCGTACTTCCCTGATATTGTTACCAATTTTTCTACGAAGTGTACGCAGTTCCTTTCTGTTTCTCATGAGATACTCCCTTTTGTTTGATTGACAAACGAACACTGTCAAACAGTGTCGGGAGCTAACAACATGGCATAGGTCATGCCCGCTTATTTCCAGACAAGCTGGTGTTATATTCGCGGACTCCCGACAGGGAGTCCCGAATTGTGGTTTCGGGAAACCACCTATGCTCAAGTGTTGTTAGCACCAAGGGTAAGTCTAATACAGAAATGGTAGTAAGTAAAGCCACTGTCAGAACAAGTGCAGGATGACACAAGCCACTAGTCACGAGCCACTAGCCACGCCCTTTTCCTCAAGATACCGCTTCATCGTTAGTATATCAAACCAGAAGGTTTCTTTCTGGGTGGGCTGGCGGAGGAGGAAGGACGGGTGAAACAGCGCCATGGCAGGGATTTTTTGTGATAGATAACCGTTTTCGTAATCATGGAACTTGCCACGCAGACGGGTTATGCCGGTTTTGGTACCCAATAGCGAAAATGTCGCCGTACCGCCTACCAGCACCAGTATTTCAGGGGCAACCAGCGCAATATGCTTTTCTACAAACGGACGGCATATTGCCAGTTCTTCCGGCGTAGGACGGCGATTGCCCGGTGGTCGCCAGAAAACCGTATTGCTTATATAGATATTTTCTGCGCGGGTGAAGCCTGCCCATTTGAGGATTTCATCCATAAGCTGGCCGCTTGCGCCACAAAACGGAATCCCCTGCTTATCCTCATTGGCACCCGGCGCTTCACCGATAAACATTATTTTCGCATCGGGATTGCCGTCGCAGAATACCGTATTCTCGGCGGTTTTCCTGATAGCCAAACCATCGAAGTTACTCACCGCATCACGCAGTTCCGCAAGTGTCCGGCATTTATCCGCCCATGCCCGCGCCCGCTTCTCAGCTTCTATCGGGTTGGATGTAAAACTCGGTGCAGGACTGGCCGGTGCAGGGTTTTTCACCGCAGAAACCGCTGCAATATTCGCCGTATTTTTTACCTGTTCTGCCTGTTTTACTTTTGCTGCCATATCTTCCCTGTATCTCTCAACACGGTCTACAGATTTCTCCTCAAGTGCCTCATCCGCACCCATCTCAACCTGCCATTTTAATAACTTCACAACATCCATTTCATTTTCTGTAAAAAGATTATATAATAGATATTGTATAGATTATTAGGCACTGTTAGCAAAGTTTTTTATAGAGGAATTTTTCCAGTTTTTGTACGAAAATTCGTGTAGATTTTGCAGGAGTATTCAACATACTTCAAGAAATATATACGAATTTGCAGTCAAAGAATGGGAAAATTCAGTCATAAAATAACTTTGCTAACAGTGCCTAAATCAGGGAGCGCAATATGTCCGAGCAAAATTCTGCAGAAGTAATGGAATTTGATGTGGTTATTGTCGGGGCGGGGCCGGCGGGGCTTTCGGCTGCGATAAAACTTTCGCAACTGGCGAAGGAGAATAACCGCGAAATCAGTATATGTATTGTCGAGAAAGGCTCGGAGGTCGGTGCACATATTCTCTCCGGCGCAGTGCTGGAAACCCGTGCGCTCGATGAGCTTATCCCCGACTGGAAGGAAAAAAATGCACCGCTGAATACTCCGGCAGGGCAGGATAAATTCCTGCTGCTCACCAGGAAGTCGGCCTTCTCCCTCCCTACCCCGCCGCAGATGAAAAATCATGGTAATTACATTGCAAGCCTTGGCAATTTCTGCCGCTGGCTGGGCGAACAGGCCGAAGCGCTGGGAGTGCAGATATTTCCCGGCTTTCCGGCAAAGGAAGTGCTTTATGATAATAACGGTAGGGTCGCAGGGATTCTGACCGGCGAGTTCGGCCGTGCCCGCGATGGCTCCGAAAAGGCCGGCTTCCAGCCTTCGATGGAGTTGCGGGCGAAATATACCCTGTTCGGTGAGGGCTGTCGTGGTTCGCTTACCCGCAATCTGGAAGAGAAATTTAACCTGCGTGAAAATTCCGACCCGCAGACTTACGCTATCGGAATCAAGGAGTTATGGGAGGTTCCGCCGGAGAAACACAAGCCTGGTTCGATATTGCATACGGTAGGCTGGCCGCTTGACCGCGGTACCTATGGCGGATCGTTTCTCTATCATCTTGAGAATAACCAGGTGGCGGTTGGTTTCGTTATCGGGCTTGATTATAAAAACCCTTACCTCAACCCGTTTGAGGAATTCCAGCGTTTCAAGACCCACCCGAAAATCCGTTCCATATTCGAAGGAGGCAAACGTATTTCATATGGTGCAAGGGCACTGAATGAAGGCGGGTACCAGTCCATCCCGACATTGGCCTTTCCCGGCGGTGCGCTGATAGGTTGTTCTGCCGGATTTATGAATGTACCGAAAATCAAGGGTACGCATACTGCGATGAAATCCGGAATGCTGGCCGCGGAAACGGTTTATGATGCGCTGGCAGGGACAACCCGCGAGAGCCAGGATATCACCAGTGAGGATACCAGCGAGAATCTCAGTGAGCTTGAGTCATATGAAGAGCATCTGCGCAACTCATGGATATTTGATGAGCTGCATAGGGTACGCAATATAAGGCCATATTTCCGCAAGGGATTACTTACAGGACTTTTCCTGTCGGCGCTGGATACATATATCCTGCGCGGGCGGGCACCGTGGACATTGCATCACCATCCCGACCATAAACAGCTCAAACCTGCGGAGAAATGCCGCAAAATCCACTATCCGCAGCCGGACGGTAAAATCAGTTTCGACCTGCTATCTTCGGTATATATTTCCAATACCAACCATGAGGAAGACCAGCCGGTACATTTGACTTTGAAGGATGCGGATGTGCCGGTTAATCATAATCTCGCTATATATGATGCGCCGGAGCAGAGATATTGCCCCGCCGGTGTTTATGAAATTATCGATGATGAAGATAATAATGAAAATAACGATAAGACCAGCGTAACCGATTGCAGGTTTGCAGGGAAAAAATTGCAAATAAATGCACAGAACTGCCTGCACTGTAAAACCTGCGATATAAAAGACCCCTCACAGAATATAGTATGGACAATCCCCGAAGGCTCCGGTGGCCCTAACTATCCGAATATGTAAATTGTTCTGCATTCCTGTTGTTTTCCTGTGGTTTCAACAACTTAAAAAATGCAAGAAAAAAAACATCGAAAAAAATAAAATTTCCTGTTGAACAGCCGTAATCTTTGTTGCATATATATCACAAGGATGTCGCTGGAACTTTTACACACTGATGGTATCCTGCACAGGCTGAAGCAGAAAACCCCTTTAATTTCAGTCGTATACAGCAAATATTTTTCACCCCTAACCCTTTGAGGAAAAAGCCAATGTCGATTAATGCCCTGGTTGTTGATGACGAAGCGGATATAAGGGATCTGGTATCTGATGTACTTAAGGACAGCGGTTTTACGGTCAAGCTTGCAGCGAACAGTGTCAGTACATTTGAGACTCTGGCGGAGAAGATTCCGGATGTAATTATCCTTGATATATGGTTAAAAAACAGTGAGCTGGACGGGCTTGGCATACTTGAGGTGGTCAGGCGTAAATACCCTGAATTGCCGGTTGTTATGATAAGCGGGCACGGCAATATCGAGACTGCTATTAACAGTTTGAAGATGGGTGCTTATGATTATGTTGAAAAGCCTTTCAAGCAGGACAGGCTGATTCATACGCTGAAGCGGGCTGTGGAGACCGCACGGTTACAGTCGGAGAATCGGGAGTTGAAGGTTGGTACGGGAATGCCGGATATCCTTGCCGGCAATTCCTCGGTTATTTCACATTTGCGGCAGGCGATTGACCGGGTTGCGCCTACCGGCAGTAGGGTATTTATCACCGGCCCTGCCGGTTCGGGCAAGGAGTATGTAGCGCAGGTTATCCATAACAATTCGCTACGCAAGAACGGGCCTTTTATTGCACTTAATGCGGCAAGTCTCACCCAGGATAATGTTGATATTGAACTGTTCGGTACCGAGGAAAGCACTGACCTTACTGCACCTCCCAGGAAAACCGGTGTATTTGAGCGTGCCAATGGCGGTACGTTATTTATCGACGAGATTACCGATATTCCGCTTAAGACCCAGGGACGTTTTGTACGCTTCCTTCAGGACAAGAGTTTCG
The DNA here is from genome assembly GCA_965222525.1 of Rickettsiales bacterium. Classification (GTDB taxonomy): domain Bacteria; phylum Pseudomonadota; class Alphaproteobacteria; order Rickettsiales; family UBA8987; genus CBDCUF01. The sequence goes on from OZ244955.1 coordinate 247,435, forward strand.
AGCGTATCGGCAGTAGTAAACGTATTGAGGTTGATGTACGGGTTATTGCTGCAACCAACCGTGATATCGACAAGGAAATCCGTGAGGGACGTTTCAGGGAGGATTTGTTTTACCGCCTGAATGTAGTGCCGCTCAGGGTTCCCGCACTCAAGGAGCGCAGGGAAGATATTGCAACCCTGTGTGAATTTTTCCTGGCGCAGGCGGCGGAAGCTGCACGTCATCCGGTACGCAAGCTTTCCGATGAGGCACTGGCGGTGATTCAGGCTTATGACTGGCCTGGTAATGTGCGGCAGTTGCGTAATGTTATTGAGTGGCTGCTGATAATGCATCCTGACGGCAGCGGGGATGTTATCGGCTCGGAGATGCTGCCCCGTGAGCTGTTTGATGCGACTCCGGCAGCGGTTACTCCCGATGTGAATACTGATATAATGTCGATGAAACTGCGTGAGGCGAGGGAGATTTTCGAGCGGCAATATCTCACTGCGCAGATAAACCGTTTCGGCGGCAACATCTCACGTACTGCTACTTTTATCGGTATGGAACGCTCGGCACTGCACCGTAAGCTGAAATCACTGGAAGTCTTCGCCGACGAGCGCGAAAAGATGAGTGCGTAGCATTTCCATATTTTCCTGTTGAAAAATACGCTATATCTGGTAGAGTGCTGGTGGTTTGTTACTATATATTGCCTCTACCTTTCCAGCAATGCGGCTAAGACTCTTGACAATTATAATATTGGGATGCCTGACTTTATTTATAGTCAAGGCAGTTAATATTGCTGGTGATAATAATTCCCAATCCTTTTCCGATACCTTCCTGATAACCCCTCTCAGTGCCAAGGAGAGTGAGGAGGAGGAATCCGCAGAGGAAGAAGATAAAGAGGAAGGCGAGGAATCCGCCGATGCGGAGGAAGACCCCACCGCCGAAGACCCTACCATAGAAAATGTACCGCTATTTTCCGAAACCGAAGTGGATATATTACAACGTCTTTCCGCCCGCCGGCAGAAGCTCGAGGAATGGCAGCATGATTTGGAGATGCGGGAGAATGTGCTTAATATCACACAGACCAAGATAGATCAGAAGCTCAAGGAGCTGCGTTTCCTGAAAAATGATGTTGAAAAAATCCTGTCTTTGTATAATGAGAAGGAGGATAACAAGCTGCGTCGGCTGGTCAAGGTGTATGAAAATATGAAGCCGAAGAATGCGGCGAAGATATTTTCCGAGATGGATTCGGCAACCCTGCTCAAGGTTGCCAGCAAGATGAAGGAGGTGAAACTGGCTCCTATACTTGCACAGATGGATCCCGAACTGGCGAAGAACCTTACCACCCAATATGCCGTCTACAGGCAATTGGGCGGACGGTAATTTTTTGCTGTATTTTATAGAAAAAATATTTTAAGTCTGCTTACAGTGATTTAACCAGGAGTTTCGATTATGGCGGTTGATAAAAATATGCCCATTCTGATTGTCGATGATTATAAAACCATGCTGCGGATAATCAAGAATCTGCTGTCCCAGCTTGGCTTTAACAATGTCGAGGAGGCTACCGACGGTGAAGCGGCCTTTGCCAAAATGGAGCAGAAGGAATATAAAATGGTGATTTCCGACTGGAATATGCAGCCGATGTCGGGGCTTGATCTGCTCAAGAAAATCCGTACTGACAGCCGCTTTTCCGATATGCCCTTTATTATGATTACCGCTGAAACCAAGGTGGATAACGTTATCGTGGCTAAAAAGGAAGGGGTGAATAACTACATCGTCAAGCCGTTTAATGCTGCAACCCTGAAATCAAAGCTTACTGCGGTTCTGGGTGATTTCTAACAGGGGTGACGTACAGGAGATAAGATGTCTATTTCAACAAAGCTGGCAAAGCAATTTTGTGAGGAGCTTGAGGCGCTCAAAAGTGAACAGGGTGGTGAATTGCAAATAGGTCATATTGACGCCTTGTTCAAGAAAATCCGTGGTGTCACTGACGAAGAAAAGCTGGTGCAGGGTATACAGGATATCGGCGGCAGGATTCATAAACTGAAGGTGGAGATTTCCAATGCTCATCCTGGTAAATTATCGGATGACGTAATTCCTGGGGCTAACCTGGAGCTTGAGGAAGTGGTCAAGGCAACCGAGGAAGCTACCAACCAGATTCTCGATTCGGTGGAGATTATACAAAACAAGGTTTCCGGTCTGGAAGGAGGTGTAGCCGCTGAGATACAAGGAGTTATACAGGACGAGATTGTCAAGATATTCGAGGCTTCCAACTTCCAGGATATAACGGGACAGCGGATAAACAAGGTTGTCACTACCTTGGTGGATATCGATGCCAGTGTGCTTGAATTGCTGGACGCACTATCCGACAAGATTGAAATCCATGCGGTTAAGAATGACAAGCCTGCCAAAACTGCCGAGGAAGACTTGATGAACGGCCCGCAACTCCAGGACGATACCCCCTCGCAGGACGATATCGATAAACTCTTCGCCGAACTTTAGTTTTTACTATTCATAAAGTGCGTTATCCCCTATCTTCAGGTAAAAAACTGCCTCCACGTTCCCGTAGCTCAGCAGGATAGAGCGGCAGATTCCTAATCTGTAGGTCGGAGGTTCGAATCCTCTCGGGAACGCCATCTTTCACAGATCGTAGGCTGTGATGGATTAATGCATTACAATCATTGGTTTTATTTGGTTCTGATTTTCCTGTATTTTGAGCTATTATTCCATATCTTAACATCCTCTTGGCTACGTTTATTAGGGAGCACCATTTACTATAACGTTCAAGTAGGATAGAAAATTTTTCATGATAAAAGGTAATAAAGAGATTAGCGAAATATTTTCTATTTTTCATGATGGAGTAGTTGTAGCCTACCATATTACCAATGATAGCGTAAAATTAGAGATTGAGATTAGCTATTTAGCCCAACGCATTATCCCAACATATACTAAGTTTCTTGTATCACTTCAGAATGCGCGGGATTTTTCTTTTAATACCTGGCTACGCGACTCTGATGACTGTCCCTCCACTTTCAATGAAGTGCCCAAGATTTTTGCTGGTGAACCGGATATCTTAAACAGTGAAGTAAAAAATGGATCAATTGAAGTGACAATGAATCAATCTTCTACCGAGTTTGATTATTGTGGCGGTACATTATCTTTTAAAGCAGATTCTGCTAGTGTCACTGATGAAGGGGGAAAAGAGTACACTATTAGAGAGCTTGGCCAAATATGTGAAGACTATTGGAACGAATGGGAAAACACAAACAAACCATAAACATTCTATTTTAAAAAATATGAATAATAATTAGGTGCTAAATTTAACACTTCCAGGAGGAACTTTTTGAAGATCACGATTGCGAAGTAGCTTAAAAATCAATAGGATAGCCTCCGCGCAGGTTCTGAATTCGTCCACTAGGGAACGCAATTTTATAGCTACCGCACACATCCCGCTGAAGAAGCGCACTTCATTGCGATAAATCATCCTGCTTGCAAAGATTGTGGAAAATATGTAGAAATGCCGAATCTCCTGGAGTGTATCCTAGGGGATTTTTGCAAAAAGCCACAGGAGCACGATGGCGCAGGAAAATCCATTTATTTCAACAGCTTGTTCACTTGCTGAGAGTGTTTGGTGTGCGGTGTTCTGTGCTCTGTACCCGTACAGAAATACCGAACGCCGAACGCCGAACGCCGAGCACCGTTCTACCCCCCACCAATCGCCTGCGTTCCTACGGAACTTGGCTCTTGTACTCCCCCACAAGGGGGGAGTGGTATGCACGACATGCCTTCCCGTTTTAATGATAGCCCTTCTAGCCCTGACCGTCACAACGACATATGCACAGGAAACGGAGGAGTCCCCCCCTGTTCCGCCGGAAACCACCACCACATCCCTGGAGGAGGCTGCGGCGGAGGCTATAGCAAAAGAGGAGAAGCAACCCGAAAACCAGCCCTCCCAACCGGAACCTCCATCCACTGAATCACTGGAAGAAGCTGCGGAGAAGGCCATAGCGGAGGCTGCAAGGAAAACCGAGGAGGTACTGGAAGTATCGGCGGAGAAGGTAATCAAGCCTGAATATGTACGGGCGGAGGGGTTTGTTTATGATGATTATATCCGCATAATATTTCATCCTGAAAACTTTGATGAAACCTCTGTATTCAACAGCTCGCTTATATCGGATATGCTGGCCGTATCTTTCAACAGGCCGATTACAATAGACACTAACATCCTCAAAATCAGCCTTGAGGAATATCTGCAGAGTATCGGGGTGAATGCGGATGAAGGCTCGCTTATTTTCAAAATGCGCTATGATGATTTTGGTATCCGTAAATTCATCGGCGAGGGCTATTTCGGGATAGATCTGCTGTTTCCCGATGATACATTGCTGGAAAGCCCACCCCTGCCGATTGCCAAGCCTGCCGTACCCGGCACAGATGATGGACAACAACTTACTGACAGTGGAGAGCAGGCTGCTGATAAAAGCACCATGGGGGTTGAGCGGGAGCGGGTGAAGAACGGTATCCGCCTTATATTCCCATGGGAGGAGAAGGCAGCGGCGGCGGTATTTACCCGTAACAATTATATCTGGATGTTCTTTGACCGCCCTACCGAACTGAAGCTGGATGCGGTTACGGGTATAAAATATATTTCGGATATAAGGCAGGTTAATCATTTCAACCATACTATCCTGCGGATTACTGTCGACCCTGCGTTTCATACGGGACAGCTTGAGACTATGGCCAACCTGCTGAATGTCAAGGCATACAAGGATGGTGTGGAATGGCTACTGGAGATACGGGAGAGTGCGCCTGATGCGGTGGAAGCGGTATCGGTGACCAAGCCGCTGCGGGTTGCTACCCGCCTGCTTAACGACCGGCCGATTGCGTTTATATCGGCGGTTGACCCGCTGTCTGCGATAGAGTTTACCGACCCCGAGATTGGCGATACGCTCTATATTATACCGCTGGATGACAGCGAGGCGGGGATTCATCCGCAACGGGAATATGTTGATTTCACCCTGTTCCCTACCAGGCAGGGGATTGTAATACGCAGGAAGTCGGATATTATCAAGGTCAGCACTACGGTTGCGGGTATTTTAATCACCTCTGACAATGATGATGCGCAATTATCCCTGTCCCCCGAGTTATTTACCGCAATAGATACTGCGGGGGCGGATGCCCTTGGTAGCACCGCCATACCGACACAAAGGTCGGAGATTCCGTCTGATACTATATTTCCGTTTGATTTCAGCCAGCAATTCGGACGAAATACGGAAGAAGAAAAGGACGAATCGGAAGGTGATGAAAGTGAAGAAGAGGAGGACGAACAGAAAAAGCAGAAGCCTAAAAAAGTGGTGGATATATCCAGGGTAAAACAGGAGCTGTTCCATCAGCTTAACAATGCCCCTGAGGAGGAAAAAGCGGCAAGACGGTTCGATATAGCGAAATTTTATTTCTCCGAAGCTTTGTATTCCGAGGCACTGGGTACTCTTGGCGAGATAAAAAACCTCAATCCATTATTTGAGGATATGCTGGAAGTGGATTTGATGATAGCCGCTTCCAATTATCTGCTTGACCGTTATTGGGAAGCTGAAACCCAGTTCAGCCAACTACTCCCCGAGATGCAGGACCATGAAAGCTTCGAGGAGGCCAGGTTATGGCTATGGTCTGCCCGCTTCCAGCGCAATCGTGGTGACAGGAAGAAGAATGCCGAGACTATCCCTCTGGATTACATCGCCAGCTATGACAAGTTCATGCAGCATTATCCGAATCACTTGCGCTATCATTTCGGCTTGCTGGTAGTTGAGGAGTTGCTGGATAATGAGAAGGTCGGCAATGCCAATACCATATTAGAGATTATCTCCTATTCCGACATTCCTGAAGAATATGTAAACCATACAAAATTCACCAGGGCGCGTATTGCCGAGATGAATGGTGATAACAAGACTGCGGTGGAGTTATGGGAGGAACTGGCGGCCGATAGCGAAGACCGTTATAACCGTGCGCGGGCGACCTTTGCCCTGACCCAGCACAAGCTGGTATATGGCCAGATTGACGTGGATGAGGCGGTTGAGACTTTCCATCGTCTGGGGATTGTCTGGCGTGGAGACAGTTTCGAGCTGGATCTGCTCAAGCTGATAGGCCAGCTTTATGTAGTGAAGGGCGAGTATCGCAAGGGATTGCAGGCCTGGAAAACACTGGTGGATAATTTCCCCAGCACCAAAGAATCGCTGTTTATAGCAGGGAGGATGAAGAAGGTATTTATCGAACTGTTCGATGAGGGAGAGGCTTATAACCTTTCACCGCTGGAGGCGCTTACATTATATTTCGAGTTTCGTGATTTAACTCCTGTCGGGGAGCGTGGCGACCGTATAATACAGCAGCTTGCCCAGCATTTTATCAATGCCGATTTGCTGGATAACGCTTCATCATTGCTGACCCATCAGGTACGTTTCCGCACTAATGGTGACAGGCGTAACCAGCTTGTACTCAAGCTGGCCGACCTGCATATCAGTAATAACAGGCCTGAGAAGGCTATAGAGGCTTTGGGCTTTTTCGACAAGACTGCTGTCAGTGAGGAAGTTATAGCAGCGGCGAAATACCTTGAGGTGCGGGCGCTGATAGATATGCAGCGCTATGATGAGGCATTTGCCCGCCTGCGGGATGATTTCAGCAAACCTGCACAGGATGCAAGGCTGGATATATTCTGGCAGCAAAAAAACTGGTTTGCGATTATTGGTATCATAGAATCCCGCCTTCCTTCCATGCGTGGTGGTGAGGAATCAAAGCTGACCGAAGAGCAGACCAATGATATATTACGTCTGGCAGTGGCTTATGCCGCACAGGAATATCGTGAACAGCTGCGGCAATTGCGAGCTAATTTCCTGCGCCGTATTGCCGATGAGAAATCCCATAATATCTTCGATTTTGTCACCCACGATATTGCATCTATAGACCATGCCCGATTCGCCGAGACCATACAGCTTGACGAGATAGAGCATTTCATGAATGAATATGCATTCTGGCCTGGCAAGGACTGGCCTAACGCGGTTAGTGTACTGGCACCGAAAATAGCTGTACTGGTTGATAAGGAAACGCTCACCGAGCAGGAACGCAACAATGTCATCCGCCTTGCGATTGCATATGCGATGCAGCCTGATGACAGCGATAGCAAGAGGGCGCTGGGACAACTGGCACGAGATTTCAGGGAGGTAATAATAGACAGGGATACATTGCCGATATTCGGCGTACTGGATGGCAAGGTAATAAACAAGAAAGATGATGCGGTATTTGAGGGCAAAATCCCGTTGAACGAAATTTCCTCATTCATAGAAAAATACCGGTCCGCCTACAGCATCTCCGAGCTGAATGCGGCAATACAGTGATTAGAGTCTAGAGTCTAGACTCTAGAAACTGGAACTTGGAGTTTAGTTTAGTGGCATGAAATGATCACCCCTCCCGCTTGCGGGAGGGGCAAGAAATCTGAGCAATCTATGATTGCCAGATTTCTGGGGAGGGAATGGTGAAGTGCTTACATATTCCCCCACCAGAAATTCGGGAATTAAAATTCCTCGAATTTCTTGCCTCCCCCGCAAGCGGGGGAGGTTTCATCACCTTGTAAGCAGCACTGTCCTCTTAACTTTTCTCTTTGGTTGCAGAAGTTTTTTTGTTCAGAACAGCATTGGCATCCGCTGCAATATTTGCATCCAGCATCTTTTCTATATCCCGTATATCCCGGCGTAGTTCGGTATTGTATGACGGCTTCTCATACCAATGTCTTTCCCCTGGGTCATAGTTAGGGTTATTTGTGTGGTCTTCTGCATACGGAACCATCTGCGGAAAAATATATTTCCTTTCCAACCCAGCATCTGTCATTTTCTCTATCAGGGTTGATGCTGCCATAACCTCATCAAACTTTTGCAGCTTCGTAAGTTGTTTTTTTGAAAGCTTTTCCAGATCGCCATTAACCCTGATAATTGGTTTGTAAGTTTCAACGATTTTATCAAGGGCTTTTAATGCAGGACGATTTTCTGATTGAAACTCCTTAAGTTTTGCTGCAATTGCTTTCGGATTAACCCTGTCATCCTTGTCCAATTGTGATTCCGGATATTCCTTGAAATAATTTTCCTTTTTAGTTATTTCCGATTTCAGACGGTCTACGGAATTTTGATTCACAGCAAGTGTCACAACGTCCTTCAATTCATCCCTGCGTTCCTGCTTTAGGATTTTGCTACGTTTTTCTTCCTGTGCATTTTCGACCTCATTGGCCTTTTTGCCGCGCTTAACAATTGCTTTAATTTCATCAGGTGTAGACATTTTTTCTATCCTCCGTTAGTAGTATTGTTGTTTAAGAATGCCTTATTTACAAGATAAAGAATTCCCGATATGTCAAACACTATACCAGAGAAATGTTACAGTTTTATTAAACTACCGAAATTTTTTCACTTTTTTACAATTTTTTCCTAACATATTGATTTTAAGCAATATTCTATTGCAGAAAATCACTAGACTCTAGATTCTAGACTCTGACACTCACACAAAATGATAGGAAAATTCTATTACATAACGATTATTATCCTTGCACTGGTTGGGGTGGGGATTGGGCTGGCAATCAAGCCACGTCCTGGTGAGCAGGCATTGATGTATTTCCATGACAAGGATTACAGCAAGGCATACGAGATTTACCTCAAGCAGTGGCAGGATGGCAACCGTTCGGTTAACGTGGTGCGCAAGCTGACCGACCTTCATTTGCAATATGGCAACATCCATGAGGCAATTGTGGTAATGGAGGAGTATTCCAGGCTGAACCCCGATTCGCTTGAGGCCAGACAGCAGCTTGGTACATATTACACCTATGCCCAGCAGATAGATAATTACCTGGCCAATCTGGAGGAAACATACAAGCTCTCCCCTACTCCCAAAACCCTGCGAGAACTTTCAAAGCTGTATAATTATTACGGTGAGCACCGCAAGCAGATAAATGTACTGCAAAATCTGGTGGATAATTATGATGCAACCGAGGAGGATTATATCGGCCTGGCCTATCTCTATGCTTATGTAAAGGAACCAGGCAACGCACTACATACGCTGAACCTGCTCTATGAGAAGTTTGATAATACAAACAGGAAATTGAAATCCGAATCGCTGGAGTTTTATGTCAGCCTTTTGCTGGATGAGGGACAGTCTGGCAAGGCACTGGAAATTTCCAGCACCTATGTAACCGATAAAAAGCCGCAGATTGCTTCTCACCTTGCTGCCCTGATGAATCGAAAGGGATATAATGAAGAAGCGCTGGAAGTACTTATCCCCTATACTGACAAGCTGGAAAAGCACCCTCATATATTATCGGTTCTGTCCAATATCGAAATTGAGCTTGGCTATGAAGACAGGGCATATGAACGGCTACTGGCAATATATGAAAAGGGCAGGATTCCTGATACGGTTCTGGAGACATTCGTATTCCTGGCGGTTACCAAACAGGATAATGCGATATTAACTGATGTAATCCGTACCACCGAGCTGGAGCTGCTTTCCGAGGATATATTGTTATCTTTCGCTGAACTTTCCTTATCACTTTCCAGGCCTGAAATTGCAAGACAGGTGCAGAATAAGCTTGGTGACGGCTTCCTGAATGCGAGTCCACTGGTAAAGGCCGCACTCGAACTGGCGGTTATGGATACGGAAGAACGCAGGAATTTCAGGGGATTTGAGAATCTGTCCGATTCGATGTCGGGCAGCAGGATGATCAAGATTATACGGATTTGCAGGCGGGCTGGGCTGGATGAGGTTGCCGGCAGGATTATGGGAGGGTTCAGCAAGGTTGACCTTAACGATACCGAACTTTTCGACATATCCGAATTATATTTCGAGATGGACAGGATCGACGAAGGCTATGAGCTGTTTAATTCCTTGCGTGAGGGCGGCAAAATCCGCAGGCAGAAGGCACAGCTTGACCATATATGGGCGATGTTTGCAGTGGCGGCTGGTGGAAAGGATGAACAGGAGGCCGTAGAGTGGCTGGAGTCTAACAATAGTCTTACCAAGAAATTATTACAGGATATATATTTCACCGCACGGGATTACAAGCGTAATAAAACGGCGCTACTGACAGCCGAGAAGCTTTTTGCAATGAAGGGTGATGATGAATCACGGACTCATCTTGCCGGCGCATTAATGGTCAATGGCAGACTGGAAGAGGCTTTGGGATATTTCCGTAAATTGCTGGACAGCAATATAAATATACACTCGGACTATATTGAGACTCTGGCCAAACTGGCAAAAAAGCATAAAAAAGGCAAAAAGGTGGCGGCGTTACGTAAAGAGCTGAAAAATTATATAGCAACATACCTGCAACCACATGGTGACATTACTGATAATCAGCAATCCGAAAATAAATCCGCGCATATAACCGGCAAGGAGAAAAGTGACCTGGCATTTTTCCTGTCCGAGGAAGGGTTCTCTCTGGAAGCCGAGATGATTTTCCTGTCACTTGTGAAACACAGCGAAAATCCGGCAGATTACCTGGAAGGTCTGGGCTATATCCTGAGCAAGTCGCTGTCGCAGGAATCGCTGGACTGGCTATGGCAAAAGGCACGCAACGGAAAGTCGGAGCAGAAGGCTGCGTGGCTGAAAGTACTGGTAGAAGCCGGTCAGCACGGGCAGGTAGTAAAATTCATCGAGGACAAAAACATGGCACTGACTTCCGATTCGGTAAGCGATGTATATTATGCGGCACTGGAGAGGTCTGATTCGGTAGAGGGCAGGAAAAAACTGGCCGCAACCCTTGAGCGTGATATCGAACAGGAAACCGATGTCAAACGGCTGAAAAAGCTGGCGAAAATAGCCCGTGGCACCGATTCATATAACGCAACCGAAAAGGCCTACCTGAAAATTGTAAAACTGGCTCCCGATACGGGCAATGATATGAAAAAGGAACTGGCGATTATAAGCTTTTTCAGGGGACAATATTCAAAGTCGGAGAGATATTTTAACGAGTATTTTGCCCGAAAAGACGGGGATTACAGGGCAAATTTCTATTACGGAGAAATTCTGCACAAAAACAAACGCAAACGTCTGGCAAGGAAGCATTATCACAAGGCCTTGTCTCAAATAAATTCAGTTGAAAAAGCTGACATAGCTGCCCGCTCGATAGAGCCGCATATCCTGATACGTCTGGGCAACAAGCAGCAAGCACTGGAGAAATTCAACAAATTATTCGACTCAAACCGCAATGACAAATATATACGGGCTGATTTCGCCAGCTTCCTCATCCAGCTCGGCCGCTACAAGGAAGCGGAGGATGTCCTGACGGTAGATAAATAGTATATTTTTACCATATAAATGGTATAATTACTATTTACTTTTTATATTTTTCTGATATGATAGACGTTATAGACTTTGAATATGATTCCAGGAAGAGTGCATCTAACCTCGTAAAACATGGTATAAGCTTTGAGGATGCCATCAATCTTTGGCATGATCAAGGTCTACTTGAAATTCCTGCAAGAAATACGGATGAACCACGTTTTCTTGTCATAGGAATGATAAACAACAGGCACTGGTCTGCTATCACAACTTACAGAGGAAAAAAGATACGCATTATTTCTGTAAGGCGTTCAAGAAAATCGGAGGTAGAATTATATGAAAGCGAGCGATTTAGATGAGAAATTTGATAATGGCAAGGAAGTTCTGGACGAGTTTGACCTGGACAAGGCCAGAAGGCCTAATCTCGAACAAAAACGGGTAAATGTTGACTTTCCCTCATGGATGGTTCAATCCCTTGACAGGGAGTCCCGCAGACTCGGTATCACACGCCAGTCCCTCATAAAAATGTGGGTCGCCGACAGGCTGGAAACCAGTAGCCATACATAAGATACTCCCCCTCCTTCATTGCTTTCTCCTAATATAACGTCTATAGAATGCTTTAGGTTGTGTCTGTTGTAGATACAAAAGGAGCATAGATGGCAGAGCACAGGGGGAAATTGCGTATAATACGCAGTTCGGCGGTCTTTGAGATGCTGGTATTTTTTATACCAGTGGTGACGCTGAATATTGTATTCGGTGACGGCCAGCGCTTTATCAACCTTTCACCCCACCCTTTCTGGATAATCATCCTTCTTATAACTGTACAATATGGCACTCGTGAGGGGGTTATGTGCGCTATTGTCAGCAGTATAGTTCTACTTGCTGGCAACATCCCGAAGCAGGGGTTTAATCAGGACTTCTACGAATATCTGCTGCTTATACTTTACCGTCCGATAATATGGCTCACCACTGCAGTTATCCTTGGCCAACTCAGAGTACGCCAGATTGAAAACCGCAAAGAGATACAGCACAATCTCGACGAGGCGTTGGAGCGGGAAAAGGTCGTAACCGAGGCATATAGCAAACTTAAAGATGTAAAGGAAACCCTGGAGGTACGGCTCGCCAGCCAGGTAAAAAGTACATCCGCCGCTTACGGTGCGCTGAAGGCGGTGGATACGCTTGATCAGAAAAGCATCCTGGCAGGTGTCGAGGATATGATAAAGGTAGTGATGAATCCTGACAAATTCTCAGTATATGCCCTCGACAAAAACGGATTTGAGCCAACCGCTTTAATGGGCTGGAGCAAGAATGAACCTTATCAGCGTTATTTCGACAACCAGTCACCGCTTTACCAGGCTATAATCGGCCGCCAGCGGATTCTTTGTGTTATCAATGAGGAAGATGCAATGATTCTTGGTGATGAAGGGATTATGGCCGCTCCGCTGGTGGATGAATCAAGCGGCGAGGTTTTCGGAATGCTGAAAATCGAGGAGCTGAATTTTACCGAAATTACTCTAAGTAATGTTGAAACTTTCAAGGTGATAGCCGAGATTGTCGGTATGGCATACGCCAATGCAGCAAAATTCCGGGCAGCACAGGAAAACAGCCTGATAAATTTTGATACAGAGCTGCCTTCACATAAGCTGTTCCGCCGTCAGTGTGACCTTGTGCTCAAGCTCAAGCAGAAAAGCAATCTGAAAGCCAGCATTATTGAGGCAAAATTGCTTAATACCACTGATTTTTCCAGGGAAGAACGTTATAGCCTGGCAATGGAATTTGCTAATGTGGCAAAAACCATTATACCCGACGGTGATTTTTATAGCGGCCGGCGCAGTGGGATGGAATTACTGATATTACTGCCTAATATATCATCAGCAGAAGCCAAAAAACACGCTTCATCCCTACACCGTACAATAAAGGATATAGAATCAGGAGAACTCGCCCGTGCCAAATTCTCTTTTGGCACCAACAAAATAGAAGGAGGAAGCAGTAGTAACAGGCGTAGGAGTGATAACAACCAATGAATCAAAACGCCACATCATATATCCCCAAAAGCTCAATGCTGTTTGTGACTGCGCTGATGGCGGCAGTTATAGCGATGCTGGAGGGGGATATTATCTACCGCCTTTATGTAGACCGTATGCGGCTTTCAACCGCTATCATCACCCACATTGCAATATTTATAGTTTTGGGGTGGTGGGTATATTTCAACTATATCAAACAGGAAGATTTGCGCATCCCGCTGTTGTTATGGCTTTCGGTAACCGGAAGCGGTGTATTCGGTGCGCTAACCTGCCTGGTCACTATAACCCTCTATTACCTATACATAAAAACTGCCAGCTCTTTTGCAGAATGGCTGGCTTCGATATTCCCCGAGCGCAAGGAAGCGCATAGCGATGTTTATGAAAGGCTGAAATTCGGCTGGGATGATTTCAGTGAAAAAAGGGGCGTAATACCATTCAGGGACATAATAGCGCTTGGGACTACCAACCAGAAAAGGATGGCGCTGGTCAAGATGTCCCGCCACTTCAAACCTTCCTTCGCCCCTGCATTGCTGGCGGCGGTTAATGATGAAAGCAACCCGATAAGGGTGCAGGCAGCTACGATTATTTCCAAACTGGAAAATGAGTTTTTCCATGTAATCATGGAAATGGAAGAAGAGCTTGAGAAAAACCCTGAAGATGGCAACCTGTTGCGCAAGATAGCTGACAGATGCGATGCCTACGCCTATTCCGGGCTGCTCGACAGGGAGCAGCAGGACAGGCTACGTATCAAGGCTATCGTACATTATAAGGGATATTTGGAAATCACTCCCGATGACGCCGATGCAATATTTGCCCTGGGGCGGCTATATCTGCGCTGTCATAAGCCGCAGGAAGCCTATTCCGTATTCAGAAAAACCATTAAGCTCAAGGGGGAAGTAACCGCAAATATCGTGCCGTGGTATATGGAAGCACTGTTTAATATAGGCAGGATCACAGAATTGAAGGAGTTCGCATATAACAACCTTGATAAAATCGACAAGGATAATCGCCACCTGCTCCATATATATGAAATGGCAAAATTATGGGCACTGGGAATAGACGAGGAGCAATTACTGGTTATTCACAAGAAAAGTACGGGAAGCGGGTAGAAAACTGTATCACTTTTGCCGCAGGAAGTAAAAAACCGTACATATTCACCCTAAAAACTATGCAAATCTGGCGGGTTATAGTGTAGCCTTACCGTATGTTTTATCAGAGAAGTGGCTTTACCGTACTGGAACTTTCGGTAGTGCTGGTCATCATTGGCTTGCTTATTGCGGGGGTGCTGGTCGGGCAGGATATGTTACGTCAGTCACGGATACAGTCGGTGGTGGTGGATATAAAAAATTTCCGCTCGGCAATCAGCCTGTTCCAGGAGCAGTACAATGACCTGCCTGGTGATATTACTGACGCTTTTGATTACTGGGATACGGACTGCGCAGCTACCGCTGCAGCATGTAATGGTGATGGTGATGGTGCTATAGAGGAAGATGATGACGCAGCGGATACAAAGGAGGCTCTAAAACTATGGCAACAGCTTGTTCTAGCCAAGCAAATGCCCGGTAACTATACGGGAGTAGATGCCGGAGTACCTGATGTGCAAATTGAAGTTAATGCGCCTCCTTCAAAGATTCCTGAAGGTGGGTATTTGCCAGTAAATGCCACAGTATATACCGAAACCGACAATTTTATTGCCTTTGGCTCGGAGAGGAACGATGCAGTTGAAGGTGAAGTGGTTAATGCCCTGGAGGCATGGCAGATTGACAACAAGATGGATGACGGCAAGGCGGCGGAAGGTGGCGTGCTGACGCTTGACGGTAGCGGAGAAACCGGCTGTATAGATACATTACCAAACCCTGATATATACGATCAGGATAATGAAGATATAAAATGCCGGATGTTTTTTAAGATTTATTAAACCTCCCCCGCTTGCGGGGAAGGCAGGAAATTCGAGGAAACCATATCCTCCGTAGCTTTAGCGTAGGAGGATTGCTTCCCGAATTTCTGGTGGGGGAATCCACACTTCATGACTGACGAAGAAAATACGGAGCAGACTGACATAGCGGAAAACACCGGGGATAACGCTGATAAAGCGCAGGGTGGTAATGCGGAAGAGGCAGTAGGATCCGCCGAAGCGCCCTCATCCGACAGTATATCGTCCGGTAGCGATGCTGTTGCTCCAACTCCTTCCCGTGACGATATGAATGCTTTCGGAGATGTTATGGTTGAGTTGTCGGCAGTTATGGGGCGAATCACCATGTCGGTAGAGCAGTTTTTAAAACTGGGGCGGGGCGCAATAATTGAGCTGTCGAAACACAAGGATGACGATATTGACATATACGCTAATAATTATCATATAGCGCAGGCGGAGATTGTAGTT
The DNA here is from genome assembly GCA_965222525.1 of Rickettsiales bacterium. Classification (GTDB taxonomy): domain Bacteria; phylum Pseudomonadota; class Alphaproteobacteria; order Rickettsiales; family UBA8987; genus CBDCUF01. The sequence goes on from OZ244955.1 coordinate 263,119, forward strand.
GAAAGTGAGAATGTGGGTATTTCAATCACCAAATTACTCAAACAACCAAAGACGGTATAAAAATGCGGAAAAATAATAGTGGATTCAGTCTTGTTGAACTATCGATTGTAGTAGTAATTATTGGCGTTATCATCGGAGCAATAACCTATATACAATCCATCCGTGAAAAGGCGGAGTCACGGGCAATTATCGCCGAAATGGGTGAATATAAAAATGCCATCAGTGCGTTCCGTGATAAATATAAATACCGTCCGGGCGACCATCCCGATGCCGGTCGTTACTTCACTTCCGATGATAATGCTGACACTGACGGTGATGGTGACGGGCGCTGGGATACAGCAACCGAGCGTGATGTTATGTGGCCGCAACTATATCAGGCCGGTTTTATCAGTCAGAAATTATCAGGAACAGGAGCAGCTTCCGAACCCGGGGTAAACCGACCTGAATCGAGGGTAGGTGGCGGCTGGACCATTATAGACACACTTGATATAGACCCGCCCGGTGCTGTTACTTCTATTAAATATCATTTTGTTCTGCGCTATGGCCAGCCTGACGGTACCGAGGATTTGGGCAATCCATCATTAAATATAGAAAAACACCGGTATATAGACGCTAAAATAGACGCACCCGATACCCCGCTTTCCGGTTTTTATGTTGTAGGTGAGCCTGCCTGCGTTAGTGAAAGCGGTGGGGTTTATTCATATCAACTGGACGAGGAACTGCTTTGCACCGCCAATATGCCGGAAATCAGCGCCGGCGGTACATATAGCCCCTAATTGCACACTAATACTCCCTTATCGGTCACCACGCAATCCAGTTTTATATCGTGCGGCTCACTGGGTATTCGGTCGATCTGCTGGAAATCATATCCGACACCGACTGCGATAACCTCGCTTATTTCCTGTAATTGCCTCAGGGTGCGGTCGTAATACCCGCTGCCGAAGCCGATGCGATGACCGCTCTTATCAAATGCAAGCAGGGGAACTATAACAACATCAGGCTGCAACAAAGCCGCTAAATCGGCAGGCTCCATTACACCAAATGAATGTTTATATAATTTATCTCCACGCTTATACCGCCTGAACGACAAATCCTTATCATGTTGCTGGATTCTCGGCAGGCATAAGCTGTGCCCGTTTTCCTCCAGAATCTCCAGCACCAATGTTATATCAATTTCATCCTTAAGCGGCCAGTATCCGGCAATTATATCGCTCTGTTTAAGCGGGATATTAGCGATAAAATTCTGTGTAACCGCCCGGGCCGCCTCCTTGCGCATCCTATCAGAAACCGCCGCACGCAACTGCTTCATCTCCTTGCGTATTGAATCTTTCAGGGATTGTGTATTATTTTCTACGGGATGTGACACATAGACACAGAAAAGTCATAAGGAGGGATGAGACCGCCCGACCGTCGACTCTGTAATTCCTCGCGAGACCTGTATGTACAGGTGGGCGCCATATCACAAAAGCCATAGTCCAGGATTTACAAAATGTTACCTGAGCTAACGCTACTTTTGTCAGGGACAGCTCCCTTCGAGAAAACGTTGCCTCCGGGAAAAAGCTATCTAACGTACCAGGCAGCTTCCTCACCCCGATAAGAACATAGTAGCGCAATTTTAGAAGTGCTGCAACGATTTTACTTGCAAAAATCCAATTAAATTTTCTTGCAAAAAATATTTTTTCATATGAGTATGTTGCGTCTGTCATCCTGAACCTGTTTCGGGATGATAAAAAGGAAAAACCATAGCGAATTACCTACATAAGGATGACCTGCCGGATAATGTGGCGTTCAATGGTGACCTGGCGGTTGATACTGAAACCCGTGGGCTGAATATCGCATTGCGTGACAGGCTGTGTGTTGTACAACTTTCCGATGGTGGTGGCAATGCGCATCTGGTACAGTTTGACGGCGAGAACTACGATGCGCCAAATCTGCGGAAGCTGCTTGCAGATGAAGGGCGTACCAAAATCTTCCACTATGCCCGCTTTGACCTGGCTGCTATCAAGCATTACCTGGATGTTGATATCCGCAATATATATTGTACCAAAATCGCATCCCGACTGGCCCGCACCTATTCCGACAAGCACGGGCTGAAGGAGTTATGCAAGGAATTTCTGGGGGTGGATTTATCCAAGCAGCAGCAATCCTCATATTGGGGGGCGAAGGATTTATCCAAGGCGCAGATAAGTTATGCCGCAGCAGATGTATTATATCTCCATAAGTTGCGGGACAAGCTTAATGTAATACTTGAGGATGATAACCGCATTGAACTGGCACAGCAATGTTTTGACTGCCTGCCCGCCCGTGTTGCACTGGACTTGCAAGGCTGGAGCGATACTGATATATTCTCGCATAATTAGAACCCCTCCCGCTTGCGGGAGGGGAGAAAATCTGAGGAAACCATATCTTCCGTAGCTTTAGCGCAGGAGGATTGTTTCCCGGATTTTCGGGGAGGGAATGATGAAGTGCTGAGTGTTTAGTGCTGAGTGTTTTCAACAGGAGACCTAGCACTCAACACTCCGCACTTTGCACTTACCGTATTCCCCCACCAGAAATTCGGGAATTAAAATTCCTCGAATTTCTTGCCTCCCCCGCAAGCGGGGGAGGTGTACAGTAGAATTAACCTGCCCAGCCATTACACACCCCCTCCCATGCTACATGTTCCATTCAGTCTCGTAATCAATCGCCTCGCAGTGACGGCGTGGGTGTTGCTGTGTATTGCTCTCTCCTTTATGGATTTATCCTTTATCTCTGACTCGATGGGTACTGACTCCGAGCATCTGCTCAATATTACATATGGCGGTGAAACCGATGGAATAGAAGGAGCGTATGGGGCTACCGCCAAGATTTTCCGCCTAATCCCCGAGGTTTTGCTGAATCCCGTTGTACTGGCGATAAGCTGTTTTGCGCTGGTATTGTTTATGAAGGATTTCCGCCGTTATAGAACTATCGCCATGGCGATGTATATTACGCTCCCCGCCATGCTGCTATTCATGACCCGTCCGCAGAAGGAAACCATAGTTATATGCCTGACAATTATAACATTCTTTATATTTCGTTCGCGATTGTCGGAGATGAAGAAAATATTGCTTATGACCGCACTTTACGGTGCATACGCCTATTTTATCCGCGAATATTATTTCATTATTATCGTATTCTTTTTCGGCCTGTATTTTATGAAAAAAATGCACGGGATGATTCGCCTGGCGATTATACCGATTTCACTGGCAGCCCTTGCGTTACTGCCGTCTGATATTTTCCTGGAAACCCAGGGGATGCGTGATTTTGTCAATTACTGGCTGGGAACGGATAAACGGGTGATACGTACGGCATTTGTCAACCCCTACCCTGCCGACAATGCCTGGCATTTTATCCTGAACTACGGATATGCCGCCCTGCGGCTGCATCTGCCGATATTTTTCATGGCGCCAACATATAAGGAGGTGCTGCATATCGCCTCCGTATGGCTGTTTATCTGGTTTATCTGGATTGGTATGAATGCTCGCAAGGATATAACAGGGGCAGGAAAAAAGCGGGAAAGCCTGGGTAACAATGCAATATTATCTTCTCAACTTGCACTTGCGCATGTGCTGACCCTGCTTATATTTGAACCTGATTTAGGTAGTTATTTAAGACACTTAACATCTATTTTCTTGTATCTTACTCCAAGTATGCTATTATACGACACTGGTAAACATAGGAAGATTCGTATCGTTACCAGCTAGATAGACTTTCAGGAAGTCTTTCCGACTTTCCAGTGTAATTATCAGCAACTGATTGTAGAATATCAGGACGGCAAAAGGTCGCGGTGTATTTTTTTGGTCAAAATCAATTAGCTAATAAAAGGTTAAAGTGCATACAGGTATAAATAAAATTGTCTGGCATATGTTTCATGAGTTGTTTTACCTGCTCATACTGCCGCTGGACCTGCTTGTCCCCAAACGTAAGGATTACTGGATTTTTGCACTCAAGCACGGCATTCCGTGGGGAGATAATCTGCGTAATATTTTCGAGCGTGCGCTGGAAGACCCTGACATTACCCCAATTCTGCTTACCAACGGTTCTGACCCGCGTGATGACATAAAACAGCTCTATGCCGACAGGGGAATTGATATAATAACCGCAAAACGTATGAGTCTGCGCGGGGTTGGCTATTTCCTGCGCTCGAAATTCTGCTTTATCAGTTTTAGCAACATGGAATTATACAGCGTTCTTATCCCGCAATTCCGCCATAATATTATCAATTTGTGGCATGGAATAAGGGTAAAGGCGGTTGGGTTTGCACTGCCGAAAAAGCGCAATTACCGCAGTGTACGCAAGTTCCTCAACCCGCATTACATATATTGTGACTATTATATTTCCAGTTCCGAGGTGGACAAGCTCGCCATGTGTACTACAATGATGCATAACCCTCATAAAGTCTGGGTTACAGGCTCACCGCGCAATGACTATCTGTTTGAGGAAACCAGACTGCCCCCCGATTTGCAGGCAGAAGACGAGCATCTGAAAAAGGTACTGAATGGGCGGAAACTGGTGCTTTATTCGCCTACTTTCAGGGAATGGCGGGATAATGTTAACCCTATTTCCGATGAGAAGAATGCTGCAGCACTGGCGAAACTGGCGGAGAAATATGGTGCGGTATTCGGCATCCGCAAGCACTGGAGTGACCATGCACTGCAAATAGTAGACGGGCTGGGGATTATAGACTGCGGCAACAAGGAATTTCCCAATTCACAGATTGTAATCCGGAATGCTGATATAATGATTTCCGATTATTCGAGCATATGGGTGGATTACCTGCTGCTCAACCGCCCTGTAATCGGCTATTGCTATGATTATGAACGTTATCTGCGCGACAGGTCGCTTTTATTCCGATATGATAACATCTTCCCGGGTGAGATAACCTATAATTTCGACGAGCTTGTATCTGCCCTGGAATCCGTGCTGAAAGGCGAGGAAAGTGCCGATTCAAAGGCTCTTCGTAAATCCTCCCGTAAATTCTTCTTCAGCCATTTCGACAACCAGTCCACCACCCGCGTCTACACCAAAATCCAGGAGACTTATTTTGGTAAGAAGTGTCATTCTTCTAACAACTGACCTCTGACAACTGATAACTATCACCCCACCCCGCTCATGAGGCGCTGGGTTTCGTAGAGGATTTTACCGCCGATAGGAGCGGCGATTTGTGAACCGTAACCGCCATGTTCTATCACCACTGACACCGCATAGCGCGGGGCGTGCACCGGCGCAAAGCCTATAAACAGCGCATGATAGCGCTCCTGCCGCTCGGTGGGGATATATTTGAAAGTCTTGTGACTCAACACCTGCGCCGTACCGGTTTTTCCTGCAAACTCCCTTCCTTCAACGGTGACCCGGTTGCGATATACCAGCCCTCGCCAGTGATTTACCACCATATCCATACCATCCAGCACCGTTTGCAAATGTTCCTGTGATATACCTTCAATCTGCGGGAATTCCTCACGCTCTCGCGGTACCAGTATCTTCCGGCCACCGTCAATCGAAACCAACTCCTTCTCCGGCTCCCTTATTACCAGCCGCGGTACCACAGCCCGCCCGCCACTTGCCATACGTGCCGCCGCTACTGCAAGCTGTAACGGAGTTGACAGAACATAACCCTGTCCGATACCGGTATTAAGCGTCTCGCCCTGATACCAGGGCTCGCCGATTACAGCCGGTTTCCATCTGGTATCGGGAATAACCCCTGCTTTCTCGCCTGGCAATTCTATACCCAAAGGTTCATCAAACCCAAGCTTGCGGGCGGTTTCAGCAATTTTGTCAACCCCAAGCAATTTGGCGGTATGATAGAAATACACATTGCATGACTGCGCAATCGCACGTTTTAAATCAAGCTCACCATGCCCGTCACGATACCAGCAATGGAAATTACGATCACCGAATGTATAGAATCCCGGGCAGAATACCGTCGTATCCGCATTGATTATACCATTCTGTAATGCCGCCAATGCAACTATGGTTTTGAATGTTGAGCCGGGAGGATATTCTGCCGCAACCGCCTTGTTGATAAAGGGCAAATCCGGGTCTTTATTAAGATAGTTCCAGTATTCCGGCTCTATCTTGCGCACAAATTTATTGGAATCATAACCCGGTACCGAAACCATAGCCAGTACATCGCCGGTTTTTATATCCAGCACTACCGATGAACCGCCCTCAGTCTGCAAGCCACCCTTGCCGATAAGCTGTGCATGGACAAATTGCTGTAACTCTATATCTATAGTCAGCCGTGCATCTTCCCCGGGCACACCCTCATTGGTATCCAGCTCGCGCACATGACTGCCGCGTGCATTCACCTCGACCTGCCGTACACCGGCCTTGCCACGCAAACTATCCTCCAGCGCCCGCTCCAGCCCCGTCTTGCCCACCCTGAATTCGGGATGGCGGATGATATTGCCTTCCTTGAGGTCTTCCTCGGAAGGCTCGCTCAAATAGCCGGTTATGTGCGACATTGTCTCGCTATGCAGGTAATGGCGCACCTCCAGCGATTCTATGTTAACTCCCGGCAGATCGGGAATATTTACCTCGATTTTGGCAACCTTGTCCCAGTCCAGAAAATCCTCGATCAAAAGCTGTTCGTTATTGGGCAAATCGGCAAGCTGCTTTATCAGCTCTTCCTGTCTTTCTACCGGCAGGTCAATCAGGTGGGACAGATTTGCTATAGTTTCCTCCTGTATGGAGGTGTCGGTGGTTTTATTCCCCCGTAATATCCGGCTGGTAATGCTCGCCGGCGGGCGTACCGAAGGGTCGAGCAGAAGGCGGTAGCGCGGGGTACCTTCCGCCACTATTACCCCGTTGCGGTCAAGGAACTTACCTCGACGCGGTAATACAGGATATAGCCGCACACGGTTATCCTCGGACAGGGTCTGATAGCGGTCGGCCTCACTGAATTGCAGGTAATACAGCCGTGAGCCGAGTGCCGAAAGCAGGCACAGCTTCGCCCCGCCAAGCACTACCGCCCGCCTGGTCAACCCCCGTGATTTTATAATCTGACTACGCATTACATATGCCTAAAATTTGCAATTGTCATGCTGAACTCGTTTCAGCATTCATCTGTCATAATCCTAAGACTGGCAATTGTGACGGAGTTTACCAAAATACATAGAACTGGTTATCTGTGATCAATACTGGTCATTGGATAAATAGATCCCGAAACAAGTTCGGGATGACAATCAATAAAGCATATTGAGTAATACAATAAAAATAATTATAAACAAAAAAATGAGTATTATCAGTATAGCGAGTATTCTTGTCAGTCTATGTGCGGTTTTTGCCTATGTGAATTACCGCCTGCTCAGGCTGCCGACCACTATCGGGATTATGGTGATTGCGCTGGTGCTGTCGCTTGGGGTTCTGATACTGAACAGCTTCGGGGTTGATGTCAAAACCTCAATCGAACCGCTTATAAATAATATAGATTTCAGCGAGGCGCTGCTGCACGGGATGTTAAGTTTTCTGCTATTTGCGGGTGCGATGCATGTCAATCTTGACCACTTGCTGGAGCAGAAATGGATTGTCGGGATTCTTGCCTCATTCGGCACGATATTCTCAACATTTGCAGTAGGCTTTATCACATACTACCTGTTTGCAGCGCTGGGATTCGAGATTCCGCTGATATATGCACTGATTTTCGGCTCTTTAATATCTCCCACCGACCCGATTGCGGTAATGGCGATACTCAGGAAAGCAGGCGTGCCTAAGACGCTGGAAACCAAGGTAGTGGGCGAATCCCTGTTCAATGACGGGATTGCGGTTGTGGTATTTATCGGCCTGCTGTCGATTGCAACCAAGGGGCAGGCCAGTGCCGGTGAAATCGCCATGTTATTTGCACAGGAAGCTATAGGAGGTGTGCTACTTGGGCTTTTGCTTGGTTATATAACTTATCGTCTGCTCGCAACGGTTGATGACTTCCCGCTGGAGATATTGCTAACACTGGCACTGGTTATGGGTGGTTATGAGCTAGCACATACACTGCATACATCCGGCCCGATAGCAATGGTAGTTGCAGGCCTGCTGATTGGTAATCATGGCAAGAAATACGCCATGTCCGAGCGTACCCGTGAACATCTCGGCAATTTCTGGGAACTGGTGGATGAGTTCTTAAATGCGGTACTGTTTTTACTGATAGGACTGGAACTATTACTGGTAAAACCTGACTCAACCGCAATCATAGTCGGAATTATAATGATACCGACTTTACTCGGGATAAGGCTGTTTTCAGTATGGACACCGGTAGCAATACTGAAAAAACACCGCAGCTTTAGCCCTAACGTAGTTAAAATCCTTACCTGGGGCGGCTTGCGCGGCGGTATATCGGTTGCGCTGGTACTATCACTTCCCGCAGGCGAAATCCGTGACTTCCTGCTAATCACCACCTACTGCATAGTCCTGTTCTCCATCATAGTCCAGGGGCTGACTATTGAAAAGGTAGCAAAAATCGGAGAATGAACTACCCAGCCAAATTGCACCCAAAAAGACTAAAGGCTAGAAACTACACTACAACCTAATCGCCTGCGGCTTCCATGGCTTCCTCGAATTCCTTGAAGGAGGGCATGACGTCACCGGGAATCATCTTGCGGGCATATTCGACCGTAACCGCAGGTGCATTACCCTGCACATGCGCCAATATCGCAGTTTTTATACATTCGTAGTATTTATGCTCCTCGGCAAAGAACTTGCCGATATATTGTCCCATCGGCCCGACAAAGCCGTATGCCAGCAGGATCCCCAGGAACGTACCCACCAGCGCCGCACCGATCAGCCCACCCAGAATCTCCGGCGGTTCGGTAATACTACCCATAGTGATAATCACCCCCAGCACCGCTGCCACAATACCCAGTGCCGGGAAAGAGTCACCTAGTGTCACAATGGCGCTGGAAATCGTCTCCTTATGATGGTGATGTTCCTCAAGCTCGGCATTCATCATATCCTCAAGCTGATACTGGTTATCTACTCCCATCGTCAACAACCTTATGTAATCATTGAAGAAATCGAGTGCATGGTGGTTTTTCATGAAAGTCGGATATTTGTTATATAGCTCACTACCTTCCGGCTCCTCCATCTGCTTTTCCATTTCAAGCAGTCCCTTGGTTTTCATGAATTTGCATACATTATAGAGGAAAAGGAGAAGCTCAATGTAATCGGCCTTTTTATACGGCCGGCTTTTGAGCAAATATTTGAAGCTTCCCAGAGATTGTTTCACCAGCCCGGGCGGGTTTGATATGATAAATGAGCCTATCCCCGACCCGCCGATAATCAGGAATTCGGTAGGCTGGTTAAGCACCGCAAGATTACCATGGTGAAGTACATATCCACCAAGCACACAGCCGATAACCGTTATGACGCCGATAATAAAAAACATTGCCTGCTAACCGCCAGCCTACTATAAATAGTGTTACCGACTGGCTTATGCCACAAAATATATTGTAAAACAAATAATTTTTTTACGGGGATAAAATGGATTATCTGGCCTGGTGGATTGTAGCGGTTCTTGTGGGAGGGATAACAGTCATGGCTGCGTATTTCGCCGGTAGCAGGCGTGCAATACGTGCGGCAGCGGCAACGGAAGAGGCTTTGCGTACGGAGCATGAGGAGCAGAATAACGAATTGCTGAAAGTTAATGCAGAACTTGAGGAATTGCTTGTTAAGTCGAAGAGTGATGCGAATGCGCTTGGCAGGATGCTGGAGAAAGAATCACAGTATAACAAGGAGATAAAGCAAAAATATAATTCCGAACATGAAAAGCGTATTGAATCGGAAAAAGAGTTGGTAAAAATCCAGCAGAAGATTATTGAAACCGAAAAAAGGCTGGAGGAATTCAGGGAAAATCATGAGCAGAATATGAAGAATGCCAAACTGGCCTTTACTGAAACAGGAGGCAAGGTTTTCCGCGAGGAAGCGGAGGGTGTCTACAAAAAAACCATGGAACAGTTCGACAGGATTATTAAATCGGTCTCCGGCCTGAGCAGCCGTGTTGTCAAGCATGAAGACAAGGTTGAGACTATGTGGAAGGCGCTTTCTACCCCTTCCGGGGCGGGGCAGTTTTCCGAAATCGGGCTTGAGAATACGCTGAAAAATTACGGGCTTGAGCCGGAACGGGACTTTGTATTACAGCCGGTGGTGGATGATGCGGAAAACCGCAGTAATCTGCGGCCGGATGCTCTGGTATTCCTGCCCGGCGGGAATATCCTGGTGATTGACAGCAAGGCCTCGATGTTTTTTCTGGAACTGGCAGAAGTTGAGGGTAGTGAACGGGAGCAGGCCATTCTGGACAAGCTGAAGAAGCGGATGAATGACCATCTGCGTGCGCTTGCCGGCAGGGGGTATAAGGATGCGGTGCAGAAATCCTATAAGAAGAGCGGGCGGGATGATGAGATAAATCATATATGACCGCCATGTTCCTGCATAGCGAGGCCAATATCGAGCGTTTATATCAGGTTGACCCGGAGTTTCGTCGCAAGGCCGCGGAATATAATATTACCCCGACCGGCCCGACCGGTCTGGCTGGTTTCCTGTCACTGGCACGGTTGGAGATTGAAAAGGAAGAGCGCAACAAAAATCAGGAGCAAATCATACATGAAGTCAGTAAATTACTGGGATATATTAAGGCAGCACTTAAACATTCTGAAAATGTGGGCAGGGGTATCAAAAAGGCTGCGGAAAGTTACGAGGATTTTGTTCGTTCCATGAATAGCCGGCTGCTACCGTCAGCCCGGCGGATTAACAGGATGGGGGTACAGCTTCCCGGTGACCATAACCTGCCGCAGAACCTTTCCGGCTATCACGTCACCATAACCGACACCCCCCTCATCGAAGGCGACGCGGAGGAGGTTAAAGTTAAAAAACTACCCGCTTAAGGCTTGCCACCATAATTTATAGTGTTTTGAACTTTTTAATTGGGGTATTATAGTTATAAAATAGAGAGTTAAAGCAAACTCAGCATAGCAGCAAACAATATGAGAAAATTGATAATTACAACTATGTTTTTGCTAATTCTACCGCTTCCTACATATGCACAGGTTGGCGGGATAAATCTGGGTAGTAGTGCCGACCAGCCGATAAACATTGAATCCGACACTCTGACTGTCAAGCCGGGGAAGAATATGGCTGTATTCAAAGGCAAGGTGAAGGCTGAACAGGGAGATGTCACTCTTAAGTCCGATAATATGACGGTGTTCTACAGTAATGATAACGGTACTAAAAATGACAATAAGGATATGAGCGGAAAGCAGCTCTCGAAAATAGAGACTGCGGGTAATGTAATCCTTACCGTACCCGGTAAATCGGCGAAATCCGATCAGGGTAAATATGATGTCGAGAAGGAATATATCGTATTGACCGGCAACGTAGAACTAACGCAGGATAACAACAAATTGCGTGGTGAAAAATTCCTTTATAATATGCGTACCGGTGAAAGCCGTATGCAAAGCGGTAGTGGCAGCACGGGACCATCAGGAGGCCGTGCCAAGGCAACATTCGGCGGAAATAGTAGTAACAACTCCGGCAAAACCGACAGCGGACGGGTAAAGGGCTTCCTCATCCCCAAAGAAAAACCCTCCACTCCACGGTAAAAAGCAATGACTAAAATGGAAAAAACAAAAAAAATATCATTCCTGCATCCGGCGTCGCTTATCGGGACGTTTCTGTGTATCGGGAAAATCCCGTTTGCTCCCGGAACATGGGGTTCTGTCGGCGGAGTGGTATTTCTCGGGGCTATAGTATTTTACATACCGGCAATTATCAGCAGGCAGATGCCGGATGCTTCCCATACCGAAGTGTGGGAACTGGCGGAAACCATTATGCCATATACGATTTTTGCTGTGACTGTGTTGATTTATATTATCGGGGCGTGGGCAACTTCGGTTTATATGAAGCATACCGGCAAACATGACCCGAAGGAAATAGTTATTGATGAGGTTGCCGGGATTTTCGTGATGATGAGTGTGGCAATGCCGGTATATAAAATCCTGCTATCCTATGACCATACTGCATTTAACGCTATTCTCGGTGCGTATAATATATATTTTTTCATTGCAGGGTTATTACTGTTTCGGTTGTTTGACATATGGAAACCCTGGCCTGTCGGCTGGATTGACCGTAATATGAAGGGCGCACACGGGGTTATGCTGGACGACGTAGCTGCGGGCGTTATGGCCGCTATAGCGTTTTATATAATTGTTCTTGCACTGTATTTTTCCGGCGGTTTTTACCAGCTATTGTCAATTACCCATCCCGATTGGGTTGAGTAACCTATGCAGCCGCAGGGACTACAGAGACGTAAACTCTGCCCTTGGCTTTTCTGGTGAATTTTACATTGCCGGAGATTTTGGCAAACAGGGTGTGGTCCTTGCCGATTCCGACATTGTCGCCGTCCCGGTATTTGGTGCCACGCTGGCGCACGATAATATTGCCGGGAATCACATATTCCCCGCCGAATTTCTTTACACCCAGTCTGCGACCCGCCGAGTCACGCCCGTTCCTGGAGCTACCACCTGCTTTCTTATGTGCCATAACTCAGTTCCTTTATTCTGTCTATCATCCTGCGGAAATTACGAAGTAATTTAGCGCAGGATCCAGTATTTATATTTTCTGGATTCTGCTCGCCTTGCATACGCAAGACAGCAGAATGACTATTTCTTATCCTCTTTTTTACCAGTCTGACCCGTAGTCTTTGCTGTTTTTTTGGTCGCTGCTTCCTTCTTATCAGCAGTCTCCTTATTATCCTTTTTCGTTTTCGCAGCTGGTTTGTCCTCTGCCTTTTTGACTTCAGCTTTTTTCACGGCAGGTTTTTTAGCCTCCGCCTTCTTTTCCGTTTTGGCTTCTGCTTTCTTCTCCACCGGCTTTGCTGCATTTTTCGGAGCGGCCTTCGCTTTCAGCCCCTCACCTATATCCTGAATCCTGACTATGGAAACCTGCTGACGATGGCCTTTCTTCCGGCGATAATTATGACGACGCTTTTTCTTGAAAACGATGATTTTATCATCTTTTTTCTGCTCGACAATCTCGGCAGATACCTTCATCCCCTTCACTACAGGCTCACCGACGGTTACTTTCTTACCATCACCAACCGCCAATACCTCATCAAATACGACAGTCGCACCGGCATCACCGGCGATTTTCTCAAGCTTGACCGTATCGCCCCTGGCAACCTTATACTGCTTTCCGCCTGTTTTTATTACTGCAAACATATTTGTCTCATATAATAAGGAACTGGCTAATATATGTTTAACTGGCTTGCTGTCAACGGTTTTCTTGCCTTTTGATTGCTATTTTTCGGGATATGGGATAGAGGGAGCGGTATGGAGAATCCGTTATACAGACCGGAAGACCTTGGTAAACCGATTCCTGATTCAAAACATGCTGTGTCCGTATGTTTGCCTAAATGGGCAGATGTGGTTGATTATGAGGAAGGCGAAGAGCGGGTTATAGAGGCGATGCAGGCCGGATATCCACGCTTCTTTTATCATCCGCTGGTAGAGGAGTTTTTTGCGGAATGCGAGAGGAAATTTGCCCGTGAGGGTGAGTTCTGCATAGCTTTTCCTTCTAAAAGGATAGCTGAGCAGTGCGTTAAATATATTGCGCCATATGTTGATATAACAGGCAGAACAGAGCCTTATGGTGCGCAGGATGTTTATGTTTGCTGTTTGCCGGAAGCTGCCCGTGCTTGTGCCGGGGAATTCTGGCAACATACCGGGATGATTATAAATTCCCGTCAGGCGGAAGCTGTTCTGAGCGGCAATTTTCCGGCGGAAGATAACAGTAAAAATATTATAAAACAGCGCATTGCCGGGCTTTCGGGAGAAGATGAGGATAATATATACCTGTTTCCGTCGGGGATGGGTGCGATATTTACCGCCCATCAGGCGATAACCGACATAAACCCGCAGCAAAAGACTATCCAGCTTGGCTTTCCATATGTTGATTCGCTGAAGGTGCAGGAGAAGTTTGGTGCGGGGGTGCATTTCCTCAAATATAACGATGACAATGATTTAGCGGCAGTTGAAGAGATTATCCGCAATGAAAAAATAGCAGCGGTTTTTTGTGAATTTCCGGGCAATCCTTTGTTGCAGTCGATTGCGCTGGATAAATTATCCGAAATCTTGCGTGTGCGGGAGGTTCCGCTGATTATAGATGATACTGTCGCAACCTGGTATAATGTTGATTTGCGGGAGTTTGCCGATATTACCACCACCAGCCTTACCAAATTTTTCGCCGGTAGCTGTGATGTTATCGCCGGTTCTCTGGTTATAAATTCCGCCTCTCCTTTATATGATAAGCTAAAACCGGCAGTGGACAATATCTATGAGGATTTACTGTTTACCGGTGATGCGCAGGTGCTTGAGAAAAACTCCCGTGATTTTTCCGGGCGTATGGAAAAAATCAACGGAACCACGGAGGTTATATGCGATTATTTGCGTAACCACCCTGAAATAAAACAGGTTTACTATCCGAAATATATAACTCCTGATACATATAACCGGCTGAAAAGGCCGGGTGCAGGTTATGGCGGGTTGTTTTCGGTTACCTTTAGCAGTGAGCAAAAAGCCATTGATTTTTATGATAATATCGAAATCTGCAAGGGGCCAAGCCTCGGAACCAACTTTACCCTGGCCTGCCCATATACCCTGCTTGCCCATTATCATGAACTGGATTTTGCTGCGAAATTCGGTATAGAGGCCAACCTGATACGAATTTCCATCGGCCTGGAAGACGCCGATGATTTGGTCAGCAAATTTGAAAAGGCTTTGATGCTATAAATAATACCTTTCCACTCATATTACTCAAACAGCCTGTTCATCGGTACTTTCAATGCCTGCGCTATTACTGCAAGCATCTCTAGATTGACAAATTTTTTACCCATCTCGTAACAATCGAGAGTAGTGATACTCACCCCAGTCTGTTTAGCGAGATGTCGCATTGTCAGATTTTGCCCAACCCTTACTTCCCTGATATTATTACCAATTCTACGTCTGCATGCACGTAACTCTTCCGTGTTTTTCATGATATGCTCCCTGTTGTTTGATTGACAAACGACAACCACAAACGATGTCGGGAGCTCACTACATGGCGAAAGTCATGCCCGCTTATTTCCAGACAAGCTGGTATTTTATTCACAGACTCCCGACCAGGAGCCCGATTTTACGGCAATCGGAAACCGCTTTCACCAAGGTGTAGTGAGCACCGAAGATGAAGCTAGTATGAAAGCAGATATATGTAAAGTTCTACCATAGCAAAAAGTGTATTTATCAACTTCGAGTAGTAAATTGACCTGTACAATATATACTTTTAGTGTTGTATGACAAGAGCACCCTTCAGTCATCTCCCGCCGAATCGCCGCTCCCTGTTGTTAAACTCATCGACCGCCTTGCCCAACTCGTTCTTGTCAAAATCAGGCCATAAGGTCTCGGTAAAATATAACTCGGTATAGGCCGACTGCCATAACAGAAAATTACTTATACGCTGTTCCCCACCGGTACGAATCAGCAAGTCGGGGTCGGGGATATCCCTCGTATACAGACAGGACGCAACCAGTTCCTCATTTACACCATCAACACTCACATTCCCCGCCTTGACATCTTCTGCAATTCTCCTCGCCGCATATGCGATTTCCTGACGCCCACCATAGCTTAGCGCCAGATTGAGATACCCCTCATCATTCGCTTCCGTTAACTTCTCAATATACGATATGCGCCCCAGAATATCATCACTAAACTTCTGTTTATCACCAACAATCCTTATCCTTATACCCTTGTCATGCAGCTTGTTAATCTCCTTGTCACTGCCCAGATAATGGCGCAGCAGGTTCATCAAATCCTCGACTTCATCCTGTGGCCTGCCCCAGTTCTCCGAAGAAAACGCATATAGAGTCAGGTATTTTATCCCGAAATCCCTGCAGGCCTGTATGGTTTTTTTCGCCGCCTCCGCACCCTGCCTGTGTCCGGCAAGCAGCGGCATACGCCTTGCCTTTGCCCAGCGTCCGTTTCCATCCATTATAATTGCTACATGATTCAGCATTACATCCCTAAGATACCCTCTAAAATTATATGCAATAAATCTTCTTGTATACTTCTAAAATTTTCTGCTATAAAGGTGCCGGTTGTGAAACTTTTTAATCGGAGGAACAAATGTTGAACAGATTTTTTACTTTTCTACCGCTGATTCTGGTAACCGTGGCACTTTCCGCATGTAGCGGTAGCTCAGGCAAGGGCAAGCCTGGTGCAGGTGACGGAGCATCCGGTGCTTATGGCGATGCTGCTAATATCAAGGGCGGAAATCTCGGCAATATAACACCAGGCACTCAGGAAGACCTGGTAGCCAATATCGGTGACCGTGTGTTTTTCTCATTCAACAGCTCGGCAATTACCGAAAACGGGCAGAAAACCCTGCGTCGTCAGGCTGACTGGCTGAAAAACAACCCGAATGTGACCGTGACTATCGAAGGCCATTGCGATGAGCGCGGTACCCGTGAATATAACCTGGCACTTGGTGACCAGCGGGCTAATGCGGTGCGTAATTACCTTATCGGACTGGGAGTGGATAGCAGCCGGATTACCACTATAAGCTACGGTAAGGAACATCCGGAATATCTCGGTTCAAACGAGGTTGCATGGAGTAAAAACCGTCGTGCAGTGACGGTTGCTAATTAGGAGGTGGCTATGTTTAGAGGGGTGAAGTCGGCTACATTGCCTGTATTGTTGTGTGGTGTGTGTGCCGTAAGTGCGGCGCAGGCACAGGATTTCGAACAACAGCGGGTTGAAGACCGTATTATTAAGCTTGAAAAGCAGATTAACCTGCTGGAGCGGGCGTTTTTCAAGAAACAGGAATTATCGGGTAGTGCCGCCTCTGCGGATGGGGAGGACGGTGCTGTGGAGTCTCGTATATCCACGCTTGAAACTACAATGCGTGACTTAAGAGGCAAAATAGAAGAGCTTGAGCATGAGAATTTCCTGCTCAAGGCGAAGATTGCTAGGGCTCCCGGCAATGCGGGTAATATTACGCTCGGGGCAGCAAATGTCGGTAATTCTGAAACGGTTTCAAGTGAGATTGTAACAGTTTATGAAAATCCGGATGCAGCAGAATTACCTGAAAAGCAACGTCCGGTAAAAACTTCCGCAGTTGCAACTCCGGTTACGAAGCCTCCGGTTCCTGCTTCAATGAGCGGCAGGAAGAATGTATTTCAGAAACCGGCTGAAATTGTTAAAAAAGGCAGTGGTATTGCGGCAGCGGCAGATAATAATGCGAAGTCTGGTGCGAAGCCAGGAGTACCGACCGAAAAGGCAACCGTCAGCGAAACTATCGTAACGGAATATTCCGATTACAGCGGTCCGATAAATCTGGGAAATGCGGAGCCGGCAGCTGGTAATACTGATAATGTAACGACGGCAGGTTCATCAAAGCCGGAAAGTGCCAAGGAACAATATGACTGGGCATTGTCGCTGATTACTGAAGCGAAATATAGCGATGCGGCGCTGGCATTCCATCAGTTTGTCAATGACCACCCCAATACTGAAATGACCGGTAATGCCTATTACTGGCTGGCGGAAACCTACTATGTGCGTGGGGATTTCGAGCAGGCATCGGTATATTTTCTCGAAGGGTACAAGAAATTCCCTGAAAGCAGCAAGGCAGCGGATAATCTGCTGAAACTGGCTATATCACTTGGCAATACCGGCAAGAAAAAAGAGGCCTGTATTTCGTTTGACAAGCTGAGTAACGAGTTTCCATCTGCTTCCAGCGCAATAAAAAACCGCTCAAAAAAAGAGAGTGCAAGACTGGAGTGCAGTGGCTAGCAATCCTCTAGACATCGCTGTGCAGTCTGTGGACAGGGCTATGGCAGCCGGAGCCGATGCAGCGGATGTGGTGGTATTCGGCAGTAATGATGTAAATGTGCGTGAGCGGCTGGGCAAGCCGGAAACTATAGAGCGCTCCGAGTCCAGGGATTTGGGGTTGCGTGTGTTTGTAAAAGGCAGGGACGGACTGCAACAGGCGATAATTTCCTCCAATGATTTTTCCGAAAATTCGCTGACAGAAACCGTCAGCCGTGCGGTGGATATGGCGAAGGCTGCTCCTGCCGACCCTTACAGCGGATTGGCACCATCGGAATTACTGGTAAAAAATACACCGGAGCTTGATATATGCGATGCGGATGAAGTGTCGGTTGAAACGCTGAAGCAATGGGCGGCAGAGGCCGAGGAGGCTGCGCTTGCGGTTAAGGGCGTTACCAATTCCGAAGGCTCCGAGGCCAGCTATGGCAGGGATAGCGTAGCGCTGGCCACCAGTAACGGTTTTGCCCACCAATATACCACCACCGGTTTTTCCATATCAGCCTCGGTTATTGCCGGTGAGGGAACGGCGATGGAAACCGATTACGACTATGCGTTCAAGCGCCATATCGAGGATTTGAAAAAACCGGCAGATATAGGTAAAAGCGCGGGTGAGCGGGCGGTACGACGGCTTAATCCGCACAAGGCGGGAAGTTGCCAGGTGCCGGTAATTTATGAATCGCGGGTGGCCAAAAGCCTTCTGGGTTCCTTTGCCGGTGCGATTAACGGTGCGTCGATAGCGCGCGGAACCAGCTTCCTGAAAGACAAGATGAATCAGCAGGTTTTTGCGGATGACATCAATATAACAGACGATCCGCTGATGAAACGTGGTATTGCCTCCGAGCCGTTTGATGGCGAGGGGGTAGCCGGCAAAAAGCGCAGCCTGATAGAAAACGGTACGCTTACTACATGGCTGCTTGATATACGTTCCGCCAACAAGCTTGGCCTGCAGACCACCGGCCATGCCTCGCGCAGCACATCATCCCCGCCCAGCCCCGGTTCCAGCAATCTATACATGGAAGCGGGCAGGCATTCAGTGACAGAACTGGTTGCCGATATTAAAAGCGGATTCTATATCACCGAAGCGTTCGGTATGGGGGTGAATGGCGTAACCGGTGACTACAGCCAGGGAGCCAGCGGGTTCTGGATAGAAAATGGCGAGATAACTTATCCGGTTAGCGAAGTGACCATAGCCGGCAACCTGACCGATATGTTCAAGAACCTCACCCCTGCCAATGATCTGGAGATGCTATACGGCACCAACTCCCCTACCCTCCGCATAGAAGGCATGACCGTTGCAGGTGCCTGAGAGGGTATCTAAATTCTACTAGCATGGCCTGCAAATAACTGTTTCCTGCGCTTCCGTTGCTCACGTACGAAAAAAGTACGCTGCGCTACAGTTCTCGGAAACAATTATTTTCGCCACATGCTAGCGAATTTATAGTCGTTCCAAATAATTTCCGTGTATTTTACAACCAGCTAGATTTGTATTAGAGCAAGTGAAATTTCGCAGCTCGTAGTTTACCCTACTTGCAAGAAATTTACACGCAGCTATAAGGCAAATTGAGCAGTTACAAAATACACGGAAATTATTTGGAACGACTATAGATACCCTCTCAATATTCTTATAATTTCCGCCGAACACCCAAAATATGACACACGGCGCTTACCAGAAGCGGGCGGTTGAGGGTATAGAAATGGAAATGGTCAACCCCCTCCTCGCGCAGGATTCTGCACTGTTCCGCCGCTATCATCGCTGATACTATATTACGCATTTTCGGGTTATTGTCAATTCCACCCAGCAGGTTATGCACCCATTCCGGCACTGTAGCCTGACATTTTTTACAAAAATTCAGAAACATCGAAAAGTTCGATACCAGCGGGATACCCGGAATAATCGGCACATTAACCCCTGCCGCAGCAGCCTTGTCACGAAAATCCAGAAACAGCCCGGTATCAAAGAAAAGCTGGGTAATTGCGCGGTCAACACCAATATCCGTCTTCTGTTTGAGATATTCCAGGTCTTTCTCGGCACTTTCCGCCTCGGGATGCACCTCGGGAAAACAGGCCACGGAAATCTCAAAATCCGCTATATTTTTCAAACCTTTAACCAGATCAGCGCAATAAGCATAACCATCCGGATGCGGTATATATTTTCCCGCCTGGCCAGCATCTTCGGGCGGGTCACCACGCAGTGCCACTATATGCTTTATACCGGAATCCCAGTATTCACGGGCAATATCGTCAATCTCCCCGCGGCTTGCCCCTACACATGTCAGATGCACCGCCGGAGTCAGCGAAGTTTCGTCCCTGATGCGCTTTACCGTATTATATGTACGCTCACGGGTACTCCCCCCCGCACCGTAAGTAACCGATACAAATTTCGGCTGTAACGCCTCCAGCTCCTTGATGGTATTCCATAAAACCTGCTCTGCCTCATCATCCTTCGGCGGAAAAAACTCAAAGGATACCTCCGGCGGTGGCAGCTCCAGAAACTCCTCAAACCGGGAGAGATGTTTGTTTAGTGTTTTGCTCATGGTAATAACTTAAGTTAACATAAAGTTAAGATCGTGACCTTTGCGCAACTCCATAATTGGCAAAACGCCTGTAAGGCAGGTTTTTTGTTTGTTTTTACCGTTTATATGGTATGCTTTAGCATAAAACAACTATGAAACTGCCTTGGGGAGGGTAGTTTTTATTTGGGATAAAGCTATGTTTGCAAAAAGAATATTGCTGTTGTCGGCAGTTTTTTTGGCTGTCGGGTTTCCTGTATATTCATTTGCCGAGGGCGCTCCGGCAGGTGATGTAGTCGCCTCCGAAAAGAAGGTACCAAAAGTAGTGGTATCGGAAGGAATCGAGGAAGAATTCGAGGACGGTGATTACTACGAGGAAAACGAGGAAGAAATATATAGCGACCCGGCCGATCCGTATGAAAAATGGAATCGCAAGATCTTCTCGTTCAACGAAACCGTGGATGAGATGTTCCTTGAGCCGATAGCTCGCGGTTACCGTGAGTATATACCGAAATGGGGGCGTGACCGGGTAAGCAATTTTGTTGATAATCTCTGGGAGCCGGTGAGTTTCGTAAATAATGTTGCGCAGGGCGATGTTGAAGGTTCGTTCCGCAATTTCTGGCGGTTTACCATAAATTCCACTGTAGGTATCGGCGGGCTGTTTGATGTTGCGTCACAGGCCGGTCTGGAGCCGGAGCGTGAGGATTTCGGCCAGACCATGGGTTATTACGGTGTTGATGGCGGTGCATATATAGTCATTCCGTTTCTCGGCCCTTCAAATACACGGGATGCGGTGGGTACTGTGGTGGATGCCTTTACCAATCCGGCAAGCTATGCCAGTGCGGGAGCTACGGCCGGTTATCAGGCTATGAAAATTATCAGCAACCGTGAAGAATTGCTCGACATCACCGACGAAATTGACAAAAACTCTTTTGACCCTTATGCTACTATCAAGAGCGGGTATACGCAGCACAGGAAAAAAGCAATCCGCGATGGGGAGATTGCTGAAGGGCTGGATAGCATGGAGCCAAGTGCAGGTAGTGGTTTTTCCCTGTTTGAGTAACTTATCCGTATAAACCAGGGGTATAATCAGGAGGAGATATGAATATGAGGAAATTATTTCTGGCATTATGTGTAACGCCAATACTGTTTTCTGGTACAATACCGGTTTTTGCTTCCGGTAACGAGGTAGCCGTCGGTGAATCCGCGTCTGGCAGTTCTCAGGAAATGGAAGGTGCACGTGATTTCGTCAAGGGTTTGAGTGCGCAGACGTTTTCTATCATAGAAAACGCCGAACTGAAGGATGTGCAAAAGAAAGACTCCCTGAAGGATTTATTCAGGCAGAATGTCGACGTCAACTGGATGGCCAGGTTCGTTATGGGCAAGCATTTCCGCAAGATAAAGTCTGATAAGACACGACAGCATTATGTCAGCCTGTATGGTGACTATCTGGTGGAGAGCTATATACCGAAATTCCGTGAGTTTTCCGGTGAAAAGTTTAATATTATCAAAATCCGCAAGGATGACGAGGGGGAGTATACCGTGTTTACCGAGCTGGTTCCACCGACACCTGATGCTCCCAGTACCAAGGTGGATTATAAAATCCACAAGAAAAGTGATGCGGAATATAAAATCGTTGATGTTATTGGCGAGGGGGTAAGCCTTATTACCACCCAGCGCTCGGATTTCGGCGGCATGATTTCCCGCAAAGGAGTCAAATTCTTCATAGAAAGGCTGGAAGCCAAGGTTAACAAGATGAAGGCGGCAAGTTAGGTTTTCCCGAGCGCCGTCTGCCAATCCCGAGGAATTTCCTGGCAGTCCACCATAGAATCCGCATGTCCAGCCAGAAATTATGGTGGCGGACGTAAAACATGTTATAGCGGAATTTATAGGGCAGGATACGGTTGATATATTCGCTCTCACCGTCCTCACCGGCAGCGGCCAACATACGTTCCTCCTTCTCATGAAACAGGATTGAAGCAAAGCCGGTCAGGCCGGGTTTTACGCTGGTAATTTTGCGGTATTGCTCTGGATAAATCTCGATATATTTCGGCAATTGTGCCCGCGGTCCTACCATGCTGATATCACCGCGCAATACATTATAAAGCTGTGGCAATTCATCCAGCCGGTATTTGCGCAGGAATGTCCCCACCCTGGTAATCCGGTTTTTCTTGGCATTATGGGTAATACCGTCATCCTTCACCGGGTCATTTTCCACCCGCATGGTACGGAATTTATAAAAAGTAAAAGGCTGCAAGTCTTTCTTGATACGGGTTTGTGTATGAATCACCGGCCCTGGAGAGCTGAACTTCACCATAATTGCAATCATCAGCATAAGTGGTGATAGCGCCACCAGCAGCAAGGATGATGATACTATGTCGAATAGTCGTTTTATCATGGTGGCTTGTGGTAATGCATTGTCACCCCGGATGGCATGCTTTCTCCAAATCTATGATTTGGCAAGAAAGCACCATTCTCGGGGTTACAGGTAAGTAACGTGAATGTGTAATAACCCCGAGAACGCTATTTTCTGACTACATCAAAGATGTAGAGAAAATATGCGTCCGGGGTGACAAATTAACGTACTGGTTAAAAATAATAAACGACCCGCCTGGCGAGTTTCTTTTGTATAATAACAGCTATAACTACCATAATTGCAGCTATTGAAAATGCCATCGTCATCTGCGTAACAGAGGGAAACGTACCATAATATACAAATTCCTGCATCGGTTTTATCAGAATATAAAACGGGTTATACTCAAAATACACCATATACTCCGCAGGTATTGCCGAGGCCGGATATACAATGGGAATTGTCCAGAATAAAGCGTTAAAAGCTACTGTCAGCAAATGGTGCAGATCATTGGCATATGGGGCAATATACGCTACTGCTATAGCAGCAAAAATCGTGAACAATATGATGGGAAGCACTACCAGCGGCCATAGCAGGAATACTGTCAGGCTGAAAGTGCCGGTAATCAGGCCGACTGCCAGATACATCATTGAAAATGATACGACCAGCGTATAAAGCGCAACAGCCACATCGGAAATTATGAAGATAGTCTTCGGCAGCATACATCCGCCCTTTATCAGCCCGCCATGTGACACCAGCGAGTTTGCCCCCAGCGTCACCCCTGATACTATAAAAATCCAGGGCAGCAACCCGCTTACCAGCAGCAACACGTAATTATCCATGTCAAAGCGCAATATTGTCGAGAATACGATTGACAGTACGATTACCTGCACAGTCGGCTGGATGAGAGTCCACAACACACCCAGAAACGACCCGCGATACTGCTTCTTCAGAGAAAGCTCGGACAGGAACAATAGAGATTTGAAATAGTTCCTGTCGAGTCTTGAAATTATATTCAACATATCAGTTGGCAGTTGACCGATTATACTCCCCTATCACCTCTTCTGGCTTACCGTCCATAACAATTTTGCCACCCTGCATCCATATACAGCGATTGCACACATTCTCAATTACATCGGTGCTGTGATTGACCATTAAGGCAACTGACACCGAATCCAGTTTTTCCTTTATCAATGCAGTGGCTTTCTGCTGAAAACCAACATCACCGGTAGCAAATATCTCATCAAGTATCAATATCTCCGGCTCCTGGAACACCGCCAGTGCAAATGCCAACCGCGCCCGCATCCCGGTACTATATGCTTTCAAAGGCTGGTCTATACTTTCCCGCAATTCGGTAAATTCTATAACCTTTTCCTCAACGTCACGATTGTAATGTACAAGCTGGCCGGTATATAGCAGGCCAATCCTGATATTCTGACGGCCGGTGAATTCCGGCTCAAGCCCCATTCCCATCTCGATAATCGGGGTAATCTTGCCGGTGATACTAACCGTACCGCTGGTTGGCGGGTAAATTCCGGCTATTACTTTCAGCAGTGAACTTTTGCCGGAACCGTTGCGACCGATAATTCCTACCCGTTCGCCATGATTCACATCCAGAGACACCCCCTGCAGGATTTTTATGCAAGTATCACGCCCGCCGACCTTACCCTTGCCCACAACCATCTGCTTCAGGCTCTGTGCCCGCAACAGCGTATCCACACCATCAACATGAATATCTTTCAGATGGATCTTTGCCTTTTCTGTCATCCTGAACTTGTTTCAGGATCTATCAAGCAGAGTCCTGATAATAGTAATTGCAACTAATCTTATCAAAATTTCAAACTGACCATCAATTAATATGGATTCCGTTGTTGAATGGATGGATCCTTCACCTCGTTCAGGATGACAACCAACTCCGCCTGCTACGCCACCCTTCTTGACTCCTGTGAATCCATGAATTCTGCAATTGCACCGACCACATATTCCCTTGCATTTGTATCAATCGCATGATGGCAGCCGAATGCAAAACCGTTCTGCATTATATTATCAGAATTTTCGCTAGTACCGGCAATGCGATGCTCATAATGCTCAAATACAGGATGGCGGGCAATATTACCTGCTATAACAGGGCGGGTTTCTATGTTACGTTGTTTGAGGTGTGCAGTTATATCAGCAACATCAAACGGGGCGCTATCCTTAACAATTATCCCGAACCCGAACCAGCTTGATTCTGCACCGGCAGTTTCATCCTGAAACGCAAAGAACTCGCTGAACTTATCCAGTTCCCGCCGGAAAAATGCTGCATTCTCCCTGCGGGTAATAACAATCCTGTCCAGCTTGGGAAGTTGCACAGAGCCCATAGCCGCCTGACATTCGGTAGGACGCAAATTATACCCCAGATTGACAAAAATAAACCGAGGATCGATATCAGGATATTTTTCGACATATTGCTGGTGGTTATCGGCTTCCCGCGACCAGCCATGTGCCCGCATAATTCTCATGGTCTCGGCCAGTTCATGTTCATCGGTTACGCAAATCCCGCCCTCCAGCGTAGTAATGTGATGCGAATAATAGAAGCTGAAAGTCCCGATACGCCCGAAACTTCCCACCGGCTTACCCTTGTAAACCCCTCCCATAGCCTCACAGCAATCTTCTATAACCTGTAAATCATGTCGTCCGGCGATATCCATAATCGCATCCATATCACAGGGATTACCATATACATGTACCGGCATTATCGCCCTGGTTTTGTCGGAAATAGCCGACTCCAGCTTGTTTAAATCAAAATTCCATGTGTCCGGCTCGCAATCGACAATAACCGGCACCAGCCCGCTTTGAATCACCGGCCATACCGTTGTCGACCATGACAGCGCAGGGACAATCACCTCATCGCCGGGTTTAAGCGGATTGCTGGTCTGCGGATTGGCTATAGCAGCCACTGCCAGTAAATTGGCCGAGGAACCGGAATTATTCATCACACCATATTTATACCCGAATTTCGACGCATATTCGCCCTCAAACTGCTTTACCTTCCTGCCCATAGTAACAAAAGTGGAAAGCATTGGCTGGATTGCAGCAAATATCTCCTCAGTACCGAATGTCGGCTCATGCAACCGTACCACCGGCCTATCCGGATTAAATGTAAAGTCATGCTGCGCATTGCAATATGACTCTATTGCTTGCTCTATATTATCCAGTAATTCCTGTCCTGACATCTTTATTTCCTTTGGTTGCAGTTTATACCCTGTCCTGATGGGATTGCATATACGAACGCAAAACAGCGTTCATCGTGCTTTGATAGCCGCGCCCCTGTTCACGATACCAGGCCAGCACATCAGCATCAACCCGCATATATAAAGGCTCTTTAGGGGGTGTTACCGAAACTATCAAGTCATCCCAATCCTCTACACTGGGAGAAAGTGCCGCATCTTTATCACCTTTCCGAACTACCCTGGCTTCTTCCCTTGTCATGGAGTTAATTTTATCCCAGTCAGTTGCAGATTTACCTTCCTCCCGAAGCTTTTTAATCTCCTTTTCCGAATAGCGCGCAGTATTTTTTGATTTCCGTGTCATCTGCCCTGTGTGTTGAAATTATCCTTTTATTTTCACCTCGTGCTGTCCATACCACAACCCAAAGGCGCCCTTCTATTTCACCAACCGTTGCAAACCGCTCCTCACTATTACGTGGCGAAAGGTAAGTATATTCGGGACGGCCATCGAATAACTGCACCGCATCAATAAAATCCATACCGTGCTTTTCAATATTCAACAGCCTTTTTCTTTCATCCCACTCATACATCATTATATATACAAATTGTATATATTGTCAAGCCCCGGCACATCACATACTCGATTCAACTTCCAGATATTTTCCTTCAAGCTGGCTATATTCATCCGGCGTAAACCATGGTAGTTGCTCACTGGGCTGGTCGTAGAGGTTAAGCAATATCAGATTATCAGTAGTAGTGCGGAAATAACGCACATCCTTATTGAGGGTAAAATTCCTGCCATCCCTGGTATTACCCGAATAATCCTCAACACATTTTATAACAGCATCCGGTTTCATAATCGGCCTCCTTTTGATTAGTGACTAGTAGTTAGAATCTAGAGTCTGGTGTTTGATTGCCAGCCGTTATTTACAAGGTTTTTTGTTCTATTACAAGAGTGAGAAAACGTTATGCGGTTAAAAATTATGGTTTACAAAGAATAAGGAAAATGGGAGAATGGTGCTATATAAGCCTTCAGGAGACACATCATGCACGGAGTATATATCGGAGCGATAATATTTTTTACGGTAGCAATGGCGATTGCCTTTATGATTCCGGTGAAATTATGCGGTGACAACCCGCACAGGGCGGATGACTAAAAGCAGGTTCCTTGCGCTTACCGACTGAATGATCTGCGCCACGCCACTACTGCAACGCCTTCAATGCAGCGGGTAGTGCCTGTTCCAGATCTATAGACACCCCCTCACCCAGCTCCATTGAAGTTGGAACTTCATCCATTGGATGCCAGTCCTCGCCCTTTTTCTTATAGAAAACGTTCTTCTCGGTATCGTGGTAGATATCGGAATCGGGGTAATGTTTAAACTTTGACCTGTAACCATGCGCTTTTGCATGGTCGGGAGGCCCACGGCGCTTGTCTTTACCCGCATGTTTGCCATGCTTGTCTTTCTTTCCATGTTTATCCTTTTTGGAATGCTTATGTCCGCGCTCCCCCTTATCATCGTCCTCATCTTCCCTGTCGGCTTTTTCTTTTCTATCCGGCCTTTCCTTATCAGCTTTATCAGACTTTTTGCCGAATACCCGCTCCAGCCATGAAGGCTTTTTATCCGAAGCATTGTCATCGGCAATAGCAGGTGAAACACCAGCGATCAGCACTCCAACAAATAAAATTGTGAGTATATTTCTAATCATGATTAACTCCTGTGATGGTTTAGGAAATAGCCTTGACCCTGGCATTCAGGCGGCTGAGCTTGCGGGAGGCGGTACCGAGCTTGATAACACCCTTGCTTACCCCGCGCATAAGTTCTTTTTGAGCGGTTTTCAGGGCAGTCTGCGCGGCAGGCTTATCCTTGCTCTCAATTGCAGCGATAACCTTTTTAACCGACGTACGGATACGTGAACGCCGTGCCGAATTCCTTTCGTAACGCTTTTTAGTCTGCCTTATCGCCTTTTTCGTTGCGCTATGATGTGCCATAATGCCTGGTTCCTTTATGTAAGGAGGGTGTAGATATACCGTTTTCCCTTGTTAGTCAAGCGGGAATTGAGGAGTTTAAGAATACAGGAAGTCAGGGATACAAGAAATTCCAACGGTTGTCATCCTGAACTTGTTTCAGGATCCATATATCAAAGTAACAATCGTTAACTGTTCATAGTTGACAATACCAAAATACATTAGGTACAAACCAATTGCCAGGATTCAGTAATGGGATGAATGGATCCTGAAACAAGTTCGAGATGGCATACACCACTAGCTCCGTATTGGATGACAATCACCCAGACAGGAGGTATTTTATCTGGCTGTCATATTCGAAGAGGTAAAGTAATGTGCGCAGGGCGGTGCTGCGTTCGGATTTAAGTTCAGGGTCGGTTTCGATAATCATCTTGGTATCATCCCGTGCAGCCAGAAGAAGCTCGCTATGTTCGGGCAGGACCGCCAGTTTGAAATCCGGCATACCGCTTTGCTTCGTCCCCAGAACCTCACCACTGCCGCGCAACAGCAGATCCTCCTCGGCGATACGGAATCCGTCCTCGGTCTCACGCATAATCTTCAGCCTGCGCTTGCCTATATCACTGATTTTGTTATCATAAAGCAGGATACAGGAGGAAGGCTTGTCATGCCGCCCGACCCGCCCGCGCAGCTGATGTAACTGCGCCAGGCCAAAGCGCTCGGCATGTTCGATAACAATTACAGTCGCCTCCGGCACATCAACCCCGACCTCTATAACCGTAGTCGCCACCAGAACATCAAGTTCACCCTGCTTGAACGCCGACATAACCACATCCTTCTCCTCCGGTTTCATCTGGCCATGTACAAGCCCTACCCGATTCTGCTGCTGCCCGCCAAGAATCTGCTGTAAATGGCGGTGGCGGTCTTCGGCAGCGGCAAGATCGATATTCTCCGACTCCTCTATCAGCGGGCATACCCAATACACTCGGTTACCCGCCGCTATAGCCCGCTTCAGCCCCTCCACTATATCACCTATGCGCGATTCGGGGATGATGCGGGTATCAATCGGACGACGTCCTGCGGGCTTTTCCCGCAGGCTTGAAATATCAATATCACCGTAAAATGTAAGCGATAGTGTGCGCGGAATCGGGGTTGCAGTCATCAGCAGGATATCGGTATTCTGTCCCTTGGCTGCCAGTGAAAGCCGCTGCTTTACCCCGAATCTATGCTGTTCGTCGATAACCACCAGCGCAAGGTCATGAAATTTAACACTGGCCTGAAACAGGGCATGAGTACCGATAATTATATGGATTTCGCCATTTTCAAGTGAGTGTAGAATTTCCTCACGGTTTTTGCCCTTGTCACGTCCGGTCAGCAGACTCACCCGTACCTCGCCATCCAGACCTGACTCATTGATAATCCGGCTAATCCAGGCGGCATGCTGACGGGCAAGAATCTCGGTCGGAGCCATAAGCACCGCCTGCTTGTCCTCCTCCACCGCATTCAGCATAGCCATAAGCGCCACCACCGTCTTGCCGCTACCGACATCGCCCTGTAACATACGCAGCATACGGTGTTTGTCTGCCATATCCTCCAGAATCTCCGATATAACCTGCTGCTGACCTTTGGTAAGGCTGAAAGGCAGCGCATCCGCAAGCCTGCTGCGCATCCTGCCATCCCCCCTGACACTGCGCCCCGCCTTCTTCTTGACATTACGGCGGGTAAGCGCAAGTGCAAGCTGATTTGCCAGTAATTCATCATAAGCCAGCCGCATGCGCACTTTTGATTCGGGAGCAACATCCGCTGCCGAATCCGGATTATGCAGCTTGTCCATGGCAGCTTTCCAGCTCTCCCAGCCCTGACGCACCATAAATTGCGGGTCTATCCATTCCGGCCATTCCGGCATCTTGCGCATAACCGCAACCGCCTGCCCGATAATCCTATTCATCATCTTCTGCGAAATCCCCTGTGTAAGCGGGTATACCGGCTCGGTACGGCATATTTCATCGAGCCTGTCAGGCAGTGCAATATGGTCGGGATGAATCATCTGCAGCACTTCATCAAACCGCTCAACCTTGCCGCTGACAAGGCGTTTCTGGCCGACAGGCAATTCCCGCCTGATGTAATCCGGCTTCATATTGAAAAACACCACTGTCAGATAGCCGGTATCGTTATGGCAGATAACCCGGAAAGGGCGGCCGGAATGCGGCGGTGGCGAGCGATATTCCTCAATCTCCACGATAACGCTGATCACCTCGCCATCGGGAGCGGAAATCAGGTCGGGCATAGCGCTGCGGTCAGTCACCGCATATGGCATATGGGTCAGCAGGTCGATAATCCGCGGTTCGCGGTCACGTGGTGCAACAAGCCCGGTAAGATTCTGCGCAATCTTCTTCCCCACCCCGTCAAGCGTGGTAGCCGCAGCAAATAAAGGATTAAGAATCGTCGGACGCATGGTGCAGGTTATTTACAAAAACATGGATAACCTACGCCACGATAACAGGATT
Source organism: Rickettsiales bacterium (assembly GCA_965222525.1). Lineage (GTDB taxonomy): Bacteria > Pseudomonadota > Alphaproteobacteria > Rickettsiales > UBA8987 > CBDCUF01. The sequence goes on from OZ244955.1 coordinate 293,519, forward strand.
TACAACCAGTTACCAACAATGTATCAACCGCGCCCCTCACGCACTTGTCCCAGCCTATCATTCACTTGCTTCATAGCATCTGTAAGGTGCGCATAATTAATTATTTTTTCTTTTCGCAAGATGCCAGCAATTTCCTTAATATCGAGATTCTTTCCTGTTACCACCACCGGAAAAGACTGATCGTCTTTTATATTCACATCGAAATCATAATTCCGTATCCGAGTTGCAGATTTCAAAGTTTCAGCAACATGATTCACTGCCGCATCATCATTTAAGAATTGGTTTTTTCCATTGATTTTGTATTTGCCCGCATTAACAGCCATATGTACTTCCGTCAATCCATCATTTCCTGCCACATCATAGGCAAATGCAAGAGTTGGAATAGAGGCTTTACCCTTGTATTTAACAACGCCCAATCTGAAAAAATGTTTTCCCTCATCTGCTTTTTTGTCTTCCATTGTAATCTCCTTTTATAAGTTTAAGTTTTCACAGGCTTATATAAAGCCGTCCCATATATTATATACCAGAGAAATGTTACAACTATATTACAATGAATGATATTTTTTGCAACTTTTTGTTAACCTGTTGATATTTAAGATAACTTCCTGCGCTCTTTTTCAAAAAAAAACACATCGCCAGCGGTTATTGTTTTGATATTACCATCTTCAAGGCGAAGGATAAACGACTTAATTACGCAGCCTGTTCACCATTATCGCCAGAACTGGCCTTCAGTTGCGAGTCCACCCAGGAGATATTGCCATCATCGCGGCGGTATACCACGCTGATTCCGCCGCTCTTCTTGTTAATAAACATCAGTGCCGGCAGGTTGGCCAGATTCATCCGCATAACCGCATCACTTACAGAAAGCCTTTCAATCTGCATAGGCTTTTCGGCAATAATAATCGGGTTATCCTCAGCTTCCGCACTTTCCTCACCTTCATCGGAGAATATATATTTGGTACCACTGACCGGCTGAACAGCATCTCCCATTTCCGCCGGGTTCGCCTTGTGATGATCCTTTATCCGCCTTTTATAACGCCGTAGCTGCTTTTCTATCCGTTCAGAGGCCTGGTCGAATGCTGCATAAATATCCCCCGCCTTGCCGTTACCCTTGATAACAATACCGGTTCCGGTTCCTTCATTAACGATAATATCAGCAACGAACAGATGTGCCTCCTTGGTAAACACTACCCGTGCATCTATCGCCTGTTCGAAATATTTACTGACTTCACGCTCCAGACGCTCCTCTACATGCTCACGCAAGGATGCTCCGACATCAATCTGCTGTCCTGATACTGATATTTGCATTTTTTATCCTCCTGTTGGTTTATACATTTTAATATAATAACTTTATTTATGCGAATCAATATGATTACATGGAAAATTATGGATTCCGGCAAGAAAATTGCAGATATAGAGCGGATTGTGGCAATGCTGGCCGATGATTTTGGTTACACGCCGGTTATTGGTAGTGAGATTGAGTTTTATTTTGCTGATGGTGATGAGTCGAAGGATAATGATATACTTGCACTGGTGATGATGGGCTGTCGTGAGAAGGGGATTGAAATTGAAAAGATGGACAGTGAAACCGGCCACAGGCAATATGAAATTGCGCTGCGCTGGATTGCTGATCCCGTGCTGGCGGTGGAATGGATTGACAGGCTAAAGGAAATTATTTCATTTGCAGCAGGAAAAATGGGTAGTGAGGCTTTGTTTGCAGCCAAGCCTTTCGAGGATCAACCGGGATGCGGACTGCATATAAATATCAGCATGTTCGGGGAGGATAAGCACAGTTTATTTGCCAAGAAGGGAGAGGAGGATGAAACCGAGATTATGCAGTGTTGTATCGGCGGGTTATGTGCGACAATGCTTGAGTCTATGGTATTTTTCGCACCGCTTGAGGAATCATATGCAAGGTTTACTACGGGTTTTAACAAGGTTGAAGAAGGAGAGCCGCTTAGGCAATATAACAATGCACCGGTAAATATCAGCTGGGGTGGAAATAATCGTACGGTTGCGCTGCGTATCCCTACCAGTACGCTGGATGCGGAAATGCGTCATATCGAACATCGGGTAGCCGGTGCTGATGCTGATGTCGGCGCAGTTATAGCTGCAATTCTGGCGGGCATACATTACGGGCTGAAACACCAAATCCAGCCACCACATCCCAAATTATACGGCAACGCCTTCGATAAGCAATATAGCCGCCTCCCTCCCCTGCCCGATTCTTTGCAATCTGCACAGGTATTTAATGAGGATAGCAGTGTATTAGAAACCTACTTCAATCCTGAGGAATAATGAGCCGAAAATGAGGATTCGGGAGGGGGTGGTTGAGGTTGAGGTTATATAACCAGTTGCATCTTCAATATCGATACAGGATTTGCTGTTAAACCCAGCCCCCATAGCCATTTTGGCTATCTGTTCTGCACTATAGCTGTTATACTCACTTTTTACACTCACTCCGCAGACCAGTTCTGCCCTGCCCAGTAAAGGGCGGAGAAATGCCGTAACGTCCTTCCCCCTTGTAGTACCGCAGATAATATATAACGGCATATCATCCCAATCTCTCTCCACCATCTGCGTTATAGAATAACCGGCAGCCTCATTATGCCCGCCGTCAAACCATAATTCCCAGCCTTCAGGTAAATTATAATCGGTAATCTGCTCCAGCCTCCCCAGCCATGTGGCATTTACCAGCCCGGCAGCAATATCCTCACCTTTTATATCGAAATCCTCAAGCAATGTAGCGGCAGCTATGGCATTACCGGCATTTACCACCTGATGGTCACCTATAAGGGCTGGTACAGGAAAATTTACACCTCCATTATGGTCGGTGTATGTAATTCCTTCACTATTTCTCTGTATAACCCAGTTCTTGCGGAACTGGTATAAGGGAGAGCCAATTTTTTCCGCTTCCCTTTCAAGAACGGCCAGGGCTTCTCCCTGCTGGAAACTAACCACACAAGGGGTATTGCCACGCATTATCCCCGCTTTTTCATATGCAATCTTACCAAGGCTTTCGCCCAGAATTTCCATATGGTCATAGGAGATGGTAGTAATTATGGTAAGCAGCTTGTCTTCTATAAGGTTTGTCGGGTCACTGCATCCGCCACAGCCGGTTTCCACCAGTAATATATCGGCAGGGCTTTCGGAAAATGCCAGAAATGCCGCTGCGGTAGTTGCGCTGAAAAATCCCGGCTGCATATCACCAGCCACATCCCGACAGCGCTCCAGTATCATATGCAGGCTATTATCGCTTATATGCTCGCCATCCAGGGTAATACGTTCATTGAAATGCAGTAAATGCGGGGAGGTATAGCTATGCACCTTGTACCCTGCCTCCTGCAATATCGCCTGCAGGAAAGCAATAGTCGAGCCTTTGCCGTTAGTTCCGGCAACATGTATAACCGGCGGGAGGTTTTGTTCAGGACTACCCAGCCTGTCCAGCAATATCCTGGTATGCAACAGCGGGTCAGCCTCCGGCTCCTTCCATAAAGGCTGCGGCCAGTGCGGCATATGGATCTTTTTGTATGTGGGCAAGGGATTTTGGCCGTTGGCTATCAGCTATTGGCCTTTGGTATAAGAAATACTCTAAACAGTACCGTCAAATTCGCCACATGCTGGCGAATTTTAAGAAACCCTCTTAGGACTTCAGCTTTTCTTCCTTGAACAGCACATGCTTGCGGATTACCGGATCATATTTGCGGAAGGAAAGCTTCTCCGGCTGTTTCTTGGGATTACGCTTCTTTACCAGAAAAAATCCGGTACCGGCAGTACTCACTAATTTCACCAATGTTACATTCTTCGACTTGGCCATAGCTGTATTTTGTTTTTCGTTTCAAAAAAGAAGGGCAATTCTGCCCTCCCACCCCATATTTGTCAAGCTATTTATTGGATATTCCCTAGCCCTGAACCCGGTAATTGGGAGATTCCTGGGTGATGGTGACATCATGGGCGTGGCTTTCACGCAGACCGGAATTGGTAATCCGCACAAACTCGCATTTGCTTTTCATGCTTTCTATATCCGCATTGCCGGTATAGCCCATCGCCGCACGCAGGCCGCCTATCAGCTGGTGGATTACATCCGCCACCGCCCCTTTATATGGCACACGTCCTTCAACCCCTTCGGGGACAAGTTTTAGCTGGTCACTTATATCCTGCTGGAAATAGCGGTCAGCCGAACCACGCGCCATCGCCCCTACCGAACCCATCCCGCGATAGGTTTTATATGAACGCCCCTGGTATAATATAACCTCGCCGGGGCTTTCGGAAGTTCCGGCAAATAATGAGCCAACCATTACACAATCGGCACCGGCAGCAATAGCCTTGGCAATATCGCCGGAATATTTAATCCCGCCATCGGCAATCACCGCAATATCACGTTTTTTCGTCTCTTCAACCGCCCCCATTATAGCGCTTAATTGCGGCACACCAACTCCGGCAACAATCCTTGTAGTACAAATCGAACCCGGCCCTATACCAACTTTCACCGCATCCGCTCCGGAATCTATCAGTGCCCTGGCACCTTCGGCGGTGGCGACATTCCCGCCGATTACAGGTATATCGCTATATTTCTTCTTTATGCGTGAAACCGTATCCAGCACCGACTGCGCATGGCCATGTGCGGTATCAACAATAATCGTATCAACATCCGCAGCAATAAGCGCTTCCGCCCGTTCAACACCGGCATCACTGGCCCCAACCGCCGCCGCAACCCTGAGCCTCCCCTTGTCATCCTTACTGGAATTGGGGTAAAGCTGGGATTTTTCGATATCCTTAACCGTCACCAGACCTATACAATGATAAGTATCATCAACTACCAGCAGCTTCTCTATACGATGCTGGTGGAGCAGCTTCTTGGCTTCTTCCGGCGCGACACCCTCATTAACCGTCACCAGGCCGTCACTGGTCATAAGCTCACTCACCGGCTGCTGCATATCCTGGGCAAAACGCACATCACGGTTGGTGATTATCCCCACCAGCCTGTTATCATTATCAGTAACCGGTACACCGGAAATCCGGTTGTCAAACATTATAGCCAGAACATCGGCAAGACTGGCATCAGGGCGGGTAGTGATAGGGTCAACCACCATGCCGGATTCGAATTTCTTTACCTTGCGGACTTCCTCCGCCTGCTCCTCTATCGAAAGATTCTTGTGTATGCAGCCGATACCGCCATTCTGTGCCATGGCAATGGCCAGTTCACTTTCGGTTACGGTATCCATTGCGGCGGATATAAGGGGAATGCCGAGATTCATACCGGCAACAAGGCGAGTGGAAATGTCTGTCCCCGACGGGTGAATATCAGAAGCAGCGGGCTTTAGCAGTACATCATCAAATGTAAGTGATTCTTTTAATTCAATTGCCATTTTGCCTGGTTTATTTTTCCACTCCATAAGGAGGCGCTTTAGCCAAGGTAACCCAGATATTTCATATTAGATTTCCCCGGAGGGATTTCTTAAAATTCGCTAGCATGAGGCGAAAATGGCTGTTTTCGAGAACCGTACTGCATCGTACTTAAGGGTACGTGAAGCACGGAAGCGCAGAAAACAGTTATTTGCAGCCCATGATAGTAGAATTTGAAGAAATCCCTAGGCCTCTTCCAGCTCTTCCTCCTTGCCCACTTCCTGTGCCATCTGCTTGCGCTCCTTGGCGGTAAGCTTGGACATTTTCTGCTGTTCCGTATCCCAGCGATATTGCGTCACTATCACCCTGGTGCCGGTAGTAACAACGTCGCCATTTTCAAGCTGCAATACATCAAAACCCTTCTGCAGGGCTTCCGATATAATGGCCGAGGAATGGCGCAGATATTCGGGATTGAGCATCAAATCATCCCCACCGCTATCCCGTTCCGTTTCCTTTATCCGTTTGAGAGAGTCTTTAATTGGATCCATAGCTTTACTCCTTGAATAATGTGGTTGCGACCCCACTATAGAAACCTGAAGGTCTCCATATCCGTATATTCTACAATCTAAGGTATCCTGTTACAATAAAACAAGCAACACTGCAACAAATATGGCACGTTATAACCTGTTTTTTTATATAAATCTATATGTAAAATTTTTCTGATTGTCATCCTGAACCTGTTTCAGGATCCATTTATCAAAGCTATGATAACTGACAGGTTATAAACATACTCTTCAAAATACAGGAACCTGTGCTTTTGTTACCAAGATTATGTCATAGGAAAAACAGATCCTGAAACAGGTTCAGGATGACATAAAGCACCATCAACCAGACTTATGTGGGTCGAAGGCGTCACGGACTGCCTCACCTATAAATATCAACAGGCTCAGCATTACCGCAACTACTACAAAGCCGGTTATTGCCAGCCATGGTGCTTCCAGATTGGCCTTGCCCTGCGCCAGCAATTCCCCCAGCGACGGAGAGCCGGGTGGCAGACCGAATCCCAGGAAATCCAGCGCAGTAAGAGTGGTAACTGAACCGTTCAGTATAAATGGCATAAAGGTAAGTGCCGCGACAAAGCTGTTAGGTAATATATGGCGGAACAGTATCTTGTGCTCACGCACTCCGAGCGCCCGTGCCGCCCGCACATAATCCATATTACGGGTCTTCAGACATTCCGCCCGCACCACCCCTACCAGCGACATCCAGCTAAACAGCAGCATAACCGCCATCAGCCACCAGAAATTCGGCGTAATAAAGCTGGTCATAATTATAATCAGGAACAGTACCGGCAGACTGCTCCATATCTCGATGAAGCGCTGGAAAATCAGGTCAGTCCAGCCACCAAGATAGCCCTGCACCGCACCGGCAACTATACCTATTACCGAGCTGAATATAGTGAGAACCAGCCCGAATAATACCGATATACGGAAGCCGTATATAAGCCTGGCCACCACATCTCGTCCCTGGTCATCGGTGCCAAGCCAGTTTTCACTACTAGGCGGTGCGGGGGCAGGTACCGGCAGGTCATAATTGATAGTGGAATAGCTATATTTCACCGGCGGCCAGAGCATCCAGCCATTTTTCTCTATAATATCAGCTATATAGGGATCGCGATAATCGGTTTCGGTATCGAAATCCCCGCCAAAAACGGTTTCGGGATAGGATTTGAAAACCGGAAAATAAACCCCTCCCTTATATCCCACCATAATCGGCTTGTCATTGGCGATGAATTCGGCACATAAGGTTAGCATAAATAATATCAGAAATATCCATAACGACCAGTATCCACGGCGGTTCTGACGGAATTTACGCCATCTTCTTCTGGTTATGGGGGACAGGCTCATTTTTGTTGCAAGGCTGGATTGTTAGGGAAAACAGGGGGAAATATGGGTAAAATATGCGTAAATCTTGACTAAAGCATGATTTAAGGGTAGTTTTATAATTGAAATATGGGTATAATTGGACGTGAGAATAGGTTGTAGTGCCGGGAAGTTCAATAGATATCTTGTCATCCTGAACTTGTTTCAGGATCCATCAGGCAAGATATTGAGAACTAACGGTTACGACTAAGCTTACCAAAATATCAAAATAAGCCATCAACCACCAAGATTAGGTCATGGGGTGAATGGATCCTGAAACAGCAAAAGTATAGCTTTTGCCAGGATGACATAAAAATTACCCTGTAAAATGTTATACTATGTCACAAAACCTGAAAATTCTGTTTGTACTTTCCTGTTTTCTCCTACCTGCATGTGCTGCGGTAAGCAGGTTTCAGGAAGAACATATGCCACCGGAGCCTCCAAAAATACTGGAACCACACCAGTATCCTTGTAAACAACCGCATACCCATGGCCGTGATTTTGATGTATGTGCCGCACAGAATAACCCTTCTCCGCAGTTTGATGAATCTGAAAGCGGAGAGTTCTAGATGACAGATCGTAATGCCGGAAAGCTGCTGGATGAGCTGGAAAAGATAGAAGTCCCCGCATACAGTTCCAGACTGCATGTCCATACGAAAGACGTGCCGACGGATCTTACCCTGGGAAAGCTCGATAAAATTCTTGATACGGTTGCGGAAGCTATAGATCAAAACCGCATATCATTATCTGAAGATGGAAGTAAGGCCAGACTTAACAGGAATCTGCAATTCAGGGAGGGGTTGCTGGATAATCCTGTTATGCTGTCCCTTACCGCGGCTGTTATTTTCAACCCCGAAGAAAAGCTGAAGATTCTGGCAGCCAAGGTGGTGCAGGAGGCAGAAAAACTTGACAGGTCAATTGACCCGAAAACATTCAAAATGACGGACGGAGTGTATAACCGGCTTGAAAAAATAGCCGGAAGCTTTAATGAAAATATGAATAACGCAGGGGTGGACAGAAAATTTGTCAGCACCAGCCTTAATTCAATCGCCACCGCCATCCCGGAACTGATGGAACAAAGATACACGACTCTTTCTATGTGACATAGCTCACAATTTTTACTGTGAATGCTATGGTATTTTGTTAAAATAAAATTATCGTCGTAAAGTAAGGTTATTACATATAAACTCTTTCTTTTTAAGGATATGAAAATATCTCTAAAAAAACTTATATTTTTCATACCATTGGTAATACTGGTAATTTTTGTAATGATGCTTACGTTGCGGCTAGCAGGTGAAAAACTTACGCAAAATTCTACCTCTTTTGTACAATCTCCTCTGGTTGGCAAGCGGGTGCCAGAATTTACCCTTCCTGCCCTGTATAAAGGTGAAAAAGGGCTGGACAGCAACGACTTTCCGGCAGATGACAATGAAATGGTTCTGATAAATATTTTCGCATCATGGTGTGTTACATGCCGAGGTGAACATCCATATTTAATGCAACTGGCGCAAAAGGGCATCAAAATATACGGTATAAACTGGAAGGACAAACCGCAAGATACAAAGAACTTCCTAGCACAACTCGGTAATCCTTATCAAGAAATCGGGATTGATGAATCCGGCACGGTTGGGGTCGATTTTGGCATAACTGGTGCTCCTGAAACATTTCTTATCTCAAATGGCACCATACTCTACCGTCACTCCGCTCCTATAACTCCAAAGTTTATTGAGAAAATGTTTGAAGATTACTAAGCTAAATATAGTTAGCTATAAGTGAAATATCGCTTTATGCGAAAATATAAAAAAGGGTACCTTCAAAAAGAAGGTACCCTAAAATATAGCTCTTTCTATTACCATCCAGCTGGTTACTAGAAAGTAAGCTCTGCGCCGACAAGCACTACGGAACCGTCATTGTCCGCACTTGCCGCTACGTTATCGTCAGTATCAAAGAAGCTGACTTCCACGTAAGGTACAAGACCCGGTGCAAGCTGGTAGTCTGCACCAACCACAAGGTTGGAGAACTCGTGCTCGTCAGTACCGGCAGCCTGTGTCGCCTCACTTTGCAGATAAGTTACACTGATACCGTATGGACCGTTTTCATAAGCGGCACCAAGAGTCCAGAAAGACTGGTCGTCATTAGGAGCAGCAGTAGTGCTCAGACCACTTTCGCCCCAATCAGCCCATGAACCTGCAACCGAGAAACCTTCGAAATCAGCGCCCAGACCTAAAGCCCATGCTGCTACATCCTCAGTTGTAGCGGTTTCTGCGCTACCGAACTCACCGGTTGCAGAAGCGTGGATACCCACACCTTCAACTTCACCGCTATATTTAACACCGACACCAACCACATTTTCCTGGTTAGTACCTGTATCGGAAGACAGACCGGAAGCTGTACCTGTATCACCTTCATCAGGAGTAAAGCTCACACCAACCTGAAGGCCGGAGAATGAAGGAGTGAAATATGATACCTTGGTTGCATCTTCACGCACAGCAGTAGTGAATTGTGAAGGAAGATCCGGAGAAATCAGGAACGGACCGCCTGTAGCAACATCAACATGACGGTAAAAATCACCGTCAATACCGCCGGTTGCACGAGCAATAGTTGAAGCATCAACTTTCATGCTGTGTACGACACTTACATTGTTACCCATTTCAACACGTCCGGCTTCACTTTCCAGATAGATATATGCCTTGTCGGCATTACCACCGTCACCGTCAGCATCACCGTCAGTATCAGCGTTAAGCTCGATAACCGCACCGTAAACGATGCCATTATCAGCCTGACCTTCAACATTAACATGAATTTCAGTGTCGGTCACGATATGCTGCTCACGGCTGAAACCGCCTGTAGCAAACGCAGAATCCTGATCTGCAAAGCCTGCCTGAAAGTCGATGAATCCACCGACTGTCACGGTAGGCCCAGCCGCATGAGCCGCACCGGCCAGAGCCGCCGCACTCATCAAGGCTGTTGTACCTAAAAGAACTTTTTTCATAATTAAATCCTCAAGTTAGTTAAACCCTGTTAAATTTCTAAATTGTATCTTAAATGCCATCTGAATGGAGTAGACACAATACGTCTAACGACATGGCAGCTATTTAAACCGCAAGTCCGCCAATTGGCAACCCGATTTATACTATTACGATGCAAAAACTCCGATATGGCCGAGTTGTGTTGCCAACTTATCACAGTCACAATTGTGTTGAAATGCGGGATCTTTACAATATATAGGGTATCAACTGTTGCAGAAATTCGTCAATAATACTATATGTAGGTTTAGGTAGAAATATAGCGTTGTATTATGACAACAGATGTTGTGCAGAATCTTATCGGGGTAAGGAAGCGGGTTGCTGATGCAGGCAGGAAATATCGGCTGGATATTGAGTGCAATCCCGAGATTATAGCGGTCAGCAAGACGCATGATGCTGATAGCATTCGGCCGCTGCTTGAGGCAGGGCATCGTGTGTTTGGCGAGAATCGTGTACAGGAGGCTATGAGCAAATGGCCGGCTTTGAAGGTGGATTATCCTGGTGTTGAGTTGCATTTAATCGGCGCATTGCAGACCAACAAGGTGAAGGATGCGCTCAGGCTGTTTGATGTAATACAGACGGTGGACAGGCCGAAACTTGCCGGCGTGTTGGCTAAACAACTGGCAAAAGGTGATTATCATGATAAAAAGTTTTTTATCCAGATAAATACCGGTGAGGAGGAGCAGAAGGCCGGTATTATACCGCAAGAGGCAGATGATTTTATTGGCTATTGTGCGGGGGAACTTGGATTGCCGGTGGTTGGGTTGATGTGTATCCCGCCGGTAGATGACAATCCCGCCTTGCATTTTGCGTTACTAAAGAAAATCGCCGAGCGTAATAACCTGCCTGAGTTGAGTATGGGCATGAGCGGGGATTTCGAGCTTGCCGCCGCCATGGGCGCTACTTATGTGCGAGTCGGCACCGCCATTTTCGACACCAGAGGATAAAGTCCGAAATTTAGTGATATAGTCTCCCTAGCTTCTTACCTCTCCTACCCCGGGTAATCCGGAGAATTCGATATTGCGGGGGAGGGTGTAGGTTTCGGGGAGGAGGAGTTCCAGCCGAATATTGTTATTAGTTGTGACAATCAAATATATTGCGGTTCGCACTCCTGCCCCCCTGCTTGTATTTTTGCCGGAATCTTCATCCCCATCTTTACTTTTATTATTACCATTATTATCCAGAATATTTTTTATATCATAAACCGCCTGTTTATCGGTTATTTCAATCCTCACATTACGCTTGTGCCCTTCAAGATAATCATCGAGCAGAACTATTGATTCGGCCTGCAACCGTACTCCGCCCTCATCCTTGCGTGCATCTACTTCCACCAGCAGCGGTCTGGTACCTTCCAGCAAGTCACGGCTTTCGGATATAAGTTCATCATTGAAAATGGAGATTTCGATACTGCCCATATGGTCGGAGATGTTGAGATAGGCGAAGCGGCGGCCTTCACGCTCACGGTGGGTTACCTTGACCACCACCCCGGCAACCTTGATATTACCGCCCTTATCCGGTATTTTCTCGGCGAATTCATTGGAGCATATCACCCCGATACGCTGTAAATCCTGCTTATATATATCAAGCGGGTGGGAGGTGAGATAAAACCCTACTGCATCAAACTCCCGCATCATCCGCTCCTCGCTTGCCCAGTCTTCTATATCAGGCAGTTTCGGATGGGTGATATCACTGCTTCCGGCATCGCCGAACAGGTTAATCTGGTTGCTTGCCCGCTCTTCCGCCGCTGCAGCGCTATAGCGGGTGAGGATAGTTGCCGATTCAAATAATTGATGGCGGTTTTTGTTCAGGCAGTCAAACGCACCGCATTTGGCCAGGCTCTCCAGTTGCCGCTTATTGATAACCTTGTTATTACAGCGAGCGGCAAAATCAAATATATCCCTGAATATACTATTCTTCCGGCGCTCCTCCTCCATTTCACTCATCGCATCAATCCCGACCCCTTTAAGTGCCCCCAGACCGTAGCGTATTGCCTTGCCATCCTCGCTGTGTTCAATGGTAAAATAAGCCCCTGACTTGTTGATATCGGGGGGGAGAATTGCAATACCCGACTTGGAAGCCTCCTCACGTAATATATTAAGCTTGTCGGTATCGCCGATATCTATATTCATAAATGCGGTAAGGAATTCAACCGGATGGTTGGCCTTGAGATATGCAGTCTGGTAGCCGATGACCGCATATGCCGCCGCATGTGACTTGTTAAAACCATATCCGGCAAATTTGGCAACCAGATCAAAGATGGAACTGGCCTGCGTCTTGCTCACACCATTCTTCACCGCACCCTCGACGAACATGTCACGCTGTGCATCCATCTCCGCCTTGATTTTCTTGCCCATCGCCCGCCGCAGCAAATCCGCACCGCCAAGGCTGTATCCGGCCAGGATCTTGGCTATTTCCATCACCTGCTCCTGATAGATAATCACCCCGAAAGTCTCCTTCAGACATTCTTCCAGCATCGGATGCGGATATTCCGGCTTTTCGCGGCCATGCTTGCGGGCGATATAGGTGGGGATATTCTCCATCGGGCCAGGGCGATAAAGCGAAATCAACGCAATAATATCCTCGATACTGTCCGGCTTTAACTTGCGCAGGGCATCGCGCATACCGGCACTTTCCATCTGGAACACGCCGGTAGCATTGCCCCCGGAGAGCATTTTGAATGTAGCTTCATCATCATATGCACTATCCTCTATATCAATCTCGCCGCCCTGCTCACGGATTAGTTGACAGGCACGGTCAATAACAGTCAGGGTTTTCAAGCCCAGAAAATCGAACTTCACCAGACCCGCCATCTCGGCATATTTCATCGAATATTGCGTAGTGGGGATATCAGAGCGATGGTCGCTATATAAAGGCACAATCTCGGTAAGCGGCTTCGAGCCTATAACCACACCGGCCGCATGGGTCGAGGCATGGCGATGCAGCCCCTCCAGCTTCAGCCCGATATCCAGTAATTGTGCTACCTGTTCATCCTGCTTGGCCTCCTTCTTGAGTTGCGGGTCCATATCTATGGCCTTTTCAAGCGTCACCGGGTCAATCGGGTTCCACGGTACCATCTTGCATATTCTATCCACCTGCCCGTATGACATCTGCAACACCCGCCCGACATCACGCAATACCGCCCGTGCCTGCAACTTACCGAAAGTGATAATCTGCGCTACCTTGTCCGCACCATATCTCTCCTGCACATAATGGATAACCTCGTCACGGCGATACTGGCAGAAATCAATATCGAAATCCGGCATCGATACCCGCTCGGGATTAAGAAAACGCTCAAACAGCAATCCGAAACGCAGCGGGTCAAGATCGGTAATCTGCAATACCCAGGCCACCAGCGAACCCGCACCCGAACCACGTCCCGGCCCGACAGGAATCGAGTTACGCTTGCTCCAGCGGATAAAATCCGAGACTATAAGGAAATAGCCGGGAAAGCCCATCTGTGCGATAACATCCAGCTCATATTCCAGCCGCTCGCAATATTGCGGTTGTTTCTGCTGCAGGGTTTCATATGAATCCTCCCCCAGACGCCCGCACAGACCAGTCCTGGCCACCGCACGTAATTCCTCTTCCTGCGAACGCCCGCCCTCGGTAGGGAAATCCGGCAGCATCGGTTTCTGCGGCTCCGGCATAATTGCACAGCGTTGTGCAATAACCAGCGTGTTTTCAATAGCTTCCGGGATATCGGCAAATAACTCCGCCATCTCCTCCGCCGATTTGAAATAATGTTCAGGAGTATAACGGCGACGTTTTTCCTCACCGACATAACTGCCATCGGCAATACATATCAGTGCATCCTGCGCCATATGCATATCACGCTCGGAAAAAAACACATCATTGGTAGCCACCAGTGGCAAATCATATTTATACGCAATGTCAATCAGCGGCTTTTCTATATGTTTTTCGCTGTCAAGATTATGCCGCATCAGCTCGATATAAAACCGGTCGGGGAATATTTGCTTGAGTTGTTCCGCAACTTCCTCGGCTTCCCTGATATGATCATTTTGCAGATATTTACCAATTATTCCCTCCGGCCCGCCGCTCAATGCTATCAGTCCGGCGGAATGCTGCTGCAACTTATCAAGAGTGACAGTCGGGTTATGACTATCCTTCCCGTTCAGGAATGAATGGCTGACCAGCTTGAGCAGGTTGCGATATCCCTCCTCATCCCTGGCCAGCAATACCATCTGCCCCGACGGTGCCTCCTGCTCACTGACTACTGATGACTGACCACTGACAACTACATTCACCACACAGCCAATAATCGGCTGCACTCCCTCCTTCGCCGCTGCTACCGCAAATTCCAGCGAGCCAAACAGATTTCCGCTATCGGTAAGTGCCACCGCCGGCATATTATGCTTCCTGCACAAACCAACCAGTTCGGTAATTTTTATCGCCCCCTCCGCCAGCGAATATGACCCATGCACCCGCAGATGTACAAATTGCGGCTCTGCGGCTTTTGCCTTTGATTTCTGTTTCTTTTTAGGAGGCATGTTCTACCAACCATAATACTACTGTATATGTTTTTCAAAGCTTGTTTTGTGGAGGGAAGTGATTATATTGCGGGGTTATGGTGAATGAGAAGGAAAATGGGCTTAATATCGGGATTGCCGGACTTGGTACGGTCGGGGTGGGAGTGCTGCGGATTTTGCTGGAAAAACAGGAATTATTTGCACGCAAAACCGGCAGGGAAATTGCCGTCCGGGCGGTATCATCCCGTGACCGCAGCAAGGACCGCGGGGTGAGCCTTGATAATATGGACTGGTATGAAAACCCTGTTGATATAGCACATGATGACAATATCGACCTTGTGGTTGAGACTATCGGCGGTGATAGCGGGGTTGCGTATGATTTATGCAAGGCTGCCCTTGAAGGCGGCAAACATGTAGTGACTGCCAACAAGGCGCTGATAGCCAAACATGGCAATGAGTTTGCTGAAATAGCGGAAGGGCAGGGGGCAGCGTTGATGTTTGAGGCTGCGGTTGCCGGCGGCATCCCTATAGTAAAGGCTTTGCGGGAGGGATTGGCAGCAAATAATTTCAGCCGTATATCCGGCATACTTAACGGCACCTGTAATTATATCATTTCCGGGATGAAGCAGAAAAACCGTGAGTTTGATGATGTGCTGGCAGAGGCGCAGAGGCTCGGCTATGCAGAAACCCCGCCTGACCTGGATATAGACGGAATCGACACCGCCCATAAGCTGGCAATAATTACCGCCCTGGCCTATAATTGCAGGCTTGATTTCGACTCCGTACATATAGGTGGAATTCGTAATGTTTCGCTTGCCGATATTAAATATGCCGATGAGCTGGGATATGAAATCCGCCTGCTGGGGATTGCCAAGCAGACCGAGAGTGGTATAGAGCAACGGGTACATGCCTGTCTGGTGCCGAAATCTTCAGTATTTGCACAAGTCTCCGGAGTCACCAATGCTGTGCTGGCCGAATGCGACGCGCTCGGTCCGGCATTCTTCACCGGAGCAGGTGCCGGCCGGAATCCCACCGCTTCTTCGGTAATAGCAGATATTATTGACATCGCCCGTGGCAATATATCACCGCCATTCGGAATGCAGGTAAATCAGTTGCAGGAAGCCGAATTTATTGATATTAAGAGCCATACCGGTGAATATTATATGCGGATGCAGGTGAGTGATGAGCCGGGTGTTCTGGCCTCGATTACCTCACTGTTCGGCCAGCAGGAAATCGGGATGGAGACGGTTTTGCAGAAGGCTGATGAGCAGAGCAAAACCGCGCAGATTGCACTCACCACCCATAATACCAGCGAAATTGCCATAAAGAAACTTCTGGGCGAGCTGGAGAATATGGAATATATTGTCGAAACCCCGCATATTATAAGGATTGAGCGGGTTTGAGAGGAGAAATTAGGGATACGTGGCTGTCACCCCGGACGCATATTTTCTCTGAATCTTTGATTCAGTCAGAAAATAGCGTTCACGGGGTTATTGCGTAGTCACGTACTGTTGCTTATAACCCCGAGAATGGTGTTTTCTTAGCGAAATCAAAGATTTCGAGAAAACATCCATCCGGGGTGACAAAATACTAGACTCTAGACTCAAAACTCTAGCCACTAAAGGAGAAAAACATGCTGGCAGAAAAGAAAATAACTATTGAACCGCAATATACGCTGGGGCGCAATCTGGCGCTGGAGGCGGTGCGGGTGACCGAAGCGGCAGCGCTGGCCTGTTCGAAATGGATGGGGCTTGGTGATGAGAAGGCCGCCGACCAAGCGGCTGTGGACGCAATGCGGCGTGCGCTCAACAGCCTGGATATACAGGGTACGGTTGTGATAGGTGAAGGCGAGCGTGACAAGGCTCCTATGCTTTATATTGGCGAGAAAGTGGGAACCGGAACCGGCCCTGAAGTTGACATAGCGCTCGACCCGCTGGAGGGTACGACAATTTGCGCCACCGGTGCGCCTAATGCGCTGGCGGTGGTAGCACTGGCGGAGAAGGGCGGATTCCTTAACGCACCCGATGTTTATATGGAGAAAATTGCGGTTGGCGGTGGTTTGCCAAATGGAGTGATAAATCTTTCCGACAGTATTGAGAAGAACCTGAAACATCTGGCCAAGGCAAAGAAATGTGATATTTCCGACCTGTTGGTGGTTATCCTCGACCGCCCGCGCCATGAGGAGCTGATTGCCAGGGTGCGTGAGCAGAAAGCACGTATCCAGCTTATCGGTGATGGTGATGTAGCGGGGATTATCGCAACCACCCGTCCTGAAACCGCTGTTGACCTTTATGTCGGTATCGGCGGTGCACCTGAAGGTGTGCTAGCAGCGGCGGCTTTATGCTGTACCGGCGGGCAGATGCAGGGCAGGCTGGTATTTGACGGCTCCAGCAAGGTTGATGATGAGCAGAAGGAGCGTGCGAAAGCCATGGGCATTACCGACCTGAACAAGATTTATACCCGTGAGGAACTGGCGCATGGTGATGTCATGTTTGCTGCCACCGGTGTTACTACCGGCTGGATGCTGGAAGGGGTTAAACGCTTCCCGGGCGGTGCGCAGACCCATTCACTGGTAATGCGCTCCCAGACCGGCACCACCCGCCTGGTCACCACCGAGCATAAATTCTGATTTCATATAATATAAATTGAGATGATCAGCTTACTTAGCAAAGATATCTTAAAAACTTTTGGTAAAAAAATATAGTATTTCCTAATTTGAGGTAAAAGTTAGGGACATAAACTTCATAGGGTATAAAATTGCAGGCATAAAACCAAGCGGTCGTGCTGTACAAAAATCGCTCAACCCGTTCAAACCCTTAAAATATTTTTAAAGCTACTGTGGCTGCAGAGCACCTCTAAAAGTCTCACCTTTTAGGCCTGGCCATTTCTTGTTACTTAGGTCAAGAGCACCTTTAGCTGCTGGGCCATACTTGTCCGGAATATACTCACTATTCAACTTAGGATCAGCTTCAATACCTGATGCCTCCCAACCTGGATTATAGTAGCTTTTCGTTTTTACGAAATAGCTGGATTTTTTGAAATCAGACAAACTAGAGAAGCTAATTTTTTGATCTCCATAATACAACTCCTTAAATACAGGGGCAGACAGATCTGTCCTGTGATACAGATTACCATCAAGGATATGTGACCCTCCTTTTATTTGGCACTTTCCTAATATATGCTGCTCTTCCAACTCAACAAAAATGTTATTGTACATTTCATGTGGAAAATTAGAGTTTAACTGCTCTGGCCCAAAGTTTGAATAGTGGTAGCAGTTTCCCATACCATTATTGGAGGAGTATTTTTTACCAGAAATAACCGTATTATGGTAGATTTTCCACGGATCAGGAGTTGTAATTCCTGACATGCTATGAGAGCCAAAACCAGATCCTGCAGCATACCCTGTTCCATCCGCTCCTTTCATATGGCCCGACAACAAATTATGTGGGTCGGATCTTCCTTTAAATGTATATTGCGAAGCGTCAATAATATTATGGTGTATATATTTAGTTCCAGTATACCCAGGCTCTTGATCACCAGATCCATGCCATGAGAACCCTGCATGCACGCCTATTAGCTTATTATGGTGAATGTTGTAATTGTATCCGGCTGAACCCATTTGAGTTACGTCATCTCTGATGTTATAAAACTCATTATGATGAATATGTATATCATGGGCTTTATTTGTAAAGTTTATAGCATCAAAGGTATCCCTAAAAGTACTATTTTTTATCTCAACATTATGGCCATCTATAGTTATGCCTGCACCTTGATAGCGATGCCCCGGCCTCCCTGAGCTTGGCCTCTTTACATCACTCCATGCTATCCATTGTGGTACTTTGTCATCTATTATAATATTATCAAAAAGTATGTTATGCGAATGCTCTTGGACTCTTATAAAATACCTTCCAGCTTTAATTGACGAATTCTTTACAATAATATTATTTGCACCACCCGGTAAAAATCTTAATGCCGTACCTCCATAACTAAAGTTTATACTTTCAAGTTTTATATATGATGAATCACTACTAATCCTTATAATTTCATTTTCAGGAAAAACATACAATTTAGTTTTTCTAGGGTCGACATTAGTGGGATAGGATAAATTCATTTCATCTTTACCCTGGTATTTACTATGCTGTAATCGCACATATATCTTTTGATCATCTTTATTAAAGTATACTCCTGGCCCTATATAATAATCCTTGGTACCAAGGTAGTCCTCATTGTTGGAACTAAACGGTACATAATCTTCATATGCAACAATATGATAGCCTCCATTATCTTCGCCCAAATAGGCATGTACGTAGTTAATATTTTTTGGGTATGTTTTAACGGAACGATAAATATTTTTCTTAGCATCAACAACTTCCCAATCAGCATTATCTACCTTTCTAAACTCTGAAAAGCCACCATCAATAATCGGTATCTCTCCGGGATACGCTTTTATAACTATAGGCTTATCTTTTGTTCCACTCACACCTATAAGAATATCACTTTCTCTATATACTCCTTCACGAATAACCAAAGTATCTCCTGCACGAAGCTGATTAACTGCATGTTTTATTGTTTTCCAAGGCTTATCTTTTGTTCCAGAGTTATTGTCATTACCACCTGGAGAGACAAACAAGGCATTTTCCGGCAAAGATATGCACTTCGGATTTTCTATACATAAAGAACTTTGGTCAGAAATTTTAATGCCCCACTTACTTGAAAGGTAATTATGTACTTGCGTAAGCTCAGAAACCTCTAACATGCGATCATACATTATTATTTCCGCAATGTATCCTTTTAACCTAGCTTTATTATCCAATCTACTATCTGTCTTATGTATAGAACCCAACGTTAAGCCATTTATATGTCTACTACCAAGATATCCTTTCACTATAGATTTTCCATCAATAAATGTTTCAGAGTGATGAGCATTAAAAACAGTCGTAAATATTGCAGGGGTTAGAGAAATACTACCTCCTAAAGATAATTTTGCGCCTGCCCAGGAAAAGTCACCTTTACTATTGGAAAAGAGGGCATGTCTATAATTTCTGTTTATACCATCGTACAAATATGGCCGAAACCCCCGCTCACCACTTTTATCAAATTTAGCAACAACGAAAATTGTATTGGGTTGTTTTTTTATATTAGAAAATTTAGGAGTCTTTAGTAAATCACCGCCATCAAAGTGCAATACTGATATTCCATTTAAGCTCCTTATTCCATACGATGGCATATATTTTGTGGATTTCTGAACTGCATCGTAATTATTCCCACTTTTATCTTTCCATACACTCACATAACCCTTACTATCCTTTATAAGAGTATTTACATCTGCTGAGTCGAACCATACTACCAGATCAGATTGTACGGGAAGAGTCGCGCTTGCAAATGATCTTTCTACCGCCAGTAGAGAAAATGAAAAAACTAAAAGGGAAAAATATGCTACTATTTTGGAACTTTTCATAAAGTTTTCCTTGTTATTAAGAGATATGGGTTAAAATGTATAACCAGAATACCACAAGATAGTTAACAAACAATTAATAAGTCATAAAAAATGCAGCTATTTTATTAAATTCTACTAATTTTTTACTAAAAATACATTTAGTACAAAAAATAAACAAAATTCAAGAGTGTATTTTTAATTGTTCCAAATAATTACCGTATATTTTGTTATTATCCATTGGGTTATTTATTTCTGTTAATTTTACTTCATACTTTATCTATAGTCCTTCCAAATAACTTCCGAATAGTTTAAGATTTTTGCGGCACCATTTTGCAGGTAGTAAGATGACATATATAGTATTTCCAATTTTAATTGGGAATACTATGAAGACCTGCGAAGCAGGGATTCCACCGCGCAAGCGAGTGTAATTTTACTTACGTAAAATTAGAAAATACTATAGTATTGATTTGTGCGAACGAGTTGTATCGTTTGTTTCTGGTGGTGGCAGCAAGCTTGAGGCCTCTCGTCGCTTTTCGGTCAGCGTCTGGTGCGTCAATGACTGGTGGTCTCGGGATGATTTACACCCCAAACCGCATGGTCGCAGACAGCGCAAACTGAACAGGGACGCTGTTAAGCGTCATTTCGAAGTTGTGTCCAAAATCTACTATAATTATGGACAATGCCGCATTCCACAAAAAGAAGGATATTGTGGAGATGGCTGAAAAAGCAGGGCATGAAGCCATTTTCCTGCCTCCGTATTCACCAGACTTTAATCCCTTCGGGTATAATTCCCCGCCCCTTGGGGCGAAAGAATAATATAATCCGAACTGATGCCCCGTAGCTTGCTACGGGGTAGTTCATTCCAATCGAAAAAGTCTTCGCTCATCTCAAAAAACAAAGGGCAAACGCTCCGCTTGGAAAACCAATCGACGACATAATCAAGTCATACGGAAATTATTTGGAAGGACTATAAAAAACGTTACAGACGGATAGCGATCTATATTACATTATTTTTCCAATATAGTATTTGCTAGGATGCGTCAATGCTGGAAATTAAGGGAACCATGTTGAGGAGATTGCAAAATCAGAAAGATAATTACGTGTTGAAGTTGCCAAAGGACCGCGGAATGACTGACAGAAGGGGAAATTCAAGGTTTTGTTGTGGTGATAGAATGCCGAGCGGGAACCTTATAACCCTAACTTATGCTGCACACTACTTCGTCGCTAAGATGCTCAAGTCCACATGTACATTTAACTACGCCTACAGCTCTGCACTTCTCGCTCCTCATATTGTTTTGCATAAGCGAATTTATAGAGGTATCCAAGCATAGTCCGGCATAACTGCAACCAGCATGCGAACCTAAAAACCCTATGAATTTCAACATGATATCAAAAAAACATGAATCGCTATGCCCATGGCAGAAATTCTAACAAAAAGAATCACCAAATAATATTTCACCCCCTCCTCCCAAACTCATAACTTTCATCTCCAGCCCCCTTAAGGTAAACCAAACCTTAAGTATTTTTGCAACACCTGCATGTTTTTTACTTTTTTTACACTTCCTTGATCCAGATCAAGGACAAAAAAAATCAGTTGTGCTATTACACTCGGCCAAGTCGTTAATACTTCGTTAAAGTATATACGGTTTTTTACTAATATAACATGCCTCTGGGGCTGTTAATTTTTTTCAATTTTTTAACTTTTTAAGGAGTTCTGTAATGGATCAATTAAAAAAGACTTTACTTCTGGGTGCTTCGGCACTCGCTCTTGCTGTTACACCTGCATTTGCGGACGATAACGTAGATGACGGTATTGATGGCAATGAAAACAATGACAATACTGTTAACCAGGTTGGAGATGACAACAACTCTAACAATGGTGGCGGTAATGACAACAACACCTCTGATAATGGAAATGACAATAACACTTCCGATAACGGAAATGATAACAACACTTCCAATAACGGAGATGACAACAATGACGGCAATACTGTTGCTTCCGGCAATGGTTCTGGCGACGATGACAACGAAAACAATGCATTCTCCAAGAATGACATTGATACCGATGTTGACGCTTCTGACAATTCAGACAACAGCAATGACGGCAATGATAACAACACCTCTAATAATGGTGATGATAACAATGACGGCAATACTGTTGCTTCCGGTAACGGTGCTGGTGATGACGACAACGAAAACAACGCTTTCTCCAAAAACGATGTAGACGTTGATGTTGACGCTTCTGATAACTCAGATAACTCCAATGACGGAAATGATAACAACACTTCCAACAATGGAGATGACAACAATGATGGTAACACCATTGCATCTGACAACACCTCCAATGACGGAAATGATAACAACACTTCCAACAACGGAGATGATAACAATGATGGTAACACCATTGCTTCCGGTAACGATGCTGGTGACGACAACAACGAAAACAATGCATTCTCCAAGAATGACATTGATACCGATGTTGACGCTTCAGACAACAGCACCGGAAAAGGTGATGACAACAACGAAAGCAATGCATTCTCCAAGAATGACGTAGACGTTGATGCATCTGACAACTCTGATAATTCAGACAACAGCACCGGTAAAGGCGATGATAACAACGAAACCAACGCCTTCTCCAAGAATGATGTTGATGTGAATGCCAGTGAAAATAATATGAATTCCAAAAACACTGACAACAGCACCAACACACTTACTGACAACAGCACTGACAGCAGCCAGGATGACAGCGTAAGCTTCGGCGATGCTAAAACCCTGACAGCTTCTGTTCTGGATGCTTCTGTTTCCGGAAACTCTGTTACAGTAGCAGTTGGTGGTGCCAGAAGAATTGGCGTCTATGAAGCTGACAACACCATCCAGGGAGATGCTTTCCGCAACTCCAGAGGTGTTAATGCTAACGCACAAAACACTGGTAACAGTGCAAGCGTTCAGCAAGCTATTACTATCAAGGCTGACATCCATAACTAGTTGTAATTTCAACTATATGGGTGACTCTTGCTAGTCACGAGATTGTTGCGGGCGGGTATCCTGTGCTCCTCCTGCCCGCAGCAAAACAGATGATAGATGATGGATTATAGATGATAGAGAAAGGGATTTTGTCATTCTGGCAAAAGCCGTACTTTTGCTGTTTCAGGATCCATTTGTCAAAACCCTGATAGCTGGCAATTCTGTAAAAATTATCAAAATGCGATTGTTGACCATAAACTACAAAAACCCTGCCATTGGATAAATGGATCCTGAAACAAGTTCAGGATGACAGTTATTCCCTAAAAGGGTTTGCAAGGAAAAACAAAATGGCAAAATTCAACCAAATAATACCGGTTCTGGCGGTCGGTACCGCTCTTGTTGCTGCTCCTGCAGCATATGCAGAGGAAACACAGATATACTCCATGCAATATATGGCGGTAGAGGATAATGACGCCACCTTCATACAGCATTCCGGTGTGATGGTAAAAGGCGGCGATGCCGAAGTGGAAATTACAATAGCAGATAATAATGAAGAGGAAACATTCGGCATGGTGATATCCGATGATGAATTACAAACATCACGAGGTGCCTCAGGTATTGAAACTCTCAATGTTTCAATAATGAAGGCTACATCCAAGAATAACTCGGTGGGGGATAACTCGGTTACCGGCGATAATGTCATAAGCCAGGGTGCGTTCGGCAATTCGCAGGGAGTTATAACTTCCGTACAGAACAGCGGAAATAACGTAACCATCCAGTCCTCAACTATCGTCAATATGTCGATTCAGTAGAGTCGGAGTTGCAATTTATTAACTGTCACCCCGGACGCATATTTTCTCCAAATCGGAGATTTGGAGAAAATATGCGTCCGGGGTGACAAAGTGAGCATGAATTCTATATCAAAAAAATTCCTGTTGATTTCTGCAGTTACAGCGGCGGTTACATTCACTTCAGGCCAGTCGGACGCAGCCAATATGCCGTTCTTCGGCGGTAACGGGTCGTTTAATGTAAAGGTGGAAAGCTACAAGGAAGCCCGGTTCCGTTCGGTAGTACGCCAGGATTATGATTTCAGTTGCGGTTCTGCTGCTGTGGCTACCTTGCTCAAATATCACTACGACCATCCTGTAGAGGAGAAGGAAGTACTGGATGCCATGTTCGAGGATGGCGACAAGGAAAAAATCAAGAGCAAGGGCTTTTCCATGCTTGATATGAAAAACTTCCTCAAAAACAAGGGATATTCCGCTGATGGCTACCGTACTGCGCTGGACAAGCTGACCGAGGTCGGAATCCCCGCAATCGTGCTGATTAACAATAACGGCTATATGCATTTCGTGGTGGTCAAGGGGGTGGATAAGGAAAATGTACTGGTCGGTGACCCTTCGCTCGGCAAAAAGGTTATGGCCAGGGATGAATTCGAGAAAATGTGGAATGGCATATTGTTCGTAATCAAGAGCCATAAAGCGGTCGGAAATCAATATTTCAACAGAAAAAAGGACTGGCGGCTGTATCAGGAAGCCCTGTTCGATTCGGCACTAAGCAATGAATCGCTGGCAAACTTCACGATACATATACAACCGGCACCGAATTATTTTAATTTTTAAATGTCATCCTGAACTTGTTTCAGGATCCATCTACTACGGGAGTTTAAGAATACAAGAGCCAAGAAATCAGGAAATTTCCTGCATTCTTATTTTCCTGTATTCTTAAGTTCTTTTTCAACCACCAACCAATGAAAGGGTCGTAAAATGTACAAAAAGCAAGGTAAGCATATTAAATCCAGTTTAGGTATTTGTTCTGTTATCGCTCTGATGGCGATATCGTCAGGCGCAGACGCTACTCCCGAAATGAGTGCATATGAATCATATGATTTCACCGCTCATAATAATGTTATATCCGACCCCGAATTGGATAAAATGCGCGGGGGTTTCCTGTTCTCCAACGGTCTGAAAGTCGATTTCGGTATATCAATACAGACAATGGTTAATGGTATATTGGTACGTGAGCTTAACCTGTTCAGCGACCGGCTGGATGAGGTAAATCCTGACGAATTGCAAACAGTGATTCAGGTAGGTAATGGTAATATCGCAGGTGGTGGTAATCCGTCAGACAGTATGCCAAATGATAGTGGTGCGACAAATGGACAAGGAGTCCCGCAGGTTCAGGCAAATACCGTGCAGAATCAGGTTAACCATGTAGCCGCACCTGATATAACCGTACATAACGGTATTGCACTGGGTAATATCCCCGGCCTGTCAACAATTATACAGAATAATGTGGATAATGCATTGATCCAGCAGTTTAACGTGATGGATGTTAAAGTAAGCGGTTTTAGCGGTTTCAGGATGCAGAACCTGACCCCGATCCTCAACCACCAGGCTATCAATGGTGTTAATGGTTTCTAGGAAACGCTTTCTCTTCATATGCTGCTGGAAAGCACAGAAATAGGCCGGTATTCCACCCCTATACCGGCCTTAATTTTGCCTCGGGGTAATCAGAAATCACTCGACCCGCTGCTTTTCTTCAGGGATACCCCTCCTGTGGGGTCGGCAAAAAACTCCCCGCCCTGCTTCATTTTCAGATTAAGGTTGCTTGCATTATCGGCTTCTGCCAAAGCAACTTCCTTGGTAATCATACCTTTATTATACAAATCCAGCAGGCACTGATCTAATGTTTGCATCCCAACATCCCTGCTTTTTTCGATAGTATCCTTTAGTTCTTTAATTTTTCCTTCTTCTACCAAGGCTTTTATCAAACCTTCATTTATCATTATTTCATACGCCAGCACATGATGGCCGTTTTTGCCCTCAACCAGACGCTGTGACACAACACCTACCAGATTTTGCGACAGGGTTGTCAGAATTTGTTTATGTAATTCCTCGGGGAACAGGTTGATTATACGCTCAATAGTCTGGTTGGAGTTGTTGGAGTGTAAAGTGGAAATGACCAGGTGACCGGTCTCGCAAAAAACCAGTGCATTCTCCATAACTTCACGGTCACGTATTTCCCCGATAACCATTACATCAGGACTCTGGCGCAGGGCATTCTTCAATGCAATGCCGTAGGAATAGGTATCAATACCGATTTCCCGCTGGGTAAACAGGCAGTTTTTATGATGGTGATAATACTCCACTGGGTCTTCTATAGTTACAATATGACCCTCGCCCACAGTATTACGATGTTCCAGCATTGCAGCCATCGAGGTGGATTTTCCCGAGCCGGTTGCCCCCACAACTAGCACCAACCCACGCTTCTTCATTATGAAATCCTTGTATATACCCGGCAGACGTAATTCCTCAAAGCTGGGAATCTTCGACTTAATAAGTCGAATGACCATACCGGTACTGTGCTTCTGCTTGAAAATATTTACCCTGAAGCGTTCGCCGCTATTCAGTGCCAGCGCTATATTCAGTTCCAGCGTAGAATAAAACTCCTCCCGCTGGTCGTCTGTAAGCATGGCGCTGAGGAATCCCTCCATATCCTCCTCTGTCAGCGGAGGCTTGTCCATACGCATGATATTATGTTCAACACGCAGACTGGGGGGTAAATCAACCGTCAGAAACAAATCGGCAGCCCCCTGCCTTACCATTTCTTCCAGATAATCATGTATCGAATGGATTTCGCTCATCTAGAATCCCGAATTGCTAGCTGCTGCGGCATTATTGCCCTGTGGCCTGTTGTTCTGCTCGTTTTCCTTGTCTTTCTGAACATTGAGCACACCTTTTGCATCTTCAAGATTGATTACGCCATTTTCATACAGGGCATAAACGCTGTCACGCATGGTACGCATACCGATCTTCGACCCGACCTGCATAAGGGACTCAACCTGCGGGATTTTACCGTCCCTTATCAGGTTACGTATTGCCGGTGTGCCGAGGAGAATTTCAAGTGCAGCCACCCTGCCCTTGCCATCCTTGGTTTTAAGCAACATCTGGGCGATAACCGCCTCCAGGGAGGTGGACAGCATTGACATAATCAGGCTTTTATCCGAGGCCGGAAATGCGTCGATTATCCTGTCAACGGTCTTGGCAGCGGAATTGGTATGTAGTGTACCCATCACAAGATGGCCGGTTTCTGCTGCTGTCAGGGCAAGCTGTATAGTTTCCAGATCACGCATCTCACCGACAAGAATGACATCCGGATCCTCCCGCAATGCACTTTTAAGCGCACGGGCAAAGGAGATGGTATGATTGCCAAGCTCCCGCTGATTCACCAGGGATTTCGATGATTTATGCACAAACTCCACCGGATCCTCAACAGTGATAATATGCTTTTGCATATTGGTGTTTATATAGTCAATCATGGCGGCCAGGGTGGTCGATTTACCACTACCGGTAGGACCTGTAACCAGTACAAGTCCTTTATGGAGATTAGCCAGTTCCTTTAATATAGGCGGCAGGCCGAGGTCGTCTATAGTATCAATTTCGGTTGGAATAACACGAAATGCGGCGGAAATACCGTTCAATGTATTGAATGCATTCACCCTGAAACGCAATTCATCGCCAAGCTGGATAGCGAAGTCAAGCTCAAGGTCACGTTCAAAATCGGAACGCTGGCGCTCGGTCATTATCGAATAGAGCATATTCTTGATATCCTCGGAGGCCATGGGCTCATCACTTATAGCTCTGATATCACCATGTAAGCGCAGCGAAGGAGGAAATTTTGCGGCAAGATGCAGGTCAGATGCCCTGTTCTGCTTGGTATGCAATAATAATTCGGTTATATCCATTTTGTCGAATGTCCTTATGGTTTATTGTTGTCTTGATGAAATTTCAAACAGTCGATTTCTTATTTTATTGGGAGATTCCGGTAACTCTGTTCCCTTGAACGAAGCTTCCAGTAACTGCGTATAAAGCTTTGCTGCAAGCTTTGTCTCACCCAGATTATCCAGCACCAACGCCAGATTATAGCGGTAGCGTATATTTTCCGGCGCCAGAATCACCGCACGGGTTAAATGCTTCGCCGCCTGCTCGGCATTATCCTGCTGCAGGTAAATCATCCCGACTTGTGCTGGAATTGGCGCAAATTCCGGGTTATGTTTCTCCAGCGCCTTAAGTTCTTTCAGGGCTTCTTCCGGCGATTCCTCGCTGGCAAGAATCAGGAAATTATTCATCGCCGGCCAGTTATTCTGGTCACGGGTAATCAAATCCATATAAATACTGCGAGCCTGCGAAAGCTGGCCATTTCGGTGATATGCAGTAGCAAGCCCGAATAATGCCGGATAATCATCGGTTTCATTTTTTACACTAAAGTCAAGTGCCTGCCTGTACAGGGTAATCGCAGTTTCGAGCTGGCCGGTCTGCATTGCGGTACGTGCCGAATGCAGCAATTCACGCTCGGTCATGTCCTTCTTTTTAACCGATATTTCCAGTTCATGGTCCTTGCCGATTGTCGGATCCTGCGTCTCACCTTCCGTACCGGCAAACGGGTTATTAAAACTCCCATGCTCTATGGAAACTGTTTCCTGCGGCTTCAATGCGCGGCTACCCTCATACAGGCTGTCCGCCGGAACCTGCTCCAGAAAATCCCTGGTTTTTCCTGAAAGACTGCCAATCTCTGCCTCTTCATAGAATCCGGGGGCATCCATATAACTATAACGGTCCTCTATAGTGTCCGGCTCCTCTTCGACAACCTCCCCGGTGTCGTGATCCAGAACCTCTCCTTCAGCCACCTCCTGTTTATCAATCTCTGTACCGTCACTACCACTTGCACCAAGTACAGGACTTCCTATATCCTCCGTATCCGACAAATTAATACCCAGATTTTCCGTATGTTGCCCTGTCTCATTTTTTGTAATGGTCGTATTATTGTCCGTATTGTCAACAGCCGTATCTTCTATAGGAGAAACGGCGTTTTCATCGATAGAAAGTTCGGCGGATAAATCATTGTCAAGCTCTTCAAGCTCATTAAAAATCTCGGTAATATCCCCTTCGCTTACAGGTTCTACGGGGATTTCCTGTGCCGGCACCACATCATTGGCTGCAGAAGCAGAAGAACCCCGCTTACGCCCCATATTGTGTAATTCCGCACCTGCATCTATTTCTTCCAGCGCACCTTCGGTATCAAAGCTGGCGTCGTTAATCAGCTCGTCAAATTCCGCCTCCATATCGGAGGTATCAAGCTCTTCAAACTCTTCATCGGAAAGCTCGGCAAACTCCTTATCTTTTACATCATCCTCATCAAATATATCAGAAAAATCAAGATCGGGGGGCAAATCATACTCTCTGGCGGGGTCATACACCACTTCATCACCACCGGCAGCAGTAACAAGCTTACCCAACCCATCCGCATTATCCTGATCACTTATGGAGTTAACCGCATACACCAGGAAAAATATCGAGAACGCAGCCACAACATTCTCCGGGGTTAAATATAACCTCCCACCGGAAACATTGCGCAACCATGTGTTTACGGACATAACAAGCCTACCTAGCCTAAATAATGTCATCAAATTCTACCGGCATGGCCTGCAAATTTAGCGGCATTATTTAAAGAACTTACCTAGCAAACTTCATTATTAACAATTGTTTAATCCTTATCTAGCGAAAAATGCTACGAAAAACATATATGGAAAATATTAGCAGGATATGTAATAAATCTGCCACGGTTTTATGAATCTATATAAATATATACGTCCGCTGGTGTTTTGCCTGCCCGAGGAGGCGGCGCATAATATGGTGGTGAAGCTGCTTTCCAGCCGGCATCTGCGTGGGGGCGGACAGCCCCTGCACCACCCCGCACTTACGGTGAATCTGTGGGGTATGGAATTTGCCAATCCTGTTGGTATGGCGGCAGGATTTGACAAGAATGCGGTTATGATCGAGTCCCTGCTGGGACGGGGATTCGGCTTTGTTGAGGCAGGCACGGTTACAAAACTGCCGCAGGAGGGTAATCCAAAGCCACGTATTTTCCGGCTTGTACAGGATGAGGCGATTATCAACCGGCTCGGGTTCAACAGTGAAGGAATAGAGGAATTTACCGCCAATATACAGGGATGGCAGCAACGGCAAAAGATTTTGCTAAGCAAGGGAATTGTCGGGGCTAATATCGGCAAGAACAGGGATAGTGAAAATGCGGTTGAGGATTATATTTACCTGCTTGAGAAGCTATATAACCAGGTGGATTATATTACTATCAACATTTCTTCACCTAATACTCCAGGTCTGCGCGACTTGCAAAAAGGTGAGGCACTGGATGAACTACTTGGCTCTATTATATTGAAAAAGAATGAATTATGTGCAGAAATTGAGAAAAAAACTCCCATATTACTTAAAATATCGCCTGATATCTCACTGGAAGATAAGGAAAACATTGCCTATGCTGCGATTAAACACAATATCGATGGGCTGATAATAAGTAATACTACAATCAACCATCGGGATGGTTTACTCTCAAAAAACGCCGGTCAAAAAGGTGGGCTGAGTGGCAAACCACTACTTCAACCATCAACTGATTTGTTGCGTGATATATATCTGTTAACTGAAGGAAAAATACCACTAATTGGAGTTGGTGGGGTGTCTTCCGGTGAGGATGCATATCGAAAAATACGTGCCGGCGCTTCACTCATACAGCTATATAGCGCAATAATTTATCAGGGCTTCAGCCTGGTAAAACAAATCAACCAGGAGCTACTACATCTCCTTGAGCGTGACGGTTTCAGCAATATTTCGGAAGCGGTTGGGGTGGACGCACAACTTTAGGCAATATTATCCAAGTCTAAATCAAGGGCAAAAGCCAGTTTCTTTAATGTATCAACTGAACCTTTTTTCATTCCGGTCTCCACTTTTGCAATAAGCGCCCTGCTGACCCCCGACTTGTCGGAAAGCTGCTGCTGGGTAAAACCACGGTACTCCCGAAACACTTTTATCGCACTTTCCCCGCCCGATATTCTTTTCCTTAATTCAAACGGGAATATCTCTTCTATTCCGTCCTCTATACGAGACCTAATTGTTACAGCATCAGCAATATCATCCAGTTCTTCCTGTAGTTCAAGAAATTCCCTATAGCTTTCATAAGGTATGGTGACCGACACCGGCACTCCATTCTCTTCATGTATATGGATACTCATTGATATGCTTTCCCTCTCGGCTTTACAGCAATTATAACAACTGTTACTGTTTTATCGTTGATTTCATAAATAACTCTGTAATTCCCTACTCTCAGTCGATAAAATTCACTATTTCTCAGCTTCTTTGCATTATTATTCCGTGCATAAGGATTTTTTGCGAGTTGTTCTATTCTGCTTTCTATTCGTTTACGCCAGTTAACGGGCAGTTTGTTCAAGTTCTTATCCGCCTCCTTTGTGATAACAACCTTATACATATTGTGCCCCAGGGTCACATAAAAGTCAAGCGCTAAAGCATTTCCTTAACTATTGGGTAAATATTGTCAACCATGACGGATATGCCATGCTTGTTGGGATGGAGGCGGTCAGAGACGGTATATTGCGGATTGCCATATACTCCTTCGAGGAAGTTGGGGTAATATTCCGTATCGTAAACATCGGACAGATCCTTGAACACAAAGTTGAACCGTGAGGCATATTGCGGGTCTTTATTCAATGGCACCGTCAGCCCGCATATCAGAACTTCTATATCATTTTCGGTCAGGGTACGGACTATATATTCCATATTATCGTGAAGCTTCTCAACGCTTAATTTACGTAACGCATCATTGCCGCCAAGGCTTATGATAACAATATCGGGCTTTACCGCCAGCACCTTGTCCAGCCTTTTTACTCCATTGGCCGAAGTAGCACCGGACACCCCCATATTCACCACACCGACATCACTATGGCCTTCCGCCTCCAGTCTGGTTTTCAATTGCGCGGGGAAAGACTCGCCGGCACCAAGCCCGTATCCTGCTATCAGGCTATCGCCGAAAGCTACTATAACCTTGTCGGGAACCGCCTGCTCCCCGGCATTCACAGGCAAACACCACAGGCATAAAAAAACAGGTATAAATCGTTTAAACATTCAATCAACCACTGTAAATTTCTGTCATGCTGAACTCGTTTCAGCATCCATCCGTCAAACTACTGATGATTTTCAGCTACTATCAAGCCTGTCAAAATGCACAATCATGTTATCGATCACCAAAATCCAGTCATCGGATAAATGGATCCCGAAACAAGTTCGGGATGACATATAGTAATATCCCTAATATTGTACAATAACTACTACGATAAATCAACCGGCCATAAAAATGCCTATGACACTGGAAGAATTTGCGCAGGAGCGGATTGAGGGATTGCAGCAGAAAAACCGGCTGCGCAAATTGCAGAATATAGAAAATATCAGCGGTGTTGAGGTTATCAAAAACGGAAAGCGGCTGGTGTCGTTTTGCGGCAATGACTATCTCGGCTTGTCACAACATCCGCAGGTTATAAAAGCTGCTATGGATGCGGCCAGAAAATACGGAACTGGCGCAGGTGCATCCCGACTGGTGACCGGCAATTTCCCGCTTTATGATGAAATTGAGCATTTGCTTGCCGAAATGAAGCAAACCGAGTCCGCATGTGTATTCGGCAGCGGCTACCTGGCTAATATCGGGGCTATTCCAGTTCTGGTCGGTAAGGGAGATTTGATAATCGCCGACCGTCTGGTGCATTCCTGTATATATGCGGGGGTAAACCTGTCGGGGGCCGATTTGCGCTTATATAAACATAATGATCTGGCCAATCTTAAATCTATACTTGAGAAATACAGGATAATATACCAGAACTGCCTGATAATTACTGAAACGGTCTTCAGTATGGACGGTGATGTTGCACCGATGGAGGGGATTTGTAAGCTGGCAAAAACCCATAATGCCTGGGTGATGAGTGATGATGCGCATGGCTTTGGAGTGGTAAAACAGGAAAACCATGCAGATATTCAAATGGGTACATTATCCAAGGCGGTCGGGGCTTATGGTGGATATATCTGTGCAAAACAGCAGGTTATGGATTATATCAAAAGCTCTGCACGAAGCCTGATATATTCAACCGCACTGCCGCCGGCAATTATAGCGTCCGCAATTGCTGCAATAAAAATAATCAGGGATGATAGTGAGTTATGCAAAAAACCTCTGCGGAAAGCTCAGCTATTTACCAAAACACTCGGCCTGCCTACAGCGCAAAGTGCAATTGTACCTCTTATTGTCGGAAGTGAAAAAAAGGCGCTGGAAATTTCCGCATCACTTGAGAAGGCAGGTTTTCTGGTAACGGCCATACGCCCGCCCACAGTTCCCAACAATACCAGCCGCCTACGCTTCACTTTTTCAGCATTGCATAAGGATAGTGATATTGAAAGGCTTGCGGGATTATGTAAAGATTACATAGATTCTTCCACCAATCTCTCCGAAGTCTCCTGAATGTCCCTCTCAAGGCGGGGTATGAATTCCCTGCGGTTCAGGCCGGGAGGGATTGGCGGCAGGAATTTTACCGTAATCATTCCGGGTTTCTTAAGCAAACTGTTGCGAGGCCAGAACATACCGGAATTAAGCGCCATAGGCACCACAGGAACACCTGCCTTTTCATATATGGCTGCTATGCCGGGCTGGAGCGGCTTCTTCTCTCCTACCCTGACCCTGGTACCTTCGGGAAAAATCACAATCTGCCTGCCTT
The DNA here is from genome assembly GCA_965222525.1 of Rickettsiales bacterium. Taxonomy (GTDB): domain Bacteria; phylum Pseudomonadota; class Alphaproteobacteria; order Rickettsiales; family UBA8987; genus CBDCUF01. The sequence goes on from OZ244955.1 coordinate 327,325, forward strand.
CTGCCAGACGCTCTTTTGCCTGTGCTATAAGCCGTTTAAGCGCACTCACTCCCTTGCCCCTGTCAAGTGCTATCGAACGGGCTGACATTATATACCAGCCGAAAAGCGGGATATTGCGCAATTCACGCTTTAATACAAAGCATGGCCGTTTACACAGCAGGTAGAATAATATGGTCTCCCAGGCCGATTGATGCTTTGAAGCAATTATCAACGGGCTGTCGGTTATGAACCCCCCGCCCTCTACTCTATATCTGATACCGCATATAAACCACAGTATCAGCAGCGTTCCGCCCGCCCATATCTTCCCGATATATATGGTAGCCATCGGTGGAAACAGCAATACAGGCAGGCCCAGCACCGATACCAGCAGCGTCCATGTGTAGAATATAACCTGGAATAAAATCGAGCGTATATATATCATTTTAAGATACCCTCTTAGACATTGTCACCCCGGATGGTATGCTTTCTCCAAATCTATGATTTGGTTAGAAAGCACCATTCTCGGGGTTATAAGAAGCGGCATGTAACTGTACAATAACCCCGGGAACGCTATTTTCTGACTACATCAAAGATGTAGAGAAAATATGCGTCCGGGGTGACAGTATAAGACACAACTTTTAATTATCACCAACCACCCCACGCCAGTTAAATGCATTATCCAGCTTTACCGCAAGGAATTTATGGTATTCCGACAGGATAAGGTTGCGGGAACCCCTGTTTTTCCACCATTCATCCATTTTTATATGCTCCGGTGTAACCGGATGCGGGATAATCTCCACATCAGGCATTATATTCTCGAATTCAAGCATACTGCGCGGCATATGGTAATTGGAAGTAATCAGCCTTATGGTTTTATAATTACTTTTCCGAATCCACTCAGCAGCCTCGGCGGCATTCTGCTGGGTATTTTCCGCCTTATGCCCAAGCTCGACCTTATCCTGCCACTCATCAATTTCCCCCCGCTCCACACCATGCTCCAGCAGCATTTCGGATACGGTAGCCCCACCACCAGCACCTGATATAAACAGCCGGTCAGCATATCCCTTGCGTAAAATATCCAGCGCTTCGGGAACCCTGCCCTTACCGCCGGTGAGTACAATTATCGCATCGGTTTTATTTTCGGAATAATCCTGTAATTTATTTATATATGACTTGAACCATGCCAGTCCTGCCGCCCATAAAGCCGCCATAACCGCCATAGCCAAGAATATGATTGTTAAGAATTTTCTGAATTTCTGCATTGCCATTTACAGATGGATTTTGAGCGTATATATATGAGTGCTTAGTGTTGAGTGTTGTGTGCTGAGTTTTCAGCAAGAGACTCAACACACAGCACTTAGCACTCAGCACTTTTATGATTATTTCCTGTCCAGAATGCAAGACACAGTTTATGTTGCCTGCCGATGCGCTTGGTGATGAGGGCAGGAAGGTGAAATGTTCGAGCTGCTCGCATGTATGGCATCAGGAGCCTGTCGATGAGAAGGCCGAGCGCAGGGAGACGAAAAAGCGGCTTAAACAGAAGAAAAAGGACAAGGCGGCATCGAAAAACCTGCCTGCATTGAGCAGGATAACCCCTTCGGGATTCGGGCAGAAGCTGTTATTTATCATATTACTGGCGGCATTCGGAGCGGCATACCTGCTGCACAACAGGGATATTATGCCGCAACTGCCTGAGATGTTCGGCATGAGGAATACCGACGGGCTGGTGTTCAATGATTTTAGCGTTGAAAGGCAACGTGACGGCAACCGCCTGACATTTACAATCACCGGCGAGATTTTAAATAATTCGGGGGAAAGCCAGCTTCTGCCGGATATTCTGGTGACGGTATTGAGCAAGGGTGACAGGGTAATGGCGCAGGATTCGATAGTGATGAACGGCCGCAGTCTTGCTGTGGGTGAGAGCTTTCTGCTTGACCGCGAGATTAACAATATTTCGGGCAACGCCTATCAAATCCGCCTCGATATCGGCGATAAATGGGAGTTGTTTTTTAGGTAGGGGATGATGGATTATGGATGATAGATGATGGAAGGGGGATAGTGGCACTGCCTCCATTATCCGCAGTGAGCATAAGAATGCACTTGACGTATCCACAAAATGTAGCTACAATATGTTTGTATGGGATGAAAACAAGCGACAGGCAAATATAGCCAAGCACGGTTTTGATTTTATTCATGCAGATCAGGTATTATGTGAACCTCATATAGCACTGAAGTCGAATTATAGCGGGGATGAAGTACGGTTTCTGGCAGTGGGCATGATTGAAAACCGGATTGCTACAGTAGTCTATACCATGCGGGGGGAGCAATATCGCATTATCTCGATAAGGAGTGCACGTGATGAAGAAAGACGAGCATTTAAAGAGTTACTCGGCTGATGAGCTAAGGCAGATGCGGGAGCGTGGCGAAGACCGTACTGACTGGGAGAAGGTGGATGCAGCGGGATCCGTAAATCACGATGATACAGATGCGAACCTGGACTGGTCAGGGGCACAAATCGTTATGCCGGAGCGGAAACGGCATATCAATCTGCGTATTGATGCAGATATATTGCGTTTTTTCAAAAACGGGGGTAAAGGGTATCAGACCCGTATCAATGCCGTCCTGCGTTCCTATATGCAATCACATCAGCACAATGCACAACCACCACAGTAATCCCGAAACCGACTGTCCGGCGGGGAGGTTAGCCTCTGCCGCCAATACCTTCTTCCCTGCCGGAAGATGTTTTTTCGTGGACGTTGGATTTGGTCGGAATATCAGCAATATCATCCGCCTTTGAAGCTCCCTCCAGACCTTTTACCAGAGATTCCAGTTCCTTGTCGGAGACATCAACTTCTTTCTCGCCGTCTCCAAACCTATCCTTGAGTTTTTCAAGAGCCTTCAAATTATCATCCTGAGCAGCCCTAATCAACTCCTGGGTGCCATAATCCTGTTCAGCGATTATAGATTCAAACTTGTTGTGTTCTCTTATTGTTACCGTCAAGTCAGGATCTATTTGACGATTTTCAAGCTCTTCCACAACAAACTCCATACCTTCCTTCTCACCCTGTATTTTCCCCTCTGACGTGTAAACAGCAGGTTCACCAAGCTGTTCCTCAAAAGCAAATTCACGCTCTCTTTGTTCATCCTGAATTTTTTGAATATCTTCTATCAAACTCTTTTCAGTATCGGTCAGCACATGCTCGGTTTTATTACTGCTAACTCCATTTTCTTCCAACACGTCCAGAATTTTACCAGCTCCATGTTCATCTATGACATTTTGCAATTCGTGATGAGCAATAATGTCATCAAGAGACATCTTGCCATGCCCAAGCTCCTCTTTTATCTCACATCAATCTTGTCCAAAGCTTCCTGCTGAAACCCGACCTTTGTTATAGCGTCAACATCAGAATCGTACCCTCTAGACCAGCTGTTTACTTCTATTCCCTCTTTTTTCAGCGCAGCCAGCACTTCGGCAGAAGTTTCCTCTGTCAAATGAGCAACCTCTATATCACGTATATGCTCGTTTGAATGTCCATCAGCGTATATTTCAACTCTATCCTGTGATGGCTCTAAAAGTAAGTTTTCTGCAATGACTTTCTTGCTGTCAAGACTGTCAAGGTCGATATGCTTTATGTTTTGCTCAATAACGTTCTCTGTCATAACGTCCATCTCTGCAAGAGCTTTCTCGTTACTATCTGTAGTTGAATTATCCATAATTCTCTCCTCAAAACTGGTTAAGATTAGTTAAACTACGGCTATAATGCCATATAACGGGCGGGATAGCAATCAGAGAAATATGAATCTTTTGTTACAATATGCCCAGTTTTATGACAGGTTTGTAACATTTCTCCCCCTGACCCGACAAAAATCACAATTCAGGAGTTGTTTTCCTGCTATAGATGATGGATTATGGATGATATAGTGTTTTCTAATTTTACTTACGTAAAATTACACTCGCTTGCGCGGTGGAATCCCTGCTGCGCAGGTATTCACAGTGATTTCTGAAAGTAGAAATCACTATAGATGATGGAAAACGTGCCCCCTTCTGTCATCCAGAATCTATAATCTATCATCTAATTCCTGCTTTCTTTTATTCCTGAATTCCTGTATTAAACCGGCATGTGCGATCTGAAAGAAAAAAATGCGTTAATAACAGGGGCTTCGGGAGGGATTGGTGCAGCGGTGGCGCGCAATCTGCATAAAAGCGGCTGTACGGTTACCATCTCCGGTACTAATGAGGAAAAGCTCGGCAAACTTGCCGATGAGCTGGGTGAGCGGGTGCATGTCATGCCATGCAACCTGTCCGACCGCGAGTCGGTGAAAAACCTCGGCAAATCCGCCGGGGAAGCCATGGGTAGCATCGATATACTGGTGGCCAATGCGGGAATTACCAAAGACGGGCTGGCGATGCGCATGAGCGACGAGGACTGGGATGATGTGATAAATATCAATCTCACCGCCAGTTTTATCCTTATCCGTACCTGCCTGCGCGGTATGATGAAGCGCAAATCGGGCAGGATTATCAATATAAGCTCGGTAGTCGGGGTTTCCGGCAATCCGGGGCAGATGAATTATGTGGCATCCAAGGCCGGTCTGATTGGTATGAGCAAGTCGCTTGCGCAGGAAGTGGCGTCACGGGGAATTACGGTTAACTGCGTGGCTCCCGGCTTCATTGAAACCGCCATGACCGACAAGCTTAATGACGACCAGAAACAGGCCATATTGCAAAATATCCCGATGGGTGCGATGGGCAGTCCGGAGGATATCGCCGGTGCGGTTGCATTCCTCGCCAGCGATGCGGCAAGTTACATAACCGGACAGACATTGCATGTCAATGGCGGGATGCTGATGGTTTGAGTTAGTTGCTAGTGACTATAGCGTTTTAACATAACGTGCCCACCACTCCCCCCCCTTGTGGGGGAGTACAAGAGCCAAGTTCCGTAGGAACGCAGGCGATTGGTGGGGGGTATGAGGAGTTTAAGAATATAGGAAAGCAGGAATACAGGAAATTTCTTTTATTCTTAACCTCTTATATTCCTGATTTCTTATCTATATACCCCCCACGATTCGAGCGGCGGCCTACGGCCTTGCTCTCATCTGCTCCCCCACAAGGGGGGAGCGGTGCTCACGTATATATTTCAGGTTAAAACATATAGTAGCTAGAGAAAGGGAGAACAATGTCAAATACAGCAGGAAATATTATATCGAAAATTGTAGTGGCGATTCTGGTCGGATTGCTGATTCTCAGTTTTGCATTCTGGGGTGTGGGCGATATTTTCCGTGGCCGTGTCAGTAATGTAGTGGCAACAGTAGGAGGAGAGCCGATTACCCGTGAGGAACATCGCCATGCCATAGCTACCGAGGCCGATAATCTAAGCCGTCAGTTGGGAGGCAATGTCCCGCAGGAAACCCTGAAAGCGCTGGGAGTCGAGCAGCGGGCGCTATCCCGCCTGGTCAGCCGCAAGCTGGTAGAAATCGAGGCGAACAATCGTGGGATAAGGGCCAGCGATGCGCAGATAAAGATGCAAATGCGTGCGGATTCCCGATTTGTCGGCAACAAGGGGGTATTTGACAAGCAGGCCTTTTCCAACTTCCTCAAACGCTATGGCTATAGCGAGAAGTTTTTTATCAGCGAGGGCAAAAAGGATATAGAAATCAGCACATTATTAAGCGCAGTCGGAGCGGATATACAGGTTCCCGATATAGTTACAAGAACCCTTTATAATTATGAGAATGAAAAGCGTTCCGCCCGTCTGCTGGTGATTTCACCTGATGCGGTGGATGCTCCTGCCGAACCAGCACAGGAGGAATTGCAGGCATTTTACGATGAGCGCAAGGAGGAATTTGCCGCTCCGGAGTATCGCGCCATTACCTATCTTACTATAAATGCAGAAAATGTCAGGGATGAAATTGATACGAGTGATGAAATATTGCGTGCGCAGTATGATATGCGTTCTGATGAGTTTGCCGTACCCGAAACCCGCAATCTGGAACAGATTGTGGTGATGGAACAGGACAAGGCACAGGTGATTTACGACCGTCTGAAAGCGGGGGATGATTTCTATGAAATAGCCAAATCCGAGGCAAAACTCGATAAGGAAGCGGTGGATTACGGTGAGGTTACGCTGGATGAACTGGCTGGGTCGGGAGCTATATCACAGGCCGATGCGGGGAAGATATTTGCACTGGTGAAAGGTGGGTTCACTGCCCCGCTGGAGAGCGATTTCGGTTTCCATATTTTCAGGGTAACTGCTGTTAAGCCTGCCCATACAGAGCCGTTCGAGGAAGTCTCCAAACAAATAAAGCAGGAAATTATCGAGGAGGAGGCTGCCGACTTGTTATATGAGCTTACCACCGGTCTTGAAGATGAGCTGGCGGGCGGCTCCGGCCTTGAGGAAGCGGCAAAGAACATAAACGCTACTGTGCGCAACGTCGAACATATTGATATTACAGGCAAAACGCAGTCCGGGGAGTTTGCCGGGAGCCTGCCGGATTTCGGTGATTTTGTCGGAACTGCTTTCAAACAACTGGAAAATATCGAATCCGAAATTGTATCCTCCGAGGACGGTATGTCATATTTCATCCTGCGGGTAGATGATGTTATAGACGCTCGCATTCGCCCTCTGGAAGAGGTTTCCGTAGAAGTTACCGATGTATGGAAGAAGGAGAAGCACCTGGAATCACTCAAGGCTTTTGCCGAGGAAACTGCCGGAAAAATAGTCGAAGCAGGTGATTTTGACAAGGTTGCAGAAAATAACGGTATTACAATCGAGGATAGTGAGGAATTTTACCGCAGTTCCAATATGGAGGATATCCCACCGGCGCTGGTACAGGAGGTTTTCGGGCTGGATAAAGGTGCGGCAAGTACGGCACATATGCGTCCTGACGGCAAGTTTGTAATTGCCGAACTCGCAGAAATAATACCCCCGCAAAGTAAGGAGGATATTGTAAATGCAATGGAAACCCGCCTGAAAAACGAATATGAGGATGATTTAATTGTACAATATATCGACTTCCTCCAGCGCCGCTACCCTGTCGAGAACCTGACTACGGACGGCTCGTAGGCGGCTTATAATTACCCGATTCTGTAATTTTTACTTCAATACCAGAATCTAGTTGCTATAACTCTATCATCCATAATCTATCATCTATTATAATACAAAGTGCCCGTAGCTCAGCTGGATAGAGCAACAGCCTTCTAAGCTGTGGGTCGCAGGTTCGAATCCTGCCGGGCACGCCATTCTTCATTCTCAGCTACATTTTGCAGTTCATCGAATGGTTTTCTCAAGGAATAACAAAGGCTTCCGTCTTTTATTTGCAGGTTCGAAAGTACAAAGTTCATCAATTTGCGTTTCTGGTCTATATTCGAACTTTTAAAAATCTCATATGAGCTAGAACACAGTGATAGCAAGGATTTAAGTGTTATCTGGAACGCTCTGTCCGTTTCAACCTGCCCTTCTATGTGGATGGATATTTCATGCTGCCTATCTTGAAGTTCTTTCATTTTTTCGTCGTATATATCCTGTGTAATACTCTGCGTTGTACCATCAAGCAACAGATCAAGTAATTTTGACTTCTTACGCTCTATTTCTTTAAATTCTTTTGATAGTGCTTCAAATTCACTTGCCTGATAATCGGCGTGCCCTTCACATATTGACTTTAGGTAGTTTTTTGCAACAGTGACATCTGAAGCAAGCACTCTGCCTTCTGGAGCATTTTTCCATGTTTGCAAGCCAGCATGAGGCAGCTTGCTGTCTACCTTGCTATGTATTATTTCCGGTGCGGTTTGTCCCGTAATGGCGTAGTGAAATTTGTTTTGTACCATTGCATAAAAATTCTTGGTGACTTCCGAGTTTTTGTCATAGTCAATGCTGCATTCAGCAAAAATATCGGTGATTTGCTGGTAAATACGGCGTTCACTGGCACGTATCGAGCGTACACGCTCCAGCAACTCTTTGAAGTAATCTTTACCGAAGGTTTGTTCACCTTGTTTTAAACGGTCATCATCAAGCACAAAACCTTTGATAATATATTCCCTTAAAACTCTGGTCGCCCAAATACGGAATTGCGTCGCACGGGTTGAGTTTACCCTGTAGCCAACGGATATAATTGCATCGAGGTTATAAAACTCAACTTCTCTTGTAACATCCCTATTTCCTTCTTTTTGAACTATTCGAAATTTTCGAATAGTTGAACCTTCAAGCAATTCGCCACTTTTGAAGATTTCCTTAAGATGGTAGTTGATGGTATTGGTTTCTACATCAAACAGCTCGCCCATAGCTTTTTGTGTAAGCCATAGGGTGTCACCTTCAAGCCGTACATTAACCCTGACACCCCCTTCAGCAGAGCTATATAGTAAAAACTCTGATTCCTTTAACTCGTTACTCATCCTCAACCCTCCTTAATTGTTAATTTCATCATATCCTGTCAATTTCCTGCATAATCCTGTCCGTTTCTACAAGGGCTTTGATGATTTTCTGGTAGTGCATTATGTCATCGAAGGATAAGGTGCGGGTTTTGCGGTCTTTGAGCCATTTTTGAACAGGTTGATAACCGCCTATGTAGAAGTTCCAGGCGATTTCGGGTACGCTATCGAAATATTGTTCCTTGTTTATATAGACTCTGCCTTCACGATAGGATTTGGCATTGATGGTTTCTACTATATTGCTGCCGTTTTCAGGGAATCTTGTTATTAGTTTGCCCAGACTCGGACTTTCCATAAGGTGCAAGGCTCTAAGCTCCCCGCCAAGACTGACTAATTGCCAGAATTTATCCGAATTTTCAGGATATGGTACACGCGGGAAATCTATTTTCAGGAATTCCCTGTATTTTTCACGATATGCAGGGCTGTGTAATACGGCATAAATATAATCCAGTAGGTCAAGCGGGGTGAAGCTGCTTTTGTCGCTTGCGTCCGCTCCCTCATGGTCTGGAATAAATGACAGTGATAGCTTGGCAGCAATTTGCTGCACAATATCCACATTCAGGTTCGGCTTGCGCCCACCTGTTTTGTTATCCAACATTGATGATTGTTCGGTAGAGGTAGGGTAGAGATAGAGGGGGCAAAGATAATCCTGCCCTCGATTACCTAAATAGAATGTGCCGTGAATATTTGGACAATTAGTAACTCCTACGTATGAAAAATTACCGATGCTTTGTTTGTTGAAAATTAATCCAATATTTCCCTCTTTAACAATATGTTGCATAATGTTAACGCGAGGTCTGCCTAAAAAACCACCTGATTTTTCTGTTAATATGGTGTGCCTAATATCAAATGGACGATACAATATTTTAGTATATTGATATTTCCCAGTATCTATATCTTTCTTTGCACTTGATATTTTCCATACAGCCTTATCGACATAGTGTTCTTTTAGCTCGTCTAAAGACTTATTTGCAAAATCATTTACTACATTTTCGATACCCTCTTTTGCAAAATGAATGGCGGTACTATCATTCTTTGTTTGAATGCCTGAACTATGTTCACACAAAAGTTCACTTACCCTAAAGAAATCTTGATATTGCTGGATTGCACTAAAATCTTTTGGCACAAAGAAGTAATAAGGCTCTACGCACTTTAGCGTTTCAAATGGTGTGCTTGCTAAACTATTGTCAAACAACTGTGTATATTTTTCTTTCTTCTTCCCGTTGCATCCTGCGTAATAAATATTAGCTAGTTTTTTGCTTTCAACTTTATGTTTAATCATAATAAAAATACAAACACCTTGCTGGATTGCAAACACATTGTCTTGCTCTCCCTTTTTTGTATCACCATGCAGGTCATAAACATAAATCTTGTCAAAAGTTTCCAATAGATGTTTACGCATTTGGCGGTGGGTTACACCATCAATAAATGAATTGTTGGTAATCATTGCAACCACGCCATAGCCATTCTTCTCAATGTAATGCTCGGCATAGCGAATGAACTTTATGTAGTCGTCATCAAGGTTAATTTTGCGCTCATTCAGGTCTTTCTTATAATCGGCAATAAGCCCAGAAATCCATTCGCCTTTATTCTGGCTGGAAACATTATAAGGCGGGTTGCCGAATGCAACCATTACCGGAATATCACGCTTGATACGGCTGGCCTCGTTGGCCTCGCGGGAAAGCCAGCTTGCAAACAATGTATCAACATCGGGATGATGTTCTTCCAGTGAGTTGGTCAGATAAACACCAAGGCGCGGCGGGTTGTTCGGGTCTTTGGGTTTATAGCCAGTTTCCTGTAATAACAGGTCAATTTTCATATGACACATGGCATAAGAAGCCATGAGGATTTCAAAGCCATGCAGACGCGGCAATAAATGCTCATCCACATAAGAACTCCATATACCATCCTGCCCTTCAAACCGTGAGTAAATCTGCTTTATCGCCTCGGCAATGAATGTGCCCGTGCCGGTTGCCACATCAAGCATCTGCACTTTGTGAACTTCTTTCTCAAACTGCTTCTTACCTGATTTAGTACGCTTATCAGTCTCCTGAGAATCAAGGGTTATTTTGACTTTACTGGTATCGGCAATGCCCTCCGGCAGGTCAAAATATTTCTTCAAACAATCATCAACAGCGCGGATTATGAAATTTACCACCGCTTCCGGCGTATACCATACGCCCCTGTCTTTACGCGTGCCCTTGTCATACAGCGAAAGGAAAGTTTCATAAAAATGTACAATCGGGTCGTTGCGGCCTGTAGTTTTGCCAAAATCCTGCAAAATATCGCGTATATTAGTGGCGCGGTATACATCACACAGTGCATCAACAACCCAGCGTACGCGCTCATCCAGATCATTGGCCACATACAGAAAAAGGCTGCGCAGAAACGGATTGCTTTTAGGCATAAGCTCATAGCTTTCCGCGCGCGAGAAAGTATCCAGCGTTTTATCATGCAGACGGGCTGTAAACAGGCCATAGGTTATCGTCTGCGCGTAAACATCAGCGAACTCCTCTTCGCTCATGTCGTGGATTAATACCCGCTTGAATGCTGCGTATTGCTCCTTTATGGAATTATCTTCCCCCTCCTCTGTAACAGCCTTATAGAACACATCCCGCATAAGTCGGGCTTTACCCGCCATCATTTCAGCAAGTCTCTTCGCTGATTTAATAGTCTGCCCTTGGAAAGAGGCAAAATCCTGTAGCAGCGTTTCAAGCTGTACCGCATTTTCCGATATAGGCTTAATCTGTCCATCAGCTATTTCGGCAATTCTAACTTCCGTAACTTTCTGCCCAAACTTAAAAAAGCGAAAATCTATATAATCAGTTAGAATAAGGTTATCGAGGCTTTCAAGGTAACGCCCTAACTGTTCGGATTTTTCAGTCTCATCAAGATTGTTACCAAGGTCTTTCGCTTCTATATAGCCAACGTCAATCAAATTACCGTGGCTGGTTTTGCTGATAATATAATCGGGCGCACCGCATTTCTGGCGTTTTGGTTCGTTGGTTGCTTCTATGTCTGGGATAATACTTTCAAGGTAGGTTTTAAGTGCCGGACGATAACTATGCTCGGTTGCCTTGCCCGTATCATACGCGCTTTTTATCTGGTCTATGTAGGTTTGCGTAGTCATTTCAATACTTCTTTGCTTATTTCCAACTTAACATACTCAAATATTCCATGCACCTTCTGCCTCACTACTAAGCAGTGGCGTAGTATAGAGTCGCTGTATCTTATGAATTCCTGGATGTTCTCCGGAATATGTAGAATTGTTAACAGCTTCTTCTTGCATGAAACTGCCTAATTTTTCGTTTTGTTCATCAAAGCCTACCATGATTAAAGAAAACCACGTATAAACTAAAATGTCATTTGAATGTGAGGGTACGAAAAAGGCTCTTTTCGTACCTAGGCTGAAATACGCATTCCCGCTTCTATGAATCGCTGCTTAAGTTGGTCAATGGGGTACTCCTCACTTAATATCCTTAACGCTAGAATGCCTGCTGATATACCTTGTAATTCTTCCTTCTCTTCATAAAGGTTCCAATATAAGGCCATGTGGAGCATTTCTTGATACGGTATATCCTGAGTTGCTGATAAGAATTTTGCACCAAGTTCAATTAAATTTAATTGCTCTTTATCTACTATCCTCTCTTTAAGAATTTCTCTTTCCCATTTCTTGATAGATTCAAAGGTAGTACCACAATATTCCGCTAATCTCTGCTGTGCAGCAGCTTTTTTCCATCCTTCACCAATTAGCTTGTAAACGTATTTAATTACTGCCCGCTTTAATCTCTGCATCTCATGAGCATTACCATGCTGTCGTGTATTCACGGGCTCTAATAGACAATCAACTTGCCCTTCATTCAGCGCATATAATGAATTCTTTAAGGACATACGCCAGCCCATCATTCCATATTTACTGAATGTATTAAATAAAATATCAGCGATTGCAGCCCTTGTACCTACCAACTGATCTTCATTGCCAAATAAATCTTCAGGGTCTTTATTATACCACTTTTCCTCATGTTCGTGCTGGTTACATGACTCTTCATCAAGCCATTTCTCCTTTGACTTTGCTATATTATAGTACACACCAAATATATGATTTTCAGCCCATTCTGTCAGTATTCCGCTTATCCGTCCAATTTTTTGTAATGCTATAAGAGCCTTTTGATTTTTATCTTCTTCCGACTGCTTTCCATGCTCAGGATTTGTCTCATTATAAAGTTTTATAAGTGTATCCAATGCATCCCTACAAATCTTTATTCCTTCTTCATCAAGAACGGGTCTTTTTCGCTTTTCAGTCATTCATTACATCCTTCATTATCACAACTATAGCCCTTGCTTGCTTCGCGATAGCATCTCTTGCTGCACACTCCCCCCTATAGTGTACTGAAGAGCACTATATCTAACTTTTAAGGCAGAAACGCTAATAATCAAGTATAGACATAATATGAATATGATGTTTCGACTATAGGGATTTCTATTTTCAGAAATCACTATGAATACCTGCAAAGCAGGGCTTCCCCCGTGTGAGCTACGCGTAATTTTACTTATGTAAAGTTGAAAGTACTATACTGATTAGGTATCTTGCCAACCAGCATTTTGGAGAAATATGGGCTATAACTAGATTTATCCATATATTTGAAATTGGTTTACTTGTGTGCTGAATAGTAATATTTCATTCTTGTGCTGTGTTCGCAACTTATCCAATATGTCACGCCATTCTTCATTTTACCGTCTTCTAGTTACTTCGATCACTGACATACCACCGCCAACGGCCATAAGGATACAGCCGAGCCATATATAGTTCATATATGGTTTTATGAAAATTCTTACAGAAAACCCACGGCCATCTTCACCGCTCATACTTTCCATACGGTCACCGATTACTATATAAATGTCACGGGTGGGAGTGGAATGTATGGCAGCCTCGGTAGTATGTGTACCCTGCGCCAGATATATACGGGATTCGGGGTGCAACACCGCCAGTTCTTTCAGCCCGCGCCATACCCGAAATTTCCCCCTGCGCGCCAGATAATTAGCTCCTTTTTCAACTTTTGTGCCGATAAATTCCACCTTATATTTACCCAGACGGGTGCTTTCGCCTGGCTGCATAAGCAGTTCTGTCTCCATCTTCCAGGCCGCAAGCAGTGATATTGCAATCGCCATAACCGCAACCCCGCTATGTGCAATCGCCATGGAATAAAAGCCTGGCGGCAGAGTGCGGGCTTTTTTCAGGCTTTTTGCAAGCGGTGTGCGGAATAAACCAGTCCGCCTTGCAAATTCCATAAATATTGTAACCAGCAGGAACATACCCAGCGCAAGCCCAAAAACATCAGCGGTAAGCCGGTTTTCAATAAAAACCATAGCCACCATTATCACCGCGAAGATAATGATTTTTGGTGCAAGAGAGCGCATTCTGTCACTTTTCCAGCGCAGGAAAGGAGCAATTGCCATCAAAAATAATAACGCAAATGCTATGGGCAGGAATATCGCATTGAAATATGGTGCGCCGACCGAAACCATGCCGGAATCCAGCACTTGCAGGAAAATCGGGTATAATGTGCCGAGAAAAATCGTGGCGCATAACGTCATTAACAGCAGGTTATTTATCAATATCCCGCTTTCTTTCGAGAATGCAGAAAAATTGTCTGTGCTGCGCAGGGCATGGGCTTTCAGGCCGAATATGGTAAGCGACACACCGGCGATTATGGCCAGTAAAACCAGCATGAATATCCCGCGGGTCGGGTCACTGGCAAATGCATGTACCGAAGTCAAAACCCCCGAACGCACAAGGAAAAATCCGGCGAGACTCAAGCAAAATGTGAGTATGGCAAGCATCGCCGCCCAGCCCTTTAATGTGTCACGCTTTTCCAGTACTAAAAGGCAGTGCAGTAATGTTGTGCCGGCCAGCCAGGGTAACAGTGACGAGTTCTCAACCGGATCCCAGAACCAGAATCCACCCCAGCCCAGTTCACGATATGCCCACCAGCTACCCAATCCTATACCCAGCGTTAGAAACGCCCATGATGTGACCACCCACGGTTTGAGTGAGCGTGCCCAGATGCGGTCAATTTCTCCGCGTAAAAGCCCTGTAACTGCCGATGATAGCGCTAACGAGAACCCTACGTAGCCCAGATAAAGCATTGGCGGATGCAGCGCCAGCCCGATATCCTGCAATAGTGGATTCAGCCCCATACCGTTATCAGGCACCAGCTCCATGCGGGTAAACGGGTTTGAGGTAAATAATATAAAGCATAATATGCCGAATGTAATTGCACCCTGTGCAGCAAGGATTTCATATTTGTATTTCGCACTGCCAAAGCGCAGGAAAGCCATGTTGAACGCCCCCAGAATACAGGCGAATAGCAGCATTGAGCCTTCATGGTTACCCCATGTGCCGGTAATTTTATATATGAGTGGCTTGTCAGTATGCGAATTGCGGAATACATTAACCAGGGAAAAATCCGATGTTACATACGAATAGACCAGGCATATAAAGGAAATTATCAGGCTTGCAGATGTGACATTGGTAGTAAATTTTACCAGATTATCCGGCTGGATATGTATAGCGATTTTCTGATGGATTTTGGGTAAAAGAACTGCGATTGCCTGTAAAAATGATGCAATTAACGCAATAATAACCAGCACTTCACCCAGATCAGCAATCATACATGCTTAATAATCCACCCCGCATATTGTGTCTAGGTGCGATATAATTAACTTTTTTTGATAACCGAAATCTGGCGGCCATAGTCACGTTCACCGGCCAGACATGCCCTGCGATAGCTGAAGAAATTCCCCTCATCAGTAAGTGTATCACGTTTTATATTTTCGATCTTATCAGCATTCAGGACATTCTCAAGCCTGTGGGCTACATACCCTCCCAAGTCAAACAGGTATTTATTCTCTTTTGCAGAGGGTTTGAAAAATTGCCCTTCATTTGGAAACTGCTTTAGGAGATCTACCCCTACCTCATAGGAATCCTGTGCTATGGTTGGACCTATTGCTGCAATTATATTGCCTGCATTGGCACCAAGTTCAATCATATGTTTTACTGTATTCTCCAGCACACCGGCCTTCGCTCCCTTCCATCCGGCATGTGCAGCGGCAATTACCCCGGCTTCTTCATCCGCCAGTAAAACCGGCGCACAATCGGCGGTAAGCACCCCGATAACCACGTTCCTGCGTTTGGTCACCAGCGCATCTCCCTTCGGTCTGGAGCCTGCCTCCCAGAACCCGTCCACCATCACCACAATATCGCTATGAACCTGATATAATGTACATAATTCATGCTCTCCGGCATTCATTTGCTTCAATACCCTGCGTCGATTTTCCTGTATATGGGCTGCCACATCATCCGAACCCAGCCCACAATTAAGCGAAGTACATATCCCCTTGCTCACTCCACCCCTGCGGGTAAAAAACCCGTGATCTACCCTATCAAGCCCTGATATTTTTTCTGATTTTAACATTATGCTTCATTTATAAAGTAACTTTACCGGTAAATGAATTGAAAAAACTTGACAGTTCATAGTATTTCCAATTTTAATTGGTAATACTATGAAGACCTGCGAAGCAGGGGTCCCGCTGCATAGCGGGCGTGATTTTACGTAAGTAAAATTAGGAAATTATAGGGTGGATATAGGCTTACTTCATGGAAAATGACATATTATCAGATATATGCGCCGAGAAAAATGCCTATGTGGCTTATAATAAAAAGCTGAAATCAGAAGGGCAATTATTAGCCGAGTGTCGTAATATACCGGAACCATGTGGATTTGCATCCGCCCTCGGAAAAAAGGCGGCGCAAAATCGGTTTGCTCTTATTGCTGAACTGAAAAAGGCTTCTCCCAGTAAAGGACTTATCCGTGCCGATTTCAATCCATCACAGATTGCACAGGACTATGCCACAGGTGGAGCAACCTGCCTTTCCGTCCTTACTGATGAGCCGTTTTTCAAGGGAGCGGATGAGTATTTAATACAGGCACGGGAGGCGGTATCATTGCCGGTTTTACGCAAGGATTTCATTATTGACCCGTACCAGGTGGTGGAATCACGGGCAATAGGCGCTGATTGCATCCTGCTTATCATGGCTGCTATATATGACTCGGCAGCAAATGAGATTGAGAGTGCAGCATTGTCACTGGGAATGGATGTGCTGATTGAAGTGCATAATGAGAAGGAACTGGAGCGGGCTCTTAATCTTAAAAGCAAGCTTGTCGGGATAAATAACCGTAATCTGAAAACACTAGAGATTGACCTTGCAGTTACTGAACGGTTGGCCCCAGAAATCCCTGATAATTATATAACCGTTTGTGAAAGCGGTATATATAGCCATAATGATTTACTGCGTATGGAGCAGTCGGAAATATATTGCTTTCTGGTTGGAGAATCATTGATGCGAGAAGGTGATATTGTGGGAGCTACACAAAAACTATTAGGTAAATTATAGTAGCCTCATTACAGCGGTAAATTATCATGCTTTTTCCAGGGGCGATCTTCTTCCTTGTCACGGAGCAGGGTCAGGGCGCTACATATCCGCCAGCGGGTGTTTTGCGGGCGGATGACATCATCAATAAAACCGCGGGAAGCAGCTACAAACGGGTTGGAAAATTTCTCACGATATTCTTCCTCGCGGCGTTTGGCGCTTTCCGCATCCTCATTGCGATATAACACCTTTACCGCACCTTCCGCTCCCATAACCGCAATCTCGGCATTAGCCCATGCGTAGTTTATATCACCGCGCAAATGGCGTGAATTCATCACAATATATGCCCCGCCATAAGCCTTGCGGGTAATTACCGTAATCTTGGGCACCGTAGCCTCGGCATATGCATAAAGCAGCTTGGCTCCATGCTTGATAATCCCGCCATGCTCCTGCGCTGTGCCGGGCAGAAAACCCGGTACATCAACAAAAGTCACTAGCGGGATGTTAAATGCATCACAAAACCGTATAAACCGCGCCGACTTGCGTGACGCATCTATATCCAGACAGCCGGCCAGTACCATCGGCTGATTGGCTACAAAACCCACCGTACGTCCGTTCATCCGGCCAAAACCGACAATAATATTGCGGGCATATTCCGGCTGTATCTCGAAGAAATCACCCTCATCAACCACCCGCTCTATAAGCTCCATCATGTTATACGGCTTGTTGGCATCCTCCGGGATAAGCGTGTTAAGCGACAGGTCAAGCCGGTCTGCCGGGTCTTCGCTATCACGAAGAGGGGTAGTTTCACGATTGGAGGAAGGCAGGAAATTAACCAGACGACGTGCCTGTATCAGCGCATCAATATCGCTGTCAAAGGCAAGGTCAGCCACACCGGTTTTTTTGGTATGAACGGAAGCGCCACCCAGATCCTCCTGGCTAACATCCTCATGTGTAACGGTTTTTACTACATCGGGGCCGGTGACGAACATATATGACGTGCCATGCACCATAAAGGTAAAATCGGTCAGCGCAGGGGAATATACCGCACCACCGGCGCATGGCCCCATAATCAGCGAAATCTGGGGAATTACGCCGGAAGAAATCACATTACGCTGGAAAATCTCGCCATAGCCGCCCAGCGAATCCACCCCCTCCTGTATGCGCGCCCCGCCGGAATCATTTATCCCGATAACCGGCGCTCCCAGCTTCATCGCCATATCCATGATACGACAAATCTTGCGGGCATTGGTTTCGGACATCGAACCGCCCAATACAGTAAAATCCTGGCTATAAACAAATACCAGACGGCCATTTATCGTCCCCTGGCCGGTGACAACCCCGTCACCGGGGGTACGCTTGTCATCCATACCAAAATCATGGCAGCGATGCTCGACAAACATGCCGTATTCCTCAAATGAATCAGGGTCAAGCAGGACTTCTATGCGCTCACGGGCGGTAAGCTTGCCCTTGTCATGCTGCGCATCAATACGTGCCTGCCCACCGCCGAGCCTGGCCGCCCTGCGCTTATCCTCCAGTTGTTCTACTATGGTTGGTTTCATCCCCGTCCAGTGTTTGGAAAATGTACTAGAGAGTGATTTTATCGGTATAACGAGTGAGAATCAATTTTATTTTGCCTCTCAAGCATTTTTATATAGGAATTTCTTAACATTACGCCAGCAAAATAACCTCTTGCGCCGGCAGATCACTGCCGAAACAACGCTGATAATATTCGGCAATTACAGAATGCTCGGTCTCCTCGCATTTATTCAAGAAAGCCAGGCGGAATGCTACTTCCAAATCACCAAATATCTGGTAATTCTCTGCCCAGTTAATTACCGTACGGGGTGACATTACGGTCGATATATCACCGGCGGCAAAACCTTTACGAGTCAACCCAGCCAATGTTACCATAGACTTAACCATAGCCTTGCCCTCCTTGTTCTTCATTGCAGGTACTTTGGCAAGTATAATCTTCTCCTCATCCTTCGCCGGCAGGTAATCCAGCTTTGCTACAACATTCCAGCGGTCAATCTGTCCCTGGTTTATCGGGTTGGTGCCGTGATACATACCGCTCGAATCGCCCAGCCCAATCGTATTTGCAGTGGCAAACAGCCGGAATGACGGATGTGGGCGGATGATTTTATTCGAGTCAACCAGTGTCATCTTGCCCTCAGCTTCCAGCAGGCGTTGTAGTACAAACATAACATCCGGCCTGCCGGCGTCATATTCATCAAATACCAGCGCCACTCCTTGCTGCATCGCCCATGGGATAATACCTTCCCTGAATTCGGTCACCTGTTTGCCGTCACGCAGCACAATCGCATCCCGACCAACCAGGTCAATACGGCTGATATGCCCGTCCAGATTTATCCGGATAAGCGGCCAGTTCAATCGGGCTGCGATTTGTTCGATATGGGTGGATTTGCCGGTACCGTGATAGCCCTGTATCAGCACCCGCCGGTTATGCGCAAAGCCGGACAGAACCGCCAGTGTAGTATCGCTGTCGAAAATATAGGCCTTGTCCTTGTCCGGCACATATTCGCTGCGTCTGGAAAATGCCGACACTTCCATATCAGACTTGGTGCCAAACAGCTTCACCGCCGATACAGTTTTATCGGGTGTATCCTTCTGTGGTTCTACAGGCATAAAATAGATATAGCCTACGGATTACAGTCAGGCAAATTTTTTAAAAGATTCATAGAGGTTACCTGTTGTATAGTATTTTCAGACTTTAACTGGAACACTATAGTAGAACTCGAATAGCTAATAAAAAAATGCACATACGAGTGCGTGTGCGAGACGTATTATGTCAATAAAAATTTTTGAAAAAAATGAAATAAAAACTGTTTACGGCAGATAAAAATTGCGTACTCTGAATAAACTATCATTGGTAAGGTTGGTAAAGGATATATTATAAACAATTACTACTGCGCCTAAATACCCACCTCCGCATAGAGACGGGATATTATACGATAACCAACCATGGCAGTAATCTTAAAAGGGAGCAATTTTCATGGGAATAACCATACATAAGAAGTTAATTGCGGGAGAAAAAACCGAAGAAATCCCCGCAAAAGACATCAATGGCGCTATATGGGACAGGATTGTAGCAAAACTACGTTTTGTGTATGGAGATGCTGCATTTAACAGCTGGTTAAAACCCTTGAGGTTGAAATCCACCAATGGCAGACAGGTTACGTTAACCGTTCCAACCAGGTTCATGCGTGAATGGATCACCTCTCATTATTCTGATGATATACGTAAATTCTTCCAGGAGGAAAATCCCCGCATAATTTCTGTTGATATAGAAGTAGATACCACTAGACAACCTGAATATAAGGAAATTACTGAACAGCATGGACAGGCAATTATCTCCGGAGATAAAGTAACCCTGGTCAATAATGAAGGAGGTTATGGAATAGAGGCAGGTCTCGATGATTTGCCGGCAAAATTGGATCCACGGTTTATTTTTGATAACTTTGTGGTCGGGTCTACTAATCAACTTGCACATGCAGCAGCAAGAGGGGTGGCTGAATCCTCCTCAGTGGTGGCGGGAAGCAACCCGTTATTTCTGTATGGCGGAGTGGGGCTGGGCAAAACCCATCTGATGCAGGCAATTGCCTGGCACATCCACACTAATAACCCTCAACGCAAAGTTATATATATGTCAGCAGAGAAATTCATGTACCAGTTCATCCGTGCACTGCGTAACAAGGATACTGTGGCTTTCAAGGAATATTTTCGCTCTGTAGATGTACTTATGATTGATGATATTCAGTTTATCTGTGGTAAAAACAGTACACAGGAAGAGTTCTTTCATACATTTAATGCATTGATTGATAATAACTGCCAGCTTATTCTATCCGGCGATCGTTCTCCTTCCGATTTGGATGGCATGGAGGAAAGGATTCGTTCAAGATTAGGCTGGGGGCTGGTGGCAGACATCAATGCCACTACATACGAACTTCGATTGGGTATCCTGGAGTCCAAACTAGAAAAAATGGAGGTGGATATACCACAAGCAGTTATTGAATTCCTGGCCAGCAAAATAAGCTCCAATATACGTGAACTAGAAGGAGCACTTAACAAGGTTATTGCCCATGCCAACCTGATGAAACAGGATATCACACTGGAGAACACACAATATATTTTACGCGATTTACTACGTTCAAATGAACACGTGGTTACGGTAGATGATATTAAGAAAACGGTTGCAGAATATTGTAATATAAAAATTTCAGATATGCATTCTGCCCGTCGCGCACGTGCAATTGCTCGCCCTAGGCAAATTGCCATGTACCTGTCCAAGAAATTTACTCCTTATAGCTTGCCGGAAATTGGCCGGAAGTTTGGCGGCAAAGACCACACTACTGTCATGCATGCTGTAAAAAGGGTAGAAAAGCTATGTAGTGAGGATAGTGAATTCCATGATGATGTGGAAATTCTCACTCGCAAACTACAGGGATAACAGTAGTTGAATCTACATATGGTGGTTTTATTACAACACACCCACAGTCCATTGTAAGTTTTCTATTTCACTTAGGCAATCTATAGTTTATAAAGCAAAAATCGTGTTATGTGCGATAGGTTTTGTTGTGCCCACATTCTTATGCTTTTGTACTCTTGTAAGGTATTTTGGTGAAGATGACATTCGACGATGGTGATGAATACATAGACCCTATCAAGGCTATGCTTGAGGAACGTAAAGCTATGCGTGTGGCTAGGGAAAACGATTCTATAAGCGCCAAAAATAGCACAGCAGAAAATCATACAAATGATACAATAGATGTTGATTTCGAACCAATAGATGAAAATAAACCATCACCCGGCGAAGAAAGGGACAGCGCCTCAATACAATATCTCAACACCATTCTACCCGATAATGCCGAAAAAGCACAAGGGATAAACCCCGTTGAGCAAAGCATAGAACAAAGCACTATAACCGGCATTGATGTTGAGGTCGTTGAGGAGAATACCCTGTCCGGTAAAGACGCAGAGAGCAAATCCGACAATAAAACTGATGAAAAACCCAAAAAGCGCGGCTTGTTTGGATTTGGCAAAGTGGCGGATCAACCTAAAAATGGCAAGAATGGTAGTGGCAATAATTACAAAGCACAAGAAGAACTCCCAACTCCAGCCCCTACTATAATACCCCCCCCTACTGTCGAT
Source organism: Rickettsiales bacterium (assembly GCA_965222525.1). Lineage (GTDB taxonomy): Bacteria > Pseudomonadota > Alphaproteobacteria > Rickettsiales > UBA8987 > CBDCUF01. The sequence continues at coordinate 349,332 of OZ244955.1, forward strand.
AGCAGTCGTAGTCCTAGCACCCCTGTAACAGACTCGGAAAATAACATTGAAAACAAGGTAGAATCTATCCCTCCCACAGATATTTCTGCTGAATCAGCTATTAATATAAATGCTGATTCAGAATCGAGTTTCGGTGATTTCATGTCACAAGATTTCACCCCTACCGCACCCGGTACCCCCAACTCCTCGAGCTTTAACAAATCTATGACAGGCAATGGCCATGTTACGGAAAATGTTCCCGGCTCCAGCACTGAATTGCATGAGGAAGAAATGGAGTCTGAGCTGGCAGCTGATTATACTGACTCTGCTCCCCCCCCGGACAAAAAAGATGATGAAGAAGTACCGCAACTGCAAACTACCTCTCCACGTGAAGAAATACCATCATTTCATCTAAGTCAGCCCGCGGGGCAACCGGACCAATCAGATAATTCGCCCAATTTCAGCTTGGTTGGAGGAGCGGGTAACAGCAAGCCCAGAGAACGCCACGGTATATCCGGTTCCTTTCAGGATACTTCCCGTGCATTGGCACGGCTTGATGATTCCAGCGATATAGCTCGACAGAAAGAGCAGAGACTGGCCGAAATGGGAGAGTATGACGGCCCGCAACGTATTCCCATCGGCCAAAAACTTATACAAAAAGGCTTAATTTCCGAGGACCAACTTGAAATTGCACTGAAGGTACAGCGCAGTAGTGAAAGCTCTGCGATGGTCGGACAGATCCTGGTTGAGATGGGCTTTATCACCGAAAGTGCCCTGGGTGAGGTTTTAACCGAGTCTTCCGGTGTTGAACAATTTGATCCAAAAAGTAATATCATCGATCCTAACCTCGTCAAGCAGGTGCCAAAAGATGTTGCCGAACGCTTCAAGGCGGTACCGATTCTGCTAGAGGAAGAGTCGGTATATATCGCAATGATTGACGTATATAACGTCCTGGCAATTGACCGTATCCAGCGCTATTTTCCCAAAAGCTTTAAGATGGTACCGGTTCATGCCAGTGAAGAGGATCTAGTTGAAATCATCAATAATTATTACGATTACGATCTTTCTCTGGATGGAATCCTGCGGGAGATGGAGACCCTGGCCGAAAACCCCGAGGGCTTTGCCAAACTGGCAGGCAATCAGGAAGGTTATGTTAATCCTACGGTACGTTTTGTCGATGCGCTCCTGGTGGATGCAATACAGCAGGGAGCGTCCGACCTGCATTTCGAACCGGAAGACCATTTTGTCCGTCTACGCTACCGGATAGATGGCAAGCTACATCTGGTGCGAAGTTTCCACAAGGATTACTGGCCAGCTATTGCAGTACGTATCAAAATTCTGTCCGGGATGAATATTGCCGAATCCCGCGTACCTCAGGATGGCCGGATTACCCTGCATGTACTTGGCCGTGAGATAGCATTCCGTGTTGCCACCCATCCAACTATTCACGGAGAGAATATTGTCATGCGGGTTCTGGACAAGAAGAAGGCCCTGCTGACCATGGATCAGCTCGGTTATAGTGAACCGAATATCAAGACATTGCAGAAAGCATTGAAGCGTCCGGAGGGAATAATTATCGTTACCGGCCCAACGGGTAGTGGTAAAACAACAACTCTTTACACAATTCTTAACTATATTAACAAGACTGACATCAATATTATGACACTTGAGGACCCGGTAGAGTATAATCTATCCCTGATAAGGCAGTCTAATATCAAGGCTGGAACAGGTATGGATTTTGCTGGTGGTGTCAAGTCGATTATGCGGCAGGACCCGGATGTGATATTTGTCGGTGAAGTGCGTGATATGGATACGGCCACCATGGCGCTTCGGGCAGCCATGACCGGTCACCAGGTATTTACCTCTCTGCATACCAATGATGCGCTGGGTGCGCTGCCCAGGCTGATGGACATCGGGCTGAAAGCAAGGTTGATAGCAGGTAATGTTATTTGCTCCATTGCACAAAGGCTGGCAAGAAAATTATGCAAATGCAGTCGTACACGTGCGGCTACCGAGGAAGAATGCAGGATATTGGGCGTAGATACGACTAATCCTCCGGAAATCGGCAAAAGGGTCGGCTGTGAAAAATGTAATAACACCGGGTATAAGGGGCGTGTGGCTATATCGGAGGTTATTCTGGTCGATGAAGAGCTGGATAACCTTATTGCGGCACAAGCCGGACGGTCGGAGATGTTGGAACATCTGCTTGATAACGGGTTCATCCCGATGGCTGATGACGGAATTGCCAAAGTTCTGGCCGGGGTTACCGACTTGGATGAGTTGATCAGGACTATTAATATGACAAGTAAATTATAACGGAGCGTTCCCCTCCCGCAAGCGGGAGGGGAGAAAATCTGAGCAATCTATGATTGCCAGATTTTCGGGGAGGGAATGATGAGGTAGTGGCTATTGGCTATTAGCTATTGGTATTCCCCCACCAGAAATCCTAAGGATTGAAAATCCTTGAATTTCTTGCCTCCCCCGCAAGCGGGGGAGGTGTGATTCTATATTTACAGGGCTATCCACATGCCAACATATGTATATCTAGCGGCGGATAATGCAGGCAAGACTGTCAAGGGTAAGTTGACAGCCTCCAATGAGCTTGACTTGGAAGAGCGCTTATCCGGACTCGGCCTGATGGCAATCGACCATAAGGTACTTAAAAGTCGTAAGAAGGGTTCCGGCAAGGTAGGGGTCAAGGATATGATTATGTTCTGCGTCCATATGGAGCAGCTTAGTCGTGCCGGCGTGCCATTGCTCGAATCCCTGGCTGATATGCGGGATTCGGCCGACCATGCCGGGTTCAAAAGCCTGATGTCGGAGATTTACGAGAATGTAAAAAATGGCGATATGCTTTCTGCCGCAATGGAAAAACGTCCCGATGTATTCGGTGAGGTGTTTATCGGACTGGTTTCTGCCGGTGAGGAAACCGGTAACCTGACCGACGCTTTCACCCATCTGGCATATCATTTAAAGTGGAACAATGACCTGAGAAAATCCATTAAAAAAGCAATGATGTATCCGGTTGTCCTTCTATTCATGATGTCGGGGGTTATTGCACTGATGATGTTATATGTGGTGCCGCAACTGGTGGATTTTTTGGAGTCGCAGGGATTTGATTTACCATTCCATACCCGCGCCCTTATTGCCACGTCGAAAGCTTTTGTAGATTACTGGTATATAATATTTGGCGCACCGATAATTACTGTTATAGTAATAATAACCTTGTACAGATCGAGGGAAGGGTTCAGATATAAAATGGATAGGTTCCTGCTGCGAATGCCAGTAATCGGGAGTATTATCCTGAAGATAAACCTCGCCCGCTTTGCCCGCTTTTTCGGGGTTACTTTCGGTAGCGGAATGGGCGTACTGGAATGTTTGAATGTAGCCAGAAATGTGGTTGGTAACCTGGTGATAAAAGAGGCAATTCAGTCGATTATAATCTCGGTTTCCGAAGGTACTTCACTGACTAGAGCTATATCACAGACCGGTAGGTTTCCCAACCTTGTTATCAGGATGTTCAAGGTCGGTGAGGAGAGTGGTAATATGGAAGAGGCGCTGGAGAATATTAATTTTTTCTATGATCGTGAGGTTAAGGATGGTGTGGCTGCAATGATTGGGGTTATACAACCTACCCTGACGGTGGTTATGGGCCTGTTATTGCTGTGGATTATGGCAGCAATATTCGGACCGTTATATGGCAGCTTTAGTGAAATGCAGTTTTAAATTTGTTAATATGAGTTTCAATAAACCTCCCCCGCTTGCGGGAGGGGTGATAAAGGTAAAATTATGCTAAAAAAGAAAGACAAACAGCCGAAGGCAGAAAAGCAGGCCAAACAGAAGCCTGAAAAGCCTGTCAGGCAGAAAAAGCAGAAGTCGCAAAAAGCCGCTAAGGCAAAGGTGGAGAAATTGCCCGTGGAAAAATCAGGTGGCGGAGGTAACCGGAAATTCGTTATTTCCATCGGTGATGAAGGGGCGATTATGGTATGCATGCAGGGCAATAAGATGGTAAGCCGTGCATTCTTTGCCTCTCCTGCTGTTCCGGAATTTCAGAGTGCAATATCTACCACTCCGGAGGCTCCTGTCTATCTACTAGTCGATACTGTAGACCAGACCTATACTGTAGAGGAACTACCTCCAGTAAGCGGTGCAAATCTAAAAAAGCTAGTTGACAAGAAACTACAGAAGGATTTTGATAAAAATGACATATATGCTGCAATTCCCATAAATAACAAAAAATCGGAGAAAAAAGAGAAGCAATATCTGTTCGTTTCTACCAGAAATGTGCCCCCGCTTGCCGACTGGATAGAAACAGTTTCGGAGTTACCCAATCCATTTGAAGGCGTATATCTTCTACCACTTGAGTCTATCAACTACCTGAAAGACCTGGAAAAAGCCTTTGGAGAAAAAGAATCTAGGGAAGATAAGGAAAAACATATAGGCTCCTACTGGCATATCCTGGTAAGCCATAATAGGGTAGGAGGTTTCCGCCAGATGGTATTCAGGGACAGGGAGCTGGTGTTTACCCGTATCGCCCAGCCTATAGGAGGGCAGACACCGGATGTTGTAGCAGGTAATATCGAGCAGGAAACCCTTAATGCGCTGGAATATATCAGGCGGCTCGGTTATCGCGATGAGCCATTGGATTTATACATAGTTGCATCAGGTGAAGTGCGTGGAGAACTGGATATCAGCGGCTTGCCGGTTAGTAAAACCTATATGCTGACCCCGTTCGAGATTGCAGAAAAGCTCAAACTGCAAGGAGTAGCGGAACAGGCTGATCGGTTCGGCGATGTAGTCATTCTGGCACATTTTGTTAGTATCAAGAAACATATACAAAAACTAACCACTGATTATGTACGTAAAGTAAGCAGCATGATTGGGCTTACCAAAGCGGTGAAGGCAGTAACTGCTATTGCTGCGCTTGGTACAATTGTAACTACCGGTGTATTCCTTTTTATGTGGTTCAGTGCAAATAGCAGTATAGAAGAGGCGGAGAATAAAAAACGTGCCGCACAACAAAAACTGCAACAGCAAAAGGAAAAAAACAAGGAACTTGACCGTGACCCTGAGGAAATAAAGGAAATAACCAGAATAAATGATATATTGTCTAAAGGTAATAGGCAATTACTGAATTTTATGACAGAATATGGCAGGGTGGAGGGGTATAATACCCAGGTGCACTCGGTCAAAGTATCCTTTGATAACGATAAGGAACATAATAGCGAGATTAATGTTTCCCTTGATGTGGAGATTGGCAGCGACGGCGGTAGTCTGGAACAGATGCTGGATAATATTAACCTGTTCGTAGGCGAAGTGACAAGAAAATTCGAGGGCTATAGCGTGGAATTCAGCAATTTGCCAACCAGTATTGATTTAACCGGCGATAAGGTCGAAACCTCAAGAGATATACAGGTGGAAATAAAAGGACCAAAGAAAAAGGAAGAAGATAAAAAAGGTAGATAATGAAAGCTGATACAGTAAAGAAACAGCTGGTCAAACAGTTAGTAAAGTCGGTAGTGGTATTAGCTATCCTTGGCAGTGGCCTGTTTGTGGCATTCACTTTAAAATCCGATACTGAAGCGGAGTTACAAAAAGTTTCACAGGAAGCCTCCAATATAGATAAGCAAGCACAATCACTTAAGATGGAGTATGACAGGTTTGAAACTATCAATAAAGCCTATTATGAGCAGGTTCCGCAGAATAAGCGTGAAAATGATAAGCTGGCGAGTGCGGTGGAGCGTATAAAGGTTGCTCGTCCGATTATTGAATCACTCAAGGCATTGTACCAGTTTGATCAACTGGATATTACATTTTCACCAGTAGAGGCAGACGAGAAAAATTATGACACCAAGAATGTCAGGGTCATGTCCAACAAGGTTATTGTTGATTTCGGTGCAGCGAGCGATGAACTTGTGCTTTCATTCCTTGATTCGCTGATTACTGAACTGCCTGGATATATCCAGCTGGAGACTTTCGATATCAACCGGGAGCAGGATATTACCCAGGATGTGTTAAACAGGATAGGGCAGAACAAGGAGGCAGTATCACTTGTGACCGGCCGTATGACCTTCTTGTGGAAAACATTGATGAGTGTTGAGGAAGAGGGGAAAGAACCGGATAAGGGAACATCAGGTAACCCTATGGATTTTATGTAATATGATTTTATACAGGAAATATGTAATAATGTTGCTGCTGCTGGTATTGCCGATACCTGTCTCTGCACAGCAGGAGGCTGAGAAAACCGGCGAGGAACAAAGTGAAGTTGCTTCCATACCGGACAAGCACGCTTTCACAGGCAAGAATTTCGACGCATTGCCGTGGAAGAGCAGTATTATGTTCAAACGGGACAAACTGGATAAGCTTTACAAATCCATGATGTTCCGTGACCAACCGTATGTTGCTGATACCAATGATAGCGCGGTGACAACAGGAAGTACTGGCACCATCGGCAGCAGCGGCAAATCTGACTCCAGTGGCAATTTGGAAGCCATTAGCGGTGAGATGCGTTCGGTAACAGTGGGTTATGCGCTTAATTCGGTGATGTTTTACAATCCGGAGAGCTGGACGTTGTGGCTGAACAGTAACCGGGTGCGCAAGGGACATCCCTTGAGCAAGGAGTTTGAAGGGATAGAAATCCGTGAAGTGCGTCAGGATGCTGTGGAATTCCTGTGGTTTTACCGGAACCTTGATGTAATTTCGCCAGGATGGAACCAGAAACTGGCTTATATCGGGGATGATGCCGATCATGAAGGAGAAGGCTTCCATGCTGCGGATGACGAATATGAATGGGAGCACCAATCGGATGACGGTACTATTATGATTGACAGCAAGAACGGGGTTTTACTGTTCCGGCTAGGGATAAACCAGACTTTCCGTGCGGTACAGATGGATATAGTCGAGGGTATTGTCGATATACCACCACTTGTTCTTGATGCGGCAAATCAGGTTGTTGATGCTTCGACGCTTAACGATGTAAAGGGAGGTTCAGCGGGAAAGACCGGAGCAACAGGTAGTACAACAGGCGGAGGTAAAGGTTCATCGGACGATGAATTTAACTCACTGGTGGATGACATATTTGATGATTTATAGGAGGACTTAGTATGGTAGTAGATTCCGTTCCGATAAAAATTGACGGGGTAAAAAAATCTTTCGGCAAAAAGGATGTCTTGGGCGGTATTTCCTTTGAGGTCGGTAAAGGTGAACTATTCGGGTTAATTGGGCTTAACGGCGCCGGTAAAACCACGATGATAAAGATTATCCTCGGGCTCCTGGCGCAGGATGATGGCAGGGCAACCATATTCGGCAAGGATGTGCATGAGCCCGGAACCCGTAAAAATCTGTCCTTCCTGCCGGAAAAATTTCATCCTTCACAATATCTCAAGGGAACCGAGTTCCTGTCACTTACCATGTCATATTACGGTAAGAAATATGACCATGAGACGGCCCGCAAAGTGGCTGCACAGCTTGACCTTGACCCGGATGTACTAACCCTGAAAATGACAAAATATTCCAAGGGCATGGGACAAAAGTTGGGGTTAATTTCGGCATTCCTAACCGAGGCACCGCTGTTAATTCTCGATGAGCCTATGAGCGGTCTTGACCCGAGTTCCCGTATAAGGCTTAAGGACACCCTACTCAATTACGTAAAATCAAACAATACAATTTTCTTCAGTTCGCATATCCTTTCCGACATAGACGAAATCTGCGATCGCATAGCAGTGTTGCATGATACGGAGATAGTCTTTGTCGGCACTCCAAAAGATTTTAAGCAGCAATATGAGCTGGACAATCTGGAACGAGCCTTCCTCAAATCAATAGAGTTCAAGGAAGCCGCCTGAGACGAGCAGTATTATCAGACTTAACGTTTTGATAAGCTCTACTATCCACGGCTTAGTCTGACAAAGTCAGCTGTATCTTTGCAGACTTGGTTAAAGTCATGTCTATTTAAGGCTGCAAAAATCAAAAAGAGCAGGCAAAGTAAGCCATCTAAAGAAAAACAAGCACCAAAAATAGTTGAGAACTCTCGCACATACCCCGCTATTCTTAAATATGGTATTTTCCAAAAGAAAATTCTATGAATACCGATGCAAAAGAATCAGGATTCCACCGCATAGTGAGCGCAGTAAAATTAGAAAATTCTATAATGAAATTGAGTGTGGTTCTGTTTGAGATTTACAGACTTTTAGTGCACCATAGCAGAAATTAAAAAGGCTTTTTTTTTTGCAAGTAAGGTATATTGTGTTATAATAGTGCTATGAAAGAATATCCTTATAAATCAGGTGGATTCACCCTTATAGAGTTATCAATCGTCCTTGTAACCATAGGATTAATTGTCGCTGGTATAGTGGGTGGACGGTCGTTGATTCATAGTGTTAGGCTTATGGGTGTAGTAACTGATGTCAACAAATATAATACATTATTTTTTACTTTTGAAGATTATTATGGATATAGACCTGGCGATTTGCCAAATGCTAAAAGCTATTGGCCAGATGATTCGAGGTATGTTGGTTTTGCTACATCTAACGGAAATGGAGATCATAAAATAGAATCATCTTCAGAAGGATATCTTGTTTGGCAGCATTTGTATTTATCCGACATGTTGCCTAAAGAATATTCGGGCACTGCAACCAATAACGAAGCTGTTTTAAATGTGAATGTACCTGAATCAAGTTTAAGCGGTGGTGGATACTTTTTTGGGTTTGATGGGTCTCAAATATTAGGTTCTACTGTTAATGGAAATTTTCTTGGCTTTGGAAGTATTAGAACAAATGATTATTTAGATAACGCAATAGTTTCTGTTCCAGATGCAGAAAAAATAGATAGAAAAATGGATGATGGTGCACCTTTTACTGGAAAAGTGCTGACTAGAAAGGGACAAGATACAGCTGTAGCATGTATTACTGGTTCAGGTGCTTCTGCAACGTATGTATTAAGTGTAGCCGACGTTGCATGTAGAATGGCATTTGTTCTTAAAGAAGTTAATTAATATGAAAAAAGAAGAAGTTTCACATTAATAGAACTAAGCATCATCCTTTAAGTAAATATCATTATTATTCAATAACTCCCAATAAGTATAGTTAGCTGACAAATTGATTGCTTTGGCAGAATGTCTGTGTATGTGAGGTATAGTGCGGTCTATAGCTGGACAGCTCAACTGCAATCCAACAAGGATTGTGCATGATTCTGTTTGAGATTTACAGACTTTTAGTGCACCATAGCAGAAATTAAAAAGGCTTTTTTTTTGCAAGTAAGGTATATTGTGTTATAATAGTGCTATGAAAGAATATCCTTATAAATCAGGTGGATTCACCCTTACAGAGTTATCAATCGTTCTTGTAATTGTTGGCCTTATTGTAGCAGGAATTGTTGGAGGTCAATCTTTTATAAGAGGCGCAAAAATAAAATCCGTGATAATTAATTCTGCAAAATATCAATCTGCTGTCTTAGCATTTGAAGATTACTATAACGCTCTTCCTGGGGATATGCTGAATGCAGCATGTGCTGCAGGTAGCAATTGTTATTGGCCAGATGATTCACGGTTTGTAGGCTTTTCTACAGAAAATGGTAATGGTAACGGACAAATTTATTCTTCACAAGATGAAGGGTTGCCAGCGTGGCAACAACTTTCATTAGCAGGAATGATTTCTGGTAATTATTCCGGACACATGGTTACTACGGTTATTACCTTGGGTGAAAATGCCCCATCTTCAAAATTTGATGGAGGCGGCTATATACTTAGACACAAGGATGATAGTACAGTGTATGGAATAAAAGGAAATTATATTCAATTTGCTGCAGAATCTTCAGATAACAAATTGAACAACGGTCTTCTTTCAGCCCCTGACGCAGCCGCAATTGATAGAAAAACAGATGATGGTCTGGCAAACAGTGGAAAAACGTTAGGACAAAACGGAGTAAACTCAAGCAATTGCGTAACTTCTGGTGTATACGATCTGGACAAAAGCGATGAACGTGCGTGTCGTTTTTACTTTCTGATTAATAAAACAGGAAAATATTCTTTTTAGGATCTACAGCCGTTCCAATAAAAGAGTTGCCTATATCCCAAATGCAAGAACTGGGATAAAACACAGCCCAATCACGCCTGAAAGGGCGAAGGATCTCTTGTTGTCCCCTAACTGAGACTTTAACCCTTACTTAGCACGCTCCACATAAGATGCATCTTCGGTTTTTACCACAATTTTCGTGCCGGTTTCAATAAAGGGAGGAACCATTATACGCATACCGTTATCGAGTATCGCAGGCTTGTTGGAATTGGCTGCAGTCTGCCCCTTGATAACCGCCTCGGTTTCAACCACTTCAAGCTCTACCTGCTCGGGCAGGCTGATTCCCAGCGGCTTGCCTTCATGAAACTCCACCTCAACTTCCATACCGTCCTGCAGGAAAGCCTCCTGCTCACCCAACAATTCCCTGCTTATTTCTATCTGCTCATAGGTACCGTTATCCATCAATGCAATATTACCCCCGTCAGTGTAGAGATACTGGTATTTCTTCTGGTCGAGGCGAGCCACTTCCACATCCTCACCGGAGCGGAAACGCTCATTTAGCTTGGTACCGGATTGTATATCCTTCAGTTCAAGCTGTACGAAAGCCCCGCCCTTGCCGGGCATGGTATGCTCCCGCCTGGCCACCCGCCACAGACGTCCCTGATATTCCAGTATATTCCCTATACGGACAGTATTTGCGTTTATTTTCATAGTTAGTGGCTCGTGGTTAGTGACTAGTTAGAGTTCAGAATTCGGAGTCTAGGCCGTGTTTTTACAACTCCCTTGCGGCATCGAGGACTTCCTCCACATGGCCTTCCACCTTTACTTTTGGCCAGATTTTGCGGATGGCACCCTTGCTATCGATTAAAAAAGTGGCACGCCGGATTCCCATCGATTTCTTGCCATACATATTCTTCTCAACCCATACCCCGTAAGCCTCGCATACCGAACCTCTTTCATCGGATGCCAGGGTTATCGACAAATCACATTTATCCTTGAACTTGTCATGGCTTTGCGGTGAGTCCTTTGAAATCCCGATTATAACCGTATCGGCATATTCAAAATCATCCATTGCATCGGAAAACTCCCTGGCCTCTATCGTACATCCGGGGGTGTTGTCCCTAGGATAGAAATATACAACCACATTCCGTCCGCGCAATTCGGATAATGTCACGCTGCCATCGCTATCAGTATCAAGGGTGAAATCCGGTGCAAAATCACCAACGGACAAGGGCTTCTGGTCTGTGATTTCTTCTGCTGACATAACTACTGCCTGTTACCACAGCATTGCCGAAAACACAATATCAGAAAATTCGGAAGAGTGATAAGAGGTTCCCTAACGTTTCGAGAACTGGAAGCTGCGGCGTGCCTTGGCCTTACCGTATTTCTTGCGCTCTACCACACGACTGTCACGGGTAAGGAAACCACCGCGGCGCAGTGCCTTATGATTCCCTGCGGGGTCATAATTATCCAGTGCGCGGCTGATTCCATGGCGTACCGCCCCGGCCTGTCCGGAAAGCCCGCCGCCCTTTACAGTGCAATACACATCAAACTTGCCGTTATTCTTGGTTACTGCAAAAGGCTGGTTGATAATCATACGCAGCACCGGCCTGCCAAAATATTTCTCCAGAGGTTTGCCATTTATAATGATTTGTCCTTTTCCCGGCTTGATCCACACCCGTGCCGCTGCATCCTTCCTGCGACCGGTACCGTAAGCCCGCCCCTGCTCATCGATTTTCGGTTGTTTTTCTTCCGTTTGTTCTGCTGTTGTTGCAACTTCCACCATATTATTTGATTCCTTGTTATTTAAGCCCTTTTTCTGTTCTTGGGATTTCTTGCGGCCAGGTCAAGTATTTGTGGCTTCTGCGCCTCATGCTTATGTTCCGCACCGGCATAAACATACAGATTGCCCATCTGTTTACGTCCCATTTTATTGCGTGAAATCATCCGCTGTACCGCCTTTTTCACCACCCTCTCCGGATGTTTACCCTCCAGTATTTTCTCCGGACTGGTCTCCCTGATTCCGCCGGGATAGTTGGTATGCCAATAATATTTCTTGTCCGAACGCTTGTTTCCGGTCATATGCACCTTGTCGGCATTGATAACCACCACATTATCCCCGCAATCCATATGAGGGGTAAAACCCGGCTTATGCTTGCCACGCAGGACTTTCGCCACCTCGGAAGCCATGCGGCCAAGCACAAGGTCCTGCGCATCGACAATCCACCATTTCTTTTCAATATCAGTTTTTTTTGCTGAAAATGTTTTCATTTGACTGTTAGCTATTGGCTATTGGTCGTTGGTTATTTCTCATCCAATAGCTAACGGCCAAAGGCCAACAGCTACCGGAAAGGCTGCGCAGTATGCCACAAAATCCCATCATGTCAACGGCTTTTTCTCTAACCCTCTACCGGAACCGCCATGAATATAGCGTCGCCGGCACGCTGTAATAATAGAAGCACAGAATTGCGGCCGGATTTTTTAACCTGCTTTACAATATCGGCAAATTGCCCGGCATCCTGAAGCTTCTGCTGGTCGGCCTCCAGCACAATATCCCCGCGGCGGATACCGCTACTGCCGGCCGGTGAGTCAAACTTGACTCCGGTTACAATCAGGCCGGTTACATCCTGCGCTATGCCGAACCTCTTGCGCATACCGTCATCAATCGGACGCAGGCTCATCCCCAGCACATTGTCTCCGTCATCCTGTTCGGAATTATCACCATCACCGCCGCCGGAGCTGCCTGATAGTTCCTCTTCTTCCTCAAGCTCGCCTACCTTTACGGTCAGGGATATACGGTCACCTCCGCGCAGCACCAGCACAGGCACCTCCTGTCCGGTCTTTGCCTCGGCTACAACCCTCGGCAACTGCTTCATTTTCTCAATCGGGGTATTGTTAAACTCAAGGATAATATCCCCGGTTTCCAGCCCTGCTTCCGCTGCCGGGCTGTCATTCATAACCTCGGCCACCAGCGCACCATTCTCGCTTTCAATTCCCATGCTTTCAGCGATTTCCTCGGTGACATCCTGTATACGCACTCCGAGCCAGCCGCGTTCAACCTCACCGTTACTCTTGAGTTGCCGGATAATCCCCTCCGCCAGGGACGAAGGAACTGCAAAGCCTATACCGACATTACCTACCCCGTTGGGGGAGAAAATTGCCGTATTGATACCGATAACCTCGCCGTCAAGGTTGAACAGTGGCCCCCCCGAATTGCCGCGGTTTATAGCCGCATCGGTCTGGATAAAGTCATCGAACGGGCCGGCATTTATATCACGGGCGCGGGCGGAGATAATCCCGGCGGTTACCGTACCGCCTAACCCAAACGGATTACCGATGACCACTACCCAGTCACCGACCCGTGCATCATCGGAATTACCGAACTCCACATATGGCAGAGGTGTTTCCGCCTCTATCTTTAGCAGTGCAAGGTCGGTTTTCGGGTCACGACCGATGATTTTTGCCGCATATTGCGTATTGTCATTGAGTATAACATCAATTTCATCCGCTTCTTCAATAACATGGTTGTTGGTGACAACATAACCGTCGGGGCTGATGATAAAGCCGGAGCCGAGTGATTGTGCCTTACGGTCTCCCTGATATGGATTGATGAACTGCTCAAAAAAGTCGTTAAACTGCTCGAACGGATGTCCGGGAGGAAATTGCTGGAACCTTTCATTGGAAAATGGCGACTTTATTACCTGAGTTGTCGAGATGTTGACTACAGCCGGGGTAAGCTTTTCCACCATATCGGCAAACCCGTCCGGCGCCGGCCTTGCATTTACGGCCAGCGGCAGGGCTGTTATGAGTAGTATTACCAGTGTCTTTATTCTGTTCATTTTGTTCTCCGTTTTACTGTCACCCCGGACGCATATTTTGTCCAAATCTATGATTTGGTAAGAAAATAGCGTTCTCGGGGTTATTGTCTAGTTACGTGTCTTTGCCTATAAACCCCGTGAATGGTGTTTTCTGGCTGAATCAAAGATTCAGAGAAAACAATCCATCCGGGGTGACAGTTATTTCCCACTTACTCCCCGCCCCCGTCAATATCGCCAAAATAGCGGAGGAACTCGCTGTCGGGGGATAGTACCATAGTTGTATCATTCTTGCCCAGAGTTTCTTTATATGCCTGCATCGAACGGTAGAATGTGTAGAAATCCTGATCACGCCCGAATGATTCGGCAAAAATCCTGGTGGCCTCTGCCTCACCGGCACCGCGGATAATCTGCGCCTTCTTCTCGGCCTCGGCAAGCAGGATGGTACGCTCCTTCTCGGCGGTTGATGTTATAATCTTGGCTTCCTCCGCGCCCTGCGCACGGAATTCCTTGGCTTCACGCACCCGCTCGGTCTGCATACGCTGGAAGATAGTCTGGCTGTTCTTTTCCGGCAAATCCGCCCGCATAATCCGTACATCCACCACTTCTATGCCGAAATCCTTAAATTCTTTACTCAAATTACCCCTTATCTCACTCATAATTTCCGAACGCTTGATAGTAAGTAACGAAATCAGCGGGTAATTAGCGATTACCTCACGCAATCTTGAATCAAGGATAGGGGTAAGCAGGCTGTCGGGGTGAGAAATATGTCTAGTAGCTTTATAGAATTCTAGAGGGTTAGATATTCTGTATTTGGCAAATGCATCAACAATAATCTGCTTTTTGTCGGATGCGGTAAGCTCTTGTGGTTCTGCGTTAAGGTCAAGAACCCGCCTGTCATACCTTCTAACCTCCTGAACAAAAGGGATTTTAAAATTCAGCCCTGGCTCGCGCACTACGGAAACCGGTGCACCAAACTGCAGCACTATCACCTGCTCCCGCTGGTCTACTATGAACATGGCGGAGGAAGCTGCAATAACCGCTGCTATTATTAGTATTATTATTACCGAGCCTTTCATGTTTTTGTCCTATTTATTATTTTTTGTCATTCCAGACGTTAGACGAGTAGGAAAATCTCCGATTTTCCGTTTAGGAGTCTTACGATGTGGAATCCAGTATATTGGTTGATGGAGAAGAATAACTCTTCCTCATCATCCCGCTAAAACCTGTAACCTAAAACCTGTAACCTTCTTCTGGATCCCACATAGCTTATTTTCTTAACCGAAACAAGTTTCGGAGAAAATATGGCTTCTGGGATGACATACCTACTGCCCGACAGCCCGCTTCCGAACCTCAGGCAGCGGCAGATATGGCACTACACCACTACCCTGCGCGCCGCTATCCAGCAATATTTTCTCCGTACCCTGCAATACATCCTGCATTGTCTCAAGATATATACGCTTTTTGGTTATATCCTTGGCACGGCGATATTCATCATATACCGCCACAAAACGTTTAGCCTCACCCTGTGCCTTGGCTACAATACCCTGTTTATAGGCCTGCGCCTGTTGTAGTACTTTCTGTGCTTCACCACGTGCCCGCGGGATAATATCATTACGGTAGGCTTCCGCCTCATTCTTGGCACGCTCCATATCCGCCCTTGCCGCCTGCACATCACGAAATGCATCCAGCACCGGCTTCGGCACCTGCGCCTTACCTATCTGCAAACGAATTATCTCTATACCTGCGCCATAACTATCCAGCATTTCCTGAATTATCTGCTTTGCTTC
Source organism: Rickettsiales bacterium (assembly GCA_965222525.1). GTDB lineage: Bacteria > Pseudomonadota > Alphaproteobacteria > Rickettsiales > UBA8987 > CBDCUF01. Next base: position 364,923 of record OZ244955.1, read on the forward strand.
ATCTTCAATTTCATTTCTGCCATCAGTCAACGCATCGTCAATTGGCCTCCTGCCCACCACCTCACGCATAGCACTCTCAGCAACGCTCTTTACCGTATCTGCCTGCCCCTTAATGTTAAACAGGAAATTAGCCGCATTTTCATCCTCTGTGCCAATCCTCCATTGCAGAATAAAATCTATATCAACGATATTCTCATCGCCGGTTAGCATAAGGCTTTCCTGAGTAACGGTACTACGCTTGCCACGAGAACTGCGTGCACCAACCTCAACTTCATTAACAATTGTTGCAGGAAGAATGATCACTTTTTCTATAGGAGATGGAAAGTGGTAATTTAGTCCTTCTTCCTTTACACTATGAAATGCACCAAAGCGCATAACAACCCCTACCTCACTGGCGTCCACCTTGTATATCCCGCTGGAGAGCCATAATATAATCCCCAGCAATGCCACAATCAGCAGCGTCTTTTTATTACTCCCCTTGCGCTTGCCGCCACCATCACCGCTATTGCCGAATATATTTTCTATGGTCTCCCTGCCTTTCTTGAACATTTCATCCAGATCTATATCCGGCGGTTCCTTGCCGCCTCCACCGCCTTTATTGCCGCCACTATTGCCTCCTCCCCGCGGAGGAGGGTTATGCGTTCCCCACGGCCCTTTATTACGGTCGCTATACAAAATACTGGCAGACATAAGAATCCCTTTACTCTATATACAGATGGTCTTTATATAAGCAAAACAAACAGCTTTGCAAGCAATGACTGAAAATAGTGCGGAAAAAAGAAATATTGATGAAGTAAAAAGCTTCTCTCCAAAAGACTGGATAAAGCCCCCTACCCCGAAGGTTATTGCAGGTGTAAGACATATTATCGCAGTTGCATCGGGTAAGGGCGGGGTTGGAAAATCTACCGTAGCGGTAAATCTTGCAGTGGCGCTCGGGCAGGCAGGGCATAAGGTCGGGCTGGTGGATGCCGATATACATGGCCCTTCTGTTGCCCGTATGATGGGGCTTTCCGGAGAGCCGAAGGTGGAGAATGAACGTATGATTCCGCCGGAGAAATATGGTATAAAGGCGGTTTCGATGGGTATGATTCTGGGCGAGAATGTACCGGTGATATGGCGCGGGCCTATGGTAACCAAAGCGCTCAAGCAGCTTATGCTTGCAGCGAATTGGGGAGAGCTTGATTACCTGATTGTCGATCTGCCTCCCGGCACCGGCGATATACATCTAAGTATTGCCCAGAATTACAAGCTTTCCGGGGTTGTTATGGTAACAACCCCGCAGGATATTGCGCTGCTTGATGTACGCAAGGCGATTGAAATGTTCCGCAAGGTCGGAGTGCCGATTGTCGGTGCTGTGGAGAATATGAGTTATTTTGTTGATGAGGATTCAGGCAAAAAACTGGAATTATTTTCCGGCAATGCAGCGGAGAAGATAAGGGATGAATTCGGGATAAAAATCCTGGGCAAGGTTCCGGTTGAACCGCTTCTGTCACAGTCATCCGACAATGGAGTGCCGTTTGTGGCAGAGTATGGGCAGGGTGACGCAGCAGAGGTTTTTAGTGATATGGCTAGTTTGGTGGAAAGCAAGATATAACCACCTAGCCCCTCCCGCAAACCGGAGGCTCAACACTTAACACTCAGCACTTATATATTCCCCCACCAGAAATCCGATGATGTCATCCCGAACTTGTTTCGGGATCCATTTCTCAAAATTCTTATGATTGGCAGGTTATGATAAGTGTTTTCAAAATGTAAAGCCTGGTTACCTACCGCTAATATTCCGTCATCGGGTGAATGGATGCTGAAACAAGTTCAGCATGACAATGGACTCCTCACCTCCTCTTACAAGCGGTGGAGGTTAAAAGCAGGGTGCCTGATGAAAAAGAATGGTAGGTCTTTTTCCTGTAGAGGGTGTGGCAGCACCCTGCTTATATGCACAATCTACTCAACTGAAAGTTGATAGTCAAGGCAAAATCTCAGCCTATGTGGAAGAGAGTGCTGCACCTTCTTTGAAAGCCTTAATTAAAAAGTTTGTGTGGATTACACAAGAATGTTATTTTACAAGTGAGCATTTGAATTCTTTGGAACGACTATAATATCTATCGCACTTCACTAATACATGTTCAATAGAATTACCATCATTGGGGTCGGATTAATTGGCGGGTCATTAGCGCTAGCTTTGCGTAAACATAAACTGGCAAAGGAAATTATCGGTTGCAGCCGTAGCCAGACGACCCTAAATAAAGCACTTGCACTTGATCTGATTGATTACGGATTTGTTAATCCGGCCAGAAGTGTGGTAGATTCCGAAATGGTTGTTCTGGCTACTCCGCTTTCCACATATAGCGATATTACCACTGCAATTGTTCCCCGTATAGCAAAGCGGGCGATTATAATTGATACCGGCTCGGTAAAGGAAGAACCTACACAAAATATATTTACTTTACTGGATAAATCACAGCAGGGATATCTGGTGCCAGCACATCCGATAGCTGGTACTGAAAAATCAGGACCGGAGGCCGCCTTTGATTCATTGTATAAAAATAAGATGGTAGTTCTCACCCCTATTAGCCGTACTAATAAAACTGCTACTGCTAAAGTACAGAAAATGTGGGAGGCAATCGGAGCAAATGTGAAAATTATGGAAGCAAGCCGCCACGATTATATTTACGCTAATGTTTCACATAATGTACAGTTTTTAAGTTCTTGTTTCGGTCTGGCCTTATATAACATCAGGGGGGATAATTGGGATAAAGATATTTTTCATTATATAGTTGATAATGCTGATAATAATTTTCGGCAATTTGTGAGGCTAGTCGGTTCAGATGCCACAATGTGGCGAGACATCTTTACAGAAAACAGTAATAATCTTTTGGAGGCACTTGGTAGCTTCAAGGCTAGTTTGGACAGCCTCAAGACCGACATTACCAAGGGGAATAAAAAGCTTACTACACGTTTGAAAAAGGCACAGAGGAAGCGGTTGCATTTTCACAAATTGCTGCAGAATGAAGAAATAAAGGATTTTCGGGTTTCTGATTATTCTACCCTTGATGATGTGGCGTATGTGTGGATGGGGATAATGCCGCGACTCATAGCATGTGCGGTTATGGAAAATATAGAAGAATCAGAATATAGTTATGCTACTGGTGCGGGGTTGCATGGCTTTACCCGTAATATTATCCTGGATGGCGGAGTAGAGACTGATGACATAATAAAACACAAAGATAAAGTTACCGAAGCAATAGATACATATTTCGAACAGATAAGAAATATGGTCGATATAATAATTTCCGAAGACATAGTATCCTTGCATGATACACTTCTGGAGGCACAGGAAGTGTATTTCAAGATGTAGATTTTTTAGACTGGTATAATGATTTATAATTATTAAGAGGGGTTTTTAAAACCCAACATTTATGCCGAAATTAAACTGAAGAAAAGTATCGCCGCCCTCGTCAAAGTCAAAATCATCAATAAAACGAATCATTCCACGAGCTTTTACATTACTCATACTGTCAATCATCCTATATTCACCACCAAATCCAAAACGGTAATCAAGCTCTCTTTCATCAAAACGACTGAGGCTAAGGCTTCCTGAAGTTACCTCAATATCGGTATGCATTTGCGCTAGTCCAAAACTACCTATCAGGTCAAAATCAGGGGTAATCGGCATCCGGCCCATCAAATCCACCGTCCAGGCCGAAACCTGTGTTGTAGTAGCCAACCCCCCATTTCTGGTATCCCGCTCTACTGTAATAAAATATCCGCCTTCAATACCATAACTTGGATGGAACCAATAGCCGATATAAGGATTCACACCGTTGAATTTTTCTTCAACTGCTCCATCAATACTTATATTAGGATTAAATTGCAGATGAGTATAATCAATCCCCACATATAACTCACGTGGACGCATAATTCGTCCTTCGACCGTTACCTGTGCAATCGCAGTATTAGTGCAGAATACAGCTCCCAATATCACGGCTAACATTGTGAATATGGTCTTCTTCCTACTCATAGCAAATACATAGTTAGATATTGTTAGCAGAGACTATAGGTGAACCCCTCATTCACCAAAAATTAACTTAAAGATTCTAGAGAGATATGCATAAATAGTCAATGAAATTTAAATGATACAGTCTAATTTACACTATTTTCAATCCAGTCAAGATATTCCGTATTACCATCCTCAATATTTATCGCAATGATGCAGGGGCAATCATAGGAGTGTAATTCCTTTACCCTGAGTTTGATTTTCTCGATATTGGCCTGAATGGTTTTGGCGATTATCGCTGCCTCATTACTTTCCTCAACCTTTCCTTCCCACCAATATATCGATTGCATATCAGGCAGGATATTCACACAGGCCACCAACCTTTCCTCAACCAGCGTATTGCCGATTTTCCTTGCCTGCTCAATATTCTCGGCAGTTATGTATACAAGATATTTGTCCATAATCTTCTCCAGGTTGAGTTATAAATAAACATATGGAAAAAAATTAGAGGATACCTTACAAAAACAATTACCTTCCCACAACCGTCTGACAACTGAGTACTGACAACTGATAGCTACCGCATGGTCTCCCATATTCACACATTTGCGTTTTCCGGAATAGATGTAACCGATGTTGAGGTACAGGTACAGCTTTCATCGGGTAATGTGGCATTTACCATTGTCGGGCTGCCGGACAAGGCGGTGAATGAGGCAAAGGAACGGGTGCGGGCGGCGCTCGGCTCGATGGGGCTTTCGATGCCGCCCAAACGGATAACGGTGAATCTCGCTCCTGCCGGAATTGCCAAGGAAGGCAGCCATTACGACCTTGCGATAATTATCGGGTTGCTGATGGGGATGCATGCCCTGCCTGACGAAGAGCTTGAAAGCTATGTGGTTATGGGTGAGTTGTCGCTTGACGGTTCGTTGATGCCGATTGGCGGAATATTACCGGCTGCGATAGGTGCATCGGCACGCAACAAGGGAATAATCTGTCCGGCAGCAAATGGCGGTGAGGCAGCATGGGCTGGCGATATCGATATACTGGCACCGACAAATGTGCTTGAGCTAATCAATCATTTCAAGGGAACACAACTGCTCACCAAACCCGTTGCCACCATAGATAATGACCCGCCGCACTATCCCGACATGCGTGATATAAAGGGACAGGAAACCGCCAAGCGTGCACTGGAAATAGCAGCGGCAGGCGGGCATAATATATTGATGGTAGGACCGCCCGGCTCGGGCAAGTCGATGCTGGCCTCACGCCTGCCGGGAATAATGCCGCAACTTACCAGTGAGGAAATGCTGGAGGTGAGTATGGTCAATTCGATTGCCGGTAACCTGATTGATGGCAAAATTACCCGCAGGCGGCCATTCCGCGACCCGCATCATAACTGTTCGATGCCGGCGATGATTGGTGGCGGTAGCCGTGCCCGTCCCGGTGAGGTGACGCTTGCCCATAAGGGGATATTGTTTCTCGATGAATTGCCGGAATTTCCGGGGCAGGTGCTGGATTCGCTGCGCCAGCCGCTGGAGACCCGTAATGTTACCATCGCCCGTGTGCAGTCGCATGTGACATTTCCGGCAGATTTTCAACTGGTTGCAGCGATGAATCCCTGCCGCTGCGGCTACCTTGAGGATGCGTCCCGTGCATGCAGCCGCGCACCGCGCTGTGCCAATGATTATCAGGCCAGGCTTTCCGGGCCGCTGCTTGACAGGATTGATATTCATATTGAAGTACCGGAGGTCAAGCCGTTTGAGATTTATAACAGCAAGGAAGGTGAGGATTCGGCCACGATAGCAAAACGGGTGGCAAGGACGCGGGAAGTGCAGGCGGAACGGTACAGTACGTATAACGAAAGGCACAAGGGCAGTTTCCGGCTTAACTCCGAAGCGGATGGTGATGCGCTGGAGGAATTTGCCCTGCCCGATGTGGAAGGCAGGGAACTGCTGGAACAGGCGGTGGAAGTTATGGGGCTTTCCATGCGTGGCCATAACCGGGTATTGCGGGTTGCCCGCACCATTGCAGATATGGCAGGTGCCGACAAAACTGCCAGGCACCACATAGCCGAAGCCCTCACCTACCGCCAGATTTCCTATAACCGTGAACGGGTGAGTGCTTGAGTCAAGTTGAGCTTAAGTGATGATAAAAACCTAAACACAAGTAGTGTTAGCTACCATTTTTACTTCCCATCATTATATAGCTGGGATATGCTTGGCTGCTGTTTTTGTATGCCAACATATATGCTGATAAAATCAATCATAATTGTAGTTATCCTTCTAGTACCTCTGGCCGCTATTGCAGGGGATAACCGCCTGTTTGACAGTAAGGAGACGGTTTCGACCAATCTCAGGCCTTTCCCAAAGTGGAATGGTGCGCTGGAACGCTATTTTGATGACGAGGAAATGGCGGAAAGCGGGTGTAACGACAAGGAATTCAGCAAATGCCACCTGATAAAATGGAGGGATTTTCTTGATGATATCAGGCAGGAAGACAGGCATATGCAGGTTAAGGCGGTAAATTTCTATATGAACCAGACGCCATATATACTCGACCCGATTAACTGGGGGGTACCGGATTACTGGGCAACTCCCTACCAGTTTTACATAAAGGACGGGGATTGCGAGGATTATTCTATTGCCAAATTCATGTCATTGCGGGCGCTTGGATTTTCCAATGACGATATGCGGGTTGTGGTGCTGAAAGATGAAAACCTGGATGTGATACATGCAATTCTGGCAGTCTATCTGGAGGATAAAATATACATACTGGATAACCAGATTGAGCAGCTTATGGAAGATACGGATATCCATCACTACACCCCGATTTACTCAATAAATGAAACCCACTGGTGGCGGCACAGGTGAGGTTATTCAAGTTTTGCCAGTTCCACTGCGGCACGGAGTTCGATTTCATCGAGGAGTTCGGATAGCTGCGGGTCAGGGGTGGTGTTTTTTTCCTTACGCAGTTCATCAACAAGTTTCTGTACATTTTGCGGGTTAGTACTACCGGTTAGCATCCCGTCCCTTAGTTCTGAGAGATAGTCCAACATATTATTGCCACGGGAAAGCTGTTGCTTTATCTCATCCATATTGGCAAAACTGCCTGTTTCCTGTGCGGCCAGAATGTTTCCGAGAGGAGCGATAGGGTTAATCCCGCCAACATTGGTGCCTGATTCGACCTCATTGTCATTATCAAGCAGCGAGCCGAAATCCCCTCCTGCCGGAGTTTTTTTCTTCTTACCGATAGGTCTCGCCCCGCCCACCGCATTTACATCTGTTATTTTCATTACTTAATAAGTGTTGAGTGCTGAGTGCTGAGTGCTGAGTGTTGAGCCTTTCCATTGCAACCTCTCAGCATTCAGCACATAACACTTGGCACTATTAAAACTCACAAAAACCCCACAATCTCCTTTATTTCTTTCAAATTCTTTTCTGCCATGGCGGAAGCTTTTTCCTTGCCGGAATGTAAAATCTTATCCAGATAAGCCCTGTCATTCATAAGCTTATTCATTTCCGCTGAAACTGGTGATAATACCTGCACTGCTACATCTGCAAGAGCTTTTTTCAAATCACCAAAGCCTTTGCCGGAAAATTCCGCTTGCGCCTGCTCAAGTGAAATATCACCCAAAGCCGCATAAATCACAAGTAAATTCCTGGCCTCAGGCCGCTCATCCAGATCATCAAACCCGACCTCGGCATCCGACTTTGCTTTCCGAAATTTCCTTGCAATATCATCCGGAATGTCGGTCAGGTTTATCCGTGAATTGTCGGACTCCTCGGACTTGCTCATCTTCCTAGTACCGTCACGCAGGCTCATAACCCGTGTTGCAGTTCCAAGAATAAGAGGTTCCGGCAGTGGAAAATATCCGGCATTCTGATTATCATCGCTATAAAAATGACGATGATTAAATGCCCCTGCAATTTCGCGTGCCAGTTCGAGATGCTGCTTCTGGTCATCACCAACCGGTACATGCGTTGCCTTGTAAAGCAATATATCCGCCGCCATCAGCACAGGATAGCTATACAGCCCAAGTGCCGCATTCTCCTTATGCTTGCCGGCCTTTTCCTTGAACTGCGTCATGCGGTTGAGCCAGCCCAGCGGGGTATAGCAGCCCAGAATCCAGGCCAGTTCAGCATGTCCGGCCACCGCCGACTGATTATAAATAATATTATTATCAGGGTTAATCCCGCAGGCTATATAGGCCGCAGCGGTTGAACGGATATTATCCCGCAACTCTTCCGGTTCCTGTGGCTGCGTTATGGCATGCAAATCAACGATGCAGTATATGCACTCATACTCATCCTGCAATCCCACCCACTGCTTTATCGCACCGAGATAATTACCCAGATGGAGGTTACCTGTCGGCTGCACACCGGAAAATATCAGTCCCTTGGTCATAATGTAGATGATGGATTATAGATGATGGATAATGGAAAATTCTATCATCCATCATCTATTATCTATAATCCATTATTTTAACAAACTATCAATCTGTGCGGTTTCCAGCGGGGAGATACTGGTTTGCAGGTGGAAATTCAACCTGCTTACGGTTGCGCGGTGGATTTCACGAATTGTTCCCTCACCATTTATCAGCACACAACGCCCCTCATTCTCCTTGGCAATCTCCAGGAAACCCCGCCGTACATTCTTGTGAAAAATCGATCCCATTCGCTCATAACGGTCTTCACCCTTGTGAATCTGGTCTTCCCGTTCTTTTGCCCGCTCTATACCATGTTCGATACTTATGTCATATATAAAGGTGAGTTCCGGCTGGAATCCACCCAGGGTAAGCTTATGCAGCACCTTTATCAGATCCAGCTTGATACCCTCGCCATACCCCTGATATGCAATGGTGGAATCGGTAAAGCGGTCGCAAACCACCCATTCTCCACGGGCAAGCGATGGTCTTATAAGCTTTTCCACATGATCCCTGCGCGCTGCGAAATACATTAAAAGCTCGGTAATACTGTCCCATTTGCCGGTTTCGCCCTTGACCAGTAATGCCCGTATTTCCTCCGCACCATCAGTTCCGCCCGGCTCACGGGTGAATATGGTCGGGATATCGGCATTATTCATAGCCTCGAATAACAGCCGTGCCTGGGTGGTTTTACCGCTGCCTTCCCCGCCTTCAAATGTAATAAATTTTCCTGTATCACTCATAAATTTATTATTGGATTGTTATTTCCTTTCTTTCAAGAAGAATTTTATGTATTGGTAGCGCCCTTGAATGATTTTTACTGTCATCCCGGATGTATGGTTTCTCGAAATCTACCTGTCCACCGGAGCTTTAGCGAAGGTGGATGATTTCGTCTAGAAACCACCATTCTCGGGGTTATAGATAGAGTAACGTGAATATGTAATAACCCCAAGAACACTATTTTCTAACCAAATCAATAGATTTGGAGAAAATATGTGTCCGGGGTGACATGGTTGATATGGAAGAAGTTATAACCAGATTATCAGGGGCAGAACTTGCTCCAAAGTCAGGTGCAGAAGCAAAACAAGTAGTAATTCTGCTGCACGGACTCGGTTCGGATGGTAATGATTTAATTAGCCTTGCGCCGGAATTTGCACATATACTGCCTGATGCGCATTTTATCTCACCAAATGCGCCGTTTAACTGCGATATGTCGCCCTTCGGCTATCAGTGGTTCAGTATGACCGAGTGGACGGAGGATGCGATGAAGCGTGGTGTTCGGGATGCAGCACCGATTCTCAGTCATTTTATCGATGAAACACTGGAACGGTTTGGCTTGAGCGATGATAAGCTGGTACTGGCCGGATTTTCACAGGGTACGATTATGTCGCTTTATGTGGGAATGCGGCGTGAAAAGCCATGTGCCGGTATTCTCGGCTATTCGGGGATTTTTCTCAATGATGAAGATATGCAGGCAGAAATCCGCTCAAGGCCGGATATTTGCCTGGTACATGGTATGATGGACCCTGTCGTACCCTATATGTTCCACGAACAGGCGGTTAAGGAACTGAAAGCCGCAGGGTGCAGTCCCGAAGCCCATTCCCGCCCGATGCTAGCCCATAGCATAGACAGCAAGGGTATAGAAATCGGCCGGAATTTTCTGGACAGGGTTTTGGGCTTTATGTGATAGTGCTACTTAAGTATTATTGACAGGGAGAAGAACTTTTTTAATAAGTTAACTTATTTACCTGACTATACGAATATGCCAATAATGCCTGATAAATGGATACGCGAGATGGCAATCATAAGTGATATGATTGAACCATTTGTTGGTGTACAGGAAAAGCTTAATCAAAAATCAGACGGTCTGATTTCATATGGCCTGTCTTCTTATGGTTATGATGCACGAGTTTCCAATGAGTTCAAAATTTTCACCAATGTTGATTCAGCAACTGTTGACCCTAAAAAATTTGCTAGTGAAGGTTTCGTTGATAGAAAAAGTGATGTCTGTATAATTCCACCCAACAGCTTTGCTTTAGCACGAACAGTGGAGTATTTTCGTATACCTCGCGATGTGCTGGTAATTTGTGTAGGAAAATCAACTTATGCACGTTGTGGGATTATAGTGAATGTTACTCCGCTTGAACCGGAATGGGAGGGGCATGTAACCCTTGAATTTTCTAATACCACTCCTTTGCCTGCCAAGGTTTACGCTAATGAAGGAGCATGCCAGTTCTTATTTCTTAAAGGCGATGATATTTGCGAAACTTCCTATGCTGACCGTGCCGGCAAATATATGAAACAAACCGGGGTTACTCTTCCAAAAATATAGATAATATCAATACAATTCTTTAACTTACTTTAAAGATATTCTCCTGTTTTTTCTTCATCGCCATGCTACAATACAACCATGCATGAATATCCATGGGTTAAGCATTATCCTGAGGAAATTGACTGGAATCAGCCGGTTGAGCCGCATCCTGTTTATAAAATCCTTGATGATACTGCTGCGAGATTTCCTGATAATTGTGCACTGGATTTTCTGGATAAGCGTTATAGCTATAGACAGCTTCAAGAACTGGTGGAAAAGGCGGCAGCGGGATTTCGTTCCATCGGGGTGGAAAATGGAACAAAGGTCGGGCTGTTTCTCCCTAATACACCACATTTCGTCATATCCTATTTCGCCATACTGAAAGCCGGCGGGATAGTAGTGAATTTCAGCCCGCTATATTCCGTACGTGAGCTAAAGTATCAGCTTGAGGATTCCGAAACCGAAATAATAATAACGCTCAATCTTGAGGCTTTATACCCCAAGGCAAAGGAATTGCTGGGGCATGGCAGATTGCGCAAGCTCATTATCGGCAATATGCCGGAGATATTGCCGTTTCCGAAAAACCTCCTGTTCCCTTTTGTAAAACGCAAGGAAATAGCTGATGTCAAATGGGATGATGACCATATCAAATGGCAGGATTTACTTGCACATCCGCCTTCTTCCGATAATCCGCAAACCTCCCCCGATTCAATAGCGGTAATCCAGTATACCGGTGGGACAACCGGCACTCCCAAGGGGGCTGTCCTGACCCACCACAATGTATATACCAATGCGGTGCAGACCGGACTTTGGTTCGGTGCACTGGAAGATGGCGGGGAGATAATGCTCGGGGTGCTGCCGTTTTTCCATGTATTTGCCATGACCGCGGTGATGAATTTCAGTATGTTAAAAGGCGCAAGGCTGATTATGCATCCGCGCTTTGAGCTGAAGCATGTTCTGAAGGATATAGACCGCAAAAAGCCGACATTAATGCCGGGTGTACCGACAATGTTCAGTGCGATTATCAACCATCCCAAACTGGCCGAGCATAATCTCTCCAGCCTGAAAGCCTGTATTTCCGGCGGAGCGCCTCTGCCGGTGGAAGTAAAGCAGAGATTCGAGAAACTCACCGGCTGCTCACTTATTGAAGGTTACGGGCTGACCGAAACCTCGCCTGTAGTTTGCGCCAATCCCTTGTATGGGAAAAACAAGGCGGGTTCCATAGGGCTTCCGCTACCTCAAACTATTGTTGAGATTGAGGATATGGAGAATCGCGGGCAGTTTCTTGGTATTGGTGAGAAGGGAGAGCTTTGCGTGCGCGCACCTCAGGTTATGCAAGGATACTGGCAGAAGCCCGATGAAACTGCTGCCGTACTTGATGAGGCTGGACGGCTGCGTACAGGAGACATTGCCTATATTGATAAGGAGGGCTATGTTTTTATCGCAGACCGGCTGAAGGAGCTGATAATTGCCGGTGGGTTTAATATATATCCGCGCAATGTCGAGGAAGCGATATATCTGCATGATGCTATACTGGAAGCGGCTGTGGTGGGCATCCCCGACCCGTATCGCGGGCAGACGGTCAAGGCATTTGTCGCATTGAAGGATGGGGCTAAACTGGATGCGGCAGAATTGAAGGAATTCCTGCAGGACAAACTTGGTCGTCATGAGATCCCTACCCATATAGAATTTCGTGATGAACTCCCCAAAACCATGATAGGCAAGATATCCAAGAAGGATTTATAGGGGTGTCCTGTAAAAAATCATTGCGTATGCCGGTAAAAATTGCTAGCTTACACGGGTTGAAATAGCTTGTACCTGTCATGAAATCGAAACTTATAATCCTTGCTATAGCGGTGGCGGCTGTGATTGTGGCCTTTGCCCTGAGTGATTCTCCGAATGACCCCGGGAAGGTAGACCCGCAGGCTACGCTTGATATACCGGATGAAGTTGAACAGGCGGTTAGTGCTGAGGATGAGGCTGAAATAAAAGAAAAGCTGGTAAAGGCAGAAGAGGAGGTCCGTAAGCTGGCTAAAGAAAATATGCCTGCCAGCGGGCCGGATAAGCCATCGGCAGCACAACCTGCTGCACCGCAAAAAGCGGAAAAGGCCACTAATGGGCAAGCTGCTGAAGAGAATTCTGAACAGGCAGATCTCGAAGATTATGGTACTGCGTTACAGGAGCATTTTGCAAAATATAATAAATATCCCTCTGAAGCCAAGGAGCAGGGGGCAGAGGGGACGGCTATCGTATATCTGAAAATCGACCGTACGGGCAAGGTTCTGGCAGCCCGCCTTGAGCAGAAAACCGGCCATGATATTCTGGATAAGGCGGTGGCGGATATGGTGCGTTCGGCCAACCCGTTTCCGGCAATGCCCGAGGATTACCGTAAAGACCAGAAATTCTCCGAATTTATGGTGCCGATAATTTTTTCTAACTAGAAACAGGTGTCAGGTTTCAAAATTTACAAGGAGATATTGTTATTTCTTACTCCTGCCTAACCAAAAAATATTATGAAACGCTATATACAGTTTATTTCGCTAGCTATTGTTTTATTTTCTGTAAGCTCCCTTGCCGATGAAGAACCTGTTAATCAGCCTTATGTAGTATCAAGCGAGTGGGGAAGGTGCTATGCCAAGTCAGTTCCTGACAATTATGACGGACAGGAAGGCACTACAATGGTTTATAAAGTTACAAAGGAAAATGACGAGCTTATTGCTGAGCATGACTGGTATAGCAGACAAATTTATTTATACTGCAATGCTTGGTATACAGAAGCCCCTGAGGTTTCGATAGTACGGTTTGGTCCCTGGCATAGTGGCCATGAAGCTAATGAAAATGATCTGGCAATAGCCTTTTATGCTGATGATAAACTTCTGAAAAGTTATTCTACAATCGATATTGCCAGAAGTCAGAAAAATATTTCAGTGTCTGTATCTCATTATACTGTTATTGAAGAAGTGATTGGCTACCAGGTAATTCCTGATGGATGGGTACAATTTGTTATAAAAACCTATGACGGCAGAGAGCTGAAATTTATGGCTGCAACCGGTGAGCTGATTGAGTAAGAGTTTAGTATTGTTAAAAAGGATGGAACCTTGACTAACCTAGATCAGTTCTGATTATTGCAATGGCTCAGGCAATGGAAAATATCGTTAATATACGCTCCGGGGTTGAGGAGATATGCCGTAACGCCAAGCAGGCGGCCGGTGCGTTGTCTAATGCTGATACGACAATCAGGAATGCCGCCCTGAAAGCAGCGGCTGATGCGATTCGTGCCGGCAGAGATGATATCCTGAAAGCCAACGCAAGGGATATGAAGGATGTGCAGGCGAATGATATTTCCGGTGCATTCCTTGACCGGCTGAAGCTGGATGACAAGCGCATAGAAGCGATGGCTGCCGGTATAGAGGAAATTGCCAGGCTTGACGATCCTGTCGGACGTGAGCTGGCGCGCTGGGAGCGTCCTAACGGGCTGGATATAGCACGGGTTGCGGTGCCTTTAGGCGTAATAGGTATTATCTATGAATCCCGTCCCAATGTTACTGCCGATGCTGGCGCATTATGCCTGAAGTCGGGTAATGCTGCTATTCTGCGCGGCGGTTCGGAGAGCCTTAATTCTTCCAAGGCTATTATGGATTGCTTGCAACAGGGATTGGACAAGGCCGGTTTGCCGCAGGATGCAATTCAGCTTATCCCTACTCGTGACCGTGCGGCCGTAGGTGAGATGCTGAAAATGTCGGAATATATAGATGTTATAATACCGCGCGGGGGCAAGGGGCTGATAAAGCGAATTATCGAGGAAAGCCGCATCCCTACATTGCAGCATCTTGATGGCAATTGTCATAGCTATATTCATGCCGATGCGGATATCGAAAAGGCTGTTGATGTGGTGGTAAATGCCAAGATGCGCAGGCCGGGGATTTGCGGCGCAACCGAATCGCTGGTAATTGATTCCGGTATTGCAGAGGAGGTATTGCCGAAGCTGGTGCAGGCGCTGGGTGATTGCGAATTACGCGGGGATGATGCGGCTTGCGGGATTGACGGGCAAATCAGGCCTGCCGGTGATGCGGACTGGGATACGGAATATCTGGACAAGATTATATCAATAAAGATTGTAAGCGGGGTGGATGAGGCAATAAATTTCGTAAACCTGCACAGCTCCCACCATACCGATGCGGTTATTACCGAGGACAGTAAAGTTGCCGAGCGTTTCCTGCGTGAAATAGACAGCGCAATTGTAATGCATAATACATCCACCCAGTTTGCCGATGGCGGGGAGTTCGGTATGGGTGCGGAAATCGGTATTGCCACCGGCCGCCTGCACGCCCGCGGCCCTGTAGGCGTTGAACAACTCACCACCTTCAAATATGTAGTGCGTGGCGACGGGCAAACAAGGGCTTAGGCACTGTTGAAGTTCACGCTAATTTAACAAAAGTAAGGCAGAAAGCTGCTAAAAATCATAATACCCCCTATACCATTCCACGAATTTCGGCAAGCCTTCCTGTATCGTGGTCTTGGGTGAATACCCCAAATCACGGATAGTATCATCTATATCTGCATAAGTCTCCTTAACATCACCGGGCTGCATCGGCTCCATCTGCAATTCCGCCTTTTTACCGATAGCCTGCTCCAGCACCGCTATCATATCCATTAACGCTTCTGGCTTGTTGTTACCAAGATTATATATCCGCCCGCCATCGGAAGGCGGCCTGTCCATGGCAGCCACTACCCCATACACAATATCATCGATATAAGTAAAATCACGGCGCATATCACCGTTATTGAATACCTTGATTGGCTGTCCCTCAAATATTGCTTTAGTAAAGGAAAAATACGCCATATCCGGCCGCCCCATCGGGCCGTATACAGTAAAAAACCGCAGCCCTGTCATCGGAATATTATATAAATGATTATAGCTGTGCGCCATAAGTTCTCCGGCTTTTTTGGTTGCGGCATAAAGTGAAACCGGATTGTCGGTACGGTCTGCCACCGCAAATGGCTGTTTGGTATTCCCGCCATAAACCGAACTGGAACTGGCATATACCAGATGTTTGAGGTCAGGCAGATGACGACATAATTCCAGTATAACAAGATGCCCTGCCAGGTTGCTTTCCGAATATGAGTAAGGATTCTCCAGCGAATAGCGTACACCAGCCTGCGCCGCCAGATGCACCACATGACTGATATCCTCCTTGTATTTCGCTGCAAGGCCAGTCATTGCCTCACGGTCGGCGATGCTTACATGGTGGAAAGTGAAGTTATCTTCTTCATTTAGCGGCTTCAGGCGGGCATGTTTCAGCGATATATCATAATAATCATTGATATTATCAACACCTATAACTTTCTTACCGCAGTTAAGCAGAGCCCTACTTACATAAGAGCCGATAAATCCCGCCGCACCCGTAACTAATATTGTCATATCACCGCCAACACTATCATAACTGTTTTCTATAGCCAACCAGGCTAATTTGCTATAAGAATTTTTTAGTAATCGTCACCCTGCTGAAATTGTATTAAACAATTTAGCGCAGAATGACTGCTAATCAAGGTCAAGTAATGGCTGCAAAGAAGAACAAAATTCCAAACCGGATTGCTGCTGATAACCGCAAGGCACGGCATAATTATGAGATATTGGAAGAATATGAGGCTGGGATATGCTTGGTAGGTACTGAGGTAAAGTCTCTTCGCTCGGGCAAAACGAGCATTGCCGATAGCTACGCTGAGCCGCAGAATGGTGAAATATTTCTGTTCAATTCTTATATTCCTGAGTATGGTAAAGCAACCAGTTTTAATCATCATGCCCCGCGTCGGCCACGTAAATTATTACTACATAAGCGGGAAATAAAGAAGCTCACTGGCAAAATACAGGAAAAAGGGTTGACCCTTATTCCGCTTAATATACACTTTACCAGCAAGGGACTGGCAAAAGTAAAGTTGGGACTGGCACGCGGTAAAACTAAATACGATAAACGTGAAACCGAAAAAAATCGTGACTGGCAACGTGAAAAATCCCGTGTAATGCGGAAAAAGTAGCCTAAGGCGCAACTATGTGTTTATGACATGCGTTAAATTGCTTTGATTCAAAATAAAAAATATTATAATTTCTGTCATATATGGCAGCAACAGGAAATAGTGACGGAAAACTAACCGGGGTACAGAAGGCCTCGATAATCCTCATGTCAATTGACGAAGAGGTGTCTTCCAAGGTTTTTTCCATGATGAGCGAGGAGGAAATCAAGGAGATATCCTCTACCATGTCCGCCCTCGGTTCGGTAAATACCGAAATGGTAGACGGGCTGATGATGGAATTTACCGAGGAAATCAGCTCTGGCGGAGGAGTTGTAGGTGATATTGCCACTACCAGGAAGCTGCTTTCCAAGGTGCTTGGTGAGGAAAAGGTTGCCTCTATTATGGAAGATATAGGCGGGCCGGCCGGACGTAATACCTGGGACAAGTTGAATAATGTAAACGAGGAGATGCTTGCATCTTTTCTGAAGAATGAATATCCGCAGACGGCAGCCCTTATATTATCAAAAGTCCGTACATCGCAGGCGGCAAGGGTGCTGAGTGTACTCCCCGATGACTTTGCTATGGAAGTGATGCAACGGATGATTTCCATGGAACCGGTCAAACGAGAAGTTCTGGGTGATATAGAGGGCGTGTTACAGGCGGAATTTATGTCCAACCTGGCGGCCACCAAACAGACTGACAGTTATGAGGTTATGGCCGAGGTATTCAACAATTTCGACCGCAATACCGAACAGAAATTCCTGGAAATGCTGGAGGGTACAGACAAGGATTCGGCAGAGCGGATAAGGGAATTGATGTTTACCTTTGAGGATCTGATGAAGATTGATGATGCGGGTCTGCAGGTGCTTATCGGCAAGGCGGACAAGGACCAGCTTGCAATTGCGCTTAAAGGTGCCAATGATGAAATGCGTGAGCGCTTCTTTGGTAACATGTCCGAGCGTGCAGCCAAGATTATGAAGGAGGATATGGAAAGCAAAGGTCCTCTGCGGATGCGTGATGTTGACGAGGCACAGACATCGGTGGTCACCACCGCAAGGGAGATGGCCGATTCCGGTGAGATTGTAATCCCGGAAGGAGACGAGGCCGAAGAGGAAATGATTTATTAGATTACCCATCTGCATTACTTAACAATATGCACAAAATAACCGGATATAATTTTAAGGATGAGTCTTTGCTGGAAGAAGCATTGTCGCATCCGAGCGTTGCCGAGGATGGGAAGAATTATGAGCGGCTGGAGTTTCTGGGCGATGCGGTGCTGTCTTTGGTGGTTTCAGAAATGCTATATACAAATTTTCCCGATGAGAAGGAGGGGGCACTGGCAAAGCGGCGTTCGGCACTGGTTTGCGGAGAGACATTGTCCAAAGTAGCACAGGAAATCGGGCTTGGTGAGCATATCAGAATGGGAGTTGGCGAGGATGCTTCGGGAGGGCGTGAGAATCCGGCTAATCTGGAGAATGCGATGGAGGCGGTGATTGCAGCGCTTTATCTTGATGGTGGGCTGGAAGTGGCTCGGGAATTTGTGTTGAAAAACCTGGAGCCACTGGCACAGGAAATGACCAGCCCTCCCAAAGACCCCAAGACTCATCTGCAGGAATGGGCACAGGCACGGGGACTGCCGGTACCGGAATATCGGGTAGTATCGGAGGAAGGGCCGTCACATGAGCCGGTATTTACTGTAGAGGTAGGGCTGCCCGGCTATCCTCCCGCACAGGCACAAGGTGCATCCAAGCGCAAGGCCGAACGTGAGGCGGCTGCGAATATGCTGTCAGGACTACCGGACGCCTCCTAAGTTACTTGTTTTCTTTAAGGTATGCCTATAGTACGGTTCTCTTTTTCTACTAATTTTTTTGCTGCCTCCATATCTAACCTTGACAATAACTTTAATGTGTCATCTTTCCCCAAATTTGTCTTAACCTCTATTTCTGGATCTTTTATTAAACCGGGAGGGAACACTTCCCCTGCTATAAATATATCAGCACCAGTCTGCTCTTTGACCGCTTTCTTTAAGGTCCTTAAATGGTCTAATTCCAAGATTTTTTTATTTAATAGTACTCCCATATCATTTCCTTCAATTCTAGGCTCTTTTATAAGGATATGGTTTTGTATCCTTATTCCATTGTCTATCTCCGTTAATATTTCCGTTATGTTCCTAACAGTTTTCTTTTCAAATATCACATTTAGGGCCGTATCTATGTTTATATTAGCCAATGTTTTTATTGCCTTTTCTTTGCCTTCTCCCGTGTATATATGTATTGTATCACCGTCATAACCCAAATATGCTCTGTCAAGAGCAGCAGTTCTTTTTGCTCCTTCTGCTTTCTCTACGAAACCTTTATTATTAGTAGATTCCTTTATTGCAGCGTCAACAGCATCTCTTAATATGTCGATTTCTCTTGGGGTATACATTAACCCATCAAGTAACTTAACTGTGCTTACCTCTAGGTCAAACTTTTTATCTTTACCTTCGGCAATCTTTTTTTTAGAAGCTTTAATATCTATGATCCCGGTATAATATTCTTTTATCCGGTTTTTTCTGTAATCACTAGTATCTTCTATCTCATACAATAGTTCACTTATTACTTTTTGGGATTCTTTATAATCTTCTGATTCAAACATGTTTGCCTCCTATATTTGAAATATGTTAAAAATTAGTATTCTTTCTTATAGCAGAGGAATGTTACAATTGTGTTAAGCTTTTAGAAAAAAATGCAAAAAGTTGTAAAAAAGGGTGTTTCGCCCAGAATAATCTTTGTATATCAATTGGTTGTCAAAAAAACAAAAAACTACGTTAGGTAGCGAATTTTGATTAAAAAAACGCGGTGACTGTAATTTTTGGCTAGATTTTTGCTACTTTTGCTGGTTACTATGATAATCAAGTTCTGTAGAATTAGGGAGCTTGGTCGGGATTGAATTTGCCGAGATTTCCCAAGAGTTGCTGCATTATGGTGACTTCATTACCCTCGGTAGGGGTAGTATCATCGGCGATTTTAATATTACGTGCGGAAGAATTATCATATCTGCTCACATCTCTTACAATCCCGCTATCGTCAAAGCTGACCACATAAATTTCCCGTTCCACCACATCGGGTGTAAAAAATGCCTTTTTCTCCAGCTTCATACTGACATAGTACCATTTCTCATCACCGATTTCCTCACTAAAACTGCTGGTAGTGGAAGGAGAGCCAAGCTTCTGTAATACATCACCCTTCGAACTAACCCCTTCTTTTATCTCATCAAATTTTGCCTGTTCAGTAACATACCCCCTGTCTTCCTCGGTTTTTACGCATCCGGAGGACGCTATACCCAATGCCAGGATAATGGCAAAAGTGGTAAATTTACTCCCTGTAGCTCTATTCATAACTTTCCTCTGGATTTCCGGGTTATTTTATACTATTAAGGCTCTTTCAAAAATACTACGCCATTTTAAAGGCAGAATTTTAATAACAAAAGGAAAAATTACAATGGCTGTTCCGAAAAAGAAAACATCCAAGTCAAAGCGTAATATGAGGCGTTCGCATCATGCGCTGGAGAGTGTCAATATACTGGAAGACCAGACTACCGGTGAGCTGAAACTGCCGCATCATATCTCCCTTGACGGTTATTACAAGGGCAGGGCGGTATTTGCCGCTCCCGAGGTTGAAGAGGATGTGGAATAGGTTTTAGGTTACAGGTCACAGGTGACAGAAAAAGTACCGGTATACGTAAACAAAACGAGCACATATGACATCCCTTCTTTCTGAGGAAAAGGTGACGATTGCCCTGGATGCTATGGGAGGGGATGGTGCGCCTGATGTTATACTGGCAGGAGCGGAGAGATGTGCGAAGAAATATCCTGATGTAGGATTCCTTATTTTTGGCGATGAAAACCGGTTATCGCCCGTTCTGGGGAAATATTCCAGACTTGCCGAACAGGGCAAAATTACCCATACAGCAGAAGTAATCTCCAATGATGACAAGCCGTCATTTGCTATACGGCATCGGCGTAATTCCAGTATGGCACTGGCGATTTCCGCTGTACGCAAGAAAGAGGCAGTGGGTGTGGTATCGGCAGGTAATACCGGTGCGCTGATGGCAATGTCGAAGATAATGCTGCAAACCCTGCCTGGTATTGACCGTCCGGCGATTGGTACGGTGCTGCCGACCAGGCGCAATAACTGTGTTATGCTGGATCTCGGAGCAAATGTAGTTTGTGACGAGAATAACCTGTTTGAATTTGCGGTTATGGGAGATGCGTTTGCCCGTACATTGTTTGGGTTGGAAGCACCTGCTATCGGGCTGTTGAATATAGGTACCGAGGAAATGAAGGGTAATGATGTAGTGAAATCGGCGGCCAGCCTGCTGCGGGATAGTGCGCTTGACCTTAATTTTTACGGTCATATTGAAGGCGACCATATCGGTGAGGGGATTGTCGATGTTATTGTAACCGACGGTTTTTCGGGTAATATTGCGCTGAAAACCGCAGAGGGTACGGCAAGGATGCTGGCCGGATATATGAAGCAGATTATAAAATCCTCACCGCTTATGATGCTTTCTGCACTGTTCGCCTGGCCGATATTCCATAAGGTAAAGCACAAATTCGACCCAAGGGTACATAACGGGGCGATGCTGCTGGGGCTAAACGGGATTGTAATCAAGAGCCACGGCAGTGCGGATGCAATCGGTTTTGCCAATGCGATAGAGGTTGCGATAAGACTGGCACGCCACGATATCAACAAGAAAATCGTCGATGAAATGGTACAGTCAGGACACATTATTGTGGAATAGGCATATTATTTTATACATCTTTAATTCTGTTAAGGTGCCTAACTCTTGTCAAAATCGAAGTCAAAGTCGTTATCGCCGTCATTATCACTATCGTCCCGAGCTTCTTCCGCTGTCTGCTTGAGCCGTTCCTCCTCTGCCGCTTTCTCCTCCTCTTCCTGTTTGGCCTTCTCCTTTTCCTCTTCCTCGGCACGTTTCTTGCGTGGGTCATAAGGCTCCTGCGTCGGTACCGCTATCGGGGGCAATACCCGCTTGGCAAAGAACGGGTCCTTATAATATTCAATCTTCTTGGTCTTGATTGGCGGGAAGGATTCCACCAGAATTATCTGTTCATCACGCGGTAGCCCGATAACCTCCTGCGGCAACAACAGCGCCCTTTGCGCCTCCGATATATGTTTCGAGCGGGACGCCGGATTAAGGTCAAGGAACACAGGGCTGTTGCGGGATACCTGTTTAACCGTCTTGTTTCCCACCAGTTGCGATATAAGATTGGCCGTCTCCACATTGTTCGCCGCAAAAGTTATACGATATGTCGAGTTGGAGAGAAATGTATTCATTCCCGCTTCCTCGTAATTATCCTTGAGCTGCTCGGTATCCTGAATGATAAGGAACAGCCGCACATTATATCCGCGGAAATAGGCGATACCGTTTTTGAACTGCTCCATCTCACCCAGAGTCGGGAACTCGTCCATCATGAACATTACCCCTATCGGCTCATTCTTCTGTGGCAGTTTCTTGGTGAGAAGCTGCGAGGCCTGCTGATAGAATATCTGCATCAGCGGTTTCAGACGCTCGATATTATCGGGAGTCAGCCCGACATAAACCGTATGCGGAACTTTCTTGAACTGGTTTATATCAAAATCACTGGAGGCGGTTGCAGTATCAATCAGCGGGTTTGCCCATAATTCCAGCGAGGAGTTGAGCGTGGAGATAACACCGGAGCGCTCCTTATCAGCCTTTTGCAGGAAAGCCGCTATATTCATATAGGCCACGGGGTGAATCTGTTTGCCCAGCGTATCCAGCACCACCGCCAGGTTATATACCACATCATCGCTACGCAATGTACGCACCACCTCGCCAAGCGATTTGGTTTTCTCCGGCACTGCCAGTAAATACAGCACCACCCCGACAAACAATGTACGCGCCTCATTCTGCCAGAATTCCTGTTCGGGCAAAAGCAGGTTAGCGATTTTCTGTACGTCATCCACCTGTTGTCCCATCTTCTGGCTAACCCAGTCGATGGGGTTATAACAATGGGTCACACCGTCAGGGTCGGCCGGGTTCCATAAAAACACATTCTGCCCCATCTTGTTTTTGCGGTAACCGCTGGTAATCTCATAGTTTTCCAGCTTGATATCGTGGCATATAATCGAATGCTCCCAGAACAGGAGATTAGGCACCACAAAACCGATACCCTTACCGGAACCGGTCGGGGCAAATAGCAGGATATGCTGGAAGCCGTCGGCAATAAGCCTGCCTCTACCGGTGCGGCCTAAAAGGGCGCCGTGTTTCTTGCGCATTCCGGCCTTCCTAATCTCGGATTCCCCCGCCCATTTGGCATCACCATGCAGGGTTTCCTTCTTATGGAACGGGCGAAAGTCCATCAATGGCGCACGTAATATGAACAGGATTACCAGGAAAGAAACAGCACCAACCCCTAGGGGAAGAAACAGCTTTTGCGGGAAATCACCAAGATCTGCATTGCGGTTTTCTGCCCAGTAATTGAACTGCATCTTATATGCTTCGATTATCCCGCTTACATTTGTTGCACTCTGCCATATCTGCGCTCCTCCGCCCATCCAATATAGCGAAGCCATAATAGACATATACATCACCAGGAACAGTAATGTTCCAACTATTATAGAAATCAGTATCGAATTTTTAAAATCTGCAGTGCTGGCCATTTTTTACAAAAGAGTTCAGGAATGTAGGAAAACAGGAATACAGGAAACATACACAGAGTTTCAGCAAGGGATTATAATGGAATATGCACTGTTAACCAAGAATTTATTTGTCGGAAGCTTTCTATCGTCTTGTACATACTCTGTTGCGACCACCCTGCTTGGCTTCATAGAGAGCCTCGTCAGCACGTTTCAGCAGGTCAAGCGCCATATCACCGCCCAGCCTTAATTCGCTCACCCCGATACTGACCGTACATTCCACCATAAAAGGCTCGGCGGAAATGGTAAAGGGACGCTCCGACATATATGCACGCACCCGCTCGGCCACCTTTTCAGCAACGGCAAGCTCGGTCTTCGGCAGAACAGCAACAAATTCCTCACCGCCCGGTCTTGTACATAAATCCGTACCACGAACACTGCTTTTTATCCGCTCCGCAACCTGTACCAGCACCTCGTCACCAATATGGTGTCCCCAGCCGGGCTTATCGTTAACCTGCTTGAAATGGTCTATATCAATCACTATAATCGAGAGTGGCGTTTTTTTGGCCAGTGCCTCATCGACCATATTGCCCAGATGGGCATCAAGATAGCGCCGGTTATATAATTTGGTCAGGCTATCCACTACAGCCGCAGAAAGCCCCGCCTCATAGGTTGCTTTCAGCCTGTCGAGATATTTCTTGGCCTTTATCTGGGTCAGAACCCTTGCCGTCAGCTCGTTAGGGTCCATCGGGGTCATGAGATAGTCGTCAATCCCGATTTCCAGCCCCTTGACAAGCATCTGCTTGTCATCCTCATCAATCAGGATAAGGATCGGCACCTGGCGGCCAGCCCGCTGCGAACGGATATTCATTGCCAGCCGCAGCCCGTCCTCGCCGTCCAGCATGGTGCTTACTATAATTAGGTCGAGATAGGCATCCACCGCCATATCCATAACTTCTTTCGGCTCCTTTACCTCGACCACATGCCCTTGCTCCGACAATATTTTCTGCATTTTCTTCGACTGCACCACATCATCATCAACAAGTATTATCTTGCCGGTTATCTTCTCATCCGCGTTGATAGAAGGTGTTTCAAGGACACCAAGTTCCTCACCAGTCTTGTCGCGCATACGCAACTCATCCAGCACGGTTTTATAGCGTACCAGCGACTTTACCCGTGCAAACAGATGTACTTCGTCTATAGGCTTGGTCAGGAAGTCATTAGCTCCAGCCTCAAGTCCACGTACCCTGTCTGTCTGCTCGCTTAATGCCGTTACCATTACTACGGGGATATATGCAGTTTCAGGGTCGGATTTTATACGCTCGCAGGCTTCGAACCCGTCCATTTCCGGCATCATCACATCAAGCAGGACAATATCCGGCTGGCATTCCTCCACCCGTACCAGCGCATCCTTGCCATTTACCGCAGTAAACACTGTGTAATATTCGGCAGACAGCTTGGCCTCCAGCAGCTTTACATTCTGCGGTATATCGTCAACTACAAGTACTCTGCCGGTCATAACTTTTCTTTTTGAGTGAGTAGTGGATTGTGAGTAACGTGTAGTGGTGATTAGTCACCGGATTTCAAACTACACACAACCCTCTACTCACTACCCACATACTTACCTACCATTTCAACAAATGAATCAATATCTATCGGTTTTGACAAATAATTCTCGCATCCTGCCTGCAATATCCTGTCCTCATCCTCCTGCATCGCATATGCGGTAACCGCAATTATCGGTATTTCCGTAAAACCCTTATCCTGCTTTATTTCCTTTATCAAATCTATTCCCGATATATTGGGAAGCTGTATATCCATTATTATCAGGTCGGGGTTACCGGATTTCACCTCCTGAATTATATTTTCCCCGCCACGAACGCCTATAACATCAAATCCATGTGCATCCAGAATATCACTGAACAGCTTGAGGTTCAGCTCATTATCCTCGACTATAAGGATTGTTTTTTTGCCGGACAAGTCTTCTGCAGGGCTGTTCATACGGGCTACCTTTTTTGTTCCTTATAAGCCAGAAAATCTGAAAGATAAAGCAGGATAAATTTTCATAACATGTTGACACTTCCTATAGCAAATAATACTATTTCGGTATCGTAATTATAATCTGAAAGTGAGGTTTTTATGTCATTCCAGCAGCCCTATCATCCGCCGCAATATACTGATAAGCCGGTAGAATCTCCCTCGTGTGAAGAAAACAGGGAGGCGCTTTTGCTATGGCACAGGGTAATAGTGGAGGGGGTGCGTAATGATGATTATGATTTATCGGCCAGGCAACTGGCAATATTGCTTACATTGAATAACGAGGCGGGAAGCCATACTATAAAATCGCTGTCCGTGCGTTTGGGGATTTCCAAGGCTCCCGTATCCCGCGCACTGAATTCGCTTTCAAAGCATGATTTAATCGAACGCAAGGTGGATATTAACGATCGCCGCAATATCTATATTCTGCTTACTGATGATGGAAAAGCATATCTGAAAAAGCTCAGCAACAGAATCATGAACTGCCTGGTGGAGATTTAGAAAACAGGAAACCGGAAATACAGGAAATTTCCTGTATTCCTGCGCCCTTAGAGGGTGTCTTAAAATTCGCTATCATGTGGCGAAAATGACTGTTTTAGAGAACCGTACTGCATCGTACTTAAGGGTACGTGAAGCACGGAAGCGCAGAAAATAGTCATTTGCAGACCATGATAGTAGAATTTTAAGATACCCTCTTACATTCCTTATGAACAAACCCTTAATAGGCATAACACTGGATTGGGAGGAGAAGGGTAGCTTCTCCGAACGACCGTATTTTGCCTTGCGGGAGCATTATTTCAATGCGGTTGAGAATGCAGGCGGAGTGGTGGTTGGTATTCCGACTACTATCGGCAAGCCAACAGATTACCTTGACCATCTGGATGGAGTAGTAATTTCCGGCGGGTGTTTTTCCTTTCCGGAAGAATGGTATACGGATATTGATGAGCCACCGCCCTATACTCCTTCTCCGAGACTGGAAGCCGAACTTGATATAATCCGCCATGCGCTGGAACAGGATATGCCCCTGCTCGGTATATGCGCCGGAATGCAGTTGATGGCGGGGATGCATGGCTGCAAGCTCACCCGTAATCTGCATAAATATTACGGCACTGATACAGACCATTGGGAGGGTGCGCCCGCCGAGGAAGCAGCACATAAAACACAGGTCGTTAAAAACACTTTGCTACATAAAATACTCGGCACTAATGAATTCTCCTCCAATTCTCATCATCAGGAATCCGTCATAGAGGGAAACAGCGATGTGCTGATGAATTGCCTGGCTGAAGATTATGTTGTCGAGGGTATAGAACTTCCGAAATATAAATTCGCCCTTGGCCTGCAATGGCACCCCGAATATCTGGTAAGCGAGGCTGACAGCAAAATATTCGATGCTTTTATTTCTGCCTGTAGAGGGTAGAATCAGGGTAATGGAAAGGATAGCGAAAGTAATTGCCCGTGCAGGGTTATGTTCCAGGCGGGAGGCGGAAAGATGGATTGCCGATGGCAGGGTTAGAATTAACGGTGAAATTACAGACAGCCCTGCGGTTAATGTAAGTGAGGGGGATGAAATAATCGTTGATGGTAATCCGCTACCCGAAGCACAGGAAACACAATTATGGCTGTTCCACAAACCTGCCGGTATTATTACCACCCGCAATGACCCGCAAAACCGTACCACAATATTTGATATACTGCCTGAAAACCTGCCACGGGTAATTTCCGTTGGACGCCTTGACCTTAACAGCGAAGGTCTGCTTCTGCTTACCAATAACGGGGAACTGGCACGCTATCTGGAACTGCCGGAAAATGCGCTGGAGCGGAAATATCGGGTGCGGGTATTCGGACAGGTTGATGAGAAAAAACTGGCTGCGCTTAAAGATGGTATTACGATAAAAGACCCTGAAAATGGCGAAAAAATCCGTTATGCCCCCATCAAGGCAAGGATAGAAAAAACCGGCAGGGGACGCAATTCATGGCTGTTATTTACTTTGCAGGAAGGCAGGAACCGTGAGATAAGGAAAATCTGCCAGCATATGGGGCTTTCGGTAAACCGCCTTATCCGCATATCATATGGTGATTTCCACCTGGGAAATCTTCCTGTCGGCGGAGTGAGAAAAGCTCCGCAGAAAATTGTAAAAACGCTAATATTTAAAGCAATATAACGGTAGTATTTGACGATGTTACAATCATCTTTGTATTAAAAAAACTTTACTAACAATCGTCAAGCAAACTATATTCCCCCTATGTTCAAAAAGATACTTATTGCCAACAGGGGGGAGATTGCCCTCAGGATTATACGCACCGCAAGGCGGATGGGGATCAAGACCGTTGCAGTATATTCCTCGGCTGATACCAATGCGCTTTATGTTGCCCATGCCGATGAGGCGGTGCATATCGGACCTGCTCCTGCTGACCAGAGTTACCTGGTGATTGAGAATATCCTTGATGCGATACGTCAGACCGGTGCTGATGCGGTACATCCCGGTTACGGTTTCCTGTCGGAGAATGCTGAGTTCGCCGAGGCTCTGGCGAGGGAAGGAATAGCCTTTATCGGCCCCGGGGTGGAGGCAATCCGCCAGATGGGCGACAAGATTGAATCCAAGAAAGTTGCGCAGAAGGCGAAAGTCAATACCATTCCCGGCTATACCGGCAATATCACTACCAGCCGTGAGGCTATCAAAATCGCCGGCAAGATAGGCTTTCCGGTTATGTTCAAGGCGGCGGCAGGCGGTGGCGGCAAGGGTATGCGGGTGGTGCATGACAAGACGGAGGTCAAGCGTGCGCTGGTATCCGCCCGCCGTGAGGCCAAGAAGAGCTTTAACGATGATCGGGTATTTGTTGAAAAGTTCATCGAAAATCCCCGCCATATTGAAATACAGGTTCTGGCCGATAGTTACGGTAATATAATATGCCTCGGTGAACGGGAATGTTCGATACAGCGCCACCACCAGAAGATAGTCGAGGAGGCTCCCAGCCCGTTTCTCGATGAGGCTACCCGTGAGAAAATGTATGAGCAGTCGGTATCTCTGGCGAAGAAGGTGGGATATAAATCCGCCGGTACTATTGAATATATAGCCGACCAGCAGAAGAACTTCTACTTCCTTGAAATGAATACCAGGTTGCAGGTGGAACATCCTGTCACCGAAATGGTGACGGGCATGGACCTGGTCGAACAGATGATACGTATTGCTTACGGCGAGAAGCTGACCATGACCCAGAGTGATGTTGAGCTTAAAGGCTGGTCGATTGAATGCCGGGTTTATGCCGAAGACCCGACACGTGGATTTCTGCCTTCCACCGGCCGGATTACCGATTACAGCGAGCCTTCCACCAATGGCCGTGTCCGCATAGACAGCAGCGTATATGCCGGCGGTGAGGTCAGCATGTTCTATGACCCGATGATTGCCAAGATTATCTCCTATGATGAAAACCGGGCGGATGCGATAAAAAATATGCAGTCGGCGCTGGGGGAATATGTAATCAGCGGCATATCACATAATATCAGCTTTCTGGAGGCGCTGATGGCGCATCCCCGCTTTGCCGAGGGCAGGCTTTCCACCAATTTTATTGATGAGGAATATCCGGAAGGGTTTTCGGGAGCGGATATAGACGAGCAGAAAACCCGTGTATTGATTAGTGTCGGGGTGTTTATATTCCTGCGGGATGCGGGCAGGGCAGCCGGAATCAGCGGGCAGCTCGAAGGACGGCAGCGGCAGATCGGTACCAGATGGGTGGTTAATATAGACGGCAGCAGTTACAGCGTTTATGTACGCAGCCGTGAGGAAGGATATGAGATACAATATGAATCACACCGCTTCGGTATCTATAGCCAGTGGGGGTTGGGCAGCCGTATGTTCCAGGGTAGCGTTGACGGCAAGCCGGTCAATGTCAAGATACAGTACGTACCGGGGGGGTATATGCTTACCTATGCCGGTTCCAATGCCAGTGTTACGGTGCGTTCGCCGCGGGTGGCGGAGCTGGGTAAATATATGCCGCAGCGTGATAGTAATGCCGGTTCAAATAACCTGGTAGCACCGATTTCCGGTATGGTGGTTGATGTCAAAGTTAAGGAGGGTGATGAGGTCAGTGCCGGACAGGAATTGATAATACTGGAAGCGATGAAGATGGAAAATACCTTGTATTCCGCCCTTGACGGCAAAATCAGCAAAATATCCATCAACGCCGGAGATAGCGTTCAGGTGGATGATATACTGATTGAATTTGGCAATGCTACCTACAGCCATTTAGGTTAATTTCCTTATATTTTGTTATCGGCAAAAATTGTATGAGGCTTTTGAAAACATTATATGTTTTTCAACACAAAAACACCGTATTCACCAAATAGGTTGGCAGTGAAGTTGTCATGACTATTGAATTTGCGTGCCTTATCCTGTCCGTGTAGATATATACTTTGCTCGACATTACAACCAAGCTTTCGCGTCAGTACAATAAAATCGCGAATTGTACAGAAATGGATATTCGGCGTTTCATACCATTCATAGCTAAGTTTTTTGGTAACCGGCATCCGCCCTTTGAACGCCAGATATGAGCGGTTGCGGAGATGACCGAAATTGGGAATTACCACAATCACCTTGCGTGCAATCCTGAGCGCCTCCTCCAGTACCTCACGCGGATGTTTCATCACCTGCATCGTAAGCACCATAATAGCATAATCAAAACCGTTGTCAGGGTAATATTGCAAATCGGTGTCGGCATTACCCTGTACTACCGCCAGTCCGCTTGCCACCGCCTTGCCAACCCGCTTGCCGTCAATTTCCAGTCCGTGTACAATGGCATTTTTTTCGGCAGATAAATGCGCGAGCAATTCTCCTTCACCACAACCGATATCAATCACCCTGGCTCCATCGGAAACAAGACCTGCAACTACTTTATGATATTCGCCCAGCATGGTATGGATTATATGGCGATTTTACCTGAAATTACAAAGATTATGTTGCCTGCGATAAAAATTGTTGGATATTGGCGATAAAGAGTTTAAGAATACAGGAGTATCAGAATACAAGAAATTTCCTGTATTCCTGAATTCTTACACTCTTGAGTTTCTTATGTAAGGAGATAAATATGAATGAAGTCACTATAGCAATTAAGCCGCTAGAGCATGGTAATGGGCTGGATATTCCGTCATATGCGACCAAATCCAGTGCGGGACTGGATTTAGTTGCGGCAGTTAATGAGGATGTTAATCTTGCTTCGGGCGAGCGTGCGCTGGTTCCGGCAGGTTTCAATATGGCATTGCCGGAAGGTTATGAGGCGCAGATACGTCCGCGTTCCGGTCTGGCCCTCAAACACGGTATTACCCTGATGAACAGTCCCGGTACAATTGATGCCGATTATCGTGGTGAGGTTAAAATTATCCTGGTGAATCTGGGGCAGGAGGAGTTTGTGGTAAGCCGCGGGATGCGTATAGCACAGATGGTAATCGCACCGGTTACAAGGGTAAATTTACAGGAGGTGGCCAATCTTGATGAAACCGATCGCGGGGAATGCGGGTTTGGCTCGACAGGAACTTACTGCTAGCCCCCTCCCGTAAGCGAGAGGGGAGAAAATCTGCGCAATCTGTGATTGCCAGATTTCTGGGGAGGGAATGGTGAGGTAGTGGCTATTGGTATTTGGCTATTAGCTGTTGGTATTCCCCCACCAGAAATTCAATCTGTTGTCATGCTGAACTTGTTTCAGCATCCATCTGTCAGAATTCTGATGATTGACAAATCGTGACTATACTTCCAAAATACAAAACATGTTTATTTATCATCAAAATTCCGTCATTGGAAAATGGATCCCGAAACAAGTTCGGGATGACAAAGCCGAATTTCTTGCCTACCCTGCGCGGGAGAGGTTCTACATAACCAGCCAATAACCAAAATGTCAGACAATGAACTGAAAAAGCTTCGAGAACAAATCGATAAAATCGATGACAGGATGCTTGAACTGCTTACCGAGCGTTCTTCTATCGTACGTCAGGTCGGCAAGCTCAAAAGCAGCAGCGGGCAGAAGAGAAGCATAATACGTCCCGGCCGCGAAGCCGAAATGGTGCGCAGGATTGCCGGCAAGGCAGGTAACAGCTTTCCCCGCGCGGCAATAGCGCAAGTCTGGCGGTTGATAATCTCCAGCGCTATCCTGATAGAGGAAAACGCCCATGTTTCCACCCATGCGTTGCTGGAAGACCGGGATTGTTTCTGGGTGGCGCGGGAATATTTTGGCCAGTTCACCCCAATGACAATCCGTCCAACACCGGTGGAGGTAGTAGCCGATGTAGCGGATGGTAAGGCCACAGTGGGTGTGGTAAAGGTGCTGGACAGGGAGACGCAACGCCCATGGTGGTCACGTATTATAGAGGAGAAAACCCAGCCGATGGTATTTGCCAAACTGCCCTTTATCCGGGTTGCCCCTACTGAAAAACCGCCGATTGTATCTATCGGTTTTGTTGAGCCTGAACCTACTGATGATGATGAGTCATTATGGTTGGTGAAAGTCCCGCATTCTGTCGAATTTGCTGCACTGGAGGCCCTGGCACAGCAATATGAGCTGGAATGTGCGGTGATGGATAACTGTACAATCCTGGAAAATCCGGTTATGTATCATTATCTGCTTAAGATATCAGGCTTTATTAATGAAGATAGTAAAAAAATGCAGCTTTTCCTGAAGAAAGCCAATGAGGAAAATCCCGGCGTTGCGGGGTTGATTTCCGGTGATTACCTGGGAGCATATGCAGTGCCGATATTATTCGATATTCCCGAACGCCCTATAGCTGATTAGCCTTATGTCTCCACTGAAACTTGCACATAAATCCATAATGGATATAGCGGCTTATGTGCCTGGGAAATCGGCTGTTTCCGGGGTGGAAAAACCGATAAAGCTTTCCTCCAACGAGAATCCGTTCGGGGCAAGCCTGCGTGTGGTAGAAGCCATGAAAAAGGCAATGCAGGACATATATCGCTACCCTGACGGTAATTGCCGGGAATTGCGTGAGGCTATAGCCAAACATTATATTATAGACGGAGAGCGAATAGTATGCGGTGCCGGCTCGGATGAACTGCTAGCCCTGTTATGCCAGGCATATGCCGGTGCCGGGGATGAGGTTATCTGCACCGACCATGGTTTTTTGATGTATCCGATTTCAGCGCTCAGGGTAGGGGCAAAACCGGTTATAGCAGCGGACGGAGATAATCTGGAGATAAGTATAGATAATATACTGGCGGCGGTGACTGACAAAACCCGTATAGTTTTTGTGGCCAATCCTAACAACCCAACCGGAGATTATATTACCAAGAAGAATGCACGGCGGTTGCGTGCCGGGCTGCCGGATAATGTATTGCTGGTGATAGACGCGGCATATGGTGAGTATGTATCGGTGGAGGATTACTCCACCGGGCTGGGGATGGTCGACAGGGCGGGGAATAATACGGTGATGACCCGTACTTTCTCCAAGATATACGGGCTGGGTGGCCTGCGGCTGGGATGGATGTATGGGCCTGCTGCGGTGGTTGATGTGATTAACCGTATCAGGGGACCGTTCAATGTATCGAATATTGCACAGGCGGCAGGTATTGCGGCAGTAAGTGACCAGGGCTTTCTGGAAAAATCACGGCTGCATAATGATAAATGGCTGAAGATTGTCAGTGACCGGCTGCGTAAAATCGGGCTGAAGGTTTATCCCAGTGTAGCGAACTTTGTTCTGGTGGATTTCTCCAGATTACCAGCAGCCAACAACCAACGGCCAACAGCTAACAGCCAACAGCCAACAGCTGGCATAGCCGATAAATTCCTCCAGGAAAATGGTATAATAGGCCGTCGCATGAATGCGTATAAATTGCCTGACTGCATGCGCTTCACCATCGGCCTCGAAGAGGAAAACCGTCAGCTTACCAGAGTATTGGAAGAGTTTATTGATACCATTTCATAACAACAAACATGAACAAGATGATCCGCTACAACTAGTCTTATTAAATCTAAAAGTCTCAAATTGCCACTTATATCCAATAAATTACTCCTCAATCCCTTGACAAATGGTAAAGCTTGCCTATATAGCTGTTTACCCTGTTATATTTCAGGGTAGGAATGGTTTTTGCACCGTTTTGCCATATAATCAATGGCCGGTGCAGGAAATTATTAACATTGAGGAGAAACAAAAATGAAAATCAAACCATTACATGATCGTGTTCTCGTACGTCGTCTTGACGAGGAGGAAACAACTGCCGGCGGTATTATTATACCTGACAGCGCCAAGGAAAAGCCTACCAAGGGCCAGATTGTTGCGGTAGGCGAGGGTGCCCGTGATGAAAACGGCAAGCTTGTCCCGCTTTCGGTGAAGGAAGGTGACGGTGTGCTGTTTGCCAAATGGGGCGGCACCGAGGTAAAAATTGATGGCGAGGAATTGCTGATTATGAAGGAATCGGATATTCTCGGTATTGTTGAAGGAGAGTGTTGTGGTGGCATGCCTGGCTGTTCTTCAAACAAGGGTAAAAAAGCCGCTTAAACTAACTAACTTAATACTTAAAACTAAAAGGAGAATTAAAAATGTCTGCAAAACAATTAGAATTTGGTGGAAAGGCACGTGAGAAAATCCTCGAGGGAGTGGATATTCTTGCTGATGCCGTTAAGGTAACTCTTGGGCCCAAGGGACGCAATGTAGTGCTGGACAAGTCTTTCGGTGCACCTCGTATAACCAAGGATGGGGTTACGGTTGCAAAGGATATCGAGCTTTCTGACAAGTTTCAGAATATGGGGGCGCAAATGCTGCGTGAGGTGGCAAGCAAGACCAATGATATAGCCGGTGACGGTACGACCACTGCAACCGTACTGGCACAATCAATCGTACGTGAGGGTGCGAAATCGGTTGCTGCCGGTATGAACCCGATGGATTTGAAGCGTGGTATTGACCTGGCTACCGAGGCGGTTGTTGCTCAGATCAAGAAGCAATCCAAGAAAATCAGCGGCAAGGAGGAAATCTCACAGGTCGGGACTATTTCCGCCAATGGCGATGATGAAATCGGCGAAAAGCTGGCTGAGGCTATGGAAAAGGTTGGCAATGAAGGCGTTATCACGGTTGATGAAGGCAAGAGCCTTGAATTTGAACTGGATGTGGTTGAGGGTATGCAGTTTGACCGTGGCTATCTGTCACCATATTTCGTAACCAATGCCGACAAGATGACTGCTGATCTTGATAATCCCTATATACTGATTTTCGAGAAGAAACTGACCGGCCTGCAGCAAATGCTGCCATTGCTTGAGTCGGTAGTGCAGGCTTCCCGTCCGCTGGTGATTATCGCCGAGGATGTTGAAGGCGAGGCGCTGGCTACCCTGGTGGTGAACAAGCTGCGCGGTGGGCTGAAGGTTGCGGCTGTAAAGGCTCCGGGCTTCGGTGACCGCAGGAAGGCCATGCTGGAGGACATTGCTATCCTGACTGGTGGCCGTGTTATAAGCGAAGACCTTGGCGAGAAGCTGGAGAATATTTCTCTTGATGCTCTGGGACAGGCCAAGCGTATCGTGATTTCCAAGGAAGATACCACGATTATTGACGGTGCCGGTGCCAATAAGCAGATTAAGGCACGTGCTGACCAGATTCGCAAGGAAATCGAGGATACTTCCTCCGATTATGACCGTGAGAAATTACAGGAACGTCTGGCCAAGCTGGCCGGCGGGGTTGCTGTGATCAAGGTTGGTGGTGCAACCGAGGTTGAGGTTAAGGAGCGTAAAGACCGGGTTGATGATGCGCTTAACGCTACCCGTGCTGCGGTTGAGGAGGGTATTGTACCGGGAGGTGGTGCCACCCTGCTTAAGGCGGCCAGTATACTTGACAAGCTTTCTGCAATCAATGAAGACCAGTCTGCCGGTATCAGGATTATCCAGCGTGCGCTGGAGGCTCCTGCCCGCCAGATTGCCCAGAATGCCGGTGTTGACGGCGCTGTTGTTGCCGGCAAGCTCAAGGAAAGCAAGGATAAGGGACAGATTTTCGATGCACAGAACCTTGAATATGTCGATGCGTTCAAGGCAGGTATTATTGACCCTGCCAAGGTAGTACGTACCGCGCTTCAGGATGCCGCATCAGTGGCCGGCCTGCTGATTACTACCGAAGCCCTGGTGGCGGAAAAGCCTGAAGACAAGCCTGCTGCAGCCCCTGCAATGCCTGATATGGGTGGCATGGGCGGCTTTTAATCATTATAGTACCTTAACTTGAAGTATTTACACGTGCCCACGCGACTCCCCCCTTGAGGGGGGAGTCGCAGAGACAACCCCCTTTAGAAGCGCAGCCGGTGCATGGGAGTGTGAGGTTGGTGTAGTTTATATTTCTCCACTTACTCACCTACTCCCCCTCAAGGGGGAGCCGGATCATAAGCATTTCAGGTAGAAACACTATAGAGTTCAGAGTCCGGGACTCGGAGTTTAGTAAACCTCCCCTACCATTTGCGGGGAATGTGTTGTGTAGCAAAAATACTTCCAAACCTATAAAGATAACCAGATGGTCTGTAAGCCGGGTTCTGTACCTGTTTGCGGCTGTATTACCAGCCGTCCAACAGGTGATGGCCATTCATCTTGGATGTATGTTACCATACATCTCCAGCAACCTACCCGCACATCTGGCCCGGAAATCAGCCTGCTACCAAACATACCGTCAAATCGACATCTGAAAGCATGTTAAAAAAAGCGTGTGTGCCTATTTGGCCTTGCTCCCGGAGGGGTTTTCCCTGCCACTTGTGTTACCACAAGCGCGGTGCGCTCTTACCGCACCTTTTCACCCTTACTCTGGTAGACGGAAAGCCGTGAACCAAAGCGGTATATTTTCTGTGGCACTATCCCTGGAGTCACCTCCGGCGGGCGTTACCCGCCTCCGTATTTCCGTGGAGCCCGGACTTTCCTCTATATCAGGCGCCACATTCCATAAGGAATCACAAAAACACCCGACACAGCGACCATCCGACCATCTGGTAATGCTTGATTATAACCTGTACAATTTTTTTTTACAGCTTTTTATAAATATAGTATTTCCTAGATAGTG
Source organism: Rickettsiales bacterium (assembly GCA_965222525.1). Lineage (GTDB taxonomy): Bacteria > Pseudomonadota > Alphaproteobacteria > Rickettsiales > UBA8987 > CBDCUF01. The sequence goes on from OZ244955.1 coordinate 401,376, forward strand.
TTAACAAATTAAATTATATGTGTTATTCTCTGACTTTTCAGGAGAATTTTATGGACAAGCGTTTATATCCGGTATCGCCGGAAGTATTCAGGAAGGAAGTTAAACCATTGATAGATAGTCATTATTCTGCGGCCGGGCGTCCCGCAAAAATCAGCGACTATCAGGTTTTCAATGCCATGCTCTACATTCTACGCACTGGAAATCCATGGCGCGATTTGCCCAAATGCTATGGGCCATGGCACACCATTTATACACGCTTCAAACGCGCATCCGACCGTGGAGTCTGGTGGAAGATCCTCATTTTATTGCAACAAAACAAGAGGTTAACCATGCATGTGGTGATGGCTGATTCCACTACTATCGCCTTTCACCGTCATGGCGGTGTCTCAAAAGGGGGCAGTATAGCAGGGGAATAAGCCGCGGAGGTGTGACATGCAAGTTACACCTAGCGATCACAGCCGATGGACATGTCGTTGAGGGCATGCTCACAGGAGGTAATGTTGCAGATATATCCGTCGCCGATGACTTGCTGAGTGATGTATATGGGTGCTATGTTGTGGAAGATATGGGGTATGATTCCGATTCGCATCGGGATTTTCTGCGGTCGCAAAACAATATCCCTGTTATTCCCGGGCGTAAGAACCGAAAAGCAAGTGTTGCCTATGATAAAACCTTGTACCGGTTGCGTAAGCGCATAGAAATGTACTTCGGAAAGTTGAAAGAAAACAAGAGGATTGACACAAGAAGCGATAAAAATGACTCTGCATTCCTCGGATTCATAGCCTTGGCTGCAATCAAAATTATATACAAATGGAAAATTTGTTAACAGTGGCTAATTTTACGTAAGTAAAATTAGGCTCGCTGCGCGGTAGAATCCCTGCTTCGTAGATCTTCATAGTATTTCCAATTTTAATTGGGAATACTATACTAGGTACCGATAGTGAGCCATACGGGATTTTTAATTTTCTCGAGGAATTTCTTATGGGCGGTTAGCTCTTCCGGGGAAGGCCGGTATTTTCTTGATTCCAGCACTTTTTCAAGTGAGACGATATCAGCCTGCTTTTTTTCAGGGGAGGTGGACAAATCCATCCCTACCTGCGCACCGCCCATCAATTCCAGATACATATCGGCAAGCAGTTCGGCATCCAGCAGGGCACCATGTTTGGTGCGCTCGCTGATATCCACTCCGAAACGCTTGCATAATGCGTCCAGGCTACTGGGAGCGCCGGGGAATTTCCGCCTGGCTTCCTTCAGGGTGCAGAAAACCTGTGACTGCGGTACTTCACGCTTTTTAATCCAGGTAAGCTCGGCATTGATAAAATTCATATCAAACTGGGCATTATGTATCACCAGGGTCGAACCGGCAATAAACCCCAGGAAATCATCAGCAATCTCACGGAATTTCGGCTTGTCACGCACCATATCCCCGGAGATACCATGCACCTCATATGCACCAAACGGAATATCCCGCTCCGGATTGATATATGTATGGAAATTATTGCCGGTAGGAATACGGTTTTCCATCTCGACACAGCCGATTTCAATAATCCTGTGCCCCTGCGACGGGTGCAGGCCGGTGGTTTCAGTATCCAGTGCAATTTCCCGCATATCTACAGGTCACTGAATAAGGCGGTGGAGAGGTAGCGCTCGGCGCATGAGGCGGCGATTACCACCATCTTCTTGCCCTTTGATTCCGGGCGGGCTGCTATTTCCAGTGCAGCGGCAATGGTTGCTCCCGATGAAATACCAACGGGAATACCATCTAGGGTGGCCACCTTGCGAGCGGTTTCAAAGGAGGTATCGTTACTGACTTTTACTACCTCGTCGATCAGGTCTGTGTTTAATATATCAGGCACAAAACCGGCACCAATGCCCTGTATTTTATGTGGCCCCGGCTGTCCACCGGACAAAACCGGACTGTCTTCCGGCTCAACCGCTACAATCTTCACATCAGGCTTGCGGGCTTTCAGCACTTCCGCCGTACCGGTCAGGGTTCCGCCGGTACCGACACCGGTGATGAAAATATCAACCTCACCGTTAGTATCGTTCCACACTTCCTCAGCGGTGGTGTTGCGGTGAATCAGCGGATTGGCAGGGTTCTTGAATTGCTGCAACATCAGTGCGTCAGGATTTCCGGCCAGGATTTCCTCGGCTTTTTCAATCGCACCACGCATTCCTTTAGCTGCGGGAGTCAGTTCAAGCTCGGCACCAAGCAGCTTGAGCATTGAACGGCGTTCAACCGACATACTCTCCGGCATGGTAAGGATGAGCTTGTATCCCTTGGCCGCACAGATAAAGGCCAGTGCAATGCCGGTATTACCAGAGGTCGGCTCGACCAGAACGGTATCCTTGTTTATAGCACCTTCACGCTCGGCCACTTCAATCATAGAAACCGCCAGCCTGTCTTTCACCGAAGCCAGCGGGTTGAAAAATTCCAGCTTCACATATATCTCGCCCTGCGCACCGGCTTCCTCGGCGGTTTTGTTAAGCCTGACACAAGGCGTATCACCGATTGTCTCGACTATGTTATTATAGAGCTTTCCCCGTCCCTGCGTGAAAAACGTACCCTCAATTTCCTGTTGTTTTGCCGCTTCTGCCATAATTGTCTCCCTTGATAATTGTAGTTGATTAACTTTTTATATCCCCGCATATAGCCGAGTTCAAGTTTTTTCTTGACCGGTACGGTACGGCAAAAGATAAAGAGGATATGGATAAAATTCTGATACTGGATTTCGGGTCGCAGGTGACACAGCTAATCGCCCGCAGGGTGCGTGAGAGCAAGGTATATTGCGAGATTAAGCCTTATAATATTTCACTTGAGGAAATCAGGAATTTTGATGCAAAAGCAATAATTCTCTCCGGCGGGCCATCTTCGGTTTCTACCGCGGATTCTCCGAAAATTTCCGCTGATATATTCGAGCTTGGACTGCCGATTCTGGGGATTTGTTACGGTCAGCAATTGATGTGTAAATTGCTTGGCGGCGAGGTGGAGGCTTCCGACGAACGTGAGTTCGGCAGGGCTTTTATTGAGGTAACGCAGATGTCTCCCTTGTTTGAAGAGGTGTGGGATGTTGGTGGTGCACATCAGGTGTGGATGAGCCATGGTGACCGGGTAAGCAGGCTGCCGCAAGGCTTTGCGCCGATTGCCGCCAGTGAGAATGCACCATATGCGGTGATTGCTGATGAGAAGCGGAAATTCTACGGGGTGCAGTTTCATCCAGAAGTGGTGCATACGCCGGACGGGGCAGGATTGCTGACCAATTTTACTCATACAATCGCCGGATGTACAGGCGACTGGAACATGCATAATTTCCTTGAGGCGGAGATTGAGAAACTGCATAGACAGATTGGCGACGGGCAGGTTATCTGCGGGGTGAGCGGCGGGGTGGATAGCTCGGTGGTAGCGACCTTGCTGCATCGGGCGATTGGTGACCGGCTCAAGGCAATATTTGTTGATACCGGCCTGCTGCGCAAGGATGAGGCAAGGCATGTGGCCGAGATGTTTGCCGATTATCATATCCCGCTGCATCAGGTGGACAGGAGCGAGTTATTTCTTGGAAAACTGGCTGGTGTTACAGACCCGGAAGAGAAGCGGAAAATCATAGGAAATACTTTTATAGATGTGTTTGAACAGGAGGCAGAAAACATAGGTGAAACAGAGTTTCTGGCGCAGGGGACGCTTTACCCTGATGTAATAGAGTCTGTTTCAGTGCATGGTGACGCAAGTGTAACTATCAAATCCCACCATAATGTCGGTGGACTTCCTGAGCGGATGAATATGAAGCTGGTTGAACCGGTGAGGGAATTATTCAAGGATGAAGTGCGTAAACTGGGGCTGGAACTGGGATTAAAGGAGGAAATGGTAAATCGTCACCCGTTTCCCGGTCCCGGTCTGGCTATCAGGATTCCGGGCGAGATCACCGCTGAAAAAGTGACGATTTTGCAGGAAGCGGATGCGATCTATATTGAGGAAATCCGCAAGGCCGGGCTATATAATGATATCTGGCAGGCATTTGCCGTATTGCTGCCGGTTCGGACTGTTGGGGTAATGGGGGATAGCCGCACATACGAATATGTATGCGCTCTCAGAGCCGTTACTTCCACAGACGGAATGACCGCCGATTTCTACCAGTTCAACCATGATTTTTTAAGCAAGGTCAGCACCCGTATTATAAACAATGTTAAAGGTATCAATCGGGTAGTGTATGACATTACCAGCAAGCCCCCTGGCACTATAGAGTGGGAGTAGCTTAACCTTTTCTTAATTTTTTCTTTACTTTCTATTAATTTTCTGATATTGCTGTATAAATAGCACAAGGTTACAGGTGTCTGTAACGCCGCCGTTATGATGTCTAGAATCAGGGAATTAAATGCTACAAAAAATACATACTATAATGACATACGAAATTTCTATATTGCAGCTTGTGGTTGTCATGATAGCTGCCACCATACTATCTCTGGCTGTGCTATCAGGCTTGGACAGAATCCGCTCTACCGGCACCAGAGCACTATTAACCGAAGTGCATATCCAGAAATTCGAAGCTGAAAAATCCCGCTATGGTTTCTAAACAGCTTCTAATCCGTATTTACATCCACATCCTTATGTGCATGGGCATTCAGGATAAAGCCCAGCCCGATAAAAGTGCTTATCATACTGCTACCGCCATATGACAGCAGCGGCAGCGGTACTCCAACCACTGGCAATATCCCCGATACCATTCCGATATTGATAAATACATGCAGAAACAGCAACGCCGCCACTCCCAGTGCCATCAACTGCCCGAACTGGCTGTAGCAGCCTGTCCCGATGCGCATCGCCATCATGATTATCAGCCCGTACAAAATAACCATCGCCGCACCGCCGACAAAACCGAACTCCTCGGCAACTATCGAGAATATAAAGTCAGTCTGCTTTTCCGGCAGGAAACTAAGTCTGCTCTGGGTGCCATTGAGGAATCCCTTGCCGAAAAAACCGCCGGAACCGATAGCGATCTTCGACTGGATAATATTATATCCCGAACCGAGCGGGTCGCTTTCGGGATTAAGGAAAGTGATAACCCGCTGTTTCTGGTAGTCTTTTACCAGGCCCTGCTGCCATGCTACCGGAATAACTATTGCAATCGCAATTCCCGCTATAACAAATTTCTTCCAGCCAATGCCGGCCAGAAATACCACTGCACCGCTCATCATAATCATTATGGCAGCAGTGCCGAGATTGGGCTGCTTCAATACCAGCAGGGATGACAGGCCGATCAGTATAGCCGGAACTATGAGGGTGGTCAGGCGCTTGATATTGTTGTAATGCACATCGTTGAAATAGCGCGCCAGAGCCAGAACCAGCATGATTTTGGCTATCTCGGAAGGCTGAAAACGGAACCCGCCTATATTCAGCCAGCGCTGTGCTCCAAGGCCACCTTCCACTCCCCTGAATTCAACCAGAACCAGTAATGCCAGCCCCAGAATATAGCCGAAATAGGCAAAGCCATACCAGAATTTTATATCAATCAGGGCGATGGTCACCATGAATATAATGCCGATGATAAAATGTATGGTCTGGCGTGATGCCCATGGCTCAAAGCTACCGCCCGCTACCGAATACAGCATCGCAATGCCGGTAAAGGATATTGCTGATGCAAGCAGCACCAGCCCCCATGGCAGCCCGATGAATTTGCGGATTAATATAAGCTCGATATTTTCTGTGCTTGTCGACAGAGCCATAGCCGTCATTATAGTGGGTGTAGAGAATATTAAAAGAAGCGATTACTCGCGGACTGTGGAACAGCGCAGAGGGTCTTTCTGGAATATAACGCAATATTCATATACTTCGCTGACGGAAGGTAATGGACCGATCTGTATGGAGTAGTTGCCGGAATCCGGAGCGTGGGAAATCAACTTGTGCGCTAGATTTACCGAATTTTTCGCAGATGTATCCTTGAAGTATTTTTCAGCCTTTTCCTTATTTTCAAACTCACCTACCCTGAGCCAGTAATCTTCATCTACCGCAGGTGCGGTTGAAGTGTTGGTATCGGGAATTATTTCGGCGGTGCTGATATTGGTTGAGGCATCAGCTACCCGTACCGCTTCGGCCACCTCGACATCGCCTGTTAAAATATCCAGATCATCAAGCACATCCAGTTCACTGCCGGGTTCGTCATCATATTCGGAGATTTCAGTCTGTCTGAGGAAATCCTCTGAAATATCAACCTCTTCCAGCGGGGTATCACTTGTCAGGGAAGTCTCCGCCGTGCGCGGTTTTATCGAAGGTACCGGGATGTTATCGGGAAGATTGTCCGGAATAACAACCTCATCGTCATATTGGGTGATTATTTCGCCGTCTTCGAAACTATGCGGGGATTCTATCGGTTCTATATATGTACTCACAGTTGAAGAGGAGACGGATGATGTGGTGGAAGTGCTGGAAAGCCCCAGATTGGCCGAAGCATTTTCCGCATCCCTTATCGCAGCCAATGCCGAACGCAGATCATCCTCGGCAACACGTGCTTTTTCCTGTGCCGCTATCATGGCACGTCGCGCACGTTCCTCTTCTCCACCGGCGCTGTCAGCCTCGCGCAAGGCCGTATCGCGCTGCTTTCTGGCTGATGCAATATTGGCGTCGGTATCGCTGCGTGCTTGTGCACGCCGTTCCGCAGCTCTGCGTGCAGTCTCGCGCTTTTTCGCCGCCGCCCGCCGTATCAATTCAAGCGCTTCCTTCTCGGCCGCTGCCTCTTCGCGTGCAATACGCTCAAGCTCGCGCTGCATATTTGCTTCGGCAGTCTTGATTTTCTCGGCAGCAATCCTGTCGGCCTCCTCCCTGGCTTTACGTGCTTTTGTACGTGCGGCCTCCATAGCACGTTCTGCCGCTTTCTGCGCACGCTCCGCCTCTATTTTAGCCAGCTCAGCTTCACTTTTTTTCTCGGCTCCGGCAATTTTGGATTCCTCGATTCTTCGGATTTTTGCAGCAAGCTCCCGCGCCATTTCAGCTTCGCGCTGCTTTTTAGCAGCCAGTTCACGGGCGTGTGCCGCATCAATTTTTGCCTGTTCAACCTTACGGACAGCCTCATATTGCTCATCCTTGCGCTTTTCCAATGTAGCAACTTCGGCGGCAGCGGCCTCGGCTTCGGCACGCTTTCTGGCAGCCAGCGATTTCGCTTCAAGCAAACGTTCCTCCAGTGATGTGCCGGATGCGGTGCCGGCAGGGACATATTGCTGTGCTGACACAAGATATTGTTTAGCCTGATCAAGCCGTATCTGCGCACGCAACACTTCATCTTCAGCTTCACGAACCGCCTCGAGCATTTCCGGCGGCACTTCTATATCCGCCTTGCCTTTCCACCATGTACGTGACGGCTCTCCCAGCTCTCCGGCTGGCTTCGGATTTTGTTTAACTACCTCACCACCAGGATTCTGTACAGGGCGTCTTCTGCCGCCGGTAGTATCGGATGTAACATTAGGCGCACTACTCCTTCCGGCAGCGGCAATTTCCTGTTTTTTACGCTCGAGCGCAAAGCGCGCCACTTCCGCCCTTGCCTGCGCATCACTTAATGCGGTCTTTGCCGCTTCAATCTCGGCTTCTGCCGAATGAATCCGCTCAGTCCGTTCCTGCTCCGCCGCTGCACTATATGTACTGCTACCGGTTCCGAGAAGGTTATCCGCCTCCTCATTAATCCGTCTTACATTATCCTCGGCAATTCTTGCCGCTTCCTCTGCCCTGCGCTCCAGCTCAATTGCGCGTTGCCGCTCTACCTCAATTTCCTGCACCTCTTCCTCGGCAGCCCTGATTCTTCTGCGTGCACGTTCCTTGACCTGCATCAGTTCATGCTGGCTGCGGGTGACAGGGTTACTATCCGCGCTGGGGGAAATATCGCCCAGACTCTCCGTATCCTCAACGCCTTCCCTGAGCCTTTTTAGAATCTCGGCCCGCTCTTTCTCGACTTCCTGTTTAAACTGCTTACGCTCCTCTTTTACATATCTCTCAACCTCCTCCTCGGCCTTTTTATCAGCGGCAGTTTTGGCAGTCCTGGCCTCCTTTCTGGCCTCCTGTTTTATCCGCTTTACCTCATTACGTAATTTTTGACGCTGGGCTTCCTTTAACTCGGCTATAGCCGCCATCTGCAGGCTATCCTCTGCGGTCAGATCCTCATGGCTTTTTTCGTATGATGTACTGAACCCGTTGCCATCGTGATATTCATGTACATAACTGGCACTGATAACCTTGGAGGAATTGGATACGCCACCTTTGGCTGCAATAACCTTTCCCTTGCCGCCACCTGATGCCGGTTTTTTAGTAGCAATGGAGGAAGTGGAAATACTGGCGGTAAGTATGTCGAAAAGTATCCTGTTGTTTTTTGCCAGATTCAATGTGCTTTTGCCACTGCTATTCACCTTAGAGGCATCTGCACCGTTTTCCAGTAGAAATACCGCAATATCACGGTTCTTGCGGCGTACCGCATGCATCAAGGCAGTCTCTCCGATGAAATTTACACTATTTACATCCGCTCCCTTATCAACAAGCGTCCGGGCGGTTTCCTTATGGTTTTTGGAGACGGCGCGCATCAGCGGAGTCCAGCCCTCACTGTCACGTGCATCAACCTTGGCATTATATTCCAGCAATTGCCTGGCAAAATCGGTCTTGCCCTGACGGCTTGCAATATGCAGTGCAGTTGCGCCGCCAATATCGGTAGCATTCACATCCGCATCCGCATCCAGCAGCACCTTGCCGATATTCTGATTTCCCTGATATGCCGCCCGCATCAGAGCAGTAGTGTTGAATTTACCCTGACTATTAACATCGGTACCCTTGTTAATCAGCCCCTTGACTATAAGCATATTACCGCGGTCGGCCGCATCTACCAGTACATTACCGAACGCAGGCTTTCTGCTTGCATTGAATCCGGAACGGGAGGGTTTTTTCTGTGGCACTGCATATGAAGGGGCAGAGAGACTATCACCGAATGTCTGTGCATTGGCCGGTATATAAGACACCTGGGTTGCCAGAACCGCCAGGCTACAACAAATTTTTCCCCATGACTTCATCCAGGAATACCTTTCTTGATACGACCGATCCTACCTTGACCTGCCGTGCATAACCCACCCCTGCCGGATTACAGAAAAACCCAGCATATTGCTACCTATACGTTTTGCCAAATATTTGGCAAGCGCTATATGTTGATTGTGCCAACTTTTAACCACAAAATTTTGTAGTATAACATATAAGCCACAGTCGAGAGGGTTTCTAAGTTTTACATATAATAGGAAGCAAGACAGGGTGGGAGAAGTACGAGGAGAGAGAAGAGAGATCCTGACTTGCTTCCATAAGTTGAGGTTTGGGAAAGAAATTAGGAATATAGGAGTTTAGGAATACAGGAAATTTCCTGTATTCCTGTTTTCTTATATTCCTGATTCTGTTCCTCAAAACCTGTTTCAAAAACTCCTTTCGACATACGACCCTACCATGGAGACAGTATATCTATAATCTGGTTGCCGATGCGCGGTTGCTGTACGTCGGATATCAGTCCCTTGCCACCATATGATATTCTGGCTTCCGCAATCTGGTTAGCCTCTATCGTATTGGTCGGACTGACATCCTCGGAGCGGATAACCCCTTCGACCGTCAACTGCCGCACTTCAAAATTAACCCTTATCTCCTGACTGCCGTAAATCACCAGATTGCCGTTAGGCAAAACCTGGGTGACTACCGCCGCTACCTCGGTCTGGATTTCCTCCTCACGCTCGATAATGCCTTCGCCCTTGCTGTCAGTATTGCCGGTTACACCAAGCAATGTGGAAGGGTTGGCGTTACCGGGGACAAGACCAAGCAATTTCCCTTCCAGCCCGAATACGTTAGGCGCGCCGAGATTCTCTGCGGTAGTCCGCTTGCGCTCGGTCTTGTTATCCAGCTCTGCCTTGTCCTTTATAATCACCTTGACGGTTAAAATGTCTCCGACCTTATATGCCCGCTGGTCACGGAAGAACTGGCGGGTGGTATGGCTCCACAGCGAGTTGGCCGCCCTGACATCGGGTTGTGATGCACGGGCAATCGGCCAGCGCACTGGTGCACTTTTATCCTTGGGATTCTGCACCTTTTCCATCTGAGGCTCCTTGCCTACATTACGCAATCTCTCCACCTGTTGTGATGTACAGGCGGGTGTGATTGCCAGTATCAGCAGGGTTAGTAATGTTGTTGTGTTTTTTTGCATTTTTAATAGAGTCAAGAATCGAGAAACTAGAATCAGGAATTTTTTCTATTTTCTCGATTCCAGATTCTTAATTCTTAATAATTCACCACTGCTTCGCCATTATCCCGCAGCATTGCCTGGATAATCTTGCCGCTTTTTACATTTTTTATCCTGATAACATCACCCTCAGCACCGCTTTCCATAGCCTTGCCGGAGGTTTTCAGTTCCATATATTCTGTGCGATAAATCATCGGCACCAGATCACCCTTATCCACTATATCGGGTACTGTAATATCCCTTGTGCTTACCGGATTGCCGGTACGAATTGTTCTGACAGCTTCCCTGCCAATCATTTCCTTACCCGAACGCACTACGTTACTGCGCAATGTTCTCTCCGGCATATCAATCCAGACTATATCCTTCTCGCCTATAATATCTCCCCTGTGGACAGTGGATGACAGGGTTGGCAGCGATACCATAATTTCATACTGTCCCTGTAATTTCAGGTCACCGTCTGTGCCGGAAAGATTCGCTTCAAAGCGCCGGCTCTTGTGATTCAGCTCCAGACCGGAAATCTCCAGACTGTCGGTATCAAGCACTTCCAGCTTTTCAACCGGCAGATATTCATTGCTGCCGACCATCCTCGCCCTGGTATGTTTCAGCCGGATATTTTCGCCCACACCTTCCCGTGCAATCTTCTGCGCAAGGAGACTGTCGAGATTGCCTGCTCCGGCCTGTGTGGTCAGCAATAGAACGGTTAGTAATGTTAAAGCTGTTTTTTTCATATGTCCTTCGCGTTATCTTTTTAATGAAGTTATATGGAAGCTTCCTTCATTAGCAAACTTGTCCACCAACTGCTTTCTAGCCTTAGCACCTTCTCTAATGATAAAATCTCCTTCATCTCCAGTAAGCAATTTCACTGATAACAATAAAATATCTCCAGCCGGCAGTTTGTGGTTAACTTGTAGGTCAGGAGCAGAATTGCCTATTAAAATAGTAGTACGGTCATTTTGATTAAGCCACTTTTCAGAAATATCATTTAGCCCCATATCAGAAGGATAAAGCTCCATTGTCAAAACACCTCCATTCTCTGATAAAATCTTTCTTGGGTCTCCTATACCAGCTATTTGATGGCTAAAATTGACTAAATGCACTAGCGCCAGATTATTGTAAATATCCTTAGAACTATCCAAATCAGATATTTCCATCAGACATTCAACGCCACAGCCTACATTATTTTCACCTGTATCATACGGATTTGTTAGACCATCACTTATGTATACCACCGTGTTTTCTTTGTGTATTATACACCATCCCTGACTTAGGCTAGGCCATTCAGGTGCATTTAGAAACGCTGTATTTATTATTGGAGCTATGCATTCAGAATCTACATTTCCCAGAGACTTAAATATCTCGTCTCTGGCATTCTGCGCATCTGTCATCCATTTGCTATATTGAGTTTTATTTTCATTATTTTCTTGCATTGACGTTTTCCTATTTTGTAATTAAATCAGGAACACAAGAAACTTCCTATATTCCTAAACTCCTCTCACCCCCCACCAATCGCCTGCGTTCCTACGGAACTTGTCTCTTGTACTCCCCCGTAAAGCGGGGGAGTGATAACACTATATTACCTCAACTGGCTAACTGCCTGTAGCATCTCATCACTTGTACTGATTACCCGCGAATTAAGCTCATAGGCGCGCTGCGCGGTTATCAGCATGGTTATCTCGGTCACCGAATCCACATTCGACTGCTCGAGGAAACCCTGCTCAATAATCCCGAAACCGTCAGTATTGGCAAAACCACTGGTCGGCGTACCCGACGCTGCAGTCTCAAGGAACAGATTATCACCAATCGCCTCCAGCCCTGCATCATTAATAAAAGTCACCAGGTCTATCTGCCCGACATTCTGTGCCGCCTGCTGCCCGTCGATTTTTACTATAACCTCACCGCTCTGATTGATATCCACATCAATCGCATCCTGTGGTACGCTAATTCCCGGCGATACTACATAACCATCGGAAGTGACCAGAGTGCCGGTTGCATCTACCTGAAACGAACCGTCACGGGTATAGCCTATATCTCCGTCGGGAAGGGTTATCTGGAAGTATCCCCGCCCGCTTAAAGCAAGGTCGAATTTATTTTCTGTCAGTACCAGAGTGCCCTGCTGGTTTACCCGATATACCGAACCCGGCTTTACACCAAGCCCCAACTGCACACCGGTTGGCACAATAGTTCCCGCATCGGAGGATTGCGTGCCGGAGCGGGTGAAATTCTGGTAAATCAAATCCTGAAATTCCGCCCGGCTGCGCTTGTAGCCGGTAGTACCAAGATTGGCGATATTGCCGGAGATAACCGCTACATTCATCTCCTGCGCCTTCATTCCGGTTGCTGCTATACCTAGTGCTCTCATTTTTACCTGCCTTTGTTTTGCCAACCCCTCCCGCTTGCGGGAGGGGCAAGAAATCTGAGCAATCTCTGATTGCCAGATTTCTGGGGAGGGAATGATGAGATAGTGGCTATTGGCCTTTGGCCGTTAGCTGTTGGTATTCCCCCACCAGAAATCCTAAGGATTAAAAATCCTTGGATTTCTTGCCTCCCCCGCTAGCGGGGGAGGTTTCATTTATTGCTGTGCACTCACCGTACTAATCATTCGACGTTCAAGGTCGTGCAGCTGGTTCATAAAATTACTGGTCGTACTGACCGAACGGTTTACCTTTATCATACTGGTAACCTCGTTAATCGTATTGACATTGGATTTCTCAATCACTCCCTGTACTATCGAATAATCATCACCTGCCAGTGCCGGAATTGCCGCTATATCCTCCGCCCTGTAAAAATTTCCGCCGGCATGATCGAGGTCACGCTGGTCGGCAAATTTCACCACCTGCAATACGCCCCGTTCTTCCTGCGTACCGCCAACAACCTTTGCCGCAACCGTACCGTCCCCGCGGATAATTATCTCCTTGTCAGTCTCGGCCAGAACTATCGGCCCACCTGCACCCTGTAGCCGGTAGCCTTCCGGAGTTACCAGCTCTCCCTGCGGGTTCACCTGAAACGAACCGGCACGGCTATAACGCACACCAAGCGGTGTATTCACCACGAAATACCCATCCCCGTTTATTGCCGAATCAAGCTGGCGACCGGTTTCCACAAACGCTCCCTGACTCAGGTCACGTATGGTCGCAACATCACTGGTAAAGGCAACGTCACGGTCACCATCAACCCCGTCCCCATTGCCGATAATAAACTGCTGGAACAGCATCTGCTCGGATTTGAAGGCCGTACTCTCGGCATTGGCAATATTATTGGCAATCGAGTCCATCTGCCGGAATAGTCCGAGCTGGCGCGACAGCACTACATAACCTGCGGTATCCATTGCTCCTCCCTTTAACCCCTCTTCAAAAGCCTTCTTGCTGGTAATTTTTGCCGAAAGTCCGTCCTCAAATCCTCATGTACGCTTAAGTACACTGCGGTTCTGCGGGCGTCCTTTCAACAAAAATCCCTCAACAACAAGGCTTTTTCGAAGATTTCTACGGCCGCTTCAAATAGCTTTTGTAGATTTTGCTATTAGCAAAGCATTGATATGAAAACGACCTCCTCAAATTCTCTCGCAAATTACACAAGCACACGCCATGCCAAAATTGATTATGAAGATTTTTCAGGAGGTTATTTTAGAGCGAGCAACCACTTGCATCTTGTATGAGGAAATTTTTACAGGGTTATAAATATAACGAGGCAGCTTTTACCAGAAAAAATCTACTGGCCATAAAATTATAAGAGGGACTAGACAAGTGGTTAAACAACAACTATTTAAGCCTTGATAAGAGGTTTCTGAGGTGAGGGCTTAAACGGCAGAACGCCCTTATTTTCCTGCTCCCTTATTTCCTTATTTAGTTTACTTAGCGGGGAGTTTTCGTCAATAAGCCGCATATTATGCATTCTTATTAAGCGTTTTTTAAGGTTGGTTGCCATTTCTGGGTCACGCTGGTTTACAAGATTACCATTGCTTATATACTTATATGCATTTTCCGTTGCTACCATACTTTTTTCTCTAGTACCGGAATCCTTTCCCGGGGTATTGGCAAGCTCCAGTGCCTTTTCTGCTACTTTTTCCCTAATTTCCTCAGGAGTTAAGCGCACTCCGTTTTTTTGTTCACTACTCATAAACTACCTCCGGTAATATTGTGTTTTTGTCAAAAACAGACAAGGCCAATTGCTCTATAGAAACACCTCTGGCTTTTTTCATATTTGCACCATCCAGTGTAGCACCGGTCATAACCACATCAGTAAAAATATATCCATTAAGATTCATTACTGATAAATCCTGATCACGCAGATCTGCCCTGAATTTTTCCAGCCCATACTGTTCCAGGGTTTCGTCAGTAAGCTGACTGTATTTTTCCACAAGCTTTTCTCTGCGCTTATGTGTTCGGGCAGACTGGTATTCAAGATCAACATATTTCTGCCAGACTGATTGAGCTCCTCGTTTTAGATAGTAATTCCAGCTTTTCGCCCCCTCTTCATGAGAAGATTTTTGTCCGATCTTCTGGGCTTTAACCAGCTCCTTATAAGCATTTGCGGCTTTTTCAGGCATAGAATATAAGTAGTAGATTGCACTGGATTATTAAGGAAGTGTAACATAGAATTATATAAAAGTGTAATAAAATTTGTGACAAATGTTAAGAAAAGTTAATTTAGGTGGTTTATGTTAGTAAAAAATAGCACAATATATGGGGTTACAGCAATTATCCGAGGGGTATTGGGGTTTCTGGTGATATCAGTTTACACCAGACTGATGGTACCCGCCGAATATGGAGATTATGCAGTAATAATTGCAGTAATTTCACTGATTGATGCACTGGGGTTCATGTGGTTACGTCATACGCTAATGCGCCATATAAAGTATGACAGAGATGATAGCCATTATCTTTCCAATATAGTTATTATATATATTATTGTTGCATTATTATGTCTAGCTGCCAGCTTTCTTACTTCAATGTTTTTTCGCCCTACCAACACAGGGTTATTCATTCTGATTGGGATACTAATAATATTCGAAGCGTCCAGCAATTTTATCATCTTTTTTGTCCGGATGAAATTGCAAAATAGATTATTCTTTATAATCAGCATATTAAAACCATTGGTCACATTAGTATCAGGAGCTGTTTTTCTGCATATGGGATATGGTATAAAAGGAGCACTGTTTGGTATACTGGTAAGTGCAGTAATATGCACATTATCCGGCGTGTTCAGCCCATATCTACGCAATACAAAACTCTCTTTTTACGATAGAAAGACGGCAGTCAGTATATTGTTATTTGGCACTCCATTGATAATTGCTTCTTCAATGCAATTTGCTGTCAAGGCTACCGACAGGGTGTTGATAGAACTTTTTATCGGCGGGGATGCAACAGGATTATATTCGGTAGCTCAGGATATCCCTCTCAAGATTATGGTACTGATCATGTCGTCAATACATCTTGCCGCATACCCGCTTGCGGTAAAGAAACTTGAAGATGAGGGGATTGATGCCTGTAGAGAACAGCTTGCAGTCAATTTTACCCTGTTGCTAGCGATATCACTTCCGACCTTAATAGGCCTTTGCGTACTCGCACCTGGATTTATTACAATTGTAGTAGGTGAGGAGTTTCGGAAATTTACAGTGGGAAATATTGTATATTTCAGTCTGATAGCTTTTATTAACTGCCTATCGCAATTTTATTTTGCCCTGTCATTTCAGTTATCGAAAAGGACAAAATTGCTTGTGATCCCATTTAGTATAGCATTACTTGTAAATCTTGGGGTTGGTTATATAGGAATACTGCAAATAGGAGTTATGGGAGCTGCTGTTGGTTCATTCCTGGCTTACGTTATATTGCTTGCAGTTATTATATTCACCTCTCGGCAGGTGTTCCCTATGGTGGTGCCTTTTGTAGACAGCATCAAAATTATTATTTCTAGTATGATTATGGGCGCTGTACTGCTGCACTTTAGAAACATGGAAGGCATTCTTACGTTGTTATTATCCATTACAACAGGCACTCTGATATATTTTGCCTTGCTATTTGTGATGAATGTTGCAGGGGTACGAAGAGGTAAATAACAAGTCTACAGCCCAAAACCTTGCTTTACACTTGACAGGCGGTATACAGTGTACATATATTAGCCTCTATTCTTAGCTAAGCGCCCTCTTAGATTTAATTACTACTCAGGAGAAGTAAGTCGAATGGTTGCACCGTTGATGCCAAAAGCTACAGCCGTATGGTTGATAGAAAATACTGCTCTGACATTTGAGCAGATAGCAGAGTTTTGTGCACTGCACCCTCTTGAGGTACAGGGGATTGCTGATGGTGATGTTGCTACAAATATGACGGGCGAGAATCCGGTTGCCAAGGGGTTGATTACCAGGGAAAATCTTGACGCCGCCCAAGAAAATTCCAGCGTAAGACTTGAGCTTCTGGAGGATTATAAAAGTTATGTTTCTGGTCAGAAAAAAAAGAAAGCAAAATATACACCGGTAGCTCGCAGGCAGGATAAGCCAGATGCAATTGCATGGATTATAAAGAACCACCCAGAAGTCAGCGATGCACAGATTTCTAAGCTTATTGGTACGACTAAAAATACCATTGGTGCTATTCGTAGTAAAACCCACTGGAATACTAATAACATCCGTCCGCGTGACCCGGTTCTGCTTGGTCTGTGTACCCAAACTGACCTATATGCTGTTACCGAAAAAGCTAAAGTGGCTACCAGGGAAGGTCTTAAAGAAACTTCTAAAAACACGGCCTAAACACTGTGTATGTAATTAATTTGCATTTTTATGGGGCCAGTTTCAAACAGCACATCAGATTTATCAAAACACCCGCAATATATGCAGAAACCCAAGGCGGTTCTGTTTGACTGGGATAACACCATTGCCGATACCTGGCCGGTTATATATGAATCTCTGCACAAAACATTTATTGCTATGGGGCATGAGCCCTGGAGTTTCGAGGATGTAAAGGGCGGGCGGCAGAATATCCATCATTCGGTACGTGATTCCTTCCCGAAAATTTTTGGTGACAGGTGGGAGGAAGCCCGTCAACATTATTATACAGCTTTTCTCGACTGTCATATTGAGAAGATTGTCCCGCTTCCTGACATTGCCGAACTGCTGGAAATGCTTGCCGAAACCGACATATATATGGCGGTGGTGAGTAACAAGACCGGCCCCTATTTACGCCGTGAAGCGGAGCATCTCGGCTTTGACAAACACTTCGACAAGGTGGTTGGCGCTACCGATGCCGAAAGCGACAAGCCCACCGCTGCACCGGTATATATGGCACTGGAAGGTAGCGGAATCGAGGCCGAAGACGGCGTATGGTTTATCGGTGACAGCACAACCGATATAGAATGTGCGCTTAATTCCGGCTGTATGCCTGTATATTTCGGCTCCCACCCCTTCCCCGAACATTATCATTCAGACGAAAGGCTTGACTATAAAATACCGCACTTTAAAACTCATGATGAATTAAAAAAGTTCTTCGGGGGGATATTATGATAGGCGGTTTTTTCAAATATATTCTTATCCTGATTGTAGTTGCGGTGGTGATTATCGGGGCATTGGCAATCGCACTCCCATCAATGGTTTCCGAGGAAGAAATCAAGAAACATATTGTTGATGCGGTTAAGGAAAATACCGGCAAGGAGCTTGAAATTAAAGGTAATGCCTCGTTTGCGCTGGTGCCTACCCTTTCATTGAAATTCAGTAACGCCCGCCTCACCGACCCCGAGCAGCAGGGTAAATTCCATGACATTCCGAATTTCAGACTGGAAGCCAGCATGCTTTCGCTGTTTAACCGCAATCCTGATATTTCCATGAAATTCCGGCTGAATGATGAAGATTTCGTTGTGAATCTCAGGGTTAAGGGGATGCGTCGCGAAAGAGGTGGTGAGAGTGGGGAATCAAGCGCTACTGTGGCAAAAATTGATAGCGTTGTTCTGGAGATGTTAAAGCCGGTTGCGGCGCGGATTTCCACTTCTGTTGATACTGACGGCGACAAGACCAGCCTGAAGAATCTGGTGGCGACTATACTGGATGCAAAGGTGGAAGGCGAAATGCAGATTACCAGCCTGAAGGGGGAGAAGCCTTATATTGTGGGGGATTTTTCGCTTGGTGTGGTTGATGTGGACGAGATTACCAAGCAGCTTACCCCGCTGATTAGCACTTTATCATGGCAGGATGAAAGTGGCGGTACGGCATATAATGCTGTGCCGGTTGAGGTGGCGGATAATTCGGGGGTGATCGGCTATAAGGGGGCGGACGGTGAAATATGGAGCCGTGAACCGCTGGACTTCAGCTTTCTGAATGCTTTTAATGCAAGAATTGCCGCCCGTTTTGGATCTATGAAAGTATATAATATTGCGGTTGGTAAAACCAGTATGACTGCATATGTGAATGGTGGGAAAGCCACTCTGGACCTCACGGAAATGCAGCTATATGGCGGTAGCGGTAACGGGGTGGCAACCGTGGACAGCAGCGGCGATATCCTCTCCACCACAAAATCCTATGAATTCAAGGGGATTGAAATCGGAAATTTCCTTGCCGATGCTGTGCAGTTCAAGCGGCTGAAAGGCAAGGGTGATATGAAATTTAACATGTCGGCCAGCGGTAACAGTCTGGCGGAGATGGTGAGTAATACACACGGGACAGGTAATGTCCAGCTTTTAGAGGGAAAAATTCTTGGTGTGGATGTGACTTCCATGCTGACACAGAAATTGCTTGGTGGTTCGCTCGACAGCAATCAGGATACCGAAATTCTGGGGCTTACGGGGAGCTACCAGATTGAGCGCGGGATTCTGTATAATAACGATTTGACGGTAAATACCCCGGCGGTTAACCTTGCCGGTCGCGGGACGATAAATATCAACCAGCTTACCATCGGCTATACGGTTACCCCGTCACGCACTATCACCGGCCAGAAACTGATAGTCCCACTGCTGATACAGGGTGATTTACGTAAACCGGATTTCCGGCTGGATGTGGGCAATGTTGCGAAACAATCCGCCGGTGAATTTCTGCAGGATAACAAAGAGGTGCAGAAATTCAGGGACAAGCTCAATGAAAAATCCCCCGGCCTCGGCGATACCCTACAGAACAACCTCCTGAAAGGCCTGTTCGGGGACTAGGTATATCCTACAACGGATAGTTGTTACAAGGTATAAGCACATTATGTCTTTATAAAAGATTAAATTTCAGGATGTCGGTCCAGCACCGTTTGTTCTCTGGAAAATTTATCATATTGCATTTTGTGACGAGATATGTAATTTGCGTTTGATGGTTTGTTTCAGCGTAGGTTGCAATAGCCTGATACCTAGGTATATGCTGGATTCGGACTTAACCGATAACTAACGAGAGGATTTTCATATGAGTGATGTTGAAGAGCGGGTGCGCAAGATTATTGTTGATAACCTTGGTGTGGAAGAGGATAAAGTTACTCTGAACGCCAATTTTGCCGATGACCTTGGGGCAGACAGCCTTGGTCTGGTGGAGATGATTATGGCGTTTGAAGAGGAATTCAATATCGAGATTCCCGATGATGATGCCGAAAAGATTGTTACCGTTGAGGATGCGGTGAAATATGTTGAGGGCAAAATCGAGTAGCCCTTTCACAATCAGGTCATTAAATGCGACGGGTAGTAGTTACAGGTATCGGGCTGGTGACTCCGCTTGCCTGCGGGGTTGAGGCGAGCTGGAAGAAGCTTCTGGCCGGTGAGTCCGGTATGGGTAAAATAACCCGCTTTGATGCATCGGGGGTTTCCTGCCAGATTGCTGCCGAAGTTCCCGCTGGCGATGGTGAAGGCGAGTTCAATCTCGACGACTGGGTAGAGAAGAAAGACCAGCGTAAAATGGATAGATTTATCCATTTTGGTATGGCTGCTGCCATACAGGCGGTAGAAAATTCCGGGTGGCAACCTGAAAAGGAATCCGAACTGAAGCGCACTGGTGTTCTTATCGGCTCCGGTATTGGCGGTCTGCCTGAAATTGAGCGTAACACCCCGATTATGGCCGAGCGTGGATATAAAAGGCTCAGCCCGTTCTTCCTGCCTTCAACCCTGATTAACCTGGTATCCGGTTTTGTTTCAATAAAGTACGGTTTTCGTGGCCCCAACCATGCGGTGGTAACCGCCTGTTCAACCGGTGCGCATGCGATTGGGGACGCTGCCCGCCTGATTATGCTTGATGATGCCGATGTTATGGTTGCCGGTAGCGCAGAGAGTACCATATGCCCGGTTGGAATTGGCGGGTTTGCAGCTTCACGCGCGCTCTCCACCGGCTTTAATGATACCCCCGAAGCTGCCTCCCGCCCGTGGGATAAAGACCGCGACGGTTTTGTCATGGGTGAAGGTGCCGGAGTGGTGGTGCTTGAGGAATACGAGCATGCCAAAGCTCGCGGAGCTGATATATATGGTGAGGTGGTGGGTTACGGGCTTTCCGGTGATGCCTATCATATCACCGCACCACATGAAGATGGCCGCGGTGCATTTGATGCGATGGAGGCCGCACTCAACCGCGCAAAAGTTAACCCTGAGGACGTTGATTACATAAATGCCCATGGTACATCCACTCCGCTGGGGGATATGATTGAATTAAATGCGGTAAAGCGGTTGTTTGGTGATGCGATTAAAGGGGTTTCAATGTCCTCTACCAAATCGGCAATTGCGCATCTGCTGGGAGGTGCCGGTAGTGTCGAGGCGATATTTGCGCTGCTTGCAATGCGTGACGGTATATTACCGCCGACCCTGAATCTGGACAATCCATCCGAAGGCTGTGAAGGAATTGACCTTGTCCCGCATAAAGCCAAGGAGAAAAAGGTGGATATAGCACTTTCCAATTCATTCGGCTTCGGCGGAACCAATGTAAGCCTAGTTTTCAGGAGGGCAGGAAATTAGGAATACAAGAATACGGGAAATTTCTTGTATTCTTATATTTTTGTTTTTCTGTATTCTTTGACTAATGAAAATAATTGTATGCGGAGCGGGGACAGTGGGGACTGGTATAGCCAAACAGCTTGCCAGCGAGGATAACCATGTTACCGTAATCGACAACAATCCGAAGAATATAGAGAATATAAAGAACGGGCTGGATGTATCGTCATTTCTTGGCTTTCCGTCGCATCCGACCGTACTGGAGGATGCGGGGGCAGCCGATACCGAAATGATAATAGCGGTTACCACCTCTGATGAGGTGAATATGGTAGTCAGTCAGGTTGCACATTCGCTGTTTAACATACCGATAAAAATCGCCCGTATCCGCCATCAGAACTATTTGCAGCCGATGTGGAAGGATTTATACCGCCATGACCATCTGCCGATTGATTATATAATATCGCCCGAACGTGAGGTTGCCAATGCGGTTATAAACCGGCTGCATGTACCTGGGGCAATGGATTCGATACCGATGATGGAGGGCAGGGTTAATGTAGTTGAGATGCGCTGCACTGGTGATTTCCCGCTATATGGCCGTCCGCTTTCCAGGATTCGCGAGCATATTGAACATCTGAAAGCTGCTGTGATAGCGATAAAGCGGGACGAGAAGGTATTTATTCCGTCGGACAGCGACAAGCTGAGCCTTGGTGATGAGGTGTTTTTTGTTGCGGATAATGATGATGTGCCAGAGGTTATGGGGTTGTTCGGCCATATGGAGAAGGAGGCACGGCGGGTATTGATTATCGGCGGCGGCAATATCGGGCTGTATATTGCGGAAACCCTTGAGGCAGAAGGGCTTGGCGTTAGTGTAAAGATAATCGAGCTGGGTCGTGAGCGGGCGGAATATATAGCGGCAAGGCTGTCCGAAACCACGGTAATTAACGGTAACTCGCTTGATCTGGAGATATTGCATGAGGCGGGGATTGAGTCTACCGAGACGGTGATTTCGGTTACCAATGATGATGAGGTAAATATCCTTTCGGCACTGCTATCGAAGCGTTCGGGGGCGAAGCAGGCCTTTACCCTGATAAACAAGGGTGGTTCATATGGGCCGCTGATTGCCTCGCTGGGGATTGATGCGACGGTTGACCCGCGTGAGATGACGGTCTCCGGCATATTGCAGCATACGCGGCGTGGCAAGGTACGTGCGGCGCATTCGATATGCCGCGGCGAGGCGGAGTTACTGGAGATTGAGGCATTTTCCAACTCGGCGATATCAGGGCGTTCGGTTAGTGACCTTGAACTGCCGAGCGGCATTACGGTAGGGGTTATCCTGCGTGACGGCAGGATTATCGTCCCTGACGAATATACGACGATAATGGAGAAAGACCGCCTGCTTGTCCTTGCCCTGACCCACCAGATAAAGAAAGTCGACAAAATTTTCTCCGCAAGACTGGATTATTATTAGCGTGTGTAGACATTCACTAACTAGCATGGCCTGCAAATACCTGTTTTCTGCGCTTCCGGCTTTCACGTATGTTTAATACGCTGGAACTTCCGGTTCTCGAAAACAGGCATTTTCGGCACATGCTAGCGTAAATGTCTACACACTCTAGACCGCATTAAAATTTCACCAGGATTAGGCAAAAGGCATAAGAAAAAAGCAAAAAAAGAGGCTCCAAAAGTTGGTGCCTCTAAAAAACGGTTGTTTTTTATAAGAACCTGAAAAAGTGGTTCTATTGTTGGTTCTGCAATTTGTAGTACTTCTCTTCGAGATGTACGAAAGCAATGAACAAAATTGCAATCATCACGGCTAGTACTGCAAATGTAGCTATGAACAATATAAGCATTGCCTTAACCACAGGAACCTTAACTATTTCTTGCGCAGATTCATAAAGCGTTGCATAATCTTCGATAATGTTTTCTATAATGAAAACCTCATCGGAAAATTCCTTTGCAATCACCTCAGGGATTTCTTCTGCAAAAACTAGCTGTCCATTGGCTCCAATCACTGAAATAGCAATAATGCCAATCAGTGCAAGGAGTTGGTACTTTTTTCTTTCCAAATACTTTATCACCTCCGTATCTGTACTAGTCTCAAAAAATCGAGGGGACTTCATCCTCGGAGACATTTAAAAAGAATTGTACAATTCTATATCTAGTTCGAACTATGTCCAAAAAAGAATGAATCGGCGTGATTATACCAGAGAAATGTTACAGTTTCATTAAGAGATTTAAGATTTTTTCAATTTTTCCTAAAAAAACTTCAAAAATGTAACCAATCCCAGTCAATCCCAAGGTAAAGATTCATCAAAAGTTGTGTGAAGTTGGATGGTTGGCAAGCTGTGCAATCTTCTGGATTATTATTAGAATTTCATATATAACCCCTTTATGAGCAAGGGTTCCGGTAAAGACAGGGGGATAATTATTGCGACGCCGAAGGGCAGGATTTCGGATGATCTGGTTCCGATGTTCGGGAAATTCGACCTGAGGCCGGAGGATGCGTTTTTTGACAAAAACTCGCGTCAGCTTTCCTTTGCGACCAATCGTGATAATATCACCATAATAAGGGTGCGCAGCTTTGACGTGCCGACTTTTATTGCATTCGGGGCGGCGCAGATTGGTATTGCCGGCAGCGACGTCCTGACCGAGTTTGATTATCCCGATATATATTCCCCGCTCGACCTTGGTATCGGCAAATGCCGTATGTCGATTGCGGCTCCGGCGGAATATGCCGATGACAGGGATTTCTGGAATGCCAGCCATGTGCGGATAGCGACCAAATATGTCAATACCACACGGAAATTCTTTGCCGGACGCGGGGTACAGGCGGAATGTATCAAGCTGAACGGCGCTATCGAGCTTGCACCGAAACTGGGCTTATGCCGGCGTATTGTTGATCTGGTGAGTTCCGGCGCTACGCTCAAGGCCAATGATATGGTGGAAGGCGAAAAGATTGCCGATGTGTCCTCACGGCTGATAGTCAATCGCGGGGCGTTCAAGACTATGCAGGCGGAAATCGGTGAATTGATAGAATCCTTTACGGAAGCAAAAGATGGTTAAGCAGTTAAACATAAATCAGAAAGACTTTGATATAATACTCAATGTATTGCTTGAGAATAAAAGTGAGACCAGTGATTCGGTTAATGCGGTTGTTGAGGAAATTGTCTCTAATATTCAGAAAAACGGGGATAAGGCGCTCCTCGAATATACCGGCAGGTTTGATAATAATGATTTCAGCGCGGAGGATTTACGGGTAACCAAACTGGAAATCAGCAATGCTTATGATGATTGTCCGCAGGAAGCGCTGGATGCGCTTGAACTGGCGGCCACCCGCATAGAGGATTACCACAAACGCCAGATTCCGCAGGATGAATTATACACGGATGATGCCGGTGTAACACTGGGCTGGAAGTGGACTGCGATTGACTCGGCGGGGCTATATGTGCCGGGTGGATTGGCTGCATATCCCAGTACGGTGCTGATGAATGCGATTCCGGCCAGGATTGCCGGTGTCCGGCGGCTGGCGATGGTAGTGCCCGCACCGGAGGGAGTGTTAAGCCCTCTGGTGCTTGCCGCAGCCAGGATTGCCGGGATTGATGAGATATATAAAATCGGCGGTGCACAGGCGGTTGCGGCGCTGGCATTCGGTACCAAAACCATTCCCGCTGTAGATAAAATCGTCGGGCCGGGCAATGCTTATGTGGCTGCCGCAAAACGCCAATTATTCGGCAGGGTCGGGATAGATATGATAGCAGGCCCCTCAGAGATACTGGTGATTTCTGATGCAAACAGCAATCCGGCATGGATTGCTGCCGATTTACTGTCACAGGCCGAGCATGACAAGGCCGCCCGCAGTATTTTAATCAGTGATAGTAATGAATTTGCACAGGAAGTTATAGCGGAGGTTGAGCGTTTGCTAAAAAACTCGGAGCGGGAGGAAATTGCCCGTGCAAGCTGGGAAAATAATGCTATTGTGATAATTGTCGATGATATGGCGCAGGCAGCGGAAATCTCAAATAAAATAGCACCGGAACATTTGGAGTTGGCTGTGGATTATCCCGAAGCACTGGCCGGAAATATTACAAATGCCGGAGCAATTTTCCTTGGCCGCTATACCCCCGAGGCAATCGGAGACTATACCGCAGGCCCGAGCCATGTATTGCCAACCGCCGGAACTGCCCGTTTTTCCTCGGGATTATCGGTTTTCGACTTTTTGAAACGCAGTTCGATAATCTCCTGTACCGAGGAGTCAATGGCGGAAATCGGCGAGGAAACCGCATTACTGGCCGAAGCCGAAGGGCTGCAATTCCATGCCCTCTCCACCAACCTGCGCAGCGGCAAAAATACATAAATTATATAGCCTGTTTTATAAGACAGGTGTTTCTTCGAGTACTTTACAATAACAATTCACATTTCAGATTTTACTTGTTATAAGCAAGGCATGGTTGATTTTATTGATGAAGTCAGGGATGAGTTGAAGCGGGACCGCTTTGAGAGCCTGCTGAGGAAATATGGTAAATATCTGGCGGCCATAGTGATTATCTCTATCGGTATTGCGACTGCTGTGTCTGTGTATAAAGGCCATATTATTGCGCAGCAGGAGCAGGCCGGGGATAAGTTTCGTGAAATTACTACGGCCATTTCTAATAATGATGACAAGGCGAGCGAGCTTATTGACAAGCTCATAACGGAAAATCCCGAGGGTTACAGGGAGCTTGCGATGCTGCGCAAGGCCGGTTTGCATGTTAAGAATAATGAGCAGGATACAGCGCTAGCCATATATGACAGGATTGCCGCTGATTCCAAAACAGACAGGACTATCCGTGACCTTGCCGGTATCAGGGCAGCCATGTTGCTGGTGGAAAAAGGTGATGCAGGAGCAGATGCCCGCCTTGAGGCTTTGGCTGCAAAGAACAGCCCTTTCCGTTATACCGCTATGGAATTACAGGCTGTGCGGGCGCTGGAAAGTAGTGATAATGCCAAGGCTTCCGAGTTATATACTTCTTTGACAGACGATGCTATGACTCCGCCTTCACTTAAAAGTCGTGCGGGCATGATGATAAAAATTATAAAAACCGAATAGGGAAATTATATATGAAAGGATACATAAAACCATTACTCTCCAGTATATTGCTGGTATTAGCCATATCCGGATGCAACCTGCTGCCTGACTGGATGGGAAAAGGTGAGGAGGAGCCGCTTCCTGGCGAGCGTATTTCGGTTCTATCACATAAAACTCAAGTAACGGTCGATGAGGAAACCAAAGATTTCCGGATCAGTCTTCCTGCACCTGAAGTAAATAACACCTGGACTTCGCAGGATGCGGCTACGGTTCCCAATGCTGCCTTGTATGATACCGTTACCGATAGCAGGGAGGTTGATATCGGCGATGATGCCCCGGACGATATGCGCCTGACCTCTACCCCTGTTCTTGCCCATAACGCGGTATATACGCTTGACGGCAAGGGGCGTGTTACCGCACGCAGGGCGGATAATATCGACGAGATTGTATGGGAGAATGCACTGCCGGCAAAGAAAGTGCCACGGGCGATTATGGATAGCGCATATATTTTCGGCTCGAAGAGGGAGAAATTCCTTGGCGGCAATATAGCATATGGAAGGGTCGGGATTTTTGTTACCACTGCAAGGGGTAAGATTTATGCTTTCGGTGCAATTACCGGTAAGAAATTATGGGAGCGCAGTGTTAAACTGCCCATAAAAACCGCACCTGTAGTGCATCCTGACGGTATTGTATTTTTTGTAACTGTGGATAATAAATTATATGCGCTGAATAATCGTACCGGTGAAACCTTATGGACTCATTCCGGTATAGAAGAAACTACCAGCATCCACGGAGCACCCGCACCGGCAATTTCAAAGGATGTAGTGGTGGTACCGCATTCCTCCGGTGAATTATATGCGCTGGCCGCTAAAACCGGTAAGGTATTATGGAGCGATGCGCTGATTAACACTTCACGCAGGGTAGCTGCCGGGATTGCGCTTAATGATATCACAGCAACGCCGGTAATACATGATGGCAGGGTATTTGCAGTCAGTCATGACGGGGTATTGACTGCGTTCGAGCTATATTCCGGCAAGCGTCTGTGGAACCAGGATATTTCCAGCAGCAAAACCCCGTGGGTGGCAGGTGAGTGGCTGTTCATGATGACTACCGATGATGAACTGGTTTGTATACATACCTTGAGCGGCAAGATTAAATGGGTAACCAAATTACAGTCACGTGAGGAGCCGAGGCTGACCTGGGGTGGACGCAAGAAGGGTGAGAAGGTACATTGGAGCAATCCGGTGCTGGCGGGAAATAGTTTGCTGCTTTCCGGTTCACATGGTACTATGGCGATAATTTCACCATATACGGGGGAGATTAAGGAGAGCGTTGCGATTCAGGAAAAGACTTATCTGCCACCGGTAGTTGCACAGAAAAGAATATTCATCCTGAGTAATAAGGCGGTGTTGAAATCAATATGGTGAGTGGAAATCCTCCCCCGCTTGCGGGGGAAGCAAGAAATCTCGAAATCTTTGATTTCGTAAGATTTCTGGTGGGGGAATACCAACAGCTAACGGCCAAAGGCCAATAGCCACTACCTCACCATTCCCTCCCCAGAAATCTGGCAATCATAGATTGCTCAGATTTCTTGCCCCTCCCGCAAGCGGGAGGGGTTAGTATACATAAAAATGCCCAAGGACAAGACAGATATAGAAAAAGCAGCACGGGATATTGTATCGCAGGCGGGTGGTGTTGTGATGAGCGATGAGCAGCAGCAACGCATTGCGGGTGAACAGCTTGCCGCAGAGATTATGCCAAGCGAGGCGGAGCTTAAGGAAGCCGATGAATATGCCGATATCCTGGTGCTTACCCGCGGGGAAACTGCCAACGGCAAGGATTTTCATGCTTATGTCTCTATTCCGCCGAGCAAGTTTCCTGCATTTCTTGAGGTGGAGAAGCGGGGTAACTATGCCTTAAGTGATTATGGTGAGGTGCTGCATGTCGGTGACGGACTGGAACCGAGTGAGGAAACCAAAAAGGAAATGCAGGAAAAGCATGGCGCCAATCCCGAATTCCAGAAAGAGCTAATGGAAGCTATTGCGAAAGAAGTTGAAAACCCCTCTCAATAGTCTACCTTCATGAAATACAGTCCGTATGCAGGGGCGGTGGGGCCGGCCTTGCTGCGGTCTTTTGCTTCCAGTGCGGTTCGGATATCTTCCGCCTGCCATTTGCCGCAACCAACCATTGCAAGGCTGCCGACAATGTTGCGCACCATATGATGCAGGAAGGATTTGGCCGACAGGTCGAAATATATATCTTCCAGCGCAGCAATATCCCGATTTATTTCTATCCTGTCCAGCGTTTTTATCGGTGATTTGGCCTGGCATTCGCTGGCGCGGAAGCTGGTGAAGTCGTGATTGCCGATGAGATACTCCGCGCCCACCCGCATTGCCTCAATATTCAACTTTCCGGGGAAATGCCAGACGCGGTTTATATCAATTGCCGGCGGGGCGGGGCGGTTTAATATATGATAGCGGTAATGGCGGCCTACCGCGGAGAAACGGGCATGGAAATCCTCCCCGACCTGCTCGACTGCAAGCACTGATACAGGCAAATCACCGAGGTGATGATTGATTCCATGCTGGATGTTATAGGGGGTGAATTTCCCCTCATCCTCAAGGTCGAAATGCACTACCTGCCCACGGGCATGAACTCCGGCATCAGTCCGGCCGGCGGCGATAACTTCGGGGGATTGCTGACAGAAGCTATATATCGCCTCCTCAAGATATTGCTGTACAGTCGGGGCATCGGGCTGTTTCTGCCATCCCGCCATCCCCGTCCCGTCATATTCCAGTGTAATCTTGTATCTTGGCATGGCAATAGCAGTTATCAGTTGTCAGTGCTCAGTTATCAGATGGTTGTCACCCCGGACGCATATTTTGTCCAAATCTATGATTTGGTCAACAAAATAGCGTTCTCGGGGTTATTACATATTCACGTGTTCTTGCATGTAACCCCGAGAATGGTGGTTTCTTAGCGAAATCATCCACCTTCGCTAAAGTTTCGGTGGACAGGGAGATTTCGAGAAACCATCCATCCGGGGTGACAGGTTGGTGTCTGTCTGTACTGTTTTTGGGAAAGGAAACACTGTTTTATTGGTAGAATAGCTGAGAATTTGGAAAATTATGTGAAAAATTTGGGTTGGTAAGGGGTTGGGAGATAAGGGTTATTTTGGGTGGGGTGAAATTTTTTCGGATTTTTCGAAAAAATTTCACCCACTGTCATAAAACTTTAACATTTCTCTGGTATAGTGTCTGGCATAAACAAATTACCGCTCCTATTATGAGGAGTATTGCTAACCCGTCATATGCCAAAAAACCAGTATATGACATTTTAACGGAGAGAAGAGTTATGGCACAGAGAGTTTGGAAAACCCATGTACGTTCTGATTTACAGTTTTCTATAGATGGAAAACCAACAGTACTTGCTTCTATAAGCATAAAGGATGATGGAGTCACACAAGAAAGTTTACGTGAAGCTGCACAAGTCTTATGGGAGAATGTAGAGAATCTTAACTCTTATATTGTAGAATCGGATAACAAGTTAAATACTTCCAAAATTATCACAACTCCAGAGATAGTTAATAAGTTATTTAAGGGTGATGAAATTGTAACATCTCCAGAGGTAAAAAGATGGATTGATAAACAGAATTCATGGCAAAAAGTTTGGCAAGAGAAAGTTGCTAAGGAAAGAGGTATCAAAGTCAAAACTAGTGATGTGGATGTTAAATTGCTAAAGGTAGAAGCAAAGAATTTAGAGTCTGAAATAGGAAATGATAATATGCGAGACATACTTAGGATGTTAATCAGGATTGAAACTTCTAAGGATGCATCTACTAAAATTTCTGAGAAAGAAATGGCTGCTTTAGGAAAATTAAAAGAGGCAGCAACACTAAATATAATCAGGAATGCTGACACTACTGTATCAATATCGGATAATAGATCTGAGAATATAGTTGGTTATGTAGATTATTTTAAAGACAGAGGAACAGAAAGTATAAAAAAACACGATGAACGTTGGTTTGTAGAGAATGCAGTTGATTTTCACAAAAAAAATCAAAATTCTACATCTCTTGATCAAATTGTAAGTAGCGCTCGTGAAATCCAAAACACGAATGAGCATACCAGAAAGGCGATAGAGCAATACAAGGGTATTCACCAATTATTGAAACCGTTTGAAGAGGCTCGTTCAAAACAGACACAACTTGGTTAAAGGTGACTTGTTACTTCTCTGCAAACATTTACACAGTCTCAGAATCTTTCTGAAAAGAGGATTTTCGGGCAGAAGAGATATCAGGACATATTGAGATTTGCGCTAGCATGAGGCGAAAATGGCTGTTTTCGAGAACCGTAGCGTAAGTGTACTTAAGGGTACATGCGCAACGGAAGCGCAGAAAACAACCATTTACAGCCCATGATAGTAGCAAATATCGATATGTCCTAACCCACCCGCTCAAGCAAATGGTTCATCCGGCGGGTGAAGGCGGAGATGTCGGAAAGCGGCTCGCCCTCGATTATACTGGCCTGGTCAAACAGCAGATGCACCATATCAGCCGCACTGTCAAAACTCTCCTTTGAAGTTATATCCTTCGCCAGTTTACGGATAATCGCATGGTCGGGGTTAATCTCGAATATCTTGGCAGTCCGGCCGGCTATCTGCTGATTCTCCGCAAGAAACTGCTCCATACGGATATCCATCGCCCCTTCCGGCACAGTCAAACATACGGGGCTGTCGGTCAGACGGGAAGTCGTCCGCACATCCGCTACCCTGTCCCCCAGAGTCTCCTTAACAAAACCGACAAGCCCCGCATAATCCTTATCCGCATCCCCGTCATTACCAGAACCATCATCCCCGTCACCATCCAGGTCGCTATCAACACGGGTAACCGACTTCAGCGCTATATCCTGATATTGATGCAATACATTAACCCAGAACTGGTCTACACTATCGGCAAGCAGCAATACCTCATATCCGCGCTTGCGGAATCCCTCAAGCTGCGGGCTGTTGATTACCGCATCCTCATTATCACCGACAATATAATATATCGCCTTCTGATCCTGCTTCATACGCTCGCTATATTCCTTCAGGCTGACATTCTCTCCGCTGGTGGTTCTGAAACGGCATACCTCGATAATATCATCCCGCGGTTCCAGACCGTCACACAAGCCCTCCTTGATTACCGCACCGAAATTATCCCAGAATTTCCTGTATTCGTCAGGCTGTTTCTCGGCTTTCTTCGCAAGGGTGGATAATACCTTTTTAGTCAAGGATTTCCTTATCTTGTGCAGTATGACGCTGTTCTGTACCGTCTCGCGGCTGATATTAAGCGGTAAATCCTCCGAATCTACTATGCCGCGCAGAAAACGCAGATATTGCGGGATGATATCCAGACCGTCCTCGGCAATAAATACCCGCTTGATATATAGCTTGACCTGAGTCGCACGGTCAGGGTGAAACAGGTCAAAAGGCTTGGTCGAAGGGATGAATAACAGGTTGGTGTAGGAAATCTTCCCCTCAACCTGATTATGCAGGGTGAGCCATGGCTCGCCTGCTATATGGCCGACACTGCGGAAAAACTCGTTATACTCCTCGTCGGATATCTCCGATTTGGGACGAAGCCATAAGGCTTTCCCCTCGTTAAGCTCCTCCTCGGTGTCGTCGGCGAATATAATCGGAAAGGCAACATGGTTGGAATAGGTCTCGATAATATGGCGGATGCGGAACTTGTCTAGATATTCCGCCTCGTCATCTTTCAGGTGCAGGGTGATATGGGTGCCGCGGCCGGTGAAGCCTTCAGGTAAATCCTTTATCTCATCAATAGTGAATTTACCGTCACCCTTCGATTCCCATAGATGGGCTGTCCTGCCGCCTGCCGCCTGCGATATAACTGAAACCTTGCCCGCTACTATAAAGGCCGAGTAAAACCCTACACCAAACTGGCCGATAAGCTGGTTATCCTTTTTATTATCTCCGGTTAGCTTCGCCAGAAAATCCTGGGTGCCGGAACGGGCTATGGTGCCGAGGTTTTTTATTAGTTCGGAGCGGCTCATACCAATACCGTTATCGGAAATGGTCAGGGTCTTCGCATCCTTGTCAGAGGAAATCCTGATTTTCAGCTCAGCGTCATCCTTTAGCAACTTGTCATCGGTAAGCGCCCTGTAACGCAGCTTGTCGCAGGCATCCGACGCATTGGAAACCAGCTCGCGCAGAAATATATCCTTGTTCTCATAAAGCGAATGTATAACCAGGTGGAAAAGCTTATCCACCTGCGCATCAAATTTCATTGTTTCTTTTGTCATGGTTTTTGTTTTATAATTTATTAAGTGCTGTTATGTAGTATTCCCAATTAAATCTGGAAATACAATAGTCAAAATGGCTTCATACATAATAAAACGCCTGTTATTGATGATACCGACCCTGTTCGGGATTATGGTACTGAATTTTGCCATAATCCAGTTTGCACCGGGCGGGCCGGTAGAGCAGACTATCGCCAAAATACAGGGTATTGGCGGAAGTGCTACCGAGCGTTTTACCTCGTCAGGCAGTGCTGAAACATTAGGCGGTGGGCATAGTCACAAAACCGCATCCTCATCCGCAAATGACAAATATCGCGGTGCGCAAGGGCTTGAGCCGCATATAATCGAGGAAATCGAGCGCATATACGGTTTTGACAAGCCCGCCACCACCCGCTTCTGGGAGATGCTCAAAAACTACGCCATGTTTGATTTCGGGGAGAGCTTCTTCCGCGATGAAACGGTAGTCAATCTGGTACTGGAGAAAATGCCGGTATCTATCTCGCTGGGACTGTGGACTACGTTGCTGGTATATTTGATTTCAATACCGCTGGGGATAAAAAAGGCAGTGCGTGACGGTTCGGGTTTTGACATATGGACAAGTGTAATAATTACCATCGGCTATGCGATACCGAGCTTTCTGTTTGCCATATTACTGATTGTACTATTTGCCGGAGGTAGCTTCTGGGATATTTTCCCGTTGCGCGGGCTGGTTTCTGACAATTGGGATGAGCTGGGACTGATGGGCAAAATAGGTGATTATTTCTGGCATATTGCCCTGCCGGTGCTGGCTATGGTTATAAGCGGGTTTGCTACCCTCACCATGCTTACCAAAAATTCATTCATAGCCGAAATAGGCAAGCAATATGTAGTGACTGCCCGCGCCAAGGGCTGCGATGAGGGGCGGGTTCTGTACGGCCATATCTTCCGCAATGCGATGCTGATAATAATCGCAGGGTTCCCGTCAGCCTTTATCGGGATATTATTTACCGGTGCAATGCTGATTGAGGTGATATTCTCACTGGACGGGCTTGGCCTGCTCGGGTTTGAAGCGGCCATTAACCGCGACTACCCCGTTGTATTCGGCACATTATACATATTCACCCTGCTGGGGCTTATAGTAAACCTCATCGGCGACCTGGTCTATGTCCTGGTTGACCCACGGATAGATTTCGAAAAACGAGGGGTTTAAATCCTTTAAACACCCTTCTAGACATAAGTTTTCATAGTAATCGCCCCGTTTTACTGCTATATGTGATTCAGGAGCTTTCACTGAACTCTGAATTCCGGGCTCCGGACTCTAAAAATGAAAGATAAAATATACATATTCGATACTACGTTGCGTGATGGGGAGCAGTCGCCGGGGGCGACGATGAATATCGAGGAGAAGCTGCTTATTGCCGAAGTGCTTGACGGTATGGGTGTTGATATTATCGAGGCCGGATTTGCTGTATCCTCCCCCGGCGATTTTGAGGCGGTAAGCGAGGTTGGCAGGATTGCCAGAAACGCTACCGTATGCAGTCTTGCCCGTGCGGTTACTGCCGATATAGAAACTGCGGCAGAGGCGCTGAAAACCGCTACCCGACCGCGCATACATACATTCATCTCAACCAGCCCGATACATATTGAGCACCAGTTGAAATCAACTCCGGAGCGGGTGCTGGAGCTGGTGACCGAGAGTGTTACCCTTGCCCGCAAGTTATGTGATGATGTGGAATGGTCGGCGATGGATGCCACCCGCAGCGATATTGATTATTTATGCAGGGCGGTTGAACTGGCGATAGATGCCGGTGCACGGACGGTAAATATACCGGATACTGTGGGTTATACCCTGCCTGCCGAGTTCGCCGAGACTATAAACCAGATAAAGAACAAGGTACCCAATATCGACAAGGCGGTAATATCGGTACATTGCCATAATGACCTTGGCCTTGCGGTGGCTAATTCGCTTTCGGCGGTGCAGGCCGGTGCACGCCAGATTGAATGCACTATAAACGGTATCGGCGAGCGTGCAGGCAATACGGCTATGGAGGAGGTGGTTATGGCGGTAAAGACCCGCAATGACTTTATGCCGTTTGAAACCGCAATAGACAGCAAACAGATTATGCGTGCATCGAAGCTGGTGTCGAGCGTGACCGGCTTTGCGGTACAGAATAACAAGGCGATTGTCGGGGCGAATGCCTTTGCGCATGAGTCGGGTATACACCAGGATGGTGTTTTGAAGCATGCGGCCACTTATGAGATTATGACCCCGGAATCGGTAGGGCTGACCCGTTCATCGCTGGTTATGGGCAAGCATTCCGGCAGGGCGGCGTTTCGTGATAAATTGCAGGAGCTTGGTTTTAACCTTGGTGATAATATATTCGAGGATGCGTTTAACCGGTTCAAGGAATTATGCGACAAGAAGAAGAAAATTTATGATGATGATATTATTGCACTTGTTGATGATCAGGCGGTACGCAGTGAGAATCGGGTAAAATTTATTGCGCTGGATATAAATTGCGGCTCGAAGGGAGCGCAGACCGCCGGTCTGGAGCTGGAAGTTGATGGCAGGAAAGTAAAGGCGGAAAGCGAGGGTAACGGTCCGGTTGATGCGATATTCAAGGCAATCCGCCAGCTTGTTCCGCATGAGACGAAACTTGCGCTGTACCAGGTGCAGGCGGTAACAGCCGGTATAGATGCGCAGGCAGAGGTTACTGTAAGGCTGGAAACGCCGGAGGGAGTGCTGATTAACGGCAATGGCTCGGATACTGATACGATGGTTGCATCAACACTGGCCTATATCGCCGCCCTCAACAAGCTGCTGAACTATCAGGCAAAAATGACCCCCGAACGCTCGACTATCGCTAACTAGCCACTAGTCACAAACCACTAGCCACGGAAAAATGGATATAATATTCAATACAATAGGTATAATCGGGATGGTGCTGATATTGCTTGCCTATTTTCTGCTGCAAATTGGCAGGGTGAAGAGCAACCAGCTATCATACCATGTAATTAACTTTATGGGCGGGCTTCTCCTGCTGGTATCCCTGTATCATGCACCCAACATCCCGACTATCATTCTGGAAATATGCTGGATGGCGATTGCCCTGTTCGGTATATATAAATCACTGAAAAATGCTTCATCTGAAAACAAATAAGCCGCCTGCCGCAACGCGTATTGTAGTTGCGATGTCGGGCGGGGTGGATAGCTCTGTTGTGGCCGCATTGATGCATGAGCAGGGCTATGAGGTTATCGGGATTACGCTGCAGCTATATGACCATGGTGCGGCTTTGGCCAAAAAGGGTGCATGTTGCGCCGGGCAGGATATACATGATGCCCGGCAGGTAGCCGAAAAGCTCGGTATCCCGCATTATGTACTGAATTATGAAAGCCTGTTTAAGGAATCGGTGATGGATGATTTTGCCGATTCATATCTGCGTGGCGAGACGCCTATCCCTTGTGTGCGCTGTAACCAAAGCGTGAAATTCCGTGATTTATTTGCGGTTGCCAGGGATTTGGGGGCGGATGCGATGGTAACCGGCCATTATGTGCAACGTGTGGATAATAACGGCAAGGCGGAATTGCATAAGGCGGTGGATTTGCATAAAGACCAGTCATATTTCCTGTTCGCCACTACACAGGAACAGCTTGATTACCTGCATTTCCCGCTGGGCGGGATGACTAAGGAAGAGGTGCGGGAACATGCCAAGCGGTTCGGGCTGGAGATTGCCGACAAGCCCGATAGTCAGGATATATGTTTTGTGCCGAACGGCTCCTATGCCTCGGTGGTGGAGCGGCTGCGGCCGGGTGCACTGGATGAGGGCGAGATTGTGCATATAGACGGGCGGGTTATGGGCAGTCATAACGGGATTATCAATTATACTATCGGCCAGCGCAAGGGACTGCCTGGCGGTCAGGAAGAACCGCTTTATGTGGTACGGATTGAGCCGGAGAGCAATCGGGTTTATGTCGGGGATGAATCTGCATTATACGGCAAATCATTTATGATAAGGGATGTAAACTGGCTTGGCGGTGAAATGCCGGACGAGAATGGTATAAAAGTACAGGTGAAACTACGCTCCGCCGATGATGGCAGGGAGGCCACGGTTTATGCCAACGGTCATTCTGCTTCCCTGCAAGGCAGGGAGAGCAGAATCCGGGAAGGAGCGGCCGGCTCCTGCACTAAACTGCCAGCACAACTTTCGGAACAATTTCCGCAAGGTGACGGTTGCAGCGACAATGATAATATAAAAACCCTGCATATAGAACTGGACACCCCTGCCCGTGCAATCACCTCCGGCCAGGCCTGTGTTATATATGACAATACGAGAGTCCTCGGCGGTGGCTGGATTGTTAATGATGGCTTGTAAACAGGCTGTATTATTCTGATGCAGTATGTGGATATTTCGGTATTCCAAGAACCTATATATGCACTGCGCGTTTGTCGACGGCGAGGGCGGCTTCCTTTATTGCCTCATTAAGGTCAGGGTGGGAATGGCAGATGCGGGCTATATCCTCGGCGGATGCGCTGAACTCCATGGCGGTTACCGCTTCGGCAATCATCGTGCCGGCCTGCGGGCCGATTATATGTACACCAAGCACCTTGTCACTCTGCTTGTCGGCCAGAATCTTGACAAAACCTTCCGCCTGTCCGGTTGCCCGCGCACGGCTGTTGGCCATGAACGGGAATTTGCCGATATTATATGCAACATCTGCCTCTTTAAGCTGCTCCTCGGTCTTGCCGACGGCAGCCACTTCCGGCATGGTGTAAATCACACCAGGAACCATGTCATAATCAACATGACCGGCCTGTCCGGCCATAATCTCAACCGCAGCAACCCCGTCTTCCTCGGCCTTATGCGCCAGCATCGGCCCGGCTATGACATCACCGATTGCAAATACACCCTTAACATTGGTTTCAAACCGCCCATCCACTTTAATTCGCCCGCGCTCATCCAACTCCACACCGGATTCCTTCAGCCCGAGATTATCCGTATGTGGCTTGCGCCCGATTGCTACCAATACAATATCAGCCTCGATTTTCTCCGACTTGCCACCGGCAGAAGGCTCAGCAGTTAATGTAACGCCTTTTTGAGTAGTTTTTGCACCAGTAACTTTGGTCGATAATTTGAACTTTATCCCCTGTTTCTCCAGTATTTTCTGGAATTGCTTGCGGATTTCTCCATCCTGTCCGGGAATAATACCATCGAGGAATTCAATAACGGTAACATCCGCTCCCAGCCTGCGCCATACCGACCCCAACTCCAGCCCTATAACACCGCCGCCGATAACCGCCAGTTTTTTCGGCACCTTGCCCAGTGCAAGTGCGCCGGTAGAGGATACAATCTTTTTCTCATCTATCTTTACACCGGGAAGTGGTGTTACCTCCGAGCCAGTTGCAATAAGTATGTTCTTGGTTTTCAGAGATTCAGGCGAACCCTTCTTGTCAACCGGCTTGACCGCAACCTCACCGGCACCGAGCACTACACCATGCCCCTTTATATAATCCACCTTGTTCTTGGCAAACAGCCCCTCGATCCCCTTGGTCAGGCCGGATACAACATCATCCTTGCGCTTCATCATCGCCTTCAGGTCGAGTTTTATCTCACCCTTTATACCATGCTCTGCTCCATGTTTGGCCTCTTCAAATAGTTCCGAAGAATGCAGCAATGCCTTGGACGGAATACAGCCGACATTCAGGCACGTACCGCCCAATGCACCACGCTTCTCAACGCACGCCACCTTCATACCCAATTGTGCCGCACGGATTGCCGCAACATATCCGCCAGGCCCACCACCAATTACAATCAAATCATAACTCATAATTCAAATGTCACCGCCTCTTTTTTAAACCACCTCCGGAACAAGGCATTGCCCAGAATCAGCATAAGCAAAGTAAATGCAATCATAAACAACACAGCCAGTGCGTAGAAAAACACCATATCCATCTCGAACCGCTCATCAAGATGGTCACCCTTCAGGTACAGCATCGGAATCGCCACCGCAAGCAATACAATCAGGTTCCCCCACATAACAATCCAGCAGGCACGCATCGAATAAAAACTCGACATGAAAATCGATACCAGTGTTATAAATACCATCGGGAACAGGAGAACCAGAAATACCGACATGAAATCTCTGGCACCGCCGGCAAATGACGCAACATTGGTAACAGTCGCTTCCATAGGTTTGGTCAAGGCATTGACTACAGGAGCCAGCCCCGACGTGATAAGCTCAACATATTTCAGCCCAAGATCGGCAAAATTCTCACGGTCACCAAGGAATGAGAAGAAATTGGGATTCTGCGCCGCAATAGTCAGTATAAACCAGAAAAAGAACGGTAATATAAGGCAGAAGGCCCGTGACCGGCCAATACTGCCACCATCGACATAAAACTCGTTCATGGTAGGCTCCTATGATCATCCGAGGTTGTACACTTACCCCAGGACAAATCAATAATCAAGCCAGTTCGGAGTCTACCCAGTCATATAACGCAGATTTAGGCAGGGAGCCAACCTTGGTGGCAGCGGGTTCGCCGTTCTTGAACAGAACCAGGGTCGGAATACTGCGCACGCCATATTTTGCCGGAGATTCAGGATTCTGGTCGATATTGACTTTCAACACCTTGACCTGCTCTTCCTTGTCATTGCTAAGCTCGTCAATTACAGGTGAAAGCTGGCGACATGGACCGCACCATTCCGCCCAGAAATCCACCAGTACAGGCTTGTCCGACTGCAACACATCCTGCTCGAAATTGGTATCGGTAGTTTCTTGTGCCATAATATTTTCTCCTTTTTGGTTTTTAAGTGGTTTAAGGGCGTGTCATGCTGAATTTATTTCAGCATCCATTTCTCATAATCTTGATAGCTAACAAATTGTGATTATACTTATCAAAATATAATAACCCGTTTGTTTACGTCACGCCCCTGTCATTGGATAAATGGATCCCGAAACGAGTTCGGGATGACATATTTCTTTTTGGTTGTGAATAATAATCTATTCGCTAGTAATGTTCTTTAGTTACAGGATTTACCATAAGTTTTCAAGTTTTATCCG
Source organism: Rickettsiales bacterium (assembly GCA_965222525.1). Lineage (GTDB taxonomy): Bacteria > Pseudomonadota > Alphaproteobacteria > Rickettsiales > UBA8987 > CBDCUF01. The sequence continues at coordinate 440,868 of OZ244955.1, forward strand.
ATGCAACAGCATAAAATAGCGCCACGGTCACTGTACATACGGTTTTTGCTTATCAGCGTATTGCCGATGGTGCTTGTGCTGATTGTAGCAACCTATATGTTTTATGAGCGCCACTGGAGTTCGATGAGCCGTAATATGTCCAGCTCTCTTGTCGGGGAAATCCATTACCTGATTGAAAATTTTACCAGGGCGCCGGAAGGTGAACGTAATAACGTACTGTCATATGCACGCAATTATCTTGGTCTAGACAGTGAGTTCATGGAGGGAGCGGAGCTTCATAATACGCATATCGACGATGAATTCGGGAAGCTGTCGGAAAGAATACAAGCGGGAAGTGGTTTGCCTCTTGCGATCAACCGTCTGGTAGAAAAGGAGAAAATCCTGGCGGAAATCCAGATTGATGGTGGGGTACTTGCGATTAAATTTTCGGAGAAACGGCTGGCCAGTTCGAGTACATATATATATCTGATGTGGGTATTTGGTGCGGCGGGGTTGTTTACTATAATTGCAGTTTTGTTCCTCAATAATCAGGTTGCCTCGATTATCCGGCTGGCGCAGGCGGCGGAGAGTTTCGGCAAGGGGCAGGATATGCCGGAATTCAAGCCGACCGGTGCCAAGGAGGTGAGGCGTGCGGCGATTGCCTTTATCGAAATGCGCGAGCGGATAAAGCGGCTGCTTACCCGCCGGACGCAAATGCTGGCCGGAGTTTCACATGATTTACGCACACCGCTTACACGTATGAAACTGCAACTGGAGATGATGGGGGATGATAAGAATATAGCGGATATGAAGAAGGATGTGGTAGAAATGGAGGAGATGCTGGACGGGTATCTTGGCTTCGTACGCAGTGAGCATGGTGAGGGATATGAGGAGAGTAGCGAGAAGGTTATCCTTGCGGATTTTATACAGGATATTTTGCGCGGATTTGATAGTAACAGGGTGTCATGTGAGATTGATGGCGAGCTGGAGGTGAATGTCAAGGCGGGCGCATTCAGGAGATGCCTGGTTAATTTTATTGATAATGCGATACGCTATGCGGAGAAGGTGGAGGTTTCGGCCTACAGGGTAAATACAGGGGGGGCAGATGGTGTCGTAATTTATATTGATGATAACGGGGCAGGTATTCCGCATGATAAGCATCAGGAGGTGTTCCAGCCATTCTACCGGCTTGAGCAGTCACGTAACAAGGATACCGGCGGGGTTGGGCTGGGTATGTCCATTGCCCGTGATATTATCCATGCCCATGGCGGTGAGGTTATGCTGGACACCAGCCCCTCAGGTGGTCTGCGGGTCATAATCACTATGCCGGTTTAGGCAATGCCGGTATAGATTAATCCTTGCAGCCGATGAATTTGTAGACTGTTGCACCGATTACTGCGCCGATGATGGGGGCAATCCAGAACAGCCATAATTGTGCAGTTGCCCAGTCACCGACAAACAGAGCTACACCTGTGCTGCGGGCGGGATTAACCGATGTGTTGGTAACAGGAATGCTGATCAGATGGATCAGGGTGAGGCACAGACCAATTGCTATCGGTGCCATACCTTGCGGTGCCCTTTCATCGGTAGCTCCGAGGATTACCACAAGGAACATGGCGGTCATTACGACTTCGGTCACCAAAGCTGCATTCATGGAATAGCCGCCAGGTGAATGTTCCCCGTAACCGTTGGAAGCAAAACCGGCACTTACATCAAATCCTACCTGCCCGCTGGCGATTACATACAGCACCCCACCGGCTATAATCGCACCTATAACCTGTGCTACAATATAGGGCAACAACTGATCAGCGGGAAAACGACCACCAGCCCATAATCCTATGGAAACCGCAGGATTTAGGTGGCAGCCGGAAATATGACCAATTGCATAGGCCATGGTAAGTACCGTCAGGCCAAATGCCAGCGAAACACCGAGCAGACCTATACCGACATCAGGGAATGCAGCAGCCAGAACTGCACTGCCGCAACCGCCCAGTACCAGCCAGAAAGTCCCGACCAGCTCTGCAACATATTTTTTCATGGCAGTCTCCTTAATATGCTTTTGAATTTGGGTATAGCAGTTTACACTACTACAATGCTACCATTGCCCTACTAGTTTCCTTTTTTGTTCAGCGGAAGGACCTGATACAACTACAACACCAGATTCAATAGGGGCAGAAATATTGGCTTCTACTAGAATTGTCTTGTTTAATACTACCATTAGCCTTTTCCCGACATTATCAGATGTAACCTTGAGCAGTTCATCTCTAGCTGATGTAGATAGCATTAAGGAAACATTTTTATCCTCGAATGTAACCACCTCAATATCCTTTTCGGCCAAAGTTAAAACAATAACATCTTCATAAACTTTTGCCAAACTGACAACAGGTAAAAGTAGCAAGGAAATTAATAGAATTTTACGCATATATCCCCCATACAAGAATAACAAAACAGTCTAACAACTTTAACCAGCACTATTACTCCGCTTTATATTGTCGAAGATGCCGAGTGCCTGGGCGACCATCGAACCGGCATTTCCTGCATCAGACGGCAGCAGGATAGTATTACCCTCCTTGGCCAGCTGGCTGAATGCAGTGACATATTGCTCGGCAATGCGTAGCGACACCGCCTTGTCACCACCGGATTTTTCTATGGATGCTGCTACTTTCTCAATACCCTCGGCGGTAGCCTGCGCCACACGTAATATAGCCTCGGCCTCACCTTTCGCACGGTTGACCTGGTCGGTAAGTGCTGCCTCCGAGGAAAGCACAACCTCCTGTTTATGGCCTTCTGCAACATTTATCTGGGACTGGCGCTGCCCTTCAGACTCAAGAATTACCGCACGTTTCTCACGTTCGGCGGTAACCTGCTGCTCCATTGCAGACAGGACGCTAGCCGGGGGAGTAATATCCTTGATTTCATAACGCATACACTGGATTCCCCAGGTTTCTGCCGCTTCATTTATCGCCACGACAATATTGGCATTGAGCATTTCCCTTTCCTCGAAAGTATTATCCAGAGTCATAGTGCCAATTTCAGAACGCATGGTAGTCTGCGCCAGTTGGGTCACCGCAAAATACGGGTCGCTGACACCATATGATGCCTCTTTCGGGTCGATAATCCGCACATAAATCACCCCGTCGAGGTTAAGGGTTACGTTATCCTTGGTAATGGCGGTTTGCGAGCGTACATCAATTGCATCCTCCTTGAGCGAATGCTTGTATGCAACCTTGTCGAAAAACGGGATGATGATATTCAGTCCCGGCTGCAATACTGCACGGAACTTGCCGAAACGCTCCTGAATCCAGGCCTGCTGCTGTGGCACTATCCTTATCCCCTGCCATAATGTTACAAGAATTATCGCTCCAACTATCAATAATGTTACTGTCATTCCGTCCATAATTTCCTCCCTTATTTTGTATATAGATCTATTGCTGAGGCAGGTACCGGTGAAACAATAAGCACCGAACCCTTCAAATCATGTACCCACACTTCCTCACCGGCTTTCAGCACATTATCCGGCACCCTGTCCGAAAGGCGGGCACGCATAACCGTTCCCGACCATTTAACCTTGCCGGTACGCCCTTTTTTCAGCCCCTTCTCCCCGATAACCGCCCGACTACCTATGATATTATCATATTTACTGCTACTCATCCTGAAACCGCGCTTCATCGGATACCACAGGACAATTGTCCAGCCTGCTGTAAATACCAGGAAATGTACCAGTTCATTAAGAATGTCGCCACCCTGCAGGGTGCCGTATGAAATAAGCCCGCCATAGGTAAGTGCACCAAGCGCTACAAAGAACATCCACATGGTGCCGGTGAAAACCTCTACCACAAGCATACAAAGGCCGAACAGCACCCATTTCAATTCGGGATGTTCAATAAACTTGTTTTGTATTTCAAAGAAATCGGGCATTTCAGTGGCTCGTGATTAGTGGCTGGTGGCTAGTTAGGAAGCTTTCGAGAAATACTACTCAAAAACCGGGCTCATGTCAAATTCTGTCGGATTTTCTTCTGTATTTCCGGCATCATTTCCGGCGGCAGGCTGTAAGGTTTCTTCCAGTATCTCGTCTGTTTCCCCGACAATATCCCTGATTTCTTCCGTGGCATCTTCGACAAGTTCCTCTGCTTCTTCAGCAACATCCTCTATTTCCTCAACAACCGCTTTTGCAGATTCATCCAGGGCTTCCGCTTCCTGATTCTCTTCTGTCGGAACTTCTACCTCCGGAACCTTAACCTCCGGCAAAGGAGGCTGGTTATCTCCCTGCTGCCGCATATAGAGCAACAAATCGGCTATATCCTCCGGTTTTTTAATACCGGCAAAGGACATTTTCGTACCCTTTACATATTTCTTCGGTTTTCGCAGGAATTCAAACAGGTTACCGTAATCCCATCCACCATTTAATGCATAGAACGCCTTGGAATATTTAAAGTCATCACTACTGGCAAATTTATCCCCGATTATGTTATACAGATTGGGGCCGGTCTTATGCGCCCCGCCCTTTTCAAATGTATGGCATGACAGGCATTTCTTTGCCACTTTCTTGCCATTCTCCGCATCCGCTGCTGCCAGTAACGTTGCTATATCAATAACTTCTTCAGCTACCCCACCGGCGTCACCACCGGTATCTTCCGCCACCTCTATACTATACCCGCGCTTTTCCGGGTCAATTTCCGGCTTATAGAGAACATTTGCAACAGTACCCACCGCCATGGCTATGAGTCCGCCAATCAACACACCAGCTGCAACCTTGTTTAATTCCAGGTCGGACATAATAACTCCTTTGAATAATCCCTTTGAGGGTTTCTTAAAATTCGCTAGCATATGGCGAAAATAGCTATTTTCGAGAACCGCACTGCATCGTACTTTTGGGTACGTAAAGCACGGAAGCGTAGAAAATCATTATTTGCAGACTATGATAGTAGAATTTTAAGAAACCCTCTTTGATAAACTTCCTGCCTGCCTTATAAGATGTGCTATAAAGATAATCAACTAATTTTCAACGGAAGTTTCATTTGGTGGGGATATTTTATAACCGAGTTGTTTAAAAAGAACGGTTATACTTGGTATTAGCATGTTGTTAGATTCTGAAAGAATAAAGGCAGGGGTTATAGGTCATCCGGTTGCACATTCACTGTCGCCGGTGATACATAATTACTGGCTGGAGAAATACGGTATTAACGGGGAATATAAGGCTTATGATATTGCACCGGAGAATCTGGAGAAATTCCTGCGGGAGGATGTGTTCGAGCTGGGGCTGGCCGGGTTTAACGTCACCCTGCCGCATAAGGTAGCAGTTACGGAATTCGGACTAAAGATCGAAGGAGGTGCGATTGTAAAAGATGATTTTATCGGTGCAGTTAATACGGCTGTTATCAAGAATGGAAAAATAACCAGACTATTTAATACAGACTGGCATGGCTTTCAGCGTAATATAGTGGATAATTTTCCTTATGGCCACTTTCATAATTATAAGGTAGTAATTCTTGGTGCTGGTGGAGCGGCAAGAGCCGCACTTTACTGTTTTGTGAATAATCTTTTGGTAGCCAAAGAAGTTGTCATTGTTAACAGAACTAGAGAAAGAGCTGAAGAATTAAAGAAACATGCAGATAATTTTAAGGGTGTAAGGTGGGAAACCACAATCAAAACTGCCGAATGGGAAAATCGTAATGAAATACTACAAAATACGGACATACTAATAAACACAACCTCCCTTGGAATGGATGGACAGCCTTCACTGGAAATCGACCTCTCACTATTACCCGAAACTGCACTGGTTACAGATATAGTATATAACCCGCTGGAAACCGCTTTATTAAAGCAGGCGAGGGAACGGGGCAATCCTGTTGTCGACGGGCTTGGTATGCTTCTCCATCAGGCAGTACTTGGCTTTAAAGCCTGGTTTGGCGTGCAACCAAAGGTTACAGAAGAATTGCGGCAACATGTTTTGCATGCGATGGAGAACTCCTAAAACCTGACTGACAAGGTTAATGTACCGAATTTATCGCCCTTATCCTGGGTTTTGTACTCCTTGGTGCGGTAGACATTGGTATAGGCCAGCCGCAGATGCTTGTAACTTACCGCAGCACCCCACTGGAAATCACCGATAAACGGTTTTTTATCAACACTATGGCTGTTGGCGACCGTATTGCCGTCAAGGAATATATTACGGGCAACTGCCCTGCCCTCTGCGCCGGCAAATAAATACCAGGCAACATGTTTGGTGGGTATAAAGAAATCTGAACCGGATATATTGGGGCGCACTCGTGGCGGGCCATAATCGGAAGGCAGATCGTAACCGAAACGTGCAGTCACACCCGTTACCGCATAAATAGAGACATTACCCAGCGCTGCCCCGGCATGCGGGGTGAAATCAACTCCCCAGCCGCTATCCTTTATTTCATACAAATTACGCCATTTATGTTCATAGGTGAGGATAATTCCCGGCTCGTTCCTAAGCTGGTTATCCCATCCTTCCGGCCTCGGGCTATCGGTAATATGGCGGTGGACAAAAGTCTGTGTCTGCTCGGCCAGTGAATATGAACCGACCACACCAAGGGTCAATTCAAGGAAATCCAGATGTTTGCCATTATCGGAAGTAATCCCGACACTGCCATATAGCCAGCCTGCATATGGACGGTCCTGCGGTACCAGGCTGCGTACGGTAATATCATCCGGCGTAAACATACTCTGGCCTATAGTATAGCTGAGCCTTCTTTTACCATCCCTGGGGAAAAACGGGATATTCTCCGATATCGGTGCTATGAATATATCCGTCAGTGGTGCAAGGAAATGCGGTATATCCTCTTCGGCTGTTATATAGGACAAACGCACACCATTGGTATAACCGCGGTCGGTATTGCGGAATACATCATTTTCAAACGTAAAGCCGAACCCGCCCGGCGCATATTTCTCCCCCGCCATCGCATGAAAGGACAACAGGCACAGCATAACAGGTAATAATATTCTTCTACAATACATAACCGCCTATATGTCCTATAAATCCGGTCTTTGTCAAAATTTTATTGTTATTAGGCCATATTGACATTTACTACCCTAACTATTGACGGTATATGTAAAAAAATGGTACAATAGTGGGAATTGGGGCAATCTGATATATTTATAACAATATTATGATAAATGCTGAAAATCTGGGATTTCATATATAAACAGGCGCTTTTAGCCGGAATGTTTCTTTTTTTACTGAGTTTATCCGGTAGTGGTCCCACTTACGCTGCAAGCAGCCGTCTTTCAACCGCAAATTCAATCGCAGGACATTATCTTGCCGCCCGCTTCGCCCAGTCACAGGGCGAGATGGAAATTGCCGCTGATCATTATAAAAGGGCACTGGCGCAGGAGCCGATGAATCAGGAGCTTCTGCAGAAAACCTATGAGTTTATGCTGCTTTCCGGCGATGTAAGGAAGGCCGCGCAGCTTGCCAAACGCTATTCCGGTGCTGATGATGAGGGTAAATCCTATACGATGGTGCATCTCCTGGAGGTGGTAACTGTTGCCAGAAAGGGTGATTTTGCCACTGCGGATGAAATCCTCACCGCAATATATAATGACAGGGAAAATGCCGATGACGGTATAATTGCCGAGATTACCGCCCCTATATTACTGGGCTGGGCCAAGGCCGGTCAGGACAAATATCCCGAGGCGATCCGGTGGGTTAACAAGCCGGTTGAGGAAAACGAGATTTTCAAACAGATATTGCCGTTTATTCCATATCAGGAAGCGGCAATAAATAATATGGCCGGTAACCGTGAGCCGGCCGAGGCTGAATTTGCCAGAATTGCCGACGGGCCTGCGTCGCTGCGTGCGGCCAGGGCTGCGGCCGTATTTTACAAGGGCATAGGACAGGAGGACAAGGCGCTTGAGATTTTACAGAAATATGCCGCTTCCCATCTTGATATTGACCTCACCGATAAAAAATATGCCGGCATGATGAAAAAACTGCTGCCTGGCAAGGATGATAAAAACCGGCGCAATCATATACGACTTGGCATGGCTGAAACATTACTGGAGAATGGCGGGCTGTTATATAGCCGCAACGCTATGGACAGTGCGGCGATGTATTTCCGTATGGCGCTGTTTTTATCGCCGGAAATGGACGAGGCGAAGATATTACTGGCCAATGTGATGGAGGAGCAGGGGCGGTTTGGTGATGCGATAGAGATGTTCGGGCAGATTCCCCGTGATTCGCTGTTCCACCGCAAGGCACAAATTGCAACGGCGCTTAATTACAACAAGGATGGTGATAATGACAAGGCACGCCGGATGCTGCGTGACATAGCGGATAGTAACAAGTCCAGCGCTGACTCCCTGCTTAATCTGGGGGATATACTGGTTGCCGGTGACAAGTTTGAAGAGGCGGCGGAAGTTTACGGAGAGGCTATGGAACGTATCGGTGATCCTGAGGAGGGTAACTGGCCGGTATTTTATGCAAGGGGTATATGCTATGAGCGGCTGGGGCAGTGGGAAAAAGCCGAGACCGATTTTAACAGGGCGCTGGAATTATCCCCCAAGCAGCCGGATGTACTGAATTACCTCGGTTATAGCTGGCTGATGTTTGACCGTAACCTTGACAAGGCGCTTGAGATACTGGAAGTTGCGGTGAGTGCACGGCCTGATGATGCGCATATTATCGACAGCTATGGCTGGGCGCTGTTCAAGCTGGGGCGTTTTGAAGAGGCTACCGACTATCTGGAGAAGGCCAACCTTATAATGCCGCATGACCCGACTACTAATGACCATCTCGGCGATATATACTGGCGTACCGGACGTTTCACCGAGGCGAAATATCAGTGGGAACGGGCACTTACCATGGAACCGAAACCGGAAGAAGTGAAGAAGATTAAAGCCAAGCTGAAAGATGGCCTTCCGGAACTGGATCCGGTAGCAATGGTCAGCGCTTCGGAAGAGGCCGAGGAATTGTAGCCTGGTTCAGAATCATTTACATTTGTTATGTCACCCCGGATAGTATGTTTTCTCCAAATCTTTGATTTGGTAAGAAAACACTATTCTCGGGGTTACAAGTAACCGCACGTGACTGTGCAAATAACCCCGAGAACGCTATTTTCTGACTGAATCAATAGATTCAGAGAAAATATGCGTCCGGGGTGACAGAGTATCTCCATGAAAACCCTTGCTCCCGCAAAGATAAATTTATATCTGCACATAACCGGCAGGAGGGATGACGGCTATCACCTGCTGGACAGCCTGGTGGTATTTGCCGATATCGGCGATGAGATTGAAATTGAGGAAAGCGACAGGCTTAAATTATCAGTTACGGGGGAGTTTGCAGCGGGGCTTGCGGATGATGATAACCTGGTATTGAAAGCGGCACGAATACTTGCGGAAAAAGCTGCTACACAGCCCGACATCCATATAAAGTTGAAGAAAAATATTCCGGTTGGTGCAGGGCTTGGCGGAGGTTCGGCAGATGCTGCTGCGGTGATAAAACTGCTCAATAATTTCTGGCAGCTTAATCTTTCCGATGCGGAGATGAATTCCATCGGCTTGGAACTTGGTGCGGATATACCGGTATGTTTATACGGCAGGTCGGCTTATATGTCAGGCATAGGTGAGATTATAGAGCCTGCGCAAATAACCCCGCTTTATCTGGTGCTGGTAAATCCCGATATCCATATTTCTACAAAAGAGATTTTTGAAATGGGGTTTGATTTTACGAAAAGCCCCAATAACTTTAGCAGTCATTCTGCTGTGAGCAAAGCGAGCGAGCAGAATCCGGAACAGTTTATAGAAAATTTATCTGCTACCAGAAACGACCTGACCCGGAACGCACTGAAACAGGCTCCACAAATCGGTGATATACTGGAAGAATTGCAGGGATATGAAGGCTGTCGGCTTGCCAGAATGTCAGGCAGCGGTTCCACCTGCTTCGGCCTGTTCACCTCCCGTAAATCAGCCGAATCCACCGCCTACCAGTTACAAACCCACCACCCCGACTGGTGGATAAAAGCTTTGCGGGTTACATAGTCATTTAAGTTATTTTCCTTTAAAAACTTTCTTACCTTTTGTACGCATTTTCAGTCGGCTGGATTTAATGCTGTGTTTCATCTCCCCTACCCTGTCCTTCCATGATTGGTTAGTCTTGTTATCCTTATCCGGTTCTGAAACCCCGCCTTTCGATATATAAGCCTTCTCACGATTCTTGCGGTGGATCTCCTCTGCAGCCAGGATAATATCTAACCGTCGCAAACGCTCTCGCGTTTCCCTGTCCTGTTTCTGCTTCCGGGTTTCCTGTTCTTCCGCCATATATTGATTCTATAGGCTAAAGTAATATTCCACAAGTCTACTGTTCTCTGAAGGAACGGCGGAAGCTATCTGTTATAGGGCTTATCAGATAGTCAAGGAATGTACGGGAACCGGTTACTATAAATGTCTCTGCCGGCATACCAGGATATAATTTAACATTATCATCAAGCTTACGGAATGACTCTCTGTTTATTTCAACACGTGCAAGATAATATGTTGTACCCTGTCGCTCATCGGTAAATTTATCAGCAGAAACCCTGGTTACCTTGCCATCCAGCCTGGGTACAAACCGGCTCCTATAAGCGCTTAGCATGACTTTTGCATCCAGGCCTTCATGTACAATGTCAATATCCTGCGGTGAAACCCGCGCTTCAATCACCAGTATATCATCCTGCGGTACGATATCCATAATCGGCGCACCGGCAGGTATAACACCACCTATAGTATGAAATTTAAGGCCGGTTACCTTGCCGGATTGCGGAGCTGTAATAACCGTACGCTCATAAACATCCGTTGATGCCGAAAGCTTTTCCTGCAGGTTGTTGACTTCTGCCTGTACCTCTTTGAGTTCTGATAGAATCTCCCTGTGATTATCTACCTTAAGGTTTAACATTTGTATTTCATTCTCCGTAATCTTCTCTCGAGTCTTGGTTGTTTCAGCCTTGAAATTACCCATCTCCCCCTTGAGTTTTGCTTCTGCTCTCTGTAAAGCAAGCAGGCGTGATTTCTTGGTATGCCCCTTCTTCAGTAACTCCGCTACGGTCTCTATTTCTTCCTTGATAATTTCAAGCTGGGTTTTTGAGGCCTCCTGCTGTGCCTCTATTCCCTCTATATGGTCATTTAGCTGGGCAATACGTTTTTCAAGCAAGTTGGTTCGCCCATTCATAAGATCACGCCTGCTTTTAAACAGACTTTTCTGGCTATTGATAATTTTTGTAACTTCTTTATCCGAGCCTGCATTTACAAACATACCGTCAAATTCAATCTCATCCAGTTCGTCACGTTCGGCTATTAAACGGGCTTCGGTAGCCCTGGCTAGTAAGAGATTGCTGGTAACGGTCTTATTAACTGCTTTTGCATAAACCGGGTTCAGTTTTATGAGGGGTTGGCCTGCAATAACCTCGTCGCCATCTTCAACCATAATCTCGGTTATTATACCGCCCTCCAGATGTTGAATGGTTTTCCGGTTAGCATCGAGAACTACTGAACCATTTGCTATAGCAGCACTGTCTATGGGAGCGATACTGGCCCAACCTATAAATATTACACCGAAAATAACTGCAACCATCAGCCCAAAAACAACAGCGGGTAGCGCATTGTGCAGAAGATCCCGCTTTTCACTGCCTTGTTCAAGAACTTCATAGGAAGGAGAGGCATTATGGGCAGAAGATTCGGAATTGTTAACCAGCTTCATAATGTTATTCTCCGGTTATAGCTGCTTTATCAGGTTTTTTCAACTCAGGGTCATTTGCCGGCCTTATATTACCAATATTCTGGTTCAGCTTGGTTAATATTTCATCCCGTGGCCCGAATCCTGCGACCACTCCATTCTGCAATACTACAATCTTATCCACTGCCGGCATTATTGACGGTCGGTGCGATACCATAATAGTGGTTATATTATTCTGTTTGGCATAACGCAAAGCTCTGACCAAAGCTTTTTCACCCTCATTGTCAAGATTGGCACCAGGTTCATCAAGCACTACTAATTTAGGGTTTCCATAAAATGCCCTGGCAAGGCCAATTCTCTGTCTTTGCCCACCGGACAATACCGCTCCACCAACTCCTATCTGGGTTTCATAGCTATCTGGAAGGCTCAGTATTAAGTCATGCACACCTGCAATAGTTGCAGCCTTTATAACATCTACATCTTCTGCATCGGGATCCATACGTGCGATATTCTCTTTAACACTGCCATCAAATAACTCCACATCCTGCGGCAGGTAGCCAACATGCTTACCGAAGTCATTCCTGTCCCATTTACATATATCCGCACCATCCAGCCTGACCTCACCGGATAATGGTTTCCATACCCCTGTAATTACCTTTGCCAGGCTTGACTTACCTGCAGCGCTCGGCCCGATAATACCCAGTATCTCTCCCGGACTAAGCTGGAGACTGACATTTCTCAAAACATATTTCCGGTTACCGTCAAACGCCACAACCACATTGTTAACCGACAGTTTCCCGGTTGGAGTTGGTAGAGATATTCTTTTACTTTCAACATCTTCCCCGTCAAAAACTTTTTCCAGCCTTTCTCTGGATTTGCGTGCAGCAATTACTCCTTTCCATGATGATATAGAGGATTCCAGCGGGGCAAGTGCCCGACTTGCCAATATCGAACTGGCTATAATAGCGCCAAGTGTCATCTCATTCTGCAGTACCATATAACCGCTTATACCAACCACTGCTATTTGTATAACCAGCCGGAGAAACCTGGACAGTCCGCTTAGAATGGCCGAACGTTTACCGGCCAGAGTATGCATATCAATCCCCACCTGGCTGTCATCCTGCCAGTTTCTTATGATATTATCTGTCATTCCCATAGCAGATATAACTTCTGCATTACGTGTTGATGATTCGATTTTGCTCATGCTTCTGGCAAATATTTCGTTGGAAACTCCAAGGATATTTTTGGTGGTTTTTTCGTTAGCGACCGCCAGTATCAATAGTAATATGCCTCCCATAAGGGTTATAGAGCCTACGACCGGGTGGATAGCAAACAGAATAAGCACATATATAAGCGACCATGGAGAATCCAGAAGTGCAACCAGTCCGGAACCTGTCAGGAAGTTTTTTATTGTATTTAAATCACGTATAGACTGGCTTCCGGAAAGCCGGTTCTCTGTTGCTACACTGTTTTTTATCGAATAGGCAAAAAGTATGGGGGACAGGCGTTTATCCAGCCATGCACCGGTTTTTACAAGAATATAGGAACGGGCCATCTGTATCAGGCTTAAACCCCAGAGTGCGGCCAGAACGATAAGGGACAACATCAGCAATGTATCTGTACTGCCGCTGGAAACTACCCTGTCCAGAACTTGCAGGGAATATATCGGCAGTGCCAGCATCAGTATGTTGCTGATGAAACTGAATCCGAGAACACACCACAATACCATCCGGCATGCAGCAAAATGACGGTCAAGAACCGTTTTATCGCTCTTCCTGTCTGGTGCCCCATTCATTGCTATTAATGTATAAACAAAAAACACCGGACCCGCAAGCGAATCCGGTGTTATTTTTTGAGTGGTATATACTGGCTAAAGAATAAAATCTGCAGCGCTAAGATCTCCCACATCAAAGTTTTCCAGGGTAATTTCAGTATTGCTGCTGGCAAATGAAATCTCTGTGTCACTTCCATTCTGTATGGCAGAAATTTCTGCATTCAACGCAGCAGCATTGGCAAATCCGAATGCGGTAACGTCAAGCAGATCCACATTATCCTTGAAGTCGGTAATAATTGCTCCCGCATCCCATGCAGCAAAAACAAACACATCAGCGCCTTTACCGCCGGTCAGTTCATCGTTGCCTTTACCACCATTCAGGGTATCACCGCCTCTACCGCCATTTAAGGTATCATGGCCATTATCACCTGCAAGGAAGTCGCTACCATTACCACCATTGATGGTGTCGTGACCATTATCACCGGCTAGTAAATCACGGCCATTACCACCGTTAATGGTGTCAGAACCGGAACCACCATCGATGATATCGCCTCCGTTATTACCATTCAAGGTGTCATTGCCGGAACCACCGCTGATAATATCAGCACCTCTACCACCATTGATAACGTCACTTCCTCCATCACCAAACAGGAAGTCTCTGCCGTTACCACCATTGATGGTGTCACCACCACCACCGCCTTCTATAATATCACTGCCGTTATTACCATTAATGGTATCGCTACCACTTCCACCATCCATGACATCACGACCTCCGCCCCCTGACATAAAATCACTTCCGCTACCTCCGGTCAGCAAATCATGCCCGGCACCACCACTTAAGGCGTCGTTTCCGGAACCGCCATTTAACTCGTCACTTCCGTTGCCGCCACGCAAAATGTCCTTTCCGCCGTTGCCGTTCAGGGTATCGTCCCCATTATTGCCACGCAGATCATCATTGCCACCATTCCCGTTGAGGAGGTCGTCACCATCATTACCAATCAGCAGGTCACTTCCTCCTCCGCCGTGCAATACATCTGCTCCATTGCCACCGTGCAAATCATCGGATCCACTGCCTCCACTGAGGAAATCGCCTCCATCACCGCCAATCAGCAAATCATCTCCGCTACCACCATTTAAAGTGTCTATTCCGTTACCACCACGCAACTCATCTTTTCCGGCATTTCCACTGAGAAGGTCATTACCATCACCACCGAACAACAGGTCATCTCCGTCATGGCCATTTAGAATATCTGCGCCGTTGCCTCCCAGTAGCGTATCATTACCGCTACCGCCATTGAGTCGGTCATTGCCATCACCGCCAGATAAACGGTCGTCTCCGTTGCCACCGCTCAGAGTATCTGCTCCGTTACCACCAATTAACTGATCCTTACCATTACCACCTCGCAGAAGGTCATTGCCATTCCCTCCTCTCAAGATATCATTACCATTACCGCCTCGTAGTTCGTCATCACCAGCAAGACCTCGTAGATCATCATCACCACCAAAACCTATAATAAGGTCGTCGTTAGGCGTACCGATTAAAAGGTCGTTACCATTTGTTCCAAGTATTACAGCCATAGTTTTGTGCTCCTTTTAGTTTAGGTTTAGAATTAACGAATTAAACCCTTTTCAATTCGTTAATTCTAAAACAATAGTTAAACAAGATATTGCGGGTCTAGTTCGCTCCATACACTATGTCAAGCATATATAACCTCATAGCTACAAATGGTAAAATAATGTGTTAAAATATCGACAGTGTATATAAAGTAATTACTATGTAGTTTTTTCGAGACTTTCAAATACTGCTTTTCCTTCAACCGGGTCTTCGTGGATTATGACTTCACCGCCGGGGAACATTTCCATCAGGGAGTGCTCCAGACTGTCCGCTATTTCATGTGCCTCGAATAATGTCTGGTTACCATTCAGGTCTAGATGGAACTGGATAAAGGGCTTGATACCGGAATAGCGGGTTTTCAGATTATGCATACCCAGAACTCCGGGCTGGCCTAATACAAAATCCTCTATTTTCTTCTGCTCGTCCTCCGGCATTTCCTTATCCATCAATTTGTCGAAGGCCAGTTTACCGATACGCCACGCACCATAGGCTATATATAGTGCAATAACCGCTGCCAGAACGGGGTCTGCATGCTCGATGCCGAAACTATCCGACAGGATTATCGCTACAATCACCGCTGCATTCATCAGCAAATCGCCCAGATAATGCAGCGAATCAGCCCCGATTGCAGTAGAGCCGGTCCTGCGAACTACATAGCGCTGAAACAATACGAGAAGCAACGTAGCAATAATGGAAAAGCCCATAACTGCAATACCTACCGAGCTTTGCTCAACCGGCTGCGGTTCAAACAAGCGTTGTACCGCTGAAATCAATATCAGCATCGCGGAGCCGG
Source organism: Rickettsiales bacterium (assembly GCA_965222525.1). Classification (GTDB taxonomy): domain Bacteria; phylum Pseudomonadota; class Alphaproteobacteria; order Rickettsiales; family UBA8987; genus CBDCUF01. The sequence continues at coordinate 456,703 of OZ244955.1, forward strand.
CAACAAAAGCCGATTGCGCCAGCGCCGCTACATCCTCTGCTCCGCTATGGCCGAAGCGGTGTTCCTCATCCGGCGGTTCCAGAGCATAGCGTATTGCAAAAAAATTTATTAGTGAAATCACCACGTCAAGACCGGAATCGGCCAGCGAAGTCATTATACTGACTGAATCGGTAGCTAGCCAGGCATAGAACTTGACTGCCACCAACATAAGCGCGGTACCAACTGCCGCATAGGTTGCTATTCGCATAAGCCCTTCTGTCTGCGGATTATTGTGGTGAATATGGTTGTGTGTGTGCATATGGTTTCAGGCATCACTATTATTCACATTTTTGCCATAACGCTTATTTTATTGAAAAACAAGAGGACTTTTTAAAAAGGAGGTACGCCTATGGATATTTTGTATCTTCCGAACCCCGGATTCTGACTTCTGTTTTTTTATTTAACTCCCTTGCCAGCTTCTCGAGGCGTTTTATTATGTCTGCGCCGAGGAGGGACTGGTATTTTGCGTTGCAGGTCAGTACCAGTTTCTTGCCATGAATTTTTACACTGGTATGGGCAAGCAGTTCACTGCTGCTGCCCGACATATGATAGCCCAGGCGCATGGCAAAGCCGATAATCCGCGCCCGTTTTATCCATTTATCCTGTAACAGCGACTGTATCTTGTCCACCGAACCGTCTACCCTGCTGCGATAGCGATGGTAAACTGCGGTGGCGAGGAATATCCGCTCCCAGTGGTCGATTGCAGGCAATTCCGAATCCAGCACCCAGCGGAATGCCGCTTCCGCCCTGTATGACCGGTTCTCGTACCAGGCAATACGGCTGAGTATACATGCCGCCAGCCGCAGCCGCACCATATGCGGAGTTTCGTCATCAAACAGGGGTGACATCCAGTCGGCCAGCCTGCGGCCATATTCAACCCATTCCACACCGTCATTACGGACAATACTGGCAATCATATCCGAGCAACCGGCAATCAGCGCATCACCGCCGGCAGTTTCAGGCGGAAGCTGGTCGAATATCATCCCCTCCCGCACGCCATAAGTGGAGAAAAATATGCTATCCGGCCGGCCGATTTCAATAATCCGTTCCATTACCAACGCGCTGAAAGCCAGGGTTTCCTCCCTGTCCTCGGAGACGCCGGGCAGGCGACGGATTTTGGAAGGCGGCAGCGAGGATACATATTCCAGTGTATCCAGGAAATCCTGCGGTGACACCTCATATGACTGGATAATCGAAAGCGGGTAGTGGCTGCGCTTCATATGTATTTTGGCAATAGCCCGCCAGCCGCCGCCGACTGCATAAAACGGCCTGCCGGAGAGTGTCTCTTCAAGCGGGAACTGCGTCAGATATTCATCGATTATTTCATATGCACGGTTGCGCTGTCCCTTTGCCATAATCTGCAACCGCAACGGCCCCAGCGGAAAGCTTACACTCTGCCCGACAATATCCTGTATTCTGGCCTGTATTCTAGCCTGTATTCCGGTATTCCTGTATTCCTTACTTTCTTCCTCCGGCTGGTAATTTATCTGCGCCAGTTCCAGCGACCCGCCGCCCAGATCACCAACCAGCCCCTCCGCTTCGTAGAAAGCCGCTGCAACCCCCATAACCGCCAGTCTTGCCTCTTCCTCGCCGGATAATATATCCACCTTGATAGCGGAAATTTGTTCAACCTCCCTGACAAACTCATCACCGTCCGCAGCATCACGTACGGCGGAGGTGGCAAAGCAATATACCGACCTGATATCCATCGCCTTGACTATATGAGCGAAGCGCCGGATAGACTCCAGTGCAAGCTTTACCCCCTTTTTATTCAGCCTGCCGGTTTTCTCCAGGTTGCGCGCCAGTGCACATAGCACCTTTTCATTAAACAGCGGTAGCGGTACCCGCTTCAGCCCGTCATATATAACCAGCCTCACCGAGTTGGAGCCGATATCCAGAACCGCTACCCGTGAGAAGCTGTTGGCAAATTGCTTTCCGCGCAATTCCTCCTGCTCGCCATGCAGTGCTGAACCACGTCCGGACAGGCTCGGATTGGATATGAAAAACTCATGGGCGGAAAAGGAAGTATCACTCCAGGGATGACGCCGGTAGAAGCCGTCATTCTGCATCGACCAGCTCTGCTTGCGGTCACGCATATTGGCCACCATAATCTGGCTTACCACCTGCTCATGCACGGTAGGGTTTTCCACCGGCACCATCAGCTCGATACGCCGGTTCATATTACGTGGCATCCAGTCGGCCGAGGAGATAAACAGCCTGCATCTTGAGGAAGGCAGCGCATGGCCGTCACCGAAACAATATATACGGGCATGTTCGAGGAACCTGCCGACTATGCTCTTTACCCTGATATTCTCCGACAGTCCTGCAACACCCGGACGCAGGCTGCATATACCGCGCACTACCAGCTCAACCGAAACCCCGGCACATGAAGCACGGTAAAGCGCATCTATAAGCTCGCTATCCACCAGCGAGTTTACCTTTATCCATATCGAGGCATAGCGCCCCTTTTTTGCATAGGCGATTTCATTTTCAATCAGGGATAGCAGTTTTTTGCGGATAGTAAAGGGAGATACATATATCTTCTCAAAATCCGGTACGGGCAGGCTGCCGGAGCCGTCACCGGCCGCCTCCATATATGCAAACAGTTTCTCCGCATCACGGCACAGGGCTGTATCACAGGTAAAGAATGACAGGTCGGAATAAACCTTGGCAGTCACCGGATGGTAATTACCGGTACCGTAATGTACATATTGCTGTGTGATATCCCCTATCTGGCGGGTTATAAGCGATATCTTGGCATGGGTCTTCAATCCGGCCACACCGAAAACCACCCTTGCTCCGGCCTGTTGCAGACCCTTGCCCCACCTGATATTGGCCGCCTCATCAAATCTTGCTTTCGGTTCCACTACCACCGTAACCTTTTTACCAGCCTCCGCCGCTTCAATCAGTGCCTTTACTATAGCGGAATCACTGCTGGTGCGGTATAAGGTCTGGCGGATTTCCACTACATCAGGGTCATGTGCTGCCTGCCGGATAAACTGCACCACCACGTCAAAACTCTCATAAGGATGGTGTACGATAATATCCTTGGCCTGTATCGCCGCAAAACAATCACCGTCAAAATCGTCTATACGTTCGGGGAAACGTGCGGCAAGCGGTGGAAATTTATATTCCGGCTGGTCGATTGCATCATAAATCTCCGATAAATCACTCAAGCCCACAAAATCACTGGTATGGGTGATGCTGTCCCTGTCCACACCAACCGCCTGTTCTATAAAGGCCCCAAGCTGCGGCGATATACCGGCACTTACCCGCAGCCGCACAATATGTCCGCGCTGACGCCGCTCAAGTGCCGATTCATATGTCATAACCAGATCCTCACCCTCATCGGATATATCCAGTTCGCTATCCCGCACTACCCGCACCATAGCCGAATCCAGCAGTTCATAATCGGCAAAGAAATGCTCCATCATGAACTGGCGGACAATATCCTCAACCAGCGTAAATCTGGTGCTGGCAAAATCACTATGCGCACCACGGTCAGCAAGCCTGATAAACCGTGGCGAGTCATCGGGCAGTATAAGGAACGTATAAGCCTTGCGGTTGGTGGTACGGTGCTGCAAGCCGGCTATCAATGCAATCGCCAGATTGGGGATAAGCGGGGCGCTATCGGCAGAATCAGTAATAACAGGGGTGAGATGCGGCTGTATGTTGGACGCAAAATAATTCTTCAGCCATTTCACATCCTCATCCGAATATTCATAAGGCGAAATAATCGCAATACCCTCGCCGGCAAGCTCATGACGCAATATCTCCCAGCATTCCTGCTGCGCGGTTACCAGCTCGTCGCTGTAAAGATTGATTTCGGAAAGCTGCGCCGATGGTGAAAGCCCGTCATTACTGAGGCGGGTGACATTATGGCGAATCTGGTTGCGTATCCCCGCCACCCGTACCATGAAAAACTCATCCAGGTTACTGCCCGATATGGCAAGGAATTTCAGCCGCTCCAGAAGCGGATGAGTCTTGTTCAGCGCCTCCTCCAGCACCCGCTCGTTAAACGCAATCCACGACAATTCCCGATTGATAAAACGATTATCGGGAAGATTTTTTGTAGGGGTGTTTTCCATTGTGAAATCGTTATATCGTATTTGTAAAAATACGGCAATAATATCGCGCTGTAAGTCGTGGCTCGTGACTTGTGGCTAGTGGCTCGCAGTTCTTTTTGTGGCGCTGTCTGTATCCCCATTTGCTTATAAGATAGCAGATGAATAAGTACCTTTGCAATTTACAATAACACGAACCACGAGTCACAAGTCACGAGCCACTAATACACAACATGCTCCTGTTTAAGATATTGCTCGGACTGCATTTCGGTGAGGCGGGAGATGGTGCGCTCGAATTCAAATGAGCCGTCACCTTTGGTGTATAATCGCTCAGGGGAAGCTTCGGCGGTACAGATAAGCTTGGTTTTATGCTCATAAAGCTCGTCTATGAGGGTGACAAACCGTTTAGCCTCATTACGCTGCTCACGCTTCATAACAGGGATGTCGGCAAGCAATATAGTGCCGAATTCGCAAGATACCTCTATATAATCCGCAGCTCCCAACTCGGCCTCGCATAACTCGGCAAAGCTGAATATCGCCACATCACCATGACAGCGCTTCACAGGCAGTTTACGCCCCTGTACGGTAAGTGTAACTGGTTCAAGATCGGCATTATTAGTCAGTTCAGCAAAAGTTTCGGTTATAAACCTGTCCGCCTTGCCGCCCAGAGGAGTGAAATACATGGTGGAGAGCGATTTCAGCGCCTGTGTGCGGTAGTCGGTATCCCCCGTAAGTTCCACCACATCAAGCCGCTGCTTGAACATCTCGATAAAAGGCAGGAAATTCTGGCGCTGCAACCCGTCCTTGTATAAATCATCGGGATGACGGTTGGAAGTCGCCACCACCACCACTCCCGCTGCAAATAAATGCTCGAATAAACGCCCCAGAATCATTGCATCGGCAATATCACTCACCTGAAATTCATCGAAACATAACAGCCAGGCCTCATCGGCAATCTCCCTGGCAATATGCCTGACCGAATCGCCCTGTATATTAGGCTTGTTCTTATTCCTCAGCCGCCACATATGTATGTGCTTATGCACATCCAGCATGAAGCTGTGGAAATGAACCCGCTTCTTGCGTATAATAGGGCAGGATTCAAAGAATAAATCCATCAGCATGGATTTCCCACGCCCAACCCCGCCATATATGTAAAGGCCGTTGATATCGCAGGTTTCACGTTTATTGAACAGCCGGCTGATAATGTTATGATTCTGCTGCTTATGCTGTTCCAGTGCATCGGAGAGTGCACCCAGTTTCCCAGCAATTTCCTCCTGATTTGCATCCCGCCTTATTTTTCCGCTTTCCACAAGCCGCCGGTATTTTGATATTATTGCCATTACGTGTAGAGAACAACACAGAAACCACCAGGATAGTAACACTAGGAACCAAGCACCCTACAAACCTCTGGCTTATTCATCGCAACAGGAGAGGTTGAAACCGACATCCAGAACTACTACCGCCTGTCGCCGAGGAAATGCAGCAGGTGGATCATCAGATTGATGAAGTCGAGATAGAGGCTAAGTGCGCCCATAATCGCTGCCTTGCCGAGCATGGCTCCACCGGCACCAATCTGGTAATAGGTATGCTTGATTTTCTGGGTATCATATGCAGTGAGCCCGACAAATATTATTATCGCCGCTACCGAAACCACAAAATGCATCATTTCGCTTTTCATAAAGATATTAACTATACTGGCAATAATAATCCCGATCAGTCCCATAAACAGGAATGTCCCCATCCCTGACAAATCACGTTTGGTTGTATAGCCATAAAGACTGAGCGCACCGAACATTGCTGCTGTAATAAAGAATACACGGGCTACACTGGCTCCGGTATAAGCAAGGAATATCACGCTCAACGACAGCCCCATTAATGCAGAATACAGATAAAACGCTGTTTTTGCCCCATTTTCGGACATGGTAGGCATTTTAAAACCTAAATAAAACACCATAATTAGCGGCGCAAACATTACCAGATACATCTGCGGGCCGCCGAAAAGCATCTGTATCATGGCCTCCGAATTAGCGGTAAACCAGGCTACCAGACCGGTCACAGCAATCCCTATTGCCATATGGTTATAAACCCTGAGCATATGGTCACGCAGCCCTTGGTCATATTCAACGGCACTACCCTCCGTCCTTACGGAATTATCCCTGTTGCGATTGGTGTAATCTACAGTCATTTCGCATCTCCTTGCTTTTTAGTTGTAACGGTAAAACCCACTATAAATGCATTATAGTGCTTCATATACAACATTTCAAGTATTTGTGCAAAATCTACTGAAAGTTAAGTTTCACCATGGAATTAGAGCCTTCAGGTTGTTCCGTAACTGTCATTAACCATTGACCTGAAGCCGGTTTTTCTCTAACCTTCCAGTCTGGAGCAACGATTACAGTTGCCCTAGGGAACGGAAAGCCCTTAGCCACAAGGATGTGCCTCCTAAGACAACCGATATATTCCTCGGGGTCAAGGGAGGCAGAGAAATACCCTGCCCGATCATATGGTTAGGTAGTAAATACTCTGTACTGATCCTTGTGGCCAGTCTTTCCGATCCCTTGGCCTCCAGAAATATTTTGGAGTGTCCTGGAAGCCAAGGGGGCACATCAGGAGAAGAAATTTTCTCCTGAGATAAAGACAATAACAAAGGGTGCAGGGTGTGTCTATAGAAGCAAATGAGCAGGCTCTATCCGAAGGGGAGAAAAGTCAGGCGGAGAAAGATAACGAGTTTGATATCGAACTTGGTCGCAAGATTCGCCTGGCGCGGACATTGCGGGGAATAAAGCAGAGAGAGCTGGCGGATATTCTGGGGGTTTCCTTCCAGCAGGTGCAGAAATACGAAACCGGAGCCAATCGTGTCAGTGCTATAAAACTATGGAAAATAACCAATATACTCAATGTTCCGGTAAATTATTTTTACCCCGATAGCAGCGGGATTCTTGAGCAACCTGCATTAAATAACAGGATTATCACGCAGATAGTAAAAATGCTTCTATCTGCCGGACCTGAAGCACAGAAGAATTTATATCACTTTCTACGAAGGGTGATGGATAAAACCACCTAACCTGCCATAGCTTCTTTTTCCTCTAAATATGCAAATTCAGGGAGGGTTTCCTTGAGGACGGAGATGGCTTTCTGATCGTCGTGAGCAGTAATTGCAGAGTGGAGTTTTTTAATCATTTTATTCATATGGTTTATGTCCGCTTTCTGCGGGGTAGCCCGCATGATGGAATCATATTCAGTTTGCTGCGGGTTTTCCGACCCATAGAAAAGCTCCTCGTATAATTTCTCGCCGGGGCGCAGGCCGGTATATTCAATTTTTATATCTATTTCCGGACGTAAGCCCGCCAGGGTAATCACCTGCTCGGCCAGGTCACGGATACGCACTGCACCGCCCATATCAAGCACAAAAGTCTCACTTCCCTGATTTTCTGCTTCAATTGAAGAAGCTTGCAAAACCAATTCCACCGCCTCCCTTACCGTCATGAAATAGCGGGTAATTTCGGGATGGGTAACCGTAAGCGGCCCACCCTGCTCAAGCTGCTCCTTGAATAACGGGATAACCGACCCTGTCGATCCCAATACATTACCGAACCGCACTATCACCAATCTGGTGTTGCCATTCTTCCCATTACTGCCAAGTGCATTTATATATTGCTCCGCTACCCGCTTGGTCGCCCCCATGGTGTTAGCCGGATTAACCGCCTTGTCAGTGGAAATCATCACCATTGCCTGAACGCCCGCCTCTACAGCCGCATCGGCCACATTTTTACTGCCGATAATATTGGTAAACATCGCCTCACACGGGTTCAATTCCGACATAGGCACGTGCTTTAATGCCGCCGCATGGAATATAATCTCCGCCCGCTCCCGCTTCAGTGCCATATCAAGGCTTCCCCTGTCCCTGATATCGCCGATAACCGGACTGCGGAGAATCTTGCGGAATTTCTCCCCAAGCTCATGGTCAATCCTGTACAGGCCATATTCGCAATTATCAAACAGGGTTATATGTGCAGGCTCGTATCCCGCTATCTGCCGGCATAATTCACTACCTATAGTTCCCCCCGCACCGGTTACCATAATCCGTTTTCCCTGGACAAGACTGCGCATGGCATCACGGTTAAGTGCATTCTGCGGACGGCCGAGCAAATCCTCCACCGCAATCGGCCGCATTTCCATCTTCCCGGCACCGGCCTGTTGAAAGTCGGTAATCCGCCGCAGACGGGCTACAGTCAATCCCAGCCTGTCCGCTGTTTCAAGCAGACCCGAGATCGACACTCCGTCAAACATATCCGGTGCAATTACAAGCTTTTGCGGAGGACTGCCTTTCGCCTTTAATTTCCTTGCAACCTTCTCTATTGCACCAACCCCGCCATATACCTTAACATTATGGATATATTGTCCTTCCCTGTTATCATCGACAATCCCCACCACATCATACTCGGTGTTACTTCTTCCCTGTGTATTACGCAGGAATATTTCGGTATGACCGTTTAATCCAACCAGTAATACCGGAATCCTGCGAGTATCCGGTATATCAAACGCAATGTTAAACGAGCGCTGCTTTATCATACGGTAAATAAAACGTGGCCCTCCAAGCAATGCCAGTAATACAAACCAGTTGATAACCAGAACCGAGCGGGAATAGGTCTCCAGGCGGGTAATCATGAACATAACCGGCAGGAATATCAGGATTGTAAGTGTTACCGCCTTGACCAGCGCTATTAAATCCTGTGTCGAGAAATAGGCCCATGAACGGTTGTAAATCCGGAAATATGAAAATACCACGACACTTACCAGTGCAAATACCAGCGATTCCTTAAATAAATCAGGGTCGGTAACCAGCAACTCATCCCCTATACGCAGATAGGAAGCCAGTATCAGGCTGAAGAAAGCCATAATACTGTCATGCACTGCTGTTATGTGTGCTTTTTTCAGTTTCATTACAGATAGAAGATGGACCATATATACTACAGTTTTTCAAGTCTTATTATGCTAAAAACTTTATGGATGAGGGGGTATAATAATATGGTGGCGGCGAATTGCAGTAACAGGGAGGATGAATAGAGGAACTGGCCGTAATATACGGAGTTTATCAGCCAGTTACAACATTCATACAGCAATACGGAAAGGGCAAAAAACAGCCATACGACAAAAAACGCTTCACGGGCAAGGAAGCGGCGCTGGGATGAGACAATCCACCATAACAGTAGCAATAGCAGCGAGGTTATTCCAAGCGGGGTGTTGTATAGTAAATCCTGGAACAGTCCGAGTGCGAATATGAATGGCTTCGACATTATCTCGGGCCGGTATACCGCCCAGTAATATACTGACATGGCGGCAAACAGGGGGATAAAGGATGATTTGCTGAATATGTCGAGATTGACCGCACCGGCAATTACCAGCATTACGGTTATAAGTCCGGGGAGGAATAGTTTAAATGGAGTAGTAATCTTGCTCGCCATATCGAAGCTATATGCAGTACCCCTGTGAGCATATTATATAGCAGTGGGAATTACAAGCTGTCGGATGGAAAGGAGACTACCAGTTGTACTGAAAGTAGTACCCGCCGTCGGAATTATCCTGCTGAATTACCGGGGTACCACCATACCCGCGGCCCGAGCCTGCAGGCCTGTAGCCATCGAAGCTGCGCCTGGACGGCGATGCACGTCGGGTGGTACCTATGCTCTTGAAAGAGTGGGAGCTTGAGCCTTTGTTATACCGCTTGCCACACCCCCTGCCCGCATCGGCGGACACGGGTGCGAAACACACCATAGAAGCAAATACAAATATAACGGTTAGTGTAATGACCTTTTTCATAGATGCCAACAATTCTACCAGAAATTTTATATAAATGCAAGCAACTAACAAATACACCAAATAACACAAGACAAGTTTCCTGCATTCCTAACCTCCCGTATTCCTGTTTTTTTACTAAGCGATAGTATCAGGATACAGCATTGCATGCAGGCGGGCGATTTCGTCTCTCAGCCATAGCTTGCGTTTCTTCAGCCTTTGTACATATATCTGGTTTACGGTTTTCTCGCTGGAGGAAATCATCTCGTCAAGCGCACGATGCTCGTCTTCCAGAGTTGCCAGTTTCTGAAATATCTTCTTCTCTTCGTCCATTGTTACGTGTGTGTTATAAGTGGTTGTATCTATCGGATCCGGCAAGTCCTACATTACCTGCGGGTGAAGATTATAACAGAAAATAACGGCGATTTCATCATAAAAATAATGGAGTTTATATTATTTTTCCCTTATGTATAGTGATTTCTATTTTCAGAAATCACTATGAATACCTGCGCAGCAGGGATTCCACCGCGCAAGCGAGCGTAATTTTACGTAAGTAAAATTAGAAAATACTATAGTATACTGAAACAGTTTTTGCTTATGAAGGAATCAATTAAAACAGTTATTGTCGGAGCCAGCGGTTATACCGGTGCGGAACTGGTACGGTTGCTGTATGCGCATCCATATGCGGAAATTACTGCGCTGGTGGCAGATAGCAATGCGGGTAAGGCTGTGGGGGAGATATATCCGCATTTATCCGTGTCGGGCTTGCCTGCGCTGGTAAAGCTGGATGAGGTGGATTTCAGTAGCGTGGATGTTGTGTTTGGCTGCCTGCCACATGGCACTTCGCAGGAGATTATATCTTCCCTTGTCGCAAAATATTCACACCTGAAAATCATTGATTTATCTGCTGATTTCCGGTTGCGTGATATTGCCTTGTACAAGGAATGGTATGGTGAGCATCAGGCCCCTGAATTGCAGGAGGATGCTGTATATGGGCTGAGCGAAATATACAGGGAGCAGATAAGACAGGCAAGGCTTGTTGCATGTCCCGGCTGTTATCCGACTGCTGCATTATTGCCGCTTATACCTCTGCTTAAGGAAGGGCTGGTTAGGAAAGATAGTATAATTATCGATTCCAAGTCAGGCATTACCGGTGCGGGCAGGTCGGCTAAAGCAGGTAACCTGTTTGCCGAGGTGAATGAGAATGTAAAGCCGTATGGCCTTGCCGGCCACAGGCATGTGGCAGAGATGGAGCAGGAGCTTGCGGTTGCTTCCGGTGAAGATTTACGGGTGATTTTCACTCCGCAGGTAGTACCGGTCAATCGGGGGATTTTATCTACCATATATGTGGAGCCTGCCGGGGATAGTAAGGCTGGTGACTTGCAGGAGGCTTTATCAAAGCAATATAAGGATGAGCCGTTTGTGCATATTATCGATAGCGGTCATGTGCCGACAATGCGGGATGTATATAGTACAAACCATAATCATATAGCGGTATTTCCCGGCAGGAACCCGAAGCAGGCGGTTATAGTTTCAGCAATAGACAATCTCACCAAGGGAGCATCCGGACAGGCGGTACAGAATATGAACCTTATGTTCGGTTTCCCCGAAATAACAGGACTGGAATCCGGTGCGGTGTTTCCTTGATGTAATTACAATACACTGATATAATATAGCTATGACCACTAATAAACAGGAATTCTCCAGCCATGCTGATCCGGCCTTGCTGGATGCCATAAGAAAGTTGGCAAAGGAGAGCAATCGACCATTTCAATCCGTCCTGGAAGATGCAATGCGGGTTTATCTGGAATTGCAAACAAATGTTCCTCGTGAGGAAGTAATGGAACATTTGCACGACAGTATAAAAAAGAATTATACTCTTGGTAAATTGCTGGCTCAATAATAATGGATTACCCTACTTTTGGTGAGGTTCTGGAGATACATCGGGTTTTGTTAGAGGAATTTGGTGGAACTGACGGCATGCGTGATAATGGAGGGCTGGAATCTGCACTTATGCGTCCCCGGCTTGGGTATTACAGCAGTATAATTGAGGAGGCTGCTGCGTTAATGGAAAGCCTGGCAATAAACCACCCATTTGTGGACGGTAATAAACGCGTGGCATTTTTTACAACGGATGTGTTTCTGCGCATGAACGGCTATTATATGGACTGTGACGGGAAAGAGGCATATAGCTATTTTATGCACTTATTCAAAACCGATAGCTTCCGTTTCAGCCAACTGGTTGAGTGGTTGGAGAATAATATGAAAAGCATGTAGGATTACCAGGCGGCAGGTCTGGGTTTTATACCATATTTGCGGCGGACTTCTGCCTGTACCTCTTCGGGGGGAAGCTCGCCGGGGCCGTAGGTGATTATGCGGCCATAGGAGAGAAAATCAGGCTTGTGGCCAGCTTTGGCATCATGGCGTAGTTTCTGGATACCTTCCTTGTTTGCCAATATATAGACGTAGAACTTGTCACCATCCCGGGTAACGCCCCCGCTTAACACCACACCATCATGGTCCTCAAGCAGAACTGCCTCGGAATGTGTCAGGTTTTCCATTTTTTATGTAAAGAGGGAAAAGACTAGCTGAGGCGACTATATAGACAAGCCGTTTTGCTGTTGCAGCAACCCTTTAGACGCCATATCCAGTGTATGAACGCCGGCTTCCATTTGCTGGCCAAATTTTTCCGCAATATTACCGAATTGCTTCTGGAAGCCGGCTTCCTGCCTTGCAAATTCCTTTTCAGTAGTAGCTACTTTAATTTCCGGTGCCATAATAAACTCCTTGTTCCCAGTTAAAACCAATAACTTTTATCATAATACACCAGCATATAATATAAATCACCATTATTTTTATTAAGAAACTGTAACAATAAACAACAGCGCTTAACTATTCATAGTCTCGAAGAACTCGGCGTTGGATTTGGTGGATTTCATCTTCCCAAGCAGGAATTCCATCGCATCTATCGTGCTCATCGGGGAGAGAATCTTGCGCAGAATCCAGATTTTCTGCATCTCGCCCTCACCGTAAAGCGCCTCTTCATGGCGTGTACCGGATTTGGTAATATCAATCGCAGGGAACACCCGTTTATCGGAAAGCTTGCGGTCAAGGACTATCTCGCAGTTACCCGTCCCCTTGAATTCCTCGAAAATCACCTCATCCATACGTGAGCCGGTATCTATCAGCGCAGTGGCGATAATCGTAAGAGAGCCGCCATTTTCTATATTCCGCGCCGCGCCGAAAAACCGCTTCGGACGTTGTAATGCATTGGCATCGACACCGCCGGTCAGCACCTTGCCGGATGACGGTACAACCGCATTATAAGCCCGCGCTAGCCTGGTTATCGAATCCAGCAGGATTACCACATCCTTGCCGCTCTCCACCAGCCTGCGTGCTTTTTCTATCAGCATATCGGCAAGCTGGACATGGCGGGTAGCCGGTTCGTCAAAGGTAGAGCTGACAACCTCGCCCTTAACCGAACGGTCCATATCGGTAACCTCCTCCGGCCGCTCATCAATAAGCAATACCATCAACGTAACTTCCGGATGATTCTCCTCAATCGATTTGGCTATAGTCTGCAGCAGAATCGTTTTACCTGTACGGGGAGGTGCAACAATAAGCGCACGCTGCCCTTTACCGATCGGGTCGATAAGGTCTATAACCCTGGCGCTGTTGGAATTCTTCGCCTTCGGGTCGGCAAGCTCCATATTCAGCCGCTCCTCGGGATATAATGGAGTCAGGTTGTCGAAGTTGATCTTGCGCCTTCTATCTTCAACCGAAGTGCCGTTGACATGCAAAACCTTGGTGAGAGCGAAATAGCGCTCGGAGCTTTTCGGCGGACGTACCTCGCCTTCAACCGTATCCCCGGTACGCAGGCTGAAACGGCGAATCTGGCTCGGCGAAATATAAATATCGTCAGGCCCGGCGCGGTAATTGGATTCCGGCGAGCGCAGAAAACCAAACCCGTCCGACAAGGTTTCCAGCACACCATCCGATACGATAGTACCATCAACCCTGGCCATCCGCCGCAGCAAAGCAAATACCAGATCCTGCTTGAGCATCGAATTGGGGTTCTCTATACCCGCCTCAACCGCAAGCTCCATAAGCTCTTCAACGGTTTTCTTCTTCAGCTCACGTACATACAGAGTGCCCTCGCTACCGCCTTCGGAGGGGGTAAAGTCAAACTCTTCTTCTTCGTTATAATCTCGACCATTGTTATAGCTATTGCGTGGGCGACCGCGGCCACGATTACCATTGGTTTCACGGGTGGTGCGTCTTCTGGTTGTACGGCGTTCACCGCGCTCGGAACGTGAATAGGACTCGTTTGATGCGCTCTCCGCATCATCATTTTTTCTAGGCATAATAATTTACTGGTTGAAAGGTTGAAATAATAGACAAATGGTTAAAGATTCATTCTTAATGAATTGATTTGCAAGAATAAATATGCTCTTGAAGATATCAAGGGATTCGGACTAACCGGACAGGGCAACATAGCCTATATTAAGCTTCATTATGTGTGAAGTGAAATTTAGGATAAATCCAAGAACCGCGCCTAAAATGCGCTACTGATAAAGCCAGTATAGCAAAGCATTTTCATACTGTCAAACAGTTTATTGCGTTTTATTGCCAGTTTTATCGGTATTTTGTGCGGTTTGACCGGTGTTCTGTGGTGATTCTACCACAGATTTCCGGCGTTTCAGATTCTCCCGCAATGCCAGCTCTAATTTTTGTTGTTTCTGGTTTAAAGTATTAAAATTTTTTGTCACCATGAATATTGCCCACCTAATGTTACAGTCGATTAATATAGGCCGTACCAACATTCATACATTTTATTATCAACTATATAATATGCTATAGTCATTTTGACAGGATAATAAATGTTGGTTGATTAGACATAACAGCAGGCTTATAATGACACTTAGCCACTAAACAAATGCAAGAACATAGTAAAATACTGGTTACAGGTGCTTCGGGGATGGTGGGGAGTGCTTTGGTGCGGCTACTTGGGCGTGAGAGCTATACGCAATTGCTAATCCCGACCAGTGCTGAGTTGGATTTACGCAACCAGCAACAAACCGAAGAATATTTTGCCACTTACAAGCCCGAATATGTATTTCATCTGGCTGCAAGAGTTGGCGGGATACACGCCAATAACACCCATCCGGCGCAGTTTATCTATGACAACACCCAGATGCACAGCAATGTAATTCATGCTGCATATAAGTATGGGATAAAAAAGCTGTTATTCTCAGGCTCGGCCTGTACTTATCCCAAACTTGCCCCGCAACCTATAAAAGAGTCAGAGTTCCTAAACGGCCGGATTGAGCCAACCAACATCGCATATGCGGCGGCCAAGATTAACGGTATTGTTATGGCGCAGTCATATGCACGTGAATATGGGCTGAATGTGGTGATTCCGATGCCTACCAACGCTTACGGAATCGGTGATAATTTCGACCCCAACGCATCCCATGTAATCCCGGCATTGATGAAGCGGTTCCATGAGGCGAAGATTCAGGGAGCAGCAAAGGTGGAAATATGGGGCACCGGCAAGCCTTTGCGTGAATTTATCTATGTTGATGATTTTGCCGATGGGTTGTTGTTTTTGATGCGGAATTATAATAGCGAGGAGATTATCAATCTTGGCACCATGCAGGAAATCAGTATTGGAGAGCTGGCAGAAAAAATAGCGGAAACAGTGGGGCATAACGGCAAAATCACTATGGATAGCAGCAAGCCGGACGGTGCACCACGTAAATGCCTGGATTCGACCAGATTACAGGAAATGGGATGGCAACCGCAGATTTCCTTATCCGAAGGGCTGAAGCGTATGTATGAGCATCATTTTTCTACGGAGGGTGCAGAAGCGGCTTAAACTCTGTTATTCCTCCACCAGCCTGTATTTCACACTCATCTCCCAGTAATCCTCCTGACTGGCGATTTTACGGATTATATCAACAGTATCCTTGTCCAGCTTGTGAATTACCACCCTGTCTTCGTCAATACGGAAGTTATCATTCTGATAATTACTGATGAAATCGTTCTTTTTATCCTTGCTGTTGCGGTATATTATCAACTCCTTCTCATTGGTGCTATATTTCCATAGCGATTGAAAGCCGTTGTGAGCACGCATCATCAGGAATCTGTGGTCGCCCAGAACCAGCACCTTGCCGATATCATCCCGCTGCGGGCGCTCGGGATTTCTGGAAAAGCGGTAATGGTCGCCTTCCCTGCTCACGGTCATCAATTCCAGGGTAGACAGGTTTTCCCACTTTCCCTCCAGCAGCAGATCCTCTGTCTTGCTGTTCCAGTACTCGCCGAAATCCTCCACCTCCACACAGGAAGCGAGTATAAAAACACACAAAATAAATGGTAAAATTCTTTGCATATTGCTCCTTTGCCTGAGGCCGTCAACTATACAGGACGTTTTGCGAATAATCAAGGTACGCTTTGTGTAGCGGGGCTGGCGGCTATTGCATTTTCGATAAGTGTGATAGTTTCATCGCGGCCGTAGAGTTCGATGAATGAGCCCATACGTGGCCCCTGCTCCTGCCCGAAAAGTGTTTCATACAAGGCCTTAAACCAGTCGCGCAGATTTTCAAAGCCATGTTCCTTACCGGTTGCATATACTGCGCTTTGGAAATCCTCTCCTGAAGCGGATTCGGGAAGGGATTGCAATTTCGCAACCAGTGCTTCCATTGCTGCTCGCTCTTCTTCGTCGGGGGAGCGGTATTTTTTGGAAGGCTTGACGAAATCTTCATAATAGGAAATTGCATGTTCAACCAGCCTGTCGAGATATGGCGAATTTTCAGGGGTTGCATCGGGAGCGTAACGAGTGATGAACCCCCACAAAACCGATTTGTCTTCCGGATTGCATGCACTGGCAAGATTAAGTAGCAGGCTGAAACTTATCGGGATTTCATGTTCCGGCAGCTGGCCGTTATGTATATGCCATGCCGGGTTTTCATATTGTTTTTCAGTATCTTGCTCCCGTGCTTTAGTAAGGTGGGTCAGATATTCATCGACATTTTTGGGGATGACATCAAAATATAACCGTTTGGCCTTGCGTGGTGAGTTAAACATAAACAGGGCAAGGCTTTCCGGCGTTCCATAACGCAGCCAGTCATCAAGTGAAATACCATTTCCCAGTGATTTTGAGATTTTCCGCCCCTGGTCATCCAGAAATAATTCATAGAAAAACTGCTGTGGCGGCTTGCCGGAAAGTATCTGGCAGATTTTTGAAGACAGTTCCGCAGACGGAATTAAATCCTTGCCATACATTTCATAATCAACATCAAGAGCAGCCCAGCGCATGCCCCAATCGGCCTTCCACTGTAATTTACATCGCCCACCTGTGACAGGTGTTTCAATCTCTTCGCCATCATCATCTTTATATATAATCGTTCCGCTTTCGATATTATAATTGGTTACAGGCGCTTGTAGCACCTGCCCTGTTTTCTGGCATAAAGGCAGGAACGGGCTGTAGGTTTGCCTGCGTTCCTCGCCCAGGGTTGGCAATATCAGCTTTGTTATCTTATCATGATTTTTCAGAACTTTTTGAAGCGTGCTATCAAACATTCCGGTGGTGTAACACTCAGTGGCAGACTCGAATTCATAATCAAAACCATATCCGTCGAGAAAAGCCTTCAAGCGGCTGTTCATATGTGCGCCGAAGCTGTCATGGGTTTCAAACGGGTCGGGAATTGAAGTAAGCGGCTTGCCCAGATGTTCCTGCACCATCTCACGATTCGGTATGTTTTCCGGCACTTTGCGCAACCCGTCCATATCGTCGGAAAAGGCAAAAAGCCTGGTCGGAATATCGCTGATACGCTCGAAAGCCTGACGCACCATGGTTGTACGGAAAACCTCGCCGAAAGTTCCGATATGCGGCAGACCGGAAGGCCCATATCCGGTTTCAAACAAAATATACCCCTTATCAGGAGGAGATTTGCTATATCGTTCCGCTAAGGCTACAGCCTCCTTGAAAGCCCATACTGATATATTCTGTGCTATGTCAGGACTGATTTTCATTATGTTTTTTCCTAGGACGCCTTCTACTATCCGTTACGGAAGCGGCATCAGCCAGCTCTATCATGGGCTCTACCTTATCCACCTCTACCCGCGCATAATTCACCAGCTCATTTTCCATGATAATATCAAGGATAAAGCTCACCAGTTTCTCCAGCAGCTCAAAGTTAGTCTTTTCAATACCCTCCAGGATTTTCTTGCTGATCGTAAAATAATCCACCGCATCGGCAATTTTGTCATTTTCTACTGCTTTTTCAGCATCATACTGAATTTTTATATTGATGACCAAAGGTTGCTTCTTGTGCTGCTCCCACTTGTAAACACCAATAACCGCGTCGGTGCGCAGATTTTTTATCCTGATAATCATAATAAATTTTCTCCTCCGTCAACAAACAAGGTTTGCCCGGTTACATTACGGGAGCGCAACAACCATTGTAAATTAGATGTTATATCATCAAGCGACGATATTTGCTTTAATGGCAATTTTTCCCGCCTGCTTTCCACATAACCCTCCGGAATGTCCTGTGACAGCTCAGTTGCGCCAATTGCCAGCGCATTAACCTTTATATCCGGCCCCAAATCCCGTGCCGCCATACGAGTAAACTCATATAACGCTTTTTTCGACAGTAAATAAGCAAAATATCTATTTCCGACCTTTGTTATATTGGTGTCCAATATATTGATAATCTGTCCTTTTTTGCAAGTGGTGGCAAAATCCTGTGTCAAGAAAAACGGCGCCCTGAAATTTATATTGATATGCCGGTCAAAAATATCCTCATCCGTCTGTCTAAAACCTGCCCGCTCAAATATAGAAGCATTATTTATCAACAGGTTAATGTTTGAAAATTGTTCATAAACCCTGCCAATTAATCCTCGCATTTTCCCATTGTCATTCAAATCACACTGAAACACCTCACATTTCTGTCCTAACCCCTTTATAGTTTTAGCAGTTTGTTCCGCTTCGGCTACAGATGAGTTAAAATGTAGCGCTATGTCATATCCGGCCTCCGCCAGGGCAATCGCAACCGCACGCCCAATACGAACCGCACCTCCGGTAACCAGTGCAGCCCCCCTAAAATCTTCCCCCAAACCAGCCATAAAAAGGCTGTATATTAAGGATTTCCCGCTATGTAAAGCCTCGATTCACTGGCAATTTGAACTTTCTTGTGTTATTGGTTATAATGATGTACGTGGGCATATTCCCCCACCAGAAATTCGGGAAGCAATCCTCCTACGCTAAAGCTACGGAGGATATGGCTTCCTCGAATTTCTTGCCTCCCCCGCAAGCGGGGGAGGAGCAATAAAGCAATGACAAAAAAATATAAAAAAAGCAGTAATTCATCTATATTACAGGCGGTTATTCCGATAAAGGCGCTGCTGGGGCGGATGTCCATTGTGTTTTTCATACTGGCTGCCATTGCAATAATTGCGCTGGGTAAAATCAACCCTGACCTTGTCAGCAAAACCCGCACAAAACTGGCAGATATTACACTGCCGGTACTTTCCGCGCTGTCCAGTCCGGCACAAAGCTATCAGTCCATTAAGGACGGGCTGCATAATATAGTCTTTGTCTACCAGGAAAACCACCAGCTTCGCCAGCAGAACGCCAGCCTTGCCCGACTGAAAGAAGTTACGGTTGCGCTGGAGGCCGAAAACCGTCGCCTGCGAGAGTTGCTGAGCTACCTGCCGGAGCCGGGAGTTGAGTTTATGACCGCACGGGTGGTGGGTGATACCGGCGGCAGTTATAACCGCTCGGCGCTGATAAATGCCGGTGCCGCATACGGGGTCAAGGACGGGCAGGTGGTAACCAATAAAGAGGGGCTGGTCGGGCGTGTGGTGGAAACCGGCGACAACAGCGCACGCATCCTTCTGATAACCGACCTCAATTCACGAATTCCGATAATTACCCAATATTCCCGTGAGCGGGCGATTCTGGCCGGAACCAACAGCAATATGCCGAAACTGGTGCATTTTCCCCGTGATTCAAAGATAAAGCCCGGTGAGCGTATTGTAACTTCCGGTGACGGTGTTCTGTTCCCGCCGGAAGTTCCGGTTGGGGTGGTACATAGCGTTACCAATAAATCGATATATATCAAGCCTTTCGTCGACTGGGGCAGGCTTGAATACGTCACTATTACCGAATACCAGCCTGCCCCTTCCCCTGAAAAGTCAGCTGCAAACGAAAATCCTACCTCAAACGGCGGAAGATATTGATGGTAAGGTCGTCACGCAAGTTTGATATGGTGCCGCTGTGGCCGGTGCGCTTGTTGAACTCGGACAGCATCCCTGCCATCATCTCCCCACTGCCGGCCCCTTTCATCTTATCGAACAGGTCAGCCCAGCAATCCAGTTCGATAAAATTACCTTGCATGTCCTCGGTTTCCACCAGCGCATCGCTGTAGAGCATCAATGTACTGTCCACAGGAAATTCACATTCCCGTATTTTATACCTGACATCGCTGGTAACTGCGAGCGGCACTCCGGTACCGTCAATTACCGTGATCCTGCCATATTTATCCATAAGCAGGGCTTCCGGGAAAGCGGCCGTTGCATAGCGCATCACATTAGCCCTGATGTCCAGAATGCCGTAGAACATTGTGGCAAACTGGCCGGTATCAAGCAGGTCGTATAGCCTGTTATTTACATTATTGAGAAATATATCCGGCGCCGGCATATAGCTGCTAACCTCCTGTAGTACCGCATGCAGGCGGAAGGTGTTGATAGCCGCTCCCACACCGTGGCCGGAAAAATCCACCATATATATTGCAAGTTCATGATATGATAGCGGCTTTATACCCCAGAAATCACCGCCAAGCTCGGAAGATGTTTCGAAATACGTGGTAATATCCATATTGTAATGCCGGCGTATTACATCAAGCGTATTATCGGAAGGTAGCAGGCTTTTTTGTGACTTCCGTGCATCGTCAAGCTCCGCCTTGATCCGGCTTTTATAGCGTTGCAGATTATCCAGCAGCGCCCGGTTTTCGAGATGTACCTGCGTTCTGGCAATCACTTCATCGGAATTCAGCGGCTTGTTGACAAAATCAGTAGCCCCGACCTTGAATGCACGGGCAACATCCTCCGGCGTGTCGGTAGCGCTTTGTACCAGAACCGGAATATTGGCCATGCCCTTTATCGCACGCAGCTTCCGGCAGAACTCGAACCCGTCCATATTGGGCATCATCAGGTCAAGAAAGATAAGATCGGGAGTGAAATTGCCCGAGGTGATTTTCTCAAGCGCCTGAACGCCATCCTCGGCCAGCT
Organism: Rickettsiales bacterium; assembly: GCA_965222525.1. Taxonomy (GTDB): domain Bacteria; phylum Pseudomonadota; class Alphaproteobacteria; order Rickettsiales; family UBA8987; genus CBDCUF01. The sequence continues at coordinate 477,897 of OZ244955.1, forward strand.
GTATGTTATTGATCCCGTATGAGCGCAGGATTTTTTCCAGGAATACCCTGCTGAACTCGGCATCGTCTACTATCAGAACAGGAGAAGATTTTAATCTACCCAGAATGTCTGAGCTATCAAAGCCAGGACTATGAGTGTTTTCTGCAGTTTGAAACATGGACTTACTCAATCTCAAACAGGTTGTCAAATCTTGACACGGTAAGGATTTTGTTTATCGTTCTGGTGTTTTTTAATTTAACAGGAAGTTTTTTCTTATCCGCCTCCTCCTTTGCCATCAGTAACATCCCTAAACCAGCGGAATCGATGAAGGTGATATTGTTGAAATCAAAAATAACTGTTGCAACATCTGCACTAGCAATTTCCTGCAAAATCTGTCGAAACTTTTCATGGTCTGAGAATGTAAATTTCCCGCTCATTGCAAATTCACAGATGCTATTGTCAATGTTATGAGAGTACTCCATTTAACTTCCTTTGTTACTACCCTTGTCAGGTAACATACAATAATAAATAGCAAACACAACTTCAGCTTGCAATGCTTATATAGTTATCAGCTCCAATTAATATCAAAAGTTTCAACAGACAGGTCAATTATATTACCTGCCTAACCTTGGTAGCAAGTTGTTGCAGGCTATATGGTTTGGGCAGGAAGTGAAACTCCCTTTTATCGCCATATGATTTCATAAATTCATCCTCACCGTAGCCCGATATAAAAATTACCTTAATATCAGGATATTGCCTTACAGCTTCCTTGATCATATCCGGTCCGTTTATTCCAGGCATCACTACATCGGTTATTACTATATCTATCTCATCACCTTTTTCCTTAACAACCTCAAGAGCTTTTTCACCAGATTCAGCCTCCAGTACATTATACCCCTTGTTGGACAAAGCACGTGAACTGAAAATTCGTACAGGAGCTTCATCTTCAACTATCAATATAGTTCCCTGTCCTGTTAAATCGCCTATATTCTCTCTCTCTTCCTTATCATGTTTTGCCTCTCCCTCCTGCGCTACATGGCGTTTTAGAAATATGGTAAATTTTGTACCTTCACCTTCCCGGCTGAAGACATATACATGCCCACCACTCTGCTCAATAATACCGAACACCGTAGAAAGTCCAAGGCCGGTGCCCTGCCCCAGCTCCTTGGTAGTATAAAACGGATCAAAGATTTTCTGCATAACCTCTCTGGACATACCATGCCCGTTATCCTCAATCTCAAGCCGTACATAATCTCCTGCCTCCATATGTTCATCCGAAGCGGTAAATGTGTTACGGTCAGGCCTGTAATTATCCGCAAGGGTAATATTGTCAGCTTTTATATCCAGCTTTCCTCCTCCGTGCATTGCATCACGGGAATTAACCGCCAGATTGATAATAACCTGCTCAAGCTGGCCGTGGTCAGCTTTGATCTTCCATAAATCCTTGTCACACTGCAGGTTGAATTCAATATTTTCTCCTATCAGACGGCGAATTAAATGCGAAAGTTCAGTGAGTATCTCGGTTAAATCCAATATCTCCGGCTGCAGGGTCTGCTTGCGTGAGAAGGCTAGAAGTTGTCGTACCAAGTTAGCAGCACGGTTAGCATTCTGCTTAACCTGCATAATATCAGCAAAAGAAGGGTCCCCGGGCGGATGGCGGGTTAGGAGCAAATCGCAGAATCCTATCATAGCAGTTAGCAGATTATTAAAATCATGGGCTATTCCGCCAGCAAGCTGACCTACCGCATGCATTTTCTGCGCATGTACCGCACGCAGGTCAAATTCTGGCATTATTTCGGGTTGTAATATGGAAGGCGGTAAAGAGGTGTTATTATGCTTTTGCGGCAGCTTCAGCACAATGAATATCAGGGCAAGAAATATCAGACCGATTGCAGATATAAGCAGGTGCTTCCCGATGGTATCTATACTCAGAGCAGCAGATATAAGTATTACGGCACCTGCTACCAGTGCTGATATTAAGATACCGTTATTTCTACACTCCATTACCATTTTTTATGTGAAAATACACAGTAAGGCAAGAAATAGGTCGCAGGAAAAAATGTCGATACAATCTGGTCTTTTTTCTTGGTAATTCTGCAACATTATCATATACTTTCAACTATTCAGCTATTTCAGGATTTTTGCCGAAGGGAGAGTAAATTATGGAAAAAAAAGAGTACTTTATAAACTATAAAAAATTTGCGCTAATATACTTTTTATACCCGTTTTTGCTAGTTCTGGTGTCTTATGACAAGGAGTCTACCCAAGGCGAAATTATCACGATTGCTGCAGTGGGTACTGTGCTGGCAATCATCGCTACCCATATATTTTTCCATAAAGTATTACGTCCGTCGGCCTCTATTATTGTTGATAGCGAAGGTATGCACACATATAGCATGTCTATGGAGAAGGAAACTATCAAATGGGACAACATTATCGGGCCGATAGAGACTAGTCTTGGTGTATGTAAGCGCTATACATTTACTAATATGGATGATGAACATGACACAATAATCTTCACCTCGCTTACCGAAAATACCGATGATTTGCTTGAGCGTGCACGTGACAAAATCGCCGAACGGAACGGGCAAAGTGGGTAATGGAGTGATTTGGTGGTTTTTCACAGGAGCATGATGGGGTTCAGGCAGATAATATTCCTTCCTGCTGTAGTGGCGCTGGTTGCCTGTGACCCGGTGATGACGGTAGTGACTACTGCACCGGCGGTTATTCTCGGAGCGCATGATCAGGTGGGAAAGCGGGAAAGATGGCTTAAGCGCGCCGAGCAGGGTGATGTATATTCGCAGTATGAGCTGGCAGAATCCTATTGCTGTAGGCCAAATGAAGGTAAGACGGATGATATGGAGGCGGTAAACTGGTATTGCAAAGCGGCGAAGAATGGCTTTACCAGGGCACAGATAGAAATCGGCAAGTTATATGAAAACAAGAGAGCTTTGAAGGGTGTAGAAGTTCCGAAGAATGACCTTATGGCTTATTTATGGTACCGTATGGCGGCCAGACGGGGCATAATAGAGGCTGAGAAACTGGTACATAATATGGAGGATAAATTCACCCCACAGGAAATAAAATCGGTAGATATCCTGCTCGACCATCCCGATATGGTGGAATGTGTGAGCGGGTAATCATAATATCTCTAAATCTCTGTAAATAACTATAATTGTATATGCCGAAATCAATCGTTAAAGGATGTGGTTCTTATCTACCTGAAAGGGTAATGGATAATGATGAGTTATCCGGAATTGTTGACACTAATGATGAGTGGATTGTTGAGCGGACGGGGATTCAACAGCGCCATATTGCAGCTGATGGTGAGATGACTTCAGATATGGCTGCAAGGGCAGCGGAGTGTGCGCTGCAGGCGGCAGGGATTGGCGCTGCGGATATCGACGCGATTGTGCTGGCAACTACTACCCCTGATAATACCTTTCCTTCGACCGCTACCCGTGTACAGCATCTCCTTGGGATGGAGCAGGGCTTTGCATTTGATATTCAGGCGGTATGTACTGGTTTTGTCTATGCACTTTCGGTTGCGGATAATTTTATAAAATCCGGTCAGTGCAGGACTGTTCTGGTCATCGGAACGGATGCACTCACCCGTATTATGGACTGGGAAGACCGTGGTACCTGTATATTATTCGGTGATGGTGCAGGTGCAGTGGTTTTGCAGGCGGGAGAAGGTGAAAACCGTGGTATTCTCTCCACCCACCTGTATTCTGATGGTTCCACCCGTGACTTATTATATGTTGATGGCGGGGTAGGACTGACGCAAACTGCAGGAAAAATGCGTATGCAGGGACGAGAGGTGTTCAAACATGCGGTTACCAAGCTGGCTGAATGTACGTTGGAAGCCCTGAGACATGACGGTTTACAGACGGATGATATAGACTGGGTCGTGCCGCATCAGGCCAATATCCGTATACTCGACGCAACCATCAAAAAACTCGGCCTGCCATATGAAAAGCTTATCGCAACAGTAGCCACGCATGCCAATACCTCCGCTGCGTCAATCCCGCTGGCACTAGATACTGCCACCAGGGACGGCCGTATCAAGCAGGGCGATCTAATAGCCATACAAGCCATAGGCGGTGGTCTGACCTGGGGGAGCTGCTTGGTGAGGTGGTGAATGTGGTAAACTAACAACTTTATCCGGCCTTCATTCCCTCCTCATATGCTTTGAGCTTGTTGCGCAGGGTGCGGATGGAAATGCCGAGGATATTGGCGGCATGGGTGCGGTTGCCGAGGCAGTGGTCAACGGTTTTCAATATCAGATCACGCTCGACCGACTCTACCGTTTGTCCTACCAGTGAATCCAGCCCGTCTGAAGAAGAATCCGGTGAAGTAGTAGTCTGCGCCGCCTTACCGGCTTCCGACTGCACGGCATCGGCAGAATCATTCGTCTCACCGCTCAAATGTATGGCATCAGCCTCTATTTCCTTACCGGTACTCAGCAGTACCGCGCGGTGCATCGTGTTTTCCAGCTCCCTTACATTGCCAGGCCAGCTATAATCTTCAAGCTTCTTCATTGTCTCCTTTGAAATGGCAAGCGGTTCCATACCATTAGCCTCAGCGTATTTTTCTGCAAAATGTCCGGCAAATTTCCCTATATCCTCCTTTCGTTCACGTAACGGCGGCAGGTCAAGATTGATAACATTAAGCCGGAAGTACAAATCTTCACGAAAATTACCCGCAGCAACCTCCTTGCGCAAATCACGGTTACTGGTAGCCAGAATGCGCAGATTCAGCTTTATCGGTTTAGTCCCACCGACACGGTCAATTTCCTGCTCCTGAATTGCCCTGAGCAATTTCGCCTGCAACCTTGCATCCATCTCGCTGATTTCATCCAGCAAGAGCGTACCGTTACTGGACTCCTCAAACTTGCCGATACGCTTATGGGTTGCGCCGGTAAATGCCCCCTTCTCATGCCCGAACAGTTCCGATTCCAGCAGATTATCAGGTATAGCCGCACAATTCACCGATACAAAAGCCTCCTTACTGCGGTTGCTCTTGTTATGGATATAACGTGCCATCACCTCCTTGCCGGTGCCGGACCCGCCGGTAATCAGTACACTGGCATCGGAAGAAGCCACCCGGTCAGCAATCTCCACCACTTTCTGCATGGCAGGTGAGGTGCATATCATCACCCGTGAATCCTCGGCGATTGCCTCCAATATTGCCGCTATAAGCTGCTCATCGGGGGGAAGCGGCAGATATTCCTTCGCACCGGCCTTGATAGCCGCCACAGCAGCCTTGCTGTTATTCTCGGTGCCATAGCCGATTACGGGAACATTTATCCGCTCCTGCTTTAGTGCAGCAATCAGCCCGCCTACATCCAGCGTTACATCCACCATAGCCAGATCAGCACCCTTGCCGGCGCATAAATGCGTAAGTGCCGCCTCGGTATCCGACACATGCGCTACATCTGCCCCGTTCTTTCTGGCGATTCCTACCGCCTCACTAACCTGACTATCAAGCTTTCCAATTACGAGTAGTTTCATTTTTAGTGCAGAGACTTACTTATCACCCGTACCTTTAAACGGGTTCCACATATCGATGGTTTTTTCGACGGCCTGCTCGAAATATTGCATATTCTGCTTGCTGATTTCCTCAAACTGTTTAAGCGGGGAGAAATCACCCATGAATGAACCGATATAATTGCGCATATATTCCTGATTTTTAGTGAAATTCTCCATGGATTTCTCCAGATATGGCGGCAGCAGCGCACTGATATTATCGCCGTAGAAAGCAATAATCTGGCGCAGGAAAGGTATTGGCAGCAGGTTATATCCCTTGGATTCCTGCTCGAAAATAATCTGGGTGAGCACCGAACGGGTTAAATCCTCACCGGATTTTGCATCCTGTACCACAAAATCAATGCCGTCCTTAACCATCTGGCACAAATCCTCCAGCGTGACATAGCGGCTGGTCAGCGTGTCATACAGCCTGCGATTGGCATATTTCTTGACTATTACCGGTTTGTTCTGGGTCATTTTTATTTTAAGTGGCTAATGATGTTTGTCATCCCGAACTTGTTTCGGGATCCATCTATCAGTATAATAGTCGCTAAAAAGCTATAATTTATATCCTTCAAAATACAAAGAACTAACGCCAATTATAAAAATTTGGTCATCGGAGAAATGGATGCTGAAACAAGTTCGGGATGACAATTCACCCTCTACCACCAACCATTACCAAAAACAATAGCTATAAACACAATCCATCCGAAATGGCCGTTGGAGCGGAATTTACGCATGCAGTCTTCAGGTTTGTCAAGATTTACACTCAAAACTTGCCATGCAAGATGTATTGCTGCCAGTACCAACCCGCTGATATATATGTAATTATATCCATCATATGCCAGGCGTCCCGCAATAAACAGCAGCACAACCATTATTACATAAAATAGCGCCAGGTACTTTTTGGTATGCCTCCCCATACTAACCGCCGTAGACTTGACCCCGATCTCTGCATCATATTTCCTGTCCTGATGGGCATAGATTGTGTCATATCCGAGTGTCCAGAAAAAACAGGCCGCATATAACAGCAATGCTGGCGGTTCCAGCTCACCAGCAACAGCCGCCCAGCCGATAATCGCACCGGCATTGAATGTAATCCCCAAGAATGCCTGCGGCCATGCAATATAGCGCTTCATGAAAGGGTAAATCACCACGGGGATAAAGAACACCAGCCCGTATATAATCGCCGTACTGTTCAGTTGCAGTAATATCACCAGACCCAGAACAAGCAATACCGCAAGCAACCCGAAAGCATGATGCAGCCCCAGTTCACCACTGGCAAGCGGACGGTTTCTGGTGCGCTCCACCTGCGCATCAATCTTGCGGTCGATTATATCATTGATAATGCATCCCGCCCCGCGCATAATAACCGCACCAGGCGCGAAAAGCACCAGCAGGGGCAAGGCCTGCCGGACATTTTCCGTTGCCATCGCAATGCTCCACCAGCATGGCCATAACAGCAGATATATCCCTGTCGGCTGGTGCAGGCGCATTAATCTTGCAAATAATATAAGTTTGTTTGTCATGAAAATCAGGCTGTATACCGAACATAATCTGGCAAAAGGCGGGGAGGTTGAACTAACCTCCGCACAGGCACATTATCTGAAAAATGTTATGCGTGTGCAAGTATCGGATTATATTTATATTTTTAACGGTCGTGATGGCGAGTTTAAGGCGGGGGTCAGGGAGATTGGAAAAAAACTTGTTCTGGTGGATATTGGTGAGCAAACCCGTCCGCAGCAGAACTGCCCTGATATATGGTTGCTATTTGCACCGATAAAACATGGCAGGATTGATTATCTGGTGCAGAAAGCTACCGAGCTTGGGGCGTTGGCCTTACAGCCGGTTTTTACCGAACGTACTGTTGTTACCCGTGTAAATAGTGAGCGTATGCTGAGTAATGTGATTGAAGCAGCGGAGCAGTCGGAAAGGCTGGATATTCCGCAAATCTTTGAGCCGCAAAAGCTGGAGAAACTTATTGCAAAATGGGCAGGGGAAAATCCTGAAAGGCAGATATTATTCTGTGATGAATCGGGAGGAGAGGAGCCGATAGGAAAAATGTTGCAGCAGGTTGTCGATGCTTCTCCTGCATCATGGGCAATCCTGACCGGTCCCGAAGGTGGCTTCTCCAGACAGGAAGCGGAAATGTTGCACTCCCTGCCCTTCACTCATCCCGTAAGCCTCGGTCCCCGCATCATGCGTGCCGATACCGCCGTCATAGCCGCCCTCACCGCCTGGCAAATCCATCTTGGTGATTGGGGGGGTGAGGAAAATGGAAGCTAGAAAATAGAAACTGGAACAGAAGCTAACCCCATTCTAGTTTCCAGATTCCAGTTTCTAGTTTCTACTTACTACTTACTACCCACTACCTACAAAATTTACATGACCCATCTTGCGTTTGGGGAGGGATTTGCTTTTACCGTATAGATGCAGCTTGGAGTTAGGATTCTTGAGAAATTCCTGCCAGCCATCGATATCATCACCCAGCAGGTTCTGCATTTTAACATGTTCGGTAATTGCAACCGAGCCAAGCGGCAAACCGCATATAGCCCTTACAAACTGCTCGAACTGGCTGGTGATACAGCCATCCTGCGTCCAGTGGCCGGAATTATGTGGCCGTGGCGCTATTTCATTAACCAGCAAGCTACCATTCTCCCTGACAAAAAACTCGACACCAACAAGCCCCACCAGACTCAAATTATCAGCAATCTTCTGTGCAATCAGTTTGGCCTCCTCGGCAACATGCCCGCTTATATCCGCAGGCACAGTGGTAGTACGCAACATCCCGTCAATATGCACATTCTCACCGGGTGGGTATGCCACCATATTTCCCTCAATATCCCGTGCTACAATCACCGAAATTTCTTTCTCAAACTCAACAAATTCTTCCAATATGGCATCATTATAACCGGCCTTTTTCCAGGCTTTTTCTATAGTGGTTTCGCCGGCCTTGATATCGGATTTAATATCCGATTTAATATCCGATTTCAGGCGCATCTGCCCCTTGCCGTCATAGCCGAGTTCGGTGGTCTTCAGTACAAAACCACTACCATCCATCCGGTTAATCGCATTTACCAGCTCGTCTGCACTGGTAACATGCTCGTAATTATTGGTAGGCACCCCGATTTCATTGAAAAATGCCTTCTCACGCAGTCGGTTCTGGGCAATATGCAATACCCGCCAGCGCGGACGCACCTGAATCATCTCTTCCAGCAGCATCACCGTTTTGTGCGGAATATTCTCAAATTCAAAGGAAATTATATCAACCGATTTGGCAAACTGCTTCAATGCACGCTCATCATCATATTTTGCTATGGTAGAATGAGTGGAAACTTGCGTGGCAGGGCTGTCTTTTTCCGGACAGTATATATGGGTTTTATAACCGAGATTGGCTGCGGCAAGTGCGGTCATACGGCCAAGCTGGCCGCCACCCATAATGCCTATAGTGCTGCCTGGAGAAATGGTAGTTTTTGTTTTCATTACACTCTATCTTCAGGAAAACACAAAAGTGCTGTGTGCTTAGGCTGTGTGTTGAGTCTCCCTATTCAAACTCTCAGCACACAACACATAGCACTCAGCACTTTTCCAGATCTTAATGGGGTATCCATACGTAAACAAAATATATGAGTCAAACGTAATTACCTGTCAGAAGGCTCCTCCGCTATGGCATCAGTCTGTGCTGCCCTGAATTTATGCAGATTTTCCTTTACCTGCGCATCGGAAAGGGCGATTATCGATGCAGCCAGTATCGCCGCATTTTTGGCCCCTGCCCTGCCTATTGCCAGAGTCCCGACCGGCACCCCACCCGGCATCTGCGCTATTGAAAGCAGGCTGTCCAGCCCCTTTAATGCCTTGCTTTTTATCGGCACTCCAAGCACGGGAAGAGCAGTCATGGAGGCCGCCATACCGGGCAGATGTGCCGCCCCACCTGCTCCTGCGATAATCACCTGCAGCCCACGCTCTTCTGCAGATTTGGCGTATGAATACAACCTGTCCGGTGTACGGTGTGCGGAGACTATCTTCTTCTCATATGCAACCCCCAGCGTATCCAGGGTTTCGGTGGCATACCGCATAGTTTCCCAGTCCGACTGACTGCCCATAATAACACCAACAACAGGAGATTGCTTTATCATGTGACTACTTTATGGATTTTTCTACAGATTGCAAGCTGGATGATATTTTGAACAGACTGCCAGTTACTTATCATAAAAATGTGAGTGCGCCCTGCCTGCAACGGTGCGGCAAAAATATCACATTTCAATATAAATTTGATAAAATTTTAGCGGTGTTTTTTGTTAAAAATCAACGACTTCTGCTGTTTTTACACTTGACCTGCCTGCTATAATATGCTATGGTGAATACTCGCACATGTAGTGCGTGACTGGTAATTCATGGCGTTTGCTTTCCGATGCAAGAAGCTGGGAAAAGCAGGCCATATCCGCCTCAGGGCGGCAGGTTTGCTGTAGGCAGGCCTGTATGATATTCCCGGATTTATCCGAAAATATTATTACCGGTTTTTGTTCAATCCAAGTAGGAGGTTTATCATGGTAGGAATTATTTCCAACAGTGCAGCCCTGTTTGCACAACAAAACCTGAACTCGGCTAATGTCCAGTCCGAGTCTTCAATCGCAAAACTTTCAAGTGGTAAGGCTATTATCAAGGCTTCTGACGATGTGTCAGGTCTGGCTATCGGTACTACCCTTTCCACAACCGTTTCAACCCTTAGAACTGTGTTGACCAGTGCTTCACAGGCTTCTTCATTGCTATCTATTGCTGACGGTGGTCTTCAGAATATCACTGATATTCTTTCCAGACAGAAGTCTCTGGCTGTACAGGCCAATACAGGTACTGTTTCTGACAATGAGCGTGCGTTCCTTAACCAGGAATTCCAGAATCTTGTTTCAGAGATTAACCGTATTGTTACTTACACAACCTTTAACGGTATCAACCTGCTTGACGGTAGTATAGCCGGCGACGCTAATGTTACTGTTTCTGATCCTGCAGCTGTAGGTGATATAACTCACTCAGGTACCCTTGGTGGTGTCCTGAATGATGTATTCACTTTCGGTGGTGCAGTTGACAATGACTTCCAGGGAACTATCTCCGGATTCTTCACTACCAGCTTCAATGAGAATGCTGGCGGTGCCGAAACAGCTACATTTGCTGTAGTTGTTGGTGGTACAGTATATAACTCAGCAGTTCTTACTGCTGCTGCTGACGGTGGTGCTATAACCGACCCGACCAGCCTGACCTTTACTGCTCAGGATGGTTCCGGTTCTACATTCGCTATCGAGCTTAATGCAACTGGTAGTATTAACGATTCTACAGCAGCTGATGCTCTTGCTACATCCCTGGATACAGCGTTCTCAACTGTGAACATTGTACAGGATCGTGCAGTTAGCTCTGTTACTGCTTCCAACGTTACAGGTACTGTACTTGACGGCTTCTCAGGTACTGTAGAGCTGACCAGCTATCAGTTTGATGCGACTAACGGTACCCTTGGTGATATCGGAGCTTTCACTGGTATTGCCGGTGCTGATACTGCTAACAGCCTGTCTGTTGTTATCAACGGAACCACCTATTCAGCTACTGATATTGGTGGCGCTGATGATTCGCTGGTAGCAGGTGATACTATCACCTTGCTTGGTCGTGATGCAGTAGGCAACACAACCGGTGAGCAACTGGTTATCACACTGACCGGTATTACAGGTACAATCAACCTGGAAAACCAGTCTGAAGTTGATTCACTGACTGCTGCCCTTGGTAGCCTGTTCAATGTTGGTGCTTCCGGTACTGGTGGCCTGAACTTCCAGGTCGGTACAGTTGCCGCTGACAGCATCCAGCTTGCATTGCAAAGCTCTGCTACTACTTCCATCTATAAGGATGCGACAGGTACAGTAGTAACCCTTGATATCGGAACTGCCGCAGGTGGCCAGCAGGCTTCTGAAGTTCTTGATATTGCACTGAACACTGTTGTTGCACGTCGTGCTACAATTGGTGCCCTGCAATCAAGGTTCGACTTTGCTTCTGCAAGTATCACAACAAGTATCCAGAACACGGAAGCTGCTCGTTCAGACTTCCTGGATGTTGATGTTGCTGATGAGTCAACTCAATTTGCTACAGCCCAGGTAAGGCTGCAGGCTTCTATATCTGTATTGGCACAAGCCAACCAGATACCTCAGAACCTGCTTAAACTTATCGGTTAAGCTAGTTTTTAGGAGGGTACGGGTGAACGCCCGTACCCTCCATGAGAAACTGGAAACTGGAAACTAGAAACTGGAAATAGGAAGGTTGAGAATACAGGAATACAAGAATACCGCTTCCCCCTCCTGTCCTCCGAAGCTTTAGCGAAGGATGGATGTGGGGGAGCAGATGAGAGCGAAGCTCGAATCGTGGGGGGTAGTGAGTGGAAAATAGAAACTGGAAATTAGAAACCAGAAAAGACTTAACTTCTATTCCAGATTCCAGATTCTAGTTTCCAGATTCTAACTAAGGAGGATAAAATGGAAGGAGTAGGAATAGGAAACGGGGTTAATCCTGCTAATCTGGCGGGAGTAGCCGCTCCGAAAACCGAAATCGTACAGAAAGAGGTAAGCACACAGCGTGTAGCCGAGGTGAAGGAGAATCCCGGCACTAATATAGAGCTGAAGGACCAGGAATCTGCCCGCTTCGATGCGGTACGCAAGGCCGCAAGGAAAGTGGTACAGCAGCAGAATCCGTTTCCGGTCAGCGATGTACGTTTTACTATATACAAGGACAGGGTGGATTCAGGTGAGTTTATATTCGTCACCAGATTTACCAGCCTGAAGGATGGCAAGGTTACTATTATACCGGAAAATTCCATAATCGCCAGCGTCGGCAAGGGCGGCGGCGATGTAGTGGAAACGGTTGCCTAGGAGAATCGGGAATCTGGAAATATAGAATCGGGAACCAGGAGAATTGTCATCCCGAACTTGTTTCGGGATCCATTTATCAGAATTACAATGAGTGAAGGTAGGTTACCTATATTTGCAAAATACAATGTAAGGTTACCTGCCATTGAAATTCGGTCATTGGAGAAATGGATGCTGAAATAAATTCAGCATGACAAAACACTGAACTCCGGATTCTGAACTCTAAAAAAAACACAGGTAGTGTATTATGACAATAAACCTTGGAAATATTATTTCTGTTAATGGCCGGTCGGTTGGTAGCGGTATTGCGTCCAATCTTGATTCCGGTGCGATTATCGAGGAACTGGCGACGGTAAAGCGTCTGCCTGCGGTTGACCTGGAAAATACACTTGACCTCAATGCTTCCAAGGTAGATGCCTTTGCCCAGCTCAGCACAATACTGGAAAATTTCAAGACTTCGGTAGATTTTCTGCGCAATCCTGCCGGATTCAACAGCACCCAGAATAACCTGTTTGAATTCCGCACCAGCAGCCTGCTTTCCAATACAAGCAATGCTGCCAGTAACTTCCTTTCAATTGTAGCCTCACCCGGCGCACAATTGGGTGATTTCACTATTGCAATCGACAATCTGGCTGAAGCCAAGAGTATCCGCACTAACGGCTTTACCAGCCAGACCGCCAGCGTTACCGAGGCGGCCAGCGGCTCTACCGCCGAATTATTCTCCGCCGGCAACTTCCAGACCCTGATCAATGGTGATGTCACCACATCCGCTACCGGCATAGCCTACGCCACATCCGGCAGTGGTGATGGTGTTGCGGTCGACGCCGCCACCCCGCTTGACAATATCTCCGGCGCTACCGATGCCGGTTTAATCGGCGGCATACAAACGGTTGCCGCTACTATAGACGGCAGTAATGTCGATATTACCATAACACTGGATAACGGCCGGCAATATGTTGCCGAGGATGTTCCTGCCAATCAGGGAGCCGGCAGTGACAGCGTATTGCAGGGTGCGATAACCTTCACCAATGCAACTACAGGCGGTTCATTTGACGTAAATATAATAAAGGATTTCGTAATCGGCGGTATTCAGGCCAATGCCGATACCATGGCCAGCGAGATACAGACCGGACTGGCCGGTGTTGATATATTCCAGAGCCGTTCCCTGGACAATTTCAAGGGGATAGGTAATCTTGGCTCTGACGATGTAAAGCTGGTGAGCGACGGGTTTGACATAACCACCGGCGATCACGGCCAGATAGAGAATTTCGTATTTACCGCAGTTTCCACTTCGGGAGCCAATGACGGTACTATCAGTGTGGTGATTGATGGCGAGACTTATCAGGCCACAGGGCTTGGTGATGACGGCAGCGATACCGAAACCGGCAATCTGGTGTTAAACAGCACCACTACCGACAAGCAGTTACAGATAAATATCGCCGATGCCGGACTGACCCTGGATTTCTCCAGCGATGCCGCAGCTACCGCCAATGAAGCTACATTCAATGCGGCTTTCGGTGCAAGGGTAGGGGATTTCACCATTGACGAAGGTGATTCACTGGTAGATATAGCCGCTGCAATCAACGCACAGACCGCTACTTCCGGTGTATCCGCCTCGATATTGCAGGTTAGCGAAACCGATTTCCGCCTGACTATCAAATCCGAGGATGAGGGTGTTGCCAATGCATTCACATTCGTTGACCCTGACGATGTAGTCGGTGATGTTACTTTCAATACGGTACAGGCTGCCGAGGACGCTTCTTTCAGCATAGACGGTATCAGCCTGACCCGCTCCGGCAATATTATCGATGACGCAATTAGCGGAGTTACCCTGAATCTGCTGGGTGAGACCTCCGATTTCGGCGGGCCTTCCGAGGAAAATGTAACGGTCAGCATATTACGTGATACCGATACGGTTGAGGCCGGTATAGTCAATTTCATCAATGCATATAATGATTTCCGGGTATTTGTCGCCGAGCAGTCACAGCGTACCGATGATGATTCCGAGCTGGAAGACGGTGCAGTTCTTGGTCGTGACACTACATTACAGAATATAATCAACCAGGTATCCACCGAGATAAACCGTGTGGTTGACGGGGTTACCGATGGTGACTTTGCCAGTCTGGGCAGCATCGGTATCGGCCTGACCGATTTTGAAGGTGACAGCGAGACTATCCCGACCACCAATATCCTGACCTATGATCCGGTGGAATTGCAGAATTTCCTTTCCAGCAATTTTGATAAAATCAGGGAGATATTTGAATTCAGGCTGGATTCCTCAAGTAGTGATTTTACTACATTCAAGACCAGTAATTCGCTTACCCTGACTGATTTCAAGGTAGATATTGATACCGGCCGTGCAACCGGCGACCAGATAAGAATTCTGGATACTAATAACAATCTTCTGTTCAATGCCGATTTCGACGGGACGAAAATCACCGGCCAGAGCGGCACAGCACTGGAAGGTATGGAGTTTATATATACAGGTGACGGTACCGATATAATTACGGTAGGAGCGTCACAGGGAATTGCCGACAGGTTGTATAACTTCCTGGAGGGAAATGTAGAGGATGGTGGTGCAATAGACAATGCGGTAGATTTCATAACCGAGCAGGATAGCCGTATCGAGGATGAAATAGCCCGTATTGACGATCAGGTGGAGCGTTTCCGTGAGACCCTGCTGGCGCAATATACTGCGCTGGAAGCAGCGATATCACAGGTCAATACATTGCTCGACTTCCTCGATGCACAATCACAGGCATTCTTTGGCAATGACTAGGTTGTGTTGATATTTCTACTATGCTGGGCATCTAGCTCGGTTTTCTGCGCTTCCGTGCTTCACGTACCCAAAAGTACGCTGCAGTACGGTTCTCGAAAACCTTCGCTATCTGCCTCAGCCTAGCGAAATCTCAACATAACCTGGATGCTGTACTTGTTCCACTAGCATCAGCATCTATAAATAGAGAGGCAGTATTGAGACTGACAACTGAGCACTGATAACCGACAACTGTTTAGGGACTAAACCATGGCATATGAAAAATATTCAGCATTTAATACCGGTTCGCAGGTCAGTAAGACCAAGCAGGTGATAATGCTGTATGACGGTGCTATAAAATTCGTACAGCAGGCCAGGGAGGCTATGGAAAAGGGGGATATAGAAACCCGCTACAACTCCCTTACAAAAGCCTGCGATATCCTTGCCGGCCTCCAGCTCAGTCTGGATTTCGACAAGGGCGGGGAAATAGCCAAACTGCTCTATGATTACTATGCCGGGCTGGATATGCGGCTTATGTCGCTACATGCCGACCAGAATATGGATATATGCGAGTCCTGCATCCGCCATCTGAAGATGATGCGTGAGGCGTGGCAGGAGGTTGATACCAGACATTCCGGCGGAGATACGGTAGAGCAGGAAGAATCCCTGTATGACCCGTCACTGGCCGCCCCTTTAAATGATTCTGCAGGCGTGCGCCCTGCATCTGAAGATAGTGATGAAACTCCGTTTGAAGATTACGACGAAACATTCAATGCGGATTACGCCGAAGCCGCATCTTCCGAAGATTACACTACAGCCACATTGTCTGATAACGCCACAACCGCAGACCTTTTAGACGACATATCCGACCTCTCCGATGACGAGATACCCGCTCCCCCTCCCGGCATTATCCCCTCCGGCAAACCAAACACTCCTCCCACTTCCGGCATCACCATGAGCGCCTAAAAAATTAATCTGTATCATTTCCGATCCTCTACCTCACCTAACGGTTTCTCACCAGTGAACAGGGCGGCCTTGGCGAGGGCATGGCAGGCGGTGGCACTGGTGACAAGCGAAAATGCCACTAATAATATTATCTTAACTGAAACAAGCCCAAAATCACTGTGCAGCAGAAAACCGAACAATATGAAAATCAATCCGGCAGTATCGGTAATTCCAGCCGGATGTAGACGGCTGTAAAAATCCGGCATGCGCAATATACCAACCGCACCTGTCAGCGTAAAAAACGCCCCCAGTGCAATAAATACCCATCCTGCTATTTCTATTATATTTTCCATAGTCTTTCTAGTAATAAACCACTTTTAGACTCCCATATGCACTACATAGTTACCCAAGCTTACCAACAAAATTTACAGCTTTTTCCTTGTGTATTTTGCTTGACCAATTTCTTTGCCTGAACTCCTCAACTTTAACGCCTTCATGAGCATCCAAGGTGGCATTCGCTCTTTTAACAAATCCTTCTAATAACACCTTTTTACTAAGCATTCCATTCCTTTCCGGATATAAATTTCTTTCAAAATTATCCTTTAAATGTTCAAAAAGCTTCTCTACTCTACCTGTACTTAATAGTAGAACTTGATATTTTTGAACATTTCTCCCCTTTTCCCACGTCATTATTTCGTGCATGCTGCCTATAGTATGTCTTTGTATATACCCTCTGAACTCCTTCCATCTATCACTGAACACATCACGTTTCTTCTGAAAAATTGGTGATTTTTCTTTATTTTCTATAGGTTTTTTCATAACCTTCCTCCAGTTTATTAGCTGGAAGGTATTATACCAGAGAAATGTTACAGCTATATTACACTGCAAAAATTTTTATTTTTCTGAAAATGGATACTGAAACAGCAAAAGTACAGCTTTTACCAGGATGACAATTACATATCACCCCCTCCCAAGTGACTTGTGCCTGAAATATTTGAGGAAACCTATGGTGGTGATGAAATTTATCAGCACATATACCAGCGCTACATCCAGCAGCATCGGCTCATTCATTTGCAATGCCAGCAGAATGATAAAAATCACCGTCTTGGTACCAAAAGTATTAGCTGCCAGAATGCGGTCATATACTGTCGGCCCCGATATCGCCCGTATCAAGGACATAACCATACTAAGCAAAATTATCGCAAAAATCACTATCATCCTGCAACCTCCGCAACCCGCCTGTCCATATTACCTTCCCGCAACCCTTCTATACCGCCTTCCAGAATAGTATGAATCTGCATCTGATCGTCATCGACGAAAGTACATACGGTACCGGGAGTGAGCGTTATCGAGTTGGCGTATAATGCCCGTCCCACATCATTTTCCTGTACGGTCGGAACCCAGGTCAGGCGTGGCTTTATATCCGGTTTTGTCTGCCAGGTTTTCAATGCCACAACAGCGCTGGAAACCAGCATCTCTTTAGTCAACCACATGAAATACAACAGCGATTTTGGCCTTATATATAGCGGCAGGCTGTTATCCGCTGCATTCATTTTTCTTGCAAAATGCAGGGATATAGCACATGAAACAACCCCGCAAACAAGGAAAAAACTTTCACTATAGCCCGAAAACACGAACCATACTGCAAAGAGTGCCAAGAAAATAACAAGATTTCGCTTCATACCCGTAATATAAAAAACCGGGCTGAAAAATCCAGTATAAACCGAAAAAGAATGAAATTTAGCTTGACCTGAAGATGGTTTTTCCTTATTTTTCGCCCTCTTTGCGTAAATAATACGGAAAATTGTTATGTCCAGAACCTGTGAATTAACCGAAAAACGTGCGCAATTCGGTAATAATGTGTCGCATGCACAAAACAAAACCCGTAGGCGGTTTAATGTGAATATCCAGAATGTATCACTGCGAAGTGATGCTCTGGAGCGGGATATCAGCCTAAATATTGCTGTCAGCACCCTGCGCAGTATCGACCATAATGGCGGGCTGGATAATTACCTCCTCACCACCTCAAACCGCAAGCTGTCCGATAAGGCCGTCAGTCTGAAGAAAAAGATAAAGGCTAAATCCGGCGATAACGCTAAAACGGCAAAGAAACCCAAAAGCAAGTAATAGAGTTAATCCCGTGGGCCTGTCATATTTTGCGGGATTACCCATTCATTGAACTGCTCTTCGGTGAGGAGTTTCAGCTCAAGGGCAGAGGCTTTTAGCGTTATCCCTTTCTTGTGGGCATTCTTGGCAATTTTTGCCGCATTGTCATAGCCGATATGTGGGTTGAGTGCAGTCACCAGCATCAGTGACTCATCACACAATTTCTCAATCCGTTCAACATTTGCCTTAATCCCGACCACGCAATTATCGGTAAAACTGCGCATTCCATCGGCAAGCAGCCGGATAGATTGCAGCAAATTATAAATCATTACCGGCTTGAATACATTGAGCTCGAAATGGCCATTACTACCCGCTACCGTCACCGCCATATGATTGCCCATCACCTGCGCGCATACCATAGTCATAGCCTCACACTGTGTCGGATTAACCTTACCCGGCATAATAGAACTGCCGGGCTCATTTTCCGGCAGGCTGATTTCACCAAGCCCGCAACGTGGCCCCGAACCCAGCAAACGTATATCATTGGCAATCTTCATCATACTCACCGCCAGCACATTCATCACCCCGCTGGCCTCGACAATTGCATCATGTGCTGCCAGTGCCTCGAATTTGTTGGGAGCGGTTTCAAAGGGAAGGTCGGTTATTTTCTCTACTTCACCGGCAAATTTCTCGGCAAAGCCTTTTCTGGAATTTATCCCCGTACCAACCGCCGTACCGCCCTGCGCCAGCTTATACAGATTCGGCAGACAGGATTTTGCCCGCTCTATACCGTTTGCCAGCTGCGCCGCATAACCGGAAAATTCCTGTCCCAGCGTCAGGGGAGTTGCGTCCTGAAGGTGGGTGCGGCCAATTTTTACTATATCCCTGAAATCCGTTACTTTTTCCTCAATCGCATTGTACAAATGCTCAAGCGCAGGAACAAGCTCATGGTGAATCTGCTCAACTGCCGCTATATGCATTGCTGTCGGGAAAGTGTCGTTGGAAGACTGCCCCATATTGCAATGGTCATTGGGATGCACAGGGGATTTGCTACCCAGCTCGCCCCCCAGCATTTCTATCGCACGGTTGGCGATAACCTCGTTGGAATTCATATTGGACTGGGTGCCGGAACCGGTTTGCCATACTACCAGCGGGAAATGGTCGGCAAGCTTTAGGTCAATAACCTCATCCGCCGCATCGCATATGGCATTGCCAATTTTCTCATCCAGCCCGCCAATCTGCATGTTAACCGTAGCAGCGGCTTTCTTTACTATACCAAGCGCACGGATAAGCGGTGCTGGCATCTGCTCCCCGCCGATTTTGAAATTATGCAGGCTGCGCTGCGTCTGCGCCCCCCAGTACCTATCGGCAGGAACCTGCAACTCCCCGAATGTATCCGACTCCGTTCTGTGTGACATGACCTGTTATATGCTGGTTGACAGTAGCCTTGTTACTACTGTTTCAGCAATATAATCAAGCTTTTTATATACGGCCTGTAGAATTTGCATATGCCAGAATAGAAGGGAACTAAGTTCCCCATTACAACTCTGCTACAACCTTTAACCTAAAACCTGAATTTACTAATGGGCGCGGACTTCCACTTCCTGCTCCTGCGGGATGGATTTTGGAGTTTGTGGGGGAGGTACGGGACTTTTATGTGAGATATCCTCTCCATTGGTGGCGGTCTGCCCGAGACCCTCTGCGGCCTTGGTAGCTTGCTCCTTGATAGAATCCAGAATCTCCTGCTGATGGGCTTCCCTGCTGTTCATACCAGCACCCATCGCACTTACAGTATCCCTGCCTTCCTGCAAGGAAGCTCGCATCGCATCAAGTCTTGATTGGTATTCCGGTTTTTCATCTACCGCCTCTGTCTGCGGAGCTTCGGCTGTGGCAATATCCAGCTTCTCGCCTTCCTTGAATTTGGAAATGGAATCACGATTCTCCTCAAGCCCTTGTGTGGCCTTACTTTCTATATTCAATTTATTTACATCAAGATTTTCCACCTGCGCTTCCTGTTTTGCCACCTCGATATCTTTTGCAGCTTCCACCTGTTGCAACTGCTCGACCTGCTGTTCAGGCTGCTGCACCTTAACCTTTTCCGTCTCCGCTAAAATCTCTGGCGCATCGGCCTTGCTATCCTGCAGCAGGAAGGCGGTATCCTCGCCTTTGGAAATATTGACTTCCTGTGTATCTTTTATAGCAGCCTCAACCTCCTGTGCAACTTTTTTGTCGGACGGGTCATATTTTTCCTCGCCGAATGCTCCCTTAACGTCGCCGGAAAGCAACGCTTTGGCAAACAGGGCTGCCTTGCCGAGCGCACCTTTATCCATATTCTCCTCACGCATATCGGACCTTATGCGGTTCTCCAGCTCTTCCCTGTTCAGCTCACCGTCGTTATTGCTACGTATATCATTGACTACCTCCGCATGCTTCTCCGCATCACGTACCGCTGCATTTAAAGTCTCCTCATCCGGCTTGCGCCCGATAAGGCTCTGTTCCTTCAGCTCGTTCTCCTTGATATGTACCAGGTCACGATGGTCAAGCTCCTGCGATAGCTGCTCCTTATCAATTTCACCCTTCAGAAACTGGTCAGTCAACTCACGAATCTCCGCCCTGTCGCCCTTGACTTCCTTATTAACATCTTCCTGTATATCCTTGGCAACCGCGCTTACCCCTTGCTCAACCTTGGCAAAATCATCCCTGAAACCTTCTACTTCCAGCAGCTCATTCTTGGTTTCCACCAAGGATTTGTTAAGCTCATCGACGGTCTTTGTCTGATTATCCTGCAGAAATTCCTTTAGTTCTTCCTTCCTCTCCTGCAACGCATTTATTTCATCCTGCGATGCGCCGCCCTTCTTGTGCTCATCGATAATATCGTCCGCTTCCCTGGCGATAACACCAAGTTCGGTATTTCTGCGGGCAAGATTTTCCATCCTCAGCGCCTCATCCGCCAAAGCCTCATTATTTTCTATTGCCTGTTCTGTTTCCTTTTTTACATCCATGATACTTTTATAACCTGCTGGTTTTTTTGAGCTATTTTTGCTGCGAAGCCTCCCGCGCTGCAGATACACTCCTTCCTATTATTAAGAATACACTAGTAGAAATAAAAAGTACAGCAGAGAAATATGAATCTTTTGTTACAATATAGGAAATTTTAGAGGGTTTCTTAAAATTCGCTAGCATGTAGCGAAAATAACTGTTTTCGAGAACCGTACTGCATCGTACTTTTTGGTACGTGAAGCACGGAAGCGCAGGAAACAGCTATTTGCAGGCCATGCTAGTAGAATTTTAAGATGCCCTCTTACAAATTATGCTTTTTCTGCTTCTTTAATTTACGGATTATCAGGTCACGTTTGGTGCGGGAGATATGATCGACAAAGACGACTCCATTCAGATGGTCAACCTCATGCTGGACGCAGGTGGCAAGCAGTTCATCCGCCTCTATCTCCTGCGGTTTGCCGTTATAATCCAGGTACTTTACCTTAACCTGTTTGGGGCGTTCCACTTCGGCATACTGCCCTGGAAATGACAGGCAACCTTCATCATAACGGTTTATTTCCTCCGACTCTTCAATAATTTCCGGATTAACCATAAAAACCGGGTTGGAATTTTCCTCATCCAGATTATCATAGCGTTTCGACCCACGCCCGACATCCATAACCAGTACCCTCTTATGCACTCCCACCTGCACCGCCGCAAGCCCCACCCCGTTGGAAGCATACATTGTCTCCAGCATATCATCCATCAGGCTGCGGATTTCATCGGTCACTTCCTCCACAGGCTCGGACTTCTGCTTAAGCCTCTCATCGGGTGCAATTACTAGTGGTAATATTGTCATGGTTTAGTGGTTAGTGGCTAGAATCTAGAGTCTGGTGAATTATTGGGAATTATAGGCAGACGGCAACGCAAGGGCAATAAAAAAGCCGTACCAAGCGGCACGGCTTTCCGAAACTTTATGTCATGCAGAAACTAGCCGGTTTGACCGCCCATTTCTTCACATTTACCATGAGGAACATATACCCAGTCATTTGCGTTATCGTCCTCGGCAGCATGTCCGGCACAAGCATGTGAACCATCCTTGGCACCACAATCATTTTTGCCAGCCTTTGCAATACCGTAGCATTTATCCTGGTTCTCGTGCGCCTTACCTTTACCCTCAGCTTTTTCATTCGCATGTGGGTCGGCAGCCATAGCGGAACCTGTGGCAAATCCCATTGCCAGAACGGTTGCAGCAGTCATAAATTTAGATTTACTAGTCATAAAACTTCTCCCTTGTTAGGTTAAACAAACCTGCTTACAGCAGGACAGAAGCGTCACTATAACTGCTTTTTCGCTATTGTCATCAATTAAATTTCCTCTCAGGCCTGCACGTAATAAATATTGGCCGTGCTGTAGTTATTGGCAGGAGCAGAAGGCCGGATATTACGCTCAAGATTGTCAATGCTTTTTTGGGCAAGGTCTTTACTATTGTTTGTTTTTTTCCGGGTTGGCTTGCGCTGGTTTAACTGACGGACGGAAATAGCTTTCTTTGGCTTTTGTTTCTTCTTGAATCCAGGGGCCTGTCGCCATACACAACCGCGTTCGATTGCCTCCTTTGCTTTCCGGCGTACATAATCAGGCTCCATATCGGCCATGGAGCATACAATATGAAAATCGGCGCTGGTACCGGATAGCCAGGCGATTGCCTGCGCACGGTCATATTTCATCTCACGTTTTTGCGATGCACTGCCGGCATCCATCAGCGCCTGGGTAATAACCGCCCGCCACAACGCCACTTCATTCGGTCGGTTTTCGCTTATATTATCTTCAGGAAGAAAATCATTATCATGGCTATAACCTGTGGAAGAACTTATACTTTCCTTGCGAAATTCCACCGGTTTTGATAAGGAAAGTTTCTGGTGTTTCGGCTTGTCCATACTCAACCTCCTATAAAGAATTTCTGCATAAGGACTCAACTATAAGTGGCTTTTTTGCAACCCGCAAGTGCAAATTTTAATTTTTATTAAGAAGGGGGGGGCAGCATTATTAATATTTCCTTGTGGGAATAGAAGGCTGCACTTATGTAGCTTAAGCGCAACCTCCTGATAAAAAGTGCTTTTAAGCATTGCTTCTATCCACACAACCCATGAGTTGTATTATTATGAAGCGTACGAAAGGTTAACCTATGCGACCGGTGCAAAATATTTTTCAGATTGTCATTCGAGTAGCGGCTTTTTATTTAATGCTGCTGATAGTGCTGTTTGGCTGTCAGCGTAGTTTGCTGTATCATCCGGCGAAGGAGTATCATAGCCCCGCTGCGGTTGGGCTGGAGAATGTTGAGGAAATAACTCTGAAAACCGAAGATGGGTTGAGTCTGACTTCATGGTATGGAAAATCGCAAACCTCTGACAAAACCATAATATTTTTCCACGGCAATGCTGGCGGAATTGCCAACCGAAGTGGTATATATAAAAAGATGCTTAATGCAGGTTACGGCCTGCTTGCACTGGAATATCGGGGATATTCCGGCAATAAGGGCAAGCCTGCCGAGGACGGTCTTTATAAGGATGCGAGGGCGGCGGTGAAATATCTTCTGAATGAAAAATCTGTGACCGGTGAGAATATAATATTATTCGGCGAATCGCTGGGAACGGGGGTGGCATTGCAAATGGCTACGGAATTTGATACTGCTATGGTAGTATTAATGGCTCCCTACAGTTCTATAGCCGAAACAGCGCAGTACCACTATCCATATATCCCGGCGAAATATCTGGTGCTGGATAAATTTGACTCCATAGCAAAGCTGGATAAAATCACCGAGCCGATATATATTTTCCATGGCAATAGAGATAATGTCATACCGATTGAATATGGAAGGAGGTTATATGATGCAATTTCATCGCAGAAGGAGTTTTTCAAGATGGACGGATATGGTCATAATAACCTAGATATTAAATATATAATCGAAAAGATTCAGGAGAAAGAATGACAGTAGTCACCAGATTTGCACCGTCGCCGACGGGAATGCTGCATATCGGAAATGCACGGACAGGTTTGTTTAACTGGTTCTATGCAAAACATATGGGCGGTAAGTTCCTGCTGCGGATAGAGGATACTGACCGCAAGCGCTCAACCATGGAGGCTATAGATGCGATTCTTGATGGCATGAAATGGCTCGGGCTGGACTGGGATGGAGAGGCTGTCTTCCAGTCAAAGGCAGAGGAGCGCCATAAGGAAATTGCCCATAAGTTACTGGCGGAGGGCAAGGCGTATAAATGTTATTGCACTGCGGAAGAACTGACAGAAATGCGTGAGCAGGCGCAGGCGGAAGGCTGTCCGTTTCGTTATGACGGGCGCTGGCGTGACCGCCCGGATAGTGAGGCTCCTGAAGGAGCGCCTCCTGCAATCAGGCTGAAGACAGAGAATAAAGGTGAGATGGTAATTAATGACCAGGTGCAGGGCGAAGTCAGGGTTCCATATAGTGAAATTGATGATTTCATCCTCCTGCGCTCGGA
Organism: Rickettsiales bacterium; assembly: GCA_965222525.1. GTDB lineage: Bacteria > Pseudomonadota > Alphaproteobacteria > Rickettsiales > UBA8987 > CBDCUF01. The sequence continues at coordinate 502,600 of OZ244955.1, forward strand.
TGGTACACCGACCTATATGCTGGCGGTAGTTGTCGATGATCATGATATGGGGGTAACCCATATCATCCGCGGTAATGATCATTTAACCAACGCTTTTCGCCAGAAAGCCATATATGATGTGCTGGGCTGGGACATACCACAATTTGCCCATATACCGCTGATACATGGTCCGGACGGGGCAAAACTGTCCAAACGTCATGGGGCGCTCGGGGTGGGGGCTTATCGTGATATGGGCTATCTGCCGGAGGCTATGCGTAATTACCTGCTGCGGCTGGGATGGTCGCATGGTGACGATGAAATTATCTCTACCGAACAAGCAATTGAGTGGTTTGATTTTGATGGTATCGGAAAATCCCCATCCCGCTTTGATTTTGACAAGCTTGATAACCTGAATGGCCATTATATCCGAGCCTGCGATGATGCAAAATTGGCGGAGTTGATACTGCCTTTTTTTGGGGGGGTTGAAATTGATGATACTGCAGCAGAGCGGATAAGGCTGGGTATGGCAGGGCTGAAAGAGCGGGCGAAAAACCTGGTGGAACTGGCAGAAAGTGCTGTATTTTACATAAAACGTCCGGAATTTGATGAAAAAGCCCGCAAGGTTCTTGATGAAGGCGGTGCGGAGATTATATCCGGGCTTTTGCCTGCGCTGGAAGAAATTACAGACTGGAATGAAGAAAATATCAAGCAGGCTGTGAAGGATTTTGCAGAGGAAAAAGGCCTGAAGCTCGGCAAGGTCGCCCCTCCCCTGCGTGCCGCTCTCACTGCATCCACCACCTCCCCCGGTATATTCGATGTAACCGTTATACTTGGTCAGGGTGAAGTGATTGCAAGATTAGACACTGTCACCTGACCATACTTCCCTTATATCTACTCGGTAAATTATGCACCTCTGATTTATTAGCGAGTTTCTGCTTTAGGCACTTCCTAACATGATTCAACACAGGACTATCAATTTTTCTTTGGATTACAACCTTTTATACCCAACTTTAATTGGGTATACTACGAAGATCTGCGAAGCAGGAATTCTACCGTGTAGCAAGCGTAACTTTACGTAAGTAAAATTAGAAAATACTATGAATAGTCAACCTATTCAACTTTTTGCTGCCACCTGTATATGTCCCGCTTCTGCTTCGCTAGTATGCACACTACACTTATACCTAAACGCCTCCTAAACATAGCGGTAAACCATGAATAGTCAGTTTTTATATATGGCAGGGCAACAAGTCTCTTGTTTAGCCGTAGAGATCTATGTATATAGTATGGTTTATATAGAAGCGAGGAGTGACATGAAGATACGCAATTTATTTTTGCTTGTGGCTATTTGCAGTATACCGCTTTCAGCCTGTTCTGAGGGTGGAATAAAGCGCGATAGTAGCAGTTATCCGGTGGATCCGGATGACGCCAGACGGGCAAAGCGCGGCAAAATTACCGGTGAAGGCGGGTTGAAATTATGGGGAAGTGATGATAATGAAAAGTCTGGAGGCGGCTCTGGTATTGGTGTAAACAGCTTCCTGTGGCGCGCTACCCTTGATACGCTTTCCTTTATACCACTGGCGCAGGTTGACCCGCACGGAGGCGTAATAATTACTGATTGGTACGAAGATCCGGATGCAAGGGGCGAGCGGTTCAAGATAAACACCCTGATACTGGGAACGGATTTGCGTGCGGACGGATTGCGGGTATCGGTATTCAAACAGCGGAAAACCAAGGCAAATGGCTGGGAAGATGTCAAGGTCAGCTCCGGCCTTGCGGAAGAACTGGAAGACAAAATCCTCACCCGTGCCCGTGAATTGCGTATCAATAGTTCTTCCTAGTATACGAGCAGTCATATCATGTCCGAAACGAATTCAGATAGTCCGGAAGACAGTTATAATGCCCAGCCCATAGAAGAAAAATGGCAGAAAATATGGGGTGAGCAAGGGAGCTTTGACACCGGCGCCGATCCGGACAAGGAAAATTATTACGCACTCGAAATGTTCCCCTACCCCTCTGGCCGAATCCATATGGGACATCTGCGTAACTATACTATCGGTGATGTAATTGCCCGTTTCAAGCGTATGCAGGGCTATAATGTGCTGCATCCTATGGGCTGGGACGCTTTTGGGTTGCCGGCGGAGAATGCGGCGATAAAAAACCGCACTCATCCGGCCAAATGGACTTACGAAAATATTGACAATATGCGCGCTCAGCTCCAGTCCATCGGGCTTTCCTACGATTGGGAGCGTGAATTTGCCACCTGTGACCCTGAATACTACAAGCATGAGCAGAAGATGTTTCTCGATTTCCTTGCGGCAGGACTGGCCTACCGCAAGGAAGCAGAGGTAAACTGGGATCCGGTTGACAATACGGTTCTGGCTAATGAACAGGTGATTGACGGCCGTGGCTGGCGCTCCGGTGCGCCGGTTGAGCGCCGGAAACTCAACCAGTGGTTCCTGCGCATTACTGACTTTGCCGAGGAGTTGCTGCAAGGGCTGGATGGCTTACAGGGCTGGCCGGAGCGGGTGCGGCTAATGCAGGAGAAATGGATTGGCAAGTCTTATGGCGCGACTATAAAGTTTCGCATTTCCGGCGGTGAGGGGCTGGAAAACGGCAAGACTCTGGAGGTTTTTACTACCCGCCCCGATACCATATTCGGCGCAGCTTTCTGTGCTATTTCCACCGGTCACCCGCTGGCACAGGAATTGGCGGAAAACAACCCCAAACTGGCGGGTTTCATAGATGAATGCAGTAAGCTAGGGGTGAGTACAGAAGCAATAGAAAAAGCTGAAAAGCAGGGATTTGACACCGGTCTTAAAATCATTCACCCATTCATTCCGGATAAGGAATTACCATTATATACAGCAAATTTTGTTCTAATGGAATATGGAACAGGAGCAATTTTCGGTTGTCCGGCGCATGACCAGCGTGACCATGATTTTGCCCGTAAATATAACCTGCCAATAATTCAGGTGGTTTCGGCAGGTGAGGAAATTGACATAAAAGAACAGGCCTATTCCGGATCAGGAACAATAATAAACTCTGACTTTATAAACGGCATGGAAATCGAACAGGCAAAAAAAGAAGTAATCAAACGCCTGGAAAAGCAGAATATCGGTACAAGCAAAATCAGCTACCGCCTGCGTGACTGGGGCGTTTCGCGCCAACGCTACTGGGGATGCCCGATTCCGATTATCTATTGCGACAAATGTGGTATTGTACCGGTGCCGGAACAGGACTTGCCTGTCAGCCTGCCGGAGGATGTATCACTGGATGAGCCGGGTAATCCGCTTGTGCGCCATCCCACCTGGAAAAATACTGATTGCCCTGAGTGTGGCCAGCCTGCCACCCGTGAAACCGATACTTTCGACACTTTTTTCGAGTCTTCATGGTATTTTGTACGTTATTGTTCGCCAAAATCCGTTTCAGCCTTTGACAAGCAGGAGGTCAATAAATGGCTGCCGGTTGATCAGTATATCGGCGGGATTGAGCATGCGGTCTTGCACCTGCTTTATGCTAGGTTTTTCACACATGCGCTTAAAAAATGCGGCTACCTTGATGTTGCGGAGCCCTTCAAGGGGCTGTTGACGCAGGGCATGGTTTGCCACATCACCTATCAGGATGCGGAAGGAAACTGGCTATTTCCGGACGAGGTTGAACGCAAGGGTGACAGCTATTTTCATAAGAAAACCGGCACCAAAGTAACCGTTGGCCGTATTGAAAAAATGTCCAAATCGAAATGTAATGTGGTTGACCCGGAAGGGATAATAAAAACTTACGGCGCGGATACGGCGCGGCTATTTATGCTATCTGATTCACCTCCGGAACGGGACTTGGAATGGAGCGATTCCGGCGTTGAAGGAGCGTATAAATATCTGAAGCGGTTGTGGAGCCTGGTTTCAGCCACCCCCAAGAACTCCTCATCTGGCGCCTCCTTGGAGGAGGCCGAGGGAAATCTTCTGGAGATTCGCAAAACCACCCATAAAACCATAGATTCTGTCAAAGAAGATATAGAAAATTTCGGGTTGAACAAGGCAATCGCACGGGTACGGGAGTTAACTAATATATTGGAAAAAATGGATAAATCTTCTGAACAGGCGCAGGCAGTTTCTCGTGAAGGAGTGGAGGCTGCACTCACCTTGCTAAACCCGATGATTCCGCATATTACCGAGGAATTATGGCAGAAACTGGGGCATAGTGAGTGTCTTGCCAGCCGCCCGCTGCCAGAAGCACAGCCGGAATTATTACTGGACGATATGGTGACAATTGCGGTACAAGTAAATGGCAAATTGCGTGGCACCATAGAAATGACCAAGGACAGCACCGAAGAGGATGTTCGTGAGCAGGCGCTGGCACTGGACAAGGTACAGGATGCGGCGGCAGGCAAGGATGTGTGCAAGGTTATTGTGGTTCCAAACAGGATAGTAAATGTCGTTATTTAGAGTTCAGAGTTCGGGGTTCGGAGTCCGGGTAGCGTTGGTTACACTGCTTCTGGTTGTTGCCGGGTGCGGGTTTGAGCCGATATATAAGAAGGATGGAGTGAGTGAGTCTGGAGGTGTGAATCTTGCAAAAATAAAAGTGGAAAAGATTAATTCCGGTCGTGAGGGACAGATTTTGCAGACCCATCTGGAGGATATGTTTAATCCGACGGGCGCACCTGTTACACCGAAATACAGGCTGGATGTGGATGTGCGGCATCATAAATTTGCCAAGGCGGTGGAGCAGTCCAAGGAAGTTCAGCGCTATGATATTGAAGTTAATGCAAAATTTAGTCTAAAGGATGCGGTGACCGGTGAGGTGATATTAACCGACAACAGCAGGATTATTGGCGGTTTCGATGCAGTACCCTCCGATTTTTCCACATATACCGCCGAGGAGGACGGCTTGCGGCGCAGTATGAAAGAAGTGGCACAGGATATCCGCCGCAAACTGGTTGAATATTTCATAAGTCCGGTCAGGAAGAACGAAGACTCCACTGCAGGCAGGGGTTATAACGACAGCGAAACAATACTTGAAGAGCATGGGTTGGGACATGTGAAATAGACATTTTTTGTAATGACAAAATCTTATGAAAATCACTGCCGCAAAAGCTGATTCATTTGTCAATAACCTGCCTGCCAATATATTGGCAGCGCTCATATACGGGCCGGATACGGGATTGGTGAGTCAGCGTGCAGAAGTTATTGCAAAGCAGATAGTTAGCGATATTTCTGACCCGTTTTGCGTAACTGATATTTCCGCAGCGAAAATCAAGGAAGAACCGGCTATAGTTGCCGATGAAATGGCTGCTATCGGGCTTATGGGTGGTCGTCGACTGGTAAGATTGCGTGACACGCCGCCCGGATTTTCAACAACCCTTGCCGGAATTATAAAAGATGCTCCTGATGATATAGAAAAACAGGCTTTTTTACTGATAGTTGCTGGCGACCTTGCTCCATCTTCCGGCCTGCGCAAGCTGTTTGAAAAAGAGCAAAATCTGGCGGCAATCCCCTGTTATCAGGATGATGCTCGCAGTATCCGTACAGTTATCGCCGGTGAGTTACGGAAACATAACATTCAGTGTGATCATGATGCCATTACATTTTTGGCGGAAAACTGCCTTGGCGACCGCATGGTGGTTATAAGGGAGATTGAGAAATTATCCCTTTATATGGGGCGACCAACGGAAAGCAGCAGTAGAAGCGCCTCGTTGGATGATATAATTGCCTGCATCGGAGAGACTACCGAATCATCTCTGGATGGTATATGCAATGCAGTTGCGAATGGGAATCATCTGCAGCTAGATCTGTCGTTGAAAAAAGCTTCCATGCAGGGAATTGTTCCGATAGCGATATTACGAGCAGTACAACGTTATTTTATGCGCATACATTTGGTGGTCGGTATGGTGGCACAAGGTATGGCACAGGAACAGGCAATGGGCACCCTGCGCCCGCCGGTATTTTTCAAACAGATGCCGGCTTTCAAGGCGCATATTTCACGCTGGGCAATAGCACACAAACAGGCTCTATGGCAGGTTATGAACCTGATTTACCAAGCCGAGTTTGAATGTAAACAGACCGGTGCAAATCCGGAACTGATCTGCGGCCGTTATCTGATGAGAATCGCCAGCACATGGAAATCGGCAAATAAGTTTGGCTGTTCATAACTACCGCCGTAAATCCTGGGCGGTGCGGGCATAGGGTTCGGCGTTTTCATACAGAATCATGCGGTATAATTGCAGGTGCTCCAGTACTCGCTGGACATAATTGCGGGTTTCGTTAAACGGGATGAGTTCCAGCCAGTCCACTACATCCTCGATATCCTTCATCTTGCGCGGGTCACCATTGGCTTTCACCCACTTCCTCACATTACCAGGTCCTCCATTATAAGCCGCAATCGCCAGTATATAGGAGCCGTCATGCTGCCCTATCATTGACTCAAGATAAGCACTGCCGAGGGTTACATTATAAGCCGAACTGGAAGTCAGCCGCTTCTTATTATAACGGTATTTCTCCTTGCCTGCTACTTCCCTGGCAGTTGCCGGCATAAGCTGCATCAGCCCGAGCGCGCCGGCAGGACTGCGTGCGGTTGAGTTAAAGATACTCTCCTGCATGATAATGGCATGGATAAGCGCCGCCTCCGGCTTTCTGATAATATTGCCGCGGGTATCCTTCATGCTTTTTAGGGTAGGGTAGAGCGCACGGGGGAAGATATTGCCATACATCTTTGCCGATTCCTTGGCCGCAACAATACTGTAATCCGGCCTTCCCAGCTTGAGCCCCAGATGGGCAATAAGATAGCGCTCACCGGTAGTACCCGACTGCCTTATCGCCTGACGCAGAAATTCACTGGCAAATCTGTGCTCACCAATGAGATGGAACAGATATGCCACCTTCACCAGCTCGCTATTTTTATAATTCACCTCATCCATTTCCAGCGGCGAGGGGTGCCTTGGTATAAACAGCAATTTCTCCCCGATTTTCTCGGTAGCCATCTGGCCATAGAAACTGGTCGGGTATTTTGCCGCAACCACATACCATTTATGTGCAATCTCGCTGTTACCGTTGGTTTCTGCCGAGCGCCCCGCCCAATATGCCGCCCGCCCGCGGCTTATCGGGGTACGCACCTTTTTATATAGCTGGTAGAAATGGCGATATGCCTCTTTCGGCCGGTTATGAAAGCGCAATGCAATCCAGCCGGCCAGCCATTCCGCAGAAGCCAGCTCCTGCATATTACTGTCGGTAAATCCGTGCTGGCTGGAAAAAACATACGCTGTTTTATAATCCTTCTGCCTGATCAGCTTATGGATATAGCGCTCCCTTATCTGCCACCATTTTGCCGGATAATGCAGCTTCCCCGGCAGCTCCCTGAGCAGCTCCTCTATCTTGCTGTTTTTGCCATGTTTTTCCCGCCATTTGATACGGTCATATATAAGCCCCTCGTCATTCAGCAGGTTCTTCGGAATCGACTTAATAGCCTTGTCAACACCGTAATCATTGCTTTTCAGCTTTATCCTTGCATTGAACAGCGCCTGGTAATCCTTGCCAACCTTGCTTACTATCCGTTTGGCAGCCTTGATTTCCCCGTCCCATAACAGGCGGTTAATGCGGTTGATATAATCCTGTTCGGTGATAAACTCCTTGTATTTCTTGAGAAACTTGCCCTCCTCCTTTTTATTGAAATCACGCTCCACCCATGATTCCCTCAGCATGCGGATGATTTTACTGCGATAACGTTTTGCCTCATCCTTGTTTTGCAGCAAGGCCTGCGCCAGCATTTCCTTCCCCTTGGGAGTTACGGGGGAGTCGAAATTTATCGTCCCTCCCCTGATATGGGCGGTGGAAAACCATGCCTTGATTTCATCAGCATCAATTGAGTCATCAAGCGATTGCTCCGCACGGATTTTCATTGATAGCTGGTAAGGCCAGTGCAAATGCTGATAAATAAAAGCAGAAGCCTCGGGGAAGGAGGAGTTCTTGGTGTCGGACATATACTGCCACCATGCAAACATCTGGCTGGCAAGTTTAATGTTGGTTTTCCTGGCATATTTCTGCGCGCTCTTCCATTTTTTCTGACGGGCAAAATCACGTGCCTTCTTCATCATGGATATATTATTATCCGAAACCTTCCATTCCGGATAAGGCGCCTTCACACCCCATGCAAGGGCAGGAACAATCAAAATCAAAGCTGCTGACAAAACAAAGATACGGTGCATAATAATAAAATTAATATCCAAAAAACACTACAGCGGAAAAGAACAATCAGACATCGTTTATTATAAATAACATGATGAGGATTACAACAAGCTCTTACAGAGAACTGAAAGTTTCATAAAAAAGTATGAATAATTTTAGGTCGTAGCACCCAGCATTTACTATAAATCTCAACATAGCCTGGTTGTTTCTGGCTATCCCCAACACCATAATAAACTACCCTGCTGCAAGCAGCGGGACATCCAATCGGACTATACTATCCCTTCACCCCAAGGGGTGGGGAATTATACCTGAAGGGATTAAAGTGGCAGAAAAACTATATCTCACCAGAAAATTTACTTCCTACGGCTTTTTCTTTTGCAGCATAAGTTCTATATGGTATTAATTTTTGTTAACATCCCTATATATGGCGTTATCTTAACAGGTTATTAACCAATGCGTATTATTGTTTTTATAGCTGTTATCTGTGTTTTTCTTGGTTCCGGCGCTATAGCACGTACTGACCTGCCGCTGCCGCGCTTTGTTACTGTCAAGGCGTCCGAGGCTAATATTCGCACCGGGCCGGGGCTGCGCTACCAGATAAAATGGGTGATGGTACGTAACCAGATGCCGGTTGAGGTTATCGCCGAGTTTGAGCAGTGGCGCAAGATACGTGATATTGATGGTGATGAGGGCTGGGTACATCGTGCCATGCTGAGCAATAACCGCACCATAATGGTAACCGGCAGTGATATTCAGACAATGCTCCGCTATTCGGCGATTGATTCATCTCCCGTTGCCCGTATTGAGCCGGGTGTTAATGCCCGCCTGAATACATGCAAAAAGCACGTATGCCATATAGAAGTGGCGGGTCATGAAGGCTGGCTCCCCCGCACCAATATATGGGGAATTTACCCTACCGAGATGGTGGAGTAGTATCGCTCAAGCACTCCATCAACAACCTGCTTTGGTTCCCAGGTGATGTGACCACCAGCAAGTTCCTCATATGTAACATCCAGGCCGGCTTCTTTTGCGATTTCGGTTAGTTTCCGGCTATGGTCTTTCAGTGTTACTTCATCATCCCCGGGATGGGCTATGTAGAAGCTGGTATCCCTGCCAAGTTTTTTTATCCTTTCTTCCGAGTCAAATTTATGACGCAGGCTGCGCTCCACCGCCTCAGGTGACAAATCGGGATGCAGCTCGATTACCTTCCATTTCATCGAGGAGAATGCTGCAATGATAGCAACCATCGCAGGCGGCCTGTCCATAATAGTCATCTCCTCGGCCGCAATCATCGCAACCGCAGCCCCCAAGGATTCACCAGCCAATATCACCCTCTGATGCGGTGTTTTCAGACCATCCAGCGCATAATTTATCACAGCCCTGGTATCCTTGACAAACCCCTCCTCGGTAGATGCAACCTTGTCACTAACACCGTAACCACGCAGACTCACCGCAATATATCCTGCCTTTTTTTCAATCTCCTTTAGCAGGTTTATACGATATTGCGGGTCATATTCCTCACCCGTATCCGGCTGCCCCACATCACCGAAATGGCCAGTATTACCGTGGAAAAATATAAATAACGGTTTGTTGCTATCAGGCTGCTTAACCCATAAATGAATACGGATATTATCTTCAGTAGTTATATCAACCGGAGAGGCTGAAAGCCCGTATTCAGAAGGCGCAAGCATTGGGTCAACGATATGATGGTCGGGACGGAATATCCGCGCTTCCTGCCGATGCCTGAGATATAACAGCTTGATTGCGGAAAATAATTTCCTGAAAGGATTTGCGGTTCGTTCAGCCATAGTATCCGGGCAATTCAGGACAGGTTTTTTGCTATTTTATCAAACTTAATTAGTTGTCCAACCAGTTGCTCCATGTCATCCAGGCGTACCATACAGGAGCCGTCGGAAGGAGCGTTGTCAGGATCCTGATGGGTTTCCATAAATACCGCCGCCACCCCGACTGCAACTGCAGCTCTTGCCAAGACTGCCACAAACTCACGTTGCCCGCCGCTGGAACCACCCTGTCCGCCCGGCTGCTGCACCGAATGGGTTGCGTCAAACACCACAGGGTAGCCGGTTTGCCCGGCCATAATCGGCAGGGAGCGCATGTCGGAAACCAGTGTATTATAGCCGAAACATGTGCCGCGGTCGGTTACAAGGATATTTTTATTGCCGCTCTCCTCCAGCTTGCTGACAACATTCTTCATATCCCAGGGGGCAAGGAACTGGCCTTTCTTGACATTGATTACCCGCCCAGTTTTTGCAGCAGTTACCAGAAGGTCGGTCTGTCGACAGAGAAAGGCAGGAATTTGTAATATATCAACTACTTCCGTTGCTACCTTCACCTGCTGTTCTGTGTGAATGTCGGTAAGTACAGGACAGTTAAAGGTCTTTTTGATTTCCTCAAATACGGGAAGTGCTGCATCAAGCCCGACTCCCCTCTTGCTGTTCAGGCTGGTGCGGTTTGCCTTGTCATAGGAAGTCTTATATATAAATCCGATACCAAGCTTACCTGCCACCTCCGCCAGCGCACCGGCCATATCCATCGCATGCTCTCGCGATTCCATCTGGCACGGCCCGGCAATCAACACCAGCGGCAAATCATTGCCTATAGTTACATTACCGACTTTTATGTAGCTTTGTTTCATGTTCCTGCCTTTTACAAAGTAGTAGAACCTCAACAGAAACATATAGTAGAGCGAAACTAGACAGCGTCAAGTTATATCAACAACCAGGAGGTGGTGGGTTAAAACGAATACAATACCATTTCCCGTCATTAACATTCATTGACCTGATTCCACAGAAATTGGGTTTTGTTGTATCATCTATTTCAGTGACCCCCTCAGGATCAGGACAGTAATATGGAAAGTTTAATTTACAATTCTCTATTTCCTCTGTATCGCCGGAATCAACCGCATCTTGGCAGCATCCTGAATCCAAATAAGAGTCGCTACATGAAAATTCACCGATTGGCTCAGGTACTTCCCCAGGCCTATAACTCCTGTTTTCCCCAATCGCTGGAGATTCACAATTAGAACCACTGCACACCTTATTCATTTCAGCGTTACCTGGAGAAATTTCCCGCCACTCCGGATTGTCCAACTCAGTTGTATCCACCTTAGGACATGTACCAGATTTACAATTTCCTCCTTCTCTCTGTTCACCGGAGAACCATGGCCCCATAGTAAGGGTATTCCCTTCCCTAATTCGCAATGCGGGTTCTATTGCTGGCTTCCGGAAGTATAATTTCCCACGGCTACCAATATCAACTGGCTCTTTTCTGTATTCCTCAGGTGGATCACATCTGCCATAATTATCCTTAAAGAATTTTTCCACTTCGTAGAAGTCGTAGCGACCAATTGCTGAACCATTCAAGGTCCAGTGTTTATGTATAGGACTCGCAGGATTGTTAGCAGCATTCCTTAGTGCTGTCGGAGTGTTAGCATTAGCCACTACTGCACGGGCTCTTTCTAGTGATGCCATACGAGCACTTTCTGTTCCAAAATGTTGGTCATACTCACCACTTCCAGGCGCGCCTGTCACATCTAGTATATCTTGCATGAGCGGAATTAGGCTGACTGTAGTAATTTTTTGTGGGAAAGCATTTCCGTTATAGGGTCCCGGTTTTGGCTGTCCCTTCAAATCATCGTCTGGATGAAGTGGTGAGTATTTATCCTCACATTCAGGATATCTCGGGTTTTTCTCCGGAACATCAGAATCTGCCCAGTTCTCTCTTGCTCGTAAGTCATTGGAAACACGATAAATCTTTAGCCTGGTCCAGTTTGGTTCATGACAGTATTTCCAGTCAGGATCCTTACATACAGCCAAATCCGCAGGTAACTGTGGATGCAAGTCTGTTACATCCCTTTTACTGTAGTATATATAGCGGGTGGTTTCAATTTTCCACCTGTCAGTATTACCACAGGAGTCCTGATGTTTACCCCAGTTCCACTCTCTGACTGTAACCTCGTTAGTACCACAATGATACGCATTATCCGGAACTGAATCCCCATCAAAATCTATTTGCAATTCACACCGGTATGCAATACCATCGTCAACTTCTCTTTCCTGGTCTGCAACCAGAACTTTTTGCAGATCCTTACCCCTATCTGTCAGGTATTTTACATATTCATTAGAAGGAGAGACTCCTCTCTTAGTATCATCTACATAGGCAATATGCCTGCGATACCCGGCATCTTCACCTTCTTCATCTTTTATAGTCTCATCCCATATAACAAAGTCACCAGGGGCTGCACTATCCAACCCTTTCAGGAAGGCAATTCGTTCATTTGGATCAGTTACCTTCTTACCCGGGTTTAGAAGATCATCCGGATCGTCATCATTCGGGGCATATCTTTTTCCGGCAAATCCACGCCACATAAGCGGGAATACTCTCGGTTCAGGACGAAGGGCCAAGTCTCTTACTTCACCTTCTTCTTTACGTATAACCGGCTTAACTGTTTCAAATACCATACCGCCACGCTTCAATACATATGATTCAGCGGAGCCTTCAATAAAGGTTTTCTTATAATCGCACAGACAATTGAGACGGAACCACTTGATACAGCGTGCTTGGTATAACATCATCTCATACCAGCCGCCGATATCACAACCACGTGGTCCGACTATACCTTCATGTTTACGTGCGGTTGGATCTTTCCATGCGGCACTTGCAGCAAGAAGCCCTTCGTCATACTTCCTGTTGGCATTGTTCTTAACATCCGCTGGAGCAGTTGCGCCAACATTTTGCCGTGGGTCTGGAATCATCGGCTCCAGATATGGTGGAGCGGTATCCTTTACTGCCCCTTGGAAGATTAGCTCATGATGTTTTCTGTACCCTCCACCTTCATCAATTGCTGCAGGGTCACTATTGTTGCCATCCACAGGGCTTACCGGCAAGCGTGCCAGTATATTCGGCTCCTCACCAGCCCAGCGCAACGGCGGCCCAGACGGTCCCCTTGGTGGCTCAGGTGGTTCAGGAATTGGTATGATTTCACCTTCAGTTGCAATTTTTACATTCAGTATCCAGCCATAATTATGTAAATAATGAGTTCCTGCCGTAATTCCATTAAATGGAAGATTGCTGTATTTAACCTCCCACTTCCTTCTGGGTTCTCGACAACCCCTAAAATACCTACTTACTACAACACCACCAGGAGTAGATGTCTGCATAGAAAATTCCAGAGTGTGGAACCCGGCATCTAAATGTACAACCTGGTCAACCTTTTTGTCTCCTATAATACTCATATAATGACCGCTATCTCCTACGTCACAGCCAACAAATTTACCGCTGGAGTCAGGACATGGTTTGCCAGAACAATACCCGCCGCGTCCTCTGTTTGGACCTCCAAACCCGTATTCTCCTACTAAACTTCCATCTATGCTTAACGATACAGTATTGGGGCGTACCCCAGCAGCATATTTTACCCCTAAATTCGCAGTAACCCTGTAAGACCCCTCATTAGGCGCTTCGAAAAATGTTACCATTGTTCCTCTTTTATCGTAACAGGCCGGCTCCTTGATTAAGGTACGTGGCCCGCTCGCTCCCCATTTATCTATTGCTTCCTGTGTTTCAGTTGCACACAGTGCTATATCCAGTCTACCTCTGCTTGGTTCTGTATCACATGCATCCCCTGTACATTCTGTTATGTACCAATCATCGGAACCACTAGCAGGAGGAAAGATTACTTGGCCTGAAGGAATAGGAGTAAGGTCAGGAATAGGTGGCACTTCCGGAGCGTCATCGAATTCCGGACCGGTCATTCTCACCGGAGCATAGCATTCACCAATATCAAGCGGAGTTGGAGAAAATTTCTGTACGGTTGTTGATGGTGGAATGCCAGCAGATATATCACGAGTTGCAACCGGGCAGGCTTTCGCTTTAGCAGAATAGAAACACTCCAGCCATCTTTTGAATGGTCCAGGGCTAGAACACACCGCCTTGCTTGCCCTACCTTCTATTGCGGGTAATCCCTCATCTAGATCTGCTTCCCGTGATGCAACGCCAGGAGTTGTCACTCGCTGATTACATGTACAATAATTTTCATTACAATTTACTGTTTTTAAATCATCTTCCGGACAACTACACCAGAAACCATATTCTGGCAGCCTGGTTGGTTTTGGAAAATCAGTTGAAGCATCAACCACAACTTCATATGTTATATCATCACCACACTCGCTAGAGGGTATTCGAACTTTGCCATTTATAGGAGAGCATAGGTTCGGGTCACAGCAATGCCCTTCATATATAAGCTTTAAGACATCCGATTCATTCATGCCAGAAGTTATTTCAGGAGTTGACCATTGGGTCCTACAACGCTCCTCACAACTACAGCGTGTGTGCCAACCTTTCTTAAAATGATGTGTGTTTTTATAATCTGAACACACTCCAGATGTTGGATCTCCACTATGCCCTCTTTCCCCTTGCCACTCATGGAGTTCATCAATATCCTCGGCAGCAAACCTATAAAAAGAAAGCTTCTTGGAGTCTTCTGAATCCGGATAATTTATTTTTTTCTGATGCTCATCTAAAATGATATCATATATCCCTCTTTCAGACGACAACACATTTTCTCTCCATATTCCTTTATAGAAGGCCCCCTTATCGGGAAAGTTAGGTGAGTACGCATCATCTTTATCACAAGGATTTGTACGCTCCTGTTGCGGTGCAAGCTCTATGATCGGACCAGTACATTGCAGGAAAGATTTGAGGAATTCATAGTTAAACCGCGGCAGACGCCATCCGGAGAAACTCACTGTTTCATAATGCTTGCCGTACATCCCTGCAGAATTATCACACAATCTGCCACTTGCTTTACCGGTAAGCCAAAGTGAGAAATTAGTCAGCGCCCCCACATCATCTTCCCAGTTTCTACGTATATTAAATGCATTACACCCATCACGAATACGCTCAACCATCTTTAGCTTGAGGTTCATTCTATCAGATGTGATAGGGGAATTTATAAAATCATGTTTTTCAATTCTTGTACGGTATTGTGGCGTATTTTTGGAAATACCAGAATGGTCAAACGGGTCAAATGGAACCTGAAACTCACACCATTCCACGTTTGTTATAGCAGGAGGTGTCTTACGCCAAGCAAAAAACCTTATCTGTTTTGTAAGATCGTCACTCTCATAAGTATTAAACCTATCATCCCTTCTTTCAAGCCTAGGATCACGTTGCAGCTTGCTATTTATTCTCGATTGGGCAATTCTTGGAGGTACTGCGGCAGAATTATACCACCATCTCAAAACACCTCCACCTAAAAAACCTTCTATATTTTCCGTAACATTATCATCCTCCTCTATTTTCGATAATTCTCGCAACACTCGCTCTGACTTACCGGATATCATGATACCGCGCTGTATTCTATCAGGGTCGCCATTATAATCAGGGGTAACTCCATGTACATCCCCACTTAGATCCTCATGACAATCATTTATATATGTTCCTGAACCAGCCGGCTCTTCAAACCAGTGACACGGGTTTATTGAAGGAACCGCGACATCATCACTAGCATGGAAATCATGTTCTAAAACTGTTCCATCATATAACAATGCAAGTTCTTCTGGATTTGACAACATTTCTGCTTCTGTTATCACCGCATCAGGAGGGTGTCTGTGTTCATGGCCACTACCATGCGTGCAATCTCGCGCTGGCCAAGTTTCATCAACCCAGGGCTCTAATCCTGTGGTTACTGTGTTACTACCTGTTCCTATAGTAGCAGGTTCTATAGGTGCCCCCTTCCCGGAGGTGGCGCCGGACAAGTCACCCAAATCAATCCCTGCTTCCAGTATCCTCTTATACCCCATTTCCAGATCACAATCATTCAACACCATAGGCACTAACGCCACATCTGCCTGAGTACGGGTGGGACAGCCACGCTTGGTAAAATCTATCCCATATACTTCATTGGTTGAATCATTACGTGTATAAAGCGCCTCTCCTGTACCAGGAAGAACTTCAAGCTTACATACATCAGAGGACGTATTGGTTAAACTGTTGTTATTTTCTGGGTCTACCTTCCAACCGACTCTATTAGGCAACCAACCTGGTGAACCAAAATCTCCTATATTAGCATGATCAAATGCTTCACTACGTATCCCTAGTTTTTCACTTTCATTATCAGCATATGCTGTTACCCACTGGCAATAATCCTCTGACATATTTGAGCGTGCACCTTTAAGTATAATCTCTCCACAATCTGCCCTGTGCGCCCATTCCTCTATATATACCTTCAGACATTCCTGATTACGCTTTTTCATACCCATATGAATACGCTCATGCGCCACCTCAGCAGGCACAAAAACATTACCAGTTCCTGTATCAATATCAGTTTGAGCAGTAGAGCCTGGTAATTGATAAACATTGTCCGTTTTAAAAGGATATTTTTTCTCACCAGGAGGGCCGCCATATTCTCCATATCGAAACATACCATATTCATCAGTATATCTAGGTTTGGTCTCATCAACCCCTGTTGGTACGTCAAGCCGTAGTGGAAGCCAATGTATTCCGGTGGTAATGTAGTATGAGAGCGAATCATTGCCATTTAGCCATCCTGTCATACCCAACTGCCTATCTTCTTCTCGCACCCAACAATTAACGGTCTCAGAGGTCTCCTCTCCTTCTTCATCTGTTGTAATTATTGTTGCCTCTCCCCATCTAAAGTTATGAGTTTTATATGGCCAATCTTTTATGGGTAACGGTGCATGCTCGTCCCTATCGTCGTCATCATCAGTATCATCAGCATCACGCGGTATATAATGTCGGCAGAAATCATCAAAATCATCCAGGTCATCATTGTGTAGACACTGTATTGCAAAACCGGGGCCATGATGCTGTAGATCACTTAATTGCAGGGTAAAAGCAGAGGTTGCAGGGTTTAACCTTGCATAGAATTGCGCTATACAGAAATCATGCAGGCGTAAGACATTATCATCTGGAATAGTAGCAGCAACTTCAACATCTACCATTTCGCATATAGGGTTGCCATCATCATCAAGGTCAGGAATACTATCACCATCTTCGTCAACATAAACTGGATTGCCATTTAGATCCGTTTTACACACCTGATCCAAACCTGCATTTATTGCATTTGCATCAGCCGCTTTTTTTACAAAGCGTTCTTCGGGGTTATAGCAGCCGGTGAAACTTGGCCATATATCATTAGGGTTTTCATCGAAAACGCCTGAACCGCAATCGCCGGCCCAGTCAGCAACAGAATCCCTCGGGACCCCGGATAAGATAGCAATCAGGAGAACTATGAAAAAAGTCGGCAGGCTTTTATATTGTGTTGCCATATTTGCCTCTACATTCCGGAGAACCCGAAATACATTTTCCGTTTTACAGACAATTTACTAAACACCATATCTTGTGCTTTATATCATAAATTGTAACGAGACGCTACCTGCAACTTTTTATTCTAGCACATAAATTTTACTTTATCACTAATTTTTTATTAAAATTTTACATTTTTGTCATATTTATCTTATTAGTATTATTCTTGCAACTGTTTTTTCAACTAAAAGGATATTTCACTTAACTTTTTCATAAGCATCCAGAGTCAGGAAGTCTTCCATCTCATTATTTAATACCAAATCTTCCAGCAAGGCAGATGCTTCCGCAAATTTTGCTGCATTGAACTTCTCACCGTAAGAGTTTTTTATTTTATCCAGTTCCTCACCACGATATTGTTTAAACAACGCTACATCTATCTGCGTGCCATTTTCAAGAGTGGCATTATGATGAATCCACTGCCATATTTGTGTGCGGGCAATTTCAGCGGTTGCTGCATCTTCCATAAGATTAAATATTGGAACGCACCCCACACCATCCAGCCAGTGCGCCAGATATTGCAGCGACACACTTATATTGTTGCGCAGACCGGCTTCGGTAATGGTTCCCTGCGGCACCTCCAGTAAATCCTCTGCCGTGATCTCAACATCATCATACAGCCTGCTCACCTGGTTAGCTTCCGGCATAACCTTGTCAAACGCAGCCCTTGCTACCGGAATCAGCCCGGGATGCGCCACCCATGTACCGTCATGTCCATCTCCGGCTTCACGCTCCTTATCCTTACGTACCATTTCAAACGCTTTCTCATTAGCCGCCTCGTCATTCTTGACCGGGATATAGGCCGCCATCCCCCCCATCGCAAACGCCCCGCGCTTATGGCAGGTTTTTATCAGCAGCAATGAATATGCCCTGAGGAAAGGCTGGGTCATCGTAACCTGTCCGCGGTCTGGGCAGACAAAACTTTTATCATGCGAATGTTTCTTGATATAGCTGAAGATATAATCCCAGCGACCGGCATTCTGTGCGACAATGTAATCCTTGAGCGCATATAATATTTCATCCATCTGGAATGCAGCGGTGATAGTCTCAATCAAAACTGTTGCCTTTATGCTGCCATGCGTAACACCCAGCTTTTCCTCGGCATGGGCAAATACATCATTCCACACTTCCGCCTCTTTATATGTCTCCAGCTTGGGCAGATAGAAATATGCTCCTGTCCCCTTGTCTATAAGCGTTTTTGCATTATGAAAGAAATACAGGCCGAAATCAAGTAACGCACCATGTATCGGCTTGCCGTCCACCAATATATGCTTCTCCGGCAGGTGCCATCCGCGCGGGCGTACAATAAGTATTGCCAAATCTTTGGAAGGGTATGTGCCATTTAATCTATATTCCTTACCTTCCGGGCTGGTATATTCAATTGTACCATCAATTGCATCCTGAAGATTTATCTGCCCCTGGATTACCTGCTGCCATCCGGGAGTAAGCGAGTCCTCGAAATCGGCCATAAAAACTTTTGCACCGGAATTAAGTGCGTTAATCATCATCTTGCGGTCGACCGGCCCGGTTATCTCCACCCTCCTGTCCTGCAGGTCAGCCGGTATCGGCGCAACTTTCCAGTCACCGTCACGAATTGATTTTGCCTCCGGCAGAAAATCAAGCTTTTTACCTTTGCGCAATTCCTCCTGTGATTTCTCACGCTCACGCAATAACTCATCCACCTGCGCACCAAACTTACGCTCAAGCTCCGCAACAAACTCCACTGCCTCATCGGTAAGTATACCGGCAAACTCCTCGGTAACCTTACCGGTAATTTCTATATCATCTGAATTATTACGTGCTGCAAGTGTCATTTTGTTCTCCTTTGATTGTCTTTATAAAGGCCTATGTCTGAATGATTATAAGCAGCCACAATATAGCTACTGATTATGTGGGCATGCTACCCTCTTGCACATATAAACACAAGCCTTAACCGCTCCTGCCCAACAATCGGCCGATTATTATGCCTGCCAGGATGCCGGCGCAGTTGGAGAGTACGTCGCCATATGAACCGGTGCGCCTTGGGATAGCCTCCTGTGCCAGTTCCAGCCCTATCCCAAGCAGGCACAAGGCAATTCCTGTAAAAATAGCAACCCGTACCGACCCTGAAAAATATGACGGTATGAATGCCATAGTACCATATATTACAAAGTGGATTATCTTATCTATGTGATATTTCTCCAGCGGGATTCTGGACGGTACCAATGATGCGGCAATAGCGGCCGATACAATAATAACCAGCAGCACAACCCATATTGCGGTTTTGCTTTTGCGAAGCTGTATGTCTGTAGATTCAGGGGGAGGGTTGTTCACGATATTTGTCTCACTTTTTCTATACTACCAATAATTTCTTCCTCTTCTTCAATACTGTCATCCGGCTCGTCCAGCAGGGGATCGCAGAATGACCTGTCATATTTTTTACTATTCTCTTCCTCATTCGATGAAACGGGACATTGCAATAACATATAGCATACAAATGTCTGTGCTGCCTCTTCCTCAAACAATGTCCGCACCCCCTTCGGGTTCACCTGCCATGCCTCGCATATCTGCGACTGCATCATGGATTTGCCCTCCTCATCAAACTTCTCCCATGTTGGAATACCTAGCATAAGACGGTGCAGTGTCAGGGGATATTCACTTGGACCGGTCATAATCGACATCTGTATCGAATCGGCGAAATCAGCCGATGCACCTTCGGCAATACCGTGCAATGTGGCAAGCTGCATCCAGTTATACGGCTCGGCGGGGCTTTTTACAAGACTGTCAAAAGTATGCTCATATGATTCCATCAGCAAACGGTTCTTTTTGCTCTCATTGAATTCGCCGACCATGGCCAGGGTGAATTTAGCCAGCCCCAGTTCGGAATTTAACCTGCTGTTATTTATCCAGCGCATGGCGTTCCGCCGGCTTTCCACCAGCTTCTCAGATTCCTCGGCACCTACCTGCTTGCCCTTATGTATAAGCTGCAAAATTTCATTGCCGGAGAGGGTGTTATATGCGGCCATAAACCTTGGGAAACCAAGATAGAACAGTAATGCGGACAGTAATATACAGAATGTTACGGTTCCATATGAAGATGGCCTGGTATTTTGGGCAATCATTTGTGTTTTTGGTTCCGGCTTCACACCTGCATCTTTTTCGCTCATAATCACATCGGGAATGGCCATCGCGGGCGGATTCATAACCGGCATTGCCGTGGGGACAGTACCCTTCCTTATGCCCCCCGATTTCTTCTTCTCGGAAGGCCATGATTGCGCACAGCACACCCCCATCAACACCGAATAGGTAAAGGCCACTGCCGGAATCTCTATGCTGAAATCGAACAGCGCATGTACGCCCACCAATGCACTCATTGCCACACCCAGGGCCGGATAAATCCCGTTACGTTTGCGCTGCTTTACTCCACGTATGCACAGCATAATCATAAAAAATACCGGCATAACAATAAGTATGGCAGCAGGAATACCAAGCTCTACCGCCGCCTCCAGATATGTATTATGTGCACGGTCCACCCTTGAGGATATTTTTACACGCTCGGGCGGAAGACTGTAAAAACGGTAGGTATTCTCGAAATTCCCCAGACCAGTACCAAGCAGCGGGTTATCCTTTATAATATTGAGTGTATTGCTGTAAATCTTCACCCGATTCTCGGCATCACCGTCCAGCTTTGCGAATCGGTCGAACGTATCATCACCGCCAGATATAAACATCGCTGCCATCAACAGCATGAATATGGTTACCACGGTCATAATCCATTTACGCCTTGCCTGCATTTGCCTTGTCGAGCTGATTGTAAGGAACAGGACTATCAGGCCGACTGCAAAGCTGGCTATCCCCGCCCGTGAATGGGTAAGTATCAGGGCGGCCATTATAGTTACGGTGACAAGTAAATAACGATAGCTGTATGATGCAAAATTGGTCAGCAGTGCCTCTTTTAACTGACGGGCTGAAAGACGGCGGGAATCGGGGAAGATACTGTCAAACAATAATATTATACTGGCAAGCGCCCCGATTCCGGCATAGGTGGCGTAGGAATTACGGTTGACGAAACTGCTGGTAAGCGAATCCAGATAAGCCCATTTAGGATACCACAGTATCTTTTTTGCCCCCGAGACATCTACCATAATACCGTACAGTGCATATGCCAGTCCGGCAAAAACCACTGCCTTCAGGATAATTCTCGCCCGATGCCCCGAACGGCCAAATTGCAATGCCAGCCAGAAAACGGACGCATAGCATAAAAGCCGCATAATCACCGTAATGCTGTTATCCGTATTGAGCGTGATTCTGGACGGAACCGTTTCATCTGCGAACTCCGACATTGCACCCCATATCGGATGCGTCCAGTCCTGCGGAACAGACAGTGTTATCTGCGCCACAGCCCATATTATGACAAAACTGAAAGGCAGAGTAATATACCATATACGCCTGAGCGGAATATGCAGGGCAAATCTGTTGAGCGCATTATCGACACTCCATACCAGCAGCAATATGGCTGTAACCGTAGCCATAAGCGCCTCACTCCACGGACGGTTACTGCCGAAAGGCAGCGGTGCCAGTATCAGCAGCAACAGCAAGCCATAAAAAGCTATCTCCTTCCATCTTCTTGCCTGTTTTCCCCTTACTTTATCCATTGCCTTAATTTTATTGCCGAGTGACCAATTTATCACACCAGCCTAACCCTATATATTACAAAGTGAAATGGCCTTTATAACAGGTTGTTTTCCCTAATACATCATAAAATTTCAGGAAATCAGGAAAAATTGCCATTGCAAAGGTAAAAATACTATGCTAGGAGTTCCAGTGTATTTATTATCTGTTAACCTCTGCATTGAATTCCTGTTTGGTGTGGTTTAATTTTTTAGGGTATTTGTTATGAAGAGATTATTTTGTATGTTCTTTGTTTTCGTTCTGGTGACAGGCTTCAGCCTTGCTCCGGTTAGTGTCTCTGCTGGTGACAAGGAAGTTGAGAAAGAAAGTTTCGAGATTGCTTTCCATGGCGGGAACTCACAAGGTCGTGGACAGGGAATCCCTCCCAGGATAAGGCAAAAGTTGCATGATCTTTTTGAAAAGCTCATTGCAAGAGGACATTTTCCTCATCCAAATCCGTTTCCTGTCAGCCCAAGCTAGGAGTAGTTCTGGCTAAAAGCTAGTTAGTATTTGCGGGCGGTATTCTGCAACTATATTTGTGGATATAGTGGGGTACCGCCTGTTTTTTGTCTGTAAGCTCCATTACTGACAATACCTCTTCCTTTATAGTGTTCCGTAGAAAATCAGGGAATCAGGCAGATGATACGTATAAACAGCAAACACGCTGAAACTGGTACCGTGGCGGATTCCGTTTCTCCTATAAGCCCTGCAAATGACGACAAAAAAACTGCGGCGTTTTTAAGCGGCACCCATCCCCATCCTTCAGGTACTTCCGGCCTTTCGGACCTGCGCTCGATCATTTCCGTTCTCAAAAGGAAAAAAGGCGTTATTTTCGGTATAACCATGCTGGCTGCTATGCTGGCCGCGATTTTCCTTTATATGCAAACCCCGCGCTATACCGCCGAGTCCCTGCTGCAGTTTAATATGAGAAAACAGCAGGTTGTTGATATAAAATCAGTTATGATGGGACTTTCCGGCGATGAATCGGCGATTAACAGCGAACTTGACATAATGAAGTCTTCCTATCTGGTCGGAAGAGTCTACGACCGACTTGACCTATCCCGCAACCAGGAATTTCGCAAAGAATTTATCGATAAGGCTGACAGTTTTGCGCTAATCGGCTGGATTACCGGCTTCCTTGCCACTGAAAATGAACAGGTAGCGGAATCACAGGCCGCACCCGAAGCAATCAGGGAAAAGGAACGCAATGCAGGAATAAACGGGATTGTCAAGCGGCTGGCGGTAATCAGGGTTCCGCGCTCATATACGGTCAAGGTGCAGTTTACTTCCGAATCACCGGATCTGGCCGCGCTGATAGCCAATACGCTGGCCGATGAATATCTGGTAAATGAGTTGGAGCTTAAATTTGCCGCTACCAAGCGTGCTAATAACTGGCTCAAGGAGCGGGTTATGGAAATGCAGAAGAAGGTGCATGAGTCGGAAAATGCCGTGCAGCTTTTCAAGGAAAAACATGATCTGATAAAACTCAGCGGTGAGACGGTCGGCGACAAGCAGCTTTCCGAGCTAAACAGCCAGCTTATCCTTGCCCGTACCGAACTGGCACAGGCCGAAGCCCGTTTGGCACAGTCAAAGGAGCTGGCCGCATCAAAGAATGGTGTGGAATCGGCGCTGGAGGTGATGAGTTCCCCACTTATACAAAAATTACGCGAGCAGGAAGCGGGCATATTGCGGGAGAAATCCGAGCTGGAGAGCCGTTACGGCAAGCGCCACCCGCTGATAATCAAGATTCGCGCACAGCTTAAGGATTTGCGCAAAAAAATCGACAGCGAGATTCAGAAGATTATCCAGGGACTTGAATATGAGGTGGAAATCGCCCGTACCAAGGTTACTACACTGGCCAGTAACCTCGATGACCTGCAACGCAGCAAGGATGTGACCAACCGTGCAGAAGTCCAGCTTTCCGAGCTGGTGCGCCAGATGGAAACCGACCTTGCACTCTATGAATCCTTTCTATCGCGCTTCAAGGAGACCTCACACCAGACCCTTGAGCAGAATGATGCAACTATAATTAACCAGGCGGCAGTGCCGAGCAAGCCGTCATGGCCGCGCAAGAAGATTATACTGGTAATCGCCGCTATACTGGGGCTGGCGCTGGGAATAGCGCTCAGCTTCCTGATAGAGATGCTGGATAACGGTTTCCGCAGCTCCGAGCAGATTGAGGATATGCTTCATGCTCCTGCCATCGGTATGGTACCGGAACTGTCCGGCAAGGCTGACATTGCTGATTATGTTACCAAAAATCCGACCTCCGCTTTTGCAGAATCATTACGTTCGGTGATGACAGCGGTGCATTTCTCAAACCCTGACAACCCGCCCAAATCAATTATGGTTACTTCCTCTGTTCCAGGTGAAGGTAAATCCACCATATCGGTGTCACTGGCAAGGGTTACCGCAATGTCCGGCTCGAAGGTGCTGCTGGTGGATTGCGATATGCGCAGGCCGACGGTCGACAAGGCGTTTGACAGGATTGCCAGCAAGGGTATAGGCGAGCTTCTGGCCGGCACTGCTGATGTCAAGGAAGTTATAATGAAGGATGATAAGACCGGCCTGCATTATATCAGGGCCTTTCCTAATACTCCGCACTCCAGGGAATTACTCAGCTCGAGGAAGATGCACGACTTTATGAAGAAGGTCACCAATGTTTATGATATGGTTATCCTAGACTCACCACCAGTTATGGCACTTTCCGATGCGCTTATGCTGTCCGAAATGGTTGATACTGCGATATTGCTGGTGCAATGGGAGAAAACTGCCCGTTCGCTGACTGCTAACGCGCTGAAGCAACTTGTCTCAACCGGGGTGCCAATTTCCGGAGTGGTGTTAAGCCGTGTCGACATACCGAAACACGAAAAATACGGCTATAGCGACAGCGGCAGCTATTATGGAAAATACAAGGATTATTACACCAGCGATTAGAGGATTCTTAAAATTCGCTAGCATGGCCTGAAAATAACCGTTTCCTGCGCTTCCGTTGCTCGCGTACCCAAAAGTACGCTGCGCTACGGTTCTCGGAAACAGTTATTTTCGTCACATGCTAGCGAATTTTAAGAATCCTCCCAGACAATGAAAGTAAATACTTGTGTTCTGCTTTCCTGCTATTTTACGACTGATAACTGAGCACTGATAACTGACAACCTACTCCACAGGTGCCATGGCTTTTATCAGGCTCAAAACCTTACGGCGAATATCCGGGTCGGTGATTTTATAATAGGAGCGTATCAGGGCCATGGTTTCCTTGTCATCCAGCTTTTCCGTTTCAAATGAAGCTGACTCTTCGGCGAATCCCCGTCCTGCTTTAGCTTCACTGGCAGGGTTGAACTCCTCGAAAAAATAGCTTACCGGTACACCAAGTATTTTGGAAAAATCATACAGCCGGCTGGAGCCGATACGGTTAATCCCGCGTTCATATTTCTGCACCTGCTGGAAAGTTACGCCTATTTCCTTGCCCAGATGATCCTGGCTCATACCAAGCATACTGCGTCTTAAACGCAAGCGTTTTCCTACATGTATATCTACGGGATGCGACATATCCTAATGATAAGGTAAAGTTAACAAGCGATATAACTAACAAATAAAGAATAATATGGTGTTTGCAAGTTTTATCTAAATAAAACCGGTGTATACGTACTAAAAGTAAGTATTTGCCATCCAATTCTCTACTTTAAGTAGCAGCAGGTAGTTTTGCTCTTCTACTCCGAAATGAAATTACCAGTAATAATGCGATTAGTGAAATCGGGGCAACTTCGCCATGCCGGGCATAAAGATTGCGGTTGCGTAAATTTCTATCTGCCGGCAAGGGAAGTGTAATATCAATAATTCCGACTTCATTGAGGTCTAGACTATCTATCACCCGTCCATATGAATCAATTGCAGCGGAAATACCGTTATTTGCCGCCCTGACCAGCGGTAGCCTTTCCTCTACCGCACGCATACGGGTCATATGGAAATGCTGGTGCGGCCCTGTGCTGTCGCCGAACCAGGCGTCATTAGTGGTGTTAACCAGCCATTTCGGCTTAGCATTGCGCCTGCGGATTATTTCGGCAGCATCATGAAATTCCCCTATAGTTACTTTATGCCCGTCATCGGCAGCCTGCTTATTTCCCTCAACAGGCTCATCCATGTCAATCACCATAATATCTCTCTTGTTATTTCGTCGTCTTTCCACCACATAGGCTGAAAATATCGCCTCATAACATATCATCGGGCTGAATGCCGGAAGTCCGCCGCCAGCCGTATAAACGGTTTGCGCACCGCTACCTTTTGAAAAATCCATCATTTCGGTTGCGACCCCACGTGCGATAAAATTCGCCAGAAACCGCAGTGGAATATATTCCCCGAACGGTACAAGGTGGTGCTTGTCATAAGTTGCGGCTATATCTCCCGCCGAATTAACAACCTGAACCGAATTCCATATCTTTATCTGCTCATCTTCCCCTATTGCCCTCCGCATCGTGCCGGCAATTATATAGCTGCCGTCAGGGATAGAATCCGCCATAATCTGCCGTGCCTGCGCATCCTCATCCAGAATGGAAACTACCGCTTCCGGCCATACCACCACATCAGGAGCAAACCCTTCAACCTCACTTTTCTGCTTGGTAAGCTCAATATGCTTCAGGAAATTCTGTGCCTGCTCATCAGGGTTCATCTTCATCGTCTGTGGAATGCTGGGTTGTATTATCCTGACATTGAGCTTGTCAAATTCCCGCTTCTGTCCCACCAGGATCACCGAGTTACCAAATGCAAATATCAATGCAAGTATGGAGAAGGTAAACGTTATCGGCTTCCAGTCCCTGGTATAAATAACCCGCTGCTCCGGTGTGATTTTGACTAACACTGCCGGCAGGGTTGCGGAAAATACCGCAAGCAGGCTCAGCCCATATACTCCGATAGCCGCTGCAGGCTGCATCATCGCTTCTGACACAGTCCAGATATAGCCCATCAGGTTCCACGGAAAGCCGGTAAATAAATGCGCACGCAACAGTTCGGTAATTACCCAGAAACAGGTGAAACCCATAATCCTGCGCCACCTTGTTATATTGCGTGGTATCAGGTGGGCGGCCAGCGCCACCAGTCCGGTGTATATCGCCAGCCCCGCCGGTATTATCGATATGGCAAAGGGTACCAGCCAGGCAAACATCTCGGCATCAACCAGCAGGGAATTGGCTATCCAGTACAGCCCGCTAACGAAATGTCCGAACCCGAAACACCAGCCTGTTGTGAACGCCTCCCGTTTACGTGTACAGGTTTCCAGTATCAGGAAAAAGCCGGCAAACCCTGTTATAGCAGCGGGAAATATGAAGAAAGGCGGGAAGGCAAGCGTCACCATCGCTCCCAGCAAAATAGCTACCAACCCTCTACGCCATCCTTTCATGATCAGTAATTTCATATGGTTATTATAGACCAACCGGTTTTGTTTAAAAGGATTTTAGGCCATGATAGTAGTAAATGTCCACATGGCCTGGTCTTGGCCACTTTTCACGGAGAAAAGTGGTGTCACAACGACACACTAACTTCCATACCTCTAAAATTAATGATATATTGAAAATAATGCTTGCATTAGGGAAAAATATACGTATAAGTGCGGGCATCATCTGTAAACCCATTGTTATCAGGTGCTTTTTCCAACTACAAACTATGGAGGTTTGTTTATGATTTTTATCAAGTTAAAGCGTTATATTGCTATAACACTTTTGTTATTTTGCATATATGGTGGCGTCTCCGGTGCATCTGCACAGGAATATTACCAGCTTTCGCAGTATGATGCGGATTTTGTGGCATGCTCACAAATAGCGGACAGGCAGTATTCCGGCCATGCAGAACCACGTCAGTTTCAGGAAGTACAGGGAACCGACCAGCAATGGATGGATTTCTTCAATGGCTGTATGGCCTCCCGCGGCTATAATGGCCTAAACAACGATACCTGGCAGAATTGAAAAGCTGCCGGAAGAGACAGAATATGATATACTGGATTTTATCCTTAATATCAGGCCGAAGTCAGGCGAGTGTCTCTTTAAGCAATTTCCTTGCCGTTTGCGCATCTGCTACTTTGCGTGACAGCTTAATATCCTGTAATTTATGACAGAATTGCCCGATCAGGGCAGCGTTATCAGCAGCAACCTCCCCGTTTTCCATTAAATGGTTATTCTCAAAGCCAATCCGCGGATGCCCACCGCAAGCCACCGCCTTTTCCATACAGGCATTTTCATTACCACCGAATGCGCATACCGCCCAATGAGTTTCAGCCAGATTTAAATCCTTACCAAAACATTCCAGGAATTTATCCAGATCATCAGGTTGTGACCATGCCGTTTTATCACCGGCCGCGGCATGTTTTTTCCCCAGAACAAACAACACAAAAACTTTCTTACCCGGAATTACTCCCTGCTTGCGCAAATCTGCAAAATATTTCACCTCCTCGGGGCTGTATAAAATATATTGCGGCATCGTACCTTGTGCCAGTACATCCTGCAGAAAATCTTTTGCCGCAGATTCATATGAAGGCTGCGGGATAATCTCCCTGATCGCCAGGGAAACCGCTTCCGGCTTTAATTCCCGTACCATGGCCATTTGCTGCTCGGGATTGTATATGCCCACCGCCTCGGATGTGCACTGTATGATAATATCATCGCCAAGCTGTTGTTTTACCTCGGCAATTGCCTCACGATATATGCCAACATCAAGGCTATGCTGATAGTCCTTGTTCTTATCACGAATATGCAGATGTATCATCGCAGCCCCCGCCTTATGACAGGCAACCGCCTCATCCGCAATTTCCCCTGTATCAAGCGGAATCGCCGGATGATCCGCCTTCATCTTCCTCGCCCCGTTCGGCGCTACTGTAATAATTATCGGGTCCATATTTACCTATTATCCTTTCGCAAGTAAATACTGGCCACCCTGCCTTCGAAAGCCTTGTGCCATTTTGTTTTGTCATGCAGGTCGGGGAATTTATATGCCGAGTTGGAATTCATAAGCAGAAGACCGTCTATTTTATATTCCTCTATTATTTCATCAGGGTTGCCGCCATCGAACAATTCTATAACCTTTTCGGTGAAAGCCCGTGGATAGGCGGTTTCCGCCCGCCCGTCGATAAATACGGGGGTGAATCCACGGTTATAATAAATCACATAACCGCCTATTGTATAGTCATTCAGGAAACGCTTGTTAGGATGATTTTGTTTAATATATTCCAGTGCTTCCAGCGGAACGGTATCAACCGCAATTACCTTATCCTTGCCGGAAATTTCCCGTAATGGTGCAAATAACAGTACCACAAAAACCACTGCTGCACCGATATGAATAAATTTTCCTGCCTTGCTGAAATCATTATTACTTTTATGCGGCAGTGCCTTTTCCAGCGACATGGCAAGCAGTGGAGCGGATAAAACCGCAAATATCGGGAAGTTACGCACCGAAAATAATGCTGCCGCAAACCACATAATTGCAAGCACCTTGTCGGCAACCGGAATATCCCTGTCAGTCAGATTGGTTGCCAGCGCAAATGCAATAATCAGAATATCAAACCCGACATAAGTATCAAATGTCAGCGGGTGCCACTCACCAAGATATAATACCAGCTCACTGCCGAGAGTAGCAAATACCGCAGCGGCCATTTCCCACCCCAAAGGAGTTGCAAATACCGCCAGACCGCACATAACCCCGCCCAGCACAAGGTTCCCAAGCCATTTCCAGTTGCGAGCCAGATATGCCTCGGCACCGTAAGCTGCAAAAATAGCTGCAATAGCCACAAACCCGCCATGCAGGTTAGCCCACACTACCATCAGCAATGGCAGTGGCATAAACACCCGAACAGAATTATTCCCCCGGCTTTTATGCAATATATAATGGAACAGGATAACCATTATATAGCTTACCAGTTGCGGCCTTATCCCGCCGGAATGCCATAATGTGAGCATGACTATCCCCGATACTATGATTATCGGGTCCTGCGACGCAGCGTTGCGCTTGAGCAGTATAGCAGTGGTGAGGGTGACTATCAGCGCCTTGAGCAGACAGGCCAGTATGAACAGGCTCCCCACACCGAAAATATCGGCAATCCAGCTTACTGCCACATCCCATCCCCATGAGATATTATACCAGGGAACGCCTTCTGCTGTGAATGACCAGGGGTCGGTTTCGGGTATGGAGCCGGTGTCACGGATAAAATCTCCCGCTGCAATATGCCATGGCGTATCCTCATCCGAGAATATCGGTCCTGCCATGAAGTAAAAGAATATAAACCCGATTATAAATACCAGCGGTATCAGCGGGTTGGATATGACTAACTTGTTGTTCATGAGTTTTTTCGTGTCCATTCAAGACTGTCCAGATTCAGTGAATAATCTTTTTTGTTTGCAATATAAAGCTCCTCACCATCATCATTATTTTCTATCAAATCCCCGCCTGTAATTGATATTACCGACTTACCATCAAATTTAGCCTTATGGCGGCTTATCCAGCCGGGCATTTCACCTCCTGTTCCTACTCTCTCTATTTTCATGCTCTCTATATCAAGGCGATAAACCGGAGTATATCCCGGCTTCCTGTCCTCGTCATAACCCAGATTGCCGATTATATAAATATGCTTTCCGACAAGGGTTGCGGTGTGGAAATCTGTAGGAGGAAATACCTCCCTCGGATAAGTATATATCTTGCATTCACCCTCATCTTCATGGACAAACACATCGTTGTAGATACAAAAATCAGGGTCGTAATGATCCTCATGCTCTCCGGCTATCTCAATGAAGCGACCGTCATCCAGCGGGGTAATGGATTTACCGAACCGGTCAAAACACCATATCGGCTTATCTGTTCCATCACAAGCAACCTCGTCACCAAACTTGCTCCTCGCATGCCATGCCGACCCGCCGCATTTCACCATGGCATACCAGAACCGGTTATGGGAAAGCTCAGGATTTGACTTGCCAAACACACGATGCCTGCCTTTTTTATACTCCTCTTCCGAAATGTCAGGGGCTTCATCCACCTTTGTTCCAAACAAAACAGCACGTACTTCCTTGTCTATGTCATTTATATCCTCTCCTGCATCCAGTAATATATTAACTATTTCAAGGCTGTTCGCCAGTGCAATAGCTTTCTCCGTACAGTGGTTCTGCTTGAATATATCCGCTCCCGCGTCCACCAGAGCCTGCACAGATTTCACAGCATTATGCTCAACCGCTTCCATCAACGGAGTTTGAAAAAACTGGTCAGTACCTTCAATATCAAAGCCCTGCTCAATCAACCAGTTCAGCACCTCTATATCATCTTTCTGTATGGCATAAAACAGGGCGGGTTTATTACATCTCCCTGTAACAGTAAAATCTGCACCGGCCTCAATCAGTATTCTAGTTTTTTCAATATCCCCAATCAGTATGGAAAACAGGAAAGGGGTTCTCTCCCAGAAATCCCTCGCCTCAAGGTCACAGCCACTTTTTGTCAGTGCTTTAAGCTCATCATGAGTTCCGTAAGCAAGGGTGAAAAATATATCACTCCATTCCAGCTGCGATTCATCGGCACCGTTATCAAGCAACAGCCTTATAACGTCAAACCGACCGTTATTTGACGCTACACGCAAGGGTGATTCTGCATACTCTGTGATGATATTGGGGTTCTCCCCCTTATCCAGCAAATCCTTTACCTCGGATAACAGATTCTCCCCGTTTTGATATATTACTCCCAGTAAGCCCACAATTATGTTCCCTTGCTAAGCAGCCTTGAGTTGCAGCGTATTACCATCCATATTTTCCCGCCACCAGTCGATAGTGCGCTGGATGCCATCTTCCAGTGATATTTGCGGCACCCAGCCCAGTTCCCGCTTGGCCAAACCACAATCCAGGCACAGGCTGGTTTTTATTGTTGGCTGCGATAAATCATGCTCTATACGCAAATCCTTGCCCGAAGCCGCAACTATCATCCCGACCACATCCCGTACTGCATGCGCCCTGCCCAGACCGCAATTATACAATCGGTATTTTTCGGGCTGCTTGTCAATCACCAGCTCAACAAAACGGGTTAAATCATCTACATGCAATAAATCCCGCTCTTCCTCGCCGGTTCCCCATACCGAGATTTTATCCTTTGCAGTCATAACCTTGGTAACGGTCGCGCCGAAGAAATGGCTGCGCTCAAGGTCATATTTATCATACGCCCCGTAAATGTTGGAATGGCGGATAGCAGTGAATCTGGTATCACCTATACCGGCAAAAAATTCGCACATTTTTTCTATGTAAAGCTTGGTATTACCCACCCCGAAATAGCGTGGGTGCAAAGGCCGGTTGGCATCGAAATCGCTCTCCACAAGCGGCGTATCGCTGGTCGGATACATCACCGTACAGCTGAAAAACACTACATGCTTGACCTTATGGTCAAAAGCCGAGCGGAACAGATATGAATTCATCACCGCATTATCGGTAACATGGATATAGGGGCGGGAGACGATATCCTTGGCACCGGAAGTGGTCGCCGCCGCCTGTATGATAACATCCATCCCCTCAACCATCCTGTCCACCGTATCAGGATTACGCAAATCCGCCTGATGCCAGGTTATATCTGCCGAACCGTCAACATCATATTCCGGCCGGTTAAACCGTACCGCATGTATCTCGACATCCTCCTGACCGGCGAAATATTCCACCATATTGCGCCCGATAAACCCCGTCGCCCCGCATATCAGTATTTTTCTAGTCATTTTTCCTCCTTAGAGGGTGTCTTAAAATTCTACTATCATGGGCTGCAAATGACCATTTTCTGCGCTTCCGTGCTTCACGTACCATTAAGTACGCTGTAGTACGGTTCTCGAAAACAGCCATTTTCGCCACATGCTAGCGAATTTTAAGAAACCCTCTCAGATTTGTTTAGTTCACACCACCGTTAAAACACCAAAATAAGACATTCTTCAATATTTTTGTGGAGAAAACAACACTTCTTGACCTAAATCAATTACAAATCGGTTAGGTTAAAAGCTTTTATAATGCTTTACATCTTATCCCCTCGGGTGGGTGCCGGAATAGGATTCAAGCAGGCGGTCGGTGTCTATTTTGGTGTAGCGCTGGGTGGTGGACAGGCTGGCATGGCCAAGCAACTCCTGTATTGCCCGTAAATCCCCGCCACTGCCAAGCAAATGCGTGGCAAAACTATGGCGGAATGCATGCGGGGTCACCGATTCCGGCAGTTGCATATTTTCCCGTACCTTCTTCACACTGCGCTGGAACACTGCTGCGTTGAGCTTTTCCCCCCTTGCCCCGACAAACAAAGGGTCTTCAGGCCGCAAATCATACTCACATTCTGCAAGATATTCATCCACCGCCTGTCTTATAATCGGCAAAATCGGCACTATACGTTCTTTCCCGCCCTTTCCCCTGATTGTGATACTCTCACCAAAAGGAACGTCACTGCGCTTCAGCGACAAGGCCTCGGAAATCCGCAAGCCGGCACCATAAATCAGCGTCAGAAGGGCTGTATCCCGTGCTATAACCCAGTCCTTACGCCGACGCCTATCATCCTCCGCAGCATGGCTGGCAAGTGCAATATCCACCGCTTCAATCGCATTCAGGGCGTTCTCAGCCGATACAGCCTTGGGTAGCGGCTTTTCCTTCTTCGGCATGTTAAGGTTGAAAATCGCCGGATTCTTTATGTCATAATTACGCTCCAGATAGCGGTAGAAGCTACGCACCACCGATATAGCGCGGGAAGTGGAAGAAAAATTGTACTTCTCAACACGGCTGGACAGCCATGCCCGGAAATCCCGTAATTTCAGCGATTGCAGCAGAGGCAGTGTAACCTCCGCATTTTTATATCCCGCCAGAAATTCAAGGAAAAACTCCAGGTCACGCCGGTAATTATCCAGCGTATGCGCAGAATAACGCCGCTCATTCTCCAGCCATCCCAGCCAGTTGATAAAAGCATCATTGGTTTTTTCAGCCAATATAACCATTGTTAGCAAAGCCCCAGGAAATTCTTCAGAATATCATGTCCGTGTTGGGAGACAATGCTTTCGGGATGGAATTGTACCCCATGTAAATTATGTTCCTTGTGTTGCAATCCCATAATTATGCCGTCATCGGTTTCGGCAGTTATATCAAGGCAGGCGGGCAGGGTTTCCCGCTCTACTATCAGTGAATGATAGCGGGTGGCCTCGAACAGGGGCGGGATACCGGAAAACACTCCCTGTCTGTTATGTTTTATACTGCTCACCTTGCCATGCATAGGTTTCGGGGCACGGATAATATTACCACCAAAAGCCTGCGCTATAGTCTGGTGGCCAAGACATACCCCTAATATGGGAAGCCTGCCGGCAGCCTCCTTCACCAGCTTAAGGCAGATACCGGCCTGGTCAGGGTCACATGGACCGGGCGAAATAACTATACCCTGCGGGGACATATCCAGCACTTCCGCTGCCGTCACCGCATCATTACGCCGCACCTCAACTTCGGCTCCCAACTCCCCCAGATAATGCAGGAGGTTGTAGGTAAAACTGTCGTAATTATCTATCAGTAGAATCATTTCACCTGCTTGATATATTTCCGGCAGCCTGTATACTTCGCTTTTCCTTTACTGACAAGAATTTAGGACTGGTTTTCTTTATGAAAACATTACTACAGATATTGGGGATAATAGTAGTGCTTGGAGTGGTATATGGCCCTTCGCTGGCGGGGCATATGGAGAATGCCCGCAGTCAGTATATGCTGAATGACGATGCCCGTCCGCAAATCCCGCCATTCTATCATTTTGAAAAAGATAGCAAGTCCGAGCCGGATTATATGGACCAGTATTATCTCGATATTGCATATCCTATGATATACAAGAATATGATGATGAGGTGGGCTAACCTCTATTCCCCTGTAATATTAAGCAAGGCATTACCATATATAAATCTTCTTATTATAATAGTAGCCTTGGCATTTGTTTCCTGGCGGTTTGGCGGGTGGGCAACAGCACTGGCAACCGGAGCATTATATCTTGGCTGTGACCTGATTCTGGACAGGATGACAGGCGGTTTGCCACGTGGATTTGGTTATCCGTTTCTGGCTGTTGCACTGGCATTGCTGGTATATGAGCGGATATATCTGTTATGTGCAGCAACCATTATAAGCGCCGGTTTCTACCCGGTAGCATCGGTTGTATCCGGAATTATGCTGGGTGCATACCTTTTCATATTAAAAGCAAAATATCGCCCGAAAACAACAGGTTGGGGTTTTGTCAGGAGAGGAACAGTCCTTGCTGTAACAGGGGCATTGACTATATCCATGTTGTTGCCGCAACTGATAGCAGGCAAGGAATATGGTGAGCGTATCGGCCCCGAGCATCTGGAGGAATATCCGGAGGCCGGATTGGGAGGACGTGTTGAGTATCGTGATATGGTTAGTAATAACCCGTTTCAGTCCCTTTATGAATATGGAGCGTCGTCATTTGCTACCAGAGGGGAACCATTTGTAAACTCTATAAATATACGCAATCTCAGCAGCAAGGTAAAACAGGAAATCCTTTCGATAGCGTTCTTTGTAATTATTCTCATTATCGTAATCGGGTTCAGGGATCTGGCAAGGATTCAGCGCAATCCCGAAGCGATGCGATATTCCGTATTTCTGCTTGCTATAGTAATAGCATATATATTGGCGGCGATATTATCCCCATTGCTTTACTTCCCCGAGCGGTACCTGATGTATACATTGCCGATAGTATATATCACCGCACTGCCGATAGCATCATATGCAGTATTTGGCGCCGGCAAGGAGGGGGTAAGAAAAATAGTTGCTACACTCTCCGTCCCGTTACTGGTGATTTTACTGATTGGCGGTAAGGTTAATGCCGATAGCGGCTATACGGTACAGATAGAGGATAATCACGAATTATACGAATTCATCAAAACCCTGCCGGAAGATTCAATAATCGCCGGCTGGCCATCTGACCCGGTGGTTAATAATGTAACTTATCTGACGAAGCGGCCAGTATTTTTATCTTTTGAACTACACCAGGTGCTGCATGAGAAATATGTAAAGCAAATGCGAAAGCGGGCATATGCAAATATAGATGCATATCTGGCAACTAATCTGGAAGAGTTACAAAATTTCAGAGATAAATTTGACGTAAACTATCTGGTTATAAACAAGAACCATTTTAACAACACTCTACCGAAATATTTTGCACCTTTTGATAAATATATTCAAAAGAAGTGGAAGGCAGCTGAAGGACAGAAAAAGGGTTTTATTTTACCAAAGCTTGGAGACGATGATGCTGTATATACAGGAGAGAATATAGTTATAATAAATTTAGCAAAATGGATTAGATAGTTATCACCTTATCCTCTATGTTGTTCCTTTGGCCTTAAATCCATTATCGGTTTTTCGTAATATTTGTGCACTATACTTGCAACTATATACTGCCCTACTCCAAATAGTATAAGCGTGATTATATTTGCTGCTGGAGGCAAGCCTATACTGGCAAGTGCTTTAATAACAATCCTATGGGATAAATATATTATATATGCATGAATACTCATCCAGGTTATTATGCTTATGGTTTTTGAGGAAACTTTCTTAGTTCTTATGTTACACACATAAGGAAACATTGCAGCAATGCAAAGAGATAATATTGGATAAAAAAGTATTTTTATTACAGAGGGAATAGCCGCATCATTTCCTCCAAAAAATAAAATAAAAATAGAGCAAAACAATACCCCCGTGTACCCTGACAGGTAAAAAATCTTTCTATTGCGATTAAGAAAATCATGGGATTTATCATAAAAGAACGACAGCAACACACCAAT
This sequence comes from Rickettsiales bacterium, assembly GCA_965222525.1. Lineage (GTDB taxonomy): Bacteria > Pseudomonadota > Alphaproteobacteria > Rickettsiales > UBA8987 > CBDCUF01. Next base: position 539,533 of record OZ244955.1, read on the forward strand.
CATAAGCGTATCAAACCGCATTATATCTATCCTTCTGACTTCCATAAGTAGCTGTGCATCATAGTACAGAACAGCAATTGTTTTAGTAACAAGACAGAAAGCTGTGCATAAAACAGCTACCCACATAACAGCATTCTTTATCCCCAAAACCCTGAAGGCAAAGAAGGATAACATAGCAACCAGGAAATAAAACCATTCTTCAATAGTCAGGCTCCATGTTTCTGATGCAAAGGCATAATGGTGCGCTCCATTAGCATCAGTATATGCTGTATAATCCCATGCAAAATTTTGAAGGAAGAACAGATAAGAAATATATTGCGATACACCTTCGTCAAGGAACTGGCTTGCGATAAAGGCATTTATTAAAATAAAAAGGTAATATACTGGCAAAGTCCTGTACCATCTTCGTTTTAAAAAAATCATTACATCTTCAAACGTACAATCCTTGGAAGAAAAGAGCCTTAGCATAATGCGCCCGATAAGGAACCCGCTAAGTATAAAAAACAACTCAACTCCTATCACACCACATACCACACCTATACCTCCTCCTACTATCCCGGTATGAGCCACAAGCACCAACATAATTGCTGTTGCACGCACTATATCCAGTCCAAAATTTCTTTCTGATGGGGTCATTATATTTATGGAAGCTTTTAGTATAATCTCAACCTGTCAAGGATTATAATTATGGGGCCTGAATAATGCAGAACACAGCTTATTTATTCATTATCTGCTTTAACAAATCGGCTATCAAGCCGAAGCATAATATCACAAGTGAGAGAAGTAAACCGCCGACACCCATAATATAGCCGACATTAAGCCCGGTCAGCAGGGAGAATGCAAAACCGGTGAGAGACAGCACTACACACAACATGCTGAATAATATGAATATCTTGATAGGATTGTAATAGTTGATCGCCTGCAGGATATATTGCAACGTACGCAGGGAATCCCGAAACAGCTTGACCTTGGATTTTCCTTCCCGTTTTTCATAGGGAATCGGCAGGTATTTCACAAACTTGCCGGTCATCATATATGCCAGGGTCATTGAAGTTGTGAAACTGAATGTATCACAAAGATGCCCGAAATACTGCATCACGGTTTTCTTGCTAAACACCCGCAGTCCCGAATTTATATCGGGAATCTTGCGGCTGGCGGTAAATTCCACCAGGAATTTCAGAATACTGCGCAACGGGGATTTTATTGCAGATTCACGGTAATGCTCACCGGTGCGTGCACCAACCACCATATCAAACCCCTTTTTATATTCCTCCAGCAACATAGGCGCCTGATCGAAAGGATAGGTACGGTCGGCATCGGTAATAACTATAGTATCATATTTGGCATTGCTGATACCCGTCTTGAGCGAACGGCCATATCCTACATTATGCGGGTGGCTGATAACCTTTGCTTTTGTAGTTTTGGCATTCTTCTCGGTGTCATCACTCGAACCGTCATTGACAACCACCACTTCATATTCGCCAATACCCGCCTCATCCAGCACATCACACACCTCCTCAACGGTATCAACAATCCCGTTTTCCTCATTATATGCCGGTATTACTACTGAAAGCATGTTTATTTCCTTTTCACAATACAGATAACAGACTGCCCGAAAAAACGACGCATGAAAATGTCGCAGAATTTTGATACAGGCAATACTATCTTATCGAAAATTATAACCTGCCTACGTATATTTTTACTCTCAAGCGAGGAATGTGTAGTGAATTTATTCATCCACCAGGCAATCCCGCCTACTGAATTAAAATAACGCAATTTGGTAATCTCGCAATTTTCCTCAGGTATTATATCAGAAATAGTCTGTTTTGTATATCGTCTGTGATGCCCGGCCAGCTTGTCCATATCGGTATAGAGCTTCATAAATGCCGGAGTAAAAAGCAGCAGATGCCCGCCCGGATTCAGCAGGGACAGCATATTTTCGGCCGCAAGCCTGTCCTGTTCTATGTGCTCTATAACATTTATACACAGGATACTGTCAAATTTATGCGGCAGTCTTTCGACAAGCTCAGGGTCGGTAATATCAGCATGGTAATATTTCTGGCCGGGATTTATGGATCTGGCATGCTTCACCAGCCCTTCATCAATATCCACACCGGCATATTCCTCAACATCATCCTTGACCAGTTCATAAAACCCGCCATGCCCTATACCAACCTCCAATACCGACTTGCCAAGAAATGGCCGGAAAATATCAATAACCCACCTATTATAATTCACCGCCTCGGACATTGAAGAAGAGAAGGTAATGTCATTTTCAGAGGGGTTTTGTTGTTGTGTATTATTGTTCATAATTTAATAACAGTGCATATTGCCTAGTATATAACCATATTACTTCTCTGGATATTATATCAGAAATTACCTCAAACAACTATAGATAACAGAGTTCAACCTATAAGATATTTATAGAATCTGTACGGATGGGAGAGTATTATCGGCGCGTAAATCCATGAGAAACCTGATTGTAAATTCGCTGAATCGGCTTGGGCTGGGGAAGACGGTAGGCGGGGCGGTGTCGGAGCTGAAACATTCCAGGCATATGAAGAAGCTGGCGATTGGGCTGGCGCTGGCGGCGGTTATATCTGCAATCGCCACATATCTCACCATCGCCCATAGTTCCGGCCCGTTCGGACCTGACCCTGAAAAAGTCCTGCCGCTAATTCTGGTCAGCCTGATATTCCTGCTGGCACTGGCGGCTATCGTATCATGGAAGGTGTTTGAGCTGGTAAGCGCACGCAGGCGCGGTTCGGTAGGCTCCCGCCTGCAGACCCGTATTATCATCATCTTCAGCATGATTTCCATCGCACCTACCATAGTAATTGCGGTGTTTTCCTTCATATTGTTCGACCGCGGGATTCAGTCATGGTTTGATGACAGGGTAAGCACCGCACTGGAGGAGTCGGTAGCGGTGGCGGACGGCTATCTGCAGGAGCATAAGGAGAATATCCGTGCTGATATCCTGGCCATGGCCAATGACCTGAATATGCAGTCGCTCGCTCTCACCAATAACCCCGCCCGCTTCAAGCAGACCGTCAAGGCACAGGCAGCCCTGCGCTCGCTCACCGAGGCGGTGGTATTCCGCCGCAGCCAGATTCTGGCCAAGACCGACCTGACTTTCTCGCTGCTGTTTGAAATGGACAAGCTGCCTGAAGATGCGCTGGACAGGGCGGCAAAGGGTGAGGTAGTGGTGCTCACCAACCAGGCCGATGACCGTGTGCGGGCGCTGATAAAGCTTAACGGGTTTTTCGATACTTACCTGCTGGTCGGGCGCTTTGTCGACAGCAAGGTGTTGAGCCATATTGATATGACCAAAAGCTCGGTTGATGAATATCAGCGGCTCAAGGCCAATATTTCCAGACAGCAGATCCAGTTCTCCTTTGTATTCCTGGGGGTTGCGCTTCTGTTCCTGCTGGCGGCGATTTGGCTTGGTATAAGCTTTGCCGACCATCTGGTAACGCCGGTCAGTGAGCTGGTTGCAGCTACCGACAAGGTAAAGAGCGGTGATTTAGGCATAAGGGTGCAGGAGGGGCCGGAGAATGATGAAATCGGTACGCTGGGGCGGGCATTTAACCGTATGACCGGCCAGTTGCAGAAGCAGCGGGATGACCTGGTGAAGGTAAGCTGGCAGATTGATGAACGCAGGCGGTTTATCGAGGCGGTATTGTCAGGGGTTTCAGCGGGAGTCATCGCCACCGACAGTGACAAGAACATATCGCTGTTCAATCCTTCCGCTACCGGCCTGCTTGCTATTGAGCCTGCTGCGCTGCATAATAAAAAACTGGTGGATGTAATTCCCGAAGTTGCGCCGTTACTGGAGAAGGCGGAGAATAGCGATGAGCTTCTGCTTCAGGATGAGGTTGTTATTGCCCGCGATAACCGCAAATCCTCCTTTCTGGTGCGGATAGTAAAGGAGGAGTTTTCCGATGAAATCGAGGGATATATTGTTACTTTCGATGATATTACCGAACTGCTCAATGCGCAGCGCAGTGCGGCATGGTCGGATGTGGCACGGCGTATTGCCCATGAAATCAAGAACCCGCTAACCCCGATTCACCTTTCGGTGGAGCGTATCCGCCAGAAATATGGCGAGCAGATAGGGCAGGACAGGGAAACATTCGAGAAATATATCAATACGATAACCCGCCATCTGGGCAATGTCGGACAGATTGTTGAGGAATTCAGTAATTTCGCACGTATGCCCTCACCGGTTATGAAAAAGGCCAATATCTGCGAGATTATCCGTGAGACTGTGCTGGGACAGCAGGAGGTGGACAGGAGTATAAAATATAACCTGCAACTGCCGGATAGTCCGGTATATATCAATGGTGACCGGGGGCAGATAACGCAAATATTGGTGAATCTGGTGAAGAACTCGATAGAGGCTATTGGCGACAGGCCGGAGGAAATTGTACAGAAAACCAAAGGTGAAATCAGCATTTCTGTTGATGAGGAGAAATATGTCACCGTTGAGATTATTGATAATGGCTGCGGATTTCCTGATGATTTGCTCGACCGTATTACCGAGCCATATGTCACCACCAAGGAAAAGGGTACCGGCCTTGGGCTGGCAATTGTAAAGAAGGTTATGGGTGACCATGAAGGTACCCTGCTGCTGGAAAACATCACTGACAGCGGCGGTAACATAACCGGCAGCAAAACCATCCTGTCATTTCCAACTTATTTATAGTTAGCAGAGAATATCTCTGGCCGTTTTGAGATTTGGTTTATAGTGGTTTTTAGGCTTCACTCCAAAACCATATTATCACGGTGAATCATTTCGTAGCGTCCGGAATAATTAAGGATTTTCTCCATTTCACTGCTTTTATGACCGATAATTTTTTCGGCATCATTCGCATCAAATGCAGCCAGCCCATAGCCGATAATATCATTGCTGCCCTTAATTACAACTGCATCACCACGGTTAAATTTACCCGAAACCCGCACCACACCCGCAGGAAGCAGGCTCTTTCCTTTTAGTAGCGCAGCTTTTGCCCCATCATCTATAATTACCTCACCTTTTGGGCGCAGATTATGTGCAATCCAGTTCTTTCTTGCACTATCCGCTGTCTGCCTGGGCAGGAATAAAGTATGGGCAGCACCTTCCTCCAGCTTTTTAAGCGGATTCATCACCATCCCATTTGCTATTACAGTTTCACAACCGGAAGAAGTAGCGATTTCCGCTGCCGATATCTTGGTTGTCATCCCGCCGGAAGAACCATGCGACCCCTTACCATCCGCCATACCCCTTATATTATCGTCTATCTCTGCCACTTCTGCTATATGCTCTGCAGATTCATCATTATGCGGATTGGCAGTATATAGCCCGTCTATATCGGAAAGCAATATGAGCCGGTCGGCAGCGGTCATCTGCGCTACCCTTGCCGCCAGCCGGTCATTATCACCAAACCGTAATTCACCGGTAGCCACCGTATCATTCTCGTTGATAACCGGGATTATACCGGATTTCAGCAGGGTGTTTATGGTTCCATATGCGTTCAGGTAACGCCGCCGGTCTTCGGTATCCTCTATGGTCAGCAAAATTTGTGCAACCGGAATGTTATATTTGTTAAACCGCTTCTGATATGCATTTATCAGCAATGCCTGTCCGCATGCAGCGGCAGCCTGTTTCTCCTCCAGTTTCAGGTTGCGGCGGTTGGTAGCAAGACAATGCCGTCCAAGCGCAACCGCACCGGAAGATACAATTACTATCCTATCTCCCTGCTCTACCATTCCTGCTATATCAGCAACTAGCCCGGTCAACCAGCGATCACGAAACTTGCCAGTTGCATCAACCAGTAACGCCGATCCGATTTTTATAACTATTGTCTGTTTCTTTTTAGCCACGTTTCTTCTTGATTATTTTCCAAGAGGTTGTTTTGTCCTGAAATTACCATATATAGTGTATAAGACAAGGTATTACGTGATATGAGGAAATACTGAAGGTTCTCCATCCTTGATGTAGGGAGGAGATTGGTGTAGTAATACATAATATGCAGAATACCAGTACAGAGAGTAAGACTCGCAAGCCGCTTGGCAGGGAGCATCTGTATCCGGTGCTGCCGCTCAGGGATATTGTGATTTTTCCGGGGATGATAGTGCCGCTGTTTATCGGCCGTCAGAAATCGGTAAATGCACTGAATGAGGTGGCGCGCAAGGACAAGCAGATATTGCTGGTTACCCAGAAGGATTCGTCACATGACAATCCCTCGCCGGAGGATATATACCGGATGGGTGTGCTGGCCAATATATTGCAGATGCTGCGCCTGCCTGACGGGACGGTGAAGGTTCTGGTGGAGGCGGAAGTACGTGCGGAAATCCAGTATTATATTTCAAACAATAAGTTCCTTGAGGCGGAAGCGGAGGTTATAGCCAATGAGCAGGTTCAGTCTGCCGAGAAGGAAGCTATCCAGCGTGCCATTATCAGCAGTTTTGAACAATATGTGAAGCTCAGCCGCAAGATTCCGCCGGAGATAATAGATTCACTGCGCCAGGTTGAGGATACCGGGCGTCTGGCCGATGCGATTGCATCACAGATATCGCTTAAGATATCCGAGAAGCAGGAGTTACTTGAATTTCAGAATGTTATGCGCCGTATGGAGAAGCTTTACGGTATGATTGAGCGTGAGATAGAGCTGCTGTCGACCGAGAACAAGATACGCAGCCGTGTGCGCGACCAGATAGACAAGAACCAGAAGGAATATTACCTCAATGAGCAGATGAAGGCGATACAGAAGGAATTGAAGGGTGGGCATAGCAGTGCAGATAGTAATAGCCCGGCATTTGCCGAGGAGGGCAAGGATGAGATAGCCGAACTGGAGAAGAAAATCGCTGAAACAAAACTGACTGCCGAGGCTAAGGAGAAGGCCCTGGCCGAGCTGAAGAAACTGCGCAATATGAGCCCGATGTCGGCCGAAGCCACGGTTATCCGCAATTATCTCGACTGGCTGCTGGATATACCGTGGAAGAAGCGCAGCAAGATAAAGCAGGATATTGACCTTGCCGAGAAAACCCTGGATGATGACCATTATGGGCTGGAGAAGGTAAAGGAGCGGGTAATTGAATATCTGGCGGTGCAGCAGCGTACCAAATCAATGAAAGGCCAGATATTATGCTTTGTCGGCCCGCCGGGAGTAGGCAAGACTTCGCTGGCCAATTCGATTGCCAAGGCTACCGGCCGTAATTTTGCCCGTATATCGCTGGGCGGGGTACGGGATGAATCCGAAATACGCGGCCACCGGCGGACATATATCGGCTCGATGCCGGGCAAGATAATCCAGTCGATGAAGAAGGCCAAGACTTCCAATCCATTGCTGCTGCTTGATGAGGTGGACAAGATGGGCAATGACCATCGCGGTGACCCGGCTTCCGCATTGCTTGAGGTACTTGACCCTGAACAGAACCCTGCTTTCAACGACCATTATCTTGAGGTTGATTATGATTTATCGGATGTGATGTTTATCACCACCGCCAACACCACCAATATGCCACGTCCATTGCTTGACCGGATGGAGATTATCCGCCTTTCCGGTTATACCGAGGAGGAGAAGATACAGATTTCCCGCCGGCATTTAATCCCCAAGCAACTGGAAAAGCATGGGCTTAAACCGGAGGAATGGAGTATTTCCGACAATGCCCTGCACAAGCTTATCCAGCATTATACCCGTGAATCGGGGGTGCGTAACCTGGAGCGGGAGATTGCCAAGCTGGCACGCAAGGCGGTTACCGAAATTGTCCGTGGCAAGCGCAAGAATGTACAGCTTACCGAGAGCAATCTGCGTAAATATTCCGGTGTCGAGCGCCATGATTATAATATCGTTGATAAGGATAACCATATCGGGGTTACTACCGGACTGGCCTATACCGAGGTGGGCGGGGATTTGCTGCCGATAGAGGCAGTGCTGATTCCGGGCGGCAAGGGCAAGCCTACCCTGACCGGCAAGCTGGGTGAGGTAATGCAGGAATCGGCGCAGGCGGCCTGGAGTTATGTGCGCTCACGCTCGCATGAATTCGGCATCAGCCATGACCAGTATCAGAAAAATGATATACATATCCATGTGCCGGAGGGCGCTACTCCCAAGGACGGGCCTTCTGCCGGCGCTGCCATATGCACCAGTATAGTATCGGCTTTAACCGGTATTCCGGTAAGCAAGGATATAGCAATGACCGGCGAGATTTCACTGCGCGGTATGGTTATGCCGATTGGCGGGTTAAAGGAGAAGCTGCTGGCAGCCCTGCGCGGCGGGATAAAAACCGTCCTGATTCCGGAGAAGAACAAGAAGGATCTGGAGGAAATACCGGATAATGCCAAGAAGGAACTGACCATCATTCCGGTTAATACGGTTGACGAAGTGCTGGAATATGCACTGACCAGGCCGCTTACCCCGCTGTCATGGGAGGAAATGGAAGCCGGTGATATCCGCACCACCCACACCATCACCGGCGAAATCACCGAAAAACTCGACGAGCTGGTGAAGCATTAGAAACAGCTATCCCTGGTAGCAATAGGCCATAACTTGACAAATTCCTTATAAATATTCATAATCGGCTCCTTTTCAGATAATTAACAGGATAAGTATTTTATGTCAGCGGTGTTGCCGGTATATGCCAGATGTGATCTGGAGTTTGAGCGGGGGGAGGGGGTATATCTCTTTACCGCCGATGGTGAGTGCTATCTGGATTTTGCTGCTGGTATAGCGGTAAATTCGCTAGGCCATGCCCATCCGCACCTGGTGAGCGAGTTACAGGACCAGGCGGCAAAATTATGGCATGTATCCAATCTCTACCATATAGAGGGGCTTGAGAAACTGGCGCAAAGACTGGCTGATAACAGTTTTGCCGATTATATATTCTTCAGCAATTCGGGAGCGGAAGCGGTTGAATGCGGCATCAAGATGATCCGCAAATACCATGATGAAACCGGCAATCCCGACAAATACCGGATTATAACTTTTGCAGGAAGCTTCCATGGCCGTACATTGGCCACTATTTCCGCAGCCGGCAAGGATAAGGTATTGAAAGGCTTTGAGCCTGCGGTTGATGGTTTTGACCAGGTTGCTTTCGGTGATATAGAGGCGGTGAAAGCTGCTATAACCCCCGAGACCGGCGGTGTGCTGATAGAGCCGATACAGGGTGAGGGCGGGATAAATGCTGCATCTGAGGAGTTCCTGCAAGAGCTGCGCAAATTATGTGATGATAACGGTCTGCTGCTGTTCCTTGATGAAATCCAGTGCGGTATGGGACGGACAGGGAAAATATTCGCCCATGAAAATTTCGGTATCAAGCCGGATATTGTAGCTTCGGCAAAGGGCATCGGCAGCGGCTTCCCGCTTGGCGCATGCCTTGCTACCAAAAAGGCTGCACAAGGCATGACCGCCGGTTCACATGGCTCAACTTACGGCAATAACCCGCTGGCGATGCGGGTTGGCAATGCGGTTATGGATATAATACTGGCCGACGGTTTCTTTGATAATGTTACCAGAATCGGGGAATATCTTAAAGAAAAGCTTGAGGAACTGGCCGGTAAATTTCCTTCTGTTATAGAGGAGGTGCGGGGTATCGGGCTGATGCTTGGTGTAAAACTTACCAGCGATAGCAGGGAGTTTGTACAGAAATTACGGGAGAGGAATTTGCTCACCGTTCCGGCAGCGGAAAATGTTGTCCGTATACTCCCGCCACTGGTTATTACCGAACAACATGCAGATGAGGCGGTTGCGATTATAGCAGCACTCTGCGGGGAGATGGCAAATGGTTAGGCATTTCCTCGACATAAGTGATTTTGAAGTGGCTGAACTGACCGCAATACTGGACAATGCCATAAAACTGAAATCCGGCCATAATGATAAGCCACTTGCAGACAAACAGCTTGCGATGATATTTGAAAAGCCCTCCACCCGCACAAGAGTTTCCTTCGAGGTTGGGATAAACCAGCTTGGTGGTGATGCGGTTTTGCTTGCCAGTAGTGACTCCCAGCTTGGCCGTGGCGAGAGCATTGCCGATACTGCCAAAGTTCTCTCCCGCTATGTTGATATTATAATGATACGTACATTCCGCCATGAAACCCTGCTGGAACTGGCGGAGAATTCTGATGTGCCGGTTATAAACGGACTGACCAATATAAGCCATCCCTGTCAGGTTATGGCCGATATAATGACTATTATCGAACATAAGGGAGATATTCAAAACAAGGTTATTACATGGATTGGCGATTGTAATAATATGGCGGGTAGCTGGATTCATGCAGCGGAGAAATTCGGGTTTGAATTGAGGCTGGCCTGTCCTGAGGAGCTGGCACCTCCTTCCGGTTTGCCGCAAAATGTCAGGCTTTTGCACGACCCGATGCGGGCAGCAGAAGGGGCTGATTGTATTACAACCGACACCTGGGTATCGATGGGAGATGCGGATGCGGAGGAAAAACGGCAGATACTGGAGCCGTTCCAGGTAAATGACGGGATTATGAAGCAGGCAGCGGATGATGCGATATTCCTGCATTGCCTGCCGGCGCACAGGGGAGAGGAAGTAACCGCATCGGTGATAGACGGTGCGCAGTCGGTAGTTTTCGACGAGGCTGAAAACCGCCTTCACATACAGAAGGCTATTATGTTATGGTGCATGGGAAAATAAGTTGTCAGTTATCAGTTGTCAGCACTCAGTTACCAGACTTGCCTATGATTTGACTACGTTTCAAGCACTGTGTAGTATGGACTATAGCGCTTTCTAATCAGGTTAGTACTAGGCAGCCGAGGCGAGTAAAATTCTAGCGTACATTTTAGTACGTGAATTTTGCGAGACCGAAGGATAACGACGTAATAACCTGATTAGAAAGCGCTATAATATGCTCAAATCCATACCAAATATACTGACCGTTGCAAGAATTGTGATTATCCCGATTCTGGTTGCATCATTTTATATTGAAGCGCCGGTATCACACTGGGTTGCGGCGGGGCTGTTCGCTGCCGCAAGTATTACCGACTTTTTTGACGGCTACCTTGCCCGCAAATGGCATGCCACCTCCGGCTTCGGACGTTTCCTCGACCCGATAGCCGATAAATTGCTGGTCGCTACTGCTATCGTAATGCTGGTACATTTTGACCGTGCGCATATTATCCCGTCACTGGTGATATTGTGCCGGGAAATCCTGGTATCCGGCCTGCGTGAGCATCTGGCCGAATTAAATGTACAGGTTCCGGTCAGCAAGCTGGCCAAGATAAAGACGGCGGTACAGATGATAGCGCTGCTGGTGCTGATTATTGGGGTTGAAGGCTCCGGTGAGGAGATAACCAAAACCATCGGCAATATAGCCCTGTGGATTGCCGCCACCCTGACTGTAATCACCGGCTATGCCTATATGAAAACCGGCTGGAAGCATATGAGTTAGGCCGATTTGGATCATCGTTAAAAAATAACCAACACTGTCACCCCGGACGCATATTTTCTCCAAAACTTGTTTTGGTAAGAAAATAGCGTTCTCGGGGTTACCCACATAATCACGTGCCCTTGCATGTAACCCCGAGAATGGTGGTTTCTATACGAAATCATAGATTTCGAGAAACCATCCATCCGGGGTGACAGGGTGTGGATAATTTCAAATCTCAACACAGCCTAGCCGGCAACATACAAATCGTAATAATTCTGGGTTGTATCATCGCCCACTCTTTTCAGGTGAGTATAACCCTCCCATATTTTACGGAATCTTTCATCTTTCATCAGAAATTTCAGCCTTTCATCCTCCTCACTACCATCACCCATATTTACAATAACCAGTGCCGGAGATTTTGCCGATAAGTCTTCAATCATTGCATCGAAGAAATATTCCTCCCTCCATTTCCAGTCATCGGGCAGGCTGCCATGTTCCTCATACTGCTCCATAATTCCCCCAGCCAGCCACATACTGGAAAACCGCCAGCCATATTCCGCACCGGTATAATTGATAAGCGGAAAACCGTCCTTAATCCCGCCGAAAATCATAATAGTACCCTTATCCTTATATTCCTCAACATATGGCCTGAGCAGGTAAATACCCGAATAATAACCCGCCATTTTCCCGCCGTAATTTTCCTTCAGATTAAACAGCCCGATAAATAGCAATGAGGGTATGGAAAGCATCAGCACCATCAGCCCTGCATAATATTCCAGAGATTTCTTCCCCCTGATTCTAATATTTTCTATAAAACATACAAGCGGCTTAACCAGCAGCAATAAACCGGCAGCCATTGCAGGATACAAATGATAGTTCCATCCTTTGAACTGCAGATATGCCGCCAGGAACATACCGGCATAAACTGCCATGAATAATCCTGCGAATTTTGACTGTCTCACCAGCGGGACAAATGCCACTACAATCAGGAAAGGAAATGTATGGAAAATCATATATGGCAGTTGTGTAAATAAACCGGAGAATGATGTTATGTTGGTATAGGCCCCTATACTGAGCGGCACGGAAACCTCCATATATTCCGGTACAAACAGCAGAACCATAGCCAGATATAACAGGCCGGTTATACCAATCACCAGTGACTCCATACGGAACACCGACAGCGGATTTCTCCTGTAGGCAGCAATTGCCAGTTCGCATGCAATAAAAGGCAGTACAAAAAACGGCTTGATACAAATACCGATTGCAGCAATTAGTGAGGTGATAAATCTTGTGCGGACACTGAATATTTCTCCTTTCAAACTACCATAAGATAGGAAAACATATGGCAGGAACAGGGCTATAAATAAGTGTTCCTTCTCGCCGAAATTATTTTGCAGCATTGCAATCGGTAGAAGGAACAGCGCATAGGACAGGGTGATTTTAAGTGCGGTTTTGAGCTTGTCCGAGAAACCACCAATCCTGTCGGTAATATATGCGCAGGCAAAATAACCATAAAACAAAATCAGGAAATAAAATGTAATAACCGGCGGGATATTGGGCAAGGCAAGTTTATCCGCAATCCATACCGGGATATAGTTAATCCAGGTAATCATCGGCATATTCTGCTCGGGTATATCCTTGTAAAGCTCCACCCCGGCAAGCATCTGTTCGATAGTATATATCCGCCAGCCGACATCGGTATTTATCGGCATGGAAAGCTGGAAAACTATACTTACAGCAATGAATAAAAGCAAAAATATCAATGGCATTATTGCAATCCCTTTATCCGAACATAGCCGGAAAACAAAATTCTTTCCATAGCATTATCGCAGGTATAGACTGCGGTAATGGTAAAAGCAAAACCGGCGAATGATACGGGGCCTGTAGTATGGGTGCTGGCCGATGACAAGGCAGGACACAAGAACCAGGCACTCGGGGTGGCCGAGGCTTTGGGGTGGCCGTATGAAATAAAGAAAATTACTTATAATAAAAATGCCGACCGGCCTAACCTGTTTTTGGGCGCATCGCTAAAGGGAATAGACAGGGAAAACAGTGACCCTGTATCCCCGCCATTTCCCGATATAGTAATAAGTGCCGGACGCAAGACCGTTCCCATCGCAAAATACATAAAAAAGCAGGCTAAAGCCGAAGGGAAGCGCTGCTATCTTGCCCATATAATGTGGCCGGATGCTCCTGCCGGCGGTTTTGACCTTATCGCCGTACCAGCGCATGACGGCAAGCGTTCCGGCAAAAAAGTCATCACCACTACCGGTGCGCCGCACCGTGTAAATGCAAAAATGCTGGAGCGGGAGGGGATGATATGGCAGAAGACCCTGAGCGGACAGCCGAAGCCATATATTGCATTACTGGTTGGGGGCAATACCGGCAAGACCAGCTTTACCACCGAACATGCAAAAGAACTGGGGAAATTCGCCTCCAATATGACGGCAAGCCTTGACGGTTCGCTTATGGTAACGACCAGCCGGCGCACCGGTGAGGATGTGCGGGCAGCATTGCAGGATATAATAGAATGTCCGGCGCATTTCCATAATCCGGAGGAGCAGCGTGCCAATCCCTATTATGCTTTTCTGGCACTGAGCAATGCGGTTATTGTCACCGGCGATTCGATATCGATGATTTCGGAGGCTTGCGCCACCGGCAAGCCGGTATATATTTTCGCGCCCGATGAAATTACCCCTAAAAAGCACCGGAAGTTCCATAAAATCCTCTATGAAGGCGGTTATGCCTCGTCACTGACCGGCGGCGGGCTTAATATATTCGTCCCCGGCCAGATAAAACCGCTCAATGATGCCCAGGACATCGCTGACAGGATTAGGCGGGAGGAATCAGCATTAGACAGTTAACTTATGATTACTAGCAGACCATGCAGCACTACATGCGCTTGATGACGTTGATGATCAGTTTTAAAAGTGCGCTTTCAATCGTCTGTATTCCTTGTGAAGAAGAACTGTTCATCGTATCAGGTGTTACATAAGATTACGAGCGATTTGCATATGGAGTCGCTACAGGCACGCAGCCTGTCGTTCTACAAATGCTGCTGTCCGCCTTCCAGCAGCCACCGTCGCCACAGGATAAGTGCAAAAAAACCCGCAGCATAGCGTAAAAAAATCCTCGACCAAACAAACATATCAGATAAAATGTGTACAATAGGAACCTTATGCAAGGGACTCATAGCCATAAAAATGAAAATACTTATTATAGAAGATGATAAGACTATAGCGAAGCAGATTGCCGAGTCACTTACTGGTTCGGGGTTTGTTGTTCATACAGAGCATGACGGGGAGGAAGGGCATTTCCAGGGGGAAAGCGGTGAGTTTGATGCTATAGTGCTTGATATAGGTCTGCCCAATATGGATGGCTTTACCATACTGGAGAAATGGCGGAAGGATGATATCACCACTCCTGTTATAATTCTTACCGCACGCAACAGCAAGATGGAGGTGGTGCGTGGACTGGAGGCCGGAGCCGATGACTATATCACCAAGCCATTTGATGCTGATGAGTTGATTGCCCGCCTGCGTTCTAATATCAGGCGCGCTGATGGTCGTACTTCCGATATACTGAAATATCAGGATGTTACACTCGATACCAAATCCGGCAAACTCACCATCGCAGGTAATCATGTCAAACTTACCCGCACAGAGTTTCTCATGGTACAATATCTGTTCGTCAATCAGGGACGGCCGGTTAGTATAAGTGAGCTTGCCGAACATGTTTATGAGGATTTCGACAGTGATTCCGGTATAATTCCCCGCCATATAGCCAATATCCGCAAGAAAATCGACCGCGAGCTGATACTCACCGAAACCAACCGCGGATATTACATTCCCGATGACCCTGCCGACAGTCAGGAGGGATAGCCTTGCCGAATCTCTCCCCAAAGCGCAAGTCATATTCGGGGTCGCTGACCTCCCGCATAGGCAGGTTTTCCCTGACCAGTATATTCTTTCTCATACTGACTGCGGGGATTGCGATTGCATGGGCGTTCGAGAAATCAGCGGTGCGCAGCCTGGAAAACCACCTCTCCGCTTATATTGACGTACTGATATCCGCAACCATACTCGATGAACATGGAGAAATCGCGGTGAGTGAAAGTATTGACCTGCTTAACAAAATCCCGCGTTACTGGCAGGTAACTTCTGGTAAGGAATATCTAAGGAGATCATCTTCGCTTAATAGCTGGATACCGATAACCGAATGGGAGCCTTCAGCGACCAGGAATTTCGTATTTACCGATTCTGATAATACCGGAATCAGGGTTGTACAAAAAACCCTGGTATTTCCGGGTAATAAATATGTTTCCTATTTTTTCGGGATGCAGGAGGAAATTGCCGATGAATTTATTGCCCATGAGCGCAAGGGATTTGTCAAGGTACTGAGCGTTGTGTTGCTGGGGCTGGGAGCGGTACTGTTTCTTTTAAGCTATATCCTGACCCGCTTTACCATATCTCCGCTATCGGATGTAAAGACGGGCTTAAGCCGGATCCGCACCGGCAAGAGCAACCAGCTTGAGGGAAATTTCCCGACCGAAATTATACCGCTGGTACAGGAGGTTAACCGGCTTCTGTCATATAGCTCCAATGTGGTCAAGCGCCATCGTACATTCGCCAGTAACCTGGCGCATTCGCTCAAGACCCATCTCTCGGTGCTGCTATATGAAGCCAATCGTGAGACTGAGCGTAATCCTGCGGCTGGGGAGGAGCATAGTCTGGCAGATAATGTACTGGAGAAAAGCAAGATAATGCAGTCAATAATCGACCGCAGTCTGGCACGGGCAAAAGCTGCCGGGTCTGGCACGGTTATCGGTGCACGTACCGAGGTTCATACGGTTATATCAAAAATTACACTTAACTTTGGCAAGTTATATCATCGTGAAACCGAAATTATCTGCAGCAAGGATATATTTTTTCATGGCGATGAGGATGACTTATATGAGATGCTGGGCAATATTATCGAGAATGCCTGTAAATATTCCCGCTCTAAGGTGAAAGTAAGTGCGGGGCGTAATAGTGCCGATACTTCGGAAACCACCTCGCTACATATCAGGGTGGAGGATGACGGGACAGGCATACCGGAAAGCGAGCGCAAAAATGTACTGGAGCGCGGTACCAGGCTGGATGAAACCGTCGCCGGTACCGGAATCGGCATGTCAATCGCCGTTGATATAATCAGGCTTTACGGGGGCAAGATTATCCTTGGTGATTCAGAACTCGGCGGGTTGCAGGTCGATATCGGCCTTCCCTTAGGGAAATAGGCTATGTTTTATAAGGACTTGCTACCCCTATACCAGAAAGAACCTTGATCTCCAGCGCTTCCATTTCTGCAGCATCAGTTTCAGTTTCATGATCATAGCCTAGCAAGTGCAATATAGCATGCACTACTATGTGTTTTACGTGATCTGAAATATTTTTCCGTTGTTCTTTTACTTCTCGGTTTATGGTATCAAGCGATAATGCTACATCACCTAGAAAAAGTGGTATTTGCGTGTTTAATCTATTTTGATCTATATTAACCGCCTTCTGTGAAATTGGTGGCTGACTAGGAAATGCCAAAACATTAGTAGGCCTGTCTTGCCCTCTATGGTTTAAGTTGAGGCTTTGCATGATTTTATCATCGGTGAGTAATATGGATATATGAACTTCCGGAACATTATTACCTATACCTATCTCATCCAAAACTGCCTCACAGGCTTTATTGCATATTACTTCATATTCCGGTAAGCATTTCCTCCATTCAGGATATTGCTCCTGTATCTCAATATTATAAAGTCCGAATGCCATATTTATTTGTTGCTGTGCGCTCATAGTGCCGAATAATAGCACTGATTTGAATGCATACCTAACCAAACCGCCTGTATATCGATGGACAATGTTATTTTTTTAATATTGTGTGTTACAACGGCTATAGTTTCACCTTAATACTGAGGCAATTACCAGTCGAAATCGGGCTGGAGGAAGATTTCGCTGATAACACGGCTGTTGCAGTAATCTATGATAACGATTTTCTTACGGATACCCTTTTCCTTGTTACGATCCTTTATCAGCAGGGATACCAGATTGCCGTCTATGGAAACCGCCTCCGCATTGGATACCCGCTTCAGCTCTATCTTGCCGCCATCGCATGGCACCTGCGCTCCGCCGCTTGTGGTAATACTTGTACTCCCGCCACTTACGGTAGCTGATGCCGAAGTGTTTTGCTGCTTTATCGTCTCAATCAGCTCGGTCAGCTTATCATCAATATTACGCAGGGAACTGTTCATATCCTGACTTTCCTGCATATTATGAGATGTAAGCCCGTCGGATGCCTTACTATCACCCTCTTCATCAAACCCTGCTATATCATTGGTAATATTGGTGGTAATTTGATGCTCTACCGTATCGGGACTATCGGTGGGGACATTATCGAAATCAGAATCTATATCTTCAATATTCCCAGCGGTAGTTTCGATTTCCTGCTTTATATCACCTGCAACCTCCTCGCCCTTTTGCAACCCTGACTCTATCCCCGCCTTTATATCCGATTTTACCTGCTCCACATTACCGCTTGCAGCAGTCTTCTCTTCCTCATCGGCCTTCTGGAACATAAGGTAACCCAGCACAATAAATCCGACAACCAGCACTACACCGACCAGCTTGACCATAAATTTATAAATACGGAATCCCCTGCCTTCCTCAAGTATATCATATATGGAGTCATCATCAGGTACAGCGCCCTTCTTTCCCTTTGGCTCACGGGGAATGCTGTTACTAACAGGACTGTTTATTTCCACATCATTATCGTTATTATCTAGAATCATGAGTAATTCCTTGCAAATCCATTATTTCACCGTCGAAGATGATTATGACGGTAAAAGGCTGGATAAATTTATTTCCTCAAACCTGCCCGACCTGTCACGAGTCAGGGTACAGGACCTTATAGGCCGCTATTACCTTGCTAAAACCGGCGATAATAGCTGTGATATCATAACCGATCGGGCTTACCGTGTCAAATCGGGTGAGGAATATATAATCCGCATTCCGCCTGCCGGGGAGAGCAATATGCAGGCGGCGGATATTCCCCTGCATATAGTCTTCGAGGATGATGATATGCTGGTGGTGGATAAGCAGGCAGGGCTGGTGGTGCATCCGGGAGTGGGCAATCTGGATAATACACTGGCCAATGCGCTTATGCATCATTGCAGGGAGCGGCTTTCGGTAGTAGGCGGGGTTATGCGGCCTGGTATTGTACATCGGCTGGATAAGGATACCAGCGGACTCATACTGGTGGCGAAAAGCGATATAGCGCATAAGAATCTCGCCGACCAGATTCGCCAGCGCAGTTTGAGACGGGTATATAATGCGGTTGTGTGGGGAGTGGTATCACCCCCGGCGGGCAAGGTGGATGTTAATATCGGGGTTAGCTCACGTGACCATCGCCGGATGACTGCGATGAAAAGCAGCGGTAAACCGGCAGTTACTCACTATAAAACGCTGGAAGTATTTGGCGATAATATAGCCTCTCTGGTGGAATGCAGGCTGGAGACCGGCCGTACCCACCAGATTCGGGTGCATATGAACCATATTGGCTGTCCGGTTGTCGGTGATCCGGTTTATGGCAGTATCAGGGGGAGTAAGTTTGCCCTGCTTGCACCGGACATACAGGAATTTGTGAAAAACTTCCCCAGACAGGCGCTCCATGCTGTTCATATAGCCTTTACTCATCCGCAAAGCGGTGAATATATGGAATTCCACAGCAATATCGGGGGCAATACTACCAAAGATATGGAATCATTGCTGCAAAAGTTAAGGAATGGTTAATTTTTCTTGTATCAATAGGGAAATTGTGGTAATGACTGCAGTAATTACAGGAAACCCCTCCCGCTTGCGGGAGGGGTAAGAAATCTGAGCAATCTATGATTGCCAGATTTCCGGGGAGGGAATGGTGAGGTAGTGGCTGTTGGCCTTTGGCTATTAGCTATTGGTATTCCCCCACCAGAAATCCTAAGGATTAAAAATCCTTGGATTTCTTGCCTCCCCCGCAAGCGGGGGAGGTGGAGAAAAAAATGAAAAAGCTACTACTAACATTAACGATATTACTGGCCATAAGCCCGATACAGGCCGAGGCGGTCAAGGGGATAAATGCCAGATGGATACTGGTATTCGCCTCCTCCGAGATTGATATTTATGGCGGGGTACATTCGGTAAACAAGATGTATTACCCGACAGCGGAATCCTGCAACAGGATGGCGGCCAAGATGCGTAACACACTTTATGCCGAAACCGCCAATTATATCGTTACCTGCATGCCGGTTGACCGCAACCGTATGGCACAGAATACCATAGACCCACGCCCACGCCATAAACGCCGTAAAAACCAGGGCAATATGGATTATACGGTAGGCCAGGCCTGTAACGGTATATGCGAGGATAATACCACAACCGCAACCCCATACCCGGTTATAGTGGATGGCCGTTCAAAAGCCCGCTAGTCACCAGCCCAAGCAGCATACGGCCTTTCGGGGTGGTGCGCAGGCCGTTATCATCCGGTATAATCAGCCCTTCAGATTGCATTATTGATAATTTATCGGCGGAGAGTAATTCCTCCATTTCCCTACCCGTAATATTACGGAAATTCCTGCGGGAAATACCTTCGGTCAGGCGTAATCCCATCAATAGCGTCTCCGCCAGCAAATCCTTGTCCTGTACAACCTCCCTGTTTTGTATCCCGTGGCCGTTCTCCATAACCTCATCCGCCCATTTCTGCGGATTATGCCATGTCATGGTTGCCAACCTGCCATCTGCGGTAATAACCCGCCCATGCGCGCCCGCTCCAGCCCCGATATACTCCCCGTAATTCCAGTAGTTCAGATTATGCCTGCATTCCGCTCCGGGATAAGCGTAATTTGACACTTCATAAGCAGACATTCCTGCACGGCTAGTCAGCTCACTGGTAAGCTCATACATCTCCGCTGCCAAACTATCCTCCGGAATCGCAAACTCCCCTGATTTATGTGCGGTAAAAAACGGGGTACCCTTCTCTATTGTTAATTGATAGAGGGAAAGATGGTTGATGGAAGGGCGAGCAGCAGCCAGTTCCAAAGCCTGTTTCAACTCACTCTCCCAATCCTTCGGCGATTGCCCGGGACGGGCATAAATCAGGTCAAAGGAAACATTGTCAAAACAGTTTGCCGCTATGTCCAGTGCAGCAAGCGCCTCTTCCGAACTATGCTTCCGACCGAGAAATTGCAGTGCATTATCATCAAATGCCTGAATCCCAATCGACGCCCGATTTATACCAGCTTCCCTGAAAGCCTTAAATTTATTCGCCTCAATAGAGGTGGGGTTAGCCTCCAGTGTGACTTCCACATCCTCTATAACCGGCCACAGGTTATATATATGGCGGATTATCAAGGCAACGGTCTGCGGCTGCATCAGTGAAGGTGTACCTCCCCCGAAGAATATAGTCGCAACCTGCTTATCTCGCCCAGCAAGCCCGGCGAAATAATCCAGCTCCCGCAGGTAATATTGCAGCCATTTCTCCTGCTCCACCTCACCCCATACATGACTGTTAAAATCACAATAAGGACATTTCGCCCTGCAAAACGGCCAATGTATATATATGGAGAGCATCTTTTATAGTGCCTGAACAATAGAATCGGCCCTGGCCTTTTCGTCCAGTAATACCGATAATTCGGGCACCCTGGTATCCCATTCTATCAATGTAGGAGAGGTGGAAAAGTACCCGATTGCCTTTTTATATAACCCCCAGACCGCATCATACACCCGTGCGCCATGATCATCGATAAATACCTCCTGACCGTCTATATCATTGATACTGTAACCGGCCAGGTGAATTTCCCGCACCCGCTCCACAGGAATTGCCTCAATATACTTTTCCGCATCGAAACCATGATTATGCGCGCTTACATAAACATTATTTACATCAAACAATATTCCACAATCAGCACGCCCAGCCACTTCCGCCATAAACTCCCATTCTGGAATAGGCGAGTCAGTATAGGAAAGATAACTAGAGGGATTTTCCACCAGTATCTGTCTGCCCAGATAATCCTGAACCTGCTTTATATTCGAGGTAATTGTTGCAAGAGCCTCCTCGGTGTATGGTACAGGAAGCAAGTCAGGCAGAACCGTCCCGTCAACACCACTCCAGGAAAGATGGTCTGAAACCAGCTTCGGTTCAAACCGTTCTGTAAAGGATTTTACATTCTCAAGGTGGGATTGGCTGACCTTCTCGGCAGAGCCAAGCGAAAGCCCGACACAATGTGCACTCAGAGGATAATCTATACGGATCTTTTCCAGATATTGCGAGGCAGCCGAACCGGTACTGAAGAAATTCTCACTATGCACCTCAAGCCAGGGAATATCAGGCTTCTGCTCAAGCACCTCCTTAAAATGGCGATGGCGCAATCCAATTCCCACTCCTGAAATTTCCCTGTCAGTAAAAACATCTGATATCTGACCTGTGATATCTGACATCTTACTTCAATATCCCGCCGACTATGCGATCACAGGTGCCGGACGGAAGCAATATCCATTCATTAGGATCGGCATCACGCTTGGAATATGTGGCACAGGAATGGGTGCCGTCGGCAGCACCGCAATCATTCTTACCGGCTTTTACGATACCGTAACATTTCTCTTTCTTGGCGGTTTCACCATGCGCACCACCGGTATCCGCGGCGGAAACCGGCATAGCGGCCGCCAGGGAAATAACCCCGGCAGCCGCAGCAAACTTGACTGTTTTTTTCATTTCATTTTAGTGGTTAGAGTTTATGGTAACTTCTATAATTATAGAATACAATACGAAAATTTATCGCTAAAGGTAAAGACATATCTCAGAAAAAACACTTCGTCAAAGGTATTTAAATTGTGGTGCACACCTTACATTTTTGTTGTACCCTACTATTGGCCGTTGGTACTGGAAAATTTTTGCGCCTTAGGTCACGTCAGGTTGTGCGAAGAGCTTTGACAAATATGTGATTTGCGTGGTAAAAAAAGGCTGCTTAGGAAAGAGCGCTGTAAATATTATGAAAAAGCTTATATTTCTACTATTCACTACTTTAGTTGCTTATTTTGTTGTAGCGTTTTATATTGTGCCCCTTACTAAAAACTGGGATAGTTACGGGCAGGAATTTACTGAAATTATAGAATCTGCAACCGGACGTAAATTCCAGATAGAAGGCGCACCACAATTTTCCGCATTCCCTTTTCCTTCCGTTAAGTTCGGCAATGTCAAGCTGCACAGCAAGGACCCCGATGAGGGGTACGTTCTGACTGCTAAGTCTGCGGAAATCAGGCCGTCTATAGTTTCCATGCTTATGCTGGATGTGCATCCTGGCCATATAGCTTTTGGTTCTCCAACACTGGAATATATGCGCAAAGAAGAGAAAGAAGTTACCCGTAAAGAAATTATCAGTCTTGATGTTTTAACATTTGCAGCATCTTCCCGTAGCGGTCCGTTCGATATTAGAGGACGGGGCTCTGATACGGAAGGGATACCATTTAGTTTTAGTATTGATACCGATAATTTATCTGATGGCAGCGGTGAAGTGGATTTTCAAATAAAATCAAGTACTAGCAATATAGAGGTAAACGGTAATATTGATAACTGGCCACAGTCTCCTGAATTGCAAGGAAAGATCGAGGGCGATTTTAACATGCTGTCTATATTTCCTGGCCGCTATATAGATTTTGCTGATGGTGGTTCAGTAATTAATCTAAAGATTCCGCAGCACATCTCCATTGCAGAAGAGGGAGAAATAGCAGGGAATCTGAGTCTGTCCGCTAGCCATTTTACCATCCAGAACTTGACTGTTGATTTTCCAAGTCTGAAAGGAAGTGGCAATATTACAGTTAATTATGGTACTGATGAACAACTTACTTCTAATATTAACATAGAAAATATTAACCTCGATAAGATGGTGGGTGGTAGCAGCATCGCAGAACAGCATAGTAAATTTGTGATCCCTACTATGATCGACCTGAATTTTAAAATTAATGTAGCAAACATTACATATAACCGGCAGAGTATCGAAAAAATCCAGTCGGATATTAGTCGTAAGAAAGGAATATGGACATTTGATAATTTGAATATTGTCGGCATTCCCGGTGAAATAAGTATTCAAGGCACCGGCAAGATTCTTACGGCAGATGATGGCGGTAATGAAAAACAACTGGCCTTACAGGGTGACTTTAATGGAAAAGGAAATAGTCTACTACCGTTATTAAATTGGTTGCAATATGATATGTCAGGGATTCCTTTTGATCTACTCGACAAGAGCTTTAATATTGATTCTGATATTGTATTCTACCCTGAAAAGCTGCATGTTCGAGAATTAAAACTATACCGTCCTGATATAGATATAAATAGTCAGTTTGTTATTCAGAAAAACGAAAAATATAATATCAAAGCTGCATTTCAAGTAGATAATCTGGATCTGAATGAGCGTGTGGAGAGTTTGAAGCATAAGACAAAAAATAATGATAACACAGAAAAAAATTCAGAAGAAGATGAAGGTAGCTATAACCCTATAGCTTTGCTGGATAAAATTAATAGCATTCGGGGGCTGGAAGAAGATTTTGAGAAATTTTCAATATCATTTTCTGCAGATAAAATGGCCTACAATAGCGAAACGTTTGAGCCATTTTCGGTTACAGTATCCTTAGAAGGAGGGGCATTACACATAAACCGCCTAGAATTTAGTTCACAGAATGTAGAGAAATTCCTAGGCAAGGCAAAACTGGATGATAAGGATCTGACCCCTTTTGTTGCCGCCCGTATAAGGGTTGGAAAGTTCAACACAAAATTCATCGATAATATTTTTGAAACCAGTCTGGATGAACTTTTAAAAATTGATATGTCTGCGGGACAGGGAAACGAGCCGCACCATAATCTGGAAGGGGCGAAAAAATTCGCATTCCTGAACTATTTTTCCGGGGCGATTGCGGTTGAGGCCGGAGAGCTGACCCACAATGATATCAGCTTTGACAAGCTTGATACCAAACTGACTTTTGATGCAAGGGAAATAAAAGTGGAGAAGTTCGTATCGGGATTGTTCGGCGGCAAGCTGGATTTGCGAGCTATTATAACACCACACACCAGCCCGGCATCCGTAACTCTTTCCTATACAGCACTTAATCTTGAATTACGAGATTTGCTAAGGAATTTTTATGGACTGCAGAACCCTGCTGGCGGCGCCTTGACCAGTAATGGAAACATTGTAATGGTTGGATATAGCCCTGTACAAATGGCTAAAGCAGTTAAAGGGGTGGGTAATGTAGCAATTCGCAACCTGACTATCCCCAACCTTGACCTGGAGGCAATTACCCAGAAAGTACATAGCTACCGCTCGGTGAAAGAGCTGACTCCGGCGCTTGACAAGGCATTCTCCGGCGGTGGTAGCAAATTCAGTTATTTGTCCGGTTCCATGGTTATCAAGGATGGCGGTGTCGGGTTCAAGGATATGAAGTTTTCCGACCCGAAACTGACCAGCGATAGTATTGCAGGAGGAGGTTTTGTCCCGCTTAACTCCGCTATCAATATAAAGCTATATATGAAGGCAAAGTCGAGAATCGGTAATATCCCCGTATATTCCACAATTACGGGGACAATAGATAAACCGGAAATAAAATGGGAGCAGGAAAAAATAGAAAAATTCTGGGAAAAATATTTTTACGCTACCCAGCAGTAGTTCTTGTTAATCACATCCTGTTTTTTATCTTTCCGGCGGAAACAAATCCATAATATCACATTTTAGCCTTTTACAAATTTGTTCAAGCGTATCAAGTCCGACATTTTCTTCCATTTCAATACGATGCAAGGTAGATTTTGCAATACCAAGCCTTCTGGCAAAATGCCGTAACGTAGTATCTCCTCGTAATTTTCGTATTTTTTTCGCTAAACGCTTGTGTAGCCGTCCCATATATGATACGTACAGGAAAGCCTGTCCAATATGTTGGACAAATGCGGCATAAAAATAATAACTGAAGGAGAACAATGTATATGAAACAAAAGAAAAACATAAGTGGAGGGCGTATCAGGGAGGCAAGGCTGGATCAGGGATTGACCCAGGTAGAACTTTCCAGGAAATTACAGACAGAACAGGGAATTATATTATCTCCGAATACAATATCCGGAATTGAGCGGAAACAACGTACTGTATGGCATCCGGAACTGCTGGCATTTGCTGAAGTGCTGAACGTATCGCCGACATGGTTGTTGGGTTGTGAGAGGACACAAACCTAATCCCGGAAGTTGATATATTGCAGGGGGAGGTCGAGGTTCATTTCCTTGACTATGGAAATGACATTTTGCAAATCGTCACGCTTTTTGCCGGTTACACGCAGCTCATTACCCCTGATAGCCGCTTGCACCTTGATTTTTGACTCCTTCACCGCCTTGGTTATTTTCTTGGCATTTTCCTGGTCGATACCATGCTTGACGTTTATTTTCTGCCGCAGCCTGTTGCCTGAAGCTTTCTCCGGCTCATTGAAATTCAGTGCCTTTGCATCAATATCACGGCGGGTAAAATAAACCTTGAGCATATCACCCATCGCACCGAGCTTGTAATCATCATCGGTATTCAGGGTAATTTCCTGCTCGCTGCGTTCGATGGATGAGTCGCTGCCCTTGAAATCATAACGCTGCTTAACCTCACGCTCAACACCATTCACGGCGTTATCCACCTCCTGCATATCCACTTCTGAGACTATATCGAAACTTGGCATATCTACCTCCTGCTGGTTACGCAAAAAATAAATCGATTATTAAATGAAATCAAGGCTCAAACTTCTTGATAATGTAAAAAAGCTGGTTTATGGTGCGCGCCCTGTTTAACCAATCAAACTGCGGAAAACCATGACTGAACAAACTTTATCTATAATAAAGCCCGATGCAACCAGACGTAATCTTACCGGAGCAATCAACCAGAAGCTGGAGGAGGCGGGGCTACGTATTGTAGCGCAAAAGCGTATTCACCTTAGTCCTGCGCAGGCGGGGAAATTTTATGAAATCCATAAGGAGCGGCCTTTTTATGATGAACTGGTGGAGTTTATGGCCTCCGAGCCGGTTGTAGTGCAGGTGCTTGAGGGTGAAAATGCGGTTGAAAAAAACCGTGAAGTTATGGGAGCGACTAACCCGGAAGAGGCGGATGCTGGTACTATACGCAAGGAATTTGCGTTGAGTATCGGGGAAAATTCGGTACATGGCTCGGATAGCCTTGAGAATGCAAAAACGGAGATTGCCTTTTTCTTTGCGGGAATTGAGATTGTGGGGTAATTTTCAGTGCATTGTCACCCCGGACGCATATTTTGTCCAAATCTATTGATTTGGTTAACAAAATAGCGTTCTCGGGGTTATTTACGTAGGTTACTGTTACTTATAACCCCGGGAATGGTGTTTTCTGACCAAAACAAGTTTTGGAGAAAACATACCATCCGGGGTGACAGTGCTATAGGCCTTAACCAATGAATTTACCAGAAAAACAAAAAACTGCATCCGGATGGTTTCGTGAATTGCGTGACCGGATTTGCAGTGAGTTTGAGCAGATAGAGGCGGAGTATGACACTAATTCCGGCGCAAAGGCCGGCAGTTTTCAGCGCAAACAGTGGGAACGTCCCGATGATAATGGAGATGGTGGCGGTGGTGAGATGTCGGTTATGACCGGCAGTGTATTTGAAAAGGTCGGTGTAAATATCTCCACGGTTCATGGTGAATTTTCCGAGCAGTTCCGTAAGGAAATCCCCGGTGCGGAAGAGGATCCGGCATTCTGGGCTAGTGGCATTTCGCTGGTGGCACATATGTGTTCACCACTGGTTCCGGCGGTACATATGAATACCCGCTTCATATGCACTTCCAAAAGCTGGTTCGGTGGTGGAGCGGATTTGACCCCAATGTTTCAGAATGACAAGGATACTGCCGATTTTCACCAGGCATTCCGGCAGGTTTGCGACAAGCATAGTTCCGAATATTATCCGAAATTCAAACAGCAATGCGATGATTATTTTTACCTGAAACATCGTGAAGAACCGCGCGGAATCGGCGGTATTTTCTACGATTATCTTGATAGCGGCGACTGGCAGGCGGATTTTGAATTTACCAAAGATGTAGGTCTGGCATTTCTGGATATTTACCCGAAGATTGTCAGGCGGAATATGGTGGCGGAATGGTCGCAGGAGCAGCGTGAACAACAGCTACATAAACGCGGACGCTATGTTGAATTCAACCTGCTATATGACCGTGGTACCCGCTTCGGCCTCATGACCGGCGGTAATACCGATGCAATCCTCATGTCCCTCCCCCCTGTTGTAAAATGGGGGTAGGTGCTTATTTTCATATATTAGTTCACATGAAAACGGTAATAATAGATTATGAGTCGGGGAATTTGCATTCTGCAGTGAAGGCGTTTGAAAAGGTTGCCGGTGATATCGGCTATGGCGGTGAGATATTGCTGACCGGCAATGCTTTTGATGTAAAATCGGCGAGCCATATAGTGCTGCCGGGGGTTGGTGCGTTTGGTGACTGCAAGGCTGGGCTGGCAGCCCTGCCAGGGATGATACAGGCTCTTGAGGAGGCTGTATTACAGGAAAAAAAGCCTTTCCTGGGGATTTGTGTCGGGATGCAGCTACTCATGCAATATGGCTATGAACATGGCAAGTTCGAGGGGCTGGGCTGGATTGAAGGTGAAGTTATTCCGATAGAGCCACAGGATCCTGCACTGAAAATCCCCCATATGGGCTGGAATGAGCTGGAAATTACCAGGAGCCATCCTTTATTCACCGGAATAAGCCCAAATGAGCATGTTTATTTTGTGCATTCTTATCAGGTGAAATGTGATGATTTTGATGATATACTGGCAGAGGTGGGTTATGGTGGTAAGGTTACTGCTGCTATAGCCCGTGATAATATAATGGGAGTACAGTTCCATCCTGAAAAAAGCCGGAAAACCGGCATGAAGGTTATACGGAATTTTCTTATGATGGAGTAAACCCCTCCCGCTTGCGGGAGGGGTAAGAAATTTGAGCAGCTTGTCTGCCAGATTTCTGGGGAGGGAATGATGCAGTGCTGTGTGTTCAGTGCTGAGTGTTTGCAACAGGAGACTTAGCACTCAACACTTTGCACTTATTTATTCCCCCACCAGAAATCCTAAGGATTAAAAATCCTTGGATTTCTTGCCTCCCCCGCAAGCGGGGGAGGTTTATATGAGAAAAATGCTTGGATTCGGAAGAAAGAAGAAACAGCGTAGTCCGCATGATGTTTACCGCAATAACCGTGGATTCCAGATTGGTGCGATTATACTGGTGATATATTTTATCGCTATGGATGCGAAGCACCGGATGGAAGTTGGCAAGCGGGAAGAACAGCGGCTTGAGGCGGAATTGAAACAGGCTCCGCAGAGTATTCCCGTTCCCGGACAGGATGTGTTAATCAAAGAGCATATCACACTTGCAGATGCGATAAAAAACAGCCTGATAATTCGCGATATTGAGCAGGGTGAGGGCAATCCGGCTGGGATCGGCGATGAAATTACTATCGAATATAGAATCAGTAACGATATAGAATCGGGTCAGGATACGGAAAAGCAATGGCAGGAGGTAAAATTTACGCTCGGCAAGGATACGCTACCCATACCGTTTATGCAGGCGGTAATCGGAATGAAACCGGGCGGAAAGCGGGAGGTTATT
This sequence comes from Rickettsiales bacterium, assembly GCA_965222525.1. Lineage (GTDB taxonomy): Bacteria > Pseudomonadota > Alphaproteobacteria > Rickettsiales > UBA8987 > CBDCUF01. The sequence goes on from OZ244955.1 coordinate 568,606, forward strand.
ATTCCGGCCGAATATCTTGCGCCATACCTGGATAATGAGAAAAAACACGCAATTTCCCTGCCTGGGAACAAGATTATAAAAGTGGAAGTCCTCTATAAATCATCTATATGATAGAAACCAGAGAACATAACGGCAAAACCTTCCAGCACATTGACCCTGCCACAATCGACCTGACAAAGATGACTGAAATACAGAAAGTTACTTCTGTCTGGGCATATCAATTGAAAGCAGGGGAGAAGCTAGAGGTCGAAACCAAAAGCGGTGGGATTATCGAAACTACCAACACTGCATATGAGGGCGACTGGGTGGTATATAATATCGGTAACAGTTTCGGCGACAGCCTGAAGGAACGCATTGCCAATGCCGATATGAAAGTAATCACCGACGAGGCTTTCCATAGGTTATATCGTATCCGGCCCGATAGTGATGGTGACGGCTCAAGTTACGCTGATTATGAAGATACAAAAGGGCAGGAATATTCATATACCGGCAAGTCGATTTATGTTGCCCGTGTGCCGTTCAATTTCTTCATTCGTGCACCATGGGGGGAAGACCAGTTCATCGAGGAGGGCGGCTATATTGTATATAACACCAATACCAGCCATTCAGGGCATCCTGATATATATGGTACGGCAGGGGCGCAGGGCGGGGTACCTGACCAGCTTGAAAATACCTATATGCTGGTGAAGGATTTGAAGAATGTAGATAAACGGCAAAAGCAGGTGAACGAGAAGACGATGCGGGATTTATACCGCCATGTTATTGCCTGTGACCGCTCGCCTATAGCCGGAATCCAGTTCAATGCGGTAGATTTGCAGCGCGCCCACGAACGCATCGGCCAGCAGACAGAAAAATGGGAGCATAAACGGTAACATCCGGACATTTTTATTACCCCTCAACCAGCAGGGAAACCCTGTTGCCGGGGTGGCGGGCGAGGCGGCCTGCAAGTTCCAACTCCAGCAATATATTGGCTGCCGAAGCGGTATCAGCATTGCACATATTTACCAGATTATCAATATTTACCGGCACTGTCCCCAGATTATCAAGTATACTGGTGCGTAATTTCTCAAACTCGCTTCCTTCCGTGACTATATCATCTGCATCACCGGTAAATTCCTCATATTCATAATCATCCGCACTGCTTTCCAGCAAGGCATTGGGAATAGTCCGCTCACTGCTGAAACGCACCGCATCAATTATATCCTGCGCCGATTCCACCAGTGTCGCCCCCTGCTTCAGCAGCCGGTTAGGCCCCTCGGCGCGTGGATCCATAGGTGAACCGGGAATTGCCATAACCTCACGCCCCTGTTCGGCTGCGAATCGGGCGGTAATCAGCGAGCCGGAGCGGGTGGCAGCTTCGATTATCACCGTTCCCAGGCATAATCCCGATATAATCCGGTTACGGCGGGGGAAACTTTCCGAGCGTGGAACCGCACCGAACAGTGATTCGGCAATTATCACCCCGCATTGCATTATTTCCTCACGCAGTCCAGCATTTTCCGGCGGGTATATATGCTCGATTCCACCTGCTACTACGGCCACAGTCGATTTACCCAATGCTCCTTTATGTGCGGCAGTATCTATACCACGGGCAAGCCCTGATATAACGGTATATCCTGCCTCCGACAGTTCACGTGCCAACCTTTGCGCTATGTTATAACCGTTGGCTGATGCATTGCGTGCGCCTACCATGGCAATACAGTCCCGTTCAAGCGCAGGGACGGATGAATCATCAAACTGGCCGATTATAGTGATTACAGGTGGGGAGTCAGGGATTTGTGCGAGGAGTTTCGGATAACGTTCGTCATTCCTGGTGATCATTTCCGCACCGATATCACGGCAGAACTCGATTTCAGCTTCCGCCTGTTCTGTGCCGCATATTTTAAGCGGTGTGCGCCGTCCACCTTTCACTGACATCTCCGGCGCCTTGTGCAATGCACGTTCTACGCTGCCATATAACCTCAACAACCTGTCAAAGGTCTTTGGTCCGATATTCTCACTGCGTATCAACCGCAGCCATGAGACAAGTTCTTTATAATCGGAACTCATGAAATCTTTCCCTCCTGGCCATGTATTAGACGCCTGATATTGGAGTGGTGTCTGGCTACTACCAGTATGCTGAGGAATATGCTCAGGTATAGTGTTTCATAACCGATTTTATTTACAAAGAACAGGGCAATTGTCGGGGTGATTATCATGGTTAATATGGCGGAAAGAGAAGATATTTTTGTCAGGGCAAATGCCGCCAGCCATACAATAACCGCTGCAATTCCAAGCGGATAGTAAATCGCCAGATATACACCGAGAGTGGTTGCCACCCCCTTGCCTCCCCTGAATTTCAGCCATACAGGGAATATATGCCCGATTACCGCCAGCCCTGCCGCTATTGCAACAAGCTGTGCCCCGTTTTCGCCGGTTGACATATGCCGTACCAGCAAAACCGCTATCGCCCCTTTCAGCCCGTCCAGAAATAGCGTTATAGCACCGGCCTTTTTTCCCCCTATGCGTGCAACATTGGTAGCCCCGATATTACCGGAGCCCTGCTTCTTCAAATCACCAATACCATATAGGCGCGCCACCAGAATACCAAACGGTATCGAGCCTATAAGATAGGATATTGCTAGAAGAAGATAATCTGTTATGGCAAGATCTATCATATTCTAAGTTAGAATATACGACAGGATCCTGTAGAGGAAACCATTATTTACAAGGCCACGATAATAGAAAGTAATAGCACCTATTCATCCCTAAGGCTCTTGATTAGAATGGCTTTAGGTTGTTTATCTGTAGATTCGACGGGGCAATTACTAAGACAAAAAATTTCTTCTTTATTTGTTCGTTTATACGAACAAAGGGCAACTTTTCCGTTTTTTAACTCAGTATCATTAAGGATAGCTTTATTTTCAAATTCGGAAAACACCAGCTCGGTGCCGACGGGATACTCCGCTATACTATCATCCTCGATGTATATTGCAAACATACGCAGATTCTTACTGTTTTTTGGTCTACCGAAAATAATACAATATGTCTCAGTATCCTCAAGCCACTCCACCTGTCCATCCTTCAGCTTTCCAACTACCCTGGCACGGGCGGTTCTACCGCTATGAGGATGATAATCTGCCGGTAGTAAGTCAATCAAATCACAGTCCAGAGCCTTGCTGATACTATATATCCAATCAAGGGTCATACGGCGCTTTCCTTTCTCTAACCGGTCAATCTGTTGCTGTGACGTCCCCACTGCATCAGCCAGCTCTCGCATAGTCATCCCCTTTTTCTTACGCAATTGTGTAACTTTATGGTGAACCATTTTGGACATAACTTTAACGGCTTGAATTCTGGAACTATAAGTAGAACAACTTTTCTCCTGTGCTACCCACCATTAGCTTTATACCAATGCAATTGCGGATATCAACGTTTTAGTTGGAAAAATTTTTCTGGAATGACTATAAATACGCAGGATACAGACAATTATCATCCAAAAACACTTGATTCATACAACCTTATGGTGTAGGTCGTTTTGTAATTAGACTTTTACTTTTATAATTTATATGAATATCCCTATAGATGTACAAATTGGTGAACGGGTACGGCTCTTTCGTATTGCAGCAGGCTTTAAACAAAAAGACCTGGCTGCAGAGCTTGGTGTTTCTTATCAGCAGATACAGAAATACGAAGCCGGTAAGGATAAGGTTAGTATAGAAAAGCTAGTTGAAATATCGGAGATTCTTAATGTTTCTATCGACAGTTTTTTTCGTGATATAAGCAAGATGGATACCAGACCAAATCGACAGGCCTTAACATTAATGAAATATTATTCAGGCATCTCACGTGACAATGTACGCAGCCTTTTAGTGGATATTGTAAAAATTCTGCATAATGCAGAGAGGAAAGATTAGATAGTATGTAATCTTCGCTAGCATAGCCTAACGCAAGAACATAAAATAAGATACCAGCAATATAATTGCGATTATACTGTGGATAATAAATTTTCGTTTTTTCACAATCTCAGGGTCGGTATATCTGGCATATATCACTGTTGTGCTAGCCATCTTGTCATGTAATCCCTGTTTTTTTTCGTTAAACAGAATCCAGATAAAGCATATCAAGGTTATATAACCCAGAAAGCGAATGAATATTTGCCTACGGCTTGGCTCTTTCAAGCTCTCGACATCCACTATCTTCAGTCCAAACAGCATCTTGCCGGGAGTAGCAGAACGATATATCCAGAATGGTATGATTATCAACCCCGCCACTAGAATCTGCAATAACGAGTCGAATAACATTCGGCTTAAATGTCCACCTTCCGCATAAAGCCTGGCAATTTCAGTATAGGCTTCCCCCAAAGTAATTTTTTGTTCTGCTGCATCCTTTAAAACCAGGTTCATTTCCGGTGGCACCCCCTCTATTTCCATCGCACCGGGAAATAATACGTAAAACACAGCAAAGATAAGCAGTGTATCTATCATAACCGCCCACAGTCGTACTTTGAACCCGGCATATTGTACCACATCTTCTTCGTTATCCATAATATCCTCAACTGTATCTGTCATAGTTCTATCGGTAAATTTGTTGTCATATAGGGTAAAGTCGTTACTGATAGGTCTGTAAAATTTTTCAGGCTGGTGACTATATCATCCATCGCAACGCCATTACTTGTATCGAACTGATTTATAATCACTTGCTTTATATTTATTCCCCGATTGTACATTGATTCAATAGAGGTTAGTGTATGGCTAATTGTACCAAGATAACAACCACTTATCAACATGACATCCATGTTTAGCTCTACTAGTAAATCCAACACGACCTTGTTATGGGTAATCGGGGTCATAATTCCGCCAATTCCCTCTATAATCAGGTAATCTATATCGAGGGGCGGGGTACAAAAATCTACTATTTGCTGAAAATCAAGCGTAACTCCTTCCATACAGGCAGCAATATCGGGTGAAAGCGGGGCTTTAAGCCGATAAAGAGAGGTTTTCTCTATATTTTCTTCAGTTGCAGGCAAATCCAAACTGGCCAATATCTGTGTAGTGTCATTATCCCCACCATCTTCCCAGCCACTTATAACCGGCTTGAGAGCATGCACCGTTTTTCCTTCAGCACATAACTTGCGACACAGGAGAGTAGTAACAAAAGTTTTTCCTATCCCTGTTCCGGTTGATGTTATAAAGTATTTTTGCATTTTGTGAATAGTAGTTCGTGAATAGTGAAACAAAGTCGTATAAGACTCGGAGTTAACATAGACCATGTTGCAACAGTACGCAATGCCAGGGGAATTGCGACTCCTGATCCTGTGCGGGCTGCATTAATGGCAAAAGATGCAGGGGCGGATGGTATCACTGCACATCTGCGTGAAGACCGCCGTCACATACGGGACGATGATATCAGGCGGCTTAAGGTTGAGGTGGATTTGCCGCTTAATATGGAGATGGCGGCCACTGACGAGATGCTGGAGATTGCTCTGAATGTGAAGCCTAATGCCTGCTGTATAGTACCGGAAAAACGCCAGGAATTGACTACCGAAGGCGGGTTGGATGTTGAATCACTTGCTGGCCGCTTAAAAGATTTGAGCATTCAGTTGAAACAGGCCGGTATAAGAGTATCGCTGTTTATTGACCCTGACATAGCACAGATAGGTGCGGCAAAAGAGGTCGGAGCGGATATTGTGGAGTTACACACCGGCAGATATTGTGAGTTATATGCGGAAGGCAAACAGGATGAACAGGAAGCAGAATTACAGGAAACTATCCGTGCGGCTGCCTATGCTGATGAATCAGGGCTGGAGTGCCATGCCGGTCACGGGCTTAACTATGACACTGTTTCTCCTATAGCAGCAATCCCGCAGATAAAGGAACTCAATATAGGCCATTTCCTGATGGGAGAATCAATCTTCCTCGGCCTTGATGTAGCAATCAAAAAAATGCGTAGGTTAATTGATGATGTAACAAATAGGTAGAAGTATGGCATAGACATTAGCTTCCTTAACCGCCCAGCTTTCCCTTTGTAGACGGGACAGCATCCGACTTGCGGGAGTCGATGGAAAGCGCTGTTCGTAATGAGCGGGCAAGCCCTTTATAGCAGGATTCGATTATGTGATGGTTATTGGTGCCGTATAAATTCTCCACATGCAGGGTTATCCCCGCAGCCTGTGCGAATGCGGCAAACCATTCCCTGAACAGCTCGGTATCCATTTCACCCAGCTTGTCACGGGTAAACTGCACCTTCCACACCAGATATGGCCTGCCGGAGAAATCCAGTGTCACCCGTGATAAAGTCTCATCCATCGGGATATATGCGCTACCATAGCGGGTGATACCTTTAAGCTCACCGGCAGCCTCCAGTAATGCCTGCCCTATCGCAATGCCGATATCCTCGGTAGTGTGGTGGAAATCGATGTGCAAATCGCCTTCCGCCTTAACTTTCAAGTCAATCAGGCTGTGCCGGGAAAGCTGCTCCAGCATATGGTCGAGAAACCCTATGCCGGTGCTGATTTCATACTCACCGCTACCATCTATATCCAGCTCAACACTGATTTGTGTTTCCTTGGTATTTCTGTCAATCTTTGCGCTGCGCACGTCCTATCTCCTTGATATACCGCAAATTATATATATAATCCGGTTTTCTGCCACTTACAAGCATTGAATCCATGCAGATAACCATGCTGAAATCGAAAATCCACCGTGCGACGGTGACAGAAACCAACCGTGATTATGAAGGTTCGGTGGCGATTGATGCCGATTTGATGAAGGAAGTCGAGCTTCTGCCATATGAAAGGGTGGAGATTTACAACATTACCAATGGTGAGCGGTTTGCCACATATGCAATTGAGGCAGAAGGCGGAAGTGGCCGCATTTCCATACAGGGGGCGGCAGCACATAAGGCGGAGACCGGTGATCTGGTAATAATATGTTCCTATGCGCAAATGACCATGGAAGAGGCACGGGAGTTCAAACCAAAACGGATTGTGGTTGATGGGAGAAACCGATACAAACACCTTGCATAAAAGAACCTTATATGGTACACTGCAATGGATAGCCTGTTAAAAATCCTTCCGGCGGTTTTCTATCGCACCATATCCGGCAATGAACCTGTCAGGGAATGGTTAAAAGGCTTTGATAAAAAAGACCGCCTTATCATCGGGCAGGATATCAAAATGGTGGAATTTGGTTGGCCTGTAGGAATGCCGGTATGCCGTTCTATGTCAGGACACAAGAATTTATGGGAGATTCGTAGTAAGCTTACTCACGGCAGGATAGCTAGAGTACTTTTCTTTGTATATAATGGTAAGATGGTGTTGCTGCATGGATTTGTAAAGAAATCACAAAAAACTCCGGATAATGATTTGAGTCTGGCAATAAAAAGGAAAAGGGAATATGAAAAAGCCTGCAAAAAATCCACATGAGGGCTCTTCTTTTGATGATTTTCTAAAAGAAGAGGTTATGTATGAGGAATGTATGGCAGTTGCCATAAAACGAGTGCTGGCATGGCAGCTTGCAAATGAAATGGAAAAGCAGAACATTACCAAAAGGGCTATGGCACAGCTTATGGATACCAGTCGTTCACAATTGGACAGGCTACTCGATCCGGAAAAAACCGGCGTTTCATTGGAAACTATGCAGCGTGCCGCATTTGCTGTAGGGCGTGAATTGCGTATAGACTTAGTATAACTTTTTCGATGGATAAATAATCATTGACTTCTTTCTGCTAATCTCTACACCCTAACTGCTACTTATGGCAGAATTATTACTGGAATTATTTAGTGAGGAGATACCGGCGCGGATGCAGCAGCCGATGGCCGAGAATCTGCGCAAGCAGATGCAGGAGAGGCTGGACAGCGAGGGTATATTCAATACCGGTGCCGAGACTTATGTAACTCCGCGCAGGCTGGTGCTTTCGGTGCAGGGGCTTAGCCTGACACAGGAGGATAGCGTTACCGAAAGGCGGGGGCCACGTACTGATGCCCCAAAGAAAGCGATAGACGGGTTTCTGCGTTCTACCGGCCTTACACTTGAAGAGTTGGAAAAACGCCGCTCCGACAAGGGTGAGTTTTACTACGCAGTTATCAAGCAGGAAGGACGGCCTACCAGGGATGTGGTTATGGAGGCGGTGAATGATATTGTGCCGGCGCTTACCTGGCCTAAATCGATGCGCTGGGGGGATGGTGATGCACGCTGGGTACGTCCCCTGCGTAATATATGCTGTGTGTTCGGGGCGGAGGTTATGCCGTTTGAGATGGCGGGGTTGTCTAGTAACAGCCAGTCTTTCGGCCACCGTTTTCTTGCGCCGGACAGCTTTGCGGTTAAGAATTTCAAGGCTTTCAAAAAAGATCTGGAGCAGCGTTCGGTTATTCTTTCCACCGAAAAGCGCAAGGAGATTATTCTGGAGCGTGCCCGGGAGTTGGCGGTAGAAAAATCACTGGAATTGCTGGAGGATGTTGGACTTCTGGATGAGGTTGCGGGGCTGGTGGAATGGCCGGAAGTGCTTATCGGCTCTATAGATGAAGAATTCATGGATGTACCTGAGGAGGTGCTGGTTTCCTCGATTCGTACTCATCAGAAATATTTCTGCCTGCGTTATAAAAAGGGCGCTGGGGCTGGCCGGATTGCGCCATATTTCATTGTTGTTTCCAATATGAAGACGGATGATAACGGGGCGGGGATAATTGCCGGAAATGAACGGGTGTTGCGCGCACGGCTAGCCGATGCAACCTTCTTCTGGAATCAGGACAGGAAGACACCGCTGGAAGAGCGGGTGGATGATTTGAAACGGGTGGTTTTCCATGCAAAACTGGGCAGTGTGGCTGATAAGGTTGCGCGCATTCGGGCGGATGCCAAGTTGCTTGCGGTATGGGTTCCGCATGCCGGACTGGAGCAGGTCGACCGGGCTGCACTGCTATGCAAGACCGATCTCGTTACCGAAATGGTCGGGGAGTTTCCTGACCTGCAAGGGTTGATGGGGTATTATTACGCCCATGATGCAGGTGAACCGGATGAAGTGGCAGGTGCTATCCGCGAACATTATTCTCCGCTCGGGCCTAACGATACTTGCCCGAACAGCCCTGTAAGTGCTGCGGTTTCCATCGCTGACAAGATAGATACACTTGCCGGACTGTTTGCAATTGATGAAAAGCCTACCGGCTCGAAAGACCCGTTTGCATTGCGCCGTGCCGCACTCGGGATAATCCGTGTTATCCTTGAAAACAAACTGTCTGTACCGTTGAAAATCCTGATAGACCATGCGCTTAAACAATATCCCTCTTCCCTGTTCAAACAGGTAGAAGAATCCGATGAAGGTAAAAAGCGCAGGAAAAAACGAAAAGTTAAACCGGCAGATGTTACTGCCGAATTGCTGGAATTTTTCAGTGACCGCCTGAAAGCCCTGCTAAAGGCTGAAAATGTCCGCCATGATTTGATTTCGGCAGTATTTGACGGCGGTAGTGAAGATGACATGCTGCGGCTGGTGAACCGTGTTGCAGCACTGACCAGTTTCCTTGCTACCGAGGATGGCGAGAATTTACTTGCAGCCTATCGCCGTGCGGGAAATATTGTGCGTATCGAGGAGAAAAATGACAATGTACCATATAAGGGCAATCCGGCCAAAAGCCTGCTGGAGCAGGAAGAAGAACGAATTCTGCTCGACCGTATGAACAGCATAAAATCCGAAATTAAAAAGGCTCTGAAAGAAGACCGCTTCGAAGCGGCTATGTCGGTTCTGGCGACCCTGCGCAAGCCGGTTGATGATTTCTTTGATAATGTCACTGTGAATTGCGACAATCCTGATTTACGCCGCAACCGCCTGAAACTTCTCTCCCAGATGCGCGACTCATTCCACGACATCGCCAATTTCGACAGGATTGAGGGCTAACCCTCTCCCGATTACGGGAAGTATCTACTTATGGAATAATGTCTCGACGCGGCGGACGGCGATGGTGAGCATTGAATGATCGATTACTTCATGGCGCATAAGGTCATTTATCAGTTCCTCATAGCGCGGCAGTTCCTTTACATGCTCTGCGGACCATTCATCCAGCGCTCCGCCGCAGGAATTACCCTTGCAGGCCAGCCTGACCACATCGGCGGTAAGCCGCATCTGCTGGTCGAACAGGGTTTCGGTCATGGTCTGCACTGCAAGACTGTCCCAGTGTGAGCCAGAGGGCAATTTCTGCACCGCATTACGCAGCCAGCCCAGTTTCAGCTTTTCACCAAGCTCATAATATACCTCACCGGCAATTCTGACCGGCAGCTTTCCGCCACCACTAACCTGCAATTGCGACACATAGACTATATCACAGGCCGAGGCCATTACCTCAAGATTGGCTACTTTCTGTGCCAGTGCCCGCGGCACTCCCTCATTGAGATATTTCTGCAGTTTCTCATTACATACCTCCTTGATAGTCGGTGAGATAATCCCATCCATACATTCGGAGAGGGCTTTTATACCTGGCTTGAACAGCCCCACCAGACCGGTGATATTGAGCGGATGACTGGAATTGCGCAGCAGCCACGACACCACCCCCTGCACCAGCCTGCTTACATCGAGATACAACCTGTTCTGCATCTCGGTAGATATCTTGCTACTGTTTTTCTCAATCTCGTTCCATATGTCACGCAGCCCGAACGCATCGCGCACCACCACATATGCCCGTGCAATATTACAACCCTCCATGCCGGTATCGTCCTTGACACGGCGGAAGAAAGTCGTCCCCACCCGGTTAACAATCGAATTGGATACGGCGGTTGCGATAATTTCACGGCGCAGTTCATGGGAGAGAATTTCATTACGGAATTTCCTGCGCATATCGACAGGGAAATAATTCACCAGGTCATCGCTGAAATATTCATCATCGGGCAGGTTGGAGCCTATCAGATCGCCGTAAATATCAATCTTGCTATAGGCAATCATTACCGAAAGTTCAGGCCGTGTCATGCCCTTGCCGATGGCCTGCCTGGTCACCAGCGCTTCATCATCGGGGAGGAATTCTATGCGGCGGTCAAGCAGCCCGCTGGTCTCCAGCGTACGCATCAGGCGGGATTTCTGATCCATATATTTCGAGCTTTGCCCGCTGCCGATAGTAATCGCCAGGGTTTGCAGCACATTATCCCGCAATACCAGTTGTGCCACCTCATCGGTCATATCGACCAGCAATTTATTACGCTGGGTGAGCGAAATCTTTTTAGCCTTAACCGCCTTGTTGAGCGCAATCTTGATATTCACCTCATGGTCGGAGCAATCCACACCTGCGGAATTATCAATCGCATCGGTATTTATCCGCCCGCCATTCAGCGCATATTCTATCCGTCCGCGCTGGGTAAATCCGAGATTACCGCCCTCTCCTATTACCTTGCAGCGCAAATCCTTGCCATCGACACGCAGTGAATCATTGGCCTTGTCGCCGACACTCTCATGGCTTTCATCCTCGGCCTTGACATATGTACCGATACCGCCATTCCATAATAAATCCATCCTGGCGGTCAGTATCTTTTTTATCAGCTCATCAGGGGAAATACTGGCAGAGTCTATATCGAACAGTTCCCTGATCTGTTTGGTCAGGCGTATGGATTTGGCCTGACGGCTGAATATCCCGCCGCCGGTTGAGATAAGCTTCTTGTTATAATCATCCCAGGTCGAGCGCGGTTTGGCAAACAGGCGCTTGCGCTCCTTCCAGCTTTCGGCGGAATCGGGGTTGGGGTCGATGAATATGTGCATATGGTTGAATGCGCCGACCAGCCTGATATGCTTGGAAAGCAGCATACCATTGCCGAATACGTCGCCCGCCATATCGCCGATACCGACTACGGTGAAATCCTCCTTCTGGATATCAATGCACATTTCCATAAAGTGACGCTGTACCGATATCCAGGCACCGCGCGCGGTAATACCCATCTTCTTGTGGTCATAGCCGTCAGAGCCGCCCGATGCAAAGGCATCATCCAGCCAGAAACCGTAATCCTGTGCTATACCATTGGCTATATCGGAGAAGGTGGCAGTCCCCTTGTCAGCCGCCACCACCAGATACGGGTCGTCATCATCATGGCGTACCACATCCTTCGGCGGGGTGATTTTATCCTTTACTATATTATCGGTAATATCGAGCAGCCCGCGCAGATAGGTCCTGTAGCATTCAACCCCCTGTGCAATTACCTCGTCACGGCTGCCCCTGACAGGATGCTTGACCACAAACCCGCCCTTGGAGCCGACAGGTACAATAACCGCATTCTTCACCATCTGCGCCTTGACCAGCCCCAGTACCTCGGTACGGAAATCCTCACGCCTGTCCGACCAGCGCAGCCCGCCACGGGCTACCTTGCCGCCGCGCAGATGTATACCCTCGACATCAACCGAATAGACGAATATCTCGGCATGGGGATGCGGTAGCGGCAGGTTGGGCACCCGCCCCGAATCCAGCTTGAAGGAGATATAATCCTTGCAGTCTTCATATATATCGCCGTTTTTAACGGTGGTCTGGAAGTAGTTGGTACGCAGGGTGGCGGATATGGTATCGCATAACTGCCTGACCACCCTGTCCTCGGCGACATCGGTAACTCCCGCCAGCTTCGCCTCGATATTATCACGGATTTTCTTAACTTTATTAGTGCGCGACCTGTTATTTACCGCAGTCGAAAACCGTGCATGGAACAGCTCCACCAGCAATGTGGCAATTTCAGGCAGCCTAGCCACTGCGCTGGTCATGAAATCCATACTGTAGGGGAAGTTTATCTGCTGCAGATATTTACAATAGGCACGCAGCATGACAATATCCCGCCACCTGATATTCGCCCGTAATATCAGCTTGTTAAGCGCATCATCCTCAATCTCGCCATGCCAGATATGGAACATGGCATCCTCGAATTCCTCCTTGAAATCCTCCAGATTTATCCCGTTACCAAGGGTTCGGCTGACCTCCAGCCTGAAATGATGCACCCATACCCCGACATCCATATGCGACGGCTCAACAAAGAAAGTCAGCTCGTCAATCGCATGGAAGCCCATATTCTCCAGTATCGGCAGGATTTCCGACAATGTTATAGGCGTCTCGGGATGGAACAGCTTTAGCTGGTAATATTCCTCCCTGTCCTGCAACAGTTTATATAAATCCAGCTCAAGGGTGAGTTTGCTCTCGTCATAAGCCTCCTCCATCTTCATTATATCACGGAACGTACCGCCGAAATGATATAGTTCCTTGAAAGACTCTGGAAACGCATCAACATATTCATTAAACAGCTTCTCACCCCTGCGCTCACCGACCCGCTGCACCAGCGTCTCGCGCAGCCCGTTCATCCAGCTACAGGTAACCTCAATCAGCGCCGCCTCTATCGCACGGATATCAGGCTCCTCCTGGCTGGTATCATCCAGCTTCACCAGCATATGCACCCGCGCCAGCGGTGATTCGGTAACCTGCGTATAGAAATCGGTCACCACCCCGCTATAGGCCTTCTCAAGGATAGACTGGATTTTCTGCCTTATCTGGGTATTGAACTGGTCACGCGGGATAAACACCAGGCAGCTCACAAAACGTGAGAATAAATCCTTGCGTATAAACAGCCTGGTCGAGGGGCGCTCCTGCAATTCAACAATCCCCATGCTGATACGGAACAAATCCTCCACCGTAATCTGCAGCAGCTCATCACGCGGATAGCTCTCCAGCACCGCCAGCAATGCCTTGCCGCTATGCCCGTCGGGAGTAAGCCCCGAATGCTCCACTACCGCATCTATCTTCTTGCGGATAATCGGTATCAGCCGCGCACTCTGGAAATATACCGATGAGGTGAACAGCCCCAGAATACGATGCTCGCCGATAACCTTGCCGTTCCTGTCAAACCGCTTGATGCCGATATAATCCATATGGACAGGGCGGTGTACTATCGACTTCTTGCTCGATTTGGTAATCTCCAGCAGGCTGGGCTGTATCAGCGCATCCCTGCTTTGCTCCGGCAGGGCAGCAATCCCCAGCGGCTTTGCATCATTGGAAGTCGATTTGAATATACCAAGCTGTGAGTCCTTGACTGCCTTGGGGTTAAACTTGCCTGACTTGTCGAAAAAATCATATTTGCAATAGCCCAGCATAATAAAATTATTCCCGATAACCCAGTTGAGGAAATCCTTGACCTCATCAATCTCCTCCTTGGGAAAGGGCAGAATCCTGGTATCGAGATGACTGACTATATCCCGTGTCTGCGCCAGCATCGGTTTCCAGTCGGCAATCGTCATACTGACAAAGCTGAGAGTAGTATTGAGGCTTTTCTCCAGTGCCTTTATCTCGGTTTTGTTGGGGATATAGCTGATCTGGAAATGCATTACCGATTCAAGCTGTGCGCCCTCGGTTTCCCTGTCGAAGATTTTGGTGATTTTACCGCTCTTGTCCCTTTTCAGTTTGAGTATAGGATGGATAACCTCATATATTTTATAGCCTTTTTCAGTAAGCTCGGAGGTGAGTGAGTCGAGTATAAAGGGAGAATCAGGAACGCAGGTTTCTACTATAGTACGCTCCGACTCCCAGCCGTCATTCTTCTTGTCGGGGTTGAATACCCTGATTTTACGAGGAGTCCTCGCCCCCCGCTCAAGGATAAACTTCCAGTGCTCCCATGCAGCGCAAAGCAATGTTTCGGGGGGAAATTCCCTGAGATATTCACTCGGCGCATGGCGGTAATATTGCTTAAGGAAATCCCCAAACAGGGCGGATTTCCTGTATCCCTTGACCTTGCTACCCGCCGCAGCAATTTTACTGATATATTGTGAGGAATTTGTAGACAGTTTCTTCGACATTTTTTGTATGGGGTTGGTTAGAAGAAGTCCGCCCGACAGATAACAGCATCATTCTATTCATTCAACGGGAAAAATTTCTGATAGAAACAATACAGGATTATGTTGCATTCCTGATATTTATAACTAGTTTTACCCTTGATGAAACATGCCAACCTGATACAGCCATTGCTGGAGATAGCCCGTAAGGCGGGTGATATCATTATGGATTATTATGATGGTGATATCACAGTTGATACCAAGAAAGACGAATCTCCGGTGACTGAGGCGGATATTGCAGCCAATGAGTTTATTGTAGAGAAACTGCGGGCGCTGACGCCGAATATACCGATAGTCACCGAGGAGTCTGATAATCCGGAGATTCAGAAAAGTGATAATTATTTCTGGCTGGTCGACCCGCTGGACGGTACCAAGAGTTTTATCAAACGTACCGGAGAGTTTACGGTAAATATAGGGCTGGTGGAGATTATTTCCTATGAGAAGGAGGGAAATATCAGCCGTAGCGGGATTCCTGTCATGGGTGTGGTATATGTTCCGGCGCAGCAGGAGATTTATTTCACCGGTGAGGATGGCCATGCCTATCGGCAGGAGGATGGAATGGCTTCTGAATTGATTAGTGTGGCCAAGCCTGCCCGTGACGGTCTGGTGGTAATTGCCAGCAAGTCACATATATCAAAGGAGACAGAGGAGTTTATATCCACTCTGAAAGTAAGGAAATTTGTACCCGCCGCCAGTGCATATAAATTCTGCGTAGTTGCCAGGGGAGAAGCGGATATATATCCCCGCTTTGCACCGACCATGGAATGGGATACCGCTGCCGGCCACGCTATATTGCTTGCCGCCGGAGGTAATGTAACCAATCCCGACGACACTCCACTGATGTATAATAAACCCGACTTCCACAACGGCCACTTCATCGCATGGGGGTATAGGTAAGGAGATTTTCGGTATCAAACGGGGATAAACATCTGTGGCCCTTGTGAAGCTGTTTTTACTTGCAGTGTGGTTTTTCTGGATGGTATTATTAAGAATACAAGAAATCAAAAACACAGAAAATCAGAAAAATCTGTTATAAAAGCTTTGTTAATAGTGCCTAGGTATTGGATTCTAGCCACTTATGGTGTTCCTGTATTATTACACTCTTATATTCTTGATTCCTTTATGAAGTGGGTAGATATATATGATATAGTAGTGGAGTTGGAGGATAATTATCCGGAGGTAGATAATGTTAATTTACGGTTTACCGATTTGCATAAATGGGTTGTCGGACTGGAGGTCTTTGATGATAATCCGGACGGTTCCAATGAGAAAATATTAGAGGCCATCCAGATGGCATGGATTGAGGAGCGGGGTGCATAGGCAGTTATCAGTTGTCAGTTATCAGTTGTCAGTCCTGTTGATTGCGGGTTTGTGCCTTTCTGGCTGTATCCGTACCAGGCTTGACCCTCCGAGGGCGGAGGAGATTGAGGGTCGGGATTTTGCGGCATATCTGGCACGGGAATACCTTTATTACTCGCAGAAGAAGGAAGATGAGGGTAACCGTAAGGTCGCACAATATTTCTCTGACAAAAGTATACGTACTGCTTCCGGCCGTCATACCGACCCTGAACATCCTGAAGACTGGGATATTCCTGCAAAAATACTTCCCGAACTGAAGGAAGCCCGTATGACGCTGATGGATACCATCACCAGCAAATCGATGCTAGAGCAGCCCAAGGCTTCGGCACGGGCATATGCACTTTATGATTGCTGGGTAGAAAACGAGGAGAAATCTTGGTTGAGTGAGAAAATAGAAACCTGCCGTAACGAATTTTTCGAGGTACTGAATTATCTGAGTATTAATAATATGCCCTCCCATGCGGAGGATATAACATATATTGCAGAAGTGCCTGTGCCGTATGAATCACCTGATGTGAAGGAGAGTTATATAAGACAATATGACGACGTAGAATATATTATACGGGAAGGTGAACCTGAAATGGTAACAGCAATCAATATAAGTCCGGAAACCATACCTGATGCAGAGATAGCTGTTGAGGATACTACAGTCGTAACAGAGAATATTGGAGGAAAGAGTGAAGGACTGCCTGTATCTGATCTTCCCAGAGCATCTGATGATAAACCGGAAGTTGTAGCGGAAAAAAAGCCGCAGATTACTTTCATCATCCCCTTCAAGTCCGAAAATACAGATATTGGTGAGGAAGCTGCGGCCGAGATGGAAAGGCTGAAAGCAAAGCTGGCGGAGCTTGGAACATACAGGGTTATTCTAAATGGTCATACAGAAGAATTATCATCAGAGTCGGAAAGTCTACGATTTTCGGTAAGACTGGCGGAGACGGTCAGGAATGAGCTTGACAATGTCGGTATCGACCCGCAGAGGATGCAGACTTTTGGTTTTGGCAGCTCTGACCCTGCCGGCATCGACGGCGAGGAAGTTAATTCTAATAGAGTTGAGGTAGTTGTAGTGGAAAGTGAGTAGAGCTTTACTCATCCTCTCGCAATCGTAATGCACGAGAGTAGATTTGTTTTCTGGGTAGGTTAAGCTGCCTTGATATTTTTGTTGAAGCAGATTTGACCGATTGGGTTTTTAGTGCCTCCAGTAATAACCTGTTGATTTCTTCCTGTGTGGTTTCCTGCTTTATCGGCGGGTGAACCACAATAACTACCTCACCTTTAGGTGCGGGGTTTGTTTTATAAAACGCAATTAAGTCCGACAAATTGTCCCGCCTGGCCTCTTCGTAAAGCTTGGTTATTTCACGTACTATCGCTATTTCACGCCTATCAAAAAACTGCTGCATCTCCTTTAATGTGGCAGGAACCCTGCTTCCCCGCTCAAAAATCACCAGCGTAGCGTTTATCTCTGCTACCTTCTTCAGAGTTGCTGTGCGAGCCTGCTTTTTGGCCGGTAAAAAACCCTGGAAGAAAAACCGGTCGGTCGGCATTCCGGCTATAGTCAGTGCTGCTGTAACCGAGGAAGCACCAGGAATTGTGGTGACGTATAATCCAGTCTCCTGCATTGCCCGCACCAGCTTATAGCCAGGGTCGGAGATAAGCGGTGTACCTGCGTCTGACACCAGTGCCACAACCCGCCCATCCTGCACCCACTTGAGAATCTTTTTCCGCTCATTATCGGAACTATGATCATTGTATAACACCATGCTGGTGTTTATATTATAGTGAGATAGCAATTTTCCTGTCACCCTGCTGTCCTCACATACAATAACATCCGCAGCCTTCAGCACTTCCAGCGCCCGCACAGTAATATCCCCCAGATTGCCTATAGGAGTGGCAACAATATATAGCCCTGCTTTCATAAGCTGTGCATTATCAGGAAATTATATAAAAATTATAGATAAATTTTAATCATATTAATATTTTATTAACTATTTCGTGTTATAGTAATTATATAAATGGAGAGCAGGTGTCGTCGAAATGATATCGTGATATAACTAAAAAAGGGCATCATTATGGAAGAAAACCAAAATATTTCTTATAATACGGAAAATGCTGCATCCGATAATGATAATAACAGGATGCAGGAAATTGTCTATTTGCTGCACACTATTGAATTGCAGACGGTTGCAGTGGGCTAGCCTCCCTACAACGGTAACCATATAACCATAGCCATTCCGCTTATAGTGCAATATAATGCACCGCATGTCCGGTACTCACCTGCTGAAATCACGGCGTTTCCTACCGTTATTTATCACCCAGTTTCTGGGTGCATTCAATGATAATGCTTTTAAAAACGCATTCCTGATATGGTTTACCTATGATGTTGCCGAGAAAACCGGTGAGGATGGTGCGACTATGGTGACATTGGCGGCAGGGTTGTTTATCCTGCCGTTTTTCCTGTTCTCCGCGACTGCCGGACAGATCGCCGATAAATACGAGAAATCCTGGCTGACCCGCAGGATAAAGCTGATGGAAATTATATTGATGATAGCCTGTGCTGTCGGGTTTTATATGCAGAGTGTCAATTTTCTGCTGGCGGTATTGTTCCTTATGGGCACGCAGTCCACCCTGTTCGGCCCGATAAAATACAGTCTGCTGCCGGAGCATCTGAAAGATGATGAACTTATCAGCGGTAACGGACTGATAGAGGGCGGCACTTTCCTTTCGATATTACTGGGTACTATTTTTGGCGGGTTGATAATCCGTACTGATTACGGGGTGGAGATTTTATCGGTGGCGGTTATCAGTTTTGCAATTATCGGCTGGTTCAGTAGCCGCTCTATCCCGACTGCGCCTGTTGGGGATGCGAAGCTTAAAATCGGCTGGAATATCGGGCGGGAAACCTGGCGGATTATTCAGTATGCCCGCGAGGAACGCACAGTATGGCTGTCGATTATCGGGATTTCATGGTTCTGGTTTATCGGGGCTACTTTCCTGACCCAGTTTCCAACCTATACCAAGGAGGTTATTCATGGTAATGAACATATTGTGACCCTGTTCCTGACTATATTTTCGGTGGGGATAGGTATCGGTTCGGTTATGTGTAACAAGCTGCTTAAAGGCGAGATCAACGGCAGGCTGGTACCATATGGCTCGATTGGGATTACTGTTTCTATCGGTTTGTTTACTTTAATGACTATATTTTATGATGTGGATTACATTCACTCTCGGGCAAGTACTTCATTTGTAGGAGAGTATATCGTGGGAGTCGAAGAGTTCTTTTACATCGGTATATATAGCTGGGGAATACTGGCCAGCCTGCTTATGCTGTCCGTGTTTTCGGGGATATATATCGTGCCGTTATATGCAATTATGCAGCACCGTTCGGATGATAAATATCTGGCGCGGATTATAGCAGCCAATAATGTGCTGAACGCATTATTCATGGTAATCTCCAGTATATTTGCCATAGCCCTGTTCAAGGTGGATTTTGACGTGGTAGCAATATTATTTTCCGTCGGAATCATCAACATCCCTGTGTTCTTTATAATCCGTGGGGTGGTGAAGAGAAGGCTTGGGAAATAGTTATCAGTTGTCAGTGCTCAGTTATCAGTCTCTTTTATAAAAAGCTTGTATATCATGAAAAAAAAAGTATCACATGAAGTGATAAAAGACCGTTTGATATCAACGATGCGGGCGATAGCGGGGATGGAGGAGCTGAAGGTTAGTTTTACCGAGATTATACCGCCATATAATCCTGCTATAAACAAGGCTTACTATAACCCTTCCACCAAATCGGTATCGCTTCCGATAGCGCAGATTACCCCGCAGAACCTTGCGGCAATCCGCGGGGAAGCTGACGCAGTTGCACTGCACATATTGCATACAAAACCACTTGCCACCAAACTTCCGCCAGAGCACCAGTCCTTTGTCAGCCATATGGAAGAAGTGCGGGCACAAGCACTGGGCACAAATGCAATGGCGGGGGTGGCGCGTAACCTGCTCGCCCGCTGGGACAGCCAGATAAAACAGAACGGATATGACGTTAAAGAGAATCTGCCCAATATTCCGGCAGCGGAAATTGCAGCATTACTGGCCTATCGTAAGCTCACCGCCAGCCACCCCAAATCCGCCGGGCTTACACTAAAAAGCCTGGGTAAAATCATGCAGTGTAAAATACAGGCGGAGCTGGACAGGTTGCCCGATGCTATAAATAACCAGACTGATTTCGCCTCCATATCCTTACAGATTTCCCGCAAGCTTGCCACTGCCAGCCAGGAGGAAACCACTGAACAGCAACCTGAATCGACGAGTTCGGGGCAGGATGAAACTCAGGATAACCGGCAGCAAAAAACCGTCCCTTCCAAGCAATCCACCCCGTCACCGCAAATCGAGGAACAGCTTCCTGCCGAAACTGCTGTTACCGACGGGGATATAAAGCAGACACAAGGCAAATCGGCCCGTGATTTTGCCTCCCGCCGCCCGCATATACCGCAGGATAGCAACATCACCCTGCTATACAGCCCATATAGCACACAGTTTGATGAAACCGTAGCAGCGGAAGATTTGGCGGATGCAAGTGAATTGAAACGTCACCGCACTACTATAGAAACCAGACTGGCCGAGATGCGTGATATTACCACCCGCCTGGCCTCCCGCCTGCAGCGTAAGCTGATGTCAACCCAGATTCGCCACTGGAATTTCAACATGGAAGAGGGGATTCTCGATCCGGCGAGATTACCGCAGATAATCGCCGACCCGACCTTCCCCACCCCGTATAAATGGGAGGAGGAGGGGGAGTATAAAAATACTGTGGTATCATTGCTGATTGACAATTCCGGCTCGATGCGCGGCAGGCCGATTATGATGGCAGCGATATGTGCTGATATACTGGCGCGGGTGCTGGAGCGTTGCGGTGTTAAGGTGGAGATACTGGGCTTTACCACCAGAAACTGGAAGGGAGGGGAGTCGCGCAAATTATGGCTGGAGAATGGCAGCCCTGACCTCCCTGGCCGGCTTAATGATTTACGGCATATTATATACAAAAAGGCGGACAGTATGTGGCGGCAGTCGCGCAACAATCTGGGGCTTATGCTGCGTGAGGGGATACTCAAGGAGAATATCGACGGTGAGGCGATATTATGGGCGCATGACCGTCTTTTGCGCAGGGCAGAGATGCAGAAGATACTGATGGTTATATCCGACGGTGCGCCGGTTGATGACAGTACGTTATCAGCCAATCCGACCAATTACCTCGACCGGCATCTGCGGGATGTAATAGCGGCGGTTGAAGCAAGGCGTGAGGTTGAATTACTGGCAATCGGCATAGGGCATAATGTAAACAAGCATTATTCCAGGGCTGTTACCATATCGGGTATAAATGAGCTGGGCGACGCGATGGTTTCACAGCTTTCCGATTTATTTACCGAAACCCATCCTCACATACATCCTCTGCGTGCAAAAACAAGATGATATGGTGATGGTTTATTAACAGTTATACACAAACAGATATATAACGGTTATATCGGTTATGTAATGAGTGTATGCAAAAGGTGGGGGTGCAAATATACTCTTATATAACAACAGGTTAAACCAACGGTTGCAAAGCGGTATATCATAGCGAAAAGCTTTGCAAAACAACAGGAAGCCCGATAACCTGCAATAAAATCCACAAACTTATCCACAGGGTAAAAATATGTTGGAATATCATATGTATTCAAATAATTACCGTATATTAAGCAAGCATACGACGGTTTTTCTGTAATACAACACGGGGAGGTAATATACCGTATTCCACCAGTAGTACTTCCCGTTTGTCGGCCAGTTTCTGTGCAACATTCTCCCTGATTCCAGCCACCATGTCCCTGCCGCACATCCGCTGCCAGCGCACTTCTTCCCATAATTTATAATCCTGAGAGATGAGTAATTTATGCTTTCGCTTCTTGATTTCATCCTGCTCCTTCAAAATAGAATCATATTGCTTCTCCAGACGTTCTATCCTCTCCACCGGATGCTCATTGGAAAATCGCTGTTTACTGGCAAAAACCTGCTCCATTTTCACCAGCACGCCCAGATCCCTGCTCTCATAAGCATCGGTAATCAGTGAGAATATCTCCTGTGCATTGGGGTCATCGGGGAATTTATCAGGGTGGCATACCTTGGCCAGCCTGCGATATATACGTTTTATCTCACCCTCCACTACTGACTCATTGCTATGTGAGCGGAAAGCAGCGCCCGATTTCATATCGGCAAGATTACGGCGGGGAGTGTCTGAAACATTATCTGAATTTCCGGATGGCTTTCTTGGTATATTGCTTATATTACCGCTATACCTTGCTTCTTCTTTATGCTCCTCAAACCCGAATCCCTGTGTCTTCTTCCGGCCAATTCTGGAGAGGATTTTTTCAACCTCCTGCAATTCCTCAAACAACACACCAACTTGTTCATAGTACATGTCGAGAAATTTATCAATTTCCCGCTTCATTGCCTTGAAATCAGCGGTAATTATCCGTAGATTCCCCAGTTCCTTGCCGATTTTCTCCTCCAACAGGGAAATATGTAATTTTATTTCATCCATGGGTTAGTAATAAGTTTTAACACAATATGGAAAAACAGGGTAAAAAATTTCCCTCAGTAAAATATGGCGGAGCGTAATGGACTCGAACCACCGACCTCTACGATGTCAACGTAGCGCTCTAACCAGCTGAGCTAACCGCCCTTATTTAATTTTTATAGTGGCTTGAGTCTAGAGCCTTGTGATCAGCATGATATCCTATCTAAATTCTTTCATAACATAGCGCAGATAAACACGATACAGAAAATTTTTCTGTTTTTTGCCGGGATTGGATGATAGATGATGGAATATGGATGATAGAATAAGAGGGTTTCACCATCTGCTAATCTATAAGAATACTTTTGAAGGGGCCACTATTATCCATCATCTATAATCTATAATCCGAATGCCGAACATACAGACAAATATGGATAAAATTACTGTAACACTGCCGGATGGGAGTGAGCGGGAATATGGTGCGGGTATAAGCGGTATGGAGATTGCCGCAGATATAGGTGCCGGGCTGGCAAAAGCTGCGCTGGCAATTCGTATCAATGGTGAGTTGCGTGACCTCTCCGTACCGATAAATGGCAACGCCGAAATTGCTATCATCACCGGCAAGGATACGGACGGGCTGGAGATTATCCGCCATGATACTGCGCATATTATGGCGGAGGCGGTCAAGGAATTATATCCCGAAACCCAGATAACCATTGGGCCTAATATAGAAAACGGATTTTTCTATGATTTCGCCCGCAAGGAGTCTTTTACTCCTGATGATATGGAGAAAATCGAGAAGCGCATGTATGAGATTGTTGAGCGTAATGAGGCAATCACCCGTGAGGAATGGCCGCGCGACAAGGCTATAGAGTTTTTCAAATCGCAGGGTGAGCATTACAAGGCCGAGATTATCGCCGATATTCCCGCCGACCAGGCTATCAGCCTTTACCGGCAGGGCGAATTTATAGATTTATGCCGCGGCCCGCATGCGCCTTCCACCGGTCGTCCCAAGGCATTCAAACTGACCAGGCTGGCCGGGGCATACTGGCGTGGCGACAGTAATAACGAGATGCTGCAGCGGATTTACGGCACTGCATGGCCGGACAGGAAGCAGCTCAAGGATTACCTGCATCGGCTGGAGGAGGCGGAGAAGCGTGACCACCGCCGTCTTGGTCGCGAGATGAACCTGTTTCACATACAGGATGAGGCGGTCGGGCAGATTTTCTGGCATGACAAGGGCTGGACTATATATCGTCTGCTGGAGGAATATATCCGCGGGAAATTGCGCAGGGAGAATTATCAGGAGGTGAAGACCCCGATACTGGTTGACCGTGTTTTATGGGAGAAATCCGGCCACTGGGAGAAGTTCCGCGAGAATATGTTTATCTCCGAATCGGAGGAAAAGGCACTGGCTATCAAGCCGATGAACTGCCCCTGCCATGTACAGATATTCAATCAGGGAATCAAGAGCTATCGGGATTTGCCGCTGCGGATGGCGGAGTTCGGTTCCTGCCACCGTAATGAGCCTTCGGGTGCAATGCACGGGCTGATGAGGGTGCGTGGCTTTACCCAGGATGATGCGCATATTTTCTGTACCGAAGACCAGATTACTTCCGAGACTGTGGCGTTTTGTGAGCTTCTGCTTGAGGTGTACAGGGAGCTCGGGTTTGATGATGTGCGGGTAAAGTTTTCCGACCGGCCGGAGGTGCGTGCCGGTGATGATGCGATATGGGACAAGGCCGAGGCTTCTCTAAAGGATGCGGTTGAGGCTACAGGGCTGGAATATAGTTTGAATCCGGGGGAGGGTGCGTTTTACGGACCGAAGATAGAGTTTGTCCTGCGTGATGCAATCGGTCGTGACTGGCAATGCGGCACCTTGCAGGTGGATTTTGTATTACCGGAGCGGCTGGATGCTAATTATGTGAGTGCAGGGGGAGCAAAGAAACGTCCGGTTATGCTGCATCGGGCGATTCTTGGTTCATTCGAGCGGTTTATCGGTATTTTAATCGAGCAATATGCCGGAAAACTGCCTCTATGGCTGGCCCCGACCCAGATTGTAGTAGCTACTGTAACCAATGAGATTGATGATTATGCTGAAAAAATCACAGAAAAACTGAAAAAATCAGGATTTCGGGTGGAAATTGATGCAAGAAGTGATAAAATAAGCTATAAGGTACGTGAGCATTCGGTTGCGAAAGTGCCGGTGATTTTTGCAGTCGGCGCACGGGAAGCCGAGGAAAACACGGTTTCCATCCGCCGCATCGGCTCTAAAGAGCAGAAAGTAGTTGCGCTGGATGATGTAATTACCGATTTGCTGGAAGAGGTTAATAGTAAGGAAATCAGGAATACAGGAGAATAAGAAAACAGGGATTTTATTGATGTCATTCCAGACGTTAGACGAGTAGAAATCTTTGATTTCGTCAGGAGTCTTACGATGTGGAATCCAGCTAATAGTTATCAGCCTGGATTCCACATAGCTTATTTTCTTGCCAAATCAGAGATTTGGAGAAAATATAGCTTCTGGAATGACAATTTCCTGTATTCTTAATTTCTTGCATTCCTATATTCCTCCAAGGGAGAGTAACATAACTATACATAAACGCAGACATAGCCCCCGGCAGAGGGGGCCCAGGACAAACGGGCAGATAAGAACCGACAAGGTACGGGTTATCGACCCCGATGGTGAGATGCTTGGTGTTATGCCCACCAGGGAGGCTGTCAACAAGGCCAGGAATGCCGGACTGGATCTTGTGGAGATATCGCCTAATGCCGACCCGCCGGTATGCAAGATACTGGATTACGGCAAATACCAGTATGAGGCTCAGAAGAAGGCCAAGGAGGCCAAGAAGAAACAGAAAGTTACCCATATCAAGGAAATCAAGTTTCGGGTCAATACCGATATCCATGATTACCAGGTGAAGATGCGCAATGCGCGCAAGTTTCTGGAGGCGGGTGACAAGGTCAAGGTCAGCCTGCGTTTCCGTGGCCGCGAGATTACCCATAAAGAGCTTGGTGCGGAAAAAATCAACAAATTTGCCGAGGAACTCTCCGACATAGCAAAAATCGAGCAATCCACCCACATGGAAGGCCGGCAATATGTCCTTATACTGGCTCCCGAGTAACTAAAGTGCTGAGTATTGCGTGCTGAGTGCTGGGAGTTATCAGCAGGAGGCCTGGCACTCAACACATAGCACTAAGCACTTTATCCAATGAAACCCGAATACTGGTATAAAGCGGCAGAAGAATTATCTGCAACCGACGGGGTTATGGCGGGGATAATTACCCGCTACGATGGTGAATGCCTGGAGAGCAGGGGGGATGCATTTTTCTCACTGGCAAGGTCTATTGTAGGCCAGCAGGTTTCGGTTAAGGCAGCGGATGCGATATGGCGGAAGTTTGAGGGGGCAGTTGATGAAATTATCCCGCAATCCATTCTTGATACTGATGATGATAAGTTGCGGGAAGCTGGTCTTTCCAGACAAAAGGTAGTTTATCTGAAAGATTTGTCGCATAAATTTACGGCAGGTGAAATTAAGGAAGATAATTTTGCCGATATGAATGATGCAGAAATCGCTGCTGAATTATGCAAGGTTAAGGGAATAGGAAAATGGACTGCCGAAATGTTCCTTATATTCCATATGCTTAGGCCGAATATTTTTCCCATTGCCGATTTGGGATTACAGAAGGCTATCAGAATCCACTATCTTGATAGACCCGATGGCGAACTTACAGATGAACTTCTGATAGAATTATCAGATAGATGGACTCCCTGGCGTAGTGTTGCCACCTGGTATTTATGGCGCAGCCTCGACCCCGTACCGGTAGAATATTAGGCCATGTTGAGAGTTGAAATTACCCATAAACTGTCACCCCGGATGGATGGTTTCTCGCAATCTTTGATTGCGCTAAGAAACCACCATTCTCGGGGTTATAAGTAATAGTACGTGATTATACATGTAACCCCGAGAACGCTATTTTGTTGACCAAATCATAGATTTGGACAAAATATGCGTCCGGGGTGACAGTATTAATTATTCCAAGCTAAACTACTATAGTGCAACCCTTAATACATCTTAGAAGTATATGTTGCATAGGTCAATTCACTACTTGTAGTTGATAAATGCACTTTTTGCGATGGTAGAACTTTACATATATTCGCTTTCATATTAGCCTCCCTTTCGGTGCTTACAACACCTTGCCAAAAGCGGTTACCCGAAACCACGAAATTCGGGGCTCCTGGTCGGGAGTCCGTGAATAAAACACCTGCTTGCAGGGAATAAGCGGGCATGACTTCTGGCATGTTGTAAGCTCCCGACATCGTTTGTGATTGTCGTTTGTCAACCGAACAAAAGGGAGTGTGTCATGAGAAACACAAGGGAATTGCGTGCTTGCAGACGTAGAATTGGTAATAATATCAGAGAAATGCGGGTTAAGCGTGACCTGATAATGCATGATCTTGCCAGGCAGGTTCATGTGAATATTGCTACGCTTGATTCTTATGAAATGGGCAGGAAGTTTATCAATCTGGAGATGCTGGCGATGATTGCGCTGGTATTGAAAGTGCCTATGAACAGGCTGTTTGAGTAACGTTAACAGGGAAATAACATGCGAACCAAAATCCTGCTTCATTCCTGCATTCTTGCGTTCCTGTGTTCCTGCATTCCTGCAATGGCCGCCCCACCCAAAGTGCAGCAGCATAAAGACGGTATAGGTTTCTGGCTGATGGAAGACCATACGCTACCGATTGTTACGATGAAAATTGTGTTCCGCCATGCCGGCTCGGCCTATGATATGCCGGAGAAATCGGGGCTGGCGGAAATGGTTACATATGTTCTGGATGACGGTACAGATGATTTAACCGAACTCGAATTCCAGCAGGAACTTGAGGAAAATGCGATAAAACTGTCGCTCAGTGTTGACAAGGATTATTTATATATTGATTTTCGTACCCTGAGCGAAAATCGCCATAAGGCTATGGAATTGCTGGGAAAAATGCTTTCCAGCCCCAGGCTTGACGAACAGTCTGTGACCCGTGCCAAAAACCAGCTTGCTACCCGCATCAGGCAGAAGATGGAAGAGCCGCAATATCTCTCCAGCCTGAAATGGAACGAGGTTTATTTTGGTGAACATCCTTATGCAATGCCGACTATAGGCCATGCCGAGACTGTGCAGGACATCTCTCGGGAAGATATATTGCGCTTCATCAAAGACAAGCTTACCCGTGATAATATGGTTATCAGCGTGGTCGGGGATATTAATGCCGAGGAATTATCAGCGCTTCTGGCCAGGAACCTTTCCGCCCTTCCGGAGAAATCCACAGCAGCGGTTACGAAAATAGAGGATTTTACCCCTGCTCCGGCCAGCAAAACGGAAAATATTGCCAGGGATATACCGCAGGCGGTGGCTACATTCGGTTTTGCCGGTGCAAGATATAATGATAAGGATTTCTATCCCACCTATATTATGAATTATATTCTGGGTGGCGGCAGTTTTGAATCGCGATTAATGGAAGAAGTGCGGGAGAAGCGTGGGCTGGCCTACTCGGTATATAGTGCGGCAATTCCATATGATTATGCCGGTCTTATCAAGGGTGCGGTGGGAACCCGTCATGACCAGATTGATGAGTCTCTCAAGATAATAAAACAGCAGATTGAGGATATGCAAGTTGGTGGCGCACGCGCGGAGGAAGTAGCAAAGGCTAAAAATTACCTGACCGGCTCATTTCCGCTGCGACTTGACAGTACCAGTAAGCTGGTAAATTACCTGTCGGTAATGCAATTATATAATCTCGGTAGTGACTTTCTGGAGAAGCGTAATGATTATATCCGGAACGTGACGGTTGAGGATGTTAACGCCGCTGCCAGCAAATTCCTTGATGTGGAAAAGCTGGTTGTGGTTGTGGTGGGTAAATAATAACAAATAGTAGGGGGTGCTATGGCTTATGAACAGATTGTTGAAAATGTTTCGGGTGCGGAATTGAAGCCTTTTCTAGGAAAGGCAAAGGCGGCATATGCTGAAATAATTGCTGAAAAAATACCGCTTTTTCATAGTCTGGAAGGGGCAGAGGCAAATGCGGAAATTCGGTTAATAAAAGAAACGGCCTCATATATTCGGGATAAATTCAACCATTTGGTTGTGATAGGGACAGGCGGTTCAACTTTGGGTGCGCAGACATATGCAGGACTTTGCACCAAACCTTCCGATATATCCCTGCATTTTATGGATAATGTCGATCCCGATACAGTCCATAATTTGCTTGAATCCCTGCCGCTGGAAGAAACCTGTTTTCTGGTTGTCAGCAAATCGGGAACTACACTGGAGACTATCTCGGTATTTGCCATATGCCTGGACAAGATGATTGAAAAATTTGGCGATAAGGACGGTAGTCATTTCATCTCCGTTACTATACCGGCAGATAACCCCCTGCGTAGCATATGTGCAAAATATAATATCAAAACCCTCAACCATAATCCCGATATAAGTGGCAGGTTTTCCCTGCTGACAGTGGTCGGGCTGCTTCCCGCACTGGTTATCGGGCTTGATATAGACAAAATCCGCAAAGAGGCAGTTAACACCCTGCATAATGCTGAAAAAGCAATAGAAGGAGCCGCCCTTAACCTGCTCGCAATGGAGAGAAGTATAGATAATACGGTTCTGATATCCTATATCGACCGGCTAGCCGGATTTGTTACCTGGTGGAGACAGATATGGGCGGAAAGCCTGGGTAAAAACGGTAACGGAACAACCCCGATAAACGCAGCCGGAACACTCGACCAGCACAGCCAGTTACAATTATGGCTGGACGGCAAAAGTGATAAAATTTTCAATTTTATCACTGTGAAAAACCATAACTTCAATACCACTATCGACGGCGAATTATTGGACAATGATAAGCTGGCCTATATGAACAATTGTTCCCTGGGCGATATAATCGCTGCGTCAGCCCGCGCCACCAGTGAAACACTGGTGAAAAATAATATGGCAGTGCGCAATATTGTACTCGACGAAGTAAATGAATCCGGCCTGGGTGAAATAATCATGCATTTTACACTGGAAACCGTGATAACCGCTAAAATGCTGAATATAAATCCGTTTAACCAGCCCGCAGTGGAGGAGGGAAAAATCCTCGCCCGCAAATATCTGGGTGAAACACAGTAGCTTTGTGTGACATTATCACAAGAAACCTTGCTTTTTCCATCATTATACTCCTATAGTTAATTCTAATCAGGTTAGTACTAGGCATCCGAGGCAAGTAAAATTTTAGCGTACATTCTGGTACGTGAATTTTACGAGACCGAAGGATAACGACGTAATAACCTGATTAGAATTAACTATAGCGATGCCTAAAAAACCCGAAAAGACCGGTGAGGTGATACGCAATGTCTCGTTCAGCGATGAGCTGGGCGACCGCTATCTTGCATATGCGCTTTCCACCATTACCAGCCGTTCGCTGCCAGATGTGCGCGACGGGCTGAAGCCGGTGCATCGCCGTTTGCTCTATGCCATGCAGCAATTGCGGCTTGACCCGTCCTCCGGTTTCAAGAAATGCGCCCGTGTTGTCGGTGATGTTATCGGTAAGTACCACCCGCATGGTGATACCGCCGTATATGATGCGATGGTACGGATGGCGCAGAGTTTTGCCCTGCGCTATCCGCTTGTTGACGGGCAGGGTAATTTCGGCTCGGTGGACGGGGATAATCCCGCTGCCATGCGCTATACCGAAGCCCGCCTGACCGAGGTGGCACTGGCACTGCTTAAGGATATAAACAATGATACGGTTGATTTCCGCGATACCTATGACAATCAGGACAGGGAGCCGGTGGTGCTCCCCGCGGCTTTCCCCAATCTGCTGGCCAATGGTTCGGAGGGAATCGCGGTTGGTATGGCCACCAGCATCCCGCCACATAATGCCGGGGAGCTATGTGATGCACTGTTATGGCTGATTAAATCGCCCAATGCCACTATCGAAAAATTGACCCAATTCGTACAGGGGCCTGACTTTCCTACCGGCGGGTTGCTGATCGAGCCACGCCAGAGCATAGTGCAATCCTATAGTACGGGGCGCGGGGCATTTCGCATACGGGCGCGCTGGGAGAAGGAGGAACTCGGCCACGGTATGTATCAGGTGGTGGTGACGGAAATCCCCTATCAGGTGCAGAAATCCAGGCTTATCGAGAAAATCGCCGATTTGTTCAAGGATAAGAAACTGGCGTTGCTGGGTAATATCCGCGATGAATCGGCTGAGGAAATCCGTATCGTATTCGAGCCGAAAAGCCGCACGGTCGATGCGCAGATGTTGATGGAATCACTATTCAAGCTGACCGACCTGGAGACTCGCTTTAACCTTAATATGAATGTGCTGAGCGCGCAGGGTGTGCCGAAGGTTATGGATTTGCGCGAGGTGTTGCAATCCTTCCTCGACCATCGCCATGAGGTGCTGATTCGCAAGACCAACTACCGGCTGGGCAAGATTGACCATCGGCTTGAGGTATTGGGCGGTCTGCTTATCGCATATCTCAATATTGACGAGGTTATCCGTATTATCCGCGAGGAGGATAACCCCAAGCAGGTGATGATGGAGACCTGGGAGCTTACCGATATTCAGGCCGAGGCGATATTGAATATGCGGTTGCGTAATTTGCGTAAGCTGGAGGAGATGGAGATAAGGCGGGAGAATGACGAACTCAGGAAAGAGAAGAAGGAGCTGAAGGCGCTGCTGAAAGATGAGGACAAGCGCTGGGCGGTTATTGCCGATGAGATCCGTGAGATTAAAAAGCGGTTCGGGCAGAAAACCGAACTGGGCGCACGCCGTACCGAGATTGCCGAAGCTCCTGTCGCCGAGGTTATTTCAATCGAGGCATTTGTCGAGAAGGAGCCGATAACGGTGATTTGCTCGCGGCAGGGCTGGATTCGGGCGATGAAGGGGCATAATATCGAACCTGACGAGTTGAAATACAAGGAGGGTGATGAGGCACGGTTTGCGTTCAAGGCACAGACTACTGATAAACTGGTAGTGTTTGGTACTAACGGCCGGTTTTACACTATCGGTTGTGACCGGTTACCCGGCGGCAAGGGGCATGGCGAGGCTGTCCGGCTGATGATAGAGCTGGAAAAAGAGCATGATATATGCGATATGTTTGTTTATGACGAGGCGCAGAAATTGCTGGTGGCGGGTGATTCCGGCAAGGGATTCATAGTTGCGGCGGAGGATATAATGGCGCAGAAGAAGGCAGGCAAACAGGTATTGAATCTGCCCAGGGGTGCGCGGGCGGTGGCTTGTGCTCCTGCAGATGGTGACTCGGTTGCGGTTGTTGGCACTAACCGCAAGCTGATTATATTTGAGCTGGATGAAATCCCCGAGATGAAACGTGGGCAGGGTGTGCAGTTACAGCGCTATCGTGACGCAAAATTGTCTGATGTAAAAGTGTTTAACCGCGAGGAAGGCCTGATCTGGAAAAACAAAAGCCGCAGCCGTACCGAAACCGTACTCAATGAATGGATAGGCCGCCGTGGCCATACCGGCCGCCTCCCCCCCAAAGGCTTCCCGAAGAATAACCGGTTCTGATAGACATTCCATTGTATATATCAAAAACTAATCCTTAACATTTTTTTTCGCAACCCTGATAGAAGTAACGTTGCTACCGCTACCTTTATTGCCACTGACACCCAGATTATCAGTGATCGGGATTGGGTATTCTCCTGTGAAGCAGGCGTCGCAATATTGCGGGGAGTTATTAGTGCGGCCAGACTCACCAACCGCACGGTACAAGGCCTCCACCGATAAAAAGGCCAGACTGTCTACGCCGATATAATCAGCCATTTCCTCAACCGACATTCTCGATGCCAGCAATTTATCCTTTGACGGCGTATCCACCCCGTAAAAGCATGAGTCGGTTGTAGGTGGTGAGGAAATCCGCATATGAACCTCGGTTGCCCCCGCATCTCGTACCATCGCCACGATTTTCTGCGAGGTCGTCCCACGTACGATACTGTCATCAATCAGCATAACCCGCTTGCCTTCCAGAACTGAACGACTGGCGTTATGCTTCAGCTTCACTCCAAGGTGACGTATATTATCGGTCGGTTCAATGAAAGTACGCCCTACATAGTGGTTGCGGATTATCCCCAGTTCAAACGGAACCCCAGCCTCTTCGGAATAGCCCAGCCCGGCAGCCACTCCCGAATCCGGCACAGGCACAACTACATCCGCCTCAACCTCGCTTTCCCGTGCCAGCTCACGCCCCATCGCCTTGCGCAAATCATATACATGCTTGCCCTCGATAAAGGAATCGGGACGGGAAAAATATACATATTCAAATATACAGAAACGCTGCTTGTAATTCTCAAACGGCTTCAGGCTACGCAGCTTGCCTTCCTGGATTATGATAATCTCACCTGCCGCAATATCCCGTATATATTGTGCACCAATAATATCCAGTGCGCAGGTCTCGGAAGCAAGGATATAGGCCCCGTCCAGCCTGCCCAGTACCAGCGGGCGTACACCATAAGGGTCACGGGCACCGATAAGCCCGTCCTCGGTCAGCGCTACCATCGAATAAGCCCCCTCAACCTGCCGCAGCGCATCGGTTATACATTCAAGCAGGGTTTTCTGCTCGCTCATGGCGGTAAGGTGAATCAGAACTTCGCTATCCATCGAAGTACGGAATATACTACCCTTCTCAACAAGACGGTGCTTTATCTGCTGTGCGTTAGTCAGGTTGCCGTTATGGCCAAGCGCTACCCCACCAAGGCTGGTCTCGGCAAACATGGGCTGAATGTTGTTGAGGCTCTTCTTCTCGCCGCTGGTCGAATAGCGGCAATGTCCTATCGCAGCCGAACCTTTAAGTGTGGCTATAATTTCAGCTGTGTTGAAATTATCCCCTACCTTGCCAAAAGCGTTATGCTGATGAAAATGCTTGCCGTCATAGGATACGACTCCCGCCCCCTCCTGTCCGCGATGCTGTAATGCGTGAAGGCCGAGCACGCAATGTGCGGCGGCTTCTTCGTGCCCGATAACCCCGAACACCCCGCATTCCTCGTGAAATTTGTCGGAATACGAGAAGAGGCTACTATTTTCATCAGGAAGATTACCTTTCGCTATGATAAAAGGATTAGTGGTTATATATTGTTGCATATTGTACAAAACAGAGACACCAAGTTATTCAGCGAAATATCATATAAAATCCCGAAAGTCATGTTTTTATATATGGTATAGTTATTTGCATAGTAGCAAGATTGATATGGCCTAGACGTTCCTAGATAATTTCCTCTCTACTCTTCCAAGAAATCCATTTAGTGTTTGGTTTAACTCAGGTTCATCGAGCAGGAATGCATCATGTCCCTTGTCGGATTCAATCTCGACAAAGCTTACATCTGCCGCAACCCCGCTCAGGGCATGTACTATCTGCTTCATACCCTCGGTGGGGAACAGCCAGTCGCTGGAAAATGATATAATACAGCATGATACATCCGCACTGCGCCGGAACGCATTATGCAGCTCGCCACCATAATCGGCGGCCAGGTCGAAATAATCCATCGCACGGGTGAGATACAGGTATGAATTGGGGTCAAACCGCTCGACAAACGCCATGCCCTGATGACGCAGATAGCTTTCTATCTGGAAATCGGCATCAAACCCGTATGACACCCTGTCCCTGTCCTGCAATTCACGGCCGAATTTGCGATGCAGCCCCTCCTTGGAGAGATAGGTTACATGCGCAGTCATCCGCGCTACCGAAAGCCCGCCGGACGGGAATTTACGCTCTTTTATGTAATTGCCTCCGCACCATCCGGGGTCAGCCATAATCGCCTGCCTGCCTATCTCGTGGAAGGCGATATTCTGGGCGGTATGGCGGGGGGCAGTGGAAATCGGCACAGCCGAATGCAGCATCCCGGGATATGATGCCATCCATTCCAGCACCTGCATCCCGCCCATGGAACCGCCAATAACCGAGAACAACCTGTTAATCCCCAGATTTTCCAGCAGTAATTTATGCACCCTGACCGTGTCCCTTATAGTGAATACGGGAAAATCCAGGTTATATGGCTGGCCGTTCTTGTCAGCGGATTTTGGCCCATATGACCCCATACATCCGCCCAGGCTATTAGGACATATGATGAAATACTTATCGGTATCAATTGTCTTGCCCTTGCCAACCGCATTCTCCCACCATCCGGGCTTGCCGGTTACAGGATGTTTGCCGATAAGATACTGGTCGGCAGTCAGCCCGTGGCATACAAGGATTGCATTGGATTTATCGGCATTAAGCCGGCCATAGGTCTGGAATGCAACCGGAAAGGAAGATATCTCCGCCCCGTTTTCCAGTTGCAGGGGCGTATCCTGTGCCAATGTGACAATATCACCGACCTCTACTTCACGATAATCCGCTCCAAACAACGATTTTACCCTATTTTCACTTTTTTCTGTCATTTTTTAATTTTTCCTGAATAGTTTAATATTCCTGTAACATTTCTCCGGTATAGTGTTTTTTATGAAGGCGCCAGGCCTGTTTAACCGTTTTTTGTAAAAAAGTAAAACAGATAGGAGAATTATGGATTTAACAGATGAAATAAGGAAGGATTTGATCCGTGGGCTTAACCGTATATATCGACAGGAAAAAGTGAAGGCTTTACCGATTGCCACTCCTCTTGGGCAAGTACTGCAAATTATAGGCAAGAATATTATCCTCCAGAATAATTGGCAAGGTTCTTCAATAGAAAAATCACAAGAGTTAGGAAAGGCTCTGGCAAGACAGGAAGAGCGTCACATTAAACATGGCAACGGCTCTGCTTACAGCCATATTACTATGCAGAGCTGGGAATATGGCAAAAAATCCCCGAAAATATCTACCTTGGTTGCATATTCTGAATTGAGCGGTATAGCTGTAGACAGCCCATCTGTAACAAAAGCCCAAAATCAGCAGCAGGGGCTTGAATCAGAGTTGTACAGCAGAACACAAAATGCTCAATCCCTAGGAGAGTTTATCAGATCTTACCGGAATTACAGAAAAATGTCTCCAAGGGCATTTATGGATGCGGTTGACGCTGAAATGTTTCCCGACCGTCATAGATATTATAAACATATGATTATAGAGGGCAATAGCCTCAAAAGTGGTTCTCCAAAGAAGAAAACTTTATTCAAATGGGAAAATGATGAGCCTGCTATCGGCTATAAACATAATCTCCTGAGGGCAGCTCCTCTGCAGGCAATCGTAAAGGTACTACAACTTAACGATGCGGAAAAAGTCGAAATGTTTGACCATGCCAAGAATCTTGCCATAAAGACAAGAGGCTGGGATTATGCAAGGGATTTAATGGAAAAACTGGGGGCTGTAGGTTTTCCGGAACAGTCTGTTTCCGGGCAGGAAGTCCCTGAAATCAAGGTAAAAGAGAAAAAAGATAAAGAGGTGCAAAAAACTCGTAAAAAACCCGCAGTAACGGAGACTTCCGAACCCTCCGAACCTTCGGAAAAACCACCTGCAGCAAAAAGGACAAAAACCGGCTACCGCCCGGAAAATGACGGATATTTCACCAAAAGGGAATCCTCCTCCCGCAGGGGAGCCGCAAAAAACTGGCGGGACCAGACACGGGATTCAGGCGAATTCCCCGGCCGCGACCGAGTATGACCAAACAATTCCACTCGCTTTGCAGCATAGTTCCAGCGCTATAAAGGCTCGGCAAGAATTTCCGGTCTGATTGCCGGGACTACGGAAAATAGAAGCTATGTCTGGCCACTCTGCCGCTAAATTATCCCTATATATCAGCGCGTTGTGCCGCCTGCGAGTTTGGCACGGTTCCCGCTTGTTAAGTCATGGTCGGCAGGGTTATCTGCGGCTATATGAATAAACAATAAGGGGTTTTTGGTCGAACAATGAATTTATGGTGGTTTTCCGCCAGATTCCAGACTCTAGCCACTAGCCACTGATATATGAATCAACTTGCTACATTACTGACACAACTTCCGTCGAGTGCGGTTCCCGCAGGGTTGCAGGGGCAATTACAGGCTGATGCCATACAGGGTGGCAGTATCGGCGGTGATCTGGCTGGAAGGCTGGGTGTATCCGGCCAGACTGGTACATTCCAGTCGGTTCTGTCGAATATAGGAGCGCCGGTATCTCCGGAATTATTACAGTTTATAAATAGCCAGGCAGGGCAGAACGTTCCGGCAGAAATTTCCGACCTGTTGCAGGCTGCGGCTGGCACAGCAGCACCGGCATTATTGCAGAATGGTCAGGCACCTTTGCTTCCGGGTGGTAATCCGTTTTCACAGATTCCGGGAGCTACAGGGCAAAATAATCCCGTTTCCCCTAATACGGCACTAATACAAAATACTGTACAGGATACAAATATTGGGCAGAGCGGTTTGCAAAACCAGCAGAATGCACAGCAGCCGGCACAAAATACTACCAATCCTCAATTGAATATCCCACAGGGTGATACACAGAATATAGCCTCGCAGGATGCAACCAAGGCACAAGCTGCACAAACAGCTAATACGGTACAAAACCCGCAATCCGATGCGGTAGCGAAATTAAATCAGGCTATAGATAAAATAGCCGGTCAGCTACAAAGCCAGGTCAAGCAGCCGCAGGAAAAACCCGGACAGGACAAGGCGCATAACAAGCTGGCGGAGATAGCCAAACAGGCAATAACTTCCAGGGCCGCCGAGGATATAAGTACCGGAACACAGTTACAATATGGTGCGAAGGGCGGGAATAATATCAATGCGCTGCAATCTCCGGTAGCGCCTGCTAATAACGTAATGCTGCAGGGTGGTAATGTTGGTGGTGTAGAGGCAGCCGCCCCGCAGCCGACCACAGACCAGCCGCAAATGCAACTCACTGTGCAAGGGCTGGAGCAAAAGGTCGGCGAGACTGCAAAACCTGTACAATATACTGCGCAGGGGCAGACTACAGGACATCAGTCCCCTGCCGAGCAGGTTAGTGTTAAGATTGCGAATGCACTGCAGAATGGGGACAGCAAAATCAGCATACAGCTTGAGCCGGTGGCTCTGGGCAAGGTTGAGGTGCGGATTGACATGCCGCATGACGGCAAGGCGCAGGTGATTGTGTTAGCGGAGAAGATGGAAACTCTGGACTCGCTGCAGAAGGATGCACGCTCGCTGGAGCGGGCATTACAGGATGCGGGGCTGAAGACCGGTTCGGACAGTCTGAATTTCGGACTGAAACAGGGGCAGCAATTCGCCGGACAGCAGGGAAACAAGGCATATCAGCAGGCCAATAATATCGGCGATGCTGATAATGACAATATGATGGAAGTCGCAAATCCGGGTCAGGGAGAGGCTAAGTCTTATCGGATAGATAAGGTTGTGGATATTAAAGTATAAACCCCTCCCGCTTGCGGGAGGGGCAAGAAATCTGAGCAGCTTGTCTGCCAGATTTCTGGGGAGGGAATGGTGAGGTAGTGGCTATTAGTTATTAGCTGTTGGTATTCCCCCACCAGAAATCCTAAGGATTGAAAATCCTTGGATTTCTTGCCTCCCCCGCAAGCGGGGGAGGTTTGGAACAAAAGGAGAGAGAGCTTATGGAAGTAGGAGCATTACAAAACCTGGCGAAGACGCCGAGTGCCGATACGGCGCTGAGTAATTTTGCCGAGGATTTTGATGATTTCCTGCAATTGCTGGTAGCGCAGTTGCAGAATCAGGATCCGACCTCGCCGCTGGAAACCAATGAGTTTACCGCACAGATAGTTTCCTTCACCGGTGTCGAGCAGGAGATAAATACCAATAAAAAACTGGAGGCGCTGATTGAGTTACAGCTAGGTAACCAGACCAGTAATCTGGTGTCATTTGTTGGCAAGGAGGTTGAAGTTGCTGGTAATTCGGTTGTACTCGAGAGCGAGGGCAATGTCAGTCTTGCCTATAATCTGGATGAGCCGGCCGAGAAGGTTTTTGTTACTATCCGTGACCTGCAGGGCAATGTGGTGTTCAATGGTGATGGTACCAATAATGCCGGTCGCAATAATCTGCAATGGGACGGAAAGGGCGTGAATGGAGAGCGTCTGCCTGTCGGGTTGTATGATGTACGGATTACCAAAGAGGATGCGAGCGGTGCGCTTACCGAACAACCTTTATTTGTGAAGGGGCGTGTTGTCGGCGTCAATCTCGATGGCGAACAGCCCAGGCTTATTGTTAACGGCGAAGAGATACCCCTGAGCGAGGTAAAATTCGTCGGGGAGGCAGTTTAACAGGAAATCAGGAGTGGAAGGTTTATACATATGTCATTCCAGACGTTAGACGAGTAGAAAAATCTCTGATTTTTCGTCATGAGTCTTACGATGTGGAATCCAGTGGGAGGATTATAGATGATAGATTATGGATGATGGAAGTTATTATCTTCCTATAACCTGTAACCTAAAACCTTCAACCTTCTTCTGGATCCCACATAGCTTATTTTCTGACTGCATCAGAGATGCAGAGAAAATATAGCTTCTGGGATGACACCGGACATAATTATATCCGGTGTCAATTCCTGCATTCCTGACTTCATATATTCTTAAATTCTATTTTTAACAAAAGGAGCATAAAATGAGTTTAACAGGTTCACTATTTTCAGGAGTATCAGGTCTTTCAGCACAAGGTGTGGTGATGGGGGTGATTGGTGACAATATTGCCAATATCAGTACTGTCGGTTTTAAATCGGGTAATACTTCCTTTGCGTCGCTGGTTACCGGTGACAGTAATGCCGGTGGTGGCGGGTCCGGTGCGATTGCACGTAACCGTCTGCAGATTGACCAGCAGGGCTTGATTCAGGCCACCGGTATCAGCACCGATATTGCCATATCCGGACAGGGCTTCTTTGTGGTCAAAGATAACCCGAATATCGGGGAGGGTGATTACCTATATACAAGAGCCGGTTCGTTCCGTCAGGACGAGCGGGGGAACTTTGTCAATGCTTCAGGCTTCGTGCTACAGGCATGGCCGCTCGATAATGAAGGCCGGCTGCCTGGTGAAATCGGCAATCTGAACACGACATCCAGCCAGCTACTTGAAAGCCTGCAGAATGTGAATACCAGGGATATTTCCGGTCTGGCCTTTGCCACAACCAGTATAGCGCTGGGGCTTAACCTTG
Source organism: Rickettsiales bacterium (assembly GCA_965222525.1). Taxonomy (GTDB): domain Bacteria; phylum Pseudomonadota; class Alphaproteobacteria; order Rickettsiales; family UBA8987; genus CBDCUF01. The sequence continues at coordinate 608,407 of OZ244955.1, forward strand.
ATGCCGGTACTCCGGTACTGGCCGGTGCCGGTGATACGGTAAAGCCGATTTCCGCAGTTAATGACGGGGTTGCCTCCGATGATGTTCTGGCGCAGGTGGCAGGACAGATTGAAAACGGAGATATACTCGATATTACACTTGGTAACGGCACAGTACTCAACTTCGATTATGGCGGTTTTTCCGAAGGATATGATATTACTGAATATAATATCTTCGGAGCGGCCACTACCGCGCAGAGATTTGCGGTTGATGCAACTGCCGGACCTAACCACTTGGAAGAGGGCGACCAGTTTACTATAACCACTTCCTCTGCCGGTACGGTGACATTTACTTACCGTGAATTTTCGCCCAATGCTGATCTGGGTAACTTCAATAGTCTGGATACATTGGCGCAGGCGATAGATGCAGTACCGGCTCTGACTGCCCGTACTGCCGGTAACAAGCTTTACGTAGCACCGGTAGATGCAAGGGAGGCAATGAGTTTCGCCGATGTGGGCACTGCCACGATAATTGCGCAGGACAGCATATTCCAGACCGGCAATCAGCAGCAGAGTGTCGACCCGACCGTTACTGCCATATATGGGGCGAGTGATACTACCAGCGTTTTAACCGGTCTGACCGATGGGGATAACTTTACTATCACCACGGCTACTCTGGGTGCTAATACCTTTACTTTTGATTCAACTCCGGTAGCGCCGCAATGGAGTACGCTTACCGAGCTGGCAACACAAATAGAAGCAGTAACCGGACTTAATGCCAAGATATCCGATGGAGCGCTGTTAATATCCTCGGAAGTTCCGGGCGATGCCGTCACCCTTGCCGATGGCACGCAGGGTACCATCATATCCGGCGGTGGATTCGGCTTTACCGCTACAGATACCAGGGTTACGGTAACTTCCACCAACCGGTTTAATACTCTCGGGGGACTTGCCACCCTGGTAAATGAACAATCTACTGTCAGCGCATCCGTAGAAAGTGCTGCCAATGATTCATCGGTCACTATTACAGTGGATGATCCGCTGGAAACCATACAGTTCAGTGACGGTGGCGGTGCAGGCGGTAATCTGCTTACCGAATTCGGTCTGGCATCAACGGTGTTCAATCCGGTATATGATGCAGCCGGACAGAATGGTGACAATATGGCGTCCGGTAATATTGCCCCGGCATTCTCAAGGAATATACGGGTGTTCGACTCACTTGGTACCGGGCATGATTTACGGGTAAGCTTTGCCAAGGCTGCGGATAATGAATGGCTTGTGGAGGTATTCGCCGCCAACCCGGCCGAGATTATAACCACCGCACCTGACGGTCAGATAGCCACCGGAACGATATTGTTCAATGGTGACGGCTCATTGCGTAATGTGAGTACGTCGCTGTCACAGCCGATTCAGGTAGTATGGTCCAACCAGGCGCTGGCCAGTACAGTATCGCTTGATCTGGGTACTGCGGGAAGCCCGGCCGGTACGGTGGGTGCAACCCAGATAGGTCTGACCGACGGTCTGAGCCAGTTTAACGGGCCGTTTAACGTACAGTTCGCCGACCAGAACGGTGCCGGCTCCGGCCTGCTGAGTTCGCTTGAAATCGACGAGGAAGGCTTTGTGATAGCCAATTTCAGTAACGGACAGTCACGTAACGTGTTCAAGATTCCATTGGCTTCATTCCCTAACGCTAATGGCCTGACTCCAAAAGCCGGTAATGTATTTTCATCCTCGGATGCCTCCGGTGAATTCAGCCTGAACCAGTCCGGTGCTTCGGGAGTCGGTGTGGTATCGGTGTCAGCGCTTGAAGGAGCCAATGTTGAACTGGCCGATGAGCTTACCAAGATGATTGTCGCCCAGCGTGCTTTCCAGGCCAACACCAAAATCATCACTACCGCCGATGAACTCCTGGAAGAGCTGAACAGGATTTAGAGGAAATTAATTTGAAAGCTATAGAATTTCTCTACAAACGTTTTATTGCTGAGAGTTTTATAAATGATTCTTGCATTATCCGGCTGTAGAATTATAATTTTACGATATGGGTGGTATAAGGCAATGTTACACAATATATATGGCACCATTGCTGGTGTTGGTACTGGTCTTTAATAGTCTTGCCCCTCTGCTTGCTATGCCCGAGAGCGGGCCTTCTTCTGATGTTGTAGGTATTGAAGAACTGTTCAGTGACAGGATCCTGATTTGTACGGCAAGCGGGTTTAGATATATCAGCATTGAGGATTATGAAAAAGGGGAATTTCCTGATAATCATAATCCGCAGATACATTGCCCGTTATGTATTATAAGCCTGTACAAGCTGGATAATTTTATTCCTGATGTTACTGCCGTAAAATTATCATATTCTGTTTCCGGACAGTCATATTACCGGGATGTTACTCAGGGTTATACCTGCACTCACAGGATATGTAATACAAACCCCCGGGCTCCTCCCTCTATTCCTTTGACCTGAATTACCTATTTTCCGCACAGTGATTATCCATGCGCAAGTTATTGCGGGTGGATGGATGTGCGTATGATAATATAACCTGAAGGAATAACATTATGAAAAACCAGTCAAAATTGGTTCTAACTACACTGCTTGCTGCTTTTCTTACAACACATACTGCCCATGCCGGCTCCCTTCCGGACGAGCATGCGCCTATTGGTGTTATGGGTGATCATAATCACAAGCAGGGCGAATGGATGACCTCCTACCGCTATAGCAATATGTATATGAAAGGCAATCGCAGTAACACAAGCAGGCTTAATGCCGGTGATGTGCTGGCTGATTTTATGGTTGCGCCGCTCAAAATGACAATGGAAATGCATATGTTCGGGCTGATGTATGGTGCGAATGACCGGCTTACATTGATGGGAATGCTGCCATATACAAGAATTTCGATGGATCATATCAACCGTGCGGGGGTGGAGTTTACCACTGAATCCGACGGTATAGGTGATGCGAAACTGTCGGGAATATACAGCCTTTATGAAAGAGGTGGGCGTAAAGTCCTGCTCAATGCCGGGGTAAGTCTGCCCACCGGCTCTATTGACGAACGTGACGATACTCCCGCCGGTGCCAATCAGAAACTGCCATATCCGATGCAGCTCGGTTCCGGTACATATGATTTGCTGCCGGGGATTACCTATACTGACAGACAGGGCAACTGGAGCTGGGGTGGCCGGTTGAATACCATCATAAGGCTGGGGGAGAATGATAATGATTACAGGCTGGGTAATCAGTATGGAGCCAGTATATGGGGTGCCCGCAGGCTGAATGAATATGCCAGCGCATCTGTAAGGCTGGATGGCAGGGCTTGGGATGATATTAGCGGTGCCGACCCTGATTTGAATCCGGCGATGGTGCCCACTGCCCGTACTGATTTACGAGGTGGCAGGCGGGTTGATTTGCTTCTTTGGGTGAATCTGATTGAGCCCGGGGGGAAGCTGAAAGGGCATAGACTGGCCGTGGAGTTTGGTATGCCGGTTTATCAGCATCTTGACGGCCCACAGCTTGAAACCGATTACCGGTTGATGATTGGCTGGCAATTCGCTTTCTAGAGCGTGTCGCCACATTCTCCACCTTGTGACGACGAGCTTCAGGCTCTATTATACCGTTTCATGAACGGTGTTGAAATCATAAAAACCCAGCAGAAAACCATGCCGGACAGTCCCGGTGTGTATCGCATGCTGGATGAATCCGGCAATGCACTTTATGTCGGCAAGGCAAAGAGCCTGAAGAAACGGGTGTCGAGTTATGCCCATATTGACCGGCTGCCCCTGCGTTTGCAGCGCATGGTGATGCAGACTGCCTCTATGGAGATAACCACCACCCGTACCGAGGCCGAGGCTTTGTTGCTTGAGGCTAATCTGATAAAGAGTCTGCGTCCGAAATATAATATTGAGCTGCGTGACGACAAATCCTTTCCCTATATTACAATAGATAAGTCGCATGACTTCCCGAGGATTAGCAAATATCGCGGGAAGCGGCGGCAGGATGTGGATTATTTCGGGCCTTATGTATCGGCAGGGGATGTAACCCGGGCAATTGCGGCCTTACAGAAGGCTTTTCTACTGCGTCCCTGTACGGATAGTGTATTTGCCGGACGCAGCCGCCCTTGCCTGGAATATCAGATTAAGCGCTGCTCCGCCCCATGTGTCGGGAAAATATCGCAGGATGATTATGCCGAGCTGGTGGGGCAGGCCAGGGATTTCCTGACCGGCAAGGATAGCAGGGTGCAGGAGCGGCTTACCGAATCCATGGAACAGGCAAGCAGCGATATGGATTACGAGCGGGCGGCAATATATCGCGACCGGATAAAGGCATTACAGGCTATTCAGGCAAAGCAGGCGGTGAATGCACGTACTGTATCAGATGCGGATGTGGTAGCTGTGACCGGTAATGTGAGAGCGGCATGTATACAGGTTTTTATTATACGGGGAGGTAAAATGCTGGGTAACAGGGCATTTTTTCCTGCCCGTACCGAGGGCTATAATGAGCCGGAGATTCTGGAAGCTTTTCTGGGGCGTTTTTATCAGAAAAATCCTCCACCGCCGCATATTATCCTCAGCCATGATATTTACAGCAGACGGGTTATGGAAGAGGCCCTGAAGGAGATGGCAGGGCGTAATGTGAAAATTGCCGTTCCTAAACAGGGTGAAAAGCGGGGGCTGGTCGAAACTGCGCTTATAAACGCCAAAGAGGCGCTGGAGCGTAAAATGCAGGCGGAGGCCGGTGAAAAGGAACTGCTGGTTAAAGTAGCGGGGCTTTTCGGGGTGAGTAAGGAAATCCGGCGGATTGAAATATATGATAACAGCCATATTTTCGGTAAATATGCGGTAGGGGCAATGGTTGTTGCGGGAACGGAGGGCTTTATTAAAAATGCTTACCGTAAATTCAATGTGGAGGCGGGGGATAAGAAAAGCGGCGGGGATGATTTTTATATGCTGCGACAGGTGCTTACTCGCAGGTTCGGCAGGTTGCAGCGTGAGAACACCGAACGTGAGTACTGGCCGGATCTGGTGCTGATTGACGGTGGCGCAGGCCATATGGGTGTGGCCGCCGAAGTATTTGCTGAACTGGGGATTGATGACGTTACCCTTGTTTGCATTGCCAAGGGGGAAGACCGAAATGCCGGTAACGAGGAGTTTCATATGACGGGCAGAAAGCCGTTCAGACTGGAGAAAAATGACCCGATATTGTTTTACCTGCAAAGATTACGAGATGAGGCACATCGCTTTGCAATCACCACCCATCGCAGCAAGCGGGCAAAATCAATATCGCACTCAAGACTGGATGATATTCCCGGCATAGGCGCTGCCCGCAAGAAAGCCCTGCTCAAGTATTTTGGCTCCCTGCGTGCAGTTGAATCAGCCAGCCTGGAGGAAATCACCAACACCCCAGGCATCCCCCCAAAAACCGCACAGACTATCCATGACTACTTGCACTAGGTCATGGGTGAATTCACTACTTAAACAACGTCACGCTGATCGCGCCGCCGAGTTCACCGAGTTTGCCGCCTTCTTTCTTGCCACCGGTGATATCCAGCTCACCTTTCGGCTCGCCGTGGCATTTCAGGCAGGACTCTTTATAATACTCGGGCAGGATAAGGCGAAAAGCTGTCTTGCCGCCCTTTTCAGCGGTTTCAGCAACATGCTTGCCTGTTTCATAGCCTTCGGATTTAAACTTGTCTTCAATAATGCCATGCTCCCAATCATCGGGACGGTTCTTGCGATTACGTACATATGATTTCGGTGCAGTCAGTTTTATCTCTGCCACACCGTTCTGACTGGCACTGAACTCCTTTGCTACCTGACCGGCAAATACCGCCGGCAGAAATCCCTTCAGCCCAACACCTTCCTGGTTGATAAGCTCCTGATTATCGGCCATCACCTTTTTCGCCGCATCCCGCATGGCGTTAAGTAGTTTACCCTTATCTGACTTGCCATCGACAGAATCCACTGCATAACCTGCAGCTTCCTTGAAGTTAGCATCGGCTGCCGCAACTACAACATCGCCTGACAGCCCCTTGTCCCCTTTTGAGGCATCATTTATAAGCGCCTGATTCTTGGAAATCACCGCCCTTGCAGCACGGAAATAGGTTGCCAGCGCCAATGCGGTTTCCTCGTCATTTGCGGCCTGTACAGGAGCCGGATTACATAGTGATACTACTATAAGAACTGGCAACAGAAGTTTTTTCAACATTTTACTCTCCTTATTAAGTTATGGTTGTTAATGGCAAACCCCGCCCGCACATTACGCTGCCGCTTTTTTATGTCAATAAGCCGGAGGAGAAAAATAACAAAATCATGTATTTACAGTAAAATATGTTGCATTATGTACACATCTCTGCTAGAAAGCGGGGTGTTGCTCTTTTGCAACAGTGGTAATTTTTGCAATTTTGAATTGCAATTTGGGTAAATATCCCGTTGCACCAACTGAAGTGGTGGGGTAAATAAAACTCGTTCGCAGTGCAACAATAGAAATACAAGTTTGGGGTGATGCGAGTTTGGGGTTAACTTAATTTTCAAGGGGAGTTGAAATGAAAAAAATTTTACTGACTACAACATTGCTGGTTACAGGGGTTTCCGGCGCTGCATATGCCGGTGGTGAGCCGGTATATCCGGATGAGCAGCCGGGGACTTACAGGACCTATAAATATGACGTTGATGAAACCAAAAATGTGGCTCCTGCTCCTGAGCCGGCAATACAGGAGCGTGTTGTAACACGCACAGTCGTTGATTGCAGCCAATGTGAGACCGGGGGTGGCTCCCTTGTCAGAGGGGCTGGTGCCGAGTCGGATTCCATTGTAGAAGCTGTAAAAAACGGCAGGGCATATATAAGCGGCCGCTATCGCTATGAGCATGTTGATGATGACGGGTTTACCGAGGATGCGGAAGCTTCAACCCTGAGGACACGCCTCGGGTTTGAAACCGGAAATTATCGCGGTTTTAGTGGGCTGCTTGAGTTTGAGGATGTAACCGAGATTGGCTCTGATGACTTTAACAACGGTTCCAACGGTAAAACTACTTTTCCTGTAGTGGCTGACCCTCAGGGTACAGAGTTGAACCAGGCATATCTGCAGTTTGACGGTATTGATGATACTGTTATCAGGGGCGGTCGCCAGGTTGTCAATATGGATAATCTGCGTTTTGTCGGTGACGTCGGCTGGAGACAGAATAACCAGACTTTTGACGGTGCGGTTGTTCAGAACAAGTCATTGCCTGATACTACACTGACTTACGGCTATGTTTATAATGTAAACCGTATTTTCGGTAATGATCATCCCACTGGCGATCTTAATACTGATACTCATATTATAAATGCCAAATATAGCGGTATTGATTTCCTTAATATTACCGGTTTCGGCTATCTGATTGATATCAGTAACTCACTGGCAAATTCATCCAACACTTATGGTGTAAGGCTGAATGGTAAACTACCTCTGGGTGAGGTGACCGATAATGGCGGGGACCTGGCACTGCTATATGACGGTTCATGGGCAACGCAGAGTGATGCCGGTGATAACCCCAATAACTATGACGCTCAATATTACCATATAGAAGGTGGTGTAGGCGTTGCCGGTGCTGCATTGAAAGTTGGTTATGAAGTGCTGGGAGCGGATGTTGCCGGTGATGCCGGTCGTGTGTTCCGTACACCGCTTGCTACATTGCACAAATTCAATGGCTGGGCTGACAAGTTCCTTGCAACACCTGCCGGTGGTCTGGAGGATTTCTATGGTGTCGCCAGCTATAAGCTCAACAACATTCATGAGCATGTTGACGGAACCAAGCTGACCCTGGCCTACCATATGTTTGAGGCTGACAAGGGTGGCGCGGAATTTGGTGATGAAATCGATGCAAGTATCACCCAGACATTCCTCGATCATTACAATGTTGGTCTGAAATATGCCAGTTACGACGCTGATTCCAATGCACCTGCCGGTGCATTGGCTAATGATACACAGAAATTCATGGTGACTTTTGGTGTACATTTTAGCCAGTAACATGAGTACATAAATCGCTTTAAAAGCCTGCCTTGTGGAAACAGGGCGGGCTTTTTTGTGGATATTTCACTGAATATGGTTTACAGTTAACCTTAGCCAATATGAGCTACAAATTTCCACATAAACATCTGCTAGGGGCGGAAAACCTCACTTCTGCCGATATCACCAATATTCTTGACCTGGCTGAAAAATACGTAGAAAAAAACCGTAATCCTGACAAAAAATCCGGCAGAAAAAGCGATATCCTAAAGGGACGCACCCTTATCAACCTGTTCTTTGAAAATTCCACCCGCACCCGCACCTCCTTTGAGCTGGCCGGCAAACGCCTCGGTGCTGACGTAATCAATATGCAGATGGCCTATTCCTCGGCCTCCAAGGGGGAAACCCTTATAGACACCGCAATGACGCTAAATGCGATGCATCCGGATTTCATCACCATGCGCCATCCGGAAAGCGGTGCGGTGCATCTGCTGTCGCAGAAAGTCAACTGTTCGGTGATAAATGCCGGTGACGGCAGCCATGAGCACCCCACCCAGGCTCTGCTTGATGCACTGACCATCCGCCGCAGGCGGGGAAAGATATCCGGCCTTACGGTGGTTATATGCGGTGATATTGCTCATAGCCGGGTTGCCCGCTCCAATATCAGCCTGCTCAGGAGCATGGGAGCAAATGTACGGATTGTCGCCCCGCCTACATTGATGCCGATTTTTGCCGAGAGCCTTGGTGCCGAGGTGTTTTTCGATATACGCAAGGCGCTGCCGGGTGCTGATATAGTAATGATGCTCCGCCTGCAAAGGGAACGTATGTCGGCTTCCGGCTGCCACATACCGTCGGAATATGAATATTTCCGTTTCTGGGGGCTGGATGCGGATAAACTTGCGCTGGCAAATGATGATGTGTTTATAATGCATCCAGGCCCGATAAATCGTGGCCTGGAAATCGACAGCGAGCTTGCCGATGACATAAACCGTAGCGTAATCCTCGACCAGGTGGAAATGGGCGTTGCCATCCGCCAGGCAATACTTGAAATTATGAGCAGGTGAGTTTATGTTCTTAATGTTGGAGTCATACAAAATATAAAAATGCGGGAAATAGAAACAAAACAGGTCGAGTCACATTCAGTATCTTGCGATGGTGGCAAAGGGGTACTCGGCCACCCCAAAGTATATCTGGAAATCCCCCCGAACAAAAACGAAACCACCTGTCCTTATTGTAGCTGCAAATTTACCTTGAAATAGCAGCTTTTTGAGATTTATTTCCTCCATATGGGTACGCCCTAGAAAATACTTAAAACTTTTTTACAGTTTTGTACAACTTAACATTTGAAAACATTTGTAATTATATCGAAAATTTTGTATAATATGAGCATAGGTGGTCAAAAGGCCATATTACACAACTTGTACAAGAAAGCATGCAGACGTCTGATGGTGGCAGTAGTATAAGGCCTCATGAAAATGGCCAACATAATCATGAGGCAAGTGGTAAACGTAAATTCGCCCATAAAATCCTGACAATGCTGGGGCTGCGCAAGTCTCCTACACTTAAAGAGTCGTTGGAAGAAGTTATAGAGGAGCATGAGGAGTCGGTTGACCCTGCAGCTGCCGAGGATACTTCCATGTTGCGCAATGTACTGGAATTCGGCGAACTTAACGTAGGCGATGTGATGATCCCCCGTACGGATATTGTCACCGTAAGCCATGATATTTCCCTTGATGAGCTGAAAAGTATTGTGATTACCAGCGGTCATACCCGCCTGCCAGTATATCGTGGGAATCTGGATGATGTGGCGGGATTCCTACATGTAAAAGACCTGGTGCCTGTGCTGGGTAACGGCAGGAATTTCAAAATGGATGACATGCTACGACGGATACTGGTAGTGCCACCCTCCATGCGAGTGACCAACCTACTGGTAAAGATGCGCATGTCGCATACCCATATGGCGATTGTAGTGGATGAATATGGCGGTACCAGCGGGCTGGTGACTATGGAAGACCTGGTGGAGGAGATTTTCGGCGAGATAGAGGATGAGCATGATACCATTGAACGGGAATATTTCGTTGATAAGGGGGACGGAATATATAAGGCCAGTGCCAGAATGGATATCAGGGAACTGGAGGAACGACTCCAGTTAAAACTTCGGTCGGAAGATGAGGATGAGTTTGATACACTGGGCGGTATGATCTTCAATATGCTTGGCCATGTGCCGACTATAGGCGAGGTTGCAGTACATAGTGCAGGGCTGGAATTCGAGATTATCGAAGCTGATCCCCGCCGTATAAAGCGGGTACTGATAAGGCAGAAAACCGACGAGGAAGTTGCGGTTTAGATTTTACTTTTCAACCAGTTAGCAACTACGTATAATGGCCACATATTAACAATTTGACAAGGAGATGATTCATGAATCAAAATGACCTAATACTGGTAATTCTGGCAATATTTATCCCGCCATTGGCTATGTTTCTCAAAAGCGGTGCAAATAATGACTTCTGGATAAATCTTGTCCTGACATTATTTTTCTTTTTGCCAGGCGTAATCCATGCAGTTTATGTAATTGGCTTTAGGAAATGAGGGCGTAAAGCAATCAGGCGCTGTTAGTTTCCCCTCCAACTCCCTTTGTCGTTGAATATTCAAAATGAAAAGCCTCATCGGGGTGGACAAGCGGGTATATGGCGTGGGCAGCCATGGCAGCCTCGGAGAAGCCGCATAATATCAGCTTTAGCTTGCCGGGATAGTGATTTATGTCACCAATGGCAAATATACCGGCAATATTGGTCTGGCAGGTGGCGGGGTCAACCTCTATACGGTTTTTATCCAGATTCAGCCCCCATCCGGCAATCGGGCCAAGCTCCATGGCCAGCCCGTAGAATGGTAACAATATATCCGCCGCTATTTCTTTTATATTACCGTCCATATCCTTTACCACAACCGTTTCCAGCCTGCCATCCCCGCCTTGCAATCCGGATAACTGATATGGCACGACCATATCAACCCTGCCGGATTCCGCAAGCTCCCGCATTTTCGCAACGCTATCAGGTGCAGCACGGAATTTATCCCGTCGATGCACCACCGATATATGCGCTGCGATATCGGCAAGTGACAATACCCAGTCCACCGCAGAATCTCCCCCTCCGGCTATAACAATATTCCTGTCCCGGAAATCCTCTTTGCGGCCAACCATATATTGTACAGCGCCGGTTTCTTCATATTGTTCAAGACCTTCCAGCGGAGGACGGTTGGGGCCAAATGCACCGCATCCGGCAGCTATAATGACTGCCTTGCAGGTTATCACAGTTCCGGCGGAAGTAGTAATTTCCTTGCTGTCACCGTTATCAACCAGTTTTGTAACCTGCTGGCCGAGGTGATATTGCGGTTTGAACGGGGCTGCCTGCCGCTCAAGCTTGCGAATCAACTCCGCAGCTTCTATTTCAGGATAGGCGGGGATATCATATATAGGTTTTTCGGGGTAAAGAGCCGTACATTGCCCGCCGATGAAATCCAGCGCATCGACAATATGGCACTGCATCCTGAGCATACCGCATTCAAATGCTGCAAACAGCCCGACCGGCCCCGCCCCGATAATTACTATGTCCGTTTTATGCATAACCAGAATCCAGAATCCAGAATCCAGAATCCAGTTCATTTTCTGATTTCTGGTTTCTGACTACTGGTTTCTTCCCACACCAAATCCTTCAATGTCTGCTTGCCGAGATTGTCCTCGAGAACCTTGTCGGCATTGTCGAAATAACTCTCAACCAATGGCTCCTCCCTGGATTTTCTGAGCGACAGATATTGATGGTTACCCACATCCCGGATCGCATCAATAATCTGCTTTACCCTCATCTGTTCCAGCGGATGCGCCGGATAATAACCCGCAGGCTCCTTCGATTCAATAAACAGCCCCGAATCCTCCAGGTGCTTCACCACCCGCTCTATCGCCAGAACCGGCATATTCAGATGCTCGGCCAGACTGTCTATCGTCCACGGCTCCCCGCTCTCCTGGTAATTCCTGGCAATCAGGTAACTCACGGTAAGCGCCAGCTTTTCATGCGCCTTGTTACTCAGCCTCACCTGATCACGACGAACCCGCAGGCTCTTCGGATTCTGATGGTAAAATGCCACGCTTGAGCCTATCAGCAGTACAGTCCAGCCGAAATACAGCCATACCATAAATACTATAATTGTTGCAAAGGCGGAATATATAGCAGTATGGGCACTTGAATTGGCCACCAGCAGGGTAAATATCCAGCCCATCGTCTTCCATGCAACCGCCGTTATCAGCCCGCCGATAAAGGCCGATTTAAGCTTTACCCTGGTATTGGGTACGAATACGTAAATAAAGGCAAATCCCGCCGCCATAATCAGATATGGCACTACCAGCCCGACCGTTTCTATAGCCGTAAGTACCAGCGGGAAATCACCCAGATATTCATCGATAATATTGCTGCGGATACTGGCGGTCATACTCGCCGAAACCACTATCAGCAGCGGCACAACCATCAATACGCTTAGATAATCACTGAAACGCTGGGCGAAAGTGCGTGCGCGCGAAACCTGCCATACATAATTAAAGGATTTCTCTATCTTCTGCATCATGGTAATAGCGGTATAGACAAACACCGCAAGCCCTACCGAACCAAGTGCAGCTATATTGACATTCTCGATAAACTCCATCAGGCGGGGGACGATTTCCTCCCGTTTATCGCCCAGCGGTTCAAGGAAATCCATCATCGACTGCTCGATACCGTCATTACCGCCGCCGAATCCCTTTAATACCACAAAACTAAGTGCCAGCAGCGGTACCAGTGATATAACCGTGGTATATACCAGGCTCATCGCCCGCAGTGAAAGCTGACCGTCGGCAAGGTCACGTATAACCGCCTGCCCGATACGCATGGAATGGATGAAAAACCGCTTGTAGAAGGGAGCGTCATGGGTGTTGGTATCCCAGACAAACCCGCTATAGCCGTCCTTAACACTACCGGTTACATTGGCTATCTTTGATGATGAATTTGACGGCATGGTTTTCAGGTTACAGGAATTCAAGAATGCAGGAAATTAGGAAAACAAGAACAAGATGCTTTAGGATATAGGAAGATTTTTTATTCTTCCAGTATTATTATTGGCCTGCTATGAGATTATGTATGGTTATCCACCCTTACGCTTCCGTGACCGAGGAGTTGCCCGTGATGAAAGTATGATATACTAGTCGGTTTACGTGCCTTGCAACTACAATTGCCGCATAGATGAAAGTTACCATACTGGCCAGGTAATAGCCGTAACCGTAGCTACCGATTCCGTATTGTATATAATAAACGGTAAATATACAGTTGGTCAGCAGGAATAATATCTGTATTTTCAGTGTGCCCATACGGTTGTCAAAATATGACAGCAGAATCATAAGAAAAATCGTCAACACCTGAAAAAACGCTCCCAATACACCATAACGGAACATCCCGATCTGCCCGTAATCCACACCCAACACACCAAATATATGTGGTGCAAGCAGGATAACTGTAATACTGATACTCCCCTGCAATATAATAATATCCCGTGCACTGGAAAGGATAGAGCCGATAATGCCCCGCATATTCTCCTCGATTTTCTGCAGGGTAGCCTTCTGCTGTATATCATCGTAAAATTTCAGATAATGCTCGTAGAACCTTGTCTCCACGCTGAAGATAAATGATGCCATTGAAGGGATGATAGTCAAATATGCCAGGAACATGGCACTGTCATATTCGGGATATAGCCGCAGGTTAGTGGAAAGCTTCTCCGAGCCGGGAGCAAACCACATAATCCATTTATCCGCCCATACTGCTATATTGAATATCAGCCCACCCAGTGCAATCTCCCAGTATTTGCGAAAATAGGACAGGAATGCGAAGGGTTGCTTTATGGGATAAGGATATTCCGCCAGTATGCGGGCGACCAGCGAGGCCATTATATATGCCAGACCGATACTGAATCCGTTTAATATACCGGTAGAGCCGAATTTTCCCGAAAGCATTATAGCAGAAGCAATTGCCAGCATAAGGCCGGTGAAGAATGCCAGTGTGATTGCCTTGTAATCCTTGAGTGCGGTCAGGAATATCGAAATCATCCATATAGTGGTTATCAGCATGAAATTGGCGATAGCGCTGATAGCCAGTACCGGCGGTGCGTTGAAATAGAGGAAATAGAATGCGGTAACGACAGGAAGCTGGGTAGCATAGAGGAAGAATATAGCACCAAACAGCAGTCCGGGCGCAACTGAGGCGTCCTTGTTATATATGGAGTCGGCCAGATAGCGGGTGGCTATCATAAAGACAGGGCCAGACATGGTAAGGGAAAATGCAAAATTATATATGATTATCGAACGGAAATCATATAATTCCTGGCGGTTAGTGAATTGCCCACCGATAACGGCAATACCTCCCAGAGCAATCACCGTAAACAGCCATGGGCCGGAGGAAGCCAGTGCGGAATGCAGATATGCCCGCACCAGCCCCATCAGGTTATCCTCCCTGGAAAGCTTGCGTAATACGAACCCTATGCCTGCCATTATACTACCTTACTAAAATGAACCCACCTAACTCTCAATTCTCAATGCACTTTTATAAGCCATATCACTTCTTTTCCAATATATATTCCAGCTTGCGTACGGCCAGGTCGGTCAGTTCCTTTTTTGAGGCTTTAGGGGAGCCGACAATGGTGGCTTCCTGGCCGGTTTTCTGGTCTATTGCCGTAACCTTCACCGCCCCGCCATATGCAATAAACTCGATTATGTATCCTGAATGTGCGGATTTTCCTGTCATATCGCTACTCTACGTCCTCTTGCCGATTTTTCAACTATAGTATTTTACTGTCATCCCAGAAGCTATATTTTCTCCAAATCTTTGATTTGGTAAGAAAATAAGCTGTGTGGGATCCATTTTTCCTGATAACGCATGCCCGTTATATGGTACCATGGATTCCGGATAGTAAGTTCGTCTAGGAAGCAAGCTTCCAATACTCTCTAACTTCCGGAATGACATAAAAGAAATTTGTCTTGTGGCAAGCAATGCCACTTGAGAATTATGTTTATGCGGTGTAATATGCCTCTTCTTTGGTATAAAACGGGGAAACCAGTATGAAAGCAGGAGCTATGGCTAAACAGGACAATACCGCGGATAATGACGATAATATGAATGACAATGCAGATACGCAGGAATATGGTGCGGATTCGATTAAGGTATTAAAAGGGCTGGATGCGGTACGCAAGCGGCCTGGGATGTATATTGGCGATACTGATGACGGTTCCGGTCTGCATCATATGGTTTATGAGGTTCTGGATAATGCGATAGATGAATCGCTGGCCGGCTATTGTGACCGTATTGATGTGACGCTCAATTCCGACGGCAGTGTTACGGTAATTGATAATGGCCGCGGGATTCCGGTTGAGATTCATGAAGAGGAAGGGGTTTCCGCCGCGCAGGTTATCATGACGCAGCTACATGCCGGTGGTAAGTTTGACCAGAATTCATACAAGGTATCCGGCGGCCTGCACGGGGTTGGTGTATCGGTTGTAAATGCGCTTTCAACCTGGCTTGAACTGACTATATGGCGTGACGGCAAGGAGCATTTCCTGCGCTTCAGGGATGGGGAACCGGAGAAGCCGCTGGAAGTGGCAGGAGATGCCGAAGGCAAGACCGGTTCACAGGTGACTTTCCTGCCTTCACCGGAGACTTTTACTTCGGTAGAATTCAGCTTTGAGACACTGGAGCACCGTATCCGTGAACTGGCTTTCCTTAATTCGGGTGTGCGGATATTTCTCAATGACCGGCGTAGTGCCGAGGAAAGAACAGAGGAATTTTACTATGAGGGCGGGATTACTGCCTTTGTCAGCTATCTCGACCGCAACAAGAAGCCTGTCCATGATGTAATTGCGGTGAATGGTGAGCGTGACGGGATTGGTGTGGAGTTATCGCTGGTATGGAACGACAGTTATCATGAGAATGTGCTGTGTTTCACCAATAACATCCGTCAGCGTGATGGCGGTACGCACCTTATGGGCTTCCGTTCTGCTCTGACAAGGCTGATAAATAAATATGCCGATGAGCTTTCAAGTAAAAAGGACAAGATTACGGTTAGCGGTGAGGATGCAAGGGAGGGACTGACCTGTGTGGTTTCGGTTAAAGTGCCCGACCCGAAATTCTCCTCGCAGACCAAGGACAAGCTGGTTAGTTCGGAGGTAAGGCCGGTTGTTGAGGGTATAGTTAATGACAAGCTGGGGCAATGGTTTGAGGAGCATCCTGCCGAGATAAAGATGGTTATCGGCAAGGCGATGGAGGCGGCCAAGGCGCGTGAGGCAGCCCGCAAGGCGCGGGAGCTTACCCGCCGCAAGGGGGTGCTGGATGTAGCCAATCTGCCGGGCAAGCTGGCGGATTGCCAGGAGAAAGACCCTGCGCTGAGTGAATTGTTTATAGTTGAGGGTGATTCGGCGGGTGGTTCGGCCAAGCAGGGGCGTACCCGTACTACACAGGCGGTTCTGCCGTTGCGCGGCAAGATACTCAATGTCGAGCGGGCACGGTTTGATAAAATGCTCGGCTCGCAGGAGATCGGTACGCTGATCACCGCTTTGGGCACGGGTATCGGGCAGGATTTCAATCTCGACAAGCTGCGTTATCACAAGATTATCATCATGACTGACGCAGATGTTGACGGTGCGCATATCCGTACGCTGTTACTGACCTTCTTCTACCGCCAGATGCCGGATGTTATTGAGAACGGCTATCTTTATATTGCCCAGCCGCCTTTATATAAATTCAAGCGCGGCAGCAGCGAGGTGTATCTCAAGGATGACAAGGCTTTCGAGCAATATGTCACCCAACAGGCTTTGGAAAGCAGCGTGTTGACGCTGGCTGACGGTACGCAGATTGCGGGGAATGACCTGGCGCATCTGGTGGAGCAGTCACGGCAGTTTAACTCCCTGCTGGACGGGCTTTCACGCTATGCTCCCAAGAATATATTGCAGGCAGCGGCATTTGCCGGTGCGCTCGATGCGGAACTGGTTGGTGATGCCGGCGGGTTGTCTGAAAAGGCGGGAAAAATTACTGAAATCCTTAATCGGGGCGTGCTGGAAACCCAGCAATGGAGTGCAACTGCATCGGAGAATAATATTGCTCTGGAGCGCATGGTGCGCAGTGTACAGGAGCGGATAAATATCGGTGAGAATGTAATACGCTCGCCGGAAGCTGCGAAATTATCGCAGATTGGCGGTGAGATTGCCGAAATGTTTGGCGGAGAACTGGTGCTGGAGCGCAAGGAGAGTAAATTTATCATAAATTCTCCCATTGAGCTGATTAACCGGGTTATGACAATCGGACAGCAGGGAGCGACAATAAGCCGGTTCAAGGGGCTTGGCGAGATGAATGCCGAGCAATTGTGGGAAACCACGCTCGACCCTGATTCCCGTACATTGTTACAGGTGAAGATTGCTCATGCCGAGGATGCGAATAATATATTTGAAACTTTAATGGGGGATGTAGTGGAGCCCCGCCGTGAATTCATCCAGACCAATGCCTTGAATGTGCAGAACCTGGATATTTAGTCTCCCCTCCCACTTGCGGGAGGGGCAAGAAATCTGAGCAATCTATGATTGCCAGATTTCTGGGGAGGGAATGGTGAGGTAGTGGCTATTGGTACTTGGCTATTAGTTATTAGTATTTCCCCACCAGAAATTCGGGAATTAAAATTCCTCGAATTTCTTGCCTCCCCCGCGAGCGGGGGAGGTGGAGGCATACCGTAACGACGACAAAAATGACAACAAGAATAGCAATAAACGGGCTGGGGCGGATTGGACGCTGTGTGCTGCGTGCATATTTTGAATATGGGCGTGATGATGTGGAGATTGTTGCGGTAAATGCCAGCGGCGATATTGAGAGGCATGTGCATCTGCTGAAATATGACTCAACCCACGGTACATTTGACGGTGAAATCAGCGGTGATGAAAACAGCCTGACCATTAACGGCAAGACGATAAAACGTTTTTCCACCCGTGACCCTGCGGAAATTCCATGGGGTGATACGGGTGCGGATGTTGTACTGGAATGTACGGGAGCCTTCCGCAAGCGTGACCAGGCAGCATTGCATTTCAAGGGTGGAGCAAGGAAAGTGTTAGTTTCCGCGCCTTCTCCCGATGCCGATGCGACTATAGTTTACGGTGTAAATAACGATGCGCTGAAGGCGGAGGATAAGGTTATCTCGGTTGGTTCATGTACAACCAACTGCCTGGCTCCTGTGGTAAAGGTTTTAAATGATACGGTAGGGATAGAAAAAGGCTTTATGACTACGGTGCATTCATATACCAGCGACCAGAATTTACTGGATGGCAGCCATAAGGATTTACGGCGGGCAAGGGCAGCAGCACTTTCGATGGTCCCCACTTCAACAGGGGCAGCAAAGGCGCTCAGCCTTGTAATACCCGAGATAGAGGGCAAACTCGACGGGGTTGCAGTGCGGGTGCCGACGCATAATGTATCACTGGTGGATTTGACTTTCACTGCGGGCAGGAATACTTCCGCCGATGAGATAAATGATATTATGAAGGATGCGGCAAGTGGCGATATGCGGGGAGTGCTTGCGGTCAGTGAGGATGCGCTGGTTTCCTGTGACTTCAACCACAATCCGCATAGCTCGATATTTGATACCACCCAGACCAGGGTAGTCGGAGACAATTTCTGCCGAATCGCCTCATGGTATGACAATGAATGGGGCTTCTCGGCACGTATGCTCGATGTTGCTGCATTGGTCGGGTAACACCCTCCCCCGCTTGCGGGGGAGGCAAGAAATTCATTGTCATCCCGAACTTGTTTCGGGATCCATGTGCCCAATAACGGGTTCATGATGATAGATAAACAGGCTTTGTATTTTGATAAATACGGTCACAATTTGTTAATCATCAGAATTTTGAGAAATGGATCCCGAAACAAGTTCGGGATGACAACATTGGATTTCTGGTGGGGGAATACCAACAGCTAATAGCCAAAGGCCAACAGCCATAATCTTACTATTCCCTCCCCGGAAATCAGGCAATCATAGATTGCTCAGATTTTCTCCCCTCCCGCAAGCGGGAGGGGCGGTGAAAAGTTATGAAAATACCAGCAACATTACGTTATCTGAAGGCAGTGCCTTTATCCTTTTACTCCAGGAGCCTGTATCGCAAAGTATGCAGCGCATGGCAGGGGGTAGGTGTGAAATACCTGCTGGTGCTGCTCGCCATAGGACTGCTTCCTGTCGCAGTAAAGCTGCATTCCAACATACAGGAGATGCTTGATATTGCAGGGGTAAGCAGGGATGAAAGCGGTAATGTTATATTATCCGACAATCTGCGTAATATAGCAGAGCAGGTGCCGGAGATGACCTATTCCAACGGCCAGCTTGTCGTCCATGATGAACAACCGCATATAGTAACCGATCCGGAAAGTAATGAGGATATTGTTATCATCGACACCAAAAATACCGATTTTCCGCCGGACAACAATACAGCAATCGCATTTGTGGCAAGGAATTTCCTGCTTCTGCGGCAGGATGAGAGCGCCGTACAACGGGTGGAGCTACGCAGGATTGCCGAGTTGTTCAAAATCCCGGACTCTACTCAAATCAACATCAACTCTGATATCGCACAGGACTGGATGCGGCAGGCGGTGAAGTATTCAGGAATCATGCCGGTGGTGTTTTATATCCTGAAGATAGTGGAATATTTCATCGATTTCGGCACAAGGGCACTGCTTTTCGGGCTGGTTGCAATTGCATTCTGCCATATGCTGAAAATGCCCGAACTGCCGTTTAAACAACGCTTCCGCCTTGCTGCGGTGGCTGCCACCCCGATTATCGTACTGGAAATGGCGGCACTACTTACCGGCACCAGCATCTTCGCCAAACGTGACATAGTATATTTCCTCATCCACGGCGTATATGTGTTCATCGCCATCGAGGCGAATAAGGGTGTGGTGGCACATCGTGATAAGTAAAATGTCTTTATATTAACTTTGCCGAATTTATGTGTTATTCTGTCGCCGCTAGCTAAAGTCAGAGAAGTAATGAAAAAATTTACCGTACCATGTGATTTCGGAGGCAGGAAAGCTCCTTTCGACGTATATATCGGCAGCCCGAAGCCCGGTAACCATCCGTTGCAGAATCAGGCATGGTGGCTGTCGTCGGAGCGTGGAGGGACAATTCCCTCGGAAGTTATGGAGAGTTTTGCCAAATTACTGGATCTGGCGGATAAAAATGGCGTTTCCTTCGAGGATTTATGCGTATATGCGCTGGAAGCGGCTAATACGGGGAAGGCTAGTGGTTAGAGTTTAAGGTCTAGTAGTTACTTATATTGGGTATTCCTGCATTCTTCATTTACTCATATGGTATCAGATAGAACAATGTAATTACAATCTACTTTTAAAGAGCATATTTTCACTTCCCGGTAAATATAAATCCCCCCTGACCCCGCAGCCTGGAATACTAACCAAGATAACAAATGTAAGTAATAAGATTTTTATCATAATTCACTGGCCACTACAGATGACTGTGTACTGACAACTGATAACTATTTCACTCCCGCAACCAGGCTGTCAAATAACAAACGTCCGTCAGTTCCGCCCAGGGCATCCTCCCATAAACGCTCCGGATGCGGCATCATGCCAAGAATGTTTTTATCCCTGTTAAACACACCTGCGATATTACCAACCGAACCATTGGGATTTGCATCGCTATCAACATCACCATTATCATTGGCATATCGAAATGCAATCTGCCCGCTATCCTCAAGTTCTTTAAACGTATCATCATCTACCCGATAATTTCCATCATGATGTGCAATCGGAATCCGTACCGGATTTTTACCATCAAATCCGCCGGTAAAAACCGTATTCCCGTTTTCAACCCGCAAATTCACATCCTTACAGATAAATTTCAGATTATTATTACGCATTAAAACTCCCGGCAGAAGCCCGATTTCGGTCAATATCTGGAAACCGTTGCATATCCCCAGAACATAACCGCCCTTCTCCGCATGCGCCACTACTTCCTTCATAATCGGGGAATGGGC
Source organism: Rickettsiales bacterium (assembly GCA_965222525.1). Classification (GTDB taxonomy): domain Bacteria; phylum Pseudomonadota; class Alphaproteobacteria; order Rickettsiales; family UBA8987; genus CBDCUF01. The sequence goes on from OZ244955.1 coordinate 629,448, forward strand.
GGCGATAGCACCGCAACGCAGGTAATCACCGTATGAAAACCCCCCTGGCACCACTACCAGGTCAGACGCCGGCAACTCACTGTCATTATGCCAGACCATAGTGATATCTACACCACAGCCCTCCATTGCAACCCTGATATCACGGTCACAATTGGATCCGGGAAATGTGACAATAGATGCTTTCATCCAATGGACATAACAGGAGAAGAGCCAAGTTGATTATCGTTTCTTTGCCCTTCCTTTTTCCTAACTATTGAACCTGCCATCCTGCCTACCACAACACCGACAGCCTGTGCAAGATTTTCTTTCTCAACACCCTGCTTTTCCAGATATTCTGATAGTTTTTGCATAGACTTGATAGCTTTTTCTTCATCTCCTGCAGATACGTTTTCTGCTGGCTTGCCTACAATACCGGACAATACCTCATGTAATTTTTTAAATTCAGTAGCGTCTTTTCCCAGAGCGTTGATTAGTACATCATCAAACTTTCTGTTTGTTAATATATCACTACTCTTATCGGGAAAGATATTCCCATTGGCAGTATGAGCTAACATTAGCGCATATTCAACATCCTGGTTATATTGTGATCGTTTATCCGGCATTGGTATCTCCTTAAAGTTTTGGTTAATAAAAACAGGCCAGTACCCGCAGACAGGATACCCAACCTCTACAAAACACCTTATACTGGAGAAATGTTACAGAATTATTAAACGACCGAATTTTTTTACGATTTTTTAGAAAAGCTGCGGTGATTGCTAAATTTCGTAACGATAATTTTCGATAACCGTATTGGCTAGGAGTTTTTTGCACATATTTTCTATGGCCTGTTCGGCTTTGGCCTTATCTGTCTCTACCAGATCAATTTCTATATATTTGCCCTGGCGTACGTCATCCACCCCGTCAAAGCCGAGATTGCCCAGCGCACCCTCTATCGCCTTGCCCTGCGGGTCAAGTACACCATCCTTCAATGTAATATATATTTTTGCTTTCATTTTATAAAAACGAGTCACTAGCCACGAGTCACTCATCACTCCTTCTTTGAATCATTTGCAGGTTTTTTTCTACCTGTTTTTTTGGCAGTGGGTCTTGCTTTACTATTCTTCCGTCCCCGTCCCGATGAAGTAGCCTTTTTCGCACTACCAGCCTTCTTGCTAGCCGCTTTGCCTTTTGCAGTTTTTGAGGCAGTTTTACCTGATTTACTCCCCTTTCCCTTTGCTCTCTTTGATGAATCACCCTTACGCTGCATTTTCTTCGGTTTTGTAAGAGGAAACTCACCTTCCTCGCCCACCAGAACCCCAAGCCTTTGCGCCACCTCACGATATGCCTCTTCCAGCTTGCCCAGATCATGGCGGAAACGGTCCTTATCCAGCTTCTCGCCGGTTTTTATATCCCATAACCGGCAGGAATCGGGGCTTATTTCATCGGCGAGTATAACATACATATTGCCGTCCTCATCAAAAATCCGACCGAATTCCAGCTTGAAATCCACCAGCTTGATTCCGGCACTCAGGAACAGTCCGCTCAGGAAATCATTCACCCTGAGCGCTACCGCTTCAATCTCCAATAATTCATTTTCCGAGGCCAGGTCGAAAGTCATTATATGGTCAGGGGTAATCATCGGATCACCCAACTCATCGCTTTTCAGACAATATTCAATCAGCGGACGTGGCAGCAACATCCCCTCCTCTACCCCGAAACGTTTGCACAGATTGCCCGCCGTAACATTGCGTACAATCACCTCGATAGGGATAATCTCGGCAGCTTTTACCAACTGCTCCCGCATATTGAGCGATTTTATGAAATGTGTCAGGATTCCGACCTGCTCCAGCGCAGTGAAAATATATTCCGAAATACGGTTATTTATCACCCCCTTACCGGCAATCGACCCTTTTTTGGCGTTATTAAACGCAGTGGCATCATCCTTGAAATGCTGGATTATCGTACCAGGCTCGGTACCTTCATACAGAATTTTGGCTTTCCCCTCATAAAGAACTTTACGTGACATATGATTACCCTTGCATTTTTGACGTAAGATAGCGTAGAATACACCTATATTATAACTGATTTTTCATGGTTATAAACGTTATTTTTGCATATTGCCAGTTTTATCCGTTAACAGGGGAGGGATTATGACAACATTTGACAAACGGGAAAAATCCTTTGAAGACAAGCATTTCCACGATGAAGAGCTGGAATTTCGCATTACTTCCAGAAGTCGTAAATTGCTTGGGCTGTGGGCATCCGAGCAGATGAACCGTGACGAGGAAGATGCCGAAAGATATGCTATGGATATTGTCCGCGCAGGGGTGGATCTGGGCAGCGATACCGCTCTGGCGGAGAAACTGGCCTCTGACCTTGACAAGGCGGGACTGAATTTCACTGCGGAAGACATAATGGTACAGCTTGAAAAAATGCGCCGGGAAGCGGAAGAAAGCCTGCGCGAAACCTGTGATGCTTAGAGGGCATCCTAAAATTCTACTATCATGGGCTGCAAATAGCCGTTTTCTGCGCTTCCGTTGCGCATGTACCCATAAGCGCATGTACCCATAAGTACACTTACGCTACGGTTCTCGAAAACAGCCATTTTCGCCACATGCTAGCGAATTTTAAGAAACCCTCTAAAACTGGTTAGCAATTGCTATTTTCGACTCTCCGGAGCCAAATCCGATAATAAAGCATGTGGCAAGCTGGCGGGCACGGGATTGGGCATAAGCCTCATCATGGCCATATTTCAGGTCGGTGCCAAGTGCGGCCAGCAAGGATTTATACAGCACATCTTCAACCTTTTCCTGTTCGGTGATGAATTCAACAGCAGAGAATGGCAGTAGAGTTTCCAGTGTATTCACTATCTCGCTTATACCACCAGAAACATTAGCTTTCAGCCGGATTTCATCGGCGGCAGATTTATCCTCGCAAAAGCAGTCTACATCAGATTGCAGCGACTCAACCTGCTCAATTCGGGCTTCTGCCAACACATCTTTTGTATGTTTCAACAAGCCGCCCTTTTCAAATCGCTCAAAACCGGAAAATCCGAATTCTATATATGGATTGCCGCCAAAATCCACCATATGGCGGATGAAGAATATTGTACGTGAGCACTGGCTGGAATCCACACCACAGGGGATATCGCCAGGCAGTTTTACCGCACATTCATAGCCGGTTGCGGTATGCATAGCCCATTCTGACCTGTCGGCCAATATATCATGGCGGTTATCTATCTGAAATTCAACCATTTTCTCAGCCATTATAGAAGGAACGAAAGGCGACTGCTGTCGCATTAAATCAACCCTTATTATAGCAGAAAAAGGTTAACCCCAGGTTAAGACGGGCATTTTTTATATATACTATCTATCTGAAATATATGGAAAATTTTAGAAAAAGAGGAGTGTAACCGCTACACAAGAGAGAATCTTGCCAGAATATCATCAAGATCCTGATGGAAGTGGTTTTTGTGGATGATTACTATAGTGTCCGAAAGACCCTGTAATTCGGGATGGTCATTGTCAAAACTGGTTAAAAGGCAAACCGGTGTATCCTTGGTTTTCGGCATTGCATGTAGCGCAGATACCACATCTATACCTGAAAGCTCATCCAATACACCTGAGACAATCACCAGATTCGGCTTTGTGCGCACCGCCATTTCCAGTGCAGAGAAGGAATTGCGTACGGTAGTAACACGCAAACCCGCTGCACGCAATTCACGCTCGAACAGCATACCTGCCTTCTTCTCCTTGATGACCATCATTACTTCAATAATCTGGTCGGTAGGGATTGCTTCATCTGCACCATCTACAGCTCCCTCGGCACGCTGTGCAGGCAGCATACGCACAAGGCTATCCGCCTGAATTGACTCCTGGTTTACATCAAGCGAGGAATATTCCCGCGCCTTGTCTACATAAACCTGTATATCAGCAAGCTGCTGCTCATTTAGTGACTCAGCGTCACCGAGATAATCCTCCATACGGTGCATGATAAGCGCCACCAGTGGAAAATCCACTGCACCAGCGGAGCCTTTCAAACTATGTGCTACCCTCCGGATTTTTACCAGTGCCTCAGCCTCATCCGTACTGCCGGAACGCAGATTTTCCAGCAAGATATCAATGCTGTTAAACTGGTCTTCAGCCTCATCAACGAACTCCCCGCGAAGGCGTTCAATCAGTTCATCATAATTCGGAGTAGCCATAGGGTGAATATAGTTACATTATGACACAGTTGGCAAGAAGTTTATTCCTCTGTCTTTCCCAGCCGCAATCTTAGTGCATTAAGTTTGATAAATCCTTCAGCGTCACGCTGGTTATAAACATCATCCGCTTCAAAGGTGACATGCTTTTCGCTGTAAATACTGTTATCCGACTTGCGTCCCAGTACAATAACATTGCCCTTGTATAATTTCAGCGCAACCACACCCGACACGTTCTTCTGCGACTCATCTATAGCCGCCTGCAGCATCCTGCGTTCGGGAGAAAACCAGTAGCCGTTATAAATCAGCGCAGCATAACACGGCATAAGCTCGTCCTTTAAATGCATCGCTTCCCTGTCCAGAGTGATACTCTCGATTGCCCTGTGCGCTTCAAGCAATATGGTGCCGCCGGGAGTCTCATACACACCCCGTGCTTTCATCCCGACATAGCGGTTTTCGACAATATCTATCCGCCCGATACCGTTCTCCCCGCCAAGCCTGTTCAGTTCTGCTAGTAAATCGGCAGGGGACAACCTCTTTCCATTAACAGCAACCGGATCGCCCTGAACAAACTCTATCTCTATTTCCGTCGGCGTGTCAGGTGCGGCTTCCGGCGATACACTCATCCGGAACATATCCTCCTCATAAGGCTGCCACGGGTCTTCCAGTGCCCTACCCTCATAGGAAACATGCAGAAGATTGGCATCCATCGAATATGGCGGTTCATTCTCCTTACCCTCGGGGATTTCAATCTGCCTTGCCCGCGCATATTCAAGCAGTTTCGTACGCGAATTCAAATCCCACTCCCGCCATGGTGCTATGATTTTTATCTGCGGGTTATTGGCATAATAACCCAGCTCAAACCGCACCTGGTCATTGCCCTTGCCGGTAGCGCCATGTGAAACCGCATCCGCGCTGGTCTCTGCCGCTATTTCAACCTGGCGTCTGGCAATCAGCGGGCGGGCGATAGAAGTTCCCAGCAGATACTTCCCCTCATAAACCGTATTCGCCCTGAACATGGGAAATACATAATCACGGACAAATTCCTCCCGTAAATCCTCTATGTAAATTTCCTTTACCCCGAGCGATTCCGCCTTGCGCCTTACCGGCTCCAGCTCTTCTCCCTGCCCCAGATCAGCCGTGAAGGTAACAATCTCACAATCATATTCCTCCCGCAGCCAGTGCAGTATAACCGAGGTATCCAGCCCTCCCGAATAGGCCAAGACTACTTTTTTTATATTTTTCGACATGTTTTTCCCTTTGTCATCCCGCTGCGTATATAAGGAGCGGGCAGCATCCAGCAGAAATCTATGAATAATCGGCTTTTGTCAATAACCTATGTGATTTTCACCAGGAAAGATGAAGATTTATTATGGCTTTTATTTACTTTGATAAGTAATATTACAGGAATCTAGGAAATCAGGAATGCAAGAATACAAGAAGTAACTTCTTGTATTCTTAAATCCCTGTATTCTTACCCATCATGCAAACAATAAATGACATACGGGCCAGGTTTCTGGAGTTTTTTGATGGGAATGACCATGTGGTTATTCCTTCGGCCTCACTGGTACCGCATAATGACCCGACATTGATGTTTGTTAATGCCGGGATGGTACCGTTTAAAAATATATTCAGCGGGTCGGAAACTCTTACCGGTAAAGATAAAAACCCTGTAAAACGGGCTGCCAGCAGTCAGAAATGCGTGCGTGCAGGAGGCAAACATAACGACCTTGATAATGTCGGCTATACCGCCCGTCACCATACTTTCTTCGAGATGCTGGGGAATTTTTCCTTTGCCGATTATTTCAAGGAGGAAGCTATAAAATATGCCTGGGATTTTCTTACCAAAACCATGTCACTTCCAGCTGATAAACTGCTGGTAACCATATATCACACTGATGACGAAGCTTTTGACATATGGAAAAAAGTATCCGGTTTTACCGATGATAAAATAATCCGCATTGCTACTAATGATAATTTCTGGGCAATGGGGGATACCGGTCCATGCGGCCCCTGTTCGGAGATTTTCTACGACCATGGTGAGGATATTGCCGGTGGTCCTCCCGGATCTGATGATGAGGATGGCGACCGGTTTGTCGAGATATGGAACCTGGTTTTCATGCAGTATGAGAAGCTAGCGGGCGGAGAGCAGGCTGATCTGCCGAAACCCTGCATAGATACCGGTATGGGGCTTGAGCGGATGGCTACCATAATGCAGGGGGTGCATGACAATTACGATACCGATTTATTTCGCAATCTTATCGCTGCATCTATTGATATATCTGGAAATAACAATCCGGATATGGTGGTTTCACACCGGGTTATAGCCGACCATCTGCGTTCATGCAGCTTTCTGCTGGCTGACGGTGTTATGCCGTCCAATGAAGGCAGAGGATATGTATTGCGGCGGATTATGCGCCGGGCAATGCGTCATGTTCATATCCTGGGGTGTGGGGAGCCGCTTATGCACAAGCTGGTTTCGTCTTTGATTAGCGAGATGGGCAGGGCATATCCGGAACTGGGACAGGCGGAATCTGCTATAAAGGAAACGTTAAAGCTTGAGGAGGAAAGGTTTAAGGAGACACTGGAGCGTGGGCTGCGGCTGCTTGAGGAGGAGAGTAGCGGGCTTTCTGCCGGCGATATTCTGGGAGGGGATATTGCATTTAAATTATATGACACATACGGTTTTCCACTGGATTTAACCGGGGATATTTTGCGCAGCAGGGATATTACGGTTGATTATGATGGGTTTAATGCGGCGATGGATGAACAGCGCCAGCGAGCAAGGGCAGCCTGGGCGGGTTCGGGTGATGCCGCCACTGATGAGATATGGTTCGAAATAAGGGACAAGCACGGAGCTACCGAATTTCTCGGCTATGATACGGTTGAGGCCAGCGGGAAGGTGATTGCAATTATTTGTAATGGTGCTGTGGTTGATAATGCGAAATCCGGAGATGAAATATCGATTATAACCAACCAGACCCCGTTTTATGCCGAATCCGGCGGACAGGCCGGTGACAAGGGAGAGATATGTATAGGTGATACCGTTATTGAAATAACCGATACGGTAAAGCAGCTTGGCGCATTACATGTGCATGTCGGCAAGGTTAGCAATGGCGAGGTTAAAACCGGTGATATTGCGGAAATGAAGGTGGATAATATCCGCCGTGACAGGTTACGCTCCAACCATTCTGCAACCCATATATTACATGCAGCCCTGCGCAAAACCCTCGGTAGTCATGTTACCCAGAAAGGCTCGCTGGTAGAGGCGGATTATTTCCGTTTTGATTTCAGTAACCCGAAAGCAGTGGGGAAGGCGGAACTCCAGCAGATAGAAGATGCTGTAAATGATATTATCGAGCAGAACTCCCTTGTCACTACCCGCCTTATGACTCCTGATGAAGCCATTGCCGCAGGTGCCATGGCGCTGTTCGGAGAGAAATATGGCGACGAGGTACGGGTGGTAAATATGGGTGAGGATACGGATTCCAGTTATTCGGTTGAATTATGCGGCGGAACTCATGTTTCGTGCACAGGAGATATAGGGACGTTCAGGATTACCCGTGAATCATCGGTAGCATCCGGTATAAGGCGCATAGAAGCGGTTACCGGTGATATGGTAGGCAAGTATATAAAACAGCAGGAACAGGCCCTGGCAGAGGCCGAGAAGCGCAAACAGGAGTCCGCCAGCAGGGAAGCAGGCAGGGCGGAAGCAATAGGCAATATCAGGGAAGAACTGGCTGATGATATAAAAAATGCAGAAAAAATCGGCGATATATTATTCCTTGGAAAAACCCTGAAGGATTTCCCTCCGAAGGATCTGCGGGGGCTGGTTGATGATTTCAGGAAACAGGTTGAATGCGGAATTATAGTTATAATATCGGATAATGAAGGAAAAGCCTCGATTGTGGTTGGGGTTACAGGTAATATCACCGACAGGGTGAATGCTGTTGATTTGGTGAGGAAAGGCTCGGAAATACTGGGTGGAAAAGGTGGCGGCGGCCGTCCCGATTTCGCCCAGGCCGGCGGCACCTCCCCCGAATCCGCTGATAAGGCAATAGAAGAGATAAAAAAATCACTAGACTCAAGATTCTAGACTCTAGTCACCAAATATGAACAATAACCGTAAATTTTATCGTATAGAGCGGCTACCGCCATATGTTTTTGCCGAGGTGAACAAGGTGAAGGCGGAGGCTCGCCGCCGCGGGGAGGACATTATCGATTTCGGTATGGGCAATCCCGATTCGCCGACCCCACCGCATATAGTTGAAAAACTGCGGGAAACCGTCCTCGACCCCAATACCCACGGCTATTCGGTATCAGCCGGTATTTATGGCTTGCGCAAGGCAATTGCCGCATATTATGGCCGTCGTTTCGATGTTTCTATAAACCCAGACACGGAAGTGGCCGTAAGCCAGGGCTCCAAGGAAGGTCTATATCATTTGGCCACTGCAATAACCCGTCCTGGCGATTTTATACTGGTGCCAAACCCGTCATATCCTATCCATGCTTTCGGGTTTATCCTTGCTGAAGCCTCTGTACGCTATATTATGCGGGATTTTTCCAATCCCGACCCGGCAGCGGATTATTTAAGCAAGATGAAACATGCAGTGGAAAGCACCAGTCCCAAACCGGTTGCTATAGTAGTGAATTTTCCCTGCAACCCTACCGCTGAAACGGTTGAGCTGGCTTTTTACGAAGAGCTGGTGGATTTCTGCAGGTTGCACGATATTATCCTGATTTCAGACCTGGCTTACTGCGAGATTTATTTTGAAGACAATCCCCCTCCGTCAGTCATGCAGGTCAAGGATGCGAAGGATATTGCAGTAGAATTTACTTCCATGAGCAAGACTTATTCCATGGCCGGATGGCGGGTAGGGTTTGCGGTAGGAAATGCCGAGATTATCCATGCGCTTAAGCGGATTAAATCATATCTCGATTATGGCGGATTTACCCCTATACAGGTGTCGGCAGCGGCAGCATTAAACGGTGAACAGGATTGCGTTGCAGATTTCCGTAATATGTATCGTGACCGGCGGGATGTACTTGTGGCAGGGCTGAATGATGCCGGATGGGAGGTGGAAGCCCCTGCCGCATCCATGTTCATATGGGCGGAAATACCTGATAAATTCAGGGAATTAGGATCTGTTGAATTTGCCAAGCTGCTTATGACCGAGGCCAAGGTTGCAGTGTCTCCCGGTGCAGGATTCGGACAGGGCGGTGATAACCATGTTCGCATTTCAATGATTGAAAACAAGCACCGCACCCGCCAGGCTATCCGCAACATAAAGCGCTTCCTGCGGGATTAACCGCCAATACATCCACCACATCTCTGAGGGCAGATTCTGGTGTTTTCGGAGGAGGTGCAGGTTCCCGTAGGTCGCTCCAGAGCATTTATACAGATTTCCGCCAGTGAAGTAATGAAATTATCATCGGTTTGCAGGGCAGGTACCCGGAAATAATGTTCAAGCCCCATATTTTCAGCCAGTTTTTTATACTCAATATCAAGTTCCACAAGAGTTTCCGAATGTTCCGATACAAAGGAAACCGGAACAACTACCACCGGTTTATTATCACTTGCCGCACGGATTATCTCGCTTTCAAGACTAGGCCCAATCCATTTCATCGGCCCGACACGACTTTGATAGCAGATTTGCAAATCCAGCAGCGGAATATCAAGCTTTGCGATTATCTCACCAACCGTCCTTTCCACCTGCCACTGATACGGGTCACCGTCCTTGACTATTTTCTCAGGTAAACCATGGGCAGAAAACAATAGTCTCGGTTCCGAAATATTGGCTGCCTTTTCGTAATATTTACGGATAAGCCCCACATGTGAATCGGTAAATTTACTATCGGCAGGATAGCAGCATATGGTTCTGGTTGGTATCTCCAACCCCTTATCCTTAGCTAATTTCCACCACTCATTTACCGAAGAACCGGTAGTTGTAGTCGAAAATTGCGGGTATAGAGGAAGCAGGATAATTTCATCAGGATGATATTCAGTAATTTCCTCAATTGTTTCATATGCGAAAGGATTCCAGTATCGCATTGAAATAAATGTTTTGTAGTTGACGGTTGACGGTTGATGGTTGATGAAATTGAGTTTTTCCTCAAGCGCTTTAGCCTGTGCTTTCGTCTGTTCTAAAATAGGTGATTTTCCGCCGATTTTACTATAAATCTCCCTAGCTTCCTTCTCCCTTTTAGACGATATTTTTTTAGCTACAAAATTCCGCAGGAACCCCGGTAACCTTATAATAGCCGGATCACTGAACAAATTAAACAGAAACGGCCTGACCGCCTCAAGTGAATCCGGCCCACCAAGATTAAACAGGACTATCGCAATTTTCTTCATGAAAAGAATACAAAAACATAAGAAAACAGGAATACAGGAGATTTTTTGTATTCCTGACTTCCTGTATTCCTAATTTTTTATTACATCCAGTAACAACTCCACATTTTCTACAGGAGTGTTGGGCAATATACCGTGACCGAGATTGAATATAAAAGGATTTTTTCCAAGTTTATCAATTATATATTCCGTTTGTGAGATAATCTTATCACGGTTATTACTTGCAAGTAAAAATGGATCAAGATTACCCTGAACACATACATATGGTTGTAAATTTTCCGCTGCCCATTCAGGCGGAACCGTATAATCTATACCAACACCATCAACACCGGTTTCCCTAGCATAATCAACATACCTGACACCTGCACCTTTGGGAAACCCGATAATCGGAACATCCGGATATTCTATTTTCAGTGAATCAACTATTTTGCGGGTAGGTTCTATAATAAAATTAGTAAATTCCGGTTCCGGAACCACGCCGGACCAGCTATCGAATATCTGTACCAAATCCGCTCCTGCCCTAATTTGCCCGCCGATATAACTAATGGTTGATTTAACAATAATATCTATAATTTTATTAAACAATTCAGGTTTGTTATATGTAAATCCCTTAACCTTTGCAAAATCCTTGCTACCTCCACCTTCAATCATATATGTGGCCACCGTCCATGGAGCTCCGGCAAAGCCAATCAAGGCCGTTTCGTCAGGTAACTCATCCCTGACCATCCCTATCGTATCAAAGACCGGTTGCAGATGACCGGAAATATTATCAACCCGCAAATTATCTATGTCTTTTTCATCGGAAATACTTTCCAGAACCGGCCCCTTACCCTCGATATAATCCAGCCCCATACCCATCGCATGTGGAATAACCAGTATATCGGAAAATATTATCGCTGCATCAAACCCGAATCGCCTTATCGGCTGTAACGTAATTTCACTGGCTATTTCCGGGGTATAACACATCTTCAGAAACGAACCATATTCCTCCCTGATTTTCCGGTATTCCGGTAAATATCGGCCAGCCTGCCGCATCAGCCATATGGGAGGTCTGTTGTAATTTTTCCCTTTCAAAGCCCCAATGATTTTCCCGTTTACTGAAGGTTCCTGCTTTTCCGCTAATTCCATTGTTATCTTCTTTATGGTATTTTCGTTTAGAAAATAGTTAGTGATGCACAGACTTTCCATACCCCTTAAATAAATAAAAATATATAAATATATTTTTGTAGTAGTTATTCGGCTTAATGATGTGGATTAAAACTTATCCACATTATTTTCCACAATGATAAATATGTTTTTTTCATGTTTATAAAGCTGTTGATATAGAAAATTAACATATTGTATTTTCATAATAAATCCCGATATATATATTGCCTTGATAATATGAATAACCTGATTTTATATGAGAAAATCAACATATTGGTATAAGGTTATCAACATGTGGGAAAAACGGTTACTTCAGGTGAATTTCGGGGATATATTTTTCTTCTGTGGATAAGTAGAGAAGTTATTACCTGGTTATTCACAATAAAGTTCAGAGTTCTGACTCCCGAGTTTATTAGTTATCTCTTTCTAACCCCCATAATCATCAATATGCTGATGCCGGCGGTGAATACCACGAAAACTTCGCCGAGTGTATCAAATCCCCTGTAGCTGGCCAGTACCGAGGTTACCACATTAGGAATACCTATTTCTCCGTATGATTTCTCCAGATAATGCGAAGCGACATGGCTGTTGGTAACCATATTCAAATCGCCGAATGCCGGCATTCCCAGTGTTGCGTATATCAGAGCGCTGCCGGTGAGAAATATCACAACAAGCGGAAATACCAGATGTTTCGATGGTTTTTCCTCCTCGCCGGTGAGCAGCAATACCGCAAGGAACAATACCGTACTTATTCCGGCCCCGATAGCAGCCTCGGTGATTGCCACATCAGGTGCGTCCAGAACCAGATACATCAGCGCCATAAGCAGGCTGTATATGCCGAGCATTATGGTAGCGGTCATCAGGTTACGAGTGATTGCTACGGCTACCGCGGTTACGATAAGCAGTGCGAATAGTGAAATATCTATAACAATTTTCGGGTCGATTTCCATTATTATATCAAGTATATATAACCATATGAATACCCCATCATCACATAACAAATCAAGGAAAGCTTTCTATAAACATGCCGGTTTCTGGGTGGTTGCTGTGGTGTTTGCAGGGTTTATCGGACTCAGCCTTTATACATGGGAAGGGATAAAATGGGGGAAGGCCAAGGATACACCAAAAATAGGACAAGGATTCGGCAGGTCGGATTTTGATACGGCGTTTTCCATGCTTGATACGGATGATCAGGATGTTTTTGAGCGTGCAGTTTACAAGATGGAGCAGATGGGAGAGGCTGCAACGAACCGCCTGGTTGATATAATGGAGGATGGTGATTCAACTGACAAGCAGCGTATGGATGCAATATATGTAACCGGCAGGATGGGTAAGGAAGCTTTGGGGAAGGCAGAAGTTCCGGTTATGAACTTTCTTCTGGATAATAATCCTGATTTACGGGCGGTTTCTGCATCTGCTTTAGGAAAAATGAAGTCGAAAAACAGCGTATCCCGTTTGATAAATTTGCTTGATGATGAGGATGAGTGGGTAAGGAAAAGCGCAAAGAAAGCTTTGGAAAATATAGGAACCAGGCAGGCCAGAAAGGCTGTCAAGGGGAGATAGTAGTGAATGTCTATACGGTCTGGGTCAATATCCCAAATTCATTGAGGGTTCATGGGGGATTATGTATAATATAAAATATGATACGTCTGTTTTTAATAATATTACTGTGTTTTACGGCGGATATGGCTTATGCTCATAAATGGCGTGGATATGGGGGAAAATATGCAGAATATCCTACCAGATTTGAAATTGCACAGGCAAGTGGCCTGTCTCCTGCGATAATTGCCAGGATACAGCGCAAATTTGACGGTCGTGTTGTTGGTGTGAGGAAGGCAGGGGGTGGGAAATGCCGTGAATACAGGCAGGATATAGTTGTCAATGGCAGGGCTGAGAAGGCTTCGGGAGCAGCCTGCCAGCAATCGGACGGCTCATGGCAAATAGGCTATAATTACGTAGTACAAATATTAAAAAGCAGCGGCAGGGTTATACTGGTAACGGTAAATGGCGTGACCGGCGAGGTTGTTGAAGTGAGGAATTGATATATAGTGTTTATACCTGAAATATTTAATGAAATGTCACCCCGGACGCATATTTTGTCCAAATCTATTGATTTGGTTAACAAAATAGCGTTCTCGGGGTTATAAGCAAAAACACGTGCTGTTACTTATAACCCCGAGAATGGTGGTTTCTAAAACGAAATCATCCACCTTCGCTAAAGCTATGGTGGACAAGTAGATTTCGAGAAACCATCCATCCGGGGTGACAGGGGCTTAAATATACCAGGTTAAAATACTATAATATACTACCGCTAAAACCTGTAACCTGTCACTTAAAACCTGAAATAATGAATATCCCGATCATAGACCAGATAGCAGCCAGACCCCGATACAGGGTGCCGTTGATGCTGTTTATACTGGCAGGAGGGTCGCTGGCGGCTGCATTCATTGCACAATATGTGTTCGATATGCAGCCATGCATATTATGTATATATCAGCGCTATCCATATGCGATAATTGCCGGACTGGCCGTGCTGGCCATGATGGTACCGGACAGGTATAATGTTGCAAAAGCCTTGCTTGTATTATGTTGCATGATATTCCTTGTTGAAGCTGGTATTGCGGTATTTCATATCGGTGTGGAGCAGAAATGGTGGAGTGGTACCGATGAATGCGGCGGAGAAGGATTTGCCGGAACCATAGAGGAAATAAGGGCTGCTATTTTCAATGCACCGATAAAGCGCTGCGACGAGCGTGAGGTATTTTTCCTAGGCCTTTCGATGGCCGACTGGAACGCATTATGGGCATTATTCCTGGCCGGATTATGTTTAATAACTTTTAACAGAATAGGAAAAAATGCTACCAGGTGATAAATCGAAAAAGTCCCGTATAGAGCAGGTGATTAGGGTGAATCATGCCGGTGAATATGGCGCGAAGCGAATTTATGCTGGCCAGCTTGCTGTATTAAAAAACCGCAAATGCGCACCGGTGATAGAACATATGGCCGAGCAGGAAGCAGAGCATCTGGCTGCTTTTGATGAAATGGTTGTCGACAGGAAAGTACGGCCGACTGCATTGATGCCGTTATGGCATATTGCCGGATTTGCACTTGGTGCCGGAACCGCATTACTTGGTGAGAAGGCTGCAATGGCCTGTACGGTTGCAGTTGAGGAGGTTATCGACGAGCATTATGCCGGCCAGCTTGAAGAACTGGATGATGATGAAAAGGAACTGAAGCGTAATATAGAGAAATTCCGTGAGGAAGAGCTGGAACATCGTGATATAGGGATTGAGCATAATGCGGAGCAAACACCGGCCTATCCGCTGCTCACCTCTGCAATAAAATCCGCCAGCCGCACCGCAATCTGGCTTTCAACAAGAATTTAGTTATCAGTTATCTCCATCACTTCCATATTATTTGTCCACAATAACATGCAGGTTATCTGGTGGGTGGAGTAGATTTTTTCAAGCAGGGAACGGTAGGCGTTCATCTGGGAGATATATGCCCTAGGGATTTTTGTGGGATTTTCGGGCGGGATAAGGTTGGTTTTATAGTCAATTATCAATACCTTATCATCGGTTACTATCAGCCTGTCGACCTGCCCTGATATAACCCTGTCACCGACAATACCCGATATTGGGACTTCTGCCTGCGAATTTACCCCGAAAATCTCAGCAAATTCAGGGTTATCAATAATATTGAACACTTCCTGTATAATTTGCTGCTTGTCCGGGACTGCTATATCAGGAGCGTTCCTCTCGATAATCTCCTGTGCTGCTCCCTTGCGGGTTTCTGCCTCTATATCAGGTAATATTTGCAGCAACAGGTGGATTAACCTGCCTCTCGAATAGGGATTATTGCGTTCCGTCGGGGAGATTCCTGCACTCTCCTCACCATCGGGCCGGGAAGGAGTTAGTGGTACAGCAATATCAGGTTCAGGTGCCGGTTCACATAAGGCAAATTCCGGCAGTTCAGGTGTTTCTGTCGTATCTGTAATATCCGTAACAACTTCCACCGGACACCTCTGTTCAGAGCTAATCCGCAATATCCGCTCGTCACCATCATTAATAATATCGGCAATATCTACCAGATTTTCACAGATAATATTATACCAGCAATTTTTCGGTATATTCTTCTGTCCCTGCCAGCCGCAGATATATAACTCATCGGCTGCACGGGTCATCGCCACATAAAGCAGCCGCAGATACTCTTCATACTGCGCCTGCCTTGCATCCTCCCGCAGATTTTCGCAATATCTGTTACGGTTCTCCGCCCCGCCCGTCCACAAAAACCCGCACTCCACATACCGCAATACCTGCTTACGCAACACCGGCACCTGCGTTGTATCGGGCAGGAAAACTATCGGTGCCTGCAACCCCTTGGAGCCATGCACAGTCATTATCCGCACCTCATCCCTGCCATGCTCCATATCCCGCTTTATCACAGCCCCACCCGATTTTATCCATTGCAGAAAACCCTGCATCGAGGGTATATGAGTTGCTTCATATTGCGCTATATAATTAAGAAACTCATCCAGTACATCTTCCACCTCATCACCAAGCCTTGCGATAAAATCCTTGCGCCCGCCCATAACCTCCAGCAGATAAGCATAAAATTCCGAGGGCGGCATATAATCGGTTTTTGCAAGCAAACGGGATAGATAGTCATAAGCTTCTCCTGAATCCTCCCTAACCCGTTGCCACAGCGATTTCTGCCCACGATTATATGCAAGTTCAAATAACTCCTGCTCGGAAATGCCGATAAGCGGGGATTTCAATATGGTCGCAAGGGTTAAATCATCCTCCGGCAACAGCAGGAAATCACCAAGCGCAACCAGATCCATAATTGCTATATGCCGGGTAAGCGATAGCCTGTCCGTTCCGGCTACATTAATATTCTGCTCCTTGAGCGCCCGCATCATATGCTCGACAAATTCATCCCGCTTGCGTACCAGAATCATAATATCACCTTCGGTAGCCGCCCGTCCCTGTGACGGCAGAATACGCTTTTCATCCAGCCAACCCCTTATAGTAGCAGCGATTTTCCCCGCCAACACTGCCCTGCTGTTATCACTTTCCTTGCGCTCAAGCGGCAATTCCCAGGGAACAGGTTCCTCCTTTTCCTGCGAAGTGACAAGCGGCCATATCTCGACAATTCCCGCATCCTCGCTGCGATTTACATCATGCTTTATACTATCCTCGGTAACTGTAATCGCATCCAGAAGCTCACTATTGGAGAAAACCCTGTCTACGGCTTGCAGAACCGGTGCGGTAGAGCGAAAGGAGCGGTCAAGCAATACCGGCCGCCAGCTCTGTGCAAAAAACTGTTTCATCGCACCGAATACCGCCGGGTCGGCACCCTGAAAGCTGAATATAGACTGCTTTTCATCGCCTACTACAAAAAGCGTTCGCTTAACTTCCCGCTTGCCCTCCCCGGCGAAAAAATCGGTGCATAAAGCCTCGATTATTGCCCATTGCTCAGGGCTGGTATCCTGTGCCTCATCAACAAGTATATGGTCAATACCGTCATCCAGCTTGTACATAATCCACGGTGCTATATCAGGTCTGGTCAGGAGCCTGCGGGCAGCAGATATCAAATCGGTATAATCCAGAAAAGCACGGTTGGTCTTGAGATTACGATACAGTACCAGCAACTCCTCGGCGGTATGGACAAGGCTTGCAGTCAGGCCGGCTATATTAAGGGATTTGGTTTTATCCAGAGTGGCAAGGATTCGCTCCTGCTCTGAGAGGATTGCAGACTCAACATCGGGATGACCTTCCAGCAGTTTCGCACGTACAACCCCGCCCGGCTTGCGCTTCTCATTTTTACCGGTCAGGAAAATACTGATATAGTCAGCAAAATACTGCTCCCCTCCCGGATTTTTCATATCATTGACAAGGCTCTTTATACGGGTGGACTTTTCCTTATCCTTCGTAGAACCGGACTGCAAAAGGCTTATAATCGGGCGCGGGGGGAAAATATTGGTAGCTTCAATAAATTCGGCAATTATTGATTGTTTGCTCTCTTCCGGCCTAACTCCTAATTGCCGGTGAACCTTACCTACCAGCCCATCCGCTCCGTATTCACCCAGCAAATCTTCCAATATGCTGCGCTGTTCCATAATCTCATTCATGATACTGCGCAAAGTGGTGTCATGTGCAGCTTGTGCAAGATGGGCTATGCGGGTTGTGGTATCACTTGTCGATTGCGTACTGCCAAGCAGACGTAGCCATGCCTCCCTGATAAGCTCATGGGAAGTCTGCCCGTCAATCACCTGAAAATGCGGGATAATACCCGCCTCCAGCGGAAAGCGTTTCAAAAGCGACTGGCAGAATGAATGGATGGTCTGGATTTTCAAATCACCCGGATTATCCACCACATCCATAAACAGCCTGCGGGCGAGTGTCAGTATATCCTTATCCGCAGGCACACCGGTCAGTTCCTCTATTTCCGATATGAGGCCAGCTTCATCCGAAATAGCCCAGCTTGCAAGCCGCCCATTTATCCGCTCCACCATCTCGGCAGCAGCAGCATTGGTAAAGGTAAGGCAGAGGATTTTATTCGGAGCGGTTCCGGCCAGCATCAGCCGTAATACACGGTCAGTCAGAACCTTGGTCTTGCCGGTCCCGGCATTGGCCGAAACCCACACCGAATGCGCCGGATCCGCCGCCACTGCCTGCGGGTCAGTACCGATAGACTCATAATTTAAAGCATTATAATTTTTTTCCAGTTCTGCATGCATGTCTTAGGTTACAGGTTGTAGGTTACAGGTTTAAGTTTTAATATATAATAACTAGGAATTTGGTCAAATCACTTGTAACAATGAAAAAACTTATAATCATATTGGTTACATTAACTTTGCAGGCCTGTTCCGGTGGCAGGCTGGCGGAGCCCGGGGATTTGATTGAAGCGGAGTGGGACAGGCTTGCAGAAATAATTGCAGAAGAGCAGGGGAAAGAGATATTGCAGCCCGAAGGAAGTATTCCGGAAAAAACGGAGGATAGCCCAGAGGTTTTCGACAGGATTGAAGAGGGTATTATAATAGAGGATAAGGAGGAAAAGCCTGCAACCGGCAATATAACCCCCCTTCCTGCAATAGTTGTAACTTCTCGGAAAATCGCAGCAGAACCGATAAACCAGGCACGTAAACATGTGGTATATTGGGGCTCAATACCGGTAGGGGAGCTGATTGCCGGTATAGAAACCGGGGAGGATAAACATATATTCAAGGTGGCGATACGTTCTCGCAACCTGGCCAAGGTTGTAAGCAAATTCAGGAGCAACAGCAAAAGCGAGATACGCTATAATGGCAGGGGGAAATATACCCCGATATTGTGGGATACCAACTTCAGCCTGCGTAATAAAAAACGTACTATTAAGCTGGAATATTCCGATTCGGGGGAAGTTACCGGTGATTACAACCAGCCTCCGGAGAAGCGCTGGAAACGCAAGGCGGTTGAGCAGAAACTCAAGGATGGTGCGTATGACCCGCTCACCATGGTTATGGTAGCCAGGCAGAAGGTCAGGGACAGCTTCAGGGGAGGCAAGCGGGAGTTTTCCCTGCCGCTGTATGATGGCCGCAGGCGGAGTAAATTTAACTTCAGGGTGCGTGGTATTACTACCAATAAATTTATTCATGTCAGCGTTACTGAAACTGCGGTGGCCGGCTATACTGACAATGAACTGCGCCGTATGAAGGAGCGTGGTGCCGAGATTCACCTCTATCTTTCCATCAAGGATTTCTGGCCGGTACAGGCTACCGGCAAATCCCTGCTCGGTACGGTGAAAGGGGTTATAGAAAAAACCTGTGATAGTTTCAACGAATGTCTTGAGTAGAAGTCCGGAGTTCAGTGCTGCGGGTTTATTGAAACACAATCCACAACCAGTCTTTTGCCCAGGGCGGCAAATCCCCTGTCGAGCTGTTCTATCCTGGAGTTATGGGTAACATCAAGCAGCCGGTCAATCTGCTTCTGGTCACATGCCAGTTTTCTGGCAAGGGCGGCTTTCTTTATCCCCTGCTCCTGCATTTCCCAGTAAAGCAGCAGTTTGGCAGTTGTAACCGCATCTATTGCAACATAAGCCGTTCCTTTCTTTCTGCCGGGACGGGGTATTTCCTCCCGATGCGCTATCCTGGCAGCTATCACCTCGCTGAGGGCGTTCTGCGCATGAAAAACGGCGTCCTCCATGTCATCCCCGAAGGTAATAGCATCCGGGAAATGGGGAAATGTAACCATCAGGCTGCCATTATCATCCCTGGTTAATTTTACCGGATATTCCATATTATTTCCTTTATTTCAGTCCCAGCTGTTTCTTGATAGCGTTAACCAAACCTGTTCCCAGTTCCTTTTTGCCATGCATCGGTAGCTGACTCTTTTTTCCATTTTTCGGGTTGATTACGGTCAAATGTCCGCTACCTCCCTTATGTGTTTCGAACTCGCACCCCTGCTTTTTAAGCCACCTCTTGAGCTCGTTACTGTTCATATACGGCATTATGCGACATTTCTGTCGCATTGTCAATTGTATAACATACTCGGTAAAAAAATCTGGCAAAATCCGATTTTAGGCGGTAGGTTGCGGGGATGGTTGAGGATTATTCAAAAGAGCTGGTGGCAAGGCTTTATCACTCGATGTTACTGATTCGTCGGGTTGAGGAAAAGGTTGCCGAGATATATCATACCGATGTTATAAAAAGTCCTGTGCATCTTTCTATCGGGCAGGAGGCGGTAGCCAGCGGCGTATGTGATGCGCTGGGGAGGGATGATTTCGTATCCAATACGTATCGCTGTCATGCGACGTATATTGCCAAGGGCGGGGATTTAAACGCCATGATGGCCGAGCTTTATGGTAAAAGCGGCGGATGTGCCGGTGGCAAGGCCGGTTCGATGCATCTGATTGATATGACGCACGGGGTTATGGGTGCGTCGGCGGTGGTCGGTACTACGATTCCGGTTGCAACCGGTTATGCACTGGCTCTCAGGCGCAAGGCACAGAAAAATAAAAGATCTCTTGGCCACCAACCGGTGGTTACCACCATATTCGGTGATGGTGCTACCGAGGAGGGCTGTTTTAGTGAAAGTATCAATTTTGCCGCCCTGCACAAGCTCCCGCAGATATTTATCTGTGAGAATAACAAGCTGGCGATACATGAGCCGATAGAAAAGCGCTGGGCTACGGACAGGATATGTGAACGTATGGAAACATACGGGCTCAAAACATACCGCATTACCGATGGTGATGTATTTAAAATCCGTGAAATAACCGCAGAAGCGGCTGAGTTCGCCCGCAATCCTGATAACCCGCCGGTATTTATCGAATGTTTCACCTATCGTTATATGGAGCATGTCGGGCCTACAGAGGATCTGAATGAAGCATATCGTGATATGGATGAATATAAAAAATGGCGGGAGAATGACCAGATAGACCGGTTGGCTGCCATGCTTCCTGCTGCGGACAAGGAGAAAATCGACAAACAGGTTGAAGAGGAAATTGCGGCTGCACAGGATTTTGCCGAATCCAGCCCGTTCCCATCAGATGAGGAGTTAAAAACATATGTCTATGCTTAAACTGGCTGAACGTCCTGCTTCCGGGAGCAATCTGCGACTGACCCGCTATGTTGATGCGATTGCCGAGGCGACTGCGCAGGAAATGGAGCGCGATGAGAATGTATTTGTGTTCGGTCTGGATGTTGATGACCATAAATCTATACAGGGTTCTACTGCGGGTTTACTGGAGCGTTTCGGGGCGGAACGCTGCTTCACCACCCCGCTTTCCGAGGATGCAATGACTGGTGTGGCGATTGGCGCTGCAATGGCCGGTATGCGCCCGATTCATGTGCATATTCGCATGGATTTCATGCTGCTATGTATGAACCAGCTGGTGAATATAGCGGCCAAGTCGCATTACACCTATAACGGGGCGGTGAAGGTACCGCTGGTGGTGCGTACGATGATTGGCCGTAGCTGGGGACAGGGTGCACAGCATAGCCAGGCCTTGCATGCGATGTTCATGCATGTGCCGGGGCTGAAGGTGGTAGCACCTTCCAATGCGCATGATGCCAAGGGTTGCCTGATTGCAGCGATTCATGATGATAATCCGGTGATTTTCATGGAACACCGCCTGTTATGCAATATGGAAGCCTATATTTCTCCCGAGCCTTATATTGTGGAGCTGGGCAAGGGACGGATTATGCGTGAGGGCGATGACATAACCATTGTGGCGATTTCGCATATGGCGGTTGAGGCAATGCGTGCGGCGAAACATCTGGAAGGAGCGGGGATTTCGGCAGAGGTAATAGACCCGATTTCGCTGAGGCCGCTGGATATTGAACTGATTGCTGAATCCGTACGCAAGACCGGACGTTTGCTGGTGGTGGATAATGGCTGGCTGAATTGCGGCGCTTCGGCTGAAATTATAACACAGATTATTGAAGCCTTCCCGCAGGGAATTGATGGAAAGCCGGTTGCAGTAAAACGTATGGGCTTTGCCGATACCACCTGCCCGACCACACGCTGTCTGGAGGATTTATTCTATCCCAATGGCCTGACCATCGCGCAGAATGTTTATGGAATGGTGAGAGGTGGTGTGGGCGATTCCGAAAGTAACAACCCGAACATTCCTGATATAACCGCTGATATGAGCTGGCTCCCCACCACCAACACCCGCACCGAAATCGACGAATTCAAAGGTCCGTTTTAAGCACTCAGATATATTTAGGCGGCTCTGATGTTTTTCAGGAAGCTGTCGATTTCATTCTTTAAGGTATTGGATTGTTTGGCAAGTTCGTCAACTGCATCATTCATGTTGGTTGCAGCTTCTCCGGTCTGGCTGGAGGCATCGGAAACGCCCCCTACGGTGGAAGACACCTCGTTTGTACTTTGCGCTGCATGCTGTATGGAACGAGCGATTTCCTGTGTAGCAGCTCCCTGCTCCTCCATAGCTGTAGAAATCGTTGTGGAAATACTACTCATTTCATCGATAGTTTTTCCTATCTCCTCCAGGGCTTCTGCGGTATTCTTGGTCTGATTTTGGGTTTCTGCAATATGACCTGCTATTTCCGACGTAGCATTGGCGGTCTGGGTGGCAAGATTCTTGACCTCACTAGCCACCACCGCAAAGCCTTTACCAGCCTCACCCGCACGTGCAGCTTCAATAGTGGCGTTGAGCGCAAGCAGGTTGATCTGCTCTGCAATGTCATTGATAAGCTCACTGACCTGCCCGATTTTCTCCGAACTTCCGACAAGACCACCTATAACCTCATTTGCGCTTTTAGCTTTATCCACGGCAGTTTGTGCTATTTCGCTGGAGCGGGATACCTGCTGGTTTATCTCACCAATAGACGCAGTCAGCTCTTCGGCTGCAGAAGCTACCGTATTAACATTATTGGAAGCGCTATCCGAAGCCGCAGACAACGTTCCGGCCTGTGATGAGCCTTTTTCCGCTATCGCTGAAAGGTTCCTGGCAGTGGACTGGAGATTCGACGTTGCACTGGAAACACTCTCTATAACACCACCAACCTTTTCCTCAAGATCCGTAGCCAGGTTTTCCATTGTTTCCCGTTTTTCCTGCTGTGCCCGCTTTTCACTTTCAACTTTTTCCTCTTCCAGTTTCCTGGCCTGGATGGCATTCTCCTTGAATATCTTTACATTATTGGCCATATCACCGATCTCGTCACCACGTCCCAGACCGGGAATTTCCACGTTCAGGTTGTTATCTGCCAGCGCATTCATACTTCTGGCTATCTGGGCAATCGGTCTGGAAAATGTCCTTGCAGCAAAAAAAGCTATTATTGCAATAACCGCTATAGCTATGGCCACAAAGGTAATTACGGTGTTCCGCATTGCCGAAATCGGCTTTTGAACTTCTGCCTCATCGATTTCCGCCAGAACAGCCCATCTCACCCCGTGAAAATCAATCGGACCATACGCGGAAACCACCGGTATTCCCCTGTAATCGGGAACTATTTGCACCCCTTCTTTTCCGGCTAATGCCAGTCTGACAGTTTCTCCATCCACTTTTGTCTTCAGTATAGTGGATTCATCTGAAAAACGTGAATCACTGCGCATCAGGAAGTCATCACCGACAAGATAGGTTTCGCCTGATTCACCCATACCGGCAGCCACCTGCATAACCCCGTTAATCCTGGCTATAGGCATCTGGAACACCAGAACACCCGCAAGCGACCCATCATCGTTGAGAACAGGCTGGGATATAAAACTTGCCGCCGCCCCGTGACTTGGAGCATAAGGCCTGAAGTCGAAAAACGACTGGTTATCTATCTGCGGATTATCACGGGCTGCACGAAACGCATTGCCCAGATCAGAATTTTTCCATTGTCCGCTATTAAGATTGGTAGCATAATCCAGCTCCTTGAATACCGTATAAACCAGATCTCCGTTGGTGTTAAACAGGAATATGTCGTAATAGTCCCTCTGCCTCAGGAAATGGCGGAACCACGGGTGATATTGCTTGTGGTACCGGCTATATGACGAACCATCATCCGCATAATCCAGCTCATCCTTTGAGCCCGTAGGATGTGGGTTATTGTCTATATAAAGGCTTTGCAATTTTACAGTCTGGTTTTCCTTAAGGTCTTTCCAACCCGCATCAAAATCCTTTAATGCCTGCCGCACATATTCATTTCTGGAGAGGGAAGATAAATCCTGCTCGATAGAGCCGAGGTAATTTTCCATGGCAGCCTTGCGTGATGCCTGTAATGCTACCAGCTTTTTCTCCGCAGCAAGATGTACGTCACTGGAAGCCTGGTTTACATATTACTCCAGTAACAATTGCTGCCAGAATTGCCATACCTACTATCAGGATAGGCAATTTTTGTGATATTTTAAGATTTTTCATCTTACCCTCCGGGATTATGTATATGCGGATTTTTTCACCGGGAAACCCACTCCAGATGGCGCTAAACCAGAGTATTCCGGTAGGGTCTAGTATTCATTTTGGTGTAAACTGTTTTTCCATAATAACAGTGGTTTTTATGCATCAGGATTCTTTCGGGCTGCTTTCAGTTTTGCGAAATCATCTCCGGCGTGATAGGAGGAGCGGGTGAGGGGTGAGGCGGAAACCACAAGGAACCCCCTGGCATAGGCTATTTCCTCATAGCTGTGGAATTCATCGGGAGTTACATAGCGGTCAATGGGAGCATGGCGGGGAGTTGGTTGTAAATACTGTCCTATAGTCAGGAAATCCACATCTGCCGAACGCAAATCATCCATTACCTGATATACTTCTTCCTTTTTCTCTCCCAGACCTACCATAAGGCCGGATTTGGTAAATATCTGCGGGTCAGTCTGCTTTACCCTGTGCAGCAGGTTAAGCGAATGAAAGTAGCGTGCGCCGGGGCGAATTCGCGGATACAGGCTTGGTACTGTCTCAATATTATGGTTAAATACGTTGGGTTTTGCCGCCACTACAATCTCCAGCGCTCCCTCCTTGCGTAGAAAATCTGGGGTAAGTACCTCAATTGTCGTATCAGGCGCTGCATGGCGCAAACGCAGTATACATTCAGCAAAATGCTGAGCCCCTCCGTCCGGCAAATCATCACGGTCAACCGAGGTAATCACCATATGTTTTAGTCCCAGCTCCTGCGCTGCTTTGGCCAGATTTTCCGGTTCATGCGGGTCGAGCTTGTCAGGTTTGCCGGTAGCCACATTACAAAACGCACATGCACGGGTGCATATATCGCCCAGAATCATTACAGTCGCATGTTTCTGTTCCCAGCACTCACCGATATTGGGGCATGCGGCCTCCTCACACACCGTATGCAGATTATTGTTGCGGATAAGTTCACGGGTTTCATGATAGGCTTTGGACACCGGCGCTTTCACCCGAATCCAGTCAGGTTTCGGCAGTTTTTCACTCGGCTGGTTATTTGCCTTCTCCGGATGACGCAACTTCCCCGCATCAAGATTATGTATTTTGTCGGTCATAGCAGAAATTATAACAAGTTAACATTTACTCAATTAAAAATAATGGCCCTGCAGAAACTTCATGTTGGACTTATCAGGAGCGGTAGTCGACATTTATCCTGATATAATCATAGGTTAAATCCATAGTCCATACGGTAGCTTCTGCATCTCCGACCCCAACATTAACCGTAATGTCAATCTCGTCTCCTTTCATATATTCTGCGGCATCAGCCTCGATATAGTCAGGGTGTTTTGCACCATTCTCGGCAATTAAATGCCCTCCTGTCCATATGGAAGTTTTGTCCCGCATCGCAGGCTCACCGCACTTTCCAATAGCCATGACTATCCGCCCCCAGTTAGGGTCCCCACCAGCCACCGCAGTTTTCACCAGAGGAGAATTGGCAATCGACATAGCAATTTTATGTGCAGATTGGTAAGTCTCCGCTCCCTTGACATTTACCGTAATGAATTTGGTAATCCCCTCTCCATCACGGGCAACCAGCTTTGCCAGCTCTATATGAACTTCTCGTAATTTTTCCCTGAAATCAGCCAGTGCAGGTGCATCTATAGAGATAATATCCTCATGTTCCGCCTTTCCTGTGGCAAATACCAGAATCGTATCGCTGGTGGAAGTATCACTATCCACCGTCATGCAATTATAGGAATATTTCACATCCTCATCGAGTAATTCCTGTAGAACAACAGACGGAATTTTCGCATCGGTAAAGACATAGCCCAGCATGGTGGCCATATTTGGCGCTATCATACCGGAACCTTTAATAATGCCGTTTATAATTATTTCCGTATCGCCGATTTTCGCCTTTCGGGTGATTCCCTTGGGGAAAGTATCGGTAGTCATTATCGCCCTGGCAGCTTCATACCAGTTGTTATCCGCAAGATTCTGCTGAAGAGCAGGCATGGTAGCCAGCAATTTATCCTCATCAATCAGCTCACCGATAACACCGGTTGAGGACACATATATTTCATTCTGTGTGCACCCCAGGATTTCTGCAGCCTTGCCGGCAGTGTTTTCGGTTATCTCTATTCCTCTTTGTCCGGTAAATACATTGGCAATGCCGGCATTAACCACCAGTCCCCTTGCCTTACCTTCCGGCAATATAGACCGGCACCAGTCCACCGGCATCCCACACATGGTGTTTTTGGTAAAAACCCCTGCTACACAACTTCCTTCGGCCAGTTCCACCAGTATAACATCATCCCTGTCCCTGTATTTCATCCCGCTATGCGCAGCAGCCAGCTTTACACCGGCAACAGCGGGCATATCAGGAAATTCGGAT
The DNA here is from genome assembly GCA_965222525.1 of Rickettsiales bacterium. Classification (GTDB taxonomy): domain Bacteria; phylum Pseudomonadota; class Alphaproteobacteria; order Rickettsiales; family UBA8987; genus CBDCUF01. Next base: position 656,343 of record OZ244955.1, read on the forward strand.
TTAAGTGGTGATATGTAGTCAACCATAACTGCTTTGCGTTAGTACCCAGTAAAAAAGGACTACATATTTTAATAAATAAAAAAAGAGAGGGCATTTGCCCTCCCTTTTTAACAAAAAATACAGCCTTATCCTTATCTACTGGGCCGTATCGGTTTTTGCGGCATCATCGGTCGTAGAAAGCGCGTCTTCAACCGCTTCCTTGGCAGATTCGGCTGCATCACCTACAGCATCAGCTGCATCTTTTGCCAGTTCCTTGGTTTTTGCTGCGGCTTTTTTGGCAGTATTCTTGATACTGCTACCACCTGCTGCGGGTTTAATTTTGCCGAAATCCTCCTCAGCAGCCCTGGCACGGGAAATAGTATCAGACTTCAGAACAGTAATGCCGAGATGTTTTACTGTCTCCATAGTCAGATGACCGGTCGCCAGACCTTTTTTCTTCTGATAGGCGGAAACTGCATCCATAGTATCCTGGTCCAGAACGCCATCTGCAGCACCGGAATAGAAGTTCTCCCTTGCCAAAGCTTTCTGCACATTCTTGATTACATTGGGAGTAGCATTGGTTTCACACAATACAGAACTCCACTCTATGCGGCTCTGGGTAATCGGAACCCGCTTTTCAACCAGCTCATATTCCGGCTTGATGTTAATGGATTTACGCTGCGGAGGCTGTACCATACGCTTGACCTTCTTGGTTTCATAGCGGGCTGGGATCTTGATACGCTCGACCCTTGAAGGCTGGTCAATCACCCGTTTCTCAACGGTTTCATACACAGCTTCCGTTGAAACTTTCTTGGTAGAAGCCGGCGCACGCAATACACGCTTGGTAACAGTCTTGTATTCCGCAGGAATTTCGACCAGACACATAATTTCACCGGTATCGCTATCCACACGCTCTACGGTACCACGGCCTTTTTTCCATACTGTCTGGGCGGGCTTAACCAGCACACTTTCAGAAACAGTTTCATATTCGGCCGGAATACTGATCAGGTTGGACTCAGGCTCTTTTACCATCACCCTTTCCTTGACGTTTTTATAAGTAGCCGGAATAACTTTCAGCTCCTCACGCGGCTCTTCGACCATTACCTTGACATCCACCCATTCATACTTGGCAGGAATGGTTTCATACTCAACACCACCTTTACGGGTTACTACCTTCTCCTTTACAATCTTGTAGGTAGCAGGTGTAGTAACACGGGCATAGCATTCACCGGCCTTGGGTGAGGGAGGAAAGTCACCTGCTCCGGCTGCTGGTGCCTGATACGCATACTGCTGAGGTGCAGGCTGTGATTTTTGCTGCTTCCATGGCTGGGATTCCGACCTTGCTGCCTGCTGTCTGCTGGAAGATGCAGGTTTTGATGCAGTCTTCTCGGAACCGAAAGAAGGTACTTCCAGCCTGCGCTGATTGATACCGTGCTGTACATTGGTACGATCCTTGGGGTTTAAATAACCCACACTGTCACGCCAGGTTTTCCTTTGCGGGTTGGACCAGTCCGTATCATCTGCAAATGCGGTGCCGCTTACTGATGATGCCAGCAACAGGGATATACCGGCAACTTTTATAGATTTATTCATTATTAAAACTCCTCTAGTGGTTAAAAAAACGGATTGTAACTTATCTGCATAATTTTCAGAATGCAACTATTTATTTGATGTTTTTGCAACAGGTTGTGAGAAATTGTCCTACCTGTCAACTTCACACGGAATCGCCGGCCATTTTGCAAGCTGATGCCTGGATTTATCAATTTGCCTATCTGTCAGGCGAGTTTTTATTTTGTTCCGGTAACGCTTTGCATCCTCATTACCTTCCTCCACGGCAAGCTGGTAGTAGGTATAGGCCAGCACATCATCACGCGGTATAATGTTGCCCTTCTGCTTATGGGCATTTTCGTACAGTTTGCCAATTTCCAGCATTGCGTCACGTTGTCCGACATTGGCCGCCTGGCACCACCAGTATAATGCTTTTACCGTATCCCGATAAGGACGCTCGCCGCAGCAATAGAGCTTGCCGAGTTTATACTGGGCCTCAGCATCGCGGGCAAATGCCAGCTGTTTCCATATCTGCCGCTTGCCTTCAATACCGGTATATTCTGCCCCCCTGAACCCCCATTCGATACATGACGTCAGGGCTATAACCATTATAGCCGGTACTGCCAGCCACTTTCCGGCTAATTCTAGGGAGATGTAATTTAAGGGTTTTCTTGCAGGCATGGGTAGGGTATTTTCAGCGTAACTGAAAGCAATTTAATAGGAATTTTTCATAACTGCAATATGTTACGGATAAATTTGCTGAAGCCAACAGGCGATATATGGTATAATAACAGTAATTCAACCTGAAATATCTACCTGCCTACTGCTCCCCCGCTTTACAGGGGAGCAGATGAGACAAGGGCTTAAGCCCGCAGTCGAATCGCGGGGGGTAGTGAGTAAGTGGAAAATAGAAACAGGAATGAGTTAGCTTCTGTTCCAGTTTCTATTTTCCAGTTTCCACACCTCCCGCCAATTCGCCAAGATGACATGAAACACAATACAGCAAATCGGCAAAATGGGGTCACACTGATAGAGCTCAGTATTGTTATAGTTATACTGGGGCTACTGGTTGGTGTGGTTATGGGCGGGCAGTCATTGCTGCTTAGTATGAAAATTCGTTCCGTAGTTGCCAATGTTAAAGGATTCATGATTGCGACTGATAATTTTAGAGAGAAATATAATTCTCTGCCCGGTGATATGGTTGATGCTTCCGAATATTGGGCTGACTGCGACACCCCTGCAACGCTTTGCAATGGTAACGGCAATGAACGGATTGAATCCGGCGGTGAGGATTTACGGGTATGGCAGCAGCTTGCCGATAGCGATATGATAGAGGGGGATTATACCGGCTCGGGCTCGTTTGAGGTTGATGTTAATCTCCCGCCTTCAAGATTCACCGATAGCGGTTATATCATGTATTATAATTCGGCTCTCTATGGTAGTAGTAGCAATGCTATACAGTTTGGGGGTATTTCATCTACTGACACCAGGCTACCAATATTAAATGCACGAGATGCAATGTCGGTTGATATATTAATGGATGACGGGCTGGCCGCCAGCGGTGATGTAGTTACCACCGATGCCAATGGTTACACCGGCTGTGTTGATACCTCTGCTACTCCCAACAAATACACTCCCGATGATGAAACCGCCCTCTGCATAATGTATTTCTGGCTTCAGTAATTTTTGTCAGACAACATTATGTAAAATAAGTTCTTCTTCCCTGTCTACCAGGCTGTTATATAAATCACGATAGGCGGAGTGCTGGTCGGTTTTGTTGTAATATTGCTTTACTCGCCTGCGGGTGTTTTCGCTGCATTTGGCATGATGCTCTGCATCGGTCAATAGCGGTAGTAATTCGCCGGCAATTGCACGTGCATTGGAAAGCGGGGTAATACCCCCGCCCGCACCAACAGGAGGATGCTCATCATCACGTCCCATGATCAGTTCGCGGCAGGAGCCTACATCAGTTGCAACACAGGGAATTCCCGCCGCTCCTGCCTCCAGTATTACCAATGGTTGTGCTTCACTTATACTGCTCAATACCAGCGCATCAACCTGCCCCAGATATTCCAGCAGATTCACCTTGCCGGTAAATGTTACTACCGATTCCAGATTGTAGTTTTTTACCATAGCTACACATTCGTGGTAGTATTCTTCATCCTCATCAGTTCCTCCCATGATAAAAGCACGTAAATCCGGTATATCCTCGCACAGCCGCCACATCGCACGGATAAAAGTCTTGATATCCTTTATCGGAACTACTCTGCCTATCAGCGCAACCGTGGGCGGATGGTCATTCTCCCGCTTCACGGAAGAAAATTTCTCATAGTCAATCCCGTTGGGAATAACCCGCATCTTGGCCATATCAGCCCCGTCCATCGACTGGAAAGTCTGGTTACCACGGTATAATGTTACAATCTGTTCGCTGGCTTCATAGCACAACCTTGAATAGGCGGCGAACTCATCTATCCAGAAATCGCGAAGTTCCCGCTTGGCATTATCTACCTGGCTTATCGAAAGGTTATATGCCTTCTGGTCGAGAAGCCAGTCGGCAGAGGCAATTTCTATCCGGCGCTCATTGGTATAAATCCCGTGCTCGGTGACTATGCATGGCCTGCCTGTTTCCATATGGGCGCGGGCAAGGAACAGCCCGGCATAGCCGGTGCACAGGGCATGATAGGCTTTTGCCTCGGGCAAATCCGCCAGCAGCACAGCATACAATCCGCCGAGTAATGCCCGCCATGACCAGAAATAGTCGATAAAGGCAGTATCCGGCATCGACTTCTCATACATGGAAAGCAGCATTTGCCAGGCATGTTCGGAATTGAGCAATATATCGGCATTAAGCTGGTGTTTATATTCTCCGAGCGCATCGATAACCTGTTTGAGCGATTCAAGCGTTACCCTGTTTTTCTGGATATCGAGCAGGGGGGCTTCAAGTTTTGTGAATAATTTCCTGAGTTTTTTCGCAGGGATAAATACCTTGTTATCCGGTAGCTGCTGCAGGAAAACATTGGTTATACCAACTACATTTTCCGGCAGTTCATAGCGCATTTCCAGTTCGGCACCAGGTGCTACCAGTGCAACTATATGGAAATTCAGATGGTTCTGTTCGGCAATCAGCTCATGCGTCCAGCCCGATACCCCCCCCGGTACATAGGGGTATGTACCCTCCAAAAACAGGCATATATCTATGTTTTTGTCTTGCATTATATTGAGTGCTAAGTTCTGAGTCTCTGCTGTACCGTCTCAACACTTAACACTCAGCACTCAACACTTTAACCTCCCGTCATAATCCGGTCCACCAGCTGCTTCACCGTCGGGATGAAGCCGTTTTTGTAAAACGGATCGCTGGCAAATTTGTAAGCGTTATGGCCGGAGAACATAAGGTTATCCTCAACCGAATCACCATGGGCAATATTCTGCAGGGTCTTCTGTATGCAATAGCTGCGCGGGTCGGTACGCCTGCCGGTCGTATAATCATCATGATCTTTCCAGTTGCTGAATTTGCAATGGCTCAGGCAGCCCATACATTCAATCTGATCCTTGGTAATCTGGTTAGCCTGCTCTTTCGATACAAAAATAAGCGTTGAATCCGGCGTTTTCATCGGCTCGTCATAGCCTTGTTTCTCCCATTCCTTTACCTGCGGCATATCATCCGGCGAAATATATACATGACGCTGGCGTACACCCACCGGCAGAGGCTCGGTCAGATAACCTTCCGGCGCAGTGGCATATTGTATCTGGCGCTGCTCACGTCCCTGCAGTTCTTTCAGAAAAGCATTATCTACCGCTGAGGAATAAAAACCGGTCGGGCTGAAACGGTTAAGATAAACATCCCCCTCCTTGAGCGTTAATAACCTCTTCTTCCACTCATCAGATACCGGGCTTTCCTCGGTCAGTATGGGACGAGTGCCGAACTGGAATACAACCGGCCCTATATCCGGATTATCCAGCCAGTCCTGCCAATCCCTGATATGCCATACCCCGCCGGCCATAACTACCGGTACAGTCTCCAGCCCAACGCTGTTCATAAACTTGCGTAACTCCACCACCCGCGGATATGGATTTTCCGGCCTTTTCGGGTCTTCATTGCTGGAAAGCCCGTTATGCCCGCCTGCAAGCCACGGGTCTTCATATACTACCCCGCCGAGCAAATCCCTGCTTTTATTATATGCCCGCTTCCATAATGCCCGAAACGCCCGCATTGAGGAGATTATCGGGTAATAATGCACATTATACTGTCCGGCGATTTCCCCTAGCCGGTAAGGCATCCCGGCACCACAGGTAATACCGTGAATCAGGCCTTTGGCTTTCTCCAGGATTCCGTGCAGTACCCGCTCGGCACCGCCCATCTCCCACAATATGTTCATATGGATACGCCCCTTGCCGCCGGCAGTTTCATGGGCAATTTGCGCCTGTTCGACTCCGCCATCTATACCGTAACGAATCAACTCCTCATGACGGTCACGACGGGTCTTGCCCTTATATATTTGCGGAATTATATGGCCCTTTTCATCATATGAATCGGCATTGACGCCGGAGAATGTCCCCACCGCACCGGCAGCAGCAAATGCACCGGAACTCCTGCCGCTGGTAATGGAAATCCCCTTACCGCCCTCGATAATCGGCAGCACCTCCTTGCCGGAGATAATAACAGAATTTAACCCTTTAAGTATCGACATGTTTTTTATGAGAATGGTGTTAATCGGTAACAGAAGTGCAAATACTTACATGCTGTCGTCTAATATTTTTGAAACGAAGCTTTTCATTTTTAGCATATACCAGCAAAGAGGCATAGTTGCTACAAAAAAGAACGTATATGTAAATATACCAGTTATAATATGCCAAGTTACTTATGCCTTGAGAATTTTTCCTTTTCTTTTTGATTTTTGGAGTCAATACCCATTTCTGGGAGAGTAGCAGGGTAGTAACTATATAATTGTTGTATACTTTCTATGGTAACGAAAGAGCCGTTCACCTTCACTCCGAATTTTTTCAGGTCATTAAGTACCCTCGACAGGGTTTCGGCCTTCATCCCCAGATAGCTGGCGGCAATTGATTTATCATATGGCAGCAGGAAGGTCTTGTCCTTGCCGTTATATAGCTTCAGCAACAGTGATACAACCCGTTGCGGGGCCGACATAACCGTCAGCCGTTCTATATTGGAGCGCAGCTGATTAACACGCCTGGTGGTTACATCAAGCATATTCATCGTAATCTTGTGGTCGGAGGCCATAAGTTTGCGCATAATTCTAACCGGAATTTCCAGTACGGCCACCCTGCCATCCACGGCCTGGCCGCTGAAGGAAAATTGTGCAGAGTGGAAAACCGCCTCCTCACCCACTATATCACCACGGGTTATCAGATCCACTATCGACTCCTTGCCGTCGGTGGATTCACGAAACAGCCTCACCCAGCCGCTTAATATTATATAAAAGCATTCAATCGGCTCGCTATGGAAGAATATTACGCTGCCCTTCTTATGCTCCTCTATATGCGCATTTTCAATCAGCAGCTCTTCCTGTGCTTTGGACAGGCGTCCCAGCAGCGGGGCGGATTTAAGGAATGCCAGTCCCCTGTCGCTTGCGGCCTTGTCGCTGCGTAGCTTTTTCTTCATTATCTTCTCCCTTGAACTAACCTTATCACTTGTTTCCTTGCGGAAAAGTGCAGAAGTTAATTAACGGTTAATAATATAAGAAAATTGAGCCAGATCAAGTGCTTTTTAAGATTTTGTTAACTTTTTGGAGGGGAGAGAGGAGAAGCTACGACAGATTTTGTAACGTTTTTGCGTAAAATCAGCCAGATTCCACCCAGAATCATGGGAATAGACAGTAATTGTCCCATAGTCAGGCTGCCGAATAAAAAGCCGATATGTTCATCAGGTTCGCGGTATAATTCAACAAACATACGGGAAATTGAATATCCGATCAGGAAAACACCCGATAATGCACCGGTTTTGTCACGCAATTTGCTCCTGAAGGCTATCAGCATGATGAAGAACAATAATATTCCTTCCAGCCCTGCCTCATATAGCTGGCTGGGATGACGTGCAAACGGGTCGTCAGGGAATATCACCGCCCAGGGAACATCGGTGGGGCGGCCATATAATTCACCATTGATGAAATTGGCAATCCGCCCGAAAAACAACCCTATCGGCGTTACACAAGCGCATAAATCCATGAAGGACAGGAACCTCATCTTGTAGCGCCTGCACATCAGCCATGCGGCAACCATGGCGCCAAGCAACCCGCCATGGAAGGACATCCCGCCATTCCATACCGCCAGTATCTGCGAGGGGTTTTTCAGGAAGAATTCCAGCCCGTAAAACAGCACATAGCCGAGCCTGCCCCCGACCATAATTCCCAGCACCGCCCATATGATAAAATCATCATAAGCCTTCTGGGACATAACCTTTGGCTCACGCCGGTCTAGCCTCCCCAGATACCACCATCCGAGAAATATCCCGACCACATAACTGAGCGCATACCAGCGTATATCCAGCCCGCCGACACTGAACAGTACAGGGTCTATATCAGGAAACGGAATACCAACATTTGCCATAATTTTAGGTTGCAGGTTACAGGTTTTAGGTTACAGAAGGAGCCTGACCTGTTTATTATATGTTTTGATAGTAATGTGCAAGTTGTATGGATGATGCCCCAGAAATTCCCCATATCAGTATTTATAATTGCCAGAGACGAGGCGGACAGGATTGGCAGGGCGATTGCCAGTGTATCCGGCCGGGTGGATGAGATTATAGTAATTGACAGCGGTAGCGAGGATAATACGGTTGAGGTGAGTGAAAAGCTGGGTGCGAAGGTGGTTTATAATGAATGGCAGGGTTATGGCCGGCAGAAGATTTTCGGGCAGGATTTATGCCGCAATGACTGGATTCTCAATCTCGATGCCGATGAGGAATTGTCTCCGAAACTGGCGGAGACCATAAAAGAGCTGTTTTCCAAAAATAAACAGGAGCAATATTCCGCATATAAAATGCGATGGAAAATGCTGTTTATGTCGGATGAAAAACCGCCGTTATTTGCTCCCGGTTCAACATTTATCCGGCTTTATAACCGCCAATATGCCGGTTTTCGCGATAGTACAATACATGATTCTGTTGTAGTGCATAAGGGAGATACGGGCAATCTGGCCGGCTGGGGGGACGGGGTGGTGTATCACCGCTGTTTCCGCAATCTCCGGCACTGGGTAGAGAAAATCAACGCCTACTCAACCATGCAGGCCGAAGATATGGCCAGGAAAGGCCGTAAAATCAGCCGCTTGCGTATAATTTTCGAGCCGCCGCTGACCTTCCTCAAGGCATATTTCCTGCGCCGCTACTTCCTCTACGGTATAAATGGCTTTATCGGCAGCTTCCTCTATTCCTATGCCAGGCTGTTGCGCCTTGCAAAAGCCCGTGAAATATGTCAGAATAAGCCCCTACAGGGCAGTATAAGTGACTGAAAATAATATAGAAAAAATAATGGTAATAAATCTCGGCGGTACCCGTGAAATGGCGCTGGGGACTGCCGCTTTTGCCGCTATCCGCGAGTTTCATCCCAATGCGCATATAATCCTGCTTACCACCGCCAGATATGCTGAATTCGGCCAGCAATCGGGTTATTTCAATGAAATCTGGGTTGACCCGCTGCTCAACTGGTATGATGTACCGCAAGTCTTACATTTTCTGAAAAAGCTGCGCAACTCCGGTATTCAACTGGTATATGATTTGCAGAATGTCCGTCGCAGTAATATGTATTTCCGTTGCATGGGACGCAACAAACCCCTGTGGAACAGCAGCAATATTAACTGGTGTTCGCATTATTATGACAATCCCGATGCCCATCTGATGCATTTTCTCGACCGGCAGGCCGAACAGCTTATGGTTACGGGTATGGAATTTATACCGCCGCCCGATATATCATGGCTGCAGGCGGATATATCGAAATTTTCCTTTCTGGAGACAGGGCAGCCTTATGCATTGCTGGTGGCAGGCGGGCTTGAGGATGAGAAACAAAGCCGCTGGCCGGAGTCCGGCTATGTCGAGGTGGCGGAATGGCTGGCGGAGATTGGTGTATTGCCGGTATTTATCGGGGATGAAGCAGACAAGGCGCTGATAAAATCGATAGACCGTTCCTGTGTGCATATTGACATTGCCAATCTGGCCGGACGAACGAGTCTGGCCGATATTGCCGAACTGGCCAGGGGTGCGGTATTTGCTATAGGTGCCGGTGACGGTTACATGCATCTGATGGCACTGACCGGCTGTCCGTCGATTTTTCTTTATTCCGGCTATTTCGTACAGGAAATCCACACCCCGATAGGTGATGCGATAAATATCATGTATCAGCGCGAACCCTCGCAAATCCTCCCCAGCACGGTTATAGACAGGCTGATTGAGATGTTCGGCCTTAACGAGGGGGAGGAGGCGCAAGATAATGAAGATGAGGAAGCCGAAAATGACAGTGCCTAATGTCTTGGTGCTGGGCTGCGGCTGGAGTGGTCGTGGTTATGTTTATCATGCCCGTTTTTGCGGGGGAGGAGGCCGTTGTTCCTGGAGGCCAGGTCGTTATTGTCAGCATCAAGGCCGAGGTCACGCAGACCATCCACTATATTCTGCATTTCCTGTTCCTGTCTGGTGAGTGGCTTGTCTTTTTCGGCAGATTTTTCCTCGGACTTTTCAATATTTTTATTCTCTGCAATTCTCTGGTCAACATATTCCTGTATCCTGACCATATTGCGTTTCTTTTCTTCATCCGTATCGCCCAGCGGCAACAGCCCCTTTTCTATGAAAGGCTCCAGATTCTGCTCATTGAGGGATTGCAGGCCGGTTACATTACGCAACCTGTCATAGTTAAATTTATGGCCTTCTTCCTTCAGCTCCTTGATATCATCAAGCAATTCACGTTTGGCAGGGTCGAGGTCGATTATCCTGTCACGGCCGGATTCGGGCAGTTCAACCCCCATATCCCTGGCAACCCGCTCGGCGTTTTCCTTGATTACCGCCACTTGTGCGATCATCATATTGGAAATATGCATTTTCTTCTCGGCATCCTTACCTTCCGTTTTGAAAACCTTGCCATCGGAAAACTCCAATTTGTCCCTTTCCTCGGGGTTAAGCGGATTGACAAAACTCACATGTTCGGCAGATTTTTTCAGCACTTCCGCAGCCTTGTCATCACCATCCTTTTCGGCAATTTTGCCAAGCAGATATTCAGCCTCACGGGATGTGGCAAAATGGTTTAATTCCTCAAGCTGCTGCGCATCCATCCTTATATCACGTAATTCGTCCAGATTAACCGACTGGCCTTTTTCCAGCTTCAGCCCAAGCTTTTCCTGCAATTCCGCATCTGATATACTTTCCTCTGGCAGTGCGGCAAGCCGTTCCACCAAATCTTGCATATGCTGTGAACGGTTATCCTGATTGGCCAGATGTTGCGATGTTAGCTGGAACACATCCTCTGCATCAGATGGAATCAGGTAGCGTGCGGCACTGACTTCCTTACCATCCACATCGGCATAAAACTCAATGGTTTTCCTGGCTTTGCCGTCATGGCCAAACGCACCGTCCGCACGCTCCACCTCACGATATTTCAGCTCACCCTCCATGCCGAAACCATCAGAATCATCCTGCAGCGCCCTGTTGATTTCCGTCATGGCCTGTTTACGCTCCTGTTCTCCCAGTGCGATGAATTTATTCTCGGCCTCGGCCAGGGTACTCATCTTGAACACACCCCATGCAACCCTGCTGTACGCCTTGTCATCCTTCACCAGAACCGACCACACATCTTCCCCCCTGGCAAACTGCATATTACCCTGCTCGACAACCTCAAACAGGGTCGGGGCAATCCTGCCGGTAGTATTCTCATCGCCGGTCACCAGAACCGCCATCTCATGGTCACTGATTGCCTTGCCGTGATCGGTCAGGTAGTCCATATTATAAAGAATATCCTCCTTCCTGGCCGCGATATTACGCTGGTTATGCAGATGCTCATCCACTTCTTCGGCACGCCGGCCAACCGCCATCAATGCCGCAGCCGACATACCGCTCAGATAACCCTGCTCGATATATTCCTGCGGAGACATCTCAACCTCACCAAAACCGTCATCAAATTTAACCCTGATTTCGCCGGAACTATCACCGCCCTCACTATCGCCCTTCGCAAGCTGTGCAGCATCTTTCTCACGTTTTTCCTCATCACCGAACAGGATAAAGGCCAGCCATGCCGCATCCATACCCGCCTGCTGCATAAGCTTGTCGATTTTCTCCCTGGTTTCGGTTGCCAGCCTGGTTTTCTCCTTCTCCTGACCGGGAGTTTTGGTTTGCTCGGGAGTAATTTCCGCATCATATATATTGTCATTAACCTGCTCCAGCACATCTTTATCAAATTTGTGCCTGCGCCATAAATGGGTCGATACCAGAGCAGTACCAATACCGCCCTCCACAGCGTCATCCCTGTATTGTGCAACCACCATACCGCTGTCATTGCGGAACACATCGGTAATACCACTGCCGGGTGCAAGATTGTTGATAGTATCCGTTATCCGCTTGCCTGCCTCCTCGGCGCTCATGCCGCTGCGCTCGGCCTCACGCATAAGGAAATCCGCACGATACTGGATATCATCGGCAATATCGGCATTTTCGAAAACCTCACCCATCTTCTGAAGTGAACGGTAATGGCTCTCCTCACGGCCAACATCCTTATGCGCAACCCACAGGAATTCCTTCAGCCCGTAAACGGTGGCAACCGTCTGGGCGGTTTCATTGGCCTCAACCAGAAAACCATGACTGTCACTATGCCAGATATCCTTGATATACCCCTCGCCAAGCGCAGGGTCCTTATCCAGCACCGACTTGATATCATCACCCGTAATCCCGATCTTCCGCTCGGCATTGATAATATTGCGCTCTAACGCTGCCGCATCCTCCATCGCCGGAGCCTCATGCGGCATCATCATCCGCCATTTGGGGTGATATTGCGAATTAAACACCCGTACCAGATCATCTTTATTGTAAAGCTGGAGGTCAACTTTCTCGGTCTTGCCGAAATCATTGGTTATCGGTACCTGATGCGCTACACCAATCTCAAAGTCAAATTTGTAATCCTTGTTTTTGGCAATTTGCTGCAAATCCCTGCCATGCATATTCATGGTCTGGGCAAGCTTGTCGAAAAATATCTTATTCTCGTCGGAACTGTTCTTGGGGTCAATGCCGCTATCCTGCATTATCATCGAGCCGGCCTCCTCTCCCATATTAACCATATTGGCCAGCATGAGGTTATATCTATGCTCCTGTTCCGACTCCATCGCAGCGGTAAGCTGCCTGACCTCATCCTTGCTTTTGCCTTCCTTCTTCAGGGATTTCTCGTATTGTTTGAGTTCCTTCTTCTGATGCTCCTTTAAATCCTTGCCGAATGTATTATCAAACTGCTCCTTTACGACACCAAACACAGTAGTGTGCTCGTCATATTTTATATGTTCGAGCGTGTTATCGGCATTCCATATGTCATGTATAGAACCTATAATCCCGACACCAGGCAGAAATTCCTTGGCAATGCCCGCAAGGTCACCCTTGATATTAACCCCTGTTTCTCCATAGAATTTACGGTTAGCATCTCCAATCTTCTTGAGGTGCTTCTTGATTTCATCATCAACCGTAGTGCGCCTGTTCTTGAGCCTGTCCCACCAGCCCTGCTGATGCTCACGCATCCCCCGATGCGCAGTCGCCGAAATATCGTAATATTCCGAATCGGTATGAGTCCGCTCCGGTGCCTTTGTCTCCTGTCTGGAATGCCCATTAGAGAATCTAGGGTCGCCCTTCATCGCACGACGCTCCATAGTCTCATTCATATAGTCCGTTTCGTATGGAGTTGTCGTATTAGCTGGTCCCTGCGTGTTTTGTGGTGATGTACCGAATCCCATAATTCCTCTCTTTATTTAGAGTTCGGAGCTCTAAATGACAAATTTTTTACCTTACGGAAATTTTCCTGTACTCTTGTATTCATACACTCCTGAATTCCAAACTCCATTATACCATAGAAATGTTACAGCTTTATGACAATTTTATGAATTTTTTGTAGCATTTCAGTGGCTAGAGTCCAGAGCCTAAGGCCGTATGCACTTTTTTATATTCAAAGGGTTAATTCTTACGCTACAAAGGCAGCACTCATTGTCTACTACAGGCAATGAGTGCAAAGTATATCTCAGTGAGGATATTTGGTCAAAGATATTCGGATTTTTACGTGAATTTCCAGACATATACCAAGCATATATGTTGAAGACGAGTAGAAAACTCGTAAATTGATTGAAGCAATTTAGTTAATGGAGTTCCCCACCCCCTTGACTTCCGACATAAAAAACTTCTCTACAACTCAGTATTCAGTTTGAACTCCATATAGCAATCTATAGTGTTGTCATCATAATCATATTCGCCGGAAGCAAGGCATGAGCCGCTATCGGCAAAGCCACGCACCCTGCCACTGCCGGCCTTGCCGTCATCCATCTTGGCATCCACCTCATAGGCAGATTGCGGTTTTAATATACCTGTGTCATTTAACCCGGAGCTATCCTGTCTACCGAAACCGAGATGGTTATAATCCCCGCTGTCGTTACAATCGGTATCGCCCGAACCCTCACAATCGACATAATATCCGCCTTCACCCGAACCAAACAAGGATTGCGGGATATTTGTGCCTATTTCGGCATCAGCTCCCGTTCCTGTCATTGCACCGACATGGGCCGAAAGACCGGAGCGCTCCAGATGATCCCACATTTTCGGCCCTTCCGTACCGGAAGTCCAGGTGATCATACCGTCTTCATCGCCGTTACCTGCACCGGTCCATGTGGTAGAAGCATCACTCATATCACCGGGAAGCGACATGTATTTCTCATGGAAAGCGACTATTGAGGACTGGTATTTTTCCACTTCCGATGTAATAGTGCGCACATCAGCTACGCTCAGAAGCAGCTTGCCGGCTATAACGGCTCCTATCAGAACACCGATAATCACCAGTACAACCGACAGTTCAACCAGCGTAAAGCCGGAGCTTTTGTTTTTTGAATATTTGTCAGGAATCATAACTGCTCACTGCACACACCCACTACCCACCATTGTACCCTATTTCCGCTCATAAATTAAATGATTTAAAGCGTTTATACAGTCTGAAATGAACAATAAATACGATGATGTGTAATATCAGATACACTATGAAATACCACATTTTGCGGGGAATCTCCCTTTTGTGGTTCTCATAGGCGATATTGTAGTAATATTCCTTCTCCTCATTGAATTTCTCCTCGGTAATATCACGGAAAATGAAGGAATCCCCACCTATTCCATAAAAAAAACGGGGATTTTCCATGGTTTCATAGGAAAATTCATCAATGGTGGTGATAAGCGGGTTGGCCATCAGATACAGGCTGAACAGGGTAAGAAACAGCATCATTGCTATAATGCCGGCAGAATATATACATACCAGCTTGGTATATAAGGTCAGTATCCTTGTCTTGTTCAGTTTCATCTTATTGCCCCGGATGGGGGGATTATAACAGAAAATTCCAGTAAATCCAAACACGCTCTAGTCATAAATTTTACTCCTATGCCCTATTGCACTTATGGTTACAATTTTATTTTCACTATCAACGATGTAAATAACCCGGTAATCACCAACCCTTAGCCTGCGTTGTCCGTAAAGACCGTAGCGTAGCGGTTTTCCGTATGACACAGGGTCGGAAGTCAGTCTTTCCTCAATCGCACGTTTTATAAGTTTTCCGGCAGATGAAGATAGTGAAGGAATATCTTTCTTTACAACTTTTTTCAGATATTCAATTTTGTACGCCATTTATTGCCATGCGTTTTCATGGGAAAAATGCTCTCCGCTATCTTCGGCCATACGTTTATTACTCATTTCCGAAAGATACATATCTTCATTCAACTCCAGTGCTTCCCTAATCAGATCCGCAGCCGTTGCCGAAACCGACTTGTTATATTTATCGGCAAGCATTGATAACAGACTGTTTGTATCATTATCGAGTGTAACCTGTACTCTTGGTCGTTCTGTAGGCATTTACCTTCCCTTTTTACTTTTACCGGCATTAGTGTACCACTTTTCAGTCACTTATGCAAGATGAATTCGGGTCTAATAATCATACTTCCAGTTCAGGCCAACACCGACTGACTGGGTGGCGGAGCTGGTGGAGCTTTCGACGGAAATATTGGGGGTTAGCTCCAGTTCCACCCTGGCATTTACCCCCTCGGATGCGGTGCTTTTATTGACTTCGACATATACATTTTCGCTGACATATTTACCGGCTCCGACCTTCACCCCCTGGTCATCGCCGGAATCATCGGATTCAACGGTCAGGCTATCTACACCAAGGGTAGTTCGGGTCATGGCTATAGGGTCAAATCCGCCTCCACCAAAGCCGTCTTTCAGCTTACGCACCGCATTGGCAAGCTGCAATGCCTGAATCGGGGTTGTATCCTTGACATGCTTGCCGAATAATATACGTGCCATAATTTCATCTTCCGGCAGGTCGGGGATAGCCCGCAGTTTGATTTCCGGCTTGGAGGCGGGACCGACAATAGATACGATAATCCTGTCATCATCAATATCGGTTTCGGTGGTTATCTGCAGGTAAATCTCCTCCCCGTCAATACGCACCCTACCCTCACTGACATCGAATTTGCGGTTAAATAGCTCCAGCCGTCCACGCACGGTTTTAAACTCGCCTTTGGGGGCGGGCTGCATGGCGTCTCCCTTGATGCCGAGATCACCGGAAAGCTCCATCTCAAGCCCGTTACCATGGACAAATATCTTTCCCGGAGCGTTTATGTTCAAATCGAGGTTGATATTGGAAGTTTTTACCTGTTTTGCCGGCTTGCCCGTCGCCGGGTTTATATCTTCCATTTTACTGATATCGGCTACTTCTATAGCGGGAATATCGGAGGCCAGATCTTTCGGTAGTGTTACATCAATCTTGCCGGTGGTAATATTACCGGTAATGTCGATTTTATTCTGATTACCCGCCAGTTTTATATCAGCGGAAATATCCCCCTCCACATCATCCCGTTTAATTGGCCATAACTCTCTTGCGGTGAGGTCGATTTCGGTTGTGTAACCATCTTCGGTTTTCTCCGCCCAGCCGGTTATGTTAATCCGGCCTTCCGCACCGTCGGTAGCCGAGATTTCCTTTATAACCGCCCTGGCACCTGCCAGCTCCACCAGCATTTTTATATCATCAATAGAAGCTCCGGCCTGTGTGTTGTGGAATGTACCGTTATCCATGGTGATTTTACCATTTACCGAGGCTATATCAGGATTTTCGGCGAATTTATCGTCAAAATTTATATCGGCCTTCAGATTACCCGCTATCCGGTTCTGGTCATCGGGAAGTAGCTGCTGCAGGGTGGACAGGGCAATATCGGCGGTAATACGGCCATTTACAGCGGTTTTATCGGGATAATCCGGATATATCACTGTGAGCGGGATTTGGGCAGTAAGATTGCCGGTTTCAAGCCGGTTAATCAGGGTTTTTATATCAAGATTGAGCAAGTTTTCCGCGGTTTTCGCATTGATTTGCAGTGCTACCGGATATGAGAATTTCTCCTCATTTGCTTCTCCCTCCAGATTGGCGGTAATATCTATATCGGCAGTCAGGTCGGGATATTCGGGATTTCCTTCCAGATGCGCCTTTGCATTCATCTCGCCCGGAACAATATTGATATCCGCCATTTGCAGGGTTTCAGTCGGTAGTGCCTTTATAATCAAATCAAAGGAAATATTTTCCTTATCAATCTCACCTTTTGTATCGAGCCTTATCAACGACTGTTCCGCTCCTGATTCTGTCAGCTCTATAAAAGTCTTTTTATCTCCGGATAAGTCCCATGCAGCGGCAAGACTATAGCTAAGCGGTTCGGAGTTGGTAATATTCTCTGAAATATTGATTTGTTCAAGACTGATATTATCTACCCTCACCATGGTGAGCGGCGATAAATCAAGCCTGCCCTGCTTTTTCACAGGTTTTTCAGGGGTGTCAGTTTCAGGGAATACAGGCTTGCGGACAATATCAATTTTTTCCGCCGAGAGATTCTCAACCCACAGATTTTTCTTCAGCAAGGGTTTGAACTTCCAGTCAAATGTGAAATTCTCCACTTCAAGCCACTTTCCTTTCGCATCCGATACAATAAGCTTTTTCGCCGAGATTTTATCGGTCAGAACTCCGTTAAAACCCTCAAGCACCACCTTCTGCCCCGCATATTCCTCCGTATAGGGCAAAGCCTTTTCCACCAGCAACTTCCCGCCCTTTTCAGTCGTCAGCAGGTAATACACCCCGCCGCATATCACTCCCGCCGCCAGTAATACAAATACCAGGCTGAAAACCACTATCCGCTTTATTATCCTGCGTTTTTTCATCAGAAAGCCTGTCCTATACTTATATAAATCTGAAACTCATCATCAATCTCCTCACGCCGGTCCAGCGGTACCGCAACATCCAGCCTTATCGGTGCAAAATCGGTGTAGTAACGGGCGCCGATACCCGCCGCCCAGCGCACCTCGTCATCCGGAAACTCCGCCTCATAGGCATTGCCGCCATCAACAAATACCACACCGCCGATAGTCTCGGTGAATCGCAGCCTTGCCTCGGTGGAAATCTCGGCAAAAGACCGCCCGCCATCAGGAATCCCGCCAGTCAAATCCCCCAGCTTCTGAAAGCCGTAACCACGCACCGATCCGCCTCCTCCGGCATAAAACCGCTCATCAGCCGGAATCCGGCCTAGTGTCGTTCCCGTTATACTACCCAAAGCCCCCCGCAAGGCAAGTGTGGGTGTCCATTTCGCCCTCTCAAAAGTATAATAATAACTGGCTTCACTCTCCATTTTTACAAAACTGGTGGTGGTATCCAGAGTATCGACAAAAGGAGTAGCCTTGGCACGGAAATTACTACCTTTCTGCGGGTCAAACACATCATTACGGCTGTCCCGCTCAACAAAAAACGGTATCCCGAACAGTCCAAACAATTCCTTATCCCCCGCCTTGTCAACCTCCGACAGGCTATATTGCAGGCCACTTCCAACCGCCCATAAATCATTAAGCTGCCGGCGCACAGTAGTGGAAATATCAAAACTCAGCGCATCAAACGCATCAAGATTTTCTTCCTGCAATTGCGCCGTAATATTAAGCGACTGGTCATTACGCAGGAAAACCGGCTGGTCAAATTTGGCATAAAGCGTCTTGAACAGGTTGGAAAGATTGGTGCCAACAGTCAAATTCTGCCCTTCGCTGAAGAAATTGCGATGCTGCCATTCAGCACTCACCCCAGGCCCTTCATCGGTGTCAAAGCGAATACCGGCCTTGATAGTACGATGCTTGCGCTCGGTAACCTTAAATATAATATCGATATTGTTGTTATTTTCCTTCAATTCATATTCGGCATTGGCCAGCAGGTTGGATTGCAACAGCTTGTTTTGGGTTTTGGTCAGTTTTTCCTTGTTGAAACACTCACCTTCCTGCCACTCGGTCATATCAGCAAGAAACGGCCCTTCTATCGTCTCCAGCCCTTCAAAGCTGGTCTTGCCGAAATTTACCCTGGCGCTGGTGGTGACGGTGAATGTCACCTGCGCCTTATATGCCTGGTAATCCGCCATTATATTGCGTTCTACCAGTGCCGCCTTGATACAATTATCCTTCTCGACATGTTTTTTAATGGTTTCCTGTGCGGCGAGTATATTCTCCGCAATCAGGATATCACCAGCCTTCAGCTTTATTTCGGTATTCTCCGGCGGGGTGATTCTTTCAGTAGGATTGTCAGGAGAAAGTTCGATTTTTATATCATCTATGGTAAGCGGAGTTCCGGGTGTAATATTAAAGGAAATCTCCGGTTTGTCGGCCTCCATATTGATGTTATAGGTAATTTCCGCCTTGTAATATCCTTGCGAGCGCAGGATTTGATTGATACGCTCCTCATTCTCCTTCGCATTACGGTGCAGGTGGGATTCCTGCATTTCCTCATCCTTCTCCTCAAATTTTAATATCCCTTCCCCGATAATTTCCTGTAACTCCTTTATGGGTTCGTTCTGAGGGTTGTCTTTGGATTCGGGCGAGAGGTCGTCTATTTCCACCTTATAATCCACATCATCGAAAAACAGCCCGGCATTGGCCGGCGATATGCCCAGCATAAGTAACGTTAATGTAATATACAGATATGTAGCACGCCTTGCCATAAGACAGTACAGTTTAAAGCAAAATTTGCTAAAATACCAGGTTTTTACTTGTCACTTTGTCATCCTGAACTTGTTTCGGGATCCATGTATCTGATGACGGAATCCTAGTGGTAAATGACCAGTTTGTGTATTCTGAAAGTATAATTACAACTTGCCAGTCATTAAGATTCTGAGGAATGGATGCTGAAACGATACTGAATCGAGTTCAGCACATGGTTCAGCATGACATAATCCATCTACATCCACCCGGCAGGTAAAGAAGAGCCATCTTTCGGACTTGGCAGTGCAATTACCTTAAACAGACTGCCCATCTGGTCGGGGGAGATGAGGCGTTCTATGGCCTGTTTTATTGCGGTGGTCTGTTTCGGGGTGGCGTTTTGTATTAAAGAAGCAGCACGGATTTCAGCCCCCATATTGCGCAGAAACTCACCCTGTGTCGTTCCATATACCGGAATTCCAGCCTCTTTAGCGGCATTTACCAGCACATTGAAATCAACATGAGCGGTAATATCCGTCTCACCGGGAGTCTCAAGTGGATGGTGATATTTATGGTTTTTTACCGCTTGCAGGCTGTCGATATGCTTATCCTCAAAATAACCGTAATCTATAATCAGCGCTGCACCATTGTTATCCTTAACCCTGTTGACAATTTTCTTTACAATATCAATTGCTTGCGGACAGTGTTCATATATATCGCCGATTTCTCCTTCCTTGCTGATGGACGAATTCGGCTGGCCGGACAGGGTAAATTCCGGCTTGTTACCATTCAGATTCACCATACGCTCACACCAGCCATTTTCGGTCATGATATATTGATGTATCGGCAGGGCATCAAAAAATTCATTAGCGACAAGCAGAAGAGGTTTCTGCGGGATAGTATCAATAGATTCATGCCAGAATATCGGCAGATTGTACCCGGCAAGGGCGGATTTTTGCATCCTGCGGAAGTGCTCATTTATCTCCACCAGATGGATTTCTATATTATCGTGAAAATCGGGAATATTGCGGGTGGTGCGCAGAATATCGGACATCAATGTGCCCCGACCTGCCCCCAATTCTGCCAGAATGGTGGGCTGTACACCGGATGCGGCTATCTTTTGCCATTCCGTCACCAGCCATATGCCGATAATCTCACCGAATATCTGGCTTATCTCCGGTGCGGTGATGAAATCCCCGTCCCTGCCCAGCGGGTCACGATTGCCGTAATATTCCCGCAGCGCAGACTCCATATACTCCGCTACTGATATAGGGGCATGTTGTTTTATCAGCTTTTTTTCTGTGGTAATTATTATAGTTCCTCACGATGGAATATTGGTGCGCTGTCACCCCGGACGCATATTTTGTCCAAATCTATGATTTGGCTAGAAAATAGCGTTCTCGGGGTTATTGTCTAGTTACGTATCTTTGCCTATAACCCCGAGAATGGTGTTTTCTGACTGAATCATAGATTCAGAGAAAACATACCATCCGGGGTGACAATAGCGTCTGAGGGGACTACTTATTATCCGCTTCGGCGATGAAGGCATCGATCACCGACTGGGCTATGTCAACCTCGCCCTGGGCGGCTTCCTTTTCCTTCTCGGTTTTTGCCTGCTGATGGAGCTTCTTGGTGGCCTCCAGACGCTTTTCCATGGCCTCTCTGGTATGATTGGCAAAATCATAGGCCTCGGTAGCCAGTACCGTGCAGCGTTCATTGGTTATCTCGGCCACACCGCCGGCCACCAGATAGCGTGCCACTATCTCATTGCCCTGATATGAGCGTATCACCCCCGGACGCAGATTGGATATCACCGGCGCATGTCCGGCCAGAACACCCATATCTCCCTCAGCCCCCGGCACAACCACCATCTCCACCTCATCGGAGGAGAGAAGCTTCTCGGGTGTAACCAGGTCGAATTTTAATGACTGCGTCATGATAATAGATGATAGATTATGGATGATAGAATTAAATCTTTATTTTGCTTCGTAAATTTTGCAACATCCTTATTATAATTTCGTATTCATTATTCCAGTTATTAAAGGTTTTGGTATCTATATACCCCAAGTCAACACAATAGCACAACCAGATTTGCATTTCACTTGCGGAACCTATTGCTATGGAAATAAACCGCTTGAATTCTGCCTTTGAATGAGATTGTTTTACGAACCCCTCGGCCAGATTTGCACAAACAGACTTACTCGCCCTGCGCACCTGCTTGGCAAGGTCATACTGCTCTATCTGCGGAAATTCAAGACTTGCCTTATGAATTTCCAGGGAGACAGCATAGGCTTTTTTAAAAACATCAAGGTCTCTTGCACTTTTAACCAGTCTTGAAGTTATATCCGTAACGTCTGCCATATTTTCCCCTCCATCATCCATCATCTATAATCCATCATCTGTTTATAGAACATATAATCGCCAGATTCAATATGGTAAATTATCGGGAGCGACTCCGATATAGTCAGGCTCGGGGTTGGTGGTAAACTGAACGGCTTTTATTTGCTCCTCTCCCTGCAGAAATGCCTTGCCAACCCGGTGCATGCCGTCCATTACACGGCCATCCGAGGCAAGAATTATAGGAAAACTCAAGTCAGCGTCCCGGATTAGACCTGCATGCTCAAATACGCTTCTGCATGTAGGTGTTTTGCCATCAAGGAACCAGAATGGTTCGTCAATTTCCCTTATTTCAGAAAGAGGAACCATCTTTGGTACGAACCCGCCGGAAAGCTCTATCAGACGGTCGATATCCCACGCTTTCAACCCCGCCCCGGACGGCTGGAAGTGATATTGCTTTCTCATGATGGTTGGGTGTTACAACTGTTTTTGTATTCCCTTAAAATCCTAAAGCACGTTCAGCACTTTTTAGCTCCTTAAGCTGGTTCTTAACACCAAGAGCTTCTCCGATTTTATTAGTGATAATACCTTCAATGATTTCTCTGGTTGATCTATCAGAAACCTGTTCTGCTTTATCATATGCCTCACCTATTGTTTTGCTCGGCAGTAGAGCTCCTAAAATTGTCGCAATGTTTTTATTGGTTCTATGCTCATATGTAACTTTCGCCTTCATTTCATTGTTATCAATTTCTAATGAACGTAGATTATCTCTATTCTTGTTTATGAAGTTGAACTGGGTTTCATAAGCACGAGCTCCTTCACCATACTTGGCTATAAACTCATTAAGCTTACCTTGTGTATTAGTTATAACTGCGCCAGGGTCTACTCTTGAAGCGCCATCAAAGGTATGCAAAGCGTTGCTTTCTATAATGTTATAGTTGCCTCTTTCTCCGTATTCTTCTTTTGCTTTCTTGATAATCTGGTTTCTTGTAAGACTTTTTTCATTTTCCAAAGCAGAAGCAATTGAATAAATCGCAGCATTAACACCGGGTTGGATTTCATCAAAAGATGGATCCCCTGTTGCTAAATCTTTAGTGGACTGCGCCCAAGCTTTCACCTGATTGTTTTCTAGTTTGTCTGACATTTCTCTCTCCTTAAAGTTAAAACCTGCCACCAATCCCCCCATGGAAAAGGTAGGCTGTTTTGTTTATGGGAGGGAGTATAGCAGAGAAATGTTAAAGTTTTATGACAGGATTACATTTTTTTGAAAAAATTTTCAGGAGGAGCCTAACCAGTTGGAATATATAGTTTTATTTTTGCAAAAATAATTTTGACAATCTGTCACTAGCAGTAAATATACCTGTATTTCCTTAAATAGTGTCGTCAAATTCTACCATTATGCGCTTCCACATAAGAGCGCAGAACGGCATTCATATAGGACTGATAACCTTTTCCCTGTGATTTAAACCAGTCAACAACCTCTTTATCTGCACGGAAGGATATCATCTGCTTGGGAGAAGTATTGTGTAATATCTTCAAATATTTCCAGAAATCACCGGTCAGGTCAGGAATATCGGAATAATCAATTTCGGAATCAGGCATCTCAGCCAATTCCCTAGCTGTTTTTTCTCCTCTATCATCCATCATCTATAATCCATCATCCAGCAGTTAAGCCGCTTTCGCAGCCATATCACGGGCCTTTTCCTCGGCCTCCTCGATGGCGCCGACCATATAGAATGAGGATTCGGGCAAATCATCATACTCGCCGGCGACAATACCCTTGAAGCCTTTTATCGTATCCTGCAGACTCACCAGTACACCAGGCGAGCCGGTAAATACCTCGGCCACATGGAATGGCTGTGACAGGAAGCGCTGTATCTTGCGCGCCCGCGCCACGGTCAGCTTGTCCTCCTCGGAA
This sequence comes from Rickettsiales bacterium, assembly GCA_965222525.1. Taxonomy (GTDB): domain Bacteria; phylum Pseudomonadota; class Alphaproteobacteria; order Rickettsiales; family UBA8987; genus CBDCUF01. The sequence goes on from OZ244955.1 coordinate 680,328, forward strand.
AGCTCATCCATACCCAGAATCGCAATAATATCCTGTAGTGACTTATATGTCTGCAGCACCTTCTGTACATCCCGCGCCACCTGGTAATGCTCCTCGCCGATAACCCGCGGGTCAAGGATACGTGACGTACTGTCAAGCGGGTCAACCGCAGGATAAATCCCCAGCTCGGCAATCTGGCGCGAAAGCACAGTGGTGGCATCCAGATGGGCAAATGAAGTCGCCGGAGCAGGATCGGTCAAATCATCCGCCGGTACGTAGATCGCCTGTACCGAGGTAATCGAGCCCTTGTTGGTCGAGGTAATCCGCTCCTGCATCGCCCCCATCTCGGTAGCCAGTGTCGGCTGGTAGCCTACCGCCGAGGGAATCCGCCCCAGCAGTGCAGACACTTCCGAGCCGGCCTGGGTAAAGCGGAATACGTTATCCATAAAGAACAGTACATCCTGACCTTCCTTGTCGCGGAAATATTCAGCCAGCGTCAGGCCGGTCAGCCCGACCCGCGCACGTGCTCCCGGAGGCTCGTTCATCTGGCCATATACCAAAGCTGCCTTGGATTTGCTCTGGTCCTCAAGATTGATAACGCCGGATTCCATCATTTCATGATAGAGGTCGTTACCCTCACGGGTACGCTCACCCACACCGGCAAACACTGAATATCCACCATGTGCCTTGGCAATATTGTTGATAAGCTCCATGATAAGTACGGTCTTGCCTACGCCGGCACCGCCGAACAGTCCGATTTTACCACCCTTGGAATATGGTGCCAGCAGGTCAACCACCTTGATGCCGGTTACCAGAATCTCGGTTTCGGTAGACTGGTCAACAAATTCCGGTGCCACCGCATGAATAGGAGCCTTGCCCTGGGTCTTGATGTCGCCCAGCCCGTCGATAGGATTGCCGATTACGTCAAGGATACGGCCAAGCGTCTCCGGCCCTACGGGAACGGATATAGGCGCACCGGTGTCAGCAACCTCCATACCACGCACCAGCCCGTCGGTTGAATCCATCGCAATCGCACGGACAGTATCCTCGCCCAGATGCTGCGCCACCTCCAGCACCAGACGCTTGCCCTGATTGTCACATTCCAGCGCATTCAGTATGGGCGGCAGACTGCCCCCCTCAAACTGCACATCGACCACCGCCGAAATCACCTGTGTTATTTTTCCTTTGTTTTGTTTTGTCATTTTTTACTCCTTGAAAAGAAACTGGAAACTGGAAATTAGAAACTGGAATTTAATTACTTTCTGTCTTTAATCTTACTTCTGAGATTTTGCAGCATCCTGGATACGATATTATATTCCTCAACCCACTTGTTATGCTTGTTTTTATCGATATAACCGAGATCAAGGCAATATTTTATCCATATTTTCATCTCTCCGCATGAACCTATCGACATAGAAACGAATCGCCGAAATTCCGGAGTAGAATGCACTTGCTTATAAAAACCTTCTGCTAAATTTGCGCATACAGACTTGCTAGCCCTGCGCATCTGTTTAGCAAGGTCATATTGTTCTACCTGTGGAAATTTAAGGCTAGTTCTGTGAATGTCCAGAGAAACAGCGTATGCTCTTTTGAAAACTTCCAAATCCTGAGGCTCTCTGACGTAACTGGAGATGCTCTCAACATTACCCTCTTCCATACTTCCGGCTTCTAGTTTCCAGTTTCCAGTTTCCATATTTATTATCCTTTCTCCGCAACCACCATCAATGACACCCCGAATGGAAATCTTATCTTTCCTATAAAAAACCTCTCGCTGCCAAAAATTTTTATCAGCAGGCTGTTAACGAAATTTCCCGGCAGGGTCAGGTTCGATACCTTGCTTTTTTTATTTCTGAATTTCTCCACCATCCTCACCAGTGCTATCGGTGGAAACAGCCAGAAATTAAAATAGCTGGCATATTTTATATTAAAGCCCTCCGCTTTTAGCAATCCGGTCAGTCCCGCCCTGTTGTAGCGACGGAAATGATGATGGTCCGTATCATGTGCCGACCATAAAAACTGAAATGCCGGAACGGTCAGGAAAATCATACCATTATCTTTTAGCTGCCCTTTCAGTACCTCCAGTGTTTTCTGGTCATGTTCTATATGCTCAAGCACATCAAATGCAACAATTAAATCGAACTTTTTATCCGCAAATGCAGTATTATCAGGCAATTCGATAGATTCGACATTTTCAGCAACTCCTTTTTCCCTTGCCACCTGTCTTGCGGTTGCATCATATTCCGCTGCATAAACCCTGCCATATTGCGACAGCATCTCCAGATTGCCGCCACTACCGCAGCCTACTTCCAGAATTTCCGCATCCTGCGGAAGCTGCAACCTGTCAAGCATACGCCTGATTATCTTCCTGCGGGCAACAAACCACCAGTGCCTGCCCTCCAGCTCCGCCATCTTTATGTAGGCCTCGCGCTCCATTACGCTCCCCTATTATAAAAGTCTACAATGCCTCTGCGCCCGAGATGATCTCGGTCAGTTCGGTTGTAATAGCAGCCTGGCGGGTACGGTTATATTGCAGGGTTAAATCCTTTATCATCTCACCCGCATTGCGAGTGGCGTTATCCATCGCAGTCATCCGTGCCCCCTGCTCGCTTGCCGCATTCTCCAGCTGGGCGTGGAAAATCTGCACCGCAATATTTCTGGGCAGAAGCGCAGATAAAATCTCCTCCTCGCCAGGTTCATATTCATATACGGCGGCTACACCATCCTCGGCCTCTTCCGCAAGAACCCCATCCATCTCCAATGGAATCAATTGCTGGAAGGTTACTTTCTGGGTAAGTGCCGATTCAAACTTGTTATACACAACCGAGCAGGAATCAATATCACCAGCCTCAAACATGGTAATAACCTGATTCGCAACCGCTTCCGACTGCACATATTCCGGCTTTGCCTGACTGGAAGTATCTATACGTTCCGACACATTATTCTCATAACCATGTTTTAGCTGTTCCCAGCCTTTCTTACCGACTATCATCAGTCTGGCCAGCTTGCCCTTGCCTTCCATTTCGGTGATTTTCTGCTTTATCGCCCGCACCAGAGAACTGTTCAGCCCGCCGCAAAGCCCGCGGTCAGAAGTAACCGCTATAATCAGATGATTTTTATCGGCAATATCTCCCGCCGCATCACGCCTGCCCGAAAGAAGCGCAGGGGAATTTTCCGGATCAGCCTTGGTCGCCAGAGCCGCAAGCATACGCTCCATCTTTTCGGTATATGGCCGTGCCGCCTCCGCACGCTCCTGCGCACGCTTGAGCTTGCTCGCAGCCACCATCTTCATCGCCTTGGTGATTTTCTGCGTAGACTTAACACTACTTATACGGTTTTTCAGGTCCTTGAGATTTGCCATCAGATATGTAGTTCCGTAGTCTGGTTGCTTTCCTCGTTAACTACCAAAAGGCTGGGTTCATCCTTACCTTTCAGTTGTTCATTAGCATTAAGCAACTCAATTCCATATATTTTCCCATCAGGAGACAGGTCAATATTCAACTCGCTACTGACCGATATGGTATCTACCATCCCGTCTTTCTCACGTAGTTTCATATACGCAATATTATGTTTTGGGTCGTATGTCAGTTTCATCTTATCCTCAGAAGTATTTTACTATAACAGTGATAACCAGCCAATTTTCTTCCTCCTCTACTGCAAAAACCTCAAGCTGCTTATTATCATAAAACTTCCTGTTCCAGTGAGAGGAAAAATTAAAAGTTCTGCGGAAACCTATTCTACCATACTTTGCAGAAAATTGCTCTCCATTTTCAACTGTAGATATAACCTCTTCTCTGGTTGCACCCCTTTCAACCATTCTTGCTTCAGCATGGGGATGAAATTTCACATCCATGATTCTTTCCATCAACTTTTCGCAAACACCTTAACAAATTTATCCAACGCGCTGCGGAGTTCCTTTTCGCTGTCTTCGGATAATTTGCCTTCATTGCGGATTACATCCAGCAACCCCTGGTGTTTGCCATGCATTTCGCTCAGGAATTCCTTTTCAAAACGGGTTACATCCTTTGCATCTATATCATCGAGATAACCATTTACACCGGCAAAGATGGAAACCACCTGCTCCTCCACCAGCAGCGGTGAATACTGGTCCTGCTTGAGCAGTTCCACCAGACGTGAACCGCGTGCCAGAAGTTTTTGCGTAGCCGCATCAAGGTCGGAGCCGAATTGTGCAAATGCCTCCATTTCACGGAACTGCGCCAGTTCCAGCTTAATCTTGCCTGCCACCTGTTTCATACCCTTGATTTGCGCTGCCGAACCTACCCTCGATACCGACAGTCCAACATTTACCGCCGGACGTACACCCTTATAAAACAGCTCGGTTTCAAGGAATATCTGGCCGTCGGTAATTGAAATCACATTAGTCGGGATATAGGCGGATACGTCACCGGCCTGGGTTTCGATAACCGGCAGGGCGGTAAGTGAACCGGCACCTTCTTCATCCGACATTTTAGCAGCCCGCTCAAGCAGCCGCGAGTGCACATAGAATACATCGCCCGGATAAGCCTCACGCCCCGGCGGACGGCGCAGCAATAGCGACATCTGACGATAGGCCACCGCATGTTTGGACAAATCATCATATGCAATCAGCGCATGCTTGCCGTTATCACGGAAATACTCACCCATTGCACAGCCGGTATATGGTGCGAGGAACTGCAGCGGCGCCGATTCGGATGCGGTTGCGGCAACTATAATTGAATATTCAAGCGCACCTTCCTCCTCCAGCTTTTTGGCTATCTGCGCTACAGTCGAGCGCTTTTGCCCGATACACACATAGATACAGTAAAGTTTTTTACTTTCATCATCGCCTGCATTGATGGATTTCTGGTTGAGGAATGTATCAAGAATCACGGCGGTCTTGCCGGTCTGACGGTCGCCGATAATCAACTCACGCTGGCCGCGCCCTACCGGAATCAGCCCGTCAATCGCCTTGATACCGGTCTGCACCGGCTCATGCACCGATTTACGTGCGATAATACCGGGAGCCTTTACCTCGATACGGGAACGGTTTTCGGTTATCACCGGCCCCTTACCGTCGATAGGATTACCCAGCGCATCCACTACGCGGCCAAGCAGTTCGGGTCCTACCGGTACATCAACAATCCGGCCGGTACGCTTGACCGTATCGCCCTCCTTGATTTCCTTCTCGCCACCGAACAGCACTACCCCGACATTGTCCTCCTCGAGATTCAGCACCATCCCCACATTACCGCCGGGAAACTCCACCATCTCACCGGCCTGCACCTGGTCCAGCCCATATACGGTTGCAATACCGTCACCGACCGACACCACCTGCCCGATTTCTGCCAGTTCCGCCTCGGTTGAGAAATTGGCAATCTGCTTCTGCAAAATGCTTGATATTTCCGCTGCCTGAATTTGCATATTATTCTCCTTTTATTACGTGTTTCTACCCGTTTTTCTTCGACTGTCGAGCGCCTCCCCCGCTTGCGGGGGAGGTAAGAAATTCTAGAAATCCATGTCCTCCGTAGCTTTAGCGCAGGAGGATTGATTTCAGAATTTCTGGTGGGGGAATGTGTAAGTGTAAAGTGTTGAGTGCTAAGTCTCCTGCTGCAAACTCTCAGCACTTTAACCATTCCCTCCCCGAAAATCTGGCAATCAAAGATTGCTCAGATTTTCTCCCCTCCCGCAAGCGGGAGGGGTAGCTCCAGCTATTACCCGGCTTTCTTCAAATAAACCTTTACCCTGTCCAGTTTTCCGCTCAGCGAGTCATCCAGCATTTGTGAGCCGATTTTTACAATCATCCCGCCGAGTATATCTTCGTCAAGCTTTTCCTCAACAGCCACTTCCTTGCCGGTCATTTCTTTAAGTTCATTACCTATGCGGGTTATATCTGCCTTATCAAGCTTGTTTGCAACCGTAATTTCCGCCTGAACCTCCCCGCGCGCATTTGCAGCAAGCTCGGAGAAAGACGCACATATATCCGGCAAAAGCGATAACCTGCGGTTTTCCCCCAGTAATGCACAAAACTGGCCAATCAGTTTATCCGCCTTGATTTTCTTTACAATATCACCAATAGCAGCAGAAAGCTCTGACCTGGAAGTAGTCGGATTGCTCAAGGTTTTCTGTAATTCCTGCGATGACGCAATCACCGAATCAAGTTCATTTAATCCGGCTTCGATTTCTTCCAGCTTTCCCCCGGCCTTGCCAATCTCGAACAGCGCCTTTGCATAACGCCTGCCCAATACCAATTTCCCGACTTTCCTTGCCATAAACCCAGCCCGTATAACCAGTTGCGAGCGTCACTTAGCATATGAATCCCCGCTTTGCAACTCATAAAGTTGGTAAATTATCTGGGCAACGGTTATCTATTTACATATTTTATTATAACACCTATTTTGCTTGCTATACAAATCTGGCGTGACACGACAATAACTCACCAGACTCCAGACTCTAATCACCAGCCACTAAATGCCCGATTCTTCAGTACAGAATGAAAAACCCAAGGCAGCTTTCAGCAAGGAAAAGCTGGTTGAGATGAAGAAGGGTAATCTTGATCCTAACTATAAAATAAAATTCAATAGTGTAATTTCAGATTTGAGTTCTGATTTTGCCAATGCCTATGAGGCGGAGAATATCCATGCAACCAGGGACTCAGCCCCGCTTTATGCACTGGTATTCAACGTCAATTTCCCGATACGGATGAAGGCAATTGAGACGCTGCGCAAGATACAGCATCCCAGCCTGGTACAGGTGGTGGCTTTCGGCAAGACGATAACCGCCGGCACCAAGGCCGAGCGTTTTGCGGTGATTCTTGAGCGCCCGCAAGGGGTAAGGCTTTCACAGGCGCTTAAGGACAGTTCTCCTTTCAATGAGCTTTATGTTGCGGATAAGGTGATGGAGCAGCTTGCTGGGGCGCTGGCACTGCTGGCGGAGAATCGCATAACCCATGGTCGGATTAACCCTGATAATATCTTTTACAACAAGGCTGCCGCACGCCTGATTATCGGCGAGCCGATATCGGAATTCTGTGGCTATAGCCAGATGGCGGCGTATGAGGATATTGACCGTGTTGTAGCGCATCCTGCCGGCAAGGGTGACAGCGACCCCAAGGCGGATTACTTCGCCCTCGGCATGGTGCTGCTATTCATGCTCACCGCCAGACAGCCATTTGCCGGCAAGGATAATGACAGCATTATCGACACCCGCTTTGAGCATGGCTCACATGAGGCGGCGATATCCGAGACCCTCGCACTCACTAAAATCCGCCTGTCGACCCGCATCCATACTCTGCTCAAAGGCCTGCTTTCCGATAATTCGGCGGAGCGATGGGGCAGGGATGAGCTGGATTCATGGATGAAGAAGTTTGAGATTATCGCCCAGGCATCGAAGATGCACAAGCTTGCCGCTACCGGATTTATGTTTGATGACAAGGAGTATTTCGGCATCCGCTATCTGGCATATGACATAGGGCGCAAATGGAATATAGCCAAGCGCACATTGAAGATAGCCGATTTATCGCGCTGGTTCAGCCTGTCACTCAAGCGCCCCGACCTGTCGGAGAAGGTGGAATATCTTCTTGACCACACCGGCAACAGCGAGGTTATTCTGCCTGACCATAAAATCACCCGCATAATCTCGATTCTGGACCCATCCGGCCCGATTCGCCATAATGAGCTTTCCTGTCGTATTTCCGGCTTCGGCAATATGCTTGCCAGTTGTTATATGGGCAAGGACAAGGCGAATATCCAGAATATCGGTGCGGTATTTGCCGAGGGTCTGGTGGAGAACTGGATACGCCAGCAGCCTGATCCGGAATTATTCAGCTATAGTATGCTTGGCTGGAGCCCTGCCAAGATACGGGTATATATGCGGCGTTCCTCGATGGGATTTGGTATGGAGCGTGCGTTATACGAGTTTAATAAATTTCTGCCCTGCCAGAGTAAATTGATGGCCGATAAATATGTATCGAACCTGGCGGATTTGCTGGTTACGCTGGATAAATCGGCGGAGAGCCTGGGCGAGAAGGATGCGCAGGATCGTCATCTTGCGGCTTTTATCGCCAGCCATATTAATCTGACCGATGAGATGAAAATCAAGAGCCTGCAGAATTTCCCGCGGATAGCCAAGCATCCGGGGGTTATGATGCTGGGATTGCTGACGGTTGCGCAATCGGAAGCGAGGGTTAAGTCGGTCAAGGGTGTTACCGAATGGATGAAGGGTCTGATATCGGCTTTCTCCGAGGATCTGCACAGCAAATTCATCCGCAAGGAGATGCAGGGGAAACTGCGGGTAGCGGCAAAGGATGGCAAGCTGGCCACGTTATTTCAGGCGATATCGAATCCGGTATTTATCCAGCGTGATGCATCGGGTTTTCGTGAGGCCAGGATGCAGTACAAGGCGCTTGGTGCGCAGATACAGCAGCTCAAAACCCAGGGACATATCAGGCGGGTGGCCTATCAGCTCGGCCTGCGCATATCGGTCACCATCTCATACCTGGTCTGCATAGCCTCGGCGTTGTATGTGTATTTCGTGAGCGGCTAAAGGACATATTGATATTTGCTACTATCATGGGCTGCAAATGGCCGTTTTCTACGCTTCCGTTGCGCATGTACCCTTAAGTACACTTACGCTACGGGTCTCGAAAACAGCCATTTTCGCCACATGCTAGCGCAAATCTCAATATGTCCTGGGTATTCCGTGCGTCTATACACTTATCAATATAAACTGCGTACCACCTTCCGTGGCTTTGAATTGCAGGTTGTCACCATATATCAGATGGCCGTCCGTAACCTGCTTTCCGTTCAGAATTCCGCTACCTTTAGTGATATAGACCATAAACTCTCCCTCTGCGGAGATTTCCTGCCCGTCATTAAATAACCCCACCTCCATTATAGTGTGGCTGTCAAAAGTATCATCCTGCTCTTTAGACCCGCCATAAATTCTGGTAAGCGCACCATTTTCAAGGTCATAGAATTTATATCCGGCACATTCTCCCTGAGTATCCGGCAGTACCCAAATCTGAATCATACGGTTAGGCTTGTCATCAGGGTTAATCTCGTTATGTTTAAAACCCTCGCCGCCTGCCCTTTGTACCTGCACCTGATTGGCCTCCATATTTTTCCCATGCTCCAGCGAACCTTCATGGGCAATACGGCCTTCCACCATTACCGAAATAACATCAATTTCCTTATGGGGATGCATACGGGTTTCGCCATGAGGCAGGAATCTGGCATCAGCAAGATAGACGAAGCTGCCAATGCCGTCCCAGGTATCCGGTTGGCCGCCGACTTTGGCATCAACCACCAGACGGTGTTCCTTTAACCCGGCAAAGCCTCCCAGAGGCAAATCATCTCTGTGCAGGATTTTCATATCCGTTATTCTTCCTGCTTGCCATCATTCCTCGGTGGGAAGCCGGCATCGTCGAGTACCTTGCGGCTGCCATATATATCCACCCCTTCCTTATCCCCCTGCATCAGCACATAAGTCTGGGTGACACAACGGCCATTCAGGCAGATTAATTCCGGCTTCTCTCCGCATTCAACCCTTGCTACAAGCTGATTGAAATCATCATATGGTTTCTTCAAATCGGGCAGGAGAGCGGTACATTGTTTGTTATAAATATCAATTTTCGCCAGAACCGCTTTATTTTCATCCTCTTCGTCGGTACTGATGATATGGGAGATACAGGGCGAAGTCTGCCACGGATAGCCAAAATCATACCAGCCGCAATCCTTGTTACCCCAGCATGTGCCAAGTTCCCTGATATCCTCGGTAATTTCCTGTTTATACGCACCGCACTCCACAGGACTCTCCGCCATCGCACCGGTTGCGATAAAAAATGCAGGGATTAGTAGTAACAACTTTCTCATGATTTTCTCCTCGTTTTTGTGCTCGGTGTTCAGTGTACGGTGTACGGAATACCAGCATAAAAACCCGAACACTGATAACAGAACACCGAACACCATAATACCCCTTTTCCGGTGATTATGCAAATTTTATGGCATTCTGTGCGGCGGCAATCAATGCACCGGCCTTGTTTTCGGTCTCCATAAACTCAGCTTCGGCATCACTATCGGCCACAACGCCACCACCTGCCTGTACATATAACACACCGTCCCTGATCAGCCCTGTACGCAATGCAATACAGCTATCCATATCACCACCGGCGGAAAAATACCCCACAGTACCGCCGTAAAAGCTACGTTTCTCCTGCTCAAGCTCGTCTATAATTTCCATCGCCCGTATCTTGGGCGCACCGCTTACCGTACCAGCCGGAAACCCTGCTATCAGCGCATCAATCGCATCCTTATCCGTAGCAATCCTGCCCTCAACATTGGAAACTATATGCATCACATGCGAATAGCGCTCCACCACCATCCGCTCGGTTACTTGAACACTGCCGGTCTGCGCCACACGCCCGACATCATTACGCCCCAGATCAAGCAGCATAAGATGCTCGGCCAGCTCCTTCTCATCAGCCAGTAAATCCTGCTCCAGCGCCTTGTCCTCGGCCGGATTGGAGCCGCGCTTGCGAGTGCCGGCCAGCGGACGGATAGTAACCGTATCATCCTGCAACCGTACCAGTATCTCCGGACTCGAGCCGATAAGCGAAAAGTCCTTGAGATGCACATAAAACAGATATGGCGATGGATTCAGATGACGCAGCGAGCGGTAGAAAGCAAATGGATGCAGGTCAAATTTCGCCGAAAGCCGGCGGGAAGGCACCACCTGAAATATATCACCGGCAATTATATACTCCTTCGCCTTCTCTACGATTTTATGATAGTCATCCCTGCCGGTGTGGGAGTTAAATTCAAGCTTCCCTACCGCATCTGCTGCATAATATTTGGAAAATATCGAACGTTTCAGGCTTATATTAAGCGCTTCAACAATCGCGGAAATCCGTTCCTGCGCCTGTTTATATGCTGTTTCTGCATCTTCACCGCCACCCCATACCGGTGTGATGATAATAGCCTGGTCCTTTACCGAATCAAATATGACAGTGATTTTCGGGCGGATATATATGCTCTGCGCTATGCCGATATTGTCAGGGTTTTCATCCGGCAGCTTCTCCATCAGCTTGACCATATCATACCCCATATAGCCAAACAGACCGGCAGCCATAGGAGGCAGCGCATCCGGTATATCAATTTGTGACTCGCTGACCAGCCTGCGCAGGGATGCAAATACATCCTCCGCTTCCGGTGCAAACTCACCGTCCCCACGCTTAATCTCGGCCTTACCATCAACACAGCGCCATATTATATCGGGATCGAGGGCGATTATCGAATAGCGGGCACGGGTCTCGCCACCCTCCACCGACTCAAACAACAGGTGATACTCACTCTCCTCCATAAGCTTGAGCATGGCGGTAACCGGGGTCTCCAGGTCAGTCAGGAGCTCCGCCCATACCAGTTGCGCCTGCCCCCTGGCATGTTTTACGGAGAATTCATCTATTTCAGGAAAGAATTTCATTATTTGTCAAGTTTTGTTGGAAATCCTCCCCCGCTTGCGGGGGAGGCAAGAAATCCAGGGATTTTCAATCCTTAGGATTTCTGGTGGGGGAATAAATAAGTGCAAAGTGTTGAGTGCTAGGTCTCCTGTTGCAAACTCTCAGCACTAAACACACAGCACTCGGCACCTCATCATTCCCTCCCCGAAAATCTGGAAAGCATAGCTTTCTCAGATTTTCTCCCCTCCCGCAAGCGGGAGGGGGTTACTCCGGATACAATTTCCCGGTCACGGAGCGTTCGGGTTTGAAGATATATTCTGCGGCAGCGGTAATTTGCGCAGAAGTTACATTATCAACCATAACAGGCCAGTTTTCAATATATGATGTATCCAGGCCGGAGACCAGTACCCTGCCATATATATGTGCCATATTCTGCAATCCATCCTGCGCATAGATAGCCTCTGCTTTCAGCTTTTTCTGCGCACGCTGTAATTCCTTATTTGTAACCCCCTCATCCAGAATTGCCTTTAATTCCTGTTTTACCGCTGCTTCCACCCTGGCAAAATCAACATCCTTTGCCGGCACGACATACAGTGTAAATGAAGTCGGTCCCAGTGAAATATCATCATAATAAGCATAGGCCTGCAATGCCAGTTTCTTTTCCACTACCAGCGATTGATACAGCCTGCCGGTTTCGCTGCCACCCAGCACTTCCGCCAGCAATACCAGCGGCAGCGCATGTTCGCTCTTGCCATATGTACTGCTCGGTGCCAGATACATCCTTATCCATTCCGGCTCCCTTACCTTCTCATCCTGCACTGTAACCTCACGAAATGCCGAAGGTTGTGGCTCCATGGGGATTTCCCTTGGCGGGGTATCCTGCGCCGGGATATTGCCGTAATATCTCTCCGCCAGCGGACGCAATTCCTCTGCCGTAATATCGCCTGCAACAATAAGCACTGCATTATTCGGTGCATAATATTTACGGTAAAATGCCCCGGTATCATGCAGTGTAAATTGCTCTATCTCATGCCGCCAGCCGATTGTAGGCTTGTTATATGGATGGTTGAGGTAAAGTGCCGCCCGCATCTGCTCGGTGAGCTTGTTGCGCGGCTTGTTATCAATCCGCGAACTGCGCTCCTCCAGCACAACATCACGCTCACGGGTAACCAGCTCTTCATCAAGCTGTAGGCCGGTCATCCGGTCAGCCTCCAGCATCATCGCAAGTGCCAGATTCTCCCGCGCAATATTCTGGAAATAGGTGGTGTTATCCTGTGTGGTGAATGCATTATCATTACCGCCGAAATTGGCTATCAGTGAGGAGAATTCACCAGGCTGCAGATTTTCCGTCCCGCGAAACATCAGATGCTCCAGAAAATGCGCTATACCGGATTTGCCAGGCTCTTCGTCAATTGCCCCGACCTTGTACCATAACATATGCGAAACCGCCGCCACCCTGGGATTGGGAATCACATAAACCTCCAGCCCGTTACCCAGCGTAAAATTCTCCACCCTGGGCGGATTGGCATGGGCAGGCGACAGGCAGACCAGTAACAGTACGAGAATCGGGAGGATGTTTGTTATGATTTTGTTCATAGTTACGATTACTGTCACCCCGGATGGTATGTTTTCTCCAAATTTTAATTTGGTAAGAAAACACCATTCCCGGGGTTATTATATAAGTCACGGAATTGTACAGGTAACCCCGAGAACGTTATTTTGTTACCAAATCACAGATTTGGACAAAATATACGTCCGGGGTGACATACATTATCATCCGTTTTCGTAAAACTCCTCACCTGTTCGGATTTTATCGCGGCCGGTTTGTTCACGCCAGTTATTGGTGTCGCGCAGGGAGTAGATACAGCCGCAATATTCCTGTTTGTAGAAATTCTCATCCTTGGCGATTTCATACATGCGCTGAGAACCACCATTCTTGCGCCAGTTATATGTCCAGTAGGTTACGCCCGGATAGTGCGCAGCCGCACGCACACCGCAATCATTTATCTGCGCCATATTCTTCCAGCGTGAGATGCCCAGACTGCTGGTTATGGTATTAAACCCGTTTTCATATGCGTAAAGCGCGGTGCGCTCGAAGCGCATATCAAAACACATGGTGCAGCGGATACCGCGTTCTGGCTCGTTCTCCATACCACGGGCGCGGGCAAACCAGTTTTGTACATCATAATCGGCGTCAATAAAGGGAATACCAAGCTTCTCGGCATAGCGGATATTCTCGCTCTTGCGGATTTCATATTCCTTTTTGGGGTGGATATTGGGGTTATAGAAGAAAATCGTCAGGTCAATGCCGGAATATACCATAGCCTCAATCAGCTCACCCGAACACGGCGCGCAGCAGCTATGCAGCAATACCCTGTTATCCCCATCCGGCGGGGTAAGTATGGTTCGGTTCTGTGCGAACATAAGGGAGAAAATAACACAGGGGCGCACGGTTGGCTACTGGTATTTAGCCATGGTCATTATGACCATTCACTAGACTCTAGACTCCAGATTCTAACCACTCAACTACCGACTCACCAGCATCTTGCTTGGCGTATCCTTGAGCAGGGCGATAACTTCCTGCTGTTTTTCCTTGAAGGCGGAGAGTTCGGTTTTATTGAGCTTGCGTCCAGGCGGGATATTGACCTTCTGCGGATTGACCTGCTTGCCGTTACGGTGAATTTCATAATGCAGATGCGGTCCGGTAGATGCTCCGGTGCTGCCGACATATGCAACAACCTGCCCCTGTTTTACCCTGCGCCCCTTTTTCATACCGCGGGCAAACCGGCTGGCATGGGCATAGGCGGTGGAATATTCGGCATTATGCTTGATTTTGACATATTTACCATAGCCGCCATTGCGTCCGATAAATACAATCCGCCCGTCACCGGCGGCATAAATCGGTGTGCCGGTGGGAGCGGCAAAATCAGTGCCCTTATGCATTCTGGTATAGCCGGATATCGGATGTTTGCGCACCCCGAAATGCGATGAAATTATCGCACCATTTATCGGGGTTTTCATCAGCGCCTTACGTATCGAGCGCCCTTCCCCGGTAAAGTAATCGGCGTCCTCATCCTTGCCGGTGGGGGAGAAGCGGTACAGTTTGATATCTCGCCCGCGCACGGTCAGGGAGGCATATATCATATTGCCGTCCTGTACTTTCTCACCTTCATTATCATAATGCTCCTCATAGAGAATCTCAAACTTGTTACCTTTCCTTATATCACGCTGGAAATCGACATCAAAACTCAGGAACTTTACCGCTTCCTGTAATATATTGGGTGGAATCTTGAGGCTATCGGCCAGTTGTGCCAGACTGTTTTCAATCTCGCCCTCGGCACGGAAAGTGCGTTTTTCCAGTTCCTTATCTACAATCCGTGACTCAAACTTCTCTTCATCATTTCTGAAAACTTCGATATATCTGGTTGGCTCCTCGATACGCAATGATACAAATTCAGCCTCCCCTTCGGATTCCTTTGTGTCTTTTTCCGTGCCCGCTTCACCTATATTTTCCTTGAATATAACCGCAACCTCATGTCCTGCACGCAAATTTTTCGGGTTAAAGGTCTTGGCCAGTGCCTTGCCGGCGAAAAATGCTTCCCTGCGGTCAACACCGGCCCTGGTCAGGATATTGGTGAAATTATCCCCCTTTTTCACCACTGTATCATAGATATATTCAGAATAATCAGGGGCGGCAAGCTCCTCTATCTTGTTGTTGCCATTGGTATAATTCTCCGGTTCGGTATTCTCTTCCGACAGGTTTTTGTCCGCTGCCGCACCTTCAGGAAGTTCGGATGGCAGGAAACCAAGGCTCACCGCAGAGTGCTCCGCATCGCTTGCACCAACGGCAGGCTCAGCCTGATTCGCCTGGGCAGCAAGCATTTCCTCACGCAGTTGTTGGCGTAAATCCTCTCTGGAGGGGGTAATCAGGTAGTTCAGCCCGATACCCAGCAGGAACATCGCCACCCCGTAGAGTACAAGCAGCTTCTTATTCTTGTGCAGGGAGGAGATATGATTGCCGACCCGTTTAATCATCCCGCCGAGTATATGGATTGATTTCCTTGATGCAAATCAATTTTACATATGAAGGTTAAATATAGTGTTATACTGGGTGTGTGTGGATTTTCTGCTACTGTCCATGTCATGTTGAGATTTTCTACTAGCATGGTCTGGTGGTTAGGCACTTTTCCTGTTTACATGCACCATAAGGGCCATTACGGCGGCGGGGGTGATGCCGGGGATGCGGGATGCCGCACCGATTGTGGCCGGCTGTGTTGCGTATAATTTTTCCCGCACTTCATTGGATAGACTTTTTATTTCATTATAATCCGTATTTGCCGGGATATGCAGGTTTTCATCCTTCCTGAACTGGCGGATATCAGCTTCCTGACGGTTTAAATAACCGGAATATAATGCTTCGATTTCAAGCTGCTGGATAATATCTGCCTGCCATTCTGACATATCACCGGCAGCATCCGGCCATATTTCCACCAGTTTGGAAAAGTCCACATCCGGATAGGCCAGTAATTGCATTGCACTGCGAGCCACTCCGTCCTGTGAGATATTTATCCCGTACTCGGTGGCTTGCTTCGGGCTTACTTTCAGTGAGTGAAGTGCCTCCCGTGCCGTATCAAGTGCATCCGCCTTCTCCTCAAACGTTACCCGCCGTTCCTCTCCGACAATGCCGGCCTTAATACCCTTATCCGTCAGGCGTAAATCGGCATTATCCGCCCGCAGGCTCAGACGATATTCTGCCCGTGAAGTAAACATACGGTATGGCTCGCTGGTTCCCAGCGTAATCAAATCATCAATCAGCACCCCGATATAGGCCTCGCTGCGGTCAAGTGTGAAAGGCTCCCGGCCTGCCGCAGACAGTCCGGCATTAGCCCCTGCAATCAACCCCTGCGCCCCGGCCTCCTCATAGCCGGTCGTGCCGTTAATCTGTCCGGCAAGATAAAGCCCTGAAATCCTTTTGGTCTCGAGCGTATTGCGCAATTCACGCGGGTCGACAAAATCATATTCAATCGCATAGCCGGGGCGAATCATCACCGCATTCTCCAGCCCCCTGATATGCTTCAGAAGCGCCAGCTGCACATCCTCCGGCAGTGAGGTGGAAATCCCGTTCGGATAAATCGTATCATCATCCAACCCCTCCGGCTCCAGGAAAATCTGGTGACGCGGCTTGTCGGTAAACCGCATGATTTTATCCTCAATAGAAGGGCAATAGCGCGGACCAGTGCCTTCAATCTGCCCGGAAAACATCGGCGCTCGGTCTATGTTATCACGGATAATTTTATGAGCCTCGGGAGAGGTATGGGTAATATGGCACCTTATCTGCGCCACTTCTACTTTTTCGGTTAATGTGGAAAACGGCGTGGGTATTATATCACCGGGCTGTTCCTCCAATATATCCCAGTTGATAGTGCGGCCGTCTATGCGCGGCGGTGTGCCGGTCTTGAGTCTGCCCAGCCTGAAACCGGCAGCATCCAGAGTTTGCGAAAGCCCGTTGGACGGCGCTTCTCCCGCCCTTCCTGCTGGAACCTGCTTTTCGCCGATATGTATAATGCCGCGCAGGAATGTTCCGGTAGTGAGAACAATTCTTTTCGCCGGAATATGCGCGCCGTCCGCGGTTATAACCGCCTTGACCCGATTATTTTCTATGGATAAATCCTCAACCGCTGCCTCCACAACCTCCAGATTGGGGTAGCTGGTAATCATATCCTGCATGGCCTGACGGTATAATTTGCGGTCAGCCTGCGCGCGCGGACCCCATACCGCCGGCCCCTTGCTGCGGTTGAGCATGCGGTAATGTATGCCGGCACGGTCGATAACCCGTCCCATAACCCCGTCCAGCGCGTCAATCTCGCGTACCAGAGTGCCCTTCGCTACCCCGCCAATCGCCGGATTGCATGACATTTCGCCTATAGTGTCGAATTTATGGGTCACCAGCAGGGTCTTCGCACCGGTGCGCGCAGAGGCAGTCGCAGCCTCACATCCGGCATGCCCCCCGCCTATAACCACCACATCATATGTTTCATTCTGAGCCACATCATTAAAGTATGTTAATAAACCTAAAATTTCTACTTTTAGTTTATTTTTGTCGTAATCTTGTTTAGTGTGTTGCGTATAATCCACTTTGCAAGCCATTTATACTATGTCAAGAATTTTATTAAACAGCATCTTACTTCCCTATACAGAAACTTGAAAAAACCTTGTCCAGGATATCCTCGACACCTATAGTGCCGGTGATTTTGTCCAGCCATAGGAGTTCTCTTTTTGAAAGTTTTTAATAAGTAGGCTTAGCTGTGGATATAATTAATTCGTCCTAAAACATCCTCCAATATAAATACCCATATAACACACCGTAAGACACTAGGTTAATCATAAATATGGTGCTGCGAACAGGGGAGTGTCGAGCGTTATGTCCTAGCAATTTACTTAACTTTTTGCATTTGACGTACCATGCAATATAAAAGAATACAGCAGCAAAATATAAAAATGCAATAGTTAGTACGGCAGGCTGTCTTGGGTCAATTCCACTGTTCCATACTACAATTGTTACAAAGATTCCAGTTGCGAGGCAGATAACAAATGCCCATATGTTTGCCATGAGCATTGTTTTGAATATACTGAAAAATTTTACATTTTTTAGTTTTTTGGTAATCCGTCCAGATAAGTTATTCAGTGCTACTGCCTCCCATAAAGTCATTAATATTGAACTGATTATAGGAATATAAATGAACAGAAAACGTTGAAATGACGGATCCATCAGTAGTATAGAGGAAAAAGCATATGCTGGGGTGCTTGCAATAAACAGCATAGCAGCAATAAGTGCTGGGAGATGTAAGCTATTTTGAGAAAATATTTTCATTATAATCTTTCCAAATTACGTTAGCATATAATTACGCCATTATATACGACAGTGCTAAATCAGACTATCAAATACTTTATTTCAAAAAAAAACATTCATACAATCAATCTAAAATTTTGGAATTGCATAAAACCGCGATTTAGATTACTCTGCCTTACGTATAATTATGGGCTATATAGATGAAAACCAAGAACGCACTTATAGCATTATCGGCATTGGCGCAGGAATCAAGGCTGGCGGTGTTCCGTTTGCTGCTTGAGGATGATTCGGAAGAAGGGGTGCCGGCCGGCGAGATTGCCGAAAGGCTTGGTGTGCCGCCTACTACCATGTCTTTCCACCTTTCCCAGCTTAAAACTGCAGGCTTGATAAAATCCAGCAAGCAGGGTAAATCTATCCTTTATTCCGCCAGCCGTAAAAAAGCCAAGAACCTTGCCAAATATATAACCGGCAAGGATATAATCGGCAGCGGAGTGCTTAGGAATCCTGATAAGAAATATCAATTATAACATGCCTGAAGATAACGAGAAAATAATAGTTGCGGCGTTTTACCGTTTTGTGGATCTGCCCGATTATGAGGAGCTGAAACAACCCTTGCTTGAGTTCTGCAAGTCACATGAAATGATGGGGACTATATTGCTTGCCAGCGAGGGGATAAATTCCACTATTTCCGCTACCCGTGCCAATATGGATGCATTTTTCGCCTGGCTTGACCGTGATTCCCGTCTGGCCAATATGGAACGCAAGGAGCATATCTGTGATTACAAGCCGTTTGAGCGGATGAAAGTGCGCCTGAAGCGGGAAATTGTGAGACTCGGGGTGGATGGGCTGGATTTGCGCGCGCGCGGGGAGTATATTGATTCCGGCGATTGGGATACGCTGATTTCCGACCCTGATGTGGCGGTTATTGACACTCGTAATAAATATGAGGTGCAGGTCGGACGGTTTGCCAATGCGATTGACCCTGAAACCGATGATTTCCGTTCATTCCCGCAGTGGGCTGAGGAGAATCTCGACCCTGGACGGCATAAGAAAGTGGCGATGTATTGCACAGGCGGGATTCGCTGTGAGAAATCCACTTCACTGTTGAAATCCATGGGGTTTGAGGAGGTTTACCACCTGAAGGGTGGAATTCTGCAATATCTGGCTGATACCGGCAATAAAAGCGGAGCCTGGCAGGGAGACTGCTTTGTATTCGACAGCAGGGTGGCGGTGGATAAGGATTTGCACCCTTCCGAGACTTTGTTGTGCAAATATTGCAGTACCCCGCTGACTACCGATGATATACGCTGGGGCGGTAATCAGAAGGGGGCTAGTTGTAACTCCTGTGCAGAGGCTCGTAGTGCGGTGGCATAATGTCATTCTGGGGCAGTTACGTGGTTAATTTTTCTTAACCTTCAATAACTTAATATGGCTGCAAGGTAAAAATCTATTTGCCATAGCCTGTTTTTTATGTTACTATAAAGCCACAATAGATAAATGTTTTTAGGTATGGATATTGCTGTTAATCTGTTGATTTTACAGGGATATTCAAAGAAAACAGGAGAAAATCATGGTACAGGTAGTAAACCCGACAGCCTTACTGCAGGCTAATAAAGCTGCGTCTGCGAGCAATAATATCCGTAATCAGAATGTGAAGTTCGAAAGCGTGGTGCAATCCGCTTCTGCCACAGGTGGCTCTGCTGTGCCTTCTGCCTCAGCCGCTTCCACACCCGCGACAGTGGAAACCCTGTCCGATCAGGCCATTGCAACATCGGTTGCAGCCCAGAATGAGCAGGCAGCATCCTTCGAGGCAAATAGCGACAATGTTGCAGCGCTTGAAAGAGCCAGTCAGGCCATCAATAATGCTTACAGCCTTGGCAATAATCCCGCTGCACCGTCCAATACAGGCATAAATCTGAACGCTTAAGGTTTAGAGTGCGTCACCACATTCTCCATCTTGTGACGACATGCTCTAAATTATCTCTTGCAATCTTCCCACTATGTAGATACAATGTATATATGGATGTTAGTATCAATAAATGGGGCAACAGTCTTGCCGTGCGTATACCCAGCAGCATTATAAAAACTGTAGGCTTCTCCGAGGGAGACTATGCACGCCTTTCCATTGAAGGTGGGAATATAGTTATTTCCCCCAAAACCGGTTATAGACTGGATGATTTACTGGCTGGCATCACCCCGGATAATCTCCATACAGAAGAAAAAACCGGCCCGGAAATCGGCGCAGAGAAAGTGGAATGGTAGCATATAAGCCAAAGCGCGGGGATATTATCTGGCTTGATTTTGAACCACAAACCGGCTCTGAAATCAATAAACGCCGTCCTGCCCTTGTCCTGACGCCGCAGAAATATAATACTCTGACAGGTCTGTGTATAGTATGTCCGCTTACTTCGAAAGTTAAAGGATACCCGTTTGAAGTAGAAGTGGAGGTGGAAGGTACTGAAGGTGCAATAAAATCCGACCAGGTAAAGAGCCTTGACTGGCGCAGGCGTAATGCCAGATTTATCACCAGGGTGTCCGGTGATGTTCTGGAGGATACTCTGAGCAAGATAAAAGCCCTGATTTTTCTGTCATAATATAGCCAGAATTTCCTTAACCGCCTGTGCAGGGTCAGGGGATTGGGTTATTGGCCGGCCGATAACCAGATAATTCGCACCGGCCTTTATAGCCTGTGCAGGAGTCATAACCCGCTTCTGGTCTGAGTTTGTACTGTTTTTAGGTCGTACTCCGGGTGTTACTAGTATAATATCCTTCCCGAAAGCCTTGCGTAACATAGCCACTTCATGCGGTGAGCAGACAAACCCGTCCAGCCCCTTGTTATCAGGAAGGGAGCGGGTAGCCTCGACCAGCCCTTTTACCCTGTCTTCCACACTGCCATCCATCCCGAGATTTCGTAGATCCGCTTCATTCATACTGGTCAGGACAGTCACTCCAAGCAGAATCGTATCGGAGCCGGCCTTGTTAACTTCATCCACAGCGGCTTTAACCATATCCCGTCCGCCACTGGCATGCAGGGTCAGCATAAACGGATTGAGCTTGAGAGCCGAACGCACCGCACCCGCAACGGTATTAGGAATATCATGGAATTTCAAATCAAGAAAAACAGGAGTGCCGGCTTCGGCCATCTGCGCTACCCCATCCGGACCATTGGCTACAAAAAACTCCAGCCCCAGCTTAACCGCCGCTACCTGCCCCTTAACTGCCGTTGCCAACTCCTGCGCACGCACCATATCGGCAGTATCAATCGCACATATTACGGGGTTTTTCATGCTTTGCCGGAAGCGTCAAACACTATAATAATTAACAAATTCAATGGGATGGGGAGAGTGCTCGAGATCTTCTATCTCCTCCATTTTCAGTTCAATATAGGCATCTATCAAATCATCGGAGAAAACATCGCCTTTTTTCAGGAACTCCCTGTCATCAGAAAGCGCTTCCAGAGCCTCCCGCAGCGAGCCGGCGACGGTCGGTACATCCTTTAATTCCTCCGGCGGCAGGTCATACAGGTTTTTATCCATTGCATCACCGGGGTTGATTTTATTCTCAATTCCGTCAAGGCCGGCCATTAACATGGTAGCGAAAGTAAAGTAAGGATTGCCGGAAGCATCCGGGAACCGTACCTCTATGCGCTTGCCCTTGGGGCTGGCCGCATATGGTATACGTATCGAGGCCGAGCGGTTACGGGAGGAATAAGCCAGCAATACCGGTGCTTCAAACCCTGGAACCAGCCGCTTGTAACTGTTGGTACTGGCATTGGAAAATGCGTTAATCGCCCTGGCATGCCTGATAATCCCGCCGATATAATGCAGCGCGGTTTCGGACAAGTCAGCATAGCCATTGCCGGCAAACAGAGGCTTGTCATCCTTCCATACCGACTGGTGGGTATGCATTCCGGACCCGTTATCACCCTTGATAGGCTTGGGCATGAAAGTGGCACTTTTGCCATATGCATGTGCTACATTATGCACGACATATTTATATTTCTGTACGTTATCTGCGGTTTCCAACAGGGTACTAAACTTGAAACCAAGCTCGTTCTGGCTCGGAGCCACCTCATGATGGTGCAGAACCGGCTCTATACCGACCTCACGCAAACCCACCATCATGTCAGCCCGCAAATTACTCATCGAATCTACCGGTGGTACGGGGAAATACCCGCCTTTCGGTTTCGGGCGGTGGCCGAGATTGCCGGTGAAATCGCCTTCGGTCATATAATCCCGTGCAGTGTTATACGGCCCTTCCACGGAGTCAACTTCAGCAAATGCACTATTCATACCGACCGCGAAACGAACATCCTCAAACACGAAAAACTCAGGTTCAGGCCCAAAATATGCAGTATCACCAACACCGGAATATTGCAGATAAGCCTCGGCACGCTTGGCAGTAGAACGAGGGTCACGGCTATATCCCTGTCCGGTACTAGGCTCTACAACATCACAGAACACTACCAGAGTAACCCGTTCCGCAAACGGATCAATAAAGGCAGTCTCAAGGTTAGGGGTCAGAATCATATCCGATTCGTTGATACTCTTCCAACCGGCAATCGATGAGCCGTCAAACATCAGCCCATCACTCAGAATATCCTCACTCACACTGTCCGCAACCATGGTGGTATGCTGCCATTTACCCCTGGTATCGGTAAAGCGGAAATCAACAAATTCCACATTCTCACTTTCGACAAAACTGGTAAAATCCTCGTTACTAACCATTTAATCCTCATTTCTGTGTGTCCTAAATTAATATACAATATAGCCTCAGCCAACTATAAGTACTCCTTAACTTAGCTAAAAATATAGCGGTCAAGACAAAAATACAAGTATAAATAATCGTCAATCATCTCCTGATGAGATAGTTGTCCAAAATCTAAACCTGAATGTCAACCTGTCGTTTTTACTTAAAAGCAGGTATTTTCGGTTGTTTTCGCTATTGAGTTCATATATTACATTTGCCTAGGTGAGTACAGGAATTATCAAACAAGCAGGAATATCAAAAATGAACATAGAGCAGGTTAAATCGGATAATCTCAAGCGGGAGTATAATATTACCGTTGCAGGGGGGGATATAGAATCGGCGGTGGACAAGCGGTTGAAGCGTATGTCGAAGCGGGTGAAAATTGCCGGCTTCCGCCCTGGCAAGGTGCCGCTTAATATCGTAAAGAGCAAATACAAGAAGGATGTGCTGGGTGAAGTGCTGGATGATATGCTGCGTGACAGCTCACAGGAAGCGCTGAAGAAGGAGGAACTGCGTCCTGCGATGACCCCCAAGATTGAAATAACTGAATTTGAGGAAGGCAAGGATCTGAAATATAAAATGGAATTCGAGATTTTGCCGGAAGTGCCGGAAGTTGATTTTTCCAAAGTTAGAATAGAGCAATATGATATTGATGTTGGTGATGATGAAGTTGAGGCTGGAATCAAGCGGATTGCCGAGGGGCATAAGCATTTCCATCCTATAAAGGGTAACCGTGCGGCTAAAAAAGGCGATGCGGTTATTATTGATTTTAAAGGCTTTATTGATGGCGAGCCTTTTACCGGCGGTTCAGCGGAGGGGCATCAGCTTGAGTTGGGTAGCAATACATTTATTGCAGGGTTTGAGGAGCAGCTTATCGGCAAAAAGGCCGGGGATGAAGTTGTTGTAGAGTCTACATTCCCCGATGATTACCATGCTGAACATCTGGCCGGTAAGGATGTAAAATTTGAGGTGGCGATTACTGAAATTCGTGAGGTTGAAAAGCATGAGAAAATTGATGATGAATTTGCTAAACATCTTGGTTTGAAGGATTTAAAAGCATTACAGGATACCATACGCAAGCAGATTGAACATGAAGCGGAGAATTCCGTGCGTTCGCTGATGAAAAAGCAGCTTTTTGATGAGCTGGACAAGGAGTGCAAGTATGATTTGCCGGAGCAGATGGTGGAAGCCGAACTGGAGGCCATATTGCAACAGATCAGGGGAGTTGCTGAAGAGGAGGGTGAAGAGCCGGATGACAAGACTAGAGCCGAGTGTCAGAACATGGCGGAACGCCGGGTGCGCTTGGGGATTTTACTGGCAGAGATTGGTCGTCGCAATGACATAAAGGTTACCCAGGAGGAGTTTAACAACGCATTGATGGCCGAGGCCCGCAATTATCCCGGGCAGGAAACCAAGGTGCTGGAGTTTTATAAAAACAACCCGCAGCATCTTGAGAATTTCCGTGGCCCATTGCTCGAGGAGAAGGTGGTTAATTTTATACTGGACAAGGCGAAGATTGATAAGAAAAGCCTGACACTGGAAGAGTTGCGCGAAAAAGAGAAGGAATTGATGGAAAATGAAGAAGATTCCGGTGAGAATAAGAAAGAATCCTCAAAAAGTGATAAGCCGAAGAAGTCTTCTGCCAAAAAACCGAGTGCTAAAAAGGCAACAGACAAAAAGGAAAGTAGCCCTAAAAAAGCAGGTGGTAAACAAAAAACCAGCCAACAGGAAATGGATGTGTAGTATCCACTCATAAGCATAAGGAGGAGCACATGTTTGAGGGTAAAGCTGATTTTGATGATGAGACTGTGATGAGTGGTCTGGTTCCGATTGTTGTGGAGCAGACAGGTCGTGGTGAGCGCTCCTTTGACATATATTCCCGCCTGCTCAAGGAGCGGATTATTTTCCTGAACGGGCCGGTCAACGACCATATGTCCCAACTGATTACCGCCCAGCTTCTGTTTCTTGAGGCTGACAATCCTGATAAAGATATATTTATGTATATAAATTCACCTGGCGGGGTGGTGACTTCCGGGCTGGCGATTTATGATACCATGCAATATATCAGGCCTGACGTAGCGACTTTATGTTACGGGCAGGCTGCTTCGATGGGGTCGCTTTTGCTTACTGCCGGTGCCGAGAAAAAGCGCTATGTTCTGCCCAATGCAAGGATAATGATCCACCAGCCTTCCGGCGGGTTTCAGGGGCAGGCTACCGATATCGAGATTCATGCGCAGGAAATACTGGATTTAAAGAAACGGCTGAATGAGATGTATGTCAAGCATACCGGTCAGAAAATCGGCGTTATCGAGGATGCCATGGAACGTGATAATTTTATGACTGCGGATAAGGCAAAGAAATTCGGGCTTGTCGATGAGATTGTCGAAAGCCGCAGTGATACGGAGGATAACAGTAAGGATAAGAAGTAGGTTTTAGGTTACAGGTTTTAGGTTTTAGAAATTGTCATCCTGAACTTGTTTCAGGATGACATGCATTCTTGTATTCCTGACTTCTTAAAATCCTAAATTCTAAACATTATGTCAGAAGAGGAACAAAATAATAATACTTTATACTGCTCATTCTGCGGCAAAAGCCAGCATGAGGTGCGCAAGCTTATTGCAGGTCCGACGGTATTTATCTGCAATGAGTGTGTTGAGTTATGTCTGGATATCATCCGTGAGGAAAGCAAGTCACCGCTTGCTGTTGACGGCGAAGGCGGGATTCCCAAGCCACAAAGTATTTATGAGGTGCTTGACGATTATGTAATCGGCCAGCAGGAGGCGAAGCGGGTGCTTTCGGTGGCGGTGCATAACCATTACAAGCGGGTTGACCATATGGAAAAGGGCGGTGAACCGGAGCTTGCCAAGTCCAACATAATGCTTATCGGCCCGACCGGATGCGGTAAAACTTTACTGGCGCAGACTTTGGCTCGGATTCTCGATGTGCCTTTCACCATGGCCGATGCTACTACCCTGACCGAAGCCGGTTATGTCGGTGAGGATGTGGAGAATATTATCCTGCGCTTGTTGCAGGCTGCGGATTATAATGTGGAGCGCGCCCAGCGCGGTATTGTCTATATTGACGAGGTTGATAAAATCTCGCGCAAATCCGAAAATCCCTCGATTACCCGTGATGTTTCCGGCGAAGGCGTACAACAGGCCTTACTGAAAATAATGGAAGGAACGGTAGCGTCCGTACCGCCGCAGGGCGGCCGCAAGCACCCGCAGCAGGAATTCCTGCAGGTAGATACTTCCGGCATTCTGTTTATATGTGGTGGTGCGTTTGCCGGTCTGGAGAAGATTATCGGCGGTCGCAGGCAGGGCAGTTCTATGGGCTTCGGTGCATCGGTAAAAAGCAAGGAAAATATCAAGGTTGGTGAGATGTTCCAGTATCTTGAGTCTGAGGATCTGGTGAAATTCGGTCTTATACCGGAGTTTGTCGGACGGGTACCGGTTGTTGCCAAGCTGGAAGATCTCGATGAGGATGCGCTGATTAAAATCCTTACCGAGCCCAAGAATGCGCTGGTCAAGCAATATACCAAGCTGTTCGAGATGGAAAATGTCGAGCTGCGCTTTACTGATGGTGCGCTCAAGGCGATTTCGCAGAAGGCAATTAAACGTAAGACCGGAGCGCGGGGATTGCGGGCGATTCTGGAGGAAGCGCTGCTTGATTTGATGTATGACATCCCAAGTATGCCTGATGTAACCGGCGTTACAATTACCGAGAAAGTCATTCGTGACGGCACCAAGCCGATGATTGCCTATGCGGATGAGGAGGAGAAGAAAAAACCTGCCGCCAAGAGCAAGAAGACTACCAAATCAACTTAAGGAGGAAAATATGTCAGCATTAAGTGCAGTCGAGGGAAATTCGGTTGAACGGAATTTACAGGCAAAGGGTATAGAGTTGCCGGAAGTATCGGCTCCGGCTGCGGCTTACGTGCCTTATACCACCTCCGGCAAGGCGGTATTTATTTCAGGACAGTTGCCGTTCAAGGACGGTTCCATGTTTAAAACCGGCCATCTTGGCAAGGACGTCAGTCTGGAAGAAGGACAGGAAACGGCAGAAGTTTGCGCGGTTAATATACTGGCGCATCTGAAAAATGCCTGTGAGGGTGACTTGAACAAGGTTGCAAAGGTTTTAAAGCTGGAAATATTAGTGGCCGCCACAGCTGATTTTACTGACCCGCATCTGGTCGCAAATGGTGCATCGCAACTGATTCTGGATGCTTTCGGCAAGGAGAAAGGCAGTCATGCACGGGTGGCATATGGGGTCGCTACCCTGCCTATGGGAGCCGCCGTCGAAGTCGCCGCTACATTTGAACTAGCCTGACCTCCCTTGCCTGCGGAAAAAGTTATAGAGGTAAAAAGTATAATTGTCTGATTTAATCTGAAATATTTACGTGTCTACCGCTCCCCCCTTGAGGGGGAGCAGATGAGACAAGGGCTGTAAGCCCGCAGTCGAATCGAGGGGGGTAAGGAAGAAAATAAGAACACAGGAAGTCAGGAATACAAGAAAGTTCCTACCTTCCTATATTCCTAAACTCCTCTCACCCCCCACCAATCGCCTGCGTTCCTACGGAACTTGGCTCTTGTACTCCCCCTCAAGGGGGGAGTGATAGGCACGTTATGTTAACACCCCAGAAACCTCACCGGTCATAATTACATCACCATTTTCCAGCCATTCGATTTGTAATTCACCGCCTTTCAGAATAACGGTAGCTTTTCTGCCATTTATCAACTTACGTCTGATAGCGGCAACCGTAGCGGCACAGGCTCCTGTACCGCAGGCAAGGGTTTCACCTGCTCCGCGCTCAAATACCCTTAACTTTATCACTGCATTTCCGCTTGCATCCGGCGGCATAACCTGCGCAACACCAACATTAACCCGTTCGGGAAATAAGGGGTGATGTTCAATCTTAACTCCAGCCACCGATAAATCCACTGCATCCGTATCATCAACAAAAAACACTGCATGCGGATTGCCCATACTCACCCCGACCGGATCGCGCAATCCCCCCTCCTCCACAGGAAGATGCAGCGTATCCATCTCCTGTGCCAGCGGGATTTCCTGCCAGTCCAGCCGTGCCTTGCCCATATTAACCGCAACCAGCCGTTCACCGGCAATCTCCGCCTGCAACACCCCCGCCAGAGTTTCGATAGTAATATTGTCCTTGTCCAACTCCTGCCCGACCAGCCAGCCAATACAGCGCGATGCATTACCGCATGCATCCACCTGCCCTCCATCGGCATTGAAAATCCGCATGAAGCAATCAGCCTTGTCGGAATTTTCGATAATAATAAGCTGGTCACACCCGCCGGTCTGCGGATTGTCTCGACTGGCAAGCTCAACCACCTGCTCCTCACTCAACTCCAGCCTGGACTTCCTGTTATCAATGATAACAAAATCATTCCCCAGCCCATCCATTTTTATAAATTTGTTTTGCATTTTTTTGTCATCCTGCGGAAATTGTAGAGCAATTTAGCGCAGGATCTAGTAAGAATATATCTGGATTCTGCTCGTTTTGCTTACGCAAAACAGCAGAATGACGGATGACATTCTACTCTCCGAATTGCTTGTCATATAATTCCTTATAAATTCCGCCCTGTTTCAGTAGCTCTTTATGGCTGCCGGATTCGGCGATTTTGCCCTTGTTTACTACATAAATCAAATCGGAATTGATAATTGTCGACAGGCGGTGGGCGATAACAATGGTTGTCCGCCCTTTCATCAGTTCATCCAGGGCTTGCTGTATCTGTTGCTCGGAGACGGTATCCAGCGACGAAGTCGCCTCATCCAGCAGCAGAATCGGTGCATTGCGCAGCATAGCCCGTGCAATCGCAATCCGCTGGCGCTGCCCGCCGGAAAGCCGCAACCCACGCTGCCCTATCGGCGTATCGTAACCTTCTGACAATTCACTGATAAACTCATCCGCCGCCGCCGCTTTTGCTGCTGCTATAATCTCCTTCTCATCCGCATTCCGCTTGCCATAGGCTATATTTGCCCGAACGGTGTCATCAAATAAGGTAGCCTCCTGGGTGACAATCGCGATATTTTCCCGCAAGGAGGCCAGTTTCACATTCCGCATATCCTGCCCGTCTACAAAAACAGCACCGCTATCAGGATCGTAAAACCGTAATATCATATTGAAAATCGTAGATTTTCCCCCGCCGGAATGCCCAACCAAAGCCACCCGCCTACCGGCAGGAACCTTGAATGAAACCCCGTCCAGAGCCGATTTCCCGCTATCATCATAAGCAAAAACAACATCCTCAAACTCAATCCCGGCGTTTTCTATTTCAAGCGGTATGGCATCCGGATTATCGGCAATCTGCGGCTTCGTATCAAACACGCTGTAAACCCGCTTCACCGCCGCTATGGCTTCCTGCAGCGCGGCGTTAATCCCCGACAGGCTTTTCAGCGGGCGATAGGCCATCAAAAAGGCGGTCATAAAGGAAAAGAACGCACCAGGAGTAGTCTCACCGGCAATCACCATATTACCGCCATACATTATAATCGCCGCGGCAATAATCCCCGCCAGAGTCTCCAGAATCGGCGATGACAGGGCAAAAATCCGTGCGGTTTTGATAAATAGCGCAAAAATCCCCTCCATAACATCGCCCGCCCGCGATACCTCGTAACCCTCGCCGCCATATGCCTTGACAATGCGTACCCCCTGAAACGTATCATCAAGCTGTGAGGTGAAATTCCCCAGTTCCTCCTGTTTCTGGCGCGAAACCTTGCGCATCCGCTTGCCCAGCCGGATTATCGGATATATCGCCACCGGAAATATAACAAAGGCAATCAGTGCCAGTTCAGCACTCTGGTAAAACATCACCCCGATAAGGAACAGCAGGGTCAGTGATTCGCGCGCCATCCCCATCAGTACATTGGTAAAATTGGTGCGGATAACATTGATATCATTGGAAAAGCGCGAAATCATATGGCCGGAGGATTCGCGCCCGAACTGCGCTATATCGGCATGCAGCAAATGCTCATACATGCGAAGCTGCATATCAGTCACCGCACGCTGGCCGATATAGGCCAGCAGCACATTATGTGCATATACGCTGACTCCCTTTATCAGTGCAATCGCCAGTACCGCTGCGCTGATAACTACCAGCAGGTCAGAGTTCTTCCGGACGAAAATTTCATCCATAACCGGCTGCATAATCCAGGCATTAGCGGCGGTCATAGCTGCAACTACAACCATGCACAGCACAGCCACCACCAGCTTGCTATTATTCCGGCGGACAAACTCCCGATACACCCGCTTCAGCAGGTGCATAGCAGATGATTGTTTTGTTTGTCTGGTTGTCATCTGGTTTTACTGTCACCCCGGACACATATTTTCTCGAAATCTACTGATTTCGTAAGAAAATATAGTGCTCTCGGGGTTATTACATCATCACGTATTTTTGCCTGTAACCCCGAGAATGGTGTTTTCTAGCCAAATTAGAAATTTGGAGAAAACATACCATCCGGGGTGACAGTATTATGATGGATTTTTGTCTGCCTTATTGCGTCCCTTAACCAGCCCGCGCAGATATTTATGTGCCGGCTGCTCTATTAAATAATATGCTATGGTCGAAACCAGTATAAGCCCTGCGGATATTAACAGGAAATGCAGGAAAATTGCAAATCCGGCGGGAGCAAGCTCTGCGTAATAACCGCCAAAATAATGTTTCATCAGCAGAAGGTAAGGATAATGCAGCATATAGGAAGAATAGGAAACCCTGCCCAGATGCATACTCACCCGGTTGGTAAATATCGCATTGATATAGCTTTTCGACAGGGCCAGCGAGATAATCAGCAGCGGGATAAATATATTCAGTAACTCGTAAGACTTGAATATCCCGACCAGATACATAATTGAAAGCAGTAATCCGGCAAGATTAAGTGTAAAAATATTATCCCAGTTTATCTGTTTGTCCTTCACCATCATGAAAATCTTGCAGGTGATACAGCCGGAAACAAAATCGGTCATAACCCGTATAATAGCGCCCACACCGTCGGAACTGCTCCAGCCGCCGACATATTTCGACCCCAGATCCTGTACAACCGGAGCAAGAATCAGCAAAACCACCATCAGCCATATATTCTTCAGCCGATACATCAGTTTGGAAAAAAACGGAAATAACAGATAGGCAAAAGCCAGAGCGCTAATCGACCATGCCGGCTCATTCCATGATGGAACCGGCAGAAATCCCCATGACATAATCAGCGCCAGGTTCATAAACAGCATAATCAGCCAGTGATCGCCGAACAGCATATCCTGATGCCCCATAACCGTGGGATGCGGAATGTCGCTGTTATGGATTATCCACATAACCAGCAGGGTGAATATATGCATCGGGTATATGCGGGCAAGGCGGGCGAGATAAAATTTATCCCCGTCCTTTTTGGTGGCCTTGTCACTGCCAAAAAATTCACCGTAAAGATAGTAGAGCAGGAATCCGCTCAGTACGAAAAATATATCAACCCCGATAACATCAAAGCGGATCAGCAGGAAAGGACGGGTAATCTCCGGCGTATAGCCGATAACATTATACGCATCCATAAAGAAGAAATGGGCGGTAAACACCCATAACGCAATAAACCCCCGCAGCCCTGTTAATGTTTGCAGCATAACCATCCTATCTGAAGCTGTCTATCTACCCTAACCTTGTGAAAGATTCTATAGCTTATAAGGATTATCACCTTTCCTTAAGAGTAATCTTATTGGAACTCCATTTAAAGAAAACTCACTGCGCAGGGAGTTGGTGAGATAGCGCAGATAGCTCTCCGGCAGACCCCTGATTTTGCTGGTAGTGAATATGGCAAATGTCGGCGGACGGGATTTTATCTGGGTTATATAGCGTAATTTAACAG
The DNA here is from genome assembly GCA_965222525.1 of Rickettsiales bacterium. Classification (GTDB taxonomy): domain Bacteria; phylum Pseudomonadota; class Alphaproteobacteria; order Rickettsiales; family UBA8987; genus CBDCUF01. The sequence continues at coordinate 712,202 of OZ244955.1, forward strand.
CCCTGCCATTTACCATAGGTGGCGGATGCTCACCAATCGCCCGCTCCAGCCAGCGGTTCAGCTTGCCTGTACTAATCCGGCTGTCCCAAAGTGTAAATATATCAAGTGCGGTTTTTATAACCTTGTTTACGCTGCGTCCGTGCAATGCGGATAATGTAACAATCGGCACTCCCCGTGCCTGATATAGCGAATGTTCGATTTTATGTTCGATCTCCCTGAGAACTGCCTTTTTATCCTCAACCAGGTCCCATTTATTAACCGCAATAACCATTCCGCGTCCCTCGGAGATTATATAATCGGCCAGGGTTAAATCCTGCCTGTCGAGCGCCTGGGTAGCGTCTAGCAACAGCACAACTATATTGGCATATTGCACCGCTTTCATACTGTCCTTTACCGATAAATCCTCAAGCCTGTGCCCTCGCCTTTTTGCCTGTTTGCGGATACCGGCAGTATCAACCAGCTTTATATTCTGCCCGTTAAATTGGTATTCAACATATACCGAATCACGGGTAATGCCTGCCATATCACCGGTTATAGAGCGCTCATCACCAAGTAACTGATTGAACAGGGTGGATTTGCCAACATTGGGACGGCCAATAATCGCTATTTGCAATTGCTCTTGCTTCTTATCATCTTCCGGCCCCTTGCCAGTAATATAGGGAGCGATTATATCATATATACTGCCTATACCTATTCCGTGTTCGGCCGAAATAGCTATCGGCTCTCCCAGTCCAAGCGCATAACTCTCTACAATCCCCGGAGACTTGCTATCATTCTCACATTTATTGACCAGCATAATAACCGGCTTGTTCTTTCGGCGAATCCACCCGGCGAAATATTCATCCAGCGAAGTAACCCCCGCCCGCCCGTCTATTACCATAAACAGTAAATCGGCATCATCGGCGGCCTTCTCCGTCTGCTGCATCATAAGGGATTCCAGGGACTCGTTCTCGGCTTTCTCCAGACCGGCAGTGTCAATTACCCGGAACCTTAAATCACTCAGCTCTGCTATAGCTTCCCGACGGTCGCGGGTAAGGCCGGGGGTATTGTCAACCAGCGCTTCCTTCCTGCCGACTAGCCGGTTGAATAAAGTGGACTTCCCCACATTTGGCCGCCCTATTATCGCAACAATGAACATAATGCCGGTAATTTACAACATGATGTGGAGGATTTACAGTCTTAACAGTATCTAGACAGCCTTTTCCATGAAAGTAATCAGACGGTAGTCAAAAACACTCCTGAGAGCATTATATATAGTGTCAATCTTTGTACTCTGATCCAGATCCAGCATCCTGCGGACGGACTTCTCATCAATATTAAGCCGATTTGCAAGCTGTACGTTACTATACCCCTTATCTCGCATAACTATATATAGAGCAACTTTTGCAGCCTCCAGCGGACGCAGATGTACAAGACTTTTCCCTACAGACGGAAGGGGAATATCCCTCTTGTCTTCAATATACCCGCCGAGGGCTGCCATCAACGCATCCCTGGCCAGTACCACAGCTTCAGACCTTGAATCCGCACCCGTTATAGCCTCAGGCACATCGGGAAAAGTCACAATATATTCATTGCCTGATTTTTTTATATTAAATGGATATGAGAGTTTCATATTATTTCTCCAGTAAATCTTTTTTTGTTATGTCAAGCTGTTTACACATAGCGTTTAATAATCCGGTGCCGATTTCACCTTTCTTGACGGTCGTGAATTTATCGCCGTAATAAACACGGGAGTGCGAGCCTTTGCTCTGCCTGGTTTCCTGATATTCAATCCCGGTTTGCTTTGCTAGCTTCTTGACTCGCTTCCTGAATTTTTTTTTCGTCCATTTGAAATTGCTTCCCATTGTCGGACAAAAATGTCCGAATGTCAAGTGCAATTTAAGGGCAGGATTTTGGCATTGCATTGATGGAATCAAGAGCCCTTGTGCCAATGAAGGGAATGAATTTACGGGATTTCGCCTTTTTGATGAAGTTACATTTCTTCTTATGTTCGGTCGGATAATCGGTGGCCAGGATGAATCTGCCGGTAGCCCTGATCATATCGAGATGCTTAAGCTCCCATTCCCTGTCCTCGAGCTTTTTCTCCTCATCGCCGTTAGACCAGGTATCCTCTTTGCCCAGCCCATCTATCGCCGCCATATATCTGCTGCTGGTGGCCAGTTCGGGAGAATTCTGCGGGATTACCAGAAAGGCGGGGTTCTTCGCCTTCGCCCGTTTCGATATGGCAATGACAAAATCCTGCATTTCCCTTCGGGCTGACTTTCTCCCCTTGCGCTCAAAATAATAATAGGCATCTATTATATCCAGATAAATACCGTCATATCCGGCTTCCACTACCTTATCTAGCTTATTAAAGACAATATTCTGCCATTCAAGGTCCCAGAACTTTACCTTATAATTAGCCTCCCAGTCAGGATTTTGCTTTTCAACAAAGCCAGGCAGTTTATCCCCCCAATCCTTCCAGTAATCACGGTAGCTTTCCGCCTCACCGATGCTGAGGTAACTTACAACCAGCTTGCCCTGCTCCTGCAATTTGCGGATATCCTCCAGCGTGCAGTCGCAAAACTCCCAGTCTATTATCGCCAGATCAAATTCTGTAGCAAACAACTGCTCTATATTGACCTTCTGCAACTGGTATATGAATGATTTAATATTCGGTCTGGAAGACTTTGCCTCACCGTCAACAGTAATGCCCATACAAGCTATCATGGTCAGGAATATACAAAGAGAAAGAACAGATTTCATATGTTTTACAGGTAGTTATAGTAAATGCCGACATGACCTCGTCGCCTGATACAGCACCGAACATTGACAACAGAACACTGAACATCTTCTATTCATCCATATCGGGGCGGCTTCTTCTGCGTCCATGGAATTCCTCACGCTTTTCCATACGACCCTCCATACGCTCCTTGTGAAGCCCCCTGCGTTCCACCAGCTTGTTTTTACGGACATTGCCGGAATCACCATCCATATAACTATAATTGTCATGTTCGCCTTGAGAAGAATGCTTGTTACGATGGCTGTCCATGATTTTTTTCATCTCGGCCTTGTGCCGCATTTTCAGTTCTTTTAACTCTCCATGGAACCGTTTCTTCAGTGCCTGCAACTCCTCACGGTGCTTGGCCTTCATGTTACTAATAGCGGATTTTGCTGTATCGCGTTTTTCTTTATGCTCATCACGTAACTCATCACGGCGATTATGATATTCGTTACGCATATCTTCTTTTATCTCTCTTCTATCTCCCCTCATATCCTCACGATATTCATTGCGAGCCTTATGCTGCATTTTATGCTTCATATGTCCCGCCTTGTGTTGATTTGCAGCATCCTCTGCATGGGAAATAACAGGGGACGATATCAGCACGCCGACTGCCAGTAGTAATATTAGGGGATTTTTCATATTATGCTCCTTTGGATTACAAGTTTTGGACAGGAAATTCTTGCATTATTCTTATAGATTGAATAAGGACTCTCTTGGAACATTATAGCATATAGCGGTTAATGAACAGTAAATAGGGCAGTTTTTTATGTCAATTGATGCAAAAACGGTATGCAGAGTTGCAAAATTAGCGCGGATCAGGCTTGATGATACCGAGGTGGAAAAGGCTGCCGGCCAGCTTACCCGTATATTTGACTGGATTGAACAATTGCAAGAAGTCGACACCGAAGGTGTGCCGGAGATGACGGGTGTTGGTGAATATACCCTGCGTATGCGTGATGATGTGGTGACTGATGGCAATATCCAGGAAGATATATTATCCAATGCCCCGAAATCCGAATTTGGCTGTTTCGTCGTACCCAAAATGGTGGAGTAGGGCGTCGTTACCAACAGTACCCTATTTTCGGTTTTTCATAACATTTTTATCAACAACGCTCCTAAAAATAGTCCTCCTATTGATAATAGTACCGATGAGAGTATGTATATTATAGCAGTTAATATTTCTCCTCGTTGCATTATAGAAAATACATCCAGGGAGAATGAGGAAAACGTAGTAAAACCACCTAATACTCCAACTGTCAAAAATAGCCATATATTATGGGTATTATAAGTATGCTCCTCCGTATTGAAAAAGTAACGAAGAAAGACCATAAATAACATTCCCATCAGAAAAGATCCTAGTATGTTGACTAAGAGTGTGCCATAAGGAAAATCCTTTCCTATAATTCTACTTACCGCCTCTACTGTAATAAATCTTGCAATAGCGCCAATGGCTCCCCCTGCCGCAACAAGTCCTATAGATGTTATATTTATCATTTGATTGTAAGTATTATTCCTTGGAGCAGAAGTCAACAAAGCCATTTTTGAACTTTCTTACTATTTCCTTTAGGTGATGTTAGGTACAATGCCCAAATCGCAGGCTTTACAAATAAGGGCGCTTAATGTTAGAAACAGCCTATGGCAGGACATTCCAAATGGGCTAATATCAAGCATCGCAAGGGCGCGCAGGATAAGAAGCGTTCCAATATCTTCACCAAGGTCGGGCGGGAGATAATTGTGGCTGCCAAGATGGGCGGGTCGGACCAGGAATATAACCCGCGCCTGAGAGTGGCCGTAGCTGCCGCCAAAGCAGTGAATATGCCCAAGGACAAGATAGATTATGCTATAAAGAAGGGAGCCGGAGAACTTGATGACGGCGAGACTTACGAGGAGATTCGTTATGAAGGTTATGGGCCTGGAGGAGTGGCGGTTATTATAGAAGTGCTGACGGATAATCGTAATCGCTCTGCATCCGATATACGTTCGATTCTCAACAAGGCGGGTGGTAGTCTCGGCGAATCGGGGAGTGTCAGCTTCCAGTTTGAGCGGGTCGGGATAATGCAGTACCCTGTTTCTACCGCTAGTGCCGATGATATGTTTGAAGCGGCACTGGAGGCGGGTGCAGATAATTGTGAATCGGATGATAATATGCATGAGATTACCTGCAATCCTGATGATTTTAATGAGGCGCGTGATGTGTTGGTTAAAAGGTTCGGTGATCCGGAAACCTGTCGCCTCGACTGGAAGCCGAACAATACCATAGAAGTAAATCTTGAAACTGCGCAGAAAATCATGAAACTTATTGATACGCTGGAAGAAAATGATGATGTACAGAACGTCTCCGCCAATTTCGATATCCCAGACGAAGTGGCAGAACAACTATAGTTATATCCCTCTGATATGAAAATCATCGGACTTACAGGCTCTATTGGTACAGGAAAAAGCTTTGTTGCCCAGTGTTTCAGGGAGCTTGGAGTGGCGGTGTTTGATGCTGATGCTGAGATTCATAATCTGCTGGAGAATGATGCAGAGGTTATATCGCTTGTAGAAGGGCAATTTCCCGAGTCGGTTTCGGATGGTAGGGTTAATCGCGCAATACTCGGAGAAATAGTATTCCATAATCCCGAGAAGCTAAAGATGCTGGAGAATATACTGCATCCTTTGGTGAGAAAAAGAGGGGAGGAGTTTATAAAAAAGGCCGAAGCTGATAATGCAAAGCTGGTGATTCAGGATATACCTTTATTGTTTGAAACAGGAGCAGATAAAACCTGCGATTACACTATTGTAGTTAAGGCTCCCGAGGATGTGCAGCGACAGCGGGTAATGCAGCGGGAAAATATGGATGACGATAAATATGAAGCTATAAACAGGCTGCAACTATCTCCCGCCGAGAAGGAGAAGCGGGCGGATTTTATTATTGATACCAACCTGCCCAGGGATAAGGTTAAGGGGCAGGTGAGAGGAGTGGTTGATGGGCTCCTTCTCTGATTGTCATTCTGCTGTCTTGCAAAGCAAGGCGAGCAGAATCCAGAAAATATAAACTGGATCCTGCGCTAAATTGCTAAAGCAATTTCCGCAGGATGACATTTATGATAACATCTAGAATTTCCGCTTTAGTGCGAAGCTGACGACGTCGAATTCCTCGCCGGTATTTTCTGTGCTGACGCTTCTTGAGGCGGAGAGCTCGGCTTCAAGCTTTTTGGCCAGTGTATATGACAGCGAGCCGCCGAAAGTTGCGCCTTCCTCTCCCAGCCGGTCATAGGCATAACCGCCATACAAACCCACATCAAGTTCGGGGATGATTTCCTTGCTCAGATTAACCGTAGCACTATGGATTTCATAACTGGTTATCGGCAAAAGCTCAACTCCCGCCGAACGCTCCTTGGTATGGGCATATTCGGCGTTCATACCATATGCCAGGCTTATGAATGTATCGCTGCCGAGGAAACTTTTGGCCGCCGAATAGGCAGGCACTATATAGGACAGGCCGGCATCCACTGTAGTGGTCTTGGCCACATCACTTTCGCCATCGAGGTTATACATGTTATATGCAGCACCAACATTACCTATCAGGTTTGGGGCAAGCCGCTGCATACGGGACAGGCCGACATTATGCCGTGTACCGTTATCGACAATATTCTGGGTATAATTCCAGTCCGGCTTGTTGAAATTGGCCTTTATCTCGGTTTTGCCGTATAAATCACCGATACCGTATATTCCGCCGGCACCAACATTATCCTCGGCACCGAAAATTGAACCACGGATAGTATAGTCATTCTCATAATCAATGAAAAACTCACCACGTTGCTTGTCATCCTCCACCCGCTGCACAACGCCGTTCACCCGCCTTATCGAGGCTACACGAATCCGGTTATTCTCCAGATTCATACCGGCACTGTAATTTCTGTCATACCGATACTGGCCATTTATACGGGTAACCTGCTCCAGTTCGGTATCCCCGCTCATCTCTACTTTCCGCTCGGCACCGATAAAGGAGGCACGGGAAAGACGTACCTCCTCGATATATTCCTGAATAGCCTCGTTATGCGGGTCGAAACTATGTGCTTCTTCCAGCAATTCAATACCATCCGTGGTAAATCCGGCATGAAGGCTAGCCTCCGCTTCGGCAAGCAATACATCAGGGTGATTGGGGTGCTGCTGTTTCAGCTCTTCCAGTATGGCAAAGGCTTTCTTTATCTGCTCGCTGCGAATATATAACTCCACCTGGGTGAGTTTGAGTCGCATATCGGCAGTATCAGCCTGCGCATCCACATCATTCGGGGTGAGCAGTATAGTTGAAGCCAGCAATGATACTAATACAGTGTTTTTTAGTCTATATGACATTTTGTTACCTTATGTTAAAGTTTGCGGCTCCTTTTTTGTTTAATGCTCCTAAACGACGTGACTACCGCTCCCCCCTTGAGGGGGAGCAGATGAGACAAGGGCGTAGCCCGCAGTCGAATCGAGGGGGGTAGTGAGTGGAAATTAGAAACTGGAATCTGGAAAATAGAATGAGTTAGCTTCTATTCCAGTTTCTATTTTCCAGCTTCCAGTTTCCATCACCCCCCACCAATCGCCTGCGTTCCTACGGAACTTGGCTCTTGTACTCCCCCTCAAGGGGGGAGTGGTAGGCAAGTTAATTCCTCTCAAGCAATCCTTCGGCAGCGGAAAACTCACCGATCTGAATCAGCACATTGGCATAATCGGCACGTAATTCCTTGCTTCTGGGATATTTACTTAACAATTGTTTAAACAATGTTAAAGATTCGTTTACTTGTCTTTTTTTGAAAAGTAAATGTGCTTTTGCAAGCTCTGCGTCGAAATCAGGGTTTTTTATCTTGTCTATTTGCTTAAGTGCAACAGTGAAATGCCGGTTTGCCTCACCGACATTGCCTCCCCGATATAGAACCAGCCCGTAACTATAGTGAGTCCGGTAGTCTCCCTTGTTATTCTTCAGATAATTCTCAAACCGCTGTCCGGCATCACGATAGCGCCCTTTCTCAAATGCCAGATTGCCGAGCTTCTTGTGCACGAAACCAGCCTCCGGCATTAACGAGGCTAGCTCGGTCAGGAATTTTTCCTCATCCTCCCCGGCAAACGCATCTTCATCAAAAGCCAGCAATATTATTTTATTACGGCGTTCAGGGTTTTTCTCACGCTCCAGTTCATCCTTTATCGCAGCGGCATATTTCTGCTTATCCTTTAACTCCGCCAGTGCATTAAAATATATTGCGGCAGGGCTGTCAGGATTGGAATCCAGTATCGAGCTTCCTTTAAGCCAGTCAGGATTATCTTCCACCAGCCCGGCAATCAGTTTAAATTCTTTTTTGCCCTCCAGTATATTCAGCCATTTACCCTTGTTTTCTGCCTGCAAGATACGCTGTTTTATCCATTTTATATGTTCCGGAGCAGGTTTTTTCTCCCACATCTCCAGAAACTGCTCGACATATTCATTATCAAAATCCGCTTCCTGTGCCAGTTTGAAGAATATATTACGTGCAGTCTGCTCAAGCCCCAGTTCGAGTAATTGATAGCCGTAATCACCCAGCTCTATAATATCGAAATCTTCTTCATTCAGCTTATGGGTGGCTATATCCAGCAGGTCCTGCTTGTAATCTTCTATGTCATGCCCATCCTTTGCCAGCCTGGCGATTGCAGTAATAAACTGGTCTTCCATCTCGGGGTTGATACCGGATAGCTCCCGCAGATGGCCAAGTGCCTCCTCCGACTGACCGTTATTTATTAGAGCTTCGGCAAGCAGAATCCGGTTTTCGGGTTTTGCAGATTTTTCATAAAGCATTGCAGCCGCCTGTGCGGCAATATCAAAATGCTTATATTCGCTTGCAGTGTAATATATATCGGAGAGCAGCTCATAATCGGCAAAATCCTCGGGTAATCCGGAAATCCACTCCTTTACCGACTCCTCCTTGCCGATTGCCGAGGCCATAAGCAGCCAGGTATAATGCGCATCCTTGTCACGGGTGGTATAATCGGCCAGATCAACCATAGCCTTCTCACCCATCCCTGCGGTTGCATAAACCCGTACTACATCCTCAATCGGGGCAAACTCTATCGCCCTGACTACAGGCATACTGGCGATAATCTCATCCGACTTGTCCTGCTGGCCGGTTCTCAGATATACACCAAGTAATATCCGCCGGTAATCAAAAGACAGCTTGTCTCCCTCTATTCCATCCAGAACGGTAATATCCCGCTTTTCAGCATATTCCAGGAAATCCGCCAGCACAGGATATTTCTGTAAAAACTCCTCTCCAAGATTATCGGCAGTGCTATGGGCAATTTCCGGAAGGTTCTGCCTGATAGCAAATTCGGTAAGCAATATCACCGTATATTCGGACATATTATGTAACGCTATATTATCGGTAATATCCCTGATAACCTCCATATCCTTGCGGGCTATGGCAAGGTCGATATAAGTATCCTGTAATCGTACAGGAAGTGAACTAGTCAGGCTATATTCACCCAGACCGGCATAAGCCTCGTCATTCAACCCGTTGGCTATCTGCAAATTGATAAACTCGGCGAATAATGCAGTATTTGTTTTTACTTCCTCCTCAAACCTGCCGATAAATTTCAGCGCCAGGCCAGGGTGACCCTTCTGGGATATAAGGGTGGTCAGTAATATAATATTGTTACTTCTCTCTATTGCCTTGACAGGATTATTATCTATATAATTCCTCGCAATCCGCAGAGCCTTTTCTTTCTGCCTGTCATCAAGCAATAACCCGACCAGTAATCCGGCACTTTGCGGGCTGATCCTGCCATTCTGCCGGTTCATTAGATACTCCATTGCCGATATGGCGTCACTGTAATTCTCCTCCCTGGCATATAGATAACTCAGCTTGACATAATTATACTCACTGGCGCTCTGACCCGGAAACAGCATAAGCTGTTCCAGTAACTCCTTCAGCTTTTCATAATTACCGCCGGTTTCGTAAAAATAGGCCAGTTTCCTGAAGCTGCCGGCGGAAGGGTGCTTTTTATGGATTTTCTCCAGTGTGGCTATATATTCCGGAGTCTTTTGTGCATCCTTGTAAAGCCTTGCCAGCTTGTGCAGCGCATATACCGAATGCGGGTTATCCTCGACAAACCCCTCAATAATCTGTATGGCATTTTCCACCCTGCCATATTCTATGTAAAGCTCGGCAAGCGGTATGATAACATTGGCCGAACGGTCACCGGCATCAATAAGTGCCTTGTATTTCCGCAATGCATTCTGGAAGTTCTTGTCCTCCAGATTCATCAGTGCAATCTCGGTACGGGTCGGCTTCATCAGCACCCCCACAGTCAGACCCGCCGCCACCAGCAGCAATGTGATTATGTAATAGCGAAAGTTCATCTTTCAAAGAATTTAAGAATACAAGAATCAGGAATACAGGAAATATGTTATTAAGTTAATTTATTTACCTTTTGCAAGAAAATTTACTTAATAAATTATAGAAAATCTGTCGGTAATTTTTATATAAATTTATTTCAACTTGTGACAAAAATCCTTATATTTCAATTATTTAAGCAATTTTTAACTTGACTTAACGGTTTTTAACATGATATAATTTGCCTGTAAGTGTGTCATAGAATCATCTAAATTCAGACCCAGACCGTATTTATATAACTTATCGGCCTTGAGTCTCCTTTTAGCACAAACGAGGGAGGTGGCCATGCAAACCAGCACAAACCGCAACCAGGGATTTGCCCTGTTCGAGACAGCCATGGTGGTAATTATCATCGGACTGCTTGTCGGAGTATTAACCAGTGCCAGCGATTTACGCAGGGCGGCACAGGTGAGGTCGGTTGTTGCCGATGTAATCAATTACAAGACGGTTATAAATGCCTTCAAGATGCAATATCACGCCCTGCCGGGTGATATTGATAATGCGACCGAATTCTGGTCATCATGCACCGATGACGGCTCCAATACATGTAATGGTAACGGTGACGGTGTTATCCAGCCTTCCGACTCGGAAGGATTGCGCGCATGGCAGCATCTAAGCCTGGCCGGGCTGATTCCCAGCGATAATTCCGGTATACTTGATGACAGTGAGTTAATCAGCTCGTTGCAGGAGACACTGGAACATCAGCATGAATTTCACCTCGCGGATTTATTCGTAAGCCCTGCTTATGCCAAACAGCCGAAAGTGGAAATCTGCCATAATGATGTTACTATAGTTGTAGCGTTACCTGCCGTGTTAAATGCCCATCTGGCGCATGGTGATACTATTGGTTCATGCGAAGGTGCCGGCGGTGAAGGCGGCACAGGCGGTGGCGAGCTGGGTAATGACGGTAAATTCACTATCGGCTATAACATTCCTGCCGCATCAAGAGTCAAGGGAGGTGGTTACAAAATCGACTGGAATGACAGTAACCTGATAACATTTGCCAGCGAGCGCCCACCTTTCCTTGACGGCTCCATACTTACCGCGGTCAATGCCTGGTCCGTTGACTCCAAAATTGATGACAGCTTTGCCGCAAGCGGTTATGTAATCTCCGCCAAGGGCGAGGAAGCAGGGAGCGGTTGTGTTGATGATAACGGATACTTCGTTGACGGCAGCGGCACCAGATGCCAGATGCATTTCTGGCTGGATTGATTTCATCCCTTACCACTTGGGCAAATGATGTGGGATCCGGATGATAGATGATGGATTATAGATGATAGAAGCTGTCATCCCGAACTTGTTTCGGGATCCATCTATCAACACACTCCATGGTAAATGGAGAAATGGATGCTGAAACGAGTTCAGCATGACACAGCCACCAGCGCACAATTGGATTCCACCTCGTAAGCCCCCTGACGAAAAATCATAGATTTTCCTGCTCGTCTAACGTCTGGAATTACATATGTGTAAAAATTATTGGATGGTAAGATTTCATACCGGCTTTTGTTTGCCAATAACAACATTCCGGCTATAATCCTGCGTTATGTATGAATCCTTGAGAGATTTTATTACGGCGCTGGAGAAGAAGGGTGACCTGGTGCGGATTAAGACCGAGGTTGATCCTTACCTGGAAATTACCGAGATACATAGACGTGTATTACATCAGGGCGGCCCTGCATTGTTATTTGAAAATGTAAAGCATTCCCTCCATCAGCCATCAACTATCAACTATCAACCTACCGTATTAGCCAACCTGTTTGGCACTGTAGAACGTGTTGCCATGGGGATGGGACGCAAGCCCGAGGAACTGCGTGAAGTTGGCGAGATGATTGCATTCCTGCGCCAGCCGGAACCTCCGGGTGGCTGGCGTGAGGCTATGCATATGTTGCCACTGGTGAAGAAAATCATGGCGATGAAACCGCGTGTAGTTAAAAAGGCCCCATGTCAGGAAGTGGTGTTGACTGGTGATGATATCGACCTTGGGCTGTTTCCTGTACAGACCTGCTGGCCGGAGGATGTATCACCGCTTATTACCTGGCCGCTGGTAGTGACCAAGGGGCCGGCAAAGGACAAAACCGACAGTTATAATCTCGGCATATACCGCATGCAGGTGACCGGCCGCAATACTACCCTGATGCGCTGGCTGAAGCACCGTGGCGGGGCGCAGCATTACCGCAGATGGCAGCAGGAAAAGCTGGAGCCGCTGCCTGCTGCGGCTGTAATCGGAGCCGACCCGGCGACCATCCTTGCGGCGGTAACTCCGGTTCCGGATACGGTTTCGGAATATGATTTCTCCGGCCTGTTGCGGGGAAAAAAGCTTGATCTGGTGGATTGCAGGACGGTTCCATTGCAGGTTCCGGCTAATGCAGAGATTGTACTGGAGGGGTATGTAAGCCTTGACGAATCTGGGGATGAGGGACCGTTCGGTGACCATACCGGTTTTTACAATTCGGTGGAGAAATTTCCGGTATTTACCATATCCGCTATTACCATGCGCAAAAAGCCGATATACCTTAGCACATATACCGGCAAGCCGCCTGACGAGCCCTCGATTCTGGGCGAGGCACTCAATGAGGTGTTCATCCCGCTTCTGCAGCAGCAATTTCCTGAAATAGTTGATTTCTGGCTGCCGCCGGAAGGATGCTCATACCGGGTGGCGGTGGTGTCGATAAAAAAGGCGTATCCCGGCCATGCCAGGCGGATAATGATGGGTGTGTGGTCATATCTGCGGCAGTTTACCTATACCAAATGGGTAATTGTAGTGGATGAGGATATTGACTGCCGCAACTGGAAGGAAGTTATATGGGCGATATCGGTTAATATGGATCCGGTACGTGATATTGTGACGGTTGAAAATACCCCGATAGATTACCTTGATTTTGCATCGGCTAAATCAGGGCTGGGCAGCAAGGCCGGTCTGGATGCCACCACAAAAGTCCCCCCCGAAACTTCCCGCGAATGGGGCCGTGAAATAAAAATGTCCGATGAGGTGATGGAGATTGTTAATAGGAAATGGGAGGAGTATTGGGGATAGCTTTGTCTATTTCTTATCCCTAACGGGGATTTTAAAATACTCTAGTTGCAACGCTTGAGAGTATTGCCTTATAGATAGTTATATTGCATGTGTTTGCTTTTCTTCACTATGGATTTTTCTAATTTTACTTACGTAAAATTAGAAAATACTATAGTATTGATTTGTGCGAACGAGTTGTATCGTTTGTTTCTGGTGGTGGCAGCAAGCTTGAGGCCTCTCGTCGCTTTTCGGTCAGCGTCTGGTGCGTCAATGACTGGTGGTCTCGGGATGATTTACACCCCAAACCGCATGGTTGCAGACAGCGCAAACTGAACAGGGACGCTGTTAAGCGTCATTTCAAAGTTGTGTCCAAAATCTACTATAATTATGGACAATGCCGCATTCCACAAAAAGAAGGATATTGTGGAGATGGCTGAAAAAGCAGGGCATGAAGCCATTTTCCTGCCTCCGTATTCACCAGACTTTAATCCCTTCGGGTATAATTCCCCGCCCCTTGGGGCGAAAGAATAATATAATCCGAACTGATGCCCCGTAGCTTGCTACGGGGTAGTTCATTACGGACAGGAATGAGGATGTACATGTTGACCTGATGAAGGGCTACGCTGCTCTTGAGGAAAAGACAGGCGAGACTCAACCTATAATTGGTGACTGGGTAAAACGGGAGGCTAATACTATGTATTTCCTTGCGCCTGCAACACAGAGTTGATAAAGTGTTAAGGCTATGTTAGGTTTTGTTAAGAAGCGTCATGTATCAATTACAATCATAGTGCTTCTTGTGGTGCTGACATTTACCAGGTTTAGCAACCCCTTATTTTTGCCTTTGTTTGTTGCCCTGCTGGCGGCGATTGCATATGCGATATTGAGGACAATATTCAGGATGAGGAAGCGGCGCCCTGTAATTGCGGTGATGCTTGGTTTAGTGTTTATCTGGGTAATTGTTCTGGAAATTCAAAACTTTACCGGCTTCTGCCGAGCGGAATGGAAATACTTAACCGACGAGGAACTAATACAACGAGCCGCAGGTAAAATATACGAAGAAAATCCATATTGTTGTGAAGTTTATAAAAAAACAAACCATTTTGACAAGGTAGATCTTTTTATTAACAAATTAACTGCGTATTATATATATGGTTTATATGCCTATTATCCAGATGATGAGTTGCGGTACCCTGATAGGCCGTATGCAATGAACATAATGTATATAGATTCTTGTGGAGAGGCATATTGGAGGCCTAGAAGTTATTTAACTGAAAAGTCATATAAATCAACCGTATATTGGATAAAAGAGCGCAAAAACAAAAGCAAAAGAGAGGAAGCAAATGGCAAATAAAATATATTTAGGAAATTGGAAGAATCTTGATATCCATAAGATGACGAACATTTATCTTTATGGAACAAAAGACACTCCTGAGGATTATGGAGATAGATTGCGTACAAAAGAGCAATATGAGAACCTTCCGGAGATTGAGCTTGATATGGGTACATATATGGGTAACGGTCCTGGGAAATATGCCCATGCAGCTAAAGCACAGATTGTTCAGGATTTCTTTGACTCTAAAAAACTACCTTTAGGGGATAATAGCTATACCAAAGATGATCTAAAAGCTAAGGGATATACAGAAAGCGATTTTATATTCTCAATTCAGCATCGTAATATAGATACAGAAAGCAGCGATTATGCAATGCGGACATACATATATAATAACTCGGATTTTGAAATATCTTCCAAAGCAGTGTTTGTCGTAAAAGGTGACGAGCGTTATATAGAAAATATGGCCGTGTATGCAAGGCCAGACAATTTTGATTTTGTATCTCAAGACGATTCTACCAGCGCTGGAAATAAGTTTTTACAAAGTCAGATTGACCCATACAAGATTGGTCGCAAAGTAACCATTGATTTTAAAGATAAAAGCGCTCCTGTAATAGAAAAATATACTGAAGAGCATTATAAATTTGGGCTGGACGCTTTAGAAAAAGAGCGTGATGAAGAGCCTTGGTCAATAGGTACTGACACCTTCCCCGCGATGTTGGACGTCATAGAGAAGTTGAAGGAAAAAGGCACTATAGAATATGAGACGGAGGTGGGGGTTGTTAAGTATGGCTCAAATGAGGATGATTCGATATCCAGTTATACTGATGGTATAGGCCGTAAAAGCACCGACAGGGATGTTCTTGTAGCTGGTGAGGGTGATGATATTTTGGTATCTGATATTGGCAATGACCTTTTATATCCCGGAGTTGGTAATGATATTGTTAATGGCGGTGGGGGGATTGACACAGTAATTATAGAGGATACGCATGAGAATATTACCGGTGATTTGCTGCGTGGTGGAGCTGTAATTGGCAATGACCGTGACCGGTATATCAGCATTGAGGGTGTTGAACTGGATGGTGGTCTTTCCAATGCATTTTCCGGCACTCATGATTACAACCGTTTTGTTCTCAAGGGCGGTGATCTGAACATTGTGGACGGTATTGCCGGCCCCAATTTGTATGAATTCAGGCTCAACCCTGACAAGGCCACCGGCAGCAGCCCGTTAAGCGGCAAATATCAGGGGATGGATATCATTGATAATTTCAATCCGGATAGTAAGCTTGATTTTTCGCATGAAAGTCTTGAGCATATCAAGAGTATGAAGGATTTGAAACCCGAGGAGCTTCCTTCTCCGCTTGACAAGCCTGATGTTGTGTTTGACCTTGGCTCCGGGCATAAGGTTGGACTTATGAACTATAAGCTTGAAAATTTAACGGCGGAGAATTTTATCTTCAGTGAGGAGCAGAAGCTGGCTTATCTTGCAGAGGTTGCTGCGTCGGTTTCGGAGACTGCGGGCACTCCAGCTGAGGTTACAGAGGCTCCGGCTGCATCCACTGTACCGGAAGTTGGGGACAGCATGTCGAAGACTCCTGCGTCTTCAGAGGTGCCGGAAGTTTCTGCACCTGAAACTCCCACTACGCCTGAGTTATCTCCTGAAATGCAAGACACCCCCGGTTCTTCGGGTCTTACGCCTGAACAGGCGGAGCTACAGGAACAGCTTGAGGATACGGTTGATGTGATTGGGGATATTATTCAGGGAATGCAGGATATTGCGAAGGCACTTGGTGATATCGGCCAGCAGATTGATGATTTCTTCAGCGGTATATCTGGGTTGTTTGAGGCAGAAATTGCCCCTGCTGCTGGAGACAAATCCGGCGAAATCATGCCCACAGCCGAGGCCTATACCGGCATTGAATCTCCGGTATCGGAACAACCCAACCACATAGAATCGGCAATTGATGAAATGGCGGCCAACACCAGCCCCGATGGTACGAGTATCCCCGAATCCGATATAGTGGTTGAGGTGGCTTCTGTGTCTGAGGCGGCGGCTTTACCGTTTATACCGATGTCACCGATAATGAGTGTTGGGATGAGTGCGGTGATTACTCCGGTTGTAAATTTCAAGGCTGCCCATACCGCTGTATATGATGCTGAAACCGGTACTACCCGCAGTGTGTACGACCCTGATATGGTGCAGGGACCTAGGCCGTGTCGACATTCACTACTATCATGGCCTGCAAATGATAATTTTCTGCGCTTCCGTGCTTCACGTACATCTTAAGTACGATGCAGTACGGTTCTCGAAAACCATCATTTTCGGCACATGCTAGCGTGAATGTCGACACGGCCTGAACAATCACTGAAAAACATCGCAGGTGAAATACAGGATGAAACGTATAATTATGATTCAAGGATTTTAAAAAGTGCAGCACTGAACAAGGAACAGAAGCAGGTTTTCGAAACTCTCAAGACAGAAATTTACGATTACATTATCAATGCTGATGAAGATAAGGCAAAGCTGACCAATCGGGAGGATGTAATAGAGCATTTATGGGATAAAGGTCTGCTTGAGAATCTGGACAAGGATAATCCGGACAACAGGAATGTATTTGCAGGTAATGAGAGAACCATAGATAAGTATTTATTGAACAAAGTGCTTAAATCTCAGGATATTAACTCGGTTCATGATATAATTGGACTTGATAAGGAGGGTAACAACAATGATAAAACCGTCAACTTCACCGATGTAATAGGAAAGGACAGGAAACAGGCAGTTAAAAACCTTGTCAGCAACGAGATTGAGGGAACCAGGAAAAATCTGGGCGATTATGCTGCTGCTATCAGGCAAGAGTTCGGCAGCTTTAAAGGCTCCGGCGAAGGAATTAAGGAAGCGCTACGACCAAAACATGCCAAAAAGCACAAGGACGATAAAGTTGAAAATCCGGAAGAAGCAAAACCTTCGTTCGATAACCAGCAGGACAGACCATTCACCCAGCGGTTCAAGTCGGGACTCTCAAACACCAAACAAGGCATAATAGACAGAATAGACTTCACATCCCGCTCCACAACCGGCCACCCAATCCTCATAAAATCAAAATCCATGCAAAACATCCTCGAAAAACAACAGGAAAATAATCCCTCCCAGCAAAACAAACCTCATAGGTAGTGGCTATATCAGTCTAACTTAATCTGAATTGTCCAAATAGAGATAGTCTCCCTAGCCGCAAGACTACAAGAGCATTTTAGAATTGATGGGTGAGATGATGGGATGATGCGTCTAGCACGCCAAAAGCCCTTGCTGAGCAACGAAGGGGGAGAGGCTGTCACATTGAAGGGCTATAGTATTGAGATATAACAATAGTTGCTGGAGGCATTTATATTTGTACCCCCAATTATACCCGCAGAATGATTTGCCTCTCGTATTTTAGGTTGGAAATCAGCATAAAGAAATTTTCTCACCTCGCAATGCTCCGTAAACAACATCAAGTAGTAAAGCGGATAGCATATTCATCTTATGCTTGTCACCCAAAACCTGCGAAGCAGCATCACCCTGCTTCTCCATTCTGGTTATAACGGCATTCTGAATGGCATTCTTATAATCACCATGTTTGAAGGTTTCCTTTGAATTATTTTGAGCTTGCTTACGCAAATCTTCATTTTCCAGGACTTTGCCGACCAAACCTCTGGTAAAATCAACCTTATCACCTTCAGACAGGTCACCAGACAAAAGGTCATTAATCTTAATGAGAAGCTCATCAAGCTCTATCAATTCTTTTTCTCTAGCCTTACCAGTACCCACTTCGGTTGCTGGCCTCAAGGCCGGGTTGTCTTCAAGTTTTATATGAAGTTCAGCTTGTTTCTCAATTTTAAACAAGGCAAGTTCAACATAGGGGTCAATTTTGATTGACTCGGAGCGCTGTTCATCATTTTTAATCTTACGGCTTAGAAACCTGCCATATATAGCCAGTTTCTCAAGGTCGGAATCAACAAAGGCAACTATCTGGCATACAAAGTCATATAATCTCACGAACTTTATCAGCTTATCCTTGAAGTCTACCCGTTTTTCTTCCTCTAATGCTTTAAATCTGTCGAGAGCTGGGTCTATATGGCTTTGCAATGCCCCTTGATTCTTATTAGTTTTTTTATAAAATTCTTTTATAAAAGCTTCAATTTCCTCTACTAAATAAACATTATACCCGCAAAGCTCTTTTTCTATGTCATAAAGCAGGTTTGGGTCGGTTTCCTCTTCCAGGATGGTCTTTTTGTAGTAAGGTTCAAATGCTGTCCTTATATCATCCGGTTCATTTATAAAATCCAGAACAAACGTATCCCGTTTTTCAGGGTGAATACGATTCAGGCGAGATAATGTTTGTACAGCTGTCACCCCACTTAATTTCTTATCAACATACATGGTATGCAAAAGGGGCTGGCCGAAGCCTGTTTGAAATTTGTCAGCAACTATAAGAACCTGAAATTCTTCCGATGCAAAGGCTTCTTTGATATCCCTGCCTTTTAAATTTCCGTTCATATTTTTTTCCGTGAATTCAAATTCAGGAAAGTCTTTATCCTTAACCGTACCGGAAAAAGCTACAATTGATTGTATGTCCGGATATCCCTTTTCCTGTATGTATTTTTCAAATGCTTTCTGATATCTAACCACCGCCTGCCTTGAATCAGTTACCAGCATAGCTTTTGCCTTACCGCCGATTTTAGATGTAACAAAATGGCGGAAATGCTCAATAATAATCTCAACCTTCTGGCTTATCTGGTAAGGATGCAGCTTGATATATTTTGTCAGCGCCCTTACAGCCTTATCCTTTTCAAATTCAGGATTATCTTCAACCTTTTTAGCCACCTTATAGAAGGTTTTGTATGGTGTATATTTTTGCAGCACATCCATGATAAAGCCCTCTTCAATGGCCTGTTTCATACTATATTCATGGAAGGCCTCCGGCTTGCTATCAGGCATTTTCCTGTTACCGAACAGCTCTATTGTTTTGGTTTTCGGGGTTGCTGTGAAGGCATAAAATGAAACATTTTTGGGAAATTGTTTGGATTTTATAACTTCAACAATCAGTTCTTCCAGATCTTTTTCATCTCCCGCTTTTTTTCCAAGGGCAACTTTCAGCTTTGCAGCAGCATCACCCGCCTGCGAAGAATGTGCTTCATCAATGATAACAGCAAAGCTGGAGTCTTTCATATTATGCACATCTTCCAGGATATTAGGAAAGGTTTGAATTGTAGTAATGATGATCTGCCTCTTTTCATTCAAGGCGTTGGATAATTGTTTGCCTTTGCTACCCTTTGTTTCATCGATATACTCGATAACACCTGATTTATGATCAAACTGCTCGATGGTTCTACGTAATTGCTGATCCAGCACACGCCTGTCAGTTACAACAATCACGCTATCAAATATCGGTTTATTGTCCGTATGCAGGCCTTGCAGGCGATGGGCAAGCCAGGCTATAGAGTTAGACTTTCCGGAACCGGCACTATGCTGGACAAGATAACGATTACCCGCCTTTCTCTGACGGGTATCATTTAACAGTTCGGTAACTGCTTCCCACTGGTGATAGCGTGGGAATATAAGGGTTTCCTTGGTTTTTCTTTTACCATTCCTGTCGAATTTTTCTTTTTTCTCCAGATGGATAAAACGGGTGATAATATCCAGCCAGTTATCTTTCTGCCAGATAGTATCCCACATGTAATTGGTACGGTAGGTTCCTTCAACTGGCGGATTTCCTGCACCGGAATCAAAGCCCCTGTTAAACGGCAGAAAGAAAGTGTTTACACCATTCAGCCTGGTTGTCATATAAACTTCATCCGATGACATGGCAAAATGTACAAGCCCACGTTTTTTAAAGGATAACAGCGGTTCACCGGCAGGGTTGCGACTATGTTTATACTGATTTATGGCATCATTGACACTTTGAGTGAAGCCTGTTTTTAGCTCCGCTGTGGCAACAGGCAGGCCATTTACAAACAACACAATGTCAATTGAATTTTCGTTACGCTGGCTGTAATGCAACTGGCGTACTGCAATCAGGCGATTCTGACTATAAAGCTCGATAATATCTTCATTCAGGGCGTTATTAGGCTGTTTGAAGCAAAGCTCGAATTTTACGCCCCTGTCCTTGAAGCCATTGCGGATAATGTGTAACATACCGTGTTTGTCAAGCTCCTGGCATAATCGCCTGATAAACTGGTAATCGCTGTCGCCATTATAATTTTGTGAGTGGCGTTGCCATGTTTCCGGCTGGGTTGTTTTGATAAAATTCAGCACATTATCGGGCAGGATGGCATTGGCGCGGTCATAATTGGCTTTGGCAAAATCAGGGTCATTCGGGCGGTCACTTAACACCTGCCAGCCATTTGATTGCAAGGCATGGCATACGTCTAATTCAAACGGCTCTTCGGTATGTATCTTAGCTGCCTGGGTCATGCGCATTGCCTTAATTGTCCTAATTGACTTACTTGCTCAATTACTCCCGACTTAGTTTGCTCGGTGGAGTGGTTCTTTGTCTGGTTACTTTGCCCATCTGTTCTGACCTGGTTACCAGTTACCTTTATTTGCCCCGTTACCGCTGAAGTTATAAGGGCGGTACGGTATTCTTTTAAAAGCTCAATCTGCTTATCTGTTTTGGATTGAAGTAGATCTATTTTAGTGGTTTGGGTATCTAGGTATTCGGCTATCTGTTTTTGTTCTTGTAATGGAGGGATGGTAAACAATAAGTTTCCAGCTTGTTCAAAATTCAAACCTTCTCTTGACGTTCCATTCTCACCACATAAAATTTGTTCCTTTGCAACCTGTGAGCAAAATAAATTATATAAAAATAAAGACGATAAACTATTTTTTATCGGTCTAAATATACAGACGTGTTGATTTACGTTTGCCTTTGGAAAATTTTCTGGAACTAAATTTGTTCTTCCTATTGAAGCACCTGTTATATTTAATAAAACGTCCCCAGCATGTATCCTAGTTGACAATTGAATGATTTCAACATCTTTGCTTATGTAAACAACATCATCAAGTCTTAAACCATCATCATATATATTTTGGCTTCTAAGTAACATTATTCCTGAACCGATATAAACTTCTGCTCCACCCCTTGGAGTTTTGCCGCTTCCTATATGAGAAACAAAATACTTCAACCGCTTAACCTCCCAATGCTTCGGCACTTGCGGAAGCCATTCTATGCCAGTTTCTTTCATAGGGGCGGATGCGTTTAAGCCTCTGGTAACGGCACGGGTGATGAGGGCGGTACGTTTTTCGGTTAGCAGTTCCTTTTGCCTCTCCAACTTTTCCAGCAAACTGTCAATCTTCCCCGTCTTCTCATCCAAAAAATCCGCTATAGCCTTTTGTTCTGGTAGTGGTGGAAGTGGTATTAAAAAGTTTTCTATAAATTCTTGAGGAACTCGTTTTTGTCCAGCCGCACCTTTCATCTCGCTTTCACCAATATTCATAAAAGAAGTGGTCTTAGTATGGTTATAAAGGTGCTCAGGTAATATTGATTTATTAGCTCTTATCACATGAAATTCAGTTGTTCCAAAGCCAATGGAGTTTTTTAAACCAGAAACTAAACAGCCTTTTCCATTTTCAAAACATGGTGTAATCTTTGCCAGCAGAATATCAAAATCTTTAAAATATGTGAACCCAGCAATTACTTCAGATAACGGCTTATTTGTTGATAAATCAAAATTACCCTTATTGCTGACGCTTTCCATAGGCAAGAACGACACTTCTGTCGATGCAGGAAGTGCTCGTACTTCGCTTTTTGTAGGGTTTATCTTATCGCAACAATATTTAAGCTTCTTAACCTCCCACCCCTCAGGGACTCTCGGCAGCCACTCAATCCCCGTTTCCTTATACGCCTCATATTTAGGGTAATTTGAGATCATGCTGCCTCGCTCATAAGCTCCAATATTTCTTGCTGAAGGATTAACAACTCGCTTTCTATTTCTTCCAGTGGCCTCGGTGGGGTGTAAGTATAGAAATGCCGTGTGAACGGGATTTCATAGCCGCGCACGGTCTTGCTCTCATCAATCCAGGCATCCGGAACATGTGGCAATACTTCACGATCGAAATACTCCCGTATATCCTCTTTTAACGGCACGTTTTCATTATCTCGTAACTTTGGGTCGGCTTTCGGCCTGTCCTTGTTATCCCTAACAATTGCCGCATTCTCATCACGCTGGCCTAGCCCTTCCGTTAAAATCTTCAATAATTTGGCATCCAGCCTTAACCCCCCAAATATCTGCTTAATATCCTCTGTAAACAAAGCCGCATCCATCCAGTGTTTCCCTGTGTGAGCCTTGAGAATCTCAATAATACGGCCTTGCAGTTTCTTGCCTTCCGCAATCTCTTTCTCACCAGTCTTGCCTTTTTTCCTGGAGACTGCCAGCTTTTCAAAACCACTCCCCCCCTGTAACGCCGCAATAGAATCCTCTGTTATATCAAAGCGCAACCGCAAAGGACGCTCAACAGTAATCCTTTCATAGCCAAAATCATCATTGTCAAAAATCCTGACCAGTCCGTTTTGTTCAAACTCCCCATATATACGGGTAATCTCATCAATCTGTTTATCGGTAATCAGGTTACGTTTACTGCCAAGGCTTTTACGCATCTTTTCTGAAAAACCCACCGCATTAACTAGCTGCACCTTACCTTTACGCTTTTGCTCCTTGCGGTTAGTTAGAACCCATATATAGGTTGCAATTCCCGTATTATAAAACAGGTCATTCGGCAGGGCAATCACCGCCTCCAACCAGTCATTCTCTATAATCCATTTCCGTATATCTGATTCGCCACTACCTGCACTACCCGTAAATAATGGCGAACCATTAAAGACAATCGCTATACGGCTGCCACCTTCATATTCTCCGCTGTCATTCTTTCTGGCGGGAATCATCTTTGCAATCATGGTTTGCAGGAATAACAACGAACCATCATTGATACGTGGCAAGCCAGCACCAAACCGCCCGTTATAGCCCCGCAACTGGTTTTCCTGCTTTACTTCCTTTTCCTGCTTCTTCCACTCGACACCAAATGGAGGGTTGCATAGCATATAATCAAACTTTTCATCGCTCAGGCCATCATTGCGCAACGTATCGCCAAAAATAATATGATCGGTGTTCTGTCCCTTGATAATCATGTCAGAGGTGCAGATTGCCGATGACTCAGGGTTGATTTCCTGTCCGAATAATACGGTTTTAATACTGGTGTTGAGGCTGTGCAGGAATTTTTCCGATTCGGACAACATACCGCCCGTACCACATGCAGGGTCATATATTTTAAATATCTTGCTATCATCGGTAAGTAATTGGTTCTCACGCTCACTGTTAAAAATTATATTTACCATCAGGTCTATTACTTCACGTGGGGTAAAATGCTCCCCCGCCGTTTCATTCGACAGCTCTGCAAAGCGGCGTATAAGCTCTTCAAATGCGTAGCCCATCTCATTATTGGCCACACGGTTCGGGTGCAGGTCTATGTTTACAAATCTTTGGGCAATCAAATAAAGCAAGTCAGCACTATCAAGTCTGGCAATCTGCTTTTCAATTTCAAAATGTCCCATAATGTTACGTACATTATCGCTATAACCTTCAATATATTTATTCAGGTTCTGCTTTATCTGGTTGGGATCATCCAAAAGAGATTTAAACGTAAAACGGGAAATATTGTAAAAGCCTTCTTTTGAAATAGAGCGGATTACAGGTTCCGGAACATCGCCAGTAAAACGCTGCTTCTGCTCTTCATAGACTTTATCAAATTCGGATTTCTTCGGCTCTATGATACAGTCTAGCCGACGTAATACGGTAAATGGAAGTATGATTTTACCGTATTCTGATTGCTTGAAATCACCTCTTAATAAATCGGCGATGCTCCATATAAAACCAGCAAGCTCCTTAACGTTCTCAACCATTTACTGCCTCCAGATTTTATTGGAAAAAGCGAATTTTTCCAATCAGAAACGGACAGTTGCCGATATTAACTGGTTTGATTGAGAAGTAAATTTTAATCTTCTGAATTGTTCGGTTTAGCCTATCATATTTTTTCAGCCCCTTCCATTTTATCCAGCCGTGCCATAATTACTTCCAAGGGATCTGCTTTTCCGTTAATTCCAATCCCTTTGATAATATCGCCCTGCCGATGGGTATCCACATAACCATAGCTTATAAAAGTGGTAAGCGGGCTTTCATGCCCAAGGTTTTGACTCCATGCCTTAAATTCTTCCGGTGTTGTACAAACCTTCTCGCCAAGACTAACTATGGTTCTCCGAAATGTATGAGGAGAGTGGTAAGGTATGCCAGCCCTTTTAAATGCCTCTTTAAAAATCTCTCTTATCTGGCTTGAGCTGGTCCAGTGAATTGGCTCGACCCCTCCGGATACAAACCCTCTTGCCCCATCCTGTACAAGTGCAGTTCGTGGAAAAACGGGGTCTTCACCACCAAACAGTTTTTCTTCCTTCAGGAACTTAATCCAGTCAATAAATATCTGTCTGATATCATCACCAACGGGAAAGAAAAATGTATCAATGTTTTTGCGAAACTTGGTCTTTACCTCACGCGGGTTTTGCTTAACCACTTCATGGTAAAGATCGATATGTTTTAGCTTCAGGGAGGCAATAGCACCATCACGCACACCTGTCAAAATAGTAAATGCAAGTAGTGCACGGTTACGACGCTCAATTTCATTACTATCTGGCATAGCAGATAGTACAGCCCGTATCTGTTCTATGGTCGGATAGGGTTTAAAACCAGTGGATTTTGCTGCCCTGGTTTCATTCTCCGACAAGCTGAGATATTCAATATGCAAGATATTTATCTTACGTTTATATCCACTTTGATAAGACATCCACTTAAAGAATTCCTTGAGACTATTAATCGTACTATTCATAGTTGATAGGCTTAAAGCTTCTCCTGACTTCTGTGCCTTGGTTCCAGCAAGATGTTTCTTAAAACGAATAGCTGTTTGTTTGCTGAGTCCAAAGTCCTCGTATTTTGTAAAATCTTCCCAACGCAAAATAGCTTTACGTACATTATCAATGGTAGAATCACTTTGTTTTTTTGCCTCCTTTAAAAATTCAAAATATTGTTTTTTGATACGTTCGTTTTTAGGGTTAATTTTCATTGTCTTAATCTCCTATGTTGTTGTTATGGTTAGTGGTGGTATCGGCAGACTCTGCTAGGTGTGAGTCACACGCCAATTCTAGTTTGAATGATGCTTCTATTTCTTTCAGATTTTTTAGGTTTATCGTCTTGTTCATTTTCGAGTTACAAACAGTGCATCGCCCCACAAGATTTGGCTTACGCCCTTTGGATGTTTGCAGTAATACCTTACCTTTGAACGGTCTTCTTGGCTGTTGACACTTAAAGCATGGCATTTCATCAACTCTGCACTGCCACTTTCGGTCATCCTGCCGCTTCTTTAAGAATGCCCGTAAAGTGCTACCATGAAAAATATATGGTGATTTGTCATCCACAGCTTCTAAGCCTTCTTTCATCCACGCATAAACTGTCCCCTTGGAAACACCTAGTTTCTCGGTAATATCCGTAACATAATAAGGGAAATTACCCTTAATTTTATTAACATCGAAGGTTTTGCTATATTTTTTCATTACTTCCACCCATGGTATCAATAAGTTTACGTATATCCTCAACCCGCCAGGCAGAAATTTTCCTGCCCAGTTTTATTGGCTGTGGAAAGCGGCCAGTTTTAACGCCTAACCACCATGTGCTTTTGCTTACAGGGATAACTTTAAGGATAGTTGGAAGTCTGACAAAGCCAGTTTCTGGTAAAATGATTTTATCCATTTAAAACTCCATAGTTGAGTGAACAAGTATGGAATAATTTTATATGATATTATTGATGTAATATAGATATGTACGTTAAGAAAACCTATACGCCGCATAAAATAATTATGGTATATCAATATGTTGTCCAAGGTTTATTTTTTAGAGGAAGGTGTTTTATACAAAGCTAAAAAATAATCCCCCTAACCCTTGGATACGTTTACGTAAAGGTAGGGCAGGTTTGGCTTTGTTGCATAAGAAAAGTTAAACGGCTGGGGTCTTATGCAAATCACTGCCTTTCGATTTCTTTTTGTATTTCAATAGGTTGCCCTCCCACAAAACAAGGCCGTAGGTTTGGCTAGAATGGTATCTCCCCTTCAAATTCAAAAAACTCTTCACCAGTATCTAAATTTCCTGATGGAGTTTTTGGAGCGCCCCCCTTGGTGTTCCAATTGGCAACCTTGGCTATTTCTTCAATTGCTTGAGGTGACAAACCAAACTTTGTAGAATTGGACTCTAGCCATGATTGGAGAGCTTGTTTTGGACTTTTATTTCTTAACAAAACTTTGTTTTGTGTCACTTCTTCCCATGCTTTTATTGCAGCAGCAAGTTTTGGTGCATACTGAGGGTGATTCTGGTCTAAATAAGGTAAGTGGTGTTTTCTATTGTGAAAGAAAAAGCCTGTGGTAATTCCTCGTGATTCCAGCCAACGTTTAATTTCATCATTATGAATATATATACTGCACCACTCCACTTGTGAAAACACGCTATCTAAATACTCTCCTCCAGAGTATATCTTTATTTGACCGGAGTAGGCAGCTGTTTGTAAAGAAGCTTTTACGGCTTCATATCCCTTTGGCCTTTCATGTATATCCCACTGCTCAACATACTCCTGTGTACTGGAAGGGTCTTCCCCAACTATTAAAAGTGCTGCCTGAATAATATTAAAGGAATCACAAAGCCGCCAGTAATCCAAGCTTTCCATTATCCTGCCCTTCCAAACTTGCCTTCAATGACATTGCCGCCGCCAGATAAAGCACGGTCGAGATAATCAGCCCACCACTGCATCATTTTATGGCGTTCCGGCAGATGCCTGGCAAAATTATAATTTGCCTTGACCTTGTTACGTTCGGCGTGGGACAGTTGCAGTTCAATAACGTCTGAATTGAACCCATGCTCGTGCAGGATGGTTGAAGCGGTCGCCCTGAACCCATGTACGGTTGCACGGCCTCTATATCCCATACGGTATAGGGCATACAGAACCGTGTTCTCACTTATTGGCAATACTGGCTTGTTACGGTTCGGGAAAATTAGTGCCCTGTGGCCTGTTATCGGCGTCAATTCTTCCAGAATAGCCAAAGCCTGTTTTGACAGCGGAACAATATGCTCTTCCTTCATCTTCATGCGTTCTGCCGGAATACGCCACTCTTTTTTATCAAGGTCTATCTCTTCCCAACACGCCCCCCTTAATTCACCTGTGCGAACAAAGGTGGTAACAAGGAGCTTTAAAGCCAGCCTGGTTTGTATGTCACCGTCATATTCTCCGTCATATTTTTTCAGTTTTTGCAAGAATTCAGGCAATTCCTTTTCCTGCAACCTGTTAAAATGCTTTTTCTTACGAGACTGTAATGCCCCTTTCAGATCGGCAGAAATATCCCTTGTTGCCCTGCCTGTTGCAATTGCATAGCGAAAAATCTGGCCACTGGTTTGCATAACTCTATGCGCTATATCCAGCGCCCCGCGTTTTTCCACTTCCCTTACCGCTGCCAGTAATTCCGGAGCAGTTATCTCATCTATTGGCCTGAATCCAACCGCCGGAAATATATCTGCTTCCAGGCGTTTTAGAACGTAGGAAGCGTGACGCTCTGTCCAGTTTGATTTTTTATTCTCATGCCATTCACGGGCAATATTTTCAAAAGAATTTTCGGTATTTATATGCTTTGTAAGCTTTTCGATTTTCTTCTGTTGGGAGGGGTCAATTCCTTCTGATATTTGTTTGCGGGTG
Organism: Rickettsiales bacterium; assembly: GCA_965222525.1. GTDB lineage: Bacteria > Pseudomonadota > Alphaproteobacteria > Rickettsiales > UBA8987 > CBDCUF01. The sequence goes on from OZ244955.1 coordinate 740,507, forward strand.
TAATCACGCTTATCACGCGCCTCCTTGAGGGTAATTTCCGGATAAATACCAAGCGCCAGCGTATTTTCCTTGCCTGCGAAACGATATCGGAAACGCCAGTATTTACTACCGTTAGGATGCACCAATAAATGCAGGCCTTTGCCGTCTGGCAGTTTATACTGCTTTTTCTGCGCCTTGGCGTTACGTACTATTATATCTGTAAGAGGCATAATTGTGCGGGTACATTTTGCAGCGACGAAACTTTATACCCGTATTTATACCCGCAAATAATATAGGATGTCAACGGACAATATAATACATGGTCGGATAAAAACCCAAGGAACTCTCTTGCTTTGCCTAGAAGTTTAAGATTTCGTCGGACGCTATCGGATATAAGGCTGGCGGAGGGAGAGGGATTCGAACCCTCGATAGAGTTACCCCTATACTTCCTTAGCAGGGAAGCGCCTTCAGCCACTCGGCCACCCCTCCTTATACGGTAAAAATGGTGTTCAGTGTTCAGTGCACTGTGTACGGTCTTCCAATGAAAATACAGAATACTGAACACTAAGTACCTTCACAAACTCCACAACTGGTACGGATTTATGCCCTTGCCTTATCTACTCTCCCGTAAGTCGGAAAAGCCGAAACACAAACCTCTTCAAAAACCATGACTGGCAATCAATTCCTCGGCAATCTGCACTGTATTCAGGGCAGCGCCCTTGCGCAGATTATCGCTGACCACCCATATATTCAAGCCATTTTCCACTGTCGAATCCTTGCGGATACGGGAGATAAAAGTCTCACCGCGGCCTACTGACTCGGCAGGGGTAATATAACCGCCATCCTCACGGATATCCACCACAGAAACACCCGCTGCATTATCCAGCGCTTCCCGCGCCTCTTCCACATCGACCGGACGGGCGAATTCGATGTTAATCGCCTCGGCATGACCGACAAATACCGGCACCCGCACGCAAGTGGCAGTCAGCTTTATATCAGGATCGAGAATCTTGGCAGTTTCCTGCACCATTTTCCATTCTTCCTTGGTAGAGCCGTCATCCATGAAGATATCGATATGGGGGATGACATTAAAGGCTATGCGCTTGGTGAATTGTTCCGGCTCCGGCTCATCATGCACATACATAGCCTTGGTCTGGTCGTACAACTCGTCCATAGCCGCCTTTCCCGCACCGGAAACCGACTGGTATGTTGACACTACCACCCGCTTTATCTGCGCCAGATCATGCAGTGGTTTTAGCGCCAATACCATCTGTATAGTGGAGCAATTGGGATTTGCTATAATATTGCGTTTTTTATAACCGGCCAGCGCAGATGAATTCACCTCCGGAACCACCAGTGGTATATCATCGTCATAGCGAAAACAGGAAGTGTTGTCGATTACAACACATCCGGCTTCCGCTGCTCTCGGTGCATGGATTTTCGACACCGAAGCTCCCGGCGAGAACAATGCAATATCCACACCGCTGAAGTCAAACTTTTCAAGGTCCTGAGTCTTCAGGATTATCTCTTCCCCGAAACTGACCTCCCTGCCAGCCGACCTGCTCGATGCAACCGCATATATCTCTCCCACCGGAAAATTACGCTGGTCGAGTTCCTGCAACATCTGCCGTCCGACATTACCGGTTGCGCCTACTACTGCTATGTTATAATTATCTGACATATAGTTAATTCTAATCGGTTATTACGTCGTTATCCTTCGGTCTCGTAAAATTCACGTACCAGAATGTACGCTAAAATTTTACTCGCCTCGGATGCCTAGTACTAACCTGATTAGAATTAACTATAGGAATCTCCGAAAAGAGCACCATCTTATGAATTTATTACCCAAATGCAAGGATATATAAGCTATGAGTATGCTTTTCATCATAATCCTGGTGGTTATGCTGCTGCTTTTTTATGATAAGGGAGCGGTGCTGCTGGTTCTGGTTGTCGGGGGTATAGGCATATACTGGCAGTTTTTTTACAGGAGCAGCTTTAACGCCGAGGAAAAACAGAACCTTATCGGGTTGCAGGAGGTAATATTGTCAGATGTTACGGCCAACAAGACATTCGGGGTATGGGAGGTGACCGGCAAGGCGCAGAATAATAACAGGCAATATGCGGTTGAGTATCTGGCGCTCTCAGCCCGCCTGTTTGATTGCGAAAGTGAAGTTTATAATGTGGAGAAGTGTAAGGAAGTTGAAAATGAAAGCACTACGTTCTATATAGACATACTACCCGGACAGACTGTCAATTTTAAGACAAATATGGATTTCAGCCAGACCTTGAGGGCGGAACATAACAGGATATGGGATTTCCGTGTGGTCGGTGTCGGCGGCAATTACGCGGATTAGATGATGAGACTGTCACCCCGGATGGTATGTTTTCTCCAAAACTTGTTTTGGTTAGAAAACACCATTCTCGGGGTTACTACAACAGCACGTAACTGTATAATAACCCCGAGAACGCTATTTTCTGACTGAATCAAAGATTCAGAGAAAATATGCGTCCGGGGTGACAGTGTATGACAAACAAACCAGAAATTACAATTTACGGAATAAAAAACTGCGATACCATTAAGAAAACTCTTAAATGGCTGGAGGATAATGGTGTTAGTTATAAATTCCATGATTACCGCAAGGATGGTATTGATGAAAAGCAATTACGTCTCTGGGAAGAGGAGTTGGGCTGGGATAATATGCTAAACCGCAGGGGCACAACCTGGCGTAAATTACCCGATGATGTGAAGGATAGTATCAATAAAGAATCCGCAATTGGTATAATGCTGGAAAATCCGGCGATAATAAAGCGCCCTCTAACAGACCTTGGTACTGAAAGAAAAATCGGCTTTAATGCGTTAGTAAAGGAATCAGGAATATAGGAATTTAAGAATGCAGGAAATGGTATTGTCATCCTGAACTTGTTTCAGGATCCATGTTTTCAATGACAAGATTTTTATAACAGGTAACTATATTTTGGTATTTTGAAGAATATAGTCGTAATTTGTCAGTCAAGAGATTTTTGATGGATGGATCCTGAAACAAGTTCAGGATGACAACCAAGAAAAATCCGGTATTCCTATGCTCTTGTATTCTTAAATTCTTCCAAAGGAGCACTATGAACAAGAAACAGCTGGAGAGAAAACGGCTCAGCAAGCTTGTCGCCACTGTCATAATAGCGGGGCTGCTATTTATGATACGTGACTGGTTTCATTCGGTTGCGGTTGATGAATGGGCACCATACCGCCTCAAGGAATTTGCCGAACTTATCAACATAAAAAGCTATCTGCCGCGCACCGAATGGATGGCTTTTATCCTGGCAATCCCTGTATTTGCCGTTCTGTTCTTTATAGCATTTATTATAATGTGGCTCGCTAAATAGTGCATGACCTCGATACATTATTATCCGAAGTGCGACAATGTCGCATATGTGAAGAGCATTTACCTTTAGGGGCCAATCCTGTCTTACGTGCAAGTGATACTGCAAAAGTGCTGATTGTCGGACAGGCACCGGGAACAAGGGTGCATAATACCGGTATCCCCTGGAATGACCCGAGCGGTGACAGGCTGCGGCAATGGATGGATATCCCCCGTGAGGTATTTTATGATGAAAGCCGGTTTGCGATTATCCCTATGGGATTCTGCTATCCCGGCAGGGGAAAATCGGGAGATTTGCCGCCACGTCCGGAATGTGCCGAGGCGTGGCATGAAAAACTGCTGGAGAAACTGCCCAATCTGGAGCTGACATTACTAATCGGGCAGTATGCGCAGAATTATTACCTTGGTAAGCGCCGGAAAAAGACACTTACCGAAACCGTCCGCAACTGGCAGGAATACCTGCCGCAATATCTGCCCCTTCCCCATCCATCCCCGCGCAACCAGCTATGGCTTAAGAAAAACCAGTGGTTTGAGGAAAAAGTAGTACCTGTATTGCAAAAGAAGATTAGGGTATTTGTGTTTAAGCTCCCTGGTACTCTGAACTTCACACTGCCTAGCTAAAATTTCCATAAATAGCTTTACACCCGCAGACTTTCGAGGATGCGTGTTTTTTTATTAACAACCTTGTCGAGTTTGAAATACTCTACGGTGGAGCGGGAATAGCCCTGACAGCGAACAAACATATGTAAACCCAGCGGTGTCGGGGTTATGTCGGCAACCGACTTGCTTGGTCCGAAACCGGTCATAATCAGCCCCAGCGAGCGCAGATGGTCAAGCTCACGGTCGAGCCTGTGGTAATCCTTGATATCGGTAACCTGCATGAGCTTGTCGATACGCACCTGTCCCTTGCGTGCGGCAATGCCGCCGGCACGAAGCAGGAACTTCTCGGAAAAACGACAGCCATGCTCCAGAATCTTCGCCTGTAATGTACTGATTTGTGATAACAGATTGATGAAAATCAGGTTGCTCTCGTCGTTACCGCGCAGGGTAGCCGAAGAAGCCAGCAACCCCGCCCACATATCCTGCATACGGTAGCTGTTTGCCCATGAGCCATGCTCAACTATCGCATTAACCAGCCGCGGAGGAGCCTGCTCCACACCGGTATGCGGCTGTTTCTCAAAGCGGTTCTTGGCTTTCTTGGCAATCTTTATCACATTATCATAGCGATACCCTGTTAGCTTCTCATCCAGGATATGCTTCAGATCGCCCGCCGCCGCACGGCATATCCTGAGCAGAAAATCCCTTGCTTCTCTTTCTGTCGCCATAGAACTACTTGTGTTACTCCTTGTATTTACTATTGCTTTCATCTCCTGTCCCCCTTTCAGGGCATCCTCAAATTCTACTAGCATGGCCTGCAAATAACTGTTTCCTGCGCTTCCGTTGCTCACGTACCCCAAAAGTACGCTGCGCTACGGTTCTCGGAAACAGTCATTTTCGGCTCATGCTAGCGAATTTCAAGAAACCCTATCTATTAATGCAGCTTCACGCCGCTATTTCTTTGAATTTAACTCCTTTTTCCTTCAGTAACGGCTGGAATTCACCATTCTCCACCATCTCACGCAATATATCAGCGCCGCCGACAAACTCCCCTTTAATATAAAGCTGGGGGATGGTCGGCCAGTTGGAAAACTGCTTTACCCCGTCCCATATTTCCTGATCCTCCAGAACATTTACATCCAGAAAATCAATAGCAAAATGCTGCAACACCTGTGCAGCAAATGCCGAAAACCCGCATACAGGAAAAGCACCGCTACCCTTCATATAAAGCACAACATCATTGTCCCTTACCTGCTGCCCTATCTTCTCAAATGCTGGGTTTTCCGCCATTTTCTCCCTTGTTTATACCTTACTAAAGACGGCAATAAAGATACTAGGTTTTTGCATTATTGGCAAGATTTTTATTAAAATAAATGTTAATTTTTAGTTAAAGTGAGGCTGGCAGTGCATTAGCAGGCAAGGAATCGGGTTAATAGCTAAATGACAATTGTCATGCTGAACTTGTTTCAGCATCCATCTCTCATAACCCCGATGACTAACAAACTTTGACTATACTTATCAAAATGCAATAACCTGTTTATTTACCATCGAGATTCCGTCATTGGAAAAATGGATCCCGAAACAAGTTCGGGATGACACAGGATGTCATTTTTGTCAGGTGGTGAAGCGGAAAATAAAACTGGTGACAATTTGATATTTTTTGTATATAATTGTATGTGATTGTGTGTTTTCTGGTGCAATTCAAGAGGTTTTTTGAGTAAGATAGGGGATTTTTATGCCTATAGGTACAAAAAGTGATGATTATGATGCAAGTAATTTTCTAGGCAACGGCAAGTTGGGCACAAACACCGCTGTCAAGAGTCCTTACCAAACTGGTGACGAGAAGGCCTTTTTCCTGAAAGACCTTTTGCCAGGTTATAGTGACGTTGATAATAGCGAGGTTGGCAACCTTTCCTCTACGTCTAGTGGAATAAACAACACACATCTTAATGCCAATATAATCAATGCCAGCCTTAATCGTTAGTAATTATACTTCTCATAAAGATACTTTTGATGTTGGCAACATGTCCCCGTCCGCAAGCGCATCCGGCGGTATGAGCGGTGCCGATATTGCAGCAACGAATCAGATTCACCGTAGCTGATTGACACTTCCAGTGCATCTATTAAACCCCTCATATTTCAGATAAAAACCCGTAAAATCCCGTGGTAAAACTTCCCCGCATTTAACGACTGCTTAACCTTTTTCCTGTATGATTAAGGTATATACCATTTCATACATACTAGAATGTATTGAGATTTCGCTAGGCTGAGGCAAATAGCGAAGGTTTTCGAGAACCGTAGCGGAGCGTACTTAATAGTACGTGAGCAACGGAAGCGCAGAAAACCGAGCTAGATGCCCAGCATAGTAGAAATCTCAATATATTCTAAAGGAGTTAAGCCATGTTCGCCTATATATATAAAACCACCCTTATCGCTGTCCTGATTATTTTGGTAAGCGTACTTTCCGCCTGCTCCGGCGAGAAGAAGGAAAAACTGTTCGTCATGCAGCAGCGTGACAAAAACCTCAGCTGTAGCCAGGTCATGCTGGAGATAAATGAAGCGGAATTCCATCGTAAAACCGCCGAAAAAAACCGCAGCTTCGGATTTGAGACCGTTATCAGCCCTTTTACCTATGTTAAATCTTATATGGGATCCAGCAAAACCATAAAACATGCCGATTCGCGTATTGATTATCTCAACCGGATTTATGATATACTCGATTGTGACAACCCGCAGTCACGTATGATGACCGAAATGCGTGCGGCACAATACATCCCGCAGAATATACTGCAAAATGAACAGCCACAAAAAAGCCACAGCGTCTATTCCTCCGCCGATTATCAGCTAAACGGCGATGAGCTGATATGGTGATTTAGAGTTTGGAGTTTGGAATCCGGAGTTCAGTGAAATAATTTTATGCAAAATTGACACATTTTTGCTTTTTCAAATATTTTCTAAAAAAAGACATATGTTTGTTTATTAACAGTGGTATAATAGAGGTATGAGTGTGCTTCGACATAAACCCTTCCCGCACAACACCTCCTCAAAGGGATTCACCCTTATAGAAATGACCCTTGTTCTGGTTATAATTGGTCTGATTGCGGCGGTTATCACCTCCGGGAAAGACCTGATAAGAGATGCTAAAATGAGGAAGCTGGTTTCGCAATTGGACAAATACTCCACAGCAGCAGCAGCTTTCAGATTGAAATATAACGGTTTGCCCGGTGACCTGGAAAATGCTGTGGCATTTGGGCTTGGGGACACTGGCTGTACGTATCCTCCGCCAGTGCCGCCTGCCATGCCAACCCATGCCGGATGTAACGGTAATGGTGATGGTCTGCTTACCAATGATACCCAGCATTCGGAGAATATAAATTTCTGGTATCATCTAAGTGAGGCGGGTCTTCTTCCGCTGAGGTATGACGGTCTGACGGTTGCTTTCGGGCAGGGTGCTCCGGAAACCAACCTAGAGGGAGCGGGGCTGTATGCAGGCTCATTATCAATACCGAAGCGAAAAAATATCTTCTTTATCGGGCTTAATGACGACCCGCTGGTAACCGAGTTCAGGATTACTCCCCACGAGGCTTTCCTAGTTGATGCCAAGAAGGATGATGGCAAACCTAGTAGTGGCAAAAGCCAGCATTACATGGTTGGTTCTATTGCTCCTTTGAAATCTCAATGTGTTGCGGCGGGCAGCCCGGAGGAGTATAACATTACCAATGATATAGATACCTGCGTGATGTATGTGGATGTTGGAATATAGATGGCAGAATTACTTCCGCTATCTATTCTTCCCCAACTGCGGCGCAGGCCAACTCATCGGCACGTTCATTATCAGGATGGCCAGCATGTCCCTTGACCCAGTGCCAGGCTACATTATGGTGGGATATTGCCTCTTCCAGCTCCTGCCATAAATCCTGGTTCTTTACCGGCTTCTTATTGGCAGTTTTCCAGCCTTTTGCTTTCCAGCCCTTAATCCATTTGGTGATACCGTCCCGCACATATGTACTATCGGTATGAAGCTCCACCTCACAGTCGGACTTCAATGTCTGCAATGCCTTGATAGCAGCGGTCAGTTCCATACGGTTATTGGTGGTCTGCCCCTCACCGCCGGATATTTCCTTAACCTTGCCGTTATATTTCAGTACAGCACCCCATCCTCCCGGACCCGGATTACCCGAACATGCACCATCTGTATAAATCGTAACTTTCTTCATTGCATTTTTATCAAAGGGGTTGCTATAAGTTACCTGTCATCCTGAACTTGTTTCAGGATCTATTTATCAACAATCTCTTGACTGACAAATTACGACTATATTCTTAAAAATACCAAAATATAGTTATCTGTTATTAAAATTCTGTCATCGGAGCAATGGATCCTGAAACAAGTTCAGGATGACATTCAGGGTGTCATTATCGCTCAACCTCGTCAACAGGAAAAACAATGGAGAAAATCAGGCGTAGCGGTTTTATGTTTGTGTTGTCATCACCTTCGGGAGCGGGAAAGACTACTATTTCCCGTCTTTTGCTGGATCGTGATGATAACCTGGTTATGTCGGTTTCGGCTACTACCCGCCCTATGCGCCCCAATGAAACCGACGGGGTGGATTATCATTTTGTCAGCGAAGAGAAGTTTGTAGCTATGGTTGCACATGATGAGTTTCTGGAATGTGCCGAGGTATTCGGACATCAGTACGGCACTCCGGAGAAGGTAGTCGATGAGGCACTGGCAGCGGGTACGGATGTGCTATTCGATATAGACTGGCAGGGCACCCACCAGATTGAGAAGAAACGGCGGCGTGACCTGGTTAGCGTTTTTATCCTGCCGCCCTCTATGAAGGAGCTGGAGAGCCGTCTGCGCAAGCGCGCGCAGGATTCTGATGAAGTCATACGCAACCGTATGTCCAAGGCCAGCAACGAGATAAGTAACTGGTTTGCCTATGATTATGTTATTGTAAATCACGATGTTGAGGAAAGTCTGGGCAAGGTTTTGGCCATACTGAATGCCGAGCGCCAGCGCCGCGAACGTCAGGACGGGCTTGGTGATTTTGTCAAAGAGCTATTGGCTGGTGGGTAATGAACAAGCTTGCACTGCTTCGTAAGGAAATAGAGGCACATGGGCTGGACGGGTATGTTGTACCCATGGCGGACGAGTTCCTGAGTGAATATGTGCCGCCGTATGCCCGTCGTCTGGAATGGCTGACCGGCTTTACCGGCTCGGCTGGCGAGGTAGTAGTATTAAAAGAGCAGGCGGCATTCTTTACCGACGGCCGTTATGCGATTCAGGCGCGGGAGCAGGTCGGGGACAGGTTTAAAATATTTGACATATACAAATCTTCGCCACTTAAATTTATCAATAGTATATTAGGGGATAATTCACCTAATCCTTCAAGAATTGGTATTGACTCATGGCTGATAAGTTACGGCAGATTGAAAAGGAGTTATAATAACTCACTGGTACTATGTGATAATCTTATAGATAAAATTTGGCAGGACAAACCTTCTGCTTCCAAATCATCAATATTTGCCCATGACATTAAATATTCGGGGCAATCTACTAAAGACAAAATAAACTCTATAAATATGGATGCGGATGCGCTGCTTATTACCGACCCTGAGTCGGTCAACTGGTTGCTTAATATCCGCGGCAGTGACCTTGAGCATACGCCGATTGCCCTGTGCCGTGCGATTCTGCATAAATCGGGGGTGGTGGATTTATATATTAATCCGGAGAAGTTTGATAAAAATATTACTATAGCAAATACGCATGTTCATGATGAGGCGGTATTCCTGTCGGATATACGGGAAAAACTGGCAGAAAAAAAAGTCATGATTGCCGAAAGCAGCAATGCGGTGTTTTTCGATTACCTGGAGAAAATTGGGGCGAAGTTGAATATATGTGAAGACCCTTGTGTTTTGCCGAAAGCTTGCAAGAATCCGGTTGAAATAGAAGGGATGCGTGCAGCGCATCGGCGGGACGGGGTGGCATTATGCCGATTTCTGGCCTGGCTGGATGAGAATGTAGGGAAGAATGAAATTACCGAAATTACCGCTGCAGAAAAGCTGGATAACATGCGGGCGGAGGGTGATTTATTCCGGGGTGCCAGTTTTCCCACCATTTCCGGTTATGGCTCCAATGGCGCAATTGTGCACTACCATGCGACCGGGAAGAGCAATAAAAAATTTGAGTCTGGCTCGCTATATCTGGTTGATTCCGGCGGGCAGTATTATGATGGCACGACTGACGTAACCCGCACCATCGCCATAGGGGAACCAACCGCACTGCAGAAACTGCATTTCACTCTGGTATTAAAAGGGCATATAGCACTTGCCCGTGCCCGCTTTCCCAGGGGAACGACCGGTGCGCATCTTGACGCACTGGCACGGCAGTATTTATGGCAGTACGGGCTGGATTTCGACCATGGCACAGGGCATGGTGTCGGATGTTTCCTGAATGTACATGAGGGGCCGCAGGGAATCAGCAAAGCAGCGGGCAAGGTTGCCCTGCAGCCAGGCATGGTTCTTTCCAACGAGCCTGGATATTATCTGGAAGGCGAATATGGAATCAGGATAGAGAACCTGGTTGTGGTTACGGAATGTGAGGATGCTGCTGATAATAGCGACAATAATAGTGATGACCGTCAATTTTACCAGTTTGAAACCATAACCCTCGCCCCAATAGATCTACGCCTTATAGACACAAACCTGTTAAATAATGATGAGATAAACTGGCTAAATAATTACCATAAACAAGTCCGCGGTACCTTGTCACCTTCTATTAATAGCGTTGTTCAACAGTGGCTGAAGCATGCCACCACACCAGGCTTTGCAAGGGCATAGGTTTCTATTATCGGAATTTACTCCCATAAAGAATACTATATTCTATAGACATAATTGTGTCTGCATTCTATTATCTACTATCCAAAATTACAAAATCATGAAAGCGATAATACTGGCAGGGGGATTCGGAACAAGATTGCGCTCGGTGGTGGCAGACATACCCAAGCCGATGGCGCCTATTGCAGGCAGGCCGTTCCTTGCCTGGTTGCTGGATACCCTAATTGCGCATGGAGTTGATGAGGCAGTGCTTTCTGTGCATTACAAATATGAAGTCATACAGGGATATTTCGGTGATAAATACCGCAATATCAGGATTTCCTATGCGATAGAGGAGGAGCCGCTCGGTACCGGCGGGGCTATAGTAAATTCGATAGATATATTGTGTCCAAAACGGCCTGTTCTGGTGCTGAACGGTGATTCTATGGTGATGGTAAATCACCGCCTTATGTACGAGCGGCACTGTGCGCATGACAAGCCTCTCACCATTGCCCTGCGCCATGTGCCCGATTGCAGACGTTACGGCAAGGTGACGACTGATAACGGTGAAATCACCAGCTTTAACCACGCCGGAGAATCAGGTGCAGGTTATATAAATAGCGGAGTTTATGTAATAAGTCCGGATTTGTTTGACAGATATGACCTGCCACAGCAATTTTCCTTTGAGAAGGATTTCTGTTTTCCCTATATCGGGGAAATCCGCCCGCCATATATAGAGGCCAGCGAATATTTTATCGATATTGGTGTGCCGGAGGATTATGCCCGTGCACAGAAGGAACTGCCGGAATTATTACTGGAGACTGCATGAACACCCCCCCCCAAACCAGGGCACTATTTCTTGACAGGGATGGTGTTATTAATGTTGACAGGGGGCATGTCCACAGGATTGAGGATTTCGAGTTTATAGACGGTATTTTTGAATTATGCCATGCGGCGCAGGATGCGGGTTATATAATCATAGTGATTACCAATCAGGGTGGTATCGGTCGGGGATATTATACCGAAGAGGAATATCAAACCCTGACCAACTGGATAGTTGGGCGTTTTGCGGATAAATCGATAGAAATTTCAGCAGTTTATCATTGTCCCTATCATCCCGAACATGGCGTAGGTGATTATCGCAGGGAATCCCCCGACCGTAAGCCCAATCCCGGTATGCTGCTGAAAGCAGGGGATAAATTCAATATAGATATGTCAAAGTCAATTTTTATCGGCGATAAAAACAGTGATATGCTTGCTGGGCAGCGCGCTGGAGTCGGCACTTTGATTTATTTCAATAAATCTGTTTATGAAAGCAGTATATCTCCTAGCATCGCACATTACTCTTTCACAAGCCACACAGACAATATTCATATAGTAAATCCATACGTAAATTGCCAATGAAATCCCTTTATAAAGAAGCTAGCCACTACTCATCATGATGATGGAAGTCGTAATGCTCTTCCATATAGCGCTTGACATTAGTGGGCGGCTCTTCTCCCCAGTCATGCTTGATAATTCCCTTATATCTGGAGTAATCGATAAATAAATCCTGCTCATATGCCTTTTCCAGCTCCTCTACATCATGCAGATCAACCTTTACATAGGCGTATATCGGGTCACCCACGGGAGTCTCGCCCCTGATAAGCACTATGCCATTATGGGTTTCAAGATCCAGCTTCTGTATGTGAGTCATCGGTGCCATATGTTCCAGAGTTTAAGAATGCAGGAATTTAGGAAATCCGGAGTTATTACCTTTCGTGATTATTATCCCTGTCCTTTTCCTTTTTTACGGATGTGGTTAATATCAATGGAGGCTTTGTCTGTTTCATCACGGTAGGTGGCGGATCGCCTCCCTCTTCCTTTTTATCCTTAACGTCAATTTCATCGTTCATAATCTGCTCCTAAATTGGTTTACTATTGGTATAACCGTACTATAAATAAGCCATAAACCAGCAATTGGCAATATATAGTCGTTCCAAATAATTTCCGTGTATTTTGCAACTGCTAAATCTGCCTTATAGCTGCGTGCAAATTTCTTGCAGGTAGGGTAAACTACGAGCTGCGAAATTTCACTTGCTCTAATACAAATCTAGCTGGTTGTAAAACATACGGAAATTATTTGGAACGACTATATGCTGCATATACTAAAACCAGGGAAGTTTGTTAAACTCACCGACCGTATCACCATACCGCTTGCAATAATTACCACGATATTACTTGTAGCGGGGGGATATGTTGCCATTGTCACCTCCCCCCCCGATTACCAGCAGGGTGAATCGGTGCGGATTATGTATGTGCATGTGCCGGCAGCATGGATGTCGTTGTTTATATATATGGTGATAGCGCTGGCAGGGGTATCCTTCCTTATATGGCGCAACCCGTTATCGGACTTCATAGCACGGGCAGCGGCACCGATAGGTGCAGGGTTCACATTGATAACACTGGCTACCGGCTCTATATGGGGCAAGGTTGGATGGGGCACATGGTGGGCATGGGACCCGAGGATAATCTCTGTATTACTGCTGTTTTTCCTTTACATAGGGTATATCGCACTGGCAGGGGCATTTGAAAACCAGGAACGGGGTTCAAAGGCGGCCGCTATTCTGGCGCTGGTAGGGGCGGTTAATATCCCGATAATCAGGTTCTCGGTGGATTGGTGGAATACATTACACCAGCCGGCAAGCGTTGTAAGACTCGACGGCCCAGCGATTCACGGTGATATGCTCCTGCCGCTGTTGCTTATGGCGTTCGGTTTTACGGGAGTGTTTCTTGTCCTGCTGTTTATCAGGGTCAAGGCGGGATTTCTGGAACGCAGGATTATGCGTGAGAGGATGAAAAATATGGAGGAGGTTACTTCTTCCTCTTTGAGCAAACCACCAACAGCAGCGTATAACCGGATGCAATAGCGATTGCAACCAGACCTCCCCAGAACGATACAGGAAGCGAATACGACTCATTGCTGCCATCGGTCGCGATGAGATACACCAGTTCATCTAGCGCCATACCAAGCCCGCTACCGAATATCACAGCCATAATGTCTGTAATACGCCTGCCTGCCTCCTCCATAACCACCAGGAAAATCCCGCTGAATGTCACCAGCACCAGCCCCGTATAAAGATGGTGAATATTATATGACGCTATATTGAAGTCACTATTGGGTGAGAAATACAGCCATACCCTCAGCACAACAAAAGTTGTCACCATAGTTCCCAGAATTATAAATGCTCGTCCTTTATTTACCCTCACACTCATTAAGATCATATTCTAACCGCAATACCGGTATTTTGCATATACTGCTTTACCTCTTTAACGGAATATTCACCGAAATGGAAGATCGAAGCGGCGAGCAGGGCACTGGCATGACCCTGTTTCACTCCCTCGACGAAATGTTCCGGTTTGCCTACCCCCCCGGAGGCTATAACCGGCACCGACACAGCATCCGCTATTTTCCTCGTTAGCTCAATATCATAACCATCCTTTGTTCCGTCCCTGTCCATAGAGGTAAGCAATATTTCGCCTGCTCCGTAATCCACCATTTTCCGCGCCCATTCCACCGCATCAATCCCGGTAGGCTCCCGCCCGCCATGGGTAAATATTTCAAATGAGGGTTGGCCGTCATCTTCCCCTACTCTTCTGGCATCAATCGCAACCACTATACATTGCGCACCGAATTTATCCGCAGCCTGCCGGACAAATTCCGGATTATGCACCGCAGCAGTATTTATCGAAACCTTGTCCGCCCCTGCCAGCAATAATTTGCGCACATCATCAACATTACGCACTCCGCCACCTACTGTCAAAGGCATAAAGCAATGTTCCGCCACCTGCGTCACCACATCATACAATACATCCCGCTTTTCATGTGAAGCGGTAATATCGAGGAAGCATAATTCATCCGCACCCTGTGCATCATATATTTTTGCCTGCTCAACAGGATCACCGGCATCTATCAGATCAACGAAATTAACTCCCTTGACTACACGTCCGTCCTTGACATCAAGACATGGTATGATTCTGGTTTTTAACATTATTAAAACTACTTCATAAATTTCAACGCCTGCCTGATATCCAGCTTGCGGTCATAGATTGCCCGCCCGACTATCGCCCCGTCTATCCCGCATGCTTTTATAGAATCAAGCGCACGCAAATCCTCTATTGAACTGATACCGCCGGAAGCTATAACCGGTGTGGAAATCCGCGAAGCCAGTGCCTCTATCCCACCGATATCCGGCCCCTGCATCATGCCGTCAAGATTGACATTGGTATAGATTATTGCCGCCACCCCGACATCCTCGAATTTCAGCGCCAGCTCCACTACCGGCATGGTAGTCTTGCGTGCCCAGCCTTCCACCGCTACCAGCCCGTCCCTCGCATCTATGCCGACCGCAATCTTTCCCGGATATTCCACACAGGTATGCCTGACCAGCTCCGGATTATTAGCCGCAGCAGTTCCCAGCACCACCCGCGATATGCCGGCGCGCATCCAGGCATCAATCCGGTTCATGTCACGGATACCACCACCAAGCTGTACCGGTATATTGACCCGACGCAATACGGCCTCCACCGCATCCATATTCACCGGTTCCGGCTGTCCCTGGAATGCGCCGTTTAAATCGACCATATGAATCCAGCTTGCTCCCTGTTCCTCGAATTCCACCGCCTGTTCGGCCGGATTCTCGGAGAAGGTGATGGATTTATCCATATAGCCCTGCGTCAGCCTGACACAATGGCCGTCCTTCAAATCTATTGCGGGATATAGTATCATATGAAGTCAGGAATACAGGAATATAAGAATACAGGAAACTGTTTTTTGGGCGGGTATTGTGTAATACGCAACTATCCTGTATAATGCCTTAATGCAAGAATATCTGCTGCATTATGTGTTAAACCTGTTTTTATTCACCGCCACATCGCTGTCCGGAGATATTGACGGTGCATGTGTGGGATTGAGTGATGCGCTACGTGAATGCAAGCCTTATGAATGCCGGATTTATGCCAAACAGCCGGATTTTGAAGTTGCACATAAAGTAAAGGGGATGGAGGACGGGAAATGTATACATCTGGTGCAGAGCCTTGATAACCGTGATTTTGCCGAATGTAAAACCGGTGAGGCTACCCGCAAGGATTTAGCGGCCTTTATGCTTGATACCGGTGGTGAGGTGGAAGTTAACCACCTAATGGCGCTGGACAGGAAAATCCGTGCGGAATGTATTAAATATAATTTTACCGGTGTGAATAACAGACAGGAGAGATAAGATGAGAAAATTATTACTGATTGTTATTATGGTTTTTCCACAAATATCCTTGGCGGAGGTGGAAAATACCTGTGATGAATTTGGTGCAAAGCTTATGGAATGTGCGGATTATTCCTGCCAGATGCCTTACCCCAAAGACAGGGAGTTCAGGGTGGAACACACTATTGGCAGGAATGAGAATAACCCCGAATATTGCCACCACACCCAGACGGTTCCGGGTGGCATGGTGGAGTGTAACTACAGCGAGGTTACCAGAAAAACTCTGGCGAAGACTCATGATAAAGATTACCGGCCTACCGATGAAGATAATGAAATCATCAAGCTTGCATTCAAGATAGAGTGTGAGTATAAGGGCGGTGGCTAGTGGCTCGCAGGAGAGGGGAGTATGTCTACAAGGATATATCATAATCCGCGCTGTAATAAATGCAGAGTAACTATGCAGTTGCTTGAAGAGCAGGGTGAAGAACCGGAGGTGGTGGAGTATCTGAAAGCACCTCCGACCAGGCAGGAACTGGTGGAAATACTTGATATGCTGAAGCGGGAACCGCGGGATATTATGCGTACCCACGAGCCGGAATATAAGGAAAGCGGTGCGGATAATACGGATTTATCCCGTGATGGGCTTATTGATAAGATCCTCGAATATCCGAAACTGCTACAACGTCCGATTGTAATTAAAGACGGTAAAGCTATAATCGGCCGCCCGCCGGAGAATGTGCTTGAGATACTGTAATCAGGAGTCAGAAGCTAGAAGTCAGAAACCAGAAATCAGAAGCCAGAAAAATTTTATGAGTGAACTGGAAAGAACAGGTGAGAAGATTGTTGAGAATTCAATTGACAGTAGTGAGCCCAATAAAAAATCCGGGAAGAAAGAAAAGAAAAAGCTGCGCTTTTATGAAAGCTGGACTTTCCTGATACTGGTATGCATTGTATTTCCGCTGGTGTTCCGTGCGCTGATATATTCTCCCTTTCATATACCTTCCGGCTCGATGAAGCCCAGCCTGCTTATCGGGGACTTTATCTTTGTTTCCAAATCTTCCTACGGTTATTCACGTTATAGTTTTGCTATTCCCCTGCTGGCTCCACGCGGAATCGGGATGTTCGAGGGGCGTAAATTTTCCGAACAGCCGAAGCGCGGTGATGTTATTGTATTTCGTCCGCCACCTACCCCGCATATTGATTATATAAAACGACTTGTCGGACTTCCCGGCGACAGGATTCAAATGAAGAACGGGGAGCTATACATAAATGGTGACAAGGTTGAACGCAAGCGGGTAGAGGACTTTACTGATACTGATGAGGATGGAAATACCAGGATAATCCGCCATTATAAGGAGACACTGCCCAATGGTGTGACCTATTCGGTGCTTGATGACGAACTGGATGGTGAGTGGGATAACACCGAGGTTTACAAAGTACCGGAAGGGCATTATTTCCTTATGGGGGATAATCGTGATAATTCTGCCGATAGTCGTACACCGGCAGTAGGCTTTGTTCCGGCAGAAAATCTGGTTGGCAGGGCAGATGTAGTATTCATCTCCACGGAGGATAATTTGTGGAAATTCTGGAAATGGCCCTGGACAATGCGCGGCGAACGTTTCTGGACGGATATTGATTATATGTTCTAAACTTATTAATCCTCCAGACTATCCAGTATATCCTTGGCTTTGAGGGCGGCGGGGGTACCTTCCGGCAGGTGCTTGCGTGCCAGTTCGATATATTTCTCCGCATCATCATTGTTTTTAAGCAGGGAGGCCTCCTCTGCCAGAGCGAGGTAGGACTTGCCCAATTTTCCCATACGGCCATATGCAATCCCCAACTGCCGCCATGCTATTACATTCTTCGGCTCCTTTACCAACACCTGCTCCAGAATTCCCGCCGCATCCGCATAAAGCTCTTCCCTTTCGGTAGCAATCTGTGCCACTGCAAGCTGCAGGGTCGGCAGTGGCGCATCAGGCAATAGCTCAACCGCACGCCTATAGGAAGCTATGGATTCATCTATCCGCCCGTTTTCAAACAGCATTTGCCCTTTTAATTCATGGAAATAAGGGTCGTCAGGAAAGTTATCAATCAGCGAGTCTATTTCCCGCAATGCACTATCCATATCAGGAATACGGTAATAGGCTATCGCCCTGGCATAACGGGTGGCAATATTCTCATCGGCATGTTTAAGCTTTTTTAGGATATCTTTCGGCTCTTTCAGAAATGCACTTAATTTTGCCGTAACACGGCTGTGTCTCTTATGTAAATCATCCAGCCATATGTGGTTTTCAGCAATATTCTCCTCATTTGCCTGCCATTCCCTTGAAGCATTACGCAGATGTTCTATCCGATCAGAAGAAAGCGGGTGGGTCATTATATATGGGCTTATGTCATTATAGTAAAAAGTATGCTCGGTATGGAATTTCTCCAGTAATTGAATCAACCCGTCAGGAGAAGCCCCCACCTGTCTCATATATCCCAATGCCGCCTGGTCGGCGGCCTCCTCCTGTGTGCGGGAATGTTTAAGGTAACCACGCTGGGCAATATGCTGCCCCCCCTGCGCTATGGCAATGCCTGCTTCCGGCGGTGCACCGGCTGCAATTGATGCAATACCCAGAATATAGCCTAATGCCGATTCTATCCCTGCCGATTCCATACGGCTGGCTTTCTGGATTAGATGCCCACCGGTGATATGGCCTGATTCATGCGCCACCACCCCTATCAGCATTTCCGGATTGTCCGACTCCAGCAACAGGCCGGTATTGATAAATATATTCTGCCCGCCCGCAACAAAGGCATTCAGCATCGGGTCATTTATAATGATAATCCTGATATGATCGGCATTTAATCCTGCTGCTTTGAACACAGGTTTTGCTATATTCTGCAGATAGCGTTCAATCTCATCATCCCTTATGGTAGATAGGGATTGCGCAGAAGAATTTTGCGGAGCAATCACCAGAACTACTAGGGTAAGAGCTGTTATGATTATATACACAACAACGAATTTGCCTGTAAATTTTAACATCCTCTAATAATGCCGGATTTAAGGGAAAAAGTAAAGAATTGAGAGCAATAACAAAAATATTGTTAGGTGCTTATTTTTTCTTTTTCCTGTGTTTATGGCGGTGGCGGGCGGTATTGGAAGAGAAGCCGGAAAGCCCCAACTCCTGCTTCTCAATTTTATGGATCAGGTCACGCAGACGGGCGGCCTCTTCAAACTCCAGATTTTCCGCGGCTTTCAGCATTTGTTTCTGCAAGTCCTGAATGTTATATTGCGGTTCAAAACCGGTTGCATCCTCGGCAAACCCGCCATATGCCATGCTTTCAGCCTCACGCTCCCCGCCCATATTATCCGCAATCGCCTTTTTAACCGAAGCGGGAGTAATGTTATGCCGCTCGTTATATTCCTGCTGAGCCCGGCGGCGACGTTCGGTTTCCTCCAGTGCAGACTTGAGCGCATCGGTCATCACATCGGCATACAGAATCACCCGCCCCTCAACATTACGCGCCGCCCGCCCGATAGTCTGAATCAGCGAAGTCTCCGAGCGCAGGAAACCCGCCTTATCCGCATCCAGTATACATACCAGCCCGCATTCCGGTATATCCAGCCCCTCACGCAGCAGGTTAATCCCGACCAGAACATCCACATCGCCCTTGCGCAATTCACGGATAATCTCCACCCGGTCAAGCGTATCGATATCGGAATGCATATAGGTCACCTTCAGCCCTGCTTCCTGCAGATATTCGGTGAGATTCTCGGCCATTTTCTTGGTCAGTGTAGTCACCAGCACCCGAAAGCCCTTCGCCACAACATCCCTGCATTCCGCGATTAAATCATCAACCTGCCCCTCGACAGGACGCACAATACATACCGGATCAACAAGGCCGGTAGGGCGAATAAGCTGCTCAACAAACTCGCCGCCAGTGCGCTCCAGCTCAATCTTGCCGGGGGTCGCGGAAACATATATAGTCTGCGGGCGCATCGCATTCCACTCATCTGCCTTGAGTGGACGGTTATCCAGCGCCGAAGGCAGCCGAAATCCGTAATCCACCAATGTCTGCTTGCGGGCGCGGTCGCCATTATACATCCCGCCCACCTGCGGTACGGTAACATGGCTCTCATCAACGAATAACAGCGCATCATCGGGCAGATATTCAAACAATGTAGGCGGTGGCTCACCCGCCCCGCGTCCGGAAAGATAACGCGAATAATTCTCGATTCCCTTACAGGCTCCAACCTCGACAATCATCTCCAGGTCAAACCCGGTACGCTCACCGATACGCTGCGCTTCAAGCAGCTTGCCACTCGCCTCGAAATGCGGCACACGCTCCTTTAACTCCTGCTTTATAAGCCCCACCGCCTGCAGGAGAGTAGGACGAGGGGTAACATAATGACTGTTGGCATATATGGTAATCTCCTCGAAACTACCGGTTTTCTCACCGGTAAGCGCATCGAATTCATCTATCGACTCCAGCTCGTCGCCGAAAAAGGACAGCCGCCAGGCACGATCCTCCATATGCGACGGGAAAATATCCAGCACATCACCGCGAATCCTGAAGCTGCCGCGGGCAAACGCCACATCATTACGCTCATACTGCAACTCGACCAGCCGGCGGGCAAACTCGCTCATATCAAGCCGGCTGCCGCTCTTCACCGGAATGGTCATCTGCAGGTATAATTCCGGCAGGCCGATACCGTAAATGCAGGAAACCGAGGCAACCACAATAACATCGCGGCGCTCGAACAGCGCACGGGTAGCGGAATGGCGCATACGGTCAATCTGCTCGTTTATCGAGGAATCCTTCTCGATATAGGTATCGCTTTTGGGAACATAGGCTTCCGGCTGGTAGTAATCATAATAGGAAACGAAATATTCCACCGAATTATCAGGGAAAAACTCCCGCATCTCGCTATAGAGCTGGGCGGCAAGCGTCTTGTTATGAGCCATAATCAGCGCCGGACGACCGGTCTGTGCGATAACCTGCGCCATGGTGAAAGTCTTGCCGGAGCCGGTAACGCCCAGCAATACCTGATCACGCCGGCCGCTATTCAACCCTGCAACCAGCCTTTCTATAGCCTGCGGCTGGTCTCCTGCCGGTTTGAAATCGGCTGTGAGGTTGAATTTTGTCTGATTTGCAGATTTTTTTGCAATTTTTTGCATTTTTTCCGATCGCTGTAATAATTCTGTCATATTTGGATGGTATAGTATATTATAACCAAAATACGAGGTACTTTATAATGCAGGAAAATACCGAAAAATTACAGGATTTACTATCAAAACATCTTAAAGCCAGAAACTGGCATAAGGATGAAACACATTTGCTGGAAGCATATAACAGGAATTCCAGACATAGCTCAATGACCGGATATGAAGCATTGGGAATCATAAATGGTGATATTTCGCATATTAACAAGAACAATATTTCCTATATAATAAAGGCTCTGGATTCTGCGGCTGAAATTTCACCTGATGAAAAGAAAGAAATATATGGTGCTTTTGCAGGTTCCCCAAAGGTTAGTAAGCCTGTTGGCAAGAAGAAACATGGCATTGATATTTCAACCAGGGGAAAAGAGGAATTTTATAAGGTTTGGAAGGAGTTTAAACAGTTGCTATCAGATAACAGCATAACAATGAGGGAAATAGGCTTTACCAATGGCAAGCAGACAGTTTCCTATTTCGTAGGTACCGCCTCGGATCCATTTTTCAAGGAAGAGTTCAAGAAGGCAAGGGAACAATTTGGGCAACTTTTGGATGAGAAAAATATTCCTGATAAGGGAAAACAGCTAAATCGCTATGATGAGATATTTTCTGCACTGGATAATGCAAGAGCATCCCACAGAAAAGAGATGGGCATAGAAAGCAGGTTTTTATATAAAGTGTAAAATATAACAATGTACATTTATGGCAGATAGTCAAGACACAACCGAAGAAAGAAAGCCGCTGACGCCTGTATATACGCTGAAGGACAGCGTTGAGCAGGGATACAGGTATGTGTTCAACAGGGAGCAGAATTATGCTCCCTTTCCGCAGCATCATTCGGTGAGGCGCAGGCTGGCGCAGTTCGGCCTGGGAGTGGCCGCTCCTGTAACCGCAGCCACCCAGTTCGTTGTCTTCCCCGCAATAGACAAGCTTATCCATAGCGATGGGCTGAAAGATGTTGCTATCGGAGGCGGGCAGAAAGTAGGCGACCTGGTGGTCAATAACCTGTCCGGACTGGCATTCTTCCAGTCATCTCCCGATCCGGCCAATATTGTCGGTTCGGTGTTATCGGCCGTGGTATATGGCGGATTAACCGCTGCAACCGTTAAATATTCCGGCGCTACCAGAGAGGATATTGCGAAAGCAGCAAAAAACGCTGTGGATATACGCCTGCACCCGAAACAGACTATGGAGAAGGCGGTGGAAAAACTGACCCATAATGTAAAAAATCCTGCCACACATCTGCCGAAAATAAAAGAAACCGCAGTAACCGTGGCCGAACAGGTTCCGGTAGTTGAAGCGGTTACCATGCAGGGCAGTTTGAAAGAGCGGGTAAAAACCGGTGTGGCAAAGGCCCTCGGAGCCATAAGCTGGACAGGATTTCATATGATGGGGATGCATGCCGCCAGTGATGTAGCACAACAGGGAATTGAAGGAGTTGTAAAAGACCCGAAAAAAGCACTCACTCCCGATACAACCCACAGATATAGCGGTAGTTCGGACGAGCATACCATTGATACGGAAAAGCGGGTTAACCATCATATTGCGGTAGAACCTGTACTTGCCGCCTCCCGCAAAATCACCGAAAAAACCCGTAATATCCTCCCCGAAAAATTATCCGGCTTATCCGACAGCAAACACACCGATACCGACTCAAGAACCCCCACCGCCTCCTTCCGCGAAAGAATAACCGAACAAAAACAACAAAAATCAGTAACGGGTAGAACCCCTCTATGAATTTTCCTCCTCCCTCCCGGGACTTCTTCCTTTTGTACGAAATGGAAGCCGAGGGATTTTTCGTAGAAATAGTTGAATTCGGCGCCGAATATATAATTCTGCAGGTACCCCACCAGTGCATTGGCCACCACCAGCCATAGCACCACTACCAGCAACGCACCCGGCACTACCCTGCGCCAGCGCTGCCTGACATTTGGGAGGATATAATAGCTGGTAGCCACCACCAGAAACACCACCACCCCACTGAATGTATAACGGATATAGTTCCAGTTGGCGTCTATAGTTGCACTCAGTTCCGGCCATTCTACCGCCAGAAACTGCTCGACATAATTCCATAATATAGGTGCGGAGACAAAGATAAGCATGGCGGTGATAGTCAGCCCCACCAGTATAAACATCTGTAATATGCTCATAAACCGCCGCCACAGATATGATGGCGGGGTTTCCACCCGATAGGCCTTGTTGAGTATATTACGGGTACCTTCCACTATCGAGGAGGATGTCCATATCATCCCCAGAATCGCCAGTGTAACCAGCCCTTGCGGCGGGCCGTTGACGATTTCCGCCATACGCGGCCTGATTGCGGCTATCAGGTTCTCCGGCAGCGCATCGGTTATCAGCCCGACCAGCTCCGAGCCTATCTGTGCCTCTCCCACCGTACCGGCTATCATTACCAGAAACACCAGGAACGGAAATAATGACAGCAACCCCAGAAACGCCAGATATCCGGCATGCTCTATCCCGTCATGGTCAACCGCCGTATAAAACAGCGCATCACGCAGGCATTTGAGCAGGTTTTTCATATGAATAGTGGTTAGAGTCCGGAATCATAGTGCTTTAAAAAGGAGGTGTAAGACGTAAATGCCCTAGGCTAACACACAATAGAAGAAATTGTCACGGCTAATAATGAGGCTCTGACGCATGCCCTATTGACTTTTACAGTTTTTTAACCTATTGTGTCGCACGGCGCGGTATCACTTGAGAAACCAATAGCTACACACTGATTACTATGGAGGAAACAAATGATTTCAGGCAAAGTAGGTCGTAAAGAAGTTCGTGAGAAAGCTGGGAAAAATGTAGAAGTGCTAATAAACACAATTGATGCTAGTAGGCTACAGTTTATAAAAGAAGTTACATTTTTAAAAGGAGGATCCGGTAACGACCTTAGTGACTTTAAAGGTAATGATGTGAATCTCTATATAGGTCACAAAGGGCAATATCAAGAGCCTCTTCTTTCTGAAAAGCAAGTCCATCTACTGGCAGATGCAGTGCTTACCGGAATAGGGGGAACTTCCTCTGGAGAAAAAGCCAGCCATGCTAAAGTGAAAGGCAGCCTACCAGCGCCATCGTTTTTTGGAACGCCTAATGGGGAGGCCGTTCTTTTTAAAACAGGTTTTGGTATTGAAGAGTCCGTTGAAAAGATAGCGAACATGACAACAACGGATATGTTCAAAGCAAAAGAGTTTATCAAATCTTCCCTTGATAAAGGACTCCAACCTTAATTTAAAGATTGTTTCTGGTAATGCTCCCTATATATCAGACTCCAGGATAGCGTAAAGCAAAGAATTCCGCCATTCTCCCCGTACCAGAGCATCATCTCTCAAAGTACCCTCATACTTCATCCCGCATTTCTCCATTACTCTGGCAGAAGCCCTGTTTTCAACATCACACATGGCAAATATACGATGTAATCCCAATTCCTCAAAGCCAAATTTTAATATCGCCCTGCCTGCCTCGGTAGCAATACCCCTGTTCCAGTAGTCAGGGTTAACGGCCATTCCGCGCCTGCCGGTTTTATTCCCGGCATCTGCAATAAATATATTGCAGGTGCCAGTTACTTTTTCTTCCGGTTTGAAAACAATAACAAACTGGTAATGCTCTCTCGGGGATTTTTGCTGATTTGCCATGGCCTGTGCTACAAATTCCTTCGTGGTTTCCGGCGTCTGCTCTGGTATGGGCAGGAATCTGTAAAATTCCTCCCTGTGACCATATTCATAAAGCGCTTCCCAGTCTTCTTCCCTGAATTCGCGTAGGATTAAATGTTTCGTCTCTATTGGAGAAATAAGCTGTGTCATCTTGCTAAAATTCTGGTTTCTGGCTTCTGATTTCTGACCCCTGAATCAAGGAATATCCAGCCCCTTCAGGGATAGTGTAAAAATCTCATAGCCATCGTCTGTTACAGCCAGGCTGTGCTCGAACTGGGCGGAGAGCGAGCGGTCACGGGTAGTCACCGTCCAACCATCCTTCCTGTTCAGCTTCGTATCCTTCCGGCCGATATTTATCATCGGCTCGATAGTAAAAAACATACCCTCCTTCAGCACAATACCCTGCCCTGCCCTGCCGTAATGCAGTATGTTGGGCGGTGCGTGGAACACTTGCCCCAGCCCGTGCCCGCAATAATCCCGCACCACCGAATAATTATTCATCTCGGCATGGGTCTGTATCGCATGGCCTATATCACCAACCGTAGCGCCCGGCCGTACCTGCTCAATCCCGCGCATCATGCAGTCATAGGTAGTCTGCACCAGCCGGCCGGCCTTAATCGGCGGCTGGCCCACCTTATACATACGGCTGGTGTCACCATGCCATCCGTCGATAATCACCGTAACATCGATATTGACAATATCACCGTCACGCAATGCCCTGTCATCGGGGATGCCATGGCAGACCACATGATTGACCGAAGTGCATATCGATTTCGGATAGCCCTTATAGCCAAGCGGGGCGGGTATGGCACCATGTTCAGTTATCATCTTATGCGCCAGGTCATTGAGGTAATTGGTAGTAACTCCGGGCTGTACATGCCCTGCCAGCATATCCAGCACCTCTGCCGCCAGTCTGCCAGAGCGACGCATCCCCTCAAAATCCACCGGGTCGTCATGTATGGTGATGTTATTCTCATCCGTATATGCCATAACGAGGGAATATATAACGGATTGACAGTGATGTCACCATAAGTTGGTGGGTAGGGTTCTATGTTATCTAATTATTTACATCAATAATGTAACCACTATATAATAGGATCGGAATAAGTGTTTGTATGTTATTGTTATTTAACCTAAAAAGGAGCATATTATGGGAAAGAAAAATGGCGGGGTAACGGGCGGTATGTGCAGGATTTCCGGCGGGATGCTGGGGGTTGCCGACAGGTTTTCGCCATATGTCGTCGATCTGATAAGCCTTGGGCTGCGTATATGGGCAGGGCTGGTGTTCTTTAAATCCGGGATGCTGAAAATCCAGGATATGGAAACTACCAAATATCTGTTTGAGGAAGTGCATCCTATCCCGATGTTTTTATATTGGGGTGAGCCGCTCAACCCTGAAATAGCCGCTATTATGGGAACCGGATTTGAACTGGTACTGCCGATATTACTACTGGTCGGGCTTGGTACAAGAATAGCCGCCCTGATGTTGCTGGTTATGACTTCGGTCATACAGTTCGGGGTGCCGGATAACAGTAATATTGACCATTTTATCTGGGCGCTGGCGCTGGGTGCTATTCTGATTCAGGGAGCCGGCAGGTTCTCCTGGGACTTCTTTATCCGCAGCAGGTTCTGCGGTACATCGGCAAGGGGCGATAGTGATGATACCGTACTGGGTACGGTTATTTCTGCAATTATGGTGGTGTTGCTCAGCATTGTCGCCGTACATGAGGTGCTTTCAATCAATACCGACATGACCCCGTGGTACGAAAGCTGGGATTTTTTCTGGAAAGGCGACTGGCTGCGGAATAATTCCTAATCCTTGCAAATAAACTTGCCCTGTCCTAGAAACAGGTTATGTCTACCGGTGAGAGTTCTAAAAAGCATTTATATCTGATTGACGGTTATGGTTTTGTGTTTCGGGCGTATCATTCGCTGCCGCCGCTGACCAACCCTGCCGGTACTCCTGTCGGGGCGGTATATGGCTTCACCAATATGCTGATGAAGCTGAAATCCGACAAGGTAAAGCAGGATAACGATGATTATATGCTGGTAGTATTTGATTCCGGCAGCAAGAGTTTCCGTAATGACATTTACCCTGAATACAAGGCTAACCGCCCGCCTGCGCCGGATGATCTGATTCCGCAGTTTGACCTGGTACGGGATGCGGCAGTAGCGCTTGGGCTGCCGGTTGCGGAGATGCAGGGATTCGAGGCCGATGATATCATCGCCACCTACACCAGGATTGCGCAAAAGCAGGGAGTTGAGGTAACGATTGTCTCCTCCGACAAGGATTTGATGCAACTGGTCGGTGATGGTACGCAGATGTATGATGCGATGCGCAACCGCCAGATTGCCGAGGCACAGGTGGAGGAGAAATTCGGGGTTACGCCGGATAAGCTGCTGGATGTACTGTCATTGATGGGGGATAGTTCGGATAATGTTCCCGGAGTACCTGGAATCGGGCCCAAGACTGCATCGCAGCTTATAAATGAGTATGGTTCGCTGGATAGCCTGCTTGAGCGGGCTGAGGAAATCCCGCAGAAGAAGCGCCGTGAGTCGCTGATTGAATTTGCCGACCAGGCACGGCTTTCCCGTGATCTAATCCGGCTGCGTGAGGATGTTGCGGTTACGGCGGATATAGAGAAACTGGCGGTTCGTGAGGAAGACCCGCAGCAATTGATGGAGTTCCTGTCCGAGCACGGGTTCAAGTCCCTTGCAGCACGGGTAGGCAAGAAGAGCGGATTGCCGGTTGCGGATAATCAACCGCCTCCCACCGATATCAAGGCTGAATATATTATCATAAAGAATATTGCCGAACTGGTGGTATGGCTGACGGGGGCGCAGAAGAGCGGTGTGCTGGCGATGTACAATGCGGATAATGCGATAGCACTGGCCTGTGCGGAGGGACAATCCTGTTATGTTGAATATGGTGGTGGTAGTGGTGATAACCAGGCCAGTATGGATTTTGGTGATAATACCGCTTCTGAAAATTCCCTAGATAAACAGAAAGTTGTGGAAATACTGCAACCTTTCATGGAAAATCCGGCGATACTCAAAATCACCCATGATATAAAGCCCTCCCTCCGCCGCAATCCCGCAACTTACCCTATAGATGATACGATGGTTATGTCATATGTGCTGGACGGGACAAGGCACAAGCATGATATCGCCAACCTTGCCCAGATGCATATCGGGGTTTCGCCGGCCGAAAATACCGATCCGGCACAGGATTTCTGTCAGAAAGCCGATATTATATTGCGCCTGCATCAATATTTTCGCCGGCGTTTGTTTGATGATAAAATACTGACAATTTATGAAACTATCGAGCGGCCACTGGTGACTATTCTGGCTGATATGGAGCGTATCGGGGTTAAGGTCGATGCTCAGGAGCTGAATAATTTATCGCAGGCTTTTGCCAAAAATATTGCTGTGCTTGAGCAGAAAATCCATAAACAGGCGGGTCGGGAATTTAATATCGGTTCACCCAAGCAGCTTGGTGAAGTTTTATTTGATGAGCTTGGTATGCAGATTGAAGGTAAGACTGCAAAAAAAACCAAAACCGGTGCATATTCCACCGATTCCGGTGTATTGGAAAGGCTGGCCGCCGCCGGATATGATATAGCAGTGGATGTAATAAAATATCGGGAGCTGGCCAAGCTAAAGAATACATATACCGATGCTCTGGTGAAGGATATTAGTCCTGACACCGGCCGTATCCATACCAGTTTCATGATGACGGTGGTCGCAACCGGCAGGCTTAGCTCGCAGCATCCCAATTTGCAGAATATTCCGATTCGCAGTGAGGAAGGCCGCAAGATTCGCAAGGCTTTTGTTGCGGAAAAAGGGCACAGGTTGATTTCTGCCGATTATTCGCAGATTGAAATCCGGCTGCTGGCGCATATGGCTGATATTGAGGTACTGAAGCAGGCTTTCCGTGATGGTAAGGATATACATGCGATTACTGCATCGCAGGTTTTCGGCGTACCGCTTGAAGAGGTTTCCGGCAAGATGCGCTATAATGCCAAGGCGATAAATTTTGGTATAATTTACGGCCAGAGTGCATTCGGGTTGGCGGGACAGTTGGGGATAAGCCGTGGTGAGGCAAAAGATTATATCGATGCTTATTTCAAGCAATATCCTGGAATCGGGCAGTATATGGAAGAAATGAAGGAAATCGCCCGCAAGCAGGGCTACGTAACGACCTTGTATGGCCGCAAATGCTTTGTTGGCGATATTAACGGACGCAACCCGATATTGCGTGGTAATGCCGAACGGGCGGCGATAAATTACCCGCTACAGGGCAGTGCGGCGGATATTATCAAGAAAGCGATGATAAATGTAGTACGGGCACTTGAAAAGCAGAATATGCAGTCACAGCTAATCCTGCAAATCCATGATGAGCTTATCATAGAGGCTCCCGAGGCTGAAGTCGGACAGGCTGCAAAACTGGTCACAAGGGAAATGGAAAATGTAACCTCCCTCTCTATCCCGATAATCGCCGAAGCCAAAACCGGCCACAGCTGGGATGAAGCGCATTAACCTGCTTACTGTTTGATCCCACTGATGCGCCAACTTGCGCCTTTATAGGGAGTAACCCGGGGATTTTTCATAGCACTGACGAAGGCCTCGGCACGCTCACGGGAAATTAACTTAAATGACTATAGGTTATCGAAAATATTTATTACATTTCTTCCTGCATATTTTCCAGCACAAGTTTTGCCGTAAAGTCGGAAACCTGGTGTTTGTTATGAGTGCTGTCGAGGATAAATGAAGCTTTTCCTTCACCTAAACTATCAACTACTTCCATTATCTCATCCTTATATAAATTTTGATACTCACCATTCCAGCAGCAATCGTCATACTGGTTGTTTATCTGGAAAAAATACCTGTTTTTACCGTATGATGCAAGGATATATAAATCCGCATAACTGGCAAGATTGTATAAATCCTCATATTTCTGCTCCCAGTCTCTCGAGTTCCCCCCACATTGCTTGATAGGTAATGGATACGACCCTGCAATTGCGAAGGACTTTTTGACTCTGGGTTCTATGGCTGCAATAAGAGTAGTTGTCCAGCCGCCACCAGACAATCCGGCCATATATACACTATCATATTTAAAACTTCTTGTTTCATAATCTATTGCAGAAACAACCGGCATAAGGAAGATGATCATAGGATTGAAATCTTTGCTGGCTAGTTTTCCTATAGAATTATGAGATTTCTTTTTGTCAGGATGTGAGTTAATTCCCCTGTACGGCATATGTAGAAACAACACTGAACATTTGTTTTTATTCAGAATTGGAGATATCAGTTCTTTTCTACCAAAACCAGTGGAGGTGGTATGACCATAATGATATATAAACAAACAATTATCCGCATTTTCCGGGGTTAGTTTTATGTAAGTAGAAGTAAAATCTTTTGGTAACTTTACCTGGTAAAATTCTGTTTTAACCGGAACATTTTTATCGTAGAAACTTTCCACCTCCGGCGGGAGTTTCATATTATCCAGTTTTGATATATAAGTATAATCAGGATTTATACCCTTAAAAATAGACTCACGCAGTTCCGCACGCTTTTTATCAGCTGATTTTTTGTCAGATATGCTGATTGTACTTATTATATCTTCCTTGGTTGGTGGAAATACTGTCTGTTTCATTGTGCACAGGTCTGCCTTCCATATACCTCCCGCAAAATATACGTAGAGATACAATATCACTATAGTTATACCGAGTGAAAACATAATTTTACGAAATATTTGCACTATCCTTCCATCCTATCAAACCACATGCCCAGACACATAAGTCCGAATAATTTAAGGCCGTTGTCCTTGTGTTTTTGAGTATGTTCCTGCCATAGCCGGTCTATTTCATTGCGGTTGAACCATTCGCCTAATGCCGAATCCATAGTAACTTCCCTGGCAAAATTCTGAAACTCACCATCCAGCCAGATTGACACCGGTGCATTAAACCCGCGTTTCTTGCGGTTTAATATATTATCCGGCAAGAAATCCCGCTGACTTTGTTTTAATATATACTTCTTGTTCCTGCCTTTCATTCGCAAATCCACCGGCAGTCTCGCTGCAAACTCCACCAGCCGGTGGTCGAGGAACGGCGCCCTTGTCTCCAGCGAATGCGCCATCGCCATACGGTCAACCTTCACTAATATATCATCCGCCAGCCAGGTTTTCATATCAACATAGGCAGACTGGTCGATAATATCACGGCCTTCCACTTCCATAAAGAATTTATTAAAACATTCAAACGGGTTATGTTCAAGTAACTCGCTATTTTCAGGATTTACCAGCGCCTGCTTTTCCTGCTCACTGAAAATCTGCCGCCAGGAATAATGTGCCTGCCTGAAATCCAGCAGACATCCCTGCAGGAATTGTCGTAATTTATAATCGAAGCTGACCTTGTTAAAACTGGTTGGAATCAGCTTCCTTGCCATGAACAGCATGGATTTTATTACAGGCTTTGGCAGACGGCTGAAAACCTTGTGCATCCTGTCCGCTACATTGGTTTCATAACCGGCAAACAATTCATCCGCACCGTCGCCGGAAAGCGCTACCGTCACCTGCTCACGGGTAAATTCAGATAAGAAATACATCGGAATCATTGAAGTATCGGCAAATGGCTCATCGGCTGCGGCAATGATTCCCGGCAGGGTATTTAATATATCAGCGCTAACGGTTTTGGTATGATGGTCAACACCGAGATATTGCGCGACCTGTTTGCTATATTCCAGCTCGCTATAGCTTTTCTCCGTAAAATCTATACTGAAGCTTCGGGTTTCGGCTGCATTTCCTATACGGGTCATGGCGGATACTACCGCAGAGGAATCCACCCCGCCGCTTAAGAAAGCTCCAAGCGGTACGTCACTTATAAGCTGGCCGGATACGGATTCGGCTATCAGGCCGTTCAGCTCCTCAACAGCTTCCTGTTCGGATTTATACCGGCTTTTATGGTGGAATAATTCTGCCAAATCCCAGTAGCGCTTTAATTCCGGCGGCCGGTTTTTTCTGATATACAGATAATGCGCAGGCGGGAGTTTATATACATCTTTAATAATACAGCTATCAGTAAGTATGTAATTGAGTGATAAAAACTGGCTGATTGCATGCGGGTTTATTTCTTTCGAAGATTTGGGGTGCTTCAGCAAGGCCTGCAATTCAGAAGCAAATATAATACCGTTCTTCAGGTCATTATTATATGGAGTATAATATAGCGGTTTCTCGCCCATACGGTCGCGGGCAAGGAATAATTCCTGCTCCTCGCTGTCCCATATGGCAAAGGCAAACATTCCGACAAACCTTTGCAGACATTCAGTATGCCATGCTTTCCATGCTTCAAGGATAATTTCGGTATCGCTGTTGGTGTGGAAATTTATACCCTTCTGCTCCAACTCACTGCGTATCTGCCTGAAATTATATATCTCGCCATTGAATACTATCCAGGAGCGGTTGGTACCATCCTGCATCGGCTGGTTGGCAATAGAGCGTGTATCTATTATCGAAAGCCGACGATGACCCAGCGTTATAGCACCGGAAGTGATTATATTACCTGCATCCGGCCCCCTGTGGGTTAACGCCTCCACTACCGGAGATAAGTTTTCCTCCGGATCGGGTTCATCCCAGCTTAAACTTCCCGCAATTCCACACATTTTAGGTTATAGTTTTTAGGTTACAGGTTATAGCAGGTCGCCTAACGTTCAGGATGACAAAGAAAGCAAATATTATTACTCGGCCAGTTTCTTCTCCAACAAATATTTCTTACGGTGTTCAGAAAATTTTACCAATATCACCACCATTATTATATAGGTAAAAGCATCAGTATACATACTATAGCGTAACAATACCGGTTCTACCAGAGATACCAGACCGATATTCGCCCAGTCCATCATAAAAATCGCCAGCGCTACAAGCGATAAATTATCCTTATGTTTTATATTACACCATATGCAGTAAAAAACCCCGACAAGATATAATAACGTAATCAGATAACCGCCATAATTATGGGTAAAAATTTTCAGCCAGAAAAGAGCGGCCTCTTTCGGCCGGTTAAGCATCATCTTTATCGCCATACCGGTTACGATCCTGTCAAACTCATACCAGTCATCTATACCATAAGCATCGGCAACTTTCCTGAGTGCCCGCCAGGTTATTATTGAATATGAGGTTTTATAGTGCTGCAATAAATCAGGAGGGTTTTCCGGCCAGCCTTCACCTGTAAAATCTTCTATCCTCTTCAATATTGCTTCTTTCTCTGCCGGAGTGAAAAGAGTGGAATTCTCAAAATCCACATAACCTGATGCATTTTCATTATCCGGATTATATGATAGGCTGTAGGTTTTTCGCAATATTGCATGAGTCTGTTCAAATAAATTGTGCTCCAACTCGTCATCAAAAATCTCCGCATCAGAAGCATGTGACAGATAGAAATGTGGAGTTATCAGGTTAAATCCGCCAAATGGAGTAGTTTCAAAATGCCCGAATTTCACATATGAATATGTCCGTTCAATCAGATTAGTGGCTATTATTGAAGTAATAAACAGAACAAATATCAGGGCCTTATTAGAAAATTTATCCTTGAGAAATATGGATATATACGTCAGCAGGACAAAAATAACCGGATAGACAAACAGAAACTGCCTGCGAATCATGATAAGGATTGATATTGCTATGAAGAAATAAACAAAGTGACGGAGCTTCTTATGTATGAGCGCCTCTATCAATAGTACCATACTAACCAGAAACACAGGATAAGCCCATGCTTCAGTCATTATAATATTACCGAAACCAATAACATACGGGATTAGGAAAATAGCTATAACCAGAGCATAAATAGCAGTATTAAACTCCAGATATCTCCTTAATTTCCGCGCCACATAAATAATACTGGCCATTCCGACCGTTAGCTGAATTACTGCCATCCCGATAAATTCTTTTTTTAATTTCTCCTTTAAATCATCAAGTTCCTCCAAATGATTCCACTGATACATAGAGGTTCCTTCAATGACAGATGTCCCTCCTATAACACCAACAACAAACTGATAAATATCAATGATAAAAGGATACATCAAGGAGCGGTAGGGATAGCTATTGATATATGACGGAGAATCATTGTCCAGCAACACTCCTCGCTGCAGTGATATTAATGCAAATGCAGCAAGCAGAAAAACATCCAGGAGTTTATATAAAGGCTGTTTTTTTATCATTTTTTACACCTAATATTTTTTCAAATCACATTTTGCGGCTTCAGATGTAGAGCCCACCAAAAGTAGGGGAACAAAAGGAACGCGAAAAATACAATATGCAACCCATAACAACAGAGCAAGTAGTAGTAGAATGAACAACCACCACCTAAAAGGCGGTGGTTTCTTATTCCCTAACGAGAGTTTTAAAAGGCACAAGTTTGCTGCAATCGTTACTGAGGCTTGGAGGCCGAGGGCGGAATCGAACCGCCGATAGAGGATTTGCAGTCCCCGGCATTACCACTTTGCTACTCGGCCTTTAGTAGTTGTTTCAAATAATTACCGTATATTTTGTCATAACCCTAAGAACAACCACGAAATCTTGCCTAATACATATTACTTGTAAACTTTTTCCATCACATCTTTTAATCATTTCCGTAACTAGTAGATATACTGCCACTATAGTGCTTGAACCTGAAGTATTTACCGTGCCTACCACTTCTTCCTTGAGCGGTAGTGCAAGAGCCAAGCCCCTTTAGGAGCGCAGGCGATTGGCGGGAGGATAACAGTTGTCAGATGTCAGTTATCAGTCTACCCCCCTCGATTCGACTGCGGGCTATGCCTTTATCTTATCTGCTCCCCCATAAAGGGAACTGTAACAAACAAACGTTTCAGGTAAAAATACTATAGTAGCGACAATAGTAGAGCTTGCATTTTACGATTTTTTATTTACTTTATCACTACTCTTGCCATAAGAAGAAACTTGCTCTTTGAAATCCTTCTAAGTTGAATGATAAATAAGGCTATTGCAATAATACCCATGACAAAATAACCAAGGTGGTATTCAGTTATGTGAAACTCATTTCCTCCGTCTTCTTGTAGGGTATTAAGAATATTCTACCAGAGTTAAGCATGCAAGCAAAAACAGAAGCATGTAGTACAGTCTGTTTATGCAGATGCTGTAACAAATGTGCCTAAAAACAGAAAGGTTGCTTGTTTCTGCCTGGGTTGCAAAGCATACAGAAATTATTTGGAACGACTATGGGTGCTAGCCCCTTAAGTTAAAATGCTGTACTATAGTTGTTTGGCTATCAATGCACTGTTTCTTTCTGGCGGTGGGGTTTGTGTTTCCTGTGTTTTTGCTGTTTGGAGCGCTGGGAGGAGGGTTTTCCTGAAGCGGCTGATGCCTCAAATTTTCCCTTGGCTGGGTTACTATCAGCCTTGCTATCGTGAGCAGGATTGTCAGTAATATTGTTATATTCGGCAGCTTTTATGATAGTTGCCCCATCCTCGTCTCTTGTAACCACATTCCCAACTGATTTGGCGATAATACGGCCATTGGGTTTTCCTTTCCTGCCAGCCTGTTTGTTCCTTGCCGGAGATTTGGCTGCCTCTTCATCGACACTGGATGCAATAACACGGCTGGAAGGCAGGGTAACATTCACCTTCGTCCCGACACTCTTGATACTCTGTATATTCAATTCACCGCCATGCAATTCAGCAAACATAACACATAAAGGCAACCCAAGCCCCGTTCCTCCTTTGGATGAATCCGCATGCACTTGGCCGAATGCCGACAGTGCCCTTGGTACATCCTTCTCATCCATACCGATGCCGGTATCGGCCACGTAAATATTAAAATTCCTGTCCTCATCAAAAGCACAGCCAAGTTCGATATGCCCGCCTTCATCAGTAAATTTCAGTGCATTGGAAGTAAGGTTAATCAGGATTTGCCGCATCTTGCGCGGGTCGGCATTGATATATGGCGTGTTCTTTGGAATATTTGCCGTTATCCTGACCCCGTCCCGCCTTGCGCGGTCGGCAAATATCCGCACCGTATCATTAATCGTGCGCGCTATCGACATCTGCTCTTCATGCAATTCAACCTTGCCCGCCTCGCCCTTGGAGAATTCCAGAACATCATTTATCAACTCCAGCAAATGCTTGCCGCAGAAATTGATATCGCGGGTGCGCTCGACCTGCTGCGGGGTGAGCTTGCCGAAATATCCAGATGACAGCATATCGGAAAAGCCGATAATCGAATTAAGCGGGGTACGCAGTTCATGGCTCATATTCGCCAGGAATTCCGACTTGGCCTGGCTGGCCATAATCGCAGTCTTCTCCGAACGTCTGGCCTGGCGCATCTGCCGTGCTATAGTCGAGGCAAATATCGATATTACAAATACGAACAGAACAAATATCGAGAAGAAAATCAGGTCATTACGTCGCTCCTTCAGCCAGCCTGCCATAATATCATTGCCGGAAGTAACCAGCGCCAACACCATAGACAGATTGGGTATTTCCTCGAGTGTGACTATCTTCAGGTGATTGTCAAACCGCCCACCTTTAAGCAAATCACCTCCATTGATTACCAACGATTTTTGTTCTGAATCATTTTCCGCCAGCTTTTCGGCAGAACTGGCAATGATTTCTACATCCTCGCTACTTGCCATGTCAATCAGTGCAACTGTATCATCACGCATTAGTAAGATGCTGGTAGTTTCCCCGATATCAACTGCCCTGATAAAACGCTCCATATAGCTGTTATCAACTGCCAGCATAACCACTCCGCCGAAATTACCGTCAATTCCGGTCAGCTCACGGCTCAGCAATACGTAACCGCTATGGCCTTCCTGCTCGGCGCTGTAATGTTCTACGTATAACTTGTCCGTACCGTCGGAACGCTTGTGTACGGCAAAAAACTCCTGCTCGATAATCAGTGCATTGCGCTTCATCAGGCTGCGGAAATCATTAGGAGGCTTGCTGTTATTGTCACCGCTGCTGAATGCACGAACCCGCCCCTTACTGTCGCTCATAATCATAACGGCAATCTGCGGTGTCTCCCGAACCCAGCGGGAAATATTATTCTGCATATCCTCATAAAGATTGCTGCCAAACAATGTATTGAAATATTGCCGCTCCACCGCACGTTTCAGGGTAAGGTCGGCTGCGGTGTAGGTAAGGCGGATATGGTCGGCAAGTGAATGGGTAAGCTGCTCGGAATGCTTCTGCCCCTCTGTTATATGTTTCCGGTAGGATTCAACTGCCCGCTGGAATATAAGCGCACCGTTTAACAGCACAACTATAATACAGAACAGGATAATCACCCGTACCAGTGAGCTTCCCTTTCTGCCCTCCTGCTGTGGTGATTCCTGTACGGTTTCCTCGGACATAATGGTTTTAAATCGATATGATGACTAACTGGTAGGACAAAACTATAGTACAGCAAAGTTAATTCAAGATTAACAGAAAAATCAAGATATTTACAAAAAATTTTATCCCGTTGGTTTGCAAGGGATTTCCAAAGAAGAAAGAGGTGCAGGTTGAATTTACTGCCCACTACTTACAACCATTTACATCTCCAGATGCTTTACGCCGGAGGTGATTTTGGCCAGCAGGGAATAATGCTCGGGCAGGATTTTATTGAGGAAGAAACGGGCAGTGGCCAGTTTGGATTTATAAAATTTCTCCTCGCTGCTATCTTCTTCCAGTTTCTCCAGCGCAATCCTGGCTGATTTTGCCCAGATATAACCGAAAGTAACCAGGCTGAACAGGCGCAGGTAATCCACACTGGCACCTGCCGCTTCGTCCTTATTTGCCAGTGATTTCTGCGCAATCCACAGGCTAGCCTGCTGTAATGATTTGAACCCCAGATATAGCGGTTTGGTAAATTCCGCCATTGCCTCAACATCCTTGTTTTCCTCGATAAATTCACTCACGGGATGGAAGAAACGGCGCAGGTAACGGCCGGTATGGGCAGGCATTTTGCGCCCCACCAGGTCAAGCGATTGTATCCCGTTAGTTCCCTCGTAAATCTGTGTAATCCTTACATCACGGGCATATTGCTCCAGCCCGTATTCGCTTATATAGCCGTAGCCACCCAGAACCTGCATCGCCAGATTGGCCGTCTCGAACCCGCCATCAGTAAGGTAAGCCTTGACAATTGGAGTTATCAACTGGACAAGATCATCGGCTTCCTCACGTTTTTTCGCATCAGGATGATGCTTGGCAATATCGACATTAAGTGCTGCCCACAGCGCCAGAATCCGCCCGCCCTCGGTGAATGCCCGCATGGTAAGCAGCATACGGCGCACATCAGGATGAACTGTAATCGGGTCGGCTTTTTTATCTGGGTATTTAGCACCCTTCAGTGCCCGCCCCTGTAGCCTCTCCCCGGCGTAAGCAAGCGCATTCTGATAAGCCACTTCGCCAATACCAAGCCCCTGCAGACCAACAAGAATACGGGCTTCATTCATCATGGTGAACATTGCCTTCAGCCCTTTATGCGGCTCGCCAACCAGCCAGGCTTTGGCATTATCGTAATTCATCACGCAAGTCGGCGAGGCATGTATACCCATCTTATGCTCAATGCTGCCACATTCTACATTGTTCCGCTCCTGCAGCGAGCCATCTTCGCCAACCATTATTTTTGGGGCAACAAACAGGCTTATTCCCTTAACTCCTTCCGGTGCATCAGGTAGTCTTGCAAGGATTAAATGGATTATGTTCTCCACCGCATCATGCTCTCCACAGGAGATGAAGATTTTAGTTCCGGATATGGAATAACCACCATCATCATTAGGAGCTGCCTTTGCAGTAATCAGCCCCAAATCAGTACCCGCTTGCGGTTCGGTCAAACACATAACCCCCGTCCACTCCCCGCTGGTGAGCTTCGGCAGGTATAGCCGTTTCTGCTCCTCCGTACCAAAATGGTCAAGCGCAGAGTAAGCGCCGTGAGTAAGTCCCGGCATCAGCCCGAAAGACAGATTTGCCGAACAGACCATCTCGATAAATGGCGTATTGACTGCATTAGGCAAGCCCTGCCCGCCATATTCCGGATCACAGGCAAAGGAACCCCAACCGCTCTGCACATAAGTCTGATATGCTTCCTTGAATCCGGCAGGAAGAGTCACCGAGCCATTGTCAAATTTTAGCCCTTCCTCGTCTCCCTTCTGATTGAGCGGAAACAAAACCTCCTCACAGAATTTTGCACCCTCATTCAAAATAGGCTCAACCAGGCTCAAATCACTAAAACCGGGCAATTCGGCATATTGCTCAACATTCAGAAACTCATTGAGTCCAAACAAAAAATCCCTTATCGGCGCTTTATATTCCGGCATATCTATTTTCCTAATTTCTCAATGGCTTACCGGTCTCCAGCATATGTTCGATGCGGGCGAGGGTGTCGGGGTTGCG
Organism: Rickettsiales bacterium; assembly: GCA_965222525.1. GTDB lineage: Bacteria > Pseudomonadota > Alphaproteobacteria > Rickettsiales > UBA8987 > CBDCUF01. The sequence goes on from OZ244955.1 coordinate 779,764, forward strand.
TACCAGCTTGACGAACTCCTCACGCTCAAGATCGAGTATATCCTGTTCGGTCAACTCTTTGGTTATATCTGTATCCCCTCCGGAGAGAACCTGCCCTACCGCTTTTGATACCACCACATCATGGGCGGTAGCCTTGCCGGATTTTACAAAGCCACGCACCGCCATATCCAGCGCTGTTCTGGCGGTTTTTCCCGGAAGTGAAATGGAATATGTTTCAGGAGGTGAGTAATCCTTTGCCAGTTCAACACACAAAGCCTTTGCATCAGCCAGCACCCGCCTCCTGTTCATTGTAACCCGTGACTTTTCGTTCAGAACCAGCATATCTTTTGCCATTTCCGCCGATTTCGATACGGTGGCGGTGCTGATATTGCGGAATGCAGGCTCAATCGCAGGCATCGTATTGAGCGTCTTGACCGGGCTTATCCATGAGAACATCCCGCCCAGATTTGCAGCCAGACTGTCGGCTTGTGCACGTTTAGCCAGATTGCGGTATATCATCTCCTTGCATCCGCCCCAACCCGGAATCACACCGACACCAACCTCGACAAGTCCGGTATATAGCTCGATATGGGCATTTATCGCATCGCAATGCAGCAGGATTTCGCAGCCACCGCCGAGCGCCATCCCGGAAGGCGCTCCCACCACCGGAAATGGTGCGTATTTCAGCCCCATATAAGCATCCTGCCCCTGCTTGATAATACCGTCGATCACCTTCCATGAAGCGGTGTTGGCGGCAAACAGCAGCACGCCGATATTGGCTCCCACACAGAAATTATCGGCATCATTACCGATAATCAGGCCGACAAAATCCTTCTCTATAATATCCGGCAGTGACGCAATCATCTCAAGACTGAGCGGGTCAAGCGAATTCATCTTGGAGGTGAATTCCAGGCAAGCAATACCATCACCAACATCCCATAATGCAGCAGAAGCATTCTTCGTTACGGGTACGGCTCCAGCCTTTTTATCAGCAAGCATCCAGCTCTCAGGGTCATGTGGAACTGCCCTGTAATCACCGGTTAGAGTAACAAATTGCTTTCTGTTATCGATAGTTTCATATAAGGATTTATCCCCGGCCTGCCTGATGATTTCAGGCACTTCCAAACCCTCTTCCGCAAGCCTGTCTGCAAACCATTTCGGGCCCGAAATATTTCTATCACCAAGCCGGTCAATCAATTCAAATGGCCCGTATTTCCAGTTGTAACCAAGCCGCATCGCCTCATCCACCGCTGCAATATCATCGGAAATCTCCGGAATCAGCGAGGCGGTATAACGCAGTGTATCGCGCAATACCGGCCAGACATAACGCCCGCCCTCATCATCATGCGTGACCAGCGCCTGCAACCCGCTGCGAGCCGCTTCAATACCGGCCAGCTTCGGTTTTGCCGCTTTCGCATATTCACCGCTGCGCAGGTTTTTTGCTTCCTTGACCCTGCCGCCGCCTTCGGTATTTAGCCGGTAAAACCCGCCCTTGCCCTTGCGCCCGGTATAACCATCTTCAATCATCTGCATGACAATTTTATGCTCTTTATATACGCTGAAAAATTCATCCGTCTTATCCAGCGTTTCAGCAAAAGATTTGGCAATCAGCGGCAGAAGGTCGATTCCAATTAAATCCATCAGCCCGAAAATGCCGGTCTTGGGAATCCCCACCGGCTTGCTCATAACCGCATCGGCAATTTCAACCGTAACATCCTGCTCAAGTGCTTCGGCAAGCCCCTTTGCCAGCCAGAACACCCCGATACGATTAGCGATAAAACCGGGGGTATCCTTGCAATCGACCACGCCCTTGCCAAGCTTTATATCAGCAAAGCGACGGATTGTTTCAAGCGCATCCGAGCGGGTGTTATCACCGGAAACCAACTCCAGCAACCGCATATAGCGGGGCGGGTTGAAGAAATGGGTGATAAGGAAATCCTGGGCAAACGAATCCGGCATTCCCTCCACCAGATTATGCAGCGGCAGGGTGGAAGTATTGGAAGACACTATAGAGCCGGGTTTACGGTGTTCGTCCAGCTTTTTATACAGGCTCTGCTTGATATCCAGCCGCTCGATTACTACCTCGATAATCCAGTCGATATCCGCAAGCAAGCCAAGGTCATCCTCAAGATTGCCCGGCGTTATAAGCCTGGCATTACGCTTATGCGTCAACATCGCCGGATCGGATTTGAGCGCTTTCTCTATAGCGGATTTCGCCAGCCGACTGCGGTCGCCATTATTTTCCCCGGCACCGTCCGGCACAATATCCAGCAACACCACCGGCGTACCGCTATTGGCTATATGACAGGCAATCCCCGCCCCCATCACACCCGAACCAATCACCGCAACTTTGTTTATATCAGCCATCTGCCTGTGCCCCTTCTTCCGGATACTCCAGAATATTCCTTATCTGCCCTTCCAGTTCGGGCAAATCATGCTCCGCTATGTACCATACTTTGTCTTCCTCAATTTCGAAATAATCATGAATCAATTTGTGTCTTGATCCGATAATATCTTTCCAGTTAATTTCCGGAAAACTTTTCTGTAAATCCCTTGAAACCCTGTTTGCAGCCTCCCCTATAATACCGATATTCCTTTCTATAGCCCGAAACATAAGCTTTCTATCTGTTTTCAGAGTAAGAAAATACCTGACCTCTTCCATAATCTCCAAAATGTGTTTCAGATATACCTTGTCATCTTTCATAACGGCCTTGCTTCATTGAAAACACGCTCTTTTATCAGGTGATTGACCCCCTTGTCGGAAATAAGCTGTACCTCCACTCCCAGCATCTCGCTCATTTCACGCTCAAGGCCAACAAATTTATACCCCATAGGCTTGTTTAACCGTACAAGCAAATCAATATCACTGTCGGGGGTGGCCTCGCCACGGGCAACCGAACCGAATACACGTATATTATCCACACCATATTGTGCAGCAAGAGCTTTTATTTCCTCCGCCCGCTCGAAGGGTAGTTTATTTATGTCAGTCATCTTTAAAATCTTCCAATATCGAAATAATCTGCCCTTTCAACCTGGGTAAATCCTTGTCAACCACATCCCAGATAAATATATCCTCTGTCTTATAATAGTGATGTATCAGCCTGTGTCGCATAGCTATAATCTGTTGCCACGGAACATGTGGATATTTGTCCTTCGCCTCCATGGAAATTTTATTAGCCGCTTCACCAATAATTTCTATATTACGCTCAACAGCCTGCTGTATAAATTCATCTCTACCATACTTCTCCAGACATTTTTCTATTTGCCCGATTGCCCCAGCAATATGTGTCAGCAATATTATATCACTTTTCATAGCATTCTGGCATCATTATAAATTGAGTCTTTTAGCAGGGGGGTAACCTCACCTTCCGTCACAAGTTCTACAGGAACCTCCAGCATTTCAGAAAGCTTTATCTCCAGCTCAACAAATTTCAAACCCAGACCTTCCGGGTATTTCACCAGTAAATCAATATCACTGTCGGGGGTAGCCTCGCCACGGGCAACCGAACCGAATACACGGATATTATCCACACCATATTGTGCAGCAAGAGCTTTTATTTCCTCCGCCCGCTCGAAGGGTAGTTTATTTATATCAGTCATCTACACAGCCTCCAGCACCGTTGCTATCCCCTGGCCGCCACCGATACACATAGTGGCCAGTGCGTATTTTCCGCCTTCACGTTTTAGCAGGCTGGCAGCCTTGCCGGTAATACGTGCGCCGGAAGCACCAAGCGGGTGGCCCAGCGCAATCGCCCCGCCGTCAGGATTGAGTTTTGCCGTATCTATTTTTAAATCCTCTATAACCGCAAGGCTTTGTGCGGAGAAGGCTTCATTTAATTCAACTATATCGATATCATCCAACGTCAGACCAGCCCGCTCCAAAGCCTTGCCTGTAGCCCCAACTGGCCCGATGCCCATAATTTCCGGTTTGCAGCCTGATACTGCAAAGCTCTTTATTCGAGCCAGCTTGGGCAGCCCGTTGGCATCGGCATATTCTTCACTTGCAACCACAACCGCAGCAGCCCCGTCAGTAAGCGGGCTGGAAGTTCCGGCAGTAACACTGCCTCCTGCATCAAAAGCAGGCTTCAGCCCCTTCAGGCTATCCATAGTGGTATCAGGGCGGATACAACCATCCTTAACCACATCGCCAACTGCAATTATCTCATCGTCAAATCGGCCATCTGCCTGCGCCTTTGCAGCCTTCTCATGGCTGGCAACCGCAAATTCCTCCTGCTTCTTTCGGGAAATATTATATTGGGTGGCCAGGTTCTCCGCCGTAATCCCCATTGATTCATAGGCCTGCGGGTAATCCTCATATAACGCCGGATTTGGCGCAGGGTTAAAACCGGTCATCGGTACACGACTCATGGATTCCACCCCTGCCGCAATAAATACCTCACCCGCACCGCAAGCAATGCTACCGGCCGCATCATGGATAGTCTGCATCGAAGAACCACAGAAACGGTTGCTCGTCACCCCCGCAGTCTTAACCGGCAAACCGGCGATAAACCCGACCAGCCGTGCCAGGTTCAACCCCTGCTCGCCTTCGGGGAAGGCGCAGCCCAGTTTCAAATCCTCGATATCATCAACATCAACACCGGTCTTCTCCACCAGCCCCCTGATTACAGAAGCAGCCAGATCATCCGGCCGCACCCCGGCCAACTTCCCCTTGCGTGCCGGAGTAAATGCCGACCGCACATATCCTGCAATTACAATATTCTTCATCACATTTTCCCTGACAATATTTTCCACTAATTTCCTACTACCGCATGTTGTCCCAACTTATCGAATAAGTCAATGCACATCCGGTACGACATTTCAACTTTCCCACTTCCGGATGTTTTGCCTTGCATGTAGGCTTTGCCTGTTTCCCTTCCCCTGCTCGCGGGGGAGAGGCCGCACCAATCCTAACCCCAGGAAAAACAATGCCCGATTCCAATCAGTACCAGGCTGTTGTGACCAGCAATTTGCAGGCTACAATTGCCGCTTCCGCTTCACTATCCGATGCAGTTGACCTGTCCGGCACCACACTCACAGGCTATATATTGCCTTCAGTATGGAATACTGCCGATATTACCTTGCAGGCCAGCGCAGACGGCACCAGTTTCCTCGATTTATACGACCAGTTCGGCAATGAAATGAGTCATTCGGTAGTGGCCGACCGTTATGTAATCGTTAATCCTGCCGATTTCGCCAGTATCCGCTTTATTAAAATCAGGAGCGGTACCAGCGCCACTCCCGTTACCCAAACCGCACAACGTTTGATAACCCTTGTTACGAGGTCAGTATGAGAAGCCTGTATAATTTTTTCAACAAGCGGGTATTTTATCCTCCGCTTCACGGCAACCTTGGCGTATGGTTCGATGCGGCCGATGAATCGGTTTTTGTCAAGGACAGTAGTGATAAAATATCGCAATGGGATGACAAGGGCGGGCGTGGCAGCCATGCTACCCAGGCCACTTCATCCAAACAGCCGCTATATGTTGCCAATGTTACCGGCGGCAAATCGGTAGTGCGCTTCGATGGCGCTGAAGAGCTTGACCTTGCCAGTAGTGCCTTTCCGTTACTGGACAGTCCGGTTACCGGCTTTATCGTATCCCGCCAGGCCGCTAACGGGCCTCTGGAAAGAGTGCTTTCAATGGCGGTTTCGGGCAGTACCAAGATGGTTGTGCGCTACAATACCGGAGGGATGAATTATTTTAATAACGGGGTGAATACCGCACGGGATATAGATAATACTTCCTTTAACATAACCCGTTTTATCCATGGTTCCGGCAGCAATATGAGCCTTGCGATTAATAGCGGGGCAAAGGATAGTGATACCAGTGCACTGTTCGGCTCGGATGCAACCGGAATCCGTATCGGCGCAGGTCCGGGCAGTTCGGAAGCCTTCCATGGTGATATAGCCGAGATTATCATATATGATCGCGAGCTGGCGGATGCGGAAACAAGGCAGGTTGAACAGTATCTTTTCAATAAATGGGGAGAGCATGTTGATATCCCCACCGGATATACATATACCCCGCCGTTTAATATATATCGGCTGGGCAGTAGTAAATTCACTACCGATTTTGATATGGATTCCAAATTCGGCACTACAACTACGCTGAATTACTGGGTGGATATTGCAACCGGCGATGACAGCAATGCCGGTACGGAGGCCGCCCCGTTCAAATCCATAAAGAAGGCTATGGAGCAAGGCGGTGGCGGTACCAGCAAGAGTATATTCATTGCTGCCGGCGATTATGATTATGATAATTCATGGCAGAATACGGTACGTACCGGTGCGCATTATTTATATGCAACCGGCGGTCGGGCGAAGATAACCACCCGTGTTGCAGGGTTAAGCTGGGTAAATACTACCGGCGATATATACAAGGCAACCAAGACCCACACCGAAGCATGGGGCAGCGTATATGATGCGTCCAACCTACAATATTTGGATGAAAGTGGTAACAGCCTGTCGTTCAAGGGATTCGAGAATGGCGATTATATGCGCTATAATGAAGGTGCGAGTGCCACTACACTCACTTCCGGTGAGTATTTCATCTCGGGTAATGATTTATATGTACGCTGTTTTGATGACCGTGCGCCGGATAATGATATCAGGGCATATCTGGATGCCGATAACGGTAAATATGCCGATACCTATATCGCCTGCGAGAATATAGATTTTGAGGGCGGTGATGATTCAATGACCATAACACAGGCTAACTCTACCGACGAAGCCTATTTCAAAAACTGTACATTCAAATATTCCGTGTCGGAAAATGGGCTGGTTGTGCTGGGGGCAGGGTTGTGTTTATGCTATGAATGTGCGGCTGCATACAGTTTCCGTGATGGGTGTAATTATCATAAAGCAGCAGGAGGCAGTTCCGGACAGGCGGTTGAAATTGACTGCGTAAGCCGTGTTACCGGCGATAGCGGCGGGACAAGTAATAACGGCTCCTCAGTACATGATGCTTATGATGCGGTGCGGGTAAACTGCCATTACCATACCAGCCAGGGACCGGTTGTAAATGATGTCGGAACTTCCAAAGTATGGATGCTGGGATGCTCTGCACATGGCTCCACCGTTACAGGCAGCCAGTCATTTAATATGGGACTGAGCGATACAGCAGAAGGGTGGTATGATTCCTGTGATTTGCTGACCGGTTTCGGTTCGGAAAACGGTGCTAATATAGCCTCCGGCGCCACCGCCAACTTCCACAACACCAACCACACCACCGGCACCCACATCAAAAACGGCACGGTCAATGAGTATTAGGCCGCAGAAAGATCACGTAATTCCAGAATCTTATCAGCCTTCCGGGCAAGGTCGTGATCATGGGTAACAAACAGCATAGATAAATTTTGTTTTGTCTTGTTCCCACCTGTATTTCCTCTTACTTGCTCAAATAATATATTAAAAATTTCCTGTGCAGTGTCGGGATCAAGATTGCCGGTCGGTTCATCCGCCAGAAGAATGACCGGATTATTGGACAAGGCACGGGCTATTGCCACACGCTGCTGTTCACCGCCGGAAAGTTCGGAAGGACGGTGTTTCAGCCGCTCACCCAATCCCATTTTGCTCAGTAATTCACCAGCATTTTTCAATGCTTCTTTCTTCTTTATATTGGCAATTATCTGTGGAATTGCTACATTTTCCTGTGCAGAAAAATCCGGCAATAGATGGTGGAACTGGTAAACAAAACCAATTTTTTCCAGCCGTATAGATGTACGTTTTTTATCAGAGATATTGTTGCAATTTTGACCGTCAATCAAAATGTCACCAGAATCAGGATTGTCCAGCAAGCCTGCGATTTGTAATAACGTACTCTTGCCACATCCCGAAGGTCCAACCAGTGCTACAACTTCACCTGCTTCTATCCCTAGTGACACACTCTCTAAAACGTGCAATTCCTCCTTTCCCTGACAAAAAGATTTACTAGTATTTGAGAGTTTGAGTACAGATTGTCGCATGGTATTTCTCGGACGAAGCTTTTGATTTTATCTGATAAAATAATATGTGAGGTGACAAAATGTTCAGGAGGAAAAAATTACAACTAGCAACAAGCCATACGAAAATTATTTCAAACACCAACAAATTTGTTCAAATAGAACTATAAAGCTCCAAATGGGGCGAGTGATGGGAATTGAACCCACGGCCTCCAGTGCCACAAACTGGCGCTCTAACCAACTGAGCTACACCCGCCATTATAGGCAAACTGGTAAAACTTAGCATCTATCGTGATTATTACATAATTTTATAGCTTATTTCTACAATTATTATGGGTAAGTAAGAATAACTTCTTTAGATTTCTTAAAGGCTAAGATACCGTTACTCATGCCATGAAAAATTTAGGCGATAATTAATAATCACTATTGTATTTTGAGGATTGTTGTTTTAAGTAGTTTACCATTATAGAATTCGATCAATTACCCGCGACAATATCATGACTGGAGCAGCGAAGAAAAACAAGGTACAGGAAGAATTTCCGCTAAAGCTGACTATTGAACGTTCAGCTCTGCTTAAATCGCTTGCGCGATTGCAGAGTATTGTTGAGAAGCGCAACACTATCCCGATTCTGTCCAATATCAAGCTTGATGCAAGTGGTGATGGGTTGCAGCTTACCGCTACCGATATGGATATTCTGGCGAGTGAGAATGTAACGGCGCAGATTGAAGGCGGAGGTGCGCTTACCGTCCCGGCAGGTACTTTGTATGATATCGTCCGCAAGCTGCCTGACGGTGCGCAGATTGAGCTGGATACCAATAACAGTTCGTCGCAGCTTATTGTCGAGGCCGGCAGTGCCCGGTTTGCCTTGTCATACCTGTCGGCTGAGGATTTCCCCAATATCACCGAAGGTGATATGTCTCATAAATTCACTATCGCCACAAAGGAGTTGCTGGCTCTTATCGACAAGGCACGGTTTGCCATGTCCACCGAGGAAACCCGCTATTACCTCAACGGGGTCTACCTGCATGTTGCGGGAGAGGGCGATGCACAGACATTGCGGGCGGTTGCAACCGATGGCCACCGCCTGGCACGGATTGAAACAGCAGTTCCTGCCGGGGCAGCCGGAATGCCGGGGGTGATTATCCCGCGCAAGACGGTTAATGAGCTTGGCAAACTGCTTGACGAGGCGGAAGAGAATGTTGAGGTTGCGCTGTCGGATGCCAAGATACGCTTTGCATCAGGGAATGTAGTGCTGGTGTCCAAGCTGGTTGATGGTACATTTCCCGATTATGAGCGGGTAATTCCCGAGGGTAATGACAAGCTGATGGAAGTGGATAGCAAGCTGCTCAGCGATTCGGTAGACAGGGTTTCGACTATTTCTACGGAAAAAACCCGCGGGATAAAATTCAGCCTCGAACCGGGCAAGCTTACATTACTGGCGCAGAACCCCGAGGGAGGTACTGCGAAGGAAACAATCGATGTAACCTATAGTGCCAGCGGGCTGGATATCGGGTTTAACTCCCGCTATATGCTTGAGATGATGGGACAGCTTGACGGCGAAACCACCCAGTTCCTGCTCAATGACCCTAACGCTCCTGCACTGGTATCCGACCCGGGAGATGTTACTGCGCTGTACGTAATAATGCCTATGCGCGTCTAGGTGGTATGCACTTTTCTACTAGCATGGCCTGCAAATAACCGTTTTCTGCGCTTCCGTTGCTCACGTACCCAAAAGTACGCTCCGCTACGGCTCTCGAAAACCGTCATTTTCGGCTCATGCTAGCGAAAAGTGCATACCACCTGAGCAATGTTGGGATTTCTGCTATGGATTCAGGGTCGAATATACCGCCGTCGCTTGGCGGGACGGTGCCGCCGACTGCCGGTAGCCGTAATGTTATTGGCAAGGTACCGTCAGGTCTGGCCACCTTGCCGCAGGGTGGGTTGCTTAACGCACTGGTTGTGCGTCATGATGCCAGTGGCAACCCGGTCCTGGCCACGCAGAATGGTGAGTTTACCGTATCCAGCAGGATACCGTTGCCGACTGGCAGCAATCTTGTATTAAAATTACTTTCCTCCCCGCCGCATTTGCAATCACCCCCTTCTTCCGGCAGTAGCCAAGCCGATATAAATGCACAGCTTAACTTCCGTGCACAGGTAATATCCATAGACGGCAAGGCGCCTAATCTTCTGCAGGGCAACAATCCCGCCGGTACGGCAGATACTTCCCATGCGGTAATTAAGGCAGTGGCCTATCAGCCGGGCAATTCGGCAGGAGTTGCTCCTGCAGGAAATACGGCGCAAACACAACTAACGACTACTTCCCCTGCAAGCAACAACGCAGCGGTAGTCAATATATCCAACGGTACTATTCTGGAGTCGGTGGTTGTCAATCCGTCGGCGGATGCGGCAAAATTCCTGCCGGTACAATCACAGTCTGCCTCTACAGGTGCAGTATTGAAGACCGCCGATCATGTAACGTTACATGTAATATCATCCTCCGTTCCGGATACCAGAACAACAGGACAGCCCTCCCGGCAATCCCCGCAAATATCAGGCTCTCCGGAAGCCCAGCGCCATATCTCGGCATATAGCAACAGCGGTTCCGGCAAGCCTATAAGCGGCAACAACCCACTATTTTCTTCCGGTACCATTCCCAGCCTGACTGCCACACCTGCACAATCTCCGGTAACCTCATCATTACAGATAACTCCCATAACACAGAATCCGTCATTTACAGGGGTAGTGGTGGGTACGGAACAGTCGGGGGAGGTGGTAGTAAAAACACCGATAGGTATGGTCAAGCTCCCTGCAGATATTACCCTGCCGCAGGGCACCCGCCTGCAACTGGAGGCAGTGCAGGTAGCGCGCGGCGAACAGGCGGTGGGTACCGGCAGTGCATCTACCCCGCTACCTGCCAGTTCTGCATTGCAGGAACTGGCTACTACCCTGGCAGCGATAGATGCAAAACAGGGAACTTCCATCACTCATGATTTATTTCCTGCAACTAATAAGCAAGCTGCGGCGAAAACCTTATGGTTCCTGGTGAATGTCAATAATGGCGATGTTAGCAGCTGGCTTGGAGCAAGTGCAAAAAAGCTGCTTGAACGCCCTGAGAACAGGGATTTACTGGGGCGGCTGGAACGCAGTTTTGCATCGATGAAAGCTGGTTTCAGCGAGCCTAATAGTGCCGGCTGGAATAATATGCTACTGCCGTTTCATGATGGTGATAAGCTACGGCTGGCGCAACTGCATATCCACCGTGATAATAAGCGTAACAGGAAGGGGACGGGACAAGCGGAAGATGTGCGGTTTGTAGTCGAGGTTGAGCTGGAAAATATCGGTGATTTACAGATGGACGGGCTGGTCAGGAACCTTGCGGATAATGAGAAAAAGCAGAAAAAACTGGATTTGTTTATCCGCACCACCCTGCCGCTGGAAGTTGATATACAGCAGGGAATTACCAGGATTTTTACTGATTCAATGGAAATATCCGGCATGGATGGCGCGCTGCAATTCCAGACAGTCGACCAACTCCCGCTACATAGCGAATTCTACCAGCATGACGATGATGGCGGGATTATCGTGTAAGTTGTCATCCCGAACTCGTTTCGGGAGCCATTCACCCAATGACCAAATCCTGATAGTAAGTAGATGGGTCTTTGTATTTTGAAAAGTATGGTCGTAGCCTGTTAATCATCATAGTCTTGATGAATGGATGCTGAAACAAGTTCAGCATGACAGAGCTAAATCTCCACAATCTGCGCATTTTTCTTCAGCCAGTCATATTGCTCGCGGTAATAGGGGAGGTGTGCCGCTACCAGCCGCCAGAATTTCCTTGAATGGTTTTTATGCTCGATATGGCATAATTCATGCACCACGACATATTCAAACACCGCATCGGGATAAAATATCAACTGCCAGTTGAGGTTTATCGAATCGTCGGCACCGCAACTTCCCCAGCGGCTTTTCTGCTGTTTTATCCGCAGCCCGCGGGGAATAAGTCCAAAACGGTTCTGGTGCTTCTGGACGAAATACCGCAACTGGCCCATAGCCTGTTGTTGCAGCCAGTTTATAAGCGCCTCCTCCGCCTCGGATTCAGCAGAATGTTCCGGTAGTAGAACGATAATTTGATTAGACTCACTCTCTTCCTGCCCTCCATCACCACTAACCATTTCAACTATCGGGGTAATTTCATCACTATAGCGGACTTCAATTACATACTCACTGCCCCTGTATAATATCCTCGCCCCCGTAACAACCTCTTCTGGCCAGGGGTTTCTGGAGGCCATCAATTTTGCCCTGGCTTCCAGCTCGGTCTTCTTGTTGCAAATCCACAGGTAATTATCATTGACGAACTGCTTTATCTTGCGTTCGCTCATGCGCAGCGGTGCCACCACCTCCACCTTGTCGGAAGTAACTACAATACGGCTCCTGCGTGCCCGCTCACTACGCCGGATCTCATATGTAACTGGTTGTACTTTTTCTTTTATTTTTGGCATAGTCAGGTTGCAGGTTATAGGTTACAGGTTTTAGCATCATAACGGGTAGTAACAGTATACTTCCTGTAACCTAAAACCTTTAACCTGTAACCTATCTATAATCCTTATTAAGCTCCTCAATCTCCTGCTCGGTGAGGTTGCCTGGGACTATGGTTAGCGGTATGTGGTAGCAGTCACCGATTGCAGCAGTCAGTTGCGGCAGTAACTTACCCTTCGCACCGCTGGCCGATACACCAAGCAACAGCAGGTTAATCGACGAATCCTTCTCAATTGCCGCAATGATTTCATCGGCAAGCCCGCCTTCACGCAGTGTCGTAGTCGGCTTTATCTCCGTCCATTCCTCGGCTTTTGCCGCCAGATCACGCAGTAATTTACGAGCCTCTTTCTTCCTGTCCTCCTGGATTACATCGGCTACCGAGAATAATGTATGATGCTCTACAGGGTCAATGACATTTATCATCTGTACCGCACTGCCGGTCACTTTCGCCCGCACACAGGCATAACGCAGCACCGTCTCGGAATGCTCCTTGTCATTAACACATACCAGATATTTTGACTGCGGTTTTTTCATGAAGTGCTTAGTGCTGTGTGTTGAGTGCTGAGGGCACAATATACGCCAAATGAAAATTATTTGGAACAGTTGATTATATATGATGGAATCTGGATGAAAACTGATATTTTGTTGCAGGGATGACATGCCACCCCCCTCCCGCTTGCGGGAGGGGGGAAAATCTGAACAATCTATGATTGCCAGATTTTCGGGGAGGGAATAGTAAAGTGCTGAGTGCTGTGTGTTTAGTGCTGAGAGTTTACAGCGGGAGACTTATCACTCAACACTCAGCACCTAGCACTTATATATTCCCCCACCAGAAATCTAGCTTTGTCATGCTGAACTTGTTTCAGCATCCATTTCTCAGAATTCTGATGATTAGCAAGTTGTGACTATACCTATCAAAATACAAAATCTGGTTATCTACCGTTAATATTTCGTCATTGGAAACATGGATGCTGAAACAAGTTCAGCATGACAACGAGTTTCTTGCCTCCCCCGTAAAGCGGGGGATAATAGTTATCAGTTGTCAGAGGTCAGTTATCAGTGCCCCCCACGATTCGAGCGGCGGCCTTCGGCCTTGCTCTCATCTGCTCCCCCACATCCATCCTTCGCTAAAGCTTCGGTGGACAGGAGGGGGGAGTGGTGGGCACGTAAATACTTCGGGTTAGGCCGTTGATAAGGGGATAAATTGTAACATTAGCCGGAATTTTCGGGGAAAATGCTGAAAAATGTTGAAATTTTTTGTGGGATTATGTGGTTGATATATAAGGGTTATTTGCGGGGGAGGGGAATTTTTTGAAAAAAATGCAATTTTTTTCAAAAACCTTAACACAACTGTAACATTTCTCTGGTATAGTGTTTGGCATGAAAGGGGTTTACCCATTCATTTTGAACAAACTTTAACCCGTTATATGCTGGAAAGTGTATAATTTTAATCAGGAGAGAAAAATGGAAAAAAATACAATCACTAAACGACAAGCAAAAAGAATTTTAAAAAACTATGAAAAGCAGTTGGAAAATCTATCAGCGCGCTCAGGGTACAATGCTACTAAAGACCACATTATCAATGAAAGAATACAGGAGCGGTGGACTTTTGACACAATAAAAGACACCCTACAAGAAATATCTGAAGGAAGCCAGAAACCTTCTAAAAATTTCTTAAAGAGCACGTTATCCACACTAAATACGACAATAGATAAACTAGACAGAGTTGTAAGAGAAGAAGGTAAAAAAGGTGGTTTTGAAGATGAGTTTGGGATTTTATTATCTGTTTTTTCCTCAAAACCAGCAACAAGTGGGGCTGCTGTTGCTAGTGCAGCGGATGAGCTAGAAACAGATGCTATAGAATTACGAAAGGAATTTGAGAAAATTATACAAAAACAAGAATCTGTTAAAAGAGTTCCGGCAGCCAGCCTGGAAAATATTAAAAAACAAAACACAGGAAAAAACCGTCAACCTGAAAATTTAGGTAGTAAGAGCTTGTAGTTGCAAAACCACAAATTTTAATTGAAACAAATCAGGGAGCCTAGGGCTCCCTTTTTTGTTGCCTGTTCTGCCTGTCAACTCCAGCCCATACATTGCCACAAACAACACTGACAACTGATATCTGACATTTGACCTCTGACAACTGACCCCTGACAACTGACAACTAACTCAGCACCCAGCACTCAGCACTAACCACTCAACACTACCCACTCCCCCATCAAATCCTCCCGAAAATCACATTTGCACCCCATCCGGCGAGTAATGCCATTGCGACGCATAACAACCCGTACATCACCGCATGTTCATGTGCGAAATCGGATATAAACGCCTCGAACCCGACCTTGCTTACATTGACAGGTGTTGACTGCATACTGGTCAGTTGCCCGCCATTAAACAGATACACCTCCGCCGTATACTTCCCGCGCCCGATATTCTTGGGGAATTTCAGCACCGTACGAAACAGGGTAGTCTCCCAGAAGGTCACGGGAGCGATTGCCGCCGTATATAGCCCCTCATTCTGCCTGTTACGTATGAACGCCTTGCGGTAATCGCCGATATCCGGCGCCGTACGATGCTTGAACTCGGTATCCAGCCTGATATTCTCCACCCCGACACCCAGCATATCCAGCAGGGTATCGTTCTTTATATCCTCCAGCCCGTGGGTGGCCGAGATTGCATAAAAACTGCTGACATTATTAAACGGTACCGAATTACGGTTTATCCATATGCCGCCGACCTTCTCCTTCCTGCGCACGATATAATTCTTCTCCGGCCCGCGCAATACTACTACAATCCGGCCGGTATCATTACGTGCACCGAACATCAATATATCGAGGCCGGCAAAATTATGATCGATATCCACCTGCCTGATAGCAAGATCGGCAACAATCGGCTTGGCCTGTGCGGGGGAAATGGAAAATATGATTATAATTGCAGGAAGCAGACGTAGTATTGGAGCAATACTACTCAACATAAAGTATTTAAAATTTTGTGCCCCTAACAATTTATTTTTACCTCGTCAAATGTTGTTATTAGTTAGCCTGTATGGTATTTTTATGTACAGGATTTTCATCCACTTTTCTTCCTTTACGCAACTCAAATGATTTTTCTAAATAAGGCTCTGCTAGTTTAATGGCTTCTTTAGGGGATATAAGGACATCTGCTACAGCATCATATTTATATCCTGCATATGAATTTCTTAATGATATAGGCTCGTCTAATATATCAAAGGCGCAGAGAAAACAGACAAGTAATAAGGAAGTAATAGTTTTACGTGCGCAAGGAGTCATATCAACCTATATTCTATACATTACCTATTACATCCCAGAATGTTGTAATTCCAAAACCAGATCGAGCTTCAAATTTCTCTATTACAGAGAAAGAAGTTTTGTTTCCTTGAATATCAATCAAATTTCCTTCTATAACTATTTCAACATCTTGATGTTCAAGAACAAGCTTATCAACAGTATCACTCAGCATAAACATTTCTGTTTTTATCAAGCTATTGTGTAGATTATCTGGCTCAAGATTTCTGATCCACTCTTCGTTTCTGTGCACTACATCACCATTCCTATAGTTAATAGTAATTTTTCTAATTTCTATAGATTTATAAATCTTATTCTCATCCCATATTTGCACACGCAAACCATAAGGCTTTCCATGACTGTAGTAATGAAAAAGAAAAGGAATGTTGAACTCCTTATTTTTAGGCGATAACCATATATCTGATTGTAGATTAGGGACAAATTGAACATCAACTTGACCACCAAAATCATTGCCCCTAGCCACTGTTAACAAATTTTCCATTTGTATATAATTTTGATTGCAGCCAAGGCTATGAATCCGAGGAATGCAGAGTCATTTTTATCGCTTCTTGTGTCAATCCTCTTGTTTTCTTTCAACTTTCCGAAGTACATTTCTATGCGCTTACGCAACCGGTACAAGGTTTTATCATAGGCAACACTTGCTTTTCGGTTCTTACGCCCGGGAATAACAGGGATATTGTTTTGCGACCGCAGAAAATCCCGATGCGAATCGGAATCATACCCCATATCTTCCACAACATAGCACCCATATACATCACTCAGCAAGTCATCGGCGACGGATATATCTGCAACATTACCTCCTGTGAGCATGCCCTCAACGACATGTCCATCGGCTGTGATCGCTAGGTGTAACTTGCATGTCACACCTCCGCGGCTTATTCCCCTGCTATACTGCCCCCTTTTGAGACACCGCCATGACGGTGAAAGGCGATAGTAGTGGAATCAGCCATCACCACATGCATGGTTAACCTCTTGTTTTGTTGCAATAAAATGAGGATCTTCCACCAGACTCCACGGTCGGATGCGCGTTTGAAGCGTGTATAAATGGTGTGCCATGGCCCATAGCATTTGGGCAAATCGCGCCATGGATTTCCAGTGCGTAGAATGTAGAGCATGGCATTGAAAACCTGATAGTCGCTGATTTTTGCGGGACGCCCGGCCGCAGAATAATGACTATCTATCAATGGTTTAACTTCCTTCCTGAATACTTCCGGCGATACCGGATATAAACGCTTGTCCATAAAATTCTCCTGAAAAGTCAGAGAATAACACATATAATTTAATTTGTTAACACTATCTAATAATGGCAATTCCTCCTGTTGAAATTACATAGACAACAAGAAGTAGCAATACAGATATTATTAATTTTTTATTCTTAAACATTGAGCTCTACTCTCACACCATTTGGCATATGCTCCTAAAGCCATTAATTTCCATTTACTTCTATATTACAGCGAAGCAAAAAAATACAAAAATTTCATTCTTTTTCGGCTTTATTCGTCAGTTGGTATGTTGCCATGCTTTTTCAGCCTGTTTTCTACCTTTTTCATGATATCGGCTACAGTATTTTTACTTGCTCCACTGTCCAGCCCTTCCTGAATAAGCGAAAGCAGTTCACGTTCGGCAAGCCGCCCGTCCTGATCACGTCGGATTAAATCACGGAAATACTCACTATCACTGCTGTAGCGCCCGTTTGCAATCTGGTTCTTTACCCAGTCCTCCATCGCATTGGGGATAGTAATTGTTTTGCGCATCATAACCATATTTCAGGCTCCCTTTTATATGTATGACAAGAATATGACTATAATCATACTCTATTTTCCGCCAAAAGGAAAGATGAAATTATTTGGAACGGTAGATTATCAAATATCGTGGCGCTTAAAGTCCATGCTTCCATGCAGAATACGAAAAACAGAAACCAGCTTTCCTTCAATGCCGTAAATGATTGTATGGCTATTCACATTCCATGCTCGGTAACCGGGGTCAATATCATCGCGGGAATGCCCCAGTTTTGGTGTAGCCCTGATATTTTCCAAAGCCTGCCTGATTGCATCGGAATAATTACGGCGCTGCTTTTCACCATAGGTTTCATGCGTGTATTGCAGAATATCCTCAATGTCTGACTGGGCGAGAGGAACAATTTCCAGTTCATATTTACCTTGGGACGGCATCAGGATTGTTTATCTGTTTACCTTCTTCAGCGTTTTCAATAGCAGTTTTTTCAATATTGTCCATTAATTCATCGGTAAAAGGGACAGCTTCACCGCGTGCTGCCTGTTCAACGCCAAGCCTGATAGCCGCCCTGAAACTTTCCTGACGTTCCTCGGCTTCTCTTTTTGCACGTATAGCATCCCTGACAACCTCGGTTTCATTAGCAAAATAGCCGCTTTCCACCTTGGATTTTATGTATCTTTCATCAACAGGGGGAAATCCTACATTCATAACAATACCTCCTTTGTGCATTGATTATAACTCGATTGTAGACAAAAAAGATGCAATATGCAATACCATATGCAGATATAGGTGAATAAGAGTTACGGGGAATGGTTCGATAAAACTGATATTTCGTTGCAGGGATGACGTGCCAGCCCCCTCCCGCTTGCGGGAGGGGAGAAAATCTGAGCAATCTATGATTGCCAGATTTTCGGGGAGGGAATGGTGAGGTAGTGGCTATTGGCCTTTGGCTATTAGCTGTTGGTATTCCCCCACCAGAAATTTAGTTTTGTCATGCTGAACTTGTTTCAGCATCCATCAGGCAAAGCAACGTTTATAATAAATGTTCTAAGCCTGTCAAAATACTCAAACCAGCTATCAATTATTACGATTCGGTCATTGGGTAAATGGATCCCGAAACAAGTTCGGGATGACAAGTATAATTGCACTTCACTCTTCCCCCACCAGAAATCTTGCGAAATCAATCCTCCTACGCTAAAGCTACGGAGGATATGGATTTCGAGATTTCTTGCCTCCCCCGCAAGCGGGGGAGGTGGAATCTAGAAACTGGAATGAGTTATCTTCCCTTCCATTTTCTAGTTTCCAGATTCCTACTACCCCACCTCCTCCACGGTGAATAAATCGGCGGGCTCCAGGAAGAGTCCCATCGCCATGCGCAGGCATACTGCAAGTACCATAATCGCCAGCAGGCCACGCAGTTTCTCCGCCGGTATCTTCAGCCCCAGTGCCGCTCCCCATTGCGCCCCGACAACCCCGCCCAGTATCAGCAGGAATGCCAGCACTATATCAACCGTCTGGGTATTTACCGCATGTAATATGGTAACCAGCGAGGTAGTGAATACTATCTGGAACAGCGAGGTGCCGACTACAACACTGGTGGGCATCCCCAGCAGGTATATCATTGCCGGAATCATGATAAACCCGCCGCCTATGCCAAGCAGCGATACCAGTATGCCGGCAAATGCCCCGATGATTATCGGCAGCAGGACGCTTATGGTAAGTTCGGAGCGGGGGAAGTGGGTTCTGAACGGCAGTCTTGAATCATGCAGCCATTTCATCTTCTGGCTGGGATGCTTGCCTTTTACACCGCGCTTTTGCCGAATAATAGTGCGGCTGCTTTCGACTGCCATCAACACGCCGATTATCCCCAGAAACACTACATATGACAGTGATATGGCCAGGTCTATCTGGCCGATAACCTCAAGGCGGGTAAATAATTTTACCCCGCCATAAGAGCCAGCCAGCCCGCCGATGAGCAGGTATATCCCCATTTTTATATCAACATTATTGCGGTACCAGTGGGCGAGGAAGCCCGATAAAGATGAAGCGATAATCTGGTTTGACGAGGTGGCCACTGCGACTGCCGGAGGTACGCCGATGAATATGAGCAGCGGGGTCACCAGAAACCCGCCGCCGATACCGAACATGCCGGCCAGTATCCCCCCCAGCGCACCAAACCCCAGCAACAGGAATATATTTATCGGCAATTCAGCTATGGGCAAGTATATGAGCATATTTATTTTCCGCACTTCCCACTCCCCCGCAAGCGGGGAAGGTAAGAAATCCAAGGATTTTTGGTGAGAAAATATTTGGATTATCTGATCATTGGGTAGCCATCTCTATAAATCCCCTCCTGTAAAAATTCCATAAAAAACATTTCCGCATCAGTAAATGGTGGAAGAAATATTACTCCTGTCACCCCGAACGCGTATTTTCTCTACATCTTTGATGTATAGTATTTTCTGTTAGAAAACACTATAGTCAGAAAATAGCGTTCTCGGAGTTATTCGTACGAGTATGTACCTTGGTTTATAACCCTGGGAATGGTGATTTCTTAGTGAAAGTTTGATCCTGGCTTTCACCAAAACAAGTTTCGAGAAACCGTCCATCCAGGGTGACAGCACGTGCAGATATAAACGTAAAACCACTAGACTCAAGATTCTAGACTCTAGCCACTACTATCCACTACTCACAACCCACTAACCACTCCCCCCAACAGATATGTTGAAAAAAACCTGTGCAGGTGGTATCCTGACATAATGAGAGTTCCGTACCACATAGCCATATTGCTGTTACTGCCGGTTTTGCTGCAATCATGCGGGCCGCCGAACTGGTTTAACAAGAAATATAACGCTGCCCGTATATACAAGCTGGTTCCGGCCGATAGCAGGCATAACCGTGAAGAGGTGCAGGTCGAGAAAAACTATGACCTTGGCCTGATCAGGACCGCACAGGTCGGTGAGCCGATAATCCGTCGCCGGGCGCATATGGTGAAAATCCGCGGCAGGATGATGGCTACTCCGGTGGTTAATACGGTGCTTTCCTCCGATACTATTTCCGTACATCTCCGGCGCGGACAGCTATATCCGGTGAAGTTCGATACCAACTGGGACGGAGAGCCGTTCAGGGTGATTGAAGTGCCGCACCCGCATGGCCGGAAAGAGCCGCTGGGGATTATGGTACGGGATAACGGTACGCTGAATGACCGAATTATGCGTGGTGACCGTGAATATCCGAGAATTTTCAGTATAACGCCGATGAATGCGGTGATGGAGATTACCTATCAGGAAGAACTCGCCAGCCGCAAGAAAATAGAGGATTACGAAATTGTCTATGGCGGGATAGAAAATGGCGAGATAAAGCTCTATCAGCATGATAATACCCGTAGTGATATGGTGAAGGCGCTTATGGCACAGGAATTGTCGTATCCTCTCGGTGCCAGCCTCATCCGCAACAAGGCGTTGACTTTGAAGATACACAATGTGGATAGTAATTCAATCGCATGCGAGGTACTGGAGGACTAAATCCTCCTCCGCTTGCGGGGAAACGGATAATCAGATAATCTGATTATCCGATCATCTGATTATCGCTAATGTTCAACAATCTGACAAACTCTCTCGGCAAGGTATTCGACAGGCTCAAGGGTAAGGGGTATCTGGGTGAGGAGGATGTATCGCTTGCGATGCGCGAGGTCAGGGTTGCATTGCTCGAGGCCGATGTATCGCTGCCGGTAGTCAAGGATTTCATCGCTAGGGTAAAGGAAAAGGCTACCGGACAGGAGGTGATAAAGAGCGTCTCCCCTGCACAGATGGTTATCAAGATTGTCCAGGATGAGCTTGAATCTGTGCTTGGCGGTGAGGAAGAGGAATCTGCGCTTAATCTTAACACCACCCCGCCTGCGGTTATAATGATGGTCGGTTTGCAGGGTTCGGGTAAGACAACTTCCTGCGCCAAGATTTCCATGCGTCTGAAGAATAGGGATAACAGGAAAATCCTTATGGCTTCGCTGGATATATACCGTCCTGCTGCCCAGCAGCAACTTGCAACCCTTGGTGTGCAGGCGCAGATAGATACTCTCCCGATAAT
This sequence comes from Rickettsiales bacterium, assembly GCA_965222525.1. Taxonomy (GTDB): domain Bacteria; phylum Pseudomonadota; class Alphaproteobacteria; order Rickettsiales; family UBA8987; genus CBDCUF01. The sequence continues at coordinate 801,364 of OZ244955.1, forward strand.
AGAAGGTGAAAAGCCGGAGAAAATTACCAGACGTGCTTTGGAGAAGGGCAGGCTGGAGGGGTATGACATTGTTATGCTCGATACCGCCGGTCGCCTGCATATCGACACCGAACTTATGGATGAGCTTGACCGGGTGAAGAAGCTTGCCTCCCCGGCGGAAATATTACTGGTGGCGGATTCGCTTACCGGACAGGATGCGGTGAATGTAGCCGGGCAGTTCCATGGCAAGCTGGGCGTTACCGGCATAGTGCTTACCCGTATCGACGGTGATGCAAGGGGTGGAGCAGCGCTTAGTATGCGGGCGGTAACCGGCTGTCCGGTGAAATATCTCGGCGTTGGTGAGAAGTTGTCCGAGCTGGAGGAGTTTCATCCCAAGCGTATAGCCACCCGTATTCTGGATATGGGCGATGTGGTATCGCTGGTGGAGAAGGCAGCCGAAACCGTCAGCGAGGCCGAGGCGAAGAAGCTTGAGAAGAAAATGCGTAAAGGTCAGTTCGATTTCGATGACCTGCATAAACAGCTTGACACTATCCGTAAAATGGGTGGAATGGGGGGTATAATGAATCTGCTGCCTGGTATGGGCAAGATGAAGGAACAGGTGGCGGAAGCTGATATTGATGAAAAGATGCTGGTACGGCAGCAGGCGATAATTACTTCGATGACCATGCAGGAGCGGCGTAACCCGAAGCTGATGAATGCCTCCCGCAAGCGGCGGATAGCGGCCGGTTCGGGGGTTACCATACAGGATGTAAACCGTCTGCTCAAGCAGTTTAAACAAATGCAGATGATGATGAAAAAGGTTGGCCGTATGAGTAAAAAGGATATGATGCGCGGTGGACTGAAGGGGCTGATGCCACGGTAAAACCTCCCCCGCTTGCGGGGGAGGCAAGAAATTCGAGGAATTTTAATTCCCGAATTTCTGGTGGGGGAATATGTAAGTGCTAGGTGCTGAGTGTTGAGTGCTGAGTCTCCCGCTGCAGACTCTCAGCACTTCACAATTCCCTCCCCGAAAATCTGGCAATCATAGATTGCTCAGATTTTCTCCCCTCCCGCAAGCGGGAGGGGGCTCAGACAGATTATTTTTTAACAAGAAAGGAAAAATATGAAATTTTTTGTAGATACTGCGGAGATTGATGAAATCAGGGAGCTGGCGGAGACCGGTATGGTTGACGGTGTGACTACCAATCCCTCGCTGATTATGAAATCAGGGCGGGATTTCAAGGAAACCATAAAGGAAATATGCGATATTGTGCCTGGCCCGGTGAGTGCCGAGGTCGTTGCGACCAGTGCGGAGGAGATGATTTCCGAAGGCCGCAAGCTGCTGAAAATAGCCGATAATATCGCAATCAAGGTACCGCTCACATGGGACGGGCTGAAAGCCTGCAAAGCCCTTGCCGATGACGGGATTATGGTTAATGTAACCCTGTGCTTCTCTCCGGCACAGGCATTGCTGGCCGCCAAGGCGGGGGCTGCATTTATCTCCCCCTTTGTCGGGCGGCATGATGATATAGCCCAGGACGGGATGCAGCTTATCAGCGATATTATCGATATTTACAGCAATTATCCGGATTTCAAAACGGAAGTTCTGGTGGCCTCGGTGCGCCACCCGATACATGTTGTAGACTCTGCAATGATGGGAGCGGATATCTGTACCTGCCCGCCCAAGGTAATAAAACAACTGGCCAACCACCCTTTGACCGATAAAGGTCTGGAAGCCTTTCTGAAGGACTGGAAAAAAACCGGACAGTCTATATGAGGAGTGTGTAGTAGTGGTGTGGTTTTATCATTGATATTAAAGTAATTTTTCCATATAATTCGTTAAAAAATGAAGGTATAGCATGACAAAGACCCCCGAACTGGATGTTTTCATCAAGGACTCTGTCAAGGCAGGCAAGTCCCCGGATGAAATAAGAGCTATACTTTCAGAGGCTGGCTGGGATGAGAAACGTTTGAACGCTGCATTTGAGTATTACTACCCTGCCGACTATCCTGTTGCTGTCCCGCGTCCGAAAGTATTTGCCTCCCCACGGCTGTTTTTCCTTAACCTGTTTTATTTCCTGCTGTTCTACCTTGTTACCTATAATGTAGTATCAATCATATTCACAATGCTTGACCATTATCTGCCGGATGGGCTGGGAAATTACAATGGGTTTTATTACTATTCGGGTAACATAAGCAGGGCAATCCAGGATAGTCTGGCTATTATTATTGTCTGCGCCCCGATGATATATGTTTCAAGCCGTACTATAACCAAGGCAATGCATAATGCCAGACAATCCATTCCCCGTATACGTCTGATTCTGGTTTACCTTACCCTGTTTGTCGGCGCATGTGTAATCCTTTCCAGCGGGTGCCTTTTTGTTTATTATTTCCTGCGTGGAGAGCTAAGTATGCGTTTTATTATAAAAATAGCAATACTAACCGCCATGGTAATAGGACTTTACATGTATTACAGGGGAGAGCTGAAGCGTGATGAGGAAAATGCATGAAGGATGAAGCTATAAGTAAGGTAGTAAAATTTGTCGGTGTAGGGATTCTGCTGGCTGTAGTTGCATGGTCTTTTTATATTACGGGAAGTCCCGAACTTAACCGTGAACTCAGGACTGACCAGCATCGAATTAGGGATGTGCATACAGCAAAAGAAGCGGTTGATATTTTTTTCAAGCTTAAAAAGACTCTTCCGGAATCCATGGAAATAATGTTTGGGGAAGCTGTGCAGCATTCCTATCGGGACTACAAATATGATTCGGATGAATATAAATTTGCATCTCGAATGGATAGCCTCCTGAGCGCATCGAAGCATAAATTTTTCAACATTGAATATAAAGTTACAGGAGAATTTTCCTATAATCTTTGTACGACATTTTTTCACCCATGGGATAAAAGGAAAGCCTATAGGAATTATTGGGAAAATAAACACGATACAAAATGGCACCACCCGTCCGGAAATCACTGTTTTGGTTTTACAGTGACTCCTGCTGAATAGGTCCTGCGTATGAGCGGGGTAATAGATAGTGGTGCAATTGCAGGTTATAGAAAATCACTAGATTCTGGATTCCAGACTCTAATCATTACTACTCACTACCCACAACACACTAACCACTAAAACCATGACGGAAAGCCCTGTAGGAAAACTGGTTATATTCATCATTATTGCAGTCCTGATGTGGTATTTTCTGCCCGGTGGGTCGGGATGGGGGCTATTCGGGGATGGCGATGAGGGAACTGGGCAGGCTCAGGAAGGGGCCGGTTCCCCTGCCGGATATATGGTTATCAACGGCCAGACTACCCTGTGGCCACCGCAGGTTGGAATGCCTTATCCTAACCTCAAATTAACCGACCATAATGGCAAGAAAACAAGGCTGTCCGACTTCAAAGGCAAAGTGCTGATAATACAGCCGGTAAGTATGGGTGACCCGGCCAGTATAGCCTTTTCCGGCGGGAAGGAGGCAGGGGCGTTTGACGGGATAAGGCCGCAGGAGAAAATCCATCCTTTTCATACATATTTCAGCCATTATGCCAGGGGAGCCTCGCTTGAAAGTGGCAATGTATTATTTATCCAGATAATTTTCTCCGATAGCAAGGGCAGGGCACCTGAACCTGCTGATATAAAACGGTGGGCAACTCATTTCGGGCTGGATAAAAAGCCGAATACATTTATTCTTGCCGGCAGTGAAGATTTATGGAACCAGGCGAGTTACAATATGATACCGGGATTTCAGCTTGTCGATAAAGATTTCATCCTGCGCTACGATAATACCGGACGCAGCCCCAAACATAACCTGTTCAGGGATATCTTCCCCAATATCGCCGGAATCCTTGCAGAATAGCTTGCAAATCATTACTAAAACCGATAGAAGCGTGCCTGTAATCATCAAAAGGAACCGTAATGACGGAAAAACGTTTTTATGATACCAGGGAGTTTATTTTCACCAGTGAGTCGGTGTCAGAGGGGCATCCGGATAAGGTAAGTGACCAGATTTCCGATGCGATACTCGATGCCTATCTGCGAGAAGACCCGTATGCACGGGTTGCGGTTGAGACTCTGGTTACAACCAACCGGGTGGTGACTGCAGGTGAGGTGCGCGGTTCGGACAAGGTAACCCAGGCAATCCCCGATATTATCCGTGAGACGGTCAGGCGTATCGGCTATGAACAGGATGGTTTCCACTGGGATAATTTACAAATTGAGAATTACGTGCATGGCCAGTCGGCGGATATTGCGCAGGGTGTAGACGGACAGGGCGGTGAGACTGAAGGAGCCGGGGACCAGGGTATAATGTTTGGTTATGCCTGCACTGAAACCGATGTACTGATGCCGGCGCCAATCCATTACTCACACCGGATTCTGAAGAATATACTGGATGCGGTACGTGCCGGAGATTTGCCTCGCCTGGGGCCGGATGCCAAAAGCCAGATTTCTGTTGATTATGTAGGGGTTGATCCGGTGAGGGCGCGGTCTGTAGTGGTTTCCATCCAGCATCCGGAAGGAATGACACAAAAGGAGGTGAAGGATTTAATCCGGCCATATGTGGAGAAAACCTTGCCCGACGGGTGGATGTGCGAGGATGACGAGTTTTATGTCAACCCCACCGGCAAGTTTGTGATAGGCGGGCCGGATGGGGATGCCGGACTGACCGGACGCAAGATTATCGTTGATACTTATGGTGGTGCGGCACCGCATGGTGGTGGTGCGTTTTCCGGCAAGGATCCGACCAAGGTTGACCGTTCGGCTGCATATGCTGCCCGCTACCTGGCCAAGAATGTTGTGGGTGCGGGGCTGGCCTCGGCCTGTACTATACAGCTTGCCTATGCGATAGGTGTTGCCAAGCCGCTGGGGCTTTATGTCAACACGCATGGCACCGGCAATGTTAATGAATATGAAATTGCCAAACGGCTGGGTGCAGCGATGAACCTGTCGCCATGGGGTATACGCCAGCATCTTGAACTGCACAAGCCGATATATGAACGCAGCGCCGCCTACGGCCATTTCGGCCGCCAGCCCGATGATGACGGTGGCTTTTCATGGGAAAAACTGGATCTGGTTGATAAGTTGAAGTGAATTTAGAGTTCAGAATTCAGAGTTCGGTGAACTTTTTGCAGAAAATATCCTTTGAAATCAAAATTTTAGGAGAATAGTTGCAAAAAGTAAAAAACTTTTCTTCATTGTAATAAAGCTGTAACATTTCTCTGCTATAGTGCTCGCACAAAGATAAACAATCTACTGAAGCACTTATTCAATGAAACTAAAAGAAATAAAAAAATGGATCAGGGAAGAACTGCATCACAGCATATCCTATAAAGTGGCAGGCATGTACCTGGCACGAGATAATATTGCCTCAGAAGAATGGGAAAATCGTAAAGACGCTAGAGAGGCTACATCCCTGATCATTTCTGAAGGCAGCAAAGCTTTTACGTCCCTGGACAGTGATGAGCAAGTAAGGCTAATAAAAGAATATGGAAAGAAAAGTTCTTACCCAGGAAAAATCAATCCTGACTCTATAAATAGTGTAGTAAAAAATCAGCAATTTGCCAAGAATATTATATCTTACATTGATGATGGATTGGCCGAATTGATAGCAGCATCAGAGTTGAAAAATACCAATATTTTAACTGATGATATGAAGGAAACCCTGTCTATGATAGATGTGGCTAAAGAAGTTATCCCGCTGGAGCAATCTTTTCAGATATTTATCGATTTGGGAGCAGCTCCAGCAAGCAAGCTACTACCAGATAAGGCTCCCCAAAAGGGAGATATAAGACATGCAATATTTACAAAAGAAGGAAGGTCAGAGGCATTAAAAAAACTTGAATCTGGTGATGATAAATATGTCAACAAACATCTTACGGAGAATGTTAATTATGTAAGTGAAAATATTAGAGATATGCTACTTACTGAACCAGATTCAAGGTGGGCAAAGCATATAAAAGAAAAAACTCTACCTGAAGAAATAAAAGATGCATTTATGGATGGTTATTCAGCAAAATGGAAAATTGACAAAGAGGTGATGGAAAGCTTGGTAAATAATCCCAATTCCAAGAATACAAGGATAACTGCTGCACTGCATCTATTTGTAAGCGAGGCAAAGCTTGATATTGAACCAGATAAAATTACAGATAATGATTGGCTGAAAATCGGTCTTATTTTGCAGGAAAAGAAGATGATACAAAAAGCGGGAGGACATTTTGACAAACGCCTTGGACGTACGGGCAAGGAGGAGATACAACTAAGAAAGCTTAAAAATGAAATCAGCAGGATGTCGTATGACGGTATGATGGAAAAATTTGTAAAAAGGTTAGGTCAGATTGATAATCCGCAAAGAGGCAAAGGCTTACAATAGAAAGGTTTTATTTCCATCATCTATAATCTATAATCCATCATCAATTCATCATCCATAATGAATAACACCGACAACAATACCGTACTTCTACCTGCAGGGTTCCGTGATGTATTACCGCCATATGCGGCGCAGGAAAGCAGGATAACCGCCAGGCTGCTGGAGATATTCGAGCTGTTCGGCTATGAGCAGGTGCGCCCGCCGATGGTGGAGTTCGAGGCGAGTCTGGTATCCGGCAAGGGCGAACGGCTGTCAAACCAGACTTTCCGTATTATGGACCCGCATTCACGTGAAATGATGGGGATTCGTGCGGATATGACGATGCAGATTGCCCGTATGGCGAGTGTGCGGCTGAGGGAGAGTCCGCGGCCGTTGCGGTTATCATATGCTGGTGAGGTATTGCGGGTAAAAGGCGAGGGTATAAGTCACGAGCGCCAGTTTACCCAGGCCGGTATCGAGCTGATTGGCAATAGCAGTGCAGCGTCGGATGTTGAGGCAATTCTGGTAGCGGTTGAGGCTTTGCAACGGCCTGGGCTGGAGAATATTTCGATTGATTTCAACCTGCCGCAGCTATCCGGTATCGTTATGGATGAGGCCGGTACTCCTGCCGATATTCGGAAAAGCTTGCTGGAACTGGTGGAACGCAAGGATATAGCTTCTATAAAGGGTATCGACGATGCGGCTTGTGGAATTCTGGCGGAGATTATTGCTATTGCCGGTGAGGCGGGTGATGTGCTGGGGAAATTTGATAAAATTGACCTTCCGGCGGAAGGGCGCAGTCAGGTTGATAATCTGAGAGCGGTGGTGGATGCGGTGAGTGAGGCCGAATCTGACCTGCCGCTTACGATAGACCCGCTGGAGCGGCGCGGGTTTGAATATCATACCGGTGTGGGTTTTTCGCTGTTCAGCAGGGATAATAATGAGGAGCTGGGGCGTGGCGGGCGCTATGTAATCGGCAGTGATGCGGGTGGCAATAATGAGGGGGCAGTCGGTTTTACCCTGTCTGTAGGTGCAATTATGCGCTCCCTGCCGGTTACGGACGAGCGTGAACGGCAAGCCGTCCCCGCCGGAACATCAATAAAATCCACCGCTTCCTTACGTGACAAGGGGATTATTACCGTGCATGGCCTGCAAAATGAGAAATAGACAGATATTTTCCTAAAAATCCCCAAATTTTTCGTTCATTGTAATATAGCTGTAACATTTCTCTGTTATAGTTTTGGTAAGACAGGATAAAAAATCCTTGGTGACAACTTTAACTTAATTTAAGGAGGCATTATGTCTAATGACAATACATGGAAAGACAATCTTCCAGATATACCGAGTGTGGAAAAAATAGAGAAAATATTCAAGAAAATAGATAACGCTATGCGAAACTACGAGGACAATGGAGGTAAAGAAGAGGATATAGCCTTTACAGTAAGCTTATCCCTGGACTTCGCAGAGCATAAACTGGCTGGTGTTCAAAACGTTTCGGGGCCTCTGGAAATGCTGACCAAAAGAAATATGCAGGATAACAACAGGGTGGGTGCTATGGCTTTATCGGAAGCCAGACAACTTTCTGTAAAAACAGCAACTGTGCAAACTCTTAATCAAACTGCGGAAACACTTGAAGATCATGCAAACTCCATTAGAAATGCACCAGATATGCAGGAGCTTTTTAATGCTTTGAGAGAATATACCGAAGAAATACAAAATCTTTCAAATGAAATTCTCTATGAGACTGGAAAGCAGAGATAGGAAGAAAACACTTATAGTTGTTTGCTCCCATTGACATCCGCAGTAACCCACCATATAACTATGGAATGTTCATACAGACTGAAGAGACACCGAATCCGCAGACAATGAAGTTTATTCCGGGAGTGGAAGTGATGAAGTCCGGTACGGCTACTTTCACCGATAAAGAAGCGGTGAAGAAGTCCCCTCTGGCCGGTGCGCTGTTTCATATTGATAATGTTGAAGGGGTGTTTTTCGGCGCTGATTTCGTTACCGTAACCAAGAGTGCAGATGCACAGTGGGAAAGTCTGAAACCGCATATCCTGACCACTATAATGGATCATTTCATATCCGGAATGCCGCTCATTGAAGAGGATTCTGCGATAGGTGCAAATATCAGCGCAGCTTCCACCGTAAATGACAATGATGACGAAATCGTCAAGCAAATCAAGGAGTTGATAGACACAAGAGTACGACCGGCAGTAGCACAGGATGGAGGTGATATTGTCTATCAGGGCTTTGAGAATGGTGTTGTTCAGCTTGAACTGTACGGCGCATGCTCCGGCTGCCCAAGCTCCACCGTCACCCTCAAGAACGGTATAGAAAACATGCTCCGCCACTATGTCCCTGAAGTGGAATCAGTCGAGGCGGTCAACAGCTTCGGAGATTTGTAAATCTCAAACGACACCAAAGCCGAATGTTACCTCGGCTTCTCCGAGACTGGCAGTAGTAGTGTGGGGTTGGCTGGAGGTGGTGCTGAAATCCAGGGCAACCGCCAGGGTTTGCTCCTTTATGTAATTCTCATTGGCCGCTATCGCCTGTTTCAGCCTGTCTTCCGTATCAATAACCAGATTTATCCTGTCAGATACATTCAAATCGGCATCCTTGCGTGCCTGCTGCACCAGCCGTACCAGATCACGTGCCAGACCCTCAGCCGCCAGCTCCGGCGTAATTTCCAGGTCAAGCACTACCAATGCATCGTTGGTCGATAAGGCCTGCGCACCGGCTATTCCTGCTTTTGCCTCTAGCAGCAGGACACATTCCTCACCCAGTACAAGCTCCTCACCGGCAAGAACCGCTACATCACCGGACAGATCCCACTCCCCTTTCTTCGCCGCAGCCGCTACCTGTTTCATCTTCGCACCCAGACGCTTGCCGGCTACCGGAAAATTCACCTGTAATTTACGCTCGGCAACTGCCTCAAGTTCACCGGAAAACACAATATCCTTAACATTAAGCTCATCGGCGATAATATCCCTGTATTCCGCCAACCGTTCGGCATTCTCGCCATAAACGGTCAGACAGGCCAGAGGCTGCCTTATACGGATGTTCTCCCGGTCACGCACAGCCAGGGCGGAATTGCATAAATCCCGTACCCTGTCCATATCCGCAACCAACTCTGCCTCATCGGCAATCCCCGATAAATCAGGAAAATCCGCCAGATGTACTGATATAGTCATGAATAATCCTTTTACCCTCTACGCTTATACGATTGTCATGCTGAACTTGTTTCAGCATCCATCTCTCATAACCTTGATGACTAACAAACTTTGATTATACTGATCAAAATACAAAACCTGTTTATTGACTATAAAAATTCCGTCACTGGAGAAATGGATCCCGAAACAAGTTCGGGATGACATATACTGTTAATCCTAGTCTGGATCCCACATAGCTTATTTTCTTACCAAATCAAAGATTTGGAGAAAATATAGCTTCTGGAATGACATTAAATAAAATCTTGCCAATTATATAAAATACCTTCCTGCCCCTTGAAAACAGCAATAAATTCACCTATAATATATGTGGGTTATTATTTATACAATAATTTATGGTAGCAGCTTCATTACCGATATTATCCGAATCAGGCCTTTCTCGCTATATCGAGGAGGCCAGCCGTTTTCCCATGCTTGGCGAGCGGGAGGAATATATGCTGGCCAAGGCATGGGTCGAGTATGAGGATGTCAAGGCGGCACATAAGCTGGTGACAAGCCATTTGCGGTTGGTTATCAAGGTAGCTATGGGATTCCGCGGCTATGGCCTGCCGACTACCGACCTGATTGCCGAGGGTAATATCGGGCTGATGCAGGCGGTAAAGAAATTCGACCCCGAAAAGGGCTTCCGTCTTTCCACATATGCAATGTGGTGGATTAAGGCTTCTATACAGGAATATGTGTTGCGTTCATGGTCGCTGGTGAAGATGGGTACCAGCGCTGCACAGAAGAAACTGTTTTTTAATCTGCGGCGGGTGAAGAATCGTATTACCGCTTCCGATAGTCGTGATTTAACCCCTGCGGAAGTGCGAGATGTGGCAGAAGAACTGGATGTACCGGAGCGTGATGTTATTGAAATGGACCAGCGGCTTGGGGCTTCCGACCCTTCACTGAACAGCTATATCGGTGACGGGGAGAATTCGGCGCAGTGGATAGATTATCTTGAGGATGACAGCCAGAATCACGAAGTTGCTATTGCAGAAAAACAGGCGCTTGGCCATCAGAGGCAGATGTTGCAGACTGCCATGAAGGTGTTGAATGAGCGGGAGCAAGATATATTACATAAGCGGCGGCTGGCTGAACCGGCGGTCACTCTTGAGGAGTTGAGCCAGGAATATGAAATTTCCCGTGAGCGTGTGCGCCAGATTGAAAACCGTGCTATCGAAAAGCTGCAGGCCAGAATGATTGAAATGGATGAGCCGGTCAAGCTTCTTGCAAATTACTGATTTCCACCAGTTTCTCCAGCGTAGCCTTGGCCCTGCCGTTATCTATGGCATTGGCCGCCAGGGTGATTCCATGATGTAAGTCCCTGGCCTCCCCACCTACCACCAGCGCCGCACCGGCATTTATCAATATAATATCACGGTAAGCCCTGTATCTGTCATTTTCCAGCGGGCCATGTAACACAGCCTTCATCGCCTGCGCATTATTGACTGCACCACTACCACTCAGGGCATTTTCATCTTCAGGTATTTCAATTCCGTATTCTTCAGGATTGATAGTAAATTCGCTGACTTTCCCATCCTTTAGCTCGGCCACATGGGTTTTATCCATAATGGTGATTTCATCCATCCCATCCGCACCATGCACCACCCACGCATGTTTCGAACCAAGCTTTTCCAGCACATTCGCAAGCGGGGCTACCCATTCCTTGCTATACACCCCAAGTAACTGGCGTTCTGGCTGGGCAGGGTTAATTAGCGGGCCAAGGATATTGAATATGGTACGCATTTTCAGTTCAAGCCGTACAGGGGCTACATTTTTCATCGCCGGATGATAATGAGGTGCCATCATGAAACATATCCCCGCCTGTTTCAGGCATTCCAGAGTTTGTTCTTCGTTGGTGTCTATATTTGCTCCGAGAGCTTTCAACACATCCGCCGAACCGGAGCGGGAGGAAATCGCCTTGTTACCATGCTTGGCTACCGGCACTCCGCATGCAGCCGCAACTATAGCAACAGCAGTGGAAATATTATACGTACCCTTCTTGTCTCCACCAGTGCCGCAGCAATCTATAATCTGTGATTGCATGGATTCGGATACCGGCAGCTTGGCCATCTTCTGACGCAGTGCCATAGCCGCACCGGTGATTTCCTCTACGGTCTCACCATTGATACGCAACCCCATAAGTGCAGCGGCAATCTGTGCGGGGGTCGCTCCGGCATTCATTATTATCTGGAACATCCGCCCCGAATCCGCCTGCGACAGGTGATTCCCTTCCGCAATTTCGGCCAGGTATTTTTGTATTTCATTGGTCATGTGTATGTGTGGTCTTGTTCCGCCGTACACCTCCCCCGCTTGCGGGGGAGGCAAGAAATGCTAGAAATCTTTGATTTCAGAATTTCTGGTGGGGGAATATAGTCAAGTGCAAAGTGTTGAGTGCTAGGTCTCCTGCTGAACATACTTAGCACTCAGCACCTCATCATTCCCTCCCCAGAAATCTGGCAGACAAGCTGCCCAGATTTCTTGCCCCTCCCGCAAGCGGGAGGGGTTAGGCATATTACTACCCTGAAAAATCATTTGAAAAACTCTATGCAGGGACGGAGGCTGTGGGCTGGAGGAAGTCCCGCTTTACCCGCCGTTCTGCCTTACCACCAATAAAGCCGGAAATCTCATCTGTCAATGCACGTATTTCCCTGGCGGCTATGCTGGACGGGGCGGTCTCGGTTACGGTCTTGCCTTCCTTGAGCGAGGATGCGAATGCTACTCTGTTTCCCAATGTGCTCTCAAGTGTGTTTGGGGGCAGATTCTGTGCTATTTCCTTGGACAGTTTTGAATTACCAACTACACGGTTGAGCAGGAGGTAGGAAGCCTTGCCGAAATCTTCAGCCATTTCCATTATACGGTCGGTAGCCCACAGGTCAGTCGGGCTGGGCTGAAGCGGGATAATTACCAGGTCAGCTTCTTCTATAGCGGTTCTGGCATCAATATCAGTACAGGTCGGGCTGTCGATTATAATCACATCATAGCGTTCTTTAAAACTCTCAATATACGAACGCAATATCCAGCCTTTAAGTGTTTTGAAATAAATATCTGTGTACCCACGTCCAAGCCATTTCTCCCGAGCCTCATGCCATTTCGCCAGGCTTTGCTGCGGGTCTACGTCAATAGCAGCAACTTTCAGACGCTTCTGGCTAAAAGCCACTGCCAGATTGGCTGAAACCGTAGTTTTGCCAACCCCGCCTTTCTGCTGTGCAACTGTTATTACCTTACAACTCATATTATTCGCTTTATGCAGCCTTAATATTTGACAGAAATCCTTCCACCTCAGAACGCAACGCATCTGACTGCTTGGCCAGATTTTCCGTTGCCGAAGTCATTTCAGTTGCGGCCGAACCAGTCTGGTTAGCAGATTCCGATACACCACTAACAGTAGAGGAGACCTCACTGGTACTCTGTGCTGCATTCTGGATAGAGCGGGCGATTTCCTGTGTAGCCGCTCCCTGCTCTTCCATTGCGGCGGAAATCGCTGTGGAAATCTCATTCATTTCATTGATGGTGCTGCCGATATCCTTGATAACCTCGGCCGTATTGCGGGTTTCTTCCTGGGTCTTGCTGATATGCGAGCCGATTTCAGCAGTAGCATTGGCAGTCTGGGTGGCAAGGTTCTTGACCTCGGAAGCCACAACTGCAAAGCCCTTACCGGCCTCACCTGCACGTGCCGCCTCAATAGTGGCGTTGAGCGCAAGCAGGTTAATCTGCTCTGCTATGTCATTGATAAGAGCACTGACTTCGCCGATTTTATCAGCACTATCAAGCAACCCGCCGATAACGGTATTAGCCCCTTCGGCTTTTTCCACTGCCTGACGGGCAATTTCGGTAGAACGGCTGACTTGCTGGTTTATCTCACCGATGGAGGCTGTCAGTTCTTCCGCCGCAGATGCAACCGTATTAACGTTATTGGAAGCACTGTCGGTCGCAGAAGCCAGGCTGGAAGACTGGCTTGCTCCTTTCTCCGCAAGCTGGGACAACGACCCCGCTGTAGATTGCATCTCATTGGTAGCTGTAGAAAGCTGGCCGATAAACTCGGTTACATTGGTATCGAAACTTTGCGTAAGCTGATCGATTTTCTGTGTACGCTCCTCGCGAGCTTTCTGCTCCTGCTCCTGCTCGGCACGCATCTTCTCATTGTTTATCATACTCTCCTTGAACACCTCAACCGCACGTGCCATCTCGCCAATTTCGTCCTTCTGCTCGCGCCCCTTGATACGTACCGAGGTATCTCCCTTGGCAAGAACAGACATGGCGTTGGTAAGGCCATTGATATTAGTAGTAATCCCCCTGACCATAATCCATGCCAGAACAGCAATGATTGCCAGCGAAGCCAGCGTTATACCCCCGTAAAGAAACTCGGCACTCCGGGCCTCAGAGATTTCCTTTTCCATAAGTAAGATAATATCTTCTGATAGCTTGTCCTCAACCGATTTCAGCAAATTGATTTTTGCAGTAATGGTCTTGAACCAGTAAGCAGCATCCGCCCCCTGCAAATCCCCGCTTGCACCACTGGCAAAGGCTATCTCTCGCATCTTTTCCACTTCCTTGACAGCGCTATCCTGCATGGCGTTCTCATAGAATTGAACCTGCTCGGGAGAAGCATAAACCTTAAACACTCCCGTATATGTATTCTGTACGTTAATCAGGGAGCTGAATTTTTTCAGTGCAGACGGAGAAAAACCACCTGCAAAACCTGCCGCACCGACCGCTCGCTCAATACCCGCCCGTTCCTTGCCTTGCAGGAAGTTAACATAGGCTGATATTTCAATAACCAATTCCGAATTATGGCTTATTTTCAACATTGAAGAAATTAGGTCAAGGAACTGACCGTTAAGGCTGGTGTAATAGCCGATTGCATCACCAGCAGAAATTGTCAGTGAGTCTACCGAAGAACGAATTGACGGCATGCGTTCAAGATTGCTTAACGTACTGGAAAGTTTACCTGCAAATTCACTACCGAATTTCTCACTTTCAAAATTCGTAAGGTATTCCATCAATTCCTGTTTTTTCTGATTGGTATTAAGACGTTGCGCCGGCAATTCCTGTGCAAAACTGACACCTTTACTTTTTATAAAACCTGCGGTTTCACCACGTTCCTTTTGCTGCTCATGCACCAGCGCACTGGCCTTTACAGCTAAATCAGCAAGCTCGTGCAACATTTCGTCTTCCGAGGCAACACTCATTTTGTTTGCCACCTGTATTCCGGCAAAAACCGCCATTCCAATCACAGGAATTGCTACCAGGATAAGGATTTTACTACGTATTTTCAGATTTGAATACATGCTCATAATATACCCCTGAGGCTAAGTTTTACACAAGATATGGAATTGCAGATAAAGCACTACACAACATATGCCAGCACTCATTGCACGTTAATTACAACTTATGCAAGAGGTTTTTTTTGAAAAAATTTTGTAGTTGTGTGAATTTTCTAGCTGTGTGTCAAAATATCCTCAATTATCACTTCAACCCGCTCATAACCTTGCCATATGTTGCGTTTTATTTTGGCAATTATGTTGTGGTTATGATTACCGGCATGCGTGATTTTATCGGCAAGGGGAGTGCCAGTTGCGTTGAAGGCTATGGCTTTCAGCCATTTTGAAGAATGCGGAATGGTTGACTTGGTACCAAGCATGGTTTTTATATGTTTCTCGCCAACAATTTCCGGCTTGATAAACACTACATCTTTTATGATAAAGCGTGGTTCAGGATTTCCGCTACCGAATGGTGCGATTTTCTCTAGGGTTTTTGCCAGATCAATGGTTATGGAAGAAGTAGCCAATATCCCCTCCGCATATTCGGTATTTGTTTTGTGATATTCTGCTATTGCGGATTTCAGGTGATTTTGCAAAAAATCATGTAGAGCTTGCAGGTTCTTCTCCGCAACCGAAAATCCGGCCGCTGCCGCATGTCCCCCGCCGTCAATAAGCAGCCCATGCATACGGGCAGAGGTAATTGCCGCACCAAGGTCAACATTACCCACAGAGCGGGCAGAGCCTTTGCCTATACCATTTTCCAGTGATATTACAGCTGCCGGACGGTTATATTTTTCCTTCAGACGGCTTGCAACAATTCCTATCACGCCCTGATGCCATTCCGTACCCGTAACGAATATTATCGGGGCATCTTTTTGTTCTTCCGCCTGTTCAAACGCCTGTTCCATAGTGATGGCTTCCAGTGCACGGCGTTCCTCGTTATATTTATGCAGTTTCAGTGCAATTTCACAGGCTTCATCAGAATTATCGGTTGAAAGCAGTTGCGCACCGAGATGCGACTCACCGACCCGCCCACCGGCATTGATTCTGGGGCCAAGGACAAATCCCAGATGATAACTGGCTGGAGTACCCTCAAGCCTAGCAACATCGGCCAGCGCACGCAGGCCGGTATTGCTGCGTTTTGCAATGACTTTCAACCCCTGCGTAACATAGGCGCGGTTGAGTCCGGTCAGCTTCATCACATCACAAACCGTACCAAGTGCAACCAGGTCGAGCAGTTGCAGCAGGTTCGGTTCGGGGCGATTTTTATACCATCCCGACTGGCGTAACTCGCGGTTAACTGCTACTGCCAGCAGGAATGCAACACCAACCGCCGCAAGATTTTTATGAGGGGAGGTTTCATCCAGGCGGTTAGGATTTATAACAGCACAGGCTTCGGGTAGTTGTGCTTCGGATATATGGTGGTCAACAATGATTGTTTCGAGTCCGGTATCGTTTGCCTGTTTGACAGGCTCAAATGCCAGCGAACCGCAATCGACAGTAATAACCAGCTTTGCACCATTTTCCTTTATCTTGCGTAAGGCGTTGATATTAGGTCCATATCCTTCCCTGATGCGGTCGGGGATATATATCCCCACCTCCAGACCAACCATTGCAAAGAAACGTTTTAATAACGCAGAGGAAGTAGCCCCATCTACATCATAATCGCCAAATATTACAACCTTCTCGCCATTCGTTACGGATACGGACAGACGCTTCGCAGCCTTCTCCATATCAAGCAGGTGATTCGGGTCGGGGAGATAATTACGTAGCTTGGGTTCCAGAAAATCACCGGCTATACTTGGTGCAATCCCGCGCATGGCCAGTATCCGCGCCACTATCTCCGGCAATTCAAACTTCTGTGCAAGAGCTAGTGCGGCTCGCTCATCATATTCCCTAACCGCCCACCGCTTACCTTTTACGGAATTCCCTCCCTCAACCGGTGGTTTTTCAATAGTGGCTGTCATTCTTGTCAACCTGTAATTGCATCCAGGACGCTTTCAACGCTTACTTCCTGTTTTTCACCGGAACGACGGTTTTTCAGCTCAACTACACCGGATTTTATGCCGCGCGGGCCGACTGCAATCTGCCATGGCAGGCCGATTAACTCCATCGTGGCGAATTTGGAACCGGCCGATTCCTTGCGGTCATCATATAAAACCTCAACTCCGACCTCCTGCAATTTTCTGTAAACATCCTCACAAACCCTGTCGCACTCCGCATCTCCCACCTTTATATTAACCAACCCCACCTTAAAAGGAGCCACCGATTCCGGCCAGATAATCCCGTTTTCATCATGGCTGGCTTCAATAATCGCCCCGACAAGACGTGATATCCCAACTCCGTAACAGCCCATTTTAACCGCTACCTGCTTTCCCTCACTATTAACCACCTCCGCCCCCATAGCCCTGGAATATTTATCGCCGAGATAGAATACATGCCCCACCTCTATACCACGTGCAGATTTTACATTATCAGGTGCTTTTT
Source organism: Rickettsiales bacterium (assembly GCA_965222525.1). GTDB lineage: Bacteria > Pseudomonadota > Alphaproteobacteria > Rickettsiales > UBA8987 > CBDCUF01. Next base: position 818,647 of record OZ244955.1, read on the forward strand.
CGGGATCATGTTTTTCATCTGCCGCAGCATATAATTTCTGCAATGCCTCAACATCAATCTCTTCTTTATCGACAAGCTTTTCAAATGCTTCATCGTAAAAGATTTCGCTCTCTCCCGTATCAGCTACGACATGAAATTCATGACTCATACTACCACCTATTTCTCCGGTATTAGCCGTGAACGGGATTGTTTTCAGTCCCATTCTTCTAAAAATCCGGAAATAGGTGCGATACATACTATCATATGATTGCCTGGCATTCTTTTCGTCAATGTCAAAGCTGTAAGCATCTTTCATACGAAACTCACAGCTACGCATAATCCCGAATCGTGGGCGGATTTCATCACGAAACTTCCACTGAATATGATATAAATTGCGCGGTAATTCCTTGTAGCTGCGGATATTCTTGCGGAAAATATCGGTGATAACCTCTTCATTTGTAGGTCCGTAAATTAAATCACGCTCATGGCGGTCCTTTACAATAAGCGTCTCCCTGCCATAATCACCGCGCCCCGACTCGGCCCATAATTCCGCCGGCTGCATTGTCGGCATCAGTAATTCCAGTGCACCCGCCCTGTCCATCTCTTCACGCACGATATCCTCTATATTCTTCAACACCCTGAACCCAAGCGGAAGCCAGTTATATATCCCGCTGGCAAGCTGGCGTATCATCCCCGCACGCAGCATCAACCGGTGCGACACAATCTGCGCCTCAGACGGATTTTCCTTCAAAACTGGTAATAAATACTGCGATAATCTCATTGTGCGATGCAAAAATGGTGTAAAAGTTCAAGCAAAATTCAGCCTTTTATGCTATAATAAATAACAGGAGGCGTATAAACATGAAAGGTTTTTATATCAATGGAAATCGCGGAAAAAAATGTTATTCTGCCGGCAGGAATTAAACCTGCGAACGCTCCTATGCCCAACGACAAGCCCCTGTTACAACGCTTTCTGCGTGCATTTACCAGCCTGCAGAATTTCTACCGTGCCGGCGCAAAAGTGTTGCTTTACACCATATACCGCATGGAATATCGCGGGTTTGATAATGTACCGGAGGAAGGGGCGGCGATTCTGATTGCCAACCATGTGTCATATATGGATGGTATGGTAATAGATGCAGCGCTGGAACGGCCGGTCAGGTTTGTTATCGACGAGCATATCTATAATACACCTTTTGTGCATCATTTCATGTCACGCTATAAGGCAATTCCGATTCTGCCGGAGAGGAATTCGGTGAAAAAGGCACTGGAGCAGATATCGGAAGCGCTGGATAACGGAGAGCTGGTATTCATATTTCCCGAAGGGACCATGACTTATACCGGCAATATGATGAGATTCCGGTTTGGTATAGAATGGATGCTGAAGAATAACCAGGTTCCGGTTATTCCTATTGCAATCAAGGGGTTATGGGGAAGTATACTGAGCCGGAAATATCGTAAGTCAATATTCCGCTGGATTCCAAGGAGCTTCCGACGCAAGGTCATCGTGGTGTGCGGCAAGCCAATCGACCCCGAAAACGCCCAAATAAACCACCTGCAACGGGTGGTCATGCATCTGAAGAACTCAATTTCTATATAATTTGGGGCAAAAAAGAGCCGCCGGGGCGGCTCTTTAGGGCAAGTGTTTATTTCCTGCAAAATGGCTCCGCCAGGAATCAGGAATTTAAGAATGCAAGAATACAGGAAATTTCCTGATTTCTTGTATTCCCGATTCCTGGCAAAACCATATTGCAGGAAATAAAATAAAAAGGAGCGAGGCAATTGTTAGTTGCCTAAATTATCCACAATAACGCCATTAAAATACCGGCTATTGCAATAATTGCTATTGCTCCTGCGTGTGACTCATTCATCTTTGCCCATATGCCACATACTATAGCACCAATTAACATAGCTGTTGCTATAAGGTGGATTGTTAGTGCTATACCCTGAAGACCTAGGGGATCCGAGAATGTAGCGGCAGTTGAGCCGACAAAATCTGCTCCAAATGAAACAAGAGATGTAATTGCCCCGATTATCAGTAAAAATATACCGACGCCAATTGCTATCCTTTTGTTTCTCGTAGCTTTTGAGCTATTTTTTTCACTTTCCCATGTATTTAAGTCAGTTCACCTCCTTTTGTGAATCCAGTCCGAAGAGGGGCTTCACCTCCTCATGACAAAATGGTTGTGGTAAAGAAATAAAAAAGCCTTTCTTTAGCATAAAAAATGCAACCAACGGGCGAAGTATAACATAGAATTATTACAATTGTGTTAAAAATCTCACATTTTTATATATTTTTTGCAAAAAACCCTAACCACCTGTATTTTCAGTATTTTTCTTACCAGATCGCTTCAGGTTAACCATTGAGGTGAAATATCCTTTGCTATCCCCGTCGCTGATATTACCGGTTTTTCTTGGTTTCCTGGTGTTTTTCTGACAGTCGATAAAATATTCTCCGGCCTTTTCCTTGCTAGGTTTGATTTCCAGAATATATTTCTGCACGGGATTGTTTTTATCCTCTGCACGGCTGAATATCATGACATACAGCTTGTTCTGTGTTGGAATTGTAGCTTCCGGATAGTTCTCATGCAGATTCTCCAGCCTCGCTGCCGCTGATTCAATATCCGTATAGGTTTTTTCTTTCCTGACTTCACGCAGAACCGGATGTCCCCAGTTAGGAAATCTCTGCTTGCGACGTTTCTTCTGCGGATGTTTATTTAGCGGTACAGCCTGTTTTTCAGCCCGTAATGTAAATATTCCCGACTCAATTTCCACAACTTCCACTATTGCAAAATTGCCTGTACACCCCTCCTTTGCTTCCCGACCGGTTACTTCATAACCCTTTATCCACAAGGTTAGCGGCGCTTCTTCCTCCGTTTTTGAAGTGATAAAGCTGTTTTTTATTGCCTCCAGCTTTTTTAGTGCCAACTCCTCATTCGGCAGGCGGTATAACCCGTTTACCACCGCTTCTATCGAGGGGTTGGTTACGGTTGCAACTTTCTTATTTTTCGCGGAAGTCATTGGAAATGATAGAATCCTGCTAAAAAGCTTTATTGTTGAGGAATTTTTGTTGAAAGAACGCCCGCAGAACCGCAGTGTACTTAAATGTACATGAGGATTCGAGGACGGACTTTCAGCAAAAATTACCAGCAAAAAGGCTTTTGAGCAGCATTCTATAGACTGAAACCCTCACCGAGATATACCTTGCGTACGTCTTTATTGCCGACAATCTCTTCCGGTGCACCCTCCATCAGAACGGTGCCGTCATGAATGATATAGGCGCGGTCGATTATACCAAGGGTTTCACGGACATTATGGTCGGTAATAAGCACACCCAACCCGCGGTCTTTCAACTGGGATACCAGGTTGCGCACCTCGCCGACAGCAATAGGGTCGATACCAGCCAGCGGCTCATCAAGCAATATAAAGGACGGAGAAGATGCCAGTGCACGGGCAATTTCCACCCGCCGCCGCTCACCACCGGAAAGCGCCGGAGCCGGAACATTACGCAAATGAGTTATCGAAAACTCGGCCAGTAAATCCTCCAGCATGGCTTTACGCTGGTCTGCCACCGGTTCGGCTACTTCCAGCACCGCCATGATATTCTCCTCAACCGTCATGCCACGGAAAATCGAGGCTTCCTGCGGCAGATAGCCGATTCCCAGCCGGGAACGCCGATACATCGGCAAATCACTTATGTCATTGCCATCCAGCATAATCTGGCCGTAGTCACGGCCGACAAGCCCGGTTATCATATAGAAACAGGTGGTTTTACCGGCACCGTTAGGGCCCAGCAGACCCACCGCCTCGCCGCGCTTTACCGAAAGGCTGACATCACGCACCACCCGGCGTTTCGCATAGCTCTTGCCAATATTATTGACTTCCAGCCCGGAATTGGAGACCACCAGCTTTGGTGCGGAGGATTTTTCCTTACCATCACCGGAACCAGATTTTCTATTCTTTTCAGCAGAGTTCCTGATTCGCACCACTTTATCTTTTATATTGTCCTCGTCCATCGACCTTCTGGTAAAGCCTACAAGCCTTGAACCTTAAGCCTAACATATTTCTCTGCAACAAACCAATGTTTTTCTTCAAGCGTATTATTAGAGATAATACCCTTAATCTTGTAATTATTTAGAACAACTATAACTGCTAATAAGACTTGAGAATAGGGGAAAGTTGTTGTATAGGTGCTCGCCTGTCTTTTCGGTTATCTTTTATCAGCGGGCTTAATGAATGTTTATTTGTAGCCTATGATAGCAGGATTTTTAAGACACATCCTCAAGCGGGTGTAGCTCAGCTGGTTAGAGCGCCGGCCTGTCACGCCGGAGGTCGCGGGTTCAAGTCCCGTCACTCGCGCCACTACATTTGTAAATTTGGATAATTAATATTCAGAGTTCTAGGTAGGTCATTGTCAAAAGGGAATAATAACGTGCCAGTTGTCGATATCAATATAGGTAAGCGTTCGTTCCAGCTTGTATGTGGTGAAGGGCAGGAGTCCCACCTGCAGAGCCTTGCCTTGGAAGTAGGCGAGAAAGTGGATATGCTGTCCAAATCCATGGAAGGGGCGAACGATACATTGCTGATGGTTATGTCCTCGCTCATGTTGCAGGATGAGTTGAATGAACTTAAGAGCAAGGTTGAAAGCAATAACGTACCAGCTTCGGAACAGGAGGTGGACGATGCAGTAGCAGAGGCGATAAATGCTATCTCGGAATATGTGAAAAGCATTGCCAGCCGTATCGAAGATAAAAAAACAGCATAAAAAGCCCACTGGACTACCATTGTTCATCCTTAATTCATAAGTATTATGTATAATGTAACTAGTTTAAAAACACTTGCGAATAGGCTGATATAACTGGTTTTACAGACCATCTTTATTAACCTGATTTTAAGGAGAAAATTATGACCAATACTTCCAAGTTTCTTGCAGCAGCAGGCTTACTGGCCGTTGGTGCAATAACCGTAAATGCTGTTAACAGCAATGATGCTGTTGCAGGTAAAGGCGAGAAGGAGAAATGCTTTGGCGTGGTGAAAGCCGGTAAGAATGACTGCGGTTCCAAGGATGGTTCGCATTCATGTGCCGGACAGGCTAAAATTGACAGTGACCCTAACGAATGGGTGTTTGTACCAAAAGGCTTGTGCGACAAGCTTACAGGAGGTACAAGCGGTTAGAGTCTGCCTCTTTCTATATTAACGTTGTACAAAATAACTGTTTTTCAAGTATAGTGTGCTCTAAAGTACACTATACTTTCAAATATTATACAATTTATTTATGGTATAATTGTGCTTGTTTTTCGAGGGAATACTGGTGTTAGCACTGAGACTCGTAGTATTTCCTGGGCCGTATCGAGATTTACGGTTTTAATTTTCCATAATCAAGCTAAAAGGACTGCTTTAGAAGTTTTCTTAAAAGCATTGTATAAAGTTATTGTAAAGTTTTTTCTGTAATATAAAACACCTTTATGATAAATATGAAGAAGGAACGAACATGCTAACGTTCTTCTTTTACTACCTCTGATCTGATAATTATTATCAGGAATTGCCAATGCTAAAGAAACTCTACCCATTAAAAAAATCACTGCAAGGTTTTTCTTTAGTTGAACTCTCAATAGTTCTGGTAATCGTAGGGGTTATTGTGGCAGGAGTGGTAATAGGAAAAGATCTTATTCATCATATGAAGTTAAAATCAGTAATAAAAGATATCGGTGCGTTCAGGTCTGCAATTGTAACCTACAAGGAATATTATGGATATCTTCCGGGAGACATGCCCGATGCAGATAAATACTGGCCAGCAATTGATAGCAATTGCATCACCCATAGTAATGGAAACTGGAAGGTCGATAATTCCCGGGAAAGGTTATGTTTCTTTGATATGTTGAGCCGTTCTGGAGCTATAAAGGAAACATATGAATATTCTGTCAATACTTTTCCTACTGCACCTTTTTTAGATGCAGCATATTATCCTATTGGGGGTACTAGCGGCACAATCAGGCTAGGAGGTCAAAAGGGGGTAACCCTTCACAGAAACAAGATTTTTACTCCTTATGAAGCAGAGTTTGTTGATAGAAAGATGGATGATGCTAAACCTAGAGACGGAAAGGTGTATTCTATAAATTCATATTTGGAAACAGGGTGTCACACAGGCTCAGGGCAGCTTTGGACGTCAGTATACCGCCCAACATGGGAGTATAAGTTAGAAAATGACTTTATAATATGCTATATGGATTTCTTTGATATCCTTCAATAAAAACGTCCATTGTTTAAAAAATAAGATCTGTAAAAGCTAATATATTTTTATGTTATCAATAAGTCTGGTATTACCGAGTCGGGCGGCGGTGAGGATATGGGCAGGGCGTTGTGTGTCTTTGAGTGAGTCTATATTTTCCACCATTTCCAATGTATCCGCATAGCGGATCTCGACATAATCTACCTCGTTAAAACCTTTTTCCAACAAGTATTCCCTGCCCCACCGGTATATATCCTCTATATTGCTGCTATCGGAAGGTTTTTTATCCCTCACCATACACATCATCCGGTATATTTCCGGTGCGATTTCCCGTTCTTCCCTGTTCAGATAAACATTACGAGAGGACATGGCCAGTCCGTCATCCTCACGCATAACCGGCGCGCCTACAATTTCTATCGGCAAATCCAGATCAGCAACCATCCTGCGGATAATATGCAATTGCTGGTAATCCTTCTCACCGAATACAGCAATATCAGGCATGGCGTGCATCAGTAATTTGCACACCACCGTTGCGACCCCGTCGAAATGTCCCGGGCGGAAAGCGCCACATAGAATATCATTATATCCTGTAACTGAAATACCGGTGCAAAAACCATCGGGATATATTTCCTCCACTGCGGGAATATATGCAATCTCAACCGCCATTTCCTCCAGTTTGTTTAGATCATCTCCTTCATTCCTCGGGTATTTCTCAAAATCTTCTCCTTCGCCGAACTGTGCCGGGTTGACAAATATACTCGCTATAACAATATCCGCATTCTGCCGGGCAGTATCAATCAATGACAAATGCCCGTCATGTAATGCACCCATAGTCGGCACCAGGGCTATTTTTCCGGTAGCATCATCGGCAATTTTCTTGCCGTTTCCACGCAAATCCTCTATAGCTTGCCATAATTCATCTTTTGTACGGGCGATTTTCATAAAAATACTATAACCTGTAACCTGTAACCTGTAACCCAAATAATGGAAATAATAGGCATATTGATGGCGTTCGGGATAGGGCTTGGCTGCGGCAGCTACGCCACCATGCCATATTACCGCCTGCCCAATAAAATCCCCTGTGCAGGGAAATGGGTCGGGGAGAAATCGGCCTGTCCCTCATGTGGTGTGCAGTTGCGTACCCGTGACCTGATTCCGGTGTTCAACTGGCTGGGAACAGGCGGAAAATGCTTTGGCTGCGGTGCAAAAATCAACCCGGTATATTTCTTCATCGAATTTACCATTACCCTGCTTTCGGTAATAATATATCTGAAGTTCGGGTTTGATAACCTCAACTGGTATATGTTCCTGCTGGTACCGGCAATATGCCTGGTTATCATGACCGCAACCGATTTTACCTATAATATGATTCCCGATGCGTTGTTGGTGGTGATGGTGCTGGGGGCATTCATGGTGCATACACCCGATGATTTTTATTATATGGCTGAAGGGCTGGTGGTAGCGGTGCTTGGCGGGCTGGTATATAGCAAGTTATACGAGAAGATAAAAGGTGAGGAATATAAAAGATGGGATTATATCAAGCTGGTGGCAGTATGTGCATTATGGTTCAAAATAAAATATTTTGCATTATTTATGGCTATAGCAATCGGCGGGGTTGTTTTATTACAACTGGTAAAAGCAACATCGGGACGTGAGAAATTCATCCCTCCCGCCGCCGCATTTGCTATAGCATTTTTATATGTAGCACTGTTTAGTAATGTGTTCAGTGTTTAGTGTTAAGTGTTGAATGCCCGATAAATCTCAGCACTCAGCACACAACACTCAGCACTCTCCATACAATGAGTAAAAAACTGAATAAAGATATAGTAATAATCGGTGGGGGGATGGTCGGGATGGCAACTGCGGCTGCATTATCGCAGGCCGGTATCAGCAGTGCCATAATAGAAGCACAGGATCCGGCAAGGTTTTCCGATAAAAAATTCGATGGCCGTACCAGTGCGATTGCCTACGGTTCCCGTATGTTATTCGAGAAAATCGGCATATGGAAAAATATGGCGAAACAGGCAGGTGAAATTCTTGATATTCGCATTACCGACTCCAACTCACCGCTATTTGTGCATTATGACCATAAGCTTGTCGGTGATGAACCGATGGGGCATATAATTGAAAACCGCTATATAAGAAAATCGCTGATGGATTATATAAAGAAGCGGAAGAATATCGATTATATCGCTCCTGCCAGATACACCGATATAGATTATGCTGCGCACAATGTACGGGTTACGCTTGAGGATGGGCAGGACATGACAGCCAAACTTCTCATCGCAGCTGATGGCCGCAATTCAAAGATAAGGGAAAAAGCAGGGATAAAAACAACTGATATGGATTACGGGCAGGTCGGGATTGTATGTACTGCCAAACATGAAAAACACCATAATGGCGTGGCGGTGGAGAATTTCCTGCCGGCAGGGCCGTTCGCCATACTGCCTATGCATGGCGGGTGTCATTCCTCGCTGGTATGGACTGAAAAGGCAAAGCTTGCACCGCTCTACATGGAAATGGATGATGCGGAGTTTACGGCGCATATGCGCAAAAGGTTCGGGAACTGGCTTGGCGAAGTTGAGCTGGCGGGAGACCGCTGGAGTTATCCGGTTGCACTAAAGTTTGCGGGCAAATATATTGCCCCCCGTATGTGCCTGGTCGGTGATGCTGCCCATGCCATACATCCGATAGCAGGGCAGGGATTAAATCTGGGCTTGCGGGATGTTGCCGTACTGGCGGAGTTGTTGGCGGAAAGACGTGGTCTGGGGCTGGATATCGGTGGAGAAACTGTCCTTAAACAATATCAGAAAATGCGCAAATTTGACAATATGCAGATGATTGCAATTACCGATATACTAAATCGTCTGTTTTCCAATAATATATTCCCGATTAAACTGGCCCGCCGTTTAGGGCTGGGCGCAGTAAACCAGCTCCCGCAACTGAAAAAAATATTCATGAAACATGCGATGGGAGTGTGAGAGCATAAAGGGCCACTCTTCCTGATTAGCAAACAATTTTCTAGGTTCTTGCTTCACAAGTTCCTGAATTTTTATATTTATATACTTATGAGCGAGAAATTCATATTGCATATGGTATCGGACTCGACCGGCGAGACGGTCAGCAGTGTTGCCCGTTCGGTATTATCACAGTTTGATGATATAGAACCCGAGGAGCATATGTGGGCACTGGTACGCACCAAGGGACAGATGGAGAAGGTAGTTGAGGCTATAGAGCAGAACCCCGGTATAGTTTTATATACTGTTATCGATGAAGAAATGCAGAAAATTCTGCTCAGGAAATGCAAGGAATTAAAGGTACCCTGTGTATCGGTTCTGGCACGTACTATAAGGGAGCTTACCGCATATACCGGTGTTGAGATGAAAGCACAACCCGGCATTCAGCATGAGCTTGACGAGGAATATTTCGAGCGGGTGGAGGCGATAAACTATACACTCGCCCATGATGACGGGCAGAATTATGATACGCTGGATGAGGCGGATATAGTTATTATCGGTGCGTCCCGCACCTCCAAGACCCCGACCTGTATATATATGTCATATCGCGGCCTCAAGATAGCCAATATTCCTTTTGTGAAAGGCATTCCCCTGCCGGATGAATTGTTTCAGCTCAAGGGGGTATTTATCGCCGGGCTGGTTATATCACCGGAACGTTTGCTACAGATACGTAAAAGCCGTCTGGTATCGCTCAATGAGAATAGGGAGACTTCCTATATTGATATAGATAATATCAAGCAGGAAGTACAGGAGTCACGCAGGCTATATAACAAACATAAATGGCCGGTTATTGACGTCACCCGCAAATCGGTAGAGGAAGTTGCAGCCAATATCATGCAGCTATATACCAAGTTCAGGGAGGGGGGGTAATGCTAGAGGGTCCAGGCAATTTTACATTGTATTTTTATATTATCGCATTACTATACACTTATGACACGCTTTAAAGAATCCAGAATCCAGCAAAAGCAAATAGAGGCTTTACATTAATAGAGTTGAGTATAGTACTTGTGGTTGTAGGGGTGATTGTTGCTGGTATTATTGGTGGGCAGTCTTTAATTAGAACTGCTAAGCTGCGGTCGGTTATTAATGACGTTAGCAGTTATAAAGCTGCTGTCCAACAATTTGAGGACTATTATGATGCACTTCCCGGTGATATGATAAATGCTTCATCATATTGGCCTAGCTGTCATACTACGCCTAGCCACTGTAACGGGAATGGAGATAGCGAAATAGATTATGAATGGCCAACAGATACTAGCACTGAATTTCTTAGGGCGTGGCAGCAACTAGCTGATGCTAAAATGATTTCAGGACAATATTCTGGTAAAGATGAAAGTACACCAGTAATAGGAAAGAATCAGCCAAAATCAAAAATAAAAAATGCTGGTTTTATGTTATATTATGCTGGTGATCTAACAGCGTCATCAAGCCCAGTTTATGGTAAAACAGGACATGTAATAAGGCTTGGTGCAGATGATTCTTCAACTTCTAACGATCCAGACAATATATGGAATAGTGCAATATCTCCTCCTGATGCACATTCTATTGATAATAAGATTGATGATGGCTTAGCAGATAGCGGAAATATTATGACGCGGAAAGGAAAAGGACTTGCCGACAACACATGTGTTACGGGAGCTTATAATAATAAGCCAGCAAATTATAGACTTGATAATACTGATATCCTTTGCCATGTAAATTTTTTTATAGATTAGGTGGCAGGATGATTCATTATCAACCAGTATCGTACAGCTACACAACAATACTTACACTTAGGCGTTTAATCAATCCCCTCAGAAGCACTCCCGAATAGTTTAGGTTCTCAATAACAGTAATATTTTTGCCCGTTTAAAAGAGCGTCAAACAGAAATAACCAACAATTTAAGAGTTATGGACACCGTTGATGGTAAATTTGCTAACCGCCTGGAATATCTGGTAAAAGTAGCATATGGAGCTGCAGATTATTTCTCAGGTTCTGAAATTTCTCGCAAACGAGATATTCTAAAATACGTTTTTCAGAACCTGGAATTGCGAGGTAAAAAGCTCGAATATACAATGGCTAAGCCCTTCGACATAATCGCAGAATGCAACAAAACTGGTGAATGGTGCGTTGAGGAGGACTTGAACCTCCGACCTCAGCCTTATCAGGACGCTTCTTCCCCAGTGAACGCGTTGGCTACAGTCGTTTTCTACCCTTGATTGTGGAACACATTTCTGCGGCTTTCCGCCCGTTTATTCTCATTTGCGCGCCCTGGGGCGCGCGCTTATAAAACACCCTCAAAAACCTTTACTGCATCACGCAAATAATCTGGATGATGCTTCGCGTAAACCTTTTCTGTTGTCCTGCTATCGTCATGTCCTAAGACACCGGCTATTTCTCTCATAGGTATTCTTGCTTGAGCCATTAATGTGGCGGATGTATGCCTTAAAGTATGTGGTGTGACTCCTGGCAACCCTGCTTTTTTGGCTGTTCTGGTAAACGCTATTCTTACATCTTTTACACCTTGCCCATTATGCTCTATTACATAATCTGATTGAGCAAGCAATCTTGCTTCCTGTAGAGCGGCATATAATATGTTATTAATAGGAACAACAGCCCGTTTCTTGTTGGTTATCACTCTACCAGGCTCATTAAAATCAATTTGGCGGTTTTCAAGATCTACTTGCTTCCATTTTAGGCTTAATATAGCTCCTTTTCTTGCTCCTGCATTTAAAGCAATAATAATAAATAATTTTATATGATGACTGCTACACGCATTTAACAATTTTTTAATTTCTTCTGTGGTTAGCCATCTGTCTTTTGGCGGTGGTGCTGGTGGCAATTCAACTTGAGGGGCATAAGGCATCCAGCTTTCTTTCACTATCCAATTGAGAGCGGCTTTTAAAACTCCTAACTCCCTTCTTATTGTTCCATCTTTTACATTAAGTTTTCTTCTGTGGGATATATAATTTCTACTACTTTTTCTGGTTATATAATCAATGCTTATATCACCAAAATATTTTTTAAGTATTACTACAATGTCTGTTATTCGTTGAATTGATGAAACGTCCCTTTTAGCTTCTAGGTATTCATCCAAAACTTTGTACAAAGTGATAGTATCTTTAGTGGGAGGTGAACTTAGACCAGCTTTAAATTCCTGCAAGTATCTTTTGGCTTCGTCTTCATCTGCTGTCCCCGTTGATATGCGCTTAGACCTGCGGTTTTCTGTCCATGTGACATACCATGCTCTTTTGTCTTTGCGGTAGACGAGATGGTAGTTAAATTCGTTACTTGGCATTGTGCATTAAGCTCCTCGTAAGCTGCAACTTGCTCTGGTGTGATTCGTATGCTCCTTCCTATTCTTATACATCCTATTAACCCTTTATCAAGAAATTTGTAAATTGTACTAGAATCACAATTCCATCTTTTAGCTAGACCTTTTACTGTATAGTATTTTGCTGGTTCAGCCATTATTAGGTATCTCCATTTCATTTTTTTCTGATTGACCGATTAGAGACATTGCCATTTTGCGTACGTTTTCATCTTCATGATTTCTGTATTTATAGGCTATTGCTTCAATTTCCTCTGAGGTGGATTTGAGGTTCTTATTTGTAATCTGCTCAAAATCTTCTAATGCGCTATTTATTTCATCAAGACGCATTTCCAGGTCAACTTTCCCATTTCGCAACCTCATCTCTATTAAACGCTTCTCAGAGTTTAAAACTCGGTAAATATTAGCCATTCTTTGTTTTGTAGATTTGCCGGTCATTAATTAGAGCCTCCATAGCTTGCTTTTGTCTTCCTTGCTCATACTTATATGCACATGTGCCAGGTTCTTCAATCTTCCCGCAAACCTGTATACCATCCACTCCGGTATGTGAAGGTTGTTTGCTGGTATTTCTTCCGCAGACATAGCAAATATACATTTTCTCTGGCCTTCCTTCTGGAAGATTTTTTACTAACCATCTATCAATCTCTTCTTTTGAAAACTCCATTGCTGTACTGCACTGCTAATCATTCCATACCTTCCGAAACCGCAAGGTTCATAATCTGTAAATTGGTATTATCTAAATACATTTGAATCTCTGCAAGACTGCTACAACTACCTTTAAGCGCATAATAAAGAGCGATAGTTAAGGCGGAGATTTCCATAACAGAATTACTTATATTGTCATTTGTTATTGGTTGCTTCTCCGCCATAATTTCCTCTAAGCTGCATTTTGGTTTATTGATGTGGCAACTCCTAACAAAGCTGACAAATGCTTGTCAGACATTTGATTACACTCATTCATAAGCATACGAATTTTGCGTCTATCTTTACCTTCCGCTAAATATTCCACTTCTTCAAAAAACTTTGTGACTGGCACTTCTAGTTCCTTTGCAATTTTCGATAGTTTGGATACACTAAGTCGGTTTCTTCCCGTCTCGTATTTTTGAATCTGCTGAAACGAAACGCCTATTATCTCGCCTAATGCTCCCTGGCTCATGCCAGAAATAACACGGATTTCTCTAAGCTTTTTTCCAATTTGTTCATTTGCACTTTTTTCAAATTCACACATTTTACTTTCTCCTTTTAGTTAGAATTAATGTGCTCCTAAAAATTGCTACAGCGGAAACAGACCATCTCTTAAGCCGGCCAGAACAAGCACTTCTCCACCCTTACGCCGAATATTCTCAATTTCTCCTTTTGTATTTGTTCTAGTCAGCACTTCAACAGCACCGCTGCGCTTTAAATCTGATACTCTGGCCTGAATAGTCCTATCCTTGGCTATATGACCGTATTTACTAAAAAATATCTGAATGACTTCGTCAGCTGTAGCTCCGGTATGACCGCGCTCCTGAAATATCTTCTTAACCAGATTCATAACACTGGAAGCTACCGGTGCTACTTTCTTCGCAGCTTCAATACTGGTTTCAACATTCCTATGGCCAACTCCGTCTAGGTAAGGCATGATTTGCCTCCCTGGTTGATAACTTTTTTGGCTGTGATTTCAGAAATCTTATAACTGTTCACAAGGTCGGATATTTTCCCTTCTAGGCCTAAGCAAACACCTTGCATAAAAAATGATTGCAGTATTAATTCTTGATAATGACATTTATTAATTTCAAATGAATCGTCAGATTCCATCTCTGACATTTCAGAAAGAAGGCTTAGGATTGTATTCTTAATAATTTCAATTAACTCACCAAGGTTATTTATGTCTTTGTCTGCAAGGCATAAGCAGCAATTCAATGTTTCTCTGCGGCGATTTAGCTCGAACTTAATATCTTCATTAGCTGGTAATAAGCACTCTACCAATGACCTTGATAAGCTCCCTGCATCATAGATGTTTTCGATGGTCTTCACTTCAAAATCTCTCCCGTGATGTTGATGTGATTGTTGTACGTGGTGTTGCAATGTGAACTATTTTTACACACATGTCAATACGTAATGTATTTGTATGAATGCAACATGAATATATCGCTCTGGCGATGCCGGCAGGAAATTTTAGCAGCAATAACTAGCGTTGCTTAGAGTTTTCCTTGCCAGTAGAGAGGAAGTAAGAATACATTTCTCTCAAGTGTTTTGTGGATTCTTCCGTGCCGCTATTCTCGAACTGTGGCTGGTCTAGATATTCAACCGCAGATTCCAGGAATTTCTCAGCGGTTTTCTTTGAAAGCTTCTTGCCGGTTTCGTTTTCAAAGAATGATTGGTAAGTAATGGCAAGACCATGACGACAGGGACGTGGACGAATTTTTATTACAGCGTTATCACCTTCATCTTTATGCTGATTTCTCTTGCGAATGTTCTGGTAATGTAATTCTCTTTCATCTCTCTTAATTTTCTTGAAGACAGTCTCTGCAATCTGCTCCATTCGCTTATCCTGTTCTTCATTTATTATCATGATATTACCCCAGAAATTAGAGGCAGAACATTAACACGAATTAACCATTCAATCAACTTAAGATTGTGGGTTTTCTTAGGCTACTAAATGAGAAGTGGATATTTATTGGCAATATTTTAATAATTGCCACTATAATTAGCAATTAACTGGCTTCCTTATCAAAGAACAGCTTAGCAAGGGTTTTGCTGACTTTAGGAGACTCTCCGGTTTCGACCGCTTCTTTAGCGGCGTGGTTGTATATCTCAATCACATATGACATCCACTTACCATTAGGCCATTCTTCTCCTACATCTGCTAATACTTTATCTGCTTTCTCTCTGCATTTCTTTAGAAAATCAATATTAACCGGCATGATAGGCGTTTCATCTCCATTTGATGATTGGTGTGCGGGATGGTGGTTAGAGCCATCCATTAGCCAGGGGGCATCAGTATCCAGAAGCTTTGCATACTTCTTTGCAGTGTCGTAATCATACTTACGTCCACCCGATTCATGTGCGGTATATGTGGAGGGCACAATATTATTTTTTATTGCAAAAGCACGGGTCGATTTATAGCCCTTCTGTTGCCTCGCAAATTTAAGCCTTCCGTGTGCTGTCTGTAAATCATCCATGTTTATTCTATTAACACATAGCGTCACAAAATGCACGATTTATTTTTTATGAGCCTACAAGGTGTGTTGACAAGAATAAATACGAAGCGTATTCATATTTGTATGAAGAATTTCCAGGACATAATGAATCAATGGCCTAGTTGTGAGCAAATCGCCCGTGACATTGGAGTTAACGCTCATACGGTTAGGTCATGGAGGCGCAGAAACAGCATCCCTCCTAAATACTGGGATGATGTGGTTAAGGCAGCAAAAAAGAGGAAAATTAAGGGCATAAAATTATCACTTTTATCGTCTTTTACGCATGGCTCTTGAAGCCATAGAATTAATGGAGCGCAACAATGAAAGTCTGGTCGTGGCGACATGCTGTAATTGAATCTGATTTACCATCAACTACAAAACTCGTTTTGTTAGCTTTATCCGTTTACATGAATGAATGTGGTGAGGGCTGCTATCCTAGCCAGGAAAGGATTATGGCTAATACATCTCTTGGTAGGACAGCCGTAATAGAGCATATTAATTTAGCAGAAAAGCGTGGTTGGCTTAGAAAATCCAAGCATGGATATAGCGGACAAAAGTGGAAGAGAAACGAGTATCATCCTCTCTATCCGAAAGGCACTGAACTAGGGGCAGTACCTTCTGATTCAAAAGGCATAATAATTGACGATACTGACTCTAAAGAAACAGAAAACAGCTCTGACTCTTCACCTAAAGGCACTGATTCTTGTTCAGTACCTTTAGATGAAAAAGATAGTTCGCTAGACGAACCACCTTCTAAAAAGGTAGTCCGGCAGGCGAACAAAGGTAGTCCGCCTGGCGGTAAAAAGGTGGTTCGCCAGGTGAACACTAATACTGCATATAATACTTCATTAAATGATGATGACCCGCGCGCGCGAGGAAATGATGATTTTGATATAGACGATTTTTTTAGTGAAGTTATCGAAGTTGCTCAATCACCTAATTGCATAAACCGGATAGTAATTGAAGATTGGATAGAGCGAGGTGCAGATCCGTACCAGGATATTCTACCTGCTATAGAAACTACCATGCATCGAACGAAGGGCATTCCACCCAATAGTCCGAAATATTTTGAACCTGAGATTTTTAAATCTGTTGCCAGAAAAGTGGAAGGTAAGCCACCGCCAGAAAATCAAAGAAAATTTGATAAAGCTTACTACATTTCACTGACAGGACGGCGAAGAAGTGGTGATACTCTGGATGCAGAGGAAATTGAGTATATCGAAGCATATGAGGAAGAACAACGCAAACAGGCCAAAATAACCAAACCTAAGTTAGAGCCTGCCAGAGCCTCACCGGAGCTGAAACCTTTAGACCTAACCATACCTGGCAATCAGAAATTCCAGAAAGTTAGAGATAGGCTCAAACAAGAACTTGGTGAAGCAACTTTCAATGCCTGGCTACAGCCTCTCAGATTAGACAGGATAGAATATTCGGTGGTGTATATGACCTTACCATCACGATTCATGTGTGATGAAGTATCTAGCCGTTACAAGGATGTGATGCTTGAATCCTGGCAGGAAATTAACCCGCAAATAGAGAATGTAGAAATCACTGTGGAGGGATATGTCAGGGTAATCGTATGACCGAAGAAAAGGAAAACCTGAAAGTTCTACATGATGCCTTAAATGATTTGCGCCTGGCACATAGCAGTCTTGCAGTAGTCGCCAAGGGAAATACCAGCACCATAAAGGATATTGAGATTCTTGTTGATAGAGCGAAAAAGAAATTAATCTCCGTTACCCAGATTATGAGAAATGCCAATGAGGAGAAAGAAAAAGAAACTTAATATTAAGAAGTCTGCTACTGCTAATCCAGATAAAGTCCGCCCTGATAATTGGCGGCTTAAGGAACGCAAGGATATTATTGAGGACAAGGGAAAATATCGTCAGAAATATCCTTCTAATCTTTATAAATACTGGGTGTTAGGCAGCATAGATGATGACCAGTATATGGCAGGTATGCAGCTATATGTGGACGCAGTAATTGGCAGGGTATATAGCGGATTATCTGCCATTGATTACAAGAGACTTCCATCTGGTTCTTACAGAGAAAACTTACATTTTACTGATAATCAGCTTTATGCACATATCAGGTATAATGATGCAATCCGTTCACGTTTTATCTCGATTCCACAGAGAGATATAATGATTGATATTTGTGTGTTTGATTTTGATAAGCTTTATCATGAACAGAAAAAACAATATTATCACGGCAAAGCCACAGATTTACTTGATAGAGGTTTGACAAACCTGGCATTTCATTATGAGAATTATCGTAAGAGAAGAAGATAAAATAATTCTTCACATTTCCTCAGAATCATGCTACATTTTCCCACAATGGATGTATTGCCACTAGAGGGTTGCCCTCGGTGGCTTTTTTTATGGATAAATGAGCAAAAAGCCCTGAACGCTATTTACGAGAAACCTATACGGAACCCCACAGACAGGGTACTTACTTTTGCCCACTAAAATACGGACTGACTATGCGGCCAGCCCCAAGTCCACTAGTGGAATCAACTATAATATAGTATACTAGGGAAAATATTACCACTCATTTGGCTTTGTAATATCCGTACTAGGAATATTGTCTGGGAATTGTGCTTCTTTTAATCGTTTTGACGATAATTGTGTAACGAAAGTCGGTTTTATTTTCCTAATAGAACCAGCTACCTTATTTTTTGTAGGATTAACTACAATAACTTGTTTCTTACGCTCTCTTAGAACAAGTTTCATAGGTTCAACAAGGTCGGTATCGTTTGTTATCACAATTGCTGCATCATAACGGTTATTCCATGCGTCATTCAAAAGGTGGGTTGCAAGTTTAACGTCAGAGCCTTTTTCTTCTGGATGCAGAACCAAGGCGTATTCTTTTGTTAATAATTCAGGTGCTTTATGAAAATTCCCTTTTTTTGAGTCTTTGGGTCTTTCTACTTTTCTAAGATATTTTTCGTGGAAGATAAAATTGCCGTAATGCACCTTCAGTTCTGGAATAGTTTGCAGTGCATTAATATATATTTGCTGTCTTTTTGAAGAACCTGGGTTAATAGTATCTGATACCCTGGCGGTATAATAATTTATAGACTCAATACTATATTCTTCTCTCAGAATATTTTGACAAAGTTTTTTTAGATTAAGCCATTTATACGGAGATTTTTTAAGAATACCGTAAAAGAGATTAAAACCGTCTACATAAACATAAGTTCTCATCAGAATAACTACCTAGAAAGTGCAAAGGCCACTTTTCAGTGGCCTTTTGGCCTGTTGCACGCAACAGGTGAATATGAGCTATTATAACTTGTTTTTGCATTAATTCGCAAGGATTTTCTGTAAATGCCTAAAAAGAAAGAAGAAATCGACATAGAGCGGATTAAGAAGCTATGCAGTGATAGTAGTTCGCCTGGTGTTAGTCTGACTGTCACCGATAAGGAGCGCAACTTCTTAGACATGTTAGAAAAGCTGGTGGACAAGGATTACTTCAAGGAATTAAGCGATAATCAATCCAGGTGGTTTATTTATATTGAACGTAAAGTAAACAATAAGATTAACAAGATGCGGGAACACCGTAAGTTTTGTCAGGATAGCTATTATGGTTCAATGGGTTGGTAGTCTATGCCCTGGAAACCAAAGAAACCATGTTGTTATCCAGGTTGCCCTGAACTTGTAGACTCGAAGCAAAGGTACTGTGAGAAACATAAGAAGCAAGTACAGTCTGAATATAACAAGCAGCGGGATAAATCGGTATCAAGACTATATAATCACCGTTGGAAAAAATTAAGGAAGTTATTTCTAAATGATAACCCTCTTTGTGTTGAGTGTAAGAAAAATGGAATCCTGAAATCAGCAACAGTTGTTGACCATATCACCCCACATAAAGGCAATGAGCGGTTGTTTTGGAATTCTGATAACTGGCAGGCTTTATGCAAGCCATGTCACGATAGCAAGACCGCAAAACAAGATGGACGTTGGGGTTGACTAAAGTTTTAAGGCTTTTTCTATAATGTCTCTTGCCGATTCAGACGGGGGTATATTTGTTACATCAACTGTGAGCAAATTTGGATGAGAAGGAAATAGAACCTTTTCGTTTATAATTTTTTTACGGGTAGTTTTTGCGTCAATCAGTTTATGACGATTTTTGCGGTCATCAGATGTAACACGCTTGCACAATTCTTCTTCTTCACAAACTAATCTAATAGGAAGAAACTTACTTTTGCGTTTTTTGGCTAAGTTCTCAATTTTATTGTAAATTTTAATATCCTCAGCCTTTCCTTCTAATAATTCATTTGTAAAAACAAAACTAAAATTAGAAGGAGAAATATTTGAGATAGTACTGATAACAACATCACGAATTGCCTCAACCCTATCCCATACATCCCTTGGAATTGGAGAAATGTTGTCTTTTTGAATTACAGAAAAAACGGGGTTATTGATAAGGTGGTTGTCAACTAACTTCACATTAGAAAGCTTTGTTATTTCTTGCGCTATTGTGTACTTGCCAGTGCCAGCAAACCCAATTAGATAAATTATGACATTACTTATTTCCATAGAAACCTATTTTTATTACTACTAGGCTTTGAATATTACCCGCTAATGAAATAAAATACACATCTAAAATAGAATTAGAAAAGCCTATGAATGAAATTTTGGATAAATACCTTGACGATTGGGATTTAGCACTTGCTGGCAACAAGTTAGAAACAGAATCTAGTATACTATACTTTGTAAAACAGGATGACACTCTTGCTGTTCTAAAAATATATAGGCCAGATTCAGATGAAAAACAAATGGCACAAATACTAAATCATTATGAAGGATGCGGTACAGTTAAAGTGTTGCAATCATCAGATGATGCAATACTTCTTGAAAGATTAACACCTGGTACGCAACTTGTAGAGTTAGTTAAAGATGGACACGATGATAGTGCAACCAAAATATTCTGTGAGGTAGTCAGGCAGCTGCACTCTAAACCTGTAAGCTCTACTGTCGCAGGCAATGTTGTTGAATTTAAAGAGAATTTTGATGTTTACTTGCGGTCTGACAAAAAAGAAATCTCTGACAAAGATATACTGAATGCAAAAAATATGTTTGTAGAACTTGCGTCTACTCAAGCTCAGCAAGTTTTATTACATGGCGACTTGCACCATTATAACATCTTGCAAGATGATAAATATGGTTGGTTAGCAATTGACCCTAAAGGTTATATCGGAGAACCGGAATATGAAATTGGTGCATTCTTGCGTAATCCAATAGAAAATCTTTCATTCTATGCGACAAAAGAAATCATAGAAAATAGACTGCAAATAGTTTCTGAGAATCTTAACTTAGATAATGTACGCATCTTACAATGGGCTTACGCTCAGACGGTTCTTGCTATTTCATATGGAGCAAGAGACAAAGAATGTCTTGCCGGATGGCTCCAGCTTTTAAAAGTATTACAAACACTTATTTAAACTATGCATGGGGGTATCTCAATCTCTGTAGCTTTTTCGCCTCTCTAGCGGGGGGGCAGTAAAACGTAGGTGTTGTCAAAATAGAAATAAAAAAGTGGCATGGAGGTTTTTATGGCAGGAAGAAAAAATAAGCCACCAGAATTGAAAATAGTTCAGGGAACTTTCAGAAAAGACAGGGACGGGAAAAAACCGACTAAACGTAAGAAACTAACAAAGATGACTCCGCCTTATTTTCTTGATGAGGAAGCTAAGAAAGAGTGGAAACGGATAGCTCAACCTCTTGTTGATATGGGGCTTCTCGATGAATTTGGGCTTATGGGATTAGCTGCATACTGTACTAATTTCAGCCGATGGATTGCCGCTGAAAAAGACATAGACGAGCATGGAAGGAGTTATACGACAGTTGGTAGGAACGGCGAAAAAATGCGCCGACAGAATCCCGATGTAGCAATCGCCAATGAAGCAATGAAACTGATGAAAGGTTTTTTATCAGAATTTGGCATGACACCAGCAACCAGGAGCAAAGTAATAATCAAAGAACAAGAGGAAGAAGACCCTATGGAAAAGTTCTTAAATCGCCGTGACAAAAAGAAACCAAAAAAATGACCATCCTGTTACTAAATATGCCAGAGATGTTAAAAGCGGTAAGATTCCAGCCTGTAAACTTGTCAAGCTGGCTTGCAAGCGTCATCTCAGCGATTTAAGATTTGGTAAGAAGCGTGGCATTTATTTTGATGAGCTTGAGGCTGATTATGCTTTAGATTTTTTTGGATTTCTTAATCATTCAAAAGGCGAATGGGCTGGTGAAACTTTCGAGCTTGAACCTTGGCAACAATTTATTGTTGGTTCAATCTTTGGCTGGTTAAGAGAAGATGGAACCAGGCGATTTAGGACTGCATATAACGAGATTCCGCGCAAAAACGGTAAATCCACGCTGGCAGCGGGTATAGGATTAACATTATTTTTTGCTGACGGTGAACCAGGTGCAGAAGTTTACACGGCTGCAACCAAGAAAGACCAGGCAAAAATCGTATTTGAAGAAGCAAAGAACATGGTTCTGGCTTCTGCACATCTCAAAAAACGCATAGGAGTATTTAAAACCAACCTTCATATGCTGTCACAAAGGGCAAAGCTAGAGCCTTTGGGAGCAGATGAAGATACAATGGACGGCCTTAATGTTCATGGTGCTATTATTGATGAAGTACATGCGCACAAAAATAGAGGTGTTGTAGAAGTCCTGGAAACTGCTACAGGAGCCAGAAGGCAGCCATTACAATTTGAAATTACTACAGCTGGTTATGATAGAAATTCTATCTGTTGGGAACATCACGATTATTCAACAAAAATCCTGGAAGGAATAATTGAAGATGACACCTGGTTTGCATTTATCACAAGCATTGATGAAAAGGACGACTGGACAAACCCCGATACTTGGATAAAGGCAAATCCGAATCTTGGTGTATCCGCCAAGCTGGACGACCTGA
This sequence comes from Rickettsiales bacterium, assembly GCA_965222525.1. Lineage (GTDB taxonomy): Bacteria > Pseudomonadota > Alphaproteobacteria > Rickettsiales > UBA8987 > CBDCUF01. Next base: position 841,295 of record OZ244955.1, read on the forward strand.
TTAGAAAATGTGAGAAAGCGAAACATTTACCAGCCGCACAAAACGCTTTCAGAAGATTACACCTTAACCAGTGGACGGAACAGGCTAACCGCTGGATTAACATGACTTCGTGGAATAAGTGTAAAGGTCATGTTGATGCAGAATTGCTTGCAGGAAAAGAATGCTATGGTGGCTTAGACCTTGCAAGTACAACGGATATTGCAGCTTTTGTATTATATTTTCCAACGGAACTAAAGGCACTTTCCTATTTCTGGATACCGGAAGAAAATATCCAGGAACGGGTAAATCGTGACCGTGTACCTTATGATGCCTGGGTAAGAGATGGTCATATCACAGCGACAGAGGGTAATGTTGTCGACTATGATGTTATCAGGTCTGACATAAACGCTCTAGGTGAAACTTTTAATATTCAGGAAATAGCGGCTGACCGCTGGAATGCCACACAAATTATTACACAGCTTGAAGGTGATGACTTTACAATGATTCCTTTTGGTCAGGGCTTTGCTTCAATGGCAGCACCTACCAAAGAATTAGGACGTTTAATCACCGGCAAAGAATTACAGCATGGTGACAATCCGGTGTTGTCATGGATGGCAAGTAACATGACAGTCAAGCAGGATGCGGCGGGAAATCTCAAGCCTGACAAAGAAAAATCTACAGAAAAGATTGACGGTATCGTTGCACTGATAATGGCAATTGGCAGGGCTACATTATCTAAAGATGACAACACATCAATATACGAACAGCGCGGAATACTAAGTGTTCAGGATTAGAAAATGGCATTTTGGAATAAGTTATTTAAGAAGACTATATCAGATAGTCGGGATCTTGATTTATTTTTACGCACTGGAAGTATAAGCAATAGCGGTGTTACTGTTACCTGTGATACAGCCATGCGCTGTACTACTGTTTATGCGTGTGTCCGCGTCCTGGCTGAAAGTGTAGCGCAGCTACCATTAATTACCTACAGAAGAAGAAAAGACGGAGGTAAAGACAGAGCAACAGAGCATTGGTTATATTCGCTATTACATGATTCACCTAATGAGTGGCAGACCAGCTTTGAATTTCGTGAAATGATGATGGGTCATGTATTACTCAGGGGTAATGCTTACGCTTTCATCAACAGGTTACAAAGTGGACGGGTTGTTGAATTATTACCGTTACATCCTGACAGGGTAGAACCAAAACAGGATAAAGATTTCAGGATTACATACACGATTACCGATGAAAACGGCGCACAGCAAGTATTAAGGCGTGAACAAATATTCCACATCAAGGGGCTTTCCAGTAATGGATTAGTTGGTCTTAACCCTATTGAACAGCATAGAGAGTCTATAGGGCTGGCACTTGCAACAGAAGAACATGGTTCAAGGTTGTTTTCTAATGGTGCAAATCCTAGTGGTGTACTTGAACATCCTATGAAATTGAGTAAGGAAGCACAACAGAGGCTTAAAGAAACTTTTGAAGAAAAAACAACCGGACTTTTAAACGCCCATAAACCAATGATTCTTGAAGAAGGCATGAAATGGTCACAGATGGGTATGACCAGTGAAGATTCACAATTTCTGGAAACAAGAAAATTTCAGCGCAACGACATTGCATCAATGTTTCGTGTTCCACCTCATAAAATTGGAGATTTGGAACGAGCAACATTCAGTAACATTGAACACCAGGCATTAGAATTTGTCACTGATAGCTTAATGCCAAATTTAAAAAGGTGGGAGCAAGCTATACATATGGCTTTGCTTACCGAAAAAGACCGCAAAACAATATTCGTGGAATTTCTGGTTGATGGTTTGCTTCGAGGTGACATTAAAACTCGCTACGAGGCTTACGCAAAGGCAATTACCAACGGAATTCTATCACCTAACGAAGTAAGAAGCCTTGAAAATCTTAATCCGCGTGATGGTGGTGACGAATATTTGACCCCGCTTAACATGATAGCAGATTCAAAACAGGAAACAGACAATGCAAACTAAGAATTTTAATAGCAAGCTGTCATTAAAACAGCTTGACGATGATGGTGTGTTTAAAGGTTATGGCAGCATATTTGATGTAGTTGATTCACAATTTGACGTTATTGAAAAAGGTGCTTTTGACCGAACTATCAATGAAAAAGGTGCGGATAATATAAAATTCTTGTGGCAGCATAACCCTAGCGAGCCAATAGGTATTCTAAAAGAAATCAAGGAAGACGAAAAAGGATTATTTATTGAAGGCCAGCTTTTACTAGACCTGCAAAGAGGAAAAGAAGCGCATACACTTTTAAAATCCGGTGCAATTGATGGTTTGAGTATTGGTTATAGCGCGATTGAATTTGATATTAACAGCAAGACCGGCGTTAGAAATCTGAAAGAAGTTGATTTATGGGAAATCTCCCTGGTCACATTTCCCGCTAACGAAGAAGCCGGTGTTACATCCGTAAAAAACGAAATACCCCGTACCATACGGGAGTTTGAGAATTTCCTGCGGGATGCAGGTTTTAGCAGGTCACACGCGAAATCTATCGCTGGTGGCGGTTTTAAACCCGATGATTCTGAACAGCGGGAGGCTGACGAGATTAAGCGGGTTTCATCTTCAATTAACAACGCAATCAACATTTTGAAGGAGAAATCCAATGAACTTAGAACTAATCAATGAAAAAGTAGACAACCTGGCTTCGGCCTGGGAAGACTTTAAATCTGTTAATGATAACAGACTTAAAGAAATTGAGAAAAAAGGTGCAAGTGACCCTTTGACTCAGGAATCTTTACAGAAAATCAATGACGCTCTTGATAATCAGAAGGAACAAATAGATGACCTTGTGACTTACAAAGGCAGAGTTGACGAACTGGAAAAGAAAACTAACCGTGATGGTTTAGGCTCTGAAAACGGAGAATTTGACGCAAATGCGCAGGAATATAAAGCTGCATTTGTAAATTACGTCCGTAAAGGTGAAGAAGGCGTGATTTCCAGCCTTCAAACTAAGGCTATGTCGGTAGGCTCTGACCCTGACGGTGGTTATTATGTAACTCCGCAAATGTCTTCCGACATTATTAAGAAAGTGTTTGAGTCTACACCAATGCGCGGCCTTGCTTCCATTGAAACTATTTCTACTGATAGTATGGAAATATTGGAAGATACAGACGAAGCCGCTGGTGGTTGGACAGGTGAAACCTCCCCTAGAGGTGATACCGATACACCGAAAATTGGTAAAAAGACTATTCCAGTGCATGAGCTCTTTGCACAGCCAAAAGCTACACAGAAATTACTTGATGATTCAAGTGTTGACATTGAAGCGTGGCTGGCTGGCAAGGTTGCAGATATATTTTCACGAAAAGAAAATACTGCGTTCATTTCTGGTGATGGTTCTGCCAAACCAAGAGGTATTTTAACCTATGATGCTGGTACAGCCTGGGGGCAGATAGAACAGCTTAATTCTGGAAGTGCCGGTAATATAACCGATGATAGCATTATCAAGCTATTCTATGCTCTAAAAGAAGAATACGCGGTAATTCCACATTCTTGATGAATCGGGCTGGTGTACAGCAAGCGAGATTGCTTAAAGATACTAATGACCAGTATATATGGCAACCTGGCTTAACAGCCGGTGCGCCGGATACTCTAAACGGTAGACCGGTTGTACAGGGTTCCGATATGCCCGCACCTGCAACCGGCACATTGTCTGTTGCTGTTGCTGATTTTAGCAGGGCATACAAGATAGTTGACCGTGTTGGTATCAGAGTATTGCGTGACCCATACACCGAGAAGCCTTTTGTTAAGTTTTACTCAACAAAAAGGGTTGGTGGTGATGTTACCAACTTTGAAGCAATCAAACTTCTAAAACTTTCTAACTAAGTTTTATCTACTTAATCAGGATGAAGGCGGGTTTTCCCGCCTTTTTCTTTTCCCTTAAATATAACTTTAATGAGGTTCCAAAATGAAAGATTCACATAATAACTTCAAGGTTTCCAGGGCTATTAGTCCTGTAACCGTTTCAAACAATACCGCACAAGTCGGGCAGATTATAGACACACAAGGCTATGATTCCTTAGAGTTTTTAATTGCCGCTGGCTCGCTTGCAGACTTAGACGCTACTTATACAGTATTGGTAGAAGAAGGTGACGATTCCGGTTTGAGTGATGCGGCTGCGGTTGCTGACACTGACCTTTTAGGTACGGAAGCCGAAGCCGGTTTTGACTTTAGCAATGATGATGAAGTTAGAAAAATTGGCTATATCGGTAGTAAACGATATGTACGTTTGACTATCACACCGGCAAATAACACCGCCAACGCTTCATTAAGTGCTGTTGCCGTTCAAGGCCACGCTGTGAATGCTCCGGTAGCTTAAACTTTATAACAGCAAGCAGGTGAAGGGGCGGAAAAATCCGCCCTTTCTTTTTATCAAACTTAGGAGGTTCCAAAATGAAACAGGTAGTAGAAATATTAGAAACTGTTGAAGGCTCGGAAGATGGTGTGAATGTTAAGGTTTTTGAAAAAGGTGAAACCTATAAAATAGAACAATCTCTGTGTGATGATTTTATTTCCCAGGGTAAAGTAAAACTTGTTGAAGGTAAGAAAAAAGAAGCAGCACCAGAAAATAAAGCTAAACCTTCTGCACCTTCCAATAAATCCAAAAAGAAGAAATCCAAAAAGTAATAATTTAAAGGCAGAAAGCCGGTCTTTGTTGGAGGTGTGTAATGGCTGATACCGGCTGGTTAGATTTAAACACTTTTTCAAGTGTTGATGGTGCAAGTAACTCATGGTCTAACCCTGGGAATGCTGCGAGTTCTAATAATTCAGATGCTACGCAGAATGCAGGGTCAGCAACAAGCAACGAACGTTTACGCGGTACTAATTTAGATGCTACAGGCATAGGCTCAGGTGACACCATTGACGGTATTGAAGTCAGGGTGGAGATGGCAGCGGATGCCTTCTTCGGTACTGTTTATAGCTCAATTGAGAATGTTCAGATTGTTAAGGCCGGAAGCAGGTCTGGTACAGCCAAGACACCAAGCCAGACACTAAGCACCAGCGACACTTATTATACTTATGGCGGTGCATCCGACCTATGGGGGTTGGGTTCATTAACGGGGGCAGATGTTAACGCTTCCAATTTCGGTTTCGATACAAGACTAAGTAATGTAGCTGGCCTATCGCGTGGTTGTTATTGCGACCATATTCAAATGAAAATCCACTACACGGCTGGTGGAACTGATATTGATATTACAGGTGGTGTTGGAAGTCTTAGCTTATCTGGACAGCAAGGAAGTATAACAACAGATGCCAGCATAACCGGTAATGTTGGAAATCTTACATTTACTAATTTACCTGGTAGTTTTAAATCTGATAAAACTATTTCGGGTAATACAGGTAGTATTGCCTTTTCCGGTCTGCAAGGTAGTGTTACTACCGACATAAATATTACTGCTAACCAAGGCAATTTAACATTTACCGGCAACCAGGCTTCGGTTTCTGTTGGTGTAAATATAAATGGTAATTCCGGTAATCTCACCTTTACCGGATTGCAAGGAACTGTAACCACTACCACCAGCCAGAATGTAAATATATCCGCTGGTGTTGGCAGTTTAAGTTTTACAGGACTACAGGCAAATATAAATACCGATGCTGGTATAAATGCTAACTCTGGCATAATTACTTTTACCGGCAATCAAGGTAACATTGTCACGGATGCTAGTATTTCCGGCGGTACTGGAAGTGTTACCTTTACCGGCCTACAAGGTAGTGTAAACGCTACTACAAGTCAGAGTGTCACAGTTAATGCCGGTGTTGGTAGTTTAAGTTTTGCTGGTCTACAAGGTGATTTTAGTTCTGATTGTTCAGTCCAGGGTAATACAGGAAATGTTACCTTATCTGGACTACAGGGAAGTATAGCGACAGATAGCAATATAGCTGCCGGTGCTGGTTTATTAAGTCTTGCCGGTCTGCAAGGTAACTTTAAGTCTGATTTTGTAGTCCAGAGTGGCACTGGAAATATAGAATTTATCGGTCTACAAGGCTCTGTAACCAGCGATGTTTCAGTCTCAGGTAATGACGGAAATATAAATTTTGTTGGATTGCAAGGAAGCGTTACTGTCAGCACTAGTATAATTGTTAATGCTGGTGTTGGTAGTGTTGCTTTCAGCGGATTACAAGGTAGTATTAACACCGATGTTTCGGTCAATTCTAATACTGGTACGCTAACATTTACCGGATATGCTGGCGTAGTACAAACCGATGGTTCAATTACCGTACAAGCTGGTGTTGGTAATATAGCTTTTGTTGGCCTACAGGGAACCATAACAGCGGATAAAAACATATCCGGTGGTGTTGGTAATATAAATTTTGCTGGATTGCAGGGGGCAGTCAGCACAACTAGTAATGTTAATATTCAAGCTGGAACCGGAAATATCACTATTACCGGCAACCAGGGTAATTTTAAATCTGATAAAGCAGTAAGTGGAAATACGGGAAATATAAGTATTTCCGGTAATCAAGGTGCTGTTTCTATTGGAACAAATATTGTTGCCTTCCCTGGCAATATTGGATTTTCAGGACAGCAAGGAAATGTAAATACCGGAGTAATACTAACCGGTAATACTGGAATTCTGACTTTTGCCGGATTGCAAGGACAGACAATTATTATTGACGGAATCCCACCTAACACCAGGGCTTTAAATGTAGCCAACAGAAATACATCAATTTCTATACCCGATAAAGGGCGCGGAATGACTGTATGCAATCGTAATAGAAATATCTCTGTTGCGAAATAATTAACTTAACCTATAGGAGATTTTCAAAATGGCAGCGGGCAATTTTACTTTATATAATGATGGTAAGTTAAATGTCTTAAACGGTGTTATTGATTTAGACGCTGATACTATAGTCGCGGTATTATTGGCTAATGCTTATACACCGGCAGCAACACATGATACTTATTCCGATATTTCAGGCAATGTTATTTCCGATGGTGATTATTCACCACAGGTTCTAGCAAGTAAAACTGTAACACAAGCAAGCGGCACTGTTACTTTCGATGCGGCAGATGTCAGTTACGGTTCCAATGTGAATATTACAGCCAGATATATTGCTCTGGTAAAACGTAATGGCGGTTCTTTAGCTGGTACAGATGAACTTATTGGTTATATGGATTTAGAAACTACTGGTGAGGTTAGCAGCACAAATGGTTCATTTGATGTTGCCTGGAACGCCAGCGGAATTTTCACAGCGAGTTAATAACCACAGGTTAATACAATGTCATCTTATATTGTTGTATATCCAGGTGAGGATTTGAATTTCCCCTGGGATTGGACGGATGCGTTAAGCGGTGGTGCGGATATTGCAACTTCCGCCTGGCAGGTAACACCAAACACACCGACCATAGACCAGGAAAGCAACGATACTAAGAGTACAAGCTGTAATGTTTCCGGTTTTACAGCCGGTGAAATCTACCAGCTGACAAATACCATTACCACCACCGGCGGAACTACCGAACAAAAATCTGTAACTTTGAGATGTGAGAATAAGTAATGACAATTGAAGTTATAACAAAGCCTGTGGCCTCTCCGGTGACGCTACAGGAGGTTAAAGCGCATTTAAAGGTAGATGATGCCGATGCAGAAGAAAACGCGCTTGTTTACGCTTATATCAATGCGGCAATGGAACATGCACAGAATTTCTTGCACAGGTCGTTAATTACGCAAACTTTAAAACTTACGTTAGATTGTTTTAAAGGAAGAAAAATAAAACTTCCTAATGGTTCTGTACAAAGCGTTACCTACATTACTACTTATGATTCGCTTAATGCTTCTACTGTTTTTGATAGCAGTAAATACAGGGTAAGTACCAGTAATGACGAAATCATCCTTAATGATAATGAATCCTGGCCTACTGATTTACGAAGTTTTGCTGCAATCGAAATTATCTATGTTGCCGGATATGGTGATAATCCAGGCGACATACCAGAAAATATCAGGTTGGCAATCATGCAGACGGTTGGTCATTTCTTTGAAAACCGCGAATCGGTGATGATTGGACAAGGTAGCACAATGATGGTTCCTGATACTTCCGAAAAATTAATGTATTCAGAACGAAATTTTATCTGATATGGCTAGTAAAATTGGCAGAATGCGGGAACGGATTACTTTTCAACAATCCGTCAAAACTCCCGATGGTATAGGTGGCTTTTCTACTACCTGGCAGAATATAGCAAGTAGACCAACTATATTTGCAAAGGTTCAACCGCTAAATGCCAGGGAACAATTACAAGCACAACAAATTCAATCACCAATAAGCCATAAAATAACAATACGTTATCGCAAAGATTTAAATACATCTATGCGGATATTGTGGGATGGTCAGCCGTTAAATATTCATGGAATTACCAACCCTGACGAGAAAAAAAGATACACAGAAATACAGGTTGAACAAGGCGTGGCAACATGAGTGAAATTAAGGGATTAAATGAAGTAGTCAGAAAGTTGGAAAAACTGCCCCAGGACACAGAACGTAGTGTGCAAGGTGTTCTAGTTGATTCGGGAAACCTGATAAAAAACACAGTAATTGATAGTATTAAATTCGGTGGTAAATCCGGTAAAGTTTATGATTGGCGCAGACTAAAGAGAGGTGAACAGCCCGATACTTTAGTTGAAATCAGAGGACGGGCTATTCTTGCTAAAAAGCGAGATACACCACACCAGGCAAGCGCACCAGGACAGCCACCGGCGCAGGATGAAGGCGATATTACAGGCCGACTATTTGTAAATTCTAAGAAAAACATGGTTGAATTTGTCGCAAAAGGAAAAATCTTTCGCTTGCTTGAATTTGGTACGCGGGTTGTTGCCGCCAGACCATCAATATTTCCAGCGGTAGAAAAACACCGCAAGAAAATTGTTGGAGATGTAAGGAAAGCAACTTCAAGGGCAATAAAAAAGGTTGAAAAATGAGTGGTTACGCTACTAGAGATTTGCAACAGGCTATAAAAGAAGCCCTGACAAATGACGCAAATCTTATGTCCATAGTTAAAGGTGTGTATGACCACGTAGAACAAGATTCAAAATTTCCATATATTACTATCGGCGAAGGTACAGCCGTTGACTGGGATAGCACTACCTTTAACGGTATGGAAATGACTAGAACTATTCATACTTGGTCAAGAAATTATGGACGTGCAGAAACACTGGATATTCATAAGGAAATCTACCGAATTTTGCACAAGAAAAACATAACAATCAATAATCAGGAATTGGTCAATCTCAGATTTGAATTTGAGGAAACCTTTTTAGACCCTGACGGTCTTACCTATCACGGTGTTCTGCGTATACGCGCTGTAACCCGTGAATCTTAATTTTTTAACTTAAATCATAGGAGTATTAATTATGGCTGTAGAAAAAGGCAGAGGTTTCTTGCTGAAAGTAGGAACTGCGGCGGCTGGTACTACACTTGCCGGTTGCAGAACAACCAGTATGAGTATTGGCAATGATGCGGTGGATATAACCAATAAGGATTCCGCCGGTTTTATGACATTGCTGGAAGCTGCGGGAACACAGAAACTTTCAATCAGTGCCGAGGGCGTATTTGACCCCGCCGGTGGTGGTCAATCTACTATTGAAGGCTATGTAATGGCAAAAAGTATTAATGCTTTCGGGCTGGCTTTTGATGGTGGCAAAGAGATTGATGGTAATTTCCTGATTACATCTTATGAACTTTCCGGCAACCATGACGGAGAAGTTACTTTCAGTATCAGCCTGGAATCATCCGGCGCATTTACCATTACTTAAAAATTATCTTCCACACTAACCATTTCAATACATTCATTATTTTATAGGAGGGCTTGAATTATGGCTACTATTTCAGTTGTCACATTATCAGACAATAGCGACCTGATAAACCAGACTTACGCAAATGCGGCGGTTGCAGGTGATAATTTTGAAAATGATGGTGATACATTGTTGCATGTCAAGAATGGTGCAACCGATGTCACTATTACATTTACCGTACAGGATGCAAATTTTGTCAAATCTGGTCGCGGTAATATAACTTTATCCAATAAACAGGTTACGGTTCCAGCAAACCAGGAAGCCTTTATCGGTGGGTTTTCAAAAGAAACTTTCAATGATTCTAATGGACGGGTTGTTATGACGTATGACGATAATTCTAACGTCACTTTACTACCTGTTAAATTCAAGAGGTTGTCATAATGGAAGATTCCGCAGAACCTATCATACCAGTTTCTATTTCTGGTCAAAAATATGATATGAAGCCTACAATGGAAGCTGTATCTGCTATTGAGCGTGATACAAAGACCGGCATTCTGGCCTTGGTAGCAAAAGTCACCCCTAATAGTGATAAAGATTATGTCAGCACAGTAAATCTTACTTCCGATGAAATGATGTCTATTTTCACCAGGGGAATAATAGGTGCTGGTAATACCCCACCGGACAAAATCTTAGTTGCAAAAGAAATATATAACAATCGCCCAATATGTATAGCCAGTGCGGTAAAATTCCTGGTGGGTTCTTTCCGTTCAAGCGGAGAAGACACAGAAGAAAATAATTCTAAAAAAAAGTCTTAGAAACTCTGCCTTACACGGAATGGCGTAAATTCTGTTTGGGTGTTTTGTGTTGGAGTCCTGACCAGTTTTTAAAAGCTACCTTGTGGGATATAGAAGATGCATTTGAAGGCTACTGCGAATCTCACGGAATGAATACGGCTAAGAAAAAGAAAAACAGGCTTAAATGGTCTGAATTTGAAAATTTAAGAAAACAATTCCCCGATAAATAAAATGGCAACAACCGATGAAATAGTCGTACCGCTTCGTGCGGACATAATCAGGCTGCGTAAGGATTTAAGGAACGCTACCAAGAGTGTTAAGAAAAACACCGGCGACATGAATAAAAGTTTCAAGTCGGTTGGTAATGTTGTCAAAACTTTAGGTGTGACAATTGCCGGAGTATTCGCGGCAAGGGCTTTAGTCAAGGTAGGCAAATCCTTTATTGATGCTGCAAGTGAGGCTGAACAGTTTGAAGTAAGACTGCGTGTAATGCTTGGTTCCGTAGAAGAAGGCAACCAAGTCTTTCAGGATATGACGCGGTTTGCTTCCCAGGTTCCGTTTGAATATCGGGAAATCATGGCAGCGGCAACACAGCTTGCTACTGTACTTAAAGGTGGTAGTGCCGAAATTAACAAATTCATGCCGCTTATTGCTGATATAGCAGCGGCAACCGGATTAAGTATAGAACAAACAGCCGAACAATTTACCAGGGCTATGAGTGCCGGTATCGGAGCAGCTGATTTATTCCGTGAACGTGGTGTTAATTCTGTACTAGGATTTAAAGCCGGTGCTAAAGTTTCAGTGGAAGAAACCAGGGCAGCATTTGAAAATGCCCTGACTGATATGGATTTCAAGTTCAAAGGTACGGCAAAAGAACTTGGGGGTACATGGTCGGGTTTAACTTCGATGCTTTCTGATAAATGGTTTCAATTCAGAAAGGAAGTTACAGACGATGGTGTATTCGACCTACTCAAAAAAGAACTATTCAACCTTAATGAATCACTAAGCAATGACAATAGAATTGTTGAAGCAGCCCGCGCTATGTCGGATGCTTTCTTTGAAGTAGTAGATGCAATTAGGCTGATAGATGCGTTTATTGAAGATATTACACCGGAAGAACTGGATATATTTGTTGAAGGTGCAATACAGGGTTATGTTGACGGATTTAAGGAAATAGGCCGGTGGATTGGTATAGCCAGTGATGAAGTGCTGGAACACACGGAAGCAATGGCTGGCGAAGAATCTGCCATTAAGAGAGTACGTGAACAAATAGAAAAAGAAACCCAGGCCAGACAGAAAGCCAGGATCGAGCGCGACAAAGCATTGCAGCAAGCCAGGGAGCAAAGCAAAGAACAGGTTTCAGAAAAAGTTGTTGAATCTATCCGCGCAGAATCCGAAGCATTACAGAAATTCATTGAGAATTTAGAATTTGAAGTAAGTACACAAAGATTATCCAATACTGAAAAACAAATTGCTATTGCTCTTAGAAAAGCGGAAGCAATCGCACAAAAAGAAAATATTGAACTTACCGAACAGGAAAGAGAGCAAATCCGCGAATTAGTTACTGCTATAGAAGAATATGGAGATAGCGCAAAAAGCACATTTGAGCAAGTCACAGAGTTTGCGAAAGAATCTTCTGACCAGTGGGCTAAAGGTATGGCTGATAATCTGGCGCAGGGTAAGGTTAGCCTTAAAGATTGGGGTGATTTCTTTGTTAATATTCTTGAACAAATAACTTCTAAATTAATTGAAGTCGCATTTACAAAACAGCTTGTAGATGGTGCTGTTGGTTTGATTACTGGTGGATTTGGTGGTTTTGGCGGTGGTGCTGGTGGTGGGGCTTCCGGTGGTACAGGCATATTAAATTCAGGTGGTAGCCTTTCCGGTGGTGATTTCCTTTCCGGTTTTGCCGAAGGTGGAAGGCCACCTGTAGGCAGACCATCTATTGTAGGTGAAAAAGGTGCAGAAATATTTGTACCCGATATAGCCGGTACAATCATACCTAACAGTGGTCTTAATAATGTTGTGAATTTCACCCAGGTTATCAAAGTAGATTCAATGTCTGAAACGGTAGATGAAAAACTGCGTATTGCCGCACCTATCATAGCAGCCCAGGCACAAGCCGGAGTTAAAAGAGAAATTGAAAAAGGTGGTAGTCTTTCAAAACAGGTTGGACGGAGGCGGTAATGGCAATAGATATGCCGACAAATATCGGTTTTCGTGGTGTTAGCTTCGGACTTGAAACTAACACACAAACATTTACCAGTCCACTTAATAGAGTAACACAAAGGGCTTTGCTGGATGGTGCAAGGTGGGTTGCTACTTACCGATTACCAAGAATGAACAAAGACTTAGCTGCGCCTTGGTTGGCATTCCTGGTTAGTCTCAGGGGAAGTGTTGATACATTCAACGGTTATGACCCTGACCGGCTTACACCAAGAGGGAGTGTAAAAGGCACTCCATTAGTTAAAGGTGGAAGCCAGACCGGAAATAGCTTGCTTACCGATGGTTGGGATAATTCAGAAAATGGTTTGCTAATGCCAGGTGATTATTTTGCCGCCGGTGGTGAATTAAAAATGGTCACACAGCAATTAAATAGTGATGGTGTTGGTGATGGTACAATTAATTTTGAACCAGCTTTTAGAAATAGCCCACCTGATAACGACCCTATCATTGTTATTAAACCAACTTGTGAAATGACGCTGGTAAATGACCAGCAAGCCATATGGGAAGCCGACCATAACGGCATTTATTCAGAAAAGACCTTCCAGGCAATCGAAGTATTCTAAGGATTAATCAATGGCGAGAGATTTAGACGCAGCGAACCTTGCGGCTTCGCAGGACAAGATAATTGTGCCTATTCGCCTGGTAAAACTGGAATTTGATAGCGGTGATGTTCTTGTACATTCAAGGTTAGGCAATGTTTCATTTGGCGGCGATACATATTTAGGTGTCGGTAATCTTGGTAATATAAGTGTTATCGAGGAAGACGCAGAGTTAGCAAGAAGTACAGTTGCGCTTACTCTTTCCGGCATTCCGTCTTCAATGATTAGTATTGTTTTTAATGAAAATTTCCAGGGTAGAAAAGCTACTATCTATGATGGTTATTTGAATAAAGACACTATGCAATTAGTGGCAGACCCCGAAATTTCATACAGAGGTCGCATGGATGTTTCCAATATTACGCAAGGTGAAGAAATACAAATATCTGTCAGCGTAGAAAGTCGCCTTGCAGCATGGGATAGACCAGTTATCAGACGATATAATCACCAAGACCAGCAAACCAGATTTCCAGGTGATACCGGCTTTCAATATGCAGAACAAGCCGCTTCAAAAGAAATATTTTGGGGAAGAAAAGCAGAATGATTAGGGAAGATTTACCGGAAATTGTCAGTGAACATATAACAAAGGCTCATAATATCCCGTTTAAGTGGGGTGAATATGATTGTGCTTTATTTGTGTGCGATTATCTGAAAGCCGTTCATGGCAAAGATTATGCGGAAAATTTCAGAGGAAAATATAAATCAAAAACCGGCGCAAAAAGAGCATTGAAAGAAGCCGGATATAAAAATCTCAAACAATTAGTTGATGAAACCCTGGAACCTGTACGGCTGGAATTTGCTGTGCGTGGTGATGTTGTAATGGAATCTGGTGGTGCAATTGGAATCTGCACCGGTGAACACTCCTATTTTCCCGCACCAAGCGGGGTAACTCACAGAAGGACTTTAGAGTGTAAAACAGCGTGGAGTATCTAACAAATGCCGCAAGTAATACCTTTGGTTGCCGCTATAGCAGCGGGCGCAGCAACGTCTTTTGCTGTCAAAGCGGCGATATTTATTGCTGCATTTGCCCTGCAAATGGCTCTGACAAAAAAGCCGAAGTCGCGCGGCTTTGCTGATATTGCACAAGGGTTAAAAACAACCGTAAGGTCAGCGGTTGAACCACATAAAATAATATATGGTACGGCTAAAGTATCAGGTTCTATAGTCCTGGCAGAAACCACAAACTCAGCCCCTAGAAGTGATGGTAGTACCGGTACAGGCGATAACAGATTTTTACATTTAGTTATTCCGCTGGCTGGACATGAAGTAGAAGAAATAGGTTCTGTATTTCTTAATGACAGGGAACTTACGTTAAATCCTAGTGGTTTTGCTACAAACTCACCTTATTTCAAGGATGGTTTTGGTTATGTCAGGGTTAAGAAGCATTTAGGCTCTGACACGCAAATTGCCGATAATGACCTGGTTTCAGAGGTTGCCATATGGGAATCAACCGGTAGATTGCAGGGTGTAGCCTATATTTATATCAGGCTGGAATATCATAGAGATATATTCGGTAGCGGTATCCCTAATGTTAGCGCGGTTGTTAAAGGTAAGAAAGTATTTGACCCGCGTACTTCATTATCTGCATGGAGCGACAACGCAGCATTATGTATTCGGGATTACCTGGTTAATGATTATGGTTTTAATGCCGATGTTGCAGACGAAATCAACGATACGACATTTATTGCCGCTGCAAATATATGTGATGAATCTATCAGTTTAGCCGGTGGCGGTACGGAAAACAGATATACAATTAATGGAGTGGTAAGCACCGCAGAAGCACCACTTGATAATCTGGATGAATTAATAACTGCAATTGCTGGTGCTGTTACATATACACAAGGTAAATTCAAATGTTTTGCCGGTGCTTATGACACACCCACAGTTACCGTTGATGAATCCTGGCTAGCTGGTGATATAACAGTCCAGGCCGACACACCTAAGAAGGAATTATTTAATGCTGTAAAAGGTGTCTTTATCGACCCGACACATGATTACGAAGCTACTGATTTTCCGGCTATTACCAATAGCACTTATGAGGTTGAAGATGGTGGTGAACAAATATTTGCAGATATTGAACTGCCATATACTAAAACACCAAGTACAGCACAAAGAATCGCTAAATTATTATTAGAGCGTTCCAGGCAAAGCATAGTTGTTACAATGCTTCTTAATCATAGGGCATTACAATTTACTGCCTGGGATACGATTTTAATTGATAATGCAAAATATGGATGGTCAGCAAAACCTTTCAGAATATTATCCTGGTCTTTTGCTGGTGAGGGTATTGAGGTTGTTACCCAGGAAGAAGCCGCTGCAAGTTATTCATGGAACAGTGGCGAAGAAACTTTAACTGACCCCGAACCGGATACAAATTTACCAGACCCATTCAATCAGCCTGTACCTGGTTCACCGAATATTACAGAGGAATTATATAGTACGATTGATGGTAGCGGTGTTAAAACCAGGGCAATAGTAAGCTGGTCTGCAAGTACAAGCATATTCCCCGTTGAATACCAGCTTGAATTTAAACTTTCTGCAAATGCTGATTATATAATTCTGCCACTTACGGCGGATACTACTTTTGAAATTAATGATATTGCACCAGGTAGTTATGATTTCAGGGTAAAAGCGGTTGATATAAATACCGGTATATCTTCTGATTATTCCAGTACCACCGCCGAAATATTCGGACTGACAGCATTACCGGCGGATATAACCGGACTTAGTTTAAGTATTATTCGGGATACGGCACATTTAGCCTGGAATCAATCGCCAGACCTGGATGTTAGAGTATCAGGAAAAATAAGAATAAGATTCACAGAAGAAACTGTAAGCCCTAGTTGGTCAGCCGCAGTTGAAAGGTGGGAATTTTCCGGTAATGCGATAGCCGCACCTGTACCTTTAAAACAAGGTACATATATGGTCAAAGCGGTGGATAGTACCGGCAATGAAAGTTCTGGTGCTGTTACTATTCAAAGTTCAGAAGCCGACATTACAAAAATGAATGTCGTGCAGACTATCAATGAACATACCGCATTTAGCGGTACGAAAACAAATATGTCTGTCAGCGGCGGGGGGGTGTTAAGCCTTGCCGCAAACGGTTCTGTATTTGAAACCAGCGGAACTTGCGAATTTGCTGGAAGTTCTGATTTTGGAAAAGTTGTTATCTCTAATGTTAAATCGCAAATATCAGCGGTGGTATTTGACGCAAGTGACACTTTCGATGACAGGGCGGGATTATTTGACGATGCGGAAGGTGTCTTCGATGGTGAAGAACTAACAGGAATTACGGTTAGATTCCTAATGCGTACCACCAAGGATGACCCTACAGGCTCGCCGACATGGAGCCAGTGGCAGCAATTCACTGTGATTGATGTTGAAGCCTGGGGAATTGAATACAAATTAGAAGTCGAATCTGAAAACGAAGCACTGAATATTGATATATCAGAACTTGGTGTTGTGGTGGATATGCCGGATATTACCGATAGCGGAACTGTTACCACTTCCGCAGGACTTACAACGAATGTCCCATTTAATAAAACTTTCAAGACAACAACACCATTTATTGCAGCAACAATTCTTGACCAGGCAGACGGTGAGCGTGTGAGTATTCCGGCTGCAAATATTGACGATACAGGATTTGACATTGATGTGTTGAACGCCGCCGGAACCAGGGTTGCAAAAACCGTTCATTGGAAAGCTACAGGGTATTAAAGTGGTTTGTGACTAGTGATTAGTGGCTAGAATTATACACAAAAACTGTACGATTGGTATATTTATGCAAAAATATTGTAAAAAATACGAAAAAAAGCACAAAATAATTACGGCAGAAATAACTTTATATTACAGTCGATTATGCGCTTTCTGAAAAATAATTTGCAAAAATATGTATTTTTTTCTTGGGCTGTCACAAAACTTTAACATTTCTCTGGTATAGTGTTTGGCATGAAAGGCTTAATAGTGAGTTTTTTCTGCAACCAATAGGGAAGAAAAATGAAGTGGAAAGAAGAGGTTACTAAACCTAAATTTAAACTAGATTACAATATGCCAACTGAGAAAGCAGCAGCAATGTATAGAGAGGCTGAGCCCGCTTTAAAGGTACTTGCTAAAGCACTTGATGCTGTTGGAAAAGATACGGGTGAATTGCTACGTTTAACCTTAAAAGACCTAGGGAAAGTAGATGGATATAGCATCGATGGAGATCTTTCAACTCGAGCGGAATCTCTAGGAAAAAAAGGTTACCTTGGAATTATTGCACGAGCATCAGCGCAATTTGACATGGCTGATGTGCTTATAAAGGAAGGAGTAAAAGAGTTAGATAAGCAGATAAGAAAAGTTCAAAGAGAAGGAGATGCAGATAAAGTAAAATCTTTAGAAAAGGATCAAAAGCTTATAAAAGATCTGCCAGATATTTTTGCGAAACACACTCTTTTACCAAAAGGTTTTATTCAAGAACAGTAACCATAGTATAAAAACTATGTAACAGGGAGCTTCGGCTCCCTTTTTTATTGTCCAAAATTCGTGAGGAAATTGTTATGCCGGATGTTTTAGCAATCAAGGGAGCTACTCTTGATAAGATACAGGCACGTATACAGGCAATTAAGCAAAGTGGTGGTGCTGTACCTTTAGAGTTTCAGGAAAAGGCAAAGATGCTGGCTGAAACTCAATCAAGCAAAAATATTCACGATGTCAGGAAATGGGAAGAATCATTACCGGCTATAGAAATCGCACCGGAAAAAATCACCTGGCAGATTTTCAAACAACACATGGTCGAAGCCCGTGACCGACTCAATATGTATGCGATTGAAGCATTTATTGAAACTGGAACTATGCCAACAGAGGCTAAAGGATTTCTCAGTGAATACAAGAGTTTACGAAAGGATATTAAACAGCCGGACAAAGCTCTTGAAGCCCTCTTTGCGATAGATAAGCGCGTTATTTCAAATTTCACGGAATAAATAATGTCACAGAATGATTTAGTAATTGCTAATCAGACCTTCCCTCAAACAAGGTCTGATTTAAACGGTGCTTTGCAAGCTCTGGGAAGCCTACAAAGTGGTGCTTCTGCACCAGCGACAACATATCCTTATATGTGGTGGGCTGATACTACCAATGGAGTTTTAAGGCAAAGAAACGCGGCTGATAGCGGTTGGATAATTCGCGCTTCCTTATCTGACGATATGGTTTTATCCAAGTCAGCCGCTTACACAATCACTATAGGAGATTATAATAAAACTATCCTTGCCAATGCCGCCGGTGGTGCATTCACATTGACATTACCACCCGCTGCATCCGCCGGTGAAGGTTTCCCGATATTCATTAAGAAAACTGATAATTCAGCAAATGCAGTTACTATTGATGGTAATGGTGCGGAAACCATAGACGGTTTTTCCTCAATCACTTTGAATAATGAAGATGAAGCCGTACTGTTACATAGTGATGGTGTCACCTGGTACATTATATCAATCTGGAAATACGGAGTAGGATTGCAGCGTACCGGTGTTGCCCTGGCAATGGATATTAACGGCTTGTCCGATATTGGTACAGGTACGGATACGGCAAATGATTTTCTACCTTTATATGACACAAGCGCAGGTACAATTAAAAAAGTATCGCCGGAAGATTTAGGGCTTGTCAGCAGTCATATAGAATTATTTACAGGTAATGGTACGTTTATTGTACCGGATGGGATTACCCTCGTTTATGCACAGGTACAAGCCGCTGGTGGCGGTGGTGGCGGACGTAAAGATGGACAAGGTGGAGCAAATACCGGTGGTACTGGTGGCGGAGCAGGAAGTTACAGTCACGGTACTATTGCTGTTACGCCAGGTCAGAATATTACAATCAGTGTGGGTTCTGGTGGGAATGCCGGTACTAGTAGTGCGATACCTACCAATGGTGCGGCGGGTGGAAGCTCACAATTTGGTACTAGCATAATATGTGCTGGTGGTGAAGGTGGATTGGCTAACAGTAATTCAAGCAGTCCACCGCTTTTAGGTGGTAAAGGTGGTAGTGTCACAACAGCGGGTAATATGGGGGCTATAGATGGTGGAACCGGTGGTACAAGCTCGCATGTGTCCAGCTTCCCGAATTTTGCCTGGGGTGGTCAAGCGCAAGGTGGGCTTGCACAACCACCGGATGCCGTTGACATAGGAGATGCGCCTCACGCAGTTGCAAAAAGAGGAAATGGCGGTACTGGCGGATATGCTGGTGGCGATGGTTGGGTTAAAGTTTCATGGTAGGTATTGATATGAATTATATAATTTTAGGAATCCTGGTTTTGTTTTCAGCAATTAATAATATGTTACGTGGTCGGGGAATAAATTTCTTTACCAGTAAATTTATGACTTCTCTTTATGCTGGTATTGCCTGGGGAGGTTATTATTTTTATTTGTCACACGAAATGCTACGAGCTGGTGCTATCGGCACAATTGTTTTTCTTGGTATATGGCTTTGGGCTGTGATGGGTTGGGGAAAATATTTCATGTCCTTTACCGGTACAAACGTAATACATGAAAAAGAAGTTGCCTGGATAGACTGGCTAACCACAAAAATATATAAATTTCCTGAAAATGAAAAAGAGCGAATGCGATGGGGTACTATCGCAATGAGTTTAAGGGGAACACATATTGTTCCCCTTTTTTTATGCCTGAGTTGGTATCTGAATAACTGGCTTATCGCTCCTATAGGTCTTCTATTGCTTTTGCAAGGTTTGATTTATGCAGCACAGCGGTGGGTTCTATTCGTTAATCATCGTGTGGCGATAGCAGAGTTCATTACCGGTATGGTTATCGGGCTAATGCTCACCTTAGCTTTGGGGGTGTTATGACAGAACAGGAAGCACTAGCAAAAATCGAATCTCACGAAGAAATCTGTGAGGAACGCTACAAAAACATAGATGAAAAACTCTCAACTATGAACGGCAATATACACACGATTTTCAAGAGTATTACGGAACTCAGAAGGGCAGCCAATATCGCTTTAGGTGTTTGGCTCGGAACTATGGGTATCGGTGTAATTGTAAGCATTATCTGGACGTTAATGCAAATCACCGGAACTAAGTAATTTTAACCAACAATAGGAGATTATATTATGGAAGGTTCAAAAAGATGGTTTGAATCCAGCACTATTCGCAATGGCATTGGTGCTGCTAGTGCATTTCTAGCAACTATAGCAGCTACGTTATGGGGTGTTGACTTTGATGCTTCATTACTTACCGAAGCCTGGGATAAACTGGTTATAGTTATCAGCGGTGCATATGGCGTTTTTGCCAGTATCAAGGCTATTATTGGTCGTTTCAAGGCTGATAAGAAAATAGCGAAATGACCATTACGAAATACAGCGCAGCTTTGCGGCTCCTTTGGTCTCTCCTCGTACTTCTCCCACTAGCGGGTTGCGCTGTACTTAATGAAATAGTCTGGCCTGGTTAATCTCATGGAATGGATACTTGCATTATTAAAGCCGCTTGCGAGGCTTGCTGAGAAGCTATTGCCTTTTTGGTTTGGCAACAAGGCTGGAAAAGAAAAACAACGTAGAAAGCATGCAGAAGCAGAACTGGACGCTATAGAACACAGGAACAAACAGGATGCAAAAATTAAATCTAAAAAGCGTAAGTCTGTTATTGGTCGTATTATGCGTAAGTAGTTGCTCCGGTGGCTTTACAGCTATTGATACAGCGCCGCCACCTGTACCTATGCCAGAATGCGCTGAAATCGAACTCCGTGACAGAAGCTATGTTGAAGGTGGTTGTTTAGACAATTGGCTTATGGATATTGAAGAATTAAATGAATTGTTGGAGGATAGGCAATCCTAAGAAATCTCATCTTCTAAAATAGCATAGAGCAAAGAATCTCTCCATTCTCCACGCACTAAAGAATCTTCTCTTAAAGTTCCTTCATATTTCATTCCGCATTTTTCCATTACCTTTGCAGAAGCCTTATTATCAACATCGCACATAGCAAATATACGGTGCATGCCTAATTCTTGAAAACCAAACCTCAATATTGCTTTTCCAGCTTCGGTAGCAATTCCTTTATTCCAGTATACAGGATTTACTGCCATTCCACGCCTTCCTAGCTTATTATCAGAATCAGCAATGAAAATATTGCAGGTTCCAACTACTTTTTCTTCCGGCTTAAAGATAATTATAAATTGGTAATGTACTCTTGGTGATTTCTGTTGGTTTTCTAGAGCTTGTTTTACAAATTCTTGTGTGGTTTCTGGTGTTTGTTTTGGGATAGGCAAGAATCTATAAAATTCTTCCTTATGACCATATTCGTAAAGTGTTTCCCAGTCTTTTTCCTGAAACTCACGAAGAATCAAGCGTTCTGTTTCTATAGGGGATATAAGGTTTGTCATTCTCTTATAAACTTATTATTCATGTGACAAGCTACGAGTTAGTGAATAAATTTTTGAGATGGATTTACTTGTTTTATTTCCAGATCAGTTGGTTTCTTGCTACCTAAATGGTTGGATTCTTCCATTCCTTTTAGGGTTTTTCCCAGTGAGGAAAGCTCCTCTTTGTCTATATTCACATTTAAACCTATCTCCCTAGGTTCCTTATGATGCTGTGGAGCTTTAGGGTTCATACCCTGTTCGTAATTTAAAATCCCATCTTTCTCTACGTTCTGGCTGGAACCAGGATTCATGCCTTGCTCATAGTCTAGTACAGGCTTGGCTTCATGAGATGTAACTTCCTGCGATTGGACAATCGCTGGTTCCTTTTCTGGTGTTTCTGTTGCTCTCTTTGTAATGTTATATTCGTGTTGTAAGTGAGGTAGGTCATCACGGCGCATTTCATTGATGAAACCATCAACTTCTTTCTTCATTTGGTCAATTGCAGGTAAATAATTCTCAAGTTCTTCAGGCTTTATCTTTCTAACCTCTTTCTCTAAACCATGCTGATCCAGAATTTCTGGCATACGCTCTTCCATGAAGGCCTTAACTTCTGGAATTTCATCTCTACTTAATTTTATTGACACTCCCTGCGGCTTTACATCTAATAAAGCATGCCTTTCAAATAACAAAGGAAGTGATAGACCTTCTATATGAGTTTGCGTAAAAGAAATTACATCTCCAGTTCTAAGATTCATTTCAACATCAGTGCTAACAGCAACGCCACCACCTTCATGACCTCCAGCCCATAATTCACCGGCATGCTCTTTAATAGCCACACCTATGCCATATGAATATGTCTTTCCATCTTGAAGCTCTGGAAGCATTTTATCCAATGTACCGTCTTTTTTTATTTCATTTAAAAAATTTGTCAGATCAAGGGGAGTTGATAACATTCCCTCAGCACCACTAAAATCCTTAAAACGTTCAATTTCTGTTGCAGCTTTATAGTCCTTATGAGTCACCATATCTGTTGCATACCAATCTGCAACTAAGGGGCGTTCTTCTGGCTTCATTTCTGACCATTCCTGTGCTGTCATAGTGTGCTCTAGATTATATTTTTCCAGTATCTCCTCCCTAATCATTTGACTAAAATTTCTTCCTTTATCATCTTCCGCTTCAATAACCATTCCAAGCAATCTGTATCCCATATTACTATAGTTAAAGTCAGGCTTTTGCTCGTTGCCACCTCTTTCTTCCAAGGCAGCTTCATTTATTGCCAAATACTTGAAAGGGCCTTTTTGTACGTCTGCTTCACTACCTTCTAATAGGTGGTCATTACGTGGAATACCTGCGGTATGCCGGGCTAAATCCCTTATGGTGGCATCAGGATGTGCGGCCTTTTTAATTATCTTTTCAAAAACAGTTTCATGCTCCTCTGGAATATCATATTTCTCTTTTAGCTTTTTGGCATATTCGTCTACTTTATCATGTAATTTAGCATCTAGGTCGATTTTCCCTCCTTCCGACATTCGTGTAAGGAGTGCGCCAGTAAATGTTTTGCTTATACTCATAACGTTGTTAAACAAAGTATCTGCATCAACGTCTTGTGCTCTATCTCCTAAAGCGGTAATACCTGTCTGCGCAGAAGAAATAGGCTCTTGTCCAGGCTTATTGATAGTTGCTGATACAGCTAGAGGACTTGTAACCAAGCCATCACCAAAATATTGACTCAATGTTTCTTGAAGATGTGATGCATTCGCTTTAGGATTGCTGGCTTCTTGCATTAATATTTTCGTTAAATCCTGCGGTGTTAAAATTTTCTCACCACTTTCCAGAACTTGCTGCTGGCTATTTTCTTTATTTAAATCCGTATCCATTTTTTCCTTCAGGCTACTCCTAACATCTATCATTTTTACTTTTGAGTCATTAAAATGTTCTAAGGTAACTTCAGAAGCATTCAAAGGAATATTATTTTCTTCCAATGCTTGTTTAATCCCAGACTCTATGATCGGAACTTGTTTATCTTTTTCTTCCGAAACAAGTGTTTGTTCATAACTCATTTGGCCATGCACTGTATTTGTTTCAACACCTACAAATCTAGTAGCGGTCAAAGCCACAACTTCTCCTGTTTCTGGATTAGCATAAACTGCTGCCGCTACTGCACCAGGACCACCAGCACCTGTATGTCCAATCCACTTCTGGCCTTGCCATTCAATATCTGTAAACGAACCTAATCCAATTTTTCCCCATCGCTCACTCTCATGCTCATTACTTTCTTGCATTGGTTGAAGCACAGGATCATTGATAACAGCTTGATAGAATTTAGCTAAATCTTTGGGGCTGCTTATCATATTTCCAGCCATGCCATCATAATCAAATTCAAGCATGGGAAGAGTATTTCCGTCATCCTTAATATCCCAATAACTTTGCGCTTTGGAAAACTTTTCTTTCTCTTCGGGTTGAAGACTTTTAAATTCACCTGTAGTGAATGTATTTTCAAGGTTGTATCTATCAATAACTTCTTCCCGTATCACATCTTCAAGATTCTTATCCGTAGCAGCTTCTATAATCATACCGAGAGCAATATACATGGGATTACTATACTCAAATCCTTCTTTCTTCTCGGTGTCCTTTTGTTCTAGGTAACGAAAACCTATTTCTCTACCTTCAGCCTCGTCTAATGGGAAAGCCCTATGAGCATTACCCATTCCAGATGTATGGCCTAGAGCATCACGTATAGTAGCATCTTCATGAGTGTTTTCTTTCAGAAGCCTTCTGAAAATTTCAACATTAGGTGTATCCTTGTATTTTTCCTCTATTTTGTCTGCCCATTCATCGATATGGTCATGTAGCTTTTCATCTATTCCCTTTTCTCCAAAAACCCCTTTCTCGGCTAAGTGAAGGATGGTTGCTGCACCAAAGCTTTTGGTGGCACTTCCTATACGGAATAATGTGTCAGGTGTAGGAGCTTGTCCTTCAGGGCCAAGTTCAGTTTGTCCAGCTGAAGCAGAATGTACAGTACCATCGGCATCCAACTTTACAGCGACTACAGAAAGATCATTTGTTATTTCGCCATCAGCAACCTGCTTGGCAGCTTCGTTAGAATTTTTACCTGCCAATAAATCATTTATAATTTTATCATATTCTTCATTCAAATTGGACATAAACCTACTTCTGCCCTCTATTTTCTTTGAAAAGTATACCATACCTTCATTTTGGAGTATACCACTGAAATGTTAAGATTTTGTTACAATACTGGGGCTAATGTAATAAAAGTTTCACATTATATTGTTTGGTAAAATCAGTGGTTTATGCTAAAATCAGTTGTCACAGGGGATTAAGAAGGAGAATGCATAATGTCTGATCAAGTAACTCATGGTCTAGATAGAGCAAATGAAGCTGAAAAAACTAGCGGAGTAGCCGACTTTGCTGGTGGTAATAAAGTGCTTGGTTTCTTTCAGGCAGTCTATAACGTCTTACGTCATGGTGATATTCCTAAAACTGATAATAAAATAGAGAAAACTGAGCTATCCGAGGATGACGCTAAATCCCAAGAAATAAAAGATGAAGTGTCTAAAGACACAGCAGTACATCCGCTCGATAAGAAGAATGAAAAATCAGTTATAGAACAAGAAAGAGAAAAGCTAAAACTAGAAGATACCAGTATCAAAACGGAGCAAACTAAGTCTGGTGGTAGTTCTGAAAA
This sequence comes from Rickettsiales bacterium, assembly GCA_965222525.1. Classification (GTDB taxonomy): domain Bacteria; phylum Pseudomonadota; class Alphaproteobacteria; order Rickettsiales; family UBA8987; genus CBDCUF01. Next base: position 866,694 of record OZ244955.1, read on the forward strand.
GAAAAAAGGTGGTGGCCTTTTCAAGGCAAAAGATAAACAGATGTCTGTCAATCTTTATATTATGGATGATATTGGTGGTGCAGACAATGAGTATAAATTAGCTCTTATAAAAAAATTGCAGGAAACTGGTTTAAGAGTAAAAGATAATGCTAAGGGAGCATTTTTCTATGGAAAAGAAGTAGATAAGGCCCTTGAGGTAATTAAGCAATTTGAGAAAGATAATCCAGATATGCCTGAGCTCAATGTTAAAATAGAAAAAATTGATAAGACAATCAGTGAGCAAATTCAGTCAAGAAATGCTAAGTTTGTTGCTGCTAGAAAAGCTGAAGAGAAAGAATTTATAAAACGTGAGACAGATGTACCTGGACGAGTTAGTGATAATCTTGAACTTGATAGAAAACAAACTGCAAATGTTAAAGATTTTCTAAATAAGGAAGGCGCTACTTTCTCAGCCATACTCAATCAAGCTAATGACCTTAAAGCTGAAGGTGCCAGGGCTCCAGATGGCAAACCTCCTATCGAAGAAGCACAGGGCAAAAAAACAGGTAAGTAATCTGCATTAGCTGTATTAGACAAGATTTAATCTGACGCTATAATTCTTGTGACAGTTTTGAACTGTTGGATTGTCTGGATTTACTTACAAATCCTGTTTCATTGGATATATTTGCTAAATCCTCAGACATAAATTTTTCTCTCAGCATCTCTCGTCCTTTTAACTGTAATGATTTTCCATTCCATATCTCTTTTTCATCAAGTCCTGTTTTTTGGGATATATTAACGACAATATCTCTTCCTTCTTTAGTTTTCATGGTATCAATTAATTGCCCTAACGCTTTTTCTTTAGAGATATTCTGCTTTTCCTCCAAATGATTGATTATACCTGTAATTAGCAAGAAAGCAGACGCATAGGCAGTATTTTTACTAACTTCTTCCTTGGAGTGCTGAGAAAAACCGTTCCATGTTTGCTCTACTGTTAGGATTTTGTCTTTACTAAGTTCAGATAGGAATTTGGTAGATTCAGGAATGTCTTTCTGAAGTCCTAAAATCAGACGAGGTATGGCTTCCACAATTCCTTCTGATATAGGCAAAGCACCATTTTCTGGTACAAATGTATGAGAAAATTCATGGATGGCTCCACGCAATCTATCAGTTTGAAATTCTTCTTTTTTACTATTGGCAACGTTTCTTAGGCCATATTTGTCACTAAAAATAACCGTATCGGCAGATTTATGACCGAAAACATTCCCAGCGCAAACAGTCGACCATCTAGCAAATTCAGTGGGCATACCAGTTAATTCTGCAAATTTATCGTGAGGAAGGATAATAGCATTGAAATTATGAGATTTTCCATCAGGAAATTCCGAAAGCTTTTCTATAGCGGCTTTACTAATTTCAATGGCTTTGGAAACACTGCTTTGCAAAATGCCACCATCAGCAGGTGTTAGCACCTGTAAATTAGATGCAACCTGATCAACTTTAAACTCGATACCTTTCCAATTATGGTTCATTTAATTTCTCTATAATGTCTATATTTGCTGCATTATAGCACAGAATTGTTAAGTTTTTATTACAAAAAACAATTTTACAGCCATATCATAGAGAAATAGGCTAACGATAAGTATGGCACTTAGTTTGGATAACATTAAATAGGTACAAAAAAGCAAGATAGCAGATAATTTACTAAAATCTGCTTTGTACTCCTTTTATAGAATTAACCAGGAGTATCTCCTTCTTTTTGCTTTTGCTTATCTTGAAAATTCTCTGATGTTCTTTGGATGGTCTGTGAAGTAACATCATTTACATTTAGTTTTTCTGTATCTGATTTTACGGAATGTTTTTCCAAGGATTTCTGAAATTCTTGAAAAACTTCTAGTGAATTGTTATCAAGCTCTTTTGTTTGCTCCCTAAGTGGTATATTTTGACCTACTCCTGTTGTAGGTGATTCATGTGGTGGAAATCCCATAATAATATTCCTTTCATGTTGTGCTGTTTGGCATTAAACGCAATAATACCGGAGGCTACAGTATACTATATATTGAAAGCGGCTAAAAGAACTCAAATGTTAAGTTTTTGTAACATAAGTCTAAAAGAATTACTTTTCTTGTATAAATTGTATCAAAATGTCTATTTCATGTTGGATTTGGGTTAATTGACGGTCATATTTGTCCTTCTGAGCTTCTGACAAGCTTTCTACAATAGTAACTCTATACTGAATTTCAGCCAGTGAAGTACGCAAATCAGCCATATATTTTGAAATAGACTTTTCCATTACTCAGATTTGGCTAATTTCTCAAGAAAATTACATATATTTTTCTGTGTGTCGTCATTTACAGAATGAAATGCCTTAACCATCCTAACCGTACGCCTGTTAAGAGGTGGGCTGTCCTGTACTCCTGTGGTTGACTCAAAAGGTTGAAAATCTTCTATAGGAACGCCGAAAACATCGGCGATTCTCCACAGATTAACCGCGCTTATCCGATTGGTTCCGGTTTCGTATTTCTGTATTTGCTGGAAGGATACTCCAAGATGTTCAGCTAGTTTTTGCTGGCTTATGCCGCGAAATTCTCTAAATTCCCTGACTTTTCTACCGAGTTCAACATCGAACTCATCAACTCTTTTGCTCATTTTACCGTCTCCTTACTGGTTGGTCTTATGTCTCCCCCTTGGTCTCCAAATTATTTCTAGAGACCAAGGAGGCTGCAAAGACCGCCGCAAGACGGTGCAAAGTATTCGCCCGAAGGTTTATTCCGATGCCCTCCTTGATCCCAAGGAATACCTCGAAAACTAGGAGAAACACACTTGCGGAGGGTTTGCAGTCCCTAGAACAACTGTAGTCGTTGCTCTTAATAGAAATGGTAGAATGAAGTTGAATATAGGTCAACCAGAATAACCATACCGGCAGGCTCCTTCCTTTATCCTGCCGGTATGTGTGAATTTGAATCTATGTGGAATAGACAGCTGGCAATATGTATACCAACCTAACGGGCTGTGAACGGTTTCGCCGTCATTCCCGCCACTATGCTCGCTCCAGACTTAGAACAAAGAAATTCCAAGCGGATTCTCCCATAGTCCCGACATTTATACGGATTCCGGTCTCCGGTGTAACACTCGGCTTCCACCATCATAGCCGAGCCACCCTCTAACAACGCACTCACTTTCCCCAAAGTGATACTTCTTTTTATGTGTAAAGTTGAGGGTCTTCTCTCTGTAATTTTTATAACAAGTCAGGAAAAATATCATTCACTAATTTTTTTAAGTAACAATTTACACTAGGATGGGTGAGTCGATTTTTTATCACTACAAAACAATATATTAGAGGTTAATCGTCTCACTAAATCGATTCAGGTGAAGTGATTAATGAGGTGATTAAAATCTGCTGCGGTATATTGTTATGAGATATTGAGGACTATTCTTAGAAAAAACAACTGTATAAATTGGAAAAGCTTTTGCTTTAGCCCCTATGATCTTCCAGTATATTACGCATAACATACAAGAAGATCATAGGAGCTATCTTTTCTAACACGCTGCAACTCATTTTTAGCAACTCTGCGACGCGCTCTATTTAGTTTTTGTTTTATCCATTTTTTTGTTGAGGTCTTATGACATATATATGTGAGCTCACATAGACTCCCATACCATAAGCACTCGGCTTTACTTTTAGGTTTAGACATTGTTTTTCTCCTTATGTCAGTTAAAGAGGCGGCTTATATCAAAAGAAAAAATATTATCAAACAACTTTTGTAGACTTAATATGCAATTGGCTCTGTGCCTTTTTCCAGCAGATCTACCAATTTGTTATAAATATACAGCCGCTCTTTACCTTTGCCGCTAATATCTTTAACGATACCAAGGTCTTTGAGGTTATTCAGAGCAGTACGTGTAGTTGGCACGCTAACATCAAGCTTTTCAGCTGCTTCTATAGAAGACAGAATGGCTTTATGTCTGAGCAAATCATAAACCTGTCTGGCACTTATTGCAGCGCGTTTTAAAGTATCTATTTTATCAGAATCTTTTTCAAAGAGATCGGCAATTGCATGGCTGGTCTCAACTACCTGATCGGCAGTTTCAGCAACCCCGGTCAGGAAGAATTCCAGCCAGCCTTCCCAATCTCCAGTCTGGCGCACTGCATTAAGTCTTTCATAGTAGGCTTCACGGTTATTTTTAAAGAACAAACTCAGATATAAAACTGGCTGTTTTAAATCACCCATAGCAATGAGCAAGAATGTTATTAGTAATCGACCAATACGACCATTGCCATCAAGGAATGGATGAATTGATTCAAATTGAACATGAACAAGCCCTGCATCAATGATTGATGAATATGTACGCTCTTCTAAGTGTAGGTATTTCTCAAACTGGTCCAGGCATTCCATTAATCTATCGGGAGGTGGGGGAACAAAACGAGCATTACCTGGGCGCGAACCACCAATCCAGTTTTGTGATGTGCGAAACTCACCAGGTTGCTTATTATGACCACGGCCTTTGGATAAAAGGATCTCGTGCATCTCACGAATGAGGCGTAGTGATAGAGGAAAACCTTCATTCAAACGTTTTAGTCCATGATCCAGTGCAGCAACATAGCATGAGACTTCTACTACATCATCTATAGGAACTGATGGGGTTTCATTGCTCTCATATAGCAATAGGTCAGACAGTGATGATTGCGTACCTTCTATTTGTGAGGACAAAACAGCTTCTTTACGAACATAATAATATAAAAGCAGATTACTGTCAGGAAGAACGTCGGATACACCATCAAGCCTGCCAAGACTCTGGCTAGCTCTGGCCAGAACTTTTTGTAAGGGAGCAAGATCAAGTATAGGAAATGGTGGTAGAGATGGAGGCAAAAATGCCTGATAACTCTCTCCTCCGACAGTGCACTTAATATAGCTGCCCAAGCGGTTATTTTGTGTATTTTCGGTCATATCTTTTCTTTTTACCCTTAATAAAGAAAGAATAACTCATTATCTTTTCTTTATCAAGTAAAATAACCAAGGAAATAGACCAAAAAGGGCGTAAAAACAAAAAATATGTCAATAATTCTTGTTTTGAGATATTTTGACACTTGCGCGCCCTGGGGCGCGCATTTTGTCTTTTAACTTAAAGTTGCAATCTCTGGAAATCGTTGGTGGAGAATGGTGCGTTGAGGAGGACTTGAACCTCCGACCTCAGCCTTATCAGGGCTGCGCTCTAACCAGCTGAGCTACCAACGCAATAACGATTTGCTATAATTATGTTGCTCATATACAATAATAATATTTGGAGCTTATTCTAATATTTTCTGATTATGATCGCTCCTCACCGCAGTAATCTGACTGAATAAGCTTACATAGCATTTCTAATTTTTGTTGAAAACACCAAAAAATACACTGTATTGCCTTTTCATATCTCATTGGATTATGACTCTGAAACACAGCCTATTCTACCAATAATATGTGGTTTTATAAAAACCTATAGGGTAAATGTCAAATTGTTAGATAACAAAACCTAATGTCAACGGGAGTTTTAAATGGAATTTACCAGAACAATTGTAACTAGAATATGTCATGATATGGCAGGGGCGGTTAATGCTATAAATAATGGTTTGGAGTTATTATGTGATGATGAAGGTGCTTATAACACCAGCTTTGATAAGCAAGCTATAGAATTGGTGAGCTTAAGTGCTAGGGAGAATATGGCCAAATTACGTGCAATACGGATAATATACGGCCTTGCTGGAGATGGGGGAGAATCCACTATATTGCAAATTCATGAAGATTTGATGAAATTTATGAGTACTAATAATGGTAAGATAGGCTTTAGCTGGTCAGGAGATTTTACTAATGAATCGATGAAAATTTCCAATTCCCTTAGACAGCTACTTTTTAATGCAATTACAGTATCCTGCAGTTTTCTTGTATATGGTGGAAAGCTGGATATAAACAGATCTAGTAATCGAATTATACTGTCAGGGAGTGCAGAAAAAATATGTCGCCATGACGAGGTAGAGTTGATATTGACAAAAAACATAGAATGTCCAATTCTTTCCCCATTCAACATAAATATTATTTTCTTTATGAAACTATTTGAGGAGTTTAATAGTAGTGTTAAATTTTATATAGGGGACAGAAGCTTTTCTATGGATTTTTTATGGGATGAGCATTAAATATAAGTGGCCTAGGCATAAATATCTAATAGATTGCTTTACGACAGGGTAGTAGGAACGGGCAGGTCATTTATCCGGCAGAAAGCAATAATTGTATTACGTAAAAGACAGGCAATTGTCATGGGGCCGACACCTCCTGGAACAGGGGTAATGTTACCTGCAACATGTTGAACTTCATTAAAATCAACATCGCCAACCAGGTGACTTTTTCCGTTAATTTCGGTGCGGTTAATGCCAACATCAATAACTGCTGCACCTTTTTTGACCCAACTTGCTTTGATCATTTTTGGCTTTCCAACTGCCGCTATGATAATATCAGCATTACGACATTTTTCTGGCAGGTTTCTGGTGTGTGAGTGAGCAATTGTAACGGTACAATTCTCACTAAGCAAAAGTGATGCCATAGGTTTGCCGACAATATTACTACGACCGATAACAATAGCATCCATACCTGATAAGTTACCAAGTCGGTTCTTAAGCAGCAGCAAACAACCAAACGGTGTACAGGGAACCATGCCATCCTGTCCTCTCACCAATTTGCCCGAATTCAGAATATGAAATCCATCCACATCTTTTTTTGGGGTAATAGCCTCAATGACTGCGTTTTCGCTTATATGGTCAGGCAAAGGCAATTGTACCAGAATTCCATGTACTGTGTCAGTATTGTTTAGTTCTTTGATTTTTGCAATTAGTTCCACTTGTAGAACATTTGTTTTCATACGGAATTCAAATGACTCCATACCAGCTTTCACAGTAGCTTTTCTTTTATTACGTACATACACCTCACTGGCAGGATCCTCTCCAACCAAGATTACTGCTAATCCTGGTGTCTTGCCGGTTTGCTTTTTTAAATTTACCACAGCATCAGCAATTTCGTGATGCAGTTCAGCAGCAAACTCTTTGCCATTGATAATTTTATCTGCTTTCATAAAGAACTTTTACATATATGCCCTATGAAAGGGTTTTATGGAAAATCCTATATGCCATGCTAGCGCAAATATCGACACAGCCTAAAGGAAAATACTGCAATACTATTAAGCATAATCTACTTCTCGTCAACAAAGCATTTGTAATCTTCTTCATCATTACATGAATATTATGTCGGCTCTTAAGACAGGCATAAAACCTTGACCAGTTGTCTCCATTTGTTGTAGATACACTTATGATAGTGCTCTTTGTTGCTGAAAGGAGCGAGTATACTGAAACAAAACAATAATTCAACATAACTTAACAAACAGACCAAATCTCAAAACGGCTTGGTGTAGGAGTATTTGCTATCAAGTGGTGAGTATGGTAAAAGCACTAATTTTAAGAATTGAAAATTTCAGTGTAACAAATGAGAGTCAGAAATGTAGAAAGTTAATATTTGTATACTATAGAATAGTAGAATCTTAAGAAATCCTCTAAGGAAAATACGTCAACTTGAATTGGGGTGTAGCCAAGCGGTAAGGCAACGGGTTTTGATCCCGTGATTCGGAGGTTCGAATCCTCCCACCCCAGCCATTCACCGTTTTTTCGGTATTTTGCGAATTCATCGAATGGGAAAATCGTTTTATATTCAAGGGCTTGGCCTCGCAGTTCCAGGTTCGAAAAAACGTATTTCATGATATCTCTTTTGCGGTCTTTTTTCGAACCGCTAAAAAAGTCTGCCGCTCCGTAAGCTACTTTTATCAAATATTCCAAGTGGTTAGAGAACCTGGTGTCAGCACTATCATATTTGCGTAATTTGTCGGTAATTTCCGACTGTTTTGTTTTTAAGCTGAGATGTTTTTTCTGATAATCATCATCAGAAATTCGCCCTGCAATCATCAATTCCACCAGAACATCCAGTTTCTCCTCTATTTCGGTATGCTCCTTTTTAGTGCCATGGTTTCGGATCTATGAACATGCTTTTTATATTAGGTGTCAGCCCCTAAATAAATGCAAAACTGCCTGTTGCCGATATATCCAAACTTAAAGCAAAGGATTTAGTCGGAATTCCGTTTATGGTGGCTTTTGCTCTGCGTAATGCTGGATGGTGTTGGCATGCACCGATTATATGGACAAAGCCTAGCCCTATACCATAGAGAGTAAAGGGTAGCCCTACCATTGCTCACAAATATATCTGGCTGTTATTAAAAAAGTCTCGCTGCTATTACGACTATGCTGCCATTGCAGAGTCCTTGAAGAACAGGCGAAGGAAAGAAGTATACTCGCGATATGCGGAGCGCAAGACTTAATGGCAAGATGTGTTGTCAAAGTTATCAGAATAGGTATTGATTCTGCTATTGCCAGAATCATAGAAGGTATTAAGTAAATAATGATGACATAACGCACTCTGCATGATATAACCTGTAGCGTGTTTCATTCAACCCTGGAGGTTATCATGCATTGTCCAAAATACCACTCAGATCACAACATCAAATGCGGATTTATCAATGATAAGTAACATTATAAATGCAAGCAATGTGGTTGCCAGTATACGCGCAGCTCTCGCCGGGGGCGCCTACTCGAACAGAAATTATAATATTTTTTAGAAAATACTGCAAATACCGATGCTAGGACATTGGGATTCCGCCGCATAGCGAGTGCAGTTTTACGTAAATAAAATTGAAAATACTATATTTTTCGACTAGCAATCTTATTTTTTAACAATACAGATAAAAATGCCAATACTTAGCTTCACGATAATATTACCCGAGATTTTCCTGGCCTGTGTCGGGATGGCGCTGCTTATGATCGGCGCATTCCGCAAGGAAAACGAGCCGGTGCTGCTGTCCAAAATGGCGATTACCATGTTTATAGTCGCCGGTATCCTGATATATCTGCTACATGAATCAACACCTGCGACCATATTAAACGGTCTGTTCATACTGGATGGATTTGCCTTGTTTTCCAAGGGGTTAATATTGCTTGCGGCCTTGCTGGTGCTTTCCATGTCGCTGGAGCCGCTGCGTGGCAAGGAGAAGGTGTGTTTTGAGTTTCCAGTGCTTATTATAATGTCGGTGGTTGGCATGATGATAATGGTATCGGCCAATGATTTGATTTCATTATATATGGGGTTGGAACTGCAAAGCCTGAGCCTTTATATCCTTGCTGCAATCCGCCGTACATCCGAAAAATCCTCTGAGGCGGGGCTGAAATATTTTATCCTTGGTGCGCTTTCTTCCGGCATGCTTCTCTACGGCTGCTCTATGATATACGGATTTGCCGGAACCACAGGATTTACCCAACTGGCGCAGCTTTATTCCGACCAGTCACCCTCAATAGGTGCGCTGACCGGCATAATCTTCGTAATAATCGGCATATGTTTCAAGATTTCCGCCGCACCGTTCCATATGTGGACACCGGATGTATATGAAGGGGCGCCGAAAGCGGTGACTTCCTTCTTCGCCACCGCACCGAAAGTGGCAGCCATGGCCTTGCTGATGCGGCTGATAATGCAGCCTTTCGGCGGGCTGGTGACAGAGTGGCAGCAGGTGGTTATCTTTGTGTCGGTTGCGTCTATGGTGGTTGGGGCATTTGGTGCGCTGAAGCAGACCAATATCAAGCGGCTTATGGCTTACAGCTCGATAGGCCATGTCGGGTTTGTGCTTGTGGGACTGGCCTCCGGAGTGGTTGAGGGTGTGCAGGCGGCGCTGATATATGCGTTTATTTATGTGACGATGAATGTCGGTGTGTTTGCCTGTATTATCATGATGCGGCGGCGTAAGGAGCATGTAGTTGAGATCAGGGATTTATCGGGCGTTGCCAGGCAGAATCCCATGTTTGCGGCTGTGATGACGATACTGATGCTGTCCATGGCAGGGATTCCACCGCTGGCGGGGTTTTTCGGCAAGTTCTTCGTATTCAAGGCAGCGCTTGAACAGGAGCTTTATATATTGGCGGTTATCGGTGTGTTATCAAGTGTGGTAGCGGCGTTCTATTACCTGCGGATTATCAAGGTGATGTATTTTGATAAGCTGGAGGACCCGCTGGATGATGATATGAGCATCGAGATAAAGTTGGTATTATGGGCAGCCGGATTGTTTAACCTGCTGTTTTTCATCGCCCCTGCAATGCTGCTGGATATAGCCAAACTCGCCGCAAAGAGCTTATTTTAACACAGGTTACAGGTTTTAGGTTGCAGGTTATAGCAATGGTATATTGAAACTCTCGAATATCACTTCCCCTCCTTGTGAACAATCTTCCCGAAAATTACCGACTAGTTACGCTGGACTCGGTGGGTAGTACCAATGAGGAAGCAAAGCGGGTTGTGGAGTGCGGCACGGATGGGGCTGTTGTAATAACCGCAAAATCCCAGACAGAAGGCCGTGGACGTTATGATCGAAAGTGGATTTCCGGGGAGGGAAATTTATATGCATCCATATTATTACCAGTGGATTTTGTGATCGAGGATGCAGCACAGCTTTCATTTGTAACTGCAATTGCTGCACGGTATACACTGGCGAAAAATGATGCGCCGATAAAACTGAAATGGCCTAATGACCTGTTGATAAATGGCAAAAAATGCGGCGGTATCCTGCTTGAGTCATATAGATCAGGTAATAAGGATTATATTATTATCGGTATTGGCGTTAACATTCGCAATCATCCGCAAAACACCGAATATCCGGCAACTTCACTTCATATGGAAGGGGTTGGTGAGGCTGGTGTGGAAAATATCCTGTCTGCGCTGGTTAGAAATTTCGATAATTACTATAATCTCTGGTGCAGGGAAGGGTTTGCGGAGATTCGTGAAAAATGGCTGGAAAATGCTGTCGGTATCGGTGAGAATATAAAAGTACGAACCGGAAAGGACACTATCACCGGCATATTTGAGGATATTGACAGTAACGGGGCACTTATCCTCCGCCTTGAAGATGGTAATATCAAAACAATAACCGCCGGCGATGTGTTCTTTGGTTAAGTGTAGTATTTTCTAATTTTACTTACGTAAAATCACACCCGCTCACGCAGTGAAATACCTGCTTCGCAGGTCTTCATAGTATTCCCAATTAAAATTGGAAATACTATATATCCAATCATTTCTTGCTAAGTACTTTGTTTTCTGTTAGCCAAAGACGTTACAGTAGTAAATGGTTGGCGCCGGACACAGGTAGTGGGGGGAATGTATGCTTTATCTGGTTAGAAAACTCGATGAGTCTATCATAATAAACGGTAATATTGAAGTTAAGGTTATTGAAATCAGAGGTAAATCTGTCAAGTTGGGTTTTGAATTTCCTTCTTCTGCACAGGTTCTAAGAAAAGAAGTATTTGACCGCATTGCTGCTGAGAACATTGCTGCTTCTATGTCTGGCACAACTGATGACAGTTTCGCTGATGATCTAGTTGACGCAATTTCCAGAATTAACCCTGATAATGATCATAAAAAATAACAGGTAATTACCTTTACTTTGTAAGTTCATATATGGCAATACTGGCGGCAGTAGATACATTAAGGCTTTCTATTCTGTCTGAAATTGGTAAACGTAGAAGCAAATCACAATGTCTAGAAGTCAAACGACGCAACCCTTTCCCTTCTGAACCCATAACCAGCACTACTTTCTCATATATAGGAGCATCCTGTAAATCAGTTTCAGCAGCGCTGTCTAAACCCAATACCCAGAACCCTGCTTGTTTTAGTTTATCTATGGTAACTGACAGATTTGTCACTCCGACTATTGGAACTATTTCCAGTGCTCCTGAAGCAGCTTTAGCAAGCGTACCATTCTCTGTTACTGCATTGTCAAAAGGAATAATTATTGCTGCTACACCGAATGCGGCTGCTGAGCGTAATATTGCCCCGACATTTTGCGGGTCTGTAACCTGATCAAGCGCAATGATTAATTGCTTATCATACACTTCTTCCAAGGATGGCCCTACTAATGGTTGGACTTCGCATGCTATCCCTTGATGTACTGCATTTTTAGGAAGATGTTTTTCAATTTTACCTATATCCACAATCTGTGTTTTATATTTTTCAGAAGACAGAGGATGAATATTACGACTGGCCGCTTTGGTTACAAAAACCCGAATAACTTGTCGAGTGCTATTTTCTAAAGCAGCTATCACAGCGTGTTTGCCGTAGATCCAGTATGATTTCTTAGGTTTTCTATTGCGCATGAATATTTTTTTAAGCCATAACGAAGCCTGCTGGTTTCGGGCTCATATCGAGCATTTTTTGTAAAGGCTGCTCGGCGGCGATGCGCAGATGCTCAGGCATGGTGATTTCCGGGTTGCGATTGACCATACATAAATACAGTTTCTCCAGTGTATTCATCTTCATAAAAGGACAGTCATTGCATGATGCGCAGGATTCGGTCGTACCCGGTACATCATAAAATGTACTATCAGGTGAGGCCTTCTTCATCTGGTGGATAATCCCATGCTCGGTCAGGACGATAAATTCCGCTCCCGGATGCTCCCTGGTAAAGCGTATAAGCGATGAGGTGGAACCGATATGGTCGGCACGGTCAAGCAAAACTTCCGGACATTCCGGGTGGGCAATAATATAAGCATCGGGATGTTCGGTTTTAAGCCGGATAACCGCCCGTTCCGAGAATTGCTCATGCACTATGCAGGTTCCCTCCCATAGCAGCATATCCCGGCCGGTTTTCTTGATAAGATATTTGCCGAGATATTTATCCGGTGCAAACATTATTGGCCGGCTCTCCGGAAGCTGGTTTATTATATGCTCGGCATTGGAGGAGGTTACAATTATATCGGACAAAGCCTTAACCTCCGCCGAGCAGTTTATATATGTCAGTGCAATATGATCGGGGTGCTTCTCACGAAACGCCCTGAATGCAGCAGGAGGACAGGAATCCTCAAGCGAGCAGCCGGCCTTCATATCGGGTATTAAAACCGGTTTGTCAGGGTTGAAAACCTTGGCCACCTCCGCCATAAATTTCACTCCGCAAAATACTATAACATCGGCATCGGTAGCTGCCGCCTTGCGGGATAAATCCAGCGAATCCCCTACGAAATCGGCAAGATCCTGTAATTCATCCTCCTGATAGTAATGCGCCAGGATAACCGCATTCATCTCCCCGCGCAGCCGATTTACCTCCTCCTCCAGGTTAAGGGAAGGGTCGATATCATCTATGGATTTCAAGGATGTTTTTGCGCTCATTTCCCGGAAAATTGACGTAAAAACGCAGATTTACTTAAAATTGGCCTTTATGTCCAGCATATTGTTTATTCCGGTTATTGGCTGTTAGCTATTGGCCATTGGATGTTGATAGTAAAATCCGGCATCCAGGGGATAACGGCCAATAGCTAAAATCCCTGGAACTTACCTTAAAAAAATGGTATAATTTATTGTTAATGCTATTAACATTCTATTAATTTACAGATCAAAAACAGGAGAAGTATCATGGTTACAACTCCCCCACCAAGAACTCCCAAAATACCGCTAGGACCAAGCAGAAAAGGCAAGAAATCATCATCTTCGGAAGTGCCACCGCATATACAGCCTCAGGCTTCGGTTACAACGAATACCCCATTATCTACCCCACAACCTGTTACAACATCAAACTCGTTAAATACACTGTCACCAAAGCCTGAACCGCAGCCCTCTGCAACACCACCAACGCCTCATGGTGATAATGCACCTGCACAAGACAGTGCTGTACCGGAAGACCTCAGTATACCACAGCATAGTATCAATCCCAGGAATACACATCCAATTGCACCTACGGCGCCTGTACAACCAGCTTCCCAATCTTCGACCGTACAACAGCATTTACAACAAACACCTTCACCTGGCCAACTTCCTGTACATGGTGCTGAGCCCTCAATATCACGTACCGGTAAAATAGACGGGCTGGAATATGCTATTCATGGTGATGATATGCAATTTGCCGAAATAACCCTTGATCCTGGTGAAATTGTAGTGGGAGAGTCCGGAGCGCTGATGTTCATGCAACAGGGAATACAGATGCAATCCCGTATGAGTGATGCCAGTGGAGTAAAGCAGGGGGTGTTCAAGAAGCTGTTTGGTGCGGCAAAACGCAGGATGGCCGGTGAACGGGCTTTTATGAACTTCTTTACCAATAATGGCAATGGCAAGTTGAGTGTAGGGTTTTCCGCACCTTATCCCGGTCGTATAGTACCACTTGATTTATCATTACTGGGAGGTGCGGTTTTATGCCAGAAAGACGGATTTTTATGCGGCAGTATGGGAACAACTATCGGTATAGGCTTTACCAAGCGTTTTGGTGCAATGATGTTCGGTAACCAGGGGTTTATCCTGCAGAAAATTACCGGTACCGGTGTTGCGTTTGTACATGCCGGCGGTTCGGTGACGGAAAAGGAACTGGCTGAAGGCGAGACTATCTTTGTTGATTCAGGCAGTATTGTCGGCTTTACCTCCGGTATTGATTTTAATGTAAAGATGGTAAAAGGTGCTGCAAATATGTTCTTTGGCGGTGAGAGCCTGTTCTTATCTACTTTAACCGGTCCCGGCAAGGTATGGATTCAGTCAATGCCATATTACCGTCTGGTTGGTACTATAAACAACACACTGATTGAACTGAATAAAGGTCAGGCTGCAAAAGAGCGTAAGAAGATGATTCGCGACATGCATAAAGTCAGCAAGAAATATTCCACACCTAAGTAAGTGGCTTTATTAAAAATATAAAATTTCTCACCATTTTTTAGTTATATACTGTTATAAAATTAGTATTTGATTTTCTGGTATAATAAATTATTAATAAAGTCTTCCGGTTTAATGAGGTAGTTGATGGCAAGCAACCTTGAACAGTCAAAAGAAACCTTACGTGAGGCACTGACCCGTCTTGAGGATGTGGTGGCAAAACGCATGGAAGAGGCGGAAAATGCAGCGAGTTCTGCATCCGGTGAGGGAGAAGCACTGCATGCGGAAATCACTGAATTAAAGGAAAGGCTGGAAAATCTTCAGCATGAAAACAGCCATTTACGTGAAGAGAAGGAAGGGTTGCAGTCCCAAATCGGCCGTGAGCAGGAGAAAGCCAAAAAGCTCACCAAATCCAACAGCCATGCGCTTAACAAGGTAAATCAGCTTATCAGTGAAATTAAAGAAGTTGTTACGGCCTGAATACTCTTCTCACCACAAAACTACATATAGAATCCCCTGCAAAATAATGTTATAATCTACGGTATGGTTTCCGGTTCGCAGAGGATGGAGATAAGGCAGGGGCAGTCACTGGTGATGACCCCGCAATTGCAGCAGTCGCTGAAGATTTTGCAGCTCTCCACCCAGGATTTGCAGGAATATATCGAGCAGGAGTTGGAAAAAAACCCGCTGCTGGCAATTGAGGAGAACACCGAACAGAAAGAAGATAAAGGTAGTGATAAATCCAACAATGAGTCTGCTGAAAATGACCCCCTACCCTCTCCTGACAGTTTTGAACAGGTAAATGACAGCGAGATTTCCTCTGACAAGGATAACGGGCTGGACACCAGTGCCAGCGATATATGGGAGGATTCCGGTGATTTTCCCACTTCGCAACCTACTGATTTCTCCAGCCATAGCAGTGATTCCGGCTATGATTACGATAGCTCATATTACGAAAAGGTAATTGCCGAGGAAACCACCTTGCGTGAGCATATAACCGACCAGATAAACCTCGACTTCACCGATATTCCAAAGAAAATTACCGCTAATCACCTGCTCGATATGCTGGATGATAACGGTTATATCAGCGGAGATTTTTCTGCGCTGGCCGAGGCTCTGAACTGTGAGGAATCCTTTATAGAGGAAATTCTTGAACGTCTGCAAAAGCTTGATCCGCCAGGGATTTTTGCCCGTTCGCTATCCGAATGCCTGGCGCTGCAACTGAAGGATAAAAACCGCTATGACCCTGCGATGCAGAAGCTGGTAGAGAACCTTGACCTTATGGGCAAGGGAGAGCTGGATAAATTGCAGAAAATATGCGGGGTTACCAAGGAAGATTTGCTGGAGATGTGCATAGAAATCAGGGAGTTAAACCCACGCCCCGGCAATATATTCAATCCCGAAGTCACGCAGGAGGTACATCCCGATGTTTTTGTACGCAAGGCTGCGGACGGTGAGTGGGAAATCGAACTGAACAGCGATACTCTGCCCCGTGTTCTGGTAAATAACAAATATTACAGGAAAATCCGTCAGGACAGCAAAAAGGATGAGGAGAAGAAATATATTTCCGAGCAGTATAATAATGCTAGCTGGCTGGTGCGGGCGCTCAACCAGCGGGCGGAAACCATAATGAAAGTCACCGAGGCGCTGGTAAAGCGCCAGCAGGATTTTTTCGAAAAGGGGATATATCACCTGCGGCCACTGATAATGCGTGATATTGCCGAGGAAATTGACATGCATGAAAGCACGGTCGCACGGGTGACTAGTAATAAATATATTTCTACATCGCGCGGAATCTTTGAAATGCGCTATTTTTTCTCTTCATCTATCGGCAGCGCGCAGGGGGGAGAAGATTTCTCCAGCAAAACCGTAAAACACCTGATTGCCGAGCTTATCGAGGAGGAAACAGCGGATAATGTGCTTTCCGATGAGAAAATCGCCGAGATATTGCAGGAGCGCGGAGTTAATGTCGCCCGCCGCACAGTCGCCAAATACCGTGAATCAATGAAAATACCCTCCTCCGCCCAGCGCAAGCGCCAGAAACGATTAATGGCGTGAGATATACCTATAGTTCTATTTTTACAGCAAATTTCAGTTTTTTGTTGATAATTTACCGAAAAAAACGCATACTTACACCGCGTTGGTTAATATTTTATTAATTGAAGTGCTAAGTGTTGAGTGCTGTGAGTTGAGTCTCTTTTAGGGAAACACAGCACTCAACACCCTGTACTCAGCACTTATATGAAGCCATATATACTGGTAGCGGAAGATGAACCTGAAATCGCGATGATGATCAAGTATAATCTTGAGAAGGGCGGTTTTGAGGTCAATATAGCCGAGGATGGTGACGAGGCAGCCCTGTCGGTTGAGGAACGCCATCCTGACCTGATTGTGCTGGACTGGATGCTGCCGATGCGTACCGGCGTTGAGGTATGTCAGTCCTTGCGCCGTGACGATGATACCAGCGCCATCCCGATTATCATGCTCACCGCACGCAGTGAGGAAGCGGATAAACTTATGGGACTGGATAGCGGGGCAGATGACTATATGGTCAAGCCATTTTCGCCCAAGGAGCTGGTTGCACGGATTCGTGCGGTATTGCGGCGTTCACGGCCGGTATTCAGCAAGAAAACCATCGAATATGCCGGTTTACGTATGGATGTTGAGGGGCGCAAGGTATTTTACAAGGAAAAAACCGTCCAGACCGGCCCGACCGAATTTGGCCTGCTGATGCATATGCTGGAAAAACCGGGGCAGGTATTTACTCGTGAGAAGCTTCTGGACAAGATCTGGGGACACGATATTTATGTTGAAAACCGTACGGTTGATGTGCATATATTACGGTTACGGCGGGCACTCAGCGATGCGCATGAGGGGCTTGGCAATTTTATCCAGACCGTCCGTTCGGTAGGCTACAAACTCGAAATCCCTGCCGATATGCAGGAAGAGTTTGGTATGCCTAAAGAGGGTGAAGGTAAGTAAGTCCTCTCAGGTGCTCAGGAACCTCACCGAATCTTTTTCAAATACCGCAGTTGTAAGCCTGCCGGTGGCGTAGGCGCCGGTATCAATACCGATACGGCCATTCTCTACAAAAGGGCTATCGAAAATCGTGTGGCCGAAAACTACTGTCTTTTCAAATTTCCACCGCGACTCAACAAATTCCTCACGAATCATCATCATATCCTCGGGACGCTGTGATTTTATCGGCACCCCCGGACGCAGTCCTGCATGGACAAACATATAGCCTCCTTCAATATGTGAGATTTTCAGCCTTGCACAAAACTCGATATGCTCTTTAGGCACCCGCTGTGCAAACTCCCGCAATAGCGATTCATAATCCAGCCGTCCGTTATTCCAGTCCCTCGGTGTAACACCATAGCTTTGCAGGGTAGCACCGCCGCCCCATCCCAGCCAGGTGCAACCAGGATCATAGCCGGACAGAAACTGCAACATCGCATATTCATGGTTGCCCTTGAGATATATCGCCTCAAACCCGTCCAGCGGGTGGTTTATCAATATATCAAGCACCTGCTTTGAATTCTCCCCGCGGTCAACATAATCACCGAGATATACCAGCACTTTACGGGAAGCTTCCCGACCTGCAGCATCATGGGCAATCATCCGGTGCATTTTCTCAAGCAGCCGTGCCCGCCCATGGATATCGCCCACCGCATATACGCATACACCCTCCGGCACCGACGCACCGACCTTTATTGCCTCACTATTCACATTATCGGCCATATTATCCGCAATCTTTTGTGTATTATTCTGCATATTTATAGTATTTTCTAATTTTACTTACGTAAAATTACACTCGCTTGCGCGGTGGAATCCCTGCTTCACAGGTATTCATAGTGATTTCTGAAAGTAGAAATCACTATAATAGTCTGTGACAAGAATACGGTGTTTTCCATCATCTCACTGAACTCTGAATTCAGGACTTTGAACTCTAACTATAGCAGCTTTACAGCCCTGGTCAAACCTGTCTTTTTATTCCTGCCCAATAGCCCAAATTGTGGCGGGACATAACCAACAAAGAGTCCCATCAGACCGCGAAGAGAATAGTGACCCCTAATGAGTATGTAACATAATCTATTAACTACAATCTAACACTTGATTTGCAATTAGGTGAAGGGTGTTTTTTTGGCGATTAAAAAAGTATAACTACTATAAACTATTCAACTGCAAAGAAGACTCTACATCTTTCATCAGTTTTATCCACCTGATATGGGTAATCTGGTGCACTATTTAATGAACAGCCAAAAAAGCCTAAGTCAATTCCAGAAACACTTCCTGATGCCGGAAGCCCATCATCCATTTTTTTGTCGATAGCTTCTGCATCCTTTGCTGTCATTAGATTTCCATTAACCCTGAAATAACCACCAGCATCGGCTTTTGTCGCCAAAACTATTCCATTTCTACTATTTTGCGATGTCCAATTAGCGCCAGTATAATAACCGCCATTAAACTGTGAAGATGGAAAAACATTCTCTTCAAAACGACCATCCACGAAACGAAAATAAAGTGGAGTACCAGAATTGGTAGCTGAACTAGTGTATATATTAACACTTACAGTCCCACTATAATTTCCGGAGATCATTTCTGCCAGAGAAAGATGTTGCCACATTCTTAATCGCTCTCTCATACCAGAAGGATTGTCAATCTTACCGTTACCGTTACCGTTACATCTATTTCCTGGAGTATCTACACATTCTGCAGGCCAATAGTCTTCCGCATTAGGATGGTCGCCAGGAAAATAACCATAATAGTCTTTGTAGGTATTTATTGCGGTTTGAAATCTTCTGACTTCTGAGACGACAGACCTTAACTGCGCGCTATGTATAAGCGACTGCCCACCAACAATACCTGCCACTATCAAGCTAATTATAACTAGGACTATTGAAAGCTCGATTAATGTAAAGCCTTTTTCTGATAAAATTACCTTCATACCGTATATCAACTATTCAAAGCATCAGGCGGCCTTGATGTTATTGAGGAAGGATTCCACTTCCTGACGCAGGGCTTCAGATTTTGATGCCATATTGCTTGAGGCTGAACCAAGCTGTTCGGCTGCCTGATTGGTCTTGCTTGATGATTCGGATACGTTTGATACTGCTGAAGAAGCCTCATTGGTGCTTTGTGCGGCCTGCTGTATGGAACGGGCAATTTCCTGTGTAGCCGCTCCCTGCTCTTCCATTGCAGCGGAAATAGCTGTGGAAATCTCGTTCATCTCATTGATGGTATCACTGATATCTTTGATAACCTCGGCCGTATTGCGGGTTTCTTCCTGGGTCTTGCTGATATGCGAGCCGATTTCAGCAGTAGCATTGGCGGTCTGGGTGGCAAGGTTCTTGACCTCACTGGCCACAACCGCAAAGCCTTTACCAGCCTCACCTGCACGCGCCGCTTCAATTGTGGCATTCAGCGCAAGCAGATTGATCTGCTCGGCGATATCATTGATAAGAGCACTGACTTCTCCGATTTTATCAGCACTATCGAGCAGACCACCGATAACGGTATTAGCTCCTTCAGCTTTCTCAACTGCCTGACGGGCAATTTCTGTAGAACGGTTAACCTGCTGGTTTATCTCACCAATAGAAGCCGTAAGCTCTTCTGCAGCGGATGCAACCGTATTAACGTTGTTGGAGGCATTATCAGTAGCGGAAGCAAGGCTGGTGGCCTGACTTGCTCCATTTTCAGCCAGTGAGTTCAGGCTACTGGAAGTATCCTGCAACTCACCGGTAGCCTTGGACAAATCGGCAATAAAAGTGGAAATATTGGCATCAAATTCCTGTGTAAACTGATCCATCTGTGCCGAACGTCTTTCCTGCTCTTTATGCTCGGTTTCCTGCTGTTCACGCAGCATTCTGGTAGCCTCTGCCCGCTCCCGCCATGCCTTCAGACCGCGCACCATCTCACCAATCTCGTTGCTGGTTTCAGGCGGTAATGTGGCGTTGAACCTGCCCTGCGACTGTTCTTCCATTATATATGCTACACGGGATATCGGCACTATAAGCGAGCGTATAACCAGGAATGTAAACAAAATTGCTGCAATAGCCACTACCACCAGGGCAATTCTGGTACTTGTCAGGGAAGAATCGGCATTGGCAATGAAATGTTCCGCGTTGTCGATAGCATGCTCGGCATTTACAACAGCCTGTGTTACCCTGTCACCGGATTCAACAGTGGCTGCATTAATTTCTTCCTGCAATTTCCGGGCAATACTGACCAGGGCCCTGTCCACAACATAAATTTCCATTTTGGCTTTTGCCAGCAATGCATTTCCCTTAACCCTGTTTTCATCCACATACGCATCTACTGCCTCTATCCCCAAATCATATATACTCCCCACACTACCTTTAAGCGGTTTAACCTGTTCAGGAGAGCCCTTTGCCAGTTCGTCAAGCAAGGCATAAAGATTGTTTTTTGCAGCTTCGGCGGCACTTTCGGACTCACCCAGCCAGCTTGCCGATAAATCCGCCATCCAGTATTTCATCTCACCAAACTCACGTAGCGCATTATTTGCAACTATCAGATCCCGTGTAATACGCTCTATATTCTTCAGCCCTTCCCCGACATGCCTAACCTCTCCCTCCATCTTTACAATGTCCGCTTCCATGGTAGCCGCACCATCACGCATGCCGGATACCACCCCGCCGCTATAGAGATTGGTTGCAATAAGCGCAGTCAGAAGCAGTCCGGCCAGTGCGAACAGCTTGGCCTTTATACTCATATTGGAAATTATATTTTTTGCAGACATCACACCCCTCCTTCTTTGTACAAGAAAATAAAGTTTCAAAAAACAGGAATACGGAAATTTGTCCAGAGGGTTTTTATTGCAGCTGCAATTAAGTTATGTAATGTTGTTGATTTGCAATAGTTTTCTTTCAAATAACAGGAAGCAAAACGGTAAAGCAACTGCCTTTGCCGAGGGTGCTTTCAATTTTAAGTGCGCCATGGTGACGGTCGATAATATGCTTGACTATCGAGAGCCCAAGACCAGTACCACCCACTTTACGTGCCCGTGCAGTATCAACACGGTAAAACCTTTCGGTCAGGCGCGGCAGATGTTCCGGCGGAATACCATCACTCTCATCGCTTATTTCTATTGAGATAAGCTTGTCAAACTCACTGATCCTGCGGTCTCCGCTTTTACCGCCTGCCTGTGCAAATTCCACATGGTCATTATCAATAACCCGCACATCAACATGAATCCTGCTGCCATTGCGGCCATATTTAATCGCATTGGAAACCAGATTTTCAAACACACGGGCAATCTCGCTCCTGTCCCCGATAATCTGCGGCAGGTAATCATCTATATCCACCACAATATCGATATTATTCTCCCTTGCGCTGACCTCCATCTGTTCAGCAACCTTTTTCACCACAGGTGAGATATTAATAACCTCGGTCGGGCGCAGATGGGCATTCTTCTCAATCTGCGATAACGTAAGCAGATCCTTGACCAGCTTGGCCATACGCTCGGCCTGCTTTTCCATAACCCTGAGAAACTCATTACTGGCCTCGGGGTCATCCTTTGCAGTGGTCTGCAGGGTTTCGATAAGCCCCATAACGCTGGTAAGCGGGGTACGGATTTCATGGCTGGCATTGGCAACAAAATCGGCTAACAATTGTTCGGTATTCTTCTGCTCGGTGATATCATGCATGAAGATAATCACCGCTATACCCTGTGTTGAATGGGTGGGAAACAGCCCGACCCGCAATATGTAATGACGGTTTACCGGCTCCGGCAGGTAAAACTCGACACTACGCTCCTTCTTGCTGGAAAGTACACTCTCGACAATATACTCAACCTCGGGGTCGCTGATGATATCCTGCACCGTCCGGTCGAAATATTTTCCTCCGAAAGCAGTTCTGGCCGTACTATTGCACTTCACCAGCTTTAACTCGCTATCCAGCATAATCAGTATATCGGGCAGGCTGTCGATCAATATACGGTTTTCCGCCGCATTGGCCTCCAGTAATTCCTTCTTTTGTTCCCAGGAATCATGCAGTCTGGTAATCGAATTGGCCAGCTCCTGTACGTTATTGAGGAAGGTCAAGTCGGGCGGTTTGACCCTTTTATCCAGCGCCAGCTTGTTTACATAATCGGCAAGGGCGGAGAGATTAGCCAGATACGGGCGGATAAATAATACCGCCAGCAGGAATACCATCGACAGGCCATATGCTGCGGAAAGAATAGCCATCTCCCCACGGATAACCAGCACAGTAAAGACAATCAGTGGTGCGACCACTATAATCGCCGTACCTTTTACCAGTGAAGGTACAGGCACCTGCCGCGAATGCTCGCGCGACAATTCATCCATCTTTCTCAGGTCTATAGCCATTGCGGGGGGAGTTTATAGCATACTGTACAGCTTGTCATGCGGAAGTTGTTTTACCGTCAAATCTGCATAAATCACTGATGATGCAGTTGGAGCAATCAGGCTTGCGTGCCTTGCAGATATAGCGGCCATGCAGGATGAGCCAGTGGTGGGCATGGAGCTTCCATTTGTCGGGAATCACCTCTTCCAGTGCAAATTCGGTTTTATCGGCATTTTTAGTATCCACCATACCGAGCCGGTTACTTACCCGATGCACATGAGTGTCGACGGCAATAGTCGGCATACCGAAAGCACAGTTGAGCAATACATTTGCGGTCTTGCGCCCTACGCCAGGTAGTTTTACCAGTTCCTCTACTGTCTGCGGAATCTGTGAATTATGCTCCTCCACCAATATCCGGCTCATTTTGATAATATTCTCTGCCTTGGAATTATAAAGCCCGATGGTCTTTACATATTCCTTCAATTTCTCAAGTCCCAGCTCGAGCATTTTCTCCGGAGTATCCGCTACCCCGAACAGGGCGGGAGTAGCCTTGTTCACCCCGACATCGGTAGCCTGTGCCGAAAGGATAATCGCCACCAGCAGGGTATAATTGTTGGTATATTGCAATTCGGTTTCCGGCTCTGGATTACTCTCCGCCAACCGCCGGAATATCTTACTGACAATAGCACTCTCCATATCTTACTGAACTCCGGATTCCGAACCCTATCAACACGGCCTAACCACTCTTTTTCAAAAACCCCTTCACCTTTTTCATAAAGCCTTCCAGCCTGGGATTGTTGTTCCTGCCGGAGGATTTATCCAGCTCCTCTATGAGTTGCTTCTGCTTCTTCGACAGCTTTACAGGTGTTTCAACCGCTACATGCACATACATATCACCACGCCGGTTTGGCGAACGCATATGCGTCATCCCCTTGCTCTTCATACGGAACTGATGGCCGGACTGGGTACCTTCCGGTATGGTAAGCCGTGCCCTGGAACCGTCTATAGTCGGCACCTCTACTGCTCCGCCAAGCATGGCGGTGGTGATGGTTATCGGCACCTTACAGTGAATATCTGCTCCTTCGCGGATGAACAAATCATGCGGCTTTAGCGAGATGAATATATATAAATCACCCGACTGCCCGCCGCGTTCTCCAGCTTCTCCCTCGCCTGCCAGCCTTATGCGGGTTCCTTCCTCCACTCCGGCAGGGATTTTTGCCGAGAGTTTCTTGGTATTATGCACCCTGCCAGAACCGGAGCATTTCTTGCACGGATTTTTAACAGTTTTGCCGGTACCATGGCATCTACGGCAGGGATGCTCTACCGTAAAAAACCCTTGTACCATGCGCACGGCACCTTCTCCATCGCAATCTACGCATGTGGTGGTGGATTTGTCAGCACTGCCGGTACCATTACAATTCTGGCAGGAAATATGGGTGGGAACTGATAGCTGAGCCCTGGTACCGTTGAATGCTTCCTCAAGGCTGATTTCCAGGTTATAGCGCAGGTCGGCTCCCCTGTCATCCTGCCGCCCGCGCCCCCCTCGCATCCCTCCACCGAATCCGGCAAATAAATCCTCAAAAATATCAGCAAAGGAACTGGAGCCGCTGAAATTAAAACCGGCCGAGCGGGCATTGGCACTGGCCGCACCTGTACCGTCAAACGCAGCTTCACCGTAACGGTCATAGGCTGCCCGCTTCTGCTCATCCTTCAGGATATCATATGCCGCACCGATTTCCTTGAATTTATGCTCGGCTTCCTTGTCACCTATATTTTTGTCAGGGTGATATTGCTTTGCCAGTTTGCGATATGCGGATTTTATCTCCTTCGCATCCGCGTCCCTTGATACCCCTAATGTTTCGTATAGATCTTGCATATATAGATGATAGATAATGGATTATGGATGATAGAAAAGTGCCATACCACCCTATACATATAATATAACTTCTCCCGATTACCAGCCATCATCAGGATTATTTTCCCCTTCGTGTTTTATAGCATTATAGGCCTTGGTTAGCAGGCGGAGTTTTTCAATTGCCTCGGCATCCCCGCGCCTGGAGGCATCCTGGCATTTCATTGAAAGCTGGTGATAGGCATATTCTATCTCGGTTTTGCTGGCACCATGGCCAACCCCCAGTACCTTGTAATATTCGTTATACTGACTCTGTAATGTGGCATATGCCTCATTAACCTCACGAAATTTACGTGAGGCGTGGTCGTCACCTACATTATGGTCGGGGTGATACATCTTCGCCATAGCGTGGTAGGCACGCTTGACTTCATGTATATTGGCATCCTCCCTGATACCCAGTGCTTTATAATGGTCTTGTTCCATAGTTTGTTGTTAGTTTGTGGGTTGTGAGTAGTGGGTAGTGGTGGTCAGGGTTCGGAATCCGGAGTTCAGCAAATTGATAACTTGTAGATATTTATCTCCCTGGCCACTAAATCCTCACTATTCTACCCACACAATCCACTACCCACTACCACTACCCACTACCACTATTCACAACCTTAACCTCAACCGGACTCAGCGTATCAAGATGTACATCACGCTGCGGGAAGGCGATAGTTATATTATTCTCTTCAAAAATCTCGGTAATGGTATGGCGTATGTCGCTTGTCACTTCACGCTCATTACCGGGACGGGTCATCTTTATCCAGAAAAACACTTCAAAATCCAGTGTATTATCACCGAAATTGATAAAATACACCTCTACCCCGCGCTCGGATATAACCCGTTCATGCGCATCAACCGCCTGTTTTATCAACTCCGCCACCTTGCGTGTCGGTGAGCCGTAGGCCACTCCAACCCTGAGCGTACGCCTGGCATACTGGTCGGTCAGCGTCCAGTTTATCACATTGCTTTCCACCAGGTAGCTGTTCGGAACCAGTATATCAACATTGCGGAAGGTACGGATATGGGTGGAAATAGCACCTATACGAATAATCTTCCCCCGTGTCTCGCTATCAATCTCAATCATATCGTCAACCCGCACCGGCTGCTCTATCATCAGTATCAATCCGGAGATAAAGTCCTTGATGAGATTCTGGCTACCGAAACCGACACCAATCGCCAGCGCCCCGCCAAGTACCGCAAATGCCTGTATAGGTATCTGTGCAATTCCCAGCGATATGAATATAAACACCGCTATCATTATATAGAAAATCAGTGTTTGCAGCGTCACCCTGGCATTGGAACTGATTTTGGCTTTTTTGAATGCACGGTTGATAAGCAGTTTGCTACCCTTGCGGGATAGCCTGATACCCACTACCAAAACCACGAGTGCGATAACTATATTGGCAATGGTAATTTCATTACCGTCAATGGATGCAACCCTGAACCGCCAGGCTTTCTCCGCCCAGCTACCAATTAGCTCAAATATCTGTATAAATTGTTCCATAATTTATGAGTGTTGAGTGCTTAGTGCTGTGTGTTGAGTTTTTTGCTGAAAACGCTCAGCATATTCTTCTACCACCTGATTTCAGTTGGGAACCTCTATAAACCCGCTTATACAAAACAATACGAGGAGCGAGAAGCGCAGAGCCGTAAGCGTACTTTAGCGTACGTGCGGACTTGAGCATCGCAAGCGACGAAGTAGTGTGAAGCATAAGTAGGGTTTATAGAGGTTCCCGGTTCTTATCAACAGATTTTTGTAGCAGTATGATGCAGCCGGTATAGAAGCAGCAATAAAATTGATGAAATCCTCCGAATTTTATGCTATTGTTAGAGGCAGTTCTTTTCGCAATCTAAAGGAGTTTAATTATGTCTGTACAATCCCATCTCAGTTCACTACATCAAAAACATGAATCACTTGAGGAAAAAATCAACGATGCTTTCACGCACCACGTATCGGACACGGAAGTAGCACAATTAAAAAAGGAAAAACTCAGGCTCAAGGACGAAATTGAATTTTATAATACCCAACTAGAAACAAAACAATCTGCCTAATTCTTGCTGTTTTCGAAATCTTCGTTGGCCTGGTCGACGTCTTTGCCGCCCCATACCTTGCGCAGGAAGCCAGGGGTTAACATACTTAGCGGGTTTACCGTAACTTCCGGGTCGGGGTATTTGCCCTTGACCGAATAGCGGGTGGCAATCAGTCCTTCGCCCTCCTCACCGATGAATATCTTGCCTACCAGCGGGACACCTCCCAGCAGACTGTTAAGTGCATATGCCGGAATAACCGCCCCGTCCATTTCCACTTCACTGGTTTTGAAGTTGATATCACCACCGGCGGTAATTCCGATAGAACTACCGGCGGTCTTCAGCAGATGCAGGGTAAATGTATCATCTGCATAGATATAGTCGGTTTTGAGTTCATCGAAAGAAATACCCTCACCCTGCAGCAAGTCAACAATACCTCCGAAAGAGCCAAGGCTAAGGATTTTCGCCAGAACAGGGGCTTGCTGTACCTTGTAATCATTCATCAGGATACGGCCTTCTGCGGAAAGCGTATCGAGCGCAAGCCGGCCATCCGCCTCGAATATACCGTCCTTAATATGCGGCGTTATTCCGAATCCGCCAAGAAATGCTCCGGCATTCTTTGAAGTGATATGGATATGGCGAATGTTATTGTCAGCGACAACCTCCACAACTTCACCCGTATCACCCTCCGGTATATCCTTCTCCCCATATGCAATATGCAATGCTGCACCATCTTTACTCTCTGCCTTCTCAAATACACCATCAAGCGCAGCATCGGTACAATAATCAGTGACACATTTCAGACTGCCGGAAACATTTTTCATTACCACATCATTTTTAAGCAGTAATTTATCCACAGCAATCTCGCCATTTAATGAATACTGCTCCTGATATTCCTCATACTGCCCGCTTTCACTACCATATTCCGCCTGTTCAGCATCTATGTCACCGTTACCATTTCCGAAATGCTTGTCGAGTAGTGGCCTGGCATCCAGCAGATTGCCGTCTACCCGCACGAAATAATCACTCAAGCCGCTATCCGGCACAGATTTCCTTATATCAAGCGATACATCGCTTTCACCCAGGTAAAATTTCTCCACATTAATATCCACCTGCTCACCGTTACGGGAAAATTCAGCCTTGCCTTGTGCCGACAAGCCATTTTCAGCCTCGAGCTTGAATGCGCCCAGTTTTATGGTCTCCCCGCGCAGGCTGTCAGAGGCGGCAAAGGAAAAATCAAGCGGTATACCCATCGGTTTATGCCAGTCAATAACCGGTGCATCGACATATGCCTCCTTTAAATCCAGCATACCTATGACATTGCGGGTATTATCCTTCCGGGAGATATCGGCCTTTACCCCTATACTGCCTTTTATAAAATCAGGTATATTAAACCCGAAACTTTCCAGTTCCTGCGGGGTAACAACGGTTTTTACCGTATATCTTTCATCATACTGATTGCTGTCAAATTCCTTTTTATATGACAGGTCGGCGAAGATTGAATTGACATAGGCGCTACCATCGACGTCCAGCCCACTGCTGCCATATGTAACCGTAAAATTCCCCCCGCTGATACTGACATTTTCATATATATCAGGTGCATCTATATCGGAAAGCTCGCATATAGCGGTGAAATTGACTTTCTTTATCTTGTCAGCCTCCTGTTCGGTATCCTTCTTTTTGCGCAGCGGGAAACCCAGTTTGAACCTGGTTTCGGCCTTGCCCTTTATCCTGCGCAATTGCTCCAGTTGCTCATTGCTTATCCTGTTTTTCGACAATGCGATAAATTCGGTTAAATCCTCTGCGCTACCTTTGGTGTGTCCCTTTATTTCTATTACCGATTTACGCTCTATCATTCCGGAGATTTTCACCAGTCCGGTAACCAGCTCGGAATTACCGACCTTCCCCTCCTTCATTGCAATTTCGATAGTATCACCGGTGAATTTCGCTACCCCCTCGGTACGCTTTATCGGAGGTAACTCCGGATAATAATTCACATCGCTGTTGACGAACTCCACCATCGCATCCACCGAACTATCCGACAGGCGGCGGTTGATAATATTCTTCGGCGTAATACGTAGTGTGATACTTGCCCGGTTATACATCCCGCCGGTAATATTGCTCAGCACCCATTTGCGGCTTCTCGGAACATATTTCTCCGGCCAGTATTTTTGCAGTTCACTCATCTTCATCCCGACCATATCGGTTTTCATCTTCAGGTCAGGCAGACGTTTCTCCGGCTTACCCTCGGCAACTTCCTGCGGGATAAACGAAACCTTACCAACCGTCTTGACGTAAGGCATAATTCCCTGCCGGCTTACCATACGGAAACCGACATATTCCGCCTTGCCATCCTCACGCAGCAATACCTTTATATCCCCGCTCATCAGCATATTAGTCCCGTCCAGCCAGTAGAATTGCGGGAATATATCCGATACCACTCCAGGGAAGATATTGCTGAACCTGTTTTCAACATGCAGCTTGTTTTCGTGGGTGATAAAGCCTTCCGACCTGAGCCAGCCATCTTTGCCCAGAAAATCACCATTCATCCTGGTGACAAAGGTAATCACCCCGTCATCGTTAAGAAACTCGGTGGAAAAGCCCGGTACCGTCCATAATATATCCTCCTTGCCATTATGCAGGATAATACGGGTATTGTTCATCGATATACGCCGCAGAGGGATTTTCTGGTTATTCTCCGCAATCCTGCGCAGGATATCGGCTATTGCATTCTGGTAGGGCGTAAGAGGATGCGGGCCGATATCGGAAAGCATCATATCTTCCTCTTCGGGATTAGTAGTCCTGCGCCTGAACCAGCCCTTGGTTGTAATATGCAGTTCGGGGGATTCGATAATCAGGTTTTCTATCCTGAATGTACCGATAAGCAGGCCGGATAAATCCATATGGGCTTTTACATCAGGCAGGGAAGTCACTTTAACCCCGTCTTTGGTGAAAATTGTCGTATCCTTAATCTGTATGCCCAGCCCGCCTTCTGTACCATTATAGCCCATAATGGTTTCACCAATCCTGACTTTATATTTCGGATTTAGTTTATTGAGTGTTTCCTCGATTTTCTCCGGGAGTATGGGGATCGAACGGGGAGCGGTATATATAGTCAGGAGAAATGCAGCAACCAGCAATACAGTTATCGTAGCCATTATCATGCAGGTTCTCAGCAGATATTTCAGGGTTGTTTTGAGCATTATAGGTATTTTTCCGTTTCACCTCCCCCGCTTGCGGGGGAGGCAAGAAATTCGTTGTCATGCTGAACTTGTTTCAGCATCCATCTCTCATAACCCCGATGACTAACAAACTTTGACTATACTTATCAAAATGCAAAACCTGTTTATTTACCACCAAGATTCCATCATTGGAAAAATGGATCCCGAAACAAGTTCGGGATGACAGTACATAAAATAACTATAGCGGAGAACCTGTTGTTCAGGCTATATAATTAGCGTTAACCATTGGTATTTCTGGTGGATTTATGAAGCGTTCTGACATTTTTGCAAATATTGACGTGCTGCCATTGGCGGGGAATCCTGACAAGGTCAGGGTCAGTATGGAACAATGGGTTGATAGCGCCAACGCCCTTGATGACGGGTTGCGGGATTTTGTGCTGTCCTTCACGCATAAACCCGACGGGAGCAAACTGCTTGAAGCTATATTCGGCAACAGCCAGTATCTCACCCATTGCCTTATGAATGAGCAAGCTTTGGTGAAATCCATATTCGATGACGGTTTTGATATCAGCTTTTTCAACCTGATAGAGAAGATGAAATATGATGCGGTGGTTATTGACAATACGGTGCATGTAATGGCGATGCTCAGGCTGGCACGGCGCAGGGTATCACTACTGGTAGCGTTGGCTGATATTACCGAAAACTGGGGGCTGGAGAAGGTAACTGCCGGCCTGAGTGAATTTGCTGAAGAAGCGGTGGGGATTGTAGTGCGCCATCTGCTGCAACAGGCAGGACGCAAGGGTGAGATTGAACTTGCCGATATGGATAATCCTGAAATCGGCTCCGGCCTTGTGGTTATGGCGATGGGCAAACTCGGCGCATATGAACTGAATTACTCCAGTGATATTGATTTAATCGTATTTTTTGACCCTGCAAAGCTGCGCTATATCGGGCGCACCACCATTTCCCGTTTTTTTATCAAATTCACCCAGGAGATGCGCCGTATACTGGATGAACGTACTAAAGACGGTTATGTATTCCGTTGTGATCTTCGCTTGCGGCCTGACCCTGGCTCGATGCCGGTTGCGATAACGGTGCAGGCGGCCGAGCTTTACTATGAGAATCTGGGACAGAACTGGGAGCGGGCGGCGATGATTAAAGCCCGTCCTATTGCCGGTGACAGGGAAACCTGCGCTTATGTAATGAATTTCATCCGGCCATATGTCTGGCGCCGGTCGCTGGATTTCTACAGTTTGCAGGATATCCATTCGATAAAGCGCCAGATAAACAGCAAGGTAGGCGAACTGCCGGATAATCTGTACGGGCATAATATCAAGCTCGGCCATGGCGGTATTCGTGAGATTGAGTTTTTTGCCCAGACCCAGCAGCTTATATATGGCGGGCGCAGGCCGGTATTGCAGGTATCCTCCACCTGCGATGCACTTCAGGCACTGGTGGGTGCGGGCGAGGTCGAGCAGGGGATATGCGACGAACTGACCGCGGCTTATTGCTTCTACCGCAAGCTGGAACACAGATTGCAGATGATAGCCGACCAGCAGACTCATAGCCTGCCGGAGAATGCCGAAAAGATGCAGGAATTTGCGGTATTTATGGGATATGAAAAAACGCAGGATTTTATTGATGATTTGAAACGGCATATAACAAGGGTGCAGCAGCATTATGCCCATTTGTTTGAAAGCTCTCCTTCTCTGGCCAGCACTAGCCCCGAAGCCGGTGGCAGCCTGGTATTTACCGGTTCGGATGATGACCCGGAGACATTGAAAACCTTGCAGAAAATGGGATTCGGGAATCCCGTCAGGATATCGGCTGCCATACGTGGCTGGCATCACGGGCGCTATCGGGCTACCCGCACTACCCGTGCCCGTGAAATCCTGACCGAGCTTATGCCGATATTGCTCGGTGCATTATCGGAAACCTCTGCCCCGGACCTTGCCTTCACCAAATTCGATGAGTTTCTAAGCAAGCTGCCTTCGGGGGTGCAGATTTTCTCGTTGTTTTATTCCAATCCTGGGCTGCTTAACCTGATTGCCGATATTATGGGTGACTACCCCTATATCGCCGAGAATCTGAGCCGCTCCCCCGCATTGCTGGATTATGTACTGGCACCGGAATTTTATGACTCACTGCCTAACCGGCAGCGGCTTGAACATAGTCTGGATGAGCATATTGCCCGTAATGCCCGTGATATGCAGGATGTGCTGGATATCACCCGTAGCTGGACGCATGAGCGTCAGTTCCGGCTTGGAGTACAGCTTATCAAACGCAAAATTACCACCGAAGATGCGCTTTCCGGCCTGTCGGTTATTGCAGATATAGTGTTGTCCAGACTGCTGCATGAGATATCGCAGGAATTCGAGGAGAAATACGGAATTATCGAGGGTAGCGATTTTGCGATAATAGCTCTGGGCAAGCTGGGTAGCCAGGAATTATATTTCGGCTCCGACCTCGATTTGATATTCATTTATGATGTGCCGGATAATTCCTCCGCTTCCAACGGCAAGATTCCGCTTACCGCCGGTGACTATTTCGCACGGCTGAGCCGCCGCTTCATCAATGCCATAATGGCGCTTACCCGTGAAGGGCGGCTGTATGATATTGATTTGCGGCTGCGTCCTTCGGGTAATGACGGGCCGGTTGCAACCAGTCTCGATGCATTCGGCAATTATTACGAAGGGGATGCGTGGATATGGGAGTATATGGCGCTTACCCGTGCACGGGTAGTGGCCGGCAGTGATGATTTCAGCCGCAAGGTTATGGCTACAATCCGCAGC
Source organism: Rickettsiales bacterium (assembly GCA_965222525.1). GTDB lineage: Bacteria > Pseudomonadota > Alphaproteobacteria > Rickettsiales > UBA8987 > CBDCUF01. Next base: position 899,620 of record OZ244955.1, read on the forward strand.
AAGCTTACCCGCAAATGGCAGGGACAGGAGCTGGTCGAGGGAGTGCTCTACATGCATGAAAAATCGATGCGTGAGCATAAAACCGATAATATTTTTGATATAAGATATGTCAGGGGCGGTCTGCTGGATCTGGAATATATCGCCCATTACCTGCAGCTTAAATATGCGGCGGAAAATCCTGCTATACTGGCAACAAATACCCGAAAATCTATCGAAAATCTACGGGATGCAAGGCTTGTAGAAGCAGGTGATGCTAACATATTACTTGATGCTCTGCTGTTATATTCCAATCTGCAATCTTCTATCCGACTAACTAATTTTCAGGCAAAACATGGCAAAATCCCAATAGGATTACAGGATGTACTAACCGAACATACAGGATTCAAAAACGGCCATAAGGATTTCACAAACCTGCAAAAAACCCTCTCTCTCACCCAGAAGCAGGTACATCAGCTATTCGACAGGCTGGTTGTATAAACAACTGTAAAACAATAAGATACTTAAATTTCTTTATATTACAGCTTGACTGGTAAATAATTAGCAGATAAGAATCACAGTTCGGAGGAGTTGAGTATGACTGAAACCTTGACAAGAGCGGGGCTTACCGCGCGTGTATATCGTGAGCTGGGATTATCCCAGTCCGAATGTGCCGAAATCGTCGATGACCTGATAGAGGAGCTGATATTTGCCCTGGAGAAGGGAGAGCAGGTAAAGCTGTCTTCATTCGGTACGTTTGAAGTGCGCCACAAGGAACCACGTATCGGGCGCAATCCCAGGACAAAAGAGGAAGTGCCGATTTCCGCACGTAATGTGGTAAGCTTCCATGCATCGAATGTCCTGACAAAATTGATAAATACCAATCTGGAATAAGCATCCGGGGTAGCCCTTAAGGAGTAGCTGATGGCTGTTGATTTGCTGGAAAAGAAGAAGGCGGGTTCTGCCTTCAAGACGATAGGTGAGGTATCGGCAGAGTTGAATCTGCCGCCGCATGTATTGCGTTTCTGGGAAAGCAAGTTCAGCGAAATAAAACCGCATAAACGCCGTGGCGGCCACCGTTATTATCGCCCTGCTGATATAGAGGTTATAAAGGAGGTAAAAAGCCTGCTTTATGAGCGTGGTTATACTATCAAGGGCGCGCAGAAATATCTCAAGGAAATAAAGAAGGAACAGTCCGCAACACCCACCACTACAAATGGTAGTTTGAACGGCACAAGTGCAGATAGTACGGGTAATACAGATACACCTGCCAATACCAACAATCCGAACGATACCCTGAACCGCATCCTCAACGAACTGATAGAAGTCCGCAACCTTTTAAACCAGAGTGTTTAGAGGAAAAAATCATGGAACCTGATATGGTAAAAAAAGAACAGGAAAAGCTTTTGCAGTTGGCGAAAAAGCTGCCGGTGCATGATTCCAAAATCCCGATAATCGAGACTGAGAAGCAGGAAGTTATTGATGTTGAGGCGCAGATTGCAGGCATCACCAAGGGTATTCATATCTCCAGTATGGCCGGGGAGATTGCACATAAAAGTGCAAATGGTGAGCGGGATGCCGCCCATAAGCAGATTATCGAAATGGCAAAAATTGTGGGCAGTTTTGATTCCAACCAGCTACCTTCCAATACGAAATTTACCGATAAAATTAACCGGCTTGATATAAGCGACGGTTTCAAATCTGCATTACAACCGCTTGCTGCACACTTTGAGCAAGGTAAGACAGCCGACCGGCTTCCCGCCGAAACCGTCAGCCAACTGGAGCAGGACATGATGCAGGTGGTTGCGGCAGAAAAAGACCAGCATCCGCAGCTTGCCGATGTCCTGAACAGCAAGGCACTAGATGACGGCAAATCTGTCAATGAATATCTACAGTCCGAGAAACTCTACGAGGTAACTGATAAAGGCCAGTTGTTGAATGCCTCTGCAGTACGTATGGGCAGGGCTGAAAATATGGAGTGGCGGCATATTGTCGATATTAAGAAAACTTTTTATGAGAACTCAAACGACAAGGCTCGCCAGAAGAAAACCATGGAGAATTTCATTGATAATCTGGTTAAAAATGGTGGCAAGGAGGAACTTCTTGGAAAGGATAACAAGGTCAGGATTGCAGAAGTAGGGCCTGGCGATGGTGATATTACGGCGCATTTCCTTGACACGCTTACCGAAAAGTTTGGCCTTAAAAAAGATGACATTATTTACACTGCCATTGAGCAGGACAAGCGGTTTAACGACCCGAAAAGCGAGGATGCAGCACAGAATGTTCTGAAGAAGGCGGGATATAACAACGTTACCATGATAGACGGCCAGTTCGGCAGGGAAGATAACAGGGAAGTCAATGCACAGATAGAACAGCATTATGGCAAAAATAACATAGTACTTGCACATCACCTGTATAATTTCGGCAAAACAATGGACAAGGCTACCGAACAGTTTGATGGGTTGATGGCTGAAAATGCAGTTGCAATTACGGTACATGAGAAAAGCGGCGATGCGCTCAAGTGGCGACAGCAATTCCCTGATACATTTCGCCTCGGCGGCAAGAGCAGAACCGAGGATATAGCGGATAAATATAATGATGCGGCGGATAAGCGGAACTGGTCAAAGTTTGAGACTACTTCACAGGCGAAGGTTCCAAAACTGAGAGAAGAGGAATGGAAAATCCTGGAGAATATCAGGCCGGGCACCCATAGCACCGATTACAGCAAAAAAGCACCTGAAGAACGGCAGGAGGTAATGAAAACCGCTATTCAGGAATATGAGTTTTTCGGCAATATTCCGGCAACCTCAATGCGCCCTGAGAATAAGGCAAAAACTTTCCCTGCATTCAGGGAGATGGTGGAGAAGAATGGTTATTCACTGCAGAGTGTATCCGAGGTGCAAACCCTGCTTTCAAGAGGGCATAGCAGGGAGCTGGCCGAGGCGGTAGAAAAATCCTCTCGCCAGACCGAAAAACAAATGCAGCAGGAAGAGAAAATGGAGAGGGAGGTGGACAAAATCAGGGACGGGCTTGAGATATTGTTCAGTGGCTCACATGAGCAGTCAGCTAGTCAGGATCAGCAGGAAAATAACTTTCAGGATAAAATACGCAATGGTAATAATGACAATAGCCGTACTAATCCTGCCAAAGACACCTTCCGCAGAGGCGGGTGAGATGAAAAACTCCAGCATAATGTATATTGAAATACGCCACAGGAAAGTTATAGCTTTGCAAATACCTGTACAGCCTCTATTATATTCCTCACGGAGCGTAGCGTAGCCTGGTAGCGCACTTGGCTGGGGGCCAAGGGGTCGTCGGTTCAAATCCGGCCGCTCCGACCATTGTTCGAACAAGTAGGTTATTGATCTATAATGATAAAACTTTACAAGAAAATTGATGGAATACTTAATTATTGGGAATGTTGGGATAATGAAGGTAATAAATCAGCCATGATTCACTGGGGTGTAGTTGGTAATGAAGGACAAAGTAAAGTTATAAAATCAGGCATATTTTCTAAATTTAGAGACAAAATTCAAAGTGAGATAGATCATTTAATATCAGAAGGATACAAGGAAATTCCATTTGAAGAGCATTGTACATTACTTATAGAGTATGAAGTCTATGGTATGGGCAATAAACAAGACGTAGAAAAAAGACACGCGCTCGAAGATAGGATGCAAGAAACTCTTGGTTGGACTGGTTTGGGCAATTGCGATGGTGGTAGCATTGGTAGCGGCACTATGGAAATATGCTGTTTTGTTGTTGACTTTGAAATTGCCAAAAAAGCTATTGAATCAGATTTAAAAGGAACGGAATTTGAAGATTATACAAGAATCTATGATGAGGGCTCTTGATGATTTATTTTTTTAAAAGCAACTGATAGACAACCGCAAAATAAGCAATCTCGATTTTAAATTGGTTCTAATAGCGTTCACTCGCTCCGACCATCTAACATATTGAATAACATGTACCAGTTCAGATTTGATGTTACAGTTACCCTGCTTTATGTATTTGTTTGTCATATCTGGTTCAGTTCATTGACCTTTTTCTTCCAGACGGATTTTCCATCGAGGGATGTGTCCACAGGCATTCTGCCACAGCACATTTTTTCCTGATGGGTACGCTCATTGTTATAATGAGCAATCCAATCATTGACATCTTTCTGCAATTCGTCGATCACTTGACAAGTATGATAGAATATAAAATTTTAAGGGTGCATAGTAATTTAACTGGTTAAAGATGAACAGAAAACTTGGCCTGTTTCTCATTGCTAGTTTCCTCAGCATGCAGATGTTTTCATTTCTGCATATGGCTGAGCATGGCTTTGAAGAGCATGAGCATGAAGAAGGCCAGACTTGTGAAATATACCTTTTTTCAGAGCATGCGAAATATGCGGGGCCAACAACTGCAGCAATTGCCGAGTCGATTGATTATATCACATTCCGTATAGTGCTGCCTGAACAGGCTGCCCTTGTTTCAGCAACACATAATTTATCGTTCCCCCGCGCACCGCCGCACTTCTCCTAAATCACGCAAACATTGATCAATTTCACAAACCGCCCTTTAATTCACAGGTGCGGTGTAACAATTTTAGGAGAACATATTATGTTAAAAACCAAACTGGCGGCTTCTGCCGCATTGATAGCACTGCTGTCGGGCACCTCTGCACTGGCGGCATCCGATAAAGATATCGAAGCGTTACGCGCCGAGATTCAAAGCATGAAACAGGCTTACGAAAGTCGCATTGCTGATCTGGAGTCAAAACTTGCAAAGCTTGAAAAAGATCAGGATCAGGTTGCTGCCACTAAAGAAGAGGTACCTGCTTCTGCTGGTCGCAGGATTTTTGATAACGACTTCAATCCGTCCATCGGGGTGATACTCAATGGTAAATACTCCAATTTCTCAGCTGGCAGTTCGGAAATTGCCGGATTCGGGGTGGGCGAAGAAGGTGAACGCAGCCGTGAAGGACTGACGATTGATGAATCGGAACTGAACTTCTCTGCAAGTGTGGATGACAAGTTTTATGGCAGCACAACCGCTGCCATTGTCCGTGAAGATGGCGAGGACAAGGTAGAGCTGGAAGAAGCTTACGTACAAACCATGCCTGGATTTGGCTTGCCGGATGGGTTAAGCATTAAGGCAGGACGTGCGTTCTGGACGTTAGGCTATCTGAACGGACACCATGCCCATGCGGACGATTTTTCCGACCGTCCCTTACCATACCGCGTGTTTCTCAACAAATCATTCAATGATGATGGTGCGGAATTTTCCTACGTGCTGCCAACGGATTTCTATTCGGAAATTGGTGGTGGTATATTCCGTGGTGATGATTTCCCGTTCGGCAGCGGTGATGGCGAAGGTATCGGCGCATGGTCTGCATTTGCCCGTGTAGGTGGTGATATCGGCAGTGATCAAAGCTGGCGCCTGGGCGGTTATGTGCTTTCCGGTAAAGCCAAAGGTGGCCGCAGCAGTAATGAAGATGCAGTGACCTTTATCGGAGATACTGACCTTTACGTGGCTGATTTGCGTTACACCTGGGCACCGACCGGCAATTCTCGTGAGCAGGAGGTGATCCTGCAGGGTGAATATTTCCGGCGCGATGAGGATGGTACCTATGAGGATACCGACGCTGCTACCGGTGTGATCAACTTTGATGACTCCTCTAGCGGCTGGTACGCACAGGCAGTTTATAAGTTCCATACACAATGGCGTATTGGTGGACGCTATAGCCAGATGAAAGCGCCGGATGTACCTGTCGGTCTGGCAGGTAGCGCGCTGGATTCATCGGGTCACGATCCGAAAGCATATACTGCGATGGTGGACTGGACAAACAGCGAGTTCAGCCGTATACGTTTGCAGTATAACCACGAGGAACTCAGTGACGGTAACGATGATAACCAGATCATACTGCAATATATCATGAGTCTGGGTGCCCATGGTGCACATAAATACTAGGGAGGTTTTATGAAAAGGTTTCTTAGTATACTGGTGGGGCTGCTTTGTGTGGCTCCACTTACAGCGCAGGCGGAGGTAAACGTCTTTGCCTGTGAACCGGAATGGGCGGCACTGGCAGAGGAAATTGGTGGTGATAGGGTGAAAGCCTTTGCCGCCACCCATGCCAGGCAAGACCCGCATCATATTCGCGCCCGCCCCAGCCTTATTGCCAAGGTACGTCGTGCTGACCTGATTTTTTGCTCTGGTGCAGGGCTGGAAGTAGGATGGTTGCCGATATTGCTGCAAAAGGCAGGGTCAGATGTTCAACCAGGCGCTTTGGGTTATCTTATGGCATCTGATCATGTGCCTGTATTGGAAAAACCGGTGCATGTTGATCGCAGCATGGGAGATGTCCACCCGGAGGGCAATCCGCATGTACATCTGAATCCGCACAACGTACTATTGGTAGCAAAGGAACTGACCAAACGGTTAGAATCCATTGATGTGTACAACGCTGGTTTTTATCGTAACCGGCTGGAGGATTTCATCTCCCGCTGGCAGCAGGCTATAATGCGCTGGGAGAAAGAAACATCTGGCCTCAAGGGAACAGTAGTGGTTGTACATCATAAGTCATTCAGTTATCTGCTGGACTGGCTGAAGCTGAAACAGGTAGCTTCGCTGGAGCCAAAGCCCGGTATTCCCCCTACCACTTCGCATCTGGAGGGTTTATTGCAACAGCTTAAATCCGGACCGGCTGATGTAATTATCCGCACGCCGTATGACCCGGACGATGCCAGTGAGTGGTTATCTGAAAAAACCGGAACACCCGCAATCTTATTGCCCTATACGATTGGGGGAGATGATGAAAGCGGTGATTTGTTTGCACTGTTTGATCGTTCTATCAAACTCTTAAAAGGAGTAGCACATGATCAGTAGTGAGATGATCAGTATTATTGGGCCAGCACTTGCTGCTGGCCTGATAATTGCCCTTACCCACGCACCGCTTGGTATTGAGGTGCTGAAACGAGGCATTATCTTTATTGATCTGGCAGTGGCACAGATTGCAGGATTTGGCCTGGTGGCTGCGGGTGTGTTACTGCGTGAACCGTCACCATGGGTGATGCAGGGGGTAGCGCTGGCCTGTGCAATTCTGGCGGGACTGTTTTTCCGTAAAGTGGAAACAATCGCACCGAAACAGCAGGAAGCGATTATCGGGGTGAGTTTCGTATTGGCTGCATCATTGGCGATTTTACTGCTGACCGACCATCCGCATGGTGGTGAAGAAATCCGGCATTTACTTTCCGGCCAGATGCTTTTTGTTACATGGGAAGATGTAGCTACCCATGCGCCCATTTATGCTCTGATACTGGCAGCATGGTTTCTCAAACCAGCTTTGCAGAACGGAACAGGATTTTATCTCCTGTTTGCTCTGGCAATCACCTCATCGGTACAGCTTGTGGGAGTATATGTCGTATTTGCCAGCCTGATACTGCCTGCACTGGCAGCACTGAAATCAAGGCGTCCATATATTACGGCATGGTTATGTGGTATAGTTGCTGTAATAGCAGGGATTATGACAGCAATGCTGTCTGATATTCCTGCAGGGCCAGTGATTGTTGTAAGCTATGTTTTAATTGCTGTTAGTTTTATACTTCGAAGTAAGTTAACTCATATATGAATAGGATTCTGCTTCTCTACGGCGAACCAAACCTTTCAGCTTCCGGCCACCGGTCCACACCCAGCGCATTAGCTCTCTCGGCACTTCGTCATGGTCTTCACGGTTTACCTTATGTAGTCACGGTATTTTGATGGTAGGTGCAAAACTCTATGAACGTGGAGCTAGTACAGGACAAGTAATAGCGTTTCTTGTAGCTAGTCCGTGGAACTCCTTTTCTCTGACATTGGTATTGATTGCTCTAATTGGTATTAAATGGACGCTTGCATTTATCGGATTATCATTGCTGATTGCTATTATCACTGGCTTGATTTTTGACTGGCTAGTAGGACGTGGCTCTCTTCCCAGTAAAGGTACGTGAACGATTCCCTGTTGAGTTTGCACGAAATTTGAATTTTTATACAAAAAAGCTTAGAAAAAAGTAGTTATAATAGCAAGCTAGGTATATATAGCGCATCCCTGATATAAGATGGTGAAAATTAATTATGACAAACAAAATTGTAATTGGTAAAGAAGAATGGTGTGGATTATCAGAGTTAGGTTTACCTGCCATCAAAGCACGAATTGACTCTGGTGCTAAAACTTCTTCACTACACGCATTTAATATTAGCGCATTCGAAGAAGATGGAAAAAAATACGTTCACTTTGATATACATCCAATTCAGGACAACCGTAAAATTATTCAAAGCTGTCGTGCTTTAGTTGTAGATCGTAGAGATGTTAAAAGTTCCAGTGGAGAAAAAGAAAAACGTCATGTGATCAAAACACCTATCACCTTGGGCAATGAAACCTGGGAGGTAGAAATTACCCTGACAAATCGTGATTCGATGGGATACCGTATGCTCATTGGCCGTGAGGCTATGAAAGAGCGTGTACTGATTGATCCTGATAGCTCCTTCTGTCTTGGTAAAAAAAACGAAGCCGAAGTTGAAAAATATTACAATACCGTCCAACCTAAAAGAAATGGGCTGAAAATTGTATTACTTGCGAGCAATCCAGAGCTTTATTCAAATAAGCGTATCATGGAAGCAGGTGAAGAGCGTGGTCATGAGATGCGCTTTATCAATATTCGTCAATGTTATATGAATATCAGTGCTTCAAAACCGGAAGTGCATTATCGTGGTGGAGAGTTGTTAGAAGATGTGGATGCGGTTATTCCTCGTATCAAACCGTCAATGACATTTTATGGCTGTGCGGTTGCAAGGCAATTTCAGTCCATTGGAGCATTTTGTCTAAATGACTCTGTGTCCATAGCACGCTCAAGGGATAAGCTTCGTTCACTTCAGCTGCTCTCCAATGGAGGTATTCCAATGCCAACAACCGGATTTGCAAACTCACCAGTAGATACAGCAGAGATCATTAAAATGGTTGGTGGCGCACCATTGGTTATCAAACTACTGGAGGGCACACAGGGTAAAGGTGTTGTTCTGGCAGAAACCAATAAAGCAGCAGAAAGTGTGATAAATGCGTTCAAAAGCCTGCAAGCAAATATTTTAGTACAGGAATTCATCAAAGAGGCACAAGGTAAAGATATACGTTGTTTCGTAATTGATGGCAAAGTGGTTGGCTCGATCCAACGAGAGGCTGCAGCAGGGGATTTTCGAGCTAACTTGCATCTGGGAGGCACTGCCAGCACTGTCAAGATTACACCTAAAGAGCGTAAAATTGCAGTAAATGCAGCGAAAACTATGGGGTTAAAAGTTGCAGGCGTTGACATTATACGCTCTAAAGATGGACCAAAAGTGTTAGAAATCAATTCATCCCCAGGCCTTGAAGGCATCGAAGACATTACAGAAAAGGATGTAGCTGGCCTGATGATTGAAAGCATCGAAAAGAATGTAAAAAAGAACAAAAAAACCTAGTATTCCCCTTATTCAACCACTTTGGACTTGGCTTAATCCCTCTGATTACTCACAGGTACTGTTGGGGGGTGGCCTTACGGGTGGGGCGAAGGCGCGTTTTAAAGCTAGGGCTAGAATGAAAAAATGGATTTCGTTTCGTTTTTTTATAGTGGTTATCCCTATAATTCAAATACTTAGCATTCTGAAAAAACGAAATGGGTCACACCAGGCATTTCGCTAATTTTTCGGATGCACAGAATCTATAATTATTTAATTGCGCTCAAGCGCCGCGCAGGCTGCGCTCCCCACTTGGTCGCTAGTCCTCACTTGCGCTCGTCCAGGGACGTCACACAAAATTTTGGAGAAAACAATGAAAGTCGAGCTGGTCGATATCGATCGGGTGATTCCGTATGCGCGGAATCCACGTAAAAACGAGGCAGCCGTGGCCAAAGTTATGGCTTCGATCAAGGAGTACGGATTCCGTCAATCGATCATAGTTAGCGAGGAAATGGTAATCATTGCGGGTCAAGGGAGCGATGTATATCTGTATGTCCTCCTCCGAGTTACATACCTTGTTTAAGGCGTTTACAGATGCTGGAGGGAAATGGTCAACTTTCATCATATGGGCAAAGAATCATTTTACTATAGCGTATATTTTCAAGCTCTCGCGGAGCATCATAAAAATGCACCCCACCTACGACTTGTAAAGCAATACCGTATTTTTTACTAAGATTGGCCAGCTCTATAGAAAATTTTGTCATACGACATTTACAATCCAAGTCTTGCATTGCGATATGGGTGCGTGAGGATAATGTTGTAGAGCAAATAAAAGAAGCACTGCAATCCATTGCTATACCGAACGAAACAATGCTTAAGGAGGTGATTACTTATATCCATAAAACTTATAATAGCAAAAAGCATGTTCACCGTTCCGAAACAGCAGAATTAAAAACAGAGCATACAGAGATCGAAGAAAAACTGGACACACTGGTTGAATTGATGATTGAGGGACGCATTTCGGATGAGGATTATCAGAAAAAACATTGCAAGTTAAAAGAGAAGCAGACCGAAATTACCAGCAAATTACGTGTTTTAGACACTGTTGACAGCAAATTTGCTAACCATTTGGAATATTTGGTAAAAGTAGCATACGGTGCGGCGGATTATTTTTCTGGTTCTGAAATTTCTCGTAAACGCGATATTCTGAAATACGTATTTCAGAACCTACAACTAAGGGGGAAAAAGCTAGAATATTCAATGGCTTTCTCTTTCTCGGAATTCGCAAAATGTGCCAAAAATGAGGAATGGTGGGGGAGGAGGGATTTGAACCCCCGACCAAGGCGTTATGAGCGCCCTGCTCTAACCACTGAGCTACTCCCCCTGCCATACATACTGTGACTGTAGAGGAGAACTTTTAGCCCATTTCTTATATTGATGCAACATCCGTAGATAGAGAAGAGTTCAGAATTCGGAGTTCAGAGTACAGTAGCCTGTCATGTTGAACTTCAGCCGCTGACACTGTCAGTCAAGGTGCTTATAGAGAATTTAACATATTTCGTAAGTTTTTACCGGAAAATTACGGGAGGTCTGGTAAATGAAAGCTATATCACGGAATTTATTATCATCACACCGAATTCCGGATTCCGAACTCTGCATTCTGACTTCTCACTTATGCCTGTGGACAACCCGCCCCTTAGTTAAGTCATAAGGGGTCATTTCGACGGATACCTCGTCGCCAAGCAATACACGGATACGATTCTTGCGCATACGGCCCGATGTATGTGCAATTATAACGTGACCATTTTCAAGCTCTACCCGGAACATTGCGTTGGGTAGAATCTCGGTCACCTTTCCCCTGAATTCAAGTAATTCCTCTTTTGCCATAGGTCTATTATACCATGTAAATACCGAAGCCGCCACTCTTGTGACTCAAATCTTTTGTTTTATCAAGCAAAAACTATGTTATGGTGAGGTTATGTTCAGGAAAGGCAAGTCCGGAGACGGTGAAAAGGACGCAAAGGCGGTAGCCCTGCAATATGAGCGTGAGCGGGACCCGGCACCGCGTGTAGCTGCGAAGGGCAGGGGACATATCGCCGAGCAGATAATAGAAATCGCCGAGGATAACGGAATACCGGTAAAGGAAGATTCCGATCTGGTGGAAGTTTTATCTGTACTTGAGGTTGATTCCTTTATACCCTTGGAGGCATATGAGGCTGTGGCAGAAATATTATCGTTCATTTATCGCAAGAACGCAGAGAGGAGCACATCATGAGCCGTGAACAACATGAGAAAATAAAAGGATTACTGGAAGAGGCACAGGATGTGCTTGTAGGCTATCAGCAGGATATGGCAAATGGTAATCCGCTTCAGATGGGGAACTTTGACAGTGTGGTGCGGGATTTATGTGAACAGATAAAATTGCTTCCGCCGGCGGAAGCGGCAATGTATGAATCCAGCCTGCAAAGCCTGAGCAAGGCTCTGGGAGCGCTATCAGGACTGCTTGTCGAGCGTCAGGCAGAGCTGGGGGATAATATACACAAGCTTGATATAGGCCAGAAGGCTCATAGTGCGTACAAGAAGAATGACAATGAGAATAGTTAAGGCCCCCTTTTTATTCACTTGCGACGCCATACATCTTAGAACGCCTACAAAAAAAATCTCCCGGATAAAAATTCACAGTTGCTATATCAAAAATTACTATATATAGTGCAGCCCTCTCCTGCAGATAGCTATATGTTGCAGGAATTTACCTGATATTGTGTGTTACATTCCTGCTGATACAACAATATCTTACCGGAATTATTCACATACAAGTTCATAACATAGGGGAAGAAAATGGTTAATGCAAAGCTTAGGAAACCGGGTAATGCAGCGGCATTTCCGGTTGATTTATGTGCAAGGAGCAAGGGAACCCGGACGGGCGCAAAACCGGGCGGAGCAAATCCGGGGGCCGGTTATAAATCAAGAATCAGGGCTCTTGAGGCTGAAATCAAGCTGCTTACCTCCTATTGCTCGGATACGGTATACCGGTTGCGCTATGATGACATGCGCTATGATTATATCAGCCCGGCAGTCAAGAATCTCCTTGGCTTTACGCCGGAGGAGATCAAGCGTATCCATTTCCGCTCGCTGATAGTTGAAACCAAGATAGTAAATAACGGTTTGCAGAAGATTGATTCCTTCAGGCAGCTGGAAGAGTTGCGCAAACAGGGCAGTATCGGCAAATGGCAGGCGGATTACCTGATCCGCACCAGGGACGGCAACCGGATATGGGTGTCTGATATTTCCTATCCCTGGTATGATGATAGCGGGAAGGTTATTGGTTCGGTCGGGTCGCTGCGTGATATTACCGACCGGGTGGAAGCCGAGGAGCGTATGCAGGAGGAAATCTCCCGTATGGCCAATGTTGATGCGCTGACCGGGGCTGCCAGCCGGGGGGAGTTCTTTCGTGAGCTGGATAACGAGCTGAAGCGGATTAACCGTTCGGAGGAGGATGTGGCGGTTCTGCTGGTGGATATTGACCGGTTCAAACATATCAATGATAAATATGGTGAGGAAATCGGTGATATGCTTCTGGTGGAAGTGGCAAAAATTATCAGATCATGTCTGCGGGATACCGACTTACTTACCCGCCTTGATGGTGAGGAGTTCGGGGTAATACTGCATCAGTCCGGAGAACAGGGAGCGTTCTGGGTTGGTGAACGGATAAGGAATTCTATAAGCAACCGTGAGTTTATGATAGGACAGGATGACAAGCCTGTATCCTGTAGCGTTTCCATAGGGGTGGCCAGTGCTGCGCCGGGTGAGAATGCCGATGCGTCCGAGCTGTACAAAACCGCCAATACCCGCCTCTATATAGCCAAGAACACCGGCCATAACCAGGTCTCGGTGGATGAGGTACTGCATACTCATTAGAGGGTTTTGAGAGGAAGTTATTGCACCATATTCCCTGGCGAAATTTTATAGCCCCGGAGGAAGGATTGTGTCGGCATTGGCTTTTTGCCGCTGCGCTGGAGAAGAAGCGGCAGGATTACCCCTTCTTTACATTTAATGGTTAGGTCGTCGTTGATAACTGTCCCTGCAGGTTCGGAATTGTCTTCTTCCTCCCCGATATCCGCATCCAGTATTTTTATCTTTTTATCATTATGAATGAAATAAGCTCCCGGATATGGGCTTAATCCCAGAATCATATTTCTTATATCTTCCACCTTGTTGTTCCAGTCTATATGAGCTTCTTGCTTACTAATTTTCTTTGCATATGTAACGCCATCCCCTGCTTGCGGAACTGGAGAGAGCTGACCATCCCCAATCATTTTCAAAACTTCCGGAATCATCTCCGCTCCCATCTCTGCCAGAACATCATGTAACCCGCCAGCATTAGTACCGTCCGGGATATCATACTCCCTTTGCAGCAATATATCACCCGTATCCAGACCTTCATCCATCTGCATGATACATACACCGGTTTTCCTGTCCCCAGCCATAATCGTACGCTGTATGGGAGCCGCTCCCCGCCAGCGTGGAAGCAATGAAGGGTGGATGTTGATGCAACCGTGAGGGCAGGCTTCCAATATGGGAGGCGGCAGGAGCAGGCCATATGCGGCCACTACCGCAATATCCGCAGCAATATCGGCAAATTTCTGCTGCTCTTCCGGAGATTTTAAACTTCTGGGAGTATATGCCGGAATATTATGTGCTTCCGCAAGTTCATGTATAGGCGATTTCCGCAGCTTGTGCCCACGCCCCGCCGGACGTGGTGGCTGGGTATATACGGCCACAACCTCATGCTCGCCGGCAACCAGCTTGCGCAATGCCGGTACTGCAAATTCCGGCGTCCCCATGAAGATTATTTTCATTTTTAGCTGTTGGCCGTTAGCTGTTGGCTATTGGTATTTTCCGGCTCTTCCACGGCAAGCCATTGCTCACAGCAGCCCTTGGCCATATTGCGTACACGGGCGATATATGATGCTCGCTCAGTCACCCCTATAACACCACGTGCATCAAGCAGGTTGAATAAATGGCTAGCCTTCAGGCACTGGTCATATGCCGGCAGCGCCAGATCCGCTTCAAGCAATGCGCCACATTCCTCTTCCGCATCATCAAAATGGGTGAATAGCTTATTCGTATTGGCATATTCAAGGTTATATGCCGAAAATTCCCGCTCATTACGATGGAATACATCACGGTAAGTTATATTGCCGTCACCTTCGACCCCGTTCCAGTCAAGGTCATAGACATTCTCTATCCCCTGTACATACATCGCCAGCCGCTCAAGGCCATATGTAATTTCGCCGGAGACCGGACTGCAATCAAATCCGCCCACCTGCTGGAAATAGGTAAACTGCGTCACCTCCATACCGTCACACCAGACCTCCCAGCCCAGCCCCCATGCACCCAGTGTCGGATTTTCCCAGTCATCCTCGACAAATCGGATATCATGCTTCATCGGGTCAATACCAATCTGGCGCAGGCTTTCCAGATAAAGCTCCTGTATATTATCCGGAGAGGGCTTGAGTATAACCTGCAGCTGGTAATAATGCTGCAGGCGATTGGGATTCTCGCCATAACGGCCATCCTTCGGGCGACGGCTGGGCTGTACATAAACCACATTCCATGGCTTTCCGCCAAGCGCACGCAGTGTTGTTGCCGGATGCGAAGTACCAGCCCCCACCTCCATATCATATGGCTGCAACACAACACAGCCCTGTTTTGCCCAGAAGCCTTGTAATGTAAGTATTAAATCCTGAAATGATTTCGCTTTTTTCACCATGCGCACCGGATAGCATGTATCACACAGAATCGCAACTTTTTTGGTATTTACAAGACACAGCCTGTAACAGTGTCTAATCAGCGTCTAATATTTCCCTTACTTTCTGCGGGATGCGGGTGGGGGTTAAGGTGTCGGCATTAACGCAGGCGATTTTTACGTTGATTCCGGCGATTATACTGGTTTCACCTATATTACTTCCGCTGTCATTTCTGTTATCATCATTGCGCTCAATAACCTGCTCCATATCCATACTGGCACCGGAAATTGCCTTTATATCGACACTTACAGTAAGCAAATCATCGAAATATGCCGGTTTTATCAAATCCAGTTCGGCTCGGCGCACCACGAATATAACACCATTCTGGTGACGCAATTGCGACTGATTTATACCGAACGAGCGGAGCATTTCTGTCCTCGCCCGCTCGGCAAATTTGAGGTAATTGGCGTAATATACCACCCCGCCGGCATCGCTATCCTCGTAATAAACCCGTATTCTGGTCTGGTATTGCATAAGTTTCCAAGTTTATTACCCTAACCAGTCCCGTATATAAAGCCTGAATTAACCCGAAAACACAGGAATTTACTGTAACATTACCAAAAATCTTAATATATTGTTAATTATTGCTGGAAAAAGTAATTTATTTAGGTTATGTTACACAGTTCAAGGTTACATGTTGAAGGTTTCAGGTCACAGGAATGACAACAAGTAACCGGCGGCTACAACCTGATCAGGAGGAAATGATGAAAAATATTTCCTATGCAGATATTGCCCGCAATACGGAGGCCGGTATCCGGCAGGTGCCGGAGCAGGATAATGAGGCGGGCAAGCAGGAGGTGGATGTCACGGCATTGATGGATATGCTGGACAAAAACCGTAAGGATAACGGGGAACATAATATTGTTCATATAAGGGGTAAGGATATGACGTCAGATGCAGCATATGAGAAGATACAATGGTATGCGCCGGAGCCGAACCGCGGCAACCGCAGGCGCAATCGTGGATTGCAGCGGAGAATGGCTACCATTGCGATATTTATATTGGCGGTAACGACTATGGGAGCGCTGATATATTTTATAGACCGGCAGGCTAAGTCACTGGTTGCTGTGGAGGGCAATGAAATCAGTGGTGAAGCCGGTTTTGTGGATGAGAAGAGTCAGGATGTGCAGGAAACTGCAGAACCTGCCGGTTCTCATGATGGATTCAGCAAGGATGATGAGGAGTTCCTTCTGGATATCATAAGTAAATAATTAAGTGCTTAGTGCTGTGTGTTTAGTCTCTTGTGGCAAATTACTCTAGCACATAACACTCAGCACTTAGCACTTTTATAAAAACATTCTAAACAAGGGAGAGAGAAGAATGAAGGTTAATAACATTACAGGGTTTTTTGCGGTAATACTGACTGTGGCTGCTATGCTTGTCAGCTCCGGCCTTTATGCTACCGAGGAGATGGCGGTTGAAGGTGAGGTTGTAACCTACGACGCAGTTGCCGTGGATGCAGATACGGAAACAGTGATTGATAATGAGGAGGCCGGTATCGGCGAGCTTTCCGATGAGCAGTTTGCCAAGGAGCCGGATGCTGACGATATCGGCGAACTGGCTGATATATCGGAAATGACCCAGGATGATTTTTCGTCACTGGGTATGGTAACCGGCTCACCTACCGGTACATATTACCGTTTCGGTAATGACATAAAGAATGTCGTGCAGGGTGAGGGTATCAATATATTAGTGAAGGAATCCAGGGGTTCGATTGATAATATCAACCGTATAGACAGCAGGGAAAATGCCGCATTCGGTATTGTACAGTCTGATGTACTGGGTTTCCTGACCCGCTCCGATTCACCTAAATCGAGGCGTGCGGTAGAAAATCTGCGCATGATATTCCCCTTCTATCAGGAAGAGGTGCATATTATCGCCAACAGGAATGTCAAGGAATTCAAGGATTTGCGTAATAAGACAGTTGTAGTCGGACAGAGTGGTAGCGGTAACTGGCTTACCTCGATGAACCTGTTTAATATAACCGGTGTGCGCCCGACCAAGATGCTGCGCCTGTCACCCGAGGAGGGGCTGGTTGCGGTACTCAGTAACAAGGCTGACGCCATGGTTTATGTAGCGGGCAAGCCGGTAAAGTTGTTCCAGAATCTGAAAGCGCTGGCTAATCATGAGAAATATGCCGAGGTTGTTGCCGGATTACATATTGTCCCGCTGACCAGTGAGGATGTATTGCGTGAATATAGTCCGGTGCAAATTACGCCCGAGGATTATCATTTCGTGAAGGAAACTGTCGATACGGTTGCGGTTACTGCCGTGCTGGTATCATATAATTTCTCGGCGGCGAGTGGCCCTTATGCGGAATCCCGCTGTGATGCAGTAACTACATTCAGCGATGCGATAAGGAGCAATATAGACCTGTTGCGTGAGAGCGGTCATCCCAAATGGCTTGAGGTGGATCTGAATGCAGAGGTCGGTATATGGCAGCGTGACCCGTGCTCTATCCCGAAAACCACCGTCACCACCGAAACCGAACTGGAGCAGGAACTATTAGAGGTTCTGACACGAGGCGAATAAGTCGTTTTTATATAACACACTATAAAGTACTGGTTTATTAATCCCCAGATATGGTATAGCCAATTCATTTTATGAATTGGCTATCAAGGTCTGCCGAAGGCAGGACTTGCGCCGCGAAGCGAGCGAATTTATGCGCAAGCATAAATTCAACTGCTATATTTGTTGTTTGAGTTCGTAATAGTTCAACCAAATGCACAAAGACCAGAATACAGACCAGTCGCTACAACTAGCAAAGCTGTTTCCCAATATGATAACCTTGCTGGCTTTATGTGCTGGGTTGTCAGCTATGCGTTGGTCATTGGATGACAGGTGGTCGCTGGCGGTATCACTGATACTGATTGCAGCCGTTCTGGATGCACTGGATGGTCGGCTTGCCCGCAAACTAAGCGCTACCAGCACTTTCGGTGCACAACTTGATTCCCTCTCAGATTTTATCAATTTTGGCGTAGCCCCCGCTTTCATATTATATATGTGGCAAACCCATGAAATAAAAGGTTGGGGATGGGCTATGGTGCTGTTCTTTGCGGTATGCTGCGCTATAAGGCTGGCACGGTTTAATACTGACCTGGTAGAGGAAAACCCGCCATCATGGGCTTCTAATTTTTTTGTAGGGGTGCCTTCTCCTGCAGGCGCATTGATGGTGTTAGCCCCGCTTATGATAGCCCTTGCGTTCGAGGGTAGCTTCGATGATACGTATGAGGCGCTGGAATTCACTACTGACCCGAGATTTGTCATTTACTATACCGCCCTGGTCGCATTCCTTATGGTTAGCCGTATTCCAACCTTTTCATTTAAAAAAATATCTATACGTAATGAATATGTGTCGCTAATATTGGCCGCTGCCGGCCTTCTTGCAATAGCGTTCCTCAATGAACCATGGGTAACATTGCTGGCGCTCGGCACAGTGTATGTGCTTACTATCCCGATAAGCATTGTATTGTACTACAAATTTTCAAGAGGTGAAAAAGGTGGATGATAAGAAAAATATAGTACAGCTAAAATAGGTTCCTGCCGCTCATTTCCTGCGGTTGGGAGATATTCATTATTTTCAGTATGGTGGGAGCGATGTCGCAGAGGCGTCCGGGTTGGAGAGTAGTCTCCCTACCCTCACCTACTATAGCAAAGGGTACGGGGTTGGTGGTGTGGGCAGTATGCGGACTGTTGGTAGCCAAATCAACCATCTGCTCGGCATTGCCATGATCGGCGGTAATAAGCAGCACACCATCCTTACCTGACACTGCTTCTTCCAGCCTTCCAAGCGCCCTGTCAACCGCTTCGACTGCCTTGATGGCCGCTTGCTCAATACCGGTATGGCCTACCATATCGGTATTGGCATAATTAACGACAATAAAATCATACTTGTCCGCATTTATCGCTTCAATCAGACGGTCAGTGACTTCCACCGCCGACATTTCCGGCTGTAAGTCATAGGTTGCAACCTTGGGAGAAGGTACCAGAATCCTGTCCTCGCCGGGAAACTCCTGCTCCTGTCCCCCATTGAAAAAGAATGTCACATGCGCATATTTCTCGGTCTCGGCTATGCGCAACTGCCGCAAGTCACTATCCGCAATCACCTGTCCCAGTATATTATGCAGGGCCTCGGCCGGAAACAAAGCCGGAAGCAATTTATTCAACTCATCAGAATATTCAACCATACCAACCGCTCCGGCAAAATTAACCGTTTTACTACGGGTAAACCCCTTGAAATCCTTATCCAGAAGCGCATGTAATATCTGTCTGGCACGGTCGGCACGGAAATTGGCCATAACCAGCCCGTCACCATCATTCATCCCTGTATAATCACCAATTACAGCCGGTTTGATAAATTCATCGGTTATGCCTTCCTTGTAACTGTAAGTTATAGCATTGATAGTATTGTCTTTTCTTACACCCTCGCCACTGACAATCGTATTATATGCAATCTCCACCCGCTCCCAGCGGTTATCCCTGTCCATCGCATAGTAACGCCCGGAAATAGTTGCTATCTGCGCATTCTCAACCTTGTTCTGTAGCCGCTTGACATATTCCGCTCCACTCTCCGGCGGGGTATCACGCCCGTCGGTAAACACATGAATTACAACAGGAATATTCGCACCAGACATAATATTAGCCAGTGCGGCTATATGGTCGATATGCGCATGCACCCCGCCATCCGACACCAGACCCATAATATGACAGGTGCCGCCGGTTTCCTGCAAATTGCTGACAAGATTATGCAACTCTGGATTCTGCGCAAGCGAACCATCACTAATTGCCTTATCAATTCGAGGAAGATTCTGCATAACAATCCGCCCGCTGCCGATATTCATATGACCGACCTCGGAATTACCCATCTGCCCGTCCGGCAGCCCTACATCCAGCCCCGACGTACCCAGCGTTGCATACGGGTTTTCAGCGATAATCCTGTCCCAGTTCGGTGTATCGGCCAGTGCAATTGCATTATGCTCATCCGACTCACTGACACCCCAGCCGTCCAGGATACATAAAACCACTGGTTTAGGTCGTAATTGATGGTTGTTTCCCATAGCACAAAGCTAGCAAAGTTGCGTAAAACTTGCAACATAAGAACTTTTCTGTATGTTTAGAATAGGTTTTAGGTTACAGGTTTTAGGTTATAGAGGTAAAAAATTTCACCTCACACGATTCATTAACACAATGTAATTATGACTGATACATTAGACAAATTATACGAGATAATACAGGGGCGCAAAGGCGGTGACCCGAAGAAATCCTATATTGCCAAGATGTTTAAAAAGGGGCCGAAGAAAATCTCGCAGAAGGTGGGGGAGGAAGCAACCGAAGTCGTAATAGCATATCTGGCGGAAAGCGATAAGGAAGTGGTTTCTGAAACTGCGGATTTATTGTTCCACCTGATGGTATTGCTCGCTGATAAGGATATCCCTCCCGAGCAGGTCATGCAGGAACTGGAAAGCCGTATGGGACAAAGCGGCCTTGATGAAAAAGCAGCAAGGAAGATAAAGACGGATTAGGTATTACTTTCTTTTTTGTTATCCAGCTTCCCCACCCATACCAGCAATATAACTCCCGGCAGGGCGATTATGGTGGAGATGATGAAGAATTCCGACCAGCCGAATATTTCGGCTATTGCACCGGAGGAAGCGGAAAGCCAGGTACGGCCGGTTGCCGCCAGCGAACTCAACAGTGCAAACTGGGTGGCGGTATAGCGGATATTACACAGCTTGCTGATATATGCGACGAACACGGCAGTTCCCATCCCGCCGGAGAAATTCTCCACCGCTATGGTAAGCGCCAGCAGCGGTATATTATACCCCACCTCTGCCTGCACCACGAACATAATATTGGACAGCATCTGCAATATACCGCCTATCCACAATCCTTTAATCAGTCCCAGGCGATTAGCTATCACCCCTCCGACAAACAGCCCGATCAGAGTTGCAGCAAATCCGTATATTTTAACGATATTGGCAATCTCATCCTTGTTAAAGCCGGTCTCCAGCAGGAAAGGGGTAGTCATAACCCCGGCAAATGCATCGCCGAATTTATATAATATGACAAATATGATAATCAGCAGCCAGCCCGGCCGTGTCATGAAATCGGCAAAGGGCTGAACCGCCGTTTTCTGCATTGACTGGCCGGTAAGCAGGGTGATGGCCGCCCCGACCAGTATAAAATTCACCAGCAGGAAATATACCCACCACAGAATCATCCCGAGATTCAATGTAACACCCATCACCGGCAATAGCAGAGTATTATATGCTGCAAACCTTACTCCCGGCAGAAGCAACAGGTAATCAGCAGCAACCAGTATTACAACCAGCAATAAACTGGCCAGCCGTTCATTGATCCGCACAGGATGGCCGGTATCAGTGTCGGTTTTAGGTTCTCTTGCCAGTAATGTAGTCACCACCCCGACCAGCATAAAACCGGCCATTACGTTATATGTAAGCTGCCAGTCAAAATGATGAGCTAGCTTGAGCGCACCCGCTCCCGATACCAGCATAGCCACCCGGTAGCCGAAAACCTGCATCGCCGCACCGGCGCTTTGCTGGTCGTCCGCAAGCGATTCTATGCGATATGCATCGACGGCTATATCCTGGGTAGCGGAGAGAATTGATACGGCAAGGGCAAAATAGGCAGTGATCATCACATCATCCGCCGGACTGGAATGGCCAAGGCCGAAGAGGGCAGCAATAAGCCCGATCTGGGTAAGCAACATCCAGCCCCGTCTTTTACCCAATATAGTGGTAAGCGGCGGTATAGGCAGGTGATTGACCAAGTGTGACCACAGGAATTTCAGACTATATGGGGTACCGATAATCGCAAACAGCCCGATTGTCCGCTTGTCTATACCGGTTTCAGTAAGCCATGCGCTTAGCGTACTCAGCGTCAGCGCAAGCGGCATCCCGCTGGAGAAACCCAGAAAACCCACTATTATCAGTTTAGGATGAGAGTAAATTTTTATATTATCTAGGAATGAGGCCATTGTTTTTTGGGACAATATCGCCTTTCATAAATATGCTATAAAATCTGTTAATTCCACCCTTATAGTGACCTAATCATCATAGGCTATGAGTTCTTGCTGTAGGCTGTTTGCAGGCTGATAGGTTTTGGGGGATTGGGAAGTGGTAGCACTATTACTGCCGTAATAACTGGTAGTTGGGGTACCAGCTGAAGCATTGGTTGTGGTTCCATAGGAGGCGGTGTTGTCATAAGCCCCTGCCGAGCCTGTATTATAGCCATTCGGATAACCACTACCACCGCTGACATAGCCGTTATAACCGTTACTATACCCGCCATTACCATTGGCAGCCCTGCGTGCGGCCTCGGCACGCCTCGCCCGTTCCATCAGCGGGCTGGCCATCGTATTCGGGTCAATCGCCCGTGAATTGGACAGCTCCCTGCCGTCGGCCATAACGATATTCATCTCACGCACCTGCAGTTTCGGTACTACCAGCTTCACCCCATGCACCCTGCGGGCAATATCTATCGCCCTTGCTGCAACCACCTGGCTTGGCAGGTTACCGTATAAGGTCACCACACCATTTTCAACCGTACTATGCACCTCGATAATTCTGGTAAGCTCCCCGCTTATAAATTTCCTGTCCAGCTCGGCGAGTATTTTCTCATCGGTCGGAGTAGTAAATGGCAGACTTTTATTCAGCCCGCTAATCCGCCGTCCATTCTTGCCATTAACTTTTGGCGGCTTCGGCAGGCCACTACCAGGCTTTCTGCTGTCGCTAAGCGGAATCACCCTGGTATTCATATCCGCCTGCTGCCCACCGAAATCGGCACCACCCGTACCTCCGTTACCCGGCGAAATCCGTCCCATATCCCATGCCGAAATACCTGCCTGCTGCACAGTTCCTGCGGTGGGTGAAATCTCCACTTCCAGCACCTCCAGCCGTGATATGGCGTCCCGCACTCCAGGCATGGAGCGGGCAATCCGTACCGCCCTTTCTGCCACTGCAGGACTCGGTACATTGCCTTCCATATAAACAATGCCGTTATGCACCTCGTTTTTCACCACCATCACCTGGGTCATCTCGCCACCCAGCATCCGACGGTTTATCGCAGCATCAATCATATGGTCGACATTAACTTTAGGCTTTTTGGATGCAAGGTTCTTGCGTTCGGCTTCCTGCTGCTGCTGTAGTAGCCAGCGGCGGCGGGCGGCCTCGACTTCCTGGTCGCGCTGGGACTGTTTGCCCTCGACCTTTTCATTATGCTTGCGCAGTGATTTACTGACATAATAGGAGGTAGCGCCGCCGACCAGCCCTCCCAGGACGTTAAAACATCCGGACAGACTGAATATCAGCGTTATAGTAACAGCTATGTTTTTCATTCCTCTCATCATGCTCCTTACTGGCTTCTGGCATTCTGGCATTCTGGCTTCTGGCTTCTGGCTTCTGGCTTCTGATTACTGACTCCTGAACCCTGTATACCATAAATCACACCAAAAATCCAGTGCCGGGGAGTATTTATACCCCTCGACCACTATCACCCAGAGCCGTAGGCTTAACAAATTTTACAAAAGTGCTGTTCTTCCGTGTCAGGGAAGCTTTCTTTGTTTTTTCTTCCGAGAAATATCCATTTGCCAGTATTTCACTTTTCATATTCTTGCCACTTAGCGGAATGTTTCCTTTTCCTGTAGCTTCTTTAGCTGATTTGATTTTCTCTCTGCGTTCTTCGGCCAGTTCAAGAAGGCGCTCAATAACTTTCTGGTCAATATCAAACACTTTATCCAGATATTTGATAGCAGCATCAAGCGGAGTTGCGGCATTCCTGGAAGGCTCTATTTCCCACCGTCTTGCTGCTGTACCAGCCCCTCCCATACCATTTCTGTATGGTGTTTTCTTATGCATGGCCGGCCTGAGCAACTCAGCAATTTGACTTCGGGACTTGCCGGAAGCGAGCCGTACCTCCACCCACAAATCCTCAAAATTCTTGTAGGATTCGGGATTTTTTATCTCAATCCGCTTCCTTGCAGGCTCCTGCGGAGCCTGCTTCTGTTCGGTCTGTTTTTGCATACATTACCTTTTATCCCTTTGATTTTTCGACAGTACCATTATCAAGGTCTCTTATATGCTGCTTCCAGTCTTCCTTATGCTTGCGCAAATCTTCAGGGTTATTGGGGAGCTTAAGGCTACTGGGTGAAACAGAATCAGCAAAACCCTTACCATTCTGACTTTCAGGTTGAATATCCCGGTCAGCTTTTTCCTTGGCTACTTCAAGCATCTCTGTCATTCGTACACCGTGAGCTTTCTCGAGCAGCTTTCTTAAAGCCATCTCTTTATTACCTGCACCCTTTGCATTGTTCAGCAAAGGTTCAATCTGTTTTACTACATGATTTGTACCATCCGGATTTTTAAACCATTCATCAACTTCCGACACACGAACAGTTTTGTCATCACTAACTTTTAAAGAAAAATCCTTACCCAGATGTTTTTCCAATACTTCTTTTACTTCCTTGTTAAGGTCGTTTTTCAGTTCATCCAGTGTTTTATTCTCTTCAGCCATTTTTAAACTCCTTTGGTTATGGTGAGGCCTGGTTCCCTGGCTTGTTTCCGGGGACTTTTCCCGGGATACCGTCCCTGAGAATGCCTCTATGGTTAAAAAAATAACAATCAATATAGGGCGTGTGGACAATTACTACTATCATGGCCTGCAAATACCTGTTTTCTGCGCTTCCGGCTTTCACGTATGTCTAATACGCTGGAACTTCCGGTTCTCGAAAACAGGCATTTTCGGCACATGCTAGCGTAATTGTCCACATGCCCTAGTATAATTATGCCTGCGCATAATTATACTGGCTATCGCGGTGGAATCCCTGCTTCACAGGTATTCATCGCAACTCCTTATAAATCAGGAGCCATATACGCTCTCCGCATTGCTTTTTATACTATAACAGAGAAATGTTACAGCTATATTACAATGAACGAAAAAAATGCAATTTTTTAAAGAAAATTTTAAGAGGGGAGGTTGTACAACAAGAATTGTTGCGTTTGTGGGCGGGTAAACTACCCAGCTGCCTCGTTCGGGGTGAACATAATATCGGAAATATAACGTTTCCCTCCCGATCCACGGCGCAACTGGATAACTATCTCTATCACATCCCTGATATAACGGCGTATCTCGTCACGGCTCATCTGTACCCCCGCCTGCGTTACCATTAATACAACCTGTTCAATCGCCAGCCTGGGGGTATCCGCATGAACCGTCGCAATCGAACCGGGATGGCCGGTGTTAATAGCACGCAGGAAACCAAATGCCTCGGCACCACGTAACTCACCGACAATTATCCGGTCCGGACGCAGGCGCAGACAGGCCTCTATCTGGTTCTGCGTGGTAACCTTGGCTCGCCCCTGCTCACCCTTGGATACCAGCAGATGCACCTTGTTCGGCTGTCCCTGCAGGTTAACCTCCCTTGCATCCTCAACCGTTATAATCCGCTCCTCCGCAGGAATAGCCCTGAGAGCAGCATTCAGAAAGGTCGTCTTACCGGTGGAAGTACCACCACTGATTATCATGTTCTTCTTCGCTTTCACCGCCGTATCGATAAATTCCCTGATACGCCCCTGATCAAGCAACTGTTTGAGTATAAGGTTAACATCCTCATCTTTCTCTCCCTTGATAAATTTGTCAAACGCACCAAGCTTTTCATAATCCTCAAGCGAAAGGCTGAGCGTATTGCCCTTCCTTATCGACATAACAACATTGTTATTCTCGCAGGCAGGAGGAAACACCACCTGAATACGGTAGCCATTGGGCAGGGTAGCGGAAAGCAGCGGATGCTCCTCGCTTATCATCTGGCTGGTCGATTGCGCTATAAGACGGGCGAGCGCTTTCAGATGGTCAAGAGTAAGCGCCGGAATTTCCTCCATGGCCATATCGCCACGGTTCTCAATCCATACCTCGCCGGGGCGGTTGATAGATACCTCGCTAACCCCCTCACGATTAAGAATCTCTTCAAGAGGATTTAGATATGTTTCTAACGCAGTTACACTCATATTTGGGGATTCTTATCGAGGCTTGCATTCCATCATGTAAGCCAAACACTGATAACAGAACACCGAACAACTGCTACCTGATTACCTGAACTTCTGAAGTTATGCTAGGGGGAAAACGTATATCCTTATTTACAAAAACCTTTATATGCGTACCCTGGTCAATAGTTACTATAGGCTGTAGACCACCTATTATCTGTCCTAACACCCTGTCACCAAAACCGGTAACTGACTGTTGTATGGCAGCATCAGTTGCACTACCGGATACTTCACTGCTTCCCCCAGAGGTTTCGGTTTTTGTAGTTCCCTCAGCACCGGTCAGCCCCTCCGCAGAAGCAGCAAAACCTATAGTCAGCGCACTTAGCAGAAAGAAATTCCCCAGAGTTTCTAAGAACCTACTATCAACATCTGCTGGAAGCGCCGGACGGCCGAGATTATCAACCACCGGGGAGCCAATAGCTATATCCAGCCCATCCGGCCTTATCACTCTCGTCCAACCGATAGTAATTCTGGCCTCTAACCTGCTAACCTGGGTATCATATTCGCCAATCAGCCTTGAGCCTTTGGGAATAAGTATATGTTTTCCTGATTCGGAATATACATCACGGCTTACAACTGCACGCAACATCCCCTCATCTCCGGAAAACCCTCTTTGTGCAGTGCTGATTGCCGTCTCAAGAACGGCATCAATTACCTTGCCCTGATAGATAGAAAATTTTGGGTCACTTGTCTTGGTTATTTCAACACTGGGCGCAGATGAATCCTCTATACCCTCAAAAAAGGTACTACCACCCTGTGCTCCCCCAATTACCGAACCTGTAGGTCGTCCGCTTAATACCAAACTGCTTGCCTGAAGGCGCTGCTTTTCGGCCTCGCTCATTATTTTACTTCTCTGAATTGGTGGTGGTGGAGCGACTGGCTGTGGCTCTATAGCCACAGGTTCTTCCGGGGGTGGGGGCGGTGCAACTGTTGGTATGTCAGGCACCACAGGTATTACTGGTTGTGGAGGAGGCATTGCAATAGTAGGCAGGGGCGGCTCTGGTTCATCTTCTACCTCCACTTCAGGTATAGGCTCGACTGGTGCTGGTTCATCATCCCCGCCAAGTAGGAAAAACAGTAATGTTATCGCACCGATGACAATTATTGCAATCACCAGCAGGTTTTTATTCCCTGATTCGGCAATGGCCGAAATCTCGGCATTTACTGCTGGGGACCCTCCTGCAGGAGTTGTTGTCTGTTCATTATTTTCCACCATTATAATTTACCATGCCATAATTAAAAAGAGGCAGCTAATTGGTTTATACTTTCATTATAAACACAAATAACGTCTGCTCCGCTACGTATTGATATTTTTGGTAATATATTGTCAACTATAATATACTCTCCCTCTTTTTTTGCTTTTAGAGGTGATTCCGTGCCGTTTGAGTTTACTACATATACCGTGATTTTTTCTGATATCCCCGAGGGCATCTTGAAATATGTAGCTCTGCCATCATCGAATATTTTGAGCGGTGCTATTGAATCCGGGCCAGCCAAGCTATAATCGAAATTGAACCCCGGGCTGTTGGGTTGCGGTGAAGCTATTACTGGCACAGAGGTTGAAGTCGGCACGAAAACATCTCTGTTTGACACCGGTGCAACAGGGGCTACCGGAGCAAAATTCTGCGCTGGAGTTGGGACGGCCACTGGAGCAGGCTGAACTAGTGCAGGTTGAGGAGCAACTTTTGTAGGCACCCTCACCGGGTTAGACGTATTAGGTGTATTACTTCCTAGGAGATTATTACTCATCCCTCTTGCATTATTGTCAGAAACGAATTCCTTTATCTTTATCTCCTGGCCAGCACTTATAACTCCATTTTTATCAAAATCATCATCGGGATAATAAAAACGCATGACATAAATTATATCTGTTTCATCTTCGGTTATTGAAGAAAGCTCAAACTGGTATGCACGTTTATTGGTCAGAACAGTCATATTGGTATGCTGATTATCCTGCATCGCCTTTACGAACAGCCTGTTACCTGCCGGAGTTATCTTGAACGGGGTGGCGTTACCCATGGAAAGCGTCAATATTTTCTCATTCTTGGCAAACTCTATATAAGACTGATAGCCATGCTTGGTAACAAGCTGGAATACCTCATTCTCACCGTAAACAAATGTTCTTATCCGGCTGTCGGTAGTTATAGGCCTGTCTGCGTATACCATTGTAGGTAATACGGATATACATAACAGCACTGTTTTTATTATATTCTTTGTCATCATTACTATCTTACCTCTTTATTAACTATACATTTATTATACGTCAGCGTCTATATCCTTACGATATTCCTGAATCTGAAACCCTAAAGGATTGATATATCTGTCTTTCATTGACAGGTTAGAAGTGTCAAAGCCGTATTTTAGTGTCACAATATAGTGACTGGTTTTCGAAAGTCCTCCACTAGTTGCACTGCGCTGCCTCACTGTAAAACGCACTTGCCATCTATCCGGTTCCTTGGCGCTTATCGGCCCCATCGATTTCATCCCTACTTCAAGTTCAGCTCCCTTCAGGTTAAGCGGACTTTGTGGCTTTGTTATATCTATATCTGATAGAAATCTGCGGTGTATACTGGACGTAGACAGCAATCTGGCTACTTTGTAGTAATTATGTTCATAATTGGTGGCGCTATAGGACTCCCTAGCGTTTATGTATTTGTATATAAGGGATTTTATCACCGCTTCATCTGCAGTGTATTTCTCGATTTTCTGATTGCTGACCTGGGTTACGATACCTGTTTTATCCTCTACCTGGATCAAATATGGCTCAAATACCTTGCTGTCATTAAGTGTGGCTACTGCAACCGTAGATAATCCGGCAACAAATAACGAGGCAAGCATTATCAGGAACATTACATTTCTCTGCATTACCACCATCTGATAGCGATCCTGATACCAGCTTTTTACCTTTGAAACTGGCTTTTTGCTATCACCATTTTGGTCATCTTTGTCTTTTTTCGAGAAGCCAACCATATTCTATTACAGGTTATAAAAAGATACAGAACTAGCGCATTATAACGCCAAAAACCATTATAGTCCAGAAAATATACAAATTTTATGTTAGTAAGTCGGTAGTTAGCAACAGAATGTAGCATTTTGGTCAGAATTAACTTCACCTCACCAGAAACCGCTTGTCACCGGAGACCTGCTCACGCCAGTAATCGAGCAAATCCTGCATGGTTTTTTCGAAGGTAATTTCCGGCTTCCAGCCGGTATGTTTCTCGAATTTGGAAGTATCCGGCACCTGCAGATCTGCATCAATCGGGCGCAGGCGGCCTGGGTCGGTTTCAACCTTGATTTTATCCTTCATCGGCGACAGGGAAATAAGATAATCCAGCATATCGGCCACCTTGCATGTATATGTACCGCCGATATTGTAATATTCCCCTTTCTGCGGGTTTACCGTAACCAGCATGTAATATGCCCGCACCGCATCCCGCACATCGGCAAAGGTACGCAGTGAGTCAAGATTACCGGTTTTAACCACAGGCGGTATCAACTCCTTTTCTATCATCGCAATCTGCTTGGCAAAGGTCGATTCGGCAAACACATCTCCCCGCCTCGGGCCGGTATGGGTAAACATGCGGGTGGTCATAACCGTCATATCAAAGGCCTCGGCGTAATAGCGGGCAATCAGATCGGTACCCACCTTGGAAATCGCATATGGCGAAGCGGGATGAAAGGTGCATTCCTCATTAATCGGCAGCTTTTCTTTCGGCACCCGTCCAAATACTTCCGAGGATGCACAGATATGTATTACCGCCTGCGGGGTATGGTTACGCAGCGCTTCCAGCACCCGCGCCGTGCCCTGTATATTGGTATCGAATGTATCGAGTGGTGAGGTGAAGCTGGTTTTGGGATAGCTCTGCGCCGCCAGGTGGAATACATAATCGGGCATGCATTCACGCACTGCATTCTCCACCCCGATATAATCATGCAGATCGGCGTAAATCAGATGTACCCTGTCTTTTTCATTAATCCGCGGGACAATATGCGAAATATTATCCAGCGGGCTGCGCCAGCGGCACATGCCATAAATTTCCCAGTCGGTATTATCCAGCAGGAAATCGGCCATATGCGACCCCACCATGCCTGTAATACCGGTTATTAAAGTTTTCTTTGCCATTGTTTTCACAGGAGTTCAGGAATACAAGATAATAAGAATACAGGAAATTACTATAATTCAATTCATTCCTAACTTCTTGTTTTCCTACATTCTTATATTCCTGAATTCTATCCTTGCCTGCGTGGGTTTTTATAGATAAGTTGCATATCAGGCAAGTGTAAAACTTATACAAGTATCCATGATAATAAGCCGTACCCCATATCGTGTATCTTTCTTCGGAGGAGGAACTGATTATCATACCTGGTACCAGCAATATGGCGGTGCGGTGCTGTCCACCACTATCGGCCATTACTGTTACCTCAACTGCCGGTTCCTGCCGCCTTTCTTTGAGCATAAACACCGTATCGTCTGGACGGAAATCGAGCGGGTTTCCAGTTGCAGTGATATAAAACATCCGGCGGTACGTGGGATTCTGGACTATCTGGGGATTGAACGCGGGCTGGAAATCAGCCATCAGGGGGATTTACCGGCACGTTCCGGGCTTGGCTCCAGTTCCACTTTTACTGTAGGGTTGCTCAATGCGCTATATGCGCTGGGTGGTGGCATGTCGGACAAGAAGCATCTGGCTTGTGAGGCGGTGCATGTCGAGCGTGATATATTACGGGAGAATGTCGGTGTACAGGACCAGATTGCCGCAGCATATGGCGGGTTTAACAGGATAACCATTGCACCGGATGGTGAGTTTAATGTCAATCCGGTTATTCTGCCGCCGGAAAGGCTGAAGAATCTGCAAAACCATATGATGCTGTTTTTTACCGGTGTTTCCCGTACTGCCTCCAATATCGCCGCCGAGAAGATGAAAGCGATTCCAGATAAAAAGGTTGAGTTGAACGAAATAAGGGAAATGGTGGATACTGCGCTGGATATATTGATGTCGGACAGGGATATCGAGGATTTCGGCAGGCTGCTGCATGAAAGCTGGCTACTGAAGCGCAGTATTTCCAGCAAGATAGCCCCCGATTTTGTTGATGATATTTATACAAAGGCACGGGATGCGGGAGCAATTGGCGGGAAATTGCTGGGAGCGGGTGGAGGTGGTTTTATGCTGTTTTTTGTGAAGCCGGAAGACCAGCCCAAATTGCTGGATGCACTGGATAATTTACTACTGGTGCCGTTTGAATTTGAAACCTCCGGCTCGCAGATAGTCTATTACGACCCGCAGGTTTTCTCGCAATCTGCCTTTACCCGCCGTGACTTTATGCATTTGACAGACGGCTCCGATACTGGCAATGTGGAATCGGAAAAAATTATTGCAATTAACAGCAACCGTAAAAGAAAACTTGCGGTTGTGAGTTAGCAGGATTCAATATTTTCGATTTCTGTCACCCCGGACACATATTTTCTCGAAATCTTTGATTTCGTCTAGAAAATATAGTGCTCTCGGGGTTATTTGCGTGACTATATATCCCTTTATATAACCCCGGGAATGGTGTTTTCTGACCAAATTAAAAATTTGGAGAAAACAACCATCCGGGGTGACAGGCAGAATTTAATGCAAAACTACATCACAGCAGAGATTATAAAAACCCGTAATACAGTGGATACGGTGCTTGGCGATAGTGCCTTGCTTGCTGAGGTTGAGATTATTGCCGGCCTGGTGACAAATGCACTGAAAGGCGGTAATAAAATCATGTTTGCCGGTAATGGCGGAAGTGCGGCTGATTCACAGCATCTTGCTGCAGAGTTGGTAAGCCGTCTTAATTATGACCGGCCGGGGCTGGCTGCCATAGCGCTTACTACCGATACTTCCGCACTCACAGCAATCGGCAATGATTACGGTTTTGAACATTCATTCGCCAGGCAGATAGAGGCGGTGGGCAGGAAGGGTGATATATTGGTCGCTATATCCACTTCCGGTAATTCGTCCAATATATTACATGCGCTGGAAGCTGCCCGCAGCAGGGAAATCACTACAGTCGGGTTTACCGGTAAAACCGGCGGTAAAATGCCCCCTTTGTGTGATAAAATCCTGCGTATTCCGTCTACCGAGACCCCGAAAATACAGGAATGCCATATAATGCTCGGCCATATCGTCTGTGCCCTTGCAGAAGATGCAATCTTCGCCGCCGGATACAAACCCGCTGCGCAAAAGGAAATTGCCTGAAATTAAATAATATCGTCAAATTCCCTGCCATCTTTTGACTATATCAGTGTTGATATCAAACAAATCCAGTACCCTGCCGACCGAGTGATTTACTATATCATCAATAGATTCAGGGGAGTTATAAAATGCGGGGAGGGGAGGGGCGATTACAGCGCCCATCTCGGACAGGGTTTTCATATGTGACAGATGAACCGTATGGAATGGCGATTCACGTACCATCAATACCAGCCGCCGCCGCTCCTTCAGCACAACATCGGCGGCACGGGAGAGCAGGTTGCCGTTCATGCCGGTCGCAATCTCGGCAAGCGTACGCATCGAGCAGGGAGCGATAATCATCCCCGTTGTCCTGAACGAACCGCTGGATATGGATGCGGCGATATCATCAACCGAATGGTTTTCATCGGCAAGCTTCTGTATATCGGATAGCCTGTAAGTGGTCTCCTGCGCTATGGTGATGCGGGCAGCCTTGCTTATAACAAGATGAGTTTCTATATCACTGCCCTGCAATATTTCCAGCAGGCGAATACCATACACCGCCCCCGACGCCCCGCTTATCCCTATTATCAGTCGTTTTTTCATTGTAACTCTCTCTTTTAATTTCGCCAGAAATAGGGGGAGAACATTATCATTACGGTGAAGATTTCCAGGCGGCCGACCAGCATACCTACGGTCAGCAACCATTTAGCTATGTCTGACAGGCTGCTGTAATTGCCGGTGGGTCCGATTATCTCGCCAAGTCCCGGCCCGAGATTGGCCATAGCCGAAGCGGCAGCACTCATACTGGTAATATAATCCAGCCCTGTCAGGGACAGCAATACAGCCAGCACCGAAAAGCAGAATGCGAATAATGTAAAGAAAGCCAGCACCGAACTGGTAGCTGTTTCCGATATCGGCTTCTTGTTAAATACCGGCCGGAACACACCATGTGGCTGGATAAGCTGGTTAATCTGTGCCTTGGCTATTTCGTATAATACCTGGTAGCGGAAGATTTTTATTCCACCGGTGGTTGAGCCGGTACACCCTCCGACAACCGCCAGTATAAACATGCTTACCAGCGCAAAGCTTCCCCATAAATTGTAATCGGCAGAGGCAAAACCCGATGTAGTCGTTACCGACACTACATTGAATGCCGATTTCCTGAGTGCCTCCAGCCATGGTGTATGCATCTTTACCGCCAGCCATATGGTGATGGCCGCAACAGCCATACCCAGCATGGCCAGGAACCAGCGTACCTGCGCATCTCGCCACAACACCATCGGTCTGCCGCGCAGAAACTGGATATATAACACGAAGGGAACTCCGCTGATAATCATGAATATAATCATTACGAATTCTACCCTGGCGTTGTCGAAATAGGCTATAGAGGCATCATGAGTCGAGAATCCGGCGGTAGCGATGGTAGTCATGGCGTGGCACAGAGCGTCAAACGCATCCATACCCGCTCCCCAAAGGCAGAAAAAGCATACTATACTGAGGAACAGATATATCCCGCTGATAGCGCCGGATATCTGGGTTACCTTGGGCATCACCTTCTCCGATTTATCGGATGATTCGGTACGGAACAGCTGCATACCGCCGATTTTCAGTACCGGCAATACGGCCATGGCCATCACGATTATCCCTATCCCGCCCAGCCATTGTAATATCGCGCGCCATAGCAGGATTCCGGGCGGCATGTCATCGAGTCCGACCAGTATGGTAGCGCCGGTAGTAGTTAGCGCCGACATAGCCTCAAAAAACGCATCGGTATAGCTTAACCCCATATCGGCAAACAGGAAGGGTAGCGCGGAGAACATAACCAGCACCACCCAGGTTGATGTGGTAAGAATAAAAGCCTGTTTGAGTGAGAAATTTTTCGATTTGAACCCGCGATTGGTGAGAGCCAGTGAGAACCCGACGAATGCGGTGAAGAATGAGGATGCGGCGAACGACTTCCAGTCCGGGTTTTTATCGTATAAATCGGCGATAGCCGGAATAACCATCGCTACCGACAAAATCACCAGCAGCGCACCGATAACAAGCAATATGGGACGAATATTGGGCATAGCAGTTGTCAGGTATCAATCTCCATGATTAGGCCGTGTTGAGATTTATCCTCGTCTACTCTTCCAAAAGAAGGAAAGCAATAAATACTGTGTTGTTAGATAATAAACTGATATAATATCAAACTGCATTTATGACATCAGAACGAAACAGGTTTTTTTGACAAAAATTTTATAGTTAATTCAAGCTCAGCAAATACATCAACAAGGGCGGTGACGAGTTGTTGCATCATTTCTTCGGTATGCAGCGGGGTTGGGGTAATGCGCAGGCGTTCGGTACCTTTGGGAACGGTAGGATAATTAATGTGTTGAACAAAAATACCGTGCTTTTCCAGCAGCAAATTGGAAGCCCTGCGACAATTTACCGGGTCGCCGACCACAACAGGGATAATATGGCTCCGGGTAGTATGCCGTACCTCAATTCCCGCATCACCAAGCATGGCTTTTACCTTTGCCACATTGCTATGTAGTTTGTCCCGCTCGGCCGAACTGGCCTTGATATGCTTGACACTGGCAAGGCATCCTGCCGCAACCGGTGGAGCCATTGCGGTGGTGAAGATAAATCCCGGACCGTAGCTGCGCAGAAAATCAGCAGTTTCCTCACCGGTTGCCACATAACCGCCAATTACGCCAAACGCCTTGGCCAAGGTTCCCTGAATAATATCCACCCTGTCCATCAAACCTTCACGCTCGGCAATCCCGCCGCCACGCTCTCCATATAGCCCAACCGCATGCACCTCATCGAGATATGTAACCGCATCATATTTATCGGCCAGGTCGCAGAATTCCTTTATCGGTGCAATATCACCATCCATTGAATATACTGACTCAAATGCAATAATTTTCGGCCGCTCCCTGTCAACAGACCGGAGCAATTCCTCCAGATGCGCTGCATCATTGTGACGGAACACATATTTCTCACAGCGGGCATTGCGTACACCTTCTATCATCGAGGCATGGTTACATTCATCGGAAAATATCACTGTATCCGGCATATTGGCACCCAGCGTACTTAACACAGTGGAGTTGGCCGCATAGCCGGAGGTAAATACCAGCGCCCGCCGTTTGTTATGCAAATCGGCAAGCTCCTGTTCCAGCAGTACAAGCGGGTGGTTGGTACCGGCAATATTACGGGTTCCACCCGCCCCCGCACCTATAGACTGCGCTGCATTTACCACTGCCGAAACCACTTTCGGATGCTGCCCCATCCCGAGATAATCATTATTGCACCATATGGTTACATCCCGCCCATGGGTATGGTCACGGGCTTTCGGATAGCTTCCGGCATGGCGCTCAAGGTCGGTAAATTCACGATAATTCCCCGCCAGCTTCAGCTCATTGATTTTCTGTTTGAAGAAATTTTGATAATTCATTGATTTTCTTTCAGGAAGACAATTTTTTACCTATATATAATGAAACTGTCAGCAATACCAGTGCAAATGCCTGATGTAAGGAAGCTAACGGAACGGGAACCACATATATCAGTGTCATAACCCCGAGTATGAACTGCACCAGAACCGCTCCCAGCAACATATTGACTGCAGTTTTGATATGGCTCCTGCGCATGGCAAGCCAGAAAATAATAACAGAAATTGTAATTATATAAGCCAGAATGCGATGGAAAAACTGTACCATTATGGTATTTTCCAGAAAATTCATATACCAGGGGGAGTGTGCAAACAGCCCTGCAGGGATAAAATCACCATCCATCAGAGGGAAAGTATTATAGCTCAAACCGGCATCCAGCCCAGCAACAAAACCTCCGGCAGCTATCTGTAAGATAATCATCAGGGTTATTATGTAGGCTGTGAATCTCCCCTTCTTCGGATGCTTATCCGCACTGCCCTGCCATAATCCCAGCGCCAGCAGAAACATTGCCGAATAAATCACCACAGCCAGCAGCAGATGTGCAACAAGCCGATAATGGCTGACATCGGGACGGTCAACCAGCCCACTCTTTACCATATACCAGCCCATCACCCCCTGCATCGCACCGAGGATAAAAATCCCCGTCAGTTTTATCTTAAGCGGCCTGTCCAGCTTGCGCCGGAATAAAAACCATATAAAAGGCAGAAAGAATACAATACCGGTCAGTCGTCCCAAAAGACGATGGATATATTCCAGCCGGAAAATATCCTTGAACTCCTCCAGTGACATACCGTAATTCTTCTCACGGTATTCAGGGGTACGGCGGTAATTATCAAACTCCGCCTGCCATTCCGCCATATTCATCGGCGGCAGGATACGGCTGACCGGTTTCCAGTCGGTCATCGAAAGACCGGATTCGGTCAGGCGGGTCACACCTCCCACCACAACCATACCAAACACCATAAAACAGCAAACAAACAGCCATATGGCTATGCTTTTGTTATTCTGATTATTTTCTGGGGACATTTGCGGATAGATGATGTAATTGATAGCTGTCTACACCCCTAACTTGCTTCAATCAACATGAACAATAACCCTGATAATTTTTCCCTTACTTTCCCTGAAACATCCCGTTCTGTTGCAAGGGGGTGGATGGTGCTGGCGATATCGGCGCTGGCGGTGTCGGGGCTGTTTGCATTATTGCTGGCACTCTCACGTACACCTGGTTTCCAGGCAATAATACCATTCAGGGATTTCTTCCATACTGCGCTGGTGACACATGTAAACCTCTCCATACTGGTATGGATGCTGGCCTTTGCATCGGTACAATGGGCTTCCGTACAGCAAACCCGACCCAATATACTCGACTGGAGCGCACTGATTTCCGCCATACTCGGTACAATATTATTCACCATCGCTCCTTTCATAAGCGAAGGCAATCCCTTGCAGAATAATTACATACCTATCCTGCAGAACAGAATCTTTTTCATCGGGCTGGCATTATTCGGGGTCGGGATATTCCTCAATGCAGCATTACTAATAATCCGTATGTTCCGCCGTAAATACACCCCTACCCGTGTATGCAACATAACGCCATCCATAGCGCAGAAATTCGGGATTTACAGTAGCGGAATAATAGTCCTGATGGCGATGATATGTTTTATACTATCATACAAACAGCTATCACCACCGCAAATACGCAGCCTCTATTTTGCGGAAGATTTCTATGAATTACTGTTCTGGGGAGGCGGACATGTATTGCAGTTCGCATATCTTCAGGCAATGCTTATTGCCTGGCTGGCACTGGCAGGCAGTCTGCAATTGAAACTGAAGCTGTCGCCCAACACTGCGGTATTACTTTTCAAACTCAATGCTATTATAATACTGGTAAGCCCTGTTGCCTATTTCCAGTATAATATCACTGATTTTGAACATACAGATTTTTTCACGATGCAGATGCGTCATGGCGGCGGGGTATCGGCATTCATAGCCGGCCTGCTGGTTACTATCGGATTTTTTACTACCCGAAAGATTGCCATATCACTAAAGCCACAACGTAATGCGCTGATATGGTCGATTATATTATTTGGTGCAGGCGGGGCGCTGGGTTTTATGATAGTCGGAACCGACACTACTACTCCTGCGCATTATCATGGCTCAATTGTCGGAATAACCATGGCGCTGATGGGGCTTACATATAATATCCTGCCGAAGCTGGGTTATGGTGAAGTGAAAGGCTGGATCTCCCACTGGCAGCCGCATTTATATGGCGGCGGGCAGTTGATGCACATATCGGGGCTGGCGGTTTCCGGCGGCTATGGCGCATTACGCAAGACGCCTGGTGCAATGGAAACTATCGAGGCAAAGATAAGTATGGGATTCATGGGGGCGGGAGCGCTGCTCGCCACCATCGGCGGATTATTTTTTGTAATCATTGCATTTACATCCATCTATAAATCACGTATAGTGAGGAAATGCTGAGTTCCAGGGTTTTCAGCGGGAGGCTCAACACACAGCACTCAACACTAAACAAAAGGAGGAATCGCAATGTCTAAAAAATCAAAAACAATTCTGGCCAGTTTTTCATTTATCGCTATACTGGCGATATCAGGAATCATTTTATGGAGTAATATCGCTATGGCAGAAATCAAGGATCCGGAAAATACGCTTATACTGGAGCTAAAAGACGGTGATGTAATTATCGAAATGAAACCGGACCTGGCACCGAATCATGTCAAAAGGATAAAGGAACTGGTGCGCGACGGATTTTATGACGGGCTGAAATGGCACCGCGTTATCGACGGGTTTATGGCACAGACCGGCGACCCGCAGGGTAATGGTACCGGCGGTTCGGGGCAGAATCTGGATGCGGAGTTTTCCGATGCAAATCATATACGTGGCACGGTTTCCATGGCACGGGCAACCCCGCCAAACAGTGCAGACAGCCAGTGGTTTATCTGCCTGGACAAGGCGTCTCATCTGGACGGGCAATATACTGTATGGGGACAGGTTGTTGATGGTATGGAACATGTTGATAAAATCCGTAAAGGTGACAAGATGGCCAACGGAACTGTCGACACCCCCGATACTATAATGAGCCTTAAAGTTGCCGCTGACGTGCAGCAGGGCGGCTAGGGCAAACCTCCCCCGCTTGCGGGGGAGGCAGGGATTCGTTGTCATCCCGAACGTGTTTCGGGATCCATTTATCAAAACCCTGATGACTGTCATTGGCAAACAAACTTTTCAAAATACAAAACTCGATTATCTATCTTCAAGATTCCATCATTGGGCAAATAGATGCTGAAACAAGTTCAGCATGACAACGTCTGATTTCTGGTATATAAAGCCCTGATTATTTGAGCATCTGTTATATTCCAGCAATGAGCATCCACGGAACATTCCCACGAACCCGCCTCAGGCGTAACCGGCGGGATGGGTGGTCACGTAAAATGGTGGCTGAAACCAGCCTTTCGGTGGATGATTTGATATGGCCGGTTTTCGTTTGTGAAGGTGAGGGAAAAACCGAGGATATCCCCTCAATGCCGGATGTAAAACGCTATTCAATTGACCTGCTGACGGAGCAGGTAAAAAAGGCCGCATCACTTGGAATACCTGCCATTGCCATATTTCCCGCTACTCCGGCCGAATTAAAAGACGAAACCGCATCCGAGGCCATTAATCCCGACAATCTTGTCTGCCGTGCTGTCAGGGAGATAAAGCAGACAGTTCCGCAAATCGGTATAATATGCGATGTTGCGCTCGACCCTTATACCTCGCACGGTCATGACGGGCTGGTCGAAAACAACCACGTCACCAATGATAAAACCGTGGAAATCCTCTGCGAGCAGGCACTCATCCAGGCACAGGCCGGATGTGACATAATCGCCCCGTCTGATATGATGGACGGTCGTGTTGGTGCAATCCGCGATATCCTTGATAGCAACAACTTCCAGCATGTCAGGATTATGTCCTATGCTGCCAAATATGCATCGGCCTTTTACGGCCCGTTTCGTGATGCAGTCGGTGCGTCTGCCGGTCTGGGCAATTCCGGCAAGGCTACATACCAGATGGATCCGGCAAATAGCGATGAGGCGGTACGGGAAGTAGCGCTGGATATAGCAGAAGGAGCGGATATGGTTATTATCAAACCCGGCCTGCCATATCTCGATATAATCAATAAAATTAAAAATTATTACAAAATACCGGTTTTTGCCTATCAAGTCAGCGGAGAATATGCTATGATAAAGAGCGCTATTTCAAACGGTTGGCTTGAAGGTAGCGTTATATATGAAAGCCTTCTGTCTATAAAAAGGGCGGGAGCAAGCGGAATTCTCACATATTTCGCACTACAGATAGCGGAGGTACTGAAAGATGAAAATACTGCAGGACAGCTTTAACTACCACCAGAAATCTACCGGAAACCCATCATTTTATTCCTTTTTTACCATGATGTTCCTGGTTTTATGCCTGGGTTTACCGCAAGATTCCCATGCTCTCAAATACAGGGATGCCAAGGATTACCGGGAACCAGGCTTTCTGGAATTCGACCAGATGCGCGGTACGGTAGAGCCTTTCACCGAGGAAGTGTTGCTGGAGAAATCTGCAAAACCGGAAGAAGAGCTTTCTCCTGAAGACCAGTATATATTGGGGCATATGTATCAGTATGGTATATATACCGATAAAGATCTGAAACAGGCAGAAAAATGGTATAAGGCGGCGGCAAAAAGCGAGTATTCCGCAGCACAGGCTGCCCTTGGGCTGTTATACAGAAGCGGCGCTCCGGAATATGGAGTACCAAAGCAGATAAAGGAATCCCTGTCGCTATTCAATGCGGCAGTTAAACAAAATCATCCCGTTGCCCTATATGAGCTGGGTAATATGTATCAGGATGGAGTTGTGGTATTCCGCGATGACGCAAAAGCACTCGAATTATATGAGAAATCTGCTGAATATGGTTCACTATACGGCAATGTAAAAGTTGCACTATATTATCTCTATAGTCGGGGGGTAGAGCAGGACAGCAAGAAAGTAATCCGTAATATACAAAAGCTTTATAATGAAACGGATAATGATGCAGCCAGGGAATATGCCGGCATTATGATGGGCAATCTTGCCATTGAAATGGCAAATGAGCAGAAAGAGGCGACAAATAAAATAAAATGGCTGAAAGTTTCTGCCCAATATAATAGCCTGTATGCGCAGTTGAGTTTGGCAAGAATTTACCGTGACGGCGATGGTGTGGACAGGAGTGATGAATATGCCCGCCAGTGGTATGAGCAGGCCGCCGAGTCGGATAGTGCCGAGGCTTACCAGAATCTAGGTAACTTCTATGATAAAGGTTTAGGGGTAAGCCAGGATACGGAAAAAGCCGTAGAATTCTTCAAGAAGGCCGCTGATTTAGGTAGCGCTGAAGCTGCCTGGCAGTTGGGTAATAAGTATCTGTATGGCCAAGGAGTTGCTGCCAATCAGGGTGAAGCCCAGAAATGGTTCGAACGTGCCGAGGCTTTGAAGAAGGAAGGAAATAACGGGTAGGTTCAGAATTAAGGAACATAAGAAAATAAGAATGCAGGAACATTATTTTAAGTTAAACATTTTGTTTATTTCTTTCAATTCTTTTAGGAATAAATTCATTCAGAACATTTTCAAAGACCTGTTCCCACTTATCTCTTGCTCCATCTTCAAAATAGAAATACCCATTTTCTCCTAAAATTTTAAAAAATCCACCATAATAACTGAGTGCAAGGTGCCGTTCCGTTCCATCGCTCATTTTTACAACAGCTAAAAGGCTACCCTTCTATAACACCCATCTGTCTTTATATTTTGCATGTACTGCAAGCTCCTTAAAAATATCAGGATCAATGGAAGCTTGGAATGCATTCTGTAAGTCTGATTTTATATAAGTTTCTCCAGAAAGGCCTTCAAGATCATACACTGTTATTGATTGGATTTTAGAAGCAAACTCTATCAAGTTAGGCTCCTTGCACCCGAACAATGCCGTACATAGAACAAGTGACAAAAAAAGAGGTACGAAACTTATTTTTTTAAACATAACCAGGTTATTTTTAGCATCTATTTTCATAATGATGTATATATTGAAAATACTTTAAAGAAAAGAGTGGATTCTTGTAGTGTGATTAGAGGATTTCGTTTATGCCAGACCTGACAATAGAACAAAGTGTTGGCGGTATTGTTGCCGGTATTGATGAGGCTGGGAGGGGGCCGTGGGCAGGGCCGGTTGTAGCTGCTGCGGTGATTCTTGATTATCACAGTATTCCGCAAGGGATGGATGATTCCAAAAAACTCACAAAAAAGCATCGGGAAAAATTATTCCCGTTAATTATGCAACAATGCCGGACAGGAATCGGTATAGCTGATTGCGAGGAAATTGACCGGCTCAATATATTACAGGCTACAAAACTGGCGATGTTGCGGGCAGTGGAAGCACTGCCGATAATTCCTGATACTGCTCTTGTCGATGGCAACAGCCTGCCTGATCTACCCTGTAATGCACAGGCTGTAATTAAAGGTGACAGTAAAAGCCTGTCTATTGCCGCCGCTTCAATAATAGCCAAGGTAACCCGCGACCGGATTATGGCCGGGTTACATATGGAATTTCCGCAATATGGCTGGGACAGCAATGCCGGGTATGGCACAAAACAGCATCAGGAAGCACTTGCCGGATACGGAATCACCCCGCATCACCGCAAAAGCTTTGCTCCCGTGAAGAGAGCTCTGGAAAGGATATGCGCCTAGTCCGTGTTAATGTTTCCATTTTATCATATGTTTTCCAATATCACGTGCATACCGCTCCC
The DNA here is from genome assembly GCA_965222525.1 of Rickettsiales bacterium. Lineage (GTDB taxonomy): Bacteria > Pseudomonadota > Alphaproteobacteria > Rickettsiales > UBA8987 > CBDCUF01. Next base: position 942,359 of record OZ244955.1, read on the forward strand.
CCCTTGTGGGGGAGCAGATGAGAGCGAAGCTCGAATCGTGGGGGGTAGTGGTTAAGTGGTACACCACCACATCAGCATCACACCCCCCACCAATCGCCTGCGTTCCTACGGAACTTGGCTCTTGTACTCCCCCATAAAGGGGGAGTGGTGAGCCACTATGTTGACGTGCTGTAGTAAAGAGCTAAATCTCAACATGGTCTAGGCCACCCGCTCTTCGGCAAGTTTCTTCTCGAACGGGGTTTCATAGCTGTTGAAATGCTTGATATAGGTTGAGATATTGACGCCGTTACCATCGGTTGCATCGGTTCCGTGCTCCAGGAATTCACGCAGATTGCTCACCCCGACCAGATGCGCACCGGCCAGCATACCTGAAATGGTAACCTCCACATCACCAACCTTCCGGCCAACATACTCATCCAGTCCGTAATATTTTATTATCCGCCAGTTTTTCTCGGTATATGCCCGTACCGCAATATCCTGCGCTTCCTGATTATTGAGAAAATCACGCTTGCTGCGGATATTTGCCTTGACCGCCTGCGCAGTCCAGCCGCCACGCCAGTTGTTACGTGCCTTGTCGCCGTCATCCTTGTAAAAGCCCGCTTCTATCAGTGCCATCTCGCCAAGCTGGTATTTGCCCAGGTAACCTCCACGGCTTTCAACCCTGTGATTATTACTCGACTCACGATGTGCCAGCGCATCAAAATAATCCTCATAATTGCCCTTGGTGAATTTACGATTACTCTTCTTAATGCTTTTTGATAGCTTGCTGGTGCTGACAGCCTTGGTAGTATGCGCCAATGTCTGCGGATTGAACGACAGGGCGACAAGCAATGCCATTTTTAGTGCTTTTTTGATATTAACCATACTTAGCCTACCTGGTTGGTTAAATAATGTTCCAGATATGGCGACTCTCTCGGATTATAGGGGGATTGCCCTATTAAGTACTAATTCACGGTGGTTGGTGCAGCGCTTTTTCCTTCCATAATTATACCATAAAAATGGTTAACAACTGGTTAAATTGACAGTTTTTTGTATGGGGGTTGTTATACTGGCGCCAATTGGAGGTCACAAAATAACAGGAATGGAATAGTTCTGGCCGCAAAAGCCGATGTGGGCGGTCATTCTAGGGCTGACGGAAATTTAGTGACAGCAAAAGACTCAATCGGAAGAGACAAGAAAAATAATAGAATTAGCTGGTTGCAGACTAATTATCCATAAACTGGGTTAAAGTCCCCGCCTTCAGGTGGTAAGGTTCTTTAGCCGACGTTAGTCGAAAGGGCTTGCGAAGCAAGCCGAACACCCCCAGCTGTAAGCTGGGGGTTGTTTACAAATGCAAGAAATATTCTACATGATGCCATCCAGAAGCTATATTTTCTCTACATCTTCGATGTATAGTATTTTAACTTGATATGTTTAAGCCCATGTCACCCCGGATGGATGGTTTCTCGAAATCTATGATTTCGTACAGAAACCACCATTCTCGGGGTTATTTAATAATCATGTGCTTTGCTTATAACCCCGTGAACGCTATTTTCTAACTACATCAAAGATGTAGAGAAAATATGCGTCCGGGGTGACAGTTCATTAAATATTTCAGGTTAAAATACCATAGTTAGAAAATAAGCTATGTGGGATCAGAGAGAGGTTGTAGGTTACAGATTTAGGTTATAGGAAGATGATAACTTCCATCATCCTCCAGATGGGTTTCGCGTCGTAAGACTCCTGACGAAATCATAGACTTCTACTCGTCTAACGTCTGGAATGACAATTTATATAGCTTTCCGGTAATAAGGAATATAAGAAACTTTCCTGTTTTCTTATATTCCTGTATTCTTATACTCTTGTCATGCAACAATCAGCGATAATAAAGATAATGGAAGATGCGGCGCTCAAGGCTGGGCGGGCGCTGGCACGTGATTATGGCGAGGTGGAAAATCTCCAGGTATCACGTAAGGGGGTAGGTGATTTTGTTACCTCCGCCGACCATCGTGCGGAATCGATAATAGTCCGTGAATTGCAGAAGGCACGGCCTGAATATGGCTTCCTGCTTGAGGAGGGAGGTGAGGTTAAGGGCACGGATACGCAGCATCGCTGGATTGTCGACCCGCTGGACGGCACGATAAATTTCATGCATGGCCTGCCGCATTTTTCGGTATCAATCGGGCTGGAAAAAAATGGGGAAATTATCGCAGGAGTAATATATGCGCCGATATTAAACGAACTTTATATGGCCGAGAAGGGTGCCGGTGCATTCTGCAACAACCGGCGGATACGTACCTCTTCCCGTAATAACCTCGATGATTCGGTTCTGGGCGCTTCCCTGTGGCATGAATCCGGCAGCACCGACACAAATGATATGCTGGCTTTATCAGGTGTCACCTCCAATGTACGGATTATGGGTTCCGCTGCGCTGGAGCTGGCCTATGTTGCATCGGGCAAGCTGGATGGATTCTGGCATCCGCGCCTGAAAGCATGGGATATGGCGGCGGGTATAATTATCGTGCGGGAGGCTGGCGGTATTGCAACCGAAATCAATGGAGGCCGCAATATGCTTGGCAACCGGAACATCCTGGCAGCCAATGAGTCATTACACCAAAAAATTCTCTCCACTATTTCAAAGTTTTATGTTAGTTAGTAGGTGTTCAGTGTTCGGTGCCCTGTGTTCGGTGCCCTGTGTTCGGTGCCCTGTGTTCGGGTTTTGTATTTGATGCTGAACACTGCACAGAACATTTTTCATAAATGAACGGAATAAAATACATACTGGTTTTACTTGCGCTATCCCTTGCCTTCCCTGCTATGGCGCGGGAAGAGGATGATGTGTGGGAGGAGGCTGAGGCCGAGCTTATAGAGTATAACGGTGAGGATGAGGAAGCCCTGCCCGTAGCTAAACCAACGGCGGAAATTGTACAGGAAACAGTGGAAGTTGAGGAAGGAGATACGCAGACGGTAGAGGAAAATACGGAGGTGACAGAAGAAGTCTCTACACCTGATAATGCGCCTGAGGCTGATTTTGGTAATGCGGAGCAGGTGCGGGAATTTTCCGGAGAGGATTTGCCATGGCTGCAGTCGGCACCTCCTGTACCTGATACGGGTGATAGTACCGAAAGTGAAGCCACACCGGCTATAGCGACGGAAGAGAGTACATCTCCTCCCGCCAGTGAGAATATACAGGGCACAGACACAGGAAATATTCCTGTGAATGGGGAGACAGATAATGCAGAAATACGGGATATAGAGGCTCAGAATGCAGCAGCGGAAGAGTTAAATGAAATAAGGGAAAATGCCGAGAATGGTGACAGCGCAAGTACGGAAGAGAAAAATGAGGAAGAGGAGGGAAGCACCGGGGGAGACAAGCCGGCGGACAAGGCTGAAAATATAAAGGAGCCCAGGCCAGTAAAAACACCGGTAAAAAGGGATGAGAAAGTTATACTGGGGATTACCTTTGCCGAGGGTCAAATGGATATTCCACCTACTTTCAGGGAGGAGCTGGATAAGGTAATTGAGGATATGAAAAAGGATAATTCAATGAGGATGGGACTCAAAAGCTATGTTCTCCCCCGTGCCGGGCAGAAAACCGATGCCCGCCGGATATCCCTCAAACGCGCCATAGGAGTGCGCAAATATATCATCAGTAACGGCATAGACAGCGGCAGAATTATCGTACAGGCACTCGGCTCCGCTTTCCCCGAGGGCAACAAGGCCACCAAAGACCGCATCGATATTACAAAATTTTAGAGGGCATCCTAAAATTCTACTATCATGGACTGCAAATAGCCGTTTTCTGCGCTTCCGTGCTTCACGTACCCTTAAGTACGCTGCAGTACGGTTCTCGAACACAGCTATTTTCGCCTCATGCTAGCGAATTTTAAGATACCCTCTCTGCTATTCCAGCATAGACTCCTATTTTTTGCAGAGAGCTTTATATAATTTTGTTGTCTGAAACCGAATTCTCGCGCATAAAGAATACAGGTATAATCCCTTTATATTCCGGTACTATAGCGCAATAGAGAATGACAACGGAAAACCAGCATAATAATCAGCATGATGATGACAAAACCTCAGACCTGCTGGAACGGGTGGTCAAGGACTATCAGCAGGACAGGGTGACTCTCGGTGAGATAAAGCAGTCGCTGCATGAGCGCGGGTTCGGTGTGCTTATGGCGATTGCCGCGCTACCGTTATGTATCCCCGTTCCCGTACCACCCGGCTATACTACATTCTTTGCAATCCCATTGTTTATTCTGGCCGTACAGATGATTGCCGGGCGTGATACGCCCTGGCTTCCCAAATGGCTGGAACGCAAGAGTGTCAAGCGGCAGACACTGGCCACCATGGTGGAAAAGGCCACCCCCCTTTTGCGCAAGATTGAGAAATTGCTTAAGCCGCGGATAAACCGGTTTGGCATGGAATGGTGGGAAAAGACTATCGGGATATTCTCATTTATTTTTGCGGTTTCAATAGCGGTTCCGTTGCCGCTTACCAACCTGCCACCCGGCTATGGTATACTGATTATGTCACTGGGACTGCTGGGCAAGGACGGGGTGACGATAATAATCGGGATTATAATTGGGATTATTGGGATAATTATAACGGCAGGGGTTATAATAGGTGGCGCCGAGATTATCTCTGAGTGGTTTGGCTCTGCCCCCGCGCCGGTAATATTGCCTGACCCGCCACCTGAAACATTGCAGTCCCCTGCCCCACCTGAGTCCGTGCAGTAGAGCCTGTCACCCCGGATGGATGGTTTTTCGAAATCTATGATTTCGTATAGAAACCACCACTCTCGGGGTTATAGGCAAGAACACGTGAATATGTAATAACCCCGAGAACGGTATTTTCTTAACCAAATCGTAGATTTGGAGAAAATATGCGTCCGGGGTGACAGTAAGGATTGTTTAGAGTAAAAAAACACTGTTTTAATAATGAATAGTAACGATACGATATTTGCGCTGGCAACGGCTTTCGGCAAGGGAGGGGTTGCGGTTATACGTATTTCCGGTGCGGCAGCATGTGACGCACTAAAAACGCTGGGTGCAACTATACCCAAGCCCCGCCGCGCTTCGCTACGCACATTATACCACCCTCAGCATTCAACACCCGGCACCCAGCACATAGATAAAGCACTGGTTATCTCTTTCCCCGCCCCAAACAGCTTCACCGGTGAGGATGTTGTCGAGTTGCACACCCATGGCAGCATGGCAGTTGTGAAAGAACTGTTGGAGGTTCTGGGGGAGATTGACGGGTTCCGTATGGCGGAGCCGGGTGAATTTTCCCGCCGTGCATTCGAAAACGGACGTATGGATTTGGCGCAGGCGGAAGGGATTGCCGATTTGATAGATGCTGAAACAAAAGCGCAGCAGCAGCAGGCATTGCGCCAGATGGGGGGAGAAATTTCCGCCATATATGAGGATTTTCGTGCGCGCCTGGTAAATATAATGGCGAATATAGAGGCTTATATTGACTTTCCTGATGAGGATATTCCGGAGAATATTGAAGCGGAGATGCTGGATGAGATTCGCTCGCTTATGGAGCAATTGAATGAATATCTCGGGGACAGGCGTGGAGAGATGTTGCGTGACGGGATTAATATCGCAATCATCGGCGCACCGAATGTTGGTAAATCCTCGCTACTTAACTGGCTGGCGCGGCGTGATGTGGCTATCGTGTCGGATATTGCCGGCACTACCCGTGATATGCTGGAGGTACGGCTTGATATAAAGGGTTATCCTGTAATTGTCACCGATACGGCGGGGTTGCGCGCAAGCGATGATAAAATCGAGGTGGAGGGAGTAAGGCGAGCGTTCAGGAAGGCAGAAGATGCCGATTTGAAGATATGCATGTTTGATGCAACTGCCTGGCCTGAGCAGGATAGCGCTACTGCCGGCCTGGTTGATGAGGACAGTATTGTTGTGGTTAACAAGGTTGACAAGGTAGATATAGTGCAGGATGAGGGTGCATTGCCAATTTCAATCCATAATGGTGCCGGTATGGAGGAATTGCTGGACAGGATGGAGCGGGAAGTGGCGGGTTGTATGGAAGGCGCTTCCTCTGCGGTGATAACCAATCAGCGCCACCGGGCAGCAGTGCTTGCCGCAGTAAAACATCTGGAGCAGTTCCTTGAGGGCAGGCAGCAAAAACGTAACATCGAATTATGTGCGGAGGATTTACGCATGGCCGGGCGCGAAATCGGCAAAATCACCGGCACTATCGGTGTCGAGGATATTCTGGACAAGGTTTTTTCGAGCTTCTGTATCGGGAAGTGACCAACATCTTTCATCATGTAGCAACATAACACTATAGTTTATGAATATTGACATCTTCCAGATCCTTTCAAATTATACTTGCGTATAGTTACATATTGCTGCGCCGCACATGCTGCACTGCGTCAAAAATGGGGGTGATAGCTAATTTTGGCTTGCCTGCCATATTTTTGTAGGCTATAAACTGAGCAGACAATTCGCTAATTATGTGCAGGCATAATTACATTCGTTTACACGATAGAATCCCGACGCTGTAGCTTCAGTACGCACAATATTTTCGAATTAAAATAATTCGAAAATATTGTGTTTGCTTTCGGATATCACAGTCAAAAAAGGAGCAGTATATGGCGGATCTGGCAGAAAATCTGATAGAGAAAGCGGATGATAGAACAGGCTACCGCGAGGCTCAGGAAGTTGGAGCTACCAAAGCAAATGTCCGCAACAAGCGTGACAGGAAAAAGCTCAGCAATGTAAGCCACCTGATCAAGGAAAGTCACTTCCATCGCTATATCGCTCACGATCTGGAAGGCTATGAGCGTTATGTGAAGAGCGGTGGCGTGCCATTATATTCCGGGCAGGAACTGGAAGAAATCAAGGCTGCCGGAGTTTCCCACCGCCTGCCTCCCCGTGCCACCAGATATTATATGGAACTGGCCAGCAAGAGTGAGGCTATAACCAATCTGATAAAAGCCCGTCCTGAGGAAACCGAGGATTTATCCGGTGAGAAAGACCCTTCCAACCAGTTGAAGTACAGCCCCGTGCCCGGACTGCTGCATAAATATGAACTGGTACTGCTTTATGTAGTGCGGGTATGCAGCTCATGGTGCCGCTATTGCTATCGCTCGGACTTCCTTACCAGTAAAACCGAAAAGGACATAGCCAGCATCAGCCGCATTACCAGCTATATCAAGGAGTATAACCTGAAAGCGGAGAATTTCGGCAATGATAAATCCTACCTGGAAAATGGCGAGGAGATGTTCCCGATTCGCGAAGCACTGCTATCCGGTGGTGACCCTATGGTGCTCTCCAACCAGAACCTGTTTGGTTATCTGGACGGGCTGGCGGATGCGGGATTGCGCACAATCCGCATAGGCACCAAGGAGCTGGCATTTTTTCCTGAACGGTTTGACCGGAATTTCCTCGATATGCTGGATTTATTCCATGAGTTACATCCGGATGTGAATATAGCATTCATGACCCATTTTACCCATCCGGACGAGGTTCTGCTGAAGAATGATGAGGGGAAATATATCCGCAAATCTACTGGCCATTTCACCCGTATCCCGCTGGTGGAGAAGGCTATTCGCAATCTGAAAAGCCGTCCGTTTGTTACCCTGGAAAACCAGACGCCAATTATAGACAGCGTTAATGATAATGCCGAGGCTCTGCGGCGATTGCAGGTGGAATTGAAGCGGGTCGGGGTGAACAACCATTATTTCTTCCAGTGCCGTGAGATTGAGGGGCATAAGGTATTTGCAGTGCCGGTTGAAAAGGCCTGGCATATACATAAGGAATCACAAAAAGGCTTGTCCGGTGTGGAGAAATCCCGTTTTGTCATGTCAACGGAAGCCGGTAAACTGGAAGTGGTGAGTGTCATTGATAAGCCGCAATTTGCACAGCTGGGAGTGGATTTGCCACCCGAAGCGCAGGCAGTTGTTAATGCGATATTTGGCGACGGGCTGGTGGTATTCAAGATGCACCGCTCACCGGATACCAGTGTTCAGGGTGACCTGATTATCGCCCGACGTAATCCCGATGCGCTGTGGATTAGCGGCTATGAAGACCGCATCGTCTATGACGGCCGCAAGCAGGGTAATAATAAATGGGGAGCGCTGGGCAGCGTGTTGGAAACATTGTTTCCATCAATTGTTAACTATACAGACAGGGAGGTTAATTATGATAGATGTCAAGATAGCAGACAAGCCTGATACGGACGCAGAGGAAAGGCCGATCGGCTCATATAACATAGATGATTTCTTCGCCAATCTGGACAGGAGGCTGGCAGAAGATAAGGATCTGGCAAAAACTTCCCCGGAAATGGCAGACATCCTGAGCACTTTCAGATAGAGGGAGGGGAGCCGGGTTTCTGCGCCAGCATCATATAATTTACTTTTATATCGTCAGACAGGCTCCATAAATCTTTAAGCGGGTTATATGTGACTCCCTGGATTTGCTCCAGTTCCATGTTATTTGCAGAGAAATGCTGTTCAAGTTCGGAGGGGCGGAGGAATTTCTTCCAGTCATGAGTGCCACGCGGTAGCCAGCGCAATATATATTCAGCCCCGACAATCGCCAGTGCAAAGGATTTCGCCGTACGATTGAGTGTTGCCATAAACAGCAGCCCGTCAGGCTTAACCAGCGCGGAAGCCGCTTCTATAAACACCGCAACATCTGCAACATGTTCGACAATCTCCATTGCCAGGACGATATCATACTGGTTGGTGCTTTCTGCAAATTCCTCTGCGCTGGTGCAGATATATTCTATATCCAGCCCTTCTTTTTCGGCATGTATGGAAGCAATATTTATATTTTTCTCGCTGGCATCTATACCGGTGACGCCGGCACCCAGCCTTGCCATAGGCTCGGCAAGCAATCCGCCACCACAACCGATATCCAGTATTTTCAATCCGCTTAAAGGTGCTCTCCCCTCCTTATCCAAACCTTCAAAATATTCCAGCACCCTGTCCCTGATATAACCGATACGCACCGGATTGAATTTATGCAGCGGGCGGAACTTACCACCCTCATCCCACCACTCATCGGCCATAGCCTCGAATTTGGCGATTTCCTCTTCATCAACTGTTGTTCCTGCTGCTGTCATTATTATTCCCATAAAGCTCATCGGCACGCTGGTTAAACAACTCAACCATCTTGCGGGTAGCCCTGTCGAACAAAGCTCCCACCAGTTTCTCCAGCATTCCGGATTTAAAAGCAAAATCAATATCAAACTTGATTTCCGTCATATTATTTTCCTCATCCTGAGCAGGAATAAACTGCCAGTTATTCGTCAAATGTCTAAACGGTCCCTCGATAAGCTCTACACCAATCTTCCCTTCACATTCTTCATTCTCTGGCGGAACAAGCCTCACCTTCGATTTATAACTACTGGAAAATGCCTTGAACCTGACCGCCAGCTCCCCTACCAACTCATTATCACCCCGCTCCGATATACGTGCGGCGCTCACCCAGGGGATAAATTCCGGATATTTCTCAATATCTGCAACCATATCAAATAGCTGCACCGTACTATATGGCGATGTTATATGTTCGCTATGTTTATGCATTATAGAATGCTTCTATAAGATAAAACCAGTCATATCAAAACTTTCCTGCATATGCGGCGGGAGGGGGGCGGTTATGTCAAGATTCACCGCCGCCCTGCCCTTTCCCGCCGGAAGCTCCAGTTTTATATTATAGGCATGCAACTGCATTTTATTCGCCAGCCCCTTGATAAAAGCTGCCCTGCCGCCATATTTGCCGTCGCCGACTATAGGATGACCAATCTCTGCCATATGTACCCGCAATTGATGTTTGCGTCCTGTCACCGGCTCCAGTTCTATTAGTGAAAACTCCTTCCCTGCCTTTTCAATAAGCTTGTAACGAGTTATCGCCTGCCTGCCGTTTTCCTTATCTACCCTGGTTTTCTCCGATTTACCATTTGTACTTTTAATGGAAAGTGGCAAGTCAATTTCACCATGTTCTTCACCCGGCACACCTGCAACAACCGCCAGATAAGTTTTCTTCACTTTCTTGTTCTTAAAAGCTTGAGTAAGTATCGTTGCCATCTCGGTAGCCCTGGCAAGCAGTAATACACCGCTGGTATCCTTGTCAATCCGGTGTACCAGTTTGGGTTTATGGTCATACTCCAGAAAACCCAGCATATCATCAACAGAGAGCCTAACCCCGCTACCACCCTGTACAGCAAGTCCGGCAGGCTTGTTAATCGCCATAATCTCTTCACTATTATATATGATATTGGGTAGCAGGAATTTTTGTGCGTCTTTTAAGGTGGCTGCGGGTCTGGCCGGCTTACGGGTTCGTTCCCGTTCCTCTATATGCGGTATGGTAATTTGTTGCCCTTCCAAAAGCCGCTGGTCAGGGTTAGCCTTCTTGCCGTCAACCCGTATCACACCCTTGCGCAATAATTTCTGCACCAGCACATAAGGCACTTCCGGCATATGCCGACGAAACCAGCGGTCAAGACGAACTCCTTCATCTTCCAGGGCTATAGTTTTGGATGTTCTGGGCATTTTTCAGATTTAGCTCTTGGCTTTCGTACGTTTGATTTTAGCTCCGCAGGCAGCAAGTTTTTCCTCTATGCGTTCATAGCCGCGGTCAATATGGTATACACGGTTGACTATGGTTTCTCCTTCCGCAGCCATGGCTGCAAGCAATAATGAAACCGAAGCACGCAAATCGGTGGCCATAACCTCAGCACCTTTTAACCTGCAATTCCCGCTAATAATGGCTTTCCTGCCGTCCAGCATAATTCCCGCGCCCATACGGTTTAATTCCGGTACATGCATAAAGCGGTTCTCAAAAATATTCTCGGTAATTTCGGAAGTCCCGTCAGCCAGACACATCAACGCCATAATCTGTGCCTGCATATCGGTTGCCAGTCCCGGATATGGCCGGGTTTCAACCTTTATCGGCTGAAGCCTTCCAGAACTGCATACAACCAAACCGTCTGCTGTTTCTTTTATATCTACCCCGGCCTGCTCCAGCACATCCAGTGTTGCCCGCATTATATCAGGACTTATCCCGACCAGCTCAATTTCCCCGCCGGTTATGGCGGCCGCAACCGCATATGTACCGGCCTCGATACGATCTGCTATCACCTTATAATCCACAGCACCCAGTTTTTTCACCCCGTTAATCGTAATACTGTCAGTACCTGCACCCTTTATATCCGCCCCCATCCGGTTCAGGCAATTGGCAAGGTCGGTAATTTCCGGCTCACGGGCGGCATTATTCAGAATGGTTGTGCCGTCAGCCAGAGTAGCGGTCAGCATGACATTTTCCGTTGCCCCAACCGATATTTCAGGAAAATCAATAACAGCTCCTTTAAGGCCATTGGGTGCATTTGCCTCTATATAACCCTCTCGTAATTTGATTTCCGCTCCCATTTTCTCAAACGCATCAAGATGATAATTTATAGGCCGAACACCAATTGCGCATCCCCCCGGCAGGGAAACTCTCGTATTATGAAAGCGGGTAAGTAGTGGTCCTAGTACAATAATCGATGCTCGCATCTTGCGTACTATATCATATGGAGCAGTGGTGCTGGTAACATTACCGGCATTCAGCTTCAATACACGGCCGGTATGTCCGCCAGTTTCATGCGAGCCGTCTACGGAAAGCTCCACCCCCAGGGATACCAGCAGGTGAGCCATTGTGGTTATATCGGAAAGATGCGGGATATTTGACAGGGTTACGGTTTGATCGGTAAGCAGGCTGACAGTCATAAGCGGAGAGGCAGAGTTCTTTGCGCCGCCAATCTCGATCCTGCCATGCAGCGGAACCCCGCCAGTAATTTTCATCTGATCCATAAGAAACTGAAAGAAATCAGGCTATTTAACTAACTGTGTCAGTTTGAATTATAGTTGAACCCATTGTTGAAGTATATATTGAGTTAGGAAATAGTCAAAGCCCAGTTGGAAATTTGTATGTTTACCTTCCGGTAACTTTATAAAAGCAGTATCTGAAAAAGCATTGCGACTATAGCTGACGATATGACTGTCTTACCAGTTCGGAGACACTACTATATGTCTGGCCGAGAAATAGGCAGTCCCAGTTTAGGGGAGGCCTGAAAATCACTCACTTATCACAGCCGTTGTTGTAATATTCTGATTTTCTTACTATTATTAGCCTTATTTTTGCGTATCTGGTTTGCTACAGTACAAGATTATGGGCAGGCTTTGTATATGTAAAATATTTCTAAATGACGGATTGTATTCCAGATACCTATAAGATTTTCCGTTAAAAAAGCCTACGGATTTTTAACTATATGTACAAATACTCAAATCTCACCGAAGATGAAATAAGGCAGGTATTGGCGCACATAAGGAAAGCTGGGAAGGGGGCTGGTGATGGGAAAAAAGCTGGAGACAAGGCAGATGCTGATGGGAATAAAATCCAGAAAAGTAAGAGGGATCCCCGGCTTACTGCTGCTAATTTCGTAAAAAAGCTTAGCGGGGGGACTTCCCGCGGGACTTTCCTGATAGACACTACTAGTGGTAAATTTGTCATATCGGTATTTCGCAGGCGCAAATACCAGCCCATCAGGGTAAACTCTCCTGAAAAATCACATAAATTCCAGCAATTCCTTTATGATAACGATATGCCGGTAGCAAGGCTTGTCGGAGGGCTGGGTGTATTACAACCATCGGGAAGCAAGTTCCAGATACAGCAATTTATTGAAGGTGAATATACCGAGGGGCTTACTGCCGAACAACTGGCTATATTAGGTAAAACTATTGCCCATCTTCATATTACTGCAACCGGTTATAAACTACCGCTTAAACATAAATTACATGCGCATATTCATATGGCAATCCGGCTGGTAGCTGATTTCGCCTCGCCCCGCCGCAATGGTCATATTCCCGTGCGCAGTTTTTTAAAAACACTTGCGCAGATTATAACTTTACGTTCCCCCAGCTTGTATCCCGCTGCTATGCTTCATGGCGGGGTGAGGCTTCCTAACCTGATAATAAATAATGATAAAATCACTATTATAGATTTTGAGGGAGCGCATTATGCCCATCTATGGCGAGATATTGCCCGTCCCATAGGTGCGCTTTGTTGTGATGAAAACCGCAATAGCGACCAGGCAGAATATAAATTCAACCATGATAAAGCAGAAGCCTTCCTGCGTGCATATCATTCCATCCGCCCGCTAACCAATGATGAAATCGGGATAACTCCAGGCAAGGCACTGCTTTTTGCCGAGCGTAATATTACCAATGATCCTGCCAGTGCCAATATGCTGCTGGAGGAGAGATTGGCCAAACTGGAAGCTATAGAGAAAGGTATTGCCGGTCTGGATATATATAAACTGCTTGATATTGCAGGCAAACAACATGCTTCACCTGGTTCGGGAGGGAAAAAATTCCTTGGCCTCAGGCTGTATCTCACCGAAAAATACGGCAGGTTTATGAATAAAATGGGAGTTACTACCCTGCGTCAGCTAAAGGATGAAAGCCTTGAATTGTCGAATAAATTTAACCATCCGGTAACCTGGGACCCTTATATGAAGGGCGGCAAGGGCGGATTTAACCGCCGCGGGCGCGATGATGCCCGTGATGCTTTCCGTCATGCCTATGCGGGCGGGGTAAACAGCTATGAGGTCGGGCGCTGGCTTAGTGTATTGCTTGGCGATATCCGCAAGATTTTTAGCGAGCATAACCGTGAGGAAAAGCGGATGGATATGTATAATAACAGGATTGGCCGCGAAATTGGTGCTATGGTGAAAAAGCACCATAAAGGCAAACCGAGGCTGGAAATAAAGCGGATAATTGCGCTGGAAGCCAATAAATCCCTTGCAAACGGCGAATTGAAAATTCTCAACACCGATATAAAGGGGCCTGTATTGAATAAATAAAGCCTTGATTAAAAGCGGCTTCGGCGGTTATAATTACCAAACTTCACAAAAGGGAGACTCAACAATGGAAAATTCAAATACCAGGCTGATGATGGTTGTAATGCTGGTTCTGGCCGTAGTGGCCACTGCAGCGGTTACCACGCTTGCCACCCAGAAAAAGTCTGAGGAAGGTGGAGCTGCGCTTGATGAAGCTGCAGTGGAAGCGATAATCTACAACTATCTCAAGGAAAATCCTGAATCTATCGTCACTGCATTCAATGAAGCACGCGACAAGCGTGAGCAGGAGGAGATGGCGCGCACCCAAGAAGAAATCGAGAAAAAGATGAGTGAGTTGAATAATGATGCGGGCACGCCTTATGCCGGTGCGGCTAACGGCGATATTACCATAGTCGAGTTCTTCGATTATAATTGCGGTTACTGCAAGCGGGTGACTCCTGATTTAATCAAACTGATTGAAGAAGACAAGGGGGTTAAGCTGGCTATCAAGGATTTCCCTATCTTAAGTCCGCAATCGATGGAAAATGCCAAGGGAGCGCTGGCTGTTCATAAAATCGATAGCGGCAAGTTCCTTGATTTCCATATAGCGATGATGAAAACCACCCCGCGTAATAACCAGCAGCTTTATGCAATGGCGGAAAAACACGGTATTGCACAGGAGGATTTGAAAAAAGCCATGGAAGATCCTGCTGTCACCAACCAGATAAGGAAGAATATGGCTCTCGGCCAATCTATCGGTGTCAGGGGCACCCCGTTTTTTGTAGTAAACGGCCAGCCTGTACGCGGTGCGGTAGACCTTGAACAATTCAAGCAGATTATCAAGTCCATCCGCGAGAATGGCTAGCCCTGTAGCCATTCCACAACTACCCTGATTTGTTTATCATCGATAAGCATGGGGGCATGGCCGACATTGGGGAACTCGACCAAATCGACATCGTTACGCTCGGCCATACGCTGGGCGGTTTCACGTAGCAGCAAATCAGATTCTTCCCCGCGCAGCACAAGCACAGGAGTCCTTATCATATCCCACATCTTCCACATATCGAGGTCGGGGAGCTTGCGTAATTTGCCGCTTTTAGTGCGGAATGCATCGCCGATATGCGGGTCGTAATGCGCACGCACCGTACCGTCCTCCTGCCGGATGAAACTGTGCGTAATCATATGCTGCCAGTGGGCTTCATCAGTAATACCGAAAGTGGAGTGGATCTCCCTGAAATGCTTTTCTGCCGATTCCATATCGGGAAATACCGTGTCTTGTCCGACATAGGAGCCGATACGGGCAATTGATTCCTTCGGGATAAACGGGCCGATATCATTCAGCACCATCCTGTCTATGATATGCGGACCGCCGGTCTCCAGCATCATCCCGATAAGCCCGCCCATGGAAGTACCGACCCAGTGTATGTTGTGTAATCCAAGGCTGGTCAGCAGGGTCATCATATTAGCCACATAAAGCGGGTAACCGTACCATTTCGGGTTGGCCAGCCATTCGCTTCTGCCTCGTCCGGCAATATCGGGACAGATAACATGGAACCCGGCTTCAACCAGCGTGCAGGCGAGGAAATCGAAATCACGGGCATTGCGGGTCAGCCCATGCACACATATAACTGTCCGCCCGCATCCGGCATCACCCCATTCATAATAATGCAGCTTATGGAACCCGAGATTGCGCCATATCACCCCTTTGGGATTAGGACATTCCACATGTTTATGAACTGGTTGCATATGGCGGGGATATTATAGTTTATTTTCCTATTAGCAAGCTGATGTTGAGTACCTAGAAACTAGCTACCTCAACCACAACAGGAACATGGTCGGAAGGTTTTTCGGCAGAGCGCCAGTCTTTTAATATATAGCCGGAATGGAGGGAGTTTTTGAGTGGCGGGGTTACCCATATATGGTCAAGTCGGCGGCCACGGTCGGATTTACGCCAGTCACGGCTGCGGTAACTCCACCAGCTATAGAGCTTTTCCTCATGCGGGGTGAAGTGACGGGTACTGTCCGTCCAGCCAAGCGTGTCACGCAGATTATCCAGTTTTTCCACCTCTACCGGTGTATGGCTAACCACCTTGAGGAGCTGTTTATGTGACCATACGTCATTTTCCAGTGGAGCTATATTAAAATCGCCGACTATGATGATTTTATCGGCATTTTTTCTTTGTGTGCAGAAAAATTCGGCCATTTCATCAACATATTCCAGCTTATGTCTGAATTTCGGGTTGGTTTTCGGGTCAGGCTCATCACCACCGGCGGGAACGTAGAAATTATGCAGCTTGGTGCCATCCGGTAATGTGCCGGATATATGGCGCTTGTCATTATTTACCAGATTCAGGTTGTTTATATTTTGCAGCGCAATTTTCGAGATAATTGCCACACCATTATATGACTTCTCCCCGCTGAAATATATATGAGGGTATCCGGAGCTTTTCAGCTCTTCCAGTGGAAAGTTGCTATCGGGAGTCTTGGTCTCCTGCAGGCATAATATATCCGGCTGTTCTTCGGCCAGAAACCGCTGCACCAGCCCAGCACGCAGCCTTACCGAATTGATATTCCATGTTGCTATTTTCATTAGGTTAGGTTTTCAGAGGTTTCTTACTATAGTGTTTTAACCTGAAGTATTTACGTGCTTCTCACTCCCCCCTTGTGGGGGAGTACAAGAGCCAAGTTCCGTAGGAACGCAGGCGATTGGTGGGGGGGGATGAAAGCTGGAAAATAGAAACTGGAAGAGAAGCTAACTCATTCTAGTTTCCAGATTCCAGTTTCTAATTTCCACTCATCACCCCCCACGATTCGACTGCGGGCTTACAGCCCTTGTCTCATCTGCTCCTCCTCAAGGGGGGAGCGGTAACAAGCAGGCATTTCAGGTAAAAACACTATAACACGGCCTAGGCTAGGCAATACACACCCTTAATATCCTGGAAGGCCTTGAATTTATCGGTGAGGCCGGTGACGGTCTCGGCGCTGCCCAACTGCAGGGTCGCATGCGGTTTCATGGTTCTGGCGATTTTCTCCAGTATTTGCGTCTTGACGTCGGGTTCAAAGTAAATCAGTACATTACGGCAGAAAACTATATCAAACTTGCCCAGACCGTCATAATGGTCAAGCAGGTTAAGATACTGGAATTTCACCACTTTCCTTACTTCATCATTCAATGTCCATCTTTCATCACCATCCTTGCCCTGGGTGAAATATTTCATCAGCAGCATAATCGGCAATCCGCGCTGTACCTCAAACTGCGAATATATACCGTTTTCGGCTTTCTTGAGGATTGTACGGTCAATATCGGTACCGACAATTTCAATATTCTTGCCGCCAAGCTTTGCCTTATGCTCCAGCGCCGTCATCGCCAGTGAATAGGACTCCTGTCCCGAAGAGGCCGCACCGCACCATATCCTGATAGTACCCTCCTTACTGCTAGACACCACATGCGGCAGAATAACGTCACGGAAATTATCGAACGGCTTGAGGTCACGAAAGAATGAGGTCTCGTTGGTAGTCATCGCCTCGATAATTTCGGTCACCAGAGCTTCATCCGCGCCGATACGCAATTTACCGACCAGAGCAGAAATATCCTTCATCCCGTGCCGCCGCACTATAGGCAACAGGCGGGAGTCAAGCAGATACGCCTTGTCCTCGGACAGACTTATCCCGGACTTCTCCAGGATAAAACCGCATAAATATTTAAAATCATCAGGATTTATCGTGCTCATTTTTTTCCTACAAAATCTGTATGTGCGGACTACTGTCACCCCGGATGGCATGTTTTCTCCGAAACTTGTTTCGGTTAGAAAACACCATTCTCGGGGTTATAAGCAAAAGCGTACTTATATAATAACCCCGGGAACGCTATTTTCTATACGAAATCAATAGATTTCGAGAAAATATGCGTCCGGGGTGACAGTTCTGGCTACTACAATTTTTCATCATAAAATCTGTCCCTGCGCCAGCTCTATTATAATTTCATGTAATTTGTCTATCGGCTCAACCCCCATACACAGACCGTCAAGCGCTACCGCTCCCGGCATACCCCATACCACACTGGAAGCCTCATCCTGGGCTAGGACAGTACCACCATCCTCGGTAATTTTCCTGCACCCCTCCAGCCCGTCAGCACCCATGCCGGTTAGTATCACAGCCATAATACTATGCCCGTATACCTGAGTCAGGCTACGCAGCATAGGATCTACCGCCGGTCGGCAGAAATTCTCCGGAGCCTCCTGGTTAAGCGCAACAGTGCAATTACCCGCCGCTCCTTCCAAAGTCATGTGGTAATCGCCGGGTGCAAGATATATACGCCCCGGTACCACTGTTTCTCCATCCTGCGCCTCGGCACATCTTAACCCCGAAGCTTCCTCTATCTGCTTTGCCAGCATCGTGGTAAATTTGGGTGGCATATGCTGGGTTATCAATATCGGAACCTTTATATTTTTACCGGCAAGTGCAGTAAATAATTGTACCAGTGCCTGTGGCCCTCCGGTCGAACTGCCTATGGCCAGAATCTTCGGCACATAGGCTATGGATTTCTTGCGCAGGGTAAACTGGTGCTCCGGCTTGCCCACAGGCTGTCCGGGAACTACCTCCCTGCCTTTTACAGTATTACCGAGAGTTCTGACTTTCTCCAGAAGCTCCCGCTGGAAGCTCTCCCTGTCCTCCCTTGTAAGCGGCTTTACAAGATAGTCCGCCGCACCAAAAGCAAGTGCTTTCAGTGTTACTTCTACCTTCTCGCTGGTAAGTGATGATACCATGATTACTTTCGCATCAGGACGCAGCTTCTGTATCTCAGGCAATGCCTCAAGCCCGTCCATATTAGGCATCTCAACATCAAGGGTTACCACATCAACATCAATCCTGTTATCCCCGTCACGTTTCAGTGTGTCTATAGCTATTTTACCGTCACCGGCCGCTGCCGTTACCTCCATATCGGAATCAGCACCAAGTATGGCTGCAATCGTTCCCCGCATTATAGAGGAATCATCAACAACCATAACCTTTATCGGGTACTCGCTATTGCTGTTACTCACAGGCTTTCCTCACGGTGTTAGGGTGGCGAAACAGACTAGATAAGACCGAGCTGTGTCAGTTTCCCCTTGATAATCTCCTCATCAAACGGCTTCATCACATATTCATTGGCACCTGCACCGATAGCCTGCTGAATCTTGGACATATCATTCTCGGTAGTGCAGAAAATCACCTTGGAGTCGTTATATTCCTTAAACTGGCGGAAAGCCTCCAGGAATTCAAGCCCGTTCATGACCGGCATATTCCAGTCCAGCAACACCACTTCCGGTGTTTTTTCCTTGGAACGGTCCAGTGCCTTCTGACCATCTTCGGCCTCTACCACCTCAAAACCAAGATCCTCCATAATCTTGCGACATACTGTCCTGACCACTTTCGAATCATCAACTACAAGAGCCACTCTCATTTTTTGCTTTCCCCGTTAAATTGAAATATGATTAACTTTCCGGATAAACCGACGGTTGTCTACAACCTATACATGAAGTAATTTAAAATTTCAGCCTAAAATTTCAATAAACTTTCGATATCCAGAACAACCAGCAAACGTTTTTCAAGACGATACACCCCGAGTGACACATTCTGCCAGTTTTCCGGCAGATTAGCCGGATTCTGCTCAAAATCATCCATAGCAAGACTTAGCACCTCTCCTACCGAATCCACGACAAAACTATATTGCTCATCCTTGTGGTCGGCGACCACATGCATACAGCCCGTACCTTCCTCCAGCGGAGGCAGGGACATCCTGCGGCGCATATCAACGACGGTGACAATACGTCCGCGCAGATTTATCGAACCGACAATTTCCTTCTGCGCCAGCGGGATAGAGGTTACCGGCAGCGGGCGTAATATATCCTGCACGGTCAACACCGGAATACCGAATAACTGCCCGTCCACTTCCATGGTGACAAACTGCTTGGTAGAGCTGCTTTCCGCAATCTCTCCACCTCTATCTACCGCAACCAGGTTACTCATATTGTTCTCCGTGTTATGCAGTCGCTCTTAGACTACGTGCCTACCGCTCCCCCCTGAGGGGGAGCGGATGAGAGCGAAGCTCGAATCGTGGGTGGTAATGAGTGGGTGGTAATACCCCACATAAGCCCAACACCCCCACGCATCGACTGCGCCCCTTCGGGGCTTGTCTCTGCTACTCCCCCCTTTAAGGGGGAGTGGTATCTAACATCAGCTTATGCCGCTTCTTTCGACCTGGAAGGCAATATTTCCGGAATTACCGAAACCAGCCTGTCCCTGTCGGCCTTGGATACAAAACCGGCAAAGCCCAGCGATTTTGCGTCACCGCCCAGATCCGCCTCATTATGCGAGGTAAGCGCAATAAACGGGATATCCGCAAAGCGCTCATCCTTTTTGCAATGTTGCATAAACTCTATACCGTTCATATCCGGCATATCTATATCGGTAACCACCAGGTCAAAATCATTTGGCCTGTCACCCAGTATTTCCAGCGCATGTTTGGCATGCTCGGCGGTGGTTACGTCATATTCGGCAATTACCAGCACCGGCTTCATAAATTTACGGAAGAACGGGCTGTCATCGACCAGCAATATTTTGGCTTTTTTATCGCTTTGTTCCTCAGCACCCAGCACCTTGGCATCACCACCACCCAGCCATTCCTTATAGGCTTTCGAGAAGAAATGACTCACATCTATCAGGTCGTGGGTAATATTTTCTATAACCAGGCTGCCCATAACTCCTTCCTGACTGGATTCCGACTTGATATCCATCTCATGATTGACGATATCGACGATTTCCTCAACCAGCAGTCCCATTGTACGGTTCTCATCGGTGAACACCACCACCTCATGCTTGCCGGAATCGGGGATTTCCACGGAATTCTCTATAGCGACTATACGCATCAGCCCGCCCCTGTACTGGATTACCGGCTGATTACCCGACCATTCAATAGCACCGGCATCAATTTCCTCAAGGCGTGATACCAGCTCCAGCGGTATGGCGCGGGGTGCCGTACCCCATGCCCTGAATGTAAGAAAGCTGACCTTGCTTTCGCCGGAAAGTGTCTGTTCTTCCTCGCCACCGTCTGCATCCTCGCGGATATTGGTAACACCTGCGGTTTTAATGATTCCGTTGGGGTCAAGGATCATGATTACACTGCCATCACCGAGGATAGTACAGCCGGAATATACCTCCAGCCCTTTTAATATCGGCGATACCGGCTTGACCACAATTTCCTCGGTATGGAATACCTTGTCTACCAATATGCCAAAGCTTTGTGACCCTACCTCGCAAACCACCACGAACTGTTCAATTGCTGAATCTTCTTCATTTGCAGCACTATCATCACTTGCAAGTGCATTTTCTTCCTGAATATTCTCGCCACCTGCCTCACCTGAGGAAGCCTCTGCCTTCCCGTCATTATTATCATTAACCGCCTGCTTTTTCTCACGGACAAACTCCAGCGTGTCCGAGAGCGATACCAGTGGAAGCAACCGGCCGCGCAAGCGTAATACCGGTGCGCCGTTGATATCCTCAATCGTATGCCCTTCTTCGCCACCATCACCGCCGGCGGAAATAGCAGCCTGCAGGTTACTGTCGGCACGGACAATCTCCGACACCCGAATCTGCGGTATGGCAAAGCGTTCATCACAGCTTTCAACAATCAGTACCGGCATAATCGCCAGTGTCAGAGGCAGGGTGATAACAAACTCCGAGCCCTTGAACTCGGTAGAATCCAGCGCGACACTACCGCCGATTTTCTCGATATTGCTGACCACCACATCCATTCCGACACCGCGGCCGGAAACCGCCGTGACTGCCTCGGCAGTAGAAAAACCGGGCTTGTAGATAAACTGGTATATCTGGCGGTTGCTCATGGTCTCAAGCTCGGCCTCGGTGGCCACACCATTGGCTATCGCCTTGGCCTTGATTTTATCGACATTAAGTCCGCGACCATCATCTGCAATCTTGATTATAATATGCCCGCCCTCGTGATATGCACTGAGTGTTACTGTGCCAGTCTCACCCTTGCCGGAAGCAACCCTGTCAGCGGGGTTCTCCACACCATGATCGGCAGCATTACGCACCATATGGGTAAGCGGATCCTTGATTGCCTCTAGCATTTGCCGGTCAAGCTCGGTCTCCGCACCG
Organism: Rickettsiales bacterium; assembly: GCA_965222525.1. Taxonomy (GTDB): domain Bacteria; phylum Pseudomonadota; class Alphaproteobacteria; order Rickettsiales; family UBA8987; genus CBDCUF01. Next base: position 964,352 of record OZ244955.1, read on the forward strand.
ACCATCTTGAGCTCTATCTTCTTGCCAAGTTCCATTGCAAGGTCACGGATAACCCGTGGGAATTTTGCCCAGGCATTACCGATAGGCTGCATCCGGGTCTGCATTACCCCTTCCTGCAATTCGGTAGTAATCAGGTTCAGGCGCTGTAATGGTGTGTTAAGCTCGCTGTCACCGTCACTGCCGCTACTGCGTGCCAGTTGTAAAAGCTGGTTACGGGTCAGCACCAGCTCACCCACCATCTGCATCAGGTTTTCCAGTACATCCAAACCCACCCGTATACTCTGGGCAGCACTAGGCTTTTTCTTCTCACCGGCATCGGCAGATTGCTTCAGCCCCTCGGATACCGCACTCTTCTTGGCCTCTTCCGATATATCAGCCTTGGGAGCGGAAGCACTCTCGGCAGGAGTGTTTGACATCGCCACCACCTCACCTTCTTCGGCAGCCTCTGCTGCAGCTTCGCCGTCACCGGCATATGGTGCGGGGATCGGCTCAAAATCTATCTCCTCATCCAGGTCAGGCGTTTTAACCTCCGCTTCAGCCCCCTTACCGGCATCTGTAGCAGCCTCCTCATCTCCACCGGACTCACCCTCCGCATATGGCGCGGGCACAGGGTCAAAGTCAATTTCCCCGTCCAGGTCGGGGGTTTTCGGTTGTTCTGCCTCTTCCGTTGCAGGGGCAGGTTCTTCACTCGCAACCTCGGGCGCAGTAGCCTCGCCACCTCCACCTTCCTGCCCGGGTACAACACCGGTTTCGGCACATTTATCCAGCCTTGCAGTTAATTCCTCATCACTACCTTCCGGCTCCACTTCATTCTCTTCCAGATAGGCAATAAGTTCCTTGATTTTATCAATAGCCTCAAGCACCAGCGATATAACCGGCGGGGTGACGGAAATTGCACCGTCACGGATTTTATCCATAATATTTTCGGCAGAATGTGCTACCGTCTCCAGACGTGACAGCCCCAGAAAACCGCATGTGCCCTTGATAGTATGCATCACACGGAAGATATTATTGATTACTTCACTGTTATTCGGATCCTGCTCCAGCTTAATCAGATCCTGATCAAGGGCATCAAGACTTTCGGTAGTCTCTTCCAGAAATTCCGCGGTTAAATCATCCATATACGTACTCCATATTCTCAGGCAGTCTTCAATACCGGGCCACTTACCCGAGTAGCTATAATACCCCACAGAATTTCATTCAAGATGTTTATCAAAACAGTTTTCTATTTTTTTACAACATAGTGTGCTGTTTGCCACAATTCTTAGTTGACGAAATTTTTAAGATCTGTTTTTCTACAAAATAACTGCTATAAACAGCTTGTAAAGATTGAGTGGCACTAGTTAAGTATAACAATGAAATAATGAAAACCCTTGCTGTTGATAATTCTGCCGGTATTTGTTCTGTTGCCGTGATGGATGGGGACAAGCTGCTGGCAATGCGCCATGATTCTACGCAGTCAAGGCAGGCGGGATTACTGCTTCCCATGATAGAAGAGTGCCTTGCCGAATCCGGCCTTTCTTATAATAATCTCGATTTATTATCCTCCACTATCGGTCCTGGCAGCTTCACCGGGCTGCGCATAGGTATTGCTGCGATAAAAGGTATAGCTATGGTAACCGGCCTGCCAGCTGTTGGAGTGTCCTCACTGGAGGCTGTGGCATGGGCTGCCGGCGCGGAGGCCGGTTGCAAGAAAATCCTGGTGTTACTCAATGCCAACCGTGGAGAAATATATGCACAGGGTTTTTCCGTAAATAACGGTAATATAGTTGCTATAAATGAAGCGATGCTTATAAAAACGGAAGATATGGCAGATTATATAAAACCTGATATTCTGGTTGCAGGAAATTGCAGGGAAATCCTTGAAGAAAGTGACGTGATGAATGTTACGGAAAATATACTCCCCGATGCGAAATATACCGCAATTGCAGCGCAGCATAAATATGCGGTAACCAAGAACTATGGCTTTAGTCCCCTGTATATCCGCAAACCGGATGCAAAACTCCCGCAGGCTCAATAAATTCAATGAAAATACTAGGAATAGAAACCAGCTGTGATGAAACTGCGGCCTCGGTTGTGACTGATAATAAGGAGATATTGTCCAATATTATCTGGTCGCAGGTAGCGGAGCACTCACCTTATGGCGGGGTGGTGCCGGAGATAGCCTCCCGCGCGCATATTACCCATATTGACAAGGTAATCCGTCAGGCTATGGACGAGGCTGGTGCGGGTTTTAATGAGCTGGACGGGATAGCCGTAACCGCAGGGCCGGGGCTTATCGGAGGGGTTATTGTCGGGTTGATGACCGCCAAGGGGATAGCTGCCGCATCAGGCAAGTCGCTGATTGCGGTAAACCACCTTGAAGGCCACGCACTTACGGTACGTTTGACCAGCGATATAGATTTTCCTTTCCTGCTATTGCTGGTGTCAGGCGGGCATTGCCAGATACTGGCGGTTGAGGGGGCAGGGAAATATAAAAGGCTGGGGACTACACTTGACGATGCGCTTGGTGAGGCTTTTGATAAAACTGCTAAAATGCTCGGGCTTGGTTATCCCGGCGGGCCTGCGGTAGAGAAATGTGCTGCCGGCGGCAATCCGCATAGTTTCGATTTTCCTAAACCGCTATATGGCAAGGCTGGATGTAATTTTTCCTTCTCCGGCCTGAAGACCGCTATATTCCGTAAAGTACAGGAGCTGGATAATATTCAGGTCAGGGTTAATGATATATGCGCTTCTTTCCAGTATATTTGCGGAGAGATACTTACCGACCGTATGCGCAATGCGATTGCAATGTTTGAGGATTATACAGGTAATATTGCGGATAAAAATATAGTAATTGCCGGAGGGGTGGCGGCTAATATGTATCTGCGCGGTCAGCTTGAAAAGCTCGGTGCAGAATATGGTTATAAAACCATCGCACCGCCAATTAGGCTATGTACGGATAATGCCGCAATGATTGCCTGGGCCGGAATTGAGCGCATAAATGCCGGCTTTCCACCGGATAACCTTTCCACCACTCCCAAACCGCGCTGGGATTTATAAAAAATAGTATGGAAGATAGGTAAACATCTCTTGACACAATATTGCAAGATTATATGAATCACTGTAAGGTTTCACCTAATTAACTCACTACTAAATTTCCTAAAAGGTCATGAAAATACTGATACTTGGAGCGGGAGTCATTGGCGTTACAAACGCTTATTTCCTCAAAAAATCCGGACATGATGTGACGGTAATTGACCGCCAGCCGGAAAGCGGTCATGAATGCAGCTATGCCAATGGCGGGCAGCTCTCATACTGCCATGCCGAGCCATGGGCAACTCCCAAGGCCATGCGCAAGGCGATAAAATGGATCGGGCAGAAAGATGCGCCGCTATATTTCCGCTGGCGGGTGGATCCGGCTATGTGGAAGTGGGGGCTGCAATTCCTGCTTAACTGCCGTAAATCCAAGGTGCGGGATACTACGGAAGCCATGCTGCGGCTGATGCTCTACTCCCGTAAAATCATGCACGAGCTTCAGGATGAGCTTAATCTGGAGTTTGATTACCTGCAAAACGGTATATTGCACGTATTTTATGATGAACATCTGCTGGATTGCGAGATAAGGCAGTCGGATTTTCAGGTAAATCTCGGGGCTTCCTATAAAAGGCTGACTCCGGAACAATGTCTTGAGAAGGAGCCTGCGCTGAAGCATCGTGCCGACGACCTGGTTGGTGGTGTATACTATCCGATGGATGAAAGCGGGGATATATTTGCTTTTACCCGTGGACTGGAGGAAAAATGCCAGGAGATGGGGGTGGAGTTCCTGTTTGATACGGAAATCAGCGAGCTGAACCGCAGCGGTGACCGGATTATCAGTGTCGAAACCAGCAATGGTAGCATGAGTGCCGATATGTATGTTATGGCGCTGGGAGCATATAGTCCAGTATATATGAAGCAGATCGGGATAAAGCTGCCGATATACCCAATGAAGGGCTATAGTATTTCGGTACCTATTGAAAACCATGAGGCGGCACCGCAGATAAGCATTACCGACCAGAATGAGAAAATCGTATACACTACTCTGGGCGGGGTATTGAGGGTGGCAGGGACGGCTGAATTTGCCGGTTATGACCATTCAGTCACCCAGTATCGCACGGAATTGCTTAAAGAAGCGGTTAAGCGTAATTTTCCTGATTGCGGTGATGTGGAAAAAGCTACGGAATGGGCTTGTCTGCGCCCCTCCACTCCTGACTGTCCGCCAATTCTGGGCAGGACGCAATATGATAACCTGATTCTCAATACCGGCCACGGTACACTGGGCTGGAGCCAGGGAGCGGGAAGCGCCAGAATCGTTGCCGATATAATAGACGGCAAATACCCCAAAATCAGCCTCGCCGGCCTGACCCTGGACAGGTTTTAACAAGTGGAACAAAAAGCATCAAGGGCTTGCAGTAGCTACAAGTATGCTCACAACAATACCCAATATCATCAGAGCTATACCAAATATCCACTTTTGATATTTAGTGCGTTGATCCTGAACTCGTTTATTTAATTCCTCTCTAGCCACTGTTAACAAATTTTCCATTTGTATATAATTTTGATTGCAGCCAAGGCTATGAATCCGAGGAATGCAGAGTCATTTTTATCGCTTCTTGTGTCAATCCTCTTGTTTTCTTTCAACTTTCCGAAGTACATTTCTATGCGCTTACGCAACCGGTACAAGGTTTTATCATAGGCAACACTTGCTTTTCGGTTCTTACGCCCGGGAATAACAGGGATATTGTTTTGCGACCGCAGAAAATCCCGATGCGAATCGGAATCATACCCCATATCTTCCACAACATAGCACCCATATACATCACTCAGCAAGTCATCGGCGACGGATATATCTGCAACATTACCTCCTGTGAGCATGCCCTCAACGACATGTCCATCGGCTGTGATCGCTAGGTGTAACTTGCATGTCACACCTCCGCGGCTTATTCCCTTGCTATACTGCCCCCTTTTGAGACACCGCCATGACGGTGAAAGGCGATAGTAGTGGAATCAGCCATCACCACATGCATGGTTAACCTCTTGTTTTGTTGCAATAAAATGAGGATCTTCCACCAGACTCCACGGTCGGATGCGCGTTTGAAGCGTGTATAAATGGTGTGCCATGGCCCATAGCATTTGGGCAAATCGCGCCATGGATTTCCAGTGCGTAGAATGTAGAGCATGGCATTGAAAACCTGATAGTCGCTGATTTTTGCGGGACGCCCGGCCGCAGAATAATGACTATCTATCAATGGTTTAACTTCCTTCCTGAATACTTCCGGCGATACCGGATATAAACGCTTGTCCATAAAATTCTCCTGAAAAGTCAGAGAATAACACATATAATTTAATTTGTTAACACTATCTAGCGTCTTCAAGTGTGTCCACCACTTGTTTTAGGGAGCTTGTATGTTCGTTACATTTTTGGCAGAATTCTTCACGTTTTCCATTCTGGCCGACCGTCTCTATGAAGCCTTGTGCTGCTCTTGCCGCTTTTTTAAAATCAAGCCAGTCCTTTATAACGGGTGTAATTGCCACTTTCTCATACGATTTCTCAAAGTTATGGAAACTTTCAAGATGATCCAGCAGCATAATCTCAGTAGCATCATATATAGCTCTTTTACAGTGCCCCTCTGCTTTTTCCAGCTCTTTAATCTCAGAACCGGTAAGTCCTTCAAGGAGGTGGAATCCTGCATATCTCAATTCGTTAATGGGCGGAGTGGCCAATTTTTCCTTGTGCATTTCAATGCGTTTAATTGCACGCTCCGCCTCATTGAACAATTCTCCTATGCGAGGAACCAGTATATCTTCTTTGCGGCGTGTAGGAAACCTCTTTACCTTCTCTTCATACATTGCAGCTCACCGAAACTTATAGGAAAGAACTTCCTTCCTTAAGGTGGAGACATCTTTAGCAGTCATGACGTTACCACGTTGCAAGGCAACATTCCCTCTGCCGAAATACGATATAAGACTTTTGTCGCTTTCTTCCGTGTCACGCTCTACATTTTGTCTTGACGGGGGGGAAGGCGGAGCCGAAAAGGCCAAAGAGAAGAAATTTAAGAGTTTTTCCAACATAATAGCCCCCAAGTGTAAGTTGAACAGCAAAATACATTATACTGGTACGAACTATATTTCATAATGTAAAGCAAAAATTATATCAGACATACCATTAATTATGTGCTATATATGATAATGTGTTCTTTGTGCAAAGGGAAGCGGCTGCTTTTCTGGCAGAGGCAGGTTTTAAAAGAAGGCTAGGGGACAAAGTACTTATCGACAAGCCGTTGGGCATAATTATGCTTGTATTTCTGAGATATTCTGGCACAATGAGAGTGTTTTGTGCCCTGATTTTCCGTATTTTGCCCCCTACCGGGATTGTTATCATGAAAAATATACAAAGAATTTTACTACTATCCTCGACAGCGTTTGTAATACAGGCTGGTGTCTCGGTTGCGCAATCCGCTACGGAATTGCCTCCGCCTCCCAAACTTCCAAAGCAGCCCAGCGCGGAAGTAATGGATTCCTTTGACAGTACGGTTAAAAAACCTTCTGTCGAGTTTGAATCTGCGGTGGAAAAAGTGGAGGATACGGCGGATGATATTGGTGTGGCCGTCGAAAAAACCGCCGATGAGGTTGATGATGCAATAGGGAAAATCGGCGATGCACCGCCTCCGCCCGATATTTCGCCGGATTCGGAAAGCAAGGAGGAAATTAATCCGGATGATGTAGATGACCTGGATTTCGGTGATCTGGGGGATATTCCGGACAAGCCGGAAGACTCCGCAGAAAACGACATTCCTGATTTGCCCGAAGAGGATGGTTTCGATCTGCCATTTGATGAAGAGGAGGAAAAACAGCCTGTAGAGGATGTCACCAGCGAGGATGTTGATGAAACGCTGGATGATTTGCTGGGCAAGGAGGAAACAACAGAGCCGGAAATTGATATCACCACCCCACCGATAGAGCCACCTGATATGGAAGCAACGACTGATGGGGAATCGGAAGATGGTGAAGGTGAGCCGGAAACTGCTGACAAGGATGAAAAGGTAGTCGACCCCAAAACCGAGCGCCAGTTAAAACATGACCGGATCTACAGGAAAACCTACAGCGAGCAGAATAAACATCTGCCCAGGTCCCGTACGGCCAGTGATTTGGATGCATATTTCTTTGAAACAATAACAAGGGGTGAGCTTGAGGGGGTGCGGGCGTTTCTTGATATGGGACGTGACCCGAATATGCAGGATGAATACGGCAATACCCCTTTAATTACAGCGGCTTATCATAACAAGGCTGATATAGCAAAATTACTTCTCAAGCGTGGGGCAAAGCCTGATGTAAAAAACAATCAGGGGGCGAATGCACTGCATGTGGCCGCTTCTGCCGGTCGTTCCGGTCTGGTTACTGCCCTGCTTGAAGCCGGTGCCGATCCTGACCAGAAAACCGCCAAGGGAAGCACGCCGCTTATGCTGGCCGCACTGGCCGGTGACTTGCGGGCGGTAAAGTCATTGCTGGACAAGGGCGCGAGTGCAAATATACAGGATAATTCCGGCGTAACGGCGCTCCATATAGCCGCTCACAGCGGCAGACAGGATATAGTTGACCTGCTGTTACAGAATGGTGCAAGTCCGTCGCTCACCGACAGGGAAGGTCTGCGTGCCGGTGATTATGCCGAGGCAGGACGCCATTTTGACTTGGCAACCAGCCTCAGTGGTGGTTCCTATGTCAGCCAGCCTTATAACCAGGTGCAGGCACAACTAGCACAACCAGCAGTTGTTCAGCCGCAATTCGAAGCTCCTGTAACGGAAGTCCAGCCTACACCGGAAAATCCTTATGCACATGTAAGCCGGTATGATGACACTTCCCCTGTACGGCAGCAATTCAGCAGTCAGGAAGCACAGGATATAAGGAATATATTACGCGGTGGACAGGGTGGTGAGGAAATAATCGTACAGCCTGTAGAAGTGCCTGAAAATACGGCTGTGCGGGATGACTGGTATGACCCGACAATGACCCGCGCCCGTTATGAAACCCTGCCTCCTGCCGAACAGCAGAAATGGTGGGAATTACTGGCCGGCTGGATTGATGCCGACGAGAATTTCAACAACCTGTCAGATGATGAGAAAATATACTGGAATGACCGGCGCAAGGTGCTTGCCCGTGTGTTTGACAGCCACTTCACCGCAGATAATCCGCAGGACCAGAAATTACTGGATTCATATATGCGCAAATGGGTTGCGATAGATAATCCTTCCGTAAATCAGGTGCATAGCAGCACAGTTGCAGGTGCCGATTATGTTACGGGTACCGATTACATTATAAGGGAAGCTCCGCAAACGGAATATATGCGGGATGTGGAAGGGCTGCCAACAGCGGAAACCTATCCGGTTCAGCCGGGGGAAAGAACACCGGATGGCAGGGTTATCTCGGTTTCGCGCTTTTCCGGTACAAGTCCACGTGCGGCCGATGAGGGGCATGACAGTGTCGTAGGCGAGCAGGTGGTAAAGGAATATCCTGATCTTGGTCGCGGGCCGGCAATTTCCACCCATTCATCCTATATAAATGACAGTCACAATATCGGGGAAAGTGGTTCTTACCAGGGAAGCGTTTCCCATGACGGTCGCTATAAGGAATTATATATAAACCAGGAAATCCGCAATGAGCTTGATTTATTAAGTAAGAGCGCAGAAAATGCCAAAGACGATGAATTGCTGGAGATGGTGCGCCGTATTGATCAGCGGGTTTCCGATATGGAGGGTAGCGATAGTGATAATTTCCGCTCGGTTTACGGGGATAGCTACGATAATACAGGAGACAACAATACGTCCGCAGCAACCCCCTATGGCGCAGTCAACACCGATATAGATACGGCTCCTGCTACTACTGAAAATAGTGCTGTGAGTGAGATTATCATAGAAGATACAAGTGTAGTGGATAATACCGCAAGTGGCAATATGCCCCGCTCCATGCGCTCAATCTATGGCGACGGCAATACTCTTGACGGCCTCTATCTGCAAATGCCCAAGGAAAAACGCCTCCAGCGAGAATCCCCTACTGATTGGTAAAAGCCTGTAAAAGTTTTGTTAGCAGCCCTGCCGTGTTGAGATTTCGCTAGCATGATAGTAATCTTATAACGCGGCCTAGCGATACAGGTTGAGATTACACTGTTGTGTAGTATCGTTTAAGTTGTATTTTGTGCCACTGCCATCTAAGCATGTACCTTTTATTGGAGCCATTAAATTTCCGGTATGGGGAGAGCCATCGTCCATTTTTATATCTATAGCGCTTGCATCTTCAGGGCGTAAAGGCTGCTCTACTAGTTCCAGGACATTTCTGTGTATAGAGTTTCCACCTCCAAAAAAGAAATTCTTATTTTCATAAATATAGTAATTAAGTGATTGATTTTTAAGAGGTGATTTTGGGTAGCGATCGTAAGCGTCCGGGCACGTTGTGGTATTGCCACAATAACTGTTTTCTAATATGCCAGCCAAAAAGAGGTGTTCGAATACCCGTACAGATTCTTTAATGTGATGTATATCTCTATCTCCATTTCCATTACATTCATTGTTGGGTTTTCCATTTGTACAGCTTGGCCAATAGGACTGGGCATCAGGCATATCTCCAGGCAGAGAGTTGTATTTTTCTTCAAATAAGTCTATGGCCTTCTGGTATTTTCTGAACTCTGTAATTACCTTTGTAAGTTTGGTATTATGAACCATTTGTTTTCCAACTAGAATTGAAGCAACCAGAATACCTACTATTACAACCACCACAGCCATTTCTAGCAAAGTAAAGCCGGATTGTGGAGAGAGGGCAGATCGTTTCTTATTACATGCTTTATGAACAATTATCATGTTTTTTATACATATGTTTTAAAAGATAATTATATCATTAGTTCGTTAATTTATAAAGACTTTCTTCGGTAATAGCACCTTCTCTTAAAGTTGGTATTTTATCTGATGTAGCATCAACAACGGTTGATGCGAGGCCGGAGGGCGGTGTAATGCTATTGAGAATCATTTGCAGTTGAGGGGTGGTGAAGGATTGTTGTATTTCTTCTGCATAGATGGCTGGTTTTTGACCGGAGATATTGGCACTGGAGGAGGCTATTGGGCGGCCGAGTTGCTGAATCAGGGACAAGGCGGTTGGGTGGTCGGGAATTCGGATGCCTATAGTATCTTGTCCTGCGCTTACATTAGACGCCAATTCTGTGGCTTTTATATTGTTTTTATGTCTAACGACTATTGTGAGAGGGCCAGGCCAGTGCTCTTTAGCTAGCTTCCGGGCTATATCGTTGAATTCTCCCAGCTCCTCAGCCTCTTCCAGGCTGCCAACCAGAACCTGTAACGGTACAGTATAATCCCGCTGTTTTATTTCATAAATACGCCTGATTGCTTCCGGATTTGCGCTGTCTGCGCCGATTCCATATACGGTTTCGGTAGGGAATGCGACAACATTGCCATTTTGCAGGGCTTTTACGGCAAGGGATATGTCATCACTGATGAGGGGGGGGGACACAAAACCTCCTTATCCTATTGCCGGTTTTCAAACTCAACCACATTGGCATTGCGCAGGGCGGTTATATTGGCTTTATATTCCGCTTCATCGCCTGTGAAAATTGCTGAGCCGGCCACCAGCACATTTGCTCCCGCCTCCAATACATATTCCGCCGTATCGGGGTTAATTCCCCCGTCAACTTCCAGCTCTATGTCCCTGCCGGTTTCGTCAATCATAAAGCTAAGTTCACGGATTTTATCTATGGATGAGCCGATAAATTCCTGTCCGCCGAAGCCGGGATTAACCGACATAACCAGTACCAGGTCAAGCTCCGGCAGTATATAATCCAGCGCTTCCGGCGGGGTGGAAGGTACAAGGGATACTCCGGCCTTTTTGCCCAAGCTCTTGATTTGTTGTACTATACGGTCGAGATGGGTTACAGCCTCCTGATGAACGGTTATAATATCCGCTCCGGCCTTGGCAAATGCTTCGATATAAGGCTCGGGCGGTTCAATCATCAGATGCACATCGAACGGCAGATTGCTATGCGGGCGCAGCGCCTTTACAATATCCGGCCCAATAGTAATGTTCGGTACAAAATGGCCATCCATAACGTCGATATGGATGTAATCGGCACCTGCCCTGGTTATGGACTGTATTTCTGCTCCCAGACGAGCAAAATCTGCGGATAATATCGACGGAGCTATTTTTATTTTATTGGTCATGTCTCTAAAAAACCGAAACAGCGTTAGGTATGAGGAAATACATCTTGCCGAATTGCTGCATTTTTCCAGCGGTTTCCTCGGCCATTTTGCCATGACCGAAGAAAATATCGGCACGGGCAGGTCCCTTTATAGCACTTCCTGTGTCCTGCGCTACTGTAAATCGGTTAAATGCAGTGCCGTCAGGCAGGATAGTTTCCACCCATACCGGCATACCGAATGGTACAAAACGCTTATCAATTGCTATGGAATGCTCGGGGGTGAGAGGGACTCCCTGCGCTCCGAACACGCCGTCTTTGCCGGTTTCACGGAAGAAAATATACGCCTCGTTTTTATTCATCATCTCCTGTGCCCGCTTGTGGTTGGCGCGCAGCCATGCTTTGATGGTTTGTGCAGAAATTTCATCACGGGCGATTTCCCCTTCATCGGCAAGGAACTTGCCGATCGCCGAATATTTACAACCATTGCGGCCGGCATATCCCACCCGCACAAAGCTGCCATCTTCAAGCTTCACTCGACCTGATCCCTGTATGTGCAGGAAAAACAAGTCTATTTTGTCATTGACATAGAGTAGCTCCAGATTTTCATCAGCCAGCACCCCACTTTCAATCTGCGCACGGGTCATACAACCGCTAACTTTCTTTGGTTTTTTATAGATAGGGTACTTATATTTTCCGGTTTTTTTACGGCTACCGCTCAGTTCAATCTCATAATAGCCAGTGAACAGGGCGTCCGGCTTACCATTATTGGAAATTCTGAATGGCGTAAAATTCTGCTCAAAGAATTTTCTTGCTTTATCACCGGGATGGCCGCTTTGCTTAATCTCCTGCTGCAAGTTGACGGCCTGCCCGCATATGCCGTGCCAGTCACCGACCATCTTGGCCGGCCAGCCGAGATTCACATCAACCGGAAGCTTCAGAAATTGCCTGCAGGAATTGACAAGGGAAGACAACGCATTCCACTGCCCATTGATACCCATGTCGCCTGAGTGGTAGCTCATGCTCTCTTCCCAGCCCTCAAGGTCAGAAAATGTCACCTGATCAATTACAAGCTTGTCCGGAAGTTCCTGCGCTAATACGCTGGGAGATAAGCATAATATTATCAGGATGGCCTTAAAATGATACTTGAGAAGCTGCATGCAACACCCCCGTTAAGTTGTTTCTACAAGCCGTGAGTATTATGCTTTATAGCCTGCTCGGATACATTCGCAATGCGAGATTCAAGATTATCTACAGCCTGTAATTCACTTCTCTTTCCAGAATTAGAAAGAGAGCCGGTACCAATCTCCCCTCGCAGTTCAAGAAGCAATTTACCTATTGTTCTTTTTCCGCTTTCTGCATTACCTTCAATTGCAGTTTTGACAGATATTCCGGAATCATATTTGCCCATGAAGTTCGCAACATTTCTATATTGATCCGAATTCTTCAGCAGAAGCATTTTTTCACGACTTAGCCCTTCTATGTTCAAGTCCTTTCCAGTAACTTCCTCTAGTTGGTTTGATAGTTTTACCATAATAATGTACCTCCTGTTAGTTTATTAAACAATAAGGGTACTATAACATAGAAATATGAACTTTTTATGACAGTTTCAGAAAAAAAATGAAAAATATCCGGATTTTTTGACTTTTTTACAAATTTTGGCCTATTTAAGTCGCTGCAACTACCCAATTCGGGTTGGATGATTTCAAATCCCGCTCGAACACCCATTTATCGATAATTTCCTCGATAAATGACGGGTCACCATCAACAACCTTGCCGTCTGCGTCCTTAACCAGGTTAACCTGCTCGGATTTGAATTCCACTTCAAGCTGTGCCTTGCTGCCGCTTACCCTGGCATCGGTAATATCGCTGGATAATATCGAAACCAGTGTAGCCTCATATTTCTGCTTCAGTTCGGCCAGTTTTTCAAGCTCCGCCGTGAAAGTCTTGTATACATTCCTGGAAAGCAGATTCTTCAAGGTTTCCTTGTCACCTTCGGAAAACGCCTTGACCAGCATTTCAAATGCCACTTTCGCTCCCTCAAGGAAGGCAGTCGGGGAGAACCCCTTATCCACCGACTTTATTTTCTCCACTTTCCTGGCCAGTACAGGGTCCTTTATCTCGGGTTCGGTTTCCTCCTGCTTTTCATCCTTTTTACTGGCCTTCTTCTCGGATTTCTGCGCCTTGCCAGGGAAATTCACCACCTTGCTATCAGCCGCGGCAGCGCCATGCGGTTTCATCGGTGACACCCCTTCGCTACCATCCTTGCGTCCCAGTGCTGCCCGTAATTTCCACAATACAAAAACCGCTACCGCTGCGAATACTATAATATCTGCGTAATTGCCTGTAGGCTCCATAATCCCTGACCTTTTAATGCTTGTGAAAAAACCCCATATCTCTAATATAACGCTTAATAAAGTTAATTACAAGGAAAGCAATGCAAAAAGACGTAAAATATATACTCACCGTAGAAAATTTGTCTAAAATATACAAGGGTAGCAAGCATAATGGCGGGAAAAAGCTGTTCGGCAGCAGGGCAGGGGAGGCAAGCACCACCAAAAAGGCACTGGATAATGTCAGTCTTTCCATCCCCAAAGGCTCGGTTTACGGGCTGCTTGGCTCTAACGGGGCGGGGAAATCGACGCTAATAAATATACTGGCCGGAATTACGGTTAAGACTGGCGGAAAGGTAACCGTAAATGGCATAGATCAGGATAAAGACCCGCGCGGGACAAGGTTTGCGCTTGGTGTAGTGCCGCAGGAGGTAGTGCTGGATCCATTCTTTACCGTAACTGAAACGCTGGAATTTTATGCCGGATATTTTGGCGTGCCCAAAGAAAAGCGCCGTACGAAGGAGTTGATTGATGCTCTATATCTCACCGACAAGGCGCATGAAGTTTCACGCAGGCTTTCCGGCGGGATGAAGCGGAGGGTACTGATAGCCAAGGCGCTGGTGCATAACCCGCCGCTGCTGATTCTGGATGAGCCGACAGCAGGTGTGGATGTGGAGTTGCGGACGCAGCTATGGGATTATGTGCGTGAACTGAACCGGCAGGGTACGACTATCCTGCTGACCACCCATTATCTTGAAGAGGCGGAAAATCTTTGCGATTACATAGCGATAATCGATCATGGCAAGGTTATTGTGGATGACAGCACCAGTGCATTGGTGGGCAGGCTTGACCGCAAGCAGCTTACGGTTGTGTTTGAAGAGGAGGTCGCTGCGGTTCCCAAAGGGCTGGATAAATTCGAAGCAAAATTGCTGGACAGCCACTCGGTTGTGGTGGAATACAAGGTGAGTGAAGTTAATATCGATAGCCTGCTGCGTGCTATAAGGCGGGCCAAGTTAACAGTGCGTGATATCTCCACCTGCGAACCCGACCTTGAAGACATCTTCCGCCATCTGGTCAACAAGGCGGCCTGATTTAGGAATATAAAAAAAATGCTGGGAAAAAGACTGCTTTCCTTCAGACTTTATATTGCCAAACATAATCCAATCCTTTAACTACCGTTAACCATGAGTAGTAAGCCACATATGATATTCGGTATAAGGCTGTCGGCATTGATTGAAATGCTGGTATTTTTTGCTGTTGTTATCGGACTGAGTTATCCGTTTGACGGTGGTATGCGCTTTATCGATACCTCACCGCATCCGTTCTGGATTATATTACTGCTGATAACCGTGCAATACGGCACCAAGGAGGGGCTGGTATGCGCATTTCTGGCCTGCGCAGCGCTTTATGCCGGCAATCTCCCTGACAACCGTTTTGTCAATATGTATGAGTATCTGGTTGAGGTGCTGGCTACACCTTTCCTGTGGGTTGGCACTGCACTGATACTGGGCGGCTTGCGTACCAGGCAGCTTACCGAGCATGATGAGCTGGAGACCGGACTCAAGGCGGCGGAGGAAGAAAAGGAAACACTTGCCCATGCCTATAACCGGCTGAAATCGGTTAAGGAGAATCTGGAGACCCGCATTGCCTCCGAGATGAAAAGTGCTATTTCGATATATAAGGCAGCCAAGTCACTGGAGAAGATTGATCACAAAAACCTGCTTGCTGCGATAGAAGATGTTGTAATTAACATACTTGGCCCGGGGAAATTTTCCATATTCCTGCTGGAGAGAGATAGCTTTGAAATCAATAGCTGTTATGGCTGGGGTGAAGAGGAGCCGTACCGGACATCTTTTCCTGCCAGCAGCCCCCTATACAGGGGGATTATGTCGGGTCGGGATATACTATGTGCAGTAAAGGAAAGTGACGAGAGGCTGCTTGACAGGCAGGGAGTTATGGCTGGGGCGCTTGTGGATAATAATTCCGGCGAGATATTCGGTATGCTTAAAATAGAGCATCTTGACTTCCGCCAGTTAAGCCTGAACAATATCGAGATATTCCGGGTATTATGCGAGTGGATCGGCACTGCATATGGTAATAACCGGCGCTATAAGGAGGCTTGTGACAACACCATATTTGATTTGAGCCTGCATCCCAATTTCCGCAGTCATTTCCGTGAGGGAGGCGCTGCGGATGATAACGCTCCTCTGCATGATTATCGCAAGCGTCCGGAAGGCCGGATATATTCCCGTACATTTTTTCTGCATCAGGTGGAATTCCTGACTGCACTGGCCGAACGAGTCGGTTTTAACCTGTCGATGATTGCAGTCAGGATACAGCATGACAGCGGGTCGGAAAGATACAGAATATGTGCGGCAGCACTGGCGGATTCTGTGGGAAGCGCCCTGCGTCGTACCGATAATATATTCATGGAAAACCGGGATAATTATTTTTTTGTCCTGCTATTACCGGGAACTTCCGATAAGGAGGCAAAGCTGGTTCTGGACAGGATTCGCAATGAAATTGATGGATGGCAGGGTGAAGATGAGAAACTGGGCGTAGAGCTATCTGATTTCGATTTTTCAATAGAGATACTTCATAAGATACCTGACAAGCCGCATAGAGTTGTAGAGAATCAAATAAGTCAGCCGAGATCCGGGAAGCGCAGGGGTAGAAAAAATGCCGGTAAATAACCTGAAGGAATTAATCGTCACATTGTCTTACCTACTGTTGTTTATATCAGCGTTGATAGTAGAAGTTGCGGTATTTTATTTGCTCAATAAGGGTGAGATATTATTGCCGTTATCCCTGCATTTCGGGCTGGTATCATTCCTGTCCGGTATTTGCGTTTATTTATACAGGAAAGGACATAATATCCTGCCGGCAGTATTTTTCACCCTGGCAACGGCAGCTTCAGGTATTTTCGGGATAGCTATTGCCCTTCTGACCGTTGCAACATACAGTCTGCAAAATGCAAAAAACGCCACCTTTGCGGAATGGTATAAGAAAATCTTTCCCGAAGAGAAGAAAAATGTCAGCCACCATCTGTTTGAAAGGATAAGCTTCGGTCTGGATGATATCCCCGATGATATTGATGTTGAGCCATTTATTGACATACTTAATTATGGTGCAATCAAGCAGAAGCAATCAGTTCTGGAGAAGATAGGCCGCCATTTCCAGTCGGCATTCACTCCAGCCTTGATGGCCGCACTCAATTCACCGGAAAGTGCGGTCAGGGTACAGGCGGCGGCGGTTGTGGTAAAGGTAGAGAGTCAACTTGCCGATAAGTATGTGTTGCTGCAGCAGGAAATTGATAAGCGCCCAGAAGATTACGGGACGTTGCGGGAATTTGCGGAATTCTGCAAGAATTATGTTGAGACTGGCATTCTCGACCCTGACCGTGAGCAGCAGATACGCAGTAGAACTATTGATATATATAATGAATGCCTGTGGCATTTTCCTGATGACAGGGAGCTTATTGCAGATATGGGCAGATTGCATCAGGATAATAATGAACCCGCTGAGGCACTGCAATATTTCGAAGAGCTGGTGAATAATGAGAGAGATATTCCGGCCGGATATGTGCTGGGTTATATGGAGTCGCTTTATGCAATGGGAGAATTCAGCAAGGTCAGGCAGATTGCGGCAAAATTCAGTGATCCTAGAAACCTGCCGATTTTCAGCGATGAACAAGAATCTACCGAAACCATCGACCTACTTTCGTTATGGAGTAATATAGACAACATCCGTCCCGGAAAAAATGCTGTAGCCTAGATGCTGCCTAGTTGTTTATAAAGATTCCTTCTATAAGAATATTTTTTTCTGTTATACCGAGTTTCTCTACCTTAAATGGTTTTTCAATACCGCTTTTTTCTATGGCCTCGGTAGCGATTTCAGCCTCCACTACTACAAACTCCTCCCGGTTTTTATAAATCTTATAGCCACATTGCGCCTCCGGGCGGATATTTTTTGCCTTCATCGGCAAGTCGGAAAATGCTTTATTATTGTTCTGGCTCATAATTTTCTGGGAAAATTACATATTTTACTTAACTATAACCTGTAACCTTAAACCTGTAACCTAATTAAATTATACTGGATTTTGCTGCATAATCCTATATAGATAAATTGCTCAGGAAATCAATCCTGTTAGAGAGGGAAAGTTATGGACAAGCAAAAGGCACTGGAAAGCGCGATCAGCCAGATAGAAAAATCATTCGGCAAGGGCTCGGTGATGAAGCTGGGGGCGCAGGAGAGGGTTGATATTGAGGCGATTCCGACCGGTTCTCTTGGGCTTGACCTGGCGCTTGGTATCGGTGGGGTGCCGCGCGGGCGGATTATCGAGATTTTCGGACCGGAAAGCTCCGGAAAAACCACTTTGACATTGCATATTGTGGCTGAGGCGCAGAAGCGTGGCGGTTCCTGTGCGTTTGTTGATGCCGAACATGCGCTTGACCCGGAATATGCCACCAAGCTTGGGGTTAATATCGATGATTTGCTGGTGTCACAGCCGGATACCGGTGAGCAGGCGCTGGAGATAACCGATACTCTGGTGCGCTCGGGAGCGCTGGATGTGGTGGTGGTTGACAGCGTTGCGGCACTGGTACCCAAGGCGGAAATCGAGGGTGATATGGGTGATTCGCATATGGGCTTGCAGGCGCGGCTGATGAGCCAGGCGCTGCGCAAATTAACTGGTTCGATTTCGAAGTCGAAAACTGTGGTGATTTTCATTAACCAGATTCGGATGAAAATCGGGGTTATGTTCGGTTCGCCGGAGACTACAACCGGCGGTAATGCGCTGAAATTCTACTCTTCGGTGCGGATTGACATACGCCGTATCGGGGCAATCAAGGACAAGGATGAGGTTATCGGCAACCAGACCCGCTGCAAGATTGTGAAGAACAAGGTAGCTCCGCCTTTCAAGCAGGTTGAGTTCGAGATTATTTACGGCGAGGGGATTTCGCATACCGGCGAGATTGTCGATTTGGGCGTGAAGGCAGATATTGTTGAGAAGGCCGGTTCATGGTTTTCCTATAACGGCCAGCGTATCGGGCAGGGCAAGGAGAATGCCAAGAGGTTCCTGAAGGAAAATCCGCAGATTGCCGAGGAGATTGAGGGTAAATTGCGTGCGGCGGCATCAGGCAAGGTGGTCGAGGAAATTTCACCCGATAGTGCGGATAGCAAGGAGGGCGCTGCCGAAGACGGGCTTGTAACGGTGGCGTAACGAGGGTGAGAAATAAAGAGTCTGTTTCCGGTGGCAAAGTGGTTACTTTCGGCTGTCGGTTAAATTCCTATGAAAGTGAGGTAATACGTGGGCGTCTGGCTTCTTCCGGGCTGGAGGATGTTGTCGTGTTCAATAGCTGCGCGGTGACTAAAGAGGCGGAAAGGCAGGTGCAGCAAGCGATTCGTAAACATCATCGTGAAAATCCGCAGACACAGATTATTGTGACCGGTTGTGCAGCGCAGATAAATCCCGGGAAATACAACGCATTGCCTGAGGTAAGCAAGGTTATCGGCAATCAGGAGAAGCTTGAGCAGTCTACGTATAAAGCCATTGCTTCCGATGCCGAAACAGAGCCTGTTCTGGTTAATGATATAATGTCGATTGAGGAGACAGCCTCACATCTGATAACCGGTATGGAAGGGCGGGCACGTGCATTTCTGCAGGTTCAGAATGGCTGCAATCACCGCTGTACCTTCTGTATAATACCATACGGGCGCGGAAACAGCCGTTCCGTGCCGGTCGGTGCGGTTGTTGAGCAATCCCGTATTCTGGTTGAGAACGGCTATAATGAGCTGGTTCTGACCGGTGTGGATATTACTGATTACGGGCTGGATTTGCCAGGCCGTCCGAGGTTGGGGCAGATGGTGCGGAGGGTGCTGGCCAATGTTCCGGAGTTGCAACGGATAAGACTTTCCAGCATTGACGTGGCGGAGATTGATGATGATTTGCTGGATTTGATAGAAAATGAGCCGCGTTTTATGCCGCATCTGCATTTGAGCCTGCAATCCGGCGATAATATGGTGCTGAAGCGGATGAAGCGCCGCCATAGTCGTGAACAGGTTATAGAGTTTTGCGAGGCTGCAAGAAAGCTCCGCCCCGATATTGTTTTCGGAGCCGATATAATAGCCGGATTCCCAACTGAAACCGAGGATATGTTCCATAATACGTTACGCATAATTGAGGAGGCTAATCTTGTATACCTCCATGTTTTCCCCTATTCCGAGCGTGACGGGACACCGGCTGCAGATATTCCGCAGGCGAAACAGGTGCCGGTAGCAGAGCGTAAGGCACGGGCGGCAATATTGCGGGAGGCAGGTAAAAAGAATCTACAAAATTTCCTCAAATCACGTATCGGCAAGGTTGAAAATGCGGTAATAGAGAAACCCAATCTCGCCCGCACCGAGCATTTCGCAATGGTGGAATTCGATTCGGAACTGGACAAAAACGCTAATATAAGCCATAATCCGCCCTACAAAACTGGCGATATAATACAAATAAAAATCACCGGATATCAGCAGGATAGACTATTGGGGGAGGTGGCATGCATCGACGGTAGATAGAAAAGTGGATACTGCATAGAATATATTGAGATTTCGCTAGGCTGAGGCAGATAGCGAAGGTTTTCGAGAACCGTAGCGCAGCGTACTTTTTCGTACGTGAGCAACGGAAGCGCAGAAAACCGAGCTAGATGCCCAGCATAGTAGAAATCTCGATATATTCTAGGGGGGTTCTCCACCCCGACGGCCAAAGCTGCCGGAGTGGAGAGAGGAGTCGCAAGCCAAGATCTCTCTCAAGGCTAATCTGATTATAACAAACAAAGGTTAAGGAAAGGTTAAGCCCTTGAGAAATATTTATACCTGGCACTCAACACACAGCACTTAACACTTATAAAATGAGCTGGCTGAAGAAATTAAAATCCGGGCTTTCCAGAAGTTCCTCGAAGATAACCGAGGGAATCAGCGGTATTGTAACCAGGCGCAAGCTGGATGACGAGATGCTGGAGGAGTTGGAGGAGCTGCTGATTGCCAGTGACCTTGGAGTTGCCACTTCCGCTAAAATCATAGCCGAATTCTCCAAAAACCGCTTCAACAAGGAAATCAGCTCAGAAGAGGTGAAGCTGGCTCTGGCCGAGGAAATCAGCAAGGTAATCGAGCCGGTTGCGCTAAAGCTGGAGCCTGATACAAGCCCGTTTGCAATCATGATGGTCGGGGTAAATGGCAATGGCAAAACCACGACTACCGGCAAGCTGGCGCAGCAATTCAGGGATAGCGGTAAAAAGGTTATGATTGCCGCCTGCGATACTTTCCGTGCGGCTGCTGTGGAGCAGGTGGCGGTGTGGGGAAAGCGGGTTGGGTGCCCTGTTATCACCGGCCAGCCCAATGCAGACCCCGCCAGTGTGGCCTATAGCGCACTGGAGCAGGCCAGGGAGCAGGGGATAGATGTTTTGCTGATAGATACCGCCGGTCGCCTGCAAAACAAGTCGGGATTGATGGAGCAACTGGCCAAAACTTCACGTGTGTTACAAAAACTTGATGAAAACGCACCGCATGAGACTATCCTTGTGCTGGATGCGACAACCGGTCAGAATGCCCATTCCCAGGTTGAGGCTTTCAAGGAAATGGTCGATATTTCCGGAATTATTGTCACAAAACTGGACGGAACCGCCAAGGGCGGAGTAGTTGTCGCCCTGGCCGAGAAATTCGCCCTGCCGATTTATGCGATAGGCGTAGGTGAGGCCATCGACGACCTCCACCACTTCAGCGCCACCGACTTCTCCCGTAACCTGATGGGGGTAAATGGTAGTAAATAACTTTATAATAAATAACGTAAAAATATAAAATTCAGGCACTCTTAACCACTACTCCTTGAATCAAAAGGGTCAAAACAACCCTCTGTTTCTATGCCTATATTATATTTTCTATTAATGATAGGGCCAGTTGCACAGTCATAAACCTAAATCCCATACATCTCCAGGCTTTGGAAGCCCATCATCAATTTTGCTATATTTATAGTAAATCTACTATAAATCGGCAAAGCGGGGATTCCATCATGGGGAGAGTGCGATTATGCGTAAGTACAATGAGGAGGTGCTATAATACTGAGAGTAAAGCCCTTCCTTTTCCATTCCGATTTCCCTTTGCAAAACTATAGCCATATGCTAGTTAGGCTTCCGGATGGGTGGCCGAGCGGTTGAAGGCACCGGTCTTGAAAACCGGCAGGCGTGTAAGCGTCTCGTGGGTTCGAATCCCACCCCATCCGCCATTCGGAACAAGTATTGATATTCTCAAACTTGTTGAATGGAAATTCGTATGTATAACAAAGAGTTGAACCATTGAGCTGCAGGTTCGAAAATACAAAATTCAATAACTCACGTTTTTCCTCCATGTTCGAACCTACGAACGCTTTATGTGCTCCCATAGCTACTTTCATAAGCTTTTCCATAGTTTTACCAAAAGCATCGTCGGCTTTGTCATAATGATGTATCATATCTGTTAGATCAGCTTGACGTGATTTATATTGCTCACGCTTAAATCTGTAATCTTCAGGTAGCAGTACTCCTTCAGCTAGCATATCAACCAATTTATCTAACTTTGTTTGTATATCGGTGTGTTCTTTCTTTAAAGCACCCACATTCGGCAATATGCGTTTTGATAATATTATCTCCAATTTCCGCACACCGGAAGTAGAGAGCCTGTCGAAGGCCATAATCCTAACTATATTCTGGTGCGTGATTTTCTGAGAAGTGCTAAACGCCAACTATCACGCAACGGTAAGGGGACGGCTTCGGAGTACCTTGTATGTTTCATTTGTTCTGATAAGTGAGTAAAATTATCAAGCGGCTAATTTGTTGATTAGACTACTGCTTGTGTTGTTTATTTTATGCTGTATAATTTGTAAACAATCTGGCGCATAGGTTCGAAACTCGTTCGCTACGCGCCGCTACCCTGAGTATATGATGGGATAGTCTAGGGGTAGCTGTATGCTTACAATACACAATCAAATGCCTGGCCACTAATATGAAAATAGTTACAGGAAACAGCAACTTACCTCTGGCGGAGGCGATATCCGAATATCTCGGGGTGCCGCTGATGGATGCTACGGTCAAGCGCTTTGCCGATGAGGAGGTATTTGTCGAGATACATGAGAATGTGCGCGGGGAGGATGTATTCCTTATCCAGACTACATCATATCCGGCCAATGATAATATCATGGAATTGCTGGTATGCCTGGATGCGCTGCGCAGAGCCTCGGCACGCAGGGTGACGGCGGTTATCCCCTATTTCGGCTATGCCAGGCAGGACAGGAAGCCGGGACCACGCACCCCGATTTCTGCCAAGCTGGTGGCCAATATTATCACCTCGGCGGGGGCAGACAGGGTGTTGACGCTTGATCTTCACGCAGGGCAAATACAGGGGTTCTTTGACATTCCGCTGGATAATCTGTATGCTGCGCCGGTTCTGGTCAGGGATATCAGGGAGAATTTCGATATTGCCGATGTTACGGTAGTGTCGCCCGATGTTGGCGGGGTTGCCCGTGCCCGTGGCTATGCCAAGCGTATTGAGGCGGATCTGGCGATTATCGACAAGCGCCGTGAGCGGGCTGGTGAGTCGGAGGTGATGAATATCATCGGCGATATCAAGGAACGGGATTGCATAATTATTGATGATATTGTTGACTCAGGCGGAACATTATGCAATGCTGCCGCGGCTTTGGCAGATAAGGGGGCGAAAACGGTTTCGGCCTATATTACCCACGGAGTGTTATCGGGTGAGGCGGTTGAGAAAATAGAAGATTCTGCGCTGAAGCAACTGGTTGTTACCGATAGTATCAAACCGGATGATGCGGTAGAGAAATCGGATAGAATAAAGGTTGCGACCATAGCGCCATTGATGGCTGAGGCAATGAAGCGGATTTCAGAGGAAAGCTCGGTTTCGAGTTTGTTTGATTAGAGTGGCCAGAGTCTTGAATTTAGAGTCTAGTGGAGTTAGTAAGTGAGGAAAGTCCTTGTAGTATTTTTGTTGTTAATATCTATTGCTGATTCTACCTATGCTGTAACTGAATCACATAAAGAGTCTGCTAGAAAATTTTTAAGGCTATATGATTTAAAAGGAGAAATAGACAAGCAATTAAAGCCAATGGTTGAGGCAATCGAGCGTATAGACGAAAATACGCACGGAGATTGTGGTGCTTCTATTATAAAGAAATCTCTTCAGGAGAGAGTAAAGAAGATAGAGGAGAATTATGATATTATAGAACAAATATTTGTTGACGTACATATCGACGTTTTTACTGAAGAAGAGCTAAAGGAACTGATAGTTTTCTATAAGACTCCGTTAGGGCAGAAAGTACGTAGTCATTTTCCAGAGGCTATAGCTAAAGGAAAGAAAATGATGGAAGAGCGTCTTGGTACCGGCGACAGGGTACTTGAAAGAGTAAGGGAGATATGGGAATGTAAATCTGGGGAAAGTGTAAATACCTCTTACGAAGAGGTGGCAAAAGAGTATCTGGAAAGCACAAATTATCGTGAAGACTGGGAATTTTTCGTTCAGGATGATGAATATTTGGATATGGTTTTAGAGCCCTACAAGGAGATAGGCGTATGCACTAGTGATAAGTTAAAAGATGAGTTGTCTGTTTTATGGAAAGAAAGTATGGACTTTGACTCTTATGAGAAAGAGTATATCCAACTTCTGAAGAAGTATTATACAAAAGATGACTTAAAAGAGCTGATAAAATTCAACAAATCACCTGTAGGACAAAAATTTATTAATTCTACTCGTGATTTTGAAAAAGATCTAGTCAGGCTGGATAATAAATTTTTTGAAGGCTTTATGGCCAGATTTCAGGAAATTATATTCGAGCATGGCGCTTGTGAACCGAAAGGAGAAGAAAAATGAAAAAGTTTTTTATAATTTTAGTATTAGCGTTTGCGGTGAATAGTGCAGCTATTGCGCAGGTGGCCACACCATCCGCGTCACATCGCAAGGCTGCGGAAGAACTGATGGATATCATGGATGTCAGCGACGCCATGTTTGATTCGATGGGGCAGATGATAAAGAAACAGTTTGCCGCAGGTGGTATGGAAGACTGTCTTGATGAGGCCAAATTCATGTCGGCAATCAAGCAGGCGGTGGATTACGAGAACCTCAAACCCAAGCTGGTGGAAATTTACATGAAGCATTTCAGCGAGAGCGAAATCAATGACGCGGTGACTTTTTATAAAACCCCGTCAGGCCGCAAGTTTATTGATAAAATGCCTGCACTTATGATGGAAGTATCAGAGGCGCAGAACGCTTCCATGGCCGGCAAGATGGGTGAGTTACAGGGGATGATGATGGAAAGCATGCAGGAATGTATGAAAGACCCTGAAGTTATGAAAAATATGCAGAAAATGTATGAAGGAGGCGGTGCACAATGACGGATAATGCTTTTGAGGTGGAGATAAGGCAGGATACTGGCAAGGGGGCTGCACGGGCGCTACGTCGTGACGGCAAGGTTCCGGCCATTATATATGGTGGCAAGGATCCGGAAACCAAAATCGCCCTTGACCGGAAAGAGCTGTATGTTGCCTATCAGAAAGGCAGTTTCAAGGCAAAGGTGCTGGAATTGAAAGCCGGCAAGGATGCTTTCAAGGTTCTGCCACGGGATGTGCAGTTGCATCCGGTGACCGATGTACCGCTGCATGTAGATTTCCTGCGGGTTAGTGATGATACCAAAATCAGTGTTATGGTGCATGTCAAGTTCCATAACCATGAGAAGTCACCGGGAATCAAGCGTGGTGGTGTGCTGAATATCGTACGTCACGAGGTTGAACTACTTTGCCCGGCGGGGAGTATTCCATCCCGCCTTGATGCTGACCTTGAGGGGCTGGCAATTGGCGACAGTGTCCATATCAGCGCAATCAGGCTGCCTGAGGGTGCAGAGCCTGTGATTAAAGACCGTGACTTTACCATCGCCACTATCACCGGTCGTTCCAAGAAAGAGGATGCCATAGAAGATGTTGCAACTGAAGAAGGTGCCGAAGCTGAGGGCGAGGAAGCCGCTACGGATAAAGAAGGCGAGAAAAAAGCTGAGGACAAGAAGTAATCTGGGCATTATCCTCCCCCGCTTGCGGGGGAGGCAAGAAATCTCGAAATCTTTGATTTCGTAAGATTTCTGGTGGGGGAATCTAGGATCATCCGAATAAAACTAACATCTCTGTTATCTATAGTACTTCAACTTGAAGTATTTACGTGTCTACCACTCCCCCCTTGTGGGGGAGTACAAGAGCCAAGCCCTGAAAGGGCGCGGGCGATTGGTGGGGGGAATCAGGGTGCTCGGTGTTCAGTGTTCGGTATACTGTATTACAGCAGGAAACTCCGAACACCGTACACAGAGCACTGAACACCGCTTCACCCCCCACGATTCGACTGCGCATCAAAGATGCTTGTCTCATCCGCTCCCCCACAAGGGGGGGGGCGGTAACAAACAGGCATTTCAGGTAAAAACACTATATAGTGCTCTTGGATGCAGCAGGAGACTTAGCACTCAACACTCAGCACTTGGCACTATTATGTTACTGGTCGGACTAGGCAATCCCGGGAATAAGTATGCTGAAACACGGCATAATACCGGCGCTATGGTGATAGACGAGATTGCCCGGCAATATTCCCTTTCCACTCCACAAAACAAGTTCCGTTCCGAATTTTTCCAGGGAGAGGTTGGCGGGCAGAAAATCCATGCCATAAAACCCGCTACCTATATGAATAATTCCGGTGTGGCGGTGCAGGAGGCTGCGCATTTCTACAAAATCCCCCTGTCCGATATTTTTGTATTTTACGATGAACTTGATCTGGAGGTTGGCCGCCTGCGGGTGAAAACCGGCGGTAGTGATGGTGGTCATAACGGGATAAAAAGTATCGATGCGCATATCGGCCGGGATTATAACCGTATCCGCATCGGCATCGGCCATCCCGGTGAAAAATCCATGGTCACATCATATGTCCTGCATAAATTTTCCAGGGAAGAAAAAACGGTTATGGATAAAGTAATCCCCGCAATCGCCACATATATCCCCCTCCTCCTCACCGGAGAGCCAGACAAATTCATGAGCAAGGTTGCCCTGGAATTGAAATGATAAGTTAGAAAGGTTTTACCACCACCAGAATCACTACTAATACCATAATAACCGCAGGTATTTCATTCAGTATACGATAGTATTTTTCGGATTTCCTGTTGCGGTTATGCTCGAAATCCTTGCGGTGGCGTGCCAGCAAATGGTGGATATATAACAACACCGCAATCAACAGCATTTTTGTATGAAACCATCCTTCCTTATATGGTTCGGTGAGATATATGAGAATCCCGCCAAAAATAAAGGTAGCTATCATAGCAGGATTGATAATCGCACGCAGCAACTTACGCTCCATAACCTTGAACTTCTCCGAAGCCTCGGAATCGGGCGCAACCTGACAGTGATATACAAACAATCGCGGCAGATACAGCATCCCCGCCATCCATGCAATGACAGAAATTACATGCAATGCCTTGAAATATAAGTAATATTCAGCCATTAGTGATATTCCTCTGCTAAATCAACATAATTCCGGGCTGAGATTGCGATGAAGTCAATTTCTTCCTGACGCATTTTGCGTAAATGTTTTGCCGGATTGCCGCCCCATATTTCACCGGCGGGGACTTCCTTGTTCGGGGTTACCAGTGCACCAGCCGCTACCATCCCGCCGGAACGCACCACCGCCCCATCCATTACGGTTGCATGCATTCCGATGAAGCTGTCATCCTCGATAGTTGCCGCATGGATAAGTGCGCTGTGGCCGATAGTGACGTTGGAGCCGATAAAGGTCGGACCGGTTTTGCGGGTTACATGTACTACAGTAGCGTCCTGTATATTTGTCCGCTCGCCGATACGGATAGTATTAACATCACCGCGGATAACACAGCCGAACCATATATTACTTTTACTGCCGATTTCCACATCACCGATTATAACCGCCCCGGGAGCAATGAACGCATCCCCGGCAATCTTCGGCATAATGCCCTTATATGGAAGTATTATAGGCTCTGTCATAATTTTATACGAGACTGATAACTGATAACTATTTTTCAACAATCTCCTTAACCCCAACATAATCGACCTTGCCGGTGCCGAGCAAGGGGAGATTGTCGGTAGTGATTATTTTTGACGGGATACTTAACTCCCCGACTCCATGTTTTTTGAAAAACGCTACAATTTCACTACGTTCGGCTTGTTTGTTGTCGGTTACCAGTACCAGTGCCTCGCCACGTTTGGCATCAGGAATATTAACCACAGCATGATTATTATCCGGCCATAATTTCGACAGCTCACTTTCAACTGCGGTGAGTGATACCATCTCCCCGCCAATCTTGGCAAAGCGCTTGGCACGCCCTTTAATCGTAATATATCCCCCGCGATTTACATCCACTATATCGCCAGTATCATACCAGCCACCTTCGGGCGGCACCAGCACACCGGGATTATCAGCAAGTAAATATCCCTTCATAATATTTGGCCCCGATACCAGCAGCTTACCGCCCTCATCAATTCCTTCAACCGGCTCCAGCCTGTATTTAATCCCGGGCAACAAACGCCCTACCGTACCTGCCCGGTTCTGCATCGGTGTATTGGTCGTAAGCGCCGGGGCGGTTTCGGTGGCACCGTAGCCCTCGAAAATCCGCACCCCGTATTTCTCCGACCATAAACGTCGAGTCTCATCCTTTAATTTCTCCGCACCGGCAAATACATAACGTATTGAGTAGAAATCATATGGATGGGCAAAGCGGGCATATCCGGCGAGAAAAGTATCGGTGCCGAACATTATCGTGGCGTTTATGTCATAGATTAGCTCCGGTACTATGCGGTAATGCAGCGGGGAGGGATAGAAGAAGGTTTTTATCCCTGATAATACGGGAAGTAACGTACCACCGGTCAGGCCGAATGAATGAAATACCGGCAATGCGTTGAATACAATATCGGTCGGGCCGAAATCCACCCGTGAAGCAAGCTGGAAGCGGTTAGCCTGTATGTTGATATGGCTGAGCACCACCCCCTTGGGCACTCCCTCCGAGCCGGATGTGAACAAAACTACAGCAGGGGAGTCAGAGGTTTGCGAGCTGGTTCTGCGATATATGGTTTGCGGGAATCTACCTGCGATCATCCCCTTTAACTTGTCAGGCAGGCCAATCGATTTACGCAAATCCTCAAGATAAACTACCTTTATTCCCTCTGCCGTGACAGCTTCTACCAGTTCTTCAAGTTTGCCAGCTTCTATAAACCGCCGGGAGGTGTAGACGGTTTTTATTCTGGCAGTTGTACAGGCAGAGATAATATTCTTCACACCGGTGGAGAAATTCAGCATTGCCGGTACCCTGCCGTAAGCCTGTAATGCAAAGAATACCGCTATAGTCCCCACCATATTGGGCAGCAGTACCCCGACATATTCACCCTCTTCAGTATCGGCGGCAATCGCCTTGCCCAGTACAAAACTGCGGGTGACAAGCTGGCGGTAATCAAGCGGTTTGCGCTCGGCATCAATTATAATCTCATGTTTGCCGCCATGTATCGCCCTGGCATCAAGCAGGGACTGAAACAATGTTTTGCGGTAATCCGAGCTTGCAAACAGCATCTCGGTCATTATGTCATAAAGTACCGCACTGTTGGCTGCCCGCCGCTCGGCACCCTTCAACTCGTCAGGGATATTAAATTTCCTCGGTTCAAGGATAGTCAGGGTTATTTTCGGGAACCATCTTGTCCTTACCTTACCCCTGATGCGGGAAAACGGGGTATATTGCGCACCGTCAATCCTGACCGGTAATACCATTGCACCGGACTTGTCAGCAATCATCCCCGGCCCCTCATATATTTTCATCAGCGAGCCGGTAACCGTAATCCTGCCTTCAGGGAAAATCACGCATTTATGCCCCTTCTTTATCTCGGAAATCAGTGCCTTGGTCGCCATGGGGTTGGTCGGGTCAAGCGGATAAGTATTGGCCAGCCAAAGAAAAGGGCGCATCCACCATTTCTGCGAGATAAATGTATTAACCGCAAATAACGGCTTTTCAGGGAGGAATATGGTGAGTAGCGCCGCATCAAGGAATGACAGGTGATTGGCGACAATCAGGACATGCTCCCCCGCCTTGTCATAATTCTCCAGCCCCTCCACCTTTACCTTATAGAGCTTCTTCAGCAGAAATTTTACCAGTGTTCTGAACATATTAGTGACTAGTGGTTATACCCCTCCCGCTTGCGGGAGGGGAGAAAATCTGAGCAATCTACGATTGCCAGATTTTCGGGGAGGGAACGATTAAAGTGCTGAGTGCTGTGTGTTTAGTACTGAGAGTTTTCAACAGGAGACCTAGCACTCAACACTCAGCATTTTGCACTTACCATATTCCCCCACCAGAAATCTTACGAAATCAAAGATTTCGAGATTTCTTGCCTCCCCCGCTTGCGGGGGAGGTTATAGAAGTTATATATGCAAGGCCTGTCCATATGCGGCAAGTACCGATTCATGCATCATCTCGGACAGGGTCGGGTGCGGGAAAATACTGTGCATAAAATCAGCCTCGGTCGCCTCCATATTCCTACCTATAACAAATCCCTGTATCAGTTCGGTAACCTCTGCGCCAATCATATGTGCGCCCAGTAATTCACCGTTATCTGCATCAAATATGGTTTTAATAAGCCCTTCTGTCTCGCCCATAGCTATAGCCTTGCCGTTGCCCATATAAGGGAAACGCCCGATTTTTACATTACGCCCGGCGGATTTCGCCTGCTCCTCGGTCATACCGACACTGGCAATCTGCGGCAGGGAATAGGTACAACCGGGGATATTTTCCCGTTTGACAGGATGAACTCCCGCTACTCCTGCGATTTTCTCAACGCATACCACCCCCTCATGGCTGGCCTTATGCGCAAGCCAGGGTGGCCCCGCCACATCACCAATTGCATAGACTCCAGGCTCATCGGTCTGCAACCATTCATCAGTAACGATATGCCCCTTTTCTACCTTAACCCTTGTGCCCTCAAGCCCTATATTTTCTACATTCCCAACAATTCCAACCGCCATAATCACCTTCTCGGCCCTGATTTCGGATTGTTTGCCCTTTGATTCAACAGTAGCGGTTACATTATTCTTCCCCTTCTTCAACGACTTTACAGTAGTCGAGCAAAGGATTTTCATCCCCTGTGCCTCGAAATTCCTATGAGCCAGTGCCGAAATTTCCGCATCCTCAACCGGCAGGATTCTGTCCATTACCTCGACAATAGTAACCTCCGCACCCATATTGCGGTAGAAACTGGCAAATTCAACCCCGATAGCACCGGAACCGACTACCAGCAATGATTTGGGTAATTTATCCGGGGTCATCGCCTCCCTGTATGTCCAGATTTGTTTGCCGTCCGGCTCCATTCCGGGAAGAGTGCGGGCACGGGCACCGGTTGCAATTATTATATGACCAGCCTCAATATCAGCGATTTTCTCATCATCACGTTCCGAACCTTTCCTTACCGCAACAACCCCCTTACTATTTAACTTGCCATAACCGTCAAATACAGTAACCTTGTTCTTCTTCATCAGGTGCTTGATACCTTCGGTGAGTTTTGCCGAAACTTCACGGGAACGTTTTATAATTTTCACAAAGTCAAAGCCGGTATTTTCCGCCGTAAAACCGTAATCATCCAGATTATGCAGCAGATGGTTGATTTCCGAGCAGCGCAGCAATGCCTTGGTCGGGATACATCCCCAGTTGAGACAAATCCCGCCCAGATGTTCACGCTCCACCAGTGCGGCCTTCATCCCCAGTTGCGATGCACGAATCGCCGCAACATATCCGCCCGGCCCACCACCAATTATACATATGTCAAACTTCTCAGCCATGGGCAGCATCTTATACCGTTAATTCACCGATTGTCCAGATAACAAACGTTCTTAACTATTATTAACTGTGATGAAAATTATTGATATTTGTTCATGAATACTCTAAAAGGTGTGTTAAGGGTGTGGTTGTACTATCGGTTTTACTGGTAAGCTTTCAATATTTATTTATTCTAGTAACAGGCTCAGATTGGAGTGTATCGACTAGTATGCAGAAATGTATATGTGGTTGTTAAATAACGACGTACATTTCAGTAATCAATCCAACTTCCCCTTTTAATATTATCTGGTTTACAATTTGTTTACGGGGAAGCCATGAATAAAACTATAGAAGCTGACTTGTTTGCTAATGGTGCAAAGTCCAAATCGCAGTTTTTTAAATTTCTGCTTATCAACCCTGGGTTTATGACGGTGTTTTACTACCGTCTTTATTCAAAATGGTTCAGGAAAGACGGCATCCGCAGAGTTTTTGGCAGGTTACTTTGGCTACATGCAATAAAGAAAACTTCTTGTCATATCAGTCCGTTTGCCGAAATTGCTCCTGGCCTCAAACTACCACATCCTACAGGGGTTGTCATTGGGAAGTACGTAAAAATTGATGGTGGAGTATGTATTTACCAGAACGTTACAATTGGTAGACAGCACAGCAATATAAAGGATGATGAAGAAATGTATGCTCCTGTTATTGGTGATGGGGTAGAGATTTTTCCGGGTGCATGTATAGCAGGGGATATTACAATTGGCAATAATGCCAGAATAGGAGCAAATTCAGTGGTTTTGCATGATGTTCCTGCAGGCAGGACTGCTGTTGGTGCACCTGCCCGAATTATAAAACCTTCTAACTTTGATGAAAAATCTACAAAAGATCGTGCATTAGAAGGCAAGCTACGAGTCGTGTCCTAGATTATATTGAAATTTGTTCTAGTGTGAGGTGTAGATCTCCGTGCGGCCTAGAAAATTTCAATACAGTTAATTTATAATATTGCTTTTTATGATAAGGCATATTATCATAAGGACTTGAATTGTAGCAGAAAGCTGTAATATAGTCGAGATAGTCGAAGGTGGTTTCAGTAAAAGTAGAGCCAAAAAAAGCTAAAATGCTGCAAGTCCGGCTATTTTCCCAATCAGGATAATTTTCCTGCGGGAAGTCTATCTGTAACAAAAATATCTAAGATGCAGTATGGTATGGGTTAGGAGACTAGCAGCTCGTATCACAGTTTGTACAGTATTTACTAATGATTTATGTCCTCCAAAAGTAACATAAACATTTTTTCTGGTTTGACTAACAAAATAGGCTGGCCTTGTAGGCTATTCTGTGTTGTAGGCTTATGCACATATAGTTCAAAGAAGGCAGCCCATAAAGAAATCTGGAGATTTTTAGACAATGACAAGACGTATTTTGATAGATGCCGTCCACCAGGACGAAGTCAAGGTGGTGATGGCAGAAGACACAAGGCTGGAGGAATTCGACTTCGAAACCTCATCCAAACGGCAGATAAAAAGCAATATTTACCTTGGCAAGATAACCAGGGTGGAACCTTCGCTACAGGCTGCATTCGTTGAGTATGGCGGTAGCAAGCAGGGGTTCCTGCCATTTTCCGAGATACATTTCGATTACTACCAGATTCCGGTGGAGGACAGGGAAAAGCTGGAGGAGGCTATAAGCAAGGCTGAGGCGCGTGCTTCCAAGCTTGAGGAGGAGGAAGCCCAGCGTACGCAGGCACAGACGGCTTCTGTAGCGAAGGCGGAGAAGGCAGAAGAGGCGGATTATGCGGCTAAAGCAGACGAAGCTCCCGCAGAGAAAAAACCGAAGAAACGTGGTCGTCCCAGTAAAGCGGAGCTGGAGGCGAGAAAAGCTGCCAGGGAGGCTGAAGAGGCTAAAAAAGCTGCACAGGCTGAGACTGGCAATGATAATATCGAGGAAATAGATGACCCTGAGGATAATCCGGAAGAGGATTTACCCGTTTCACAGCAACTGGACGATGAAGAAGTGGATGCTGCCGATGATGATATAGCCTCGGAGATCCGTGGTGCACGTTCCGAACTTTACCGCCAATATAGCAAATACAAGATTCAGGAGGTTATCAAACGTAACCAGATAGTACTGGTGCAGGTAATCAAGGAGGAGCGGGGTAATAAGGGTGCGTCGCTTACTACTTTTATCTCGCTGGCCGGACGTCATTGCGTATTTATGCCCAATACCGACCGTCAGGGTGGAGTCTCCCGCCGTATCGCCAATATTGGCGAGCGCCGCCGTCTGCGCAATATCGTATCGCAACTGGAGGGTCCCAAGGGTTCCAGTATAATAGTGCGTACTGCCGGAGTGGACAAATCCGAGACGGAAATCAAGTCCGATTTTGACTATCTGCTTTCGGTATGGGAGGAAATCCGTGCCCGTACCCTTGACTCGGAAGCTCCTGCGATGATTCACGAGGAGGGTAATCTGGTCAAGCGTTCCCTGCGTGACCTTTACCGCAGCGGTATTGATGAGATTGTGGTTGAGGGTGATGAAGCCTATAAGACCTGCCTTGAATTTATGGAAACCCTCTCTCCCGACCATAAGAAGAAGGTTATCCAGCATAAGGATAATGTACCGATTTTCCGCAAATACAAGATAGATGCCCAGCTTGAGGAGCTTTACGATAATACGGCAAGGCTGAAATCCGGCGGATATGTTGTGATTACACCAACCGAGGCGCTGGTATCGATTGATGTCAACTCCGGCAAATCAACCAGAGGTCGTAATATAGAGGAAACCGCATTGCAGACCAATCTTGAGGCCGCCGCCGAGGTGGCCAGGCAGTTGCGGCTGCGTGACCTTGCCGGACTGGTGGTGATAGATTTCATCGATATGCGTGAATTGCGTAACCGGCGTGCGGTTGAGCGGGCGCTCAAGGATGCGCTCAGGGTTGACCGTGCCAAGATACAGGTGGGACGGATTAGCTCCTTCGGCCTGCTGGAGATGTCCCGTCAGCGTATGCGTTCCAGTATTGTTGAAGCCAGTGCCATATCCTGCCCTAATTGTAGCGGTACAGGTATGGTGCGCTCCAATGAGTCGATTTCGATAACATTACTGCGGGTGATTGAAATAGAAGCGGCAAAAGTGGCCAGGCAGGGTTATGGTGAGGTGCGGCTTCGTGCATCAACTGCGGCTGCCTTCTATCTGCTCAACAATAAACGGGATGAAATCGGCGATATAGAGGACAGGTTTGGAGTCAAGGTGCTGATTGACCATGACCATCATCTTTACGGTACCGATTATGAATTTGACCGTCCACGCGGACGCAGGGGAAGGGATGGAGCTTCCCGTAAAAAATATACCCGCAAGGATGCAGCCAACAGTAATGCCGGTGAGGATGGCGGGGAGGATTACAAACCGAGACGTGGCCGTCCTCCGCGGGGGAAAGCTGCAGCACGGGCAGGTAGTGCTGATGATAGTAATTACAGGGATGACTCTCCCGATGATGACCGGCCGAAAAGACGTGGCCGCCCGCGGAAGAATGTTTCTGACAGCGGTGATGGTGGCCGTCCGAGGCGTGGCAGACCGCCTCGTGCAAGGGATAATACTGACGGTATAGCTGCCGAAAAGGATTCAAGACCGGCAAGAGGCCGCTCCGACAGCCGTGATGGCAGGGATAACAGGGACAGCAGGAGTAATACAAGAGAGGAAATCTCCGAAACCGACTCCACCAAACTCAAGGGCCTCTGGCAAAAAATGACGCAGTAGCAAACCTAAGCAGTAGGTATCGGTAAAAAATTATTCCCTTATATTTCCAACTGGAGTAGATTAGCCTGATGTTCTGGAAGGGGATTGTAATTGCGCTGGTGGTTTTGTTGCTTGACCAGTTGAATAAATTTCACCTGGTTGGCAAGTTTAGATCCGGCGAGATGATTGCTCCGGTTGAGGTTACTCCGTTTTTCAATCTTGTTATGGTGTGGAATCCCGGGATAAGTTTCGGTATGTTTCAGGACATGCACCATGCACCATATTTTTTCTCTGCACTTGCCTTGATTATTGTAGCTATTCTGTTGATATGGCTGAGGAAATGTGAAAGCAAAATGCAAATGTGGGCGATTGGATTTGTTATTGGCGGTGCGATAGGAAATGTGATAGACAGGATACTATACGGTAAGGTTGCCGATTTTTATGACTTCCATATAGCCGGATATCACTGGCCGGCTTTCAATATAGCCGATAGTGCTGTATTTATCGGTGCGGTTATGTTATGTATTGACAGCCTGTTTTTGTGTGGGAAGAGCGATGATAAGTATAATAACAGGAAGATTGAGAATGAAGTATAATAAGTTGGTGATCCTGGTTATTTGTGCAGTGATGTCCTCAGCATGTAGTGGTAATGTCAAGCGCAGTTTGGGGATAAGCAATGATGCGCCGGATGAGTTTATGGTACTGGAGCATCCGCCGCTTACCGTACCACCGGATTTCCGAGAGCTTCCTGCTCCCGCTGCAGGTGCGATGACCGTAAACCGCAATTCGCAGCGGGATAAGGCGCAGAGAGCCCTGTTCGGCGGGGAGAAAAGGCAGACCAGTCATAATGTAACCGCAAGTGAGCGTTCCCTGCTGGGCAAGACCGGCATTGCCACAGACAGGAATATTCGTACGAAACTGGCAGAGGATAACAAGGTCGCTTCAAATGAACAGCCGAAGAAGCGTAGCCTGTTTGACAAGATAGTTGACCCGATTCTGGGGCGCAAGGATCCGATAGTTGATGCCGACAAGGAAAAGGAACGCATTGCTGCCAACAAGGAGGCCGGTAAACCGGTAAATGAAGGCGAGGTGCCGGTTATTAAACGACAGGATAGTGTCCTGGGGCAGATTGTAGATTAGAGTGGCTAGTGGCTAGTGGCTAGTGGCTGGTTGTTTCAGGTATGAAACCGACACGTGCAAATAACAGCCTTTTCTATCAATGGTGGTGGACTGTCGACCGCTATACCCTGCTTGCGGTTGCAACGATTACTGCTATTGGTGTGGTGCTGGTAATGGCGGCAAGCCCTATGGTTGCAGGCAAAATCGGCTTGCAGTCCTTCCATTTCGTCAACCGCCATGTTGTATTCCTTATTCTCGGGGCAGGCTGTATATTTGTATTTTCTATGATGCCGCTGGTGTGGATTCGGCGGATTGCAGTGATTTCGCTGGTCGGCTGTCTGGCGCTTATGGTGCTGGTGCTGCTGATGGATGGCTCTGCCAAGGGTGCCAAACGCTGGATTATGCTGGCCGGTTTCTCGCTCCAGCCTTCGGAATTTCTCAAGCCGTTTTTTGCAGTAGTTACGGCCTGGTTCCTTGCCCGACGGAATATGGAGGATGATTTTCCCGGCTACAGGCTTGCGCTTGGCTCATATTTACTGGTTGTGCTTCTGCTTATCCTGCAGCCGGATTTTGGTATGACGGTTGCGGTGTCGGTTATGTGGGGAGCACAGATGTTCCTTTCCGGCCTGCCAGTGTTATGGATTATGGCGATAAGTGTGCTGGGTATTGGCGGTGCAGTGGGAGCATATTTCCTGCTGCCACATGTGGCGCACCGGATTAACACTTTCCTCAACCCTGCTACCGGAGATAACTACCAGACCGAAAAATCGCTGGAGGCTTTTATAAATGGCGGGTTGTTGGGGCGTGGTCCTGGAGAGGGAGTGGTAAAAAGCAGTATCCCCGATGCGCATACCGACTTCATATTTGCAGTAGCGGGTGAGGAATTCGGGCAGATTGTCTGTTTGATAATCATTATGCTGTTTGCATTTGTGGTGGTTAAGGGCTTTATGAATGTATTCAGGGAGAATGATTTATTCGTGTTTTACGCCACTGCGGGGTTGCTAACCATGTTCGGGTTTCAGGCAATGGTCAATATGGGGGTAGCACTGAACCTGCTGCCCAATACCGGTATGACACTTCCCTTCGTCAGCTATGGCGGTTCATCAACAATCGCCACCTCAATCACGATGGGTATGATCCTCGCCTTTACCAGAAAGAGATTTGGTAATAAAAGAAGGTAGTCACCTGCTATGAACTCCATACTTCTTATAATAACCGGCAGTATTGCGGCGGAGAAAATTCCTGAGCTGATAAGGTTTTTGCGCAATGGGGGGGTGGACATAACTTGTGTTGTCACCAAAAGCGGGCAGGAATTCATTACCCTTGCGGAATGCGAGAAGCTGACTGGTAAAAGAGCTTACAGCGATATGTTTCCCTATAGCGACGAGATGGAGCATATCCGGCTTTCACGTGAAAATGACCTTGTTGTAGTTGCACCCGCAACTGCGAATATACTGGCGAAAATGGCGTATGGGTTAGCGGATGATTTGGCCTCTGCGCTTTTGCTTGCATCGAACAAGAGGACACTTGTTGCGCCGGCGATGAATGTGCATATGTGGGAAAATCCGGCAACACAGCGTAATATAGGCCAGCTAAAACAGGACGGCATTGCCTTTATCGGGCCGAATAAAGGGGATTTGGCTTGTGGTGAAGAAGGTTTTGGCCGTATGTCCGAGCCTGCCGAAATTGCAGCGGCAGTGATGGATTTTCTGCAAGGCGGGGGAGACAGGCGCGCCGGAGCGCTGCCACTTTCCGGCAAGACTGCTCTGGTAACTGCAGGTGCTACGATTGAACCGATTGACCCCGCTCGCTATATAAGCAACCACTCTTCCGGCAAGCAGGGATATACAATTGCGCAAGAACTGCATTCTGCGGGAGCTGATGTGACACTGGTTTCCGGAGCAGCCAGCATTCCGCCTCCTGCGAATATTTCCGTGGTAAATGTTGAGTCGGCGGAGGAAATGCTACAGGTTTGTGAGCGGCTTCTGCCGGTTGACATAGCGGTATTTGCCGCAGCGGTGGCGGACTGGCGGGTTGCAGAGCCTCTCGATAACAAGCTCAAGAAATCAACCGAACCTCCAACTTTAAAACTGACAGAAAATCCTGATATTTTGCAGAGAGTTAGTCAACACAAAACCAATCGTCCAGGACTGGTAATCGGCTTTGCGGCGGAGAGTGAAAAGCTGGCAGACAATGCCCGAAAAAAGCTGAAAAACAAAGGATGTGACTGGATTATAGCTAATGATATTTCGGATGCAAAAGTCTTTGGTGCGGATGAAAATGAGGTAGAGTTTTTTTCTTCAGAAAAGCATGAAAAATGGCCAAGAATGAGTAAACAGGAGGTAGCGGAAAGGCTTGCTAATGAGGTAGTGGAATTTTTTGCACAAAATTCTTAAAACCAGACTTAACCTTCTGAATCTGCATTACATTTTCTATACGTTTATTTAGAAACTCCCGTGTATCCCGATAACCGTCAGAATTATCTTTCAGCCAGTATAAAAGCGTGCTGCTATAAACTCCGGCCAGCAGGAAACGCTTGCTGTAATAGTTGAAATCCGTGGATTTGTCACCCGCCGCATACCACATCAGGCTAACCGTCCGGCTGATATTACGCAACGCACGGCCTGAATTATGTGGCAGAGCATAATAGGCGGTGAGCTTGCGGATTGCCTCCTTA
Source organism: Rickettsiales bacterium (assembly GCA_965222525.1). Taxonomy (GTDB): domain Bacteria; phylum Pseudomonadota; class Alphaproteobacteria; order Rickettsiales; family UBA8987; genus CBDCUF01. The sequence continues at coordinate 1,003,294 of OZ244955.1, forward strand.
TGGCGGTCGTAAATCTCCAGCCGAATCATTACCGCCTCGGCAATCCGGTCACGGATACGCATTTCCGAAAAATCCCGTCTGTCAAACTCCTCCTGCATCTGTTTATCAAAATAATCGGCAAGATAGTCAGTAGCTTCGGCAATACCCCCAGGAAATTCAATATACGCACGGTTTTTATCATAACCGCAATCTTCCGCAGCCTTTTCCAGTGCCTCCTTTCCCCACCCGTCAAACGCCGCATTCTGCAACAGTTTCTGGGCTATTTCATGTTTTGTGTCGTTTGTCATAGTTTTAAAAGGATGTCATCCCGAACTCGTTTCGGGCTCCAGATGATAGATGATGGATTATAGATGATAGAGAGAGGGGTAATGGCAAGTCTTCCATCATCCATAATCTATCATCCATCATCTGGGTACAGATTTTTACCGTTTTCGCTTGACTAATCTGTAGAAATGCCTAAAAAGGGCAGTTCCTGCGTCTTTGGTTATATGCTATAATGAAAGGCCGTTTAAGAAAAGAGGTAATTTTTTGGTTCAGATTAACGTAAAAGATGGAAATATTGAGCAGGCAATGCGTATGCTCAAGAAAAAGCTGCAGCGTGAAGGCGTGTTCCGCGAAATGAGACAGCGCCGTTTCTATGAAAAACCCTCCGAAAAACGGGTGCGTGAGCAACAGGAATCCGTACGCCGCAACCGCCGTAATCGCTATTATGACGATTAGGTCTGTATTTCTTTTACTCCAAAGGGTGTTTCCTGAAGAATTTATCTACCGCATCGCGGATGCCGCGGGTTAGTTTATGGCGATGCTGTTCGGTTTTAAGCAGCTTTTCCTCATGCCGGTTTGACATATAACCAAGCTCCAGCAGCACGGAAGGCACATCCGCACCAGTCAGCACAGCAAATCCGGCAAAGCGATGGGTCTTGCGCAGTAATTTCGCATCATCTCCCAACTCACCAACCAGTGTCTCGGCAAAAATGGCAGACTTGTTCTTGTTCTGCCGCCGTGCCAAATCTATCAGCACCTCACGCGCATCCTTACTATCATCCTTAAGATTTACATCACGCAGAACCTCCTCCTTATGCGCTTTTCTGAGCAGTTTCTTCGCCTCATATTCCGAGCGTTTCTCGGAAATAGTATATACTGAAAGTCCGCGAGTCTTGGGGTTAGGGTGCGAATCTGCATGGATGGAAATAAACAGGTCAGCCTTATATTGACGGGCTTTTTTTACCCTGTTACCGAGATTGATATAGCGGTCGCGACTACGGGTCATTTTCACCCGGTAACGTCCGGTATCCTCCAGAATCTTACGCAATGTATGCGCATATTGCAGGGTTATGTCCTTCTCTTTTGTTCCTGATTTGCCGATAGCACCGGGGTCAATTCCGCCATGGCCAGGGTCAAGCACTATCACCGGCTTGCGACGACTGCGCGGTTTTGAAACCACCTCGGCAGTTTCCGCCCCATCATCAGGCGATTCATATTGTGTAAACGCACTACTATCACCATATCCCTTTAATTCCAGTGGCTTAAAGGTAGGAACCTTAAATGGTGAATTAGATTGATACTTATATTGCATTGAGGCCGGCAGGTCACTGTTGCCCTGAGTTTTACGAGAAGCAAGCGGATTTTCAGCCCCCCTCCCCTTCGCAGCAAATTTCACTACCAGATGATGTCCGGAAAACTGCTTGTTAGGTGTAATAAAATACGCATCGGTTATATCCACCGCCTGATTCAGATCGACTACTACCCTTAATTTCCCGGGCTTCGGCGAACCATGCCGTACTTTCGTAGCCACAGGATGCAGAACCGGCCTGTCCTGTACCTTCCACTTGACGTTATCAATATCCACCACCAGCCGGTGCGGGTCTTTCAGGGTAAAATGCCGGTAATCGGCGGCTCCCTGCAAATCCAGAACAAATTTATATTCTCCCTTCTTATCATTCTTAAAACGATAGCCGGTCACCGAATCGGCAGCATGGACTTCTGCATAACCAGTTGAAATAATAACAAAAAACAGTATCAGAAAAGTTTTTACAGCTATTTTCATATTGTTTGTTATATAAAGGTAAGGAAACCCTGTGATATTATACATTTACCTGATAAAAACAAGGCAGTTTGCGACCCTGAAAGTATAAATCCGGTAAAAATAATGAAACCGTACACTACATTGATAAAACTCACCAAAGAGGATTTAGACAGGAAACGCAGGGAGTTAAATATAGTTCTTGATAAGAAGGATGAGTTGCTTGCCAAAAAGCAACAATTGCAGGAAAGCCTGTTGCAGGAGCAGGAGTTTGTTAACAAATCTTCAGGGCAGAACCCCACAGGTGCTTATGGCTATACCAGTTTTGCAGCAAAAATAGGGATGCAGCAGGAAAATATAGACAGGACAGTGGCAATGCTGGACGAAGAGATTGAGAAAATGTCGAAAACAGTAGCGGAATCCTTTGCCGAACTGAAAAAATACGAAATTATCATGGAGAAGAAAAATCAGGAAATTCTGGCCGAATCCGCCCGCCTGGAGCGCATCGAAATGGACGAACTCGGCATGATGCGCTTCAATAAAAAAAGTGAGTAGATATAAAAGATAAGTAAACAGTATAAATCACTATACTAGTTGTTGAGTGGGGTGAGTACCAGTAATACGTTTCTGTCTCCGTTCCCGTCGGCGTTCGCCGAGCATTAGCAGGCTGGGGGTGAAGAACAGGGTTAATATGGTCGCAAAGGCAAGCCCACCGGCAATTGAGGTGGACATTTGCTGCCACCATTGTGAAGCAGGTGCGCCGAAAGTCAGGTCACGTCCGATAAAATCGATATTCATCCCCACCACCATCGGAATCAGACCAAGTATGGTAGTGCCGGCAGTAAGCAGAATCGGGCGTATCCGTTGTGCGCCGGTACGCAGCAGCGCTTCCCTTGCATTCATCCCCGACTCACGCAATATTTTGTATGTGTCTATGAAGATAATATTGTTATTCACCACAATCCCTGCCAGTGCGATAATCCCCACCCCGCACATCACAATACCGAAAGGCTGTACGGTCACCAGCAACCCAAGCACTACCCCGCCGGTAGAAAGAAACACCGCACTCATAATAATAACCGTATGCCAGATATTATTGAACTGCATCAGCAGCACAAGTGTCATAGCCGAAAGCGCCAGGATAAAGGCATTCATGAGGAACGCACCGGTTTCCTTCTGGTCCTCATCCTCCCCCTTGAATGCAATCCGCACTTCAGGGTCAAGCCTGCCACTTTCATAAGCCTGTTTAAGCCAGCTTTCCATCTCCTTGAGTTTGTTATTGGCCAGCAAACCTTCCTCGACATCGGCCTTGATACTGATAACCCGTACACCATTCACCCGCTCGATTTTGCCCAGTTTGGGCTTTGCCTTGCGGGTGACGAAATTGCTTATCGGCACCGGCCCGTTATCGGTTATTGCACGCAGATTATCCAGCGTATCCAGCCGCCGGTCACTGCTCGGAAAACGCAGCAATATATCCACCTCGTCATCACTGTCATCAGGGCGGTAGGTAGTGGCTTTCAGCCCGTTGGTCACCATACGGATGAAATTGCCGACAACCAGCATATCCGCCCCGAAACGTGCGGCCTTCTCACGGTCAACATCCAGCTGCCACTCAATACCCGGAATCGGGCGGCTATCCTCTGTATCAATAAACCCGCCGATTTCCTTCATCCCTTCCAGTATGGTTTCCACCGCAGGACTAACCTTGTCAGGAAAGCGGGAGGAAAGTTCCAGCTCTATCGGCTTGCTGCTGGGTGGCCCAGGTTTGTCCTCGCCGGTTTCTACCATGATTCCGGGCAGGTCGGCAGTACGCCGGCGGATTTCAGCCAGAATCTCGGCAGAAGGCCTACGTATCTCCCAATCCTGATATTCAAGCTGTATCAGCCCGATTGCATCCTCAGCCAGCGCACCACCCTTGGCACCGCCATCAACCTTGCCTGCGCTGGTGTAGAAAACCTTCACCTCATCGGTCATATCGGATATACGCTCTTCCACCTCACTTACCAGCTTGTCCTTCTCAAACACCGACATATTACCCCGCGCATGAACAATAACCTGCGCATTTTCCGGCTCTATACTGGGGAAGAATTCACTGCCTACACCAAAAGTCTTGTACCCGAAAAATATAAGGAGTATCAGCGCCAGTATTAAAGCGGCAAATATCCCGGGCAGGCGCAGTACCCTGTCCAGCAGGGAAACATAACCGCCGGTAAGCCCGTCAACATTATGAATATCGCCGCCTTCCCCGGCACGGATGGAGCGTTCGGTACGATCGTCAAAACTGTCCACCTTACCAAACCATGTACCCAGTACAGGAATAAATATAAGAGCCATCAATAGTGAGCCGGTCAGGGTGGCTATCAGGGTAAGCGGCATGAATTTCATAAACTGCCCCATAATTCCCGGCCAGAATAAAAGCGGTGCAAATACCAGCAGGGTGGTAACAGTCGAGGCTATAATCGGCCAGCTCATACGTTTTGCTGCCTCACCGTAAGCCTGACGATAGGATACACCATCTATCATCCGCCGGTTGGCATATTCCACCACCACAATCGCCGAATCCACCAGCATCCCGATAGACAGAATCAGGCTGAACAAAACTACGATATTCAGGGTTAAATCAAGGAAGGAAAGCGTCAATATGCCAAACAGAAACGCTCCCGGAATTGCAATTGCGACCAGGGTACCGGAGCGCATCCCGATAAAGAATATGATAACCACAAACACCAGGAATATCGCCAGAAGCACGTTGTTCTGCAAGTCTGACACCATATTTTTAATACGGGTGGAGGTATCCTGCGCAAATAATACATTTACCCCCTCCGGCCAGTATTGACGTTCAGCCTCGACAATCTCCTTGACCTTGTCGATAGTCTCGATGATATTCTCACCGGTACGCTTGGATACCTCCAGCGCTACAGCAGGCTTGCCGTTCACCCGTGCGAAATTCTCCGGATCCTTGAAAGTCTTGTGGACGGTCGCAATATCACCGACCTTTACCACCGCATCCTTGTTCACCTTGACCGGCAGTTCCAGTATATCATTCAGATTCTCAAGCAGTCCCGGCACCTTGATTACATGCCGCCCTGCACCGGTATCAATAGCCCCCGCCGCCACCAGCAGGTTATTACGGGTTACAAACTGTACTATATCCGAAGTAAGGTCGTAGCTTTCCAGCATAAGCGGGTCGATTATAATATCGACAGATTCCTCACGGTCGCCGGCAATCTTGACATCAAGTACCGAACTCAACTCCTCAATATTATCCCGCAGGCTGCGGGCAAGCTTGATAAGCGTGCGCTCCGGAATATCACCGGTCAGTATAACATTCACCACCGGAAACAGGCTGTAATTCTCCTCCTGTACAACAGGCTCCTCGGTTTCCTCAGGCAGCTCCGGCCTGGCCATATCCACCTTCTCCCGCACATCCAGCAGAGCCTTGTCACTATCGAACCCGGCATCAAACTCCAGCATAACCGAACCGAAACCTTGTGTAGCGATGGAGCGCACCTCCTTGACACCCTCAATCCCCTGCAATTCCTTCTCCATAGGGCGCAGCAGCAGGCGTTCGGCATCATCCGGCGAAATACCCTCATGCGACATCGAGGTATATATGGAAGGTTTTTGCACATCCGGAGCTTCCTCCTTCGGCACCGAAAGATAGGTAATCATCCCGGCAGTCAGTATCAGCAGTAATATCATCACCACCGCCCGTGACCGGCTTATAGCAGCATCAATTATCGAGTTCATAAGCAAAAGATTAGCATATTACGAAAAAAATTACAGTTTATTTTAACTCGCTATTCCCTTTACCCTCTCTTGCAAGCCATGTATAAAGCTTTCCTGTTATGAATGTATTCAAGACATATCGTGATGAGGTGGTGGGGGTGTTGCGGGAGCTGGTGGAAGCTGGTGAGTTGCCGGAAGATTTGCCGCTGGATGCGGTGACGGCAGAGCCTCCGCGGGATAAGGCACATGGCGATATAGCCACCAATGCAGCTATGGTCGTGGCGAAAAAGGCAGGCAAACCGCCACGGGAAATCGCACAGATTATTGTCGATAAGCTAAAACCCAACAAAACCATAACAAATATCGAAATTGCTGGACCGGGATTTATTAATATAACACTGGATAATTCTATCTGGTATAAGCTGCTGAAGTCGGTGCTGGAGCTGGGAAATAGTTATGGCAATTCCGATATGGGCGGTGGGCAGAAGGTGAATGTTGAGTATGTTTCCGCCAATCCTACCGGCCCGATGCATATCGGCCATGCCCGCGGCGCAGTGGTTGGAGACGCTGTTTCCCTGTTGCTACTCAAGGCCGGGTATGATGTTACCAAAGAATTTTATATAAATGATGCCGGCTCGCAGGTGGATACACTGGGGCGTTCGGCTTATCTGCGCTATCGTGAAGCGCTCGGTGAGGATATAGGCGAGATTCCGGAAGGCCTGTATCCGGGTGAGTATCTGAAAACAGTTGGTGAATCCTTTGCCCGCCTGCATGAACGGGATTTTCTACATGCCGATGAGGAGATATGGCTGCCGGTTATACGTGAATTTGCGCTGGAATCCATGCTCACCCTGATAAAACACGATTTACTGGAATTGGGTGTGCAGCATGATGTGTTTATTTCCGAAAAATCATTGGTTGATGAGGGAGCGGTTGATGCCGGAATAAAAGCGCTGGAGGATAAGGGACTGGTATATAAGGGTGTACTGGAACCGCCTAAAGGCAAGGTTCCTGATGACTGGGAGGAGCGTGAGCAGCTTCTGTTCCGCTCCAGTGATTTCGGCGATGATATAGACCGCCCGCTTAAAAAATCCGATGATAGCAATACTTACTTTGCTTCCGATATTGCATATCATAAAAACAAGATTGACCGCGGGTTTAACAAGATGGTGCTGTCGCTCGGGGCCGACCATAGCGGTTACATAAAACGGATAAAAGCGGCAGTATCCGCGCTTGGCAACGGGCAGGCCGAGATTGACGTGGTTATACACCAGCTGGTGAATTTTCTGGAAGATGGTGAGCCGGTGAAGATGTCGAAGCGGGCAGGGGTGTTTACTACGGTGCGTGATGTTGTCGACGCGGTAGGCAAGGATATCGTCCGGTTTATTATGCTGACCAAGAAGTCCGATACCGTACTGGATTTCGACCTGAAGAAAGTGACCGAACAATCGCGGGATAATCCGGTGTTTTACGTACAATATGCCCATGCGCGGGCGCATTCGGTATTCCGTAAATTGCGTGAGCAGATGCCTGAGTTGGAGGGATGGGATTATCAGGATATTGACAATGCTGAACTGGCGCTATTGCAGAATGAGCAGGAGATTGCGCTGATAAAGGCAATAGCAGAATGGCCGCGTATAATCGAGGCGGCGGCAAAATTTATGGAACCGCACAGAATAGCATTTTACTTACAGGATTTATCTGCTATATTCCATACGCTGTGGAATGCCGGCAAGGGTGATGTTGCCTTGCGGTTTATCATGGAGGATAATCAGGCACTTACCAAAGCACGAATAGCTCTGGTTCGGGCCTGTGCCATAACCATAGCTTCCGGCCTGCATGTCATAGGTGTAGAGCCGGTTGTGGCGATGTAACTCCTCCCCCGCTTACGGGGGAGGCAAGAAATTCTAGAAATCCATGTCCTCCGTAGCTTTAGCGTAGGAGGATTGATTTCAGAATTTCTGGTGGGGGAACGTGAAAGGATATGAAACTCGACAAGAAAAATACACCCGAAGAGGTTTTTACAAGTGAAAGCAGTGGTTTTCTTCGCAAGATGGTTTCCACTTCCATTATGCTTGCTGCACTGGGTGGGTTGGTGTTGCTTGGTTGGTACGCATATGAGGAAACCAAAAATGCCGGTAATGTAGACCCTGCCGACCTTCCCCTGATTACCGCCAATAAGAATCCATATAAAGTCAAACCGGAAGACCCTGGCGGTATGCACATTCCCAACAAGGACAAGGTTGTGTATGATGCAATTTCCCCTAATAATTCCAATGGGGTACAGGAAATTGAGAATAGCAATGTAATTTTTATGCCGGAGCCGGAAGAGCCGGTAAGCAGGGATGATTTGTCAAAAGTACCCGCACCGTTTCTGGCCGGACAGGAAGGCGGTTCGCCGGATGATGTAGTCGTAAGTGAAAGCGATGTTGAAACTGATTTTCTGGCAGAATTTGCCAAGGAAAAAGGCTGGGATAAGGAAAGTGGTGAAGCAAAAAGCAGCACTGATGAAAAACTGGCGGAAGCTACTGCCAAAACCTACGAAATAATCAGAAATGCTCCGCAAAATTCCGAGAAGCTTACTATTATAGGTGAAAATAAGCAAGAGACAGCCGGTCAGAAAGAAGATACTGCGGCTAAGATAAATATCGTAAAAACCCAGAAGGAGCCGGTTGTTGAAGAGGTCAAGGATTCGGCAAAACCTGATAGTAAATACAAGGTTGTAGCCCTTTCCGAGGTTCCCACCACTCCAGCACGCAAGCTCGGAACAACAAGACCAGCACAGGGTGGAAAACCCATTAATACAACCGCAACAAAAACCGCATTAAACACAACTAGCTCTGCGACGATAGGGAAAGGGATAAAAGTCCAGCTCGGCTCTTACAAATCTATATCAAACCTGGAAAAAGGCTGGGCCGGGTTGCAAAAGCGCTTTCCCGATATGCTTGGTGGTCTGGCGCATTCGATGGAAACCGTGGAGCTTGGCTCAAAGGGAGTTTTCTACCGCCTGCATGCCGGCCCTATCGCCGGTAAGGATGATGCCCAGCAGCTTTGCAAGAAGCTAATCAACAAAAACCAGGGCTGCCTTCTGGTGCGTTAGAAATTTACATGCTATTTACTTTTATTACTAACTGGCAATGTGTAAAAATCAGTATAGGCAAATCCACATTTGCCCGTCCTGAAAATATCCTGTACACTCGGCCGCATGATTATTGTGAATGCGATGTTTGGCTGCGGGCTTGGCGGGATTGAACAGGCCTTCCTGGACTATTGCAATATCCTGAATAAGCAGGGTAACAGCGTGGTTGCGGTGATTCATCCCAAGGCAGAAATTACAAGTGAGGCCGAAAAAATCCATAATGTAACTATTGAAAAAGTCAGCAATGTCGGACAGTGGGATCCACTTGCTGTGCGGAATCTGCGGGGGCTGCTGGAGAAGGTGCATCCGGATATAGTCATCACTCACGGTAACCGTGCCGCTGTACTGATGAAAAAAGCGGCGCATAATATATGCCCTGTGGTTGGCCTGGCGCATAATTACAGTGTGAAAAACCTGATTGGCCTGGATGCAATTTTCGCGATTACCGATGATTTGAAACGCCATCTTATTGAATCCGGACAACCGGAAAACCAGGTTTTCCGCGTTCCCAACATGATTGATGTTGCGAGCAGTAAGGCGGTGACTCCGCGTGCATTTCGTGCACCTCCTGTAATCGGCACTATGGGACGGTTTGTGGAGAAAAAGGGGATAGATGTGTTCCTGCAAGCGCTGGCGAGGTTGCATGCGAATGGGGTTGAGTTCCGTGCTGTGATTGGTGGCGAGGGTGAGGAGGAGGAGCGGCTGAAAAAATTGGCCGAGAGCCTTGGTCTGCAAAGAGTTGTAGAGTTTATCGGCTGGGTTAAAAATAAGGATGTGTTTTATGAATCGATAGATATTTTTTGTCTGCCGTCGCATCATGAGCCGTTCGGGATAGTGCTTCTTGAGGCGTTCAGCCAGGCTTTGCCGGTGGTGACCACCGATTCCGAGGGGCCGTCGGAGATTGCATCGCACAAGCACGATGCGCTGGTTGTACAAAAAGGTGATGAACGGGAAATGGCCAAGGCGATTGCATATCTCATCCGTAACCAGAATATTGCTGCACAACTGGCGGTTTGCGGATTGGTGAAGGTTCGGGATAATTACGATGCGGAGGTTGTGGGAAAGATAATCCAGCGCAGGATTGAAGGGGTTGTGAGAGAGCGAAAGAATTTTTCTGCGGCATGATTTGCAGTTGTCACCCCGGACGCATATTTTCTCTGAATCTTTGATTCAGTTAGAAAATAGTGTTCTCGGGGTTATTTACAAAACCACGTGCTGTTACTTATAACCCCGAGAATGGTGGTTTCTATACGAAATCAGAGATTTCGAGAAACCATCCATCCGGGGTGACAGGGTGCTATAACTAGCTGTTTCCTGAAAGTAATTCAAGATTTCCGCCGATTGCGGTGATGTTGGTAGTGACGCAGCGTTCGGTGCAGAATCGCAGCAGGTAATGGGGCCCACCGGCTTTGGGGCCGGTACCGGATAGTGCTTCGCCGCCGAAGGGCTGCACACCTACAATAGCGCCGGTCATTGGGCGGTTTACGTAAATATTTCCGGCTTTGATGTGCTGGCTTATATAGTCTATACGGCTTTCAATCCGGCTCTGGATACCGGATGTAAGCCCGAATCCGGTAAAATTTACCTCATCAATGACTTTACCTAGGTCACCTGATTTGTATCGGATTATATGCAGGACGGGGCCAAATACCTCGCCTTCGAGCTGGCTGATAGAGCCGATTTCAAACGCATGTGGTGTAACGAAATTTCCAGTCAAAGAGGGTAGGGGGGTGCTGGCGATAAATCTGGCTTCCTGCCGCATTTTTTCTATATGGTTGTCGAGTTTCTGTTTGGCATCTTCGTCTATCACCGGTCCGATATCGGTTGCAAAATCAGATGGATGGCCAACATGTAATTCTTGCATTGCACCTGCCAGCAATTCGATAAAATCATCGGCGATTTCTTCCTGCAAATAGCACACACGTAGTGCAGAGCAGCGCTGACCGGCGCTTCCGAAGGCAGAATCTATTATATCATCAATTGTTTGTTCGGGCAGGGCAGAGCTGTCGACAATCATGCAGTTCTGTCCGCCGGTTTCGGCTATAAGCGGTGCTATCGGAGCGTTGCGGGCGGCCAGTGTACGGTTGATATGGTGAGCGGTTGCAGTAGAACCGGTGAAACATACTCCTGCTATGCGTTCATCGTTAATTATATGATTTCCAACTATTTTTCCCTGTCCGGTTATCAGGTGCAGAACATCTTTAGGCACACCGGCCTGATACATCAAATCGACGGCCAGAGCAGCAATTGCGGGAGTTTGCTCTGCCGGTTTTGCAATAACGCAATTGCCGGTTACCAGCGCCGCTACCACCTGTCCGGTAAAAATCGCCAGCGGAAAATTCCACGGGCTGATGCACGCAAACACGCCTCTACCGTGCATTGTGAGTTGGTTAGTTTCACCGGTTGCACCGTGAAATTCCTGCGGATTCTTGAATAATTTTTCCGCTTCCAGTGCATAATAGCGGCAGAAATCCACTGCTTCCCTGACCTCTGCGATACTATCCGCAAGAGTCTTGCCCGCCTCTTTTATGCATAATGTAATAAGTGTATCTCTGTTTTCTTCATATAAATCAGCTAAATGATTTAATATTTTGATGCGATGATTTATATCTGTGCCTGACCATTCGGGAAAAGCTTTATAAGCATTTTCAATAGCTTCATCGCAGTCGTCTGTATTTTTATGCGGGATGGCGAGCAGGTCATCTCTAAGCCTTGATTTGATTCCCTGGGTTAACCAGTTGAAATTGCTTATATTACCTAAATCAAACCCTTGTGAATTTTTACGCCTGTTTGCATAAATATCCGAAGGCGGTTTTATATGTCTGGCAGGTGCGTAGTCATTATCTGAAGCCAGTTTGAACGGGTCAGCCATAAGCTCGGCAGTGGTTATGTCCTTATCAGGAAACTGGTGAACAAACGAATTGTTCGCGCCATTCTCCAGCAACCGGCGGATTAAATATGACAGCAACTCATTATGCGGTCCGACCGGCGCATAAATCCGGCATTTTATATCCTCCTGCTTGGTGATATGGGCGTATAACTGCCGTCCCATACCAAACAAACGCTGGAATTCATAATCATTTCGGCTGCAATTTTTGGCAGCAGCAATCTCGATAATTACAGCAATCGAAAATGCATTGTGAGTACCGAATTGCGGGTAAATATGGTTAGTGTTAGCAAGTAATCTCTGCGCGCAAACAAGGTAGGATATATCGGTATGATATTTTTGCGTAAATACCGGAAAATCAGGCACTCCAGCCAGTTGCGCATGTTTTATCTCCGCATCCCAGTATGCTCCCTTAACCAGCCGCACAGGGATTTTGCGACCGGTTTTCTGCGCCAGATCTATAATAAAATCAATAACATATGACGCACATTTCGAGTAAGCCTGAACCGCAAGACCGATACCGTTCAAATCTTGCAAGTCCTTATTCTGCAACAACTCCTGAAATAAAATCAGTGATAAATCCAGCCGTCGCATTTCCTCCGCATCTATGATAACCGAAACACCATTTTTACGGCCACAGTTAACAATTTCAAGCAGTCGAGGTAACAATTCCTGTCTTAAATTTTCAAGGTTCAGCAATTCATAATGCGGGTGGAGCGCAGATATTTTTACCGAAATACCCGGCCTGTCAAATAACGAAATTTCTTTATTGGAATTATTGGAAATCCTCTCTATAGCGCTGATATAGCTATTAAAAAATTCTTCCGCCTGTGCATCAGAGCGTGCGCCCTCTCCAAGCATATCATATGAGAATAAAAATCCGTCCTTTTCATATTCAGCGGCCTTTTCCATAGCCCTTTCAATAGTTTGCCCCAGCACAAACTCCCTGCCGATAAAGCGCATCGCACGCCGCATTATCGTGCGGATAAATGGCTCACTCATCTTCGAGGCCATAGTGCCCAGAACATTGCTCACAGTGCTTTCCTGCGCGCCAAGCCGACTCACTACACTGGCAATCCGCAGCCCATGTGTTGAAGCGTTGATAATTCCCGAATCGCTCTGCCCGAGATGGCTTACCCATTCGGTTTGCGCAAATTTATCGCGGATAAGTGCATCGGTAGTAGTATTATCAGGAATCCGCAGCAAAGCCTCGGCCAGACTCATCATCGCACGGCCTTCCTCGCTTTTCAGGTCATATTGCTTAAGGAAATGTTCGAGCAGGGAATTATCCTGATTATCACGCAGGAAATTTACATAACTTTCCGCCCGCTCAAAGGCTACATCAGACAGACTTTCGATATCACCTGTGCTTTTAAGGAGCCTCTTGGCACACGCTTCCTCACTATCGAAGGCATGCCTGCTGATTGCTGTAATTTCCGCATTTTCCATCTGGTTTAAGAGGATTTATATGTAGTAGTCTCAAACTCATTCTTTTTTGCCTCGGCGGCAAGTTCTTCCGCATAAAGCTGGTTATTGATAAAAGTCACCAGTGCTTTGGCAATATTATCGACAACCGCATGCTGTTTTTCATCTTTCAGTTCACCTTTATCATCGAAAGCCTCGTGTGCAGAGCCGATTGCAAACTGGTTGGGCAGAATAATCACACCGATATTGGTAAGCAATGTATGCAGATGAGCAAGCCCGCGCATACCGCCCAGCCCACCGGGAGATGTACTCACCATCGCCGCCACCTTTCCCTTGAATGCAGAAAGCGGCAGTTCACCTTCAACCGGCCGCGACACCCAGTCTATCGTGTTTTTCAGAAGCGGTGAAAACAAGCCGTTATATTCAGGCGAGGCGATAATCAAGCCATCATGTTGCTTGAATATTTCCTTGAGTTTTGCAGCATTCTCCGGCAGTCCTTCCGCTTCTTCCAGGTCACCGTCATATATCGGCAGCGGGTAATCACGCAGATCCAGAAAAGTCGACTCACCGCCAACTGTCTCAACTGACCGTGCCGCTATCCGTGCCAGCTTTTTATTAAAAGACTTGGCGCGTGCGCTACCGGCAAATACAAGAATTTTCGCAGGCATAATTGTTGCTCCTTACAGGTTGTTGTAAAATGAATTACAGTATACTGTCACCCCGGACGCATATTTTCTCTACATCTTTGATGTAGTCAGAAAATAGCGTTCTCGGGGTTATTACAAAAACACGTACTGTTACTTATAACCCCGAGAATGGTGCTTTCTTGCCAAATCACAGATTTGGAGAAAGCATGCCATCCGGGGTGACAGTATATAGTCATAATACTCATTTATCCAACTCATCCATTACCAAAAATGATTGGATTGCGAAAGTATTTTATGTATAACATCTTATCTATGAAGAGAGCAGCATAATCAAGCAAGATGCTGTAAATATTGGGGAGTTTTAACATATCATACTAGATGTTGTGGTGAAATGGCAACATGAATACTATATGTTGCCGAATGCCATATTATTTATCTGGACAGATGGATAAGTGGTTGCTACCCTGCCTGTGTCGCTCGGGGAATGTTTATAGTGATAAAAATTACTGTAAGCCCATGCGCCAGGTAGGAGGTGGTAGTTTGGTTCTTTTAAGCTATCACTTGATTAGTGTTTTGTATGTACAGCCTACCGCTCCCCCCTTGTGGGGGAGCAGATGAGACAAGTAATCTTTGATGCGCAGTCGAATCGTGGGGGGTAGTGATTGGAAAATAGAAACTGGAATCTGGAAACTGGAATGAGTTAGCTTCTGTTCCAGTTTCTATTTTCCAGTTTCCAACTCATCACACCCCCACCAATCGCCCGCGCCCTTTCAGGGCTTGGCTCTTGTACTCCCCCGCAAGCGGGGGAGTGATAAGGTAGGTTATATTAAAACACCATAAGTCAAGGTATGATTCAGGAGGTATAATCAAAATGAATGTAGCTGTTGCAGAAGCCGTGCAAACGGTAGTGGATATTGATCGCTCTCGTGATGATAATCTGTCGGAGTTTGGCAAGGCCATACTGCAGGACAGGTATTTATTGCCGGGAGAGTCATATCAGGATTTGTTCCTGCGGGTGGCTAACCATTTTTCCGATGATGTGGAACATGCACAGCGTATATATGATTATATAAGCAATCTGTGGTTTATGCCGGCAACTCCTATATTGAGCAATGGCGGAACTGACCGTGGGTTGCCGATTTCCTGCTTCCTCAATGAAACCGAGGATAGTCTGAAAGGTATCGTTGATTTATGGAACGAGAATGTATGGCTTGCGGCTCGCGGTGGCGGTATCGGGAGCTACTGGGGCAACCTGCGTTCGATAGGTGAGACGGTGCGCGGTAATGGCAAGACTTCGGGAGTGGTGCCTTTCATGCGGGTGCAGGATTCGCTGACACTGGCGATTTCGCAGGGCTCGCTGAGGCGCGGCAGTTCAGCGGTATATCTGCCGGTTGACCATCCCGAGATAGAGGAGTTTATTGAAATACGCCGCCCGACCGGCGGTGATCCGAACCGCAAGGCGCTCAATATCCATCACGGGATTGCAATACCTGATGAATTCATGGAAGCGGTACGTGACGATGCGATATGGGAGTTGAAGAGTCCGAAAGACGGTTCGGTTGTGTCTATATTAAATGCACGGGAATTATGGATTCGCATATTGATGGCGCGGGTGGAAACCGGTGAGCCTTATCTTCTGTTTATAGATAATGTTAACCGTGCAATTCCAGAGCACCATAAAAAACTTGGGCTGAAGGTAAAAACTTCCAACCTTTGCAGCGAGATAACCCTTGCGACCGGACGTGACCATCTTGGTGAAATGCGCACGGCGGTTTGTTGTCTTTCCTCCCTCAATCTTGAAAAATATGAAGAGTGGGAGGGAGACGAATTATTCATAAAAGATGTGATGCGTTTTCTGGATAATGTATTGCAGGATTTTATCGATACCGCACCGCCTTCAATGAAACACGCAGCTTATTCCGCCATGCGTGAACGCAGCGTCGGGCTGGGTGTTATGGGCTTCCATTCATTTTTGCAGTCGAAGAAAATTCCGATGGAGTCAGTAATGGCGAAAGTGTGGAACACACGGATATTCAAACATATACGTGCCGATGCCGATGCAGCTTCACATGAGCTTGCCGAAGAAAGGGGTGCTTGTCCCGATGCCGAGGAGGTTGGTATCAGGGAGCGCTTCACCAACAAGATTGCCATCGCACCGACCGCATCCATCTCGGTTATATGCGGTAATTCATCGCCTGGAATCGAGCCTTATGCGGCCAACAGTTTTACTCAAAAAACACTGACCGGTTCATTCACTGTTCGCAATAAACATCTGCGTGAGTTGCTGCGTTCGAAAGGGCGTGATGATGATGAAACCTGGTCGTCGATTTCCACCCATGAAGGTTCGGTACAGCATCTCGACTTCCTTAGTGATGATGAAAAGGAAGTGTTCAGGACTGCTCCGGAGATAGACCAGAACTGGATTATAGAACATGCCGCCGGACGTGCGCCGTTTGTCTGCCAGGCGCAGTCGGTAAATATATTTGTTCCCGGCAATGTACATAAATCTGTTTTGCACAAGGTACATTATGATGCGTGGAAGAAGGGAGTGAAGAGTTTATATTACTGCCGTTCGACCTCCATACAGCGGGCGGAAAAAGTTTCACATGCACATGATTATAACAGGGAACAACAACTTGAAATGCAGTTGCGTCCGGCTTACCGCAAACGTGCGAACGGTACGGACTCAGGGTTAAACGGTGCCTCGGACGAAGTAGTTGCATCGAATAATTACGAAGAATGTCTGGCCTGTCAGTGAATGGTTTTGGTGAGGTTGCTGTTTGTCATTCCAGACGTTAGACGAGTAGAAATCTTTGATTTCGTCAGGAGTCTTACGATGTGGAATCCAGTTGGAGGATGATAGATGATGGAGGTTATTATCTTTCTAAAACCTGTAACCTAAAACCTGCAACCTTTTTCTGGATCCCACATAGCTTATTTTCTTAACCGAAACAAGTTTCGGAGAAAATATAGCTTCTGGGATGACACATTAATCTATGCAGCACATATAAAATTTTAGATAAAAAACTGTGTGTAAAAGGCAACATTTTTGTGTAAAAGGAACACATATAATTTAAAACATACGAAAAAACTGTTAGTTGTTGATTTCGTAATGTTATTCTTTGTTTGTAACCGGGGTGGGTTCAATTGAGCGTAGGTAGCGTTCGGCCATTCCCGGATTGGAAGGTAATTTTAAGGATAGTCCGTTTGTCATTTCGGGTATCCTTTTTTATCCAACTAAACAAAGGAGTTTACAATGGCAATAGCTAAAAAGAAACCGGCAGCCAGGAAACCGGCAGCCAAAAAATCTACAGCTAAAAAGAAGCCGGCGGCTAAAAGAGCAACTGCTAAGAAGCCAGCGGCCAGAAAAACTGCAGCAAAACGTCCTGCAGCTAAAAAGAAGTCTGTAGCTAAAAAGCCAGCGGCTAAGAAGAAGTCAGTGGCTAAAAAACCGGCAGCTAAAAAGTCAGCAGCAGCTAAGAAAAAAACTGCAGCTAAAAGACCAGCGGCCAAAAAGTCTGCAGCTAAAAAGCCAGCGGCTAGGAAATCGGCAGCCAAGAAATCTACTGCAAAAAGGCCTGCAGCTAAAAGGTCAAGTGCAGCCAAGAAATCTACTGCCAGAAAGTCAGCGGCCAAGCGGCCTTTGGCTAAAAAGAAGACAGCAGCTAAAAGACCAGCTGCTAAAAAATCTGCGGCACGTAAACCAGCCGCAAGGAGACCTGCAGCAAGAAGAGCTGCTTAAGGTTATTGCTGTTTCGCCGCCGGTCGATAGACTGGCTGGCGGCGTTAACAGTTTTCTCCTTGTGGTGCAGATACCAATCGCAAGGAGGGAGAAATGTCACTGCTCGACGCAAAGCCTATCTATAAGCCGTTCAATTACCCCTGGGCATATGAAGCCTGGCTTACCCAGCAACGCATACATTGGTTACCGGAAGAGGTGCCGATGGGAGATGATGTCAAGGACTGGAAATACAATCTTAATGACAGCGAAAAATATCTCCTCACCCAGATTTTCCGCTTTTTCACCCAGGCCGATATCGAAGTAAATAACTGCTATATGAAACACTATACGCAGGTGTTTCAGCCCACCGAAATCCAGATGATGCTGTCGGCGTTTTCCAATATGGAGACCGTGCATATCGCCGCCTATTCGCATCTGATAGAAACCCTCGGCATGCCGGAGACTACCTATTCCGAATTCCTTGAATATAAGGAAATGAAGGATAAGTATGATTATATGCAGCAGTTCGGTGTGGAGAGCAAGATGGATATTGCAACCACCCTTGCGGCTTTCGGGGCGTTCACCGAAGGGCTGCAGCTTTTCGCATCATTTGCGATTCTGCTTAATTTCCAGCGTTTCGGCAAGATGAAGGGTATGGGGCAGATTGTCACCTGGTCGGCTCGTGATGAAACCCTGCATACCAATTCGATAATCCGCCTGTACCGTACATTCCTGCGAGAGAATCCGGAAACTGACGATGATGAATTGCGCCGCCGGATATACACAATTTGCGATACTATCGTCAGCCATGAGGATGCGTTTGTTGATCTGGCATTCGATATAGACGGCTCAATACAGGGGCTTTCCTCCAAGGAGGTCAAGACTTACCTGCGTTACATCGCCGACCGCCGCCTGCTGCAGCTTGAATTGCAACCGTTATATAACGTAACCAAAAACCCGATGCCGTGGCTGGATGAAATATTAAACGGTGTCGAACACGCCAACTTCTTCGAAAACCGTGTCACCGAATATACCAAAGCCGCCACCCTCGGCACCTGGGACGAAGCCTTCGCCGAAAGCTTCGGCACTACCGGTTGATAAAAAACAAAATTTTTCTGCGCACAAGCATTTGAATAATAAGGATAAACTCTCTTTATCGTTTTTTATAGTAAAAATTTCTTCCATTGTAATATTGCTGTAACATTTCTCTGGTATAGTCTATACAGATAGCTAATTAAGGCTAATTGTAAATCTTAAGGAGTAAAAAATGGCAAAGTTTAATATCGAACCTAAAGAAGAAATTAGAAAACAGGCTTCACCAGCGCAGATTAGAAAGGCAGCTGAGGAGTTTTTCAGTATAGGTAGAAGTTTAAATCAGAAATATGGCGACATAGAGTATGGCGCTGTTGGAGATAGTGTGGCTGGACGAGTTGTTGATAATCTGCGCGTATTTTTTGAGTCAGAGCTATCTGATAAAACTGCCCATGCATTTCGTGATATATTCGAAACAGTTTCATATGATCCAAAAAACAAGAACTTTATGGATTATGGTAAACCTGCAGAAAAACAATATTACGAATGGGAGCAGTACCTGTACACCACATCTTTTATCGCACCCGGTAATGACGAAAGAGAACTACAACAGAAAGAAGTTGAACAAACAAAAGTGGGTATTACAAATATTGTTCAACTTCTGGGGAGTACAGCAAGAGAAATAAAAAAAAGTGACAAAATGCCTATAGAAAAAATCACAGAGGTAAAGGATGCTTTGGAAGGGTTGAAAGCAGCTAAGAAAATTGGTGCAATTACGACAGAAGAAAAAGATGCCTTGGTTTCAAAAGTAAATAAGGCGGGAGAAAAAGAGTTTCTGAAGATAAAAAAGCAAACATTACAGGACATTGCTACGATGCAAAGTGCTTTTAGAGAGGTGGATCTGGAAAAAAGAATGCGAAAGATATTTGATACAATGCCTCCTCCCAGAGAAATGGGGATATTTTACTAATCCTGTTATTCCCCCTCCAACCTCGGGAAAACGCCTTGCGGTTTAGGGATTGGGGTGCCTGGTTTGAGGGCGAATTCTTCGGTTAAATGTGCGAAGCTGCGCTCGCTTTCCGGTACCGCAAGCTGGTCAAGAATCTTCCCCGCCGCATCAGGACAGAATGGTTGGAGCAAAATAGCAATCTTGCGTATGGATTCAGCAAGCTCATATAAAACCTTGCCCATTTCTTCCAGCTTTCCTTCCTTTTTCAACGTCCACGGTGCGGATTTGTCGATATATTCATTAGCCTCACCAGACACGGAAAGAATTGACTCAAGGGCTGCCTGAAAATTTTCTGCCTGCATTTCCCCGCGAATTTTTTCCACCGAATTCTGAACTCCGAACTCCGAACTCTGCGCCGGAATCTTTCCCTCGCAATTCTTGTAAATCATGCTCAACACCCGCTGCGCGAGATTGCCGATATTATTGGCCAGATCGGCATTGCATACCTCAACCAGCCGCTCCTGTGAGAAATCGCCATCATTGCCAAACGGCATTGCACGCATCATGTAATAACGCAGCTGGTCGATTCCACCTGCCTTTTCAATCATTTCCTGCGGCGACAATACATTGCCCAGCGATTTCGACATTTTCTCACCTTCAATCGTCCACCAGCCATGCGCGACAATCTTTTTCGGCAGTGGCAATCCCGCCGCCATTAAAAATGCCGGCCAGTAAACCGCATGAAACCGCAGAATATCCTTGCCGACTATATGCACCGGTCCAGTGCTTTCCTTGGCACTCTCCTCATCCACCCAGTATTTTTGGTATTCCTCCGCCTGCATATCGGGGAAGCCGGTGGCGGTGAGATAGTTGGTAAGCGCATCAATCCAGACATACATTACATGACCGGGCGCATCGGGCACCGGCACTCCCCAGTTGAAGCTGGTGCGGGAGATTGATAAATCCTTCAGCCCGCCCTTGACAAAGCTTTTCACCTCGTTATAGCGCGACTCCGGTACTACAAAATCAGGGTGCGCATCATAAAATTCCAGCAATTTATCCTGAAATTGCGATAGCCTGAAAAAGTAGCTCTCCTCCTGCGTCCACTCGACTTCCGCACCGGTAGGAGCCTTGCCGTCCACCAGCTCGGATTCCTGATAAAATGCCTCGTCGCGCACCGAATACCAGCCTTCATATTTATCCAGGTAAATATGGTTATTATCGGCAATCATCTGCCACAGCTTTTGTGCAGCCTGTTTATGGCGTGGCTCGGTGGTACGTATAAAATCATCATTGGTAACGTTTAGTATATTGTCTCCACCATTCACCAATGCACGAAACCTCTGGGAAACATCATCAGTAAAGGCTTGCGGGTCTATTCCTGCCGCACGTGCAGCCTTGTCCACCTTCTGCCCATGCTCATCAGTGCCGGTTAAAAACTTTACATCATATCCGTCCAGACGCATAAACCGTGCCAGCACATCACATGCAATCGTGGTATAGGCATGGCCGATATGCGGCGAATCATTTACGTAATATATCGGGGTTGTTATATAAAATGTTTTCATGTTTGGTAGAGAGTTTTGTCATCCCGAACTTGTTTCGGGATCCATGCCTACAATTTTATAGGTAGTAGAGTTTTATATTTTGACAACTTAACCATTACCTTCTAGTACCACGGAACTTTGGTAGATAGATGCTGAAACAAGTTCAGCATGACAATCATGGGACACTATATAACATTGCCGGGGTTGAAGTGCAAAGTAACTTCCGACCATTCTGTGTAATATTTTGCCGGCAGGTCCTCGAATCGCTCGACCGCACGTACCGCATTTACCGCACGTTCGGCATTTACCTTGAAATTCAGGTCATTGTTATAACGCCAGCTATCGACCACCCGTACATTTTCAACCGTACCGTCCTGCAACAGGCTGATCTTCAACTCAATCACCATATTTTCGGCATCACGGGCACCGGGCATAAGCTGCCATTTATCCTCTACCTGACGGCGGATGCGCTGACGTATCGCATCCTTTTCACTTACCGAAAGTGCCTGTGTCGGGTCGTATGACGCAATCTGCTGTTGCTTTTTCTTCTGCGCCTCGACTTCCATTTCCTCGACACTGCGCAATACCGACTCAAACTCATCCTTTTTGGGCTCCGGCTTTTTTTCCACCTTGGGTTTTTCCGCTTTTTTCTCCACCTTTTTCTCAGGCTTTTTTTCGGCCTTTTTCTCTACCTTCTTGGGAGCAGGTTTTGGTTTGGCCTTTGGTGGAGGTTTTGGCTTTGCTTTCGGAGGCGGCTTCGGTTTGGAATAAACCTTCTTTACCGGTGATTTCGGTTTGGGTTTTTCGACCTTTATTTCCGGCTGCTCCTCGATCTGCGGTTTGACATTGGTAATCTCGCTGATTGGCAGCATATCGATTGAAACTATCTGTATTGGCTTCGGGTCATCCTTGAAAAGTGAAGGAATCCCGCCTATAATGAAGATAAGAATCAGCAGGTGTAAAGCGGTTGAGGCCATACCGGCCGGATGTTTCGCCGCCAGTTTTTTTATCCATGTCATAAGACCTCTCAGGAACGGGCGCAACACAGCCCATAATACCCCGGCCAGCCGGCGGATAAAACCATATATGTAATATATTATCCTGCGCATGGGATGCGTTTTTTTGGGACTTAAGGTGCTAACGCGGGTATTATTGCATAAAAATACGTAAAATCATAAATTATAGTATTTCCAATTTTAATTGGGAATACTACGAATACCTGCGAAGCAGGGATTCCGCCGCGTAGCGAGCGTAATTTTACGCAAGTAAAATTAGAAAATACTATATTTTATGCGTATAATATACTGTTTTATATGGATAATCTAGATTATAGTGAAATTTTTTACATTTTTTTGAAAAAAATTGCTCCATTGTCATAATTCTGTCATATTTCTCTGGTATAGTGTTTTTATAGAAGCTCAGCGGGTGAGTTTTAATATAATCCAGTGGAGAAAAGTATGGACGATAAGAAAAAAGTGGATGAACAAAAAATTGCCAACCTTGTTGCAAATGTTGGGGAAAAAGATTCAGGATATGTTAAGAATGCAAGAAACAGCATGCTGAAACCATTGTCTGTGGCCATAGGGGGAGTGGGGATGATAGGAGGAGGCTTAGCTGCCGGAAGTGCTGGTGTGCTTGTGGGGATTTTAGGACTTGTGCCCACTATAGTTGGCGGCGTTTTTTCTATCTTTCCTATTTCTTCTTACAGGGAGGCAAAGAGGGATGCAAAAGAAAACAGGAAAGATTCCGCAAGAGAGCTAATCAGGGAAGTTGGAGAGGTGAAAGCATTTGATTATGTTGGAGCAGCAGAAGAAAGGGGCGATATCAAAGGCGGATTGGGCATTCTGAAAGAGGTTGTAAAAGAAGATGAACAGAGAGTCACTCGGAAGCAGGAAGCCAAGAAACAACAGGAAGATGCGGCCAAACATGACGCAGAAGTACGCTCCAGAATAGTAGATGATATCCTGAAGGACGGCAAGCGGGACTTCAAAGACCGGTCAGATGACAAATTTCTTTCCCGCTAACCCCGCCACCCGTTCCTTTTCGATTCGGAGAAAATATGCCATCCGGCGTAACAGTAATATAATTACTGATTCTCGGTAACCAGGCCGACCCTGGTGAATCCGGCCTTGTTGATTTCAGACATTACGGTAATCATATTACCATAATTTACCGATTTGTCACCACGGATAAATATACGGCTGTCGGTCTTCTGGCCGGTTATCGCAATCAGTTTCGGCCCAAGCTCGTCAAGCTCTACCGCTGTCTTCTGCAGGAAAACCTCCCCCTTTGCAGTAACGGAGATTATCAGCGGTTCATCCTGGCCTGGCAGAGGAGCGGTTTCCTCCTCCGGCAGATTTACCTCAACACCGCTGGTCATCAATGGCGCCGTCACCATAAAGATTATCAGCAAAACCAGCATGACATCGACAAAGGGAGTTACGTTAATCTCGCTCATCATCGCACGCCGGGCGGATTTCCGCCGTCCGTGACTCTTGCTCATCCTGCTGCCAATCCCGCTATGTATCTGCATTGCCATATGTTATTTACCTGACTCTGGATTCGCATGTAAATCCACAATAACCTTTACCTCATCGGCTACGTAATCGGTGGCCTGCCATTCGCCCTGGCCTATGCCGAAATCAAGGCGTTTTAAGGTAAGTTCGCCTTTGGCACGGGATGTGCCATCCGTATCGGTTGTGAATTCAAACGGGAAGGTGACTTCTTTGGTAATATCACGAATTGTCAGGTTGCCGGTTATTTCATACTCCGCACCGCCGATATATTTGAATGCGGTGGATTCAAAGGTAGCCGCAGGAAATTTGGCAGAGTCAAACCAGTCGGTACCGACAATAGCCTCATCACGTTCGGGATATTCGGTGTCTATGCTGGATGTGTCAAGCTCTATTTTAGCGCTGCTTCCCTCAAGGTCATCAGGGGAAAATTTAATCTCAGCCTTGTAGCTTTTTATTTTCCCGGCAACGGGGGAACCGGACCAGCCAGCCTCAAAACCAACAGTGCTTTTTTCCTTGTCAACCTGCCATTCCTGTGCTGCGAGGGAGGGCATAGGGGTAACAAGCAACCCAACCACTAACAGTTTCTTTGCCGGAATCAGCATACGTTTCAGGATATTGTTCTTGTCGATGAAGTGATGCTTGAGCGCCCCCAGAATATGCAGGGACGCCACCACAATAAACGTCCAGACCAGATAGAAATGTACCTCTTTCATCAACTCACCAAGTGCCTTGTCTGGCTCTACAAGATTGGGCAGTTTGAATTGACCAAACGGCTCCACAGGAAAACCCAGTGCTGACGACATAACCCAGCCGCTTAAAGGCAGCGCGAAAAGCAATAGATACAGCAGAAAATGTGCACCGTGAGCGGCGAGTTTTTCATGCTTCGGCGTATCGTCAGGCAATGCAGGTGAGGGATTAACCAGCCGCCACACCAGCCGCAGCACCGCTATCGCAAGGATAGTCGCTCCCAGGCTCTTATGTAGCCCGTATTTTTCAAACATCGCAGGGCTGTATTTCATATCCACCATGGTAAATCCGAGATAGAGCATATATGCAAACAACCCCGCCGTAACCCAGTGTATCAACTGCGCCACTACACCATATTGCGATTTTGTATTACGTATGAGCATTTCTTTCTTTTACCCCTCCCGCTTGCG
This sequence comes from Rickettsiales bacterium, assembly GCA_965222525.1. GTDB lineage: Bacteria > Pseudomonadota > Alphaproteobacteria > Rickettsiales > UBA8987 > CBDCUF01. Next base: position 1,028,069 of record OZ244955.1, read on the forward strand.
GGAGGGGAGAAAATCTAAGGAAACTTGTTTCCCAGATTTTCGGGGAGGGAATGATGAAGTGCTGAGTGCTGTGTGTTTGCAGCGGGAGACTTAGCACTCAGCACTTATTTATTCCCCCACCAGAAATTCTGAAATCAATCCTCCTGCGCTAAAGCTACGGAGGACATGGATTTCTAGAATTTCTTGCCTCCCCCGCAAGCGGGGGAGGATTACAAATAATACTGAACTCCGGATTCCTAACTTTGTATTCTCCCCTAACCCTTCTCCTCAAATACACTCTGGATAGCTTCAGCCTCGATGACAAGCCTTACGTCATCACCAACACCGGGCAGGCCGTATTCCATACCATATTTCGAGCGCTTGATTACAGCATGTGCAGAGAAACCGGCAGTCTGCTTGCCGTTAAACGGATTCTTGCCGATCTTGTTCTTCTTCACATCCAGCACCAGCGGTTCGGTAACGCCTAACATGGTCAAATCCCCATGCACCTTGGCTTTGTTATCGCCAAGAACCTCAACCTTGGTACTGACGAACTTTGCTTCGGGGAATTTCTCCACGTTAAAGAAATCCGCATTTTTGAGATGGTCATCAAATTTCGGTAGACCGGTGCGAATACTATCGGTTTTTATAGTAATCTCCACCTTGCTGTTTTCCGGATTATTTTCATCAAGTGTAATCTCGCCGTTGAAATCCATAAACTGTCCGGTTGAAGCCGAAAAACCCATATGGTCGGCAAACCAGATAACGCTGGTATGCGTATCGTCAAAAACATAGCGCTCCGCAGCCGCATTGGCCGTCCCGACACCTGCACCGGACACAAGCAAAACAATAAATAATGTAAGTAGTTTCTTCATAAGTCTCTCCTTGTTGTGAAAGGGTGTCTTCAAATTCGCTAGCACGTGACGAAAATGACTGTTTTCAAGAACCGTACTGCAGCGTACTTTTGGGTACGTGAAGCACGGACCCGCTGCGCCAGCGCTAGCGCGGCGAAAGCGCAGAAAACAGTTATTTGCAGTCCGTGATAGTAGAATTTGCAGATACCCTTAGCCGTCCAGCTCGCGTGCAACCACTGCACCGAATTCATCAGAGAATTCGTCGAGACGGTCGGAAAAGTTAGCAACATTACTGGCAAATTTATTATAGAAGATAACTGCGGGAATTGCAGCAAATAATCCGACTGCGGTTGCGAATAATGCTTCGGCTATTCCTGGGGCGACTACTGCAAGGGTAGTATTCTTGGTTGCAGCTATGGACTGGAAGCTGTTCATAATTCCCCATACCGTACCGAACAATCCGATGAAAGGAGCGGTAGAGCCGACTGTCGCGAGGAAGCTGAGATTCTTTTCCAGCAAGGATATTTCGCGGTTACGGGTGATATCCATCGCATGAAACACCCGTTCCTTTATCCCGACCTTGAGTTGGTAATTATTTTTCTCTGCGCTGTCCTCCTCATCTATGGGGGCTTTGCGCCGTTTTTTTGTATTGGAACGCAGCCACTCATACATGCCTGATACAAATACCCGTGCGGTAGGGCTGGACGGGGTATCCTTGATGGATTTATAGTATTTCTCCAGAGAATCTGCCGACCAGATTTCTCGCTCGAATTTCTGCATCCTGCGATTGGTACGCTTGAACCGCCATAACTTGTCGAAAATAATTGTCCAACTCCAGAACGAGGCCAGTAAAAGCAGTATCATCACGAGTTTCACGACAATATCAGCCTCCATGAACATGGCAACCATGCTCATATCATGTGCTGCGGCACTCAAATCGAGCTGCGGGGTGCTGATAGTAGCCACCTCTCCACCTCCGACATCAGGAATCGCAACTGCTTTCTTTTCAATTATCTCAGGCATATTTCTACTTTTATTATATTACATCTCAATCCCTCCCGCTTGCGGGAGGGGAAAGAAATCTGAGCAATCTATGATTGCCAGATTTCTGGGGAGGGAATGATGAGATAGTGGCTATTGGTATTTGGCCGTTAGCTGTTGGTATTCCCCCACCAGAAATCCTAAGGATTAAAAATCCTTGGATTTCTTGCCTCCCCCGCAAGCGGGGGAGGATTACCCTTTATACCACTTGCTCACTCAAATACCACCTCCAGAATTTCATAATCTTTCTTGCCGCCGGGGGTTTTTATGGCAGCCTCGTCACCCTCTTCCTTGCCGATAAGCCCGCGGGCAATCGGTGAAGTATAGGAAATCAGCCCATTATCAAGGTCAGCCTCATATTCCCCGACTATCTGGTAGGTTTTTTCCTCGTCAGTATCCACATCAACCAGTTTTACAGTAGCACCAAACTTGACACTGGAGCCGGAAAGCGCGGATACATCTATAATATCCGCCCTTGCGATCCTGTCCTCAAGCTCCTGTATGCGCCCCTCAAGGAAGCTCTGTTTCTCGCGGGCAGCGTGATATTCGGCATTTTCCGACAAATCGCCATGTGCCCGCGCCTCGGCAATCTGCTGTACCACCGCCGGTCGTTCAACAGCCTTCAACTGCCTGAACTCCTCTTCCAGCCTGCTATATCCTGTTTTTGTTATGGGCAGTTTTTCCATGTTTTTAGTGACTAGTGGTTTGAGTCTTGAGTTTTGTGATTTTTGGCTAATTATAGTGTTTTTTCAAAAAAAAGTTGAAAAAAATGCATCGCTGTCATAAAACTTTAACATTTCTCTGTTATTATGCCTATATTGTCCGAGATGGCAATATTGTTAATTTGAATTTTTTAGGAGAAAATTATGAACACTAAAACAAAGATTAGTAATATAATGAAGCAGGTTGAAAAAGATGCCAACTTGGATGCTAAAGGTTTTGATAGTAAATACTTTAGTGGAAAAAACTTTATCTTTTCTAAAAAGGATGAAGGAAAAGAAGTTAGCTCTGACACTGCATCAATCATTGCTACAAAAGCGCTTTCAAAGGTAGTGGAGTTTTCGGCTACACATGAAGGAAAAGGTGTAGAAACATTAGAGGCAATTGTAGGAGATGGAACAACAAATTCTTATATGTCAACCTTAGCATATGGAGGTACGTTAAAACGCTTGGGAGCAGAAATTACAGGTGATATAGCCTACCTTGCTTCTAAAGGTGATATGAGTGATAATATTAGAAGGTTTTATGAACTGGTAATAGATGGAGTTGAAAGGGAAGTAAATCAAATCCTGCAAAGATAACCTTAACCAAAATAACCCTGCAAAGGCATAACTTCAAGTCCGGAGTTTTCTTTCAGGCGTTTTATGGCGCGGGTGACTTCGCGGGCACCGGCTGCGGTGGTGTAATAGGGGATTTTGTGCAGCAGGGCAGTACGGCGGATACTGAAACTGTCTGCAACCGAGCGCACCCCCTCGGTTGTATTTATCACCAGGTCAATCCCGCCTTCCTCGATGCGGTCAACTATGTGCGGGCTGCCGTCGCGCACCTTGTTTACCTGCTCCACCTTTAGCCCGTTTTCCTGTAAATATCGGGCCGTTCCGCGGGTGGCGATAATATGAAACCCAGCCTCATCAAGCCTTTGCGCGGTTTGCAGAATCGACGGCTTGTCATCATCCTTCACTGAAATAAACACCGTCCCCGATAGCGGAATATCAGTACCGCTGGCTATCTGTGCCTTGGCAAATGCACTGTCAAAGCGGGTATCGATGCCCATAACCTCGCCGGTGGATTTCATCTCCGGCCCCAGGATGGTGTCCACATCGGCAAAGCGGGCAAAAGGAAACACCGCCTCCTTGACCGATACATGTTTCTGTGCGGCTATGCGCGCATCCGCATCAGCCAGTTCAGGGAAATCCGTCAGCTTCTCACCAGCCATCACCCGTGCGGCGATTTTCGCCACCTGCACGCCGGTAGCCTTGGCAACGAAAGGCACAGTACGGCTGGCGCGCGGATTGACTTCCAATATATAAATCTCGCCATCCTTAACCGCATATTGTACATTCATCAGCCCCCTGACTTCCAGCGCCATAGCCAGTTTTCGGGTCTGCTCCCTTATCCCGGCAATTATCTCCGAATCAAGGGAATAAGGGGGAAGCGAGCAGGCTGAATCACCGGAATGTACACCGGCCTCCTCGATATGCTCCATAATTCCCGCCACATATACATCATCGCCATCGGCAATTGCATCGGCATCCACTTCAACCGCATTGCGCAGGAAACTGTCCAGCAGAAGCGGGCCACGTGCGAAAAATTCCTGTACTCCTGCGAGATAATCGGTCAGCATTTTGGCGTCATACACAATTGCCATCGCCTGCCCGCCCAGCACATAGGAAGGCCGTACAACCACAGGAAAGCCTATGGATTCAGCGCGACTCAATACCTCTTCCTCGCTATGGCATATGTAGTTTTCCGGCTGTTTTAACCCGAGTTTCTGCAGCAATTCCTTGAAGCGCTCACGGTCTTCGGCCAGGTCGATAATGTCGGGCGATGTACCAAGCAGCGGTATGTCCGCCGCTTCAAGTCCGGCCGCAAGTTTAAGCGGGGTTTGCCCACCGAACTGCACATTCAGCCCGACAATTTCACCATTCTGCTGTTCGGCATGTACCAGTTCAATTACATCCTCTTCGGTAAGCGGCTCGAAATACAGCCGGTCTGAAGTATCGTAATCGGTAGAGACCGTTTCAGGGTTGCAATTAACCATAATTGTCTCGAAACCGGCTTCCTTCAGTGAAAACGCCGCATGTACGCAGGCATAGTCGAACTCGATTCCCTGCCCGATACGGTTTGGCCCCCCGCCAAGGATGATAGTCTTTTTATTAGCAGTGGGCTGCGATTCGCAGGGGTTGATGTCATTCTGCTGTGAGCAAGGCGAGCGAGCAGAATCCGGATCCTGCGCTAAATCACTATTGTAATTTCCGCAGGATGACATACGGAGTTCGGAGCCATGATAGGTTGAATACATGTAAGGGGTCAGGGCTTCGAATTCGGCGGCGCAGGTATCTACCCGCTTGTAAATCGGCCGTATGTTCAGCTTGTGGCGCAATTCGCGGATTTCCTCTTCAGTTTTGCCGGAAAGCCTGGCAATACGGCTGTCGGAAAATCCCATCTTTTTGAGTTGTAGCAGAAAGTCAGCAGTATCCGGATTCTGCTCGCTCGCCTTGCTCGCAGCAGAATGACTAATTCTTTCCTCCACCTCAATAATAGCCTGAATCTGCTCTAGAAACCACGGGTCCCATTTGGTAAGCTCCTGTATTTCCTCCAGTTTCCAGCCTTCACGAAAAGCCTGCGCAATCAGCAGTATCCGCTTCGGTGAAAGCAGGGAAAGCTCCGCCCGTAAATCCTTCTCCGGCTTTTCATTCAGCCCGTCAAGGCCGGTCTCCAGCGAACGCAGTGCTTTCTGCAGACTTTCGGCAAAAGTACCACCGATTGCCATAGCCTCGCCAACCGACTTCATCGCACTGCTTAACACCGGTTTGGTGGCAGAGAATTTCTCAAAGGTAAAGCGCGGAATTTTCGTTACTACATAATCTATCGAAGGCTCAAAAGAGGCCGGGGTTGAACGGGTGCAGTCATTGCTGATTTCATCAAGGCTATAGCCGATTGCCAGCTTTGCCGCCACCTTTGCTATCGGGAAACCGGTAGCCTTGGAAGCCAGCGCTGAAGAACGTGAAACCCGCGGATTCATTTCGATTACCACCATCCGTCCGTCTTCGGGATTCACCCCGAACTGCACATTGGAACCGCCGGTCTCCACACCAATCTCACGCAGCACAGCACAGGAGGCATCCCTCATCCGCTGATATTCCTTGTCAGTAAGGGTCAGTGCGGGAGCAACGGTTATAGAATCGCCGGTATGCACTCCCATCGGGTCGACATTTTCAATCGAGCAGATGATGATACAATTATCATTTGTATCGCGTACCACCTCCATTTCATACTCTTTCCAGCCAAGCAGGGATTCATCTATCAACACTTCATTGGTGGGAGAGGCATCAAGGCCGGAAGCAACAATCTGCTCGAACTCCTGTTTGGTGTAAGCAACCCCGCCTCCGGAGCCGCCCAGTGTAAAGGAAGGACGGATTATCGCCGGCAGCCCTATATCTTCCAGTGCTTCCAGCGCCTCTTCAAGTGAGCTGACCACCGTATTGTGCGGCACCTCCAGCCCGATCTTCTCCATCGCCTTATTGAATTTCTCACGGCTTTCCGCCTTTTCTATCGCTTCGGGAGATGCACCGATAAGCTGTACGTTATGTCTATCCAGTGCGCCGTTCTGATGCAAGGCCAGTGCGCAGTTAAGACCGGTCTGCCCTCCCATCGTCGGCAGGATTGCATCCGGCTTCTCGCGGTCGATAATCTTCTCCACCATCTCCGGTGTAATCGGCTCGATGTAAGTTGCATCGGCCATCTCCGGGTCAGTCATAATTGTCGCCGGGTTGGAATTCACCAGCACCACACGGTAACCCTCCTCCCGCAGCGCCTTGCAGGCCTGCACACCGGAATAGTCAAACTCACAGGCCTGACCGATTACAATCGGCCCCGACCCGATAATAAGTATGGATTTTATGTCCGTCCGTCTGGGCATCAGGCACATCATTAGCCTAACCGCCAGCAAAATTCAAATGGCAAATGCAGGAAGGTATGTTAAACTCGAAGTTCAACCAGGGGTATGTCGTTCCAGGAATAGCTACCGAAAGTATCGAGGGTGGCAGAGAGGCGGTCTGTGTCAAACCTGACCGGTACATCAAATTCAAAATCGGCCTTGATAACTTCGCCGTTAGCAGGGGCAGTAGTAAAATCAATCAGGCCAGTGCTGGTATCTATACTAAACCCGCTCGTTTGCAGAACATCATCAATATAAATACTCACACTACTAGTAACAGGCTTGGTGACAGAACGACTTTCTGTTGCAGGACCGCTTGTATAATCCTTTACAAGCTGGAACTGGGTTTGCGTGTCGTCACCGGTACCGATAATCTGGCCGCTGGCCTTGTAATCCGTCCAATCCTTGAACCGGAAACCATTTGCACGTCCCTTGCGTGCGCGAAAAAAACCTATCAGATTATCAAGCTGGGCCTGGGTTTTAACCCCATGCGCTACATTATACCGCGCCCGTGCATCCTGCCAGTTAATATTGCGCTTCTCATGTCCGCCATGAGTTACGACTATATCGGTGGAATATTCCGGCCCGCCGGTTGAACCATATGAAATATCCGCCGGAAACTGTATCTCTTCAAACACCATATCATGTACCAATTTCAGGTTGTTTTTCATTGATACATGTAATGTAGGCATTCCGGAAGTGGGTTTACATATTATACTAAACTGGTGTGGGCAGGGTATGTATATGCTACCTCATTTCCGTTGCCTTCAAACTTGATTTGGCCGGAGGACATGACATTGGCGATGGCGAGACCACGACCGCTGGGATTGGTCATTCTGATAGGGTCGAATTCCATATACTCCTCCCAGTTGAAGCCCTGCCCCTCATCGGTGATCGTTACGCATAACTCGCCATCATTACTTTGTACTTCTATCTTAACTTTTTTGTCCGCATATTCCGGACTATCCAGTCGGCTCTTTATCTCCTCATCCCATTTGTTTTGCGATAATAAATCGCTCTTTAATTCATTACCTATACCAAGATTGCCATGCTCCACCGCATTGGTTACAAGTGCGGTCAGGGTAACCAGTGCATTGGAATCATCGTCACAGAAATTCGAGGAAATATATGTTGCAACCAGCCTGGCCTCTTCGGGAGTCCGGCATTCCATGTTCATTGACTTAATTAAACCGGCCGCTCCCTTATGTAACTCCAGCTTGCTATGTTCACGGACATGCTGACGACTGTCCTGAATCGCCGATTTTATTATTGCCAGTAATATACTGGCATCATAAGGCTTGGTAATATAGTAATATGCGCCGGCTTCTATTCCTTCTATAACCTCGCTGGTTTCGGCTGCCGCAGTCTGCATGATAACCGGTATATCCGCAAGGGCCTCGGTCTGCTTCATCTTCTCCAGCAGCTCCATACCGCTCATCCCGGGCATCATCCGGTCGAGAAGTACCGCATCTATATCTTTCCTGGCCAGTAATACATCAAGCGCCTTATGGGCATTTTCAACGCATATGGTTTCATAATCCGCATCCTGCAGATATTTATCCAGAATCTCAAGGTTATATTCCTCGTCATCCACGCACAGTACACGTGCTTTTTTATCACTCGCAACACTCTCCGTGTTCGAGCCGATTGCATATTCTACACTGGACATAATCTACCTCCTTTAGAAGAATCAGGAATCGAGAATCTGGAAAACAGAAATTATGATTGCTCCAGTTTCCGATTTCTAGTTTCTACCCCTTAAATAGCGTCGTCAAATTCGCTAGCATGTGGCGAAAATGGCCATTTGCAGCCCATGATAGTAGAATTTGACGACGCTATTTTGGAATAATAAAAGTAAACACTGCTCCTCCTGTTTCGTTATTCTCACACCATATCCTGCCGTTATGGCCTTCAATAATTTCCTTGCATATGGCCAGGCCCAGCCCCGTACCACCGGCTCCGGTGGAAGTCTTGCTGCTCTGGATAAATTTGTCGAACACCGCTTCCAGCTCATCCTCCGGCACTCCTACCCCCTGATCCGCCACCGACATGGATACTGCCTCAATTTCACTGGAAGGCTCCCCGTCATCCTCATCGTTAAGCGTAACGGAAGACTGGCCGAAAGTAATGGTTACAGCCTTATCCGGTTCGGAGAATTTTATCGCATTGGACATAAGATTATATATGACCTGAAGGATTTTTTGTGTATCGAAGCAAGCCTCTACAGGACTGTCATCACCCTCCAGCACTATATTAAGTCCCTTTTCTTCAAGCAATGGTTTAAGTTCATTAAGTGTCGTATTTAATGGCTGTCTTAAGTCTCCCTGCCTCAGGTTAAATTCCATCTTGCCGGATTCCAGCTTCGACAGGTCAAGCAGATTGTTAAGCAAAGACATCAATCTTTGCCCGCTATCCTTTATTCTGGTAAAATATTTCGGCAGTTCATCGCTATTTTTATTATCAACCTCCTTTAGTCCTATGCCGGCAAAGCTCAGTATCGCATGCATCGGGGTACGCAGCTCATGTGACATGTTAGCCAGGAATATACTCTTGGCCCTGTTGGCATCCTCGGCTGTCTCCTTTGCCTGTTCAAGCTCATAGGTGCGCTCTATTACCCGCACTTCAAGCAGATCCCTGGCATTCATTATTTCCTCATCACGCTCCTTTATTTGTCCCATCATTTCATTGAAAGCATCGGTCAGAACTCCAAGTTCGTCATTAGTAAATTTTTCTACCCGAAGGCTGTAGTCATGATGCTGTGATATTGATTTTGCCGCACCGGCAAGCCCTGATATAGGGCGCAGGAGCATCTTCAGCAATGCCGATGAAATAAGATATGCAACCGCAGCACCGATAAGGAATATGGTGAGGCCGGAGGTTATGCTCTTTATCAGGCTGGATTTCAGGTCGTTGAGGTTTGAGACTATATGCAGTGAGCCGACTTTCTCATCGGTCAGGATGATATCCTGATGCAGGTATAATTTGTTATCCCTGAAATATTGCCCGTATTTGTCAGGAGGGGGGCATGGCATATTTCCGGCGACCTGCTCATATTTGACAAACTCCTCATCAAATCGGTCGTAAACGCAGGCCATTTCAATTTCCGGCTTGAACCTGAGCGCTTCAAGATTCTTGAGGGTTACATCATCATCCCCCACCTCAACCGCCAGATTGCTGCGGTCGGCAATAACCTCCCCCAGCGTTCTAAGCTCCTCGACAAGACTCTCCTTCATCCTGGAGTAGCTGAGCACCGTTGATATCGCAAAGGCCAGAACAAGCACAATTACAACCGTAAACATCACTACAAGCAGGATTTTTTTGCGAATGGAGGTATTACTGAAATAACTTTGAGTCTTGTTCATGGCTGGCATATGGCAGATTCAGGAATATCCACAGTAGCGACAGACAATGGTATGGAGCTGCCACCATATCTTCAGGCTACACTATATTATTTTTCCAATCATTCATTGGTTTCCGGTTGTGGTATGTTTCAACATGGTTCGGTGGTTCCTGTGATAAAAAGAACACTGCGCGGCCCTTAATAAATAGTTAATATTTAGTTAATAAAATGGTTAATTCAGTTTTTTTTACATTTTGTTCTGTAACTCTGGATTGAGATTTGCTATGCATATTACACCGTTAGAGGCAATTTTTAACAGATGGCTTTGATATAGAAATGGTTTAAAAACAATTAACAAAAAAGGATGCTTATGCTGAGAACAGAAAGTTTGCAACAAATTCCGAATCAACTTCAGGATGTACAGCCGTGGGTAAAAGGCAACACTGTCTTGCCAGAGGCGGATAGTGATGCCATTGGCTATTTGGAGACCCGTGATCCTGAACTTTTGTCACAATATGCTGATATACGGGAAAGCTCCTATCAGGAATATCTGGGGATGGAAGGGTTTGATGGCCGGCTGGATAATTATGATTTGATTAGCGATATAGTTTTAGCGGTTAAAGGAAACGAGGTGCTGGGGGGAGCAAGAATAACCGCCTGTGATCCTCTGCATGAGAAAATACTTCCCATGGAGGAGCCGGGATTTTTTCTTAAGGAATTATTGCCTGAGCTGCGATTGGATAAATATCTATACGGAGAATATTCGAGACTGGCATTTAAGCCTGAGTACAGGAACGGGGAATATTCTGCTAGCCTATATGACAGGCTTAATAATATAAGTCAGATGATGGGGTTGAAATATATATTTGCGATTGCCCCAATTACACAGGCCAGAAGTTACAAGAATGCGTATAAAAAGTTTTTTGACCTGGATATAGAAATAAGGCGTGACATAAAAGTTCCTTATAAAGAAATTTATAAGGATATAAAATCTGAAATTGTCCTTTCTATATTGACTCTCTGAAAGTTTCTTATACATTCCTTTACAAGGGTGTCAGAGGGCATCTTGAAATTCTACTAGCATGGCCTGCAAAGCAGCTGCTTTCTGCATTTCCGGTGTGCATGCCCCCTTAGGCACACTTACCTCCGGTTCTCGAAAACAGCTTTTTCGTTTCGTGTTAGTGGATTTTGAGATACCCCCTTAGAGTTATGTTAAATCACAGAAAAATCCTGTGTAGACTCGCCGGTGTGTTTTGTACAGCCGCTCTTTGTTACCCTGCGAATTCCTCTGCAGGTATGTCTGAAGTCTCCGATAGTGAAGACTATTTTGATCTGCCGCTGGAAACCCTGCTTGATATCGAAGTAACCTCCGTTTCAAAGAAATCTGAACGGGTTTCAGGTGCGGCGGCTGCCATATATGTCATCACCCGGGAGGATTTAAGGCGTTCCGGTGCAACCTCCATTCCCGAGGCATTGCGTGTTGTGCCAGGATTGCAGGTTGCACAGATAGATTCTAATAAATGGGCTATATCGGCTCGTGGGTTTAACCGGCAGTTTTCAAACAAATTACTGGTTCTTATAGATGGTCGTTCGGTATATACGCCGTTATTTTCAGGTGTATACTGGGATGTTCAGGATACTGTCCTTGAAGATATTGAGAGAATAGAGGTTATCAGGGGGCCCGGAGCGACGCTATGGGGGGCGAATGCGGTTAATGGTGTTATCAATATAATAACCAGGAAAGCCCAGGATACCCAGGGCAACCTTGTTTCTGCCGGTTTTGGTAATTATGAGACCGGCTTCGGTACCGTAAGACATGGTGGGAAGATAAATGACCATACTTATTTCAGGGCATTTGCCAAACATAATAGCAGAGGGGAGTTTGAAACTCCTTCCGGGTTTGATGCAGGTGATGACTGGAAGGTATCAAGAGGCGGATTTCGGGTGGATTCGGAATACGGATTGGGGAAGTCCGCTACTTTTCAGGGAGATTTATATTCCGGAGAAAAAGGCTATCCTATAACATTCCCTGTGTTGAGCGGTGCGGGTGCGACCAGTTCTGTTAATGGCAATGAACAATTTGAAGGAGGTAACCTGCTAGCACGCTGGAATAACAGGATTTCAAATAGTTCTGATACTGTTTTCCAGGTATATTTTGACCATATATCACGTGACCTGGTGTTGTTAGGGCAAAAGCGCTATACGATTGATTTTGATTTCCAGCATAACTGGCAGGCCAGTAGCCGTAATGAGGTCATATGGGGAGCCGGTTACAGATATATCTCGGACTCGTTAAGAGAAAGCCTACAAATAAGCTACACTGCTGAGGAGCGACGGGACACGCTATATAGCGCATTTATACAGGATAAAATTACACTGATGGAGGATAAATGGTTCCTGACTATAGGTTCCAAATTCGAACATAACGATTATACCGGCTTTGAATATCAACCAAGTATACGTACCTCATGGATAATAGACGAAAACCATACCTTGTGGGGGGCGGTGTCCCGTGCCGTACGCACCCCGAGCCGCAATGAAGCAGATATATTACTTGCCAACCTTACTTTTGCTCCCGGGGTGTTTGCAAGTCAGGTAGGTACCAGGTTCCTTGATTCGGAAAATCTTGTAGCCTATGAAATAGGCTACAGAACGGAACCTACAGATAGCAGTTCGGTAGATATCACCGCGTTTTTCAATGATTATGACGATTTGCGTACCACCGATGTTTCCGGTACTAACGGTACTATAATTGACCCGTCATTCGGCAATACGCTTCTGGTTCTGCCGCTGGAAAACAAGGGAGCTGCGGAAAGCTATGGGGTAGAAACCGCCTTGTCATGGAATGTAACCGGAAACTGGAAGCTGTCTGCCGCATATACGTTTTTGAGCCTGAATTTACATGTAGATGCAGATAGCGGCGATACCACTCTTGAGAATGACGAAGGAAGGTCAGCGAAAAACCAGTTTAATATCCGCTCACAACTGAATCTGCCTAATAATTTTGAACTGGACAACTTCCTCTATTATGTTGACAACCTGGCTGTCGGAATTGATAATTACATAAGATTTGACACCAGAATCGGCTGGAGACCAACAAAAAGCCTTGAACTTTCCCTGGTAGGGCAGAATCTTTTCGATGACTGGCACCAGGAATTTGAGGAATCCCTTTATGCAAGCCCGTCACAAATCGGCCGTTCCTTTTACGGCAAAGCCACAGTCAACTTCTAGTTGACAGGTGTAGAATTCTATTCAAATTTCTGATTATATAGGGTAAAATGATTAAGAATGAAGTTTATGTACAGGAAAATATTGCTGGCTCTTATTATTGGCTGCACTGGTTACTTTTTTGTTAACAGCGGTTTCGCTGCAGATTCCGGTTCATCTGTATCCAGGGAATACAAAATTAAGGCTGCCCTTATCTATAATTTCCTGAAATTTACCGAATGGCCTGAAGGTGTAGGTGGTGGCAGCTCTACGGTTAATATTTGCATCCTGGGTGATGATCCATTTGGTGATGCGCTTGCTCCTATAGAAGCAAGAAAGATTGATAATAAACAGGTGAAAATACGAAAAATTTGGGATTTAAATAAAGTAGGTAAATGTAACGCACTTTTTGTTGGGTATTCTGAGCGTAATTTTTTACCTAAGGTGGTAGATATTGCTAATAAATATTCTGTTTTAACTATAGGTGAAGTACGGGGGTTTACTGAAATTGGGGGAACGATCGGATTTGTAGAACAGAGCGGAAAAATAAGATTCACAGTTAACATGCAATCTCTGAAGAAAGCTAACGTAAAAATCAGTTCAAAATTATTAGAACTTGCTATAACAACAAAATAGTAACTTCTAAGGATGCCTTTAGAACAGTGCCTAATTAGAGAAGTCAGCTATACCCCACCTTATAGACGGCTAATTGTAACGATGAGGGGGGCTGGCTTACTATGACAGAGCTATATCGGGGGCATCGATGTCTTTCATCCCGATAGCATGGTAGCCGGAATCGACATGCAGGATTTCACCGGTAGTTCCGGCAGACAGGTCACTTAGTAAATATACCGAGGCGCCGCCAACATCAGACAGGCTGGTATTGCGATGCAGTGGAGCATTCAGTTCGTTCCATCTTAGAATATAACGCATATTGCTGATTCCCGAAGCGGCAAGCGTCTTTACCGGCCCTGCGGAAATAGCATTCACCCGGATATTCTGATCACCAAGGTCAACCGCCAGATAGCGTACACTGGCTTCCAGCGCCGCTTTTGCTATCCCCATAACATTATAGTTAGGTACAACCTTCTCCGCACCGTAATAGGAAAGGGTAAGCAGACTGCCGCCATCCGTCATCATCTCCTTTGCCCGCTTCGCAATCGCAGTAAAGGAATAGCAGGAAATATCCATAGTCATCAGGAAATTATCCCGTGACGTATCGACATATTTCCCTTTCAATTCATTCCTGTCGGAAAAACCTATCGCATGTACCACGAAATCCAGCTTGTCCCAGCCTTTCGCCAGCTCACTGAAAGCAGTCTCTATACTATCCTGACTCGATACGTCGCAATGAATGACATTACCGGAACCAAGCTCCCCGGCCAGCGGCTCCACCCGCTTTCTCAGCGCATCCCCCTGATAGGTAAAGGCAAGCTCGGCTCCCTGCGCACCGGCAGCCTGCGCAATACCCCAGGCGAGGGACTTGTCATTGGCAAGCCCCATAACAAGCCCCTTCTTGCCCGCAAGCAAACTGCCCGTAGGATATTCCGCCATATTTGCGCCCGTATCTCCGGCAGCTTCAACTGCCCTTACTGAATCTTCCATGTTCCATCCGGCTGGCGGCATGCTGTACCGAAAGCTTCCTCGGTGCGTCCGCCTATAACAATTGTCTGCGAATATTCACGACAATACGAACCGCTGGCTACCTGATAGGTCTTGGTTGGAGTAACCGTACCGCTATTTCCGGAATCCGGATTATACCATCTGGAAGTCTGGCCGGTAGGATTGGTTTCCAGTGCTTCCTGGGATGTATTGTTGTAATAGGCCAGGTCAGCCCTGTCCATTGATGCACCTACCTGATTACCCAGATATGCTCCAAGCAGCGTGCCGACTGCAATCGCGGCAACATTACCCTTACCCTTGCCGACATTGGAACCGGCCCATGCACCGCCAACGGCACCAACCAGAGTGCCAGCATCCTGCTTGCGAATACCTCCGTCATATCCGGCATTGTGCGAACAGGCTGCAATCAGCATTACAATCATACCGCTGGCGGTTATATTTTTAAGTTGTTTTTTCATAATCATATTCCTTTATGTTGCTTGTAAGAAAAACTGTAACTCCTGCATAAATTATAATACCTCGCCAATGAACCGCCATTGAATAAAAACTTCACCGAAAATTCATATATAAAAACCTTTAAAACAATATCGCTTCTTAATAGCAAAAAATTTCCTTATGTCCAAAGGATTTTTTTGCTAGTTTTTCATTATGTCCAATAATAAGCGCGAAGAATGGGTTAAAAAATCCGCCGGCTATTCCAGCCTGGGTGATATATTGCTGCAGGTAACGAAACCTGCTTTCAAGGGTAAAAACCAGGTTGAGGCAAGGATTATCACCAACTGGCCGGATATTATCGGTAATGTTACTTTCGGTGCGGTTCCCAAAAAGGTTACCTTCCCGCAGGGTAAAAAACTGCCCGGCACCCTGCATATCGAGGTTGAGGGCGCATATGCACTGGAAGTTATGCATATGGAACCGGTTATAATCGAGCGTATAGCCACCTATTTCGGATACCAGGCCATAGACCGGATAAAGATCGTCCAGAAGCCTTTGTAAATGACAGTACTATAGAGAAATAGTATTAAGGTTTATAAGACTTATACAGGGAGATTGTAATTTCTGACATAATGTAGTAGAGAAAACCTTTCCGTAACAAGAACCGCTAGACTCTAATCACTAATAAAATGCAGGAAAACACCCAGGAATACCAGGTATTAGCGCGGAAGTATCGTCCGGCGAAATTGTCCGGGGTGATCGGGCAGGATGCGATGGTGCGTACCCTTACCAATGCGATTGGGGAAAACCGCATCCCGCATGCTTTTATACTGACCGGAATCCGCGGGGTCGGCAAGACAAGCACAGCACGAATTATAGCCAAGTCACTGATTTGCACCGGCAGGGATGGGGAGAATCAGTCGCCCACCACCGAGCCATGTGGTGAGTGCGACAACTGCAAATCCATAGCCGAAGACCGCCATGTTGACATACTGGAGATGGATGCGGCCAGCCGTACCGGTGTTGGCGATATTCGCGAGATTATCGAGAGTGTGAATTACGCACCGGTTATGGCGCGTTATAAAGTCTATATAATAGACGAGGTGCATATGCTCTCCAAAAGCGCGTTCAATGCGCTTTTGAAAACACTGGAGGAGCCGCCGCCTCATGCCAAATTTATCTTTGCCACTACTGAAATCCGCAAGATTCCGGTGACTATATTATCGCGCTGTATGCGGTTTGACCTGCCGCGGGTGGATGTTGATATTCTGTCCGGGCATTTCGCCGATGTTGCGGAGAAGGAGGGGGCGAAGCTGTCTGAGGAAGCATTACGGCTTATTGCTGCGGCAGCGGAAGGTTCGGTGCGGGACGGACTTTCACTGCTTGACCAGGCGATTGGCAGTAATATGGGGGATGATGAAATCGCTGGTGACAGTGTCAGGGAGATGCTGGGAATTGCCGACAGGGCTAAGATCTTTGACCTGTTTGATGCGGTGGTTACGGGTAAGTCTGCGGATTGCCTTACTCAGTTGCGGGAGATTTACCGTATTGGTGCCGATCCGATAGTAATATTACAGGATTTACTGGAAATCAGCCATTTCATTACACAACTGAAGGTTATACCAGATTTGAAGGCAACGGCGCATGTTGCACAGGCCGAGCGTGACCGGGCTGCGGAACTGGCTGGCAAGCTTGGTCTGCCGTATCTTGCACGTATGTGGCAAATGCTGCTTAAAGGCATATCGGAGGCGCAGATTGCGTCCAATTCGCTTATGGCAGCGGAGATGATACTGATTCGCCTGTGTCATGTTTCCGACCAGCCTCCTCCGGGCGATTTACTGAAGAATATCAAGGCAGGGCAGGGGGCTGCGGCCACTTCCGCACCGTCTGCGAATACGCCGCCGACTCCCGCTCCTGTTACCGCTACGTTGCAGAGCATTCCCGACCCGTGTTCATTTGACGAACTGGTGGAACTGTTCAACCGGCAGAATGAGTATTTTATAAGCAGTTGGTTACAGGAGGTTAGCCTGGTTAATTTTGATGCGGGTAAGCGCAAATTCGAGTTTCACCCGAGCGAGATGACTCCGGGCGATTTGGCGGGGAAGGTTAGTGAGGCATTACAGCGCTGGACGGGCAACCGCTGGATGGTAGCCATTTCCAGTGCGAAAGGTGAGAAGCCCCTACGTGAGGTGCAGAAGGAGCGGTTTGAGCAGCAGAAAAAACTTGCACTTGAGGATGAGCGGGTAAAAGCAATACTTGACCTGTTCCCTGAAGCTACTATAACCAAGGTAGAGCAGGTTGAAACTGAAACTTCTGCGGATAGCAGAGCGGAAGATATAGTGCTTTCTAATTAGGTTAGTACTAGGCAGCCGAGGCGAGTAAAATTTTAGCGTACATTTTAGTACGTGAATTTTACGAGGCCGAAGGATAACGACGTAATAACCTGATTAGAAAGCACTAGGGAGGCGGAATTATGAATATAAACAAGATAATGAAACAGGCACAGGCCATGCAGCAGCAGATGGAGGATGTGCAGGGAAAAATGGCCGAGATGGAGGTTGAGGGCAGCGCCGGCGGTGGTATGATAAAGCTGGTGATGAACGGGCAGGGCGAGGCTCGCAAGCTTAGTATCGACCCGAAGATTATCGACCCTGACGACCCTGAAATGCTGGAGGACCTTATAGTTGCGGCGATTAACGATACCAAGGCAAAGGTTGAATCGACCATGAGTGAGGAAATGGCCAAGGTAACCAGCGGCCTCAGCCTCCCACCGGGAATGAAGTTACCTTTTTAGCAAGAGTGGATTATGGATGATAGATGATGGATGATGGAATATTATCGGTTTTTCCATCATCTATGGCGTTTTAATCCACTCCCCCCTTGAGGGGGAGTACAAGAGCCAAACCCCGAAGGGGTGCAGGCGATTGGTGGGGGGGTGGACGTGAATTCGTTATATCATTATATCGTTACTGGAGGATAAAGGACAGGCCAGTTTCACTATTCACGATATAACGACATAACGAGTAACGAATACCCCCCACGATTCGAGCTTCGCTCTCATCTGCTCCCCCTCAAGGGGGGAGCGGTAGGCACGTAGCACTTCAAGTTAAAACACTGTGGAATATATCGGTATTTCCATCATCTATCATCCATAATCCATCATCCAAAATGCACATTACCGACCTTGATAATCTGATTCAGCTGGTTGCGAAATTGCCGGGGCTTGGGGCGCGCTCATCCAAGCGGGTGGTGCTGCATCTGCTTAAGCAGAAGGAGGCGCTGATGTATCCGCTGGCGCAGGCATTGGTGAAGACTGCGGAGAATACCAGGAATTGCGAGGTATGCGGCAATCTTGATACTACCTCTCCCTGCTCGATATGCGCAGACCCGAAGCGGGATGATTCCGTGTTGTGCGTTATCGAGGAAGTGGTTGATTTATGGGCATTCGAGCGGGGGAATATCTTTAACGGCAAATATCATGTGCTGGGCGGGACATTATCGGCGCTTGAAGGGCGCGGTCCGGGTGATTTGCATATCGACGGGCTGGTCAGGCGGGCTTCGGCCGAGGATGTTACAGAGGTGATAATCGCCACCAACGCAACGGTGGATGGCCAGACCACCGCTCATTATATTACCGAGCGGCTGGCGGATGCCAATGTTAACATCACCCGCCTTGCCCACGGAATCCCCATCGGCGGTGAGCTGGATTATCTTGATGACGGTACACTCGGCGCGGCGCTTAAATCCCGCAGGGCGGTATAGTTGTCAGTTATCAAAGGTCAGATATCAGTTGTCAGTGTTGTGTGTGGCAATGTATGGGCTGGAATTGACAGGCAGAACAGGCAACAAAAAAGGGAGCCGAGGCTCCCTGATTTGTTTCATGTATCAATTTGCAATGTCTTAACGAACTATCTCTGATTTTCCACCTTCACCATACCTGACTCCAGCATTTTCAGAGGCCTTTCTAATTTTCCTATTAAGGCTATCATAGTCTTTTTTATAATATTCCGGCACGATTTTCATTGGGGCACCATCACGCGCACGACTTTTTTCTTGTAACGCATTTCTTTGATCAACTAATTCACTCTGTTCTCTGGAAGCCTTCCTATAGTCTGGTTTTCTATAATTAACAGTAGTATCCACTGCTGTTTTTGGCCCTACTATCTCTATTTGTCCAGTAACAACCATTCTTGAGACCTGCTTAATTGCATTTTCAAGAGTTTTAGAAAAATCCTTATACCTCTCATTTACTTCTTTTACCCCACCCCACTTATATCTATGAGTGTAGCGTTCAGTATTATTTCTGATGTCAACTAATGCACTCTGTACTCTACCCGCATATTCTTGCGCTAAGGTGTTAGCTACATAGTCGGCGTCTCTAAGTGTAACCTTAGTGTACTGTTTTTTTACAGCTTCAAGACCCTCTCTTATTTGTTCAGTGCCGTATGAATATTTATTCTTGCCGTGATGAGGGCCAGCATGAACTTTTTCATCTCCTGCTTGAATCGCTGCAACTCTCACTTCATTTAGTAGGGTGTCTATAATATTTCCTGCTTTTAATAATTCTTGTTCTTGAGTCTTTATATCTTTTTGAGTATGTGCCATAGTGTTACCTCTCTGTTATTGTCCTCATGACTTTAATTATGTCATGCCAAACACTATACCAGAGAAATGTTACAGTTGTGTTAAGGTTTTTGAAAAAAATTGCATTTTTTTCAAAAAATTTCCCTCCCCCGCAAATAACCCTTATATATCAACCACATAATTTTACAAAAAATTTCAACATTTTTTCCTTTTTTATCCAAACATCTCCCCAAATCCCCAAAACCACCCCCAATGTCATCCTGCGGCACGGTTTTTGCCTGAACGAAGTGAGGATAAGCAAAAACTGTGAGCGCAGGATCCAGGAAGACGTGAGGGTATTTATCTGGATCCTGCTCGCTTCGCAGCAGGATGACACCGTAAGATTTCTGGTGGGGGAGGTATGAGATTCAATTCTGTTTGTCATCCCGGCAAAAGCCGTACTTTTGCTGTTTCGGGATCCATTTTTCCTATGACGGAATACTAACGGTGGATAACCAAGCTTTACATTTTGAAAACAATTATCATAACCTGCCAATCATCAGAATTCTGAGAAATGGATGCTGAAACAAGTTCAGCATGACAAAGCTAAATTTCTGGTGGGGGAATAGATAGAATCTAGAAACTGGAATCTGGAGTCTAGAAGTTTTAGTTATACTTTTTCTAGATTCCTGATTCTTGATTCTGTACAATTCCCTCCCCAGAAATCTGGCAATTATAGATTGCTCAGATTTCTTGCCCCTCCCGCAAGCGGGAGGGGTAGGGTACGTCACTTTATAATTGCCAGCCAAAAACCATGCTCAAAACTACCGGAAAACATCTGCTCAATATACTGATGCCGGCGCGGTGTCTGAATTGCGGGGCGTTTGTCGAGGATGTCAATACGCTATGTATGGAATGCTGGAATAATATCGAGTTTATCGGCAATCCCTGCTGTTCGATATGCAGCTTCCCGTTTGAATATGATATGGGGGAAGGAGCGATATGCGCTGCCTGCGCTGCAAAAGAGCCGAAATATACCAGGGCGGTCAGTGTATTCCGCTATAATCGTGACAGCCGCAAACTTGTCACCAGGTTCAAATATTCCGACAAAATCGGTGCGGCGATGACATTTGCCGGCTGGATGGAACGGGCAGGCCGCAGTATGCTCGCCGATAGCGATATTATAACGCCGGTTCCTCTGCACAGGATGCGCCTGCTGACTCGTCACTATAATCAGGCGGCATTGCTGGCCAATAATATCGGGCGGATTAGCGGTATCAGGGTGATGCCGGATTTACTGCTGCGGGTGAAGAATAATATCCCGCAAGCCGCACTGTCGCAGAAGGAACGGCTGAAAAATGTCCGTGGTGCCTTTACGCTGAATAAACGGGTTGCTGAAAAAGACCTGCTGGCCGGAAAGAATATCATGCTGGTCGATGATGTGATGACTACCGGCGCCACTATCGAGGAATGCAGCAGGGTGCTGAAAAAAGCCAAGGCATCAAAGGTTTATGTCCTCACCCTGAGCCGCACTGTACAGAATGATTGAAATTACCGCTTGTATTGTACTGCATTGTGCAGTACAATACAGTTATAAGGAGGCATTATGACTACTACTGAATCAATGGAGCCTGCGCCGAAAAAGGAAGTGCTGCAAGCCAGGGTTTCTGCTGAAAAAAAGAATCTTATCAAAAAGGCTGCCGATATCAGCGGGCAGTCGCTTACCGATTTTATGCTGATAAACCTGCAGAATGCTGCCGAAAAAATCATACGTAACCATGAAATTATTGAGCTTGCAGCAAAGGATAGCAAGGTTTTTGTTGAGGCCATGATGAATCCGCCGCCGCCGAATGAAAAACTAAAAGAAGCGGCCAAATGGTACAGGGATTTGAGCCTTGAGTAAATTCATATATAGAATCGAGGCTCTGGCAAAACATCATAATCGCAGGCCGTTTGACTGCGGAGTTGAGGAGCTTGACCGCTATTTTCACACCCGTATCACCCAGGATGCCAGAAAGCATATTGCCGCCCCTTTCGTAGCGGTTAACCCGCAGGATAACAGCATTGCCGGCTTTTATACCATCTCCATGAGCAGTATTATTACTACCGAATTTCCCGAGGAAATTGCCGGAAAATTACCAAGATACCCTGTGACTCCGGCAGCGCTGATCGGGCGGCTTGCTGTCGATAAACAGC
Source organism: Rickettsiales bacterium (assembly GCA_965222525.1). Lineage (GTDB taxonomy): Bacteria > Pseudomonadota > Alphaproteobacteria > Rickettsiales > UBA8987 > CBDCUF01. The sequence continues at coordinate 1,049,967 of OZ244955.1, forward strand.
ATAGGGGCAAGGGAGTAGGAAAGCTTTTGCTGATGGATGCTTTGCGGCGCAGTGTTGCAAGTGAGGTGGCGGCTTTCTGTATTGCGGTTGAGGCCAAGGATGATAATGCGTGCGGCTTTTACAGGAATTTTGGTTTTATTGACCTGCCCGATACACCGAACCGATTGTTTTTACCTGTAAAAACGGTTATGAAACTGTTTGCGTGAATTATGAGCAGGCAATGAACGATATTTCCCTTGAAGAGCAGATGGTGCGGGCGCAGGAGGGTGACCGGCAGGCATATGGAGCGGTGCTGGAGGAGGCTGCCCGTATTTCCCGTAACTATCTGCGCCGCAAGGTTAATATTGATGAGGATCTGGAGGATATTATCCAGGAAATCCTGCTTTCGATACATAAGGCGCGCCATACATATGACGGCAAGCGTCCGCTGAAACCATGGATTTTCGCTATTGCCACCTACCGTTTTAATGACTATCTGCGCCGGCATTATCGGGTGAATGCCAGGGAATCGGTGGATTTTGCTGATATAGAGCACAGGCTGTCGCAGGATGTAACCGAACCCGCCTATGACAGCGAATTATTAAGGGATACACTGAATTTACTACCTGAAAAACAACGGAAAATTGTATATATGATGAAAGTTGAAGGCTATTCTGCCAGGGAGGTGGCGGAGGAAGTCGGAATGAGTGTTTCGGCGGTGAAGGTAGCCGCCCACAGGGCTTATAAGAAATTAAAGGAAAAGCTGGAGTGAGTGTTGCTAATATGACGTGCCAGCCCCTCCCGCTTGCGGGAGGGGAGAAAATCTGAGCAATCTATGATTGCCAGATTTTCGGGGAGGGAATGGTGAGGTGGTGGCTGTTGGCCTTTGGCCGTTAGCTGTTGGTATTCCCCCACCAGAAATCTTACGAAATCAAAGATTTCGGGATTTCTTACCTCCCCCGCAAGCGGGGGAGGTGGAGGCACGTAGCCCAGAGAATAGTACCCTATAGCCAAATCACAGATTTGGAGAAAGCATACCATCTGGAGTGACAGGAATGTTAACTGAAGAATAAAAATCAAGAGTGACACAAAAAACCGAACATTTAATCGAGGAATTATCCGGTGATTGCAGGCGGGTTGAATGCTGCTGTCCGCTCAAACGCAGCCTGATCCTGCTGGCAATTGTAGTGGTTTCGGCAGGTGCTATATCTCTGCTTATCGGTCTGCGGGATGATTTGCCGCATATGATGGAGTCACCGCTTTATATCGTGGAGATTGCGCTATCCGTCTTTGTCGGGATTATGGCAGCTATTGCGGCAAACTGGTTGTCACTGCCGGATATCGGCCAGAAAAAATGGCTGATCTGGCTACCGTTTTTCCCGCTTGCGATGATGTCTTTCCTGATTGCATACCAATTTCTGGTACGGCCTACCCATGATTTTACCGGTGACGGCGGATTTGCCTGTAGTTCCGATATAGTCGTCATTGCAGTAATTCCTGCGATTGCACTATTTGTGCTGCTCAGGAAAGCGGCGACTACGCATAATAAGATGCTTGCATTCATGGCGGTTCTATCGGTCGGGGCGTTTTGTTATATGTGCCTGCGGCTGATTTGTCCGAATGACGATATTGCGCATCTGGTGGTATGGCATCTCCTGCCGACCCTGGTTATTGCGACGGTTGGAGCGTTTATCGGTAGTAAACTGCTGAAGTGGTAGCAAAAAATCCGTTTATGTTGCAATAAAAATACTGTTTTGCAAAAAAACTGCTTCACATAAACAAATTTTATGATTAGATTACAGCCTCAATTTGGTTCGGTATGTTTTGTGCCGTACCGGTAAATATATTCACTCAAAGGAGACACAAATGAATAAAAAATCTGTATCAAAGAAAATGGCAACTGCGGCCCTGGCCGGATTACTTGCAACCGGCGGACTGACGGCTTGTAAGTCACATCACTCAACAAGTGGAAGCAGTGTAAGTAGCGGTGAGCCTGTGACTGTCAAGGACGCAAGCAGTTGTGCCGGCAAAAGCTCATGCAAGGCAAGCGGTTCCTGCAAGACCAGCTCATCATGTAAAGGCTCTGCCTCATGTAAGAGTGCGGCATCATGCAAAGGCTCTGCCTCATGCAAGGGTGGCAATACCTGCAAGGGCAGCTAGTAGCTTCAAGCTTGCTGTTTGAGCGAAGACTGTTCTATGTCATTCCAGACGTTAGACGAGTAGAAAGCCTTTAGGCTTTTGTATAGAAGTCTTGCGATGTGGAATCCAGCTGGAAAATTGATGGAAGTTACCACCTCCTGTCACCTAAAGCCTTCAACCTCCTTCTGGATCCCACATAGCTTATTTTCTAACTGCATCGAAGATGCAGAGAAAATATAGCTTCTGGGATGACATTGCTTACGGAATATTGCGAGATGGCAAGGTCTTAGTAATGAATCGCTTTAATTTACCGAATCTGGGATACGGGATGGGGCTGCGTACTGTCCACTATCCCTATGTCCTTGAAAACTGGCCGGAAGTCGGCTGGTTTGAGGTTATTTCCGAGAATTTTATGGATACCGGCGGCAGGCCGGTGCGTATCCTTAAGCAGATAAGAGAGCGTTACCCTGTTGTTATGCATGGGGTGTCCATGTCGATAGGTAGCTCCGACCCGCTTGACAAGGAATATCTCAAAAAACTGAAAAAACTGGCTGGCTGGCTGAATCCGCCCTGGATTTCTGATCATCTGTGCTGGACGGGTATTGCACATACCCACACCCACGACCTGCTTCCGATGCCTTATACCGAAGAGGCACTGCGTCATATTGTGCAGCGTATCCGGGAGGTTCAGGATTATCTCGAACGCCCGCTTCTGCTCGAAAACCCCTCTACATATCTTGAGTTCAACGCATCGCAAATGTCCGAGTCCGAATTTATTGCAAGGATGGCGGAGGAGGCTGATTGTGCGCTATTGCTGGATGCGAATAATATTTATGTGAGCTGCTATAACCACCGCCTCGACCCCAAGGAATATATCGATAATATTCCGATGGACAGGGTGGTGCAGATTCACCTTGCCGGCCACGACAATCGTGGCACTCACATAATCGACACCCACGATAATCATATTATAGATGAGGTATGGCAGCTATATCATTATATTATCTCGAAAACCGGTGCGGTTAGTACGATGGTTGAGTGGGATGATAATATCCCTGAATTTGAGGTGGTAAAAGCGGAGGTGGATAAGGCAAGGGCTTTTGTCGATAGTTTAGATATTCCAAATAACCTGCCTGAGTTCAATAATAATTCCACTGCCTCTGCTGCGCAAGGTGAGATGAAATTATCCAGCCTGCAATCCGGTATGCAGGATGCAATTTTGTCTGCTGATATTGAGCAGGCGCAGCCTGACAAATGGATAAAGCCCAAACCGGAATTTGCCCCGCAGGACCAGCTATATGTCTATATAAACGGCTACCGCTACCGTTTATATGATATTCTGCTGGAGGACTTGCCGGTCCTGTCCCACTATCTGGGCGATGAGAAAATCAGCGAAATATTAAACGGATATATTGAGTCCACTCCATCAACTAACTTTAATGTTGCTAGGTATATCAGTAAATTATCGCAATATATTAAAGTAAATTCTGATAATATTCTGGCGCATGAAATTGCCGAGCTGGAGGTAGGCCTGTCGCAGATTTTTGATATGAAGGAAACTGCTCCTCTAAAGTCGGAAAATGTAGAGGATGCAACTCCGGAACAATTGCTGAATATGACGCTGGCGCCTCGTGATGCGCTGAAACTCTACCGTTTCTCATATCCGGTTAACAAATATTACCAGGCTGTCCTTGATGAAGAAAACCCGTCATCACCGGAGCCAGAATCCACATATCTGGCTGCGTACCGCCATGAGGATAAAATCTGGCGTATGGAGTTGGCGCGTGAAGAATATGAATTGCTAAACAAATTATCGCAGAAAATCACACTGGGGGAGGCTTTTGAACAGTTGTTGGAACAAATAGATGGCGATAATGACAATGATAGCTTGAATATTGATGAAATTTCCAATAATCTGCAAAACTGGTTTAGCCGCTGGATTAGCAATGGTTTGCTGTCGCGAGTCTAGGCCAGATATAACAGGAGTACAGGTATGCACAGGGTACTGATTTTACTGGTTGTTTTGCTGGGAGTAGTTGCAGCGGATACTGCTGTTGCAGCCAGAAGCAACAAGAATTTTTTTGGTGATGGTGAGGAAAAACTTTCTGCCACACAGATGACAAAGATCAACACTGACAAGCTTATTGAGATACAGGAGAAAATCCTTGAAATTCTGGAGAAAAGCCAGGCAGGCGACGGTGACCAGGTTAAGGAAATTCTGGAGATTTTGAAGGAAAACCAGGAGAGTACTGCCAGTCTGGATAAAGAAATAAAGAAGATGAATATGCTGTTTTTACGTTTTGTGAAGGCGACAACCGAACAGAACAAGATGTTGAGAGAGCATTTGGGAATTGATTTAAAGGAAAAAGATAAGAAAGAAGAAGATAAAACAAAGGAGGAGGATAAAGTAAAAGGTAAAACAAAAGGTAAGAGTGATGAAGCAACCAAAGAGCAAGAGGTGCCCGAAAACAAAGTAGAGGAAAAGCAGGATCAGTATCCTGTTAAAGAGAAACCCTCTTCTCCGGAGAAGGGGCGGGATAAAAAAAATGAGAAAGATGAATAGTTTTGTTCCAGTAATTAACGGTACAAATCTGATTTCTGATATTTGATCTTTGATATCTAGTATGACAACCAACACCGCAGAAATAATACCGATTCCGATTGAGAAGGAGATGCAGAGTTCCTATCTCGATTATGCGATGAGTGTGATTGTAAGCCGCGCGATACCTGATGTCCGTGACGGTCTGAAGCCTGTGCATCGCCGGATTATCTACACGATGGACGAGATGGGCTGCCACCATAACCGTGCATATAAAAAGTCGGCACGGATTGTTGGTGATGTTATGGGTAAGTATCATCCGCATGGTGACAGCGCGATTTATGATGCGCTGGTGCGAATGGCACAGGATTTTTCGCTACGGCTGATGCTGATAGACGGGCAGGGTAATTTCGGCTCGATTGATGACGACCCGCCTGCCGCGATGCGCTACACCGAGTCCCGTATGTTCAGGGCGGCACATGCTCTGGTTGAGGATCTGGACAAGGATACGGTGGATTTTCGCCCGAATTACGATGGTTCCGAGAAGGAGCCGACCGTTTTGCCTGCGCAATATCCTAACCTGCTGGTCAATGGTTCCGGCGGGATTGCGGTTGGTATGGCCACCAATATCCCTCCGCATAATCTTGGAGAGCTTATAGATGCCTGTTGCCTGCTGCTGGATAATCCCAATGCGGGTATTGATGAACTGGTGGAAATCGTTCCTGCTCCTGACTTTCCGACCGGCGGGATTATACTTGGCCGCTCGGGTGCACATGCAGCGCTTTCCAGTGGACGCGGTTCGGTTGTGGTGCGTGGAAAGACTAATCTTGAAGAAATACAGGGTGGACGCGAGCGAATCGTTATTACCGAAGTGCCGTATCAGGTGAACAAGGCGCTGATGGTGGAGAAAATCGGTTTTCTGGTACGTGAGAAGAAAATCGAGGGTATCAGCGAGATGCGCGACGAGTCGGATAAGTCCGGAATCCGCGTGGTTATTGAATTACAGCGTGGTGCCATGCCATCGGTGGTGTTGAGCCAGCTTTACAAATATACCCCGCTGCAAACCAGTTTTCCGGTGAATATGCTGGCGCTTGACCATGGCCGCCCGCGCCGGATGAATCTCAAGGAGGTGCTGGAATCCTTCCTCGAATTCCGTGAGGAGGTTATTACCCGCCGCACCAATTACCTGCTGGGCAAGGCGCGTGACCGTGCGCATATTCTAATCGGACTGTCGATGGCGGTGGCCAATATTGATGAGGTGATTGCGCTGATTCGTGCGGCTCCTGACCCTGTTGTGGCGAAAGCCGAGCTGATGAAGCGCGACTGGTCGGCGGCTGATGTTATCCCGCTGATTGAGCTGGTTGAGGATAATAACGTCAAGGTTGTTGACGGCAGGTGTAAATTTACCGATGCGCAGGCCAGGGCGATTCTGGAGATGCGCCTGTCGCGGCTTACCGGTCTTGAGCAGGAGAAAATAACCAGTGAATTAAATGAGTTGGCGGGAGAAATTAAACACTACCTTGAGTTACTGGGTTCACGTGAACTGTTACTTTCACTATTGCGTGATGAGTTATTGAAAGTAAAGGAAGAATTTGCCACACCGCGCCTGACTTCCATAGAGGCCTCCGAATTTGAGGAGGATATTGAGGATCTGATTCAGAAAGAGGATATGGTGGTGACGGTGACAATCGGTGGCTATATCAAACGGGTACCGCTTTCTACCTATCGGGCGCAACGCCGCGGAGGCAAGGGGCGTGCGGGGATGTCCACCCGCGATGAGGATGTAACTTCCCAGGTTTTCATCTCCAACACCCATACGCCGATGCTATTCTTCTCCACGGCGGGCAAGGCTTATAAGCTGAAAGTGTATAAGCTGCCGATGGGCAATCCGCAGTCAAAAGGGCGTTCGCTGCGCAATATCTTCCCTCTGGAGGAGAATGAAACGATAAATGTGGTTATGCCACTGCCGGAAGATGAGGATTCATGGGAGAAACTCAATATTATGTTTGCGACCAGGGCGGGTAATATCCGCCGTAACTCGCTGGCCGATTTCCAGAATGTGCGTGCTAACGGCAAGATTGCGATGAAGCTGGATGATGGTGACAGTCTGGTCGGGGTGAGCGTATGCGATGAATCACAGCATTTGCTGCTGGCGACCAATCAGGGTAAGGCGATGCGCTGTCCGGTGAGTGCGGTACGGGTGTTCAAGGGGCGCAATTCAACCGGTGTGCGTGGGGTAAACCTGGCTAGCGGTGACCATGTGATTTCAATGACTATCCTCGATGGGGCTGATTCCGATGTTGAAACCCGTGCGGCCTATTTAAAGATTCCATCCGAGAAGCGAATTGAAATTGGCGCGGCGGAAGAAGAGGCGGATATTGCGCCATTATTGGGTGATGTGGAAACTGGCGGGTTGCCGGAGAATACTATCTGTAAGTGGGCGCAGGGTGAGCAATTTATCCTCACCGTCACCGAAAACGGTTATGGCAAGCGCAGTTCAGCTTATGAATACCGGGCGACCAACCGTGGCGGCAAGGGGATAGTAAATATCGTTACCGGTGAGCGCAATGGTAATGTAGCCGCCAGTTTTCCGGTTGAGGAGGGCGACGATATAATGCTGATAACCGATAAGGGCAAACTGATACGCTGTCCGGTGCGTGACATACGCATCGCCGGCCGCAGTACGCAGGGTGTGACTCTCTTCCGTATAGATAAGGGCGAGAAAGTCGTCTCCGCCGCCCGCATCGAGGCCGGTAAGGAGGAAGAATCCACTGAAGATGATGATGAATAACCACTCCCCCCTTGTGGGGGAGTACAAGAGCCAAGCCCCCTTAGGGGCGCAGGCGATTGGTGGGGGGTGAGAGGAGTTTAGGAAAATAAGAAAGCAGGAATACAGGAAGTTTCTTGTATTCTTAGCCTCCTGTATTCCTAATTTCTTTCCACCCCCCTCGATTCGACTGCGGGCTAAAGCCCTTGTCTCATCTGCTCCCCCACAAGGGGGGAGCGGTGGTCACGTTGCTACCTAGAGTCTCAAAAATAAATGTCCACAAAATCCAACCGAATTGCCATATATCCAGGGACTTTTGACCCGATTACCAATGGGCATATAGATGTAATCCGCCGCGCTGCTTTGATTACAGACCATCTGATAATCGCAATCGCCGACAACACGCCAAAAACTCCTGTATTTAATCTGGAAGAACGGGTAGGGATGGTGCAGGCCGATATTGCTGCAGAAGGGCTGGATAATGTGGAGGTAAGGCCGTTTCAGGGATTGCTGGTTGATTTTGCTGCGAAAAATAATGCGGTGATTATTATCCGTGGCCTGCGTGCTGTCTCCGACTTTGAATATGAATTCCAGCTGGCCTCAATGAACAGCCGCCTTGAGCCGGCGCTGCAAACCATATTCATCCCGGCATCGGAAAATACCCACTTCATTGCATCCAGCCTGGTGAAGGAAGTTGCCCGCCTCGGCGGTGACATCGCCCACTTCGTCTCCCCAACCACCGCCGAAAAACTCCGCCGGAAGTTCACTTAAGAAACCCTCTAGCAACTTGGCCGTGTTTCCGTATATACAGAAGGAATCCTGTTATATTTCCGCTTGTTAGCTCGCTCAACCTCCTCCAGATCATATGACGATTGCAAATTAAGCCATAATTGCGCAGACGTCCCGAAATAGCGTGACAACCGGATTGCCGTATCGGGAGATATTGAGCGCTTCCCAAGCACGATTTCGTTAATACGACGGGGTGGTACATCAATATCCCGAGCGATTTTATTCTGGCTAATCCCCATAGGTTCAAGAAAATCCAGTAGCAAAATTTCCCCGGGATGTATATTTGGTAATTTGTCAGTCATAGTCTTTTCCTAATGGTAATTAACAATTTCAACGTCATAAGCATTACCTTGCTTGAAAATAAAGCATATACGCCACTGATTATTTATCCTTATACTATGCTGGCCTTTACGGTTACCTTTCAAAGCTTCCAGGCGATTAGCCGGTGGAATCCGCAAATCATCAAGCGTTTCGGCATTGTCAATATAACGTAATTTTCTGCGTGCGGTATTCTGGATTTCCGGAGGGAGTTTTCTGGAACGGTTGCCCTTGAAAATTAGTTCTGTTTCCGCACAGAGAAAATCTTTAATCATAAGGAAAGTATAACATATGGTGTTATATAACGTCAAGCGTTATATGGTGTTACAAATAAACACCCTTCCGGCCGTATAATTGCGCATGTATTAATGGAGTGACTTGGCGCTAGTGCCTTAAACCCCAATCACTCCATGACATATGAATACTCGTAAAAAACCACAGAAAAAATCCCTGCTTGCGAAAATCGGCCTTACGCGCGGGAAAGAGCAGGAGAAGAAAAACTGGTATATCGACAACTTTCCGCAAAGCTCTTTCCGTGCATATTTCCAGCAGCCCGGTAAGCCGGTATGGACTCCGCGCAATTACGAGCGTTTCTCCGATGAGGCCTATACCAAGAATATTGTTGCATATCGCTGTATTAACCTTATTTCACAGGCGGCGGCAAGTGTGCCATGGCTGTTGTCCGAGGCGGGGCAGGGGAGGCTGCAATCCCACCCGGTGCTGGATTTGCTGGCGCGTCCCAATCCATGCTGCAACGGCAAGGATTTTATCGAAAGCATTATCTCCTACCGCATGATTAGTGGGAATGCCTATATTCTGGCGATTGCACCCGAGGACCAGCCGCCGCATGAGCTGTTTACCCTGCGTCCAGACCGGGTGCAGGTAATCGCCGGCAGGGATGCGCTGCCGGCCGGTTATGAATATACGGTAGGCAAGAAAACCCGCCGGTTTATGGTTAACCGGCTGAATGGCAAATCGCCGGTTCTGCATCTGAAGAATTTTCATCCGCTTGATGACTGGTATGGGCTGTCTCCGATAGAGGCAGCGGCTTTCAGCATCGACCAGCATAATAATGCAGCGCAGTGGAACCAGTCGCTATTGCAGAATGGTGCGAGGCCGAGCGGTGCGCTGGTGGTGAAGATGGCGGATGATGGCAGTGGCGGTGTGCTTAGCGATGAACAGTTTGACCGGGTGCGCAGGCAGGTTGACGAGCAATATTCGGGGGCGGCAAATGCAGGTAGGCCGCTGCTTCTGGAAGGCGGGCTGGACTGGAAGGAGATGAGCCTTTCGCCCAAGGATATGGATTTTATCGAATCGAAAAACAGTTCGGCACGGGATATTGCTCTGGCATTCGGTTGCCCTCCGCAATTACTGGGGATTCCGGGTGATAATACTTACAGCAACCTGGTGGAAGCCAGGCTGGCATTATGGGAGCAGACTATCCTGCCATTGCTGGATAATCTGGCCGGTTCGCTAAATAACTGGCTGCTACCGCAATTTGCCGGTAATCTGCGGCTGGATTACGATATTGACAGTATCAGCGCACTTGCCCCCCGCCGGGAGGCAGTCTGGAAGCGCATCAAGGACGCAAATTTCATGACCGGCAATGAAAAGCGCCTCGCCGTCGGAATGAAGGAGCTGGGGAAGGAAGGTGAGGCTAGTACCTACAGACAATGGTGGTAAAATCAAGGAGTGGATAATTAGAAAATTATGCAGTCTGGATAGGTAAAGCTTCTTTGTGATTAAACCCGTATTTCTTTTCTATCTTATTTTTAATTTCTTTTGTAGGCTGTCCTGAGCCAGAATCAAGTATCATGCCATATTTGTCTAGGTTTATAATACCGGACGTGTAAGCTTGTTTAAATTCTTGGAATTTTTCCAATAAGACAGCAAAATAAGCGTAACCTTTCTCACCATTTATATCTTCAATATCCAGTAATGTGAGAACAGCGGTATCCTTATTTATTTTTTCTTTAAGAATTTTCTCGGAGAGTGACATTACTATCTCAAGGATTTTTGCTCAGATTGTCCCTTTAGATGCCTGATAACAAAGAATGCAGCAGCTCCGGCAGCCGTTAATAATGCTCCCAATGTTCCGCCATCAACACCAATTTTTTCTTTCAGCTCTTCATTAAAAGCTTTTGTATTTTTGTCTAAGTCGCGCAATGCAGGTTCTTGCCCTGTTATTTCTCTTTCCAATATATCAGCTATTGCCTTCATATCACCAGGCTGCATCTTTACCAGAGTACTTCCCCCTGTTGGATTGGGGTATAAACTAGGATGTAAAGCATCTTCAATATTGAATTGAGGATAGCTAGATGGGTATTTATCAACTTTACTCAGAAATAATTCTGTATCTAAGCCTAAACCCTTTCCTTCTTCCCTAATAAAGCCATGTGATGCTTCAAAACCTTGGGTATTCTGGATTGCTATTGGGTTGCCAGAAATTAAAGCCTCTGCTGATTGTTTATAGATATGATTATAAACGGCAAGGGCTTTTATAGTTTGTTCCGAGTAATCATCTCTATCAATTTCTAGAGGTTGATAAACAGGCATACCTCTGTCTGGATAAAGCTGTTGAATAATATCCTGTTTTCCCAACTCCATTAGGTGTTGAGCTCCTCGATTTTTCTGTGTTAGGACATCCTCTACTACTAGTCCCGGATTGTTCTCTAAATATTCGGGGGTATATTCTAAAAGCTTCTTTGCGTTTACTATTACCGGTTTGCTCAAATCAATGCAGTCACATTCTTTGAGTTGTTTGCTTTCTTCATCAAGTTGCACGTCAACTGTACCATCAGTATAGACTTTTATTTCGGCATGCCTATCCAGTAAATCGTTCAGAACAGTTAGGGCTTCACGTACATGTTCAGGGTAGTACTGAGTTATTATAGCATATCCAACAGGAATTGCAACAGTTTCATCACCGATATGTACATCTATTGAAGGTGTCTTGGCTTCTCTCTTCTCATTATCCAGTATTTCTTGAAAGCCTTTTCTGTCACTTTCTATATCATTATAGACGGCATACTTTGCCATTAGTGGATTTGTCACTTCTACTCCATACTCTTTTATATATTCAGGTGCACGTTCTATAACACCATCTGGAAATATATGTAATATGCCATCGTTATCAAAACCCAAACAACTCTCACAACCAAATGCCGCACCTATATCCCCTTTTTCCTGCATTATATCTACATTGTTATTGTATAGATGGTTAAGAGCAGCCATAGCCTTCTTCATTTCTGGTGGGAAGAAACTAATATCTACTGGTAGAAGAGTGTCGGAATCTATATTTACCACCTCAATATCACCAATTTCTCCTCTTGATGTGTTAGTCACCTCAACTTCTCCTTCTTCGTTCACACTTATTTCAATGCTGATTGAATCTATAGGTTCTTGGCCATGTGCTTTAGGCATTAGCTGAATGTTATCTAAACCAAATTCATCTTTTAGGTGTTGTTTAGTAGTCTCTTCTTCTATGTGATTGCTTATGGACTCAACAAATAGCTTTATATATTCGTCTGAATTTTGTGCGTTTGAAGCATAGTCTTTTGCAGGCTCTATGATACTGGCTTGGATTTTTTTTATTTCCAAGTCTGGACGCTCATAGTATTGGTCAAGTACTCCTTCCAATTCTGATAATTTCTCGTTCAACAGTGAATCTAGTGCTTGAGGAGATTTTATATTTTGCCCCTCTACAGTATCTCTTAACCACTCAGCAGTTTTTTGTGTATCCAGCTCTGCTAAAGGATTTTTGTCATATGCATCAAAATTTTTATCATCATCTCCTGATGTAGCTTGTGCTGCCACAGGTGCAGATATAGTAAGTGCAGGAATTGATACAGCAGTAGCAATCTTACCAATTTTCGCAAAATTTACTTTTACTTTGTTTTGTAGATCCATGTTTATACCTCGGTTAGTAGCAACCAAACACTTCTTAATTATAGAGAAGTAATAACTAATTCACTTAAGAATATCACTATACCAAAGAAATATGACAGAATTATGACAGTAAGGCAAATTTTTTCAGAAAAAGTGAAAATTTTTAGGGAGGGGGGTAAATAATCTCTGTTTATCAGTATGTTATGAGGGGGGGCAAATTTGATTTTTTTGAATTTTCTTTTCTTCTGGACTCCTCAACCCTAGAATACCTTTAAAAAATACAGAATTTTGAACTCTATTGTTTAACATCAGATGTTTATGTTACGACTCTCATTCTTCCCAAATCCTTATAAACTCTCTCCTCAACACATCATCCAGTTGATCCATAGTTACATCAACTCCAAGTGCTTTTAATGAAGTAACGCCATGTTCCCTGATGCCACAGGGGACTATGCCAGTGAAATGCGATAAATCGGGGGAAAGGTTTATTGCAATACCGTGATAGGATACCCATTTGCGTAGCCTTATACCGATTGCGGCTATTTTCTGCTCGTTATCGCCATTTACTACCCATATACCAACCCGCCCATTACGCCTCTCGCCCTTGACCCCGAATGCTGCAAGGGTACGGATAATCCATTCTTCCAAATCATAAACAAACTGCTTTATATCAGGTTGATTATAGCGCTTCTTCAGATTCAGCATAACATACGCTATCCTTTGTCCGGGCCCGTGATAGGTATACTCCCCGCCCCGCCCCGCCTGATATACCGGAAACCTGTCCGGCTCCAGCAAATCACCACTATGCGCCGAACTACCGGCAGTATAAAGCGGCGGATGCTCCAGTAGCCATATCGTCTCCTGCTGTTTGCCTGCAATAATCCCTGCTACCCGTTCTTTCATAAAACGCAGCGCATCCGGATATTCCACCAAATCACTAACTTTCCATTCAATATCCATAATTTATGGATTATACTTTGTATCATTATGTTCTGGCTAGATAAAACAGCATGGGGAAAAGCGGCTTATAATACCATGTGGTGCCTGGCGGGATGCTCTATTGGCGATTTTGGGACTATATTGCTGTTCCAGCATTACTACCCGTCGGCAAATGTCATGCTGGTTATGACACTAGCGATAATCGCAGGATTGCTCACAAGCATTATTCTGGAAACTGTCATACTGAAATTCAGGGAGAAATGGACTCTGCGTAAAAGCCTCGCCACTGCGCTGGGAATGAGCCTTATATCAATGATAGCAATGGAAATTGCGATGAATATTACCGACTATCTTATGACCGGCGGGGCGATTATAAACTGGAAGACAGTTGTCCCAATGCTTCTGGCCGGTTTCCTTGCCCCCCTGCCATACAACTACTGGCGGCTGAAAAAACACTCCGCCTCATGTTGTCATTGAAGCAATATAAAAACTATTTCAAGCTACCCCATATTTGATGTGGCGAAGTCCCAGTTTATAAGGTTGTTAAGGAAGGTTTCGATATAGTTGGGACGAGCATTCTGATAGTCTAGGTAATAGGCATGCTCCCACACATCCATTGTAAGCAGGGGTATTTGGCCATGCACCAGAGGTGTATCTGCATTGGCAGTTTTGGTGACCTGTAACTTTCCATCCGCACCAATAACTAGCCATGCCCAACCACTACCAAATTGTGTTGCACCGGCAGTCTTAAACTCATCCCTGAACTGCTCCACGCTACCGAAATCCTCAGTTATCTTGTCCAGCAACGCGCCGGAAGGCTCACCACCGCCTCCAGGGTTCATAGAATTCCAGTAAAATGTATGATTCCACACCTGTGCAGCATTATTAAAAATCCCCGCTTTACTCGCATCACCGGCAGTTTCCCGTATAATATCCTCTAGGGATTTATCTGCCAGGTCAGACCCCTCTATCAGATTGTTCAGGTTGGTCACATAGGCATTGTGGTGCTTACCATAGTGGAAGCTTAAAGTGTTGGATGAAATATGCGGTTCAAGCGCATCCTGTGCATAGGGTAAATCCGGAAGTGCTACTGGCATTTTCCTCTCCACTGTTGAAATAACCGAGGAACAAGATATCGCCAAGTACTTCTAATATCAAGAGGGTAATTTTTACATAGATTTTTCTGCTTTGAACTTCCGGGCGGCGCGCTCAATTTTCTTCTCAAAATAACGCTGGATATACTGGTTGATAATATCAGCGGTGACTGGTCGGACAATAAAACCGTTAGCGCCCGCTATACGTGACTCCAATATATTTTCTTGTGTAGCTTCTTCGGAAATAATGACAGCAAAGACATATGGATTGATGTCATGTATCCTGTCCAGTACACGGTATGAATCCAGTTCTTCTCGTCCAGTCGCCAGAAATACCAGATCCGGCGCCTGATTACGGTAATACAACTCACGATATGCCCTTATCGCATTCTTCTCTGAATCAACAAAGAAAAAATCTCGCTTTTCCTTCATCCTAAATTCATCTGAAGTCAGTATGCCACGGATTTCTACCTTAGAACTGCTATTGTTTTCCACAAACATCGCAGAAAAAATGTGACATTCATTGTTCATAATATCCCGCCCTGATTTTGCCTGCAGTTCAGTTGATTAAGTGCATGACATGGCAACTTATACGCTAGCGAGAGACTTTTCTACAAAAACTTTATGAGAAAATTTTTGTTTTCACATAGCAATGTATCATGAAAACAACAGTTTATAGGTAGGATAAACGTAGGTGTTACTCAAGCCAGAAGGCCATAACACAGGATTTCTCTGTACCGGATAATTTATATGCGCTTGACGTTATACAATCTCCGGCAGTAGCGCCTGTTCCTTGCTCCGCAACTACATTGCCGGTTGCCGCCAGGCCGTCATCGGCTTTTTTATCGATTGCAGCTGCATCCTCTGCTTTCAATATTGGATTGGTAAACGCTGTGCCGGCAGCATTGGAAGCTGCAAATTCCACACGGTTACCATTTTTGCCATATCCGGCTCCTATAGTGCCGTCTATAAAACGGTAACCAGCGTTAGGATCCAGTGTAGAAATGGGAAGATTTTCCCCGACAGAAAAAGTACCACTACCAGAATAAGACTCTTCCAACTGCCCATCCAGTGATAGATGCTGCCATAGGCGTAGATCTTCTCCGCCCGTGCCAACCAATCCATCGCCATTACCGTTGGCAGTGCTTCCCCAATAGCTTGTAGCATCTACCATATCGCCTGGTAGTGAGTTATATTTTGCTTCAAAATTATAAATAGCAATCCTGAGATTTTCTATATCACTTACAACTGATACGAGACGGGTGTTACGAATGATTTTCTGTCCTGCAATTACGGTTACTACCAATAATCCCAATATAATGAACACTATACTCATCTCAAGCAGGGTAAACCCTGCTTTTGTGTTTGCTAAATTGCACTTGTTGTTCAGATTGTTACGGTTTGCGTTCATAGGAAGGCTTATATACTTAATGAATTATACGCAAACAAAACAAAAGATGAGCGGTAAGCCAAGCTTCTCCAGCCAACAGAATATTAATTTCTCTTACCTTTATAAAACTTTATCCTTTCTGAAACCCGCTTGTTGCACAGCATAACGTAAGGGGCTTGCCCTTCCACGTCATGGTGGTGTGTGCGGTTATACTCACGTATATCAGGTTCCGAGGGAGCTTTCAGTTGTGATAATGGAGTTGCCATTTTTAATCCCTGCCATCAAATTGTGCTCCAGTTAGTATAGTATTTTTAATTCACAGTTTCCAGCCCTAATTGAAAAATTTTTATTTTCCGCTTGACTTATTGCATCAATTTCGAGCAGGACAACCCCCTGTGATCCAATGCCAGAGCGGGTTTTACCTATGGTTTTGTCGTCAATTTTTATGTCGGTTCCGGATGAAGGAAACTTGTCGTCTGACTGAACAGTTTGAGCACGAAAGATTTTTTTGCGGACAGCTCCACGGTGTTTTGAGCGGGCGGTAACCTCCTGCCCGACATAGCAGCCCTTGTCAAAACTGATGGCATTCAGTTCATCCATATTATATTGCAGGGGGAAGGACTGCTCGGAAATCATATCCTTTTCACCTTCCGGGATGCAGAGAGATATTCTTGTTTTATCGTATATTGTCAGGGGGACTTCATGCAGGTTGTCAGCTAGTTTTCCTTCTTCAACAATCATACGTAGCGGCATATCGGAATGGCGCGGGTCGCACATTGCCTCGGGGATACTATCAGGCGAGCCACCAATAACCGCCAGAATGTCATACTTATCGCTTATGTTTTTTATCTCTATTTTCGACCGTAATTTATACATATCCAGCCGATTTATCAGGTCATCGGTACGGCTTGCTGCACAATCCAGGATAAGGTTTTCTCCCTGTTTTATAACAAAAAAATCAAACAGGAACTTACCTTGCGGGGTTAGGATTAGCGAATAAATAATTGGATTATTATCGGAAAGTTTGTTTATATCATTGGTGATTATACCCTGCAGGAAATCCGCACAATTCTCACCGCTAACTTTAACTAATCCACGGTCAGAGAGTTTTATGTATTTTGGGTTGTTCATAAAAACATTCCATTTGTCATGCTGAACTCGTTTCAGCATCTATCTTTCAAATTACTTGTGACTGGCATGTGGCAAGTATAGTTTTCAAAATATAACATCAGGTCTTTACCATCAGCATCAGGTTCCTGGAGAAATGGATCCTGAAACAAGTTCAGGATGACAACCGTTGTAGCTTTCCTATTTTATCTGCTAAAAACAGCTAGTTATCAGCTTATTAAACGCATCGGCACGGTGGCTGATTTTATGCTTCTCCGATGGAGGCATTTCACCGAAAGTAATATTATGGCCTTCGGGAATGAAAATCGGGTCATAGCCGAAACCCTTATCTCCCTTTGGCGGGAAGGTTAAATGGCCATGTACATGCCCCTCAAACTGTTCGGTATGCATATTCGGCCAGGTCAGCGATAATGCGCAGGTGAAATTCGCCGCATAGTCATTCTTTTTGGCCTCCTCACTCATCTCGAAGGCATCCCCGCTTTTGCCTGCAATCATCTCCTCCACCGCCAACTGCACCCGCTTCATTGCCTCGGAAAAATCCTTGCTCTCCCCAGCCCAGCGGGCGGAATATATTCCGGGCGCACCATCCAGAATCTTCACACATAGTCCGGAATCATCTGCCAGCGCAGGTAATCCGGTTTTTTCAGTAAAATAGCGGGATTTTATACCGGCATTTTCAAGAAAGCTGCTGCCATTTTCTTCCGGCTCGTCGAGGTCAAACTCATCCCCGCCTGCAACTTCCACGTCATAAGGCCTGAGCAACTCGGAAATCTCCCGAATTTTCCCCTTATTGTGACTTGCGATAACCAGTTTTTTTTCGGTAAATTTCAAATCAGGCGACCTTTTTGTCTACCAGCTTGTTCTTGCCAATCCACGGCATCATGCCGCGCAACTTTTCACCTACCTGCTCGATCTGGTGCTTGGCGGATTCCTCACGCCATGCCTTGAGTTTAGGTGCTCCATCTTTACTGTCACCGATAAATTCACGGGCAAACTCACCGGATTGAATCCGTGCCAGAACCTCTTTCATAGTCTTGCGGGTTTCATCGGTGATAATCTTCGGGCCAGTCAGGAAGTCGCCATATTCTGCGGTATTGGAGATAGAATAACGCATATTGGCCATCCCGCCCTCGTAAATCAAATCGACAATCAGTTTCATTTCATGCAAACATTCGAAATAGGCCATCTCCGGCGGATAACCTGCATCTACCAGTGTTTCGAATCCGGCCTGCATTAAAGCTGTCACCCCACCACATAACACCGCCTGTTCACCGAACAAATCAGTCTCACACTCATCCTTGAAGGTGGTTTCAATAATACCGGAGCGTCCGCCACCTACCGCAGAAGCATAGGAAAGCGCCACATCCAGTGCCCTGCCGGAAGCATTCTGCGCTACCGCCACCAGGCACGGCACGCCGCCACCCTTGACATATTCCCCGCGAACCGTATGTCCTGGCCCTTTCGGCGCAACCATAAATACATCCAGATCAGCCCTTGGCTTGATAAATTCAAAATGGATATTGAATCCGTGCGCAAAGGCAAGAGCCGCACCCTGCTTTATATTCCCGTCAATTTCATTATTATATAAGTCTGCCTGAAACTCATCGGGAGCCAGTATCATAACCACATCGGCATCCTTCACCGCTTCGGCAGGCTCTTTCACCTCAAAACCCGCATTTCTGGCTTTCTCGGCACTTGCAGAGCCGGCGCGCAGCCCGATAGTAACATTGGCTACACCACTATCCTTCATATTGAGCGCATGTGCATGTCCCTGGCTGCCATAGCCAATCACCACCACATTTTTCGACTTTATCAGTTCCAGATCCGCATCTGCATCGTAATATACTTTCATTTTCTGTTCCTTTTTGAATTTACTTTACAAAATAACGTGCACTGCCCCTCCCGCTTGCGGGAGGGGCAGAAAATCTGCGCAATCTGTGATTGCCAGATTTTCAGGGAGGGAATGGTGAGGTAGTGGCTGTTGGCCTTTGGCCGTTAGCTGTTGGTATTCCCCCACCAGAAATCTTACGAAATCAAAGATTTCGAGATTTCTTGCCTCCCCCGCAAGCGAAGGAGGTTCTCAGCACATCATCCCTCCCCACCAACCTTGATATACTCCGCGCCCTTGGAGATGGCGGTAACACCGGTGCGGCATACCTCCCTGACTCCAAGCGGCTTCATTAACGCAATAAATTTATCAACTTTCTCCGGCATATCGGAAAGCTCAAAAATAAACGATTCCGGCGTAGAGTCAATGGTTCTTGCACCGAATCTTGTCGCCAGTTTTATCGCCTCGAAATGCTTGTCCTCATCATCACTTACCACCTTGACAAGCCCGACCTCCCGCTCGATATGCGGACTCTCGACAGTCAGGTCACGCACCTCATATACCGGTACAATCTTCTCCAGAAGCGCCATAATCAACTCGATAGTATGTTGTTCACCGTTGGTAATCAGGGTGATACGGGACAGGTTGCGTTCATGGTCAACCTCGCTTACGGTAAGGCTTTCAAGGTTATATCCCCGCGCCGAAAACAGCCCGATAACCCGCGCCAGTACACCAAATTCATTATCCACCAGCACCGCAATCGTATGCTTCTGCTTTTTCTCATGCGTATCGACGATTTCATAAGTCGAAAGTTTGTTGATATCCTTCATACCCCACGCTTTTACCCGATATAATATGATTATACAATGGCTTATTGTCCCTTAAGTTGTATAGAAAATAGGCATTGTTACTGACGCTGATTTAAGGATATAAAAACTCACTATCCCATAACGCCGTATTCTCATCATTTTCTATTCGCTTATAAAGCAGGCGGTAATGTAAACGGTGTTCCATATGCTGCCAGAATTCGATGCGGTTGGGAATGACACGATATCCGCCCCAGAATGGCGGGCGGGGAACCGGTGCATCGGCAAATTCTTCC
Organism: Rickettsiales bacterium; assembly: GCA_965222525.1. Taxonomy (GTDB): domain Bacteria; phylum Pseudomonadota; class Alphaproteobacteria; order Rickettsiales; family UBA8987; genus CBDCUF01. The sequence continues at coordinate 1,069,867 of OZ244955.1, forward strand.
TCCATTTTCTTTACTCTCTGTTCCAGTATGGAATAATTCTCAAGCGGTTGTGACTGTTTGGATGCCCATGCGCCAATCTGGCTGCCACGGCGGCGGCTGGTGTGATAGGTATCAGATTCACTTTCATCCACCTCTTCTACCTTGCCTTCTATTCTCACTTGTTTCCCTAGTGCCTCCCAGTAGAAACATAATGCAGCATGGGGGTTATCTTTAAGCTCATCTCCTTTACGGCTATTCTTGTTAGTAAAAAACACAAAACCGCGTTCATCAAAATTTTTAAGCAAAACAAACCGGCATGAAGGAGCAAAACTATTCCCATCCTGAGCACATGTAGCCAGTGCCATAGCGTTAGGCTCTTTTATATCGGTACAGGATTTAGCCTCATCAAGCCATTTGCTAAAAACTTCCAGTGGGTTTTCTTTGCCTGTGGGGAACATATTTATTTCTCTCTTATTTTTCTATCTGCAAATTCCTACCACAAAGTAAATATTTATCAAACAACGAATTTTTTGGTTTCATTTTACAAAACTATGGAATAGATACTAGCACTTAGGCTATTTTGATTTACAAGCGGTTTTAGCATGCTATCGAAAATTCTAGGGTTTTTCTCTTCCGATATGGCCATTGATCTGGGTACGGCCAATACGCTGGTTTATGTCAAGGGGCAAGGGATTGTGCTGAATGAACCTTCGGTTGTGGCCTTTCTAAATAAAGGCTCCGGCAATCAGGAGCTTGCCTTTGGTAACCAGGCCAAGATGATGCTGGGACGCACGCCCGGCAATATTATCGCTTCCCGCCCGCTGAAAGACGGGGTTATCGCCGATTTCCAGGCAGCGGAGGAGATGATCAAGCATTTCATCCATGCGGTGCATAAGCGCAAGAGCTTTGCTGTACCGGTTATTGTTATTTGTGTCCCGTCTGGCTCTACTCCTGTTGAAAGGCGGGCGATTGTCGATGCGGCGGAGAGTGCCGGTGCACGCAAGGTACATCTGGTTGAAGAGCCTATGGCGGCGGCGATTGGTGCCGGACTGCCGGTAACCGAGCCGACCGGCTCAATGGTAGTGGATATCGGCGGTGGTACTACCGAGGTGGCGGTACTGTCGCTATGCGGGATTGTATATGCCAATTCGGCCAGAGTCGGCGGTGATACTATGGATCAGGCGATTATCTCCTATATCCGCCGCTATCACAACCTGCTGATTGGAGAGACTACCGCAGAACAAATCAAGAAACAGATTGGTGCTGCATGTCCTCCGGCACGTGGCGATGGTGACGAGATGAATATCAAGGGGCGTGACCTGATAAATGGGGTACCCAAGGAGATTACGCTCAACCGCAGGCAGATAGCCGAAAGCCTGCAGGAGCCGATTGCACATATTATAGAGGCGGTGAAAGAGGCACTGGAGCTTACTCCGCCGGAGCTTTCCTCGGATATCGTTGACAAGGGGATTGTGCTGACCGGCGGTGGTGCATTACTGACCGACCTGGATAGCGTATTGCGCAAGGCAACCGGCCTGCCGGTATTTATTGCCGAAGACCCGCTTAATTGCGTAGTACTTGGAACAGGCCGTATCCTGGAAGACCCTGAAACTTTCTGGCAGGTTCTATTGCCTGAGGGTTCTTAAATACGTAAGGTGCCCTTTAAAAATGAACTATAGATAGCCCTTGATGCTAGAGTTCGTGCGTACCTTTGTACGCTTACGGCTCGATGTTTCTTGCTTCTTGTATTATTTTACATGAGCGAGTTTGTAGAGGTGTTCGGCATTTAATAGGACAAAATCCCCTCTTGATAATTCAGGTTTTTCTCATTAGATATAGGGTTTAACTTATCCCTTCGTATTGTATATGGCCAATTCTGCTGAAAAACTTGCTTCCAATATCAATTTCGGACTCATCGGCAAGGCACAGGAGCTTAAAAAGCGGCTGTGGTTTGTGGTAGGCGCCATGATTGTCTACCGGATCGGCACCTATATTCCGATTCCGGGGGTTAACGCCAAGGCACTCACCGAATTCTTCCAGCAGCAACAGGGCGGCCTTCTCGATATTTTCAACATGTTCTCCGGCGGCGCACTTGGCCGTATGACCATATTTGCGCTCAATGTAATGCCCTACATTACCGTTTCAATCATCATGAACCTGCTGACGGTTATGTCACCCAAACTGGCTGCACTGAAAAAGGAAGGTGAGGCCGGACGCCGTAAAATCAACCAGTACACACGATATGGCACGGTATTCATGGCCGCATTCCAGGGGATGGGAATTGCGGTATTCCTTGAAGGAATCCCCGGCGGAGCGGTAACAAGCGGCTGGTTCTTCCGCGTCACCACCATAGTAACACTGGTTGGCGGGGTTATGTTCCTTGTCTGGCTTGGCGAACAGGTCACCGCACGCGGAATCGGCAATGGTATCTCGCTGATAATCTTCGCCGGTATCGTAGCGGAATTGCCGCGTGCACTGGCCAGTACATTCGAACTTGGTCGCACCGGTGCACTTTCCACCCCTATCATCCTGGCCATACTGGCGCTGGCTCTGGCTTTGATAGTCTTCATCGTATTCATGGAGCGCGCACACAGGCGGGTTCTGGTGCAATATCCCAAACGACAGGTCGGTAATAAATTATATGGCGGGGAGAATTCGCACCTGCCTTTGAAAATCAACACTGCCGGGGTTATACCGCCGATTTTTGCCAGCTCTCTGTTGCTGTTTCCGGCTACAATCGCCGGTTTTTCCGGGCAAAACCCGGAGTCCGATAGCGGTATTCTGGATACAATTGCGCTTTACCTCGGTCACGGCCAGCCACTTTACATTGCGGCATATGTGGCATGTATTGTGTTTTTCTGCTTCTTTTATACAAAGAATGTGTTTAATCCGGCTGATACTGCCGATAACCTCAAACGTAACGGCGGCTTTATCCCCGGTATTCGTCCCGGCAAAAATACCGCAGATTACCTGAATTACGTACTCACCCGCCTGACTGTAATCGGTTCGATATATCTGTCCATAGTCTGCGTTATTCCAGAATTGCTGATTTCCAAATATGACGTGCCGTTTTATCTCGGCGGTACCAGCTTGCTGATTGTGGTGAGTGTAACCATGGACACGGTAGCGCAGATACATTCACACCTGTTTGCACATCAATATGAGGGGCTGATTAAAAACGCTAAACTCAAGGGTAGCCGGCGATGAAGAATATAATCCTGTTCGGTCCGCCCGGTGCGGGAAAGGGTACACAGGCAAAGCTTCTGCAGGATATGCTTGGTATTCCCCAGCTTTCCACCGGTGATATGCTGCGTGCGGCGGTAGCAGCCGGAACCGAGCTTGGTAAACAGGCTGATACGGTGATAAAGGCTGGCGGGCTGGTACCGGATGATGTGATTCTGGGGATGATTCGCGAACGGATTGCGCAGGACGATTGTCGGGGTGGCTTTTTGCTGGACGGCTTCCCGCGTACGGTTGCGCAGGCCGAGGGGCTGGAGGAAATTCTATCCGATGCTGGTCGGGAGATCGACTTGGTGATTGATTTTCAGGTACCGGATGATGAGCTGAAGCAACGTAGCGCAACCCGCGCACAAGAGGCGGTGACGGCCGGTGAGAAGCCGCGCTCCGATGATAATCCGGAAGTGTTTGCCGAACGGCTGGAGACTTATCGCAGTCAGACCTTGCCTGTACTTGAATATTACCGTGCAAATGTCCCGACTGGTGTTTTACAGCAAATCAACGGTATGCAACCGATTGAACAGGTCACGAAAGACATAGAATCCGTAATCGGTATAACCAGTACCGATATGGCAAATACCAATTAGCCGCAAGTGACCGCTATCGAGAAAATATTTCCTGAACTGATGGAGGGAGTGGGTTTTCCGGCCAACACCGCTGGTAATGAAGCGCAGATTGCAGTAGCAGTCAGCGGGGGGGCAGATAGTATGGCACTTACCCTGCTGCTAAATGAATGGGGGCAGGACCACAACTGTAAAATCAACGCCCTGACTGTTAATCACGGCTTGCGCAAGGAGGCGGCAAAAGAGGCAGAACAGGTTAGGAAATGGCTAAAAAAGTGCAATATTAACCACCATATATTAACCTATAGCGGTGAAAAGCCACAATCCAATATACAGGAGGAAGCGCGCAATATCCGCTATAGCCTTATGCTGGAATGGTGCAAGGCCAACAATATTTCCAGCCTGTTTGTTGCACATCATATGGAAGACCAGGCAGAGACTTTCCTGCTCAGGCTTGAGCGCGGCAGCGGTATTGACGGGCTGGCAGCCATGTTGCCGGTGTCAGAGCGGGACGGAATCCATATCAGGCGGCCGTTGCTGGAGGTTACCAAAAATCAGCTAAAGCAATATCTCAACCGGCAGAACCAGAAATGGATTGACGACCCAAGTAATAATGATACCGCCCACAAGCGCAATAACCTGCGTAAAGTGCTACAGAAAATCGGGGATATAACCGACTCTGTCCTGACAAAAAGGCTGGCCGATACTGCACATCACATGGCGCGGGCGCGGGCGGCTCTGGAGCTGGAGAGCACCCGTCATATGGCCGCTTGTGTGACGCTGCACCCTGCGGGTTTCTGTACATTTCACCATGAAAAATTTGTCAATATACCGGAGGAAATTGCCTTGCGTATTTTATCGCGGATATTGATTACAATCAGCGGTAGTCGCGAGAAGCCGCGCTTTGACAAGCTGGAGAATCTGTATAATTCCATACTGGATAACCCCGATCGTCTGCGCGGTGTTACATTGCATGGTTGCAAGGTTTTCAAACCGCCACGCAAGAAGCAGCAGCTCGTTTTCATTTACCGTGAACCTGCGCGGATACAGGAGAATCTAGCGGTCACAAAGGATATCCCGCTAACCTGGGACAGCCGGTTTACGATTGAATTCAGCGGACAGAATGATAGTGGCCTTGTTGTCGGTGTGGTTGAAAATCTCCCTGAGAATCTGCCAAAAACCGATATACCGACACAGATAATCCGGACTTTTCCGGCACTCAAGCAGGCCGGAGCAATTGAAAAAACCCTCGCGATTCCCCATATAAATTACTATGCAGACGGTTTTGAAAATTTATTCTCCTGTGAGTTTACCCCTGCCATACCTCTGGCGAAACCGCTTGCTACTAGTGATTTTGACTGATATTAAGAGGGTATCTTCAAATTCTACTAGCATGGCCTGCAAATAACTGTTTTCTGCGCTTCCGTTGCTCACGTACCCAAAAGTACGCTGCGCTACGGTTCTCGGAAACAGTTATTTTCGGCTCATGCTAGCGAATTTTAAGAAACCCTCTGAAAAAATATGAAAAACCTCTTCATCTGGATTATAATTCTTGTTCTGATTGGCGCATTATATGACCTGTTTCAGGGTGACAAGCGCTATGGTGACGCGTCCTTTACCGATTTCCTGACCGCGGTTGATGGCGGGCAGATTAGCGATGTCAGGATTCAGGGAAACGTTATAGAAGGCCACTATACCAACGGCACAACCTTTTCGACATATAAACCCAACGATTACCCTGACCTTATTCCGCGTCTGGAGCAGAATGGTGTGCGGATAAATGCCGTTCCGATCGACAATGCCAGTAATACACTGTTCGGTATATTGCTTAGCTGGTTTCCGTTTTTCCTGCTGATTGGCGTGTGGATATTCTTTATGAAACAGATGCAGGGCGGTGGACGCGGCGGTGCGCTTGGGTTTGGCCGTTCGCGGGCGCGGATGCTCAATGAGAAGCAGGATGTGGTGACGTTCGAGGATGTCGCCGGAGTTGATGAAGCCAAGGAAGAATTGAATGAAATAGTCGATTTCCTGAAAGACCCGGCGAAATTCCAGAAACTTGGCGGCAAGATTCCCAAAGGCTGTCTGCTTGTCGGGCCACCGGGAACCGGTAAAACCCTGCTGGCGCGGGCAATTGCCGGTGAGGCCAAGGTACCGTTTTTTACTATTTCCGGCTCGGATTTTGTGGAAATGTTTGTCGGAGTGGGTGCCAGCCGTGTACGTGATATGTTCGAGCAGGGACGCAAAAACGCGCCGTGCATTATATTCATAGATGAGCTGGATGCAGTTGGCCGCCATCGTGGTGCCGGGCTTGGCGGAGGAAATGATGAGCGCGAGCAGACACTCAACCAGATGCTGGTGGAAATGGACGGATTTGACGGGCGTGACGGGGTGATTATCATCGCGGCGACTAACCGTCCTGATGTACTTGACCCGGCGTTATTGCGTCCCGGTCGCTTTGACCGCCAGATTGTAGTGCCGGTGCCGGATATCAAAGGTCGTGAGGAAATACTAAACATTCACCTGAAAAATAAGCCGCTTGCTCCTGATATTGATGCAAAAATTATCGCCCGTGGTACACCAGGATTTTCCGGTGCGGATTTATCCAATCTGGTGAATGAGGCGGCACTGCTGGCCGCCCGTCGTGATAAGAAAGTTCTCACCATGCGCGAGATGGAGGAGGCCAAGGACAAGGTGATGATGGGGGTTGAGCGCCGCTCGATGATGATGGATGAGGAGGAGAAGAAACTCACCGCCTATCATGAGGCCGGCCATGCGATTGTCGGGTTGAATATGGAAGCATCCGACCCGATACATAAGGCAACTATAATTCCCCGTGGCCGCGCACTTGGTATGGTCATGCGCCTGCCGGAGAAAGACCGCCTGTCGGTTACCCGCGAGAAGCTGAAAGCTGATCTGGCGGTGGCTATGGGCGGGCGGGTCGCCGAGGAGATTATCTTCGGCCATAGCAAGGTTACCAGCGGTGCATCTTCCGATATCAAACATGCTACTGATCTGGCACGGAATATGGTGATGAAATGGGGGATGAGCGACAAAATCGGCCCGCTATTTCATGGCGAGGATAATGACGAGGTTTTCCTCGGCTACAGTATGGGTAAATCCTCGCATATGTCGGAGGAGACCGCCAACCTGATTGATGATGAGGTCAAGGCTTTCGTTGATGAGGGCTATAAAACGGCTGAGGAGATTTTGCGTAAGAATGAGAAGGAGTTACACACCCTTGCTCAAGGGCTGATTGAATATGAGACGCTAAGCGGTGATGAAATCAAGGATTTGCTTAAGGGTAAGGAATTATATAAATACAATGCCAAGAGCAATACCAAGCCTATGGCACGCAGCTCTTCCCTGCCGAAAGCCGGAGAAAAAATCGCCAATGATGAGTGAAATATGAATAATGGATATATTAGTAAATATTCTTGCCGTGGTAGGAGCAGCGGTTGTGCTCTTGTTTCTTTTTGCTGTGGTTTTGAAGTATAAGGAAGATCGTTTTGGAGGTAATGAAACAAGGTTTCTTGAAAAAATAGCGGAAGAAGCGTTATCAGTTCTCGATTACAAAAAGCTTGTAAGTTTCTGTAGTGTAGATTTGAAAGAAAGGCTTGAATCGGGAAATAATTTGGAAAAAAATTTTCTTAAGTGGGAAAAGGAGTTTGGGAGGTTCAAAAAATACCGGGTAATTGGTGACTATGAAGGCGAACATTATTATTTATCAACATATTACATAATCGAAGTAGAATTTGATAACGAAACAATAATGACTGGAATAGATATAATCGAGGCAAAAGAAGGGTTACAAATTTCGGGAATTTCTATTTTCGCATATCCGAAAGAGCTTTTTTCATCAAAAACCAGAAAATCTGATGACACGTAAATATTTCGGGACAGATGGAATAAGAGGGCAGGCCAACCGGCAACCGATGGATGTGGTGACGGCGTTGAAGCTAGGGATGGCTGCCGGTGCGCATTTTACAAGGGGTGACCATCGCCACCGTGTTGTCATCGGCAAGGATACACGGCTTTCCGGCTATATGGTGGAACCGGCGCTCACCAGCGGTTTCGTGTCTATGGGAATGGATGTTGTGCTGGTCGGGCCGATGCCCACACCGGCGGTATCCTTTATCACCCGTTCGCTTCGTGCCGACCTTGGTGTAATGATTTCCGCTTCGCATAATCCTTTTCAGGACAATGGTATAAAGCTGTTCTGTCCGGAGGGAATGAAACTGTCCGATGAGGTTGAGCGCAAGCTGGAGCAGCTTATGGATAGCGATATGAGCAAGCTGCTTGCCCCGCCTGACAAGCTGGGACGGGCGATGCGCCTTGATGACGCTCCGGGTCGCTATATTGAATATGTGAAAAACACTTTCCCAAAGAGTCTGCGGCTTGAGGGGCTGAAGATTGCGCTCGACTGCGCCAATGGAGCGGCTTACAAGCTTGCCCCGACGGTTTTATGGGAACTGGGAGCGGAGATAATACCGCTTTCGGTCAAGCCGGATGGTTTCAATATCAACAGCAATTGCGGCTCTACCGTCCCTGAGCTGATTCAGGATACTGTCAAGCAAACCAACGCTGATATTGGTATAGCGCTGGACGGGGATGCTGACAGGGTAATCATCTGCGACGAAAACAGCGAGCTGATAGACGGTGACCAGATTATGGCCGCTATTGCTACCAACTGGCAGGCAAAAGGATTGCTTAAAGGCGGCGGTATTGTAGCCACGGTAATGTCCAATCTCGGGCTGGAGCGCTATCTTGAGTCACAGGGGCTAAAACTTGAGCGCACACAGGTCGGTGACCGCTATGTAACCGAGAAAATGCGTGAATCCGGTTATAATCTTGGTGGAGAAAATTCCGGCCATATTATTTTCAACGACTATACCACCACCGGCGACGGTCTGGTAGCGGCTTTACAGGTGTTAGCCGCCATAGTCGAACAGAATAAACCGGCAAGCAAAGTGCTGCATGTGTTCAAGCCATATCCGCAAAAGCTGGTTAATATACGTTATGATAAATCTGCAGCAGATCCATTGAAAAATCAGGAGGTTAAGCAGATTATTTCAGATACTGAATCGGAACTTGGTGATAAGGGGCGTATATTGATAAGAAAATCCGGCACAGAACCATTGATAAGGGTTATGGCTGAGTCGGACAACGAGCAGACAACCAACGAAGCCACGGAGAAAATCGCCAGTAAAATCAGAGAGATAATTGGTGACACTAACGCAGAACTTAAAGACGCCGGTTAAACAAAAAATACAGGGAAAAAGTGCAGGGAAGAATATTAGCAATTGGCGGGTCGGATTCTGGCGGTGGAGCCGGGATACAGGCCGATATCAAGACCGTAACCGCTCTCGGCGGCTATGCGGCTACAGCCATAACCGCTCTCACCGCACAAAATACGCTTGGCGTCCATGAATTATATGACGTACCGCCGGAATTTGTTGCCAAGCAGATTCGTGCTGTGCTGGCGGATATAGGAGCGGATGTTATCAAAATCGGCATGCTGGCCAATTCACAAATAGTGGAGATTGTTGCTGATACATTAATGCAGCAGGCGGAAGATATTCCGATAATCCTCGATCCGGTAATGGTTGCAAAGGGCGGTGAGCGGCTGCTTGCCGACGATGCAGTGGATACGCTCAAGAAGCGGCTGCTGCCGATGGCCAACCTGATTACGCCCAATATTCCGGAGGCGGTAATCCTGTCCGGCCATGAAATCAACTCCGAAGTGGAGATGATCAAGGCAGGGCAGATGATTTACGGTATGGGCGCCAAGGCGGTGCTGATGAAGGGCGGGCATATGGCGGGTGATATGGTGAAGGATATCCTGATTGCCAGTTCGATTTCGGATAAATACACTACCTCACAGAATTTCTATAAATGGGAGAATAAGCGGATTGACTCCACCGATACGCACGGTACCGGATGCACGCTGGCATCGGCGATAGCTACCGGCCTGGCGCAGAATATCCAGTTTGAAAATGCGATTACCCGCGCCCATGAATATGTACAGCAGGCCATCGAATCCGCGCCCGGCTTCGGCTCCGGCCACGGCCCGTTAAATCACTGTATCAGGTAGGTGTTTTCAAAATTGTCTGTCATCCTGAACTTGTTTCAGGATCCATCTATCAAAATCCTTATGACTGGCAGCCGTAACAAGGCTTATCAAAATACAAAGCTTTATCATCAACTGTTAATATTCGGTTATCGGAAACATGGATCCTGAAACAAGTTCAGGATGACAGACAAAACACTCCCTTGTACAACAGCTTTCCCCTTGCATTCCTGCATATATTGCGCTATAAGCCTGTCCCTCAACTTCAAACAGGAAAATAAAATGAAAACAGATATACATCCCGATTATCATGAGATTACGGTTAAAATGACCAATGGGGAGAGCTTTACCACCCGCTCTACTTACGGCAAGGAGGGAGATACATTACAGCTCGATGTAGACCCGAACACCCACCCCGCATGGACCGGCGGTTCCGGCTTCGTTAACAAGAAAGCCGGTAAGGTGGCCAAATTCAACGAACGCTTCGGCAATATCGGCGGCAAGAAGAATAGTGATTAAATGACGGTTGTCATGCTGAACTCGTTTCAGCATCCATCTCTCATAGCCCTGATGACTAGCAAACTTTGACTATACTTATCAAAATACAAAACCCGTTTGTCTGCTATCAAAATTCCATCGTCGGAGAAATGGATCCCGAAACAAGTTCGGGATGACACCAAGCATAATGTGGCAGGTGGTAAGACTCCACACACTATAGAATTTTCTAATTTTCCTTGCAAAAGTTCGCTAAATCACTTAAACTGAAAATTATCTGTTAATTTTCTGTCTGGAGGGATATTATGTTTACAACCGACTTTTCCATGGATTCTATCTATCCGGTTTCGGATTTCAGCCGTAAACCTGCCGAGCATATCAAGCGCCTGAAAGAAACCGGCAAACCCGAAATCCTCACTGTCAACGGCAAGGCTGAACTGGTGATCCAGGATGCGAAAGCTTATGAGGAAATGGCTGATGTGCTGTACACTATGGAAAAAATCGCTCGCTCCGCCAAAGAGCATGACGAGGGCAAGGCTATACCTATAGATAAAGCTTTCAAAACACTGAGAAAACGTATATCAGCCAAATATCCCGATGCAAACATTTAAAGTCAATATACCTGGTTATGTAATTGATGAGATTGAATATTATGTCGATATCATTGCCGAAGATTCTGTAGACAGGGCTCTAAAATGGTATCAGGACATTGAGGATAGAATTTACACGCTGGATGAAAATCCGGAGCGCTGTCCTGTAGCGGATGAGAGCCGGTTTCATGATTATGAAATCAGGAATTTGATATTCGGCAATTACCGCATATTATACCGGTTGCAGGGCGATATTGTACAAATCCTGCATGTAAAGCACGGTGCCCAAGAGCGGCAGCCGGTTTAGAAACGGGTGGCTTGGGCTAACCGTTGGTCAAAAACAAGCCACCAGCATTTGCCTAATGTGCCAGATTCGGGTTTACTTCGTGAGTGTGATACTCTTTGAGTATACCCTTCAGGGTCTCGGCGCTTTCAAACTCTTTTTTGGCGGTAACAGGATTGGCAGCCTTTACCTTTTCCGCATCGAAGATAAGCCTGTAGGTTTCGGAATAAAGCCCTTTGTGTTTACCCACCAAAGCGACCTCAAGCCCCAGTTTTTTATCCAACCCTTTATCCTTTATTTCCTGCTGTACCTTGGATAAGTCTGATTCTGAAATCTTGCTGAGCGCTATGCCATCAACGTTTTTTGTATCCAGCAGCACAACCAGTTTTTCAGAAGCCTGCTTATCGTTCGTGCCCTTATATTCTGCAACAGCAACGTTCCAGCCATCAACTTCTGACTCCAGAAAAGTGCCATCCGATTTGGGTGCAGTCTTTTCCGATATTGAAATGATTTTTGCCAGCTTACTCTGTAGTGCTTTATGAGCAGGAGTTACCCCCCCCCCCTCACATTCCTGTATGATGTACCCTCTTCTATAAGTTCCATAATAATCTCCTAAATTATACACACCTTGCAGTGTGCTACGTTATCAAAATCCCCACTTAGGGGTGGAATTATACCATAAATTCCGTTAGCTTGTCATCCTGAACTTGTTTCAGGATCCATTTATCAGAATATCAATGATTAGCAAGTTGTGACTATGCTTATCAAAATACAAGCCCTGATTTCCTGTTATAAAAACTTGGTCATTAGAAAAATGGATGCTGAAACAAGTTCAGCATGACAACTGAAAAGCACTATACCAGAGAAATGTTACAGAATTATTAAACAAATCAAAATTTTTTTCAGAAAAATACATTTTTTCATAATTTCAGGCAATATTTACATATTCTAACCCGGCATTCCTAAATAAATATAGACATTATATTTTATAAGCGTTAGAATCATTTTATTTTCACCCTATGCAGGAGGATAAGATGGTTAATTGCAAACATTGTGGCATCGACGACCATGTTAAGAATGGCTATGTAAACGGAAAGCAGCGCTACAAGTGCAAAGGTTGCGGTAAAACATTTCGCGAAGGTGACAAGCGTGTAAAATATTCTCATGAAACAAAAATGCGCGTGCTAAAGTGGTATCTTGAAGGCGCCGGAATTATGTCAATTGAGCGCCAGGAGAATGTCCCTAACCCATTGATTATTTATTGGATTCGCCAGTTTGCGAACATCCTGCGCGAGAAGCTTTCGCAGGCAGAATTGCCGGAAGATATCCGCGATATTCAGATCCTGGAACTTGATGAATTATATAGTTTTTGTCAAAAAAAGAGCGAAAAATCTATGTATGGCTTGCTGTGGACAGGGTCAGAAACAAGGTGGTGGATTTTGAAGTAACTGAAAGTAAAGAGTTTTCTGACTATCTTCCATTGGCGATGAGGATTGAAAAGAAATACAAAGTCGATATTTCGGCGAGTGACGACAATCCGAGTTATGGCAAATATATTATTGCAAATCAGCATGTTGCCTCCAAGGCAGAGACAGCGCTTGTTGAGTGCTATAACAGCCTGTTAAGACACTATCTTGCCCGTTTCAACCGCAGAACAAAGCGATATTCAAAGGCAATCGACATGATAAAAAATTCCATCCTGCTACTATTCAACAATCCGGACAGACTAAACCAATCTATACTTATTTACGAATGCCAACTAAATTACCCTGATATCTATCCAGTGGTAATATTCCCGCAGAGAAGGGAGTGATAGACACATAAATACTTCAGATTCAAGCACTATAGTAGCGAGTGTCGACACGGACTAAGTAATTAACACTGGAATTTTGAGAAAAAAACACCTACATACTAGGGCTTAGACTTTAGATTCAAAATTCTAACAACTAAGGAAAAATCATGAGTTTTTATAAGAATAAAAAAGTTTTAGTTACTGGCGGGACGGGGCTTATTGGTCGCCCGCTGGTGGAAATGCTCCTTGAGCAGGGGGCGAAGGTAACGGTTGTATCGCTGGATGACCCCAGCCGTGCACCGGCAGGGGTTACTTTCAAACAGGCGGATTTGCGTGAATTCAGCTCTTGTATGGAGGTTTGCGAGAGCCAGGAAATAGTATTCCAGCTTGCCGGGGTGAAAGGCTCTCCTGCGATGACTGCTAAGCGTCCCGCCAGTTTCTTCGTTCCGACAATATCCTTTAGTATCAATATGATGGAAGCTGCCCGCCGCTGCGGTGCCGAGCGCTATCTGTTTACCAGCTCGGTTGGGGTATATTCACCTGCCGAGGTGTTTTACGAAGGTGATGTATGGAAAACCTTCCCCTCTCCCAATGACCGTTTTGCCGGCTGGGCCAAGCGTATGGGTGAGTTGCAGGCCGAGGCATATAAAATCGAATATGGCTGGGACAAGATTTCTGTAGTGCGTCCGGCCAATGTTTACGGCCCCTATGATAATTTCGACCCCGAAAATGCGATGGTGATTCCGTCGCTTATCCATCGGGCAATGAGTGGGGAGAATCCGCTTACAGTATGGGGTGATGGCTCACCAATACGGGATTTCATCCATGCAAGGGATGTAGCCCGTGGTATGATGTTGGCAGTTGAGAAAGGTGTGAACGAGCCAATTAATCTGGGTAGCGGAACCGGAGTTACTATCAGGGAAATTGCCGAAGTAGTTGCGGCAAATGTACCAGGCGGAGCGGTGCCGATTGAATGGGATACCAGCAAGCCCAAGGGAGATGCCAAACGCCTGATGGATATGTCTCGTGCCAAGTCATACGGGTTTGAGGCACAGATTTCCATTGAAGAGGGAATTAAGGAGACAATCGCCTGGTACGCCGAAAACAGGGCAGATGCCGACAAGCGCTACAATGCTTTCACCGACACCGCCCACCTTCCCGAAAGCAGGGTGGCTTAAAATGACCGGAAAGATACTGGTAACTGGTAGTAATGGCGGGTTGGGGGGATTCCTGAAGGATGCGCTGGGAGCGCAGGGGTTCTCCAGGCAGGATGGTATTGCGCAACTGGCAGGTTCGGTTGCCAGTAGTGATTCCATGGGGGATACCGGATTTGATGCAATTATCCATTGTGCATTTAATACCGGCCGGAATATAAAAAACACGGATTTTAAGGATTATGTTGCGGATAATATTCTGCTAACCCAGAAGTTAGCCCAAATACCACATAAGAAATTCATCTTTATTTCCTCTATAGATGTTTATCCCAGAAACCTGGAAATATGTACGGAAGATGCGGAATTTACCGCAGATGATGTGAAAGGATTATATGGACAGTCCAAATTAATTGCCGAAGTGGTGGTACAAAATGAGTGCGATAATTATATAATTGCCCGCCCCTCGGCATTACTCGGTACCAAAAAGAACAGCCTTACCAGGGTGTTGTTTGAGGATGCCCCCTCCCTGACATTATCTGCCGATTCCAGTTTTAATTATGTCCTTTACGCAGATGTGCTGGAATTTGTGAATAGTGTTATATCTGAAGATGTTACAGGTATATTTAATCTCTGTGCCGGCAATAACGTTACATTACGGCAAGTTGTGGATAAATACAATATAACAGGAGTTTCGTTCGGCGATTACAAATACCTAACTGGCAATATCAGCAACAAAAAAGCCGCCACGATATCCCCTGCCTTCGCCCGCACATCACTGGAAAATGTCGATATTTTTAGAAACAACGGTGCATCAGCGCTGGCGAAGGCCAGTTAACAGGCCGTACTATTTATTGGTTTTTAGCACGTAATGAGCTACTTTCTTTATCGCAGCCTTTTTCCCCTGGGTCTGGATGACATATCTGAACTTCCTGTAAAGGCTGGATATGGAAACCTCATTATATTTCATATGTTTTACTGCCCCTCCCTCAAGATATTTCGGTTCGGGAGCCTGCGGTACCGCCATGGCAGTAATTGCATTCTGCTCGGCGACACAGTAAGTGCGGTAAAATCTTGCGGTAGGAAACAGGCGCAGATGCATACTGACCATATGGCGGAATACATCGGTTTCGTTGCGGTGCTTGTCTACTATGGTCGAGTTCTGCCCGTGGAAGAAGTGTGCAGCGGTCATTTCGCATGAGAAGGCAAAGAAGGTACGCAGCGCAAATTGCTGCTCAAAATATAAATCTTCATGGGAGTGGGTCTCGGTATCCCGAACCAGCTCATGGTCAATCAGGCTTTTATGGGCAAGCCAGGAGTTCGACATCATATACCACTGATTTTGTGCCATCAGGTCAGGGTCATAGAAGCGGAAATGCTCAACCATACGCCTTTTCGGGCTATGCTCCAGAAACTCGTCATGCCATTCCGGACTTTCGCCAAATCCCATTGCCTCCGAGTCATAGTAACTGCCCGAATAGGCCAGTTTTACTTCCCCGCGCCAGTCAAGATTATTATGATATTGCAGGGTTTTTATCATGGTATACACATGGTTGGGGTGGATAGTATCATCATCATCAATCATACCGAAATAATCGGTATCAATATTTTTCATCCCCGTTGTTATACCGGTAGAACGCAACTGTCCAAAATCCTCCACCACCCTGAATTTTAATTTCCCTTTATAGCGCTTCTTTATTTCCTCCAGATTTTTGAGTGGCTTATACAATACAAATATTACCTCTATACCGGGGAAGCTCTGGTTTGCCAGTGAATCCAGTGTACGATTAATATATTCCGGCTCCCCACCGGTACGCATAATATAGGATACGCTCGGCAAATCCCCTGTTCTTTCCTCAGGAGGCAGAATATATCCCTTGCTTACAAGGGTTTCCTGATGAAGCTCATTCAGAATATCAAGCTGCTGTTTGATAGAAAAACGTTTGCGAAGCATATCACAAGCCTGCTTTGCCTTTTTTGCGGCCGAACCGGGGTTCTGCCTTATCCAGTCCGTATGTTGCCTGATTTTCCTGATACATTCCTTCTGGTTATAGTGATTTGGAATATAAAGCAGATTATCTCCAAAAATACCATGCAGATATTCCGAGTAATTGGTAATTGCTATTGCACCTGACGCTATAATTTCAAGCAGTTGGTAAGAAATTATGCTATTAAGGTCATTGCAGCTATTCAGGCAAATTCCTGCCCCGTGCTTACGGAATATTCCGGAGGTAAATTTACTTCCTTCTCCCGGAAGCTCCGGGAATCTGGCCAGATTCTGCCTGTCCGTATCTTTATAGGAATAGATTGTAACAAGGTCCTGGCGGTTCAAATTACGCAATATCGCAGGCAGGTTTTTTACCTGGGTTCGCTCCAGTATAATTGCAGCATCTGCATTGGTAAAATCAATCTCCGCATTACTGGATATTGCTGGCGACAATAAAAAATCCTTTATTCCACTACCCAGCTTCCGTGCGGAAAATAAAGTATCCTCCAGCGTCTTTTTGATCATTGAAGAGGAAGTAAGATAGCCGTCATAAGTGAGTATATTTCTGACGAAACGTTTTCGGGAGAAAGTAAAAGCAGGCAGATCATTCAGGATACCGTAGGTCGGATATGGGGTTAGCTTGGCCTCCTGTAGATCTGATATTATAACGCAATCAGGGATAAAATCAGAGTCAATGAGATTAACACTATGGTCAAATATCCTGCATTCTATATTTTCCTTTTCCAGCGCATCCCTGAAATTTACAACTCTGTTATTATTTAATTGTGATTGCAGCTTATATATGAAAGCTATTTTACGTATTTTCTTATTCATCCTGTTATTGCATAATCCAGAGATATTATTTCGTATAATCGAGCAATTTATCAATAAATAGTTTTACATTATGACTGCCGAGGAATTTTTGTCTGGCTTTTTGTGCGGTTTTTTTCAGCTCGTCATAGCGTGATATGGCGGTGTTTAGCGCATGGTAAATATCCTGTGCGGTAAATTCGCTGAAACATATATGGCCGGCGCCCGATTTTTTTGCCTCCTTCTCCATCCATGTACCCTGCGGTATGACCATGACATTGCCGTGGGCGACGCATTCGGTAAATATCGCCGAAGGGGTGGAGGTATATTTCGCAGGGTCATACGGCATTAGGGTAATATCGACATTACCAATCATGGAAAATAACTCCTGCTGTGATATATGGCCGTGCTTGCAGGTAACATTGGGTATTTCATCTTTAAATGGCTCAAGGATTTTTTCGGTATCGGGGTTAGGGTTTATATGCAGGCTGAACTGGTGTCTGGGATAATCCGCCCCAGTCCTTCTGATAATCTCCTGCAGGAACTGTGCTCCCTTTGCCAGTGATGAATGCCCGAAATAACCGATTTTTATATAATCCCTTTCCTCCCTGGAAGTATTGTTATTTGCCACAATATCCGGAGCCGGCATGGGCAGGGGGGTTATCGCTATATCAAGCAGGTTGGAGAAATTCTTGCCCAGCTGCGGAGAAGACGAAAAATAGAAATAGCCCTGTTTATCCTTCCTGTTACGCATCCCGGAAGCTAATTTCAGATAATGGCCAATAGTCGGGCAGTAATTCCACTGCACCCCCTTAATCATTTTTGCCTCCTGCCTGTCCGGCCTGTATAATAATTTCTTTATGCCCTGCCTGGAAAATAACCTGGTTTTTTCACTTTCATCGCCGGCAGGGAACTGGAATATAATTGCTGCCCTGGTTTTGTCGGGAGTAACAACATCAGAGCACCATTCCATCATCGGCTTTAATGTTTGTGGAAAAATAGTGGGGAATATCAGCAGGTTATCCTTGTCAAACACGGACTTGTCAATTTTGGCAAAATCCTTCTCAAAAAACTTGCATTCACTGGTAAAGTTTTTATCGGAATTTATATCGGCAAAAGGCGAACGGGTGAATATCGGTACAACATCCAGACCCCTGATGATTTCATCTCTGGTTTCCTCCTGACAGAAAATAGTGGTTTTGATATCCCTGCCGGTCAGTTCATCACTAAGCCGACGGCAGAAATTCTCCCAGTGGCCGGTCATACTACCCATACATGGGTCGAAGATAAATGCCTGTTTTGCTGAGGTCATATTGTAAAATGATGATAGATTATGGATTATAGATGATAGAATTTTCAGCTTACATCATCTGTTACTATAATTTCGTACAATCACAAGGTCAAATTTAATATACGGTTGACATAGTATTCTCGCTATATATTAGTAGCTTTTCCCAAGGAAAAGTTAATGAATATCAAAAAAGCATTTGTAACCGGCGGTGCGGGGTTTATCGGCAGTAACCTGGTGGACAGGCTATTGGCCGAGGATTGTGAGGTTATTGCATATGACAATCTTTCCACCGGCTTTAGCGAGTTTCTGGAAGATGCGGGCAAGAACAGTAAATTTCACTTTATAGAAGGAGATATACTAAATACCAGATTGCTTGCCGATTCCATGAGGGGTTGTGATTTTGTATTCCATATGGCAGCCAATGCCGATGTACGTTTCGGCACCCATCATCCGAACAGGGACCTGGAGCAGAATACTATCGCCACTTTCAATGTATTGGAGGCTATGCGCAGTAATAACATCAAGCACATAGCATTTCCTTCCACCGGCTCGATATATGGTGAGCCGGAAATTTTCCCGACACCGGAGGATGCGCCCTTTCCCGTGCAGACATCACTTTACGGTGCATCGAAACTGGCGGGGGAAGGATTGATAAGCGCATATGCCGAAGGATTTGGCTGTCAGGGCTGGATATTCCGTTTTGTATCGGTTCTGGGCGAACGCTATACTCATGGTCATATTTATGATTTCTACCGGAAATTACAGGAGAATCCCGACGAGATGCATGTACTGGGTAATGGCAAACAGCGCAAATCATATATGTGTGTTCATGACTGCATAGATGCGATGTTTGTGGCGATTGAGAAGGCTACGGACAAGGTGAATATATTGAATCTGGGGGCGGAGGAATATTCCGAGGTGAATGACTCCATCGGCTGGATAACGGCACATCTGGGATTATCGCCGAAGCTGGTATATTCCGGCGGTGAGCGGGGCTGGATAGGCGATAGCCCGTTTATTTTTCTTGATACACAGAAAATCCGCTCTCTGGGGTGGCAGACCAGCCGTTCTATAGAGCAGGGGGTAATTAAAACTTTGGAATGGCTACAGGAGAATGACTGGGTGTTTGAGAATCGGGCGGATGTGGCCGTTATGGTTGGTGGTACGGGGTGAGGCGTTTGCTTATACTGTCACCCCGGACGCATATTTTCTCTGAATCTATTGATTCAGTTAAGAAAATAGCGTTCTCGGGGTTATTTAAATAATCACGTACTGTTGCTTGTAACCCCGAGAATGGTGTTTTCTAACCAAAACAAGTTTTGGAGAAAACATACCATCCGGGGTGACAATAAGGAACAAAAACATGAAAATAGCAATATATGGATTATGGCATCTGGGTTGTGTGACTGCGGCGTGCCTCGCTGATAAGGGTTTTGATGTTATCGGGATAGACGATGATGAGACGGTTACAGACAATCTCAATCAGGGCAAGGCTCCTGTATATGAGCCGCATCTGGATGATTTAATCAAAAAGTCGCTGGGGAGCAATCTGCGGTTTTCCGCTGATAAAAAAGAGCTGGAAACTGCCGATATAATATGGGTAAATTTTGATACTCCGGTTGATGATAATGACAGGGCGGATGTTGAGTTTGTGAAAGATAAAATCAGGGCTGCATTCCCGCATATTGCCAATGATACAATAGTGCTTATTTCATCGCAGGTTCCAGTAGGGACTACTACCGCCCTGCAGGATGAGTTTACTGCTGCGCATGGCGGGCAGGTGACGTTCGCATACTCACCGGAAAATCTGCGTCTGGGCAAGGCAATTGAAGTGTTCAACACTCCGGAGCGGGTGATTGTCGGAATATCGGACAATTCAGCGAAACCAAAGCTGGAGAAGCTGTTCACTCCATATACCGATAATATCATATGGATGCGGGTTGAGTCTGCCGAGATGGTCAAACATAGCCTTAATGCGTTTCTGGCAACCTCTGTTACTTTCATTAATGAGGTAGCCTCGATATGCGAGGAGGTCGGGGCGGATGCGGCAGAAGTCGAGCGTGGTCTCAAGAGCGAACCGCGTATCGGGCCAAAGGCTTATGTCAAGCCGGGCGGTGCTTTTGCCGGCGGTACCCTGGCTCGTGATGTTAATTTCCTGTGCCAGCTCGGTGAGGAGCATAAGCTTAAACTGCCGCTATTGCAGGGAATTGTACCGAGCAACCGGGAGCATCAGCAATGGATATTACGCCGTCTGCATAAATATTACCCTGATTTCAGGGATAAGAAAATTGCCGTGCTTGGGCTGGCATACAAGCCGGACACCGATACGCTGCGCCGCTCCCATTCGGTGGAGTTGTGCAGGAAACTGGCGGAGGAGGGTGCAAATGTCATTGCATTCGACCCGCATGTGAAAGCCATACCGCAGGATTTGCAGGACAGTGTCACTCTGGCGAATGATATCGGTGAGGTTTACGAAGATGCGGATGCGCTGGTAGTTTCCACCGAACATAAAGCCCTGAAAACCATGGCATTTGATGATGTAAAAAAGGGAATGAAAAAGACCCTGATTATCGACCAGAACGGTTTTCTGGGCGATAATTTTCGGGAAAATGAGGATGTGACATATCTTACTGTGGGTTGTGGATGAACACCCCCGATTATTATGAATTGTCACCCCGGACGCATATTTTGTCCAAATCTATTGATTTGGCTAACAAAATAGCGTTCCCGGGGTTATAAGCAAAGCAACATATTTATGCAGTAACCCCGAGAATGGTGTTTTCTTACCAAAACAAGTTTTGGAGAAAACATACCATCCGGGGTGACAATAGAAATATGAAACTTGTACATAAAAAAGCAATTATTACCGGGGCAGGCAGGGGGCTTGGCGAGGCTATTGCCGGGCATTTTGTACGGGAGGGAGCTTCGGTTTTCCTGTGTGCCCGTAGCGAGCAGTCTTTACATGATGTAAAGGAAAAACTTTCGGTATTCCTGAAAGACGGGCAGGAAATCCATACAAAACCTACCGATATTTCCAATGCCAGACAGGTGGATGAGCTTGTTAATGAGGCTGTAGATAAATTCAAGAACATAGACATACTGGTAAACAATGCAGGTATATATGGGCCGCTCGGTGAGATAGAAGATAATGACTGGGATGAGTGGGTTGATGCGATAAATATCAATCTGCTCGGTACGGTATATTTCTGCCGAGCGCTGATCCCGCATATGAAAGGCAATAAATACGGCAAGATAATCAATCTTTCCGGCGGGGGGGCTACCAGTCCCCTGCCCAGAATAAGCGCATATGCGGCGTCCAAGGCGGCTATAGTACGCTTTGTCGAAACCCTTGCACTGGAAGTGCAGGAATATAATATCGATGTGAATTCCATTGCGCCGGGGGCGCTTGCAACCAAGCTTAATGAGCAATTGCTTGAAGCGGGGCCTGAGGCAGTCGGCGAGCAATTCTTCCGGCGCATTTCCAAACTGCTTGAAAGCGGGGGAACGCCGCTTAGCAAGGGGGCGGAACTTGCGGTATATCTGGCCTCTGCCGAAAGTGACGGTATTACGGGCCGCCTGATAAGCGCACCATGGGACCCATGGCCTACATTACATGAGCATAAGGAAGAGATAGCGGATAGCGACATATATACACTGCGTCGGATAATACCGAAGGAAAGGGGTATGGATTGGGGGGATGTGTAAGTGCGGATTGGTATTATCGGCTGCGGATTTATTGGTAATAAACGGTCTGCTGCGGCAGCAGGGCATGAGATTGTTATTGTTGCCGATACTGACTTGCAGCGTGCGCAGAGTCTTGCGGAGAAAACCGGAGCAAAGGCAACCGGCGAGTGGCGGGAGGTGGTGGATGCAGATATCGATATAGCAATTATCGCCACCACTCATGATATATTGCCGGAAATCACACTGGCTGCGGTGGAGGGCGGCAAGCATGTATTGGTGGAAAAACCGGCAGCCCGTACTGCGCAGGAATTATATCCCGTGGCCAGAGCGGCGGAGAAAAACAACCGAATTATAAAAGTCGGGTTTAATCACCGCTTCCATCCGGCATTGCAAAAAGCTCACCGGCTATTTACCGACGGGGAAATCGGTGAATTGATGTATATCAGGGGACGCTATGGCCATGGCGGGCGGGTCGGCTATGAGCAGGAGTGGCGCTGTGACAGGGATATTTCCGGCGGCGGGGAGCTTATCGACCAGGGTTCGCATTTAATCGATTTATCACGCTGGTTTATCGGCGATATGAATCTGGATTATTCCTATGCCCCGACCTACTTCTGGGATACCGATGTTGATGATAACTGTTTTTTAGCATTAAAATCCCAGTCGGGGCAGATGGCATGGCTGCATGCAACCTGGACTGAGTGGAAGAACTGTTTTTCATTTGAGATATATGGCAGGGACGGCAAGCTTGCTATAGAAGGGCTGGGTGGAAGTTATGGCGTGGAGAAACTGACCTGGTACAAAATGCTGCCGGAGATGGGGCCACCGGACACCACATCATGGGAATTTCCCGGAGCCGACCTTTCATGGCAGAGGGAATTTGCTGAATTTGAAGCATCTATAAAGGAAAACCGCCAACCCGTCGGCAATATCCAGGACGCAATCGCCATGCTGGAAATTATCGACGGGGTGTATGAAGGAGATAACCCCCTCCCGCTTGCAGGAAGGGAAAGAAATCCGGGGTGATGGCTATTGGCCTTTGGCTGTTAGCTATTGGTACTCCCCCGCCAGAAATTTGATGTTGTCATGCTGAACTTGTTTCAGCGTCTATTTACCCGATGACGGAATCTTTATGGCAGATGACTAGGTTTTGTATTTTGATAAGTATAGTTACAACTTGCTAGTTATCTAAATGCTGGGAAATGGGTCCCGAAACAAGTTCGGGATGACAAAGTTGAGTTTCTTGCCTCCCCCGCAAGCGGGGGAGGTTTGTTCAAAAAGGAAAATCATGATAGTAACCAGAAGTCCGCTTAGAATTACCCTCGGGGGAGGGGGGACGGACCTGCCTTCATATTACCGGAAGCAGGGAGGATTTCTGGTATCGGCAGCGATTGATAAATATATCTATATCACCATACATGATATTTTTGTTGAGGAACTGATTGTTAAATATTCCAAGCTGGAGCGGGTGAGTAAAGCCAGCGAACTGGAGCACCCGATTGTACGGGAGGCTCTGGATGTAGCAGGGATTTCCAGCGCCGGGCTTGAAATCAGCAGTATGGCGGATATTCCGGCTGGCACCGGCCTTGGTTCTTCAGGAAGCTTTACTACTGCTTTACTCAAAGCCTTTCATACTTACCAAAAGAATATCATAAGTGCTGGTGAGCTTGCCGAGCAGGCCTGTGATATAGAAATCAACCGCCTCAACGAGCCTGTAGGCAAGCAGGACCAGTATATAGCTGCATTCGGCGGGATTACCTGCTTTCAGTTTAATAAGGATGACAGCGTTGATGTATGGCCGCTCGATATCAGTGATGAAACTTTCTACAACCTTGAGGATAACCTTATGCTGTTCTTTACCGGCTTTACCCGCAAGGCATCCAATATATTAAAAGATCAGGATAAAAAGACCAGGGAGGATGACGGGGAGATGGTAAAGAATCTGGACTATGTAAAAGACCTTGGTAAGAGAAGTGCGGATTCCTTACAAAACGGGGATTTACATCATTTCGCCATGCTGATGCATGAGCATTGGGAATATAAAAAGAAACGTTCGAAATCCATGTCGAGGGATGAAATTGACAAATGGTATAATGTTGCGCTGGAAAACGGTGCGCTGGGCGGCAAGCTGATTGGTGCGGGTGGTGGCGGATTCCTTATGTTCTATACCGAAAACAAGCGGCAGTTACGCCATGCAATGCTGGAGCAGGGCTTGCGTGAGGTGCGCTTCCGGTTTGACCTGCAGGGCAGCAAGGTGGTGGTGTAATGAGTGTATACATGCCATCTTTGGCTTTATTGTCCGGCGGGCTTGCTACACGCATGTATCCGCTTACCAGGACTATACCAAAATCTTTATTGGAAGTTGCGGGTAAACCCTTTATTGCCCATCAGATTGAATTGCTGAAACGCAATGGGATTGAGCATATTGTATTATGTGTCGGGCATTTATCCGAACAGATAATGGAATTTGTCGGTGACGGTAGCAAGTTTGGAGTTAAGGTTGAATATTCCCTTGATGGCGAAAAACGGATGGGCACCGGTGGTGCTATTAAAAAAGCGCTGCCGCTTCTGGGTGATGAGTTTTTCGTTATGTATGGCGACAGTTATCTGGATACAGATTTTGCGCCGGTATACCAGGGTTTCACTGCAAGCAGGAAGAAGGGACTGATGACTGTGTTACATAACAAGAACCAGTGGGATAAAAGTAATGTAGTTTTTAAGGACGGGGTAATTGTAAAATATAGCAAGACTGATAATGATGATATGGAATATATAGATTACGGGCTTGGCCTGTTGAAAAAACCGGTGTTTTCAGATTACCCCGAAGATGAGCCAATCGACCTGGCAAGAATATACAGTAACCTGGTTGACAGTAAACAGTTGGCTGGGTATATGGTTAACAATCGTTTCTATGAAATCGGTTCTGCTGAGGGGCTGTCTGAAACGGAAGAATATTTGTTGAGTAGCCCTCCCCCGCTTGCGGGGGAGGCAAGAAATTCAGGAATTTTTAATTCCTAGAATTTCTGGTGGGGAAACACCAACAGCTAATAGCCAAAGGCCAATAGCCACTACCTCATCATTCCCTCCCCGAAAATCCGGGAAACAATCCTCCTGCGCTAAAGCTACGGAGGACATGGTTTCCTCAGATTTTCTCCCCTCCCGCAAGCGGGAGGGGGAACATTTAGAAAGGAAAACATTGTGACAACACAATATACCAGCCAGTATGTAAGCGAACTCTCCGAGGTTGTGAGCCAGCTTGATACAGAGCAAATAGACAGGATGATTGCAATTATAGCCGAACTTCATGAAACTGAAGGTCGGCTTTTCTTTTTGGGAGTCGGAGGTGGTGCGGGCAATGCTACCCATGCGGTAAATGATTTCCGTAAAATTGCCGGAATAGAAAGCTATGCACCGACCGATAATGTTTCCGAGCTGACTGCGAGGGTTAATGATGAAGGCTGGGATACTGCATTTTCCAAATGGCTTGAAACTAGCAGGCTTAATTCAAAGGATGTGGTATGTGTATTCTCGGTTGGCGGTGGTAATCTTGAGAAAAGTATCAGTGTAAATATTGTCGAGTCGTTAAAACTTGCCAGGCAGGTTGGAGCCAAGGTGGTTGGTATTGTCGGACGTGATGGCGGCTATACCAAACAGGTGGCGGATGCATGTGTGGTTATCCCCACCATAAGCCCCGAGACAGTTACCCCGCATACCGAGGCTTTCCAGGCGGTTGTCTGGCATTTGATTGTGTCACATCCGTCACTCAAGAAAAATGAAATGAAATGGGAAGAAATAGCGGCATAACAGGCGGTCGGATGGACAATAAAGCGGTTTTTCTCGACAGGGATGGTGTTATCAACAAAAATATATTTTATGATTCGTCGGGGGAATGGGAGTCACCACGGGTTATTGCGGAGTTTGAATTTATAAATGGCAGTGTTGAGGCCATGCGGGAATTACAGGATTTGGGATACAGGCTGTTTATAGCAACCAACCAGCCGAGTTATGCCAAGGGTAAAACCGGCCTTAAGGATTTGCAGGAGATTATTACTTACTGTGAAAACAGTTTACGTCAGTCGGGAGTTTTTATAGAAAAAACCTATTGCAGTTTTAACCATCCGAAGAGTATTGTACCGGAACTGGCGGGTTTTTGTAAATATCGCAAACCTTCTGCGGGTGCTTTACTGGAAGCGCAGGCTGAGTTCGGGCTTGATATGGCGGAAAGCTGGATGATTGGTGACCGTGCAACTGATATTGAATGCGGTAATACTGCCGGTGTACACACCATAAGGGTATCACCGGATTACGAACAACAAATGCCGGATGACAAAAATGCAGATTTCAACGCTTTTGATATGCGGCAAGCGACAGAGATTATACGACTAGCCACTAGTCACGAGCCACTAACCACTATGAGGATAATATGACCAAAATCTACATGGACGGAGCCAACATCGAGCAAATGAAGGAATATGATAAAAACCCGATGATTCAGGGGTTTACTACCAATCCGACACTAATGCGCAAGGCCGGTATAGATGATTACAAGGCATTCGCACAGGATGTTATCAAGGCAATTCCGGATAAACCGGTATCGTTTGAAGTATTCTCCGATGAATTTGATGAAATGGAAGAGGAAGCAAGGATTATCGCCGGCTGGGGTGGTGATACATATATCAAAATCCCGATAATGAATACCAGGGGGGAGTCGAGTGTCCCGCTTATTAACAAGCTTTCCGCCGAGGGGCTGTCACTCAATGTTACCGCTATTATGACCAGGGAGCAGGTAGAGAATGTGGCGAAAGCAGTTGATAAAAATGCCCGTACCATAGTATCGGTATTTGCCGGCAGGGTTGCAGATACCGGAGTCGATCCCATTCCGCTGATGAAACAGTCAGTGGAAATGCTGTCCGGCAATCCCAATGCCGAGCTGTTATGGGCCAGTCCCCGTGAGTTGCTGAATGTTATACAGGCAAGGGAATGTGGCTGTCATATCATAACCGCAACGGTTGATATCCTGAAAAAACTTTCACTAATAAACAAGAATCTCTATCAGTTCTCGCTTGAAACGGTAAAAATGTTCTATAATGATGCGCAGGCTGCCGGATATAATATCAGGGAGGACAAGCCGGCAGTAGTCGCAGCATAAGAGGGGTTCTTAAAATTCGCTAGCATGGCCTGCAAATGGCCGTTTTCTGCGCTTCCGGTGCGCATGTACCCTTAAGTACACTTATGCTACGGTTCTCGAAAACAGCCATTTTCGCCACATGCTAGCGAATTTTAAGAACCCCTCTGAGGTATTGTTGGTAAATGATTCAACCAGCTCCGAAAATTTCCATAGTTACGGTATGTTTCAATGCGGCGGATACTCTCGAGGAGGCTATTCTATCCGTACTGGCGCAGGACTACCCCGATATGGAATATATCATTATCGACGGTGCTTCTACCGACGGCACGCAGGATATAATCCGCAAATATGAAAACACCCTGTCATACTGGGTTAGCGAACCGGATGACGGACCGGTTACCGCCTATTACAAGGCGCTTGAGCATGTGACCGGTGATCTGGTTAATTTCCTTAATGCCGATGATATTTATGCGCCGGGCATATTACATGAAGTCGCTGAGGCATATCGGCAGGATGCCGGATATGAGGTGATTTCCTGCGGGGTGTCGGTGCAGCGGCTTGCTGACAAAAAGGAGATTATGCGCTCCTGCTCGGCGAAAAATATCGAATTTACCCTGGAAAATATGTTGTTCAAACATGCGTTGTTTGACGCACATTTTTTTGCACCTGACTTGTTCCGACGTTTTAATAAAATAAAGAAACATGCGCGGGACGGGAGTCATTTTTATTCATGTGATCGTGATTTTCAGGTTAGGTTGGCTCTGGCAGGAATGCGCAATTATGTTATTGAAAAACCGTTATATATTTACCGCTCGCATGAAGGCTCAAGCACCTTGAGCCGCAGCAATATTATCAAGATCCGCTATGAGCAGATGGAAATCGCCGATGATTTGCTGGCAAATATTGAATTGTCAGAGAAGCAACGGAAAGTTGTTAAGCGCTATTACCGCCGTCATATTGCATTATTATTTGTCCTGTGTGTAATAGGTCTGCGGGTAAAGGAAGCTGCCCGTGCCTTCACCAAAGGCTTGCGCATGCGCAAATTACTGTGGTTCTACGACCTCATAACCGAACCCCTCGCCGAACTAAAATACCGCCTGTCGGTTAGAGGCTGACGAATTTGTCGAGATAATAAAGCAAACTTACCTTAGTCAATTGTTCATAAAATCCAAAGTTATAACTTGGTTGCCCACTCAACATGCCTGCCCAGTTTTATCAGAAGTTCATACATATTCCTGTAAGTATTATGCAAGTCTTTTTTGTTGTAGTATTTCTCTACCCGCTTTTTTATAGCATTACTACATTGCTTGTAATGTTCCCTGTTTAGCAATAATTTGCCGACTTCCGCCGCTATATCCTGCGGGTTGGACAGACGCCCTATCCCGCCCGCCACTCCAAGTTCAGGATATTCATGGTGATGCCCGTATATCATCTCGCGACAGGAGCCTACATCGGTGGCCACCGACGGTATCCCGATTGCACCCGCTTCCAGAATTACCAATGGCTGCGCCTCGCTGATACTGGTCAGCACCAGCACATCAATCTTCCCCAGATATTCATCTATTTTAACCTTGCCGGTAAACTTTACCACATCCTGCAGATTATAATGCTCAACCATCTCCACACATTCACTGTGATAATCCTCATCCTCATCGGTCGGGCCAAGGATAAGCGCCTGTAAATCCGGCACTTTCTCCTGCAATATCTGCGCTACCCTTATGTAAGTCTTGATATCCTTTATCGGCACTACCCGCCCTATCAGCGCTATGGTAGGCGGGTGATCGTTGCTGCGCTCAATGGAGGAGTAACGCTCATAGTCAATACCGTTGGGAATTACCCATAGTTTCTCCGGGTCAGCACCGTCACTTATCTGCAAATCCTTGTTTCCTTCATAAAGTGTTATTATGTAATCGCAAACTTCGTAGCACAGCCTTGAATAGCCGGTAAATGTATCCACCCAGAAATCCCGCAGGTTACGTTCGGTCAGGCTTTTGACAACATTGAAATTAAGCGCATTACCGTCATCCAGCCAGTCGGCAGATGCAATCTCAATCCGCCGCTCATTGGTATAAATCCCGTGCTCGGTAATCATACAGGGCTTGCCGGTTTCTATATGGGCACGGGCAAGAAACAGTCCGGCATAGCCGGTGCATAGGGCATGATAGACACTGGCTTTAGGCATTGGCGCAAGAAGAATGGAGAAAAGTCCGCCAAACAAAGCCCGCCATGACCAGAAATAATCAAGGAAACTGCTGTCGCCCATAGTCGAATTATACATCCGAAGCAGCATCCGCCACGCCTCCTTTGAATCCATCAATATATGGCTGCCAAGCGGGTATTGGTAGGAATGCAGTATGCCCAGTAGCTTCTCAAGATGTTTTATATTTGCCCTGGTTTGTATGTTAAGCAGAGGCATCTCGAGTCTCTTGAACAAATCCGCCTTCTGTTTAGCAGGCATATGTTCTATCCCATCGGGCATTTGCTGAAGGTAAACTTCCGTTATATTCCGTATATTGCCGGGGATTTTATAGCGGGGAGTAGTGTCGGAACCCGGAGATAATATTGCTACAATATCAAAGGTAAGATGGCTCTGTGCTTCAATCAGCTCATGTATCCAGGTCGACACCCCGCCCACCACATAAGGATATGTCCCCTCCAGAAACAGACATATATCTGCTTGTGTTTCCGCTGAGGGTGATATTGTGGGGGAAGGATTTATATTGGCCTGCATGTGGTAATGTACTGAGCGTTCGACTATAGACACATAGCACATTATAAATTATTTGGAATATCTGTTTGATGAATACTTGATTTTTACAGGAAAAGATGGGAGTTATTGGGAGGGTGTCATCCTGAACTCGTTTCAGGATCCATCCATCATAGTAACAGTTGTTTGCAATCTTACAACAAGGCTTATCAAAATACATAGTTTGGCTACCAGCCGGAAATATCCGGTCATCGGATAAATGGATCCCGAAACGAGTTCAGGATGACAGGTTTTTTAACCGCTAACTATATAAAAACGTCTTATGACAGTAAAAAACAAAACAGCGGTTGTGACCGGCTCGACCAGCGGGATAGGCTTGGGAGTTGCAACCGAGCTGGCTAAACAGGGTTGCAATATAATGCTGAACGGTTTTGGTGATGCGGGTGAGATAGAGGAAATCCGCAGTGGACTTGAGAAAGATTATAATATTACCGCCCGTTATTGCGGTGCTGATTTGAGCAAACCGGATGAAGCTACCGGCCTTGTTAAAGAGGCTGAGGATAAGTTCGGACATGTGGATATACTGGTGAATAACGCAGGGATCCAGCATGTCGCACCAATAGAGGAATTTACCGGCGAGAAATGGGAGAAAATCATCGCCATCAACCTCTCCGCCGCCTTTTATACCACTGCCGCTGCAATTCCCGGGATGAAGCAGCGTGACTGGGGGCGGGTAATCAATATTGCCTCGGCGCACGGGCTGGTAGCCAGTGCCGGCAAGACAGGATATGTTGCATCCAAGCATGGTATTATCGGGATGACCAAGGTGGTGGCGCTGGAGAATGCTACTACCGGCATTACCTGCAATGCAATCTGCCCGGGATGGGTGCTGACCCCGCTTGTGCAGAAGCAGATAGATGCAATTGCCGGGAAGAAAGGTCTTTCAATCAAGGAAGCGGAAATTGAATTACTTTCGGAGAAACAGCCATCGCTGCGTTTTACCCTGCCGGAGGAGGTTGGTGCAATGGTGGTGTATCTGTGCAGTGACCCCGCCCGCAACATTACCGGCACGACACTTTCGATAGATGGCGGCTGGATCGCGAGATAGAATTAGCAACCAAAAAACCACTAGACTCAAGACTCTAACCACAAACCACTAAAAATATGCATCTATGGCAGAAAATACTTATCGGGATGGGGCTCGGGGTGATAGCCGGAATGGCGATGGGCGAGCATTCCGAATATCTCAAGCCGTTCGGTGATTTGTTCATCCGCCTGATCAAGATGCTGGTGGTACCGCTGGTGTTTTTCTCGCTGATAGCGGGGATTACTGCGATGAAAGACCCTGCCATGATGGGGCGTATCGGGATTAAAACCACCATCGCCTATATGACCACCACCATATTTGCCATTTCTATAGGATTTACTGTAGCACTTATTATCAGGCCAGGTGAGGGGGTGGTGATTCCAATGTCGGGTGAGAAATACACCCCGCCGGGTGAACCTCAAACCATAACCCAAATGCTGCTCAATATCGTGCCCACCAATCCTGTCGCCGCTTTTACCGAAGGCAATATGCTGCAGATTATATTCTTTGCAATTATGTGCGGTGTGTCGCTTACCCTGCTCGGCAAGAAATCCGATAATGTTACCCGGCTCAACAATACCCTGGCCGAGATGATGTATAAAATGACCAATATCGTTATGTCATATGCGCCGATCGGGGTGTTTGCGCTAATTGCATGGGTGGCGGGAACATATGGTGTCGACACTCTCATTGATCTGCTCAAACTGGCTATAGCTATGGTTATAGGAGTGGTTATCCATGCGGTGCTGGTTTATGGCGGGGTGATGTATTTTGCGCTACGGCTTAATCCCTTGCGTTTTATCAAGCATATAGCCAATCCGCTGGCAGTGGCATTTTCTACCGCAAGCAGCTCGGCCACCCTGCCGGTTACATTAAAGGCGGCAACCGAAAAAGTCGGGGTTTCGAGGGAGACTGCCAGTTTTGTATTGCCGCTCGGGGCTACGATAAATATGGACGGTTCGGCCTTGTATCAGGGGATGGTAGCGATTTTCGTCGCACAGGCGGCGGGTGTTGATTTAACTACCGGAAATTATATCACCATAATGCTGATAGCCACGCTCGGTTCTATCGGGACGGCGGGAATCCCAAGTGCCAGTTTCGTCATGATATCGGTGATATTGTCTACCCTGGGGCTGCCGCTTGAAGCCATCCCGCTGATTCTTGCAATCGACCGCCTGCTTGATATGATACGCACGGCGGTAAATGTCACCGGCGATGCTTTTGTCTCGGTACTGGTGGACAAAACCGAAGGCCGGTTTGATGAGGGTAAATTTCATTTGTAAGCATTTATGTCTTAAATCTAGAGAAATAAAATGAGCGATAAACAGCCTACAGCTTCGATTGTAATTATCGGCAATGAAATCCTCTCCGGCAGGACGCAGGACACCAATGTTCAGTATATAACTATCGAGTTGGGGGGGCTGGGAATAAGGCTTGTAGAAGTGCGTGTTGTTCCTGATGTGGAACAGGATATAGTTTTTGCGGTTAATGAGTTGCGAAAAAAACATGATTATGTTTTTACAACCGGCGGGATTGGGCCAACCCATGATGATATTACCAGTGAGTCCGTAGCAAAGGCTTTCAATGTAGCTCTGGTACAGGATACGGAGATTGTGCGCCGGCTGAATGAATATTATGGCGCACAGGGCAAGGTTGCGAATGAGATGCAATTGCGGATGGCCAACGTGCCGGAAGGGGCGGTGCTGATTGATAACCCGGTGACTTCCGCTCCCGGCTATCATATTGAGAATGTGTATGTTCTGGCCGGATTTCCGGAAATTATGCGCGGCATGTTCGAGGCATTGAAACCGACTTTACATGGCGGGACGCCCACCCTGTCACGCTCGGTAAATTTCAAGGTGTCAGAAGGCGAGGTTGCCCGGGATTTGCGGATATTACAGGAAGAATATAGCGATGTTGATATCGGCAGCTACCCGCATATCAAGCAGGAGGGCGGGTTCGGCGTTAATGTGGTTATACGCGGGGATGATACCAACCGGCTTGACGAACTGGAAAAAAGACTTGTTGCACTAGCGGAAAAGTTGACTGAGTATAGTTAAAAAGGGGTTTGGTTAAACTCCACCGCTTCCTCCAAGGCTGCACCGACATCAAAAACCACCTGCTCATCGAATACAGGGCCGATTATCTGTAAGCCCAGAGGCAGTCCGTCAGAATCCAGCCCGGCCGGAACCGACATGGCGGGAAGCCCTGCCAGACTCGCCGGAACTGCCAGTAAATCATTGATAAACATCGAGACCGGGTCATCCATGCGCTCACCAATCGGGAATGGAGCCAGCGGCGTTGTCGGGGTCAGAATTGCATCCACTTTTTCAAAAGCCGCTGTAAAATCGCGTGCGATAAGCGTACGAATCCGCTGTGCCTTCTTGTAATACGCGTCATAATAGCCGTGGGAAAGCACATATGTGCCGATAATCATCCGCCGCTTTACCTCATCACCAAAACCCTCTGCGCGGGTCAGTTCATACATTTCATCCAGCGAACCAACCGCTGCTTCCGTACGGTGACCGTAACGTACACCATCATAGCGTGCCAGGTTGGAGGAGGCCTCGGCCGGTGTCAGGATATAATATGCCGGCAGGGCATATTTGGTGTGGAGGAGGCTTATATCAACAATTTCGGCTCCGGAAGATTTAAGCAAATCTATACCTTTGTCCCATAGTGACTTAATATCCTCAGAAACCTCATCCATCCTGTATTCTTTCGGTATACCTATACGCTTCCCCTTCACGTTTGCATTTATACTAACAGACCATTCCGGCACCGGTTTGTTAGCCGAAGTCGAGTCCTTTTCATCGAAGCCGGCCATGGATTCAAGCATAATCGCCGCATCACGCACAGAGCGGGTCATTGGGCCGGCCTGGTCGAGCGAGCTGGCATAGGCAATCATACCCCAGCGTGAACAGCGGCCATATGTTGGTTTTATACCAACTGTGCCGGTAAAGGAACAGGGCTGGCGAATCGAGCCTCCGGTATCACTTCCGGTTGCGCCTGCACAAAGAAAGCCAGAGACCGCACTGGCTGAGCCTCCGGAAGAACCTCCGGGTGCCAGTGGCTTGTCATGTTTATTACTTTTCCAGGGGTTTATCACATTACCGAAATGGCTGGTGACATTGGCCGAACCCATTGCAAACTCATCCATGCTGGCCTTGCCCAGCATAACCGCCCCTTGTGCGAATAAATTGCCGGAAACCGTTGATTCGTAAGGAGGAATGAAATTCTCCAGCATACGGGATGCGGCGGTAGTACGCACTCCCCTGGTGCAATATAAATCCTTGAGCGCAATTGGAATCCCTTCCATTTTTCCCGCCTCACCGGCTGCAATCCGCTTATCCGACTCCGCTGCCTGTGCCAGCGCAATCTCCGGCGTTTCGGTGATATATGCATTCAAATCACGATGTTTTTCGCAAGCGTCAATATAGCCCTGCGTCAGTTCAACCGCTGAAAAATCCTTGTTTTTCAGCCCTTCCCGTGCCTGCGATATAGTTAGTCTGTTTAATTCTGTCATTTTCCGTGGACTCCCTCAATTCTTGCCTTATACAGAAAATTCGGATAATTTCCAGCACAAAGCTTCTTTCATAAGGAAAATCAGGTGAAAAACATCAACTGGACCGGCCTGCGCACCCTTTATATCAAGGAAGTCCTGCGCTTTCTGAAAGTATATAACCAGACCCTGCTGGCGCCGATGGTGACCTCCCTGCTGTTCCTGTCGGTATTCTCGCTGGCGCTGGGCGATCGGGTAAAAACCGTGGGTACTGTGCCGTTCGAGCTGTTTATGGCTTCCGGACTGATTATGATGGCAATGGTGCAGAATGCCTTTGCCAATACCTCCTCGGTTTTGACTATGGGCAAGGTTCTGGGTACGATTATCGATTATCTCATTCCGCCGGTTTCGCCCGGTGAGATGACTTTCGCCATGCTTGCAGGAGGGATTACCCGCGGGATTTGTTCAGGTGCGGCGGTGGCAATTGCAATTGCATTTTTTGTACCGCTTGAAATTCATAGTTTCGGCCTGCTGGTTTTCTATACGATATTTTCATGTGCAATGCTGGCACTGCTGGGGATTATAGGCGGGATTTTCGCCGAATCATTTGACCATATGCATGCAATCACCAGCTATATTATTACTCCGCTGGCTTTTCTATCCGGAACTTTCTACTCGGTGAAGAACCTGCCGGAGTTCTGGCAGATAGTGAATCATTTTAACCCGTTTTTCTATATGATTGACGGTTTCCGCTACGCCATGACCGGCCAGGCCGATGCCAGCATTGCAATCGGTGCAACTGTACTGATAGCCAGTAATATATTGCTGTATTTTGCATGTTATAAAATGATTGCGGCAGGTTACAGATTAAAGAGCTAGGATTACAAGATTTTTACGAATAAAAATAAATTGACTTTTTTGTCCAGGGATTTTTGCAACTCCCTGCGGGATTGTTCGCCGATTTGCTTTATAGTGTGGCCTCCCTTGCCTATGGCGATTTTCTTGTGGCTGTCGCTGGCTACATATATAATCTGGCGGATGGTGATACTGTTCTTTTTATTATCCTCCTCCCATGATTCGGTTTCAACTTTTGCTCCGTAAGGCAATTCGTGCTGCAACTGCATCATCAGTTTTTCACGGGTGATTTCCGCTGCAAACAGGCGTAGTGGCAGGTCGGAAACCTGGTCTTCGGGATAGAGCCAGTCACCTTCAGGAGCGTTATTAACCAGATATTCCTTCAAATCCTCCACACCATCGCCGTTTAATGCTGAAACCATGAATGTTTCATAAAACTTGCCCTGTCCATTCAGCTCTTTCGCAATTGCAAGCAGAATATCCTTTTTCACCTTGTCTATCTTGTTGATAACCAGGATTTTCTGGTAATCTACTCTATTTAATGCGCTGATAATATCAGATAATTTACTATCAGTAGTTGAAAATTTCCCCGCATCCACCAGTAACATGACAATATCCACCCCTTCCATACTGCCGTAG
The DNA here is from genome assembly GCA_965222525.1 of Rickettsiales bacterium. GTDB lineage: Bacteria > Pseudomonadota > Alphaproteobacteria > Rickettsiales > UBA8987 > CBDCUF01. The sequence continues at coordinate 1,105,714 of OZ244955.1, forward strand.
GCGGCCTTGACCATGGTCTTGTCCCGCTGTTTCTGTGCAGAGAATATCCCAGGGGTGTCGGCAATAACAAGCTGCGCATTATCTACAGTCATAATTCCACGGATAACATCACGGGTAGTCTGCACCTTGGGGGTTACAATCGACACCTTCTCCCCAACCAGACGGTTTACCAGGGTGGACTTCCCCGCATTGGGCGCTCCTACCAGCGAAATCATTGCAAACTTACGGTTCATCTAGACAGAGCTATTGGTGGTGATAAAGGTATGATATGGCAATTTGGTGACATAATGCGAGGTGATTATCGCAGCAAATGCAAAGGTAATCATTGAGGTAAGGAAATAGCCATAGCCGTAATATTCAAAACCGAGATGGATGGTGATAAAGGTAAACAGCGCATTACATACCAGGAAAAGAATCTGAATCATCAGCACACCCTTGCGGTTATCGAAATATGACAGCAATATCATCAGCAGCATGGTCAGTACATGGAACAGCGCTCCCAGTACCCCGTTGCGGAATATCCCGATTTGCAGGTAATTTATCCCGAACATATCGAACAGCATCGGCGCAATCATCAGTACCATTATACATATCCCGCCCTGCAGAAAGATAAAATTACGGGCGCTACCGAATATATTCTGCACTATTTCGTGATGATTTTTCAGAATTTTCCTGAATGTAGCCTTGGCATCGATATCCCGATAAAACCGTACATATTTCTCATGGAAGCCGGTTTCGATATTGAATATAAACAGCGCCATTGAAGGAATAATTGTCAGATAGGCAAAGAACATCGCGCTATCATAATTGGGATATAGCCGTAGCCCGTTTTCGATATAAGTCGATTCCGGTGCAAACCACATAACCCATTTATCCACCCATATAGCAGCATTATATATCAGTCCACCCAGTGCGATTTCCCAGTATTTAACGAAATAGGAAAGGAAGGCAAATGGCTGCTTTATTTCATATGGATATGCGGTGAAGATTTGCGCAAACAGCAATGATAACAGAATGACTATGCCTATGGAAAAGCCGTTCAGCATACCGCTTACCCCATATAGCTGCGACAGCAACCCCGCAGCAATTATCGCAACTGCCATGCCAATTAAAAATGCCCGTGATACTGAGTGATAGTCCTTCAAGGTGGTTATAAATATGCTGGCTATCCATATGGTGCTGATTAGCAGGGTGTTTATTACCGCAGCCATTACTACATCAGGCGGGAAACTGGCCACCATTGTATAGAAAGCCACCGTCACCGGTATCTGGGTGATATATGCCAGTGTCAGGCAGCCGAACAGCATTCCCGGTACGGTGGATACATCCTTGCTGTGGATGCAGTCGGCCAGATAGCGGGTAGCTATCATGAATATCGGGCCGGACATCACCAGCGAGAAGGAGAAATTGTAGATAATGATTGTACGGAAATCGAGCAGTTCGGTGGGGGTGATATAATGATTGCCAATAATCATTATCACCCCGAGTGCGATAAGGGTGAACAGCCACGGGCCTGTAGCGGCAAAGGCCGAATGGCCATATGCCTTCACCAAGCCGGATAAATCATCCTGCCTCGCCAGTTTCCTGAGTTCAAATCCTATCCCCGCCATTTTTTTGTTTACGTTCATGCCCCTCCCGCTTGCGGGAGGGGAGAAAATCTGAGCAATCTATGATTGCCAGATTTTCGGGGAGGGAATGTTGAAGTGCTGAGTGCTAAGTGTTAAGTGCTGAGTGTTCGCAACAGGAGACTTAGCACTCAACACTTTGCACTTATCTATTCCCCCACCAGAAATCCTAAGGATTAAAAATCCTTGGATTTCTTACCTCCCCCGCTTGCGGGGGAGGTTTACGGTATCCCCAAAATCTTATGCAATTGTATGGAGAGGTGATAGCCATATTTCAGCGATAAATCTACAGCAAGTTTCATATTGGCACGATTTTTTGCAGCGTCATCCTCATCCATAGGCTGGATGAAAATTTCTCCCTTAAAACCGCTAATTTCGGGGACGTCATGATATAGCGGGTCATCAGCGGATATAAGGAATTTCAGCGCATCTATGTGCGGCAATAATTCAGGATGAATCTTCGGGTAGTTCTTGCCGGTATTTTTGGGAGAGCAGACAATCTTAACTTCCTCCGGCAGATTACGGTATAATGTACCGTTGGTTTCTATCTGCACTGTAAATCCCTTTTCAACCAGGACATTACATAAATTTTCTATCGGCTGCCTGAACGGCTCACCGCCGGTTATCACCACCAATTTTATATCACCGGCAAACCTCTCTACCTCCCGGATAATATCCGTAACCGAACGGGGTGTAAAAGATTCAAATTCCGTATCGCAGAAATCGCAGGCCAGATTACATCCGCCCAGCCTGATAAAAACCGCCGGCATACCGGAATAAGGCCCTTCACCCTGTATAGTAGCGAAGATTTCCTGTATTTCCAGAACCTCCCCCTCACCATTAACAGGCGGTCTTATCGGATTTTGTCCTTTCATTGAATAACAATGCTTGGTTCTACATGAGTTTTCAATAAATTTTTTGTTTGATTGTAATTCATATTTTAGGCACAGGTTTCTAACTGTTGGCATTTTTTATCACAATTCTTAACTGCTCTTACTAATTTACAATTCCTTCATTATTTGTATAATAACTTTATTATTTCGGTTTACTCTTCAACTAATTAACGAGGTATAATATGCAAAAGCTAGGTAAAGCGATGGTTACAGCATGTATGCTGGTTATTTTTACACATTCCCTGCAGGCCTGTGCGAGGCCGGAGGCACAGCCTCCGGAGCCGGGTTCCTTTGTGGCGGAAGATGGTACGACAGTATATGAGGGTTACAACCCGGGATATGGCGCGGGACAGCAGCAGTCCCGGAACCAGTATTACTACGATTATAATGGATATGATTCGGGATATAATGACGGCTACCAGGCAGGTCGTGATGCGGCAATGAATGGCTATGAGCCTTCAAATGGCGGGAAAAATCTCAATGATGCCTATAACCTTTACGATGTACATAAGGACAGCGATTCCATCGGCGGCTTTCCCGATCTGGATGAGGACTACTTTCCGATTTATTATTATGATTAAAATTGTATAGCGCCTTGCCAGATAGGTAAAAGTGATGTATTATTAAATAATATATCACTTTGCGAGGTTAGAATGCAAAGAAATACCAGTATTATATTAGGCAGCCATTTCTCGGATTTTATTAACAATAAAATCCGGGAAGGCCGTTTTGAGTCTGTCAGTGAGGCAGTTCGTGCAGGAATGCGGCTTCTGGAAGCAGAGGAAGGTAAACTTGACCTGATGCGTATAAGGCTGGCGGAAGGAGAAGCTCAGCTCAATTGTGGTGAAGGTATAGACGGAGAACATTTCATGCAGGGGTTGATTGACTGACATGGGGAAATATGTTCTTTCACCTAATGCTGTGAGAAGTTTGCAGGATATTAAGTCTTATTCCATTGAGAAATTTGGTAAACGTCAAACGGCTATTTATCTTGAAAAACTGCGGGATCGCATGTTCTATCTCGCTGACAACCCGGAATATGGCAAGAAGCGCGATGAAATAAAACCGGGATATTACAGTTATTTTGAAGGCTCACATACGATTTACTACAAAATATTTCCGGATTATATTGGTATTATTGATATACTGCACCAATCAATGGAGCCAGTTCTTCACCTGACAGAAGAAGGCTTCCCATCAACCAGCTAGATTTTTAATGGATTTCATTTTATTTTTACAATCGGTTTTGCTTGGTGTAGTGGAGGGGTTGACCGAGTTTATACCGGTCTCCTCGACCGGCCATCTGATATTACTGACGGATATACTGGATTTCAAGGGACCTCCGGGGGCGGTGTTTGAAATAGTCATACAGCTCGGGGCGATTCTGGCAGTATGTTTTGTTTATCGGGAAAAATTGTTTAAGGTAGCATTTACAATGCATAAGGATAAGGATTCCTTTGCATTTGCCCGTAATATTGTGATTGCATTTCTGCCCGCAGCCATTATCGGAGCCATGGCGCATGGCTTTATCAAGGAGATACTGTTCAATGTATGGGTGGTGTCGGTTATGCTGATTGTGGGCGGAGTGCTGATATTGTTAATCGAGCGGATGAAAATTACCCCGAAATATACAGAAATCGAGCATATTACCCCGAAGACTGCTTTATATATCGGGCTCTGCCAGACGGTTGCAATGATTCCTGGAACTTCCCGCTCGGGCGCTACGATTATGGGAGCGCTGCTTCTGGGCGTGGAGCGTAAGGCTGCAACCTATTTTTCCTTTTTCCTGGCGATTCCTACCATGCTGGGCGCTACCGTATATGACATATACAAGAACTATGATTCACTGAATATGGACAATGCAATAGTGATTGCGGTCGGTTTTATCAGCGCATTCATCGCCGCAATTATTGTTGTTAAACATGTAGTGGAATTCATCGCCACCCATGGCTTCGTCCCTTTCGCATGGTACAGAATAGCGGTAGGAACGGTTATGCTGGTGTTACTTGCAACCTTGTGATTATTTATTTAGCAATTGCTTCAGCCTGGTTATTTCAAATGCTTTGAGGAGGTGGGCGGAGAGGAAATAGGTTAGTTTTCCCAGTGAAATGAGGATTATCAGGTTTATTATGCTCGGTTGCAGATATTGCTTGCCGAGCCACAGGGTGATAACCATCAGTATAGTTGCAAGCAGCATACGGAATACCCGCTTTTTCAATACATCACTTAACGCAATTTTATTCTGCTTTTTCAGGATAATATATAATATAGTTATATTAAGCCATGAGGCAAGGGAGGTGGCCAGTGCAAGGCCGATATGCGGCATATAACCCAGATGATGCAGCAGGAACACAAAGCTGATATTCATAACCAGATTGGCCAGCATGGCGATAATCGCCACTTTCACCGGTGTTTTGGTGTCCCCCCCAGCGAAAAATACGCTGGAGAATACTTTCACCATAACAAATGCCGGCAGTCCCACAGCATAGGCCATCAGCGCATATGCAGTTGCGGTTGATTCCGCAGTGCCAAATTCCCCACGCTCAAATAATACAGTCACAATATGCGGTGCAATTACTATCAGTGCGGCCATCGCAGGAAACGAGAAAAACAGCACCATCTCAAGTGCGTTATTCTGGCTTTTTATCGCCTCATCTTTTTTGTTTTCGCGTATTTGCTTTGATAGCATCGGCAACAGCGCCACTCCCATAGCGGTGCCCACAATCGACAGCGGAAGCTGGTTCACCCGATCTGCATAATATAAATAGGCAATCGCACCAGGGATGAATGTTCCTATAATCACATCAATCCATAAGTTTATCTGTACCACACCGGCACCGACAATCCCCGGCAGCATTTTACGCAGAAACTCCCTGATTTCCGGCGACATACGCGGCCGGCGCGGACGCAACAGCATCCCCGCCCGCGCACATGCAATCGCAATCCAGACAAACTGCACCACTCCTGCAACCGCCACCCCGTACGCCAGCGCATGTGCAGGAGTTTCGGTATATTCCGACAGGAAAAGCAGCGCACTAATCAGGCAGATATTGAGCAGAATCGGCATTCCCGCCATCGCCGCAAATTTGCCCAAGCTGTTCAGAACCCCGGAAAACAGCGATACCAGCGAAATAAACAGTAGATATGGGAAAGTCACCCGTGTCAGATATACTGCGAGGTCGAATTTCTCCCTGTCATCGGCAAATCCCGGTGCAAGTCCGTACATAACCACCGGCATTGCAACCTGCATAACCAGTACAAAAGCAAGCAGGAAAAACAGCATAACCGACAGGGTCTTTTCGGCAAAGTCCCGCGCCTGCTCATGGCCTTCGGCGGCCAGCTTGCCGGAGAACATAGGGACAAAGGCCGCGCTGAATGCACCTTCGGCAAACAACCTGCGGAAGAAATTGGGCAACTTGAACGCTACCAGAAACACCTCGGCTAACCGCCCTGCTCCCAGGAAATTGGCAATCAGGATATCCCGTACAAAGCCGAATATCCTCGATATCAGGGTCAGGCCGCTTATAGTGAAAAATGATTTTACCAGGGACATTGGATTGCGGATTATGGATGATAAAATCTGGAAGACCAGATTTAGGCTTAACCATTTAACTTGTCTAGATGTTACTTCTCCATAGATTTGTTCACACTTTTTAAACGGAGATTTTCTTCTTTATTTCACGATGTTTACGTTGATTCTTGTAAAAGTCAAGGAACTCAATTCCCTTAGACGGTCAGCATATCCTTCTTTGTATCCAATTCTGTTATTGGTCATGGTATGCTGTAGTTTGGTGGTAAGAAAGAGAGGTGAAAATCACAGAAAATATTTACAAAAATCATATACCATTTCAATAACTTAGTGAAAAAATGCAAAAAATATAAAAAATTGTCTCGTATTGTCATAAAACTTTAATATTTCTCTAGTATGGTGCTTGTGTTAAAGGTAGAGAGGGTTCTCACCTATGGCATAAATGAGGGTAAAAAATGTCTACAGAAAAAACAGGACCACAGGGTAATTTTGATAAAAAATTTGGAATTACACAAGCTGACCGTCTACTCAATAGCGATTTGATTCGTATTACTGATGTGAGGGGTAATACTGAAAATGAAAGTGTTTACAGAGAGGCACTATCCAATATTCTTGCAACGCCTAAGGGATTCAAGTTTATTAATGTGGTTATAAATAATCCTCATAGTAATGAGGTGCCTACTATCATATTGGATTCTAGTTTTCATAAGCCAAAAACAACAGCCCCTATAGGGGATAATAAAGTAATATTTAACCCAAATGAACTTGGCAAAGATTTATATTTAAGCACAGATGGTGATGTATATATTTATGAACCTGAAAGAGATATAGTTCATGGATTTCTACACGAGCGTTTTGGTATTGGTCATGCAACACCAGAAGGGCTGGGGAACGATACCGACCTTGTTGTCAAAGTAGAAAATGAGATTGTTAGTGGGATTCCATCAATAGGTGGGATGCGTTTAACTTATGGCGTTGTTGGTTTACAAACTAAGGAGATATCTGAATCTAAGGCGGATTCATACTTAGAAGCTTATAAAAGTGGTGACCTACAGCTAGATCCAAAATTTATAGACCAAATTGGTATAAGAAATCCGACAAAATGGGAACTTTATTGGCAACAAGAAGTTGGGATTCCAGGATCTGATAGTAGAATAGACATCAATACAAATATGATTAATTCACCTAGTGAGCAGAAAGTATTTAAGGATATTCTTGGTATTAAAGTTGATTTGTCTGTATCTACAACTACTCCACAGCTAGATGATGGCAAGCAGCAGACACCTGAAAATAAAACACCGGAGCAGCCAGACAATACGCCGGAGTTAACCCCTGAGCAAAAATTAAGGGATCTTCATAGTAAATCTGAAGAAGGACAGAAAGATTATCTGGAAAAAATATTTGGCCCAGGTACTGAAACGAATATTAATTTTAATCAGCCTTACAATAAAAAAACGGATAAATACTATGATTTCCAGCCTGCTCCTACTGAAGGCTATCCAGATCCCTTACGTGACCCGGCATTTGAGATATGGCTTGAGCAAAATTTTCCTCATATAGATGGAATACCACCTGGTGTCCCTGAAGATGAACAGTCGTCAACTAATAATCATAATGAGCCGGAGATGGTTTTTGCCGGTGTTTCTGGTATATTCAGCAATTTAGGTAAGGCTTCTCCTATTAAAATAGGAACAAAAAATAACCTTGACTTATCTCAGGCAGAATTGGAGCATCATAGACAGAGCATTGAACCTGCAATTAACACCTTAAGGGAGCTTGAGAGGCTTTTTGACTTAGGAGTTGAGAACCAGTTAAACCCTCTGAAACAAGATACAATAAGGCATGAAATTATAAATGTATCGTCACTTCTTCATTTGTATGCTGCGTCGACTGGAACCAATATTAAAGAACATATAAATATTCAGAACCTGTCAAAAAAGGTGGGGCTATTTTCATTTCATTCTTCTGAAGATAATAGTTTTAAGAAGACAACAGGAATATCTGAGTTAGATAACATACCAGAATTTAGCGAATTTGCAAAAGACAGGGATCATAAGAGCGATAAGTGGTCAAGTCAGCTGAGAGAAAAATTTAACCTGCAGACAACAACAGATTTTCTCAATGAGTTAAATGATCAGATAAAAACATCATTGCCACAAAATAATGAACCACTTCCCAAGGAAGCTGATCTTACTGACAAAGAACGCATTGATATTCTTGCAGAACGCACCCCGAAATTACTTAATAAAATTACTGAAGGTGTAGATAAGGATGTAAATCCTGAGCTTCTTAAAGTTGCGCATGAGGAGCTTAACACTCAATTAGGTATATTGTCTGGGAAACAGCAGCTTTTTGATGATTTAGGACCGCAGTTTGGGGTTGATACGGGTTTTACTCAAGATCAGATAAACCAAATGTCACAGAAATCACAGGAACTCTCAGATATAATCTCAAACAAACTTGAAGATGGAAAAACATATGAGGGTGAAATTGGGGATGCATTCTGGAATACAGTACCTAACCTTCCTAGCAATTCAATAGTAACCGAAGAATGGCAGGAATGGAAGGATGGAGTACGTGGATACAAATCAGAATTTAATGGAAAGTATCTGGACAGTAAAAATATTGATATAGAAAATGAAGATCCCGATCTTATAAAAGAACTTCCTCCTCATTCAAAGACAAAGCCTGATGTAAATCCTGATAAAGATGAAGATTTTCCTCTTGATGGGCCTGGGGATATTCCAGTAATGCCTATACCATTCAACCCTGAACCACCTGCCAGCGGTGAAGAAAAGCCGATACCTGAAGAAAAGGGAGAACCTTCTCAAGAACAGAAGGAACAGGATGAAAAACCTAGAGAAGAACTGCAGCCGGAACCAGTACTTACTCCTAGATTAACTCCTGAGCAGCGGGAAAAATTGAATGAAAAGTTGGATCAAATAAGAAATATGCCTCAACATGAGTCATTACAATGGAAAATAAAAGATTTTGTTCCTGAAATTGATTTTAATTTTAACTTTTTAGACAAATCGGTTGGTGAGTGGAATGTTCAGGATTGGTCTAATGCTTTATTCACAGTTGGCGGGACAAGTGCCTTGACTGCTGGAGTTGTAAGTGCACCAGCAGTTGTGATAGGCGGGAGTAGTTTAGCCGCCGCTACAACTCTTGCTGATCAGGGGGAGTCTTTGCCAGAGGTTGCGTCTGTAAGTAACCAGGCGAGCGATAATGTTGGTAATCAGGCTTCATTGTCTAACAACGGCGTTGATGGTACAAGTCCTGCGCATAGCATCTCTGGTAGTGTAAGTGGTAGTGGTAGTGGAGTTCCCCAGCATAATCCGTTTAGCACTAATCGAGATTCAGTATTATCTTCAAATGATGTATTTCGGTTACCTGATATGACGATATCTAGTGACGGTGGTATGGTTTCATTTGGCCCTGCGTATGACAATTCACATCTGGGATTAGATAGAAACATTGAGTTTAGAACACCATCAGATTTTTATGCATACATAAATGATATGAATAACCTTGTACGTGAGGAACTTGGGCAAGAATATATTGAATACCTAGAAGGTTTGGGGGACGTACGTATATGGGGGGTAGTTGATGGAGATGTGCTCCCAGAGAACTCTGCAGCATCTAACGCTCTGAAAGATCCTATATTATTATCTGCAGGGAAGAAAATAGATCCTGAATTGCCAGTAAAAGTTAAAGATAAGGATGAGGAGATAGAAAAATACCCCAATATTTATAATGAGGGCAGGCCTGGAAAAGACCAATATGTAGATATTGACTGGGATGGCTTTTTTGAAGCAGTTGGATGGGTGAAAGATGGTGACTATCTTGCGGTTATAGATCTTGGAGAAAAGGGCATAGTCAATGTCGGGCCAGAGTTTTTTACTGAAGATCTGGTTCACTATCTCTACAAGCATAAAGACGAATTGGAATCCATGCAGTTTATCATGGTACCAGATGCCTATGACGATATATACAACAACCCGGAACAGGCCCTAAAGGAAGCGGATATTAATAAAGATCAGATTGTTGACGCTCTGGAACTTTTTCTGTTTATGTTTGATACAAGTAAGGACGGTAAATTTGATAAGGATGATTATGGGTATCATGCGGATCACTTGATAAAAGCAGCAGGAGAGGGCGGCACAACAGATCTTTCAAAGTTCTCCGAAGTAGTGGAGTATCTAGCACTGGATAATATGGGAAAGTCAACGGTATGTGTAGGTGACTGGCATGCGTTTAAGAAAACCAACTTCAAGAAAGTCGGGGAAACAGGAGAAAGGCTGGCTTTTGCTATCGGGATGGATAATGACCCTACAGGTGTTCCCTGGGACCTGAATAACGATCCAAATGTAAAGAAAGAAGTTCGTGGGGATGGCTGGATAAAATATACTAAAGAAGATTCTGATGTAGTAGTCATGATTGGCACGAATAAGGATGATGAGTTGACAATAGATGACCCGAATAACTTCTATTACATCTTTTCCCATAGTGGTAATGACAATATTAATATAGTGTCTGCCAAAGGCTGGTATATTGATACCAGAAACGGCAATGATAATATAATACTAGGTGGTGAGGAAAGTGAGCTTACTAAGAAAATATTAGAAAGTAAATCCAGCCTTCTTAAAGCATTCCAGGAAGATCCTAATATAATTATTAACTATAAAAAAGCATTACAGGAAAAAGAACCTGGTTTCCTTGAAGCATTTCTGCAAGATCCTGATATAATATTTAAGAATCTAGAATTTATACAACACACGACCACAGCTGGCCATAATACTGATAATATTACTACAAAAAGTGGTCCTCCTCAGATTATTTATCCAGCAAGGCATAATGATGAGGCTGTTAATGATGGAGGTGTTGTTTTGGTATCTTTGGGGTCTAGCTCTGAACTTAAGGATGGTACACCAGTAAGTGATACATTTACTAATAAAAAAGGTGTGGCAATAGTATACGGTGACGAACTACCTTTTTCTGACAATGCAATTATTCAACAAAAGTTCACCAGGTATGATCCGAATATTCCAGAAAACAGGGCTGCTTTTGAGGAAATTCATTACCGACTCAAACCCCTGATAGAAGAAGGTAAGTATGATGAAATACCTGCTGTTGCACAGGAGATTGTTAACAATGGGAATTATCTGGTTATTCCTCTCGACTCAAAACTGCAGAATGGTGAGACTTACAATGTGGTAAATAAAAACGGTGACGTTGTTGGTATACCGGAACATATATTGCAGCATATAAGGAATAATGGATTTGATTATAGAGGTAGTAATGATGAAACTACTAATCTAGATGCGGAAGTTTTCTTTGGCTCAACAGGTAGAGACCATAAGAAAGCAGGTGATGGTAGTGCAGCAGATAAAAATGTTGTTACTTATGCAAAATTAGGTGACGGTGAAGATACCTTTACAAGTAAAGGTGGCATTAATGTTGTAGAAGGCAATAACCATATTGACCATTTCGAGTTCCTTAAAAATTCTGAAACACATAATGTTCTTATCATAGAGGACTTTGGCACGCTTTTTAAAGATAAAAAAGTACAGGAATCTATAGCTATAAAAGGATTTAGTGATATTAAATCTTTTGAAGATGTACAAAATAAAATGGTCCCTTCAGACAACGGAACTATTATACACTTGGATGATAACAATAAGATTGTTCTTGAAAATGTACAAATTAAAGAGCTGAATTCTGCTTCATTCAGTTTTGGTGATATAAATACTGAGGTTACTAAAGATAGCGATTCTGCTAAAAGTGAGAGTAGCACTATATCTTATAGTAACGAAGGTGATTCGCAATTCAATCAGTGGGCACACCAGCTTCCTAGTGGATTTATATCTAATGCATATGCTTCAGATGGTACTGATGTCGAACCTAATCACAATGTCACAAAAACCCCAGAAATATCTATTTTTGGCGATTCACCAGCTATTGATCCGCTAGGGCTGTCAATGACTCTGCATATGGTACTTATGTTTGCAAGAGGAATAAGGAACATCAAAAATGCGCTGATGGGCACACCGGCAAATGACTTTTATGCCGATGAAAATAGAGAACCGGAAGTGCCGAAATCTCTTTCCTATGAAACAGCGGCAAGTGATATAAAAGGGCTAAGTCAACTTATAGTTAATCACAAGAATATAATTGCTGAAAATATTTCAGAATTTACTGAGGCACGCGAATTGCAATATACTGGAATGTTGCTTGGTAAAAATAAGGTTACAGAACAGGCTAATGAGAAACTGGACGTTCTGAAAGAAAGCATTGCTAATAAAATTGAAGATAATTCCTTATATGAAGGTTATAGGTTAGCTGATTATATGGACAGACTTTCAGGGATAATGGTTATTGAAAAACTTTCTCAGGATATCCCCAAACTTGGCAGTACAGAAGAAATATGGGATAAACTAAAGAATGAAAATACAATCAATGATAAAAGTATAACTGTAAGAATAAGGCTGGAAAAAAGAGCAGAAGATCTGTCTACTCAAATAAAAGATAAATCATCTGAACAAATTGGGGAAACATTCCCGAAAAGAATCTATACTATAAAGAATATAAACAAGCAATTCTCAAAAAAATGTATCAGTTCTATAGAACATAAGCTACAAGATAAGCTGCCTCTGAACTGGATAGAAAATATGACTGGAAAACAAAAGAATAATACTAATGGGCTAGGTAAGTAGATTTAGATTCCTTAACTTTTATCTATTGATTAGTGTATAAAGCATACGGCGTATGATAAAGGTAGCTTGCATAGCACTATTAGGTAAAAATGAATGTCAACAAATCCTAGATAAGTACTAAAAACTCAATTATAGCACTTGGCACATAACAAAATATACGGTAATTATTTTAAGTAACTGTAGACTTCAGCCACGAGCCACTATCATGGACTTTACTACTATAAAAAAACGGGCGGATTTCGTAACCATTACCCGCAAGGGCAAAAAGATTGTCGCAAAGGGGTTGGTGTTGCAGGCTATGGAGAATCCGGAGAATAATGATGATACCAGGTTTGGCTTTACGGTAACCAAAAAAGTGTCGAAGAAAGCAGTTGTACGTAATCGCATCAAGCGGCGGTTGCGGGCACTGGTAAGAGAGTCCGGAATTCCTGTCCGTAAAGGGGTTGATTATGTGCTTATCGGCCGCAAATCTACCTTCGACCGCCCGTTTGAGGGGTTAATAAAAGATTTCAAATATGCAATGTATAACGTTAGTGGTTAGTGACTTGAATCTAGAGTCTAGTGGCCAGTGATTCTTTATGCTGCGATTCCTGTATTCTCCATTTGCCCATACAATAGCAGATAAGCCAACAACATTGCAATTTACAATGACACGAGCCACAAGCCACAAGCCACTAATCACTAAACTTCTTGCATTTCCGTTTCTATTTCTTATATCGCTGTATAAATGGTGTGTATCACCATTTCTGCCGGCCGGTTGCCGTTATCACCCCACCTGCTCGCAATATGCGAAGGAGGCAATCGGCACACATGGTGTAATTAAAGGTGGATGGATGGCGACAAAACGTATATGTAGCTGTCACCCTTGGGGCAGGCATGGGTATGACCCGGTGCCGGACGAGGATTAAATAGTGTCGTCAAATTCTACTATCATGGCCTGCAAATGGCTATTTTCTGCGCTTCCGTGCTTCACGTACCATTAAGTACGATGCAGTACGGTTCTCGAAAATAGCCATTTTCGCCACATGCTAGCGAATTTGACGACACTATTTAGAATTCTGGATACCAAACACTGCAGGATATGGAAGATTCAAGAAGGCTCATACTGGCTGTTACACTGTCGATTATAGCTATAATGCTGTGGAATTATTTTTATGTAAAACCGCGGCAGGAAGAGGCTGTAAAGCTGTATGAACAGGAGCAGGAATTAAGGAAGCAGAGGGAAGGTATTGAACCACAGGATGCTGTTGCAACTTCTTCTGACGGTGAGTCTACAGAAATCGACCTGGAGAAATTACCCGGGCGTGACGATATAATCAGTCAGGGCGGGCGGGTGAAAATATCCACTGATAAGCTGCATGGTTCAATTTCACTGAAAGGTGCACGGATTGACGATTTAACCCTTGCAGGCTATCACCAGTTGCTCGACCCTGCCAGTCCCGAAGTGGTACTCCTTTCTCCCAAAGGAACCAGGGATGTCTATTTTGCCGAATTCGGCTGGCTTGGCAGTGACAAAAATATAAAACTACCGGACAGCAACACCATATGGCAGGCCAGCAAACAGGTTCTTTCCGCAAATGACACCCTGAAACTCATATGGGATAACAATGAAGGTTTGAAATTTACTATCAATATTACCCTCGATGAAAATTACCTGTTTGATATCACCCAGTCGGTTGAAAATACAGGCATAGAAGAGGTGAAGCTTTTCCCGTATGGCCGTGTCAACCGTGCCAAAGACCAGAAATTCAAGATATATATCTCCCATGAAGGGCCGCTTGGGGTAATTAACGACAAGCTGCATGAATATGATTACAAGGATATGGTTGATGAAGGCGGTGAGTCTTTTGAAAATATACGGGGATGGGTTGGAATCAGCGACAAATACTGGCTTACTGCAATAATCCCGCCGCAGGATTCCTCCTTTAACGCCAAGTTCGGTTACCTGTTCAAGGGAGGGCTGAACCGCTATCAGGCCGATTATATCGGCCAGCCGGAAACCATTGCGCCAGGTGGCAAAATCACCGTAACCCAGCATTTATTCGCCGGAGCCAAGAATGTGGAGCTGCTTGATAAATATGGTGCCGAACATAATATCCCGCTATTTGACCGTGCGGTTGATTTCGGTTTTCTTTATTTCCTCACCCGCCCGCTATTTGCCGTACTGAAATTCTTCCATCAATGGGTGGGCAATTTCGGTATAGCAATCCTGCTGCTTACGGTATGTATTAAAATCGTTCTGTTTCCACTGGCTAACAAGGGATATAAATCTATGGCACGTCTGCGCAAGCATATGCCGGAACTGCAAAAACTGCGTGAGCGCTATGAAGATGACCGCCAGAAACTCGGCGTGGAAACCATGAAATTCTACAAGGAAAATAATGTAAATCCGGCATCGGGCTGCCTGCCGATACTGATACAGATTCCGATATTCTTCGCATTATACAAGGTGTTATATATCAATATCGAGATGCGCCATGCACCGTTCTATGGCTGGATAAAGGATTTATCCGCTCCTGATCCGACCAATATCTTCAACCTGTTCGGGCTTATCCCGTGGGAACCCTGGGGCTGGGTACCTGCAATTGGAGTTCTGCCATGCCTGTTCTGTGCAACTATGGTCGTCCAGCAGAAGATAAACCCGCCACCAACCGATCCAACCCAGAAAATGGTTATGGCATGGCTGCCCTTTATCTTCCTGTTTTTATTCGCACAATTTGCTGCCGGTCTGGTATTGTACTGGGTATGGAACGGTTTACTTTCGATAATCCAGCAATATATCATCACCCGCCGCATCGAGGCCGACAGGAATGAGTGATACAAGAAAATCTCTAGTATTAACAAAAGTTACGTCTGCATTTATCTTGCACATAATTTAATCATGGTTTATAAGCGTTGCTTTCTTTTGCTGTATGAAGATAATGATTGTTGCTGGTTTTTTAGGGCGTGTCGACATTCACGCTAGCATGGTTCCTAGAATTGCATTAGGTTTACGTTATACTTTTTTCCCTCTAAGGGGCCCGTAGCTCAGTTGGTAGAGCACCTGACTTTTAATATAAGGTTTGGTTCTACTACCGAGTACGAAACGGGTAAATGGTATAGGGAATTTCAGGCGGTGTTCCTTATATCCTCTACTAAGATAACTACCTGATATAAAAGAAGAATGGGCCCGTAGCTCAGTTGGTAGAGCAATTGACTTTTAATCAATGGGTCACAGGTTCGAATCCTGTCGGGCTCACCATTTTTCCCTCCAAAGTACCATCGAGGTACCAACTCGAAGAAAAAGGATTTTTGTTCCAGAATGCCTTGTGGTTAACAGGCATATAACATGTGCTGGCCTATTTCATATACAACACTTGTACTTATTCGATAGATATTTTATTTCTGTTGTGAGGTTAAAATCTTCTAAGAAACATCACCCTTTCAGATTCTGATACCAGATTGGGGAGAATGAAAGATTGTATTTCTTTCAGCCAGTATTGAGTAAAGCTTTAAAAGGTTATATAAGATTGCCAGACAGGAGTTCTTGCCAATATTATGACCTTAAGTATGAATGAACGAGAGAATAAACGTAATAGATTTGTTTGCTGGGCCGGGAGGTCTGGGTGAGGGTTTTTCTTCTCTAAAAGAAAGCTTTAGAATTAAACTCTCCATTGAAAAAGACCCGTGTGCTCACAAAACACTCAATCTTAGAAGTTTTTACAGGCAGTTTCAATCTCCTCCGCCAGAATATTATGGATATCTGAAAGGTGAAATAACCAAGGAAGAATTGTTCAGATCATATCCCGAGGAATCTTTGGCAGCTCACAATGAAACCTGGTGCTGTGAACTTGGAGTGACAGATCATCAAATTGTAAAAAAAAGAATCACAGAGGCACTTGCTGGAAATAAAAACTGGATTTTAATAGGTGGGCCTCCTTGTCAGGCATACTCTCTGGCTGGACGTTCCAGGATGAAGACCGTTGATCTGGAAAAATTTGAAAGTGACAAACGACATTTTCTTTATCAGGAATACCTTAGAATAATCGCAGATCACATGCCTCCAATATTTGTAATGGAGAATGTAAAAGGATTGGTATCATCTACTGTCAAAGGAGAACATATATTTGCAAAAATTCTCAATGACCTAAGAAAACCTAGAATTACATCAGCGGATCATGACGATAACAGCCAAATAGATGAATACAACATTTACTCGCTGGTAGTACCTCATGACCCGGATAAGGAATATAATCCAGGTGATTATATTATTTGTGCCGAAGAATATGGCGTTCCTCAGGCAAGGCACAGAGTCATACTTATTGGCATCAGGAAAGATCTTAATCTGCAACCAAAACTATTAGAGAAAAAGTCTGCCACAAATGTAAGCAGAATACTATCCGACCTTCCTCCTCTGAGAAGTGGTCTTTCCAAGGAAAAGGACTCTTTTGCCTCTTGGTTGGCGTGTCTTAATGGGGTGCAGAATGAGAGATGGTTTCAATCTCTTCCAGAGCCATTTGTTAATTTGATCAAGACAGAACTGGAAAAAGCATCCGCGATTCCGATGACAAAAGGAGGAAATTTTATAACAGGCCACAACGAACCGGAAATTATGAAGGAGTGGTTTTATGATTCTGATCTCAAGGGGGTTCTTAATCATGAATCGCGTTCACATATAAGAGAAGACCTGCACCGATACTTTTTTGCTTCTCTGTACGGAAAGGTTAAAGGTATCTCTCCAAAACTGAAAAATTTTCCAGTGCCACTTCTTCCGAAACATAAGAATATAGATAAGGCATTGAAGACAGGTCTTTTTTCTGATCGTTTCAGAGTTCAGATCGGACAGAAATACGCCACAACAATTACATCTCATATATCAAAGGATGGGCATTATTATATCCACCCCGACCCATATCAGTGCAGGAGCCTTACTGTAAGAGAGGCTGCCAGAATCCAGACATTCCCAAACAACTATTATTTTGAAGGCCCTCGTACTTCCCAGTATCAGCAGGTTGGTAATGCTTAGGAGAAGTATAATATGAGAAGAAATTGGACAAGAGAAGAGTTGCTAGTTGCGCTAAAGATATACTGTGAACTAGAATTTGGGCAATTTCACTCAAGGCAACAGCATATTATAGAAGTTGCTGAAAAGATTGGCAGAACACCGAGCTCTTTGGCAATGAAACTTTGCAATTTTGCGAGTCTTGATCCTGCCATGCAGGGCAAGGGATTAAAAGGTGCAAGCAAGGCTGATGCGGAAATCGTAGGTCAATATCTTGAAAGTCCAGAAAAGCTTATTCTTGATTCTGAATTTGCTTGGGAAAGATTGGTTGCAGGAAAGGAGTATACAAGCCTAGAAGAAGAGGACTCTACTTTTGAATATGAAATTACTGAAAAAATATCTAATGTAAAAACTCGTACAGTACAATCGTTTTTTAGAGTCACTGTGTTATCCTCATATCATCGAAAGTGTGCTGTGTGTGCTTTAGATATTCAGGACTTACTTATAGCATCCCATATTATTCCTTGGTCACACAATACAAAGATGCGTGCCAATCCAAAAAATGGAATTTCTCTATGTAATCTACATGATAAGGCCTTTGATAAGGGTTTTATAACAATAAATTCTGATTATAAGGTTATCATTGGCAAAAAAATACAGAGCCATCACAATGTTCAAATTATACGTGATGGGTTTATAAAATATTCAGAAACAGAAATACATCTGCCATTTAGATTTATGCCAGCGCAAGAGTGTCTCGAATACCATCAAGATTCTATTTTTCTAGGATAACTATTGATGATTGTCCTGACCAGGTAAATCCAACATTCAGGTTTCTTGTGGTTTCCAATGATAATGAGGACAAGGGCAAGGTTCTGGCAGCAACCAATTTTTTCAGTGCATTGGAATCAAAAAATCATGAAATGGGTCCTGAAAAAAGAAATGATTTCTTTGATATAGAACGCTCAGATAGTCTTGAAGGATTGGCTTGGAGGGTGGATTGGGAAGATCCTGACAACCCCAGGGTTACCGTTAATGGCAAACTCTTTGATAAGGGGTATGGTCCTCATAGTAAGGAATTACGTGCCCTGATACTTCCTGCAATAGTAAGGGAAATTGTTACAGGTCTTGTTTTCAGAATTGAAAATGATGATCTCCAGGAAGATTGCATGTCATATAAGTGGCGACTTTTTTGTGAGCAGCGTCTTGGCATGGATTTTTCAGATATTGGCGATGAATCAGAAAACCAGGACAGACTTGATAAGATCAATGAAGCGGTAGAAGCCTTTATGTCGGTTAAATGGCATAATGGAAAAGCCCTTCTTGAAGAATTGGTTGGAGATTAAAAAATGCAGATATCACGCTTTACTCAGGAAGGTCTGAAACAGTTTTCAGGAATATTGAATTCTGCACGAGCAAGTGTTGAAAACACTAGGCCAGCGTTGGTTGGAGAGCGATTTTTCAATGAAGTAGAAACCTTGGTTGAAGATGAAAAATTTATTATCTCCATAGAGAAAACCGAAGATATTACCAATGATATTGTTTTTAACAGCAGGTATGATATAGGCGATTATCTTAGTAGAAAGCTGCCAGAAGCAATAAGTACAATTGATGGTAGCAATATACATATGTGGTCCTGGCTTTCCGCCTATTACCTGAAACAACTGTGCAATAAAAATAAAAATGGCAGATATGAATTATGGAGTACATACCGATACATTCCCGAATCACAATTGAAAACTCGATATTACAGGCATCTTTTATTTATTTCTGTATGGATTCATAGAATCTTGGGAGATGATGCAGCTCGCTTCCTGCTGTCTACAGAGCTTTACAAGCATTCAGAGGCGATGGAACAGCTATTCACCCGTGAAAAGGATTTCATTACAAATCAGAATCTGATTCAAGCCTCACTTATGATGTACTACGATGAAAAGAAGAGGCGTTTGAAGTCAAAGGCCACAGGTAGAAGTACCAGGGGAAGCGCATACAGACTTGCAACTGTAATAGCTCCTCAACTTTCAATGAATTATGACCTGCACTCTATGGAACCATTTCAAATTCTTAACCTTCTCCCTCCTGAATTTGATGACTGGAAGAAAGGGTTGACTGGTACCGAATCAGTAGCCGCTTAACGCCCATATGCGACAGCTTGGTTTTATGACTCTCATTCACAGCCTTGGCAATTTTCTTATAGGATAAGCCTTCCTCACGTAATTTCAATATTTCAGTGATGACCTTCATTTGTTCATGGTTTTCCTTGAGGAACTTTTTGCCTTCATTCTCGATTACATCAAATCCGAAGGGGATTACACCGCCTGTATATCGCCCTTGTGATTTTGCCAGTGCCTTGGACTCTGCAATGCGTTCCGCTATTCTCTCCCTTTCAAATTGGGCTACGGCTGATAGGATAGTAAATACCATTGCAGCTATGCCATTACCAGTAACCTCGCCCATATCGAGTAGGAACAGCTTGATTTTCTTCTTCTTGAATTCTTCTAGCTGCTGCACGGCATCACCTGCACTGCGGAACATCCTGTCGAGCTTGAGGGCTATCACAGCATCCCCAGCCTTCAATTCCTCAAGTAATTTCTTACCGTTAGGTCTATCAGATAATGCTTTGCCTCCTGAAATACCCTTGTCGACAAAGAATCTGTCAATTTCTTTGAGCCCTTTTGCTTTGGACTCTGCCTCTATACGCTCTCGCTGAACTTCAAGACTGTTGCCCTTATCTGCCTGGTCAATCGTGCTAACCCTGCAATATCCATATGTAGCCATGATTTACTCCTTTTGGTTGGTTGTTGAAATACAGCCACCTTAAGAAAGAAATCAGACTATCTAAATGGAATCTTCAAATGAGCTTAAGACTTAAACATGAGAGCCAACGTCTGCTATGATATGCACAGCTTAAACGCGCTAATGGAAGGTTAGATAAAATCTACTTTGATTTTTCCTTTTGCTCTCTGGTGAACAGCATCCTGATAAACCCGCAGATGGCAAAAATTGATAAAATTATTGGTGAGATAAGGATTAGTAGTATTCCGGTGATAATCTGCATTGTGTAACTCCCGTTGTTAGTTAAACAAACGGCCACCAAATTTCTCTGGTGACCGGGGAGTTTAGAAACCGAACCTAAGGACGGCCATGACGCTTTTAGCGCAAGCCTATTGTATAACGTCATCTCCCCGACCAAAAGTCGAGAAAATGACCCAATTTACGGCTGGATCAGCCGCTTAGGTTTTGAGGTTCTAACGCCCCGGAATGGCAACACACCATCCCGCTCTCATACTATTGAGATTGCTGATAAAAGTAAATCACAACATAGTGGTATTAATTATGGATACATTGTGGATGCTTTTGAAGAGCGTCTGGATACTGGTTAGGGGATTTTATATATTATTCCACATAAAAGGGGTTTCCGCTTTCTACGGCAGCTCCTACGGCTTCGCTAATATTCGGACAAATATACCTGGAGTTTGACAGTGTAGGCTAGACGCACAAGTGATCATTCTTCCTTTGTTTCGTGCTTTTTAGGTTTTGTTCTTGGTTTCTTCGGCCTCTCCCAATACCACTGTCCACCACTCATTACCATGCCATAGTCAAGCTCTTCACGGGCTTTACGCAAAACCTGTTCCGAATAAGGGAATTCCCTCATTAAATCTCTAACAAGAATCATCTGTCCTGGCTCCTTGAATTTTCTTCTTAGAAATTTCCTTCCGGCCTCTAATGCTGTTGCAGGTCTTCCAGATTTACGTTCACGGTTAACTTTATTTTTTAGCCGAAGATGTGCACGTTCCAGTTTGCTTATCCTTTGATGAGCTTCATCTATCCTTGCATCAAATTTTTCGTGAATTGCAGCAAGTATCTTTTGCATATCGGGAATCTTTTTCATATTGCCTCCTCACCCGCGCGCGTATAAAAAGGTGATGTAATCATTATATTATTATTTATATCAAGAATAATTATGTGTAGGTGTTTGTACTAGCAAAACAGGCTTTTTTCCTGCTTTTTCCTTCAAAAGTCCGGATCATCGTCGTCACCAAAGTTGTCAAAAGCTCTAGGATTAGCTGCTAATGCCGCAGCAATTTCCGCGTCAGCTTTCGCGTTAACTTCAGCTATGTAAGGACTTCGAAGAACCCGGACGTTGTCAGGATAACCTTTTTCTTTCAGAGTAATTGGCCTCACGGCCAAGCCCTCTTTTATTCTGGCGGACATGTCAATAACATCGTCTATCCAGTACCTGCCTGTGCCGTCTGCTGCCGGGATACAAGGTAAATCATAACTTGGTTCTTTATTCCATTCAAGCAGGGTATCAGGATGTACTTTCAGGATGTAAGCAGCATAGCCACGATCAATCAGTCTGACTGTCATTTCTTTTTCCTTCGCTGGTTGAAAAAGGGGGCGCAGCCGCGAAACCGCGCCCTATTGATCTTAAGAACATACTATCTCTAGACTTCCCAGCAGTTCATCTGCTACCATATCCTGATAGGCTCGACGAATAGACGGCTTGGAATAGCCGCTTTCGTTAGCAAGTTGCTTCCAAGTTGGATTGGAAAATTTATGATAATTTCTTTCCATCCATTTTCTAGCACTTTTATGCTTAGGGCCTTTACCTTGTAAACCTCCAAGTTTTTTAGATTTAAGAAACTTGGAAAACTCAACAACTGTTTTATCAGTCATGTTTTAACTCCTTTGTTAATGTTATAAAAAAATGCCTTTCGGCGTTTATTCATTGCAAGTATCCTCACCATGAATTTCGTGATGACTAGTAGGGTCATATTTTTTGGTATTACTGTATTCAGATGTATTGTTCATCAGGCGTTCATTACGCCAAGACATAAGCTCACTGGGAGGGTACCGGACTGCTCGCCCATACTTCACAAATGACGGGCCACCCCCCATAGCTGTAAGACGATATTTCTCTAACGTACGTGCAGAAATGTTGAGAAATTTTGAGGCTTGAGATGTCGTCAAAAAGACATCCGCTTCAATTAATTCTTTGATTTCTTCTATTGTTGTTTTATTTTTCATTTCCCAGAACCTTTAATCTTGTCTGGGAGTAATAAATCAAATGAAATGGGGGTATGTCGTCAAAAAGAGTAGAGGTATTATTCCCCTTTATCTTTAGGCCAACCATAAAGAGTAATATCTGTGGATGTTTTTCTCAGTTTCTTTAGCTTATCCGTAACATAACTGCCCTCTGACTCTTTTTTGAAAGTAGCATCATAAAACTTTGTTATTATATTTGCACATGGCCTACCTGTTTTTGGCATTGGTTCACCAGTATGAAAAGAATTTGCAGCATAGTCTGGTAAAGATTTATCTGTCCATTTTCTGAAGCGAAAAGCCAGTTCATAAACTAGCATTGTTTCACCGCTAATTTCGTGTTCAGTTTCTTTGCCGTTAGGATAGTACAAATTTCCTACAACTTTATTATAGATCATGCTTGTTTTTACCGGGTCGTCTTTTCTGAGCTTGTTTCTCAAGTATTCCATTCCTTCCTCCAAGTTTTTTAACTGAACCATAAGATCTTGGGATGAAACATAAGGCACACCATTGGCATTTGAATAATAGCCTAACACTATATTAACTATATTAGTATGATCACCATGATTGTCCAAGAAACTATAAATATCACGAACAGAATGAATACTCGTATTGCAGTCATCTTTTAGATTTTTTCTATTAATACGATGAGATGTAAATATATCTTTATTATAGTTATATTTACTTGAGCGAAAGCAACACCACATAACCTCATCAACAAGAATACTGTATCCACCTTTTCTTAAGGGAGATAGTTTCTGGTTCATATAAAGAAGCGCATCTTTACCACATTCACTGTCTTCAAATATAGATCTCCATTCTTCAAATTCCTCTGCCATTTACCCCTCCATGGCTTGGTTTATTGTTTCACTGACTGCATTGGCGGCCTCCCGCATAGGTTCGCCCATTAGATGCACATATTGCGCTGTAGTTTGTGGCTGGGAATGGCCAAGCATTGAGCCAATAATAGGCAGGCTCATCCCACTCATTGCAGCCATACTGGCAAAGCTATGGCGCAAGTCATGTATCCTGACATCATCCAACCCACAATCCTGCCTGATCCTACGCCAGGGCTTTTGCAGGTTATAGAGGTGTTGCCCCGGAGTTTCTCCCACAATGATATACGGATTGTCTGGAAACCGTTTAATATCCCGCAATATCTTTCCCACAGTATCAGAAAAATACACGGTTTTTGCTCCGGTTTTGGAGTCTGGAAATTTGAAGCAGTGATTGTCAAAATCCACATATTCCCACTTTGCAGTCAGAATTTCATTTAACCTGCAACCAGTAAACATTAGCAACCTTATCGCAGTAATCACTGGTGCGGGCTCTAGCTGTGCTTTTCCGTAAAACTCCAGCTTCTTATTAAGGGTATGGAATTCATCCTTTGATAAAAATCTCTGTCTGGCCTTCATAGGGAATTTCTTAATATGCCGACATGGATTGGTATTATCATCCCTCCATTCCCACACCTCAGCCAGATTAAAGGCCTTGGACAATATGGAAATAGCAATATTTGCTGTGGACTTTCCCCGCTTATAGAGCTTTTGTTGCAACTCATAAATATCATTTCTGGTAATGGATTTTACCTTATGCTTACCCAATGCAGGAATGAGATATTTGTATACATAGTTTTTGTTATTCTCATAAGTATTGGGCTTGTTGTTGATTTTACTATGCTCGTTAAGGTATTTCTCCAGCAAATCCTTCACATCAGGGCTTTGCCTGAATTCTTTGCGTTCTCTCGTTGGGTCACCACCTCTTGCTATCTTTACAAGGTGCTCTCTGGCTAATTTCCTAGCCTGCTCAAGTGTGAACACCCCGTATACGCCGATTTTGAATTTCTTCTGTTGCCCTGAAATATTCCTGTATTTCAATATGAAGCTCTTGCTTCCATTTTTATTAAGGGTAACGCCCAAGCCTTTAGGATTATTGTCCCATAAGGTTTTTTTCTTCGAGTTGGGATTGAGGTAATCAATTTGTCTTTTTGTGAGCTTCGCCATAACTATACGCTATATCTTTTTACAGTTTCGTATGGAAGGGGATAAATGTCATGCTCCAGAGTAGCTGATAGTAGATAATCGTACTTGGGCATCTTTTTGGCCTTGTTTCTTTCAATGATAAACTCAATTATTGCATTGGCTGGATAGCGGATTGAATTCTTGCGCTTGATATAATCAGGCTTTCTGTTTTTGCTACGATAGTCTGCTAATGTTTTGACCGTAACACCGAGATATAACGCCGCTTGTTTAGAGGTAAGGTAACCACCGGACAGGATAATTCTTTCTATTTCTTTAATGCCTGATATATCTCTCATATGAAGAAATCTAAGAAAGATACCGCATAATCTAAACGGAAATCTTGAAGAAACACCCTTCCGGGCTTTTGTGCTCTGAGTTACCCTTCATACCATGAGTTATGGCTTTACAGAGATTAGGGAATTACGCGGAGATGTTGGCAACCTCAAGCCGCAGGATGTCGGGTCATATGAAAAAGTGCGTGATGACGTTGTTATTGCCTTTCTTCCCCATGCTACCAACACAACAAAAAGCTCAGAAAAGAGGCTGTATAAGAAATCTCTGGTCACAAATGATGGCTACCTGGAAAATCTATTATATGGCGAAGTCTGGGATGATTTACTGCCGAATGAGCGTTTGGCGATAGAACATCTTTACTATGAGGATGCAGCCCTGGTTGATGAGAGCACAGGTTTTTATGCCAACATACACGCTTATATTGATGCGGAATGCCAGGAAAAGAAGCTGCCTGCAAAACAACATCTTAAAAATGCTCTATGGGAAGTTTTGCATAATACTTCTTTTAAAGCCAGAAATGAGCTTGAGCGTGATAAGGCCAAACATAGACGTAGGGCACAGGCGACTATGCTGAATAGTATGAACATCCCCTCTATGGAAATCCATACCCCTGATTATATTATTGAACCTATAAAGCAGCAATTTAATGATACACCACTGGAAGAGCTGCTGCCTGATATCGTATTCCCGCTGGAGGACAATGCCCGCCTGATTGCCGAGGAAATCCAACAGATTAATGCTGATGTTCAACGGCAACTTCGTGGACAAAAGTCCGCGATTTCGGAATCAGAAAACATGTCAGAGGCAACTGCTGCATTTATCGAACTTTACATAAGCGTAGTTGATGATGGGACCCGGAAGTTTATTGATAAAGAGCTGAATACGCTTATCAGGATAGGGAGGAATGAAGAGGAAATCCTTGCGCATATGGAACAGGTGTTGGAAGCTTATCAGGATGCAACCATTCCTCGCAGGATGGAAATGCTCGCTAACCACTTCAATGGCAAGCTAAGCGAGATGGAACAGCGTGAGTTAGGTTATACGCTTTATATCTGGCGGACAATGGACGATGAAAAAGTGCGTCCCAGCCATGCTGCAAATGATGGAATTGTATTTGCATGGGATATACCGCCTCCCACCGGTCACCCCGGAGAGGAATATGGCTGTCGCTGCTGGGCAGAGCCTCTTATAGCCCATGACGAAATAGACGACCCTCCTATTGAGGAAGTGTCTCCTTTATTATTACTTCCGGTGGTTGCATTACGACGTATAATTGTTGAAGGAGCGGAGCGTATTGGCAAGGCAACTTTAAAAGTGTTTAAGTCAAAGCCTAAACTTAATGATACAAAGACATGGCCTAAGCCACCTGCAAAAGGAAAATTTAAAGAAGGAAAGCCCTCCAGAAAGAAACCTGGAGAAAGAGGAGAAAAAAGTTTATATGACGAAAATGGTGGTGAATGGCGTTATTTTCCTGGAGACGATAGGCACAATCCTCATTGGGATTACAAGCCTCCTGGAAAAAATCAAGAATGGCAAAATATACCAATAGATGATTTACCACCACTAAAATGATGGAATAATGATATGCTAAGAATAAAGTATTTTGAAAAATTTAAAGGAGACCATCCTTTCATAGTTGTAGTTAGTGACAAGGAAGGATTGAGTTCTGCATACGATTTTTTTAAAAGTAAGGAAGGGGCTTTTTTAAATGACCCAACTATTACTGAATTTAGTGATGTTACACCACTGGATAATGAAATGCTACGTCTCAATAGAGAAGAATGTCAGGAAATTGCTCAGCATTTTAAGAATCTAAATGACACTAACAAAGCAGGGCACTTCTATTTTGATACCAAGGCACTAGGTAATGAAATAGAAATTATTATCTCCTACCTGGAATATAACGACCTCTTCTAAAGATAAAATTTTAGCCCGCGAAACTTGTTTATCATAGAAGATGATGCGCGTTATATGTGGAAACATGGTATAGCCCAGAGAAAAACAGATAAGATTAATGACATGGCGTTCGCCCGCAAAAGGCGCATTTCCTTGACTTTCCGTCAGGTGATTTTGGAGGATTAAATGGTCAAAGTACCAGCAAGGTACCAGCCAAAATACAACTACTGCGTGTGCAATCGTAGTTAATCGTAGAATCTGTTAAAAATAACTGATTGAGTTATAGTGGATAATCGTAGTAAATGGTTGAGTAGAGTAGTCTGTGTTAAGACCTTCCATGATTTCTTTTAATCAGGTTGTCACAGGTTCGAACCCTGTCGGGCTCACCACTTCTTTCACTACATAGTTTAAAAAATACTTGTCCAACTCTTCCTAAAGGAATGGTTCCATCCTTGAGCTTTGCTTACACCCCGTAATTGTTGGTCCCTATGGGTTTTATGGTAAGCACTAAAGCAGAACTTGAATGTTTCTGCCTTCCCAATTTTTAATTGCAAGAGGAAAAGCGATGGCTATTTTTTTTATGCACAACCTTACGATATTTTGGCAACGGGGTTTTATTTTTGAAAGTGCTCATCTAAAAATATCTAGGAAAGAGTGTTGGAAATACTTGAATCTTGCTTCGCCATAGCTTCAAGGATACATCAGTCATTTCAACACATTTTTATACAACCTTTGTTTACCGAGTCATCCTGCCCAGATAATGCCGCGTATTGCTGTTGTCACGCTCAACCTTGGCCGTATGCGACTTGCCGATAATAAAAATATAAGGAAATTAACTTAAATGACAATGACTATATATAATTGTCCCTTGATTCTAGTGAAGAAAGGTACACACATACAAGCAACTATCTATAAGACAGCACTTTCAAATATACTATGCAACAAAGCCAAATTTTACATAAATTTTGCCATTTGAGCGGGGGTGGGGATTGTGGTATAATGTTGTTTTGGTAACACCGAATACCGTTCACGTAACACAATCCTAAAGGACTCCCAATGTTATCAGCAATAGGTAATCTGGCGCAGCAGGCGCATGGCGGGACGGCAGCCCTGCGGCGTAGTGCGCAGGAGGTACAGGCCGATGTACAGGGTAAAATTGCCGAGTCCGAGCCGGGGGCAACCGTCAGTTATCAATATACTATCGGGCCGGATGGCCAGCTACATATCAGCAGTGCGACCGTAATTGCGGTCGAAACCGAGGATGCAAATAAAACCAATAACAACCAGAGCAATTCTTTCTTTGCCGGGCCGGTTGGTAATTCGGCGGTGGCGCTTTCGCCCTCCGAGGAGCTGGATGTATTCGGCCTCACTCCCGAAGAACGGGCAGTAGTACGTGACCTGCAAGCCCGTGACCTTGAGGTACGCATCCATGAAGCCCAGCATTTCCGGGCTGCCGGTGGGATTGCATCCGGCGGGCCGCAATATATACAGGTACAGGGGCCGGACGGAAGATATTACGCAGTGGGTGGTTCGGTTAATATCCAGAGCTCCGCCACTAGCGATCCGGCTAAACAAAAACGGGACAGCCAGGCTTTCATCAATGCCGCACTTGCTCCCGCTGATTTATCCGCACAGGATTTAGCCTCTGCCCGCTCCGCCATATCCAGGGCTGCCGAAGCCTACCAGAACCGCTTCCAGAATGAACAGGAAGAACAAAACGGTGATAGCGAAAACAATATCGACTTCGCTGCCTAGTTTTAGTGATGTAATTCCTGAGAGGTATTCGTTGACATTTTCGTTGACATTCATAGTTTTTAACCTAGATAGTGTTAACAAATTAAATTATATGTGTTATTCTCTGACTTTTCAGGAGAATTTTATGGACAAGCGTTTATATCCGGTATCGCCGGAAGTATTCAGGAAGGAAGTTAAACCATTGATAGATAGTCATTATTCTGCGGCCGGGCGTCCCGCAAAAATCAGCGACTATCAGGTTTTCAATGCCATGCTCTACATTCTACGCACTGGAAATCCATGGCGCGATTTGCCCAAATGCTATGGGCCATGGCACACCATTTATACACGCTTCA
This sequence comes from Rickettsiales bacterium, assembly GCA_965222525.1. GTDB lineage: Bacteria > Pseudomonadota > Alphaproteobacteria > Rickettsiales > UBA8987 > CBDCUF01. The sequence goes on from OZ244955.1 coordinate 1,134,805, forward strand.
AACGCGCATCCGACCGTGGAGTCTGGTGGAAGATCCTCATTTTATTGCAACAAAACAAGAGGTTAACCATGCATGTGGTGATGGCTGATTCCACTACTATCGCCTTTCACCGTCATGGCGGTGTCTCAAAAGGGGGCAGTATAGCAGGGGAATAAGCCGCGGAGGTGTGACATGCAAGTTACACCTAGCGATCACAGCCGATGGACATGTCGTTGAGGGCATGCTCACAGGAGGTAATGTTGCAGATATATCCGTCGCCGATGACTTGCTGAGTGATGTATATGGGTGCTATGTTGTGGAAGATATGGGGTATGATTCCGATTCGCATCGGGATTTTCTGCGGTCGCAAAACAATATCCCTGTTATTCCCGGGCGTAAGAACCGAAAAGCAAGTGTTGCCTATGATAAAACCTTGTACCGGTTGCGTAAGCGCATAGAAATGTACTTCGGAAAGTTGAAAGAAAACAAGAGGATTGACACAAGAAGCGATAAAAATGACTCTGCATTCCTCGGATTCATAGCCTTGGCTGCAATCAAAATTATATACAAATGGAAAATTTGTTAACAGTGGCTAGAATCCGTGACATAATGTGTGAGGTGTTTATAGCAGGGAAATCCGGCAAGGAAGGTGCAACAGAATTGCGGAAATAGTGTTGCATTCATACAGATACTACTAAAATGAGCGGTTGACGCACTCTAACTTGCAAAAAAAGACATTTTTGAGCTTTACTTGTATAATGACGGAATATGCGAATACACTCTTCACAGAAAGGTTTTACTCTCATAGAACTCAGCATTGTTCTAGTTACCATAGGATTAATTGTAGCTGGGATTATGGCAGGACAATCGCTTATTCATAGTGCACAGCTAAGATCTGTCATAGTTGAAGTTAATGGTTTTAAGACAGCAATAAATACCTATAAAGACTATTATGACTATCTTCCCGGAGACCACCCAACCGCTAAAGATTATTGGCCAACAGAATGTGTTGATAGTGGAACAAATAAATGTAATGGCAATGGCAATGGCAAGTTTGGGACTGTCTTAAGCAGTTTTGAACGACTAAGAATGTGGCAGCATTTGTCACTTTCAGGTATGATTTCCGGGAATTATACTGGGATTAATAGCAGCAGCACATATGCCGGTCAAGGTAGCTCTGCCGGTTCTGCAGAGTTTGTTTATATATCTGGTGTTGTTGAACAAGATAATTTTCCACCTTCAAGACTTAATGGAGGGCGATATACAGGAGCCTTCTGGATTAGCACAAATAGAAATGGAATAGTTTTGGGAAAAGAGGCGTTGTCTGGTGGATTTAATCTCCTTAATTCTGGTGTGATGACACCAAGCGATGCAGAACTTATTGACAGAAAAATGGATGATAGCCTTCCCGGAAAGGGTGATGTATCAAGTATGCAAATTACGGGAAATTTTTGTTTGTCGGGTAGTTCTCCAAATTACACCTACAAGCTCTCAGAAACTAGTATAAAGTGTGTAATGTTTTTTGCAATCGACTAATCTAAAAAAATCAAACAATATAATAAGTATTTCTACTGCCATTATGGGTGTTACCCTAACTGCACTATAAAAACAGCCTCTGAAAGCCGCAGTTTTCGGTTGGAATATAACCCTGAATGTATCATCCTTCCGATACCACCTGTAATGGCATCTCCTCCATACCATCAAAAGCACCAAAAATGCGCTCCCCCTTAGAGTGTGTCGTCACTAGAGCTCTCGTCGGATGATAGCAGCTACTCCCCTGATTCGTACAGGCTGGTTGGATATCCAGATTCTGTACAGTATCTAATCATTGTCCACCATGTTTATCAGTGCTTTCTGCACTTCGGAATTGACTATTTCCCGTATCATTTTCTGCAGTTCGGTATCGCTGCGCAGGGAGCCTTCCGGCGTCGGTGCCATGAAAGCCGCACTGCGCTCGGCCATACCGCCGACCGCCTCATTTGCAACCATACCAGCCCCCATAGACCTGGCGAAGTCGCTATCCATAGCCCGCTTGATGAGTTGTCTTATCGCCTCCGAACGGGTGCGTATCATATTTTTCTTCCGCCAGTCATCAATTTCATCTATCTCCATATCGGAAAATTTCAGATGTACCGTACGTAAATCGTCTTTCTTGATCATAACAAACTCCTTTTGGTTATTTTATGTATAAAAACTGTTGACACGTAAAAATACATGCAATATAACTACACCCGTTATACATGTTACGTATAACAAATCAACCCTAAAAATCAACTAAAAACATAAAAGGAGCACATAAAATGAACCGACAAACCTCACAGCGTGACAGGGAAATCGGCGCAAGAATACGCCAGCTGCGTCTTTCCACCAAATCTGCTATGAAAGACCTCGCCGCACATCTCGGGGTGAGTATGCAGCAGGTACAGAAATATGAACGCGGGGCCAGCAAGATTAGCGCCGAACGGCTGGAGCAGATAGCCGAATTTTTCGGTGTAAAGGCGACAAATATACTGGATACGAGGAATAGCGAAATAGATGCGATGATGTTGCAGATTGTGCATTACGGTAGACAAATCGAGTCTCCTCCTTTAAGACGGTTGTTATTGATTAGCGCCAAGATATATGCGGGCGAGGGTGGTTGAGATGATGAATATTACGGAAGTATCTTCCGAAAAATTTGATGAAGTATGGCCTATTTTCAGACAGGTGGTTCAGGAAATGGACACTTACCCTTATCCTCCCGACATTAGCAAAGAAGATGCAATGTTACATTGGTTTTCCAGCGGTGCTCATGTTTTCAACGGGTATATTGGCGATCAGTGTATTGCAAGTCGTTATATAGTACCCAATAAAATCGGTCTTGGCAGCCATATTTGCAATATGGGACAAATAGTTGATGTGACTTGCAGAGGACAAGGTATCGGAAGACAGATGATGGAGTTCGGAATAAAAAAGGCAACAGAGCTTGGATTCAGGGCTATACAGTTAAATCTGGTAGTTTCTACCAATAAGGCTTCGATAAAAATATGCGAGGAATATGGGTTTGATATTGTGGGTACATTACCAGAAGCATTTTTCTATAAACGGGAAAAATATGTTGATGCTTTTGTAATGTATAAAAAGCTGGTATAACTTTAACGATGTCGTGCTGAAAGAGGCTATATTTCATCAGGGCAACAAGAACAGAGGGGAGCGATGATTATCGGGATTGGTAGTGATATAGTTGATATCCGTCGGGTGGAGGATGCCTGGAAGCGGCATGGCGAGCGGTTTTACCAGCGTATTTTTACCGAGGAGGAGATAGAATCCTCGCATAAATACCGTGACCAGCGGAAATATCATGCGCATTTTGCCAAGCGTTTTGCAGCCAAGGAGGCGGTAGCCAAGGCATTGGGCACAGGTATCGGCAGGGGCGGTTCCTTCAGGGATGCCAGCGTATCCAACCTGGATTCCGGCCAGCCGGTTGTTACCCTTAAAGGTGGTGCGGAAGCCCGCCTGACGGCGATCACCCCGCAGGGCATGCACTCCCATATCGACATTTCCCTGAGCGACGACTACCCCTTCGCCCAGGCCTTCGTAGTTATTTCTGCGGATTAGGGGGCAACAGGTATAGTGCTTTTACCTGAAATGCTTGTTTGTTACCGCTCTCCCATTTTACTAGGGTTACTAGGGAGCGGTGGGAGCGTAAATACTTCAAGTTAAAACACTATAGTTTAGCAATCTTTCATTACATAGAAAGTTTTGATGTTTTGGTAGATGCACCGCGGATTTTTGACTGGTGAATATCGGAAGGAATTTCATCATCACCTTGTATACTAGCTTCCTTAGCCCTAACAGAAGGAAGTTTCCGGCGTTTCTTTACCTCTTCGGCAGGAATTGTGGTTTCGTCAATTTTATCGCCTATCCTGTCCGTGAATTTCACTTCTGTAATCTTCTTAACTTCCTTTTCTTTCTGCTCTTTCTTGTTCAGAACAAGTGAAACAAACCCGTCCTTGGGCACGTCAACCGTCTCCTTTACCATTTCCTCAATCAGTTCTACTGCAGAGGTAGTCTGGCATTTTTCCATAAACCGAAGCTTTACAGAATCTCCTTTATGATCAGTTGTTTCCTCAACGGAAAAATCACCCCTGGTAACGATATGCTTGTTGCCCTCTGTAACCTCTCCCAAGATTATATTGTTATCCTTGTCATATTTGATATCACCCTTCCATTTTTTACCAGCATCGGTTGACCACCATTTATGTGCTATTCGATTGTTATCTTCATCATAGCGAATTTCCGTAATATCCTCACTTTCATACAGTGGATCCTGTTTTACTATCCGATACGTCTTAAGATTATCATTATCGTGATATTCAAACTCCTTTACCTCGTCGATATTGATTTCATCAGCGATTTTCCTGCCTTTCTTGTCAAAATATGCATAGGTGAGGTTGTCGTGGTCAATTTTGTCCGTTCCTTCAATATTAGTATTGTTTAAACTGCTCCGTACCTCCCCCTGTGCGCTTCTATAAAAAAACGTATCCTCATTCAGCTTGGTGTCCGAACGGAAATTCCCCTTCTGACTATCCTCATCTTTTTTGCTACGCTTCTTCTTGCTGTCCTTTTCATGCTCATGTTCATAATAAACATCACGCCACATATGAGTTTCCAGTTCGGTAAAACGTGTTTTATGGCTGAAATCTTTGCCATAGCTGGTTTTTCTGGTAGTCTTTCTGGCCTCTTCACCCAGTTCTCCTCCCTCCAGACGTATCTGTAACCTGCCGAAGGGTTTGGAAAACAGCGCTGCCTTTGCAATTACCTCCTTATCGGCAACGCTTACCTGATAGGAGTAGGAATCTATCTCCGCAGCTTCCGTCACTATATGCCTGATTTTGTCAGTATTCCTGCCATTCTCATCTTCATAATAAACTCTCGATTTCAGATCTATATAAGATTTATAAGCTTCCTTTTGCTGTTTCAGAGTATACAGTACCAGATCCGAATGCTCGTCATATCTTGTTTTCTCTATAGTTTTTCCTGCCTCTTCGGTGATGTTGCTGTCTCCAAGCCGTACCTGCAGCCTGCCGAAAGGTTCGGACAACATCGCATCATTCTTGATTGTAGACTCATCCCTGATGGTAACCTGATAGTTGCCGGCATCTACCTCCATAATTTCCTTAACAATATGGCGGATTTTATCGGTCCCTTCATAATATACCCTGGATTCCAGCTCTATATGGGATTTATCATCGCCTTTTTTTTCCTTCAGGGTAGTCAGGAGCAAGTCCTTCTTATCCTCACCAAGAGAATTTTTCCTGTAACTCTCGGTTACATTAAACCCATCAATACTCACATATTCATGCGAATATTCTTCAGGGTTTGTCTCTTTTTTGTCTTTCTTCCACATGATATTAGAAAATAAATATATACAGTTTACAATCAGTGATATAATTACCACAAAAAGTTACTAATAAAAAGTAATTTTCTATAGAACCACCTGAAAATTCAGTAACAAATCTGTATATAGCATGGACTTTTAGTAAATTCATGGTAGAATAGTGGGTATGAGGCGGATAAAGTCTACATTTATCATAATGATAATGGTTGTGCTCACCATTAATGTGGTGGTTGCACCTGCTATGGCAGAGTGTCATTGTAATCATATGGTAAGTTCTGTCGATATGGCAGAAATGCCCTGCCATAATATGGATATGGCAGATACAGGCCTATCTGATGACAGTGAGAAGCTGGCTGACAAAACATCTCAGAAATGTATCAAATGTGGATGTTCAGATTGCAAGGTTCCTTCACAAGCCTCATTGGATTATAAACCGGCATATACTGACCTGGCCATAGGCAATGCCATCCATATAATCTACTCTGATATTACTTTCTCATCGATAGCTTACGGTATCGATAACCCACCGAAATATATCTCCTAAATAATGTCGACACCATAGATGTGTCTGTGAGCAGGTGCGTTTTCCGCACTACGCATTCCCACGACTTATAGGAGATAATCATGATTAGAAAATACATTTGGGTAATGGTGTTGTTCGCCATTATTCCGGTAGTAACACTGGCTGACAATCCGCAATATACCTGTCCGATGCATCCGCATTATATATCGGATGAAATGGGAACCTGCCCGATATGTGGTATGGACTTGGTACCTGTTAAGGGTGAATATAATACACCAACAGGCCATAATATGAGTCATGTTATGGAGCAGGACGAACACACCCGTATGTCCGTTATTATTGCGCCGGAAACCATACAAAATATGGGAGTGCGCATCGAAAAAGCGCAGATTACGGAATTCGGCAAAAATATAAGGAGCTACGGGCTGGTTAGTGAGAATATCCGCTTGCAGCAGGATATATCAAGCAGAGTTGATGGATGGATAGAAGAGCTCGAGGCTACTGCCGAAGGTGATGTGGTAAAAGAAGGCGATTTGCTGTTTACGCTTTACAGCCCTGAACTGGTATCCTCACAGCAGGATTACATATCGGCACTTGTATCTGGTAGTAAAGGACGGATAGATTCCGCAAAGAAGCGCCTGAAATCGCTAGGTGTGCAGGAAAAGGTGCTGTCTGGTTTGAAGAAGAACCGCAAAAAGCTGGATAACATACCATTTTATGCAACAGCCAACGGAGTTATTAGCAAGCTTAACATTAAAACCGGCAGCCATGTAAAATCCGGGATGCAGATTGCCGAGATACAGGATTATTCCAGCGTTTGGATAAATGTAAGTGTTGCGGAGAAGGATTTACGCTTTCTCAACAAGAGCAGCAGTGCAACAGTGTCCTTCCCGAACCTGGGAGGAAAGAAGCATATCGGGCAAATTGATTATATTTACCCGACTATTAATTCCACCAGCAGGACAGGACAGGTAAGACTGGTACTGGATAATCCGGAAGGAATATTAAGACCAGGAGCATATACTGATGTCGATTTTGAGACTGATATAGAGAAGCGTTTGTCTGTTCCAAGCGAAGCTGTTTTGAAAAGCTCGGAAGGTGATTTTGTAGTGGTTGCCGAAGGAGATGGCCGGTTTCAGCCTCGCAAGGTTGAAACTGGTATCCATAGTCTGGGACATACTGCAATACTCTCCGGAATAGCACAGGATGACGATATTGTAGTCAGCGGCCAGTTCTTGATTGATTCGGAAAGTTCGCTGCGGGAATCATTCCGCAAGATGCAGAAAGCCGGAGCTTCGGCAGGAGGCAGACATGAACACCACTAAGCACATTACCACCACCGGGCATGACCCTGCCAAGTCTTTTATAGCCAGGATTATTGAATGGTCGGTAAATAACCGCCTGCTGGTTGTTATAGCAACGATAGCACTGCTTGTTGCCGGGCTGAATGCGGTGAGGAACACACCGCTGGATGCCATTCCGGATTTATCCGATACCCAGGTTATTATCCGTACAGATTTTCCCGGACAATCCCCGCAAATTGTAGAGGATCTGGTAACTTACCCGCTTTCCACCACTATGCTTGGCTTGCCGAATACCAAGGATGTGCGTGGCTTTTCCATGTTCGGTACATCCTTTGTCTATATTATTTTCGAGGATGATGTTGATCAGTATTGGGCACGCAGCCGGGTAGTCGAGGCCTTGTCAAAAACGCAGGGAGATTTGCCGGATAATGCCGTACCGCAAATCGGGCCAGATGCTACCGGTGTTGGCTGGGTGTACCAGTATGCGCTACTGGATAAAACCGGCAAGTATGATTTAGCCTATCTGCGCAGTCTGCAGGACTGGTTTTTAAAACTGGAGCTGGCCACGGTTGATGGTGTATCCGAGGTTGCCTCGGTTGGTGGTTTTATTAAGGAATACCAGGTACTGGTCGACCCTAACCGGTTGCGGGCCTATGATGTATCTCTGCACCGTATTGCTGATGCGGTCAGGGAAGCAAGTATGGAAGCGGGAGGCAGGGTTATCGAGCGTGGTGAGACCGAGTTTATGATACGCTCCAAAGGTTATATTACTAATATAGAAGAGCTTAAGAAAGTGGTGGTTTATGCCAAGAATGGTACTCCTGTTATACTCTCCGATGTCGCCCGTATTATTGAAGGACCGGAGTTACGTCGTGGCGTAGTGGAATTGAATGGTGGAGGTGAGGTCGTAGGCGGAATAGTGGTTATGCGCTCCGGGGAGAATGCACTTACTGTTATTGAAGCTGTAAAGAAAAAGCTGGAGGAATTAAGGCATGGTCTGCCGGAGGGGGTGGAAATTGCTACAGTATATGATCGGGCACCGCTGATTGAAGGTGCAGTGGAATATCTTTCCCACAAGCTGATAGAGGAAGGTATCGTAGTAGCAATTGTCTGCCTGATTTTCCTTTTGCATGTACGCTCTGCCTTTGTGGCTATAATCACCCTGCCGCTGGGTGTTATGGCCGCTTTTATTGTGATGTCGGCACAGGGTATCACTGCCAATATTATGTCGCTGGGCGGGATAGCTATTGCTATCGGCGCTATGGTGGATGCTTCGGTGGTTATGGTGGAGAATGCACATCGCAAGCTGGCAGAGGCCGGAAATCAGAAACCAGAAATCAGAAACCAGAAGCCAGAAATCAGAAACCGGATTATAACGGAAGCGGCAAAGGAGGTTGGACCGGGGCTGTTTTTCTCCCTGCTGATAATTACCGTTTCATTCCTACCGGTATTTGCTCTTACCGGCCAGTCATTCAGGCTGTTTTCTCCGCTGGCCTTTACCAAAACCTATGCCATGGCTTTTGCAGCCATATTATCGGTAACAATTGTGCCGGTGCTGATGCTATGGTTGATTCGGGGAAAAATCAGGAAGGAAGAAGATAATCCGGTTAACCGCTGGTTTATCAGGATTTACACCCCGTTATTGAAAAAAGCACTGCAACATAGATGGCTGACTATAGCACTGGCCGGGATGTTAATGGTAAGCACGGCAATTCCATTATGGCGTACCGGCTCGGAATTTATGCCTGCCCTATATGAAGGTGAACTCCTCTATATGCCAACCACCCTGCCAGGTGTGTCAATTACCAGGGCAAAGGAGATTCTGTCGCAAACCAACCGGCTCATTAAGACCATCCCCGAGGTAGAGCATGTGTTCGGCAAGGCAGGACGTGCCGATACTGCTACCGATCCGGCTCCCATATCAATGATAGAAAGCTGGATAAAGCTCAAACCTCAGGATGAATGGCGCAGCGGGCTTGATGTCGCAAGTCTGATTAAGGAGCTGGACAGTCGTGTGAAACTACCGGGGCTGGTCAATAGCTGGGGCTACCCGATTAAAATACGTACGGATATGATTTCCACCGGTATCCGCACTCCGGTTGGTATTAAAATATCCGGCTCCGATTTGAATGAAATCAACCGTATTGCGCTCGATGTTGAAGCAGCAGTCAAGGATGTGAAGGGCACACGCTCTGCTTTTGCTGACCGTGTTATGGGTGGTAAATATCTGGAAATTATACCGGACCGTGACAAGCTGGCACGACAGAATATTGATATGGCAATGTTCCAGCGGGTAATCCAGACTGCACTTGGTGGAATGAAGATTTCTGAATCAGTACAGGGACGTGAACGCTATAACATTATGCTGCGCTATGAGCGGCGTTTCCGTGAGCATCCACAGGATCTGACCGATATTCTGGTGCCGACTCCGCAAGGCCAGCATATACCGCTGGGAGAATTGGCAGATGTTGAATTTGTTGAGGGAGAGTCAATGATAAGGTCGGAGAATGCACGGCTAACTGGCTGGGTATTTGTCGATATTGCCGGGCGGGATATTGGCTCTTACGTGGAAGGGGCCCGTAAAACAATATCGGATAAGGTGAAGCTGCCAGCAGGCTATGCCATTGAATGGGCAGGCCAGTTTGAACAAATGCTGGAAGCAAAAGCAAGAATGCAGGTAGCCATACCCTCTGCCATTCTGATTATTTTCACACTGCTTATGCTACATTTCGGCAGGCTGGACCGTACTTTGATGGTAATGCTTTCATTGCCGTTCGGGTTGATAGGCGGTGTATGGGCACTTTATCTGGCGGGATATAATTTTTCAGTAGCGGCAGGTGTCGGTTTTATTGCACTCGGCGGGATTGCTGCAGAAACAGCGGTGATAATGCTGCTCTATATAGACCAGCAGATACGCCATAACCCGCCATCCAGCCATCAGGAATTACTCACAGCAATCACGCATGGAGCGGTATTGCGTGTACGTCCCAAACTTATGACCGTGTCAGTTATTATCGCTGGTCTAGCACCGATATTTATTACCGATGGCCTGGGCTCCGACGTAATGCGCCGCATAGCCCTGCCCATGCTCGGTGGTATGGTAACCACTACAATCTTAACCCTAATCGTAATCCCGGTGGTTTACTATTTGTGGGAGAAGAACAAATCTCGACACAACCTAAGGGGTATGAAGTAATGCATTAATCCTGTCGGCATTGTCAAGCGAGGTGTCGAGTTTGAAATGCAGGGTAGGGAAATTCCTTGTATGCAGCTTTTTATATAGCATATTGCGGATTTGCGGTGCCATATTCTGAAGGATTTTCAGGGTGGTTTCCGTATTGCCCTCCCTGTCACCGCCGAATGGCATTATGAATATGGTAGCATTGCGTAAATCGGGACTGACCCTGGCTTCCGATACAGTTACATTTATCGCGTTACCAGTGGCAGGGTCGTATATATCCCCGCGCATAAAAGTCTCCGAGAGCAAGTGACGCAACTCCTCCCCTACCTTTAACTGCCGCTGTGATGGTGTGCTATTTTTTGCCATCCTTACTCTCCCTCCAGCGGAACTGCATATAATTCCAGGCGATGGTCGATAAGCTTATATCCCAACTCACGGGCAATCTTTTCCTGTAACTTCTCGATTTCCTCATTAACGAACTCGATTACCTTGCCTGATTTGACATCAATCAAATGGTCGTGATGCTCTTCGGTGGCCTCCTCATAGCGCGCGCGCCCGTCACCAAAATCATGCTTTTCAATAATATTACGCTCCTCAAACAGGCGTACAGTACGGTATACGGTGGCAATGCTGATTTTCGGGTCTATAGCAAATGCACGGGCATAAACCTCCTCCACATCAGGATGGTCATCGGCCTCCGACAGAACCTCGGCGATAACCCGCCGCTGCTCGGTCATCTTCAGCCCCTCCTCCATACAACGCTTTTCAATAGTGGATGTCATTTCAGTGGCTAGTGGTTTGTGACTCGTGGCTAGTAATAGTTGCTGCAATTCGCATATCAGGGTAAAGCTAGCCTATCTTAATATATTCTGCAACAATTTGATATGAAGATACTTTTTGTCATAGCGACATATTACCCTGAAGGAGCTGGGTCAGGCCGGTCGGTACGTAACCTTGCAGAGGGTATGCAGGAAGCCGGCCATGAGGTTGTAGTAGTACGGCTTACCGATAAAAAACGGAAATATACCGAAATACTGAACGGGGTAAAAATATATTACCTGCCGATTCGCAATATTTACTTCTTCAGTAAAAACAAGCCGCATCCAACAAAGCGGATGTTATGGCATATGCTGGATGTGTTTAACCCACTGGCCGCCTGGGACTTTCGTAAAATATTAAAACAGGAAAAACCGGATGTGGTTAATAGCAGTGTAATTGCCGGATTCTCCACCAGTATTTTTTATATCACCAAGATGATGAAAATCAGGCTGGTACATACCATGCGCGATTACTACCTGATGTGCATACAGAACGGCATGTTCAGGGATTGCGGGAATTGCGGGAAGATATGTATGAAATGCAGGCCGTTCTTTATGTTCCGCAAACTTGCCGCACGTAATGTGGATTATTTCCTGGGCAATAGCGAATTTGTGGTGGAACGGCACAGGAAACATGGTTTTTTGCCACAAAACAAACCGTGCCATGTGCAGTGGAACATGAATGAGGATGATTATATTGCACAACCGAGGGCTTTTCCGGAGGAAAGGACGGTTAAGTTCGGTTTTATCGGGCGGATTACCCAACTGAAAGGAATTGAAATATTACTGGAAGCGACCACGAGACTCAATTTACCAAACTGGCAACTGGTTATAGCCGGAATGGGTAACAAGGATTACATAAATAATATCAAAAATAAATATTCCACTAAGAATATAAATTTTATCGGCTTTGCGAAACCGGATGATTTTTATCGTGAGATTGATATACTGGTTTGCCCGTCGCTTTATGAAGAGCCCCTGTCACGGGTAATTTTCGAGGCTTACCGTGAGGCCTTGCCGGTCATAGCCGCAGCGACAGGCGGTACGCCGGAAATTGTGGAACATGGTGAAAGCGGGTATTTATATGAAGCGGAAGATATGGAAAAACTAAAGGAATATATGGAAAAACTGGCTACAAAGAAAGAAATTTATGAAACAATGAGCCGAGAAGCAGCAGAAAAAGCCAACCCCTTCACCCGCTCTGAGGCTTTAAAATCTTTTGAGAGGCATTTGGGAAATCTAATAAAGTTATGCAAACAGAAAATGTAAATCCGTCCAGCACAATATCCTTCGCGCTGTTTATAATAACTGTACCTATACTGGTTGCCATATTGATGGCGGCTTATATTACTAATACCAGTTTCCTGTCCTTTCTTGCGCTGATATATTTCGGTATCTTCTGTGTATTTACCGCCAAATATGCACCTGCGCCCTTTATCCTTCTGCTGTGGTTTATATTTCTGCGGGCGACGACGATGGTTTCCGGCGTTGCGATTGAATATGGTGGCTATATGCCGGAAATGGTAGTTTCGGGTTATCCTACCGGTGCATTTATCAGGCTGGCGATTATCTATACTATCGGGATAATGGCCGGGATTTTTATCCTCAGGAAAACGTTGCAATATATGCCGGAAGCTGCCGAGACAGCCGACACACTGCAGCATTCCCCATCAATGCAACATATATGGGTATATGGGCTGTTCTGGATTATATTGTCCTTATGCTTTGGTGCTATTGTGATAGGACTGCAAAATGGTTTCCCATTTCTTATGGGAATGGATAGGATTTTATACTGGAAGACTGTCTCCAGTCGGTTTCTTTCCTTCTATCTCGGTAACCGGATGATGTTTGTCATATTGCTGGGAACGATTTTTGCCACCTGTAGCGATTTCCGGCGGAAGGGTGCGCTGTACCTATTTATCCTGATAATGAGTATATCGATTTTATTTGCGGAAAAATTTACCTCGATATGCTATATGCTGATATATTTTTTCGTTCCGTTATTTTTGCTGCGACCACGGCTATTGGATAGTATCAACAAACGGATTATCCCGCTTGGGCTGATGATTTGCGCTATTACCATCCCTGCAATACTGTCTGCTTACGGTGTAGCGGAAAATCCCGATGAGGCTATCGACCGGATGAAAACCAGGATTACCTCACAGGCGGAATTATGGTTCATGGTTGATATGGAGGTGGAGGACTGGCTACGGTTTGATGTGCCACGGGTTGAGCATAATATACGGGCGGTTGTGTCACCCGATCCGGAATCGGTGGCGCGGTCATACCCGTTTCTTGGAGTGCGGGATTTCATGGGGCAATATCTGCCGTCCGACCGCTATCATCATTATATTGAACGCGGGGTTACGCTTACCATGGCAACCGAGAGCTATCTGCTCAAGATGTTCGGCTGGGTGGGGATGGTGTTACCATATATTTTGCTGATAGGGATTTACTGCCTGTATCTCGCCTATTTCGCATATGGGGTCAGGAGCGGTAGTTTGATTAGGGTGCTGATTGCCGGAAAATTACTGGTATGGAGTAATTTTGGCCTGAACCAGGGGTTCTTCTGGTATGTAATCGGCCTGAAGCCCTTGGTGCTTATAGCGGTGATATTATTTTTTGAAATGATAGTCCGTGCAAGGGACGAAGGCTCATAATACCCAAAAAAGTAAAGATTTTTTAAGAATCTTAAATAAATATTAATTTTCTTCCTCGACCACGTATAATGGGCGGTGCTTGACTTCCCTGTAGACCCTGCCGATATATTCACCGATTATGCCGAGGCTTAGTAATTGTACTCCCCCCATAAATAACACGGCGGTCATGATGGACGCATAGCCAGGTACGTCAATCCCGAAAATTATCGTGCGTATTACCAGATACAACGCATATACAAGGGATATGGAGGAGATTATCATCCCGATATAAGCCCATATTCTGAGCGGTATGGTGGAAAAGGAAAATATCCCGTCAACCGCCAGACGGAAAAGCTTGAGATAACTTTGTTTGGCCTTGCCTTTGGCACGTGGCTGGCGTTCGTAAAATACCTGGCAGGTCCTGAACCCTACCCAGGCAAACAGCCCCTTCATAAAACGGGTGCGCTCCGGCAGACGCTTGATTACCTCCACAACCTGCCTGTCCATCAGTCGGAAATCGCCGGTATTTTCCGGAATATCAGTCCTGCTCATACGGATGATGGTTTTATAGAACAACCATGCGGTGAAGCGCTTGAGTAGACTATCGGTGGTGCGCTTCTTGCGGGTGGCCAGAACTACCCTGAATCCCTCACGCCACTTCTCAACCAGTTGCAGTATAACCTCCGGCGGGTCCTGCATATCGGAATCTATCGGTATTACCGCATCACCATTTGCATGGTCAATCCCGGCGGAAAGTGCTGCCTCCTTGCCAAAATTACGGGAAAGCTTCAGTATTTTTATACGCTTGTCCTTTTTGCGATGCTCCTGCAATATTTCATAACTGCGGTCTTTACTACCGTCATCTACGCAGATAATTTCCCAGTCTTCGGTGATTTCCTCCAGTATAGGAGTGACTTTCTCAAAAAACAGACCTAGTCCATCCGCTTCATTATATATAGGCGTTATAACAGACAGTGTCGGTGTTTTTTTGGTAGTTTTCGTGGACATACTATAGTGTTTTTACCTAAAGTGCCTGCTTTTTACCGCTCCCCCCTTGTGGGGGAGCAGATGAGACAAGGACTGTAAGCCCGCAGTCGAATCGTGGGGGGTGAAACGGTGTTCAGTGTTCTGTGTACGGTGTTCGGAGTTTCTTACTGTAATACAGTACACCGAACAGTGAACACCGGGCACTTTGCTACCCCCCCCACCAATCGCCTGCGTCCCTGTGGGACTTGGCTCTTGTACTCCCCCACAAGGGGGGAGTGGTGGTCATGTAAATACTTCAGGCTAAAGCACTATAAACCGCTAAAACCTGTAACCTAAAACCTGCAACCTGAATCACAACTCCATCAACTCCCGTTGCAGGGAAACTATCTCCTGTGTACCCTTTTTCGCCAGTCTCATCAATTCAAAAAACTCCTCCTCGGAGAACGGGGAATCCTCGGCAGTTGCCTGAATCTCAACAATTTTCCCCGAGCCGGTCAGGACAAAATTGGCATCCGCCTCGGCCTTGCTATCCTCGCTATATTCCAGGTCAAGCACTGTTTCCCCCTTGCATATACCACAGGAAACTGCCGCCAGTTCATCGGTCAGAGGAATATCATGCAGGATATGGCTGTCCA
This sequence comes from Rickettsiales bacterium, assembly GCA_965222525.1. Lineage (GTDB taxonomy): Bacteria > Pseudomonadota > Alphaproteobacteria > Rickettsiales > UBA8987 > CBDCUF01. The sequence continues at coordinate 1,150,251 of OZ244955.1, forward strand.
CCAGACTCTTGAACGCAAAGTAAAGTGCCACATAACCGCCGGTTATTGCCGCTGTACGAGTACCGCCATCAGCATTGATAACATCGCAATCGACAATTATCTGCCGTTCTCCCATCCGCTTCAGATCAGTCACCGCTCGCAGGCTGCGCCCGATAAGCCGCTGTATTTCAACCGTACGCCCGCCCTGCTTGCCCTGTGCGGCCTCCCTGCGCATCCGGCTATGGGTGGAGCGGGGCAGCATACCATATTCCGCCGTGACCCAGCCGGTCCCCGTATTACGCAGGAAACGCGGGACATTATCATCAACACTTGCAGTACAAAGCAGGCGGGTGTTGCCGAAACTCACCATACATGAACCTTCAGCATAATCACTTACGCCAACCTCCAGTGTAATTTTACGCAATTCGTCATTTTTTCTATTATTTGGTCTCATTTTTGCTTTATATTTCTTTATGTTACTTCAGACAACCGTTAAATTCATGAGTTGCCGTGAGCTGTCATAAGTTATGTTTGCACACTTGAAAAACCGTAGGAATGGCATTAGATATACGATATATTGCTGAATCGGGAGAATTATATGACTACCAAGCAAAAAGACGAAGATAACCCTTCCGCTGAGGAGTTTGCGGAACGTATGAATCCAACCAGGGCTAAATATAAGGAGATTCTGGCCAAGGCTGCCGCTGGCGAGAATCACGAGGAGGAAAGTCAGGAAACGGAAGGTGCTGTTGATGAAGCCTCGGCAGAAGAGGTAAAAGAGCTTGAGGAAAAGTTACTGCGGGTTATGGCGGAAAACCAGAATATCCGTAAGCGTAATGAAAAGGAGATGGAAGATACCCGTAAGTATGCCGTGACCGGCTTTGCACGTGATATGATTGGTGTGCTGGAGAATTTACACAGGGCGGAGGACAGTATCCCAGAAGACAAGTTACAGGATAATGCACTGCTCAAGAATATCAGTGACGGAGTGAAGCTGGTTAAAAGCGAGCTTATGGGTGTGCTGCGCAAGCATGGTGTGGAGCGGATTGACCCGATGGGGCAGAAATTCGACCATAATCTGCATCAGGCCATGATGGAAATCCCTGATGAGGAAAACGAGCCCGGTACTGTAGTACAGGTAATGCAGGCGGGGTATGTACTCAAAGACCGTCTCCTCCGACCTGCGATGGTGGGGTTGGCCAAGAAACCTGAAGAAACCGGTGAGCCTGATGCCCTGCCTGCCCAGGAAAAGGGCGCAGAAGACAATTCTACAGCCGAAGAAGAACCCGCCAAAAACCAATAGCTAAAAGCCAACAGCCTACGATTTCTTAAGAAATTCAATAATCTCCCGTACTAACGAGATGAATCTCAGTGCTTTTTCGGTACTGATAGATTCTTTATTATTTTCCTGGCTTTTTTCTACCATTTCGGCAATTTTGCCCAGTTTCACAACAGTTTCATGCTCCTTGGCTGATAAGGCCTGTTTTTCCAGCAGGAATTCCGATATCGCCACAGCATCCTCTTCGTCCGCCATGGATTCGTCATATTCTGCAACCTTCTCCGCCAGTTTGTTTGTAAGCATCTTCCATGCTTTCAGTACAGCAGCCGTTGGGTTGGTTTGAGCGAGTTGCTCCAGCGTAAGTGCACATTCCGCAGCAGTACGTAATATAACATCGGTACAGTAACCACGGGAATTACATACCGCACCAGAGGCACAATCTGACGTAGATTCACAATCGCAGCCATCTTCGGAGCATTCACCGTCATTACTGCACATAGCGATTTCGGTGTTGCAATGACTTCCCTGTATACAATCGGCGCTCACGAAACATTCACAGGCACTACCTGCCTTTATTTCTTTAGTGAATCCTCCCTGTTCCTCTTCGGGCTGGTCTTCATCCTCATCGTTGTCTTCACCGCCTCCTCCGCCACCGCCAGAGCTACCATTGCCACCTGAACCGCTTCCAGAACCACTTCCGCTGCCACTGCCGGAACCTCCACCGGAGCCGCTGCCAGAACCACCACTACTACCGCCGGAACCTCCACTGCCGGAGCCGCCCCCTGAGCCGCTACCGCCAGAGCCGCTTCCTCCGCCAGAGCCTCCGCCACTACCACCAGAACCGCCTCCTGAACCATTTCCGCCTCCGGAGCCACCGCTTCCTCCTCCGGAGCCGCCTCCGCCGGAACCTCCAGAGCCTCCACCGCTACCGCCGCCGGAGCCGCCACTTCCGCCACCGGAACCGCCCCCAGAGCCACCGCCTCCGCCGGGAGGTGGCGGTGGAGGTATGTCATCCAGGGGGACGGAGGTTGCTCTTTCGGATGTAAGCAGGATTGCGCCAAATACGAGCAGTGTTACGACAAGAAAACCGGACAGTATTTTGGAATGTTTATTCAAGGTGACCTCCGCAGTGGATTATAGATTATGTATGATAGAAGCTTATGAAACTCCTCTTAAAGCCATTTATATGATATACTAGCCATATTACAATATATATTTTATACTTTATAACTTATGGATTTGATAACTGATACAGATGAGTTAAGACGGCGGGTAAGCGGGCTGGAGTCGGAGGAATTCGTCACTGTTGATACCGAATTTTACCGTGAAAAGACTTACTACCCTAAATTATGTCTGGTGCAACTGGCAGGGGAAGCAGACGCATTTGCAGTTGATGTATTGGTTAAGAAAATTGACCTAACTCCATTATTCAACCTCCTGTCCAACACAAAAATTCTGAAAGTTTTTCATAGTTTACATCAGGATATTGAGATTTTGCTTCAATATATGGATGAGATTCCGTCTCCGCTGTTTGATACACAGATTGCAGCGCAAATGCTGGGATATGGCGAGGCGGCAAGCTATGCTAAACTGGTGGATGAGATATGCGGTATAGACCTTGATAAAACCTCACGTTATACCGACTGGACAAAGCGTCCACTCAGTCAGGAGCAAATCAATTATGCGATTTCCGATGTAACCCATCTGCGCCAGATATACAGCTCGCTTGTTTACAGGCTTGATGAGATAGAGCGCCGTGGCTGGGTTGATGAGGAGATGCAGCGGCTGTTTGATATCCATATTTACCAGGCGGATGTGGAGAATATCTGGCGCCGCCTGAAGCTGCGCAGCCATAAGCCGCGATTTCTGGCGATAGTGAAGGAGCTGGCGAAGTGGCGGGAGTTATACGCACAGCGTATCAACAAGCCACGGGAATGGGTGTTGCGCAATGAATTACTGATGCAGATTGCTGCGACTGCACCGGCAACTTTGGCGGAACTCAAGGAAATACGTGCATTTAACAGCAGGGATACGGTCGGGCGGGAGATAATCCGTGCGATTGAGCGGGGGTTGCAGGCGACACCGCCGGATTACGAGCGCAAGAAGCCGCTTCCGCCTGGAGCGGCGCCATTGATGGATCTGCTGAAAGTATTGCTGAAACTGCAATCTGAGACGCATCAGGTTGCGGCAAGTGTTATTGCCCGCACCGATGATTTGAAGAAGATTGCAGTTGAGGACAAACCGGACACACAGGCTATGCGTGGCTGGCGCTATGATATTTTCGGTAAATATGCAATAGCGCTGAAAGCAGGCAAACTCTCCATGACCGCCGACGGCAGCAGGATAGTGTTGGTTGAGGGGTGATTTGTATGCAATAGCTGTTATTAGCTAAGATTTAATCTGACATTTACAGTTTTTTTCCTAGTTCTACCTCAGTAAGTAAGAAAGAGTGGTCAGATTAAGTAATTTCAAATGACGAAATTTTTTTGTCTACCTTACATAAGTCACAAGCCGTGTCATGAACAAGTTGTAGAGCTTTTTTTGCTAAAACTAAATCACTTTTATTTTTGCTGAAATATTCTCTATCAAAATCATTAATGACCTGCTTTACCTGATCTATGCTTTTGAATGGCGATATATTGTCGCTGAGTGAAACTACATTGTAAATTTCTTTTTGAAGTTGCTCATCCTTGATTTTATTAGCAAAATCAAAGAATCCTGCGTCCAGAAAAGCCATATGTACTACTGGGCCATTAAGTTCCTCACCTATTGCATTATAAGAGTTCTGTATTGCCTGATTCATCCTCTTTTCTGCATCTGTAACAATTTCATCAATATCTACTTGAGTAGCCATATCTTCATATAGTTTAGTATAAGTAGCCTCTTTAATATTTTCTTTTGCCTTATCATTAAGCTGTAAAGGATTCACCCCTAATTCTTCTTCAATTATCTTGGGAATGTCACGTTTTATTTCCTCTAGCTCTTTAATATTTACCGCTTCAGAAACTCGAGACCTAATATTTGTTATTACCTGATTAACACTTTCGAAATTTTTATTTTGATTTTTGTTATCATCGAAATTATAAAAAGCGTCTTTTGCAGAATCTTTGACTTCATGGATTAGCAGTTCACAACCAGCCTCTTTACATACAGTAAGGGCAAAATCCCTAAATGCTTTTTCTACCACTGAAGCACCAGACAGGTGGTCATAAGTTCCGATTATGCTTTTTTGCTCCGAGCTATACAAGAAATCCTGATAGTTATCAGCTATTTCAATTACATCTTTTATAGTCAGTTGCCCCCTTTGCTCAATCTTGCCGTTAAGGGTTGAAAATGCTTTTTGTAAAAACCTGCCATTAACCGAAAACTTACCATCATATAAATGATCCCGTTCATATTTTTCCATTTCCAGGCCGAAAGCACCAAGAGCTTCCTCTAAAGTAACTTTATCTACTACTTTGTTTAATATATCTTCCTCTCTTGAGTTGCTTAGTTTTTTTACATCATTATTCTCGCTCATTTTTTCCTCCATATTGGGTTAGGTTGATTAAACATTCCCTCCTGAGAACGAAAACACTATACCAGAGAAATGTTACAGCTATATTACAGTGAAGCAAGTTTTTTAGAAAAATGCAGATTTTTTTGCTCTACAATAGAGAATTTTGGTGATTTTTTGTATTCTTTCTGGAGTTTTTTATATTAGGGGACAAAAATCGGAGATTTTTGTCTGAGGTTTTGTTGAAACTTTTCATCATCAAGGATTGATAGCAGGGCAGTCAACAATCGAGCATTTTATCCATGAGAAGAAGGCTTCGACTGCCTCTACTCCGAACCATACCACTGCGATTGCCAGGCATATCCCCATAGCGCCGACGGCCAGACCGCCCATAATCGCCAGCCCGTCACGCTCCAGCAGTCCGAGGCACATAATCACAATCCCCATACTCGGTACGGTATTGCTGAACGGAAACGGCATTGCCACCGAAATTGCACATAATATACAGGCAACACCAACAAATCTTTGTCCTATGCCGGTGCTGATGAATTTCAGCCTGGGTTTGAGGAAATATTCCAGCTTCTGCAGCCAGGGTACAGCAGTATCGACGATTTTCACCATCGAGGTCATTTTCATCCGCTTACGCCCGATTTTCTCCGGCACCCAGGGCGATTTACGCCCGACAGCAAGCTGCATCGAAAGCAGCAGGATAGGCAGTGCCATAATCTGCGCTATGCCAAGCGCCGGCAGCGGTAATGCCAGCGGTGCGCAGAAAATAATCAGCAGCAGGCTGAACCCCCCCTCACGGAAGGTCGTCACCAGTTCCTGTACGGTAATATGCTCGCCCTCATGCTGCTTTATCTCCAGCAACAACTCCGACGAACTCGGCAATTCATCTGACATTCGGCTCCTTATAACTGCATGCTGGACTTATCATTCATCCTGCCGGCTTCCTGTACAAGCTGGTAGTATGTTCCGGTAACGCCTTTATACTCGTTTTCCAGATTTCTCAAGGACTCTTTCGTTATGTTTGATGATATTGCCATAAGATTCATTGCATATTCTTCCGTATTATCCTTATCGGAGGAATGCGGGGTTTGATATTGCGGATTCAACTGCATGATATTTTCAATTATGGCATTTCCCAGTGCCAACTCCGCTTCATCATGATTCTTTGCTTTCAGCAGACTCAATGTCCTGCCGGAATCCTTACCAGTCATAAGTAATATACGGGATTCCTCAAGTTTTTGTATAGTGTCGTTAGTGTAATAGCTTACCTCTCTCAACTTTGCCATTTCTGCCATTTCACCGTAATTGGTTTTCCTGTGCTGGTCATTCTCGCTTTCCCTGCCGAACATATTATCCACCACATCCTTGAGGCGGTATCTGATTGTTACTTTTCTTTTGTTGCTATCCATAAATAAATTCCTGAAAGTTAGTGTCCCTTGCCTTGTGTTGTGGAGGCGGGGGATGGTTTGGTACGGGTTGTCCATGAGGGGGTATTGGTAGTGGCACTATCGGGAGAGATGTCGGGGGTGTTATTCCTGTCCGCAATGATACGCTTTTCTGGCGGGAGGGGGGCTCTGCCGATATCCCTCCTGAAACTGTCTACCAGCTTGTTTATTTCCCCAGCCGTTTGCGGGAGGATGAATTGGTAGTTTATTTTTTTACCACTTCTCACTTTCTCCATCCATACTTCCCTGCCATCCGATAAAAGGAACGGTTCTTTCTCCTCCTTCCCCTCCTGCTTGCGGAAGTGGTTCTCTATTTGCAATGATTTTTTCTTGTATGACGGGCCGTCATGGTCAACATGCAGATATTTACTGGCAAAATCCTGCTGGCCAATATGAATCTGCGGATTTTTTTGTACTGCATCCTGTTTACCGATATCCCTCCTGAAACTGTCTACCAGCTTGTTTATTTCCTCACCTGTTTGCGGGAGGATGAAGTGATAGTTTATACGTGCTCCACTTCTCACATTCTCCATCCATACTTCCCTGCCATCCGATAACAGGAATGGTTCTTTCTCCTTCTTTCCCTCCTGCTTGCGGAAGTGGTTCTCTATTTGCGATGATTTTTTCTTGTATGACGGGTCGAAATTGGCAACATGCAGGTATTTATGGGAAAAATCCTGCTGGCCAATATGAACCTGCGGATTTTTCTCTGTGGCATCATAATATCTTGTACTGCCATGCAAATACGGAGTTACCCCAATCTCTTTCGCAAATGCCTTGGCAATGTCATTTATATCTTTCCCGCTGCTCTTCAGGAGAATCACTTTCTCAGCGTGACCATCGTTAGTGATTTCAGTGCTATGCACCTTGATCCCATGCAGTGACAGGGCTCTTTTCCTTGACACCACCTTATCCCATAGTTGCGAGAATTTCCTGTAATGTTCGGAACCTTCTTTCAATTTTAAATGCCTGGAATTGAAATCTTCCTTGCTTATCGTCCCCTGCTCATTTTTATTACCTTCTTTATTATCTTCGGTTTTTCTCATAATAAATCCATTTCAATTTGATAAAATAGGCTATATGCTATGCCTTATATAATGAAATATACCAGAGAAATGTTACAGCTATATTACAATAGCAGGATTTTTTTGGAAAAAAGTGAGAAAATTGGATTCTAGCAGTCATTCTGCTGTTTTGCGAAGCAAAACGAGCAGAATCCAGTAAAAAATATCTGGATCCTGCGCTGAATTATTACATAATTCCCGCAGGATGACACCACTAGACTCTAACCACTAACTATATGAAAAAACTCCCTGAATTAAATGGTAAGACGGTTGCGGTGTTCGGGCTGGGCAAGGCTGGCCGGTCTGCGGTCGGATGGCTGCGTGCAAGCAATTGCTACATATATGCCTGGGATGACAACAAGGAATCATGCCGGCAGTTTGCCCGTGATTATGCCGATAAGGACATAACCGTATCCCCGCCCGATGCCTATATGTGGGGTACAATTGATGCGCTGGTGCTGAGTCCTGGTGTGCCGCTGCATTACCCTAAACCGCACCCGATAGTGGAAATGGCACGGAAATCCTCGGTTCCGGTTATCTGCGATATTGAACTGCTATACCAGTCTGCACCTGATGCGAAATATGTCGGGGTGACCGGCACTAACGGCAAATCCACAGTTACTGCTCTCATCGGGCATATCCTGGCAAAATCGGGGGTAACGGCGGAAATTGGTGGCAATATAGGAACTCCTGCTAGTTCCCTGCCTGTTCTTGGTGAGGAAGGGATATATGTGCTGGAGGTTTCATCCTATCAGCTTGATTTACTGGCTGATGCCAGGTTTGATATATCGGTGCTGACCAACATAACGCCCGACCATCTCGACAGGCATGGCGGGATTGAGGGTTATGTAGCTGCCAAGAAGCGGATATTTTCCCATCAGGATAATGGGGGTAATGCGATAATTTCCGTAGATGACGGGTTCTGCGAAATTCTCTTCGATGAAATCAGGGCGGAATCTGCTGCGAATATTGTCCCGATTTCCGCTAAACAAAAGGTGCGCAACGGTATAGCAGTGTTTGACGGCAATATATATGATGATATAGACGGGGTGGTTGCGGGCAGTATTGTGCCGGAAGAGGTGGCCCTGCGCGAGAATCCGTATCTGCCGGGTGAGCACAACCGCCAGAATATAGCGGCGGCTTATGCGGTCTGCCGTATGCTGGGAGTGGCGCAGGAGGATATTCTGGATGCGCTGCAATCCTTTGCAGGACTGCCGCATCGGCTGCAATATATCGGGGAATATGGTGGGGTACGGTTTGTCAATGACAGTAAGGCTACCAATGCGGTGGCGGTGGCGCAGGCGCTAGGCAGCTATGACGATATATACTGGATTGCAGGCGGTGTGGCCAAGGATGGTGGAATAAGGGATCTGGTACGGTTCTTCCCGAAAATTCGCCATGCGTTTTTGATCGGCGAAGCGCAGGATGAATTTGCCGTTGCCCTGGAAGGCAAGGTGAAATATTCCAGATGCGGCAGTCTGGATGTGGCGTTTAACCGTGCAATACTGGCGGTGGAAAAGAATAATATGAGTGGAAAAAATACGGGCAGTCCTGTTATATTATTGTCTCCCGCCTGTGCATCTTTCGACCAGTTTACCGACTTTGAGCATCGCGGCGAAACCTTCTGCCGCCTGTTCGAGGAAATGAAACAAAACTGCCTGGTCAGGGAAGGCGTCGGTGGGTAGATATTTTGGGAAGATGGATATTTCAAAGCTCCCTTGCCCGTTGCCGGACATCTTCCACCCTTGCAATGAACTCCCTTGAAAGAGAGTCAAATTTACCGAGTGCCTTTTCAATATGGTTAGGTTCGAGTCCTTTACAGGCTGGGGGATTTTTGCCAAAACTAAGGGGTGTTAAGAATCAACATCTGAGAATCCAGATAGGTTCTGAGGTTGTCTACTAAGAGGTGGCTCCAATTTCCAGTATTTACATATATCAGGTTATTTAACTAATATATAAAGTATTACTTGTATGAAACTGAAAAATCAGCGGTTGTTGCTAGTTGTTGTGAGTGGGGTGTTTATCAGCGCTGCGGTGGCGGTTATGCTGATTGTGTTCCGGGATAACCTAGTGTTTTTCTACAGCCCGACTGAATTGCAGACAAGGAATATTACCGAGAATCAGCGTATCAGGGTAGGCGGGCTGGTTGAGAGTGGCAGTATCAGGAAGAATGGTGGCGATTTGCTGGTTGAGTTCCGTGTTACTGATCTGGATAATTCGCTGGAAGTTAAGTATAGTGGGCTATTGCCGCCAATGTTCCGTGAGGAGCAGGGGATGGTTGCGGAGGGGTATCTGCGTGGTGAGGTGTTTGAAGCAGAAAAACTGATGACCAAGCATGATGAGAATTACATGCCGCCGGAAGTAGCGGAATCACTGAAGAAGTCTGGTAAATGGAAAGGGGCAGGGCAGGCATATAAGCAGGCGGAATGAAATGTCGGAAGCGCTATTCAAGGAGAATATAAGGCGGGATTTCAGTCGGGCAGCGGTGAGATATGAGGCATTTGCTGATTTGCAGAAACAGGTGGCGGAGCGGGTGGCGGAGCTTGCTTTAGAGAATTTCTCAGATAGTGATAGATTGCTGGATATTGGTTGTGGGACTGGTTTTCTGGCGCAGAAGTTGTTGTCAGAAAATGCCAACATAAATATCATGCAGCTTGATATTGCCCCTGCGATGTGTGAGATAGCGGCACGCTACGCCCCTGTAGTCAATGCCGATATGGAGTCCATGCCGTTTAGTGATGGTGAGTTTGATGGTGTAGTATCTTCGCTTGCAATGCAGTGGAGCAGTAATTTTGACATGGTGTTTGCGGAAGCAAACAGGGTGTTGGAAATAGGTAAAAAATTTATTTTTTCCATTTTTTTAAGTGATACATTAAAAGAGGTCAGATATACTTTTGAAAAAACAGGATATCCTGACCGCATAAACAGCTTTTTGTTTGAAGGTGAATTATGCGACCATTTGTTAAACAATAACTTCAAAATAATTAACCTTACCAATCAAACGGAAGTCAGGGAATATACAGATATATATGACCTGTTACGCAAAATTCGTACTATAGGGGCGGCAAATAAGAAATCCGCACGAAGAAATCCGCTTAATAAATCCGCTCTGGAAAATATTAACAGACTATATAATAAGCAATTTGGAAAAAACGGCTCAATTCCCGCAACCTGGGAAGTTTGTTATGTGGTTGCGGAGAAGCATGGATAATCGCTATTGCCGTTGAAACTCACCACGTTTAAGCTTCCCGATATACTCTTTCATATCACGCCTTATGTCGCCGCTCAGGATATACAGGCCAATCAGGTTGGGGATTGCCATTGAAAGCAGCAACAGGTCAGAGAAATCCACTACCAGTTGAACGTTATCAATAACCCCGCCAAAGAAAGTTGCTGTGATGAAAATAATGTGAAAAATTGCGATTTTCTTATAGCCGAACAGATAGCCCCAGGCACGCTCACCATAATAACTCCAGGTAATCATGGTTGAATAGGCGAACAATACCACCGCTATTGAAAGTACAATCGGGAACCAGTCAACTACGGTTGAGAATGCGGCACTGGTAAGCAATACGCCGCCTTCGATAGACTCATCCGTATATACGCCGGTTACCGTAATTACCATGCCGGTTATGAAGCATATGATGACAGTGTCGATAAACGGTTCCAGCAGTGCAACACAGCCCTCACGTACAGGCTCCTTGGTGCGGGCGGCAGCGTGGGCTATCGGCGCAGAGCCGAGGCCGGCCTCGTTTGAGAAAGCAGCCCGCTTGAACCCATTTATCAGTGCGCCAACAATCCCGCCGAAAGCAGCGTCACCTGCAAATGCACTGTGGAACATAATGCTGAATGCCTTGCCCAGATGTTCGGCATTGACTATCAAAACAACCAGCGCAGCGGTGATATATATGAAGGCCATCAGCGGCACAACCGCTTCTGCAACCTTTGCTATCCGCCGTATTCCACCAATTAACACAACCCCGACGCTCACCGCCAGAACGGTTGCAATGATAAAGTCGCCTTCTTTCAGGCTGTCGAATGTATCGGTGAGGATTTTTACCGACTGGTTGGCCTGGAACATATTTCCACCGCCTAGCGAGCCGCCGATACAAAGTACAGCAAATATTATTGCAAGCCACTTTCCAAGAGTGACCAGGTTTTTCTCGGCAAGCCCCTTGCGCAGATAATGGAATGCACCGCCGGAAACCTTGCCCTTATCGTCGAATTCACGGTATTTCTGCCCGAGGGTAACTTCGGCGAATTTGGTTGACATGCCGAGCAGTCCGGCAAGTACCATCCATATAACTGCGCCAGGCCCGCCCAGTGATACGGCTATTGCAACGCTGCCGATATTGCCGAGTCCGACGGTAGCAGAAACGGCGGCAGCGAGTGCGGCAAAATGCGATACCTCGCCAGGGTCGTTTTTGCTGGAATATTTACCGCGAACGACTGCAAGTGCATGTCCGAACAGGCGTATATTGACGAATCCCAGCCTTAAAGTGAAGAACACACCGCCGATTACAAGCCAGAATACGAGTAGCGGTACTTCTATTTTTATCTTGTCAACAGCTACAGGGACAGGAAAGGGTACGCCTATTCCTAAATTGTTGGCTGTAAGGACTGTACTGTTAGTTGCAAACCACAATGCAGGTGGTGGAATTTCTGCATCTATTTCACCAAAAGGGATAGGAAAAAACAGAACCGACCCCAATCCTGCTACGATACTTCCGATAGTGGCTTCTGCCTTTTCAACAATTATGGATTTTGTTTCTTCCGTACCGGCTGCATCCGCTCCCACTTGCGCAAACACGGAAGTTACTATAATTCCGATTATAATAAGTACGGAGATTGCAAGAAGATTTTTGTTGCTTGTTTTCATATGCAAAATTTTTTGTAATTATGCGTATCAATTGACGAATATCAATGAATAAATGTCATCCCAGAAGCTATATTTTCTCGGAATCTTTGATTCCGCTAAGAAAATAAGCTATGTGGGATCCAGATGATAGATGATGGATTATAGATGATAGAGAGAGGGGGTAATGTTAAAGTTTTCCATCATCTTAATAACTAGATTCCACATCGTAAGACTCCTAAACGGAAACCTTCGGTTTCCTACTCGTCTAACGTCTGGAATGACATAGGTAAATTTTGGGCGTTATTAACTTGACAAATCAGCAGCATAATTAAGAATGAGACTATGGCAAAAAATTCAACAATAGACCAGCCCACTCGTAAGGAGGCGGAGGAGGCGGTGCGGGTTTTGCTGCGCTGGGCAGGGGATGACCCTGAGCGTGAGGGTTTGCTGGAAACTCCAAAGCGGGTGGTGAGTGCGTATAAGGAGTTTTTTGCAGGTTATAATGATAACCCCGAGGACATTTTATCTAAAACATTCGAGGAAATCGAGGGTTATGACGAGATGGTTCTGCTCAAGAATATGCGTCTGGAGTCGCATTGCGAGCATCATATGGTGCCGATTATCGGGGTTGCACATGTGGCTTATATACCGAACAGGCGAGTGGTAGGTTTGAGTAAAATCGCAAGGCTGGTGGATGTTTATGCCAAACGCCTGCAAACACAGGAAACCATGACCGCACAGATTGCCGATACGTTAAATAATGTGCTGGAACCAAAAGGAGTTGCGGTTGTAATTGACGCTGCACATCAATGTATGACCACCCGCGGGATTCATAAAACCGAATCCACAACCGTTACCAGCCGTATGCTTGGTGTGTTCAAGACTGACCCGCGTACCAGGGCGGAATTTATGAACCTGATTGCTGCCGAGGGGCGGATATAGCAGGTATGTTGGCGCGGGCAACATTATATGACAGTACCATCTGCATCACCTTATGGTTTTTATAATGCGCAGGGAGCGGCTGTTTTCCGCTTATCCATGCGAAAATATCATGGTCGGTTTCCTGCATTATTTCTTCGAACTGGTCGAGTTCCTTATCGTTAAAATTATGTATATGGTCCTTGGCGAAATGACCTAATATACGGTCGGTTTCCTTGCATCCGCGATACCAGCTTTGATATAGCAGCCTTTTTATACGGATGTCACGGGTTTCCGATTGTATTGCAGCATTCATAATGACTTGTGTCAGTTTAGCATCATATCAAGAAAAAATTATAATATTTCGCAGTTGCAACAAAGCTTACACTTCCTGTTACAAAATCTTCATATTAAACTTTTATGAATGTAGTATCGATTGTGCTACAATACAAGACATTGTTGGTCGTAAGTTAATAGTAACAAAGGCTGGTGTCTATGAGAAAATCTTTATCTATTGTGGCTGTTTTGTCCTTGCAATCACTGGCAACAGCCTGCGCTGATACTTCACAGCAAAGCGGTTCATATTACGAACCACCGCACTATCCGGCCAGTCCTTATCAGGATACGGCATATTACAGCCCTGAGCAGTTGGGGCAGTTGTCACCTTCTTCTTACGGTACGCAGTACAGCTACCGCCAGCCGACGATCAATCAGGAGGATGAATTCACCGAGCAGGAAGAAAGATACAATCCTCCAAGTGAGTCAGTATCCATGCTGGACTGGTATTACTAGTTAAACCGGATGTGGGCTAGAACAAACCTTTAAGCTTATCCAGACCTTCTTCGGCAGCTTCACCTGCACCACCCAGGCCTTCTTTGAGCTTGTCGCCGGCTTCCTGCAGATTGTCGGTTATGCCTCCCGCAATTGAGCTTAGATCCACTTTAGCCACATTTTTTGTAAGCGCGCCAAGGACTTCCGAAGTGGCATCGGCAAATGATGTGCCGCCTTCATTTTTTCCGATATCTTTCAGGTGGATATCAGGCAGTGATACCGGTGCACCGGCACCTGCGATAGAAGGCAGAATCTTGCCGCCCTTGACATAGAGGTTCTCGATTATAACATTCTTACTGCTGCTGGATGAGGCGGTTTCGCTGCTTTCCGAGCTTGAGGAACCTTCGCTGCTGACACTTTTCTCAACATTATTCTGGATAGCGTTAATATTGGAACATCCTCTCAGTCCAACATCACAGGAAATTTCCGGTTCGGCTATCGATACTTCCTTTATTACGATTGTGTCGGAGGTCAGGGAACCCATATCCAGCTTTACATCCACAGCACCCAGACGTAATGTACGCTCGGATTTGGAACCTGCGGGTGAGCCTACTACCAGCTCTTTCAGCCCGGCACTGCCGGAAAGCACGGAAATATTGGCACTCCCTAGTGTTACGGTAGTTCCCGTGATCCTTGGCCCTACTGTTTCAACACCGGTTTTAATCAGCCCGCCAAGCGAGAACATAATCGCACCGATACCCAGTACCAGCACAACTATAACGATTATAAGAAATTTTTTCATTTTTACACTCCTTTTGGTTAGTGTTTGTTAACTAGACTTCTTCCTCTTCGGCCAGCTCCGCCATTTTTGCCGCATGTAACTCGCGGTCATACTTGCCCCTGGCACTCATATCACGGTCAACAAACTCGATAACTGCCACAGGCGCAGAGTCACCGGTACGGAATCCGGCCTTCATAATTCTTATATACCCACCGTTACGGCTTTTATAACGTTCTGATAACGTAGAAAAAATCTTTTGTACAGCCTTGTTGTTATTTTTCAGACGGGACAGTGCAGTACGGCGCGAATGCAGCGTATCCTTCTTGCCCAGCGTAACCAGTTTTTCTACATAAGGACGCAGCTCTTTTGCTTTCGGCAGGGTGGTTACAATCTGCTCATGCTCTACCAGCGAGCAGGCAAGGCTGGAAAGCAAAGCCTTCCTGTGACTGCTTTTCCGGTTAAGTTTCCTGCCTTTTATTCCGTGACGCATTTTCTACCTTTATTGATAAGGGTCTTCAAATTTTCTGGCCAGATCCTCGATATTTTCCGGCGGCCAGTCATCTATTTCCATACCGAAGCGCAGCCCCATATTACCAAGCACTTCCTTGATTTCATTCAGGGATTTACGACCAAAATTAGGAGTTTTCAGCATCTCACCCTCGGTTTTACGTACCAGATCGCCGATATAAACGATGTTATCATTTTTCAGGCAATTGGCCGAACGTACCGAAAGTTCAAGCTCCTCAACCTTCTTGAGCAGATTCTTGTTAAACGGAATATCCTCCTCGACCTCCTCAATAACTTCCTCGACTTCCTCGAAATTGATGAATACCTGTAGCTGATCCTGCAGAATCCGTGCCGCATAGGCCACCGCATCGTCGGGGCGAAGCGTACCGTCGGTTTCGACATTCAGCACCAGCTTGTCATAGTCGGTAAACTGGCCAACACGGCTGTCTTCAACCTTATAGCTGACATTACGCACAGGGCTGAACAGCGCATCCACCGGAATAAGCCCGACAATATCATCATGCTTATGCTGCGCTGCCGGAATATATCCCTTGCCGCTCTCGACTATAAGCTCCATCTCGATTGAAGCATCTTTTTCCAGAGTGCAGATAACCGCATTCTGATTGACGATTTCCATATCAGCAGGAGTGGTGATTTGTGCAGCGGTAACAACTCCGGGCCCATTGGCTTTCAGTATGGCACGTTGTCTTTCCGGTGCATGTGTGGCAATCGCCAGTGATTTTATATTAAGGATAATGTCAGTTACATCCTCACGAACACCGGGAACTGAAGAAAACTCATGTAGCACATTCTCGATTTTCACGGCGGTAACAGCTCCGCCCTGCAATGATGAAAGCAACA
The DNA here is from genome assembly GCA_965222525.1 of Rickettsiales bacterium. Classification (GTDB taxonomy): domain Bacteria; phylum Pseudomonadota; class Alphaproteobacteria; order Rickettsiales; family UBA8987; genus CBDCUF01. The sequence continues at coordinate 1,166,219 of OZ244955.1, forward strand.
CACGACGCAGTGCATTTCCCAGAGTCAGGCCGAAACCACGCTCCAGCGGCTCCATTTCGATAGAAGCCCGAAAGCGGGTTTCCTCCTTCACATCGACTTTTGAAGGTTTGATAAGGTCATTCCAGTTTTTCGCCATCATCATAGACATAATTTTCAGCACTCCTGCAAGGGTTAGATTTAATAGTTATTTGGTTTATCAGGTTAAACTCTTCTGCGTTTCGGTGGACGGCAACCATTATGCGGAATCGGTGTAACATCCCTGATAGTATTTATGGTAAAACCGACCGACTGCAATGCACGAAGTGAAGACTCACGGCCGGAACCCGGCCCCTTAACCTCCACATCAATAGTCACCATACCATGTTCCTTTGCCTTTCTGCCGGCCTGTTCAGCCGCTACCTGCGCCGCATAGGGAGTGGATTTGCGCGAGCCCTTGAAGCCGCATCCGCCTGCGGTAGACCATGCAATGACATTACCCTGCATATCGGCAATGGTTATTATAGTGTTGTTAAAGGTGGAGTTGACATGCGCAATCCCCCTTGTGATATTCTTTTTAGTCTTTTTCTTTGTACCAGGTTTCCCAGCCATAATTACTTACTTTTATTATTTCTTCTTACCGGCGATAGGTCGTGCCTTACCCTTGCGTGTGCGAGCGTTGGTATGAGTACGCTGGCCGCGTACCGGCAGCTTGCGACGATGACGTAACCCGCGATATGAACCGAGATCCATCATCTGCTTGACATTCATCGCTATTTCACGCCGTAAGTCGCCTTCAACATTATATTCACGGTCGATGAGCTCACGGATTTTTATCACCTCGCCATCATCAAGCTGATGCACCCGCTTGCCTACAGGAACACCTGCCTTGCCGCATATATCCAGAGCAGTCCTGCGCCCTACACCGAATATATAGGTGAGAGCAATCTCAATCCGCTTGTTAGTTGGAATATTTACACCTGCAATCCGTGCCATAAACTAATCTTAACCTGTACTCCCGCTGCCGCCAAAACATACCAAATGCCCGGCAGCTTACCCGAAAAGAGGCGCAATCATATACATATAAAGCAGTAAGTCAAATGTTTTTGTTAGAATTTTCATGTAACATCTCCCCTTTACAGTTTTGTGAATAATCTTTACAAAATCGGGTTATGGCTGGTCTTAAAACTGTAGATGACCTGATTACCGGAGAGCCGTTGAAAGGTAAGGTGGTGCTGGTGCGGGTGGATTTGAATGTGCCTGTACATCAGGGCAAGGTATCGGACTTCACCCGTATAAACCGTATCCTGCCGGGAATAGAAGCGCTTGTAGCCCAGAAAGCGAAGGTAGTGTTAATGTCGCATTTCGGGCGCCCTGGCGGTAAGGTTGTCCGCGACCTGTCGCTGGCGCCGATTGCCGATGCGCTGGGGCAGGCGATGGGCGGTCGTGAGATAAAATTTGCAGTGGAGTGTGTGGGGACGCTGGCGGAATCAGCGGTAGCCGGTCTTCAGGACGGGGAAATATTACTGCTGGAGAATCTGCGCTTTCATAAGGAAGAGAAGGCTAATGATAAGGAGTTTGCCCAACAGCTGGCTGCTCTCGGTGATTTCTATATAAATGATGCATTTTCCTGCTCTCACAGGGCGGATGCGTCGATAATCGGTGTAGCGAAGTTTCTGCCAGCTTTTGCCGGTCGCCTACTAACAGAAGAAGTTAAGTCTTTATCGCAACATCTTGATAATCCTGATTTACCTGTCGGGGTTATGGTTGGTGGGGCAAAGGTTTCCACCAAGATTGAATTGCTGGAGAATATGGTTACTAAAGTAAATTATTTATTCATCGGGGGCGGGATGGCCAATACATTCCTCTATGCGCAGGGGAAGAAAGTGGGCAAATCCTTATATGAAAAGGATTTCAAGAAGACCGTGCAGAAAATTATGGATAGCGCCAAACAGCATAATTGCGTTGTCAATCTGCCATATGATGTGGTGACTGCGCCGGAATTAACCGAAAGCCCGCCATGTAACGTTATTTCCGATAGTACGGTGGGCAAGGACGAGATGATACTGGATATCGGGCCGAAGACCTGCTTTGAATGGTCGGGCAGGTTGACGCAATGCCGCACTGTAGTATGGAACGGGCCACTCGGGGCATTTGAATATTGTCCATTTGATACCGGCACTATAACTATGGCACGAGTGGTAGCAGAGCGCACTGCTGCCGGTGACTTAAAGAGTGTTGCCGGTGGAGGAGACGTACTCTCCGCATTAACCAAGGCCGGCCTGCGCGGCAAATTCACCTATATTTCCACCGCCGGCGGTGCCTTCCTCGAATGGCTGCAAGGTAAGGAACTGCCTGGGGTAAAAGTTCTGGCTTAGGTGGTATTTCGGTTACCTAAATCAATGGGAACTAACTTTTACGATCTTCCTTTTTGGTGAATTATGTGGAATGGGAGGGGGGGGTAAAGAGGTGGCTGTGATTTCTATTTCCATTACATGGGAGCCGGTGCCGTCGGGTTTGAGGCCAGCGCCTTTACCAAGATTTATGCTAAGCAGGTTATCCTCGGAAGCTGAGACTTCCAGGGTGGTGTTTTCTGCAGCTTCAGCATTTTCAGTAATGCCGGTTCTGGTCTTTACCTTATACTTCCCCGCAGAGGGAACTTGCCATACCATATTACCGTCACCGAATCCGCTTGCCCTGAAGCTGAATGTATTGCCGTCATGTCTTATATCCCATACTCGCCAGCGCCCTTCCACCAGGTAGGGATATTCGGCCTGTGGCTTTCCTCCGTCCGGCATATAATTTATTTTAACTACAGGAGATTCAACTTCCCTGTCGAGATATACATATAAGCTGTTATTATGGTATTGCTGGCCTACAACTCCATCGGATTTACTGAAATCAACACTACGCAGCATCTTCCCGTCATCATCAACCGCATTGTCAAACCGCAATGTCTGCAATCCGCCGCGATTCTCCACCCGCCACTTATTAACCCCCAGCCGGATAAATTCAGCCTTATAAAAACCCTCGGCTATATCGGCATAATGACTGGCAGTAACCGGTGCTATATCCTGCGTGCGGGCATATTCCAGATTCTCCAGCAATGCAGAAAGACTGGCCTGTTTTTCGGCGGAATATATATGGTAATACACGTTAAACGGCTTCAGGCGCAGCGGTGATTCGGTATTGTCCACCGTATGTTTTAGATATTTAAACCCGTAATATCTGCCGCTCCATAAATCGGTATAGGTGTTCTCATTACTGGATGAAGCATATATCTGCCGTGCGTCACCCACCTTGCGTCCTATCGGCGGCACCCATGCCACCGACGGATAATCGGGGTCAAACCGGCTGTCACCACCATTGATATTCTTCACCCCGGCATCATATGTCAACTCCACGGCTTTCTCAAACGGGGTGGTATTTCCCGACCAGGTGACTATCTCCACCCGCTTGTATGCCGGTATAAATTCCTCTATTTTTCTGATCGATCCGGTAATTTCCTTTTCTATATCAAAGGCTTCATTGGCAAATGCCCTTGGAGTCAGGTAATTATGGTGCAGATGCGTCCCCTCAGTTTCCTTTTTCGCCTGTTCCCGTACAGTCCAGCCGCCAAACGGGTATAAATGCAGGTAAGGCACCTCTTTTTCAATATTTCCATCGGCAAAGAAATCCCAGTCCAGCGGGTGACTGTAAGTATGTGAGCCGACCTCCACCTGCGGTAGTGCCAGCAACTTTATGGCTACACGCTGACTTTCATCACTCCCCGCCCAGCCTGTATCAAGATCAGCGGCGATAGGCGTAACCGTAATCGGCAAATCGGGATATGGCTCGATTACATCGCTCATAACCACCTCGGAACTAAGCACCCTGCGGCCACGATATTTCTCCATCTGCACCACATTATTCCACCCGTCCCCGTCGATATGGCTGTAATATATCCGGCGTCCGGCGATAGTTGTTACATCCGGCTTGGGCAGGTTATCGCTGGCAAAGGCGATACGGAAAAACTCGAACGGATTGATATGCCACTGGCGGAAATCCTCATCCCTGTCATAATTGATATAAAGCGCATAATTCTCGGCGATATAGCCGCCATTCGGGTTGGTTATAACCAGGTGTTTCTCCGATTCCGTACCCTTTTTGCGGGCGGACAGATGGGCAACCGTCAAACCCGAATTGTCACTTATGCTAACCGCCTGGAATGCCGGAATAAACCCGTCGATTTTACGTTCATAATCGATAAGCGCAGGGTTTTTATGAGTAAATTCAATGTCATAGGTTGGGCTGACCCATATCCCGTCATCACGAAACCCCAGCCTCGCCAGGAAATTATTCATCTTCTCATGCGAGGTCGGGTTACCGTTTTTATCGGCGGTAAAACCGCAATTGCCGACAATCACAAACTTCTTGCCAGAATCTATAACCTTCCCCGCCCATTCCAGATATTCATACGGATGATGCATCCTTGCTCCCGGCGTAAACCAGGTGATAACCCCCCGAACGTCATGGCGTCCGGCAATATCCGGCAGATCATCATGCGCAATATCGTGATATTCCAGACTCAGCCCCAAATGATTAAGCGGCATCTCGGCGAATTTATGCAATGCGGTTTCCCTGATGAACTGACTCTCCTCACTGTCATACAGGGCAATTACCGTACGGGGCACGAGATTTTTATCTTTATTATTTTCCTCTGTCCTGACAGTACACGGCAACAGGAATATAAGAAAAAGCAGGATTGCATATATTCTGTTCATAGAGAAATACTGATAACTGGTAACTGACAACTGATAACTGTCACGCACTTGCCCGCTGCGGGATTTCTTCCATATCATCAATCTCCGCATCAAGACTGGCGATTGCCTGTGCGGCGAGGTCGGGAGTGAATATATCCGCAACCGGCTTGCCTATCATCAGCGCCAGCCCCTCTATAAGGCCGGTATTCGCCCGCACTCCCAGCATATTATAAGCCTTCTCCGGATTGCCCAGCGAAAGCCTGATATCCCCCTTCCGTGCCTCGGCATATTCCTTCAGCACATTCCAGCCATATATCGACTCGATAAACCCGATAAGGCTGTTTACCGTAGTTGCATTGCCGGTGCAGGCATTCATAACATCATAGCCCTGCCAGAAAAACAGCCTGTCCATTGCTGCCCTGAATATCTGTACAATATCGCCGACATAAATGAAATCCCGCCGCTGCTCGCCATCTCCGAATATCGTTATCGGCAGTTTGCCCGCAATACGGTTAACAAATATCGAAATTACCCCCGAATAGGGCGAATGCGGGTCCTGCCGCGGTCCGTATACATTAAACGGACGAATGCCGATATTGGGAATCCGGTGCACTAGCCACGCTACCTTGCCATGCAGCTCACAACCCAGCTTGTCGGCACCGTAAGCAGTAAGCGGAGCAGTGGAACTCTGCTCGGACAGCGGAATCGCGGGATTGTCACCATATACAGCCGCCGAGGAAGTATATACAACAGGAATATTCCTTTGGGATGCAGCCTGAAATATATTAACCGTTGCGGTGATATTAACACTATGGGTTTTCGTCCATTCCAGGCGGGACTTCTCCACCGATGCTACTGCCGCAAGATGAAAGCAGCCGTCAATATCCCGCATAGCCTCTTCCACCGCCGAATAATTGGTGGCATCCTCTATTATAACCCTGGCCCTGGAAGGTGCATTTTCAATATGCCCGGTCGATAAATTGTCAAGAATAACAACATCATGTCCGTCTTCTACTAAGGAATATGCCAGATGAGAGCCAATAAACCCGCATCCCCCGGTAACTAGGTACTTTGCCATAAAAACTAATCCTTTTTAACCCAAGTTAATGTAAATAAATAATTTGGCTCCCTGAAAGCAAGATAAAAGTAAAAATTTCTGTCTTCAACCGAAAAAATTTAGCATTTTGTTAAAATTATTTGCAGTGTCTTTATAGCAACATATGCTGGATATCCAGCCATTTGACTTATATATGTAGTTATGTTAGTATTTTCTTAACTTTTTTGTGGTATAATTAGAGATTGCAGGTTTAAGGTTATAGGTTGCAGCTAATGGCTAGAATGACAAACCACTAGAACTCCGGATTCCATTTGCTAACACTAAAAAATTATGAAACTAGTCATCACATTAACGATTACAATATGTGTATTTGTTCCTCTCGGGACACGTGCAGAAGGGTTGGCCGGCAGCATGCTGGTGGAAATGCCTCCTGCCGAGCCGGTTGATATGTTGATGGATTTGCCGGAGAAACTGCCTGAAAGTACTTCCGATACGCCGCAAATTATGCCGTATATCACACCTCCAACCGCTTCCCGTGACCGTTTCGGATTCCCCGCCGAACTGCATATACTACCTGTGAAGCCTATCCCGCCTTCCAATTCGGACGTTTCCTAGAGGGTTTCTTAAATAACTGTCAATTCTGTCTGGTATTCTATCGCTCATCATCTATAATCTGCTATAAATGCAAGAGAGCAGGAAAATACTTCTGGTTGGATGTGGTAAAATGGGAGGGGCTATACTTGATGGCTGGTCTAACCATCCTGACATGAATGCGGAAGTGTATATCATTGATCCGCATGCACAAAGTGCTGCCGGGAAAAATACAACACTGCTTGAAAATATTGAAGAACTGCCTGAAAGCTTCCAGCCGGATGTAATTTTTTTGGCCGTAAAGCCACAGATAATGGATACGGTCCTGCCTTCATATAAAAAGTTTGAAAACGCACTTTATATATCAATAGCAGCCGGTAAAACACTTGAATATCTTGAAAATATACTGGGTAATGGTAAATCTGTAATACGTGCCATGCCTAATCTGCCCGCCGCAGTAGCGGCTGGTGCGACTGTATTTGTTGCAAACAGGAATATATCCGCAGAGCAGAAACGGGTAGCTATAGAGCTGCTGGTTCCTGTAGGGTTGTTGAGAGAGCTGGAGGATGAAAGTCTGATGGATGCGGTAACGGCGGTCTCCGGTAGCGGCCCGGCTTATGTATTTTATTTTATCGAGTCACTGGCCAGAGCCGGGGAAGAGGCTGGCCTCCCGACAGAACTGGCAGAAGAGCTGGCTTTCCAGACAGTATGGGGTACCCCGCTACTTGCCAATGAAGAAGGGAATCCTAATGAAAGAGTGACCATAGAGAATTTGGCTAAATTACGGAAAAACGTAACCAGCCCTGGCGGCACTACCGAGGCGGCCCTAAAGATATTAATGGATGAAAAGTCCGGCCTGTATCCCTTGCTGTCAAAAGCCATAACCGCAGCAGCAAAAAGGTCAGAAGAGTTGCGTGAATAATTTGATTGTGCGATGCACAAAGCTTATTGACAAGTGCAAATAAATAAATTACATATGCTCGACAACAGGGTAGGTTTTACCAATTGTTCAATTTAACCTAGGAGAATAAAAATTATGGCGCAAAATCCTTTTGCAGATACATGGAAATCATGGAACAGCCAGCTTTCCGCTTTTGACCTTAATGAGGCAATAGCCGCAGGGCGTAAGAATTTTGAGGCAGTTACCGCTGCTAATCAGGTAATTGCTGAAGGCTTTCAGGCAGCAGCACAACGTCAGCTTGAAATCGCACAGGCTAACGCTGAAAATACGCTGGAGCTATTTAAGCAGGTGGCCTCTTCAAAAGATCCAAAAGAAGCAGCAGCAAAACAGGCTGATTTTGCCAAGAGTGCTATAGAAAAGTCTATAGAGGATTCACGTGAGCTGTTTGAAATTGCTTCCAAATCCAATAGCAGGGCTGCGGAAATCCTGAGCAAGCAGGCAAATGAATGTATGAAAGAGTGCAGCAAGGCTGCTTCTTCTGCTGCATCAGCAGTGAAGTCGGCAACCAAGTCTGCAGCCAAATCAGCAAGCAAGCCGTCAGGTAAAAAAGCTGCTTGATTGGGTTGAAGCAGAAAATCCTTTTTTTGTGTAGGGTAATTTTTAGGCAGCCTCGCCAGATTCTTCCAAGCCATATTCCTGAATCTTGCGGTAGAGGGTGGAGCGGCCGATGCCTAGATGGCGGGCTACGGTTGATATTTTCCATTCATAGAATTTCAGCGCAGAGCTTATCGCTTCCTGTTCTATCTCTGATAGAGGGCGAAATTCCCTGTCATCCATCATTTCTATAACATAATCACCACCCGGCTGCCTGACATGAACCGGCTGCCTGTGGCTGTTGGCATATGAGTCAACTGCCGCAATAATATGGGTGAAGTCATCCGTCCCCAGTATCTCGCTATCGCACAGCACCACTGCACGATATACTGCATTGCGCAACTGCCTTACATTGCCCGGCCATGAATATGAACGCAGCAATTTCTTCGCCTCCTGACTAATACCGCTGATTTTACGATTCTCCTCGGCAGCTATGTGGTCGATAAAATATTCAGCCAGAGCTTCTATATCTTCAACCCGTTCACGCAAGGAGGGTACTGTCATCGGGAATACGTTGAGCCGGTAATATAAGTCCTCCCGGAAATTACCCTCCGCAACCGCTTCCTCAAGATCACGGTGGGTAGCGGAAATCAGCCTCACATCAATACTGACCGGCTTGCCGGAACCTACCGGCTCTACTTCCCCTTCCTGTATCGCACGCAGCAATTTAACCTGCACATCGAGCGATAATTCACCAACCTCATCAAGGAACAATGTACCGCCATCTGCCTCACGGAACTTGCCGATAGTCTTCTCCAGCGCACCGGTGAAGGCTCCCTTTTCATGGCCGAACAATACGCTCTCTACCAGATTCTCCGGAATTGCACCGCAATTAACCGGAATAAAGGGTTTGCCGGAACGTTTGCTCTCACCATGTATGGCACGGGCAAACAGCTCCTTGCCAACACCGCTCTCACCCTTGATAAGCACGGTTATATTGGATTTGGCCGCCCGCTCGGCCACCATCTTTGCCTGCCTGATTTCCTCGCTTGCACCGGTTATATCGGAGAACCTGGCCTGGCCAGAAGTTACCCGCTTGAGCCTGTCAACCTCCTCTTCAAGACTATGCATCCTGAGTACATTTTCTATGGAAACCTTGAGCCGCTCCGGCCCGTCCTGCTTCTCAACGAAATCTGCTGCCCCCTCCTTCAGTGCCTCAACAGAACGCTTCACATCACCATGGGCGGTATATATAATAACCGGCAAGTCAGGGCGTAACGGTTTTATCGCTCGCAAAACCTCCATACCGTCTATTTCCGGCATGGAAAGGTCAAGCAATACCAGGTCAATAAATGTGCCTTTGGTTGATTTCAGTAACTCTATGGCATCCAGCCCGCTGGTAAGCGTGGTGACATCATATAGCGGCATCTGCCTGATGGAAAGCTCCGCAGAACGGCACTGCAGAGGGTCATTATCAACGACAAGGACATGGTGGGACATGATAAAGTCAGGGTTATTTATCAATAGATCAATACAACTGACAGTTACAAATACCCTATGATTATGCCTGTAGTCCAGCAAAAATTGACTAAAAGGTTAAAATTGTATATAATCCCCCGCCATAAGCGAGTTAACAGGTTACGACTGTGTCTGCCATAGCTTTAGCGACGGCGGATGTGGAATCCAGTTGGAGGATGATGGATGATAGATTATGGATGATGGAAGGTATGCTATTACCTTTCTAGGTATGCTATTATCTTTCTCTATTATCTATAATCCATCATCTATCATCTGGATTCCAGACTCTAACCACTTAGTAGAATGAATACACAGATATACGATAATCTTGTACAGTTGGGTGGGAGGACACCCCTTCCCGAGTCCCCTGATGATGCGGTTATAGAAAAAGTGGTCAATCCGCACAGGGGCAAACAATATGTTATCCGTTTTACTTGTCCGGAATTTACCTCGATTTGTCCCGTAACGGGACAGCCTGATTTCGCCCATCTGGTAATTGATTACATCCCGCAGGATTATATAGTGGAAAGCAAGTCACTGAAATTATACCTTGGGGCGTTCCGTAATCATGCGGCATTCCACGAGGCCTGTACTGTCGATATAGCGGGCAGGTTGATAGATGAGCTATCCCCGCTATGGCTGCGTATCGGCGGGTACTGGTATCCGAGGGGCGGTATACCGATAGATATTTTCTTCCAGAGCGGAGCGCCTCCGGAAAATTTATGGTTGCCCGAACAGAATATATCGCCATATAAGGGCAGGGGGTAGTTCCGATGAAAAATTTTATCGCCATAGCCATTATAGCCGTACTGTTATACCTGGCTTATATTTACGGTGGAGGAGTCAATACCAACCTGCATACTGCAAGGAAGCCCATTGAAAGCAATAATGAGCAGATGAGCCTGCAGGAAAACTGCGATGCGATGGTTGGCAAGGAATATATGATTACCATCGCCGAGGGTAGCGGAATCAATGAGGAGCTCTTCGAAAAAATGGGAGCCTTACGCAATAAATGTATAAACGGCAAGGTAGACCAGAAATTACAGGATGAAATGGTTGCTGCGATAAGGGGCGGGGATTTTGCCAGGGTCAGGGAGATTGTCAGGAAAGGTGTGAAAGTAAATACCAGTCATGGTGCCGATAGCCAGACATTACTGCAAATAGCTATAATCAACCGACAGCTTGAGATTGCGGAATTATTACTTGATAATGGTGCGGAGATAAATGCTGGGGATTTTAACGGCTGGACGGCGCTGCACCATGCTGCCCGGAACAACGACAGGGAAGCTGTACAATTTCTGCTGGATAACAGTGCCAGCCATTCCATCCGCACCAGGCACGGACAGCTACCTCATGACCTGGCCAGGATAGGCGAGAATGACGAACTTATGGAAATACTGGTGATACCCGCGGCCGGTGATAGCAAATAACCAATAGATAACGGCCAATAGCCAAAACCAAAATATATGGCCAATAAACCGATAATAGCAGCGAACTGGAAGATGAACGGTACCGTGGAAAGTGCCCGACAGCTTGCTTCTGCTGTAAATCCCTCCGATAAATGCGAGGTGGTGTTATACCCGCCATTTCCCCTGATAAATGAGGTGGTACAGGCTGCAAACCCCACGATTCACATTGGTGGGCAGGACTGTCATACTGAGGAATCCGGTGCATATACCGGCGATGTAAGTGCCGTGATGCTGAAGGATATAGGCTGTTCATACGTTATCACCGGTCATTCCGAGCGCAGGCAGTATCATAGTGAAACGGATGAGTTGATATGCAGGAAATCCGCAGCGGCGCATAGTGCAGGGTTGAAGGCGATAATCTGCGTTGGTGAGTCGCTGGAACAGCGGGAAGCGGGTGATGCAATCGAGGTGGTGAAAAAACAGATAAGGAGCTCGGTACCTGAAGCCGCAGATTATAGTAATACGATAATTGCATATGAGCCGGTATGGGCTATCGGCACTGGTAAAACCCCGACCACCGACGAAATAGTAGAAATCCATGTAGCTATAATATCCTGTACTAGCGGGCAGTTCCCGGTATTATATGGCGGTTCGGTCAAGGGTGAGAATGCAGTGGAAATACTGGCACTGGACGGTGTCGGTGGAGTCCTGGTCGGTGGTGCCAGCCTGAAAGCCGATTCGTTTAACCAGATTATCGGGGCGGTGTAATATAGTGCTATATGTTGAGTGTGAAGTACTGTTAGCAAAGTTTTTTGCATTATACTCAACACTTAGCACACAACACTTAGCACTTTAAAAATGAAACCACTGGTAATATTTGCAAGCTCCCGTAGTGATGGTAACAGTATGCGCCTTGTGCGGCGGGTTATCGGTGAGAATGAGGTGGAGTTTATTGATTTACGTGAGCAGGATATTTCATATTATGACTATGAGAGTAAAAACTCCGGTGATGATTTCCTTGCAATCGCAGAGAAAATGACCCGGGCAGAGGTGATTATTTTTGTAACACCGGTTTACTGGTACTCGATGAGCGGTATCCTCAAGGTTTTCTTCGACCGGTTTACCGATTTGATTACCATACACAAGGCTCTGGGCCGGGCACTGGCCGGACGTAAATGTTTTCTGGTTGCATCTGGTGCCGATATAGAACTCCCTCCCGGATTCGAGGAGCCGTTCTCTGCCACTTGCAATTATCTCAATATGGAGTATAAAGGCTGTCTCTACAGTAGTTCCACTACTGCTATAGATGAAAAGGCAATTACAGAATTCAGAAAGGGAATATTTTGACGTGCTTACCGCTCCCCCGCTTTACGGGGGAGCGATGAGACAAGGGCGTAGCCCGTAGTCGAATCGAGGGGGGTAAACGGTGTTCAGTGCTCTGTGTACGGTGTTCGGAGTTTCTTGCTGTTACAGTACACCGAACACTGAACACCGGGCACTTTGCTACCCCCCACCAATCGCCTGCGCCCTTTCAGGGCTTGGCTCTTGTACTCCCCCACAAGGGGGGAGTGGTATTTATATAACACTGGAAACATAATGGATATATTACTGGTTATACATATAATAATAGTCGTCTGCCTTATCGGGGTGATATTGATGCAGCGCAGTGCTACGGATGGCTTTACCGGCGCCGGTGGAGGTAACAGCCTTATGTCCGGGCGGGCATCGGCCAGTTTCATGTCACGTGCAACCGCACTTCTGGCAACAGCCTTTATAATAAACAGCCTTGTCCTGGCATATATGTCCTCCAACTCCGAGGAAAGTTCCCTTATTGAAAGCATAGTAGAGGAGGATAAGGAAAAAGTCAGTGTCGGTATGGATGATTTGCAGGAAAATCTTGATGAAACAGGGGATACTGCAGATGATGCCCAGGATGTGGAAGAGTTGAAGGGGAAGCTCCTTGATAGTACCCCTGATATTCCTGAATCTAAAACTACCCCAATTGTGCCATTGGCAGAATAGACCTTATACTGCCTGTTATGATAAAAGGTTATGAGGGGAATTATATAGAAATGAATTGCAATATGCGTATAACTGTAAATGGTGAAACAAAGAATTTTGATGAATTACAGTCGATAACAGAGCTTGCCGACAAGTTAGGTCTAGATAATCGTAAAATAGCCATTGAGCGCAATCTGGAGGTTGTACCAAAATCGCAATATAACAATACGGCACTGGCAAATGGAGATAATATAGAAATTATCCATTTTATCGGAGGGGGATGACAAGTCGCACATAATCTCAACAATGATGTTTAGCGGGACTACATATTTTCACCACTGACATGACGCCACAGATTGTGGGTAAGCTCACCGAATATACTGCCGGGTGCAAAGCCGAACGTCCTGTGGAAATCACCGGGCATATACTGCTCTTTCCACAAATCTATATGTGAATATCCTTCATATCCGTCAGCCATTTTGCGTCTCCCCCAGAGGCTATCTGGCTTTCCACATCATATCAGTGGTGTATTTCTGGTTGGCAATAGTATCCTGCCAGTTAAACCCACTAAATGTATTAGCTTCTTTTGGCTCGTTGGTAGTATATTTGTCTGAATCATTAAATATACCACCAAAGTTATTAGACTTGTTGTTAATATCTGTTTGTAACTTTGCTGTTATGTCATCTGCCATTTTAGTCTCCCTGGTTGTTAAAGTTAGTCTCAGCACGTTATTTGCACATAACACACCTTGTATCTTTTATCATAACATATAAATTCAAAAAATTTTAGAGGTTTTTTATGAATTTTTTGTTACAATGGCTATTCAGTGATATTTTGGTATGTTTATCAACATTTTTTCAAATACCTATAAATAGATAGCTGGGTCTTGCATGTTATTCTCAGCAAAACCTTTGAGGCGTAGGGTACAGGCTTCGCAGCGGCCGCAGGCACGCCCTTCCTCATCGGGGTCATAACAGCTTGAGGTATGTGAGTAATCTACTCCCAGCCCAAGCCCTGTGCGGATTATATCCGATTTTGTCATATCAATCAATGGGGTATGCACCGAAAAGCATCCCTTGTCCTTAACACCCGCCGCAGTAGCCAGATTGGCCAGTTTCTCGAAAGCCTCTATATATTCCGGTCGGCAATCTGGATAACCACTGTAATCCATTGCATTTACCCCGATAAATATATCAAACGCACCTACCGATTCGGCATATCCCAGCGCCAGCGCAAGAAATATCGTATTGCGGGCAGGTACATATGTCACAGGGATATCCTCACCGATTTCATCCAGTCGTTTGCCCTTGGGGACGGGGATATCATCAGTCAGTGCCGACCCGCCGAATGCACGCAGGTCAATATTGATTACTTTGTGCTCCCTGGCCTTGTACCGCTCGGCCAGATCTGCCGCCTGTTTCAGCTCAATCTCATGGCGCTGGCCATATGCAAAACTCAAAGCATATACATCAAAGCCCTGCCTATCCGCAATCGCAAGGCAGGTAGCCGAATCCAGACCGCCACTCAATAATAATACTGCTTTTCCCGTCATGATGAGTCTGTATAAACTGTTCTACGCAATCGGGCAATTTTTTTACACACCCCACTCCTTAACTCTCTCTAAATGCTCGTAGTCGTTATATGACGGGGATTTGTCGGGGTTCGGGCAGGGGAGGTATGGGGTGTCCGGATTGGTGAAAGCGGTGAGGAGTTTTGTTACACCTTCCAGTGCTGCATCTATAGCCTGTCTTAAATCTTTCAGATTATTTATTTCGCCTCCTTTATTACCACCCGAAAGTTTCCAATGACTTAGCTCGGTTGCTTCAGTAGTGGCAGGCAGACTTTCAAATCCGCCGGATTCGGCGATTATCGCTTCCAGCGGGAGTTGTGGCGAGAAGCCTATCATGACATCACCCTTTTGTGGTACTGTACCGGTTTTATAATCGATAATCGACACTTTACCGGAAGCTTTGCCCGCATCTTCAGCTTCCCGGTTTCGGTCAATGATTTCAATCCTGTCCGCCCTTGCGGTTAGTGTAATTCCGGCGATATTTATACTGCCTTCAAGTTCGGTATAAATTTCCAGATTTTTATTGTTAGCTCTGCGGGTGATTTCATTTTCCACAAACCATTCGGCAATATGTTCAAACCGTGGCCACCACATTGCATATATCGCAGGCCTGTTACTATATTTCGCCAGTATTTCCCTGCCTGTTTCCAGTAAATATGTGATTTGTTCTTCCTTGCCCTTGCCTTGCAGATGATGATATTCAGATATGAAACTATCCAGCGTTGCATGGACGAAATCACCAAATTCAGCCATTCCAGGTTCGCTGTCAATATCATCCAGCTTTTTCAGCTTCAGGATTTTATTTGCATAAACCGAGTACGGGTCACGCATAAGTTTTTCGATTTGCGTTACGGAAAGTATTTGTGGACGTGCTTCGGCAGGTGGCTTCGGTGCAGGTGGTTCTAGTATATCACGCTTTTCCGGCTGATTGAGCATAGCAGCCCATTCTCGCCATGGTTGTTCTGGCTGCAAATTATCTTTCAGCCCCGCACTTTCCAGCACTGCATCCAACCGTAACAGCCATTGCGAGGGTGTGGCAGGACTACCATCCTGCTTTTGCGCACGGGTAATCATCACTTCCGGAGCAGAAGCGCAATGGACGAAATCATGTGCCGAAAGCCCGACCCTCCTGGCCAGCGAAGGCAAGCCGAAATTCTCACGCATAGCCTTGCTCATCCACGGATTTGACGTTTCCGCAGGCCAGCTCCCTTCATTCATGCCGCCCAGAATCATCAAATCATAATGTTGCAAGCGTGCTTCCATCGGGCTGAGGATAGCAAGCCGCGGATGTGCTCCGTATTTGGGCTGATAATTCTTTCCAATCCATAATGCGTCAAAAATTCCGGCGTAAAATCCTGCCGGATTGGTAATTTCGTGATTGGCGGATGAATCAATAAATTCAGCAATATATTCAGCTACTTGCTGTCCTTCATTGCCTTGCCATAAACGCTTTTGTTCGGTAGTGTTTTTATTGCTTTCCGAAAGTAATTCAGTACATGAGATATGTTCTATAATAAGCTGGTTTAATTCAATTTTATTTCGCTTTAGTGAGTGGCCAAAATTTGCAGTTATCTCTGCGATATTTCTCATAAAATCAAGGAGGGCTGATTTTTTTTCAGTGGAAATATGCTCCGAGGTTTCAATAAGTGTACAAATTCCGCTAACTCCACTGGTTGTACGCACCCCGCGCAGAAAATGACGTTCCAGCAATCTGGCCAGCTTGCGGAATTCAGCAGTTTCCATATTTCCAGCAGCCAGCGGGTGTTTCAGCAATGCAAGCAGGCTCACCGGTGCAAAGTCGGACGCAACTGCATCAATCACCAACCGCATGAAAACAACCTGCGGAAGCTGCGCCATTGGCTGTCCTGCCGAGTCATCAATGATAATATTCCAGCGCCGGAGACTGGTTCTGACCATTCCCGACAGTTTCCTGTCATGCGTTACCAGGGCGGCAGTTTTTCCCTTATGTTCAAGCTGGCTACGCATTATAAGTGCAATAATGCTAGCCTCCTCCTGTGTATTTTCCGCATCAATCCGGCTGATATTTTCAATATGAGCGCTTGTTACAGAGCTGTTATTACTCTGCCACAAATCACCGCATTGCGATGGTATCATTATATGTGAGAGCAATTTTTCCCTTGGTAACAGCGGGGTAGGGGAGGGGGGCGGCCAATCCTGTATATCATGCCTGGTCATCCCAACCTCGCTTAAAAGCCGCTTCAGGCCAAATTGCGGATGGTTCTCATCAATCGCAATCCAGACATTATCATCAATATTTTTATCCAATCCGGGCAGGATTATCTCCCCTTCTTCTAAATTTAATATTTCCTTTAATAATAATATAGTAGAAAGAATACTTCCAGTAGTACCTGAAGTTATGACAGGGTAGTCAGGCGGGTCACCCTGCCAGACCTGAATTTGCAACTCAACCAGCCGGTTACGGCGGTCAACCGGATCTATCATACTTAATTCTTTTAATATAACAGGCCATCTTTCTGATAATAAACTAAAAAAATCCAGCGTAACCTGCCAGTGTTGCGCCAGTTCTTCCGGTACAATTCCCTCCAGCATATCAAACGACAGCCCTTCACGCTGTACTTCGTCCAGAAAAGAAGCCAGATCATGCGCCAGAAACGTCGCTTGCTCATGGTTGATTGCGGGATTCCAGCCATGGATAAGCTCGGCGAGCAGAAACTTGCGCTTACTGTCGGAAATGGCAGGCGGAATTTCACTATACGCTTTTTGCAATGCTGCACTTCCGGAAGAGGCAATCAGCAACTCGCTCTCATCGGTATCGCCAATCGCCCGCATTTTGGGTAGCAGTAAAGCTTGTCCTTCAGTCTTACGTAGGAAAGCCTCCTGTAACGTACGGCATGAACGACGGTTGGGTAGTAGTAACAGTACTTCCGATAAACTTCCCCGCCTGCTACCCTCATTACCATACCTTTGCAACACCCCTTCAGCCAATGCATCCACAAAGGAAACAGAAGAAGGTATGTTATATATTTTGCAATCGCCCATTTTCTAGAAGCCGCCGCCGGTGCGGAAGCTGCCACCGCCGAAGCTACCACCTGTTCCGAATCCACCACCGCCGAAACCGCCGCTGGAAGAACCTCCTCCCCAGCTTCCGCTCCCCCAATTGCCTGAAGATCTGCGTGAACTGGAATATCTCCTTCTACGTTTCTTGTGGATATGGAATTTTGCCAGTGATTTCCAGAATTTGCTGTAGGAAATATCGTTACTAAGCAATGAGTTCAGCAGGATAATGATATGGTCGGAGTTTTTGAAAAATGAACTGTAACTATCATAATTTTTCTTCTTAAATTTATGTCTAACTCCCTGTAATTTTTGCACACGCTTGTTTTCTGCGGATAAAGCATTGCGGTAATCCAGCAATTCATCTTCCTGTTCAGCTATTATGTGATGCAGTCGGGTAATTTCCACTATTATATGATCGTCATCGGCGGTAGCTGTACGTTCTACGTCGCGACGCAATGTACGCATATCCTTTTGCTTGAAGGTCGCAACCAGTAAATTTGTTGCTTTTCGATACAAATCATCCGCCTGATTAAAAAACACCTGCTGTTCATTGGTCAGGGCATTGTATTCAGCTTCGGTTTGCGTAATTTCTTCATCTGTTTCCCGTAGCTCTTCCTGCATCGAATCCAGCTTCTTCTGCTGCACAGTAACGCCGTCTTCCTCCATTGCCGCCAGTTCCAGAGCATCCAGTCGCGAAGATTCAAGTTGGACAGCCTTCTCCAGATTATCCGCATGTTCATCCAGCCGTTTGGGAATGTCACTTAACATTGTATAATTCACCCGCGCTTCCTGGTATTTTACCAGTCGTGCAACCCAGCCATCCAGCATCCGCACTAGACTTCCGGCATGATATTTATCCGTTCCATAACCGCGCTGCCATAAATACATAAACAGCTTGTCATTATGATATGGTTTGCTTTTTTCTTGGTAATCCTGTTCGGCAATATCGGTTTTATGGCGCGCACGCTCGGCCACTGCCAATGCACTCTCTGTTTTTTCGTCCTGCGCAATATAAGCAGCGTCCTTTTCCAGACGTGCCATAGTAGCCGCTTCCGCCTTATCAACAATCTCCGAAAACGCTTTAATCTCTGATAGTTGTTTGTTGCGTTTTTGCTCCAGAACATCCTGATTTTTCTGGTTGTCCAGAAGCTTTTGTTCAAGCTTGCGCATTTCCTCCTGACGCTCTTCCAGTAATGATTTTGCCTGTTTATCAGTATGTTCAAGCTGGCCAAACAGCGTGTTATCCTCAATCAGTTCCAGCCTGATATCCGCAAGCTCACGGTATTTATGCAATTCCTGCTGCTGCAATTTTGCCAGTGCACCCTGTATATCAATCATACTATTGTTCAGCGCATGGATTTTACTGCGAGTAGGCTGTAAAAGCCCGTCTATTTGATGTAGAATTTCTGCACCCGAGGTTAGCATACTACCACTCCGTAATTATTCCGCCCAGTGTCGGGATTGTATATTCAGGCTCAAGATTGCCACGGATTTTATACCCGATGATATTGTTCTGGATAATACCGTCATCCAGCTTGTCTGCCTTGACCTTCTCAAACTCCCGCTCACTCACCCTGATACCGAATTTGCCGGTAACAGATTTTTTGCCAGTCTCCTCATTGGTAACGGCAATAGCTACAGGATTACCGCTGGAATCCAGAGATTCGACGATTATGTAGTAGTTTTTAATCCTTGAATTACCCGTAGTGCGCCATACACCGGAACGTTCATCAGGACGGGTGACAATGCGTAGCTGATATGTCTGCTCAAGCGCGGTTGCAAGCTGGTTAAGTTCGTTATATTTTGACTGTGCGGCGGCAAAATCACGAGCCTTTACTGCCGCCTCACCGTTGTTTATCAGTGCAAGCGCACGATTGGTAGCCGTATCATCCTTGCTTAACTGCGGGATACGCTCGGCAAATTGCCTGAATGCAGCAGGGAGGGTTTCATTTAGTGCAATCTCAGCCTGCTGTGCCGCACGTTCCCGAGGGACTGTAACGAAAGCATAGTAAGCCATCCAGCATGCCGCCAGTATGGCTATTGCTATAAGCAGCGGCTTGCCCCACTTGTCGCGGTCTACATATATTTCGGCAAGTTTACGCTGAAGGCTGGGAGGGGTAGGCTTATAGACAAACCGCTCCTCGCGCAGTGCCTTTACACCATCGGCAAGGATATGGTCAGGAACATCAATTCCCTGATTGGCATAAATACTCCGCAGCCGGCTGATTAGCTTGTTATCCTGCTCCTCACTGTTTAATTCGCGCGAAACAACCTTACTACGGTGGCGCAAGGTATCCACCACATCCATCGCCAGCATCACCTCATCCAAAGGCTGCTTTGCTGCTGCGGCTGTGTTTGTCTGGGGCATTGTTGGTATATGTTGGGAATATAAAAGAAAACCTCCCCCGCTCGCGGGGGAGGCAAGAAATCCAAGGATTTTCAATCCTTAGGATTTCTGGTGGGGGAATACTAATAACTAATAGCCAAAGGCCAACAGCCATAACCTCATCATTCCCTCCCCAGAAATCTGGCAATCATAGATTGCTCAGATTTCTTTCCCCTCCCGCAAGCGGGAGGGGATTGCGCACGTCAAAACTAGGCCGCCAACGCAAGTTCCTCACTTTTTTCCACCAGCCTGGTCAGACGGCGTTTACCATCTTCAACCGCATCCCGAATCTCATCAGCATTTTTAGTGGAAAGCACACGCATTTCCTGAATAATCTCACGGGAGCGCTCCTGATACTTCACAACAGAATCTACCAGCTTTTTAACAGCTTCCGCCCGTACAGTTGGCCCATATCCGGCTTTCACAGCTTCTTCCTGTACTTTTGTACCGATATCCGCTAGTGTTTCAAGCGACTGCTCAATACCCTCCTTCATTTTATTCAGGGTTTGAGTGCTTTCATGCAATCCATGCAATCCTGTAAATGAGGCTGACAACGCAGTTAAGACAGTTTCATTAGTTCCGAAGAAAGCAACAGATTGTGAGTATACCCGCTGTTTCGCATTGGTAGTCTGACGCAGACGAGCCATAACAACTTCGGAAGTATTATAACCAACCGTCAGGTTGTCAGCCAAATCCTTGACAATCTGGTAGCGGCCTTCTTCTTCCTGCAACTGGCGCAGCTTCTTGTCACGCTCCAGTTCCAGCTTGGCGCGCTCGGCAGGGTCGCTACCCTTCTTCGCTTCAACCGCTTTTGCAGCCGTTTCAAGCTCCTTCTTGCGCTCTTCAAGCAGACCTTCCGCCTTCTCCAGCACCTCAAGTGCCAACACCTCTGATTCCTTCATAGCACCACGGAAATCCTGATATGACCCAAGAATGATATGCTCCCGCTCAATTTGCTCTTTTGTATCCTTGGAAACATCAAGATATGTCTCCTTGATATCATTAAAACGCTTGGCAATATCACCACGGGTAGCCTTCATCCACATATTCGACACACGTTCGAAAGTGTCAATCTTGCCATCTGCCACCTGATCTACCATCTTCTTCGCATCATCACGAATCGAGTTAAATGAATCGGCAATCTTCTCATAACGCTCACCATAACGCATCTCACGTACCTGTTCACGTACCACTTCGTTAAATAATGATGCCTGATTGAGTGTACGTGCGATAAGCGTAACACGCTCCTCATCCAGTTCCTTAACCTGATCCAGCAGAGCGGTGATTGGTGCTGCCTCGTTTTTGTCAGACACCAACCCCATCTCACGTAATGGAGTCAGTGCATTATCAAGATATTGCATTACAGAATTACCCATAAGTCTTCTCCCTTTTTATTTGGTTGATTGTTGTAAAAAAACACTAGGTTACATTAATGCCAATAGAAATGGGTTAAATCAAGGAAAAGATTTGGTTAACATATTCCGGATTAATTATTGTTGTAATAATTTGTAACAAATAAGCTTTTGCGCTAAAGGATTGATTTTGCTAGGTTGCGAGCATGGATATACAGAATCAACATAGTCTGGCACGGAAAGTCAGTTGCAACGGTGTTGGGTTGCATAGCGGTGAGAAGGTACATATGGTTCTGCATCCTGCTCCGGAAAATAGCGGTATCCGCTTTGTTCGTACCGATGTTAAGGGGTTTAACCCCGAGGTGGTTGCGGACTATCGTAATGTTACCGCCACCAATCTTGGTACTACCATTGCTAATGATGACGGAACAATTGTTAGTACTGTCGAGCATCTCATGGCAGCATTGTGGGGAGAGAATGTCGACAATGCAGTTATCGAATTGGACGGACCGGAAGTCCCGATTATGGATGGTAGTGCCGAGCCGTTTGTGTTTCTGTTGGAATGTGCTGGTGTGGTTGAGCAGAAAAGCGAACGCAGGGTGGTGGAGATATTGGATAAGGTTGAAGTAGTTGAAGGAGATAAGCATATTTCGGTTGAGCCTGCTGATAATTTTTCGGTAAGTCTGGAGATTGATTTTAATGATAAAATTATTTCCAGACAAAAAAGTGTTTTCCATTCCTCTGATATTTCATTCAAGACAGATTTATGTCGTGCTCGTTCGTTCTGTCTGGAGGATGATATAGAAAAAATGCGCTCGCTTGGACTGGCCAAGGGCGGATCGCTGGAAAATGCTGTAGTGGTTGGTAATGGTGGGGTACTGAATAAAGGTGGATTGCGTTACCAGAATGAATTCGTTCGTCATAAAATTCTTGACTGCATAGGTGATTTCTATCTCGGCGGTGGATTGCTGAAAGGCCATTTTTCAGGTTACCGCTCAGGCCATGATCTAAATAACAAACTCCTACGCAAGCTCTTTACATCTAAGCATAGCTGGAGGTTGAAACCTAGTATTCCTCCTGTGTTTGTTCCTGCTTAAATGGATCAAGTAGAAATTGTGAATTTGTTATTCGAGCGTAAAATATATTACACACCCGTCAATTTTATCCTTGTTCAGGGCGTATCTTCCTGATTTTACACAGCTTTCTGCAGGGACATTTCCTGCATCTTCTGCCATAATGCTTCCTGTGGTAGGGTTGCGATCATCATGTATATCGTCAAGATAATCTGCGTCCGGCCCTGAAATCACACCGTCAATATTAATCCTAGCAAATATTATATAATTTGCGGCTTTTGAGTTAATATTTATGTGGCGTAGCAAATAACCGCCGTTAAGTATTTTTGATTCCGGCAGAGTTTCTCCTATAATAAATCCTCCGGACCCAGCATAATCACCTTTAAGCATTTCTGCCAAACTTAGATGTTGCCATGCACGCAGATCTTCGCCTCCAGCATCAATTTCACCATCACCATCACCATTACATTCCGCAGCCGTGCCACAGACCCCGTCACTTCCGTCATCCCAGTAACCGTGTGCGTTCTTCATATCGCCGGGTAAATAAATATATTTCTGCCTAAAGCTAGTAACGGCTGTTCTAAAATTATTTACATCCATCATGACGGACCTCAGCTTTGATGTGTGCATCATCGAAAGAGTGGCCATAACTCCTCCAACGATAATCGCTATAATGACCAATACAATGGCCATCTCAAGGAGTGTAAACCCTTTTTTTCTATTATTCATGAGAGAGCTGTAATGTGAGTTATTCATTCACAAAATAACATTGATTATAAATTATAAAAGCAGATAATGCTCTCTTATAGTAATTATTATGGACTGGGTTATGAACACAACAGTTTATCATATTTTTAGGGTTTTTCTGGTTGTTTTGGTTATTGGGGTTATTCCTTCCTGTGGAAGTTCAAAGAATGAGGAAAACAAGGAAGAGCCTCCGGTGGAGGAACTTTACCAAACAGCCAATGACCTGCTAGAAAAGCGGAAATACAAGAAAGCGATAGAGAATTACCAGGAGGTGGAGCGGCTTTACCCATTCTCTAAACTAGCCACCAAGTCACAGGTTATGGTTGCGTATGCCTATTACAAGGATGAGGAATATGATGATGCGGTAAATGTGATTGACCGGTTTGTAAAGCTGCATCCTGGCAATGTTGATGTGGAATATATGTACTACCTGAAGGCGATTAGCTATTACGACCGTATTTCGGATGTAAAGCGTGATCAGCAGATTACCGAAAAGGCTTTGTCTGCATTGCAGGAGATGGTAAGGCGGTTTCCGCAGGGAGAGTATGCGAGGGATGCAAAGCTGAAGATTGACCTGGTACGTGACCATCTGGCGGGTAAGGAGATGGAAATCGCCCGTTTTTACCTGAAACAGCGGAAATATATTGCGGCGACCAACCGGTTCCAGTCGGTAATTGATAATTATGAAACCACCAGCCATGTACCGGAAGCCTTGTATCGTCTGACCGAATCATATTTATTGATGGGCATCACCGAGGAAGCACACAAGAATGCAGCGGTTCTGGGGCATAACTATCCCGACAGTAAATGGTATAAATATGCCTATCGTCTGGTGCAGGAGGGTGAAAACTCCCCCAAGGACAAGTCCGGCTCGTGGTTTAACACAATCCTTGCCCGTGAAGATGAATCCTCAAAAAGCAAGGAGCTTGTCCGGGAAAACGAAGTAGATACACGGGTTGAGAAAGTCAAAAGTGTAGATTGATATAGCTATTCTTTCTTGTTGAAGTTTAAAAATACAGGTCTACCGGCAAGGCTCTTATGCTGATAGCGGGTGGTGATATGGTCCGGGGGAAGGGACTGCCAGTCTGCATGGTTTTCGGCGTTCCATTCAAAGCCGCCATGTATAGCCATATGCACCATAATCCACTCTGCGTAATTATCGTGGTCGGTGGCGATATTGAGCATTGCTCCATCTTTCATCACCCGCCTGAGCATCTCCAGTGTTTGCTGGTTGATAACCCGTCTTTTGTGGTGCTTTTTCTTTGGCCACGGATCGGGGAATAATATAAACACCCTGTCCAGTGAGTTTTCCGGCAGTTCCTGTAACAACAGCCGAGCATCATAATTGAAAATCCTGATATTTTTTAAATTACTATCATTTACCTTCTCCAGAAGTTTTGCGATACCGTTTTCATAAACCTCGCAGCCTATAAACAATATATCAGGATTCTGCACAGCCCTGTGTGCCAGATGCTCGCCACTACCAAAACCAACCTCCAGCCATATTTTTTGATAGCTTGCTAAATCATCACTTCTAAACAGCAATTTCGGTAGTAAATCCACCAGCAATTGCCGGCGCTTTTGCCGTATAACCTTCCCTCCCCGTTTACTAAAAGAGGGGAGGAATGGCTTATATCCAGGATTTTTAGGGTAAACTTGCAATTTTTTGTCATCCTGAACTTGTTTCAGGATCCATTTTTCCAGTGACCAGACTTTGATTGTTGGTATACAAAATTTTGTATTTTGAAAACTGAATCCATAATTTGCAAATCATCAGGACTCTGATAGATAGATCCTGAAACAAGCTCAGGATGACAAACTAATCAATTGTCACACTTGGCTGATTTTACTAGCATATCGACCAGTTCATTGAAGGTAGTGCCGGCATATTCGGCGATTTTGGGCACAAGAGAGGTTGGTGTAAAGCCTGGATGAGTGTTGATTTCCAGCATATAAAGCCTACCATTTTTCTCATCATAACGCAAATCGGCACGGCTAATACCCCTGCATTGCAATATATTATGCGCCTTCTCGGTATATTCCATCGCCTTGTCGTAAATAGCCTTTTCTACAGGTGCGGGTAGTAAATATTCGGTATTCCCCGAAGTATATTTATTGCGATAGTCATAAAATCCTTCCTTCGGGCTGATTTCCACTACTCCGAGCGCCTTACCGTCAGCTACGGCTACGCTCAATTCCCGTCCCTCAATATATTTCTCAACCAGTAACTCATTATGTTCAGGCAGGTTTTCCTTTGTAAAATGGAAATTATCTCCCGTAACAATCGTTACCCCAACGCTGGAACCTTCTTCCGATGGTTTAACTACATATGGCCGTTCCATCACATCACCTGCAAGGACTTCTTCCCGTGATACTACTTTCCCAGGTGCACAGGAGATTCCAGCCGATTCAAACATGATCTTTGCAGTTGGTTTATGCATTGCCACCGCCGAAGCCCGCACTCCGGAATGGGTGTATGGAATACGCAAAAACTCCAGCAACCCTTGTATACAGCCATCCTCACCATATGTACCGTGCAGTGCATTGAAAGCAATATCGGGCTTTAATTTGGCCAGCACCCCCGCTACATCATACCCGACATCGACTTCGGTATAGCTATAACCCAACTCATCCAGAGCCTTCGCCACTGCGGCTCCGCTCACCAGTGATACCTCCCTCTCACTCGACAACCCACCTTTTAATAATGCTATATGCTTGGTCATATATTCTACATATATGACAATTTCTGTGCTGTCATCATTGAATTATGGGTATAAATGCGTTGACGCATGATACGTAACGCGCTACAATAGGTCGTGATTGAAAACATAAGACATCGCGGTTTAAAAAGGCTGTATCAGACTGGCGATAAAAGCAGGCTACGCCCTGATATAGCCGACAAGGCAGAGCGTTTTCTATCTGTTCTTGATGAGGCGGTAACAATACGGGATGTGGATCTTCCGGGTTACAGTCTGCATGCTCTAACAGGTGATATGCGTGGTTTCTACAGTATTTCAGTTTCAAGAAACCACCGTATTATTTTCAGGTTTAAGGATTCAACGGCTTATGATGTTGATTTAGTGGATTATCACTAGGAGGATAAAGTTATGGTTATGAAAAATCCGGTGCATCCGGGAAAAATTGTAAAATACGACTGTATGGAAGCGCTAGGGTTAGGTGTAACCGATACCGCCAAGGCTCTCGGTGTGTCACGTACTACCCTGTCCAGATTAGTAAACTGCAAATCTTCCATATCACCTGAAATGGCAATTCGCTTGTCAAAGGCATTCGGCAGTACAGCCGAGCACTGGCTCAGGATGCAGCTCGCTTATGATATGGTACAAATGCAAGATAAAGCTGATAGCATTAAAGTAGATCGTTTGCCGGAAGTATCGCAGATGATGCACTAGTTCTCCTTGCTGTCCCGAAAGTTTTTGGCCCTGCCTTCTTTGTTATTTTGGGGCATCTGGTTTATGGCGATTGCGTCGGGTTCAACATCCTTCATGATTGTGCTGCCGGCGCCGACTATAGCGCCGTCACCGATTTTAACGGGAGCGATCAGGCTGGAGTTTGAACCGATGAAGGCTCCCTTGCCGATTTCGGTAGTGAACTTGTTATAGCCGTCATAATTGCAGGTGATGGTTCCTGCACCGATATTGGCCTCCTCGCCGACAATGGAATCACCGATATATGATAGATGGCTGACTTTTGCGCCCGCTTTAACTACCGATTTTTTCACCTCAACGAAATTGCCTATTTTCGCCCGCTCGCCAATCTCCGAACCTGGCCGTAATCTTGCATATGGCCCAACTACAGCACCTTCGCCAATCTCCGCCTGTTCTATGTGGCTGAACGACTTTATTTCCGCGCCGCCTGCAACCCGCACTCCCGCACCGAATACAACATAAGGGTGAATAACTGCCTCTGCTGCAATTTCGGTATCATCGTACATATAAACCGTATCAGGCGCAATCATTACCACACCCCTCTCCATAGCCCGTTCACGCAATTCTGCTTGCGCGATATCCCCCGCCCGCGCACGGTCGGATTGAGAATTTATCCCCATAACCTCACGCTCATCGCATTCCACAACCTGACAGCTATGTCCCTGCGCGCGGGCAATTCCCACTATATCGGTGAGGTAATATTCCCCCTTGGCATTGTTGTTATCAATTTTACCAAGCAATTCCGGCAGTAAATCACCACGCACTGCCATAACTCCCGAATTACACAAATCTATCGCCCGCTGCTCCTCAGTTGCTTCCTTATATTCAACTATGGCCTGTAGCTCGTCGTTTTCTACAACCAGACGGCCATATTGTGCAGAGTCGGCGGGAGTAAAGCCAAGCACTGTAACCACTGCGGATTTCTGGGAAACATTCTCAACCATACGCTTCAACGTATCGGTTTTTATAAAGGGGGTGTCGCCGTAAAGAATAAGCACCGTACCATCAAATCCATCCAGTACAGGATAGGCCTGTTTTACTGCATCACCTGTGCCGAGCTGCGGGTCCTGTATTACAGTTTCGGCCTGCTGCGCACGGGACTTCACCTCCTGCGCAACATTGTCCATATCCGCACCAACCACCGCAATTATAGTATCAGGCGAAAGCGGTAATACGCTATCAATAGCGTGTGCAACCAGTGTTTTCCCTGCAACCCTGCTCAGAACCTTCGGCAGGGAAGACTTCATCCTGGTTCCCTTTCCCGCTGCTAATATTACTGCTGCTGTTTTGTTATTCATGTTTTTTACGTGCATACCGCTCCCCCCTTGTGGGGGAGCAGATGAGACAAGGGCGTAGCCCGCAGTCGAATCGTGGGGGGTAAACGGTGTTCAGTGCTCTGTGTACGGTGTTCGGACTTTTCTGCTGTAACACAGTACACCGAACACTGAACACCGAGCACTTTGCTACCCCCCACCAATAGCCTGCGCCCCTAAAGGGGCTTGGCTCTTGTACTCCCCCTCAAGGGGGGAATGGTACAACAACCCCTTGAATAAAAATTCCAACTGCAATATATACGACACATGTATGAACAAAATCCAATAGTTTTTCTGATAGATTTAGTGCTGAATCTCTACTGGTGGGTGCTGTTTATATATATCATCATAAGCTGGCTGATAAGTTTCAAAATTATCAACGCCTACCAGCCTTTCGTACAGTCGCTTAACGGTATATTGTACCGCCTGGTCGAACCGCCGATGCGATATATCAGGCGGTTTATCAAGCCGATAAATGGTGTCGATATCTCCCCCATTGTCCTGTTCATCGTAATCATCTTCGCCCGCTACACCCTGAATTATTACTGCCGCAATGGAACTATTTGCTAGATCGGGTTGGTTATTTATCACTGCCATGAGTTGCAAGTAACTGTTTTCTGCGCAGATGAAGGAGCATATCAGGTGAAAATGTTACACTAAACTAAATGATGTAGTAATACCTATTTTTATGCCAAAAATTCAAAACTGTCATAAAAAGTTCATATTTCTATGTTATAAAGGCTCCGTAACAAACAGAGGTAACACAATGTCTGAAAAACTGCCACATAAATCACATGTGATAAAAGAAGCCAAAAAGCAAGGGCATATTGTCGTCGACAGTCCCGAGATATTTTCTATCAGGGTTGATGATTTTGGTGAAATGTGATTTTTACCACTAGTGAAAAAAGTGCTAAAAAGCTTGTTGATCATTTCAAGAAGACTGCTGATATTGTTCCACTTATCCCTAGCGATTCCGGAGACACAATGAGTCCCGACAATTTTGTGTTCATTGACAGGGGGCCGCTTACCAATAATGGCAAAGATGGAGTTCTGGAAGTTATCAAACACTCTTTTGATAATCGCTTTGGCCTTACTCAGGAAGTAAAAGATTTGGTAGAAAAGAAATATCTGGCGGGTGTGGACTATGTTACAGATAGTCTGGAGAAAATGAAGCAGAATCCTAAACCTCAAAAAGAAGACCCTAAAAGAGATTATATATATGTCAAGGCTTCAAAAATAAATAAATCCTTTGATAAAGCTGTAATGGAAAAGCTTCCTCCTGAGAAGACAGATAAAAGGCTTGCGGAGTTCAAGGACTTACGCCTGAATGTTAAGGCCGGAGTGATAAGTTGGGTTAAGGAAAGCAAATATGAGAAGCAGATAGCGCAGCGCAAAGCAATGCTTGATATATTACAGAAACATTTCTCACATCTGGAGGTTGTTAATCAAGAATCTCAATCCCTGTAATCAGATACTATAAACTTTACCCCTCGGCACATAACTCGGTCATTTTTTCATGTGCCTTGGAAAAGCCCATCAGTGAGTAGGTATCCTTGGAGTAGGTGCCAAGCTTGGATGTACCCTTGGCGATAAGGGAATTACCCTGTTTCATCGACTCGACAATTGACTTGTCTTCATCCGCATCATTTGCCCATGCGATTTTCGGAGTCTCATCGGTGGTGAACAACTCGTATTTCTTATCTTCTATAGCCAGATTCACCGTACTTTTTGCCTTGTAAGGGTAGCCGGAGGATATACTTACTTCCGACACTCCATCACCACGATAGGTCACCAGCACATAAGGTTCGCCACGGCGCTTGTAATTACCGGTCTTGTTGGTTGCCGCACTGGTGATATAGCACACCTTCCGGCCATCCTGGTCTATGGTGAATACATTCCAGGCTCTTGAGCTTTCCTTGAGCTGCTGTGCATATGCAACTGGAACAGCTAGTAACAAGGATAAAAAGATATATGATATTTTACGCATATGTGATACCCCTCGCATTATGAAATATAGTGAGGGGATAATAACCCATTTTAGCTATATACTGTCAAGTTTTTTGTGAGTTAATACTGTGGAAAAAGTGATTACTGATTTGCGGATGGGGATACCGGTTGTTATTGAGGGTGCCGATGAGTCTGTTTTTGCGCTTGCTGTGGAGATGATGTGGAAGGAAAATTTGCAACAATTTCGGGATATTGCCGGTAAATCTGCAGAATATTTGTTACTTACCGCTAACCGTATGAAGGTGGTCAGCAATTTTTCCGGTGATAATGTAGCGGTTATTGAATCCGGCGGGCTTGACGTCGATGGACTACGCAACCTTGCCGGAGTGAATGGAGTTGTTTCGATACCTGAACCTGATATAGCTGAAAATAATAATATTCCCTCCTCCCTTGCCGATGCGGCGGTAAGGCTGGCGCAGATTGCCGAGGTAATACCGGCGATTCTGGCTGTAAATATCACAGACACCGCAACCACAGGCTTTACAACCATCTCCGCAAGCTCTATAAGCCGCTATGAGAAGGATTTTGCGGCCAATCTTGAGCCGGTTGTCACTGCCCCGCTGAAGCTGCATAATGCGCCGGATGCGGAAATAACCCTTTTCCGCTCTGCTCCGGGCAACCGTGAGCATTATGCGATAATAATCGGCGGACGGGAGAAGGTTTTGCAGATGGATGCACCGCTGGTTCGGGTACATTCCTCCTGCTTTACCGGCGATTTGCTGGGTAGTATGAAATGTGACTGTCAGCAGCAGCTACATGCCGCCATGCGTCATATGGATACGCAGGGTGGCGGGATTCTGCTATATCTGACGCAGGAGGGACGAGGAATCGGCCTGGCCAATAAATTGCGGGCATATAATCTGCAGGAAGGCGGGATGGATACGGTTGAAGCTAATGAATTCCTTGGCTTTGCTGATGATGACAGGGCGTTCTTGCCTGCCGCTGCAATGCTGAAAAGGCTTGGAGTGGGGAATGTACGGATTCTGACCAATAATCCCCGCAAGGTTGCAGGGCTGGAGCAGAATGGTATAAATATTACCGAACGTGTCCCGCTGGTTATCGAGGCCGGTGAGCATAACAGGGGTTATATGGGAGTCAAGTTTGATAAAATGGGACATTTGGGATAGTTGTCAGTCTTGTCACCCCGGATGGTATGCTTTCTCCAAATCTTTGATTTGGTCAGAAAGCACCATTCTCGGGGTTATGTGAAAAAACACGTGATTGCATGAATAACCCCGAGAACGTTATTTTCTTACGAAATCTATAGATTTCGAGAAAATATACGTCCGGGGTGACAGTATTATGAATCTAATAAGAGGAAATACGGGTGAATGGGAGATGGTGGTTGGGCTGGAAGTACATGCACAGGTTACCTCCGATGCCAAGTTGTTTTCCAGCGCTTCTACCGCATTCGGTGCCGAGCCTAATACGCAGGTATCACTGGTGGATGCTGCCTTTCCCGGTATGCTGCCGGTAATCAACAGGCGCTGCGTTGAGCAGGCAATCCGTACCGGCCTTGGCCTGAATGCACAAATCAACCTGCGTTCGGTATTTGATCGCAAAAACTATTTCTATGCCGACCTGCCGCAGGGATACCAGATATCGCAATTCAAGGATCCTATAGTCGGTGAAGGCACAATTATCATCGATATGCCGGACGGTGCTTCCCGTGAAATCGGCGTGGAGCGTATCCATCTTGAGCAGGATGCCGGAAAATCCATGCATGACCAGAGTCCCGACAGTTCTTTCATCGACCTCAACCGCTCCGGAGTTGCGCTGATGGAGATTGTATCCAAACCGGATATGCGCAGTGCCGAGGAAGCCGGTGAATATATGAAGAAGCTGCGCAGTATTGTGCGTTATCTCGGCAGTTGCGACGGTGATATGGAGAAAGGCTCAATGCGCTGTGATGCCAATGTTTCGGTGCGCAGGCCGGGCGAAGAGCTTGGTACCCGTAATGAAATCAAGAACCTTAATTCGATACGCAATGTTATCAATGCGATAAATTACGAGGCGCGCCGGCAGATTGAGGTTATCGAGGCCGGTGGCGAGATTGCGCAGGCCACCCGCCTGTATAATGCGGATAATGGTGAGACCCGTGTTATGCGCAGCAAGGAGGATGCCCATGATTACCGCTATTTCCCCGACCCCGATTTATATCCGCTGGTGGTTGAGCAATCATGGGTGGATGAGATAAAGGGCGGATTGCCTGAGCTGCCGGATGACAAGAAACAGCGCTATGTCAGTGAGATGGGGCTTTCGTCTTATGATGCCGGCGTTATTGTCGCTGATAAGGTGACTGCCGGATTTTTTGAGCGGGCGGTAGAAGGGCATGACCCGAAAATGGCGGCAAACTGGCTTACTGCCGAGCTTTTCGGCAGGCTCAACAAGGCAGGCAGGACTATAGAGGATTCGCCGGTATCAGCCGAAGCCCTGTCCGGATTGCTGGATTTGATCAGTGACAATACAATTTCCGGCAAGATAGCCAAGGAAGTGCTGGATATTATGTTCGAGACCGGCAGGGATGCGGCGGATATTGTTGAAGAGAAGGGGCTGAAGCAGGTAACCGATAGTAGTGCAATTGAAGTGCTTGTTGATGAAGTTCTGGCTGCAAATGCAGACAAGGTAGAGCAGTACAAGGGCGGCAAGCAGCAATTATTCGGCTTTTTCGTCGGTCAGGCAATGAAAGCCTCTAAAGGCAAGGCCAATCCGCAAATGGTCAATGAGATATTGAAGGGAAGGCTGGGGTAGGGTATGCAGGGATTTAGGCCTGTGTAAAAATTGGTTTGCTGGATGGGTATTTTTACATTCCGTCTTGAATAGAATTACAAAATCAGACCGCTTGGTGGTATGCTGTGGGATGAAAAATCAATTATTTCTAGTTCCAGCTTTTATTACCTGCCTTGCGGTCATGCCAAGCTGGATGTGGAGTTCATTCAAATGTTTCGGGTCGGCAGGTGCCGGTGCGTTCATCAGCAAATCCTCGGCCTGCTGGTTCATCGGAAATGCAATCACCTCACGGATATTAGGCTCATCAGCAAGCAGCATGACAATCCGGTCAATTCCCGGCGCAATCCCGCCATGCGGAGGCGCACCAAACTTGAACGCACGAATCATCCCGCCGAATTTCTCATCAACAACCTCCTCAGGATAGCCGACAATTCCGAACGCCTTATACATCAACTCCGGCTTATGGTTACGAATCGCACCACTGGAAAGCTCAACCCCGTTGCACACAATATCATACTGATAGGCCTTTATTGCCAGTAAATCCTCGTTATTCTGCGCGGCTTCCAGCGCCTCCATACCGCCCTGCGGCATCGAAAACGGGTTATGGCTGAAATCAATCTTGCCCTCATCCTCATTCCATTCAAAATACGGGAAATCCACCACCCAGCAAAAACGGAATACATCCTTCTCAAGCAAATCAAGCTCTTCACCAAGCAAATCACGTACTTTTCCAGCCAACTCTGCTGCCTTGTTATGGTCAGTATTGCAACTGAAAAATACCGAATCTCCATTGCCAACTCCTGCAATCTCCTTTAATTGCGCTAGTCTTGCCTCATCGAGGTTCTTGGCAATCGGTCCCTTGCCCTCCCCCTCATCGGTGAATGCAATATAGCCAAGTCCAGCAAATCCCTGCTCACGTGCCCATTCATTCTTTTTATCAAAGAAACTGCGCGGCTGGCCGGCGGTTTTCGGTGCAGGAACCGCACGCACCACCGCCCCCTTTTCAATCTGTCCGGCAAACAATCCAAAACCAGAACCAGCAAAAACCTCCGTCACATCCGATATAATAAGCGGATTACGCAAATCCGGCTTGTCACTACCATATTTCAGCATCGCATCCTTATATGTAATATGCGGAAATGGTGTGTCAGTAATGGTTTTATCGGCAAACTCCTCAAAAACCCCATGCAAAACCGGCTCGATTGCAGCAAACACATCCTCCTGGGTGACAAAGCTCATTTCCATATCAAGCTGGTAGAACTCGCCGGGAGAGCGGTCTGCGCGCGCATCCTCATCACGAAAACAGGGCGCAACCTGAAAATATTTATCAAAGCCCGATACCATCAGAAGCTGTTTGAATTGCTGCGGAGCCTGCGGCAGCGCATAAAACTTGCCGGGATGTACACGGCTCGGTACCAGATAATCCCGCGCACCTTCAGGCGATGAACTGGTCAGAATCGGTGTCTGGAACTCCATAAAACCCTGCCCGGTCATACGGCGGCGGATAGAGGAAATAATCTGCGAACGCAGCACAATATTACGGTGCATCTGCTCACGGCGTAAATCAAGGAAACGGTATTTCAGACGGGTATTCTCCGGAAAATCCTTGTCAGTATTGACTTGCACCGGCAATTGTTCGTCATCCACATGCGATTCGAGAGTAAAACTATCAACCGCAATTTCAATCTCACCAGTTGGCAAATCCTTGTTCAGCGTATCTTCTGTACGTGCAACTACTTTGCCGGTAACGGTTATAACACTCTCATTGCGGGTATGGGTGGCCTGGTCGAGAAAGCCATCGTCGGAATTTATCACAAGTTGCGTCAGCCCGTAATGGTCGCGCAAATCGATGAACAGCAGGTTGCCATGGTCACGACGGCGATGCACCCAGCCGGAAAGCTTAACCTCTCCGCCAACATCACCCTTCCGCAACTCCCCGCAATTATGTGTACGATATTGGTGCATTTTTGTTTATAAAAGGGGCACTCCTCCCCCGCCTGCGGGGGAGGCAAGAAATCTCGAAATCTTTGATTTCGTAAGATTTCTGGTGGGGGAATATGTAAGTGCTATGTGCTGAGTGTTGTGTGCTGAGTCTCCCGCTGCAAACCCTTAGCACTCGGCACCTCACCATTCCCTCTCCGAAAATCTGAAAAGCATAGCTTTCTCAGATTTTCTCCCCTCCCGCAAGCGGGAGGGGCTAGGCATGTTATCACTGCAACCACCCCCAATTCCATACATGGCAGATTTCAGCAGAGGGTGTAACCGATAACTCACCGTAATGCAAATACTTCTACAGGAATATGCCATTTTTGTGCTGTTCTTAACACCGCTTATGCAATTTACGAAGAGGATGATTATGGAGGAAGTCCACGTGTTAACCCTCCTTCTTTTAAATCAAAAAAGAAGAACATTTTGCACAAAATGTTCTTACTGGACAGTATATAGTCAGATGGTGGAGCTTCAAATGTATCTTTGGAGGTGCATCCTGTTAATTCAACCATGTTTACCCTGGCGTTTGAGGTCATAACATCACCACTTCCCGCTAGCCCGTCATCTATTTTAGTGTCAATTGCTCGTGCATCTCTTGGGGATATAACTGGGCCGTTTAAAACATTATCATCTGTTGAACCAAACTCAATGTAATTATCAATTCTGCCGTAAATGGTATCGAATGTAGTTAACCAGTAACCTGCGTCTTTTATCTTGGAAGAAGGCACGTTTACACCAGGAGTTAACGCTTTTCCATCTAATTCTCCTGTATAATCTCCAGGAATCATTTTTGCTAAAGATAGATGTTGCCATGCTCTGAGGTCTTCATAGTTGATTCTTCCTCCCCACCCGTTGGCGAATTCTATTTTTCCGTCGCCATCACCATTACAGGATTCTTTTTTTCCTGCACTATCTTTGCCGCAAATATCCTTGCCACCACTACCATCAAAATAATCATATGCATTTTTATGATCTCCGGGTAAAGCCCTATAATAACTTACATAGGAATTGTATGCAGTTCTGAAATTACTTACGTCAAAAACAATAGACTTCAATACAGCATTTTTCATAATAGCCTGTCCGCTAATAATACCAAAAATTATCAGTCCTGTAATAACTAGCACTACAGATAATTCTACCAGTGTAAATCCTTTGTTATTCATAATTATGTAACCTGTTGCTATCTTATAACTATGCAATAACTATACAATAAATTTAGTTTATATACAAGATAATAGAAATATTAAGTATTGCCAATAAAGTACTGATATATTAGGGTTATATTTGGTCGTATGGTGCTATTGCTGAAGCTAAACTACCGCTCCGGCTTTGTGACCGCGGCCAATAATTTCGGATAGCTGGTATATGCGGATGGTGATTGAGGGTTGCGGGGAGCCGAAATCGCTGGTTTGGTCGGCGGCAGTGTAGGTGGTTTGCGGGGTCGTTATGCCTGAAATTGTGTGTAGAACGGCGGTTCCTGCGCTGTTCATAATATCCACCTCGTATTTTTCACTGGCTTCGCCAAGCGGAACATCAACGAAATCCCGCCATTCCCCGCCGATACGTGTGCGTCTTATCCAGTTTATAGTGAGGTTATTGCTGCCATCACGTGTGCCCTCAATATGCACTGGAGATAACGGCTTTAACCCATTAGCGTTGTAAGTAAAATCCTGCTCAACAGCATTTGATAAAAGCTGGTTTATTGTCACACCCTTATATTTACGTGACAGGCCAATCAGGCTGTTAGCCATAACTACCCTGGATAAGCGGTTGTCGAGTTTAACAAAACGCTCACTGGTAATATGGTTGCCGGTTTCATGTTCGGTCCCCAGACGTCCACGCAGCAGGCCACTTAATTCATATTTATTTTCAGCAACTAATACGGCATTCTTAAACTGAATTATCTCATTGCCGAGCAGGGCGGCATTGGCGCCGTTTAACACCGCAAGTTCGCTGACACTCTCCAGCTCACCGCCGAGCAGAATTACCGTAACCTTGTTTTCATTATCGAAAATATCGGTTGTTCCGACGGACAAAGCATCAACTGCAGAGCCGATTACAGCCGCATCGTCGGTCGCCGTTACTTGCTGATAGGATATGCCATCATCGTCGGAACGGAAAACCGCTGCTCCCGGCCAGTTTTCCTCTAAACCTGACAGGGCAAAACGCAGACTGCCCTGCTCAGGCAAGTCAGTCGGAAATGCAGGCAGGTCAAGGATCTCCATCCTTGTGTCGGCAGGTCTGGAGACAGTACCGGTTTGCGAGCCGGAATCACCGGCAATCCCGTTAGTGTCATATATAGACACATCCTCGGCAATACCGGAAAGCCTTGTCAGTCCAGGTTTTCCCATATCTATGGCGGTTATGCGGATGTTGTGGATGGCCGATTCAACCGTAATATCCACAATATCCGAGGGTTCCAGTTCGGCATATTCCAGCGGTAGCTGAAAATTATAGGTGGTACGCCCTAACCAGCTGTTAAACAATGTTATATCCGCTATATCCTTGGCACGCTGGTTGGGCATTACAATTGGCAGATTGACTGTCAGAAGTTCATCGCTATTGGCTGTCTGCCGCTGTGAATGCTGGTTTCCGATTTGATAATCAAAACTGCGATTGATATAACCGATATCAACCTTCTGCGGCAATTCAACCTCCTGCTGACGAGTGATTTTCAGCAAATCACGGTTGTCACCATTTTCATCGGGAATCAGGTTGGAATCCGCTATAGCAGCCGCAGACACCCCGCCACGCGGTACAAATTTCAGCAGATTATCCGACTCAACCGCATCAAAGAAAAAGGCCTGCTGCAAGCCCTCAATCGCACTGCGAGCGGTGGTTTGCTCGGTCAGGATATATCCGTCCACCAGCTCGGTCAGAGCGGTCACATCAATATCCGCCAGCAAAAGCCCCGCCCGCTGGCTAATTTCCCGCACTATTGCGCCAAGGCCGGAAAGCCCCAGTTTCCCCTGCACCCAATGACCGGTCTCCCATAAATCTCCGTCCTTCCATATTGCATCTAAATCCGGCCAGAATGGGTATGGCCGCGCATCCCATGTCCATGCGAACATGCGCTCAATCATGCCGGAAGCTTCCCATTGTTTTTCGGTTGCGGTCAGCCCCAGGCGCTGCGCACGGAAATCCACCCGCCCCCTGGAATGGTAAGGAAAACCGCCGGAAACACTGTCCGGATCGTAGAAAACATTAGGCTGGTTGGTTGCCCCGTCAACTGAGGGGAAGCCATATTCGGTAAACCAGATTTTCTTGGACTCAGGCACCCATGCAGTTGTGGTGGAATCGGGATTCACATGGGTATTTTTCCACCAGAAATCAATGTTTTTCCAGGCAAACCTGTCTTCCAAGGTGAAGTCCTTGGTAGTGCGGCTGGAATCGGTATAAACCCAGTCATATCCCTCACCGCTGGTCCAGCCATCAATCACCTTCTGTAAGTCATAGCCCAGGCCGGATTGTGGCTCATCAGTGAGCGGAAAATAAGCGTCAATCCCGACAAAATCGATGTTGGCAGAAGCCCAGAGCGGGTCGAGGTTATACCAGCCACCGTCAGTATGGTGATACTCGCTCCAGTCGGCGGAATAAGTCACTTTGACACTACTGCCGACGGTGGTTTTGACAGTGGCGGCAAGGCTGACCAGCTCATCAACCGCAGGAAAATTATTGCCGGCATCCTTAACAGAAGTTAATCCTATCAGCTCGGAGCCAATCGAAAATGCGTCAATCTTATCCTTAACCAGATTAGCGTAATGGTTTATAAAGGTATTATAACCATCTGTTTTAGTAAAAAAATTAGCAACATCTGTTGTGCTGCCAGTGATACTGCCACGCCATGGCTTGTTATTAACATCCATTAAGACAAGCGGGTAAAACAATACCTTTAATCCACGAGATTTCAACTCATCCAGATAGCGCAAAAGCGAATCATCATCAGGCGTACCGCCATAAACCGGTGCACCACCTGCATCCAGTGTAATCTGCCGTGCCGTAGCGCGGATGAAGCCGGCCACCTGCCAGCTATCCGGCTCAGTTGTCGCCCCTGTCTGGTATTCAACCCCCGGCTTGATAACACAACTGCCCGCATCCGGCGAATCACCGAACCAGGCTATCGCAATCGAAATCCATTCCAGATTCGGGCAGGTCGCCAGCGCCTGGTCCAGTGCCACCAGCGCATCCGCCTTGTTATGCAGGTTATTCTGGTTAATTCGTGTGCGCCCGCTACCCGACTGTACAAAATCCGAACCAACCTGCTCGCCGACAACCTTGTACTGAATATCAGTATCATAAGCAAACTCACCGGTCGCCGGTATCATAACCAGCCCGCTAATCATTTCCTCAACCGGCTTATCACCGGTTTCGGCAATAAGCAGCCGGCGCTTTACCTCAAATGTAAAGTTGGGAATGCGATTACCGAAATCTGCCAGCGGGAAATCCTCAATAACCACATATGCCATCCCGCGATAGGCCGGAACATTACCCAACCCCTCAAAACTCTCGATAGTCGGGTCGGGAAGCTGGGTTTCATCACCTTTATACAGTTTGTATGAGCCGGAAAATTCACTCGGGTCAATCAGTTTGGAATCAGCCCATACCCTGATAACATCATCAATTTCCCCCTCGCAAAGAGCAATCGCCAGGGTAGCAAAATAGCTGAAAGTAGTGGTGGTCTGTTTGGCCCCTGCGCCGCCCTTGCCACCGCCTGTACTGGTACTATTGGCAACCTCCTTAATCGGTTGCGACCATATGACATTACCGGCAATACGAACATTGCCGTAGACTATCGGAATCATGCGGCCATAGGTGGAGGTCTGCACCGAAAGGTCGGAAAGCCGTGGTCCCTGTATGTTTGGCAGCTTGGGGCTAAACAGGGCATTGTCAACAAAGCTGCCAGCAACCGTGCCGACCAGCCCGCCAATCGCTGCCCCGACAGGTCCGCCCAGAGCACCGCCAATCGCCGTACCGGCATTACCTAATACAATAGATGCCATTTTTTATTACAATTTGAGGGGTTTAGAGAAGAAAAAACAAATTTATGACATAACTATATGGTTAATGGCATATTTCCGGAAGGGTGTGAATTTTAGCAAAATTTAGTTAAAATTGTGCCTGATTTATTTAATAAAAACAATGGGTTATATGGTGCGGCGGTTGTTTTAACGGTTGCTAAAATTTATCAAATACTATATAATTGCAATGTTAAGCGTAAATCTTGATTTCAGGAGATTAAGGTGCCTAAAAAAGTAATAATTAACAAAGTTTCAACAAAAAATACTGTCCAGTGCAGGGGATTCACAATTATCGAGTTGTCAATCCTGCTGGTTGTGTTTTCATTTGTGGTGATTAATGTTCTGGTAGCCAGGGATGAAAGTGAAAGCCTGGGGGTAACCAGAAACACCAATGCCCAACTGCAGAAAATAAAGGAAATGCTGGATAAACATGCGCTGGAATACGGCTTCTATCCATGCCCTGCTGATCCGACCGATGATGTATTTACCGATGCCTCTCTTGGTGAAGGAAGTCGGGATACAAGCGGTAATTGTAATGCTGATAATATAGATTCCCCCGGCACCACACCTGGACAGGTGTTTATTGGTGCTGTACCGGTAAAAGAACTGGGGCTGCTACCTGAAGATATGCTGGATTCATGGGACAGGCGGATATTATATGCAGTAGCAGAGAATGTCACACAGGCTGCAACCTACTGGGACAATAACCCTGATATAATAATCCTGCGGGGTTACGATGATCAGGTTACAACGAATCCGAAGCCATTAAATCAGGATGAGCCTGATATAATAACAAATACCGCCGCATATGCCCTGGTCAGTTTTGGAGAGGATGGAGTTGGCGGCTATGAACGTGGTGGTGAAAGAGTACAGGCAATTGACCTGGGAGGGGGCAATTATATAGACAGCGCAAGACAGAATATCAATCACCATTTACACACTAATACAGCAATGCCCTCTGTCGACAGGGCATTTTTCAAAGGCGGAACATCGCAGGACCCTGATATTCAATTTGACGATATAGTGGAGTATGGCCACAGGGCTTGTGTACCATATGAGTCAACTTTGCCATATAGTGCAAATCTTGTGGTATGGTTTGATGCGGCGGATTGTGAGTCTTTGACATATAATGATATTGGGCTTGTTACTGAATGGAAAAATAAATCTACTACCAAAGACCTTACATCAAGCGGCACTGCAAGGCCTGGTTTTGCTGTAAGAGCTGCGCAAAACGAGCTACCGGTTATCGATTTTGATGGTAGTGACAATATGCTAACCCAGACTTTTGCTACTACCTACACCCAGCCTGTGACAATTTTTATCGTCACAAAATCGGATGACGTAGCGACTGCAAACGCTCACTTTTTTGACGGGATAGGCACTGCAAATCGTCATGAACTTAGTATGAGTACCACAGTACCTGACTGGAGAATGCAGTCAGGGGGGACGGGGTTTAATGCAGGCGCTGGTGGTTCAAGCCCAACAATATTTACCACTATTTTTAATACAAGTAGTTCGAATTTATATGTCAACGGAGGAGGAAATGCAGGTTCTGTGACTGCTGCGACTCTTGATGGCTTAACTATTGGCTCCGACTATACTCCTGCGAATTATCTGGATGGTTATATTGCAGAAATCCTGGTTTATAATGAAGCTATGGGTGCTGCTGACCGTCAATCTGTTGAATGCTATCTTGAGGATAAGTGGGGGATTACGATCACAGGACATAGCTGTGGCCCGTAACAGGTTGCAGGTTTTAGGTGGCAGGTTTTAGCCAGGCTAAATGTGGCTTTGTTTTTCTTTGCCAAACGCCTGGTATCTATCCAACGCTTGCATCCAACCTAAACAACATCAGTAATAGCCTGTAATGCCAGCTTATATCCGGTTGCGCCAAAGCCACATATTATGCCGACGGAAGCGGGGGAAATGTAGGATTTATGGCGGAAGTCCTCACGCTTGAATATATTGGATAAATGCACCTCCACCACCGGCAGGCCGACCGCCAGCAGCGCATCCATAATCGCTATTGAACTGTGCGTATATGCGGCGGCATTTATGATAATCCCGCTATGTGTGGTGCGTGCATCCTGAATCCAGCCGACGATTTCCTCTTCTGCATTGCTTTGCCGGAAATCAACCTCGACCCCGCGCTTTTCCGCTTCACTAGCGCAAAG
Organism: Rickettsiales bacterium; assembly: GCA_965222525.1. Lineage (GTDB taxonomy): Bacteria > Pseudomonadota > Alphaproteobacteria > Rickettsiales > UBA8987 > CBDCUF01. The sequence goes on from OZ244955.1 coordinate 1,207,853, forward strand.
ATTCCTGATATCATTCAGCGTATGCGAACCGTATATTTCCTGCTCCCGCACTCCGAGCATGTTGAGATTCGGCCCGTTTATTATGAGAAATTTTTTCATGGATAGACATTATGCAGATAACTGTAAATGGTGAAACAAAAAATTTTGACGGGATGCAATCGGTGGCGGAGCTTGCCTGCAGGTTGGGCCTGGACAGGGGCAAGATAGCTATTGAACGTAACCTGGAGATTATACCGAAATCGCAGCATGATAGTACGGAGCTTGCTGATGGGGATAATATCGAGATTATCCATTTTATCGGAGGGGGTAAAGCCAGCTCTTGAAATCAACCACTACAAACTGTAAGAAATGCTATAAAAACTTGGTGGATTAGAAAACTAAAGTTTTTCCGTCTGGAAGATGGGGGGTTGTAACCACAAGAGTAATTATAAAAGTAGTATGACCGAACTATCGCAAATAAAATCTGATGCGGAGGGGGCGGTGGCGGCCTCGGAAAGCCTTGATGAGCTTGAGAAGGTACGGGTTTCCTATCTCGGCAAGTCGGGGGTGATTTCGGCCAGGATGAAAATTCTCGGCAAGCTGCCTCCGGAAGAGCGCAAGAGTTTCGGTGCCGAGTTAAACAAGCTTAAATCCGCTGTAGCTGAGCTTATTGAGTCGGCGAAAGAAAAACTGGAGGAGGAGGTGATTGCTGCCCGCCTGGACAGTGAGAAAATCGATATAACCCTTGCTCCGCGCCCCGAGCAGCAGGGCAGTATCCACCCGGTATCGCAGGTTATTGCCGAATGTACGGAGATTTTCAGTGATATGGGTTTCGCTGTGGCGGAGGGGCCGGAAATTGAGGATGACTTTCATAATTTTACTGCGCTGAATATTCCGCCCAACCATCCGGCACGCCAGATGCAGGATACATTTTATTTCCCTGAAAATAACGGTGAGCAGCTTGTGTTGCGCACTCACACTTCGTCTGTGCAGATTCGCTGGATGCAGAACAACCCGCCACCGCACAGGATTATCGCACCGGGCCGTGTTTACCGCTGTGATTCGGACATCACCCACTCGCCGATGTTTCACCAGATTGAGGGGCTTTATATCGATAAGGGCATCAATATGGGGCATCTCAAAGGTTGTCTGATTGGCTTTGTGCGGGAGTTTTTTAAGGTTGACGATGTGCCGGTGCGGTTTCGGCCGAGTTTCTTCCCCTTTACCGAGCCTTCCGCCGAGATGGATATCGGCTGTTCGCGCGAGGGCGGGGAGTTTAAAATCGGCGCAGGCAAGGACTGGCTGGAGATTTTGGGCTGCGGAATGGTACATCCCAATGTGCTACGCAATGTCGGGATTGACCCTGAGGAATGGCAGGGATTCGCTTTCGGACTTGGAATAGAACGGCTGGCGATGCTGAAATACGGCATCCCCGACCTGCGCACCTTCTTCGACTCCGACGTAAGATGGCTTAAACATTACGGGTTTTAGGTATGAAATTTACATTATCATGGTTGAAGGAACATCTGCAAACCAAGGCTGATATTGGTGAAATCGCTGACAGGCTGACTGCTGTCGGGCTGGAGGTGGAGGAGATTATTGACCGTACGGTGGAATTTACACCTTTTACGGTTGCGCAGATTGTGGAAGCTGAGCCGCATCCCAATGCCGACAAGCTGCGCTATTGCACCGTGGATAACGGTTCGGAGCATCTGAAGATTGTCTGCGGTGCTCCCAATGCGCGGGCGGGAATCAAGGTGGTTCTGGCTTCCATCGGCACTGTAATCCCCACTAACGGGATGAAAATCAGGAAATCGAAAATCCGTGATGTGGAGAGTTGTGGTATGCTGTGTTCGGCCTCTGAACTGGGGATTGGCGAGGACAGTGCCGGTATTATCGAGCTGCCGGAGGAGGCGGAAGTCGGTCAGCCTTTTGCGCAATATATGGGGCTGGACGACCCGCTGATTGAGATTGCAATTACGCCTAATCGTGGCGACTGCCTTGGTGTGCGCGGAATTGCCCGTGACCTTGCCGCTGCGGGATTGGGTGAGCTAAAGTCGTTAACCATTGATAAAATAAAAGGAAATTTTAATTCTCCTGTCGATGTAAAAATCTCGAATACCGAAAAATCACCGATGTTTGTCGGGCGTTATATTAGTGGTGTGAAAAACGGCGAGAGCCCTGACTGGCTAAAAAATCGTCTGGAATCCATAGGGTTACGTCCAATATCTAAACTGGTAGATATAACCAATTTCCTCACCTTCGACCTAGGCAGACCGGCGCATGTGTATGATGCGGCGAAATTGCAAGGTGGACTTGTGGTTCGGGATGCTGAGGCCGGCGAGAAGCTGGAGGCATTGGATGAAAAAACATATGAACTGGAGTCGGAAATGACGGTGATTGCTGATGATTCGGGGCCGGTAGCGCTGGGCGGTATTATCGGCGGTATGCCGACCGGTTGCTCGGATGATACTACTGATGTTTTTCTGGAAATTGCGTTGTTTGACCCGATTGAAGTGGCGCGGGTCGGACGTCAACTACAGATTGAGTCGGACGCACGCTATCGCTTTGAACGCGGGATTGATACGGATCTTCTACCCGATGCCGCGGAAATTGCAACTAAACTTATACTGGATTTATGCGGTGGGGAAGCTAGTGAGTTAGTGATTGCAGGTGCTCCTCCTGCGCAAGAACCGCCGATAATCTTTAACCCGAAGCAGGTTGAGGAATTGATAGGAATTGCACCTGATGAAAAGGAAATAAAACAGATATTACAGAATCTTGGTTTTAATATATCAGGTGACAGCAAAGGTTTGGAGGTAACACCTCCATCATGGCGTAATGATATAGAGCAAGATGTTGATTTAATAGAAGAAATCGTGCGGATTTATGGTTATGACAAATTGCCTGAATTACCTTTGCCTGTGAGTGACCGCAAGAAGTCCACAACATCCCATACACAAAAATCTGTGGATAAAATCCGGAAAACTCTTGTCAACCGCGGTATAAAGGAGGCCGTAACCTTCTCCTTCATGGATGCAGCGGTTGTAGAAAAGTTCAGCCTCAATGCCAATGATAATATATCGCTGGAAAACCCTATCAGCAGTGAGTTGGGGGTTATGCGCAAGTCAATCCTGCCCAATCTGGTTGATGCGGTTAGTCGTAATGAAGTCCGCGGTTATCCCGACCTGGCTCTATTCGAGATTGGCCCTGTGTTTGACGACGCCGAACCAGGTGCGCAGCAATTGATTGCAGCCGGAATCAGAAGTGGCAATGCTGCACAGAAAAATCCTTTTGACAACAGCAGGACAGTGGATATTTTTGATGTAAAAGCTGATATATTTGCTTTAATTGCCGAATATGTAAATCCCGAGAATCTCAATATAACCCGCGATATCCCGGCATATTATCATCCGGGAAGGGCGGGTGCGCTTGCTCTCGGCAAAAATATAGTCGGTTATTTTGGTGAGTTGCATCCTTCTGTATTGAAGAAAATGGATGTGAAGGTTTGTGTGGTCGGATTTGAGTTGTTTATTGAAAAACTGCCGCAACCCCGCACAAAAAAATCCAGTGCGCGGCCGAAACTGGAAATCTCCAACTACCAAGCAGTTGAGCGCGACTTTGCCTTCATTGTTGATGAAGAGACCACAGCCTCAGACATTCTTCGTGCTGTTCGTAAATCAGATAAAAACCTTATAAAAGAAGTGAATATATTCGATATATACACCGGTACAGGAGTTGAGGTAGGTAAAAAGTCGGTCGCACTTGCGGTAAAACTCCAGCCCCACGACCGTACCCTCACCGACAAGGAAATCGAACAGGTCAGCAATATAGTGGTGGATAACGTAAAACAGGCCGTGGGTGGCGTATTGCGATCCTAGTCTGCATTATATAAGTTCTGTAAAACAAACGTACCATCCACTATTTTTGTGGAGAAAACAACACTTCTTGACCTAAATCAATTACAAATCGGTTAATATAGGTTAAAAAGCTTGCTTCATACTTGCAGAAAGCGCTAGGCTTCTCAATCCGGTGTCAATAAATTATTAAATTTGAGGATGTTACTATGAAGAAACTATTACTTACAACCACTTCCATTGCGGTTATGTTCAGTGTAAGCAACTCCTACGCTGATGAAAATGCGAAGGCTTCTGTTGTTCCGACGGTAAAACCCGCTAATCCTTCTATAACAGAGCTGCAAGATGCCCTGTCCGAGCAGCAGGAGAAAATAGCCGCACAGGCCATGCAGCTTGAAGAACAGCGTAAAATCATAGAAGCCCTGCAACAGCAGGTCGGCAGTATCATACAGGCACAGCAGGTTGCTGATGAATCACTGGAACAATATCGTGCAACCGGTGTTGAGGAAAGTACCGTCAGCACAGCGGTAGGTGATGAGCAACCGGTAAATAATGCTACTGAAGCGATTAATACGGCCGATACCGACCCTGCAAAAACCAGTGTGGAGGATAAGCCGGAGAGCGAAGTTGTAGGCATAGACCGCAAGCAGAAAGAAAAGGAGAAACCGCCGGAAGTGGCCGCACTCGAATCCGAGGGTGCCAGCGTATTGCTCGGCAAGGGCAGGATGGTGATTCAGCCTTCACTTGAATATAGCCGTTTTTCATCACTCAGGGTAGCGGTTGAAGGGTTTACCATCGTTCCCGCACTCAATATCGGCTCATTCGACATAACCGAAGTAGACCGTGATACACTGACCGGCGCACTTACTGCCCGTCTCGGCATAAGTGACCGGATAGAACTCGAAACCCGTGTGCCATATCTATACCGCGATGACAGTACATTGAGCCGTCCGGTCGGGGTTGGTGCTGCCAGTGACGAGCTGCGTAACGTATCCGGTAACGGTCTGGGTGATGTAGAAGTCTCCGCACGCTACCAGATAAATAGCGGGCAGAATGGCTGGCCGTTTTTTATCGGTAACCTTTCATTCAAAAGCCGTACCGGTAAGGACCCGTTTGAAGTGCCGCTCGATACTAACGGTATCCAGACCGAACTGCCTACCGGCTCCGGGTTTTACTCCGTACAGCCGGGTATAACCGCGATATTCCCCTCCGACCCGGTGGTGTTCTTCAGCAATCTCGGCTATACTCATACATTCAAGCGTGACGTAGGCGGAACTTTCGGTGAAATCGATCCCGGTGATTCAATAAGCTTCGGTATGGGTATGGGCTTCTCGGCTAATGAACGGGCTTCGTTCAGCCTGGGATACAGCCACGATACCGTATTCAAGACCAAGCAGAACGGTGCGACCATACCTAATTCGGATGTGCTGCAGGCCGGTAAGCTTAATCTCGGATTCGCCTATCGCCTGAACAAGATGACCAATCTGAATTTCAATATCAGCGCCGGCCTGACCCAGGATGCACCCGACGTACAGCTTATCTTCCGCGTCCCCATGACCTTCGATTTGTTCAGGTAGCAAATTCCTGCCCTGGAAAATAAAAAATCTGTGCGGTTGCAATTACGTAGATGTTTACTATGTTATACGGTAGTTGTCGTTCTCCCCTCAGGGGGGAGAGTGAGAGCATGTATAAAGTGGAAAGGTTATGGCTGACCCGACAAACTGGCATGGGACGACGATTCTGTGTGTGAAGAAAGACGGAAAGACCGTTATCGTCGGTGACGGGCAGGTTTCGGTCGGGCCTACCATAATGAAGGCCGGTGCGAAGAAATTGCGGCATATCGGTGACGGGTCGATTGTGGCCGGATTTGCCGGTGCGACGGCGGATGCGCTTACCCTGTTCGAGCGGCTGGAGTCCAAGCTGGAAGTGCATCCCGGCCAGTTGAAGCGGGCATGTGTCGAACTGGCCAAGGACTGGCGTACCGACCGCTATCTGCGCCGGCTGGAAGCGATGATGATTGTGACCGACAAGGATAATATCCTTGTACTGACCGGCACAGGCGATGTACTGGAGCCGGAGGATGGTGTCGTAGGAATAGGCTCCGGCGGGAATTATGCGCTTTCTGCAGCACGGGCACTGATGGACAGGGATGACTTGACTGCTGAGGATGTCGCCCGCAAGGCAATGAAAATCGCCGCCGATATATGTGTTTACACCAATGAGAATATTACTTTGGAGGTTTTAGGTTAAAGGTTACAGGTTTTAGATTTTTATTGACAAGGAGGAATAAAATGACAAGGGAAGATGCCGCATTTTTGATTTCACGTGTGATTTCTATGTATGTAACCCTTATATTTTTAAGGGGTTTTGTCAAGTTTTCTTACTACTTATTTTACTTTACTGCTCCAAAAGCCAAAGGTGATTTTGGAGAAATTTTCATGGACCTTGTTGCAGCAGAACTACCTTTGGTGAGTAATACGATAGTAAGTTTTGTAGCTGCTGTAGTTTTCTGGTTCAAGGCGGAGAAAATAGCAAAACTTATAGCTGGTAAGAAGAGTTCAGAATCCTGAATTCGGAGTTTAGTATACTCATGACACCTTGCACTTTCCTTACAAATATGATAAAGTAAGGCATGGTGTTATTTGTAAAACAGGAGAAAGATAGTGGCAAGTGCAACAATAACAAGTAAAGGGCAGATAACAATTCCTGTTGAAATAAGGAATATGTTGAGCCTTAAAAAAGGAGATAAAGTGAATTTTCATGTAAACAAGAACGGATGCGTGGAAATGATACCGAAAACTATGAGCGTTAAAGATCTGGAAGGTGCTTTGCCCAGGCCGAGAAGGGCAGCTTCGATAGAGGAAATGAATGAGGCAGTTGCAAACATAAAAAGAATATAAAAGGTTTGTCTATGATAGGTCTGGACACCAATATTCTGGTGCGATACATAGTTCGCGACAATAAAAAGCAAGCTAGAACTGCATCTGATTACCTAAAAAAACTTACTCTGGAAAATCCGGGATTCATCAGTAGTATGGTGCTTTGTGAATTGTTCTGGGTGTTAAAATCTGTCTATAAGTATACGAGAAAGCAGATAGCAGAAATAATGGAGAAAATTATCTTCGCTGAAGAGTTTTATATTGAAGATGGCGATATTGCCTGGCGGGCATTGTCTGAATATAAAAATGGTGCTGACTTCGCTGATGCTATGATTGTGCTGACGAATAAGCAACATGGTGTTGATGAAACAATTACTTTTGACAGGAAAGCAGCAAAACTGGAAGGTTTTCGGCTTGCCTAGCACACAGTTACAGGTTTTAGCTATGGTGCAGAATTACAGGGATTTTTAAATCACAAACAAAAAGGAAAAATGGCTAAGCTCGACTAGCAACAAGAATTCAGAAGAGTTCAATTAACCTACCACTAGACTCCAGACTCAAGCCACTAACCACTAGGAAAAACATGACCGAATTATCACCAAGAGAAATTGTATCGGAACTTGACCGCTTCATCATCGGGCAGAAGGATGCCAAGCGTGCGGTGGCTATAGCATTGCGTAATCGCTACCGCCGGATGCAGGTGGAGGAGCCGATGCGTGATGAAATTGTGCCGAAGAATATCCTGATGATCGGGCCTACCGGTGTGGGCAAGACCGAGATAGCCCGCCGTCTGGCCAGACTTGCCGAGGCGCCCTTTGTCAAAATAGAGGCCACCAAATTCACCGAGGTCGGTTATGTCGGACGTGATGTTGATTCAATTATCCGTGACCTTATGGAGCATGCGGTAACCCTTGTGCGCGACCGTATGCGCAAGGAGGTTGTGGCCAAGGCCGAGCTGCATGCCGAGGAGCGGGTGCTTGATGCGCTGGTGGGGGAGACTGCAAGCGAGGAAACCCGCCAGAAATTCCGCAAGATGCTGCGTGAGGGCAAGATTGGTGACAAGGAGATAGAGGTTCATGTGCAGGATACCGGCGGTGGTATGCCCATGTTTGATATTCCCGGCGCCGGCGGGCATGTCGGGATGATTAACCTCAATGACATGCTGGGCAAGGCGCTGGGCGGGGCGCGCACCAAGCCCAAGCGGATGACGGTTGATGAGGCTTATGAAATACTGGTAGCCGAAGAGAGCGACAAGCTGATTGATGAGGACAAGATTATCAGTGAGGCAAAGAAGCTGGTAGAAAATGACGGTATAGTATTCCTTGATGAAATCGACAAGATTACCGCCCGGCAGGATGTGCGTGGTGGTGATGTCAGTCGTGAGGGTGTGCAGCGTGACTTGCTGCCGCTTATCGAGGGTACGGTGGTTTCCACCAAATATGGTGCGATAAAGACTGACCATATTCTGTTTATTGCCAGCGGTGCGTTTCACCTGGCCAAACCGTCGGATTTGCTGCCGGAATTACAGGGCAGGCTGCCGATTCGTGTACAGCTTAATGCTTTGACCGAAGAGGATATGCTGCGGATTCTCGACGAGCCGGAGTCCAGCCTCACCAAGCAGTATCAGGCGCTTATCGGAACCGAGGATGTAGAGTTGAAATTCACCGATGACGGGCTGAAGGAAATCGCCAAGATTGCTACCGAGGTTAACCGTAATGTCGAGAATATCGGTGCCCGCCGCCTGCATACGATTATGGAACGGCTACTGGAGGAAATCAGCTTCACCGCCGGCGATTCTTCCGACAAGGTAATAAATATCAATAAAGACTATGTGAACGACAATCTCGACGACCTCACCAAGGAAACCGACCTGAGCAAGTTTATTTTGTAGATAACCTCCCCCGCTTGCGGGAGGAGATTGGAGTTCTAGCATTCCACGGTTACAATTGCCTGTGTAGCGATACCTTCTCCTCGGCCTAGTGAACCGAGTTTTTCGTTTGTGGTGGCCTTTACATTGACCCTGCCTGTGTCGATTTCCAGAATCTCTGCAATCCTCCCAGCCATGGCACCCTTATGTGGCTCAATTTTAGGTTCTTCACAAATAATGATAATATCTATATTTACTATCGCACTGCTCTTCTCCAGCAGCAGTCTCTTGCAGTAATCCAGAAATACTGAAGAATCCGCATTCTTCCATTTATCATCATCCGCCGGAAAATGCCTGCCAATATCGCCTTCTCCCAGCGCTCCCAATATAGCGTCAACAATTGCATGAATACCCACATCCGCATCGGAATGACCCCTGAGACTTCTGTCATGCGGTATATCCACCCCGCAAATCCTGACAACATCCCCCGCTTCAAAAGCATGTACATCATATCCGATACCTGCCCTTGTTTCCTTGCGCTCACTAGTCATGTATTTCGCCCATTCCAGATCTGCCGATGTGGTAACTTTTACATTATTATAATCACCTTTAACGAGGAATACCTCCCCTCCGTCACCCTCCACTATAGAGGAGTCATCAGTAAAGGATCCGTCCTTATTTCTCTGATGTACCCCTAAAATATAATTATACTTATATCCTTGCGGGGTTTGAGCAATTCTGAGTGTTTGCCTGTCAATAGTCCGCACTTTTCCATCATACTGTAACTGTTTTGTCGTATTCACCACAGGTATAACCGGCAGAACCGCCCTGTGTTCCCCCAGAGCTTCAATGACCCTGCTTATAGTGTCAGGGTCGATAAACGCCCGTGCCGCATCATGTATCAGCACGAAATCAGGGTTATAACGGCCAATCCCCTCAAGCCCGAGCCTCACCGAATCCTGGCGTGCAGCCCCTCCTGTTACCGGTTCGGGAAGTTCCATACCATTTACGGACTTTTCATATAAATCCCTGTATTCGGGATTGATAACCACCTGCACCATATCAACACCAGGATGGTGTTGGAAGGCCTCGACAGACCTGCGCAGGATAGTTTTTCCTGATAATTCAATATATTGCTTGGGTATGCCGGCCTTTATCCTGTCACCGATACCCCCCGCCAATATAATAGCTATAACCTTGTGTTTCCGGTTCATGATTGTATATTTAAACTGTCCATTGGGTGTTTTTATAGAAAAACTGTCTGCAAAATCAGAAGTTTAACAAAAAGTTAAGTAAATGTCTATAAAAGCCTCTTAATAGCCTGAAAAAATGTCATAATGTCATTTACGCCTGAAAAGAGTGTTGTACTGATAGGGTTGATGGGGGCCGGCAAGTCTTCCGTGGGCAGAAGGCTGGCCGCATCACTTAATCTGCCATTCAGCGATATTGACCATATTGTCGAGAAGCAGGCCGGTATGAGTATCAGCAGGATTTTTGCCAGTGAAGGTGAGGATAAATTCCGTGAGATGGAGCTGGATACAATCAAAGAAACCCTTGATGAGCCGGTGCATATTATTGCTACCGGCGGTGGTGCGTTCATGCGGGGGGAAGTGCGTGATATTATCAGGCAAAAGGCGATTTCGGTATGGCTGAAGGCTCCGCTTGATATACTGGTGGAGCGGGTTTCGCGCAAAAACACCCGCCCATTGCTGGAAAACGGTAACAAGCAGGAAATTATGGCGGAATTGATAAAACAGCGCTATCCTGTATATGAACAGGCGGATTTGACAGTCGAAAGCTCCACCGCCCCGCATCATGTAGTAGTAAATGAAATAATCAACCAGTTGAAATATCTGTTTTAAGATCGCAAACAAGTTGTACAGCTATGGGCAAGATTGTTTATACTGGATATGTGGAGGCTTTAAGTTTCAACCTTGAAAAACAAAATGGTGTCCCTTGAGAGAGGAAGTTTGAACTCTCTTTTTGAGGAATTAGCAGACTGGGAGCACCAACTCAAGACTTTAGATAAAAAGATATTTGATGAACTGGTAGGGCCAGAATTATGATTGGCTCTTCTCAGAAAGGTTTGTGTCAGGAATTTGCAGCAAGCAGTGCAAAACCTAAGGATTACGTGACATTGGTATGGATGCTTCTACCCTGCACAGTCTTGAAGCACGTATTGAAATCGTTCAACAAATGATAGATGAGAATGCAGGGAAACCTCTTACACCAAAACAAACCGCTTTTATTAAAAGTGCTATGCTTACTAGTAAGGATGTATTGGTCGTTGATGAGGCAGGTATGGTATCAGCCAAGCAACTCGCTAATATTATTGAACTGACTAAACAATCGGGTGCAAAACTAGTATTGGTGGGTGATCCTGCACAGTTGCAAAGTGCGGAAGGACGTTCGATTAAACTCCGTGGATCATGCCATTGACCGGAATGTTAGCGATACACGGTGGTTCTGCCGCCGATGTTGAAGTTATATTTCGAAGCGATTGCATGACAGCCCAAGCGTCCACGGATTTGATATAAGCTTGACTTGGGGTTCCTATAGCACCGGAACGATGCGAAGATTATGAATTATCCTTGTAAATCGTAAATACTGTGGAGAATTTACAAGGATAATGCTTCTGTTTCTCGTTTATCTGGGAATGGAATGCAGAAATAAACGAGATATCTTACTTTCATAAGATATGATTGACAGAATAACCTAATAGTGGTACAACTCAATAACCTAACAATAGAACATCAGAAAAACCTAAATATGACTACACCTTCTGAAAAATTAGCTACCTCGCTTGAAGCACTAAAATCCCTGCAAATTGAAGGGAGAGTGGCTATTCGTTCCGGGGATTTGACCAGAACGGATAGAGAGCGTTTGGTAACAAATGGCTTCTTACAAGAGGTAATGAAGGGCTGGTATATTGCTGCTAGCCCTGATGAAACACGTGGGGAAAGCACGGCTTGGTATGCATCGTTTTGGGGGTTCTGTGCCACTTATCTGGATGAGCGCTTTGATAGTGAATGGTGTCTTTCACCAGAGCAATCTTTGCTCTTGCACAGTGGTAACTGGTCGGTTCCAAGCCAATTACTTATCCGCCACCCCAAAGCCGGTAATAAAGTTACCAATCTCCCCCACGAAACATCATTGCTGGATATCCGCGCTACTTTGCCACTGGAGAATCAGCGCCAGCAAAAAGAAGGTATGCGTCTTTTTTCACTAGAAAGCGCACTAATCGCGTGTTCAGCCAATTTCTTTGCACAATATTCTACAGATGCTCGTGCTGCATTATCCACTCTCCCTGATGCTTCAAGCTTGCTTGCTTTACTATTGGAAGGCGGGCATAGCACCATTGCTGGAAGGCTGGCCGGAGCATTCCGCAATATCGGGCGTATTCGCATTGCTGATGATATTGTCAGCACCATGACTTCAGCAGGCTATACTATCCGTGAAGCCGATCCGTTTGAGGATAAACAAGTACTGACATTAGCAAGGCGTGATTTATCGCCTTACGTCAACCGTATTCACCTGATGTGGGAAATGATGCGTGAACCTGTCATTGAGCATTTTCCTGAAGCACCCGGATTGTCGAAAGATCATGCGGAGTATATGAAGCATGTGGAAGAAGTCTACGCGACGGATGCCTATCATTCACTTTCCATTGAAGGCTATCAGGTAACGCCGGAGCTAATTGAGCGGGTACGCAGCGGCAACTGGAATCCTGATGCTAGTGAAGAAGATAGGCAGCAACGCAATGCGCTTGCCGCACGTGGCTACTGGCAGGCATTTCAGGAAGTAGAAAAAAGCATTGAGAGAATATTAAAGGGTGACAATCCCGGCGTTGTTGCTGAGGAAGGTAATAGTACATGGTATCGGGAACTATTTGCACCGAGTGTTACAGTAGGTTTACTACGCCCTTCGGATTTGGCGGGGTATCGTAGTATTCCAGTCTATATCCGCCGCTCTATGCATGTTCCGCCTAACCATGAAGCTGTGCGTGATATTATGCCTGCGTTTTTTGAATTATTGGAGGAAGAAGCTGATCCGGCAGTGCGTGTGGTATTGGGCCATTTTGTATTTGTTTATATTCACCCATATTCTGATGGTAATGGCCGTATCGGGCGTTTCCTGATGAATACAATGCTAGCCTCTGGTGGCTACCCATGGACAATCGTGCCTGTAGAAAAACGGCAAGAGTATATGGCCGCTCTTGAACATGCCAGTGTGAGACAAAACATTGTACCGTTTGCTAAGTTTATTGGAGAGTTGGTGGAAAAATGACTAAAAATAATTCAAAAATCTATAGTCGATATCTACTACTTTTGTTGTTCCTGTTTTGCTTCAGGGTAGCTGCACAAGTAATCCAAGTAATATATCCTGTTGGATTTCTGCCCCCGTTTGATACATGGCAAAGTGGTGCTTTGCCGTATCCAATATTACTACTCATACAGATTGTCATGATTATCTTTATGGGCAAACTGGTTTGGCATTTTCATAAAGGCAGTGTAACTCCTAAAAAGAAGCGTGGGAAAAAACTGATAATTTTCGGAGTCATTTATTTTATTGCAATGATTTTCAGGATGATCGCAGGTCAGACTTTTGGTTCCAACCACTATTGGCTTAACGCTCCTCTGCCGACATTATTTCACTATGTACTTGCTTCCTATGTGCTGTGTTGGGGGCATTATCATTATAAATACGGAAACGGGGGGCAACATGCACCCCTAAATGAGTTAGAAAAACGTGGCGCACGGGTTGAATACCTTAACTTCATGATTGAGGATTCCCCGGAAGGCACTTTCATTGATACGATGCTGGCCGCGCAATCTCAGCTTGAACGTGAACAGATTGGTCGTCAGACAAAACAGAAAACCCGCGCACGGCTGGAAAAGGGCTATTGGACATTCCGCGCTCCGATTGGTTACAAATACATCTCTTCCAAACAAGGCGGTAAGGAATTGGTCAAAGATGAGCCTCTGGCCAGTATTGTGAAAGAAGCCCTTGAGGGCTTTGCTTCTGGCCGTTTTGCTACCCAGACCGAGATGTAACGATTCCTTGAGGCTAACACTACCCAAAAGACCTACCCGATGGCCGCTTGCGTCCACAATCGGTCGTTCGGCTTATGAGCAAAGTGATATATGCTGGGTATCTGGAAGCACCGAGCTGGGGGATTAGCCGCAGAAAAGCACAACACGAGGCACTTATTTTACTGGAAACCTATGAGCGCATTCAGGAACGCCGTAAACAGAATGGCTATCTGACAACCCGCAAAGACATACATAAGGACTTTGTCCTGCGTGGTGCAGTACATTGTCACGCCTGCGGAAAATCTTTGCGTTCCGGCTGGAGTAAGGGAGAGTACCGTAAATACGCCTATTATCTGTGCCAGACTAAGGAATGCAGCGAATACGGCAAGTCTATTCCACGCGACAAGCTGGAAGGAGAATTTGCGTCATTGCTGCAAAGACTGCAACCTTCCAGAAATGTATTTGATATGATCAAAGCCATGCTTAAGGATGCGTGGGAAATGCAAACAGCTATCACTATCAATAGCGCAAAAGCTTTTAAACAGGATGTACTCAAGGTGGAGAAAGAAATCAACCAACTTGTGGAACGTGTCATGGAGGCTACTAGTCCGCGTGTCATTGCTGCCTATGAAACCCGCATTGATGAACTGGAAAAAAAGAAGCTTACCTTGCAGGAAAAAGCCGAAAAAACCGTCACGCCAAAACACAGCTTTAATGAAATGCTAGAACTTTCACTGCTATTTCTTGTAAACCCCTACAAATTATGGGCTTCCGGCAGGTTTAACTTACAAAGAACAGTACTAAAACTGGCTTTTGCAGGCCCCATTTATTATGATATTATGACCGAAATCAGCAAACTAGAACTCCACTCAAAGCCTTGTCCCACAAGGCTTTCCATACCCTTTTAGGGGGTGGTTTGCAAAATGGTGCTGCCTGTAGGAATTGAACCCACAACCTACTGATTACAAATCAGTTGCTCTACCAATTGAGCTAAGGCAGCACAAAAAATATAACGTTGACGTTGCTTACCGGATATTGCCGGAAATATACCGGAAATAAAGGATGTAGGAGGAAGGCCTCGACTGCACCCATTTTACACACGCTCAATGTATAAATTCAGAACATAATATATGCAAGTTATTTTGGCACTTACCGGTCAGGTGTTTCAGGCATATAATGCCTACACTCCATAACACTAACCACTCCTGAAGATGACCATACAAAAAGGCTCTCTTGTCCTGCTGAAGATCGGTGACGGGCAGGTGACGGAAAATTTCACTACTATAGGCGGTGTCCGTATTACAGAGATGGAATTGAATAATAATTCCATCGAAGCCACCAATCCGGAGTCCGGTGCATGGCGGCAGTTGCTTGGTAATGCAGGTATTCGTTCGGTTTCGATTTCCGCTACGGGACTTTTCGCCGATTCTGCCGCTGAGGAAACACTACGCGGATATGCATTTGCCGGAAGCCTGGACAATTATGAACTGCATTTCGGTAACGGTGATATGCTTTCCGGAGCCTTTCATATCAGTGAATACCAGCGCTCTGCCGTGCATGACGGGGAAGAGGAATTTTCGATTACACTGGAAAGCGGTGGAGTGATAACATTTACAACTGCATAAGGTGACACAATAATGGCCATAGATTTCAAAGAGATAATAGAGCTGTTGAATGATAATAAATCCGTCCTCAGCGATGACGCAAGGGCGCTTACGGATATTCTGCGCAATGCGGATAAACTCTCACGTAATTATCGTAAAATCCTTGATTCACAAAGGCTTTCCGAGCGTGAGGTGAAGGAAACGCTGAAGATTTTATCAAATCTGGCAGATATTCTGGCTGAAAATCTGGAAGGATTGCTCGGACGTAATTTTACCGATATATTTCAAGGTATTACCCAAACTTTATTTAACACGAAACAGGCCGGTTCTGCAAGAAAGGGAAATCATGTGACGGGCGGTAATCTGCCGGATGGTTTGGCTGGAATATCCTTTCTGGGGCAATTTCTGGGCGGGAGTTTTGGCGGTAATTTTGCCGCTTCAGCTAATGCAGGAAATAATTTCACACTCAGTAACGGCCAGCTTATGTCTGACCTGTCCCGCATATTACAGAAATCAATACGGGATTTGTAATATTCCTATAATAGTATTTTCTAGACCGTGTTATGATGGTTTGATATTCGCTCTGGGTTTTTGCCCCTAATGTCGGAAATAACTTTCTCTTCACGTTTGTTTCCGGCATAATTTCAGTATAGATATTCATTGCTTCCTGACTTACCCATATAACCAGATCTTCGTGATTATAGTCGTTCGAAGTATAGTATTTTCTAACAGAAAATACTATACTGATTTTGCTATTACCATTTCAGACTGTTGGAACAAAGGCAGGTTTTTCTTTATAGAAAATCTGTAATTCTTTCAAAGGAAATGCTATTTTGTGTCGTCTAACGGTTAGAGTTTATAATCCAGTACTAACAAAAGGAGGAAAACATGACTCAGTTCAACATATTCAAAAAACTTACTACGATAACATCGCTCACCCTTGCGCTTGCCCTTCCTGCAATGGCGGAGGAGAGTACCTCGCTTACCATATATAGCAAGGCGACTCCGGGGTCGGTTAACCCTGATATGTACCGGCCATTGCCTGGTGGACAGAATACCGGATGGTATTACAGCAGTCAGATTCCGGGATATGCAATGGTGCGGCAACAGCGGGATGTAGAAATCGGCGGCAAGCGGATTGATTTGACTTTCTCCGATGTAGCGGCGCTGATAGACCCGACTACTGTTTCGTTTAAATCTCTGACTGCACCTGATAATACCAAGGTTCTGGAGCAGAATTACCATTTCGATCTGGTAAACAACCAGAAATTGCTGGAGCGCTATCTTGGTCAGGATATTACGGTTGAGCAGTCTGTCGGCGAAAGCATACAGACCTATAGCGGCAAGTTGCTGAGTGCGCAGGGCGGTCTGATATTGCAGGATGAAACCGGCAAGGTTACCAGTATTATGGGTTACTCCAATATCCGCTTTCCGGATTTGCCTGGTGGGCTGATTACCAGACCTACCCTGATATGGGATATTTATACCGAACAACCCGGCAGGCATAATATAGAGGCCAGTTACCAGACCGGCGGGATTACCTGGTGGGCGGATTATAATGCTGTATTCGAGGAAGGTCGCACTGCCAATGAGGGCTTCCTCGATCTGGGTGCATGGGTAAGTATTATCAACAAGTCCGGTGCAACTTATGATAATGCGAAACTGAAACTGATTGCCGGCGATGTGCATAGGGCACCGCAACGTGGATTGCAACCAAGACATGCCAGAAAATCAGGAATGCTTGATATGGCAATGGAAGCAAGCTCCATAGCCGGATTCGAGGAAAAGTCCTTCTTTGAGTTTCATCTGTATACGCTGGGGCGTCCGGCTACGATTCCCGATAACTCAACCAAGCAGATTGAATTATTCCCCAAGGCCAGTAAAATTCCTGTTGAGAAGAAGTATGTCTATTACGGCCTGCCCAACTGGCATTACTACGGTGGCACCAACACCAACCGTGACCTTGGCATCCAGATGAACAAGAAAGTCGATGTTTACCTTAAATTTAAAAATGAGGAGAAACACGGGCTTGGTATTCCGCTGCCATCCGGACGGCTGCGGGTGAGCAAGCTGGATACGGCGGACGGTTCGCTTGAATTCATCGGCGAGGATATAATTGACCATACGCCAAAGAATGAGAAGGTGCAAATCAAGCTGGGCAGCGCATTTGATATCGTCGGTGAGCGCAGGCAGATGGATTTCAAAATTGATACCTCCCGTAAATGGATGGAGGAAACCATTGAAATCAAGCTACGTAACCATAAGGACGAGGATGCGGAGGTTATTGTTAAGGAAAATCTCTATCGTGCGGCCAACTGGAAAATCCTGAGCAATACCGGTAAATATGAAAAACAGGATGCATTCACTGTCCATTTCCCGGTAAAAGTAAAGGCTGACGGAAAGGAAGTTGTAAGATATACGGTTAAGTATACTTGGTAGATGGTTATTTGTCATTCTGTTGTTTTGCAAAGCAAAACGAGCAAAATCCAGATATTTTTTACTGGATCCTGCGCTAAATTGTTCCGTAATTTCCGCAGGATGACATGCTCATATGAAACGACACAAGACACATAAGGTGATGGTCGGGGATGTGGCAATTGGCGGAGATGCGCCGGTTGTTGTGCAGTCCATGACCAACACCGATACGGCAGATGCAGCGGCCACTGCACAGCAGGTTAGGCAACTGGCCGATGCCGGTTCGGAGATTGTCCGGATTACGGTGAATAACGAGGAGGCCGCAAGGCAGGTTCCGGCAATCCGTGAAAGGTTGGACAAGGCTGGGTGTGATGTACCGCTGGTCGGTGATTTCCATTATAACGGCCACAAGCTGCTTGCCGAATATAAGGAGTGCGCCGAGGCACTTGATAAATACCGGATAAATCCTGGCAATGTCGGTTTCGGCAAGAAGCATGATCCGCAGTTTGAGACTATGGTGCAAAAGGCAATTGAATATGACAAGCCGGTGCGGATAGGGGTGAACTGGGGCAGTCTGGATCAGGATTTGGCGACGAAGCTAATGGATGAAAATGCAGCCAGCGATTCCCCAAAGGATGCTGATGAAATTCTACGGGAAGTGCTGGTGTTATCGGCGCTGACCAGTACACAGAAGGCAGAGGAAATTGGGCTTGGTGCGAATAAAATTATTATTTCATGCAAGGTTAGCCGTGTGCAGGATTTGGTTGCGGTATATCGTGAACTGGCACGGCGCTCGAATTATGCTCTGCATTTGGGGCTGACCGAAGCCGGTATAGGCAGCAAGGGGATTGTGGCTACTACCGCCGCTCTTAGCATATTATTACAGGAAGGGATTGGTGATACTATCCGTGCTTCGCTTACTCCAAAGCCGGGCGAGGAACGGACGAAAGAAGTTACGGTTTGTCAGGAGGTTCTACAAAGCCTCGGCCTGCGTTCATTTACTCCGCAGGTAACCGCATGCCCGGGATGTGGGCGGACTACCAGTACATATTTTCAGGAACTGACAGATAAAATCCAGAATTACCTGCGTGAGCAGATGCCTATATGGAAAGGGCAATATGAGGGAGTTGAGAGTATGAATCTGGCGGTGATGGGCTGTATTGTCAATGGTCCCGGCGAGAGTAAACATGCGGATATCGGTATCAGCCTGCCTGGAACCGGTGAATCACCGGTTGCTCCTGTCTTCATCGACGGCAAAAAAGCCCACACTTTGCGCGGCGACAAAATCGCCGAGGAATTTCAAGGTATTGTAGAGACATATGTAAAGGAAAGGTATAAGAAGAAAGTTAGTGCATAACATCCTGCGCCAAAATTTCTTGTACAGATTTAGTTAGCTGTCCTAACTCATTGCTAAGTATAGTAAATGCTGGCATTATGTATATCATATCACCAAACGGGCGGAGCCACACCCCTTTAGAGATAAACTGCCTGCGTAATTCGCAGATGTAATTCCAGTCGGGATTGTCCAGCTGCACCACACCGATAGCTCCCTTAACCCGCACATCAACCACATTATCCAGCTTGCGGCAGGGACGTAATTCCTCACGCAATTGCATCTCAATATCCTCAACCTGCTGCATGCGCGGCTCCTGTTCAAACAAATCCAGTGAAGCATTGGCAGCAGCGCATGCCAGCGGGTTTGCCATAAAAGTCGGACCATGCATAAATGCAGCTTCCAGCTTGTCAGACAAAAATGCTTCAAAAACCTTATCACTCGCCAGAGTCGCCGCAAGCCCTATAAAACCGCCGGTCAAAGCCTTGCCCAGACACATAATATCCGGCGTAATCCCTGCCTCGTCACAGGCAAATATGCTTCCCGTACGGCCAAAGCCGGTTGCCACTTCATCGGCGATGAACAGGATGTCCCGTGCCTTGCAGATACGATGGATTTCCGCCAGAATATCGGCGCTGTGGAATTTCATACCACCCGCACACTGCACCAGCGGTTCGATTATGACCGCCGCCACACTACGCTTAATCCCGTCCAGCATTTCCTTGAATTCCGCCAGGCTATATTCGTCATTGGGGATATCCATGACATATTGCCGCGGCATGAAGTTATTGAAATTGCTGTGCATTCCCTCATCGGGGTCGGCGACGGACATACAGCCCATAGTGTCACCATGATAGGCATGGCGGAAACATACAAACTTGCTTTTCTGGTGATTACCGTTGTTATACCAGTATTGCACAGCCATTTTCATCGCCACCTCAACCGCGGTCGAGCCGGAATCGGAGAAAAATACACGGGAGAGGCCTTTTGGGGTGATGTTGACAAGGCGTGCGGCCAGTTTATATGCAGGTTCATGCGCCAGCCCGCCGAACATTATATGTGACAGGGAATCAAGCTGTGACCTGATTTGCTTGACTATATGCGGGTGTTGGTAACCATGGCATGCGCTCCACCATGAAGCAATACCGTCGATAAGCTCATTACCGTCGGCGAGTCTTATCCTGCTCCCCTGCGCAGAAACCACAGGTAACGGGGAAGGAGCAGATTTCATCTGCGTATATGGCAGCCATATATGTTGTAAAGCATCTGATAACCAGTAAGGAGTTGATATGTTTGATATACTGTCCATAGCTGTTCTCTTATGCCGATTTTCATAAGAAAATCAATAGCCCTGTACCAGTGCTCTATCTAATATAACGACGAAATTTGCTAAACGAAGCGACGGCTTGTTTCACTAAATTAAGTGGCCGATTAATGGTGAGTAAAATTCTGCGAAAAACCTTTACATAACCCTGTCAAACTTATAGACTGCGCACTAGGCCCGTTTCGGGATGTTAACCAACCCAACCTGAGGAGAGAATCATGCAATTAAAAGATGTTATGACCGAAGACCCGATTTATGTAAAAGAAGATGCGAGCATCAAGGAAGTTGCGCAGAAGATGAAGGATAATCATTGCGGCGCTATCCTTGTCGGCAAGAATGACCGGCTGACCGGTTTTATCACCGACCGTGATATTGCACTTCGTGTAGTGGCGGAAGGCAAGGATCCGGAAAAAACTATAGCCGGTGAAATCAGTACGCCGAAAGTTCTTTATTTTTTTGAGGATCAGGAAGCTGAGGAAGCACTGCAAAATATGCAGGATAACCAGATTGTCCGTCTTGTAGTGTTGAATCGTGACAAGCGCCTGACCGGTATTGTATCCCACAGCGATATTGCCGAAGCGGTTACCGATAACGAGCTTTACGAAGAGGAGATAGGTAAGGAAGTCACCCAGCTCGCTAGTTTGAAGTGCGCTGCTTAAAAAGTAGGGGAGTATTTCTAAACATGTAGTTCTATGAAGGCATCGTTGCGGAGGTTCTTGATGTATTTGCGGGATTCTAGTTCTATCTTGCGCATCATTATGAGTTCCTGTGCCCGTTCATGCGTGATGCTTTCAGCGGCAGAGCGGCGGTTACCAACCCTGAAAATACGGTAGCCGTCGGCAGTTTTTATCGGGCGGGTAATACTGTTGGAATCTGTGGCTTTAACCATTTCCCTGATTTCATCCCCTAGATTATTCTCTGGTATCCAGCCGATTACACCGCCATCAGAAGCGGTTGCGCTACGTGAAAATTGTTTGGCTATCTCGCTGAACTGCTTGCCTTCATTGATTTCCTTCACCAGATTCTCCGCAAGCTCCAATGTGTCCTTTTCCTGCTCACCAGATTCAGCACCACTCGCAAAAGGAATCATGATTTCAGACAAATAAACCTCCGCACCATCACCATGCTGCTGTTTGGCCATTGCTATAAAATCATCTATTTCATAATCACTTACGGTAATTCTGGGCTGAATCCTGCGGGCGACAATCTTCTTCCATAAAAGCTGGTTGTTTATCTGTTCCATCAGGGTTTCCTCTGAGATACCCTGCTGCTTGATGAACTCACTGAAACTGCCTTCCTTCAAATTGTTCTTGCGCTCAATATCGGCAATTGCCCAGTCCAGCTCCTTTTTGGTGACTTCAATATCATTCTCCCTTGCATCCTGACGTTGCAGAATCTCGTTAATCATGCTTTGCAGAGTCTGTACCATCACCCGTGAACGGTTCTGCGGAGTGTTCTCCATCCCAGCAGAGGACAACACAACACCAACCCGCTGGAATAACGAAAAGTTACTGATCGCCTCACCGTTAACAACTGCGGCAATCGCAAAATCCTGCGCCCTTGCCTGTATATTGGTGAAGGTGAGTAATATGATTATAAAAAGTCGTAGAATCATATGGTTGTTACCATTTTTGTTAGCTATATAACGGACGCATTTTATTTCAAATTTGCTTTCACTGCAAACTTAAAATATTATCCGGTGCAAACCTCCCCCGCTTGCGGGGGAGGCAAGAAATCCAAGGATTTTTAATCCTTAGGATTTCTGGTGGGGGAATACCAACAGCTAATAGCCAAGTACCAACAGCCACTACCTCATCATTCCCTCCCCAGAAATCTGGAAAGCAAGCTTTCTCAGATTTCTTGCCCCTCCCGCAAGCGGGAGGGGTTTATTCATCGAACAAAATAAATATGCGCATACCGTTAAAATTATCACTCTATATTATAAGGCTGTTTGTCACCAACCTGCTGATTGTATTTGCGGTGATTGCAGCGCTGATATTGCTTGTTGACGGGCTGGAGATTGTACGCAAGGCGCAGGATTCCGATATTTCGATATTCATGATTATCCAGATGACGATATTGAAATTCCCGCTGGCGGGGCAGAAAATCATGCCGTTCCTCATGCTGTTTGCCACGATTTTTACTTATACCAAACTTAGCCATACTCAGGAGCTGGTTATTATCAGGGCGGCGGGGGTCTCGGTATGGGAGTTCCTGTTTCCCGCAGTTATCACCGCATTTACTATAGGCGTGCTGATGGTAATGCTGCTTAACCCGCTTTCCACCTCTATGCTTTCCCGCTATGAAAGCCTTGAGACGAAATATCTTGAGGGGCGGTCGAGTTTTCTGGAGATTTCCTCATCGGGTTTATGGCTGCGTCAGCGCAATGTGATTTATGCCAGTGACCCGAATAACAGGGGGGAGGTTATCATTCATGCGCAGGATATCGGCAAGGGTCGGGGAAGCGATATCGATTTGCATGATGTGACGATATTTATTTTCGCTACGCAGGATAGTTTCTCACGGCGTATTGATGCGAAAGAGGCATGGCTACTCAGGGATTTCTGGCATCTGAAGGATGTAACGCTTTCGGCGCCAGGCAAAACGCCCGAACATCATAAGGAGTATTTTTTGGAGACCGACCTGACAGTCAAGGATATCCATGACAGTTTTGCAACAGCAGAGACAATTTCGTTCTGGGCACTGCCTTCCTTTATAGCTACACTGACGAAATCGGGGTTTTCGGCCTTGCCACATCGGTTGCACTGGCATACGATACTGGCCAGCCCGCTATTCTATGCGGCTATGGTGATGATTGCATCGCTGTTTTCGTTGCGCCCGTCGCGGCAGGGCAAAACGGGTCTGCTGATTACCAGTAGCATTGTTGCAGGCTTTGTAATATATTTCCTGATTACGATAGTGTCTTCACTTGGCCTGTCGGGGAATATGCCGGTTGCAATGGCGGCCTGGGCACCTGTCGGGGTTAGTATGCTGCTGGGATTGTGGTTATTACTGCATTTTGAAGATGGGTGAAAACCTCCCCCGCTTGCGGGGGAGGCAAGAAATCCAAGGATTTTCAATCCTTAGGATTTCTGGTGGGGGAATACCAACAGCTAATAGCCAAATACCAATAGCCACTACCTCACCATTCCCTCCCCAGAAATCTGGCAATCATAGACTGCTCAGATTTCTTACCCCTCCCGCAAGCGGGAGGGGAGAAGTTAAAAAAACATGAAAATAAAAAACAACTTTCTCCTGATTATTATAACTGTTCTGTTGCTTGGTTCGGCGGCGGTAGCGGCGGTTGTGGATGAGGAGGATATACAGAAATCCGGCCCTGCCGAGGTTGAAGCTGACGAGATTATCCATCAGCATAAGCAGGCAAAAACCATCGCCAAGGGGAATGTTATTGTTAAACATGGTGGGCGTGTATTGCGTACCGATGAGGCTTCATATGACCAGAACACCAAGATTATTACGGTAGAGGGTAATGTTCATCTGGAGGATATAGACCGTAAACAGTTTTTTGCCGACAGGGCGGAGATAAATGACGAGCTTACCGAGGGTACTATAGAGAATCTGCGGGGAAATCTTGGTGGCAGCGAGAAATTTGCGGCAGATAAGGGAATCCGCCGCAGCCCGACTCTAAACATACTGGAAAACGCCCGTTATACACCGTGCAAGGTTTGCAAGCGCAAGTTTAACGGTAAGCCGTTATGGCAGATTACTGCTCGCAGAATCACGATGGACGATGACAAGGAGCGGATTGCCTACAAGCACGCTACTTTTGACGTTATAGGTGTACCTGTGCTGTATACACCCTATCTTTCCCATGCAACGCCTGATGCTAAACGCAAGAGCGGTTTCCTGATGCCGTCATATAGCAATGTCAGTACGCTGGGATTCACCGTCAGCACGCCATATTACTTTAATATCGCCCCTAATGTAGATGCGACGGTTGCGCCGATATTCACTACCGAGGAGGGGGTGGTGATGACTGGTGAATTCCGTCATCTGACCCATAACGGGGAGTATATTGCGAAGGGTAGTATTACCTACCCGAAAGAACGTGACGAGTTTGGTAACCGCAAGGATGGACGGGAATTTCGCGGGCATATCGAGGGAACGGGGCTGTTCGACCTTGAGGATAACTGGCAGTGGGGCTTTGACGTAAAGCGTTCCAGCGATGATACTTATCTGAATCGCTACAAGTTTGGCAGTGAGGATTTGCTTATATCCACCGCCTTTCTTGAGCAGATAAAGGGGCGCGGCTATATCGGTGCCAGGGGTATTTCCTTCCAGGGGTTGAATGCCGCCGATGACCCTGATACCACACCGCTTATCCTGCCACTGGTGCAGACTCACCACGAAACCGACCCGCTTTATATGGGGTCTCGGGTGTTTTTCGACGGTAACTTCCTGGTGCTTGACCGTAATGAGGGTATAGAGAGCCGCCGCCTGTCCGGTATTGTCGGTGCGAAGCTGCCATATACCAGTGATGGCGGGCATGTATGGGAATTCCAGACCAGCCTGCGCGGCGATGTATATTCAGTCGATGACCATCTGGTAAACGGTATCGTCAAGGAGGGCTTCACAGGCCGCATTATCCCCGAAGCACAGGCTACATGGAGCTATCCGCTGGCCAGTACCCAGGGTAATAACTACCTGCATTTTGAGCCTGTAGTAAATGTTATTATCAGCCCTTATGGCGGCAATCCCAACAAAATCCCCAACGAAGACAGCCAGGAGCTTGAGCTTACCGATGTCAACCTGTTCAGTAATAACCATTTTACGGGGCTTGACAGGGTGGAAGGCGGACCGCGTGCCAATTATGGCTTCCGTGGCGGTATGACTAACCGGTGGTTTGATGTAAGCTATCTGTTCGGCCAGAGCTACCGTACCAAGGAGGATGAAAGCTTTACTCCCGAAAGCGGTCTGGATGATAATTTCTCCGACTATGTCGGGCGGATTAACCTTAATATAAAGGACAGTGATTTTTATTATCGCTTCAGGGTGGACAAGGATGATTTTGTATTGCGTCGTAACGAGGTCGGTGCGCGGGCAAAAATTAAGCCCTTCACAGTCGGTGCCAGCTATATCCTGATTGAGGAACAGAACGAAATATTCGACCAGCAGGAAATTGTAGCATGGGGTAGCTGGCAGGTGAATGATAACTGGCAGTTGAAGGCCAGTGGTCGTCGCGACCTCGACAGGGATGGCGGCTGGATTGGCGCAGGTGGCGGGGTGGTTTACGGCAATGAATGTATCGACATAATAGCGGGCTGGCGCAGGGACTTCACCCGTGACCGTGACATAGAACCCTCGACAATCTACAGCCTGAAAGTCTCTTTAAAGGGACTGGGGAATTAGCATGAAAATTATCTATATATTTTTTCTGTTTTTGTTAATTGTCCCATTCCTTCCCCATGCCAAGGCAGAAATGGAGGAATGCAGCATGCTGTTTTACCGGCAGAAGGCGGAGGCGTATAAGCGTTGTAAGCCGCTGGCGGAGCAGGGCAACAGCGATGCGGAAAAAATACTCGGCGATATGTATTACTGGGGCTGGGGTGATGAGGTGCAGCGTAATTATCGCGAGGCGGCAAAGTGGTATAAGAAAGCGGCTGCCAGGGAACAGGTGGATGCGAAATTCAGTATGGGTGTAATGTATGAGCAGGGCAAGGGAGTAGCGGTGGATTACAGCCGTGCATATAAATGGTATCTGTCGGCTGCGAAGGATGGACATAAGGAGGCGCAGTTCAATGTGGCCAATATGTATAGCAAGGGGGCAGGCACCAAGCAGCATCAGCCTATGGCGGCGAAATGGTATGAAAAAGCGGCGATGCAGGGAATTACCGAGGCGCAGTATAACCTGGCCAACCGCTATGCTACGGGGAACGGCGTGGAGACCAATGCGATCGAGGCGTATAAGTGGTATACGATCGCATATGAGCAGGGTGGGGATAATGCGGCACTGGCTAACAGAGCCCTGATAGCAAAGAAAATGACAAAGCAGCAGATAGTTGAAGCCAGAAACCGCGCCAGCAACTGGCGACCGGGAATATAACAGTCATTTTCGGCTCATGCTAGCGAATTTTAAGATACTCTCTTAGATATTTTTATTCTCTATTTTCCTGGTGGCTCTTTTTGGGGTAGCTGCTCTTCTTCAGGTTTATCCAGATCACCTTCATAGTCACGTTTGAAATTTTCCTTGCCACCATATTTATGATAGGCATCGCCGTGGCCGTGTTTTTCCAGTGCACGCTGGGATTCAGGACTGTTTATCAGTACCAGCGCCTCCACTGCTGCAGTTACAATACGCTTGTTACCATTCAGCAATAATCCTGCGAGAAACGGCACTGCCTCATCTCCGTCCTTACCTACAGTTCCTTCCAGAATCAGCCCCTTGAGCAGCTCCACATCCTCATCATCCATTACCGTATATAAAAGCGGCTTGAGCGGTTCGGGTATCTGGTAATTCCTTATTTCATGCGCCAGTGCTGCTGCCAGTGTAGTCTGCCCTGTTGCCCTGTAGACCAGCATCCTGACATCTTGCGCAAACTTTGAATCGCTATATGAGATATAGGCATACCCCGCCATTATCATAACGATGGTCATCATTGAGGCGGCGGTTCTGTGGGCAGTGGAAAGGAATAGATATACTATAAGGACGGAAATTACATGCCCGACCGTGATTATAAAAGCTATAATAGTATAGGGGATGAATATCAGCAATGCCAGTATGGTATCGAACACATCAACTATGCCTTCCCATAATGTCAGGCGACCGTATTTCGGCCCCTCCCCCTTATCCCTGCTGCCAAATTTATTTACATCATTGGCAATATAGCGCTCCTGGGCGGCATTTGTAGGTTTTACTGTCATTCCGGAATTATACCCTATTATGGCGGCTGAGGGAAATTGTATTCTTA
The DNA here is from genome assembly GCA_965222525.1 of Rickettsiales bacterium. Lineage (GTDB taxonomy): Bacteria > Pseudomonadota > Alphaproteobacteria > Rickettsiales > UBA8987 > CBDCUF01. The sequence continues at coordinate 1,235,073 of OZ244955.1, forward strand.
CATGGAGATTGTTGTTATTACGCAACGGGCAGGAAAAAAGTGTTTTTACTCCAACTTGTTAGGAATATTATTCACAAGAGGGGTGACTGCGATGTATTGGCAGGATTTCTCTTATATTATCAAAAACTTATTCGGTTTCCGGAATGGCTGTACCAAAACTTTAACTATTACCTCTAACCACCTTCCTCTTTGTGTCCGCTGATAAAACGGTTTACAACGCAATATATGGTGTTCTATAAGGACATCTGCATCTAAATGTGGGAGATTGGGTGTGGCTGCCGATTACGTCGTTTCCGGGTAAATCAGCGGCAATTCCATGTAGGGAATTTAAGAAAGTATTTAACGCCATGTAGGTTCATTTATTGCAAAGGTATAACCTTGGATGCGTTGGGGGTTGCCCGTTACAGGGCAATCTCCTTATACGCAGCGAAAGCAGAATGAACGCAGTAATGCAGACCGTACAGAGCCTCGGTTCCACCAGGGTAGTAACCCTGAGTGTGGTGGGTATTATATTGCTTATGGCATTCGGTATCCTGTCCAGCCGGATGCTTTCTCCTGTAATGCTGCCGCTTTATACCAACCTGTCCGCCGATGATAGCGCGATGATAGTAACCGAGCTGGGTGCCATCGGGGTGGATTTCGAGATTGCCGGTGGCGGTAGCCAGATTCTTGTTCCAGGAGCGGAGAAGCTTAAGGTAAGGATGGCACTGGCGCAAAAGGGCTTGCCGCGCAAGGGCTCGATTGTCGGCTACGAGATTTTCGATAAGGATTCCGCACTGGGTACATCCAATTTTGTGCATAACGTCAATTTCCTGCGGGCGCTTGAAGGAGAGTTGAAGCGCACTATAGAATCACTGGCGACAGTGAAATCGGCACGGGTACATATCGTTATGCCCAAGCGGGAATTGTTCCAGCGTGGCAAGATAGAGCCTTCCGCCTCGGTTATGCTGACAATGAATGACCTCACCAAAACCGCCAAGAAGGAGGCCATGTCGGTGCAGCATCTGGTAGCCTCGGCGATACCTGGTATGAAAGTGTCACGGGTGACTGTGATAGACAGCAGCGGCAAGGTGCTGGCCAGGGGAACCTCAGAGGATGACGGTGCGCTTGGTGGCGGTACTGCCGAGGAATACAAGGATAGTTATGAATCCCGCCTGAAATCGACTATAGAGAATATCCTTGAGCCGACCGTGGGCATCGGCGGGGTAGAAGCGCAGGTATCGGTGGAAATGGCATTCGACCGTGTGACTACCAGCTCCGAGACATTCGACCCCGATGGCCAGGTGGCCCGTTCGATACAGACCAGCGAGAGTATAGAAGAGGCGCAGGACGGCTCCGGCGGTGAGGTTAGTGTGGCCAATAACCTGCCGGAAGCATCGGCTGATAGTGGTGGGGGCGGGGCATCCAATAATGCCTCGGTAGTAACCGAAACCAGTAATTACGAGATATCCAAGACCGTTACCAGTAAAGTCAGCGAGGTAGGCAAGGTACAGCGGCTTTCGGTTGCGGTAGTGGTGGATGGACGCTATGAGCCTGTGCTGGATGAAGAGGGTGAGCCTACCGACGAAATGCAATATGTACCGCGCAGTGATGAGGAGCTGGAGCAATACCGTATATTGGTGCGCAGGGCTATCGGCTATGACCAGGCGCGCGGGGACAAGGTGGAGATTATTAATATGCAGTTTTCACGTGATTTAGCCGCGATGATGGAAAATGAGGGGCCGTTTGATTTCCTCAAGCACAAGCTGGATGATATTATAAAAATGCTGATATTCGGGATTGTAGCCATACTGGTTATTATGCTGGTGGTGCGGCCTATAGTGAACAAGGCGTTTGATGTATCCACCGCCGATCTGGAAGCCGAGGCGATGCAGGTACAGGCCGAGGCGGCGGTGGCCGGAGGAGGCGGTGGAGCCGGTGTTGACCAGCTTATGGGGCAAATGGCGGATACTTCCGAGTCAATCGACCTGGATATTATCCAGAACCGCATGGATGGCACCCCCGCCCGCAAAATCAATGATTTAATCGACAACAACCCCGAAGAAACCCTCGCCGTCATCCGCAACTGGCTGTCGAATAAGGGGTAGGGAATAAAGGATTTCACAAAAGAATAACCCTTTACTTTTCAAAATTTTCTCCTGTTATTCTGCTTTTGTTGTGACTATAGTAGCCGTCCTGAAACAGGTGGGAGGTTATGAAAACAATATCAAAACAACCAGATATTAGTTCTGACGAATATTCGGTGACAACCGGGGCGTATCCTTCTTCGCGCAAAATTTATGTTGAAGGGGAGTTGCATAAGGATATACGGGTCGCGATGCGTGAGGTGGACCTGGCGCCGGAAAGCGGTGAGGAGCCGGTGCGCATATATGATACGTCCGGCATATATACCGATCCGGATGCACAGGTGGATATACAGCAGGGCTTGCCTAAACTGCGTGCGGAGTGGATTAGAAGCAGGGGAGGTACGGAAACTGGAAAAGATTCAAAAAATGTAGAAATTCCCGATTCCAGATTCTTGATTCCAGATTCTATAAAAGCCCGGTCTGGCCATTCCGTAACCCAGTTCACCTACGCCCGCCGCGGGATAATTACCCCCGAAATGGAATATATCGCTATCCGTGAGAATATGGGGCGTAAAGGGGTGCAGCCGCAAAACAGCAAAGGCGGCCAGCCTTTCGGCGCTACCATCCCCGCAGAAATAACTCCCGAATTTGTTCGCGCGGAAGTGGCTGCCGGACGTGCTATTATCCCTGCCAATATTAACCATCCCGAAGCCGAGCCGATGATTATCGGCCGTAATTTCCTGGTGAAAATCAATGCCAATATCGGCAATAGCGCGGTTACCAGCTCTATCGGCGAGGAGGTGGACAAGATGGTATGGGCGACCCGCTGGGGTGCTGACACCATTATGGATTTATCAACCGGTAGTAATATACACGAAACCCGGGAATGGATACTCCGCAATTCGCCGGTTCCGGTTGGTACTGTGCCGATTTACCAGGCGCTTGAGAAGGTTGGCGGTATTGCCGAGGAGCTTACATGGGAGGTTTACCGTGATACCCTGATAGAACAGGCAGAGCAGGGGGTAGATTATTTCACGATTCATGCAGGCCTGCGCCTGCCTTTCATCCCGCTTACCGAAAATCGTGTAACCGGTATCGTATCGCGTGGCGGTTCGATTATTGCAAAATGGTGTATGGCGCATCACAGGGAGAGCTTCCTTTACACCCGCTTTGCGGAAATCTGCGAGATTTGCCGTGCATATGATGTGAGTTTCAGCCTTGGCGACGGGTTGCGTCCCGGTTCGATTGCCGATGCCAATGACGAGGCGCAGTTTGCCGAGCTGAAAACCCTCGGTGAGCTTACCAAAATTGCATGGCAGTATGATTGCCAGATTATGATTGAGGGGCCGGGGCATGTTCCGATGCATCTCATCCGCGAAAATATGGAGCAACAGCTTGAGCATTGTCATGAAGCACCGTTTTATACTTTGGGGCCGCTGACTACCGATATTGCTCCCGGCTACGACCATATTACCAGCGCAATCGGTGCGGCGCAAATTGGCTGGTATGGTACGGCCATGCTGTGTTATGTGACTCCCAAGGAGCATCTGGGGCTTCCTGACCGTGATGATGTCAAGGAGGGGGTGATTACATATAAACTGGCGGCACATGCGGCGGATTTGGCCAAAGGGCATCCGGGTGCGCAGATTCGTGATGATGCGCTGTCCAGGGCGAGGTTTGAGTTCCGCTGGCGTGACCAGTTTAATTTATCGCTTGACCCCGAACGGGCGGAGGAATTCCACGACCAGACCCTGCCTGCCGAGGGTGCGAAAGTCGCCCATTTCTGTTCCATGTGTGGTCCCAAATTCTGTAGTATGAAGATAAGTCAGGAAGTCAGGGAGTTTTCTCAAAAGAATCAGGAATCAGGAATCGGGAATCAGGAAAATTTCGGCTCCAGTGACCCTCATCTCGATTCCAGATTCCATGTTCCAGATTCTGCTAGTACCGAGCGTGAGCAGGGTATGTCCGAAATGGCCGAAAAATTCCGCCAGCAAGGCGGCGAGATTTATATTGAAAAGAAGGCGGGTTGATATGGAGCTTATGCTATTCCCGGTTAAAAAGCTTCATTAACACAGTGCAGGTTAAACCAGATCTCCTATTTCAACTTCAAGTATATGAGCAAGTTTTTTTAATGTATTTACGGAACCTTCTTTCTTACCCAGTTCAATTTCCGTAAGAAACGGACGTGATATTCCGGACAATCGGGCCAGCTTTTCCTGTGTAAGCTCACGATATTCACGAAATGCCTTTACCGGATTCTCACCTCCGGCAATGCGATGCACCAGGTCAGACGGGAAACATTCCTCCATACCGGACTCAACCCGATGCTTGATAGTATTAAGCCGAATAATATCCTCCAGTTCTTCCTGACGATCAACAAGCCGTTTGTAGTCCCTGTAAGGCATTGTAACCGATGCAGAACTTTGTCCTTCATTATGTATTTGTATGTTCATTTATATGCTTTTCCTCGTGATTTGATTTCTAAAATATAAATTATGATCTCTTCATTGTTAATGTCATAGAAAATACGATAATCTCCTACGCGCAGCCGGTAATAGCTGCTTCCCTTAAGCCTTTTTGTGTTGTTATTTTTTGCATGAGGGTCCTTGGATAAGCCGGTAATTTTCCTGATAATACGGTTACGCCAATTTACTGGTATTTTCCTCAAATCCCTGCTAGCCTCCCTAGTATACACCACGTTATACATTGTATTAGTGTAGCTTATAGCAACGTAAATATCAAGGAGAATCTTATGAAAATCCAGGTATATGACACATATGCCAGAAGGACGGATGGGGTGGTGATGCATTTTGATGTATTTACCGCCGGGAAGGATGATGCCAAGGCGTATGAATATGCGCTGGAGTGGCTGGCGGAAATTGGTGCCGATGCCGAATTATCCCAGAACCATTGCCGCTTCTGCCATAGCCAGCAATCCCCCTCACCGGAAGTCGATACCGCAATCACCCAGAAAGGCTATTACATCTACAAAATGGAAAACTGCCCATAAAAAATTCAACTCGTAAGCCAATGGCATACAATCTATCACTTTGCTTCTGCAGAGGGATGGATTACCATATGTACATCGCCGTGGAAAATAATATTCGCCCCACGGTTACGGATGATAAAGCCATTTGCTCGCATATTACCAATCGGCCCCTTAACCACTACCTCCTCATTACCCGTCGCCAGATTTTCCTCCATATTTATATGCGCCGATTCGGTTAGCAACTCATAGCCATTGCTCATAAACAGGTTGACACTACCATTCAAATCAAGCTCCCTGCGCATTATATTATAATTTCCACTCTCGGAAAGCAATGACATCCACTGTCCGTCACTCAGCAGCACATCAGCATTTATATTCTCCAGTATGACAATATCGGTGTTCTTCTGCACCGCCTCATCGGCGGTGATATTAAATGGTTGGTTATTTTTATCAATGCCGTGGAAGCGCGGTTTGGTCATTTTGGGATTTTCCGGCGAATCCACCTCCATATTATCGAAAGACAGCTTGAATCCGCGTGTACCGAGATTGGTAAGCGGCAGGGCTATAAGCAGGACAGTAAGGAATATGGCAGCGGATACGGCAAACAGCTTAACACGCCGTACCCGCCTGGAATATACGGATATATGTGCGTTAGCCGGCATTTCCTTACCACCGGCATTGCCCCATTTATCAAAAAAACGACTTTCCATTTTATTAGTGGTTAGAGTCTGGAATCCAGAGTCTAGTGAAGGAATCCTTTAGGTGGTATGTTTTCTACTACCTAGGAAATACCGGCGCGCAGAATATCATGAATATGCAGCAGGCCAGACAGTTTCTTATCATCATCCACAACGCAGAGGCTGGTAATAGAATGCTGGTTCATTATCCCCAGTGCCTCGGTGGCCAGACAGTCCTGATTGATAGTGCGCGGATTTTCGGTCATTACATCTGCGGCTGTCCTGTCGGTAATCTCATCCATATGACGGCGTAAATCACCATCGGTGATAATCCCCGCCAGCCCGCCATCTCCATCCACTATCAGCGCACAGCCCAAACTTTTGGCCGTCATTTCCGGCAGTACGTCACTCATAGGTGCCTCCCCATCCACAACTGGCAGTTCATCACCCTTCTTCATCAGGCTCTCCACCTTGATAAAGCGGTTGCCCAGCCGCCCTCCCGGATGCAGCACGTTGAAATGCTCTTTAGTAAAACCGTTATGCTCCAGAAGAGCTACGGCCAAGGCATCCCCCCAAGCCAGCATCATCGTAGTTGAGGTGGTCGGTGCACCAACAGGAGAAGCCTCCTGTATCTCCGGCAGCACAAAGGCAATATCGGCAGTATCAACCAGTGCGGAGGTCTCCCTGCGCACCACACCGACAAGATATATTCCGAAACGCTTGCAGTAATTGATAATATCGTTGAGCTCGGCGGTCTCCCCCGAATTGGAAAGCAGAATTACCGCATCATCCAGTGTAATCATCCCCAAATCGCCATGACTGGCTTCCCCGGGATGTACAAACATGGCAGGGGTGCCGGTGGAGGCGAGGGTGGCCGCTATCTTACGGGCGATATGCCCGCTCTTGCCCATACCGCTGACAATCACCCGCCCCTTTACAGATTCCAGCTTATCTATAAGCTGTGAGAAATTATCATCCAGAGACTCTGTTAAAGCCTCCAACCCTTCAATTTCGGTGCGCAACACTCGCCTTGCCGATTCAATGTCCACATTTAAATCGTCAGACAGAGTTTTCATATTTTTTACAGTTTTCATAGGTATAAAGCCCAGGAATGCAGGAATTTTCCTACTTATATGCTTTTAACTCTCACGGATTATACATAAATGTCCGATATATTGTCAATTAAGTTGATGATTTGTGATAGTTCGCTATAAAATGGATAAGCAGATGACCTTTATTCAAAATATACGCGACAATTTTTGGTTTACGGTGTTTTGTGCAGCAACTTTTGTGTTGTTGGTGACGCTTGGTACGTGGCAGGTCAAGAGGTTGCAGTGGAAGGCTGCACTGATTGAAAAGGTAGAAACCAATATGGCGATGGAACCGATTGTCATGATTGGCAAGGATGAGTGGGATATCAGTGTTGTTGGTGGCAAGATTCATAGGGAAATCGAAGAGTTTGGTACTAAGCCGCCGCAATTGTCCTCGGAATTTGAATTCAGGAAAGTCAAGCTGTCCGGACTTCTGCTTCACAAGCAGCAGATAGAGCTTATCGGCAAATATCACGGTAAAAAAGTAGGCACCCATATCATCACCCCTCTACAGCTTGAAACTGGTCAGATTGTGCTGGTAAACCGTGGCTGGTTGCCGGAGGATAGTGAGTTGAAAACACAATCCGACTCTGAGCCTACCATGGTTGAAGGACTCATAATGCCTCCTCACCGTAAGCCTTGGAGGTTCCTGCCGCAGAACCAGCCGGAGAAGAATATCTGGTTGTGGGAAGATGCCGAACAAATGGCCGGTTATATTAAAAACACCGGCAGCCTTGAAGTTTCACCGGTCTTGATACGTCAGACTGGCCCCGAAGATTCTTCAGACGCTTTCCCTACAATTCTGCTTAGCGACAAAATAAACATCCGTAACGACCATCTGGAATATGCGATAACCTGGTACTCCCTTGCTCTTATAATAGTTGTGATGTATTTTATTTATATTCGTAGGTCAAAATGAGTTGTCGTCCCAGAAGTAGATGATAAATGATGGATTATAGATGATAGAGAGGAGGTAATGGTAAAACTTCCATCATCCATAATCTATCATCCATCATCCTCCAACTGGATTCCGTATCGTAAGATCCTATACGGAAACCTACGATTTCCTACTCGTCTAACGTCTGGAATGACAAAAATAAGACATGAAATACATCAGTACCAGAGGCGATGCGCCGGTTTTGAATTTCGAGCAGGTGGTTACAAGTGGGCTGGCTGCCGATGGCGGGCTGTATGTGCCGGAGAATGTGCCACAGTTTTCAGCGGAAGAGATAGAATCCTGGCGTGGTCTGGCTTACCAGGAAATTGCCGAGAAGGTAATGTCACCCTTCATTGGCGATGAAATTCCTGCCGATGATTTGCGTGAGTTGATACATCAGAGCTACGCAACATTCCGGACTCCCGACATCGCACCGCTTCACAAATTATATAGTAAGGAGTATATTCTTGAACTATTTCATGGGCCTACACTGGCTTTTAAAGATTTTGCATTACAATTTCTTGGTAACCTGCTGGATTATATACTGGAACGTCGTAAACAGGATGTTATCATTATCGGTGCAACCTCTGGAGACACCGGCTCGGCGGCAATTGAAGGATGCCATAATTGCAAGCATGTTCAGCTATTCATGCTGCATCCGGCCGGTCGGGTTAGTGACGTCCAGCGCCGCCAGATGACAACCGTACTGGCTGATAATATCCATAATATTGCTATGGAAACCGATTTCGATGGATGCCAGTCGATGGTAAAGCAGTTATTCCGTGAGGGCAATTTTGCAGGCAAGCCTCTGGTTGCGGTTAATTCCATCAACTGGGCGCGGATTATGGCGCAGATTGTCTATTATTTTTATGCCGGTCTACAACTCAACTCGCCTCATGGAGAGCAGATTTTTTCCGTACCCACCGGCAATTTCGGTGATATTTACGCCGGATATATGGCGCATAAAATGGGGTTGCCGATTAGAAAACTCATCGTTGCGACCAATAAAAATGATATTCTGCATCGTTTTTTTAAATCTAATGATTACAGCAAAACCACTGTTACTCCCACACTCTCTCCAAGTATGGATATCCAGATTTCGAGTAATTTCGAGCGCTTGCTGTTTGATTTGCACGGGCGGAATGGTGCAAAAGTGGCGGAGTTAATGGAAAATTTCAACAGTTCCGGCAAGCTTTCGGTTGCACCTGATATTCTGGAAAAGGCGCAGGAGATTTTCGACAGCTATACGGCTGACGACAATGATATACGTACAATTATCAAGGAAACATATAATGAAACCGGCTATCTGCTTGACCCGCATACCGCAACCGGAGTTTTCGCCTCTAATGCAATTCACAAGCCCGATGAAAATAACCCGGATTCAAACGCATATCCGCGCATGATGGGTGAAAACACGGTGGTGTTGGCCACCGCCCATCCGGCCAAATTCCCCGATGTAGCGCAGGAAACGCTGGGTATCACCCCTGAACTACCCGCTCACCTTGTCAACCTCATGCAGAGTGAGGAAAGATACACAACCCTTCCCAACAATACAGATAAGGTCAGGGAGTTTATTCTACAAAACTCATTTGAGTAATTGATATACTTTACCGCCTGTGAATAACTTTTATAGTATGAGCATAATGAGTATGAAGTCTTGGCGTTGACATGGCTTGGGCACTGTTATTGTGTCTACTCACAACCTAATATCCATTCCGGCGATACATTCAACACTTCAGCAAATGCCTGTAGTTCCGGATACCATACGGGTCTTTCTCCCTGTTCAATTCTGGATAGTACCCTCCTGGGCATTATAATCCCCTGCTTCGCCAGTAATTCATAACGTAATTCTGCCTGTGCAAGTCCCAGTTTTAGTCTTGCCTGCCTGATACGCTTTCCGCTTATGTTTTTTTGCTGGTTCACATGAGTTCCCTACTTTTAACAATTTTTCTTTTTCTTGCATTTGTCCAACATATTGGACAGAGCTTCTTGTACGCATCATATATGGGACGGATACGCAAGCGGTTAGCTGGAAAAATACGAAAACTGCGAGGGAAGAGCACTTTACGAGATTTTGCCAGAAAGCTTGGTATTGCAAAATCTACGCTGCACCGTATTGAAATGGAAGAAAATGTCGGACTTGATACGCTCGAACAAATCTGTAAAAGGCTAAAATGCGATATTACGGATTTATTCCCACCAGAAAGATAAAGTGATTATATAATTAGGCCCCTATACAACCCCACCCTTGCGCTTTAGAGGAACAGGGGCGTTTACGACTGCGTCTCGTTTTCTGGGAATCATGCAGGAAATAGTTAGTCCATCCGTTTCATTATTATTCACGCTCAGAATACCATTATTCATCTTAACGATATCCTTCGCAATGGTGAAGGCGATGTTGGTTTCGGTGTTATTCATCGAAACCCTGTGTATGGGTGATTTGTTCTGCATAGTGATACAAACCACATTATCACCCGTTACGCTTGCTAACAGCAATATTTCCTGATTCTCACCCGACATACTACCCTCAATCATATTGGCCAAGGCGGATTCCAGGCGCTTGCGGTCACCGTAAGCACGGCCGGCATTCTTCTCACAATCAAGCTTTATATTTATATCAGAATCTTTCTCCGCCCTGCGCCCAACCGAACTGTTTATCTTCACATGCGATGCAATGGAGGAAAGCATATCCTGTACATCGAACTCATCCATATCCAGCCGTGCACGCCCTGCATCAAGTGAAGCCACATCAAGTATGGAATCTATCAGCCTGGCCAGGGTTTCCGAGGATTCATATATGCTCTCCACATATTCCCGCTGTTTATCTTCAAGCTCACCATAATATTGCTTCATCAGCATTTCAGTGAAGCCTTTTATTGAAGTCAGTGGTGAGCGCAACTCATATGAAATATTGGTGAGGAATGAGGTTTTCAGCTTGCCTACCTCTTCCAGTATATCCTTCTCGGCACGCAGGGATTCCTCGGCGCGATAGGAATCGGTTATGTCATTATAAGTCATAAGGGTTGCGCCATCGGGAAGCGGTACGCAACTCCACTCCAGCACAGAGCCGTCGGAACGCTTGAGCGTCTGGCTGGACGGGGTACGCTTGTGGGATAATTCAATAATTTCCTGTTTTAAAGACTCCCAGTCATCGGGGTGTTCATAAAGGAAGCTGGTTTCCTCCAGCAGGTCATTGATGTGCGGGGGAGTAGCTGATATATCCAGTAAATCCTGCGACAGGTTCCACATCTTTATATAGGATGGATTGGTCAGCTTTACCCTGCCATCCTCGCCGAACACAACCACCCCCTCGGAAAGATTGTCAATTGTTGATTTGTTGACAGAACGCAGAGTGTTATACGATGACTTCAGACCAACCTTTTCGGTTATATCCTCATAGCAGAACAGGAATTCCCCGCCATGTCGGGTTACGTTGAGATGTATAACCCTGCCGTCGGGCAGGTAATAGGAATCCTCGTGTTTCTGCATGGGAGGAGGATTGCCAAACATATCCAGGTTATCCTGCTTAAACTGGCGGAAATCCGACTGTTCGGGAAGCTTGCGCTCCTGACGTAAATTTTCAAGCAAATCACCATATTCAGGATTTTGCGACAGGTAGCTTTCGTCCAGACCCCACATTGCAGCAAATTCATTATTGGCATATTTCAGCGTGGTGTTCTGGCTGAAAATTGCCATAGCTATAGGGATTTCCTCCAGCAGTGAATTGCGGCCTTGTGAGGTATATGCAGATTCACTGGGGGTCGTTGTGTCTGTTTTTTCTACCGATTCCTGACTGTAGGAAATAAGTTTTGGTGTGGATTGCAGTTTGCTCTTAAATTCGGTAACTTTTTTGCGCAAACGCATATTACGCAGCAGCAGAAACGCTATCGCCGCCGCTGCAATAATAAACGCCATTATATTTATCGTGCTCTCTTGCATATTCGCTTGGCATAAATCCCCTCCCGCTTGCGGGAGGGGTAAGAAATCCGAGCAATCTATGATTGCCAGATTTCTGGGGAGGGAATACTGAGGTAGTGGCTGTTGGCTATTAGCCGTTAGCTATTGGCATTCCCCCACCAGAAATTCTGAAATCAAAGATTTCTAGAATTTCTTGCCTCCCCCGCAAGCGGGGGAGGTGTGTACACGTCATCATTCACAAACTGTACCTAATACCTGTAACTATCAGGCTTATACGGCCCCTCTACATCCACGCCGATATATTCCGCCTGATCAGGAGTCAATCTGGTCAGGTTCGCCCCGATTTTCTTCAGATGCAGCCTTGCCACTTTCTCATCAAGCTGCTTCGGTAGGGTATAAACCTTGTTCTCATATTTATCGCTATTCTGCCATAATTCTATCTGCGCCATAACCTGGTTGGAAAAGGATGCACTCATAACAAATGCAGGATGGCCAGTCGCACATCCCAGATTTACCAGCCTGCCCTTGGCCAGCAATATCAACCGTTTACCATCAGGAAACTCTATCTCGTCAACCTGCGGCTTGATCTCCGTCCATTTCATATTTTCCAGCGCAGATACCTGTATTTCATTGTCGAAATGCCCGATATTGCTGACAATCGCACGGTCCTTCATCTCCCGCATATGCTCTATAGTGATGATATCCTTGTTACCCGTAGTGGTTACGAAAATATCACCTACAGGTGCGGCTTCCTCCATGGTCACCACTTCATAACCCTCCATCGCAGCCTGTAGTGCATTTATCGGGTCGATCTCGGTAATCAACACCCGAGCACCCTGTCCCTTGAGCGCCGCAGCCGAACCCTTGCCAACATCACCATAGCCCGCTACTACAGCCACCTTGCCGGCAACCATAACATCGGTAGCCCGTTTTATTCCATCCAGCAGGCTTTCCCGACAACCATACAAATTATCAAATTTCGACTTGGTAACCGAATCGTTGACATTTATCGCAGGTACCAGCAGCTTACCCGCTTCCTCCATCTGGCGCAGGCGCAACACCCCTGTGGTAGTCTCCTCCGAAACACCCTTAACATTCGCAAGCATTTCAGGGTATTTCTCATGCATCATACGGGTCAAATCACCTCCGTCATCCAGCAGCATATTTGGCTCCCAGCCATCGGCTATAATTGTCTGCTCAATACACCAGTCATACTCTTCTTCAGTCTCACCCTTCCAGGCAAATACAGGAATACCCGCAGCCGCAATCGCCGCTGCCGCATTATCCTGCGTTGAAAATATATTACATGAACTCCAGCGTATATCGGCACCAAGATGTACCAGCGTTTCAATCAGTACAGCAGTCTCAACCGTCATATGCAGACAACCAATAATATTGGCACCCTCAAGCGGCTTGCTATCGCCATATTCCTCACGAATTGCCATCAACCCAGGCATTTCGGTTTCGGCTATGGAAATCGCCTTGCGCCCCGACTCCGCCAGACTGATATCCGCTACCTTGTAATCTCCTGTCACTTCCTTTATCGCATTGCTGCCCATAATATTCTCCTTTCAATATGGTTGGTGAGATGTTATGCAGTTATCTACCAGTTATTGCAGATTATGCAAATATTTGCTTATTATAAATAAAGGATTTTTTATATGCGTGAGAAATTTGTACCGGAAAAGCGTTTAATAGACAGGATGACAGGGTATTGGGAACGGTTAAAAGGAGACAATGAACTACCTCCGTTTCAGAAATTCAACAATTCTGCGATTGCGGACATATGGAGCCATTGTTTTGTAGTGGATGTGGACGAACGGGGCGGGGTCAAGAATTATGTATATGAATATGTAGGAGAATCCATAGTCAATGCTTATGGTAAAAACCCTGCCGGAGACAGAATGTCATCAAAAATGCATGACGTACCAGGTGGTACCATTGTGACGAAAATTGATAATTGCGTTGACGGAAAGCAGATTGTGGTTGAGCAGGGACAGTTCATTAATCAGAAAAGTAAGATAGTGAAATATCGTAGCTGTATGCTTCCGTTTGGTAAGGCTAACGGTACGGTCACGCATATTGTAACTGGTCTATCGTGGCGTGAATTTTAGTTTTTTGTCATCCCGAACTTGTTTCGGGATCCAGATAATAGATGATGGATTATAGATGATAGAGAGAGGGTAATGATAAGTTTTTCATTATTCATAGTCTATCATCTGATATTGGAATGACAAGCCTGCCTCCTTTCTATGCCAGCCGATATACAAATTTTCGACCGCAATCTTGCAAAGATACACCGTGATAATTCCAGCAGAAATACAGATAACCATGATTTTCTGATAAAAGAAGTGGCGCAGCGAATTGCGGAGAAGTTTACGGATGGTGAAATTAACCGTGAATTTCCTGCAATGCTGGAGTTGGGGTGCAGGAATGGTTATTTATCAGGGTTAATGCAGGGAAAGGCAGGGATTGAACAAATTACACTCAGCGATATTTCCGAAAACTACATCAATAATATCCCGAACACCGAACACCGAACACCGAACTCTGTCACTTGTGATGAAGAATACCTACCATTCTCCCCTGAAAGCTTTGACCTTATATTAAGCAATCTCAGTCTGCACTGGGTGAATGATTTGCCTGGCTGTCTGATTCAAATACGCAACACACTCAGGAAAGGCGGGTTGTTTGTAGCCACTATGTTTGGGGGAAACACTTTGCATGAATTGCGCTATGCCTTACAGGAGGCGGAAAGTACGCTGACTGGCGGGGTGAGCCCTCGAATTTCACCTTTTGTTGAGGTTAAGGATGCAGGTGCTTTACTGCAAAGGGCGGGTTTTTCGTTGCCCGTAGCAGATACCGATAAAATAACGGTTATGTATAAGGATGCCTTTGCATTGATGCATGACTTGCGAGGTATGGGTGAGACTAATGCCCTGGTAAAGCGTAATAAATCCATCCCACCCAGGGAATTATTCACTAAAACTAACGAGCAATATCATAAAACTTTTGCCAATGATGAAGGTTTAATCCCCGCTACTTTTGAGGTTATTACCATGACTGGATGGCGGGACTAGAGCTCCCCCCTCCCGCTTGCGGGAGGGGAGAAAATCTGAGCAATCTATGATTGCCAGATTTCCGGGGAGGGAATACTGAGGTGGTGGCCATTAGCCGTTATCTATTGGTATTCCCCCACCAGAAATCTTGCGAAATCAATCCTCCTACGCTAAAGCTACGGAGGACATGGATTTCGAGATTTCTTGCCTCCCCCGCAAGCGGGGGAGGATGCCTATACAAAATATAAGATTGCGAAAAGTTCAGGTGGGTTATATAAAGTCGTTTCTGATTTCTACATAAAAAGCAGATAAGAATATGAATTTTCTGGCTCCACTCGGCAGGTTTTTCCTGAGATTTCTTGAGGCTACGGGAAGGCTATCAGTCTTCACGGGAAGTAGCGTATGGTCGGCTCTGTTCCCACGCTATTATACCCGTGCGATTGTCAAACAGATGATGGTTATCGGCTATTATTCCCTGCCTGTAGTGGGGTTGACCGCCATATTTACCGGTATGGTACTGGCTTTGCAAAGCTATACGGGCTTTTCCCGCTTTAACGCCGAAAGTTCAATAGCATCGGTTGTGGTTATTTCCATCACCCGTGAACTGGGACCAGTGTTGGCTGGATTGATGGTAGCCGGACGGGTCGGCGCTTCCATGGCGGCGGAAATCGGTACCATGCGTGTCACCGAGCAGATAGACGCACTGACAACCCTGTCGACAAACCCGTTCAAATACCTGATAGCACCACGGCTTATAGCGGGGATAATCACCCTGCCGATGCTGGTACTGGTAGCGGATATAATCGGCGTATATGGTGGCTATCTGGTGGGAATACACAAGCTGGGCTTTGCGCCGGGTACTTACCTGCAAAGCACATTTGATTTTCTGGAGGCCAAGGATGTTATATCAGGGCTGGTGAAAGCATCGGTGTTCGGTTTTCTTATATCCCTGATGGGCTGTTATCACGGTTTTCATTCCAGGGGCGGCGCACAGGGAGTTGGACAAGCCACGATTAACGCAGTAGTAAGCGCCTCTATATTAATACTTTGCTCTAACTATTTGATAACAGAGCTGTTTTTTGCAACTTGAATTGAGGGAAAGCACAACCGCTGTCACCCCGGATGGATGGTTTCTCGAAATCTTTGATTTCGTCAAGAAACCACCATTCTCGGGGTTATAAGTAACAGTACGTGGTTATGTAATAACCCCGAGAACGCTATTTTCTGACTGAATCAGTAGATTCAGAGAAAATATGCGTCCGGGGTGACAGTACGTAATTTTACTTCGGAATAAAGAATGACCAACCCGAAAATAGAAGTAAATGACCTTTATAAATCCTTCGGCAACAAACATGTGTTGCGCGGGGTGGATATTACTGTGGGTAAGGGCGAAGCTCTGGTGGTTATCGGTGGGTCCGGAAGCGGCAAGTCGGTGTTGCTTAAAAATATTATCGGCCTGATGAAACCGAACAAGGGGAGTATTAAAATAGACGGGGAGGAAACCGCAAAAATGCGGGCGGGTGAGCGTCAGGAGATAATGCATAAATTCGGCTATCTGTTCCAGGGCGGGGCACTGTTTGACAGCCTTCCTATATGGGAGAATGTGGCCTTCGGGCTGATTGAATCGGAGGGAATGGAGCGTGACAAGGCGCATGAGATTGCGATACAGAAGCTGAAATCGGTTGGCTTGGGTGCGGATGTCGGCGATTTATACAGCTCCGACCTTTCCGGTGGCATGCAGAAGCGGGTATCACTCGCCCGTGCAATTGCTACCAATCCCGAGATTATATTCTTCGACGAACCTACAACCGGCCTTGACCCTATCATGGCCGATGTTATCAATGACCTGATTATCAAATGTTCCAATGAGCTTGGTGCTACCACGATTACCATCACCCATGATATGCACTCCGCCCGCAAGATTGCCGATAAATATGCTATGATCTATCAGGGCAGGATAATCTGGAATGGCGGCAAGGACGATATTGACGATAGTGGCAATCCTTATGTCGACCAGTTCATCCATGGCCGCGCCGAAGGCCCTATAGAGATAAAATTACAGGATCACTGATGAACAAGTCTGCTATAGGCATTACTGTTGCAGTCTCCGTAGCTGCAATAGTCATAATGTCCAGCATATCCCCGATAGCGCAGGATATTGAATATCATAATTTTGTAGATAAAAGGCCATTTTTTGGGATTCCCAATTTTGGTGATGTTGTAAGTAATATTCCATTCATAATTTTTGGCCTGATGGGATTACATTATCTTTGTAGTAAATGTAAGGACAATGCTCATTTTACAATGCAGGGCGAACGGTTGCTATGGAAGGTATTTTTTCTTGGAGCAACCCTGGTAGGGTTTGGTTCAGGTTACTATCATCTTGATCCGAATAATAACACTCTGGTTTGGGACAGGATACCGATGACAATTGCATTTATGTCATTCTTTTCACTGGTTATCATGGAGCGTATCGGGGAAAGGGTGGGGTTCGTTTTGTTTCCTGTATTGCTGATTGCAGGTATAGGCAGTGTATTATACTGGGATTATACCGAATCCCTGGGGCGGGGGGATTTGCGGCCATATGCGCTGGTGCAGTTTCTTCCGCTATTACTGATTCCGTTAATGTTATGGTTATTTCCCGCTCGCTATAGCGGTATAGAATATCTTGGTTATACGCTTGTATGGTATGCTCTGGCAAAACTGCTTGAACATTTTGACGGGGCGGTATTTGGCGTGCTTGGCGATATGGTAAGCGGTCACACACTAAAACACCTTGCCGCCGCAATGGGCGTATACACCATGCTGCTTTATGTGAGGAACAAAAAAGTGTTGCGAAGTCTTATGCTCTCTCATTGATATTTGAAAATATATCGTACAAATCATGGTATGAGCGTTGGAGGTCTTTTTTGTTATAATATGTTTTGACCCGCTCCTGCATTGCCTCACTGCATTTATCATAATAATCCCTGTCGGTTAGCAGGCGATGTACCGCATTGGCTATCGCCCGCGGATTGGATAGCGGGCACACCTCCCCGCCCGGATGCAATTGCGGTTCCTCATCACTGCGCCCGTAAATCATCTCCCTGCAAGCGCCTACATCGGTTGTAACCGACGGTATCCCCGCTGCTCCCGCTTCCAGTATAACAAGTGGCTGCGCTTCACTGATACTGGTTAGTACCTGTACATCAATCCCTCCCAGGTAATCCTTCAGATTAACCTTGCCGGTGAAAACTACCTTGTTTTTCAACCCCATATTTTCCACCATCTTAACACATTCATCGTAATATTCCTCATCTTCATCACCAGGTCCCATAACATATGCCCGAAATTCCGGCATCATATCAGCAAGAATCCTGCACGCCTTGATATAAGTCTTGATATCCTTGATCGGTACTACCCGCCCGATTAAGGCAAAAGTCGGGATTTTATGCTCTATGCGCTCAATGGAAGAAAAATGCTCATAATCTATACCGTTGGGGATAACGACAATCTTGTTTTCATCCGCCCCGTCCTCAACCTGGAACTCCTTGTTGCCTTCATACAGGGTAATGGTGCGGATGCAGCTCTGATAGCACATGCGGGAAAACCCGACGAAAGTATCAATCCAGAAACTGCGCAGATTCTTCTGACGCTGCCTGCCCGCTATTACATTTAGATTCTGTGCCTGCGGGTTGTCCAGCCAGTCGGCCGAGGAAATCTCGATCCGCCGCTCATTGGTATAAATCCCGTGTTCAGTGATAATACATGGCCGGCCGGTTTCTATCTTTGCCCTGGCCAGCATAAGGCCGGCATAGCCGGTGCAAAGCGTGTGGTACATCTTCGCCTGTGGCATCTCGGCCAGCATAACCGAGTAAATACCGCTGAACAGTGCCCGCCACGACCAGAAATAATCCAGAAAACAGCTATCCGGCATGGATGTACGGTACATATGCTCCAGCATCTCCCATGCATCATGCGAATCCAGTAATATATTGCTGCCAAGCGGCGGGAATTCGGGGCTTTGCAGTATCTCCAGCAATTGTTCCAGATGTTCCAGTGAGGGAGATTCATACAAGTCCCTAAGTGGTTCTTCCAATATACTGAACAGCAGGCGGCGTTTTTGTGACGGGAGAAAACGCGCACCTTCAGGAACTTTCTGCAGGAATATATGCTGTACAGATTTTACATTATCCGGCACATCATAACAGCGTTTCATTTTGTCATCGGGAGGCAGGATACATACCAGATGAAATGAAAGGTCACTATGCGCCTGCAGTAATTCATGCGTCCAGGTCGACACCCCGCCCGAAACATAAGGATATGTCCCCTCCAGTATCAGGCATATATCGGTTCTTACCGATTGTGTAGCTGTAACAGGAAGGGGAGGTGTTTTTTGTGCACTACTTTTCATTTAGCAAAATAAGCAAACTAGAATATCTACAAAATGAATATAGCTAAGCAAAAGGTATGGTTTAGTTTATTGAAGAAGTAGTATACTAAGAGGGGATCTTATAAAACTCTACTAGCATGGACTCAAATGCCCTTTTTTCTGTACTTCCAGTGCGCATGTATCCTTTAAACGCTACGGTTCTCGAAAACAGCCATTTTCGTCACATGCTAGCAGATTTAAAGAAACCCTCTAAAGCTTTGTTCCCACTGTAATATTCTAATTATGTTGGTATAAATTACACTTATCACACAGTATAACCTTAAACTGCAAACAAAAAAGCGAAAATATCCCTAATTGAAAAATTTATCATAAAGGTATTTACAGTGGTAGAGAAAAGTTTGTAAATTGCCATTGTAAGGATTCAAAAAGTGACTTTAATATCTAACAGACTGGCGAAAATTAAACCGTCGCCTACGATTGCGGTGACTACCAAGGCCAAGGAGCTTAGAGCTGCGGGGAAGGATGTAATCGGGCTTGGCGCGGGTGAACCGGATTTCGATACGCCCGACCATGTGAAGCAGGCCGCCATAGAGGCTATCAATAATGGTGAAACCAAATATACCGCCGTTGACGGCACTCCCGAGCTGAAGCAGGCGATATGTAACAAGTTTTCCCGTGAGAACGGCCTGGAATACAGGCCTTCACAGATTACGGTCGGCACCGGTGGCAAGCAGGTGCTATATAATGCGCTGATGGCGACGCTTAATCCCGGTGATGAGGTGATTATCCCTGCGCCTTACTGGGTTTCCTACCCTGATATGGTGGTTCTGGCCGGCGGCAGCCCGGTTATTGTCGAATGCAGGGCGGAGCATAATTTCAAACTACAACCGGAAGATTTGCGTGCGGCGATAACCGGCAAAACCAAATGGCTTATCCTCAACTCCCCGAGCAACCCTACCGGAGCGGCTTATAATCGGGAGGAAATGCAGAAAATCACCGATGTACTGCTGGAATTTCCCGATATATATATAATGCCGGATGATATGTATGAGCATATTGTTTATGACGGGTTTGAATTCTGTACCCCCGCACAGGTGGAGCCTAAGCTTTACCCCCGCACATTGACTGTCAACGGGGTCTCCAAGGCATATGCGATGACCGGCTGGCGAATCGGCTATGCCGGCGGGCCGGAGGAGATAATAAAGGCGATAGCCAAGATTCAATCACAAAGCACCTCCAATCCCTGCTCTATCAGTCAGGCGGCGGCGGTGGAAGCCCTGAACGGTTCGCAGGATTTTCTGGCCGAGCGTAATGATGCATTCCGGCGCAGGCGGGATATGGTGGTGGACAGGCTCAGTGATATTGAGGGAATCAGTTGCAACAAGCCGGAAGGAGCATTTTATGTATTCCCCGAATGCAAGGATTTATTCGGGTGCAAAACCCCGGACGGTAAGGTTATAGAAAATGGTAATGACCTGGCCACATATCTGCTGGAGTCGGCACTGGTGGCGGTTGTCCCCGGCATAGCGTTCGGTGCTGAAGGTTTCTTCCGTACTTCCTATGCTACTTCCGACAAGGCACTCGATGAAGCTTTAGGTCGTATTAGTGCTGCATGTGATCTGTGTGAGTAAAAATTTTCATATATCTTCAAAAAAATGATTTAGACTTTGACACTTTGGAAATGCTTGATTATCCTTATGCAGGCTTTCATGTTAGGTATTAGTTATCTTAACGAAAAATATTGCGTGAAGTCTTTCATTTTTAAAGACAAAGACAGCACAGCCCACTAGCTACTGATGCTATAATATCGATATATGATAATGTTTTCTTTTAGAAAACTGTGATAGTGAATCTAAGCATAGTTCAGTGGTAAGGCGTTACCTTGCCAAGGTTTGAATCCCACCTTTAAAAAAGGATTCGTAGAAGTAATTTTTTGGGAAGATATAATACCCTAATATCAACCCATCAAAATCGCTGTAAGCGGGCGTAGCTCAGGGGTAGAGCGTTACCTTGCCAAGGTAAATGTCGAGAGTTCGAATCTCTTCGCCCGCTCCAAATCTCTATCCTAGACAATCCAAGTAAGTCCAAAATGTTTTACAATTTGCCTGAACTTCTAACATGCTACCCGCCCATTGATTTTTATTGAAATACCTTTAATATAGCAACCGACTATAAAAAACAGGCAATGAAACCCAAAATAAAGCAGCAGGAGTGGATGAGTGCGGTGGAGACTGTACGGGTTATGGATGTGCTGCATGATGGAGATAATGAAGCGCAGGCGCGGTTTATCGGTGGATGTGTACGGGATGCACTGCTTGGCAAGGAGGTCAAGGATATTGATATTGCTACCATCCACAAGCCGGAAAAGCTTATCAAGCTCCTGGAAAAAGCTGAAATAAAGGCTGTCCCTACCGGAATCGACCACGGTACGATAACCGCTATAGTCAACCATAAGCTTTTTGAAATAACCACCTTGCGCCGTGATGTTGAGACTTACGGTCGTCATGCCAAAGTTGAGTTCACCTATGACTGGAAAGAAGATGCTGCCCGCCGCGACTTTACCTTCAATGCCATTTCAATAGATAAAAACCGTGTAGTATATGATTATTTTGACGGTATGAAGGATTTGGCTCACGGGGTGGTACGGTTTGTCGGTGATCCAAAGCAACGGATAAAGGAAGACTATCTGCGTATTCTGCGCTATTTCCGCTTTCACTCATATTATGGTAGGGAGAATGAAATCCCCGAGGAAATTGCCGAAATTATTGCAAAAAATGTGGAGGGACTGCGTAAGCTTTCCGGTGAGAGAATAAAGGAAGAGATGTTTAAAATCCTTATTTCACCGGATGTTGTGTATGTTGTGAATATTATGGATGAGCTTAATGTGTTGCGCCGCTCTGCCAAATACCCTCTGCGTTTTCTGCCGTTTTTCCTTGAGAATATAGTGAAGTTTGAGAAGCAGAACAACCTGACACCATCGCCATTATTGCGTCTTGCGGGGCTGATAATTCATGCGAAGAAAAGACAGCGCAATGGGCTTATTGAACGCTGGAAATTGTCCAATAAGGAGAAGGAGCGGTTGATATTTGCAACGGATAACAAGAATGCTATTGATATGAACTGCGACAGGAAGAAACAGCAGGAGCTTATTTACCGGTATGGCAAGGAGCGATTCCGCGATATGGTGATGATGTCATATTCGATATATGGTTTTGCTGATACCAAGGCTCACAGGGAAATGCTTGAATTTGTGGAGGAGTATGAAATCCCGCAATTTCCCCTGGGCGGTGATGATATATTAGCACTTGGTGTAAAAGAGGGCGAAGAAGTCGGCAGACTACTTGAAAAGGCTGAGAAATACTGGATAGAAAAGGACTACAAACCTGATAAGAATGAGTTGGTTGAGTTTATCAAAAATTTATTGTAGGACGAGGATACTGGCCATTTTTCTACCAGCGGGAGAATAACAATGAAAGAATATAAAGCCGTAGTATATCGTGAAGGTGCATTAGGTTCACTATTTCTGGGGGCGTCAAAAATAAATCCGGTACGCTTTTCCGAATTTCTGAACAGTAATGCGCAGGAAGGCTGGCGCGTGGTGACTATGGAAAAAGATCAGCAGCGCCTTATGCTGCTATTCCGCCGGGAGGCTTATGTAGTACTACTTGAACGTGAGAGACAATGAAACCACTTTTTACATTCTTCGTTACCATAGTTATTGTAGCTGCTCTGCTTGTGCTGGACCAAATATGGTTCGGTATTGTTGATACCAAATATTTCTGGAAGATTATAATCACCTTGGGGATTATCGGTGCTATTGCAATAATTATATTCCTGATTCGTAACGAACTTGTCGAGGATAAAGAGATGAAAAAAGACAAGTTCGTGGACTGACAGTTATCAAATGCGCAATATGAATTTTACCTTTCTGTTCACCCACTAACTACCTATAAACACTATAAACAGTTATCATGGATTCGTAGCTCAACTGGATAGAGTGTCGCCCTCCGAAGGTTGCGTTCAGAGGCAAAGCAACGGAACAGGAAGAGAAAACACCGGGACTAGCCAGAAACCGCGAAGAGCTTAGGTTTTGAGTGGTTGGAGCAAAGTCGGAAAAGGAGATTGGAAGAAGGTAAGAGATAGGTTAGAAACACCCACGTCTACACAGCGTCTACAGTTAGGTCGCTGGAAGATAGTGGAAAATAGTTATCACGGTCCCGTAGCTCAGCTGGATAGAGTACCGCCCTCCGAAGGCGGGGGTCAGGCGTTCGAATCGCCTCGGGACCGCCATTTTCCTAGTTTTCAAGCTCCTCTAGCTCTTCGTCATCTGCCTCGTCATCTAGTTCTTCATCAACTTGTAAGAACTTGCCTTCCTTCGCACGATCCAGAATCTCGGAATCACCTACCTCGATAATTGCAGTTTTCCCAGTCAAGTCGAATACCAGTATGAATTGGTCGTTGTATTCTGCCCCCTTTGCCCGCAGAGCTTTCTTGAGCGACCAAACAGAACTTTTGCCCGTTTTGAGTACGCCAAATTCTTCACCATTTAGGGCGACGAGGGAATATTCCCCATCCAGGTGTTGGCTGGCTGCTTTTGGCAAAGGTGTTATGCCTGTTCGCAAAATCGGGGGAGTTGCTGAGCATATAGCCCACAGTTTACCGGTTGTCGTCCAACCTACCTCGTTCTGGTCACTGGAAGGAGTAGGAGCGCGGTATTGCCTGGTCAGACTTCCTATCCTGAACGGGTCGGCCTCGGTTCCTCTTAGGGCGTAAATACCTGGAGCCACCCGGTCTACGATACTGGAGCCAGAAAGATAAACCTCGAAAGTGTGTTCGTTTATGCCATCCTTAAGGCAGTGTTCCCTGATTTCCTCGTATGCTTGGATTTTACCATGCGTGTTGAAAACCCTGATGAAGTCTTGTTCTGTTTTGGATAGCACATTCTCCGACCTGACGTTCTGGTCAAGGTGAATCACATGCCCCTCTACGTGGAAAATATCGTGTAGCTTGCAAAATGCCAGCAACACATCCGCGCTTGGAACTCTCAGGATTCGCGTGTGACGCCGTAACCCTTCCTTGATCTTCGTAACATTAAGGGGGCCACAAGCAGCTAACATCTTTGTAATACCAGTGAACAACCGGTTTCTTGAAGTGCGTATGAAGAGTGTGGTTTGCTCTTCATCGAGCCAATAAGGTGCGTCCAAAAGCGTTAGAAGCTCGCGGATTTTGTCCTCACTATACTGGCCAAGTTTCTCTTCGGCTATCCGGGATGAAAGCTCTTCCAGGGTGGTAAAGCCGTAGTGTGATACTAAACGCTTAGCATAGGATAGGATCGTCTTAGCAGCTTTTCGCTCTTTAGGCGTAACGACAAACTCTTTGCCGTTAACTTTTGCAACATCCCATGTCACCTTCTTGTCCAGAAACTCCGCTAACCCAAGAAAGGCCGTTACATCGAAGATATCCCTAGTGATGCCTGCGCTTACTAAGCCTTTTTCCACCTGGTCTTTTGTATGCAAGGTATGTTTGGATATATAAGCGAATGCCTCATCTACTTTCTTAGTTCTTGGTAGGATAGGTAATACGGTTCTCTGTAGCTTTACTTGGTGTCTCTCAATAATTTGCCGTATTCTCTCCCGTGTAACGCCGTGTATTTGCCCTACCTCTTCGAGAGTCTTCTTTCCTTTTCCATCCCATCCCCAGAATTGATACCAGGTTTCTTCGTAGCGTTTATTCTTGAACATGAAGAGTTTTAGCAGTGCTGCTAATTCACCTTCTACAGTATTGTCTTCATTCTGGAGTAGTTTTTCATATTCAGCAGCTAGCTCCTGCTTGCGTGTAGACCTAATTTTCTCTCTGTTTTTCTCACGTAGCCCAGAAACCGTTTCTTGGTTCCAATCGGTAATCTTCATACCAAAGGATAAACCGAAGCGTTTCAGCGCATCTTTCAGTTCTTGAACAGTCTTCTTACCACAACTTTGCCTGTGATAGAGGTCTTGCTCTTTCAGTTGAACCAATTCGCCGATCAAGTTGATATTATCTTCAGGTGCGATGTACCCGCCCGAAAGGTCGCCTAGGTCAAGCTCGTGATGGAATTGTTGCTTTTTGATGGGTTTAACTACATTCAAGGCCCTGACTGAAAGCTTTAAATCTTCTACTGGTCTTAGAAGGGCAAGGTTGCTGCCTGATGCAATAGGCGGCTTTTCTGGCTTTGAATCAACAACAGCTTTTTTCGGAAGTTTCAGGCCAGCAAACTCGTCTAATGCCTCTTCTATCTTTTTAACCGAGGTCCACCCTAGCCCGGGCAAGGTAACAAGCGAGCGTGGGTCTTTTTTCAGTAAATCACCAATCGTATTTATTCCCAGGCTATTTAACCTTTTTATCAACGCAGGTGATATATCAAGCTCCGAAATAGGGACTTCATTGATATCGTCTGCTTCGTGACAAGGTGCTTGCATTTGTATTGCTGCCTGTAACATGCTTCATTCTCTACCCTAGGCAGCATACAAAAATGCTGACTGGGTTGCTATCTCGTTCATTTGACGCCCAATTTCCTGCAGAAAGTCAGTAAAGTCAGGAAAATACTCGTTGGACAACACGCGTTCAAACATTAGGGCATTAACATACTCAAAGAAAGCAACTTCGTAAAATAACCTTTTGAAAACTGGATCATCAACGTCTTCTTTATACGCTGCCGCAATTTGTGGATGGTCAAGATTCACCTTAATGGTTCTTTCCGACTGCACGTAACGTGTTCGCCACTCATCTTTGCCTAAATGTTCTGCCTTAACGTGGAATCCACCACGCGGCCTGTTCTTTTGCTGTCCACCACCTGGGTTAGCGGTAGTTGTGGGTTCGTCCTCATTTTTCTCAAGCCCCTGCTTAAGTTCAGGTGGCGGAGCGTCAGTTTCCGGTGTTGGTTCAGGCTTCTCGTCACCGACCCTATCTGGCAGTAAAGGTTCGCCTGTTTCAGACGCAGGGATAATGGTGCCAGGAACTAGGAAGCTATCATCGTCACCTTCGGTGCTATCCGGGTCATTTGGCACAACGTCAGCACCACCAGATGAGAGAGCTTTCTTTGATTTAATGAGTTCAGATCGAAATTGGTTGAAGTGCTTATTGATAACCTCACTAACTTCTCCTTCGATTCGGCGAAACTTCTTAGCCTCTTCTGATTTACGCTCCTCTTTTTTGCGCCGAACTAATTCTTTTCTAATCTCTTCGACCGCACCAGAGATAAACCCATAAAGCATCCGTACTAATTGATTGCTGGCATTCAGTTGTCCACTGCGGGAAGAGTCAAATGCCGGGGGGTCTTCTTCCTTATCAAGGTTAGGGACTTCGATAGTTCCAAATATATATTCCGCACAGTCTTTGCCCTCACTTCCTGCCAAGGTTATTTCGTGTACTTGGTTTGAAGAAATGATTTTCACACCTTGTTGATTGCTTTCAAGCGGAATACCAGAAACCTTTATGCAAAGAGTTACATTGCCGAGTAACTTTGCAACCTCGGGGTCTGGTGTGAAGTCTCTTTCAAAAGCTGCAGCGGGTTCTTGGTACTCACACTTTGAGCCATTAACATAGACACTACAGTTTGCGGGCCACCCAATTAGGTTTTGCTCAATGTAACCGACGATCGGTTTTTCCTTAATCTTTTTGAAATCTTTGAAGAACTCAGTAATCGTGACTATTGTACGGTTTGGTTCCTTGGTTTTCTCATTCGTAACGATTTCACTTACGGGGACTCCCTTATCTTTTCCTATATATGCCTTAACATCGTCCTTTTTCAGTTCTACCACGTTTCTTAGGCCGTTTCGTACGGTGTCAATCTGCAAGCTGTTGGCGATTGCGAAAGCAGCAGATTTTCCTGTTCCGAACATTCCACGGCCAATACGTCCTTGTTTGCGCTCAAGGTTTTCCGCGTGCATGGTAAAGAAGTGCTGTAGTCCAGCTCTATCCATCCCCATGCCATTATCAATGATCTCTATTTTGCTGGTGGTGATATTGACGTCTACCCTGGGGTTAACGCTGTTGTCTTGGTATTGGAGGCCATTCGCAACGTATTCCCATATTACATTCTTTGGGTGTTTAAAGCCCTCGGCGTTGTGTATGAGATCACGACATACATCGCTCTTTAACTCTATATGTGGCAGGGCCGCTGTATTGCTAGTTGCCATTCGCTTCCTCCTTAATCACTCTTTTTCCCAGTTCCTTTAGTGCATGGTGCGCGTCATCACTGTTATCGAAGAGATTTTGGAACTGGGTTATTTTCTGTTCCCTAGCCTTACCTTGGATGTATTCGTTAATTCGGAACAAGTTTTCTAACTCTTTGCGTGTAATGCTATCTCCATTCCCGGAATGAAATTTTTGGTAGGCTGGCTCACCAAGAATTCGTTTCTTTTCCTTGTTGATCCAAGCCCTTTCCTTTTGTGAGAGCCTTGTTTCCTTGCTGCCTTCAGCCGTCAGTAGGTGCTTGTTTTCATCAACAAACTTAATTCCCTCTTCCGTCAGCATGTAGCCTTTTTCCGGAGTGCCAAGTGCTAAGCCACCTTTGTCCTCTTTCCTTGCATCAGATAGCCAACTAACAATTAACCGGTCAGAGATATAATCCCTTTTTCTCCAGCGGTATCTTCCGGGCACGATTTTATCCGCCTCTATAGCAATATCTTCTAGCTGCGCTTGCTGAGTTCGACCTCCTGCAACGTAGATTGCTAAAGCCATTATCTGGACATTGTTGAGGTCTTTGATACTAGCAGGCATTATTTTAACTCGAATTTTTTGTTTGATTGTTTAGTTGAGAAGCGCTGCTTGGACTTCCGTAATTCTTCTCCTAGCGTAGCGTAAATCTTCTCAATATCCTCGTTAGAGTAGTCGTAGTTTGACCTGTTTGAGAGGTTTCCGATAAGCTGTATATATTTCAGCGCGTTGTTCACACGGTTGGTTGCAAGCCGGGTAAACTTATCTCTTGGGGTTTCCTTCATAATTGATTATCCTGCTAAATAGATGTCGTATGGTGTAGGCTACGCAATAATATTGTTCGTGTCAACGTAATATTGCGTACATTTATCAAATATAGGTAATATTATCAATATATGGACGAAAAATACAGAAATATAGCGATATTTAGGAAAAGAATTCTGGCTTGGTACAGGGCTGAGGGTCGTATGTTTCCGTGGCGAGAACAGGCAAGAAGCGATTATGAAAAGATTGTGGCAGAGGTTCTACTACAGAGAACCAAGGCCGAGACCGTTGCCAAGCATTACGGCGATTTTCTGCAAACCTTCCCCGATTGGAAGCACTTAGCGGATGCGCCGGAAGAGCATATCGAACAAGCCCTCAAACCCTTGGGCTTGTACAAGCAAAGGGCCGGGGTTTTTAAATGTCTCTCACAAGCCATCATGCAAATGGAAGGGAATACGCCTTCCAAGCGTGCCCATATAGATAAGCTCCCCGGGGTCGGGCAGTATATTGCCAATGCTGTAGAGTTGATTTGTCATGGCAAGCGAAGACCGCTTATAGATGTGAACATGGCTAGGGTGCTGGAGCGCGTATTTAGACCAAGAAAGCTCGTTGATATTCGGTATGACCCGTACTTACAGGAATTGTCAAAGAAGGTGGTAAACAGCCCGTATGCGCGGGAGATTAACTTTGCGATTCTGGATTTTGCAGCAAAGGTTTGTAAGTCGAAAAATCCTCGCTGTGAAATATGCCCATTTACGAGATATTGCAGTTGGTATAATCAGGCAAGCGCCACGGCAGCTTCTCTTGGAGGTGTAACTGAGAACGTGGTTTGATAGTTGTTTTCCTGGGTTGACGCGGTGGTGAATAGAATTTCCGCAATCTTTTCGCCAATGGCTTTAGCAAGTAAAGGTGGAACCGCATTACCAACTTGCGTGTACTGGGGAACCTCAAATTTGCGTCTGTTGCCACCAGTGGTCTCTTTCGAGCGAAAGACAAAAGTATCGGGAAAGGACTGTAGTCTAGCCATTTCCCTTATTGTCATGGTTCTCGGCTTTGCTGGGTGTACAAAGTCATCCGGTAGGCTAAGCACAGTTGGGGAAGGACTACTCCAACTGAGGCAGCGTTGACTGTGTTTCTTCGTTTTTAACTCCAGAATTAACGTAGCCAGCTCCTCGGGAGTATGGGCAAGCACCTCCTTGTCCGGCGAGACTGCCGGGTAAGTGGCCTTTTCTAGTAAGCTAGTTATTTCCTCGGGTGAGATAGTATCTTTGGAGGCTAGGGTGATAATTTTTGAAGGCACTTCTTGCTTATCAAGATATTGTATTAGGCGAAAACGTTTCACGATTTTCTCTTCATGGTTCCTGAGCCGGTGATTGGGTAATTTGCTGTTATCTCTGTTTTCAAACGGAAGATTTAGACCGGTAGTGTAATTCCTCATTAAGTAAGCAAACTCACCCTGAGCTGTTCCGTATTTCTTATGTTCTTGGTTGATGGTATAGCCCCGGTTTCCTATGTCCCACAGCGCATCACGCACAGTTCTAAAGTTTTGTAGTGCTGGGACAGGGGCAAGGAGTGGGCTTTTTGAAGCAACCTTTTCTTGTGCAAAGCTAGATTTCCAGAACATGGGAGCAGTTGAAATACCGGCCTTCCTCGCAACGTCCATCCTGACTGCTACTAACATAACCCTAGGTCGGTTCTGAGGTATTCCAAAGTGAGCAGCATCAAGCTCCAGTGGCTGAACTGCATACCCGGGGGGGATTTCATGAATTGCTTGGATAAGCTGTTTTACAGGCGTCTCTATACCGTGCTTGGTAAACATTTTGCGGATGCCAACCACGTTCTCCATGATAACCGCCTTGGGGCGGACAGCTTGAACAAATTTAAGGAAAAGCCACGGTAGCTTGTTTCTTTCATCGTGAGGATCTCTCCTGCCTGCTACAGAAAACCCCTGACAAGGTGGGCCACCTGCAACAAGGTCTATTTCAGAACCTTTAAGTTTGTCCATAATTGCAGGGTTGGAAATAACCTGCTGTATGTCACTTACCATTAATTTTTGGGCAAATTGTTTTTCTGCTGAGAGCGATAAGAAGTTATCCCAGTCATCACTGTCTTGGATGGATCGAATAAAGTTGTGATAATACGTCTCTGCAGCCATGGGGGACTTCTCAACAGCAAGCTCAAGCTCAAAGCCTGCACTGGCCAAGCCAAGCGACAGTCCTCCACATCCAGCAAAAAGATCAATATATTTCATAGGCTTTTATCACATTTATATTGCCCAGATTAAAACAGATTTAATACAAGTTGTCCAGGCAAACTTTCTTAACAAGGTGTATTACATGCTCCTGCCTTTTATTGGCATGTCATAATTGACGCAAATATATTCTGCGTGATAAGTTCCCGTTAGAACTGGATTTTTATGTTCAGTTCCGGGGCTTAAGAACCTCTCGCAAGTCGGCAGTAGCACCTGCCGTTACCAAACTGCTGCTATCTCGACTTACGTCGGGGTGGCGGCGTTATACAACAGCCGCTCGCGGTAAAAGCGCTGCGGTCATGCTTGCGTGACTTCTTAACACCCCGGCACCAGTGCGAAATCGCTGGTGCCGTTTTGTTTTAACCAAACAAAGGGGTTGTTAGTCATGAATGAATACAGTCTTTGGGCGGACTTGCTCAACAAATTCCACACTTCGCCAGAATGGATACAGGTGCTATGGTTACTGGCCGTACCGATGCTCCTGTTCGGCCTGTGCTGGTGTATAAAGGAGGTGCTGGTTGCTTTTGCTAGAAGGCGGGAGGATGCGAAGGGTGATCTTCTGTACAGCATCTACCGAAACAGTGACAACGAATTGCTGGTTTATCGCCATGCAGAAGCGTTGGAGCAGGTTTCTACTGGCAATATGATACTTCTTCCTGCCACGGAGAAGCCAAAGGAAATAGTGAAAGAAACTGCCAAGCTATAGGGATAGCTTGTGCTATCCTGTATATGCTTCCTGTAGCTTCGAGAGGGCTTGATGTCCATCTCTCACCGGGTGGCTATAATACGAAAGCGTCACGCTGGGGTCTTTATGGCCAACGATCTGTGCCACCAATGGCACCTCGATCCCCTGCGCTTGCAAGATGGAAACCACCGCGTGACGGGCGGCATGGGTGGTCGTGTATTTGACGCCATGCTCTGCTAATTTCTCAAAAGCCGGAACCCACACGCGCTGCCTGAAATTGCTGTACAGCAGCACACCTCCACCGACCTTCTTGATTGGCCATGGGCCTTTCGCACCTTGACTCGGGAATACCAATTCCAGATTTCCGTTGCGACGGGGGCAACGTACGCGCCATTCCAGAAGCCATTCACGCAACAGCGAGTTCATCGGGATGAGCCGGTCGCCTGATTCAGTCTTCGTGAACTCGCAGATTTTGCCATTCTTCTCCAAGGAGCGGTGGATATGGATCGTGTTGTCCTCGAAACTGATATCGTCCCAGTGCAGTGCCAACTGCTCGGAAATCCTCGTGCCGGTCAGGAATCCCCACGCGACGTACAGGCCCCATTTTGAATCCTCGCGCATGACACGGAGCACTGTGCTGATTTCATCGGGGGAGAGAATGACCTTCTTAGTCTTTGGCGGACTCTTGGTCAATCTACGGGGCATTTTGGGCGTCCGCACCCCGAGGTCTTCTTCCACCATGCACAGGATAGCATGAAGCCGCTGCATGGCACGGTTAGCGGAGTAATGGCCGACATGCTCGATCAGCTCGTTATGCCAACTGCGAATCCGCGCCGTCGTTAGCTTGTTCACTTTGACGTTGCCAAGCATGGACTTCAGCGATGAACCATCCGGCATATCACCCGTAAGTGCGTATTCTCGCCGCTGACGCATATCCGCCCCGATCAGCAGGGGGCCGACCAAGTAGCTTCGGTAGGTAATCAACCCCTTGTAGGTGGTGGATTTGATGCTGTGCTTCTTGTTTTCTACCCAGTAATCGTAACATTCCTCCAGCGTTGGAACCTGCTTCTCATCGCAGAGCGTACCCTGTTCCAATTCGATCATGATGCGCTTCTGCTCTGCAATGGCTTCCTTCTTTTTGCGGAAGTAGCTTTGCCTCCGCTTGCCAGTCTCCGGGTCGGGGTAATTGACGGCATACTGGACATATTTGCGGATGCTTCCGTCCTTCAGTTTTCGCTTCTTCTGCTGGGTTTGTATGGTGACGTTCATAATTGATTCTCCTCTCTGGTTAACGCCAGCCTGAACGCAGGCCAACATCCCAGAAAATCACAGCGAAAATCTCCACACAATATTGGACGTGCAACCCTTATTGTAGACGCAAAAGTAGACGGACAGGGCCAGATAGGAGAAAAGCCCCGTCCGTCTTGACAGAAACGCCACTGGGCGAAGGTGACGTTCACATGCTTATGCTTCTGTATCTCAATACCTCGGTGTTCGAGTCTAAAAGTATTCATGTTTCTCATTCCATTATTCCGGCGTTAATTCCTGAAAATTTTAATTTTTAAAACGAGCTTAAAAGCCTAAAAGTTTAAAAATCCGAGCTGTCATTTTGTCACGTCACGTCAGCCCTCTTTGAGGGAACCCGTTAGCCTAACTCTGACTGCTTTTTTTCGTTTCCATACAATCCACATGGGAAGAAAGTGAGAAATGGGTAGCGCTGGCCTCGGATTTGCTCATAACCCTATGACGTGACATGACATCGTGACGGTCACATCCCTTCGTAATCCATCTTCACATAATCATTGGAAAGATGAGATGCAGGTAACCATATTGCTAATGAACGTACGCTGCCGGAGAAGCGCTTTTGTTTCTCTTTTCTGGCTCCCTGCACCCGCTGCAAGGCGCTTACCCATGCACCGCCATCCCACAGGGTATCTTTAAATATTTTTCTGATACCCGGGTGAGAATTGGCGACAAGAAACCCGTCACCTGTCCAACGAATACCCCAGTCTTCCAACTCATTTTTGATGAAAGTATAGTCTTCCCCGTTTGGGTGAGCCTCGTATTTAATCATTGCGAGATTCGCGCCTACACTACGATCACTGATGCGGTGGCCAAGAAGCATATTCAGGCATTCCACGGCATCATCTTCTTCATGGGCTTCCGCCAATTCATTGATAAGTGCAGTATGTTCGCCAAGCAGCTCGTGGCCATCTTCCTCGGTCATTTCCCTCTGGTGAAGCATTACCCATGCTGCTGCCATAAGAGAAGCCATATTCAATGCATGACGGCTCTCGCAGGGAGGAAATAC
Organism: Rickettsiales bacterium; assembly: GCA_965222525.1. GTDB lineage: Bacteria > Pseudomonadota > Alphaproteobacteria > Rickettsiales > UBA8987 > CBDCUF01. The sequence goes on from OZ244955.1 coordinate 1,268,387, forward strand.
GCGTTGCAGAGTTTTGATAGCTTTCAGTATGTAATCCGTATTTTTAATAACCTGCTTGCACCAATTAGGCCCGACATCATCCAACGCATGACTCATTTCAGCAATGCGACTGCTGACAGTCTTATCGTTGGCGTGTTTGTGGAGTTTTAAAACCACGATACGCGAGCGGTCTGCAGCCGTTACCATAAAGGGGTTGATTGCACCCATGAGAAAACAGGAGCGAATACAGAATTCCATGGCCTTTCCGTCCGGCGTTCCGCGAGCAATACTGTATTTAGCAGAAGAAGCGCTACGAATGAGCTTGATGACGGATTTCATCCTACCGACATTCTGGTCGCTTTCAAATTCATCCAGAATAACGGGACGGCTATCCGGCCCGGTTTTCTGTCGAATGCCAGCCTCTGTGCTTTGACCATCAAGGGCAATGCCGACCGGTTCGAGTAGGTTCATCAACGCTAGGATGATCGTAGTTTTACCTGCGTTCTTGGGGCCGCTGATGAAGATATGTGGCCTCCAATCCACCACCCCGCAAATGACCGCAAGGGCCGCCCAACCAAGCAGCAAATATGCTTCAGAAGGTGAACTCCAGTTGAATTGCTGGAAAAGTTCGAGGACTATTTTGGCATCTATATCCGCCTCCTTTTCCCCTCGTGCCTCCAGCGGAAGATGACATACATAAATATACTTTGAATCCTGTGGTGGTTTATCGCCCCAGTTGATTACGATTGCGCGGTTACTATCCATCCATACGCCGCGCCCGCGCACTCTTGAGGTGTCAAAACCACCCTTGCTACGACATAACTGCATCATGCTGTCCGCTGCATCCCGGCAATCTATGCCGATGATTTGGCCTTTCATATTTCGCTTTGGGAAGTTGGTGAGCCAAAAGTGCATGGGAGCCATGTTCAGTAGCGTGCCTTCTGTCATGAGACGATTGGAGCTTTCCACCAAGAGCAGCGAGCGCATTTGATCGAGAAATACGTATCGTCCATCTTCCAGATAGCCAAGTGGTAGTGGCCCAGTATCATCCGGAGCGTATTCCCCGCGTGATTTCAGGCCAAGCCCCTTTTCCTTAGCGCTTTCGAGCATCTCCAAGGTTTCTTCGGCGGTATTTCCCTTGTAGTCCTGGTGAAAAAGCGCGTTGAGGCAGTCTGCCACCCATTTAAGATCATCAGTAATATGGGCGATCCCTGAAGCAGTCAGGGCCAGCATTAACTCATGCCCCTTGACGGTTGCTCCACTTTCAACAATTTCCCATGCGGCTTCGTATTTTACGACACGCTTGATTAGCTCGTATACGACAGCATCCAGAACCGGCAGGTTGTTTTGCTCAATATCCAACAGGGGAGTTTCGTCCCAAACATACGCATTGCCATTTGGATGAATCGAAGGGGGAATGACGATCATCCCGGTGTCTATCATCATCTCCACACCGAAGGCTTTCTGGCCTTTGGCTTTCAACTTAGCACTTTTGAGTCCGTTATCCGCCTGACAGAAAGCGGTAAGTCCCTTGCTACCAATTTTTCCTGAAACGTAGTTACGAAGTACGGTTTTGATGAATTCGGAGAATCCGGGGTGATCGACATCTATAGCAGAAAACAATCTGCCGTTTCTCAAACGGGTGCCCGTGGCAAGGCCAATATTGCCCGCACCATATTTTTGTTTCAGCGCGTCAATATACTCTTCGCTTGGAAGTTCAGGGACATGCTTGTTCCAATCAGGATTAGCCGCTCCTTTTGCTTTCTTACGAACGGCGACAGGACTATAACCAGCTTCAATATAAGCATCTGCCCAGTCTTCATATATGCGTTGTGCTACCATGATAAATCTCCGGGTATTTATGATTGTTGCATTGCCTTGAGGATGTCCGAGCGCCGGACATACTTCTTGGCATTGAGTAATGAGTAAGTGGGAATCAACCCGGCATTGGCCGCTCGGCGTATTTTCCAAGCGGGCAAGCCTAATTGTTCTGCCGCTTCGTCATAGGTCAGCAGCGACTCAGGCTGATCGCGTTGGTGGTTGTTTGGATTTTCGTTCATCGCACATTCTCCATTCTTGTTTCGAATCGTCAGCAGGGCCGACAATTCAGAATGTGTGATAACCGGGTGTAAAAAGCCCGGCACCCCCAGGGGTATATGTTAGGCTGGTATCAATTCTTCTTGCAAAACAGGAGGAAGAGTGTCGGCTATAATCAACGGGTGTTGTAACATCTCTCGAATTTTCTTCTGGCTAATCTGCGTGTAGGTTGTTTTCAAATCGTCAATTGGAACTTCCTTTTCCTTACAGAGGGGTTCTTTCACCTTCTTTGTTTGCAGCATCCGGCTAAACCATTCCGCCGGGTATGGTTTGAAAGGGGGAATTTTTCCTTTCGTAATGTCAAGGCATAGTCTTGCCAGCGCGAATTCCGCTTCGGCACGGTCTTCCTGTTTCAAGGAGGGGGAATGCTCGTGAATCCAGTGCGCGTACCAATGCATCTGAATCAGCATGCTGTTGTCGCGCAGGCCCGCTACTGCCTGCTCAAATTTTTTCTCAGAGGTATCATCAAACGCAATGAGTTCCGCGTAACGTCCAGCCAGAAAATTGAAATGTGACAATGCTGACAGGAATTCCGTTGTTACTTCGCGCTTTTTAAGACCTTCGATCACGATTTCACGATAATCAGGAATAGGTTCTTTGAAATGGTCAGGAATATGTTGTCGGATATCCTCCATAAACCCAAGCTCAACGGCTAAATCCAGTAGCTTCTCATAGCGCCCATCCCCTTGGATATGAACGGTATAGGCATAGTTAATTTTGTCCTGATAGGGGCTTTTCACCTGCCCATAGGTCAGTAAGTTAAGCTTGAAACGCTCGAAATCTTCCGGCGTAGGAACCTCAAACCACTCCACGAGTTCGCAGATATTGGTGAATTCTTCTTCGATTTTTTCCCAGTCGATGGCCATGAATACGCATTCCCCTGATTTTTTGTCAACATAGCCAGAATTTGCCTGAAAAACAGTCATTTTCTTGCTTTTCTGCCCTTCCGAACGTCCCAAGTGCGTGGTATTATGAAATGGTACGGTCGCGGGAATGCGGCCCCATTTCCCTATCATGATTGTTAGCTGCCCTACCGCAGGTGAATTCCGGCGGTGGGTATTTGTGCTCTGGAGGTTGCGTATGACCAAACCATTACACATAGAAAACAGGCTTGTTTCCGGCCTTAAACCCTATGAGAAGAACAGTAAAATTCACGATAAGAAGCAGGTGAAACAGATCGCCGCATCGATTAAGGAGTTTGGCTTCAATGTGCCTATCCTGATTGATGGCGACAATAATATCATTGCCGGGCATGGCCGCGTGCTGGCCTGTAAGGAGTTAGGCATCGAGGAAGTCTCGGCCATCTGTGTCGAGCATCTGACGGATGCCCAGAAACGCGCCTTTGTCATTGCCGACAACAAACTTGCGGAGAATGCCGAGTGGGATACGGAAATGCTTGCGCTCGAACTCAAGGAACTGGGGAGCCTGGATTTGAGCTTCGATTTGGACATCACCGGTTTTTCCACCAGTGACATCGATCTGATTATCAGCGATGATATCTCGACGGACGAAGAGGACGGCACCTCAGATGAAGAACTGCCGGATATGGCGGATGTGCCGATGGTTGCCGCATTCGGTGACATTTGGCAACTCGGCAGGCATAAACTGATCTGCGGCGACTCACGGGATGCCAAAACGTATGAACGCCTGCTGGGTGAGCGCAAGGCGGATATGGCACTGGCCGATCCGCCCTATAATGTGCCAATCGGTGGTTATGTCTTAAAAGACAGAAAACCTCGCCATACGGAATTTGCCATGGCCTCCGGCGAGATGAGCAACGAGGAATTCACGGAATTTCTATCCGCTATTTTCGGCAACCTAGCGGCTTTCAGCAAGAACGGTTCCATCCATTATATTTTCATGAACTGGCGGCATATGTATGAACTGCTGACTGCCGGGCAAAAGCATTACAAGGAACTCAAGAATTTGTGCGTATGGAACAAAACTAACGCCGGGCTCGGCGCTTTCTACCGCAACAAACATGAACTTATTTTCGTGTTCAAGAACGGCAGCAAGCCGCACATCAATAATTTTGAGATGGGCGACCATGGCCGGTTCCGTACCAATATCTGGGACTATCCTTCCAGCAGCAGTTTTTACAAAGACGCTGTTACCGGTGAAACCAGGGATCAGCTCATCAAGCTGCATCCTACGTTGTGCCCGGTGCAAATGCTGGTGGATATGATGATGGATTGCTCAAAACGCAACCAACTGATTCTTGATCCGTTCTGCGGTAGCGGCCCATCGCTGATTGCCGCCGAGAAAACGGGAAGGTGCTGCCATGCCATCGAATACGAGCCTAAATTTGTCGATGCGGCGATTTATCGCTGGGAAAAGTTCCCCGGTGAGAAGGCTATTAAAGCGCTTTCCTGAAGGTGAGGTTAATGCGCTGGCTACCAAGAAGCGGATGCTCGCCATCTTTCAGCGGAGCAATGCCATGGTAGACAAGGCGGGATTCGCCACCGAAGACGAAAACATCGCCGTGATGCAGTGGAATTTTTTTGGTTTTGTCGGAACGTTCCAAGCCGCCGAATAAAAAGGTGGCGGGCAAGCCCAGTGAAACGGAAATGATAGGGTGACTAAAGTCTTTTTCATCGCCGTCCTGATGCAGGGAAAGCTTTGTCCCTGGCTCGTAGCGGTTGATAATGCAGACATCGGGTGCGAATCCATGATAGCCAACTTCTTTCGCCGCTTGTATGGCTATATCCGAAAGCAGCACTGGCATCTGCGGCCATGGTTTGCCCGTTTCCGGATCAAGCGTTTCATACCGGTAGCCAGATTTGTCGGAAACCCATCCCATGTTGCCGCAGCTTGTGATGCCAATAGACATGTATCGTCCATTCGGCGTAAGCATGCGCCGAAACGGTGAAACCGCCTCAATCTGCTTTATGGCAGCAAATATTTCGGCGGCATCGTCCAACGCATACCCTTCCAGCAATACCGCGCCGGGGGTAATTTGGATGGTACGTTTTTCATCGGCAAAAAGTGTCTGAGTCATAAACCATTTATAACAAACAAAACCATTTTATGGAGGATAATATGCCCAGAAAAAAGAAAGAAACCGAAAAGATCGACGAGGCCAGCATACTGGAACAGTTGCTTCAGGAATTGGAAGAAGAGATCGACGCCAAGGAAGGCAAGGTCAGTCGGAAAATGACCAAGGGTCAGGCGCTCATCAAGAGCATGGTCAATGAAGCCCTAAAAGGCGATCAGCGAATGATGACCAATGTATTGAAGTTTATCGAGAAGCTGGATGCACTACAATCGGCCAAGAAAGAGGAAACTGCCGCTGATAATCAGGAACTGGATAAGGTCGATTGGGAAATAATGTTACGGTATTATTGGCGATATCGGCATCATCTGGAGTTAGAATGGGAGCGGATGAAGAAGGAAAATCCTGGCGCGTTCAAGGGGGAGTGGACACGAATCGATATGAAAGATGCGCCATGGTACGAGGCAATTTACGGCTCTGAAGGAGCTGACTAGGCGGCGAAATAGCGTTTTCCATAGCCGTGTACGACATTGACGATGTTCTTGCCTTCCACCTGATTGCCGCCGCATAACCCGCAGGTCACACATTTGGCGCGCCGGTTTGTCAGATCATGGGCCGGGCAGAGGATTTCTCCCTCGGTAATCTCCGACAACTCCTTGGCCACGCGGAAAGTACGCCAGCCTTTCTTCCAAGCTTCCTGCGCCTCCTCCAGCGTGTCGGCGGAAAACATGTAGAGGTCGGTACGGTACTCAACATTGCCGAGATCAGTGAAATGGCTGTAGCCAGTATAGCCTGCTGCTTCCGAAATCAGGCTATCCCAGATATAAGAAGGTACGGCAGCAGGATCACCATATGCGCCCAACCGGACTTTCCTATCCCTACCAATGGCGGCCAGTTCACCGTGTCCCTTCGCTACCGGGTATTTCCCGGCCTTATAACCGCGCCAAATCGTCAATGGCGCATTGCGGACGAGTACATAGCAGGTACGATTCCTAGCACTCTGCGCTTTCGGGTTTTCAACAGGCTCCCCTTTTAGCTTGCAATTTCCGCAGATGGAATAATCTTCACCGGAGCGGTTCGCCGTTACCGGGTCGATATCCTCCCGCAGGACGAAGGTCTGTACCATGTCACCGGTCTTGATGTTCTGCGAGTGATGAATGGCAATGACGATAATCGGCTTGCCGTCAATCAGTGACGGCCCGTTGAAAATCAGGCTTCCCGTCGTCTTGGCTGCCTTGCCGTTTGGCTTGGTAATTTCTTGATTGAACAGGTCTTTTTGCATACACGCAAAAGTCACAGAAAAGCGTATTCCTGTCAATCTATTGTGAGATTACTTTCGTGATCTACGCCACGTCTACAGTTCTTGGCCTATCACCCGATACAAACGAATGATACCAAGTTCACCCGGTTACGTTCCACAGCAAATGTCATACGCCGTTTTCCACGCCATAGCAGGCGGTAATGAGGTGGAATCTACGATAACTGCTTGCAATGGATGAACATCCGGATTAGCACTCTCCGAAGGCGGGGGTCGTGGGTTCGAATCCCGCCGGGTCCGCCATTTTTAGGCATTTTAGGGTATGCAAACACGGGGCTGTGTTTACTTTTCGGGAAAAGCCAGCGCCAGCAATTCGGTAACGGCTAACTGCGTATCCTGTTTTACATCGTCAATATGCTTCTTTGTAGCGTTATAGCGTCTGTTATGTGCCGAGTTATCTGCAAGCTTTTTGAATGACTTTAAAGCCCCAATAGTTGTACGTCCCACATTGAGTTGTGTATCTTTTTCTAGCACGTTAAGCAGTCCAGCAAACATCATAAAGTGGCCGTCGTGCCCTTTTAGCTCTGTATCTCTTCCAGCCGCCTCGTATATCTCGATAATCAATGTTTCTAAGAGCCTTCTAAGCATCACTGCACAACAATCAAATAGAGAGGCGTCGTAGCTAGCATTAACCTGTAATACCACTTTCTTGATATATGATCTGGTATTTTGGAAATCGCCACGTTGTAGGAGGCTATTAGATTTCTTAACCGGTTTGTTTTCGAGTAAGTGCAAATATTTGGAGTCTAATTCCCTAATTGCGGTCGGGTTTAGTCGAAATCCTTTCTCTTGTTTGCCACGTACAGTCCGTTTGTCTTTTGCTAGCCTGCTTTTATCACGGGACCTATTTACTGCATTAAACCCTGCTTCTTCAATTTCATCGCAAAGTTGAGAAAATTCAATATATGTGTTGTTACTGCTATGCTGATGCCACCACAATAAAACAACGAATCTATCAATGACTTTAAGGTCATGTATCTCTTCCAAGTATAGAAAATCTTCCAACGGTTTCGTCATAAAGATTTCCTTACTGAATAGGTTGTTTTGTACAGAATGCCTTCACCACAGCATCAGCCTGTAATACGTTAGCAGGGTTCAGTTTAATAACATCGCCATGCTTAGCTAACCAAGGGCACTTATTAAAGCTTCTGCTAGGGTTCTGAGGTTCGGCTCCAAGCTCGTGTAAAATCTTTTTCACCTGAGTGTATGTACAATCACCAAGCTTCGCATATTTGAACCATTCCACCAGTAGAGTGGAGACAATAATGACTGACGTCAGTGCATTGTTTCCCCTCTTGGGTGTGTTGGCTTTAAAGGCTGCCCAGTAGTGCTGATCAATATGCAAAAACGGTTCTTCGTGAGATGGGTAGCAAGCACCGATTATTTCATCGGACTCTATGGCAACAGCATTAGCCCACCTTACAACAGCATCGCCATTGCCTGAATCTGGGGAAGGTGGCAAATGAGTGGGGGCAGAGGAATTCTCCCCATTTTCGTTGTCAGTTTTTACGTGTGTGATCAACTTTGGCTTCTCGGTCTTCTTCGCTCCTTGCATTACACTATTCCAAAGTACTGGGTCGTCTGACTCTGCTACAAGAACATCGTTGGCATAGAGTTTGACCACGAGATTTGCTTTTAGTTCCATTGTCCTCTCCTCCTTATTCAGCAGCACCAGAAATCATTTCTTCGACTTTCTTCAATCCTGCATGGCTGAGTTTGTATGTCTTTCGCGCTTGTTGGCTGCCGCCGCTCTTCTTAAGTTGTAGAATCAAGGCAGGTTTAGTGCTCTTCAAGGAGTCTAGTGCCTTGGTAATATTAGCAATTTTATGACCAAGATGGGTGAGCTCTTTATTGGCCGCTTGAGATGCAAAATTTTCTGCCCCTTCACAGGCCTGCAGCCAATATCCAGAAACAAGAGCTTTTTCTGCTGTAGTGGTAGGGTTTGCTAGGTCATACAACTCTGCAAAGGTTTCGATACTGGCTGTTTGTCGGACAGTTGTTGTCGAAACGTTATTATCTTGGGTGTCATTCTGTTCGTCAGTATCAAAATTATGTGTTGGCGCATCGATTTCTAGCCGGTTTACGATATACTGGACAACACGGCTACGTGCGCTTTCGTCGAGGGGTGATAAGGCGTCATGAATAGTCTTCATAGCATCAAATTCGGCATCGTTAGATTGGGTCATGTATCATTCTCCTTCATGATTTATGCACTTGATATATGCACCAAGTCTTGAAGTTCAAGAGGTAAATGCAAATATTTTTGTAATAACCAATTATCGGCTTGATTATTAACGCAATAAATTGACCGAGTAGTATTCGGCGTGATAGATTCCGTGCAGAGCCAGTATGTTGGCTCCGGGGCTTAAGAACCTCTAACGAAAGCGGCAGGGCACCTGCCGTCACCAAACTGCCACCCTACGCCATGCGTCGGGGTGGCGACGTTATGTCCAGGCGCGAGCTAAAAGCGTCGCGGTCGTACTTTCGTTCGACTTCTTAACACCCCGGCACCAGTGCGAAATCGCTGGTGCCGTTTTCGTAACCAACGAAAGGGTGTCATTATGAATGAATACAGTCTTTGGGCAGATTTGCTCAATAAATTCCACACTTCACCAGAATGGATACAGGTGTTATGGCTGCTAGCTGTGCCACTGCTTCTTTTTGGTCTCTGCTGGTGCATGAAAGAGGTGCTGGTTGCCTTCGCTCGACGGCGGCAATGGCAATGACGATAATCGGCTTGCCGTCAATCAGTGACGGCCCGTTGAAAATCAGGCTTCCCGTCGTCTTGGCTGCCTTGCCGTTTGGCTTGGTAATTTCTTGATTGAACAGGTCTTTTTGCATACACGCAAAAGTCACAGAAAAGCGTATCCCTGTCAATCTATTGTGAGATTACTTTCGTGATCTACGCCACGTCTACAGTTCTTGGTCTCTCGCCCGGTACGAGCGAATGACACCAAGTTCATCCGGTTACGTTCCATGGCAAATGTTATCCGCCGTTTTCGAAGCCGTAGTGCGGGGTAAAGAGGTGGAACCCATGATAACTGCTTGCAATGAATAAACATCCGGATCAGCCCTGCGTTGATAGCATCCAGCATTTGTCGATACTCGACATTCTTAAGATCACGGTATTTCTTATAGGCATTACGATCCTTCCATTTGTCTGTAATATGGCGGATATAATCATTATCTGGCCATTCTGGTTTAAGTTGCTTCTGTCTTCTGGCCATGTATGTAAACACCTAATCTGATGGTAGTAATGCTTTTACTTTATTCCAAATTTCTTGTAGATGGGAAACGTCAAGCGTTTCTGATAAAAGAAATATTCCTAAGTAATGCTCATAATGCAATGTGATGACATTATTATCAATTTTGTAATCAATATACATTTGATCGAGGTATGAATTAAGCTGTTCATAGTCATCTGGATCAACCATTTTACCGCCATAAGCTTCAATAGCCTGCATGACCTTCTGGCATTCTTTCTTAGTAATAGTATCGAAAATTTTTAGTTCAAACATTGATTGCTCCATTAAAATAAATCGCCACCGCCCGGCCTTTTAGCAGAATCAATAATTTCTTCCCACGTTTTTCCGTTTCTTCTGAAATATTCTACTGTTGGTCCGTATTCCTTCCTCGTTGAAGGCAAAACCAGAAGCGATAATGCTATTATACACCTGTGTAATACCGGTTTCATTGGCGTGATCGGCGAATAACCTTCCGACCGCTTGCATGTTCGGAAATGCCTGAGAGGCGGTTGGAAAATGATCGCGTGTTGTCAAGACAGCAGCAAAAGGAAGCACGAAATCTGTCTCAGCAATTCTTTGACGGAAATATGTTGAGTTTCGGTAATAGCGAGTGGCAATATCAATGTCTCTGACTTCCTTGCCGAGCAGTGCATCCCGCACACATCCACCGATAAACCGCGCCTGAACATCCTCACCGCCATCATGCAGCGCATCCATAACCCGCACAGTCTCCACCGTACTCATCCACTCCTGCTGTTTTATTTTCTTGGGTTTCATGGCCTGATTCATAATTGGCCATCATACTAGAAGCATTTTGATAAAAATCAATGGTGAGGTGCTACTAAACTTAAGCGGCTATACCATCTGATATTTGTGAAACATTACTACGAAACCTGATTTTACTCACATCGTTTAAGGGCGTCTCACAAAACAAAACACCACTATCTGTACAGTGTATACCTATTTCAACTTCAGGACCAACAAAGTCTATACCACTAAAGTTTTTGATGTTGCCAATATCTTGCTTATTATTTGCTGGAGGCATGAAGGACAAGAGTAATCTACCATTATGTCTACGGACATTGGGACGAAACGCCCCTATGGGTTCTTTTTTTACAAAAAAACCTGCTTTAGCATTACCATTTTCATCGAGCATTTCTGTACCAACTTTGTGACTTTTGTTTTTTATCAAAGCTTTCATTTCATCAACATCAAACTCTACTTTTATGAGTAAATCCTGCACACCGGCATCAAGTTTAATTTGATTATTACCGTTTTTCAACTTTCCGTTTTTAGTTGTCCACAACATTCTGAATTCATCCTGTTTTTCATATTTTTTAGGCTTAACAAAGGCAGCTTCGAGAGGGTTACCTTGTATATCGTCAATAATGGAATGGTGCTCTGTATTTGCGATGTCTAGTTCCCGACCGGTATATCGGCATTCTTTAGAATTTTCATATTTCAAATCTTGTATTGCACTCGATACACGGCGTGCAAATTCTTCAACATCGGTAATCAAAAGGCAGCTATCATTTTCTTTTTCAGTTTTTCTTTCAGTTATTGCCCACTCTAATGACTCAGAATAGAAACTTCTTGTACAACAAAATACGAATGCATCTGCTATACCATCCAGCCTTGAAACATCTATCGTCTCCACACCATTCTGCAGGTTAAGTGTGACCTTTCCCTCTCCTGCATCATAAGTAGTTCCCTCATACTTTGCTTTTCTAAAATCACTTATCTCGGTTATACAAACCTTGCCGCTTTCAAGCATTGATTTGGCATATTCACTTTTTAAGAACTTAAATGCAGAGATGTTTTTCGATGTGTTTGTCATAACTTGTACTCCTTTACAAAATGCGTTTCACTACAGGATATGGGTTGCACATTGCCACCTATAAATCAACTAAAATAGGAAAATATGGTACAACACAAATTATATATAAGGGCTCAAACGGCGTGACTGTGGTTGTAGAAACACAAGGACGAAATGCTGGTAAAATCATCACTTTCTGGTGTCATTGATATGAGGAAAATATGAAAAATATCGTAAGCGTTATAGAACAAATCCTGATTGTAGAAGATATAGAGGGTTATATCGAGATTGGTGCCCCAGGCGATGAATATGAAGATGAGGCGGTACAAATTGGCGCCGCTATATCATTGCTGGATAGTGAGCAGTTAAATTATGAGAACATACTATCAATCGTGGCTCTGGTATGGGCAAAATCCTTTAATCTTTCCGGAGAAGATATTGCTTTAAGACGGGAGGCACTGGAGCGTGTAGCAGCGGAGGTTTTAGAAAGGGTTGGTTGAAACAGGATGACAAAACCTTCCTTGACCGACCTCAATAACCTTCATAGATTGTGCATATGGACAAGCGGGTGGAACATGCGATTTCGGAGATGGGGAATATCGCCGATTTTCATATATATGGCAGCGTTACCAGCGTACATGGTCTGCTGATAGAATGTTCGGGTCTGCATCATGTGGTTTCGGTAGGCTCACGCTGTAATATAATTCCGCGGGTTATCACCGGCAGCAAGCGGGATAAGGGGATACTGGCGGAGGTTGTTGGGCTGCGCGATGACCGTACCCTGCTTATGCCGTTTGGCGGTCTGGAGGGAATCGGGATTGGCTGCAAGGTGCTTCTGGATAAGGAGCATTCGGCGATTTATCCTGATGTGAGCTGGCTTGGCAGGGTGGTGAATGCACTGGGTGATCCGGTTGACGACAGGGGAGCTTTGTTGCAGGGTGAGCGGTCATATCCCTTCAAGGCACAGCCGCCACCGGCGCATAGTCGCAATCCGGTTGAGGACAAGATTGACCTTGGCGTACGAGCGATTAACACCTTCACCACCTGCTGCAAGGGGCAGCGTATGGGGGTTTTTGCCGGCTCCGGAGTTGGCAAGTCGATGCTGGTTGCGATGCTTACCAAATTTTCTGCGGCGGAAGTGAAGGTTATCGGTCTTGTCGGCGAGCGCGGACGTGAGGTACATGAATTTATCCACCATTATCTTGGCGAGGATGGGATGAAATCGGCGGTTATTATCGTTGCGACTTCTGATGAATCGGCACTTATGCGTCGGCAGGCGGCCTATATGACACTGGCGGTAGCTGAGTATTTCCGTGATATCGGCAAGGATGTTTTATGCCTGATGGATTCGGTTACCCGCTTTGCGATGGCGCAGCGTGAGATTGGGTTATCGGCGGGCGAGCCTCCTGCGACCAAGGGCTATACCCCGACGGTATTTGTTGAACTGCCGAAATTACTTGAGCGTGCCGGTCCTGGGACGGGGCAGGGGAGTATCACCGGCCTGTTTACCGTACTTGTTGAGGGCGATGACCATAACGAGCCGATTTCCGATGCGGTACGGGGGATTCTGGACGGGCATATTGTGCTTGACCGTATGATTGCCGACCGTGGTCGTTTTCCTGCGATTAACATATTGCGCAGCGTTTCACGTACGATGCCGGCGTGTAATACGAAGGAGGAGAATGAGCTGGTTGGACGAGCGCGCAGGCTGCTTGCGACTTACGACGATATGGCCGAGATGATTCGGCTTGGTGCATATCGCCGCGGGTCGGACAAGGATGTCGATGAGGCGATACATTATTTCGAGCATCTGGAGAATTTTTTAAAGCAGGAACCGGATGAATCCACTGATCTGGAAACCGGATATGACATGTTGACAAATTTATTGGGAGGCAAGGGTGATGGTGGGTGATGGGTGGTAAGTGTTGAGTGGGTAGTGCTGAGTTAGTTGTCAGTTATCAGATATCAGTTGTCAGTGTTATGTGTGGCAGGTAATAATGGGTCTAAAATACTTTTTGCCTATTCTTATTAACCTCTGCCTCTCTGGCTAACTCAATACCCTTGGAAATCTCAAAAGTTCTATTACCAAGATATTTTTCTACAATTTTATCAGAGACTGATAAATCTTCCTCAGAAGCTCGTACTAATGCTAACTCAGCCTGTCCCATCCATTCCGCAGATTTTTCGATAGGAGTGGAAGCATCATTTCCTTTTATTCTTAAGGCAGTAAGATTCTTTGCTGCAACTACTCCTTCCTGTACATCCTCAGAAATAGATGGATTCTTATTGGCAAGAAGAACTATCAGTTTGCCTAGATTTGCCGCTGCTGCGCCTGCTTCATCACGAGTAATATTTTTTGATATATCATTTACCTCTTCATTATTACCCCAATGTGGTTTCATCCACTCAGGCAAATCAAGAGTTTTCTTTTCAACAGTTAATGTCTGCATATCATTGACGGCAGCTTGAGCCATCAATACTGATTGTTGACGCAAACCTTCTTCAACAACTTCCGTAGTTGTATGTTCTCGTAATACTGCTATTTCACCAGCAAATTTACCTTTATACTGTTCATCCTTTAGGTGAGCTAAAACATCATCTTTTTGCTCTTTTGTGATGTCATTGTTGTTTTCAAGAATAGCTAGAATTTGTGGGACACTAGCTAGTTCAGATTTAGCTTTTTCTGATTTACCTCTATCTCGTATGCTTGTTTTTATAACACTGATTGCTTTTTCCACGGATAGATCAGATAAATCTTTAATATTACCGTTTTCGGTAAGGATACCTATTTCGGTTGCGTTACCGGAAGGTTTTATAGAAGTTTGAACTGTTTTTCCTGCTTTCGCTATTCCATCAGCAATTCTTTCAAAGTCACCTATGCCCAAACCTTCAATTGGTTTTATTTTAATTACAAAGTCTGTTATTAACGATTTCGGTGAACTATCCACTGTAACGTCACCTTTTTTAAAGCTAATACTTGCCAATTTGGTAGATGCAAGAAACGTAGTAATTTGTTGTGTTTTATCAATAAGTCTTTGCTCTTCTGCTGTTGGTTCTTTGTCAAATAGTCCCATGATTTAACTCCGTTGGTTATGCTTTCTTCTCAAAAGCGATAACACTATACCAGAGAAATGTTACAGTTGTGTTAAGGTTTTTGAAAAAAATTGCATTTTTTTCAAAAAATTTCCCTCCCCCGCAAATAACCCTTATATATCAACCATATAATCCCACAAAAAATTCCAACATTTTTTCTTTTTTTCATCCCGAACCCCATATTCCCCTCAAATATTCGATTTTCCCATCCTGCAAATCCTTCTGATAAGCCTAATATAACATGTTGACAAGTATTCTAAGAGGTGTAAAAGCAGGCCGCAATAAATGCAAAATTGTGGTAATATGGTTGTTCGTAATTTTACAAAATTCCTATTGCAATTGCGAATGACTTGCACTAACAGTGCGTTTATATCTATTCCAACCCTTCAATTCAGGAGACAAAAATGAAGAAATTTCTACTTACAACTGCGGTGGCGGGAGTAATTTCGTTTACGCATATGGGGCAGGCTTTTGCCGGTGGTGAGGATGGTGCCGAGCCTTCAATAGAAGACCTGCAGGCACAAGTCAAGGCTTTGACAAAACAGGTTGAGGCGCTTACGGCAATAGTCGAAAAGCAGGGCAGCGAACTTAACCAGCAGAATGCACAGATTTCCAACCAGGGCGAAAAAATCGCACAGCAGGAGGCGGATTTCAGCAAGTTGAGCAATCTTGCGCCGGCCGGCGGTACTGGCAGCAGCGGGTTGGGTGATGTCAAAATCAGTATGAAACCGGGCCCGAAAATCGAATCACATGACGGCAAATATTCATTTCAGCCATTCGGCAGGCTCCACATAGATTTCGGCGCATTCAGCGATGATGTAACCGACCATCCGGATGGTGCAAATTTCCGCCGTGCCCGCCTCGGATTCAAGGGGAAAGTCGCAGAAGACTGGGGCTATAAGGCACAGTTTGATTTTGCCAAGGAAGGTGTTGCATTCAAGGATGTCTATATTTCATATGACGGGTTTGATGCCGGCACTGTAAAAGTCGGGCATTTCAAACCGTCATTCAGTCTGGAAAACCTTACCAGCGCCAATTATATCACTTTCATAGAGCGTGCTGCGCCGGTCTCTTTCGCACAGAGCGAGCAAATCGGTATCGGGTTTAACACCGGCGGAGATAACTGGTCAGCCGGAGTCGGTGTGTTTAACGATGATGCCGGAGTAGTCGGAAGTGATGATGAAATGTGGTCATTTGTTGGTCGCGGTACATTTGCCCCGATGGTGGAAGATAACAAGGTTGTGCATCTTGGTGCTGCGGTAAGTCATCGCCTGCCGAATGGAGGCGGGTCGGTTACGTTTAGCAGCGCAGCGGAAAACGGCCTGCAAACTACCAAGTCGGTCAGTACCGGAGCGATTACCGCCGATAGCGCAACGATCTACGGGCTTGAAGCAGCCGGTGTTTACGGGCCGTTCTCGCTGCAAGGTGAGTATATGATGGCGGATGTTGACCGTCCTGCGGCTGCCGATGCCGATTTCAGCGGTTGGTACGGTTATGCGTCATACTTCCTCACCGGCGAATCACGGCCATATAAGGCTAGTGCTGGTAAGTTTGGCCGGGTGAAGCCGAAAAATCCGCTTGACCCTGCCAATGGCGGATGGGGTGCGTTTGAGGTGGCAGTCCGTGCCAGCAACCTGGATCTGAATGATTCGGGAGCGGGTATAACCGGCGGTGAGATGGATAACTATACTGCCGCGCTTAACTGGTATTTCAATGATTATGTAAGGCTGATGTTCAACTATATCAAGGTTGATACTGACTCCAATGCACCTGTAGCGAACGACGATCCGGACATATTCCTCGTCCGCGCCCAGGTTAATTTTTAGTGGCGCTTAAGAGCTACGTGTCTACCGCTCCCCCCTTGAGGGGGAGCAGATGAGACAAGGGCTTTAGCCCGCAGTCGAGTCGTGGGGGTACTGATAACTGTTACTCCCCCCACCAATCGCCCGCACCCCTACGGGGTTTGGCTCTTGTACTCCCCCTCAAGGGGGGAGTGGTGGTCACGTTATACTGAACTTCCAACCTCCTGCATTAAATCGGTAAAACCGGGAAAGCTGGTGTTTATCATTGAAGCATCGTCGATTGTCACAGGATTTTCCGAGGCGCAGCCCATAATTAAAAATGACATGGCAATACGGTGATCCATATGGGTTTTGACCGTGCCGCCACCTTTAACTTTGCCGTCTTCTCCCTGAACTGTCAGGGAATCATCGGTTGTGTAGTGCTTAACCCCACAAACCGTCAAACCGCTGGAAATAGCCGCAAGCCGATCACTTTCCTTAACCCGTAATTCTCCTAACCCTTGCATAATTGTTTCACCTTCAGCAAAAGCAGCGGCTACACTCAAGATCGGGTATTCATCAATCATCGATGGTACCCTTTCCGCAGGTACATTTATCCCGTGTAACTGTGAATATGCGGCCTTTATATCGGCAATCTGTTCACCGGCTTCTTCCCTTATATTGCTAAATTTAAGCCTTGCACCCATCTCGCGCAATGTTTCATACAGGCCGGTACGCAGTGGGTTTATGCAAACATTACTTACGGTCAGTTGCGAATCAGGGGTAATGAGTGCTGCTACTATCGGAAATGCAGCAGAGGACGGGTCGGCAGGTACATTTATATCCCTTGCCGATAACTCCGGCTGACCGGTAATCGTTATCTCTCGTCCATTATCGCTATCATTAACCACAATTTCTGCACCAAGATATTTGAGCATCAGTTCGGTATGGTCACGGGTTTTTTCGCGCTCAATTACAGTAGTCTTCCCCGGAATATTAAGAGCTGCAAGCAATATAGCCGACTTTACCTGCGCAGAGGCAACAGGTAATTCATAGCGTATCGGAACCATATCGGAATTGCCGAGAATTTCTATCGGCAGGCGGTTACCTTCTTCCGCAGAAAACTCAGCACCCATACGGGAAAGCGGAGCTGTCACACGACCCATAGGTCGCTTTTGCAGGCTTTCATCGCCGGTAAATTTCGTCGGAAAATTATACGGTGCAACCAATCCCATAAGCAGCCTGACACCGGTGCCGGAATTGCCCATGTCAAGCACATTATCCGGTTGCGATAACCCGCCGGCTCCGACCCCGTCGACAATCCATATATCCCCACTCTTTTTAACAGCAACTCCAAGCAATTGCAGGGCTTTTGCGGTATTCAATACATCCTCACCCTCAAGCAGACCGGAAATATGGCAGCGCCCGACCGTCTGGGAAGCCAGTATCAGAGCACGGTGCGAGACCGACTTGTCACCGGGAACGGTAATCTCACCACTTATCATTTTACTTTTTGAGGAGGTTAGCACTATTCCTGAAGTATAGCTATATCCTGACGACCTAATATTCTCATAATCTCGACGGTACCATTACTATCAATGCGATAATAAATACCATCAACGCCGCACACACTGCGACGATAACCTATACGAATATGATCGACGGACTGATAAAAATACGGATTTTCCGCTATCTGTTCAAAACGGTCAAAAAAAGCCTGTAAATATTTGTCCGCCTGTGCCTCGCCATACTTACTAACGCCATGCAGCCAGATGCGGTACAGATCATCTTCTGCATAGGAAGAAAGTTTATAGGTTCCCATCACGTCCCGCCTGTTCCTTGAAACCGGCAAGAATCTCGGTAGGTGTCTTGTCTATAAATCCGCTCTGCTCAGCCTCAATAAGCCTTTGCCGGATAAATTCCATTTCATTCTGCCTTGCACGAGCATGACGTATCAGGTCATTAACGACCTCGCTTTTACTGGCATATTCCTTGCTCTCCACCTGTTGATTCAGCCAGTCAGCATTGGGTTCTGTAAAAGAAATACTTTGCCTCATAACATCCCTCCGCATTGATATCCTATGGTGCAATAATACACCATAACTGCACCAAATAAAAGCCTTAATTATACAGGCAGTTAATTCAAGAACTATTCCTCACCGCATCTATCATCGTCTCAGATAACATCTTATATGCTGCTACCCAGGCTTCCTTTACTTCAGGTGTAAAAGCATTTCCCATAGTCTTTTCCAGCGCCATGATAAGCGCCTGTCCAACAGGGACATAATGCTCTTCCTTAACCCCGTACGCCACATGACGAAGTGCCATATTTTCAATGCTTTCCTGCATTCCGCTACTGCCGTCAAAGGACATTACAACCATTTGCAGTGACACCATAAGCTTGCGCTTCTGCTCATCCATACTGCTTTTGAATAGTGGTTTTACTTCCGGTGCTATCTCGAACAGAGCATCATAAAAATCATTTGCTATCTTATCGGATTTTTCGGAATGTTCACTGAAGCTGTCTCTGACAATTTTCTTTTGCTCTGGTGTCATAGTCGATCACTGTATTGTTACAAGATACCCTCTAAAATCCCCTCCACCTCATACCGCCTAATATATAGCTTACCTTATCTCCCTTATCGACAAAGGGAAGCATTAATGTACGGTATTTTACCAGTACACCATCAGAATTGGTAAACTCCCCGTCATCATATACCGCCTTCTTGCTATCAACCACTTCGTTAAATTTCTCCGCAACCCTGTGGGTATGGGGGGACACCAGGAATTCAATCTCATCATGACTAAAGTCATCACCGTAAGCTTCTATTAAATGCTTACCCATATAGTCATACTTATATTTGTGGTCACCAACCATCTCCACCAGGAAGCAATCATCCCATACACGCTCCAGCGCTTCAGGGTTTATCTGATCTTCATGTGGCAATACATCTTCACCTCCACGCAATCTTTCCCAGTAGCTGGTTAAAACATCGGTAAGTCTTATATAATCTTTCATGGGGATACCTTTAAGAGGTTAATTATTATCTACAATTATGTTTCCGGCCAGATATAGCGATCCGCAAATCAGTATGACGGGAGGTTCCTTGCCGGATACGGGATGCATGGACAGTGTAGTCTCCACTGCGTCATATATATTCTTTTCAGCACTGGACGCAAGCCCAATTTTTTGACCTGCATTAACGATTTCTTGAGGAGTGTGACAATTTTGTTCGTCCTGAATTGGGACAGCAAAGCAGTGGCCTGCAATATTCCTGAAGGGTGACAGGAATTCCGAGGGGTTGCGGTTGTTCATCATGGCAGCAACCAGATATATCTCTTTATTTTCCTTTCGCCATTTTTGGCATTGTCCGGCAAGCATTTCGGCTGCGGCTATATTATGCCCACCATCTACCCATATTTCGGGCTGGTTTTCCGACGGGATATTATGTTTATGTAAAAGATCGATTATTTTGCCTGATGTTATGCGCTGCAACCTGCCTGCCCATTTTGTATCAGTGACTGCCTGTTTTATGGTGGTTTGCGGAAGGTTGAACCCTGCCGTTTCCTGTAGGAGTTGTGCTGCTGCAATGGCTGCTCCCGCATTGGTTACCTGATGAGCGCCGAGCAGTGATGGGGTAGGGAGGTCTAGGTTTAATAATTCTGATTTATAGTTGAAGCCATTTTGTGCGAGGGTTACTTCCCAATCTTCTCCATATGTAAAAGTATTTGCAGATTTTTCGGCAGCATACTGCTTTATTACCTGCAAGGCTTCCTGTGGCTGTCGGCTTGCGACACAAGGAACATCCTGTTTTATTATCGCTGCTTTTTCCGCCGCTATCTTTGTAATGCTATCCCCCAGATATGCAGTATGGTCGAGAGATATCGGGGTTATTACAGTGAGAGCCGGTTTATCGATAACATTGGTTGCGTCCAGCCTGCCACCCATACCGGTTTCCAGTAACACGATATCGGCCTTTATGCGGGAGAATGCAAGCAGGGCAGCCGAAGTGGTTCCCTCAAAATAGGTGAGTTTTATTCCATCCGCAGCAACACGGCATTCTTCCAGTATTTCATACAGATAACCATCGCTGATTTCCTCACCGGCAAGGATTATACGCTCATTGAAATTTACCAGATGCGGGGAGGTGTAAACATGTACCTTATATCCGGATTTCTCCAGTATGGTACGCAGGAAAGCAATAGTGGAGCCTTTACCATTTGTGCCGGCAAAATGCACTACAGGAGGGAGCTTTTCATGCGGGTTCCCCAGTCTGTCCAGATGCTCCCGCACCCGCTCAAGCCCGAGGTCAATCGGTTTATATCCAAGCGCAACCGGCCAGTGTGGATGTTTCATATGATGCAAACTCGGCAGGAGTGTTAAATCAAGGCATGCAGCCCGTGTTTTTTGACTATATTCAGCAGGCGCAGGGCAGGACCGCCGGGCTTCTTTACTCCACGTTCCCAGTCCGATACGAGATTTTTTGACACATTGAGATAGATTGCAAATATCGGCTGCGATACCTTCTCACTTTCCCGCAGTTTTTTTATCTCATCCGGCTGCATCGGCCTGACCGGCTCAAGGCAATCTTCATCAAACTCCCGCATCGTCTTCTTGTCAATTGCCCCTATCCTGTATAATGCAGACATGGTTTCATGGACAGCAGCAAGTGGTTCTGATTTATACTGTTTCGTCATGATTTTATTTCCTTTAACTCTTTATCTTCTATCAATTTATGAATTTCCTTATCTGTCATTTTCAGCAATCTCGTTGCAGACTTCTTGTAAATTTTCAAATCTTTCCGGCTTATATTATCACGTTCATTCTTGGCAAAACCATAAATAAAGAATGCCTTATCGCCTTTCTTAAACGCAATAATTGTGCGGTATCCTCCGGATTTTCCTTTCCCTTTTCTCGCAATACGCTGCTTTATAACACCGCCACCGAGATTTGCATCTACAAGCCCCTTTTCCATATCGGCTATAGCATCCAGCAATGTTTTGTTATCTATATTTTCACGTTTAGTAAAACGCTCAAACCAGGCATTCTTAAAAATCCGTAATTTTACCTCATTGCCCGACATATATTATATCACACATAGTGTTATATGCAAGGATTATCTACCAGACAGTACCGTCAAATTCGCTAGCATGCGGCGAAAATGACCGTTTTCGAGAACCGTACTGCAGCGTACTTTTGGGTACGTGAAGCACGGAAGCGCAGAAAATGGTTATTTGCAGCCCATGATAGTAGAATTTGACGGTACTGTCTAGAAAGCGGACAGGCAGATAACCTCGTTGCCGGGGGAGACATATTCCATTGTATCAAAGCTGTACATATTGGCGAGGGCGATACCACGGCCATGTTTCTCGGTAACACGGTCGGGGTCGAGCTTCATATACGGTTTCCAGTCGAAGCCTTTTCCTTCATCCTTCACCCGCAGCTTGATTCCCACATCATCTTTCTCGAATGAAACGGTAACCTTCTTGTCCCTGTTTTCCGGCAGGGAAACCAGTCTATGCAGTTCCTTGTCCCAGGTGTTGTAATATATGTGGTCTTTCTTCTCATCAGCAGAAACCGCCAGATTTCCATGCTCAACCGCATTTTCCAGTATGGCGGAAATCCCGACTATTACCTTCTCCGGGTCAGAATAAAGTCCGGCAAGAAACACAGCAAGCTCCTTGGCTTCTTCCATGGTACGAAAGGTCACGGTGAGATTACTTACCTCTCCGGGAACCTTGTGCCCCTGCTTTACCTTGTCCAGCAGGACCTGTTGCAGGCTCCTGTCCTCAATCGCTGCACTTACTATGGAAAGCAGGACTTCCGGCTCAAACGGTTTGGCCAGGTAATAGTAAACACCGGCCTTGATTCCTTCCAGCACCTGGTTTTTCTCCGCCGCCGCAGTCTGCATTATAACCGGAATCTTTTTCAGCTCCTTATCCTTTCTGGCCTGCCACAATACCTCCATACCGTCCATATCCGGCATCATCCGGTCAAGCAATACAACCTTTACCTCATCCTTGAGGTTTTGCAGTGACTCCAGCCCCTTCTTGCCACCATCGGCGGTCACCACATTATAACCCTCCCGTTTCAGGTGAAACTGCAGGATACGTAAATTATTCGGCTCATCATCAACCGCCAGAACTGTTCCCCTTGAATTACTCATAATACCCCTCCTTGAGTGATTGGATTGCTATCTTCGACATACTTAACGGGAATTGAAAAAGTCAGCTTCGCCCCAGTATTTGTGTTATTCTCCGCCCATATCCTGCCGTGATGGGCTTCGATTATTTCCTTGCATATCGCCAGTCCCAGGCCGGTTCCGCCTGCACCGGTTTTGGTCTGGCTGCTCTGTATGAACTTGTCGAATATCGCATCCAGTTCATTATCCGGTATACCGACCCCCTCATCTATTATAGACAGGGAAAGCGCATCTACATTTTGTTCAAGCGGAAAATTACCGAAAATCACCGATATTTTCCTGTCTTCCGGAGTGAATTTTATCGCATTTGACAACAGGTTCCATACCACCTGTGTTATCTTCTGGCGATCAAATTCGGCAATTGTGGGAAATTCCTTATCGGTCACATCTATGGTGATATTTTTCTCCTGTGTGAGGGAGCTCAACTGTTTTATGGTATCTTCCACGATGGTTTTCAGGTCATTCTCCTCCATGTCAAATTCCATAATGCCGGATTCCAGCTTGGACAGGTCGAGTATCCCGTTCAGTACAGCAAGCAGGCGGTCACCGCTTTGCTGTATGAGGGTGAGGTTTTCCATCTGCTCTTCCTTTGTCCAGTCATCTATCGCCTGTGCGCCCATCTTGGAAAAGCTTATGATGGAATGCAGCGGAGTGCGCAGCTCATGCGACATATTGGCCAGAAACTCACTCTTGGCCATATTGGCACGTTCGGCTTCCTGTCTGGCCTTTATCAGCTTTTTTTCTGCCCTGAACCGCTCTATCGCCCGCCCCAGTTGCGAGCATATATTGGACATTGTATTAAGCCTGGCCTTGTCGGGATGATAATCTCCCAGAGCAAAAAACTCCATTATATAAGTTGTCTTTCCTCCGGAAAATATGGGAAAGCCGATATTGCCACGTAATGCCGAATTTCCCACCGCCCTTGACCTCAGGTAATTTTTATTTTCATGAATGTCGGTAATCCAGAACGGCTTTCCCGCCTGCAGGACACGTCCAGGCAATCCCTCACCACTAGCAAAAGATGTGGATTCGGTCAGTTCTATAAAATCCATGTATTTGTCCCTGTCATTTATATGCCATATTCGTGATGAATGTAGCTTTTCATCCTTTTTGTCATAGTAAAAAACATGGCCAAGCGGCCAACTGGTGAAATCACATATCAGGTTCAGGCAGATCTGCAGGGCGTCCTCTTCCGTATCCGCCTCATTCACAGTTACGGTTACATCATGCAGAAGCTGGATAAGCTTGTTTTTGGTCTCCAGTACGTAATTGGCGGCTTCGGCGGTTTCTATGGCCTTCTTCAGCTTGTTGGTGCGCTCGATAACCTTGCTTTCCAAATCCATATTGGCATATTCCAGCGTATCCAGCACGCTGTTGTAATGCTCGGCTACTGTGTAAAGCTCCGACTCCTGGGGAACATCCACCCGCCTGGTTATATCTCCCGTCTTGGCTTGCAGTTTCATCTCATAAAGCAACGCATGCAGAGCATCATCCTGTTCATTGCCTTGGGAGGAGGAAAATATATTGCGGAGTTTTTTGAGCATCGTGTAAAGATGAAAAATAGTATAGTGATATACTCAGTTATTACACTCGTACTAAAAAACAAGTATTTTGAACGATTATAGGCATGTTATGCTACCAGCATTTATGTCTTGTTGTATAAAGGCTACTTTTATTCAATTTTTCTATGTCCTTTAACATGTAGCCCGTAACCCTCAAGAGCAACTATAGTACGGTCGGAATTGGTAAGCAGAATCATGTCTTTTATACCCAGATCGAGCAGTATCTGCGCACCTATGCCGTAATCCCGCAGGTCGGTTTTTGTATGTGCTTCCGACGGTTCCTGCTGTCTGCCCAGACGCTTTTTGATGCTTTCCGAAAGGCGGTTACGCCGCGGCTCACGAATCAGCACCACTACCCCACGTCCTTCCTTATCGATAATTTCCATCGATTTACGCAAATCATCGGCCTTGCCGGAAGCAGCATCAACCAGTACGTCATTTAACACATCCATCGCATGCATCCGTACCAACACAGGATCTTCGGCAGTTATATCTCCCTTCACCAGTGCAACATGCTCGGCATATTCAATCATATTTACATATAAAATCATATTGAAATCACCACCGTACCTGCTGGTGAAAGTGGTTTCCATCTCGCGCCGCACCAGGCTGTCATTGCGATTACGGTAGGAAATCAAATCGGCAATGGTTGCGATTTTCAAATTATGCTCCTGCGCAAATTCAATCAGGTCAGGCATTCTGGCCATAGTACCGTCATCATTCATAATCTCGCAGATAACCCCAGCAGGATTCATCCCCGCCAGCTTTGCTATATCTACCGCAGCCTCGGTATGTCCCGCCCGCACCAGTACACCGCCCTCCCGTGCCACAAGCGGGAATATATGGCCTGGAGTTGCAATATCCTGTGCGTTTCTGGCAGGGTCAATAGCGGTCTGTATGGTTTTCGCACGGTCAGCGGCGGAAATCCCCGTGGTAACCCCCTCCCGTGCTTCAATTGAAATAGTGAAAGCGGTCTGGTGGCGGCTCTGGTTATATTGCGACATAAGCGGCAGGCCAAGTTCATCCACCCGTTTTTGTGTAAGCGCAAGGCAGATTAACCCGCGGCCATATTTCGCCATGAAATTCACAGCCGCCGAATCGGCCTTTTCGGCAGGAATTACCAGGTCTCCTTCATTCTCCCGACTTTCATCGTCAACCAGAATAAACATCCGCCCCGCCTTCGCATCGGTGATAATATCTTCAACAGGAGAAAGATGTGGTGAATGGTTCATGTTTTTTGTCTTATTACTTTATGTGCCATTCTGGCAAAAGCCGTACTTTTGCTGTTTCAGGATGACATATACTACATAGCCGTTCCTGTATGTGCAATATGCCACAAGTAACGATGATGTATTTTTACAATATGATAGTAGAATGTGCAAATAGCCCGCAAATAAAATCTGTAGTTGTGATTTGTTGTGTGTTATGAAACTCCAAGGACGTGCGTAAATTCACAATGCAGTTAGTATCCGGCAAAAATCCTGTAATATTCATCAACCCTGCTCATTCCCCAGATTTTGTGGTGGTGGGCAGGTATGATATTGCCGTAAGCACTTTGGACGAGGCAAGTGCAGCAGCGGATTTCCTTGCCAATTTTTATCCGGAGCCGGAAAGGGTTCGCTTCGGTATTCATGAACTGGCGATAAATGCGGTTGAACATGGCAATCTTGGTATCGGTTACGACCTGAAAACCGAACTGGTCAGACAGGGCAAATGGCTGGACGAAGTGGAACGCAGACGGAATTTACCTCATAATATCAACAAGAAAGCCCATATCAGATTCCGCCGCTACAGCGATAATATTTCACTGACAATCAGCGATTGCGGTAACGGGTTCGACTGGCGGAAGTATCTGGAAATCTCACCAGAACAACTTACCGCAAACCATGGCCGTGGCATTGCAATCGCCGCCGCCATGAGCTTCGACAGCCTTGACTATGCCGTAAGTGGTAGCGAGGTTATTTGCAAAGTTGCTTTACGTGAGTAGGAAGTACCTTTTTATTTCTTATATGATTGTTTTATAATAGTATTTCCTAAAAGAAAATACTATGAATACCGATGCTGGGGCATCGGGATTCTGCCGTGTAGCGAGTGTAATTTTACGTAAATAAAATTGAAAATACTATAGTTATCGTTATTCTGAATAATTTCCGTGTATTTTGCCATAGCCCAAAAGGATAACTGCTAAATTTGCATTAGCGCAAGTGAAAATTCGCAGCACGTAGTTTACCCTACTTGCAAGAAATTTACACGTAGCTATAAGGTAAATTTATCTGGTTGCAAAACATACGGAAATTATTTGGAATGACTATAGAATATTATTAGTGATCAAAATGAGTTTTGAAGATAAATTGTCGGGGATTGTAGCGCATCATGGGGAGCTTGGTGAAAAGCTTGCCGACCCGTCTGCTATGGATAACCGGGAATTTGCAACGATTTCCAAGGAATATTCCGACCTGACCGGTGTTGTTGAGAAAATCAGTGAATATCTGGGGACACGGAAGGCGGTTGCTGAGGCAGAAGAGATTATAAATGATACTTCCAGCGATGCTGATATGAAAGAACTGGCTGAGGAGGAATTGCAGGAGTTGAAAAATGGCCTGCCACAGCTGGAGCAGGAGATAAAAATTATGCTACTGCCCAGGGATGCGGCGGATGAGAAGAATGCAATACTGGAGGTTCGTGCCGGTACCGGCGGAGATGAGGCAGCCCTGTTTGCGGCCGATTTATTCCGTATGTATCAGCGCTATGCCGAAAATCGTGGCTGGCGGTTTGAGGTTATGTCAATTTCGGAGAATGGTATCGGCGGTTATAAGGAGGCTGCGGCCAATATCAGCGGTACCAATGTATTCGAGCGGATGAAATTTGAATCCGGAGTGCATCGGGTGCAGCGTGTGCCGGAGACTGAATCACAGGGACGGGTGCATACTTCCGCTGCAACTGTAGCAGTCCTGCCGGAGGCGGAAGAGGTTGATGTTCATGTCGATGAAAAGGATTTGCGGATTGATATTTTTCGTGCGAGCGGTCCGGGCGGGCAGTCGGTAAATACTACGGATAGTGCTGTACGTATTACCCATATTCCCACTGGTATAGTGGTTTCCCAACAGGATGAGAAATCACAGCATAAGAATAAGGCTAAGGCGTTGAAAATCTTACGGGCACGGTTATATGAACATGAACGGGAGCAGAAAGCCGCAGAGCGGGCGGCCGAGCGCAAGAGCCAGGTTGGCTCCGGTGATCGTTCCGAGCGTATCCGTACCTATAATTTCCCGCAAGGTCGTGTCAGCGACCATCGCATTAACCTTACCCTTTATAAAATAAATGAAATAGTAAATGACGGCCAGCTGGATGAAGTCATTGATGCACTTATAGCCGAGGATCAGGCTACTAAACTCGCCGAGTCGGTTTAAGTTTTTCTTTTCCGTTCCAGATCATCCATAAGCAACTCCTTGGCCTGGTTGATTTTTATGGCGAAATATTTGGTGCCACCCTGATCGGGGTGGTTGGACTGCATCAGTTTATGATAGGCTTTCTTTACATCGGCTTTGGTGTAATCCTTGTCCAGCCCGAACATTTCTCTGGCCTCTTCCAGTGTAATATCTGCTTCCCCCACTGATTTTCCACCGGAATTACCATAATTCCTGCTGGCATTATGAACCACCTTTATCCTCAGGAAACGCTCGTAAAGCGTAGCCAGAAACAGCAGGAAGCTGAGGATAGAGCCGGGTACAATCGCTCGCATCCGGAACAGGATTATAATCACCGCTACCAGCGTAATAATTATCAGCCATTTGGTGGAACGTTTCATAATCTGGAACTACCTTGCATCATGCAGGGCTTTGAGCAGGTCGGACTTATTTAGGTATTCCGATAATATTATCCCGTCGGGGGCGGATTTGCCATAGACAATGTTAAACGGGATGCCGTGGCGGTTATGCGAGCGCAGGAAGTCGGTAATTTCCTTGCTGGGCGAGGTATAGTCGGCTTTCATTGCTACTATATCATCACCACTCAAACGTGACATAACCTCGTCGGTATTGATAACGTTAATCTTGTTCCATTTGCAGGTCAGGCACCAGTCGGCGGTTACATCGACAAATATCACCTTGCCTTCCGCTACCAGCCCGGGGATTTTCGCCTGGTCGAATTTCTGCCATAATTCACTTTGGGCAATCTTATGAACCATCCGCTGCGCATTACTTATCGGGAAATAGAAGCTGAGAGCTATCAATACGGCAATTATCACCTTGCCGGCAGGAGATTCAAACCGGCGCAGCATAGCGATTATCAGCAGGGACATGAACAGTAATATTCCGGCGGAGAGCGTACCTATCTGGCTTTGAAGCACGGAGACCAGCCATAATGCGGTAGCGGCGAGCAAAATCCCCAGGAAGAACTTGACTTTTATCATCCACATGCCGGGTTTGGGGAGTTTTGTGACAAGTCCGGGTAAAAAGGCGAAGATTATATATGGCAGCGCCAGGCCGATGCCGATAAAGGTGAATATCAGCAATATATCGGGAGCCGATTGCGACAGGGCAAAGCTCACCGCTACCGCCATAACAGGTGCAACACAGGGGGTGGCCATCAGGGCGGCCAGCATGCCGGTCATGAAATGGCCGAGCATGGTGTCTTCATGGCCGGTTTCGTGATGTATAAGCCTGCCCGCCCATTTTGGCATGGCGACCTCAAAGAATCCCCACTGGTTTGCAGCGAAAATAACCATTACCAATGTGAGAAAAATTACAAAAGCCGGGTTCTGGAACTGGAATCCCCAGCCGATTGCCGCACCGGCCGAACGCAGAGCTATGACTATTCCGGCGAGTATCATGAAGGATATGATGATGCCGGCGGTTGTGGTCAGGAAGCTGGTGCGGATGTGGGAGCGGTTACCGCCTCCATGCTTGATTACGCTGATTAGTTTTATTGATAAAACCGGCAATACGCAGGGCATTATGTTCAATATCAGCCCGCCGATAACTGCAATTACCAGAACGATGGGCATACCGTATTTATCAATTAAATCATATAGATAAGCATTGGTGCCGGTTTCGGAATTCGTGCTGCTTGTGGGGGGGGCAGCATTCAGTTCAGTTTTTTTTTCTGTCGACGGGGAGGTGTTGCTGCCGGCGATTATGGATTTTTCCACCGCCTGTGCGCCATTTATCAGGGTTAATTTCAACTCCTGCCCCTTGAGTTTTTCTCCCTCAAGCAAAACCTCATATTTTATCCTGGCCACCGCCTTTTTCCTGTCCTCGGAATAAAGGATTTCCGGCTTTGGAAAACGGAAATTTGTACTTCCTTCTATGAAAATATCGGGTTTTTCCAGCGGCTCGCCGGCGGAAATTTCAATCTCCAGTTCTTCATCCTTTAACGATATATCACCTATAGTAAGCCCACTCGTCCCATTTTCCGCAGGCACCTTATCGGCAAATTTCGAGATCAGCGTATGGTTATCCTTATCCGCATCACCGACTTTCACCAGTAATTCAAAATCATCTGTCAGGAATACACAAATTTCATCACATACCGAGTAATTTACTGTAATTCTGGCAAAGACAGGCTTATCCGGGTTGTCGGCGGTAACTTCAACCGGCAATACCAGCTCGTCGTCATAGACAAAATTCTCCATCTTGCCTTCCACACCTTCAAATTCAACCGTATGACGCTTGGGGGCAGGCCATTTTATTGCTGATTCTTTGGCAGACTCCTTGACATTCTCCGCATTGCTCCAGTCTATTTCCGCTGCCAGTCCACCATCGCCGGGAGTGCGCCAGTAAGTCTTCCACTTGTCCGCCATCATGAAATGCAGCCCGAGCAGTGCCTTACCATCCTTGTATTCTCCTACTATGAGACGAACGGAAACCTCATCCCGATGCTTCCAGTCGGACGAAGTAGCTGCAAAAACCCCGGCAGGAAGCAGGACAAGCAGAGTAATTATGGTGAGAAGCTGTTTCATATTTTTACGCCTGCCCCTCCCGCTTGCGGGAGGGGAGAAAATCTGAGGAAACTTGTTTCCCAGATTTTCGGGGAGGGAACTACTGAGGTAGTGGCTATTGGTTTTTGGCTATTAGCTGTTGGTATTCCCCCACCAGAAATCCTAAGGATTAAAAATCCTTGGATTTCTTGCCTCCCCCGCAAGCGGGGGAGGACTCACTGCTGATTATTACAAAAAATACCGATAAACACAATCCATAACCTGTTATTCGGTATAGAGCAAATATGGGTTACTCTGGCAATGGCAGAAATAAAATAAAGCCTTATACACCATGCGTTTATGACTTTGCAATTGCAGTAATATCAAAATAATTTGGTTGTTAAAAATATCACCTTTCATCATAAAATCTGATCCAATCAATTTTTATGTGTAAAATCAGTATGATATGTGTTAAGTTAAGCAACTTGGCTGGGTTGTACGGTATGGAAATATAAAACAGAATGACTGCAAAACTACATAACATAATATCCTTCTATAAAACCGTAATAGGGGCGGTGGCTGCTCATGGTACGGCGCTGGCCATATCATTCATCGGCTCGGTTATGCTCACCCAGGCACTCGGGGCAGATGGGCGTGGTGTTGTCGGATGGATAATCTCATTCACCAGCATTGGTATTATTCTCTCACAGGCCGGTATGGGGCATACCAACCGCCGCTTCGTGGCAGGCAAGGAACATCGTGCGGCTGCACTTTTCTCGCTTACGGTAATAATATGCGGTACGGTATCCTTGTTCATATCAGTAATATTGGGAGCCATTGCCTTTAATGACATAATAGGTCAGCAAAACCGGCTTGGTGTTATACTGGCGCTGCTGATAATCCCGATGTCGGCCATTTCGGTAACCAGCGGAGAGATGCTGATCGGACTGCAGAAAAACAGGCAGTATAATTTCCTCAATATAGCCGAGAAAGTTACCAATACATTGCTGATTATCATCCTTATCGTTCTGGGAATGATAAATCCGCTTAATGCGGTAGTGGCAATTTTGATTGCAGCGCTGGTAAGGCTGCTGTTTGTGCTGTATTTCCTGCGCCATGATATAAGGATGAAAATCCGTGGTTCACGCTATATACTGACCCATATCGGCAATTTTACCTTCTTTAACTATATTGCCTCCAGTGCACTTACCCTGTCTGCGCATATTATTACCATATTCCTGGGAAGCATGTCCTCCACAACCCAGGCAGGATGGTTCGCCGCCAATATGATAATTATCAATGCAATGCGCCAGCTGGCCAATACTACGGGGATGTTTGCACTGCCACGGCTGGTGCGGATGGATGATTACCATGAACGCGGGCGGCTGAAGAAATGGATATCCATTATTACATTTATCCTGATAGCGGGTGCGGCATTGTTACTTACACTGGTAGCGGAATGGCTTATTCCGACCATATTCGGTGAGGATTTTACCGGAGCGGTCGAGTCCTTTATAGTGCTTATGGTAGGGCTGGTTTTTTGCAGTATGCTGTTTACCTTCCAGTCATTCATCGCATCGGACAGCAAAAGCTTTCTGGTAGCCATTGCCCCGATGATTCTGCTTATCGGTGCCGTTACACTGGGTATTGTTTTAATTCCCGAGCATGGTGCACTGGGTGCGTCCTATAGCTGGGCAATCGCCCAGGCCACCGCCGCCCTCATCTCCGGCATTATTGCTGCCATGGTACATGTGCGCAATCGGGAGGAGTAAACCAAAAACTAAACGTTCAACAAAGCCAGTACTTCCTTGTGTAACCTTCTATCGCTGCAGGCTAGGATGTTACCGTCGGAAAACAGGTTGACGGGATTGCCCTGCCAGTCGGTTATTGTACCATGTGCGCCGGTGATTATCGGGGCCAGCGCACAGAAATCATGGGGCTTCAGGTCGGTTTCCAGCACAACATCCACTGAACCACGGGCAAGCAGCCCATATGAATAGCAATCCCCGCCATATACCACATATTTGGCTATTTTCCGGACTGTATCGAATCTTTCATATGTATCCCCCTTGAATAAATTAGGCGAGGTAGTACACATAACAGCCTCAGAGAGCCTAGCACATTTTCTTACCCGCACCGGCTCATAATTAAAATTGGTGGCAAATCCCTTAACGCCGGTCCAGCGCTCGCCCAGAATCGGCTGGTCGATAATCCCCAGAATCGGCTCGTTATCGTGTATCAGCGAAATCAGCGTACCGAAAATCGGCCGTCCAATCATAAAGGATTTGGTGCCGTCAATCGGGTCCAGCAGCCATTTATACTCCGCATCGGGATTAACCGGCTCCAGTTCTTCCCCGATAATTCCATGGTCAGGATAACTATTGCGGATTACCGCCCGCACCGCCTTCTCCACCTCCATATCTGCCAGGGTCACAGGTGTTGCATCCTGCTTATCCTCAATTGCTATATCCTTACGGTAATAACGGCGGATTACTTCACCTGAAATAGTCGCAAGCTGCTCGGCAAATGGTATAAATTCTTCGGGCGGTATGGGCATAGTGGGTTGGTAATGGTGATTATTTGGTATCGTCCCGGAAACAGATGATAAATGATGGATTATAGATGATAGAAAGAGATTAATGGCACATCTTCCATCATCCATAATCTATTATCCATTATCTTCCATTAAGCCGCCTTTCTAGCAGTTTTTGCCTCATGTTCAAGCAGCCATTTCTTGCGCCATAATCCTCCGCCATAGCCGGTTAAACTACCATCACTGCCAATCACACGGTGACAGGGAATAATAATCGGAACGGGGTTTTTATTATTGGCATTCCCCACCGCCCGCACCGCTTTTTCATTATCAATCTTCTGAGCTATATATTTATAAGAAACTGCTGTATTATAAGGAATATCCTGCAAAGCCCGCCATGCTTTTTTCTGGAAATCTGTACCGCTTAAGTATAGCGGCAAATTAAACTCTGTCCGCACACCGGCGAAATACTCATCAAGCTGGGTAATACATTGTAAAATCACCGAATTTTCATCCCCCTCAATACCTGCAGCATCGTCAGCAGTAAACTCCAGCCGGGTTATCCCAACCTCATCGGCAGATACCAAAAGCCTCCCAATCGGTGATTTATAAACAGTACAAAACATAACCCTTACAATATAGTATCTCTACTTTTTAAGGGTGCTAGGCAGCCGAGGCGAGTAAAATTTTAGCGTACATTTTAGTACGTGAATTTTACGAGACCGAAGGATAACGACGCACCATTGAAAAGTAGGGATACTATAAACAGCAAAGCTTGATTATGTCTATCATAAAGGTTATTGTGGCAGGCATATGCCGTCTATAGCTGTAAAAGACCTTATATTTGAATATCCTAACCATCGTGCGCTGCACGGGGTTTCGTTTGATATTGAGCCGAAGAGCATAACAGCGCTGGTAGGGCCGAACGGGGCGGGAAAGACTACGCTCCTGCGCTGTATGGCGGCTCTGGATTTTCCATATTCGGGACTGGTTGAGGTGGCGGGGATGGATACACAGGAATATCCGCGCAAGGCACATCGCAATATTGGCTATTTATCTGATTTCTTTGGGCTATATGATGATCTGACAGTCCGCCAGTCGCTTACTTTCATTGCCCGTACACATCAGATTGCCGAGAACAAGGTTATGGGCGCAGTGACCAAAGCAGCAGAGCGGCTGGAGATAACCAGATATCTCGACAAACCGGCGGGAACTTTGTCCCGCGGGTTGCGCCAAAGGCTTGGTATTGCGCAGGCGATTATCCATGAGCCTATGGTTCTGCTGCTGGATGAACCTGCGTCCGGTCTTGACCCTGAAGCACGTCTCTCACTGTCACAGCTTTTCCACAGCCTGCAGGAGCTGGGGATAACGCTGGTGGTTTCCTCGCATATACTGGCCGAACTGGAGGATTACTGTACCGATATGCTGGTTATCCGCGAAGGGAGGGTGGTGAATCATAGTAAAGGGGTTGGTGGCGAGGCGGCTGCGGCCGAGCAGCGTTATAACCTGGAGATTACACTGACCGAGAGTGCGGCACTGCATAATGACAAAATAGAGAAACTTGAAGGAGTTAGCGAATTGAAGCTGGAGGATAACAGGATAATATGTAAATTTGCCGGTGATGAGGCCGAGCAGCATAAATTATTGAAGAAGCTGGTGAAGAGCCATCCCGTATGCGGTTTTTCGGTACATAAGGAACGCCTGCAGGATGTCTATATGTCACTGGCGGATAAGGAGTGATTTAAAAAATGACGTGTGCCAACCCCTCCCGCTCGCGGGAGGGGCAAGAAATCTGAGCAATCTATGATTGCCAGATTTCTGGGGAGGGAATGGTGAGGTAGTGGCTATTGGTTTTTGGCTATTAGTTATTGGTATTCCCCCACCAGAAATCCTAAGGATTGAAAATCCTTGGATTTCTTGCCTCCCCCGCAAGCGGGGGAGGTTTGGAACAAAAAACTCACTAGACTCTAGATTCTAGATTCTAGACTCTAACCACTAAAACTATGATAAACCCTGAATTTAACAGAAATCTGTGGCTGGAATTTTCAAAGCATCGGCTTATTGCCATGCCGGCGATTATTGCTGCAATTCTGTTCCTGGCCAGCTTTGCCGATGATGCGGCGGGTGCTATGGCCGGAGCGGCTGCGACCATATTCTATATGCTGACTTTTCTCTGGGGCGGGCATCTGGCGGCTGGTGCGGTTATTGATGAGCTGAATGACAATAGCTGGGATTTCCAGCGCATGTCTTCAATGACGGCATGGCAGATGGCCTGGGGCAAGCTGTTCGGTAGTACGTCATATGTCTGGTATGGCGCGCTTATTGCACTGGTGGCCTATATATTCAACGCACCATTTTCAACGGATGCCGATAATATGGGACATAACCTGCTGTTGATGGTGGGGACAGGGCTTCTATGCCAGGCGGTAGCGCTGCTTTCCAGTGTGGAGTCACTATCAAAAATCCGTACCCAGCAAAAGAAAATCCGTACAATCGGCCACCATATTTTCGGCCTGATAGTCGGCTGGGGCTTCCTGCAAGCGGGGCAGATAAGTTCGTGGCAGAAAAATCCCACTATCGAATGGTATGGTGATGAATATGGCCAGTATGGTTTTGTAATTGTATCACTGGCAGTGTTTATGTTCTGGACGCTGCTTGGTATCTACCGCATGATGCGGCGGGAATTGATGTTCAGGACAACACCGCTGGTATGGGGCGGGTTTGTGGTATTCCTGATGATGTATTTCGCCGGTTTTGTGAATACGCCGGAGTGGGTAACAAAAAGCAGTAGTTTTTGCAGAAATTTTGAGGATTGCGTAGAGGATTTTGCTGACTTCAGAGCAATGCTGGCTTTCTTTATAGGAGCGGCTTGCCTGTACTGGGCTATATTCAGCGAACAGAAGGATTTTGTCGCCTACCGCAAATGGTTCACTGAGTTGCGCAAAGGTAATATCAGCAAGGTACTTGAAAATACCCCGCGCTGGCTGGTATCTTTCGACTTGTTTGTACTTGCCGGTATATTTGCGATTATCTTTACTCCGAAAATGCCGGAGGGAGTTTATATCAGCAGTATTGTTGCTACTACCATCCTGTTTGCAATAAGGGATATCGGGATTATCCACCTGCTTAATATGTCACCGCGGCGCAAGCGGGCGGATTTGGCTGCTGTACTATATCTTGCGGTGCTGTATTTCTTGATTCCGGCTATTTTACAGGCAATGGACATGTCCTATGACATGCTGTTCGTACCCGGCTGGGATGAACCGTTATATCTGGCAATCCTGCCCTCTCTGGCACAGGTATTGGTAGTTTTCGTATTACTCAAACGCAGCTGGAACCGCATGAAACCCGCTGGTGTATAGAAAATTCAACTTGTCACCCCGGATGGTATGTTTTCTCCAAATCTGTGATTTGGCTGGAAAGCACCATTCTCGGGGTTATAAGCAAAGTAACGTGGTTATAAAATAACCTCGGGAACGCTATTTTCTGACTGAATCAATAGATTCAGAGAAAATATGCGTCCGGGGTGACATACCTGTAAATCAAACAACGATGTCCCTCCGTATAATCCAGATTCATACTTCCAACGGTGATAGCAAAGCCTTGCTGACAGCTATTGAGGGCAGCAATGTTATCGATAAATGGAAGCTGGATGAGGAAGGTGAGAGGATTTTATATTCCCTGCTAGTTCCTGCGGGAAAAACCCAGGAAATCATTGACAAGTTACAGGTTATCCTCGGCCACAGCGAGCAGTCACGTATAACTATCCTGCCGGTTGAAACCACTATTCCCAAACTTGAGGAAGCGCCCAAAGAAAAGCCGAGAAACGGTAAGAAATCAACGAAAAGCCTGTCGCGGGAGGAGCTTTACGAGGATATGACTAAAGGTATTGTCCTGGACGGTAATTTTATGCTGCTGGTGGTGTTCTCCACTATTGTTGCGGCTATCGGCCTGCTGGAGGATAATGTTGCTGTGGTTATCGGGGCGATGGTTATTGCACCATTGCTTGGACCGAACCTGGCACTGGCACTGGCGACTGCGCTCGGTGACATGAAGCTGATGGGCAGGGCGATAAAAACCAATCTTGTCGGCGTGACTACCTGTATTATCCTTTCCTTTATTATAGGCAAATTGTGGCCATACGGGCTGGAGAGCCGTGAACTGTTCCTGCGCACGGTGGTCGGGTTTGACGGTATTGCGCTGGCACTGGCATCGGGTGCGGCAGCGGTACTGTCGCTGACTACGGGAATTTCCAGCGTACTGGTCGGGGTTATGGTATCGGTTGCACTGCTTCCGCCCGCCTCCACTATGGGAATTATGCTGGGGGCTGGAAATAATACTGCTGCGACCGGAGCCGCATTGCTTCTGGCGGTGAATATTGTATGCGTAAACCTGTCAGCCAAGCTGGTGTTTATAAGCAAGGGGATTCGCCCCCGCAGCTGGTATGAAAAACAGACTGCATATAAGGCAATGCTGTGGTATATTACCTTCTGGGCAATCTCCCTGCTGGTCCTGGGCGTTATTATATATTTGCAGGTTGGATAAAAACTGTACAAAGTATTGCAGGTTTGTCACCCCGGATGCATATTTTGTCCAAATCTATGATTTGGCTAACAAAATAGCATTCTCGGGGTTATTCACATAATCACGTGCTGTTACCTATAACCCCGAGAATGGTGGTTTCTATACGAAATCACAGATTTCGAGAAACCATCCATCCGGGGTGACAGTTTGTACATAGTAACAATGAAAAAACTCCTCACACTGCTATTAATTCTATACTTTAGCTTTATTCCACAAGCATATGCCAAACAACAGGAATATGCGGTTGTATTGCATGGTATAGTGCGTACTTCCGCTTCGATGGATTCCTTTGCCGAATATCTGGAGGGTGAAGGTTATGAGGTGATAAATATAGATTATCCTTCTACCAAATATACTGTCGAGGAATTGGCGAAGAAGGTATATCGCGAGATTGTCGAGAAAACTCCCGACAAGAATGCAAAGGTAAATTTCGTTGCATATTCAATGGGTACGCTGATTACCAGAATTATCCTGTCAGATTATGAAATGCCGCAACTTGGGCGGGTAGTGTTTGTCGCGCCGCCGAGTCAAGGGAGTGAGGTGGCCGACTGGCTCAAGGATAATATCCTGTACCGTACTTTCTACGGGATTTCCGGCCAGCAATTGGGTACAGGT
This sequence comes from Rickettsiales bacterium, assembly GCA_965222525.1. Taxonomy (GTDB): domain Bacteria; phylum Pseudomonadota; class Alphaproteobacteria; order Rickettsiales; family UBA8987; genus CBDCUF01. Next base: position 1,306,122 of record OZ244955.1, read on the forward strand.
GAGGATGGAATTGCCGCACAGCTCGGTGATGTGGATTACGAACTGGGTATAATCGCCGGAAATCATACAATAGACCCGATATCTTCAACCGTTATTCCTGGTGATGATGACGGAAAAGTGGCAGTGGAACGTACCAAAATCGAGGGTATGACTGACCATATTATAATTCCCGCCACCCATACATTCATAATCACCAACAAAACCGCCATGAAACAGGCAGTACACTTCCTGCAAAACGGGGAATTTTACAAGAAATAAATATTGTACAAAATGTACAGTCAGGTTATAATCAAAGGCAAGGAAAGAAAAATGCAGTATATTTCATCATCAGATGCTCGAAACAACCTGTCTTCCACTCTGGACAAAGCGCAACACAGTCCGGTTGTTATCCGGAAGCAGAATCGTGATACCGCTGTTTTACTGTCGGTGGAGGAATATGACCGCCTGAAACGTGCTTCTGTGCAGGCATTCCAGGCTTTATGCGATGCTATTGGGCATAAGGCTGAAGCGAGTGGCCTGACCGAAGAAAAACTTGCTGAAATCCTTGCAGGCCATGATAATTAGACCACGTACTGTTCTCGACACAAATATCCTGATTAGCCGTGTCCTCACGCCCAACTCTGCCATAGCGCAATTTACCCGTAAAATCATTGACCATTGCGATATTATAGCATCGCAGGAAACCGTTGATGAGCTTGTGTCTGTGATGCAGAGGCTTTGTCATAAGGGAGTTCTGCAGGAGGATGACATGGAACATTTTATCAGTATGTATAAGGAAATTATCGAGTGGGTGCCTGTGATAGAGCGCATCCAGGCATGCCGTGACTTGAAAGATGATAAATTTCTTGAATTGGCAGTGAATGGTAATGCTGAGTATATTGTTACAGGTGACAAGGATTTGCTTGTATTACACCCGTTCCGCGACATCCTTATAGTTACCCCCGCCGATTATGTCAGCACCCTGCTTTCATAGGCAAAATCTGCCGATGGGGGAGTAGGGAATATTATTCCACATGCATTCTCGCCCAGCAACCTATTGATTTGTCTTAATAATTCTCTCTTGCAAAATTGGCACGGTAATGGCTTGGTATATACCGGTTAGTACCAATAACGCAGGAATGTGTCTGTATTCACGCTAGCATGAGCCGAAAATGATAGTTTTCGAGAACCGTAGCGCATCGTACTTTTTTCGTACGTGAGCAACGGAAGCGCAGAAAATTATCATTTGCAGGCCATGATAGTAGTGAAGACAAATACATTCCATTTGTGGGAGAGATAATGCGTTCAATATATAACATACACGCTATATTTGCGACTCATGGCTGTAGCCTGAATATAAGGCAGGCAGTATATTTGCAGCTTTCATGCCTGTTTAACGGCAAGGCCGGTAAATTACTGGCTTATGTCTGGGGGATGCTGGCTATACTTGCCGTGCTGTTCACCATGCTGATGATGACTGCGGCGGAAGCCAATGCCCGCTCACGTATCAAGGATATCGTTGCGGTAGAGGGCATTCGCGACAATATACTGGTGGGATATGGCCTTGTTGTAGGGCTGAACGGCACTGGTGACAATCTGAATAATTCTACATTTACCGAAAAAAGCCTTGAAGCTTTCCTTGAGCGTCTTGGAGTAAATGTCAGTGACAAGGATGTGAAGGCCAAGAATGTTGCTGCGGTAACTTTAACCGCTACATTACCGCCATTTGCCCGCTCCGGCAGCCGTATTGATGTGACTGTAAGCACATTGGGCGATGCGAAAAGCCTGCAGGGCGGCACTCTGGTTGCGACCCCGATAATGGGTGCGGATGGCAGGGTTTATGCAGTGGCGCAAGGTGCAGTAGCAACCGGCGGTTTTCAGGCCAGCGGAGAGGCTACAACTATAAGCAAGGGTGTCCCTACCAACGGTTTTATTGCCAATGGTGCGATTATAGAGCGTGAGATTGCATTTGAGCTGAACTCACTTTCCAATTTAAACCTGGCGCTGCGCAATCCTGATATAGCGACTGCATCACGGATTGCCGATGCGATAAATACTGCAATGCTGAACGAGGCCGAGCAGGAAGAGGAATTTTATACGAAGGAAGAAGTGGAAATAGCAAGGGTGCGTGACCCTGCAACGGTAGCGGTAGACATACCTGAGGAATATCGGGATTCGGTAGCCAGTCTGCTGGCGAAGATAGAACAGCTTGAAGTGCAGCCTGACCAGAAGGCGAAGATTATTATAGATGAAGCTTCCGGCACTATCGTTATGAATGAGAATGTACGGATTGATACGGTGGCTATTTCACAGGGCAATCTGGTGGTGACAATCAAGGAAGAACTGGCGGTATCGCAACCTGGTGTACTGGCACCACAAGGGGCGGAGACAGTTGCAGCGCCGGTTACTACCATTGCAATAGACGAAAATGTAGGCAACCAGATGGCGGTTATGGATTCGGGAGCGAGCCTCAGAGAACTGGTTGGCGGGCTGAATGCACTGGGAGTCGGGCCACGTGATTTAATCGGGATTTTGCAGACGGTTAAGGCTGCGGGTGCGTTGCAGGCGGAGATAGTAACTCAGTAAGGACAAGGGGATGAGCGCAATAGAAGGAATAACCCGGCAACTGATAGATAATTCGGTTGTTATATCAGGGGAGGGGAAGGTTAGAACTGCGGCGGCAAAATTAGCTTCTGCGGGGGATAAAAGAAGTATCGAAGCTGCGGCAAAGGATTTTGAGGCGGTTTTCATTACACAAATGCTTCATCAGATGTTTGCCGGTGTGGAGACTGACCATTTATTCGGCGGCGGACATGCAGAAGAAACATTCAGGACGTTTCTTTATGATGAATATGGAAAGGCTGTTAGCCGTTCCGGAGGGATAGGAATCGCAGAACATGTACAGAACCATTTGTTAAAACTACAGGAGGTAAAATTATGAAAGTAACTAATGATAATATTAAGGCTAACGAAAACACGGCAAATACGGGTAGCAATAAAACCCTCAGCCTGCTGGATGTTATCAAGAGCGTGGGCGAGTTGAAAATCCTGCTCAGGAAGGAAACCGAACTGCTTAAAGAGCTTAACTATGGCGAGCTGCGTGAATTGCATGATGCAAAGATGAAGCTGGTGCGCAAGATAGAATTGCAGAACCAGTTTACCAAGAATCATCCTGATATGGTGATTGACAAGAGCGAATTTAACGTAGCCGCTTTCCAGAGGCTTGAGGAAAATATGGACAAGGTACTGAAGGAGAATTTCCATGAGGTATTGAAAGTCAAGGAGATTAACCGTCAGGTTGTTGAGGCCGTGTCGAAAGCGGTATCACAGCATGATGAGAGCCTTACCGGATACGGACAGGGTCTTGGCTATACCGGCAGTTCCGCAAACGGCAAGCCTGCAATAGCATTGAACAGGATTATATAGTGGGTGTGGGTTGTGAGTGGTGAGGTGTCATCCCGAACTTGTTTCGGGATCCATTCATCCGATGACGGAAGCCTTACAGGAGATAATGAAAACCATATTTTGATAGTTTTATTACTAAATAGTTGGCGAACGTTATCTTTCCTGATGGATGCTGAAACGAGTTCAGCATGACAACAATAACCAAAATTTTTCCAAGGGAAGTAAGTAAAAAAACACAGGAATAAAAAATATGGCATCTTTGGATACAGCATTAACGAGTTCGCTAAGCAGCCTGAGGGTTAATCAGGAAGGTCTGGCTCTGGTGTCGCAGAATATAGCCAATGCCAATTCGGACAATTACACCAGGCGTATTGTCGAGCAGACCAATGAGGTTGTCGATGGACGGGTTTCGGGTGCGAAGATAGCGGCAGTCAAGCGTTCGGTGGATAATTTTCTGGTGGAGGCGGCAAGGGCGCAATCGGCGCATGTCGGCAAGGCGGCGGCGATGGATGAATTTCTGGCGCGTGGCCAGTTATTCTACGGTGAGCCCGGAGCAGAAACCAGCCTTGATTCATTTGTAAATAACTTTTTTGCCGATATGGCCAATCTGGCCAGTACGCCCGACCAGACTACACGTACAAGGGCTATGCAATCGGCGGTGAAGCTGGCGGAGAGACTGTCCGGAATGGCGGGGGATATCGAGCAGCTACGTTTTGATATCGACCAGGAAATTAGCTCCACACTGAATAATCTTAACCAGCTACTCGGGCAGGCTGCGGATATAAACATTGCGATTCAGGAGGCTTCACTTAACGGTACTGACAAGAATGCATTATTTGACGAGCGTGACCATTTGCTCAAGCAAATCACCGAAATTATTGATGTTAGTGTAAATTTTGATGTTGACGGTGCGGCGACTCTGTTTGTAGCAAGGGGCGAGTTACTCAGCCCGATACAAAGGTTTCAGCTTGAATATCCACCGATTACTTCTGTGGATAGCCTTATAAACGGCTCCCCGATTGCACCGATAGAGATAGTTCTGCTGGACGATAACGGGCTTCCTACCGAGAGCCGTACTACATTGATTTCGGCGAGCAATGCCGACCCGAGGGAAATTAACTTTACTTCCGGCAGGCTGATGGGACTGGTTGAGCTGCGTGATACCGAACTGCCTAAAACCCTTGAGCAGTTGGATGAATTTGCCCGTACACTGGCGGATGAATTTAATGCTATACATAATGACGGAGCAGGTTTTCCGCCTCCTTCGGAGCTGACCGGTACAAGACAGCTATTTGCCGAACAGCAGCATTTCTTTTCCGGTGATATACGGATTGCGGTGCTGAATGCGGATGGTTCACCGGTTTTGGATCCGTTTGACAGCAGTGAGATGCCGCCGCTTACGATTGACCTGGACAGGCTGGATGGCGGTAACGGGCAGGGGTCGGCCTCGATACAGGATATTATCAACGAGATTAACTCATATTACGGGCCACCACCAGCAAACAAGGTAGCGATGGGGCCGCTGGATAATATACAGGTTGCATCGCTTTCCGACAGCATAGCCAGCACAAAGGCCTCGGCTGCCATAACGTTTTCGGGTAGCAATCCGGGGGTGGGCGATACTGTAACCGTTAATGGTACGGTATTCACCTTCAAGGATGACGGCCTGGAAAGCAATGGTACCAGTATTGAAATACAGGATACGCTGGCTGCGACGGTAAATGAAATCGCCAGTTACCTGAACAGCGTTTCCAATCCTGCCGTGTCAGCCGCTACATACAGCACTACCGGCAACCAGATTACCGTAACCCATGATACTGCCGGAACTGCACCGAACGGCGTATTCGGCCTGAGCGCTGATGTAACCAATGGCGGCGGCACGGTGAGTGTTAATGGCGGACCGGCAGGTGCAACTGCCAGCGGGTTTATGGCTGGTGGTGTAGATGCCAATGGTTTATTCGAGTTTGATTTTGAGTTTTCCAATATATCAGGCAAAGATGCTACATTTGAGATAACCGGTGCACTTAGCTTCAGTGATGGTGCGGTTAGTGAGATCGGTTCATTCAACCCGTTTACCTCCACCGCCGGACTGCGTGAAAGAACAGGCGTTGACGGAGTACCGGATGATACCATAACCCTAGATTTATCCGGCAGCAGCCTTGGCGAAGGGGACATACTGACAGTTTCGGTTCCTGTGAGGGTAACCGACGGTGATGGGAATATTTATAACGATACTATAGATTTCGAGATAACCATCCCCGACCCCGATGACAGGATTACCAACCAGCGCTTCCCTGCAACAGCGCTTTCCGGTTCAGGTGATGGTGATATTGCCAATGTGGTGAATAACTCCCGTTTTGCTACTGCATTGCTGGTGGATGCCAATGGCAATCCGGTTGCCGAGGGTGAGCCGGGATTCCTGCAGATACGCACTGACCAGGCCAGTATGGGGATTGTCATAGACGAACTGGACAGCAGTGAAGGTGGCTTGATAACCGACCCGCTGAATACCGTTACCAACCGTGGATTGTCACATTTCTTCGGGTTAAATGACTTCTTCCATGCAGGTGATGAGCTTAATAATAGTGCAGTGAACTTTAGTGTGCGTAACGGTTATGACACTGATCCGGCCAGGCTTTCCACCGGTGAGCTGGTATTATCCCCGCAGCCTTCCGGTGCAGGGGTAAATCCGGCCTATACATATGAAGTCGGCCCTTCCAGTAACCAGATTGCAGGCCGTCTGGCCAATCTGGCCGAGGCTCGTACTGCGTTTGACGGGGCGGGAACATTACCGGCGCTTTCATTGACTTTCAGTAATTACTCGGCGGAGATTATAAGCTTTGCAGCGTTTCAGGCCGGTGATGCAGAAAATGCACTAAAACAGGAGGAATTACTGTTCAGCGCATTCGATGACCGGCTGAAATCCACCGGAGGGGTTAATGTAGATGAAGAACTGGCAAATACGATAAATTTCCAGAATAACTACCAGGCTTCGGCACGTATGATAAATGTAATAGCAGAATTATTCGAGTCGCTGATAAATGTATTTTAGGAGTGGTTAGAGTCTGGAGTCTAGAATCTAGAGTCTAGAGTTTAGTGGCTAGTGAAAGGTGTCATCCCGAACCAAGTTCAGCATGACACCACTAGACTCAAGATTCTAATCACTAGCACTAGTAAAAAGGAGAACAAAATGGCAGAGAGAATAAGTACAGCCGATATATATAACCGGACGACTGCAAGTATTACCAATACCCAGCTCGACCTGGCCAAGCTGAACAAGCAGATTACCAGCGGCAAGAAGGCGGACACCTTCACCGGCCTCGGTAATGATGTAAACCGTGTGCTCAGCCTTGAAGCTTCGATAAAGGAAAGCGAGCGGTTTATCCGTGGTAACCAGACTATAGTAAACCGGCTCAACGTTATGGATCTGGCGTTAAGCCAGATGATAGAGGTGGCACAGCAATTCAAATCCAATATAGCAAACGAGCTGTCACCTTCGGCCCCGTCGCAGAATTTGAGTGCCATTGCCGATAACACACTGGATATCATTGCCGATTCGCTTAACCGGCAGGAAGCATCCCGTTCACTATTTGCCGGCTCAAAGACCGATACACCGGCAGTCGGCGACCTGAAGGCAGTAACCAACCTGCTGGACGGCCAGCCTACAGCCAATTATTACCTTGGTGATGACCTGACTTTTACTATACAGGCCACCAGGCAAACCACGGTTGAATACGGCATAAAGGCCAATGACACTGCGTTCCAGAATCTTATCGGAGCAGTGAATATGGCGATTAGTGCGGAAGAATCCGGGCTGCACGAGAATATGGTTACAGCCAGTGATATGCTGGATGATGCTTTGTCACAACTGATTAACCTGCGTAGTAAAATCGGTGCAAATATCGAAACGCTGGAGGATAGCAATGTTCAGCATGAGGGAGTAAAATTCCAGCTTGAGTCTGTATTAGGGCAGGTTACCGAAACCGACATAGTACAGGCCAGTATTGAGGTATCTATGAATGAGGCGCTGCTAACCGCCACCATGCAGACCTTCGCCCGCATCACCAGCCTGAATCTGACAGACTTTTTAAGATAATTTTAGATATAATAGAGGGAGGGGGAATGTCTCAAAAAGTGACATTTTAGGCGCATATTATATCTCTCTTTCGGATAAAGTTGAAATTACATCCATAATAGTGTTTTAATTTCTGTGGAAGGTGGTAGAATTAAATGGGGTTAGTTATTGTCATCCTGAACTCGTTTCAGGATCCATTCATCTAATGACGAAAACTTAATGGTAAATAAACAGGCTTTGTATTTTGAAAATATAGTGACAACTTATTACTCATCAAAATTTTGCAAAATAGATGCTGAAACAGCAAAAGTATAGCTTTTGCCAGCATGACAAAAAACAGGAAATTATGTCTTCAAAACCGGCAAAAGATACAAAAAACGAAAAAGCATCGAAGGATATTACTATAGAAAGCAGATTCGGTTCAGTGACGGTTGATACCGAACGGGCGATATTTTTTCCGCATGGGCTGCTTGGCTTGCCGGATAACCTGCATTTTGCGATAACCGATATTCCCAAAGATAATATGAAAGGATTCAGCCTGTTGCAGTGTCTTAATGACCATTCGCTTTCCTTCGTGGTTATGCCGATTGATCTGGATAATAATCTTATTGAAAAGAAAGACCTGGAAGAAGTGTGTAATGCAGTTGGAGTGCCGGCCAAGAACCTGCTTACATTACTGATTGTATCAGTACAGCGCTCTCCGGAAAGCGTGAAGGTTACGGCCAATCTGCGTGCGCCGGTTATAGTGGATGCGGAACGCAAAATCGCCGGTCAGTATGTTTTCCCGCATAATAAATACGAAATCTGCCACCAGCTGGGTTAGGAGTAATCTGTACTGTGGTAGACTAAAGATTTAGCCACTGCTTGTCTGGATCCTGCTTTTCCTTACGGGATTTTTCTTTCTCCGCTTTGGAAAGATTATCGTAATCTTTGGTACCTTCCCAAACATGCTTTTTGGCATTACCAACCTGCTTAACAAATTTATCATGCTTTTCTTCAATTTCCATTGTACCATCTCCTTTGTTGGGTTAAAAACTAGCTGACAGGGGTTATATTAGCATTTTATTCACCCTAATACCATAATAGAAATATGAATTTTTTGTTACAATACGTCACTATCACCAGATTCTAGACTCTAGTCACTAACCACCAAAAAATGCAAATAGACCACCATTTTCCTTATATTATAGCAAGTTATGCTGTAACGGCTATTGTTATTGGTGCGATTGCAATAGCGAGTATAGTGAGCCTGAAGCGCAACCAGAAGCAGCTTGCTTTACTCCGTAAGGAAGCTGAATAATGGTTATGCGTCTGCCTCTGTGGCAAGAGTTACGCTTACGTAGAAAGCCCCGTCCTCTGTAAGTTCGGCGTTGTCGGGGGTTGAATCAGCCCATTCAACATTCTTTGCATTGGTGACATTGGCTAGGTCGGGGAAGCAAGATTCGATAATGTTTTTATCCTCATTTTCCTTGCCGGAAATTACCAGATTCTCCAGCGGCCATTTTATCGAAACATTCTGCTCTGCCTTGATTCTACGTACTACATCCAAAACCGCACGGCTTGCAATCCCTGCTTTTTCCGCCATTTCGTCAACAGGAAAATCTGTTGCATCCGGCCACTGACCACGGGAATGTATGGAGGTTATCGCCGCATGACGGTTGTCAAAAATATGGCTGTACAGTTCCTCGGTAACATGCGGGACAATCGGAGCAAACAGACGCAACACCGCATCCAGACAGTGATATATGGTATGGGCTGCACTCTTTTGTAGCTGTGCTGCATTTTCCGACTCGCTCTCCCCGTAAACCCGCTTTTTCACCATTTCCAGATAGTTATCGCAAAAATCATTCCAGAAGAAATCCTCCACCGCCGAACGGGCATCGGAATATTCAAACTGCTCAAACTCCTTTGTGGCTTTGGATATTGCCCGGTGCAAACGGGTGATAATCCATTTATCCAGCGTTTCGGTGATTACATTATTTTTAATATCCTCAGCAGCGGAAAGCGGCTCACCATCAACCTTATCCAGATGTATCGCAGCAAATTTCGCTGCATTCCATAATTTCGTCACCAGCTTCTTGCCGATTTTCAACACATCCTCAGAGAAAGCGGTGTCGGTCCCGAGCTTGGAAGTAGACGACCAGTAACGCACTACATCCGCACCTTTTTCCTCTATCAAATCAACGGGAGTAACCACATTGCCCTTGGATTTCGACATTTTGGTCTTGTCGGAAGCCAGGCACCAGCCACTAATCATGAGGTTTTTCCATGGAATCTTGTCCTCATGCAGATGCGCCTTGACTATCGTATAAAATGCCCATGTGCGGATGATTTCATGCGCTTGTGGCCGCAAATCTGCGGGAAATAGTTTGGAGTGGCGGGATTCGTTAAGGATGAAGGGGTTGCCTTGTTCGTCTGACATCTTTGTTCCCCCACCAGAAATCTGGCAAGCAAGTTGCTCAGATTTCTTGCCTCCCCCGCAAGCGGGGGAGGTGTACCTGTTAATCCCCTTGCTCGATAATTGTGGGCTGACAGAGGAAGTAGCCCATGTGTCCATTACATCGGCTTCGGGGGCTATTATAACCTCCTCACCGGCTTCATTAACTGCAGCAACCCTGCCATCCTCCAGCCTTTCCTTTAACTTATAACCATGCGGCAAATCCGACAGAGGATTAACCGGCAAATCCTCCACCCTCGCCACAATAATTTCTGGCTTCTGGTTTCTGGCTTCTAGTTTCTGCTCAACATACCAAACCGGAAACGGAACGCCGAAATATCTCTGGCGTGAAATACACCAGTCCCAGTTGAGTCCGTCAATCCACTGGTCAATACGGACACGCATATATTCGGGATACCAGTTGCACTCGGCAGCCCTGGCCTTAAGCTCTTCCTTCTGGTCGAGCACCTTGATAAACCATTGTTGTGTAGGCAGAATCTCCAGTGCAGCACCCGAACGCTCCGCACATTTCACCGCATGTTTAATCGGCTCACGCCGTGCCAGCGAGTTATCATCCTCCAGCGCTTTAATAAACACTTCTTCCCGCGCTTTTTTAACCGTTAAACCTGCAACCAGATCTATAACCTTCTGCTTGTTGGGATTGTTACCAAGTGCCTTATCCAGCAAATCCGCATCAAACTTTCCATAGCGGTTAAGCACCACCCGCAGTGGCAAGTCATACTCATCCTTATAAGTCTCATACCAGTAAATGTCCGTCTCATCACCGAAGGTACAGCACATCACCATTCCCGTACCTTTGTTAACATCAACCTTGTCATCGGGGATGATGGGAATCCGCATTCCCGAAATCGGGCGAATCGCCTTCATGCCCTTATATTTATGATACTCATTCGGGTCGCACATCACCGCAACACAGGCCGGCAACAGCTCAGGCCGAGTAGTCATAATCTGGAACTCGCCGACCCGCTCTCCACTACCGTCATCCAGCCCGAATGTTAAATAATTCTCGAAGCTGTCCAGCTCCTTGTCCTCAATCTCCGCCTGTGCTATAGCGGTCTGGTCAACAGGGTCCCATAACATGGGCTGTAATTTACGATATGCACGCTGCTTGTGATATAAATCGAGGAAAGATAATTGTGAAATACGGCGGGATTCCTCACTTATAGTATGATATTCCTGCGCCCAGTCCACCGAAAGCGCTACCGATTCAAACAACCGCCGAAACTCCTTGCGAGCCTCCTCTGCCACTCCCTCGCACTGCCCGATAAATTCCTCCCGCGACATCTGGTGTGCACGGATTTTCTTCACCTTCTCAACAAGCCGTTCGGTAGGCAGACCGTTATCGTCAAACCCCATCGGGTAAAATACATTCTTCCCGCTCATCCGCTGGTAGCGTGCGATATAATCCGCCTGGGTATAGCTGAAGATATGCCCCATATGCAGCACACCCGATACAGTCGGGGGTGGAGTGTCGATAACAAAGCTGTTCTCACGTGGGCTGTCATCATCTTCATCCCAGGCAAAAACCTTATGCTCTTCCCAGTATTTCTGCCACTTTTTCTCGGCTTCAATATGGTTATATTTCTTGGGTAGTTCCTTCATAAGGAGATAAAAATAATCATATTTCCACAAATTGCGAGTATTTTGTAACTTCCCCCTTTTATTTAACGAAATAGGGGGTATATATAATTGTTACGTGCATGGCAGAAAATGAATGCCTACCGCTCCCCCCTTGAGGGGGAGCAGATGAGACAAGGGCTTTAAGCCCGCAGTCGAATCGTGGGGGGGTGAAGGGAGAAATTAGGAATATTAAGAGAGTAAGAATACAAGATAACTTCCTGTATTCCTGCCTTCCTATATTCCTAAACTCCTTCCATCCCCCCACCAATCGCCCGCCCCCCTAAGGGGCTTGTCTCTTGTACTCCCCCTCAAGGGGGGAGTGTGGGCACGTAAAATTTTACAGACTAGAACCACAAAAGGAGAATAAAAATGAGTGTATTAGTAGGAAAGCAGGCACCGGATTTTACTGCAACCGCCGTAATGCCGGATAACAGTTTCGATGAGAAGTTCAACCTGAAGGAATATCTGAAAGGAAAAGTCGGGATTCTGTTCTTTTACCCGCTGGATTTCACTTTCGTATGCCCATCGGAGATTATCGCATTTGATAACCGTCTGAATGAGTTCAAGTCTCGTAATACTGCAGTTATCGGAATCAGTGTAGACTCACATTTCAGCCATTTCGCATGGAAGGAAACCCCCGTGGAAAAAGGCGGTATCGGTAATGTGCAATATCCGCTGGTGGCTGACCTGACCAAGCAGATTTCCCGTGATTATGACGTACTGACAGGCGATTCGGTTGCATTTCGTGGTACGTTCCTGATTGACAAGGATTTTATCGTGCGCCACCAGATTGTAAATGACCTGCCGTTGGGGCGTAATATCGATGAGGCTATCCGTATGGTCGATGCACTGCAATTCCATGAGGAGCATGGCGAAGTCTGCCCTGCCGGATGGGAACGTGGTGGTGAAGGTATGAAAGCGGATGCCGACGGCGTAGCCAAGTACCTGAAGAAAAATTCAAGTAGTTTGTGACTAGATGATATGTTACGTGACCACCGCTCCCCCCTTGTGGGGGAGCAGATGAGACAAGGGCTGTAAGCCCGCAGTCGAATCGTGGGGGGTACCGATTAAGTGGCAACACTCCACTTCAGCATTACACCCCCACCAATCGACTGCGTCCCTACGGGACTTGTCTCTTGTACTCCCCATTCAAGGGGGAGTGGTAGGTGCCGTATTAGACTCTAAAATGGAACATAAAACCAAAACATTGATTCTTGGCTCTGGGCCGGCAGGGGCGACGGCGGCGATATATGCTGCGCGGGCGAATCTCAAGCCAATTATGGTGCATGGTATGCAGCCGGGCGGACAGATGACCATCACTACCGAGGTTGAGAACTACCCTGGCTTTGCCGAGGTGATACAGGGGCCGTGGCTGATGGAGCAGATGGAGAAACAGGCGGCAAATGTTGGGACGGAAATTATCAACGACCATATTGCAGAAGTAGATTTCTCCAAACGGCCATTTGTTTTGAAAGGTGAATCCGGTGATACATATATCACCGACACACTAATTATCGCAACCGGCGCACAGGCCAAATGGCTGGGGCTGGAGAGCGAGGAGAAATTCAAGGGCTACGGTGTTTCAGGGTGCGCTACCTGCGACGGTTTCTTTTTCCGTGATAAGAAGGTTGCAGTAATCGGCGGTGGTAATACTGCTGTAGAGGAGGCCCTGTATCTCACCAACCATGCCAGCCATGTAACACTGGTACATCGCCGTGATGAATTGCGTGCGGAGAAAATATTGCAGGACCGCCTGTTCAAAAATTCCAAGGTAGAAATGTTGTGGGATAATGTGCTGGATGAAGTGGTGGGAGACGAAGACCCGCTGTCGGTTACCGGTGCAAGAGTGAAGAATGTCAAGACTGGGGAAGTGCAAACCCTCGATGTTGAAGGTGTTTTCATTGCAATCGGCCACAAGCCCAATACTGACATATTCACAGGTAAAATAGATACCGACAGGGAAGGTTATATAGTCACCAAGGCTGGAACAACGCTAACCAACATTGCCGGTGTGTTTGCTGCCGGTGATGTGCAGGATAAAACCTACAGACAGGCCGTAACCGCTGCCGGAACCGGTTGTATGGCTGCCCTCGATGCACAACGTTTCATAGAGGAGCAGGAAGATTCCGATTCTTCCGCTGCTGCATAACCGGATAATTCACCAAAAACTTGTTCATATTGTAACCAAATCTTCATATTTCTCTGCTATGGATTAGCGTGAGATGATGGTACTATTATCCCATTGCAACCGATTCAAGGGGAAAATTTATGAATAATGCTACTAATGAAAAGGCTAATGAAGAAAAGACTTCATATAGCAAATTTATCATACTGGCAGATGGACTTCGCGAGCTTGAGAAGACCAAATTAAAGCCGTTAGATCCGAGTGAAATAAAAGCACATGAACTGAGGGAAGAATTTCATTGTTGTCGTCTTGAACTTTATCTGGGGCTGTATGACAAGGATATAGATATGGTAAAAAATGCTTATGAATCCATGCAGAAAACATATGGTAGAAAGTTTGGAGAGCAGGAAGCAGGATTACGTATCAAGGACGACCTTTCGATATTATATGCAGATGTTAAAAGTAAGGGGCGCTATATCCGCACCGGTCAGTTACGGGATATAGGAATTACTGTTGACGATGTAAACCTCAGCCGTTAGTTTTACTATATGCCTATACAAAGCTATATAAAGGAAGTTGTATTAATCATCTTGTTCCTTATTACAATTCCGGCCTTTGCGGAGGAGGTGCAAAAAGCGCAGTTCCATGAAGTTATAATTAACACCGGAGACAAGGATAGCGGGGGGCAGAACTATGTGTTCAGGGTATATATGGCGATTACCAACGAGGAGAAAACCCGTGGGCTGATGAATCGAAAAATTCTGGCGGAAGACCGTGGTATGCTGTTCGATTATTTCAAAGAGCGGAATGTAGCTATCTGGATGAAGGATACATATATCCCGCTTGATATATTATTTGTCAGGAACGATGGAACTATTGCTAAAATTGTCAAAAACGCTACCCCTTTATCTGAAAAAATTATCCCTTCAGGCGGCGCAGTGCGTGCTGTGCTGGAAATAAAAGGCGGTATCTGCGACAAGCTGGGCATAAAAGTTGGCCACAAGCTGGAACATGAAATTTTTGGGAAGTAACATATTTTTTCATCCTGAACCTACCGTGAACCTCAAGACAATTGACAGAATTATAAAGACCGCACTGGAGGAGGATGTTGGTGATGGGGATATTACCTCGCAACTGACCATTCCTGAAGGTGCGGAAATGGAAGCGGTGTTTGTCACCCGTGAGGATATTGTGATGTGTGGAGTGCCTATATTATCACGGCTATTTGAGCAGCAGAATATCGACTTTGAGGTGTTTGTAAATGACGGTGAGTTTGTTGATACCGACGGTGACCTGGTAAAAATACATGGAAATGCAAGGGCGATACTTGCCTGTGAACGGGTAGCGCTTAATTTGCTACAAAGGATGTGCGGGATAGCCACTTTCACCCGTCGCTTTGTTAAGGCGGTTCAGCATACCAAAGCGCAGATACTAGACACCAGAAAAACTGCACCTGGTCTGCGTGTTATCGAGAAATATGCGGTGAAAACAGGTGGCGGGCGCAACCACCGTATGCGGCTTGATGATGGTATTTTAATAAAGGATAACCATATAAAAATCGTTGGTAGTGTAACAGAGGCGGTCGTACTAGCTCGTAAAGGCAATCAGAGTCTGAAGATAGAGGTGGAGTGCGACACACTAACGCAGGTCGAGGAAGCGCTACATACAGGAGCAGATATATTACTGCTGGACAATATGACTACGGAGACTATGAGAAAAGCCGTAGAACTGGTATCCGGCCGTGCGTCGCTGGAAGCATCAGGAGGTATAACCCTTGCAAACATAGCAGAAGTCGCAGAAACCGGCGTTGACTATATCTCCATCGGTGCACTCACCCACTCCCCTCCCGCCGCCGATATCGGATTGGATATGTCTTAGTCCTCACCTCTGAGCATATATCCCTTGCCGCGGGCGGTGTGGATATATTGCGGGTTCTTCGGGTCAGGTTCAATACGCTTGCGAAGGCGGGTTATCTGAACATCTATCGAACGCTCCGACACACCATTAAGCTTGTCTGCAAGACGTTCACGGGATACGGGATTATTAAGATTCTCTGCCAGTGCAGTAAGAAGATATGCTTCGCTGGAGCTCAAATGTATTGCCTGCCTGCTATTACTATAAAGACGGTGTTTCTCTATCTCAAACACGTAATCGCCAAAAAGGGCAACCTTCCGATTGCGGTTACGCTCAACCTTGGAGCGGGAAATAAGCTTCCTGATACGGATCGACAGTTCGCGCGGATCAAACGGTTTGGTCATGTAGTCATCCGCACCTTTTTCAAGACCACGTATCCTGTCCTCCGTTTCCCCAAGAGCAGTGAGGATAAGTATCGGTGCTTCGAAATCCTGACGCAAATCCTCGATAAGCTCAAGTCCGCTCTCACCAGGCATCATAAGGTCAACGATCAGCAGGTCAAACTTACTATGGGCAAGGCTCTGGCGTGCAACCTTTGCATCCTGTGCAGTAGACACCACAAACCCCTCGCCCTCAAGATACTTGCACAGCAACCCCCGCAAGCGATTATCATCATCAATTACCAGTATCTTGTTATTCATTGGCATTAGGGGCTATACTATTACAATCATACTAATTTCTCCAGGTGTATTTGAAATGAACAAAGATGTATAATTTGTTCGGTAATTATAATATTTATCCTACACAATTAGCAGGAAGTATACTAGATTCCCGCCGCTATGGGTGATTTGGCCAGAATACGGAATTTTTCGATTATTGCGCATATTGACCACGGTAAGTCTACGCTTGCCGACCGGCTGATTGAGTTCTGCGGTGGGCTGGAAAAGCGTGAAATGAAGGAGCAGTTGCTCGATAGCATGGATATTGAGCGTGAGCGCGGGATTACTATTAAGGCTCAATCGGTTAGTCTGAAATATAAGGCGCAGGACGGCGAGGAATACCACCTCAATCTTATCGACACCCCCGGCCATGTCGATTTTTCATATGAGGTGAGCCGGTCGCTTTCGGCATGTGAGGGGTCGCTGCTGGTTGTGGATGCCAGTCAGGGGGTTGAGGCGCAGACTCTGGCAAATGTCTACCAGGCGATTGACAATGACCATGAAATTATCGTTGTGCTGAATAAAATCGACCTGCCGGCAGCCGAACCGGAGCGGGTTAAACAGCAAATAGAGGATGTTATAGGGATAGATGCAAGTGATGCATTGGAAATTTCCGCCAAAACCGGGCAGGGTATAAATAATGTGCTTGAAGCCATAGTTGAGAAACTTCCCCCGCCGCAGGGGGAAAACAGCTCTCCGCTCAAGGCGCTGCTGGTTGATAGCTGGTATGATGCCTATCTCGGGGTGATTGTGCTGGTGCGGGTTATTGATGGTGAAATCCGCAAGAATATGAAAATCCGCATGATGCAGACCGACTCGCTTTATACCATTGATGATGTGGGGATTTTTACTCCCAAAAAAGTGAGTGTGGAGGCGCTTTCGGCGGGGGAAGTCGGTTATTTTATCGCTTCTATCAAGCGGGTGGCGGATTGCCGGGTCGGTGACACGATTACCGAGGATAAAAACCCCTGTGCGGAGGCTTTGCCGGGGTTTAAGCCAAGTTTGCCGGTGGTTTTCTGCGGGTTGTTTCCGGTTGATGCAGGGGATTTTGATGCGCTCAAGGATGCGATTGAAAAGCTTAACCTTAATGACGCCAGTTTTGAGTATGAGCAGGAAAGCTCGGCGGCGCTTGGACTTGGTTTCCGATGCGGGTTTCTGGGGCTTTTGCATCTGGAGATTATACAGGAGCGGCTGGAGCGAGAATTCAACCTTGATTTGATAACAACCGCTCCCAGCGTGGTTTACAAGCTGCATATGAATGATGGTGAGATGGTAGAGTTGCATAATCCGGCCGATATGCCCGATCCGGTGAAGATAAACTTTATGGAAGAACCGTGGATTAAGGCTACTATCCTTGTTCCGGATGATTATATGGGTAATGTACTGGATTTATGTACGAAAAAGCGCGGGGTACAGCAGGAAATGACTTATGTCGGGGCACGGGCGATGCTGGTATACCGGCTACCGCTAAACGAGGTGGTGTTTGACTTTTATGACCGACTGAAGTCGCTGACCAGCGGTTATGCCAGCTTTGACTGGGAGCTGGACGGTTATGAGGAAAGTGATCTGGTCAAGGTGTCGATTCTGGTGAATAGCGAGCCGGTGGATGCGCTGGCGATGATTGTACACAGGAGCCAGGCTGATCCTCGCGGACGGGCTTTATGCGTGCGGCTCAAGGATTTGATTCCGCGGCAGTTATTCAGGATAGCGGTACAGGCGGCGATTGGCGGCAAGATTATAGCGCGGGAGACAATTAGTGCTATGCGTAAGGATGTTACAGCCAAATGTTATGGTGGTGATGTAACTCGTAAGCGTAAACTGCTGGAAAAACAGAAGAAAGGCAAAAAGAAGATGCGCTCCTTCGGTAATGTAGAAATCCCGCAAAGCGCATTCATTGCTGCCCTGAAGATGGATGATTAGGAAGGGTGCTGTGTGTCATCCTGAACTTGTTTCAGGATCCATTTTTCCAATGAACGAATTTTGACAATATATAGCCATATAGCCGAGTTTTGTATTTTGAAAACAAGTGTAATAACCAGATAGTCATCAGAACGTTGGTAGATGGATCCTGAAACAGCAAAAGTACAGCTTTTGCCAGGATGACAATTCCACTAAAACCTTGTTACAAATAAGTATGACAAAAACGACCAAGCAAACACTGGTAGATTCTCATTGCCACCTGAATTTTCCGCAATTTATGGATAATCTGGAGGTGATTGTTGAACGGGCGGAAGCAGCCGGTGTTGGTATAATGCAGACGATTTGTACCAAAATCAGTGAATTCCCGGATGTGCTGGCGATTGCGGAGAAATATGACAATATATATGCATCGGTGGGAATCCATCCGCATGAGGCCGAAAATGAGCAAATTTCCACCGATGAGCTGGTAAAACTCACTCAACACCCGAAAGTTATTGGAATTGGCGAAACCGGCCTGGACTATTATTATGAGCACAGCCCAAGGGAACGACAACAGGAGAGCTTTCGCATACATATTGCCGCGGCAAGGCAAACCGGTCTGCCGCTTATCGTCCATACTCGTGAGGCCGAGGGGGATACAATTGATATTCTCTATGAAGAAATGCAAAGGGGTAAATTTACAGGATTAATCCACTGCTTTAGTTCTTCGCAATATCTAGCTGAAAAATCTATAGATATGGGTCTGTATATATCATTGTCCGGAATTATTACATTTAAAAAATCGGATGAGCTGCGTGAAATAGCCAAAAACCTCCCACTGGAAAGGCTTCTGGTTGAGACTGACGCACCTTTTCTGGCTCCTGTGCCCCATCGGGGCAAGACAAATGAACCCGCTTTTACACGCTATGTAGCCGAATTACTGGCTGAATTAAAGGATATCTCATATGAGGAGGTTGCCAACGCCACGACAGCCAATTTCTTGAATTTATTCCAAAAAATAAAGCAGCTCAACTAACCTATTGATTTTTCTGAAATACTATCGCCCGCTGCCATAATTCACCTCTCCCTTCCCACAGGAAATATTACAGCTACGTTAAACTTTTATGAAGTTTTTGTTAAACGTTAACGGAGTGTTAACTTTTTTCTTGATATTTATCAAGCAGTGTGATAAGAATCGCACAATTATTGGCAGGTTTTATTAAAAATTTGCTGGCATTTTAAATAAATTATTTTATAACCACGCTTGAACTTGTTGCACCATTGGGGTTTAAAAAGGTGCAGGGTCGCTGGGGGAAAGCATTTTAACTTCAAGGGAGTAAAAAATTATGGGTACTACTAACAGGAAATATAATTGGCGCATTTTCAAGCGTGGCAGACAAATATGCAACGGCTATGTTGTCAGTGCAATTGTTGCATCTGCAACTTTCGGTGCGGCCGGTGAGGCTAATGCGCTGGGCAGCCTTAATACAGTGGAGGGCACATCTACTAACACAGTAGGAGCAAATAGTGCACTTATTGATAAAGACACTACTTATGTACGTGTAGAGGCTGACAATCTGGATACCCAGGTCAATTACGATCTGAATATTGACGGTACCCTGGGAACCACGGTTATCAAGTCCCTTTCTGATAATACAGACAATTTTAATGGTAACCTGACTGCACTGAATGGTGCCGAGAATGTATTTGTCCTTGCTCCCAACGGTATTACTTTCGGTGCTAACTCACAGGTTAATGTTGGTGCCCTGGTTGCCACTACCGCAGACGATGTTACCAGAGACGGAGATGAATATACCTTTACCGGAGCTGGAGAGGGGAGTGTAATCAACCGTGGTGATATTACCGTATCAAATGGCGGGTTTGCCATACTGGTTGCTCCTTATGTTGAAAATTCCGGAAATGCAGTGATACAGGCCGACCTTGGCCGTATCGAATTGGCTTCTGCCAATGGCTTTGTACTTGATACGGCGGTAGTTGATGTTCGTGGTGACGGGCTTATCACCTATACGGTTTCCGATGAAGAGCTTGACAAGATGGGTATCAAGAATACCGGCGACCTGCAGGCACGTTCCGGCAAGATTGCCCTATCCACCAATATCGCAACCGATGTTATTAAAAGCGTTATCCAGCTTGAGGGTAGTGTGGATGCAGATGCGTTTGCCGAAGGCGAGGATGGCGGTGTTGTACTGGTGTCCGCTACAGGTCTGGGCGGTATTAAATCCGACAAGCTTAATGTAATTTCAACCGGCACCCATACTATCGAAATGGAAGCTGGCAAGGGACATCTGAAAGTCGGTAACCTGGCTGTTAAGGATGGCAGTATTACACTGAAAACCGAAAACCAGGGGAATATAACCACTAAAAATCTAACAGTTCTTGCAGAGGACGGCTCCGGTGAGTTGGTGGTAGATTCCGATTGTCTGCTGAATATCAGGGGTGATGTTAAAGTTGAGGTTTCCGACCAGACTACTGCGGCAATTTCCGTTGCCAAGGCTGACATTAAAGCGAAAGGATATGTTGATATCAACGGTGATGTTGTAGTAACAGCAGAGGATTATGACGGATTCTACAGGGAAGCAGTGGCTGACCTGGATATAGATGCCGGTAGCGGCGGGCTTGCCAGATATGATGACCTGACCGTACATGGTGAGATTGTGGTAAGTGCAGAGGCCGGTCGTGATGCTGATGACGGTGATAATGCCGGTAAGGTGAGAACCGATGCTTCAGCTAATCTCGAAGCTGGCGGCGATGTAGAGGTTAAGCGTGATGTAACGGTGCTGGCTGAATCCACCCATCATGGCTGGGATACACTGGATGAGAAAGTGGAATCCAAGGCTGAATCCAACTTTATCGGGGGAGACGACGTTACCCTGAGAGGTGATGTTACGGTAGTTTCCGACACTCAATATACTGGTGAAGATGGCGGTATTGTACGCAGCCAGAAAAACGGCTTTGCCGATTCCGATATATTCATCAAGGCCGGTTTCAGCGGCAGGGATGATGTCGGAGATGTCAAGGTACAGGATTTAACTGCGGTTGCCAGTGTTTCAACAGTTAGTAGTACCGCTGACTCTCTGATAGAGGTATGTGCGGTTGGTGATTTCGACCCTAAAGGTGATATAATCGCAATTGCTGATACTGCAATGGTTGCCAATGTAACCGGCTCCGATGATACATTTAACTATCCGGGTGCCAATGACCATGCGGAAATCATCCTGGCTTCCAATAAGGATATAGGTGATGGCGGCGGCGATGACAATGGCGGCGGCGATGACAATGGCGGCGGCGATGATAATGGCGGCGGCGATGACAATGGCGGCGGCGATGATAATGGCGGCGGCGATGACAATGGCGGCGGCGATGACAATGGCGGCGGCGATGATAATGGCGGCGGCGATGACAATGGCGGCGGCGATGATAATGGCGGCGGTGATGACAATGGCGGCGGTGATGATAATGGCGGCGGCGATGACAATGGCGGCGGCGATGACAATGGCGGCGGCGATGACAATGGCGGCGGCGATGACAATGGCGGCGGCGATGACAATGGCGGCGGCGATGACAATGGCGGCGGCGATGACAATGGCGGCGGCGATGATAATGGCGGCGGCGATGACAATGGCGGCGGCGATGATAATGGCGGCGGTGATGACAATGGCGGCGGTGATGATAATGGCGGCGGCGATGACAATGGCGGCGGCGGCAACAATGGTGCCAACAATAACGGTACCGATGTTGATGTTGAAATCTCTCGTCGGGATCAGGAAGAAAATGATCCTGAGCCGGGTAAGCTTGGTGAGCTGGAACCGGCCGCCGGTGACGAATTCTGTGTGGTTGTAAACCCTGAGGATCCTGTCACTAACGAAAACATATGTGAGGATGAGGAAGTATAGATCTAACATGCAATCGGGGTATATGCACACCATATACCCCGATTAGCTTCTTGTTATTCCTGTATTATTTGATATCATTATGATTAGTAACTAAAGATAGGGGTTTTATTGTGAATAAGAAATATCTAGCTATATTGGCACTTGCCGGAGCGACATTACCAATGTCACTTATGGCACAGACCCAGCGTTTACCTGGTGTTGTAGACCAGCCATCCCTTGAGGATGAGGTTGTTCCCGGCTCTAAAAGCCTGGATGCTGAAATCGACGAGCCGTTGGAGCCTGCACCCTGGCTTGAGGAATTGCGTGATGCTGATACTCCGGTTGCGATAATCAACAACATTATTTTTGAAGGCAATGGCATGGTGGATGAGGAGCTTCTCCAGGAGATAGCCGCCCCTTATCTGCATAAGGTAATGACCAAGGGCGACCTTGCCAGGCTGAAATACGAAATAACCACCGCCTATTACGAGCAGGGCTATATTCTGGTCAAGCCGGTTACTCCACCGCAGGATGTATCGGACGGTGTATTGACAATTGTAGTGCATGAAGCGGAAATCGGTGCGATTCGCATCCACGACCCTGATGACATACTTAACCCTGTCGTGGCGCAGGCTATTGCCGAGCGTCTGAGTGAGGGTGATATATTCTATGAGCGCTCGGTTGAGTCGATGGTGAGTGACATGGATGATCTGAAAAATATCGGTGCGACGGTTAACCTGTCTCCCGGCACCAAATTCAGGACTACCGACCTTGACGTAACCCTGCAAAAAAGGGACGAGGATAATAACTTTATCCAGGTTGACAATTACGGTAGTGAGCTTACCGGCGTAGGTATACTGACTGCGCATCTGGAGAAGAACAACCTGTTGAAGCTGGGTGAGACTTTTTCCCTGACCGGCCGTGTATCCAACGAGGAATTATGGAGCGTTGAATTTGACTCCAGAATGCCGGTGGGACTGAAGAATATCGAGCTGGAATTCAACTATCTGCATAGCGAGAACAGTATCGGTGACCGTCTTGCGGCGCTGGATGCCAGCGGTACCAGCGATAGCGGGACACTTGCACTTTCCAGTCGTCTTATCAATACCCGTACTGACCAGGTGACCATACGTACCGGTGTGCAGGCAAGGCTGCATGAGTCTTTCCTCGCCAAGGTTACCGAAACCAAGGATGATATCCGCCAGGTATTTGCCAATGCAAGTTACCTGCATCGCGGACTGAATAATGTGATTTTCGTTGAAGGCACCATACGCAAGGGCTTCAGCGTATGGGGCGGTAATGATAAAGGAGATATCAGCGCTACCCGTACACTGGGCGACCCCGAAGCATGGATATTCGAGCCTTTCTTCCTGATAAACTACCGTCCGGGATTCGAGTTTCTCAATCAGGACGGTGTGCTGAAAGTGCTGGTAGCCGGACAATGGGCATCCGCACCCCTGTTATCCTCCGATCTGTTTATACTCGGCGGATACGGCAGTGTACGCGGGTTCGAGCCGGCACAGGAAACCGGCGACAGCGGATATAACTTCACCGTGGAATATAACCACAGGATTCCCGGCCGTGATGACTGGGAATTTGCCGGCGGGCCATTTGTAGATGGCGGTACGGTGTTCAACCGGCTTAGTGGTGTCTCGGTTGACAGGCAGCTATATAGCGCCGGGCTTGGTCTGGAGGCCACTACCGACGTACTGGTACCGACCGGCCGGACCAAACTGCGGTTCGACTTCGCCCACACCCTCGGCAGCTACAGCTCCTCCCAGGTATATGACAATGTCGGTTACTTCCGTGTAACCCAGTCGTTCTAG
The DNA here is from genome assembly GCA_965222525.1 of Rickettsiales bacterium. GTDB lineage: Bacteria > Pseudomonadota > Alphaproteobacteria > Rickettsiales > UBA8987 > CBDCUF01. The sequence goes on from OZ244955.1 coordinate 1,329,975, forward strand.
TTGAGTAACTTATTAGGAGATAGGGATGAAAAAAAGTGCTAAAAGTGAGTCACAAGACAGGAATGATATTGAGCAAATTAAAAACTCCATTTTGAGCCTTGTGGGTGATGATGCGAGTACCCGGATTAATCTGGATATCCTTGATGACGCTCTTACAGCTGGTGGAAAAGCATATGAGAGAACAGGGAGGGATATTGTAAGCAAGCTTACCAACCATATCGAAGAAAGGTTTTCTCTTCCATCAAAAGACTTCTCTGTTTCGTTCGATATAAAGAAAAAAAGTATTAGTGTAGTTCCCGTGGAACAAAATTCTGTGGGTGATTCTATGGCTAAAATTTTTAAGGAGCTTAAAGAGGCCAATAAAGGCAATAAGATTATGGAAGCTTCATTAAAAAACAATACAGTGACATTCAGAAGTAAAACACAAAGCTTGGGAGATTTAGTTGATGGCATCAATAAAGTAATGGGCGGCCATGAAAAAATTAAACATCCTTCACAGTTTATGGACCCTGTTTTATAGATAATATAAAGCGACAGATGATGAAAAATTTGCCATCACCTGTTTTCTATAATCCATAGTACTTTAACCTGAAATATTTACATGCTCACCACTCTCCCGCTTTACGGGGGAGCAGATGACAAGCCCCGTAGGGGCGCAGTCGAATCGTGGGGGGTACTGATAACTGAGTACTGACAACTGATAACTGTTTTTCCACCATTGTAACAAAAAGTTCATATTTCTCCTGTGGTATTCGAGGGGATTGTGGTGTATAATAACCGGAATCAGGGTTCTGGTAACAAATCCACATAACAATATGGGGAATTATCAGAACGTTTTTGTAACGACTTACCGAATTGAAAGAAACTGTTATGGAAGACGATAATAATCAAAAAAACAGGGAGCCGGATAGGAATCTTACTACTCCGGAACATGTTGAACATGTTGTCAACGAAATAAAGGAAAGAGGTGCGGTGCCTGAGGATCTTGGTAACTTTTTATTCAAGGCTGATATAGAAGAGGTAAATAAAGTTCTGGCGAAAGACGGTCTGGAGATAGGTGATAACAAGGATGAGGAACTTGAACTCAGGAAACGCAACCTTTCAGAAAAGGATATTAGCAAAATTGCCAAAATGATAAAACAGGCAGTTGAAGTTAGTGAAGAGTTTGACGATTATGTGCTGGAGAAATCTGATATATCAAAAATCAATGGCATTCTGAAAAAGGACGGATTACAAATTAAGGACAATGCGAACGGCGACCTTGAATTAACCAAGCACAGTAAGGAATATGTCGGGATGGAAGAAAGACGTTTCCTGGGAAATATTATTAACAAGATGAAAACGACTGCCGGGCTTGCAAAAGAAGAACATAAAGAAGTATCTCCTGAGGAATATAGTGCTGCAAACTGGACAAAAGAGAAGTTTGAACAGGAAGTCGGAACAGATGTTGAGTATAACAGAAAAAACGTCAAGGCTCTTGTCAGGGAGAAGTTTGAGGACGATACAGGAATTAAACTTACTCAGGAAAACTTCAAGGCTCATAGCTCCGGCGAGATGGATATGTCACCGGCAGAGGTATTAAAGAAAGCTGGTATTACCACAGGAGCAGTCACCGCAGAAAGTGGACAATTACCAAAACAGAATGGAAATGGTGATTTGCCGGACAGAAGTAATCCTAAAGGTGTCTAGGTGATAGTTTCCACTGGACTCCGAACTCCGGATTCTGTACTCTGCCTCCATCAGCAATGAAAAAAATCGAAGCCATTATAAAACCGTTCAAGCTTGATGAGGTTAAGGATGCGCTGCAGGATGCCGGTGTGCAGGGGCTTACCGTAACCGAAGTCCGCGGATACGGCCATCAGAAGGGTAACCTCGAAGTATATCAGGGTGCGGAATATGTGGTTGATTTCCTGCCCAAAATCAAGATCGAGATTATCGTAACCGACAGCCTGTGCAACAGGGCGGTGGAAATAATCCGCGACGCTGCCAATACCGGCCGTATCGGCGACGGCAAGATTTTCGTATATGAAGTCGCCGACGTCATCCGCATCCGCACCAACGAACGCGGCGAAGACGCTATCTAGCAAAAACAAATAGCAAACACTTCTAAAAGCACTATACTTTCCGCATAATGCTGGAAGAGCTTGCAACCATTACCATATTCCACATGCTGCTGGTGTTTTGCCGGCTTGGCTCAGCGATGATTGCTATGCCCGGTTTTGGTGAGGTATATGTATCACCGCAGGCAAGGCTTATGCTGGCGCTGGCGGTTAGTGTAGCGATGGCACCGCTGCTGGAGCCGCATCTGCCCGACCTGCCCACCAATACATTATCGCTGTTTCTACTGCTGTTTGCCGAGATTCTGATAGGGCTGTTTATCGGGGCGCTGACACGGATGATACAGGCGGTACTCCACATTGCAGGGATGATAATTGCGTTTCAGTCCAGCCTTGCAGCGGCGATTCTGTTCGATGCCAACCAGGGTAGTCAGGGCTCGGTTATCGGTAATTTCATGACGCTGGCAGGGGTGACACTGATTTTTACTACCGATTTGCATCATGTTATTCTGGGTGGGATTTTCGATAGTTATAAATTATTTACGCCCGGTATGCTGCCACCCACCGGCGACCTGGCCAAACTGGCTACTACGGTTGTGTCCGACGGGTTTCTGGTGGCGGTTAAGATATCCTCTCCGCTTATTGTAGTGGGGTTGTGCATGTATCTGGCGGCTGGGCTGATGGGCAGGCTGATGCCCAATATGCAGGTGTTTTTCGTGATTATCCCGCTACAGATATATGTCGGCTTTGCATTACTGATGATAACCCTCGCCGCCGGAATGATGGTATATCTCAACTTCTTTGAAGATACGATTAGCGTGTTTTTTGTGGAGTAGAAAATCCCGCAAATACCCCTTGACAGCCCGTATTGTTAGGAGTAAAAAGGCTATCCCTCGTTGCTTTTTCTTGAGCGACGGACTGGCGATCTGCATTCCTGTAAATTCATCAGGACAGAAGGACATAAGCAGCCCTCTTTGAGGGTGTTTTCCTGTATGGTTGCCCCGCTATTTGACATCGTGAATCAGAGGAAAAAAGTGAAGGCGGTAGTGCATTTTCCGGATGATCAGAGGATCGGATAATCCGATTATCAGATCATCGGATTATCTTAACATTCGCACGAATGTCTTTGCTTGATAGCTAAGACCTGACAAAATTATTTTTGTCAGGCATGACATACGTGTGGGTAAATTAACCAGGTTACAGGAAACAGGTTTCAGGTTACAGCATTATTGCTGAAACCGGCGACCACAAGCTGTAACCTCAACATAATTTATCTGACAATCAATTTGAGTGATTGTCGGGATCAAAACTTAAGAGTTTGATCCTGGCTCAGAACGAACGCTGGCGGCAGGCTTAACACATGCAAGTCGAACGCCTCGCCACCAGAGGTGGCGAAGCAGTTGTCGGTTATCAGTTATCAGTTATCAGTTTATAAGGAGTCTGCTTCGCAGACGGGATATTATTTTATACCAGATAAAAAATCTTGTGCGCGTAAGCGCACTCTAAATAGACTGACAACTGACAACTGACGACTGATAACTGCCTCGCCGCCTCCGGCGGCGAGGAGTGGCAAACGGGTGAGTAACACGTGGGAATATACCTTTTGGCTCGGGACAACAGTTGGAAACGACTGCTAATACCGGATGTGCTCTACGGAGGAAAGATTTATCACCAAAAGATTAGCCCGCGCTAGATTAGCTTGTTGGTAAGGTAACGGCTTACCAAGGCTACGATCTATAGCTGGTCTGAGAGGATGATCAGCCACACTGGGACTGAGATACGGCCCAGACTCCTACGGGAGGCAGCAGTGAGGAATATTGCACAATGGAGGAAACTCTGATGCAGCCATGCCGCGTGAGTGAAGAAGGCCCTAGGGTTGTAAAGCTCTTTCGCAAGGGAAGATAATGACGGTACCTTGACAAGAAGCCCCGGCTAACTTCGTGCCAGCAGCCGCGGTAATACGAAGGGGGCTAGCGTTGTTCGGAATCACTGGGCGTAAAGCGCGCGTAGGCGGCTTGGAAAGCCAGAGGTGAAATCCCGGAGCTCAACTCCGGAACTGCCTTTGGAACTATCAGGCTAGAATCCGGCAGGGGTTAGTGGAATTCCTAGTGTAGAGGTGAAATTCGTAGATATTAGGAGGAACACCAGTGGCGAAGGCGACTGACTGGACCGGTATTGACGCTGAGGTGCGAAAGCGTGGGGAGCGAACGGGATTAGATACCCCGGTAGTCCACGCCGTAAACGATGAGTGTTAGGTGTCGGCTCGCCAAAGGCGAGCAGTTGTCAGTTATCAGTTATCAGTTATCAGTGAGTGACTCGTGGTTAGTGGCTCGTGACTAGTATTGTCATGCTGAACTTGTTTCAGCATCCATCTATCCATTTGCTTTTGAGCGAGTAGGTAGACAAAGTGCAGAAGCAATTTTACATGATACTAGCCACTAGCTACTAGACTCTAGCCACTCCTGACAACTGACAACTGATAACTGATAACTGACTCACCTTCGGTGAGTCGGTACTACAGCTAACGCGTTAAACACTCCGCCTGGGGAGTACGGCCGCAAGGCTAAAACTCAAAGGAATTGACGGGGACCCGCACAAGCGGTGGAGCATGTGGTTTAATTCGATGCTACGCGAAGAACCTTACCACCCCTTAACATCGGAATCGCGAAGACCAGAGATGGACTTTTTCAGTTCGGCTGGATTCCTGATAGGTGTTGCATGGCTGTCGTCAGCTCGTGTCGTGAGATGTTGGGTTAAGTCCCGCAACGAGCGCAACCCTCATCCCTAGTTACCAGCGGGTTATGCCGGGCACTCTAGGGAGACTGCTCGTGATAAGCGAGAGGAAGGTGGGGATGACGTCAAGTCATCATGGCCCTTACGGGGTGGGCTACACACGTGCTACAATGGCGGTGACAATGGGCAGCTACACGGTGACGTGATGCTAATCTCAAAAAACCGCCTCAGTTCGGATTGGAGTCTGCAACTCGACTCCATGAAGTCGGAATCGCTAGTAATCGCGGATCAGCATGCCGCGGTGAATACGTTCCCGGGTCTTGTACACACTGCCCGTCATGCCATGGGAATTGGTTCTACCTGAATTGGCCGGGCTAACCTTCGGGAGGCAAGTCAACACGGTAGGATTAGTGACTGGGGTAAAGTCGTAACAAGGTAGCCGTAGGGGAACCTGCGGCTGGATTACCTCCTTTCTATGGATTACCTGCGGTAATCCAGGTGTCAGTTATCAGATATCAGTTATCAGCAGTGGCTAGAGTCTAGTAGCTGGTGGCTAGTGTCACGTAAAATTGTTTCTACATTTTTCTACCTGCTTATTCAAAAGCAAATGGATAGATGGATGCTGAAACAGCAAAAGTATGTCTTTTGCCAGCATGACAATACTAGTCACGAGCCACTAACCACGAGTCACTCGCTGATAACTGCTAACTGTTAACTGACATCTGCTTCCTGCATAATTCAAAGAATACAAGCACTCCTGCCTTCCCTTTTTTCCTTCTGGTTTACGATTGTTTTTGCAGCACAATGAAAAAACTCCGTAAAATTCACCTGTATTCGGGCTGTGTTTTCGCCCCGTTGATAATCATATTCGCAGTATCCGGCACCCTGCAATCTTTTTAGCTTGCATGTGCAGCGCAAAGATGGCTATAGGCCTCCACAAATAGTGACAGAAGTGTCTACAATCCACATGACAGGAGGAAGGTTGAATAAATGCAAGGCAGATGATACTGTGTGTCGTGCAACACCTTATATCGCAGCTTTGATGGCAATTGGTCTGGTGATTAATGTCATTTTAGGCGTTATCATGGCATTAAGATTCAACCGCAATAAAAAACTTGTCATAGGCTGCCTGTTACTCGGTATTTTAATACCAGCTATATTATTTTCCTAAACAGGCTGATAACTGACAACTGAGCACAGATAGCTGATTAATCGCTGCTACACAACTTGCATTCAGGGTCGTTGTTGAGTTTTATTTGACGTGAAGTGGAAGTGAGAGCGTTGAAAATTACTAATGAGCCGGATAGGCTTTCACCAATATTCAATAACTCCTTTATTATTTCAGTAGCCTGCCAACTCCCCATAATACCGGCCACTGTTCCCAAAATTCCCATCTCGGCACAGGAAGGCATAGCCTCATCGGCAGGAATATCAGGGTATAAGCAGCGATAGCAGGGGTGGCCACTCCCCAGATATGCCTTAAATGTGGATAACTGCCCTTCAAAGCGATGGATTGCTGCTGATACCAGGGTTTTTCCCAATGCAAAACAGGTGTCATTTACCAGCAGTCGGGTCTCGAAATTATCACTACCATCAGCGACAATATCATATTTTGATATTATTTCTGTAGCATTATCTTTGTTTAATCTTTGATTGTATGTTTCTACATTTATATCAGGGTTAAGGTCATAAATGGCATCTCGTGCACTTTCAGCCTTGGGACGGCCTATATCGGTAAATTCATGGATAACCTGGCGCTGAAGGTTAGATAAATCTACTTTGTCATTGTCTATAATCCCAATATTGCCAATACCTGCAGCAGCAAGATATAATAGGGCAGGGGAGCCAAGCCCTCCTGCACCAACCACTAAAACTTTTGACGTAAGCAGTTTTTCTTGTCCATCCTTACCAATCTCTGGCAAAGTGATATTCCTCGCATAGCGTCTTTGCTGATCGTGATTCATGGTTCTAGAGGTAAGACAGGTGTTTCATTACAGCTATTGTATATATTTACAGTGATTGTGCCAGCCGGAGGTCATAAACAGGTCGATTATTGAACCGGCAACACGGGGATGGTTTGCAAGTAAATTGAGATATTGATCCAGCTCTTTTTCAATAGTTTTTTTCCATAATTTGCATTGCAGAATTTCCTCTTTTATCAATTCTGTATTATTCAAAATAAATTTCTGCCCTCCGAAGAAAAATATCTTTTTTCCAATAGTATCAGCATCATAACTCATATGTTCCTTTAACATATCCCGCAGGAGCATTTTATTTCGCCTTCCCTTCAAATCAAACTTATCCTTCGCAGGCAGGTGGAAATAATAATCAATAATATCCTTATCCGCCCAGGGTAGCACATACTCGGAATCAAGAGAATCAGCTATCGTACTCTCCTTAATCGCAATACCGTGGCTGTCGCAGAATTTCCCCCTGATAAAAGCTCTGAAATCCACCCCGTTCATATGCCTGCAATCATTTGCTGCTCCTGCCCAGAATTTATGGAAATCTATATCAGTTGGGAAGAAACGGTTAATCTCACGGTTCCTTAAATGTCCGTGTCCATACAAACTGAACTCCGCTGCATTGGTAAAGAATTTATTCAGTTTGTGATAAAACGGAATAATTTTACGTAGAATCTCCGGCTGGCGAAAATTGCGTATAATACGGTAATAATTATACACAGCTTGTATTTTGGCTGACGGCACATGCCCCATATATATGTCATTTCCTGAACCATTGACTATCTGCATATTCCGTACATCTTCCTGATACAGGCACACCGCATACGGAATAGTGGTGGGGTCACATGAAGGGTAGGGGGAGTGGGTGAAAAAATGACGAATAGCTTTCTTAACAGTAGCCCTGTCATCGGATATATGCAGGTTTTTATGGGGAAATCCGAGTTTCCTGGCCACCTCTGCTGCATACGAACCTTCGTCAGCCTCCTTGTTGCTTTTGTCGCTGTAAGTGAAACTCTGTACATTACGCAACCCACACTCCTTCATTGCCAACGCTATCGCAACCGAATCCTTGCCCGAGCTTAGCATTAAGCAAGCATCGCCGGTCACCTTGCGGGACACAGATGCACACAGCAAATCAAGCAGTTTTTTGGTTGAAGCTGTCTGGTCACCTCTGGATTTATTCTGGAAATAGGGAAAATCACAGGATTGTTTCAGTTGAGCTTCGGGATTACCCTTGTCAAACTCAAGCCTGTCACCAATTCCTATCACATACATATTTTTATACGCCGTCTCTGGGTACGGTATAACGCTGCTTTGCAGTAAGTAAGCAACTGCATCATTATTCACTTCCGGACTATTATTTTGCCGAATATATTGCAGCAGCTCGCCGACAGAAGGTGAAACTGCAATATTATCCCCGTCATGCAGAAGATAAGTATTGTATTCTCCGGTATTATCGCCATAAAAGACACACTCTTTACTTAAATTAACTTTCTTCATGAGGTGATTAACTTTTATCTTTGTTTACTTAGATTTATAGAACTAACGTTAAATCCAAGCACAGGGCCTAAATAAAAACAACCTAATAGTAGCCTTTAGAAATGAAAAAGAAAATATTATTTCTCTCCGACGTACCAGATTTCAAGGGTGGTGCCGAAAATTCACTGTTTGACCTGCTTGGTAATCCCAATATAGAGCCGGTTCTGGCTATTCCCGAAAAGGGAGCTATGTCCAGGGCTGCCGAGGCCAAGGGAATACAGACTGTTACCATTGATTATGGTAAGGTACTGACAGTACGCAGGCCGTTCAAATTCCTCGATATTCCCCGAACTTTCTTTTCTGCTTTTAGTGCTGCCAGGCAATTGAAGAAAACTGCGAAAAAGCTCGGGGCGGATTATGTGCATAGTAACGGGTTGAAGGCACATGGTGTAGCGTGTTTTGCGCGGGTGATTGGGGGCAAGCCGGTATTTGCCCATTTCCGTGCGATTCCCTTTACCAAGCTGGAGAAGATGTTCTGGAAGGCAGTTCGGCTTTTGTCACGACGGGTTATACTGGTTTCGCGCCCATGCTGGCCTGGTGAAACTCTGCCTGATAATGTAAAGGTAGTGTTTAACGGTATCAGGGTCGCCAATGATACCCCGCCTGAGCGCAACCCCGGAACTCCTTTCAGACTGGGCTTTGCAGGGCGCATTCAATATACTAAGGGAGTTGATACCCTGATAGAATGGTTTGATTATGCTTATAAAAGAGGGCTTGATATCAGGCTGGTCATAAGAGGTGAGGCAGCGCCGGATGAGAAGGATTATGAGGAGCGGGTACGCAAAATGGTTGCCGACCGTGGGCTTGAGGATATCTGTGTTTTTGAGGGCAAGGTTGATGGTGTGGAGAATGTATATAAGGGGATTGATGCAAATGTGGTATCGTCGGTTGTGCCTGACCCGCTGCCACGCTCGGTTATGGAGGCATGTGCAGTTGGTATGCCTGCGATTGGCTACCCTGCCGGTGGCATTCCATATATGATAGAAGATGGAAAATCAGGCTTTCTGGTTGATAATGCAGAGAAATTCTACGAAACTGTCAGCGATTTAATCGAGGATGCAGGGCTGTATAAGGCAATCAGTGAGGGAGCCTTCCGTCGTGCCAGGGAAAACTTCACCCTCACCAAACTCCACCAGTCCATTACGCATGAATATGAGGTAGCTGCTTGAATATTCAAGGAAAACTCGGTGTAACCATTATTATGCTCAAGCTTATACCTGCTATATTGTTTTTGTTTTACATATTTTTTGATAGTGCGCATGCGATGAGTTCTGTGACTGAAGAGGCAGTTGAAGAGGATGAAAAGCGGCTAAAAAAGGGCAATACTATTGGAAAGCTAGCAGAAAAGCAGATGTGCTCATGCGTAGCAATGGTGATTCCTGTAGACAAGGCAGTACAAGCGGCGGGTGCGGTGTTTGCAGGAAAGGTTGCGCTAGTTGAAAGTAAACTGTCAAATGACCATTATCATTATGTAGCTGTTGGGTTACGCTGGTGGAAAGGCAGACCAAATGGTGATGATGTCCTTAACCATGGAGAGTCCCTTGGGTTGGTAATAAACCCATCATCACAGGCAACCTGCAATTACCAATTCAAAAGCGGTGAAAACTATTTAATCTATGCTGATGAGAATGAAAATGGGACTTATAGGGTAAATCAGTGTGGCCGTACCAGACTCCTGTCCGAAGCAGAGGAGGATTTAAAAAAACTTGGCGAACCAGAAAATACAATAAACAATAGAGCTAGATGAGGTCAGATTTACTAACTAGAACTTAAAGCTTATTCCTGCATTTAGCTGATATGCATCGGTAAAGACCTCAGTTTCGGTAAGAAACCGGTTATAACGTCCCATAACACGCAAGCTGGTATCATCTGTAATATGATACCGCATACCCAAGCTGGCACGCAGTGAATGTGCATCGTCCCTAATGTTTAAGTCACAACCTGGGCAACCGCTTAAGGAAAGATCAATATTCAGAAAATGTGCAACATACCCAACACCACCTTCGACTTCAAACTCTTTGGCCATTGGATAACGTGCTAAAAAGTCAAGCATCAGGTTATGAATGGACATTTCCGCAGTTTGAGTGCCGAAACCAAAAATTGTTGTATCCTTTTCTTCTGCCATGTAGTAAGCATATCCCAACTCAACATGAAAATTTTTATCCAGATTGAACCCAAAATATGGAGTTATACCATGAAAATTCTCCGGTAGTTGATCTAATATACCGTCATCATAATTTATTTGCAGGTAACTATAATCAATGCCGGCATATGAATATCTTTCCTCGCTATGGGTATAGTATGGTGCGTTAAAACCCTCTCTTGGTGCCTGTGCCTGTGCATTATTACCTACAGGTATGCAAGAAAGTAGTGCTGGCAATAATAGTGCATATTTTGTTGATTTTATCATGATTTCTTTGAGAAGTAACGGATTATAAGCAGAAGATCAAGTTGTTATTATACAATATAATTAACCTGATTAAAAGTAAAAATTATGTTAAAACACTGTTTTTCATAACAGCGATTTCTTGCTATTGGCTATATACAACCTACCTGTGGCTGATTGGGTCGAGGCGTTCGGTGGCGCGGTGGCGGAGGCTGTCACGATCACCGTGGAGTTTACGGGATATTTTGCCCATGAGGCCAAGTTTGCCGTCCTTATATTCGGCGTTCTGCCTTTCACGATATGAATTATAGCGGGTATTTTCATTATCCCTTGCTTCCTGGTTCCTAGTTACTTCATCGCCCTTTTGCGCACGTCTTGCCCGCCATTCCAGCAGATGCCCGGCGAGTGCATTGACTCCGGTAAATGCAACCGGCAGTGCACCGCCGATTCCGGTGGCAGCCAGGCCGGCCGTAACCGCAAATCCGGCAATCGCCATAACCTTATGTTTTTTTGCTATCTGCGGGTCTTTCCATATTTCCTTGTAATGACCCCATGTCATGGCCTTGGCCACGGTACCGGCTTTCCTCATACCCTGCCATACCTTGTCCTTGAATTCGGGCTTGGGCGCGATGCCGACTGTCTCGGAAGTGCTTTTTCTGACTTGCAGCCTTTGCATATCTGTTCTGCGCTCGACTTCTTTTTCATAATCCTTGCGGCTGGAGAAGCTGCTTCTGTCCACCTTGCCCATCACATATTTATCGGATTTCTCCTGCTTTTTGACTTCCATACCGATTGCGGCAAAGTGCTTCTCATGCTCTCTCCTGTCATTGAGGTGGTCTTCATATGTCTTGCCGCTGGTATCGGCCTTGTTGAACAGATCGGGATTGCCGACATGTTTCCTGGCCCTGGCTTCAATATGCTCATCCAGTCTCTGTTTTTCTGCGGCGGGGAGCTTATCCAGATATTTTTTATAATGGCCTGATTTGAAACTGCCGACCACTTTATTCGCTTCTTTCTCACGTTTTTTCGCCAGTTTTTCTGCGAATTTTTCCTGCTCTATGGTTTCCTTGTTTGCCGCATATTCTCTTCTGTAGCTTGTTGGATTTTCCAGGGTGCGCTCATCAAGTTTGTTCAGGATTCTTTCCTCGATTTGCAGATGTTTACCGCGATCGCCGATTTTTTTGCTGAAGCCGACACTGGCACCGATACGACCTGCGATAATTGCTATGGCGGTTACGCCTGCTCCGACGGGGTCAATTACGGCCATTGAGGCTACATCCTCCGAGCCTTTGAGTGCATTTTTGGCACCGTCACCAAGGATTTCCTTTGGGGTATTGGCGAGTGTATCGGTTACGGTCGGGTCTTGTATTGCCGCCGCACCCCTGTTTATTGTATCGGTTATTGCCTGATGTATGTTCAATGAATCGGAGTTGGCCTCAAACCCGCTCACTGCATTTTTGCCTTGCGGTATATTGCCTGCATCGCCCTGTATTCCGTTGTTATATTTATCCTCACCGGCGATGTTGATTATTTTAGGGGCAGGGATTTCGGCAGCGCCGGCGGCAACCACACCAGCCTTCTTGGCTTCCTGAGAGGTAGTCTGTGCAGTCTCCTGCGCAGTATCATTTGCACTTTGACCAGCATTCTGCCCCTGCTCATAGCTGGAAGGCTTAACCGTCGCCTCATTGCCCTCGGCTTTATCTTTAGCCTGTTTAGCAGCCTCCTCTTCGGCCTGCTGCCTTGCCCTCTCCTCTGCCGCCTCCTGAGCTTTCTTGTCCCGCTCGGCAATTCCGGCAAAAGGATGATTCACATCTTCTTCCGGCTTGTAATCAGATTTAACCCCGACATCTTCGGGAACAGCAACATGAGACATATTATAATTACTCATTTGGCGGGCTTCAGCTACTATATGGTCGGGAACAAGTCCTTCCTTGTTAAGCCTTACAATCTCACCCATAATGAAATCTGCTTCTTCCTGCGACTTAAATGTAAAAAGCTGCTGACTTTCCTTATGATAGTCCCATATGAAATTCGCCAGAGCTTCCCGTCTGGCAAAGTCTATCTCCTGCTCATGATAGTTAATCAATATATCCAGATTGGTCTGGCTTCCTATCTCATGCCCTCTTATAATTACGGTATCTCCTGAATTCTCAAACCATGATTTATCCCTTTGTATGATTGCATCACTTAACCCTCTTTCAAGAGTCTGTTTGTTGGTTCGTATAGCTTCCAATGCCCCTTTGGTAATTCCCTGTCCGTCCAGATATTTCTCACGGGTGCTATCCATTACCAGGTTCTTTTCAAATTGCAGCCAGGTGTTTCCAGCCCCATCGGTAATCTTGTTACCATGATTTACTATTGCCGACAGATGTTCGGAGGCTCCCCCCTCCCTGAACGAACCGTCTTCCAGACGGGCAGGGTAGCCTGCCATTATCCTGATTGATTCAGGACTGCCGAATGCCCCCTTATCCTCAAGTAATGTATTATTTACTTTATTATCCAGACTAACCAGGTCATGTTGCAGGCTGCTTGCCTCTCCACGAGTTTCCTGTGCAAAATTTTCATTGAATTTCTTCCTTATCCAGTCCAGGGCAATACCCTTGCCGATGTCCCGCTCCTCCCCGTTACTATCAAAAATATCCTCGAATTTATCCTTCTCTACCAGACTTTGCATCTGGAGCAGGTTGTCAAGATTCACAGCGCTGGAGACCGTAACAAAATGTTCGCTGCTGTCTCCTATAGCTTCATCAATATCCTGCAGCAGTTCCCTGCTGTCTCTTATCCTTTCATTAACATCGCTCAGGGTTTCCCTGATTACTTTTTCAATATCACGCTCGCTAAGATTGACATTATTTTCCGACTCAAGCCTGAGGATATTTGCAACCCTTTCAGGACCGTCTTTTTCAACAATTTCCTTAAATTCGTCCCGTGCCGCTATCATATTATTGGTGTCACGTACGAGGAATTCCCTGTTGTCTTTCAGTCGGGTAATGATGAAATTTACATCTGTGCCTACAGCATCAAGATAATCATGATCGGAAATCCTGTCATCAACGATACCCTCTTTTATTTCCCTGCTCTTGTCAGCTATATCTACATAGCTTTTGCCATCGAAAGGTAGCTCGGCAATGTTTTTATCCAGGTTGCTTTCAGGTAACAGGGATGCCTGCTGGGCGGCATTAACATCCTCAAAGCCTATGTTGCCGCCCTGTTGTACTGCGGAGGCGCTGGGTTGGGCGCTCTGGGCGGAATGACTTGCCGCAACCAGTTCGGGATCCGGTTTGAAATCGGGATTTACCGCAGGATTATTGGAATATGACGGGTCATTTGCCATCCATTCCGGCTTGTATGGGCCGTAATATTCGGCCTGCGGATTCTGTGCTTCCTGCTGTGCAGCCTGCTCCGCCGCACGCTGTGCTTCACGTTCCTTTTCTATCTGCCGAACCTGTAGATGTATGGGAATATCCTCATCCCCCGCCGCATATGCACTAACCGCAGGGTCAGCCGAATTCACCCCGATACCGTCACGAACATTATCATACGCACCATGCGCAGCCGCCTTCAGCCTGTTATACGCACCCGATATCGCACTGGCCACCTCAAGAATAACCCCGCCGGCACCAACATCAATCTCACGAGCCTTGCGCATACCGCCAAGCGCCTTCTCCTTCGCACCAACTATCTCGGTATCGGAATGGACAATATCATCAACCTTGCGGGCAGCCACATTATCCCAGCTACGCTGCTCACGCTCCTGACTGGCCTGCTCAACAAACCTGTTGTGTATTTTGCCGATAACCTCCTTGAAATCCTGCGCATTCTCATGGGTGGTCTTGATAAATACCCGACTGCTGTCACCCTCGTTATCCGCAATCTCATAGCCGGTATCGAAACCAAGTACACCGTTTGCCTGTGCAATAGAGGCTATCTCCGCACGGTTCCTGTTCAGTATCTGCTCAACCGCCTGCGTATGTTCGGAATCACCGGAAGTATCGGTTATCTTAACCAGTGCATGCTCTGCCTTGCCACGACCAAATATACCCCCGCCCTTGCTCTCTACCTCATCAACTTTCAGATTATTCAATACCTGCAATGCCATATTCGCAATAGCCGTATCCGAAGGGGCTCCCATTTCGATACTATCAGTTTTGCTCAATATATCCATCACCGCAAGGTCACGCTGCGCATCGGTACCGCCCTTCAGGTTAATCTCAAGCTTCCATTTACCCTCATGCTCATTATAACGCAGGCCGGATGTATCCTTATCATACTCAATACCCTCACTCTTTACCTCAACCGTGCGGATGGCGCCCTGTGACGTACTAACCTCGGACTCCTCAAGACGCCCGCTCGCCTGCAGAATACCTTCTACCTTCTCACTGAGATTGCGGTTGGTGTTGTGAATCAGCTTCTGGTTCACATCGTCAGGGGTGATACCGGCGGAATTCATCGCGCCAAGTACATCACCATAGGAAGAGCCGGCAGATAGCGAAACAGTATGGCTCTGTCCCGAAAACTCTACGGATTCCGGAGACATTATCCTGGTATCTATCCTGTCGCCGGTTTGCAGCCTGCCTATAATATTCTGCACCGAGCCGACTATGTCATTATTTTCATTTTCCGCCATTTTATCGCCCTCCTTTTTGAGTGTGAGAAGCTAGTGGTTAGAGCAAAAAGCTACTTATCACCATACATCATACCAGAGAAATGTTACAGCTATATTACAGTGAACCGATTTTTTTCAAAAAAATGCATTTTTTTTCAAAAAACAGGTTACAGGTTACAGGTTACAGGTTACAGGAGGGGTAACATGACTGTCCGTCGTGAGGCTATAACCTAAAACCTGTAACCTAAAACCTCTAAAACCTCTTCCCATGAAATATAAAAACATCGGCATTGTAGCAGATTCCCAGAAAACTGCCAGAGAAACCAGCAAAAGACTGGTAAAAAAGTATAAATTTATCGAACTGGACAGTAATAATCCGGCGCAGGGCAAGGATATCGACCTGATTATAGCACTCGGCGGGGACGGCTTCATGCTGCATACATTGCATGATTATATGGCGTGGAAGCTGCCGGTCTACGGGATGAACTGCGGTACGGTCGGCTTCCTGATGAATGAAAACCGTGAGGGCGGCCTGATGCAACGGCTGGAGGAGGCGAAAATCACGGCAATTCATCCGCTGCGCATGCTGGCCACCGATAAAAACGGCGATTCCCACGAGGCACTGGCGATAAATGAGGTATCGCTGTTGCGTGGTAGCGGGCAGGCTGCCAGAATCCGCATAAGCGTTGATGATACGGTGTATCTCAAGGAACTGGTGGCCGATGGTGTGCTGGTTTCCACTCCGGCGGGTAGCAGTGCGTATAATTTCTCGATAAACGGACCGATATTGCCGCTTAAATCGAACCTGCTGGCTCTGTCACCGATCAGCCCGTTCCGTCCGAGGCGATGGCGTGGTGCTCTGCTGCCGCATGATGTAGTGGTGAAGTTTGACATAATCACCCATCAGAAACGGCCGGTCAATGCCACCGCCGATTATGTCGATATTAAAAACATCACTTCAGTCGAAATCCATGAAGACCGAAGCAAAACCATCCGCCTGCTCTTCGACCCCGGCCACAGCCTCGAGGAACGTATTATAAAGGAACAGTTTATTCAGTAGGGAGCAGTGAAAACCTATTGTTTGTAACTTAAAAACTTCACTGAAAAACAACAAAAAGAAAATCGTTGCATTTAGTCTGTGGTTCTGGCATTTTGCCCGCCTAAAATTTGATATAATTCAATAACCAACATAAGGATTGAGCATGCAAAATATTCCATTCGATATGATTTCATGGCTGATTATAGGTAGCGGGGTGCTGGCGATTATTTTCGGTATATTGATGGTTAAAAACATCATGAAGGTGAAAACCGGTACGCAGAAGATGCAGGATATCGCTGCTGCCGTACAGGAAGGCGCAACCGCATATCTCAACCGGCAATACAAGGTTATCGCTGTTGTCGGCGTGGTGATATTCGCCGGACTTGGCTCGGTGCTTGGCTGGTATGTAGCCATAGGCTTTGCCATCGGTGCAGTTTTATCCGGTGTTGCCGGTTATATCGGGATGAATGTATCGGTGCGCGCCAATGTCCGTACAGCAGAAGCCGCCCGCAGCAATGGTATTGCAAAAGCATTGAGTGTTGCATTTAACTCCGGTGCTGTAACCGGCCTGTTCGTTGTAGGTCTTGGGATACTGGGCGTTACCGGATATTATCTCTTTCTGAAAAATAAATTCGATATAAATGACGCAGGACAGGTGCGTGATATAATGGAAGCACTGGTAGCACTTAGTTTCGGAGCTTCGCTTATATCCATTTTCGCACGTCTTGGTGGTGGTATATTTACCAAGGGTGCCGATGTTGGTGCCGACCTGGTGGGTAAGGTTGAGGCTGGTATTCCGGAGGATGACCCTCGCAATCCGGCGACTATCGCCGATAATGTCGGGGATAATGTCGGGGATTGCGCCGGTATGGCCGCCGATTTGTTTGAAACATATGCGGTAACCATGGTTGCAACCATGCTTCTGGCTGCAATTTTCTTCACCGGTGAGGCCCGTGAATTATTACTGATACTACCGCTGGCAATCGGCGGATTATGTATCATCGGCTCTATTATGGGCTCCGCCTTTGTACGCCTCGGCAAAAGCCAGAACATAATGGGCGCGCTATATAAAGGGTTCATCGCAACCGCCGGTATTTCCGCCATAGGAATATGGGGATTTATCAATAGCTTCGTCGGTTATGGCGATATTGCCGGTACAACATTCTCCGGTACCGACCTGCTGGCCTGCTCTATGATAGGACTACTGGTAACCGGTGCAATTGTATGGATTACCGAATATTATACCTCAACAAATTACCGTCCGGTAAAATCGGTGGCGAAAGCCTCGACAACCGGCCATGGTACCAATGTCATACAGGGTTTGGCGGTATCGCTCGAAGCCTGCGCATTGCCGGTAATAGTGATATGTATCGGCATTGTTTCGACATATCTGTTCGCTGAATTATATGGAGTTGCAATTGCTGCGACTACCATGCTGGCGCTGGCAGGAATGGTGGTGGCGCTTGATGCATATGGGCCTGTGACCGATAATGCCGGTGGTATTGCCGAAATGTCCGGCCTGCCTGACGATGTGCGTAAAACTACCGATGCGCTGGATGCGGTAGGTAACACCACCAAGGCGGTTACCAAGGGATATGCTATCGGTTCGGCTGCACTGGCTGCACTGGTGCTGTTCGCCGCATATACCGAGGATTTGAAACATTACTTCCCTGACCTGAATGTGACCTTCTCATTGCAGGATCCGTATGTTGTGGTCGGGCTGTTTGTAGGTGGCCTGTTGCCATATCTGTTCGGAGCCATGGGGATGATGGCGGTTGGACGTGCTGCCGGCTCGGTGGTTATCGAGGTGCGCAGGCAGTTCAAGGAAATCAAGGGTATTATGGACGGCAAGGCCAAGCCTGATTATAGCCGTGCTGTTGACCTGCTCACCAAGGCGGCGATTAAGGAGATGGTAATTCCGTCACTGCTGCCGATAGCGGTGCCGGTTGCGCTGTATTTCATTATAAATGCAATAGGCGGGCAGGAAGCGGCATTTTCCGCATTAGGCGCGCTGTTGCTGGGGATTATCGTAACCGGCCTGTTTGTCGCTATATCCATGACCTCCGGCGGTGGTGCATGGGATAATGCCAAGAAATATATCGAGGATGGCAATCATGGGGGCAAGGGTTCGGAGGCCCATAAAGCCGCTGTCACCGGTGATACTGTCGGCGACCCGTACAAGGATACGGCCGGTCCGGCAGTCAACCCGATGATCAAGATTGCCAATATCGTTGCAATTCTATTACTTGCCCTCCTGGCGCATTAGTAATAGGATGGCGGAAAGTAAGCATCAACCTCCCCCGCTTGCGGGGGAGGCAAGAAATCCAAGGATTTTTAATCCTTAGGATTTCTGGTGGGGGAATACCAATAACTAATAGCCAAATACCAACAGCCACTACCTCACCATTCCCTCCCCAGAAATCTGGCAATCATAGATTGCTCAGATTTCTTGCCCCTCCCGCAAGCGGGAGGGGTATATAGGTAGATTCCGGATTCTAAAAATGTCCCAACCGCAACAGACTACTCCACAGCCAACAGCCCTCGACCGGGCCGAGGCCAACAAGCGCTTGCAGGAGCTGGCTAAAAAGCGCTCACGCAAATTCATCTCCAATTTGCTGATTATTACCTTTTTCCTGATTATCACCGGGCTGGCACTATCATATTTCGGCTATTCCAACGAATTTTACTTTCTGGTTATGGCAATGTTGCCCAGCATTGCCGCTTATGTAACCGACACCAGACCAGGCAAATTTGCATCAAAAACCGTTATAGCCTTCAACCTCTCCGGTGCACTGCCGCATCTAGCCGCCATATTCGCCGACGGCTCTGCCCTGAGTTCCTTCTCCGACCCGAAAGTATGGCTGCTGGTCTATGGCTTTGCTGCATTCGGCTGGGGAGTAGTATTCCTCATCCCGCACATAATGCAGTTATATCTGGAAATCCGTGCCGGCTACACAGTCAAAAAACTCCAGCTCTTCCAGGAAAAACTCACCAGCGAATGGGGTGATGGTATAAAAAGTTAGTCTTTATTTATTGTAACTGTGAAACAGGCAAAAAATATCAATACAAGTGTCTATATAATTGCATTCTATCTCTTTTTCTGTAGACCCCTCTTCAAAATTCTTAGATAATAGCAAGTTATTGGCTAGGGGATTTTTTTAAAATATTATGAAGCAAAAAACGGCAAAAAAGCGGGAAACCAGCCCTGAGCTTGTGCAGCAGCGGGAGCAGATGAAGATTGTTATTGTCGGGCATGTGGATCATGGTAAATCGACACTGGTTGGGCGGTTGTTTTATGATACCGACTCGTTGCCCGAAGGGAAATATGAGCAGATAAAGGCACAATGCGAGCGGCGCGGGATGCCGTTTGAGTGGAGCTTTCTGACCGATGCACTGCAATCCGAGCGTGACCAGGGGATTACCGTTGATACGACACAAATCTGGTTCAAGACTGCACAGCGCGATTATGTGATTATCGATGCGCCGGGACACAAAGAATTCCTGAAAAATATGGTATCCGGTGCGGCCAATAGCGAGGCGGCACTGCTGGTTATTGATGCGAAGGAGGGGGTGCGTGAGCAGTCGAAGCGTCATGGTTATCTGCTGCATTTGCTTGGTGTGCGACAAATAGCGGTAGCAGTCAACAAGATGGATCTGGTTGATTACTCCGAGAGGCGCTTCAAGGAGATTGAGAAGGAATACCGCAAATATCTCAAGGGAATAGGCGTTACGCCAACTTATATTATCCCGATTTCGGCGCGGGAGGGGGATAATATTACACGTGACTCGTGGCTAGTGGCTAGTGATTCGAATGGTTCAAAAACGAGCCACGAGTCACGAGCCACGAGCCACGGAAATATGTCCTGGTATAAGGGGCCGTCGGTGCTGGAGGCGCTTGACCATTTTAAACTAAAGCCGAAGCCGGTTGATTTGCCGTTACGTTTGCCGGTGCAGGATGTTTATAAATTCGATGAGCGGCGGATTATTGCAGGGCGTATTGAAAGCGGGGTGCTGAAGGCTGGTGACGAGATTCTGTTTTCACCGTCGAATAAAATCGTTAAGGTTGAATCAATCGAAACTTGGCCGGAGCGCAAAATCACGCAAGCTGAGGCGGGGGAATCTATAGGCATTACACTGAGCGAGCAGATTTTTGCCGAGCGTGGACATGTAGTGAGTCATGTTAAAAATGCGCCGATTCTGACCAATATTTTCCGCGCAAAAATATTCTGGCTTGGTGACAGGCCAATTGAGGTTGGCAATAAATTTAACTTGAAGATAAATACTTCCGAATATCGTGTTGAAATTAAAGAAATAGAGAAGGTTGTTGATACTGATGATTTATCACTTTCCGGTGATGCCAGGCGGGTTGAGAAAAATGCGGTTGCCGAGGTAATCCTGCGTGTGCGGGGAATTGCGGCTTTGGATGAATATGCGGATAATGACATTACCGGCCGGTTTGTACTGGTGGATAATTACCGTATTGTCGGTGGCGGAACCATTGATATGCAGGGCTTTGCCGACCAGCGACAGCCTACCGAGGTGAAGTCGAAAAATATAACTGCGGTGGCATCCCGTGTGACGCCGGTACAGCGTGCACTGGCCAACGGGCATAAGGGGGGGGTGCTGTGGTTCAGCGGGCTATCCGGTTCGGGTAAATCGACGCTGGCACAGGAATTACAGAAGCGGTTATTTGAAAAAGGCTACCAGATTTATGTGCTCGACGGTGATAATATCCGCCGCGGACTTAATGCTGACCTTGGATTTGCACCGAAAGACCGTAGCGAGAATATCCGCAGGGTAGGGGAGGTGGCCGCACTCTTTGCCGATGCCGGTGTGATTGTAATTACCGCATTTATTTCGCCGTACAAGCAGGACCGTGACCATGCGCGGGTGGCGGCCGGTGAGAATTTCCACAGCGTTTATATCAAGGCGGATATTGAAACCTGCCGTCAGCGTGACCCCAAGGGATTATATGAAAAGGCTGACAAGGGCGAAATCAGGGAATTTACCGGTATCAGCGCGCCGTATGAAGAGCCGGATAATGCCGATTTAACAGTGGATACCGGCGAGAATTCCATAGATGAATGTGTCAGCCAACTCATTGAATATATTGAGAAACATCTGGTTAATCCTGTGCGTAGTGTAGCCGAGGAAGAGGTGAGTATTTAAAGAGGTGTCATATAGAACATGCATTGACATATGTGCGGCAATGTATCACAATTGAGCGCACATGCTAATACAACTAAGAGGTGTTACATGCACATCAAATGCGGAAGAAAGTCATAGAGGAGGAGAGAGAGTTGCGTTTGTATGACGAAAGACAGACTATGAAATGTAATTTAAGTATAATCCCATCAACTATAATTGATGGTGGTTGATTGTACTTAAATTACAGAGGACGATCCCACTACCATAAAACCTATACGGTAAGTAGGATAATTTACCATCAAAATAACTACTTTTTTCAGGATACTGAATATAATATAGTATGGCGGATCATGCTTAGGAGCAAGGCTATGTCTTGGCAGTCAGAAGGTAGAAATCAAAGAATGGAAGGCTGGGAAACAGACGACAGCAGGGGAGTTACGCTAATCGAGTTGTCAATAGTACTGGTTATTGTCGGTTTAGTTGTTGCTGGGATAATTGGTGGACAATCACTTGTCAGGAGTGTAAAACTTAAGTCTATTATGACTGATATTAATGAAATGCGAACAGCCTTAAACACATTTGAAGACTATTACAGTTATCTTCCGGGTGATTTGCCAAATGCACAACAATACTGGCCAGCGCCGACCTGTGTAGATGACCCAGGTGATACATCAAATAAGTGTAATGGAGATGGAAATAGCCAGTTGGAAGGGACTTACAGTGATGAATGTCTGAGAGCTTTTCAACATTTATCGCTAGCTGAAATGATACAAGGTAATTATGCTGGTGTGGTAAGTAGCCCTTACAGACAAGAAGCTGGTTTCAATGTTCCGGAAATAAGCTTTAAGGGAGGGGGGTTAATAATCCGGGATAGTAGAGATGGAACTCCTGTTAGCGGAAGACATGGAATATATTTCCAAATAGCTGGATTGGTTACGCAAGCAGGGTTTGGCCAAGGTGGATATGCTGAAGGATTATTTACACCGTCAGATGCAGAATTAATAGATAGAAAAATGGACGATGGACAACCACAAACGGGAAGAGTTTGGGGACGAGACGGTGATAATACATCAGACTGTCTTGATGGAAGCGATTACTATTTGTCTCAGACGGGACAGGAATGTAAGCTGAATTACTGGATATTGTGGTAAAAATTAACTTATATTACTAGATCTATGGT
Organism: Rickettsiales bacterium; assembly: GCA_965222525.1. Lineage (GTDB taxonomy): Bacteria > Pseudomonadota > Alphaproteobacteria > Rickettsiales > UBA8987 > CBDCUF01. Next base: position 1,352,627 of record OZ244955.1, read on the forward strand.
TTTTTATAAAAGTAAGCTCCCTTCTGCAAAAGGCTTTACACTTATTGAGCTGTCTATTGTCTTGGTAATTATTGGCCTGATTGTAGCAGGTATAATGGGTGGACAATCTCTTATTAGGGCGGCAAAGCTCCGCTCCGTTACTACTGATATTAATAGATTTAAGGTTGCGATCACTACTTACAAGGATTACTACGGCTATCTTCCGGGAGACCACACTAATGCATATGATTATTTTGATGGCAGTGGTGGTAGTAGTGTATGTGGCGCAAACACTATAGGAACGGCTACTTCGTGTAATGGTAATGGTGATGGAAGGATAAAATTTCTATTTACAAGTGGTACAAATGAAGATTTTAGATCCTGGCAGCACCTTAGCTTAGCAAAGATGGTCCCAGGCGAATATTCTGGAGAAGACGCTGGAAGTCCTAACTACCAACCTGATGTAAATATTCCCTCTTCCAGTATAGGTTACTCAGGCTATTGGTTGTTTTATTATGGTTTTTACTCAAGAGCTGCTGGAAATCTAATACATGTGGGTGGAATAAATAGCAAGTACCCAGAGGGATATTTTATTAATACGGCAGATGCTGAAAATATTGATAGAAAAATGGATGATGGTCTTGCTGATGGTGGTAATGTTTACACACGTAATGCATGGGTAGGGAATACGGAACAAACTACTTGTGTCACTGGTGCATTCGATGATCCTACATCTTCATATATTATGACTAACACAGAAGAGAGTTGCGTCATGATTTTTTGGCTTGATTAGGTTACTGAGCGGTAAACCCTTCTCTGATATATTCATTAACAGAATATGAAGTATATTCCTCAGGCCATTGACGGAATGGTCTATTGCGGATTATATCCAGGAATGCTTCCAGAGTGCCATTTTTACCTAGTGTTGCATGGTAGCTACCGACACTGCGATTTGGATCTAACCAACCTGGATCCGTCGTATCGCCTATACCACCTCCCCAATCATACTGGATATTGTCGATGTAAATGGCTCCATCCTGATCCTTTATACCTTTATTAATACCACTTTCGATACGGTGAGCTACAATATTACTCTCAGCTATAAGAGTTCCTACATCTGTATTGCCAATGCCTAGACCAACAACTGCTGCTGTTTGTGGGTTAGTACTATCATTAGGATCCATGCGCTTGCCTTCCAGGATTACATTGTTAAGTGCATGAGCAGTAGTGGTGCTTGAAGGTAGTGGTTCACTGCCACCAATCAGCAATCCTATGGTATTTCTTACAAATAAATTGTCCTTGAATAAACCGCCTGATCTTCCCTGCATTCCATGACTGGCAGCCCGTGTAAAAATATTGCCACGTGCAACGGTATTTTTACCATCTTGTCCTTTTTGAAGGTATATGTTGTGGCCGTACATACCGGCACCAGCATCGGCAACTTCTTCGTTCCAGCCATTATGGTCAAATACATTCTCCTCAATCAACAGTCCGTCACGTATTCCGCTGGCGTAAAGCCCTTGTGCCTTACCAGATTTGCTGTTTGTAGAATTTGGTGCCCAGGCATCTAATACAATATTACGTCTCAGCTTAATATTGGAGTATGTATAACCGTTGTGACTTTGTATTGTAAGTTGCATATAACGGAATTTGTTATCCTCTATCAGGATATTGCTACCTCCACCAACCAGACGGAGTCCTTTTACAATACCAGAACCTGCAAATCCTGGATCACTGGGGTCCATAGTGTATGCGATTAACGATAAGCCAACTACTGCTATATGAGAACGTGCTTGGCTGCCATGACCAATAAAGCTTCCTGAAACTTTGATATGCGGCCTTTCATTAGATGCACCATAGCTGGCAATAACTATAGGATTATCTTTATCCTTACCTGATTTGAATTTACTGATACCAGGGCTAGTCCAGGTATCACCACGTTTCAGGAGTAGGAAGTCATTATGGCCATCACGCACTAGACTTGCACCCTTCACAATAGTTTTTACAGGAGTACTTGGTGATAGGCCGTTGTTGTCGTCGTTACCTTCGGAGTTACTGACATAGACTATTTTCGTGTCAGCACTTGGTTCAAAGACGGTCCAACCATTATCCAGGTTACCGGTTGCTATGCCGCCTTCAGTATTATCCTCAGCTCCATAACAGCCTAAATCATACTGCCAGTCAACTAGCCCATCACCATCATTGTCAATGCCGTCGTTACATTGAGCCGTAGACAAATCCAGCTCATCATCATCGCTTGTTGAGGAGCATCCTGGATCGGCAGGGTAGTCTGTTTTACCATCGCCATCATTGTCGATGCCGTCGTTACATTGTTTAGGTGTTGGAGTAGATTCGATAGTACATGCAGCAGAACATCCATCCCCCGATGCCGTATTACCATCATCACATTCTTCAGGTCCGTTCTTGGTACCATCCCCGCAATATTCTGTGGCCAAGCAAGCGTTAAATCCTGTACATTGTGAATTACATTGTTTGAATCCACCATAGCCACCAGAAATACATGACTGGCTATTACCATCGCAAACTTCTCCAGTTTCAACTATATCATTACCGCAAACTGCTGATGGTGTTGGGTCGGTTTCATCATCATCATTAGCTGAGGTGCAGCCTGGGTCTGTGAGGTCCACCTTACCGTCATTGTCGTTGTCTAAGCCATCACCACAATCTGCTAGAGCGTTGACCGTAATACTTACTGTTGCAACATTGGATTCGGCTTTGCCATCATTAGCCTTATATTTGAAGCTATCACTACCGGAATACCCCGTATTAGGTGTATAAGTTATGTCAGGCGCTTTACCTGATATACTGCCATGTGACGGGTTAGTGGCACTGTATGTCAGTGTATCACCATCAGTATCAGTAGCGTTCAGGCTAATGGCTACAGACTTATTTTCGTTGGTAGTAGTACTTATATTTTTTGCCACAGGGGGTGTGTTGGTCGCTTCATCGGATTCATCATTATCGTTAGCTGAAGTGCAACCGGGATCTTCTGTATCTGTTTTTCCATCCTCATCATTATCAATCCCATCACTACATTGTGGTGTTACCGTATCTGCATGCATGTTTTCATCAAACAAAGCAGCGACCTCACTTGCCGACAAGGCCTTGCCATATATCTTTACATCATCGATATGTCCTTTCCATGGTTTGGCCTTAGAGCCTGACGGGTTACCACCAATCCAGGTATCAATATTGTCGTTGGTGTTAATACTACCTGTCTTATTTAGGCTACCTACCAAGACGCTATCTTTATACAATTTCATATTAGATCCGTCATAAACTGCTGTTACATGTACCCACTTGTTTTCAGTAAGATTGCCAGACGAGGCAGTTAGTGTTGAAGTACTGCCATTTGTTTTTAATCTGAAACGTAACTTTGTATTACTACCATCTTTAACCGTGCTAATCATGAAATAGTGATCACTACTTTGAATGCCAGTAGCTTTAGAAATGATTCTACAATCTCTGTATGAGCAGTTAGCTAAATCACTAGATTTGAACCATGCAGATATAGTCAGTGTACCACCTGATATACTATCCATCTTACCTATATTGACATAATCATTGCTACCATCAAACATCAGGCCATGATCACTTGCGAATATGGCACCACTTATAGTACCATCATTACCATTACCTGTTGCATCTGCTGTTGTATTGCCAGAACCCTCTTCCATCGGGTAATCAGCCAACATACCACCAGTATCATTAGTCATCATTGACTGAATTTCGGCTTCGTTAAGTGCCTTATTATATATTCTTACATCGTCAATATGTCCTTTCCATGGTTTTGAAGTTGATTTTGGCGGGTTACCTCCAATCCAGGTTGATACATTGCTATTGGTATTAATATTACCTGACTTGGATGCACTACCAACCAGTACTCCATCTTTATAAAGCTTCATCTTGGAGCCATCATAAACAGCTGTTACATGTATCCATTTGTTCTCTGTAATATCACCTGAACCGGCTATCAGTGTCTTGGTCGAATTATTAGTTTTAAGCCTAAAACGTAATCTGGTCTTGCCACTGCTGTTAATGGTGCTAACCATAAAATAATGATCGTTTGCTGAAGTCCCTTTAGCTTTGGAGATAATTCTGCAGTCTTTGTATTTAGTTGAACAATTATCTAAATCAGAAGATTTAAACCAGGCGGATATAGTGAGAGCCTGTCCGGAAATGCCATTCATTGCACCAATATTTACGTAGTCATTATTACCATCAAATACCAACCCTCTGTCAGTGTCCCAGTTGGTACCATTCTTTAATGTGCCATCATTGCCGTTACCTGTCACATCTGCTGTTGTATTTCCTGAACCCTCTTTCATTGTATAATGTGCAACTAATCCTGAGACATCAGCTGCGTGTACTGTTCCTAGTGAAAAGGTTGATGCCATAATAGTTATTATTATAGCAATCGTTGCACACAGGTAGCTGGTTGATAATTTATTTGAAGATTTGTGATCTGACATAAGAGTTTCCTTTTTTATACCTATGAGGATTGCTGTTATTATAACACAGGAGTGGTTAACAAACTATTAATAATAGTGATATTTATATAAAATATTACTATTATTTTATTAACATGCTGATTATCAGTGTTATTCTAATATAGAAAAGAATGGGGGTACTATATATTGCAATTATCTTTACTGATAACTACTATATATTGACCATAATTGACACTAGAGTATATTAACCGAATACGTCTATTTAAGTTATGTTTGTTACTAGGCCATGTCGATATTCACTACTATTTGTGGTCTGCAAAATGGAATAATTTTCTGCACTTCTGTGCTTCATGTACTTAAGTGTGTTGTCTTGTTGTTCCAGGGTTCTCGAAAACTATCGATTTTCGGTACATGTTAGCATGAATGTCGGCACGGCCTAATGTTATATCGGCATTTTGATGATGTCCTGATAGGCGGAGATTACCTTGTCGCGAACGGCAACGACGGTGCGGAGGGTCATTTCGGCATTGGCAACCGATACTGCGAGTTCGTCGATACTTACCTTGTCGCTCATGGCGTTTATAGTGTTTGCCTCAGCGCTCTTCAATGTGTCTATCGCGCCGTCGATACCACTGCCAATAAGATTAGCGAACTGCCCGCCGCCGGATTGCGCCACTCCCTGGCTGGATTTCAACCCTGCTGCATTCTGATATGCCGATATAGCCCCTGAAATTTTTACGTCCATGGTTTAATTTCCTGTTTTTAGCCCTTTTTGTCATCCTGAAACAAGTTCAGGATGACAATATCCCCCACCAGAAATTCTGAAATCAAAGATTTCCAGAATTTCTTGCCTCCCCCGCAAGCGGGGGAGGATTATTTCAACAACACTAGCGCAGTAAATCCAGCGTTCGGGTTACCATACCCTTGGTCATTTCAATAACCGCCAGATTTGCCTCATAGCTGCGCTGTGCCTGCTTCATATCCATTGACTCAACCATCGTCTGCACATTGGTAGTGCTGACATACCCGCCACTATCCGCTGCCGGATGGCCAGGGTCGTATTTCTTGCCGAACTCGCTGCTGTCCACCCCGATTTTATCCACCTTGACCAGATTAACTCCCAGTTCCTTATCCAGTATATTCTTGAAATGTATGGTCTTACGGCGATAAGGATTGTCATCGGCAGTGGCCGCTACCGAATCTGCATTGGCGATGTTCTCCGCTACCACCTTCAGCCGTTCGCCCTGCACACGCATCCCCGCACCGGCTATATACATTGTTGATTTTAAATCACCCATTTTAGAATCTAGAATCTAGAATCTAGAATCTAGAAATTATTTTCCAGATTCTTGATTCCTGATTCTACCTATTCCCCCCCGTTGCCACTCGCATTATATCTATCATTTTACGGTACAGGCTGGTGGTTGTCTGGTAGTCCATGGTATTTTCGGACATTTTCAGCATTTGCTCTTCCAGCACAACCTCATTGCCAACCGGTGTCGTTTCATATGTATTTTTCTGCTCTATATGCTTGAATCTGGGGTTATTTGTACCAAGCTGTATATGACTCGGATGAGTCGCCATCATATTCACCGCATTACTCTGTTTCTCCACCATCTTGCCGAAATCCGGCTGTTTAACCTCAAGCGGCCTGTAATCGGGCGTGTTGGCATTAGCGATATTCCCGGCAAGAACTGACTGCCGCTCGCTGTGATAAGCCATACGCTGCCCCATCATCCTGAACAATGTTGTATCGGAGATATCCACTTCTACCCTATATAAGCTCTCTCTATAACACCGTATATACTATATATTGTGGTTTGTCACTAAATTTATTCGATATTGATTGCGCAAATTTATACTATATATGTTTTTCGCAGTTTAATACTATTGTCACCCCGGACGCATATTTTCTAGCCAAATCTATGATTTGGCTAGAAAATAGCGTTCACGGGGTTATTATTGCGTCACGTTGTACCACCTATAACCCCGAGAATGGTGTTTTCTGACTGAATCAAAGATTCAGAGAAAACATGCCATCCGGGGTGACAGGAAAGTGACTATTGTATTTTTACAAGCAAAATACATGCCGGAAAAGTTTTCATTTGAAATAACCGCAAGGGATGGGCGGGCAAGAACAGGGGTCATCCACACCACACATGGGGAAATCCGTACTCCGGCTTTTATGCCGGTGGGGACTGCGGGAACGGTCAAGGCTATGCTGCCGGAATCGGTGGCGCAGACCGGTGCGGATATATTGCTGGGCAATACTTACCATTTAATGCTGCGTTCTGGCGCTGAGCGGATAGACCGGCTGGGCGGGCTGCATAGATTCATGAACTGGGACAAGCCGATATTGACTGATTCCGGCGGGTTCCAGGTTATGTCACTTAGCCAGATGCGCAAGATAAGCAAGGAGGGAGTTGAGTTCCAGTCACATCTTGACGGGTCGAAACATATGCTCACACCGGAGCGTTCGATGGAAATTCAGCATTTGCTCGGTAGCGATATTACAATGATTTTCGATGAATGCACCCCCTACCCTGCGACTTACGAGGAAACCCGTGATTCGATGCTGCTATCTCTGGGCTGGGCGGAGCGCTCGAAGGAGGCTTATGTTGAGCGGGATGGTTATGCGCTTTTCGGCATACAGCAGGGCGGGATGTTTGAGGATTTGCGGTCGGAGTCTGCTAAGGCTTTAAACGATATTGGTTTCGATGGAATGGCGATTGGTGGACTGGCAGTTGGTGAGGGTAGCGAGAAAATGTTTGAGGTATTGGATTACAGTGCCGACATGTTACCGGAAAACAAGCCACGCTATCTTATGGGAGTGGGGTATCCGGAGGATATTATCGGTGCGGTTATGCGTGGTGTGGATATGTTTGATTGTGTTTTGCCAACCCGTTCCGGCCGCACCGGACAGGCTTTTGTACGTGAGGACGGTAAGAATATGCGTCTTAATCTGAAGAATGCCCGCTTTGCTGAAGATGATACCCCGCTTGAAGATGGCTGCACTTGCCCCGCCTGCACTTCCTATAGCCGTGCATATCTACACCATTTGATAAAATCCGGTGAGATACTGGGAGCAATGCTGCTAACCTGGCATAACCTGCAACACTACCAAACCCTGATGCACCAAATCCGCAGTAATATTGAGGAGAGGCAATCTTCTACTAGTTACTACAAAAACTCAATCTTAGGATTTTAAAAACTCCTCTTACAATCAAGCAGATATGATGTATTGTTTATGTTAAAACCAGACAAACTATTACTCAAAAACAATGCTATAAAAGCCTAGACTCTATACTTTATAGTCATTTATCAGTTTCTACCACCTTACCAGGGTTCATTATATTATCGGGATCGAGGGTGGATTTTATTTGCTGCATCAGGTGGATTTCGGACTCAGGTTTATATTTGTGTAATTCCGCCTTGCGCTCCACACCTATGCCATGCTCGGCGCTGATGCTACCGCCATATTTAACACAGGCGGGATATACAATATCCTGGAGTGTCGACTTGTGTTTGGTAAACTCACTATCGGCAATATCACCTGCCATATACATATTATAGTGTATATTGCCATCTCCCAGATGCCCAAACGGAACCAGCTTTACCCTGCCATCATATTTCGCAATCTGGCGGTCGGTATTCTTAAAAAACGCAGCAAGATTACCAACCGGCAAGCTTATATCAAAATGAATCCCTCGCCCTGCCTGTTTTACCGACTGTGATATATGCTCGCGGATATGCCAGAAATCCTGCGCTTGTGCCAGCGACTCCGCTAGAACCGCATCCTTGACCTTGCCCGCTTCAATCAACCCATATAAAACCTGCTCAACCTGCGTTCGCAACCAGTCATCCGACAAATTCAGAGAAGTAGAAAACTCGGCAAGGATATAATATTTATGTTTGCTCGCAAACGGATTGCGTGCGCCGGAAATATGCTCCACAACCAGCTCCAGCGCATCGGCGGAAATTAATTCGAAGGCAGTAATCACATCGCCAATTTCAGCCTTCAATCGGGCAAGCAGTCCAACCGCATCATCAATATTATCAACTGCAAGAAATGCAGTGGCTATCTGCTTCGGTGCAGGAAACAGCTTCAGACTTGCAGCGGTTATAATCCCAAGCGTTCCTTCCGCTCCAATAAATAAATGCTTCAGATCATAACCCGTATTATCCTTGCGTGGTCGTTCAAGAGACGAAATCACCTTCCCATTTGGCAATACAACCTCCAGTCCCAGTACCAGATCCCGCATATTACCATAATGCAACACCGCATTCCCGCCGGCATTGGTAGAAACAATCCCGCCGACCTGACAGCTTCCCTCAGAACCGATACTAAGCGGAAACAGGAAACCCGCATCCGCCGCACATTCCTGTATATTCTGCAATATACATCCCGCCTCGGCTATAATATAGCCGCTGTTTTTATCCAGCTTGCGGATATTATTCATCCGCGAAAGGTTTATCAGAAACTCATTGCCTTCCGATGAAGGAATAGCCCCACCTACAAGGCCGGTATTCCCACCTTGCGGAACTATTGGCATTTGTGCTCCGGCGCAAATCTTGACTATTTCTGTAACTTGTTCGGTAGTAGTCGGAAAAGCCACAAGAGACGTACTACCCTTATGCCCACCCCGCCAGGATTCAAGATACATCTCCATATCCTGCGGGTTATCGATATATCCTGCGTTCCCCAGCAGTTCTTTTATCTGCGAAACCGTACCCATACCCCCGCATAACATAATATTTACGTACTGTCACCCCGGATGGATGGTTTCTCGAAATCTTTGATTGCGTTCTAGAAACCACCATTCTCGGGGTTACATGTAAAGTAACGTTATTGTTCAATAACCCCGAGAACGCTATTTTCTAACCAAAACAAGTTTTGGAGAAAATATGCGTCCGGGGTGACAGGGGTAAAAACAGAAAGTCATAAGTATCATCGCTGTTGCAAAAAAGGCGCAGCAGTTATTTTTTATTTCAGAAGAAAAATAACATCGATTATCTGCTTGATAATGCGGAAAATATATCGCATGTTGTACGTAGGTTTTGGATCAACTCAATGGAGGACACAAATAATGAAAGATTTTCTGACGAAAAAAGCGGTTCCCGCACTTATGGCGACCACGATGCTGGTGAATATCGCGGCTTGCGGTACTATATTGCATCCTGAAAGAAAGGGACAAAAAGGCGGGCAGATTGATATAAAAATCGCTGTACTTGACGGTATAGGGTTGTTGTTCTTCCTGATTCCTGGTGTTATTGCGTATGCGGTGGACTTTAATAACGGTACGATTTACCTACCTGGTGGACATGCAAGTACTGATGTTGATACGGACGTTGAGGATATGAAGGCTATCCGTGTAGGTAAGGAAAACCTGACCGAAGAAAATATCCGCAGGGTTGTTGAGGCCAATACAGGCAAAACGATTGCTGCCGATGCCGAGGTGCAGACTTACGAAGTCACCGAAACAGGCGAAAGGCGCAAGCTTTAGATATAGTGTTTTGATCTGAAATGCTCGTTACCGCTCCACATTTAAATTGGCGGTTGTGGGTGCGTAGGTATTTCAGGTTAAAGATCGCGGCGCAGATGTGTTTTTGCCAGAATCTTGCCGGTTGCGCATGGTGGTGTTGCGTTTTTGCTTTTTACAGTTTCTCATATTGAGGCCAGTGTATAAATACTTGTATAAACACTCCTCATATGAGTTTTCTTCCTCCTTTAGACCTCCTCTTTTGCTTTAGCAAGAGAGGAGGTTTTTTTGTGTTTTTACAAAGCTCCTTTTGTTATATAAAGCGAGGATGAAAAAAGTAAAAATTGCAATTGTCGGTGCAAGCGGACTTGTAGGACGGGAGGTATTAAAAATACTCGCCGAGCGGGAATTGCCCATATCTGATATTGCCCTGATAGCATCAGAAAAATCGGTTGGAAAGACGCTACCATTCAGGGAAACCGAACTATCGATACAATCACTTCCTGATTTTGATTTCCACGGATTTGACATAACCATATTCTGCACACCGAATTCCGTTTCAATTGAGTATGTCGAAAAAGTGGCGGCTACAGGCTCGGTGGTGATTGATAATTCGAGCTATTACCGCCCTGACCCTCTGGTGCCAATAATTATTCCTGAAGTAAACGCCGAAAAAATTACCGAATACAAAAACAGGAATATAATATGCAATGCCAATTGCGCTGCAATGCAGATGCTGGTTGCAGTAAAGCCGCTACATGACTATGCGAAAATAAAACGTATAGTTATTTCTACTTACCAGTCGGTTTCGGGCATCGGCAAACATGCAATGGACGAACTATATAACCATACCAGGGATTACTGTAATGCCAAAACACTACCCCCCCCCTCGAATTTTGCCAAACAGATTGCGTTCAATGCAATCCCGCAGATAGACAGGTTTATGGAAGACGGTTGTACGGTTGAAGAGTGGAAAATTGAACATGATACACATAAAATTTTATCGCCTGATATAGAAGTATCTGCTACTTGTGTGAGAGTGCCAGTTTTCAAGGGACATTCGGAAGCGGTAAATATAGAGTTTGAGTGTCCGATTTCACCGGAAAAAGCCCGTGAACTACTGGTTGCAGCCAATTGCGTTACGGTTATCGATAACCCTGACGAACTGGAATATGCCACCCCCGCCGAAATAGCAGAAAAAGACTGTGTATTTGTCTCACGCATAAGGCAGGACAAGACCGTTACAAACGGGTTGAATATGTGGATAGTGGCGGATAATATCCGTAAGGGCGCCGCCCTCAACACCGTCCAGATCACCGAGGATCTGGTAAAGTTATGGACTAATTAAAGCCATATCAGCATTTATTTCTACGCAGAGCATATGGAAATTATTTGGAACGACTATATACTTGCCACAGCTAAGAAATTTGAGAATTTAGTTTACCGGAATTATTTTGCTTGCTATATAAACAGCATGGCGTCGGTTGGTACTAAATTATATCGTATGTTTTTTGGCGATTTTGTCGGAAAAGATGAGTTTGGCAATAAATATTATCGCAGCAGGGGAGAAAAGCATGGTGAAGGGATCGGCCGTCCAGGGACGGAACGTCGCTGGGTAGAATATAAGGGACTGGCAGAACCATCAAAGGTGCCTCCATACTGGCATGCGTGGCTGCATTATATGAGTGATAAAATCCCCACAGAAGGAGAGGAAAAAGACGCAAACAAGCTTTATAACTGGCAAAAGGATTATATTCCCAATTTGACTGGTACGTTGAATTCATATCGCCCCCTTGGCCATGAATTAAACGGAGGCAGTCGTGCAAGTGCAACTGGTGATTATGAAGCTTGGCAGCCGGAATAGTTAGCAATTAGTACAAGGAACCAAAACAATGACAGGAAGGAATGTTTTTGAAACTTTGATGGGTGCGGTTGTGTTAGCTGTGGCATTGTTTTTCGTGGCTATTGCCTATAAATCCGGCCATGTGTCTTCACCAGGCGGGTATAGTCTGAATGCTAAATTTGACCGTGTTGACGGTCTGGCTACCGGCAGTGATGTGCGCATCGGAGGGGTAAAGGTTGGTAGCGTTGTTAGCCAGGATATAGACCCGGAAACTTTTCAGGCAATAGTAGAGATTTCCATTGATGATAAATATAAACTACCTAAAGATTCCAATGCCAAAATCGTTAGTGATGGTTTACTGGGCGGAAAGTACATGATGATAGAGGCTGGTGCAGATGACAAGTTTTTGGAAGATAATGGTGAGATAAAATTTACCCAGTCTGCCATAAGCCTTGAAGAGGCACTGATCCGTATGGTAGCCGGTAGTGTTAGCGATGACGAAGAAAATTCTGCTTCTGCCAGTTCTGATGACAGTGAGGATGATATTTTTTAAGAGCGCTATGAATTACTCATGACCATATTACATGATTATTACATCCTGCATATTATAGGTTTATTTCCGATACTATCATTCCTGTCGCATTTCAAATCGCGCAGTGACTTAGCAGGTTTGGTTGGAAGTGGCTGGATATTTTACTATATGATTGCTGTTCCATATGTTATCCTAAACCTGTTTACACCTTATGTAGCGGCCAATATGAGTCAGTTTACGTCAAGTATTCTGCATATAATATTGTGTTTCCTGGTGTTTTTGAAGAATGATTAATGACTTATGACAATAACAACATATTTGCTAAAATCCTGCGTGGGGAGGTTCCTTGCGAGAAAGTGTATGAGGATGAGGAAGTGCTGGCATTCCATGATGCGTTCCCCAAGGCTCCGGTGCATGTGCTGGTTATTCCCAAGGGGGAGTATATATCCTTCGATGATTTTACCGAGAAGGCAGGAATAGAAGCAGTTGGTAATTTTTTCAAACGGGTCGGGGAGATTGCACGGGATGTTGGTGTTGCTGAAGAAGGTTTTCGGCTGATTGCCAATACCAATGTTAATGGTGGACAGGAAGTCCCGCATTTCCATGTACATATCCTAGGTGGTAAGAAGCTTGGCACAATGCTTGCGGGGTAATATGGCTATGCAAAATGTTGAATATATCCCCGTACCTCCAGTAGAATCATCAGAAAACCTGGCAATTACACAGTTAAAACTGACCGACTTCCGCAATCATCAATATTTTGAACTGGATTTATCGCAGGAAGCAGGGAAATCGGTTATAATCACTGGCGAAAATGGCGTAGGTAAAACCAATATATTAGAGGCGATATCTTTGCTGGTGCCGGGTAAGGGATTACGTGGGGCGAAAATAGCCGAATTGGACAGGATAACTACGCAACAGCCGACATCATGGACAATCTTTGCCGAAATCTCTACATCGCAAGGGAGGGCTACCATAGGTACTGGCCGCGATCCTGCCAAATCTACTGATAAGCGTATTGTTAAAATAAACGGGGAAACAGTACGCGGGCATTCCGAGCTGGCTGATTATTTTGCCGTATGTTATCTGACCCCGCAGATGGACCAGACATTCGCCGATGGCACAGCTTCCCGCCGTGCTTATCTGGATAGGATTACCGGCGCTTTTTACCCTGAACATACCAAGCATCTGGCTATTTATGAGCATGCAAAATCCGAACGCAAGAAATTACTGATAATGCCGAATACGGATTATAGCTGGATTGCAGTGTTGGAACGGCGTATGGCAGAGCAGGCGGTAGCGATTGCAGCAGCAAGGCGGGAAACTATAGACCATCTCAATTCTACATTCATCGACCGTAGCTCACCATTCCCCAAAGCAATTTTATCGGCAAAGGGCGTAGTTGAGGGTATGCTGGTAGATATGTCGGCATTACAGGCAGAGGAGGCATGCCAGGAAAAACTTGTAGAATCACGTCCACTTGATCGTGAAACCCGTCGCACCAATATCGGTACCCACCGTAGTGATTTTATAGTGTATCACAGCGAGAAGAATATGCCGGCGGAGTTATGTTCAACCGGCGAACAGAAGGCATTGTTGCTGGCGATAACCATTGCCAGCGCTTATGCCCGCCGTGAATGGACGGGTGCAGTTCCTGTATTACTGCTTGATGAGGTGGTGGCACACCTTGACGAGGAAAAACGCAGAGATTTATATAACGAGCTTACCGAACTCTCTGCCCAGTCATGGCTAACCGGCACCGACCCGTATCTATTCAGGGACTTCGGCGAGATGGGATATTTCTTGGTACTGTAGGTATGAATTTATGAATCAGGCCGCATTCAGGTTTAGGGAAACCACCGACTATTTCAGAGAGAATTTTCTGGTTTCAGATTGTAATATGGAGGCTTTCTCATGGGTGGATAAGTGGCCGGACTGGCCATCGCATTGTCTTTTGATATATGGGCAGGCAGGATGCGGCAAGACCCACCTGTCACATATATGGCGGGAGAAGGCAGGGGCGGATTTTATTGCTTTATCGGATATCCCGCAGCAATCTGCCGGAAATTATATAATAGAAGATATAGAAAATCTTTCACCGGATTATGAGGAAAAACTGTTTCATCTTTATAACCAAACAAAAGAGGAGGGAAATTTTCTCCTGCTAACCGCAAAAAACCCTGCAAACAGGCTTGGGCTAGGGCTTCCTGACCTGATTTCACGGTTAAATTCCGTTCCCAACATAGCGGTGGGTCAGCCGGATGATAACCTGCTTGCGGCAGTTATAACCAAGCATTTTACCGACCGGCAATTACGGGTTAAACAGGATGTAATTGCCTATCTGATTTCCCGTATTGAGCGCTCCTTCACTGCAGCAAAGGATATTGTAGATAAAATTGACAAATATGCTATGGAGAACCGTCGGGAGATTACTATTCCTATGGTTCGGGAATTTATGTAATGTCATCCCCACTAAACTCTAGACTCTGGCACTAACCGCTATGCTTACTACACTCATAAAACACGACCTCAAGGTTACATTCCGCCGCAAGGGAGCGGTGGGGGATTTGCTGGTGTTTTTTGTAATTATTATCAGCCTGTTTCCGCTAAGCCTGGGAGCCGAGCCGGAATTCCTGCAAAAAATCGGTAGTGGTATAATATGGGTGGCGGCATTGCTGGTATCGACATTATCCCTCACCCGCATACTGGAGGAGGATTTCGAGTCGGGTATACTGGAGCAGTTGATATTACAACCGGCATTGCCTCATATAATAATACTGGCAAAAACAGTATCACACTGGATTTCCAGCGGATTGCCCATTGTGATAATCTCTCCGTTCCTGGGTATGATGTTCGGTGCAGAATCATCAGCCCTGACTATTTCCCTGCTGCTCGGTACACCGATACTAAGCCTTATCGGCACTACAGGCGCTGCTCTCACACTCGGGATAAAACGCGGCGGGATACTGTCCTCGCTACTGGTAATGCCGTTATATGTCCCGACACTTATATTCGGCACGGGGATGGTAAGCGCTGCTGCATTCGGACTTACCTCCACGCAATTCCTTTCCAACGCTGCCGGACTTGCGTTTACATTCCTTCTACTCGCCCCACTGACAATATGGGCTTCTGCGCAATCATTAAAAATTGCACTGGAGCAGTAGATGCGGTATAAGTACATCTGGTATGGTAAAAGCAGGTGTAATAGGTGCGGGGGCGTGGGGAACAGCAGTTGCAGTTGCGGCGCAGAATGCCGGTTCGGATGTCACCATATGGGCGCGAGAACGTGAAGTAGTTGAATCCATAAACCGGCATCATGAGAATACTGTATTTCTGCCAGGAGTATCTTTATCAGCGGAAATAAAAGCTAGTAATGATTTACTCGCAATGCTGGATAGCAACCTGCTGTTTCTGGTACCGCCTGCGCAATATATGCGTGCAACTTGTGAGAATCTGCGTGATGTAGGAATTTTGCCCAACATAAAGCTGGTGATATGCAGCAAGGGGGTAGAAAAACAAAGCCTGCTGCTTATGAGTGAGGTAGCGGGCGAAATATTACCGGATAATCCGGTTGCAATTATGACCGGCCCCAGCTTTGCCGCAGAAACCGCACGTGGCCTACCAACTTTTGTTACTATCGCCTGCGGTGATGAGGCCTTGTGGGAGAATATACGCAAGGCAGTTATCAGCCAGCATTTCCGCCCACGCTATTCGGATGATATTATCGGTGCGCAAATTGCCGGTTCGGTCAAGAATGTTATAGCCATTGCCTGCGGGCTGGTAGATGGTAAACAGCTTGGCGAGAACACCAAGGCAGCACTTATCGTCGGCGGATTGCGTGAATTACAGGAATTAACCGAAGCAAAGGGCGGCAAGGCTGAAACCACAATGCGGCTATGCGGTATCGGCGATTTGATACTAACTTGCAGCAGCAAACAATCCCGAAATTTCTCGCTTGGATATGCACTTGGACAAGGCAAGCCGTTTAGCGAAATAATGTCAGGCAGGAAGAGCGTTGCAGAAGGGGTGGCCTCTTCGGAATCAGTCACTGCCCTTGCCACAAAACTCGGCATCAAAATGCCTATATGCCAGGCGGTTTATACAATTCTACACAAGGATAATGTTAACCTTGATGGTGTTATAGAAAATCTAATTGGAAGTTACTAAAAAAATGGACCACAATGAAATAATAAGGGAATTCGAGGAGGCGGGGGCTATATTGAAGGGGCACTTTGTCCTGTCTTCCGGCCTGCATAGTGATACTTACCTGCAATGTGCACTGGCGCTGATGGATACGGTGCGAGCGGAGAAATTATGCTCTGCGCTGGCAGAAAAAATCCGTGGGCAATTGGAAGGAAAATCATTTGACATAGTGATATCACCTGCTATGGGGGGGGTGGTCGTCGGATATGAGACTGGACGTCAGCTTGCTCTTCCTGCTATATTTTGCGAGCGACAGGATGGTCGTTTTACTTTTCGCCGTGGCTTTCATATAGAAAAAGGTGCAAAAGTGTTGGTAGTTGAAGATGTGGTTACAACTGGTAAATCCTCCCGCGAGGCAATGGCAGCCATAACCGAAGCCGGCGGGGAGATTATTGCTGAGGCCTGTCTAGTGAATCGTAGCGGTACAGTTAAACCATTCGATGATATAAATATCCCGCTTATATCCCTGCTTGAAATGGAAGTGCAAACCTGGCCAGCCGACAACCTCCCCCCAGAACTCGCCGCCATCCCCACCACCAAACCTGGCAGCCGCTGGTTAAAATAACCGTATTTATTTATAGTGAGATATACTCTCCACATATCTTGCTAGTATATCCACTTCGAGATTAACCTTAGAACCATACTCGTATGTATTAAATATAGTGTTATCAATGGTATGGGGAATGATATTAATGTAAAATATGCTACCTTCCACCTTGTTTACTGTTAGAGAAACCCCATCAATTGTTACAGAACCTTTTGCCGCTATAAATTTTGTCAGGCTATCCTGCACAGCCACCGTAACCTCAAGATTATCTCCAACCTGCTGTATGCCCTCAATCTCTGCTATCCCATCTACATGGCCCGTTACAATATGTCCGCCCAGCTCGTCACCAACCTTCAGTGCACGTTCCAGATTGACCCTTGTACCTTTCTGCCAGTTACTGAGCGTAGTACAGGAAAGTGTTTCATCCGATACTTCAACAGTAAATTTTCCATCGTCCTTTTCAACAACAGTTAGGCATGCTCCTGAACAGGCGATAGATGCGCCGAGAGCAATCGATTTACTATCATACGAACAGGAGATAGCGAGTTTTCTACCATTTTCTTTTTCGGAAATGGATGTTATAATTCCGATGTCGGTTATTATTCCAGTAAACATAAGCTCGTTAATACACTAAAGGTAAGATATGTCAAAATTTGAGATATGTCCGCCGGAGAAGCCATATTATCTTATGGAAGCTGATAAGGGCGAGGAATACTGGTGGTGTTCATGCGGATTAAGCGAAAACCAGCCATTCTGTGACGGATCACATGAAGGGACCGGCAAATCTCCTGTGCAATATAAAGCACCGACAAACAAGGGTGTATTCTTCTGTGGATGTAAGAAAACCTGCAATCCTCCTCATTGCGATGGATCTCATAAAGAGGCATAGAAAAATTAGACTGCGTTTTTATTTGGAAAAACATGATATTCTACTGTCTACCAGTTTTCTACCGGCTTACGGCGGGCTGTGGTGGCTTGTGAGGATATAGCGGGTTGTTGATGTGATATTTCAGGCAGGGTAGGGGGTAGGTCGGCCGGTGGATTGGCTTCCACGGTTATTGTCGGTGCTGTGTATGTTATCGCAGTAGCATTGCCCGCAGGTCTTCCTACTGCAAATTGATTGTTATTGCCGGCTGTACCGGTTTCAAACATAACCGGTGCGAAATTTCCCTGCTGAGGGTTACGCACAGCCCTTTGGTCAGCCTGATATTCCGGCTCTATGCTAATTGGTGCGACTGGCGTTTGTGGTATCACAACCCGTTCGGCGCTACGCATTTCAATCGGAGCAACCGGTGCAAATCCGTTTCTATTCTGCATAACCGCAGCCAGCCTGTCATTGCCGTTGCCTTGCGTACCAAAATCATCCCTGGCGAATTGCGGCTGCTGACTGGCATTTAACCTGCTGTTATCAAACCCGACCTGCTGTTCCACTATCAGTTTGGAAGTAACATCCCGTACATTTTTGGTATCACGGGCAATTTTGATTGCCTTTTGCGCCACACGATTATTCGGCACCTTACCGTTCAAAGTTACTACGTAATTATATGTATCAACATTGATAGCCCACGCATCTATCTCGGAATCCCATATAAGGGCGTTCTTGATTTTACTGGTAATTGTGCTGTCGGTGACAATGGTATCGACCGCCCTGCCGTCCTTTTCGTAAAGATAGCCTCCTCCTGCTCCGAGCAATACACCAAGCGAACAGCCGCCGGAAAGCCCTGCAAATAAGATAATCATTGCCGTTATGGTCAAATTACGTATCATGCGGGGGATTTTACTCTAAAAATGAGTATAATGCAAAGTTTTAAGAATTTTTTTACGAACAATGGCCATAGATCCGGTAAAACTCTCGCAAAAGCTTGTACAACAGGCCAGTATCTCCGGCCAGCCTGACCCGGGTGCGCTGGATATATTGCAGGAAGCGCTTGAAAATATCGGTTTCACATGTACCCGTCTGCCTTTTGCCGAAGAAGGTACTTATGATGTGGATAATTTATATGCAAGGCGAGGGGAAAGCGGGAAAAACCTTTGTTTTGCAGGACATACCGATGTTGTGCCGGTTGGCGATGCGGATGGCTGGGATGTCGACCCATTTGCAGCGGAAATCCGTGATGGAGTGCTGATAGGGCGTGGTGCGGTTGATATGAAGCCGGCGATTGCGGCATGGGTTGCTGCGGCTGCGGATGTTGAGGTTGACGGGTCGATTAGCCTGCTGATTACCGGCGATGAGGAAGCGGATGCGATTAACGGTACCCGCAAGATGCTGGGCTGGCTTGAGGAAAATGGCGAGCAGGTCGATGCCTGTATAGTCGGAGAGCCTACCAATCCGGAGAAACTGGGGGAGATGGTGAAAATCGGCCGCCGCGGGAGTATCACTTTTGATCTGACCGTAAACGGCAAGCAGGGGCATGTAGCCTATCCGGCGATTGCCGATAATCCTGTGCCCAGGCTGGTGAATATATTGCATATGCTGGTGAATACCAGCCTTGATGACGGTTCGGAATATTTCCAGCCTTCAAATCTGGAGGTTACGACAATTGATATAGGCAATCCGGCGAGTAATGTAATTCCTGCGAAAGTCTTTACCAGATTCAACATCCGCTATAATGACCATCATAATTCGGCAAAGCTGATTAAATTTGTAGAGAATATTTGTCAGCAAAATGCGAGAGGTTATGAACTGAAACACAGGCTAACCGGTGAGTCTTTCCTGACCGAGCCTGGCAATTTAAGCGATATTGTAGTCAGTGCGGTGGAGGAAGTTAGCGGAATTGCTCCTGCGCTAAGCACAACCGGCGGAACTTCCGATGCACGTTTTATCAAGGATATCTGTCCCGTGGTCGAATTCGGCCTGATCAACAAAACCGCCCATAAGGTGAATGAGCGGGTAGCGGTTGCTGATATTCTTGTCCTCACGGAAATCTATAAACAGGTTATCCTGAAATTTTTTGAAGCATAGTGCAAGTACCCACCTTATAAGGCTATTCAGCCAAATCAGGCCGTCTCTTTCTGGTGAGGGATTTGGCCTGTTCTAGCCTCCACTTGGCTATTTCGGCATGATTGCCGGAGAGCAGGATATCCGGTACTTTACGGCCTCGCCATTCGGCAGGTTTGGTGTAATGCGGATATTCCAGCAAATCGGCATATTCACCTGAGCCGAAACTTTCCTCACTATGGGTGTCGTCATTCCCCAGCACACCGGGAATCCGGCGCACACAGGCATCTACCAGCACCATTGCCGCAATCTCACCGCCGGAGAGAACATAATCACCGATACTTATTTCCTCGATATTATACTCATCCAGAACCCGCTGGTCGACTCCCTCATAGCGCCCGCACAGAATCAGCAGATGCTCCTCCTGCGCCAGGTTATTTACTTTCGGCTGGGTGAGCGGCTTCCCGCGGGGGGACATATATATTATTTTCGGGTTTTGTGACCGGTTACAGGTATTTTCAATCGCTGCGGAGATAACATCGGCGCGCATCACCATCCCCGCACCGCCGCCATAAGGAGTATCATCAACACTCTTATGCTTGTCCTGCGCAAAGTCACGGATATTCACCACATCCAGCGCCCACTGTCCGACCTCCAGCGCCTTCCCGGCAATAGAACAGCCCAGCACCCCCGGAAACATCTCTGGAAATAATGTGAGTATGGTTATTTTGAGCATAGAGTTCGGAATCCGGAGTTCAGTTACTAACGCTTTCTGCCTATTTCTACCGCTTTATCAGCTAGGTCTTTCGGGGTTATCATACCTATTGATACAGTAACTTTACGATTGGTAACGCCGCTTGGATCACTATCACCAAGATCAGAAAAGCGATCTCGTCCTTGTGAATATTTCACATCTATATCAGGATCTATATTTTCATTGTTAAAAGAAGACCTGATGCCGTTCACTATGGCATCGATAGCTAATCCTATTTTTTTATCATCATGCTTTAGGTCTTTAAAGCCTCCTGCATTCTTGAGTACCACTGAAATGTCCGTTCCTACTGAAGTTCTTTTTACTTCAGATTCTTTATTCGTCACTCTTATATCGTCTGTAGAGACTCCCATAAAACCGGTACGCACACCTCCATTTTTTAGCAGCTCCAGCACAAAGTCTTTCGCCCTGTCATTTATTAGCTTTTCTTCATAACGTCTATCAGCGTCTTTTTTGTCATTTTCAATTTGCTTCTTGTATTCGTCAAATTTCATTGTTTTCTCCCTGAACTTAGTTAATAAAATCAACTATATGCACTATATCAGAGAAATGTTAAAGTTTTATGACAATGGAGAAAATTTTTTTACTTTTTTACAATTATTTTTCTAATATATTGATTTTGAACAATATATTGCCACAAAAAAATCGTCAATCCTTACGATAAAAATTCCGCTGGACTCCGGATTTAGCAATAATACGTCATTCTGCTGTCTTGCAAAGCAAGGCGAGCAGAATCCAGCAATTCATATTTCCTGGCTTTTGGGTCCTGCGCTAAATTGCTGCGCAATTTCCGCAGGATGACAGCTCAGCGAATTCCGGACTCCGAACTCTAAAAATCACAAAAAATCAGCAAATTCTTTCAGTAAATCCTGATATAACTTACGTTTGAACGGGACGATTAAATCGGGGATTTTATACGGGTCTACCCATTGCCATTCGGTAAATTCAGGCTCCCCGGTTGCTATGTTGATTTCCGCATCATCTCCCAGAAAGCGTGCCAGAAACCATTTCTGCTCCTGCCCGCAATATTTACCTCCCCACACTTTGCCCTGAATCTCAGGCGGTAAGTCATAGCGCAGCCAATCCTCGGTTTCCGCCACAATCTCCACATTACTGGTACCGATTTCCTCCTCCAGCTCGCGCAAGGCCGCTTCCCGTGGCGACTCCCCCGCATCTATACCGCCCTGCGGCATCTGCCATGCCTCGCTAATCTGGTCGATGCGCATCCCGACAAACACCTTGTCTTCATTATTAAGCAGCATCACCCCCGCACATGGCCTGTATTTTTTTTCCATTATTGTTTTGTAGAGTTCAGTAATATGTCACCCATGACCATATATTTTGTCTAAATTTATACATCTGACATATGATACACTATAAGATGAAAAATGCAAAGTGGTGTACATAAAAATCAAGAGATAGATTATGAGAAAAAAGCTTTTAAATGATTTGCTGGAAATGAATTCAGATTTAGGGGTTATTGATAGTGAACTGAAAAAACTCACATGGGACAGCAATGAGGAATTGGCCATATTGGAGCGTGGCCATATGGAAAGGATACTGGACAGATATTTGCAAGGTGGTTTAGATTCAGAGATGTTGGAAGAGTGGGCAAATATTGTTGAGGGAAGGGACGATATAGGTTTTGAACCAGGATATGAGAGCATATTGCAGCAGGTGATATTTCAACTGGCCAATCCCCTGTTAAATGCACCAGTTACACCGGAAAGCGTGCGCAAGGTTTTCAGGAAATTGAAGGTAGATAGTGAAAGGTGAAGGACAAGTAGAACAACTACTAAAAACCAAAAGGTTTGTATTTTACATCGTCATAATGCTCTTCGGGGTTGTAATAATCAACGTCAAGTTTCAGGTCGGCGGCGGAAAGTTCTCCCATGGCGGCAAGCAGGCTGTATACTGCAATAATTTCATTGCGCTTGGCGCTAACATGATTCACCTTGGCCTGGAATAGCTCCTGTTCGGCATCCAGCACATCCAGAACAGTGCGTGAACCGACCTCCTGTTCCTGCTTTACCCCCTCCAGCGCCAGCACCGCTGCTTTAACATTGGCAGAAGTTGCGCTGATATTTCCCCTGGAAGTCTCTACCTCACGCCATGCCTTTGTTGTCTGGTCAACAACCGCATTACGGGTATCCTGCATACGATAGCGGGTGTTTGAGGCTTCCTTTTTCGCCTGACGTACACGGGAATACTCCGCACCAGACTGATAAAGTGGTACAACCACATTAAGCCCGATGGTTTCATTATCCTCTTTACCGCCCTGCGCAGGGCTCAGGTGACGTGACTGCTTGGCCTCGCCGGAAATATTAACCGATGGCAGAATTCCAGCCACCTCACGCTTCACCGCATATTCCGCTGCGTCAAACTCATATTCCACACGCCGTAATGCAGGGCTTTTGTTTTGCGCAGCCTCCAGTGCCTTGTCGAAATTATCAGGCAATATCGGAAATAAAATAGGCATTCCAATTTCTGCAGCAGGCTTATCAACAAAAATCCGCTTATATTCCGACTTTGCCGCTACCAGATTGCCTTCCGCCAGTATCCTGTCCGACTCGGCCTGTGCCAGTCGGGACTCAGCCTGCGCCACATCGGTACGGGTAGTTTCGCCAAGCTCAAAACGATCCTGGGTAGCCTCAAGCTGCTCCTCAAGCACAGCCTTGTTATTGATACTCAGATTCAAAACCTCCTGCGCACGCACCACATCAACATAAGCCGTAATTGCCTGTAGCATAATCTGCTGCTCGACATCACGCAAACGCTCACGCCCGGCCCTGATAAGGTTTTTGGCCTGTTTTACCGCTGCAATACTGTCGCCGCCGCTAAATATATTCTGCTCGAATGCAATCCGGCTGGTATATGGATTAACCCGCCCCTCAAATACGTCATTGTCAATATTCTGGCGGCTTCTGTTATGACTTGCGGTTACGGAAGGCATCCAGCCCGAATATGCCTGCGGCATATTCTCATCGATGGATTTCAGCCGCTCACGTTCGGCCTTTATCTGCGGATTATTCTCATATGCCACCGCCAGTGCATCAAGTAGGGCCGTTGCCCTGTGTTCTGAGCCTGTTTCTGTGGCGATTGCAGACGCCGCGAAAAGCATCAGCAGAGGCATTACTGATATTATAGCTGTGATACGGATTATATGATTGCTTTTTTTCATTGTATTTGGGCCAAATATCGGGCTTTGACCATAGCTGATACATTTCAGGACAAATAAGAGCAAGGAACAATACAAAAAGAAAATGCTTATATCCACCACTTTTTTTATAGCATTTTTGTTAATATTTTCGTAATCCAGTATCCCAAAAAGCACTTTTTTGTTGTGGAATTATCTGAAAACATTGCTACTACCATATCTTGTCTTTTATTTCAGGATAGTGTATAAGCCAAATATAACAAAAAATTCATATTTCTGGGCTTTGAATTAATGACTGGTAGTTGTATAATGAACCGCACGCAGCAGGAGCAGTTTTATAACGAAATTGTAAAACTGTATGATTTCGCAGAAAAAATCATAGATGCGATAGAGGATGAAAGGGTAAAAAACCCTGAAGAGCAGGTTGATCTTGCCGAGCCGGTTATAAGGCAGATAGAGGAGTCAACCGTGGTGATGGCAGAAAACTACCTGGAGTTTGTAAAAAATGGTGGAAAATCAACTCCTGAGATAAAAAAGCAGATAGAGAGTGCAATAAGACGGGTTTATATGGCAATAGGTAAATTTAACGACCAGCTAAAGAAAATTAAAAAAGGATAGATTATGGCTTTAAAAATTGTGACTACCTTCGGCAGTGATGCTAATATGTCCGAAGTTGTTGAGAATGTTAATGAAAAGCTGCCGCAAAGTGTTATTCAGAACTCCCTGGATGAACAAACCGAAAGGCTGGGAGTTGAATATGGCGGGGGAATAGCCTCTGCCGTGAAGAACACCGGAAATCATCTATCTGCCATGGCGCATGTGCTTTCTGCTGAAGAAGTGGTAAGTCAGGTACACACCTTCATTCCTAACAGGAATAACCACATGGTAAAAGGGGAACTACATATAAGTGATAAGGGTGTAAAACTTGTAGAATCCTCCGGAAGGGAAGTTACTCTCTGACTTCTATCTAAACAAGCTGGCAGCACTCACCTCTTGAAGGACTTGGCTGGTGTGTGACTTCTGCCCTTTATCATCAAGGCGCTTTTTCCACGGCAACATTCTCTCGGTGTCACGTTGCACTTTCACAGTAATAAATCGCTCGCTTATATTTTCCTTGTTGTTTTCCAGATACATAATACTACACTCCGACGCGGATTATAGCCTATTTCTTAACTTATCTCAAGAAAATTATTTTTTACAAATTTTAATTTTTTTATTCCAGTTTAATAATTCTGTAACATTTCTCCTTTATAATGTGCAAAACAATATATAAGGAGCCGTTTTGTAACCGAACAAAGATATTATATGGCAATAGAAAGGGAATATAGGGACTATCTGAAAGAGATGGCTGAAAGCAAGATGCCTGTGGTTGTGATTGTCGGGTTTGGCAATCTGGGCGAGCATATGCTTGAGGATATGCTGACAAAAAATGTACACACAGTAATATTTGCAAGACATATAGACGAAAAGACAGGGAAGGAACAGCCAGGTGTCAAACCTTACCTGAAGGGCAAACAGAACGATATGGTGGATGATATTATCAGTACAAGTAACGAGAAGTCTGCCAGGAATATCGACACTTCAAAAAAGATCTCTATTAAGGCAAGGGCTGATATACCTAAGGATTTCCGCGTTGTTTTCCCTTACAGGCAGGATGAAAAAAGACCTGTGATGTCAATTGCAACAAGTAACAAGAATCATCTGGCACAGGCATTGAAAATTGCAAATGTAGTATATTTCACGATAGGGCTGTCGGAAACAAGAACCAACACCCGTGGCAGGGATGAGTTACTGGTTGAGAATGCCAAGATAATAGCCGAATATGCTCCATTAATGAAATATGGGCATAACGCACTTCATATCGTTACCCCTAATCCTGATGGCGTTATCGCCAAGATATATCAGCAACTTTCCGGCCTGATGGAAGGACAGGTATTTACAGCCGGATCGGCTCTTGATTCATTGCGGTTAAGACGGGAGATAGCCAATCAGATCAAGGATGGGAGTGATTCCTCGGTAGGAGAGGCCAGGGTTGTACTGGATGATGTAAAACCGGCATTTGTAGTAGGCAATCACGGGGCAGACCTTATTCCGTTATGGCAGCAAACCAAAGTCAAGAATGTACCGATAAGGAAGTATCTAAGGGAAAATCTTGATTTTACAGGAATCAAGAAAGAGGATCATAAAAAAGTAATAGATGAATGGCTGGATGATGTAAGAAAACGTCTGGTAAACAGTGCCAAGGATATAGTCGACAGCACACAGCAGGGCACTACGGCAGGTCCGGTAGCGGCTGCGGTTGAGCTAATGGTTAGGTCGGATAAGTCTTACTCCTCCGTGGGGGCGGTTGTTCCGGAAGGAGAGTTCGGGATAACGGGCAGACCGTTCCTTGGCAGGGTAATGTATGTTGCCAATGCCAAGTTCTATCCCGATGATAAAAAGATGAATCTTACCAAAAAGCAGTTGAAGCAGTTTCAGGAAAGCGGCAAGAGGCAGATGGAGCTTTTCAACAAGCCGGAAATTCAGGAAATCATCCGTAAACATAAGATAAAGCAGAAATATACCAATATGTCCGATGAGTTTGGCGGCCCTGAGATTATACTCCCATAACCCTCTACTTCTCCGTGAGGGAGCGGATTATGCCGCGGAGGGTACGGATTTCCTGTTCGGTAAGCTCCGCACGCGAGAAAATATTGCGGATGTTATCTGTCATTTTTTGCCGTTTTTCTATAACTTTGAAAAACCCTTTGTTATCAAGCTCTTCTTCAAGATGGTTAAACAGGTGGACAAGCTCTTCTTTTGATGAAGGATGAGTAGTTCTGCCCGTACCGCCATCCTGCTCACTCGCTTTGCTCACAGCAGAATGACAGGAAAAACGGGAAATTTCATAACAAACCACCCCAACCGCCTGCGCTAGGTTCAGTGATGGATATTCATCGCCCACCGGAATAGTCAAAATCTTGTCAGCAAATACCACTTCCTCATTACTAAGCCCGCTTTTTTCCGCCCCGAACATTATACCGGACTTGACATCCTGTCCGCCTTTGTCTGCCAGTTCAGCAGGAAAATCAGGTAGGTTCACCACAGGCTTTACCATATCCCGTGGGCGGGCAGTGGTTGCATAAATATAATTTATATCAGCAACCACTTCTTCCAGACTGTCAAATATAAGCGCATTATCCAGCACCCCCACCGCGCCAACTGCCATTTCCACAGCCTTCGGGTTAGGCCAGTCATCCCGCGGCGATACAATCCGCAGATTCCGCAGCCCGAAATTAAGCATAACCCGCGCCGCCGCACCGATATTCTCCCCCATCTGCGGCCTGACCAATATTATTTCGGGCAAGTCAGGCATATTTGCATTATATGGTGCAATTGAGGTGAGACTAATATATTTCTACGGATTTAAAATTCATAACCTAGTCTGATGGAAGTCAGGGTATCGGTGTGTTTGCGGCCTGGAGGGGCGTCGTCTATATGTTCAAACTCGAATGATAGTTTAAGATACAGGGTATCGGTCATATCGGCTTTCAGGGCAGTGATAGAGCGGGTAATCACTGCGTCACCGCCAAATTCGCTGGAGGCTTCCTCGGTGAATGTGAGTCTGTCATTAATATCCCACTCTACATCGGCCCCTACCTTGCCGAGCAGGGTTTCCTCATCGGAACCGTCGGTAAGCTTGCTTTGACGCGAACCAACTGCAACCTCACCAGTAACTTTTAGATGGTCTTCCTTGATGAAATGGTGGCCATAACCGATTAGCTCGGAAATACGATACTGGTAACCGCTAAAGCGATCGTTCACATAATCAAGCTCGCCGAAACCATAATCATAATCGGTAAAATTATAGCGCAACTGGTCATTTACCCTGTATTCCTCCTCGGTACGGGTGTCATTCTCCTTACTGCCCCTGGCGCTTCCTTTAAGGATATTCTGCCACTTTTCATACTCATATTCCAGCCTAGCGGATATGCTGCCATCTTCACGGTCAGTGTTACCTGTGGCAAAGTCAAGCCCGCCTTCAACATTACCGCTCCATGGGGATTCGTCACCGGCAGTGCTGCCGGCGGCAGGTGCCAGATTTGATAATTTCTCCGCACCTGACTCGACCACACCGACAATTGCACTACCTACATTTTTTAGTGCAGCAGTTGCTTTTTCGGCATAGGTCTGCGGCTCCTGTGGCTGTGCAGTGGTAGCAGCGCTTGTGGATGGAGGGAATGTACCTCCCTCCGTATTATTTATCGTAACTGTGCCAGTATCGCCGGAGCTATAAGTTCCTGCCGGCACAGTTACCCTGTATATTTCATCCTCGTAAACCGCCTCAAACTCTTCTGTGGCTTGTGTTCCGGCGGATGGTGACAGGGTGGAAACTGCTTCCGTATTCTGTGATGTTGCACTGGAAAAATTATTAGAACCACCCGATTCTGCCACTTGCAGTGAGTCCAGATATGAGTCAACACGGGCTGCAAATGCAGGGTTGTCATCGATTATAGCCTGACGCACGACGCCTATCACAAAAGGATCCCTGGTTTGATAGGCTCTCTGTAATGATTGTTCTACCTCATCCGGCAGGGAAAAAGCACCGCCGGCAGATGCGATAGCAGGAGAGATGGCCAGAACACTCGCTGCAACCAACGTATATTTTTTGATTAACTTCATTTTTAGTAATTCCTTTCAGTTTAATGTTAATTTAACAACCTGCGCTCATAACCAGAATGTTAATTCATAACCGTACACATATTCATGTCAATAGAAAAAAGTTGCAAAATACGACAAAACCGTTTATTGGTGTTACTCGCCTAACGGTAAAAAATCTTTTAATTACAAGGAGAAGACTATTATGGATAAATTGCTTACTGATGAAAACAGGGAAAAATATATGGATATGGGGGTTGAGTTCGGGCTTCAGGTTCTTGGTGCGCTGGCGATTTTCATTATCGGTAAAATGGTGGCGAAGTTTGTCACCAGGATGGTAAAGAAACTGCTGGAAAAAGCCGATCTGGACAAAACTCTGGTATCCTTTATCGGCAATATCGTTTATGCGCTGGCGTTGACTTTTGTTATTATTGCCTCTCTGGGGCAGTTGGGGGTCGAGACGGCTTCACTGGCGGCAATTCTTGCCGCGGCAGGATTGGCTGTAGGCCTGGCATTACAGGGATCGCTTGCTAATTTCGCAGCGGGTGTGATGGTTATCGCATTCAGGCCGTTCAAGATTGGTGATTTCGTTGAGGCTGCGGGAGTTAGCGGTTCAGTGAAGGATATCAGTATTTTTACAACAACTATGACAACTCCTGATAATAAAACGATAATCATACCGAATTCAAACGTGACTTCTGGAAATATTATCAACTACTCCACACAGGATAAGCGCCGTGTGGATATGGTTTTCGGGATTGGATACGGTGATGATATCAAGCTGGCAAAGGAAACTCTGGTTGAGATTCTGGAGTCTGATGAGCGTATCCTCAAAGACCCTGCGTTTAAGGTTGCTGTGTCCGAGTTGGCTGACAGCAGTGTTAATTTTGTGGTGCGCCCATGGGTGAAAACCGCTGATTTCTGGGATGTAAAGTTCGACATAACCGAGACGGTAAAAAATACTTTCGACAAGAAAGGTATTTCCATCCCGTTCCCGCAGCAGGATGTGCATATGCATAATGTTACGGAAATGAAGAAGGCAGCCTAGTATGGTAATACCCCCCCCTCCCGCAAGCGGGAGGGGTAAGAAATCCGAGCAAATTTATTTGCCAGATTTCTGGGGAGGGAATGGTGAGGTAGTGGCTATTGGCCTTTGGCTGTTAGCTATTGGTATTCCCCCACCAGAAATCCTAAGGATTAAAAATCCTTGGATTTCTTGCCTCCCCCGCAAGCAGGGGAGGGGATGCTTTAAATTTACGCCCCTTACAGGTTGAGAGAATGCCTCGATATAATCTACTTGCATTATAAAAACCAATCTGCTAGGTAGGGAACAATTATTATTTTCCTGTGTTAGATGTGGTTAGGTTATTTTGTTAAATAATAACCTTAGACCAGCCGAGAATTTCCTGGAGTGTGGAAAGGTGAGGGGATTTCTTACATTTCTGGCATGTATAGTTTGTTGCTCTGCATGTTCAGACCCGGATATGAATTATGGTACCTTCATTGAAGGGGATATTGATCCGGAAACCGGCAGGTTGTACCCGTATGTCGAGCCTGTGGAGAACATGGAGGAGGATGCCGAACTGGTCGATTTAAATCCGTCCAGCGGTATCGAGGATCTCAACGAATTCAACGATTATTATTATAAATACGTTATCCTGGAGTAACCCCGACTATAAACAGCCCAAGTTTATCTGCGGTTTTTATAACCTCCGGCCGGTTAATCACCAGCGCACCACCTGCCTCCACCGCAATTCCTCTTAGCCCCGACTGATGGGCGTTTTCAATGGTTTGCACGCCGATGCTGGGTAAATCCACCCTTGAATCCTGATGCGGCTTCTTAACCTTTACCAGAATACCACCAGCTCCCTCATTATGTAGCTCTTTGCAGCGCATGATAAGCCGGTCAGTGCCTTCCGCTCCCTCAACTCCTAGAATACGGCCATCCTGCACTATAACCGCCTGTCCTATATCCAGCTTGCCGGTTTCCTGCGCAGCGTGGACACCAATCCTGATATCATTCAGTGCAGTTTTATCCGGCTTTACAGCCCCCAGCACACCTTCGGTTATAAGCAGGTTTTCCAATAGCTTATCTACTCCCGTAATTGTAAATCCCTGTTCTTCAAGGAAGGTGATTATGGTTGAAAAAATAGAGTTGTCGCCGCTGGAAGGTAGTTTGCGCAGGCGGTTCAGCAATTTCATCCCGCCTGCATCCAGTTTCAGTGAGGACAGGGTAGGGCGGCTAACACCTCCGGCCAGGACAACCTCATTTACCTTCTGATTTTTCAGGGTTTTTACTATTCCGCCGACTTTGCCGATATTCATCCATTTATGTTCACTATTACTAACCGCCTGCTCCTGTGCGAAATTCTCCAGCGCAATCACAAACAAATCACGACCGGATTGTGTGCATTCCTGCACTATCATCTCCGGCAATTCACCGCTACCGGCAATCATTCCAAGTTTAGTCATTTCTTCAGGCGACTTTAATATTTTTTGGCTGGCAAAGTGCCCTTGAGCTGTCTGCACGGATAAACTCCACTATTTCGGTTACCACTTCATTGTCACCAAATAATTCCACGACATCTTCCAGACGTTCCTCCAGCGTACCCTCCGCAGAGAAAAGCATACGGTAGGCCGCACGCAAATCATGAATATCCTTGCGGCTGAAATTACGTCGCCGCAGGCCGGTCAGGTTCAGTCCGGCAAGGTTCGCCCGCTCGCCCATAGCCGAGGTATATGGCGCAACATCATTCTCAATCCCGCTCATCCCGCCAATCATGGCGTGCTGGCCAATACGCACGAATTGATGTACCGCCGAAAGCCCACCGATAATCGCAAAATCCCCGACCGTAACATGTCCTGCAAGCGTAGCGTTATTAGCCAGGATAACATAATTGCCGATTATACAATCATGTGCAACATGCGAGCCGATCATAAACAGGCAGTCATCACCGATAATCGTGCGCATACCACCGCCTTCAGTGCCGGGATTCATCGTTACATATTCACGTATCCTGTTATTCCGACCGATTTCCAGTGTGGACTCTTCGCCGTGGAACTTCAAATCCTGCGGATTGTGCCCGATTGAGGCGAAAGGGTATATATGCGTTCCCTCGCCAATCGTAGTATTGCCGGTGATAACCACATGTGATTCCAGCTTTACCCCCGCCGCAAGCTTAACATTCCCGCTCAGATGGCAATACGCCCCCACCGACACATCATCAGCAAGCTGCACACTATCCTCAATTATCGCTGTAGAATGTATTTTCATTATAGTTAGTGTTGGAATTCAGGTGCGTTGTTTCTAACGGCCTATGGAAATGTAGGTAAAACCTTTACTCTCCATTAATTCGCGGGAGTAAAGATTGCGCAGATCCACTACTATTGGTGACTTCATCAAATCCTTGGAACGTACCAGATCGAGATTCCTAAAATCATCCCACTCCGTAATAATAACAGTGATATCCACATTTTGCATGGCTTCATAAGCGTCTTTGCACCAGCTCACTCCCTTGATATTGAATAATTCCTGCGCCTGCTCCATCGCTTCCGGATCGTATGCGCGTAGTTTGGCGCCAGCCTTGTCCAGCTCGGACATAATCACCAGCGCAGGACTCTCGCGCATATCATCGGTATTCGCCTTGAAAGCCAGACCCAGAATTGCAACTACTTTGCCTTCCAGATTACCGCCGCTCGCGTCGATAATCTTGCGTACCATATTCAATTTGCGGGTATCATTGCTTTCAATGACTGATTCAACAATGCGGGTCTGGGTACCAGCGCCACGGGCTATCTTGCGCAGGGCAAGGGTATCCTTGGGAAAGCAGGAGCCGCCATATCCAGGGCCGGGCATAAGGTAATTGCTGCCGATGCGGTGGTCAGTGCCCATACCTAAAGCAACCTGTTCAATATTTGCTCCAACATGCTCACAAATATCAGCAATTTCATTTATAAGTGCAATTTTGGTGGCCAGAAAAGCGTTAGCGGCATATTTGGTAAGTTCAGCAGTTTTTACGTCAACCCATAAAACGGGAACATCTTTATTTATCAGAGGCTTGTATATAACTTCTAATGTCCTGCGTGCGGTATCGGAGTCTGTGCCGACAATAACCCGATCCGGCTCAAGGAAATCCTTAACCGCGCAGCCCTCCCGCAAAAACTCTGGATTAGAAGCAACATCAAACTTTAATTCAGGTCGAATTTCGCTGATTATAGAACGCACCCTGTCTCCGGTACCTACCGGAACTGTTGACTTAGTTACAACAACTGCACCATCTTCTAGAAATCCAACTATATCACGCGCAGCACCATACACATAGGATAAATCTGCACCTCCAGCATAACCATCTGGCGGTGTACCAACCGCAATAAACACCGCGTCGGCGTTACGTACGGAGTTCTCAAGGCTGGTTTCGAATTGCAACCTGCCGGTATCAACATTTGTTTTTACAACTTTTTCCAGCCCAGGTTCAAATATAGGAATTTTACCTTTATGCAGTGCTTTTATTTTGTTCTTGTCTTTATCTATACAAGTAACGTTAAGCCCCAGCTCGGCAAAACAAGCCCCGCTTACCAGCCCTACATACCCCGTCCCGATTATCGCTATTTTCATATGTTTTTTGTGTTAGTGATGATGTTATTCCAGAAGCTATATTTTTTCTGCATCTATTGATGCAGTTGAGAAAAATAAGCTATGTGGGATCCAGATGATGGTATATGTCATCCTGAATTTATTTCAGGATCCATTTATCAGCAAGCTCCACAGTAAATGGAGGAATGGATGCTGAAACAAGTTCAGCATGACAACTAACTGGATTCCACATTGTAAGACTCCTGACGAAATTAAAGATTTCTACTTGTCTAATGTCTGGAATGACATATTTAACAATCTCAAGCAAACCCCTTCAGCATCTCCTGAACTCCGGAGCGCATATCATCATGCTCCAAAGCAAAGGCAATATTAGCCTCAAGAAAGCCAACACGATTACCGCAATCATAACGCCGCCCGTTAAATTTTACCCCGTATGTATCCACATCCACTGCCATAGCTGCAATTGCGTCGGTGAGCTGAATCTCGTCACTAGCACCCTTTTTGCCCTTCTCCAAATGCGCAAACACCTCCGGCTGCAATATGTAGCGACCGGTGATGGATAAATTGGAAGGTGCGTCCTCCGGTGCAGGCTTCTCCACCATTCCCTTAACCTTAACCACATCACCATCCGACACCCCATCCGGATCAACTATCCCGTATTTATGCGTATTTTCAGGCGAAACTTCTGCTACACTTAACACATTTCCCCCAAGGTTGTTGTAAACATCAACCATCTCCTGCGTTGGGGAACGCTTGTCGATGAACATTTCATCCGCCAGTAATACCGCAAATGGCTCATCCCCAATAAAGTGCCGTGCGCAATATACCGCATGCCCTAGCCCAAGCGGATATTGCTGTCTGGTGAAGGCTATACTACCCGGCTCCGGCACCCAGTCCCTAGTACGCTCAAGGAAATCATGCTTTTCATCTTCACTCAAAACTGCCTGCAATTCATAAGCATGGTCGAAATGGTTGTTAATCGCCGCCTTGTTGCGCCCTGTCACAAAAATAAACTGCTCTATGCCGGCACTCCGTGCTTCTTCAAAAGCGTATTGAATAAGCGGTTTATCAACCACCGGCAGCATTTCCTTCGGCACCACCTTGGTAGCTGGCAGAAACCGAGTGCCCAGACCGCCAACCGGAAACACCGCTTTCTTTACAGATTTTTTATCTTTGTCACTCATAACTTACTCTTCTACACATGGATAGTAATTTTTTCAAGCCAATATTCAATCGAACTGTTGCGATAAAGCAACTTGATAAAGGGTGCCTTAAATATATATACTCCTCGCTTGGTTTCATGGGGGGCGTAACCTGACAAGGAGAGCGTAATGCCAAAAGCAAAGAAGACCACCGCTAAATCTACCAAATCTACGGCTAAAAAGTCTGCTGATCAGCAGGCAAATATTGTTGAACTGGTTCCAGAAGAGTCCGAGGTTTCACGTAAAACCAGGGCTTTCAGGGAGAAACTTAATGCAGCCCTTACTGTTCAGCCGCAGGAGATGGTCAGTGTCACCGAAACGCTTGGCCGTGTGCTGGCGGATGATGTGCGGGCGCGGGCGACCTCGCCATGCTGGGATATCGCGGCAGTGGATGGGTATGCGGTGCGCACAGCGGATTTAATGCAGACTCCTGCCACACTTGAGCGCATTGGTGAGTCACGTGCCAGCAGCCAGTTTCACGATGAGGTGCGTGCAGGACAGGCGGTGAAGATATTTGCCGGAGCGCCTATTCCGGTTGGTGCCGATGCGGTGGTACCGATGAATAATATGGATGAGTTTGGCGGTCATGTTACGATAAACGAGCAGGCATGGCACGGTGAAAATATATGTTCCAAGGGTATCGATTTTTCGGAAGGGGAGAGTGTATTGAAGGCCGGTTCGGTGGTGACCGCGCGTGATATAGGGCTGGCGGCATCAATGAAGGTTTCATGGTTTCCGGTAAGGCGCAAGCCAAGGATAGCCCTGTTTGCAATTGGTGATGAGCTGGCTATGCTTGGTGATGCCAATGACGGTGGTCGGGTAAATTCTTCCTCTTCCCTGGTTTTGAGTGCATTTATTACTGCCTGTGGGGCTACACCTGTCAATCTGGGGATTGCCAGCGACTCCGCTGCTTCGGTAAAGCGCCTGTCCTCGGCTGCCAAGGGTGCTGATTTGCTGGTAACAACCGGCGGGGTATCCGAATCGGCTGATAATTTACTGAAGAAAGAGCTGGCTAGTACTAAAAACAGCAAACTTGAGGAAATCAGCCTGAAGCTTAGTAAGGAAGAACATGTCGTGTTTGGCAGCAAATTCGGGATGCCGGTGCTGGCACTACCGGGGAACCCGATGTCAGCACAAATTTGTGCGGCACTGTTCCTGCGTACGGCAATTGAGAAAATGCTTGATATGTGTGAGCAGTTTTATAAGAAATCACATGCGGTTCTGGGGCGGCAGCTCGATTGTAACGATGTGAAGATGGATTATATTTTTGCCAAGCTGATGGAGGATAATAGTAAGCGCCTGGTTGCCGATCCTGCCTCCTCGCAGGACAGGATGCTTATGTCTGCGCTCGCTGAGGCAGACTGTCTGGTTACCGTTGATCAGGATAATATCTTCCATGGCGATCCTGTCGAAATCACCCGCTTTACCTGCTCAGTGGTGAGTGGTTAGACTTTGAAGTAGCTATATTTTAATAGTTTAAGCGGTAATGCTGACTCGCTCGTTCATATAACATAAGAGTTCCTGCAAGACCTGTTTGATTCTGCAAAGAAAGAAAATTGTTTGGGAGGGTTTCTGGCATCATTATCCACCTTGACACCACCTTTTCACAATATCATAAAGGTATCTCATGAGCGAGTTTTTTCAGAAGATCAGCGGTACATTCTTGGAATGGATGGAGAAATTGCAGCAAACCGTATCCGACCCGAACAGCTATATGCAGGCAGGGGTAATATTTATCGCCATTGTGTTGGCTATGGCGATTGCCTCTTTTATCAGGAAAAATATTTCATTCTTCAATCCCGATAACACTGAAAATAAAAGCAAAAAATATAGCCTGCGCTGGTTGCTGTATCGTACGGGGCAGATTGCCTGCCCGATACTGGCGCTGATTACGCTTGGTATTGGCAGTAAAATTTCTACAGCACTTTTCGGTCAGTCAACAGTGGTGGATGCCGCCACCCGACTGGCTTTTATATATCTGCTGTGGGTGGTTCTAAGGTCTTATGTCACACAGCCGCTTATACGTACTATCGGGCTGTGGATACTGATTCCGGCAGCATTACTGCATCTGTTCGGTCAGCTTGTACCAACGCTTGAATACCTCGATACCCTTACAATCAGCCTGGGGAGTGTTTCCTTTTCCGTCCTGCGGATTATTAATACTATCTTTGCGGCGGTATTCCTGTTCTGGCTGGGGCGTATATCCAATTATTCAGGACAGAATTATATCCGCTCCCGTGAGTCAATCGAGGTGTCTACCCGTGAGTTGTTCGCCAAGCTGTTTGAATTTACCGTATATGTGGTAATTGCCCTTTTGCTGTTCAAGACTATAGGACTGGATTTGTCTACACTGGCGGTATTCGGTGGAGCGCTTGGTGTCGGGCTGGGTTTCGGATTGCAGAAAATCGCATCCAACTTTATCAGCGGGGTTATATTGCTGCTGGAAAAGAGTGTGCGGGTCGGGGATGTGGTCGAGCTGGATGACGGTACATTCGGGGTTATGCAGATGCTGGGGGCAAGAGCCAGTGTCATCAAAACTTATGACGGTAAGGAAGTGATGATTCCCAATGAGGATTTTATCGTATCAAGGGTAACCAATTACAGTCATACCGATATGCTGGTGCGCCATGAAATTCCATTTGGCGTGTCGTATAATACCGACCTGCATATCGTCCCGCCGACTATTGAAGCGGCAGTCTCTAAGCACAGGCAGGTGTTGCAGGAACCTGAGAAAGTCGATTGCGAATTACAGGAGTTCGGTGATAGCTCGGTGAATTTCACCGTGGAGTTCTGGGTCGAAGGGATAAATGACGGTGAGAACCGCTTTATCAGCGAAATTATGTTCCTGATATGGGATGCGCTGAAAGAAAACAATATCGAAATCCCCTTCCCGCAAAGGGATATCCATATCAAGTCGCAGCCATCCTGAATATATTATGTTTGACCTGTCATTTGCAGAGATTTTAATTATTGCGGTGGTGGCTTTGATAGTCATCAAGCCAGAGGATCTGCCGGAAATTATGGGGGCTATAGGACGGTTTATCAGGAAAATCAAAAAACTTTCGGCAGAATTTATGGCCATGTTTGAAGAGGCTGCCGGTGATACCAAGGATGGAGTAAAGGTTATTGCGAGTGATGTTGGTGAGGTAAATCGCGAGTTAAAACAAATCACCGATATGGATGGTAACCTCCGCGATACACATGATACCTCAGATTTAGCGGATTTGGATAGTAGCCGGAAGTAAGACATTATGATGAATCAACTGCATCCTTTGCTTCTTCGGCGTCGTTGAAGTGGTGTTTTGTGGTGCCGAGTATCTGGTAGGTTTCGTGTCCCTTGCCGGCGAGTACCAGTACATCTCCCGCTTCCAGATTTTGTATGGCATGACGGATTGCCTCCCGACGGTCACCGATTTCAGTGGCAGAGGGGCAGGCTTGCATGATTTCCGCACGAATAGGGGAGGGGGCTTCGGTGCGCGGATTATCATCGGTTATGATAATTTTATCCGCCAAGCGTTCAGCGATTTCTCCCATCTGCGGGCGCTTCCCCTTGTCGCGGTCACCGCCGCAGCCGAACATAACCACCAGATTATTTTCAGTATGCGGGCGCAGGGCAATCAGGATTTTCTCCAGCGCATCCGGTGTATGTGCGTAATCCACCAGAATAGGCGCACCGCAAGGATGTTCGGCCACTTTCTCCATTCTGCCGGGCACCGGGAGCAGCCCTTTACAAGCCTCTACCACTTCGTCCGCAGCAAAACCGCTGGCCACCACCATGCCAATCGCACATAAAACATTGTAAGACTGAAAACTTCCTATAAGAGAGGTGGTTATAGAATATTCCTTGTCTTTTGTCTTAAATATTATTTCCTGTCCTGAAGGGGAGGGGAGGGAGTCCAGTAATTGTAAATCCATGCCCTGCTTGCCGTAGCTAACTATAGTGTGGTTGTGTTTCTCACAGCGTTTTTTTATTTCCGCAAATTCAGGAATGTCCGCATTAACAACTGCAATACCGTTCTCCTTCATAACCTGTTCAAATAACAGCATTTTTGCATCGAAATAACGTTCATAACTACCGTGATAATCAAGGTGGTCACGGGAAATATTGGTAATCGCCGCAACTCCCACATCAAGCCCCGCCAGCCGAAACTGATCTAGCCCATGACTTGAAGCCTCCATAGCTAAATAATTGAAATTCCTTGTTTTAAGGTTGGATAATTTCTCGTGCAGAAATACCGGGTCGGGAGTAGTCAGGGTGTCGTCAGTCAAATCCTGTCCGGTCTTTTCAATAACTCCCAATGTGCCGATACTCGCCGCGTTATGCCCAAGATTCTGCCATATCTGACGGCAGAAATTTACCACCGAAGTCTTGCCGTTAGTACCCGTCACCGCCGCGATATTATCCGGCTGTTGGCTATAGAATTCCGCGCATAAATGGCCGAATGCAAGCCGGGTATTATCATGCGTTATCAGCACAACATCATCGCCCCAGGATTTATCCGGCTTTACATCAAGCGAAGTTAATATAACCCGCGCGCCGCGGGCGATTGCATCATGTATGTAAAGCAGTCCGTTGGTGTTTGCACCGCGAATTGCGGCAAAGAGATAGCCTGGCTTGCATGTGCGCGAATCCAGGCTGAGTCCGGTGACTTCTATGTTTTCATAGTTGTCCGGAAGTTTCCCCGGAAGTTGAATCGCGCTGCTACCATGAATCTTAACCTTAACGAGTTTCGACAGAAGCAAATTTCTGATCCTTTCCAACTTCGTAATCTATATGCATCGCACTACGGATTTCCGGCGATTCCTCATCAACCGGACGCACGCCCAAAACCGGCGCTGCCTGTGCGATAACCTCTTTCACCACCGGTGCGGCAGTCCAGCCGGCAGTTGCCCAGCCAAAGCTGTCCTCGGTCCCCTTTGGTTCATCCATCACCGCCATCACCACATAACGCGGGTTATCCATAGGGAATGCCGCAACAAATGATGATACCATGCGTTTACGGTCATAGCTGTGGACGCCGGCTTTCTCGGCTGTCCCGGTTTTACCGCCGACCAGATAGCCTTTGGCGTTAGCGTTCTTACCGGTACCTTCAGACACAACAAGACGCAGCATTTTACGCATCTGGTCGGAAGTGGATTGTTTTATAACGCGCACACCCTCATCGGCATTATCCTTTATAATCGTTGGTGAGTGGTATATCCCGCCATTTACCATAGAGGAATATGCACTGGCAACATGACTGGTGGTAACGGCTATGCCGTGGCCATAGGAAACAGTCATAGTGCTGATTCTGCCCCATTGGTCAGGGTAAAGCGGACTACCATTTTCCGGCAGTTCCAGCGCTACCGGCTCCAGCATGCCGAGCTTGGACAGAAACTCGCGCTGGCGCTTGCTGCCGATATCCTCGGCAATTTTGGCCGTACCTATATTAGACGAATGCATGAATATTTCTGGCACTGTCATCCAGCGTTTCTTACCATGATGGTCGCGGATAGTAAACCGGCCAACCCTGATAGGGTTGGTAGCATCATACAAACTACGCATAGTTACCAGATTGTTATCCAGAGCGGTGGCCATGGTGAATGTCTTGAAGGTCGAACCCATTTCATACACGCCAAGAGTAGCATTATTGAACTTCGCTTTGTCATCGGCGGTGCTGGCTGCATTCGGGTCGAAATCGGGAAGGCTAACCATAGCGATAATCTCGCCGCTATTTACGTCCATAACCATACCGGCTGCGCCTTTTGCCTCGTGATGCTGGTATTTCTTCACCAGCTCACGATGTAGGATATTCTGCACCCTAATATCAATCGAGAGGGGTAGGGGGGTAGTGGATTTCTTGGACAGTACCTCGTTAAACTCGCGCTCAGCACCGGAAAGACCGTTGCCGTCAATATCGGTAAAGCCAACCAGATGTGCCACCAGCTCGCCATGAGGATATGTACGCTTTTCCTCTATTTTAAACTCAAGACCGGGTACGCCCAAATTGTTCGCCGCTTCCTGCTCTTTCGGGCTGAGGTTACGCTTAATCCATACGAAGCGCTTGTCGGAAGAAAGCTCTGCCAACAGTTTGGATGGGTTAAGCTCCGGGAACAGGTGGGTTAAGCCGGCGGCTACTTCCTCCGCGGATATGCCGGATTCCCTGATAGTTTTTGGGTCGGCAAATAGTGAAGCCGTTTTCAGGTTAGTCGCGAGTAACACACCGTTGCGGTCAACTATATCAGCGCGACCATATTTTACCTCGGAGGTGCTTATGGCCGCAAGTCCGCGGCTGGTACCATCTACACTGGCCATGGCCAAATCGACCACACGGAATCCAAGTGCACAGAAGCACAGGGAGAAGAATGCGCCGATAAATACCAGACGTGCACGGGCCACATCCACAGCCTGCTTGACTGCCCCGTCAAATTTTACTTTCTTGGTATGTCTTTTGTTGTTTTTTGTCATTTTTTACCTCTAAACCTCCCCCGCTTGCGAGGAAGGCAAGAAATCCAAGGATTTTCAATCCTTAGGATTTCTGGTGGGGGAATGCCAACAGCTAATAGCCAAATACCAATAGCCACTACCTCACCATTCCCTCCCCGGAAATCTGGCAATCATAGATTGCTCAGATTTTCTCCCCTCCCGCAAGCGGGAGGGGGGTGCATTTCTAATTCTCAACTCCGCCGGCGAACCCGGCCAATACGGGGCGCAGCGGGATATCTTCTACATTACGTACCTGCTCCGGAGTTATCGGCTCCAGATCGAGATATTTGTCGGACATTTCCTGCAAGCGCCCGGGCTTGGTGAGATATGTCCATTCTGCCTTTAATACGTGGATTGCTTCGCGGTCAGTCTTAATCTGGCGATTAAGTTCGCGTAACTCGCCCCTCAAATCCTGGACGCGGTTTTCTACCTGAAAAACCGCGAACGCCAGAACCGAGAGCAACACAAAGCCCATGAATGCTACTGGTCTGATCATACCGACTCCTTTGTATACCTTACTTAAGAGCGTTAATTTTTATATAACGCTAGTGCACCGTGCGAATTGCTGCCCGTAATTTGGCCGAACGCGCGCGAGGATTCTCCCGAATCTCTCCCTCGTCAGGTGTAACCGCCTTACGTGTCAGTAATTCAAATGTCGGTGCTGGCGCATCCTGCGCCGGAAGCGGCCAGTGACGCGACACCCCGTACCCCTTGCCGGAGCGGTCATTCAGGAACTGTTTGACTATACTGTCCTCGCCCGAATGAAAGGTAATCGTCACTAGTCTTCCCCCTGAAGATAGCAGCTTCTCCGCTGCATCCAGAGATTTCGAAAATTCTTCCAACTCATTATTAACCCATATACGCAACGCCTGAAACGTACGCGTAGCCGGGTTGATATTATCATTATACACCTTCACCGCCCCGCGGATTATCTCCGCAAGCTGACCGGTACGGGTAATCGGCTTACTGCTGCGTGCGGCTACAATCGCCTTGGCAATCCGCCGTGACTGCCGTTCCCCGCCATATTTGAACAAAATCCCCGCCAGTTCCTCTTCATTGGCGCTGTTGACAAAATGGGAGGCGTCCCTGCCAGAACCCGACATACGCATATCAAGCGGGCCGTCAAGGGAGAAGGAGAAGCCACGTCTTGGAGTATCAAGCTGCATGGAAGAAACGCCTATATCAAGCAGGACACCGTCTACCGACTCAACACCCCGCGCATTTAACAAACTGTCCATATCGCCGAAGCGACCATTTATAAACTCAAAGCGATTGCTGAATTCCTCGCTTAAAGTCGATACATATATTTCAACAAGCGGATCCTGGTCTATGGCGAAAACCTTGCACTGCGCCGCTTCCAGTAATGCACGGCTATGTCCGCCCGCTCCAAACGTGCCGTCTACATACACTTCACCATCCCTGGGTGCCATATATTCCAGCGTTTCCCTTGCCATTACCGATATATGGTCTGTTGCCTGTTGCATATTTGCCTGTATCCAACTCCTCCCCCGCTTGCGGGGAAAAACCTGATTGTCATGCTGAACTTGTTTCAGCATCCATTTTAAAAAACTGATGATCAGCAAGTTGTGACCATACTTTCAAAATACAAAATCTGCTCATTCCCTATCACGATTCCGTCATCGGATACATGGATCCCGAAACAAGTTCGGGATGACAACATATTGAATTTCTGGTGGGGGAATACCAACAGCTAATAGCCATCACCTCACCATTCCCTCCCCAGAAATCTGGCAGACAAGCTGCTCAGATTTCTTGCCCCTCCCGCAAGCGGGAGGGGAGCTAATTGTCATTCCTTCCATTCAACCTGAATTCCTCTCTTTTCTGCTTCGCTATTTCACGTGCCTTGGCGGAATATTCCTCAAAAGCCTTT
The DNA here is from genome assembly GCA_965222525.1 of Rickettsiales bacterium. Taxonomy (GTDB): domain Bacteria; phylum Pseudomonadota; class Alphaproteobacteria; order Rickettsiales; family UBA8987; genus CBDCUF01. Next base: position 1,395,341 of record OZ244955.1, read on the forward strand.
GGTTCCCATATCTCAAATGTCTGCCCCTTACCTACAAAAACCGCCTGTCCGTCAAGCCCCGCCTCCTTTAACAACTTCTCCGGCAACGTAACCCTGCCATCACTATCGAACGAGAGTGGGCTGGAATCACCGAGGATACTCATCGCAAATGCATCACGCTCATCCGAATACAACTCGTGATTATCATCAATGCTCGCGCTCATCCGCTCTATACGGTCGATCCCGCAAGCCTCGATACAATTATTGACCACCGAAGGATACGCTACTATCCCATCCAGATTTTGCCCCGAAAGAACAGAGCGGAATTGCGCAGGGACTGAAACACGCCCTTTTTTGTCAATCTTATTAGTATAAGTCGAAAGAAAAAGAGCCATACCAACCACACTAGAAGATGTTTGCCGATGGTAACCTTCCGGATATCCTTGTAAGTTATGGTTGAACTACTAAAGATATCCTTCTAAGATTATTAAATAATATGAAGGTTTCCATCATTTCCCATTTGCAACTCCGCTCCACTTCAAGGGAGTAAATTGGCCCACTATGGGATATCATGGGACAACATGGGAACAATACCTTAGTTCATGGGAAAGGTCAATAGACATATGGGAACTTTATTAAAAAAATCCCGAAAAAATTAACAAATAGGAATATATTGTGTGTTGGTTATGGGGAAAGCACTAATTATGGGGGGATAGTAATGAGGTCAGTCATGCAGTTTTTCAACTAGGAGCTGCCGATATTTATTATTATCATAGTCTGCAAATACTGATTTTCTGGTGCTCAGGTACTCAAAAAGTACGTTCTGCTTCGATTCTTGAAAAATCAATATTCTTGGGGTATGCTAGTGTGAGTGTCGAGAACTCTTATGTAATAAAGTAAGAAAACATGATATAAATTCAGGCGATTAGTATACGATAAATAATGCCTTGGTTGTAGAATAATTTTACGTGTTTATTCGGTTTATAAAAATAGCACAGAAGTTGAAGGGGCTGATGTTGAGGTTGTGTTTTTATAGTCGTTCCAAATAACCGTTCTGGTTGATTTGAACTTTTAGCTGCGACGTCAAAGTTTCTGTCGCTTGCTGCAGAGATAAGGACTTTTAGTCCTACGATTCTATTAGGAAAAAAGGACTCTGACTTTGCTGTAAATTATCCGCCCAGCAATAAATATTGTAGTTTGATTTTAGCCTGGCCGAAGAAGGAGAGTGGTTCGACATCCTTGCCGGCGAAGAGGGGGATTTTCCTGTCAGGTTTACCGTTTTTGGTTAAGGTTAGTTCTGCCACCTTGTCACCCTTTTTAATCGGGGCTTTCAGTGGGGAGTTATAATTCAGGGTTAGTTCACGTTCGGCACGCTTGCTGTCCCGCCTGTTTATAAGAACCTCCACATTTTCCTTGATCACCAGCGGTACCGTATCCTCACTGCCCATCCAGACTTTCGCATTATCAATCACATCGCCGGCCTTATATAAAGGTGTCAGTTTGAAATCACGGAACCCCATCCGTAGCAGCCGTTCTGCCTCCGGTATGCGTTCCTTGGAGCTGCCAAAACCGTTTATCGCTAGTATAATCCGCCTGCCATTCTGTACTGCCGAGGCTACCATCCCATAACCGGAGCGCTTGGTGTAACCGGTCTTCAGCCCGTCCGCGCCGATACCGCGGCTAAGTAAATGGTTACGATTCACCTGTTTTATCTCATTATAGGTAAACTCGGTTTCGGCAAACATCGGATAATATTCGGGGAAATCTTCTATCAGATGCTTCGCCAATGTCACCAAATCCCTTGCGGTCATAACATGGTCTATATCAGGCCAACCGGTTGAATTTTTAAAATGACTGTTTTCAAGCCCTATCTTCCCGGCCACAAAATTCATTTCCTCGGCAAAGGCTTCCTCACTGCCGGCAATTCCCTCGGCAACTACAATGCAGGCATCATTCCCCGACTGCACAATTATGCCGTGCAAAAGGTCACTTACCGAAACATCGCTGCCTTCCTGAACGAACATCTTGGAGCCGCCCTTCTTCCATGCCCGCACACTAACCGGCAATTTATCCTCCATGGAAAGCTCTCCGCGCTTGAGTTTGTCAAATACCAGGTAAGCGGTCATCATCTTGGTCATGGATGCCGGTTCCATTACTTCATCGGCGTTTTTTTCCAGCAGAACCTCGCCGGTATTATAGTCGATCATATAGGCATAGGGTGCCTTAGTCATGCCGTCATTAGAGGCATTCTCCGTATCCTGTGCATCCGCCAGCGCAGGATACAAACACACAAGAACTACCCAAAAAAACCTAGTTTTCTGCAACAATAATCGCATCATTGAACCCTAACTCCTTTGCTCTGCTGAGGTTGTTTTCCGCTTGTCCCATATCAACAAATGGTCCAAGCCTTACCCTGTATAATTTCTTTTGTGAAAAACGCACCGGCTCCACCAATACCGGTGATATACCGTTGAACTTACTGGACTGCTCACTGGCATTAACCGGAGTACCATAAGCACCGACCTGCACATAATAACCGCGGCCGGAATATTTTCCAGCATTACTTGCAGCGATTTGGTAATTATTATCATGGATTTTTGCCGGTGTGGAAGAAGGAGAAGTTGAGGTCAGCACGATCTCCTCTGTACTGCCGCCATTCAATATGCGATTGGCAATCGCATCACCTCCCTCACGGTCACGGAATAATTCCGCTGTTGCTATCCTGTCCAGTTCAACCTGAACCCTTGCAACCCCCTTCTTTTTCATACCCAGCAAACCGGCTGCTTTCTCGGATAAATCAATAATACGATCTTTGATAAAGGGACCACGGTCATTCACCCTTATCAACATGGACTTGCCATTCTCAAGGTTAGTCACCCGCACCATACTGGGCATAGGCAATGTACGATGCGCAGCGGAAATCTTGTTCTTGTCAAATCTCTCACCATTAGCAGTTTTCCTGCCATGAAACTTGCCACCATACCAGGAGGCCATCCCTACTTCTTTATAATTATAATCTTCTTTCGGATGGTACCATTTTCCCTTTATCTGGTAAGGTTTTCCTACCTTGTGATGTGACAGGTTTTTCTCCTGGGTGAAGTGCAATACAGCGGTTTTTACTAATTCCGCGCTAGTGCATCCGAAAAGCACCACAGATAACGGAACCATAGCAAAAAATACCACAACCCGCCTGAAAAAAGCTCGTTTTATCATAAGATTATATATTTTAGGGGAAAAGTGCTCACTCTAATGTGCCTACAAGATATAGTAGTTATTCCGAAAAATATTTCAATATCTAATTTGATTAAAGAATTATAACATAGAATTTCTTGCTCATTTTCGTTATCAGTAATATTATTAAATGATGATATGGAATAAGAAAAACAAGCAGGAGGAGAAAGAGGAGGGGCTTGTAAGCCGCAATCCTCTTGACCATCTGGACCACTATCAGAGGAGAACACTGCTTTCGGCTGTGGTTGCAGCGGTAGTGCTGTATTCCGCTTATGCCGGAGGGTTTGTATTTACTGCCCTGATTACATCCTCCTGTATTGTTATGCTGCTGGAGTGGTGGCAGATGAGCAGAAAGAAGTACGATATTATTACAGGAATTTTTTCCATTATACCAGGTTTACTCTTCATTATCGGCCCATGTGCCGCAATGGTACTGATACGCAATGTAGAAGAAGAAAATATGGGACAGATTGTTACCCTGTGGATGTTTGCAACGGTGCTTGCCACTCACCTTGGTTCGTTCATGTCTGAAACGGCTTTTGAGACCTCTCCAAAGATTCTTCCCAAAATCGCACCAAATACATGGGCGGGGTTATATGGTGCAATGGCAATGGCAGCCGGGGTCTCCGCCATATGTATGTTTGGTATCAAGGGTGCTGAATTGAAGTTTATGTCTTTAGGACTGGTATTTGGAATAATAGTCGGCATTCTTGCGCAGGCAGGTGACATATTTATTGGATTTGTTAAAAAGAAATTCGGGGTACGCAAGAGTGGTAATATTGTCCTGGGTGAAAGCGGGGTACTGGATAATGTAAGCGGATTGCTGTTTGTGGTTCCAATAATGTTATTATTGCTGTTTGTTATGAGCTAGCTCAGAAATCAGAAACCAGAAATCAGAAACCAGAAACCAGAAACCAGAAATCAGAAAATATTACTATAGAGTTTTTTGTAGTGCATCTATCAGCTTTCCCTCATCTTCAAAAATAATTTCAATTGGTAGGGTGATGATTTTGCTGTGATACTCGGGGGGGATGCGGGTCAGGTCTTTTTCGGTAGTGATTAGTTCTGCATCTATTTTTTCCGCTTTTTTCAGCAGGTTTTTTATATCATTTTCATTGTAATTATGATGGTCGGCGAATTTTCTGGTTTCCATTATACGGAAACTATTATTTTCCAAAGTATTAAAAAACTTTTCCGGATAGCCGATACCGGCGAATGCGATGAATTTACGTCCATGAGGGTTTATATTACCGGACGGCTGGATCGTTGCTCGTAAAACCGGTAGATGTGGCTCTATTTCGGGAATAATATTATGCTTGTCCTCACCAACCAGAACCGCCATATCGGATTTGCGTAAAGTGTTATCCAGCTTGTCACGCAGAGGCCCTGCGGGAAGCAGGTAACCATTTCCAATTCCATATAGCCCGTCAATTACCAGCAGTGAAAAATCCTTAATTACTGAGGGATTCTGCAAACCATCATCAAGGATGGCCAGTTTTGCACCATTTTCCGCAGCCTTATTTATTCCGGCCAGGCGATTTTTTGATACGATACAGGGCGCAGTGCGAGCCAGTAATAACGGCTCATCCCCAACCTCCTCGGCAGTATGCTCATCGGGATTTACCTCAACAGGTCCGTCCAGTAAACCGCCATAACCACGGCTTATAAAGGCAAAACTAACTCCTTGCTCTTTCAGAATTTTACCGACTTCAATCGCAACCGGTGTCTTACCCGCTCCGCCCGCAACCACATTACCCACGCAAATTACCGGAATATCCGCTTTTTTAGGCCTGGCCAGCTTCCCTCGAGCAAGCACGGATAAATAATAAAGCGCAGAGAATGGAAATAAAATCTCTGACCATCCCTTGTTTTTCTGCCAGAATTCAGGAGTCTTCATCGCTTGTCTGTTTTACGGGCAGGATTTCCAGATATTGCTCCAGTTCCGCAAGGTAATTCTCCAGCGCTCCGGATTTGCTTTCAATAAGCTCCAGAGCGGTATTGGCAAGCTGTTCCTGTTTCTCGGGATCACCAAATAATTCAAGCACCGTATCAGCCAGATTTTCACCGTCACTTACCCGCAGGAAAGCCTGCTCACTTTCCATTTCATCATATATACGTCTGAAATTGGCAGTATGTGGGCCGGAGACAATGGCACATTCCAGACGTGCAGCCTCAAGCGGATTCTGCCCACCATGTTCAACCAGCGAACCGCCGACGAATACAATCCCCGAAAGCCGGTAGAAAATCCCCAGCTCACCTATAGTATCGGCAACGTAAACTTGGGTTTCTTCCGTTATTTCCTGTCCTTCCGAGCGCAGCGCCGGGTTTTCCTCACTGAAGACTGCCTTAATTTCCTCCCCACGCTCAGGATGGCGAGGGATAATAATAGTCAGGATATTATCATATTTTTCACGCAATTTACGATGTATTCCGGCAATTATCTCCTCCTCACCGGGATGAGTGCTGGCCGCTACCCATATCGGACGCTCGCCAATCATACTAACCAGCTTGCCGGTTTCCTTCGGATCGGCAGGTAGGGCAGGGGCGTCAAATTTTAAATTACCGACAAACCTGGCATTCGGAGCACCGATTTTGGTAAGGCGCTCGGCATCCTCCTCGCTCTGCGACAGTGACAGCGAAAAACAGGACATCATATTTTCGCCAAGGCTTTTATAACGCTGCCATTTTTCATATGACGGAATCGAAATCCGTGCATTAAGCTGAATCATCCGACAGCCGGTTTTCTCGGTTTCAATCACCAGGTTCGGCCATAATTCCGACTCCACCCAAAAGGCAATATCCGGCCTCCAGTGGTCAAGAAAGCGCTGTACCGTAATCAGCTTGTCAATGGGGACATACTGGTGGATGCACTTCTCCGGCAACCGGCTTTCCATAAGCTTTGCCGAAGTAACCGTACCGGTGGTTATCAGGACGTTAACCTCATATTTTTCAAGCAACACCTCAACCAGCGGTAGAACCGACATAACCTCGCCGATACTTGCCGCATGCACCCATACCAGCTTGCCATCCGGCCTTGGAAATCCAGGCTTACCCAGCCTTTCCGAAAAACGTTTAGGATCCTCTTTACCGGTCTTCTTGCGGAATATAAGATACAGGTCGATAAACGGCCCGGCAATAAACGACAATGTACGGTATAGTTTTAGGAGCATATTTAGTAGCTAGTAACTTGTGCCTAGATATACCTGTTTATGCTGTTATCCGAAAGGAATTTTTCTTTATTTATATTTTTTTAACTTCTGCCTTCCTGTTTCCCTTTGAATTACCATAAGAAAATGTAATTTCGATTATACGGCCTTTCCTTTGTGCTATATCTTTTATAATATTTTCAGCAATTTCCGGCCATTCTATCAACATAACCGCCTGTCCGACTGCATCCTCAATACCAAGTTCAATTATCTCCCCGGCATGTTTCAGCCGGTATAAATCAAGGTGGTATATATCAAATTTATCAGTATGATAGGTCTGCAAGAGGGTGAATGTAGGGCTCGGTACTTCCGTATCAAGAAAATGATTGATAAAAGCCCGTGAAAATACGGTCTTCCCGGCTCCCAGCTCTCCTTTTAACAGAAAAATATCACCAGCCCGCGTTTGCCCAGCCATTTCCCGTGCCAATTCACAGGTAGCCTCTTCATTTTCAAGCGTTGTTACTTTTTTCGACATATTTGCAGCCATAAATTGAAAGCTCGTATAATAATAACAGGGGGATTGCTAAACCAATCTGGCTTATAACATCAGGAGGGGTAATCACCGCAGCCAGCGTAACTATCCCGACCAGCGCATACTTCCATTTCTTCCGCAAGCCTTTTGACGTGGCGAAACCCGCCCGTGCCAGTAACATAATCACTACCGGTAATTGAAAAGCCAGCCCGAATGCAATAATCAGCCGCATCACCAGTGCCAGATATTCACTAACCCTTGCTTCAAGCTGAATTGGCAACCCATCCGGATTTGCCGGCATTTCAAACCCGAGGAAAAACTGCCATGCCAGCGGGAATATAAAATAATAGGCCATTGCAGCACCGAGGAAAAACAACACAGGAGCAGCCAGCAAAAACGGCAGCAACACCCCGCGCTCATTCTTGTATAATCCGGGTGCAACAAACGCATATACCTGCCAGGCAATTATCGGGAAAGCCAGGATAAATGCCATATAGAGCGATAATTTCATATATGTGAAGAAAGCCTCGGCCAGACCGGTGAATATCAGCCGCCGTCCTTCCGCTCCTCCGTAGGCCTCAGCCAGCGGTGCCACCAGAAACTGGTATATATCCCCTGCAAACGCAAAGCTGATAAAAAACGCAGCCAGAACCGCCACAACCGACCACACCAGCCTCGTACGCAACTCCCGCAGATGCTCTATAATCTGTACATTTTCCTGTCCTATATTTACCACTTTTTGTTCATTGCCACTCATGCCATGCTTGTATCATGTCCTATTGACGATTGTCTACTTTCCGTTATGTACGGAATTAATTGAAAAAACACTAGTAATGGACTTTGATAAAATTCTATCATAGTATTGTTCAAGATGACTGCACAGCAAGTTACAATTACACCCGAGATCGTCTCCAGCCATGGGCTGGCGGGGGAGGAATATGAGAAGATTCTTGCCATACTTGGCCGTGAGCCAAATCTGGTGGAGTTGGGAATATTCTCGGTGATGTGGAGTGAGCATTGCTCCTATAAATCCACCCGCAAGCATATTAAGAAACTGCCCACCAGGGGGGAATGTGTGATTTGCGGGCCGGGTGAGAATGCCGGTGTGGTGGATATCGGCGACGGGCAGGCGGTTGTGTTCAAGATGGAGAGTCACAACCATCCTTCTTTCATCGAGCCATATCAGGGGGCTGCAACCGGAGTTGGCGGAATTCTGCGGGATATATTCACTATGGGCGCACGGCCGGTGGCCAATCTTAACGCACTGCGGTTCGGCGAGCTTAGCCATCCCAAAACGAAGCATCTACTGGAGGGGGTTGTTGCCGGAATTGGTGGATATGGCAATTGTGTGGGGATTCCCACGGTTGGTGGCGAGTGCAATTTCGACCCGTCATATAATGGTAATATACTGGTAAATGCAATGTCGGTGGGGATTGCCGACAGGGACAGGATATTTTATTCGGCCGCTTCGGGTGTTGGTAATGCCATTATATATGCCGGCTCCAAAACCGGCAGGGACGGCATCCATGGCGCTACCATGGCATCGGCGGAATTCGATGATGAATCGGAGGCAAAACGACCTACGGTACAGGTTGGCGATCCTTTCACTGAAAAGCGGGTAATGGAGGCCTGTCTTGAGCTTATGCAACAGGATGCGATTGAGGCGATTCAGGATATGGGGGCGGCAGGATTGACCTGTTCTTCGCTGGAAATGGCGGACAAGGGTGGTACCGGCGTTGAGCTTGACCTTGACAAGGTGCCGGTGCGTGAAAGCGGAATGACGCCATATGAGATTATGCTGTCCGAAAGCCAGGAGCGGATGCTGATGGTTATCAAGCCGGGCAGGGAGGCCGCAGCGCAGGCAATTTTCGATAAATGGGAGGTGGATTCGGCCATTGTCGGGCAGATTACTGACACCGGCAGGCTGGTAGTAAAAATGGGCGGGCAGGTGGTTGCAGAACTGCCTGTATCCCCGCTTTCCGATGAAGCTCCTGTATATGACCGGCCGTGGAAGCCGACGCCCAAACATGATGAGGTTGCATTTGAGGGTACGGCCGATGCACAGGAAATGTTCGATATATTGCAGAAGCTGCTGGCAACCCCCGATTTATGCAGCAAAAAATGGATATGGCAGCAATATGATTACATGGTTATGGGCGATACGGTGGCACGTCCGGGCGGGGATGCGGCGGTTGTGCGCGTGCATGGGGCGGAGAAAGGGCTGGCGCTGACTTCCGACTGCACCCCCCGCTACTGCTACGCTGACCCTGTGGAAGGCGGCAGGCAGGCTGTGGCTGAGGCATGGCGTAATTTAACGGCGGTCGGGGCGACTCCGCTGGCGATAACCAACTGCCTGAATTTCGGCAATCCTGAACGGCCGGAGATTATGGGGCAGATTGTCGGCTGTCTGAAAGGAATGACTGAAGCCTGTGAGGCGCTGAATTTCCCAGTGGTTTCGGGCAATGCCTCACTTTATAACGAAACTAACGGCAAGGGGATATATCCGACCCCGACTATCGGCGGTGTCGGGATGCTTGAGGATTACCGCAAACGGGTGGATATTGCATTCAAGGCAGAGGGTGAGACGATTATCCGTATTGGCGATATGCAGGGGCATATCGGCGCATCGCTCTATGCAAGGGAGTTTCTGGATAATATCGAGGGTGCACCTCCTCCGGTTGATCTGGACATGGAAAAGAAAAACGGTGATTTTGTACGCTGGATGATAAATGAAGGCTGGGTTACCGCCTGTCATGATATTTCCGATGGCGGACAACTGGTTGCAATTGCTGAAATGGCTATGGCCGGCGGGATTGGCGCTACGCTTGATGTGGCGAATGATATTGCCCGTGCATTCGGCGAGGACCAGGGACGGTATATAGTAACCGCCACCCATGAGATGGCCGAACGTATATTACAGAAAGCTCCCGAAGAAGATGTATTCGCCTCCACCATAGGCGAAACCGGCGGTGATTCACTGGTAATCGACGACACCGCAATAAAACTCACCACCCTGAAAGCCGCTCATGAAAATACATTGCCAAGTCTGATGGGATGATTGTCGCTACTACTTTTGATTTGCCTGATATAGTTGAAAAAAATCGGTAACGGTGATTTTAACTTCATCCGGATTGGTGAGGCGCATGACGTTATTGCGGAATTCGGCGGAGTTGGGAAGGCCATGGCTGTACCAGCCCAGGTGTTTGCGTGCCATACGCACACCGCCTTCCACACCATAATATGACAGCATATCATCATAGTGGTCCAGCACTATATCCAGCCGTTCATGCACAGAAGGAGTAGCCGGAACTTTCCCGCCACTAACATAGGCGCTGGCATGGCTGATGAACCATGGCTTGCCATAGCATCCGCGGCCAACCATTACACCATCCGCACCGGACGCCGCAAGACAACGGTCAATATCCTCAAATTCAATAATATCACCATTGGCTATCACCGGAATGTCAACCGCCTGCTTGACCTTGCGGATAAATTCCCAGTTGGCCTTGCCTTTATATAACTGACAGCGGGTACGGCCATGAATCGTAATCATTTGTATGCCGATATCCTCGGCAATTTTCGCCAGTTTCGGTGCATTGAGATTATCATAATCCCAACCCATGCGCATTTTAAGTGTAACCGGCAGTTTTACCGCCTTGACCACTGCTTCCAATACCGCCGCAGCCTTCACCTCATCGCGCATCATCGCCGAGCCTGCATAACCATTCACCACCTTCTTGACAGGACAGCCGAAATTTATATCAATCATCGCCGCACCGCGATCCTCATTCAACCGTGCCGCTTCGGCCATTACATCCGGCTCACATCCGGCAATCTGCACCGCCATCGGGTATTCCTCGGCATCGTTACTGGCCTTGCGCAGTGACTCACGGGTTTGCATTATCATCGCACGGCTGGCTATCATTTCCGATACCACAAGAGGTGCGCCAAAACTCTTTACCAGCTTGCGGAACGGACGGTCAGTCACCCCCGACATCGGTGCGAGGATTACATTACCTTCCAGTTTTATATTGCCGATTCGTATCATCTTGTAAGTACTTGTCCCTTGTCACCCCGGACGCATATTTTCTCGAAATCTGTTGATTTCGTACAGAAAATAGCGTTCTCGGGGTTATTTACATAATCACGTGCTGCTGCATATAACCCCGAGAGTGGTGTTTTCTTACCAAATCGCAGATTTGGAGAAAACATACCATCCAGGGTGACAACAACAAACGCTATCATGCAGGAATATCAGTATTTTTCAATATAAAACCCGCCTTCTACACTATCCGGTGAAGATTTACCTTTACCTTTTGGTATTGTTGTATTTTACTAGGTGGTATGCGCTTTTCTACTATCATGGCCTGCAAATAACGGTTTTCTGCGCTTCCGTTGCTCACGTACCCTTAAGTACGCTCCGCTACGGTTCTCGAAAACAGTTATTTTCGGCTCATGCTAGCGAAAAGTGCATACCACCTAGCATCAGAAAATGGAAACTGGAAAGTAGAAGCTAGAAAAGCTCCAGATTCCAGTTTCCATTTTCCAGTTTCCAACCAACAGGAGTACAGATTATGAAAAGTTTAGGGCTTGCAACAACAATCGCGATAGTGATTTATGTTATACTGCTGGTATTTGCGCCGGATGTACTGGCACAACCATTTTATACTTTATTCGGTGTAACCGACCTGCCGGTAATGGACGGCAAGGCGGATGTTATGGCGAAATTCACCGCACCTGAGGCCGTCGGCGGCAAGGGTATGGATGAAGGTACGGCCAAGGCTATCTATTATACGGTTCCTTTTCTTATAGTATGGGGGCTGTCATTCCTGATAGCAATGGTTGTCAGGCCTATGCTTGGTAAGAAGGGTTAGGTTTATTATAAGTAAAACTGGTGTCATTCCTCATCGTGGGCTTCCTGTGAAAGCCTCTGGTCGTTATACATCTAGCGTCTGGAATGACATCAGTTCCGACTACGAAGGAGTCGCCCATAATGTCCCGTTATTTTCTTGTAATTTTAGTCGTTATTTCCATTAGCGCATGCGGTTCCGATCCGACTGCACAGTTCTGCTTCCAGAATGGCTATCAGGAAGGAAGCCCCGGATTTGAGCAATGCCGTTACCGCTATAACAGTCAAAAGAAATATTACAGCTATTGCAGTCGCAATCAGGGGCTTATACTGGAAAATAGTAATGATTTCCAGCAATGCCTGGCTGAAGCGCCGCACGCAATTGCACATCTGGAAGAAGAGCGCAGGGTTCGTGCGGAAGAACGGCGGATTGAACAGCAGATGCGTGCAGAGGCGGAAAGGCAGGAAAGAATCCGACGAGAGGCCGAACGTAAGCAATATGTCGGCAGCCTGTATGCAAATGCACATCCGGGTGACATGCTGAATTGTACTGTAAGCGGTGGTTTCTTTGACTATAATAAATGGAGGGAGTATAGTCCGGTAAGCTTCATTATATTACGCGGGGAATATGACAAGGAGGTGACTTTCATAAGCACCTACAAGAATAACAAGGAAACCTTGCGTGTTTCATTCTCCGATGAAGGTGAGGATATGGAATTTTGCCCATATAACGGAAGGTGCGGAGGTGTATACGGTATCAGGAGCAAATATGGCAACAGACCGGAATTCACTGCCAGTCTTGAGATTAATAAAAAGCTTAAGCATGCGAAACTGCATTGTAAGAAACTGAACTAGACTATTTTATGGAACAGACTGTAAGAGTAGCTTTGCGGGATGCGATGGCGGAGGAGATGCGCCGCGACGGTGATGTGTTCGTCATGGGCGAGGAAGTGGCGGAATATCAGGGGGCGTACAAGGTTACCGAAGGGCTGCTTGAGGAATTCGGCGACAAGCGGGTAGTCGATACGCCTATAACCGAGCATGGTTTTGCCGGGCTTGGTGTCGGTGCGGCTTTTACAGGTCTGAAGCCGATTGTGGAGTTTATGACCTGGAATTTTGCGATGCAGGCAATCGACCAGATTATCAATTCCGCTGCGAAGACCAATTACATGTCGGGCGGGCAGGTGCGCTGCCCGATTGTATTCCGTGGGCCGAACGGTGCAGCGGCGAGGGTAGCTGCCCAGCATTCGCAATGCTATGCCAGTTGGTACGCGCATGTGCCTGGGCTGAAGGTGATTGCACCATATTCTGCTTCCGACTGCAAGGGGTTGCTGAAGGCGGCCATCCGTGACCCGAATCCGGTGGTGTTTCTGGAGAATGAGATAACTTATGGCCATAAATTCGAGGTTCCCGATGAGGCGGAATTCAATAGCGGGGATTATCTGGTGCCGATTGGCAAGGCAGCAGTTTTGCGTGAGGGGACGGACGTGACCATTACCGCATTTTCGATACAGGTCGGTTATGCGCTGGAGGCGGCGGAGGTACTGGCAAAGAAAGGGATTTCTGCGGAAGTTATTGATTTACGCACATTGCGCCCGCTGGATAAGCAGACGGTTATAGACTCGGTCCGCAAGACGCACAGGCTGGTAGCGGTTGAGGAGGGCTGGCCGTTTGCCGGAGTAGCTGCGGAGATATCGGCGATGATTATGGAGGAGGCTTTCGACGAGCTGGACGCACCGGTTGCCCGTGTCACCGGCAAGGATGTCCCCCTTCCATATGCCGCCAATCTGGAAAAACTCGCCCTGCCGCAGGTAGAGGATATAATTGAATCAGCGGAGCGTGTTTGTTTCAGGGAGGAAGGATGACCCAATTAACACCCGAACAGCGGGAAGAAATACTGAAAATCGCCGGAAAATACGGCGTTACCAATATCCGTGTATTCGGCTCCTACGCCCGTGGCGATGCCGATGAAAACAGTGACCTTGATTTACTGATTGATATGGAGCGTCCCGGACTGTCCAAACTTGTTGGATTTAAACTGGATGCTGAAGAAGTAATACATAAACCGGTAGATGTGGTTAAAGAGACAGGGTTACACTGGTATATAAAAGACCGTGTAATTAATGAAGCACGCCCTTTATGAACAAGGACCCAAAATTATATCTTGGCCATATACTGGACGAAATTGAAATGATAAGTCAATTTGTCAGTGGTGGAAAAGATGTATTTATGGAAGATTCAATGGTTTATTATGCCGTTCTACGTAGCTTGCAAACTTTGTCCGAATCAACCCAGAAAATTCCCGATAGCATTAAAACCGAGAATCCGCATATAGAATGGAGAGAAATTTCAGGTTTTCGTAATGTACTTGTTCATGATTATCTTGAAGGGTATGATAGGGCAGATATATGGGATGTAGTTGAAAACGACCTGCCCAGATTGAAAAACGTTATTAGAAAATACATACCAGACTGGAAACTAAGGGATGAGTAAATGCCAATAGAGATATTGATGCCGGCGCTTTCGCCGACTATGACGGAGGGGACTTTGGCCAAGTGGCTGAAAGCGGAGGGGGATGTTGTGTCCGCCGGTGATGTTATTGCCGAAATTGAGACTGACAAGGCCACTATGGAAGTCGAGGCGGTTGATGAGGGTGTGCTTGGTCGTATAGTGGTCAAGGATGGTACCGATAATGTGCCTGTTAATAATGTAATTGCGCTGCTGCTGGAGGATGGTGAGGATAAGTCGGTGCTGGATGATTACGTAGTGGCTAGTAATGAGAATCCAGAGTTTAGTGAAGAATCCAGTAGAAGCCAGAGATCAGACGAGAGTAAGGAAGCGCCATCAACTACTAGCCCTAAACTATCAGCCGCAGCACCGGTTTCTTCCCCTAAGCTTGCACCGAAACCGGCTGCTGATAACCGACAACTGACAACTGACAACCGCACCGCCGCAAGCCCGCTTGCCCGCCGGATTGCATCGCAGAACGGTATAGACCTGTCTTCTGTAGTCGGTACAGGGCCCAGGGGGCGCATTATCAAGGCGGATATTGAGGAAGCGATTGCCCGTGGCGGCAGTGGTGGGGTGGTGCGCCGTAACCCGGCGGAATTCATGAATATCCCCAATACCAATATGCGCAAGGTGGTTGCCCGCCGTCTGCTTGAGGCCAAGCAGCAAATCCCGCATTTCTACCTGACTATCGATTGCGAGATGGATGCGTTGCTGGATGTACGCAAGCAGTTGAATGATAAAGCGGTGGCCAGTGCGGGCAAGGATAACCCGCCCGCATATAAACTTTCGGTTAATGATTTTATTATAAAAGCCTCAGCTCTCGCACTGAAAGACGTGCCGGAAGCCAATGCCAGCTGGTATGATGATGCGATTGTGCAATATAGTAATGTTGATATTTCGGTAGCGGTGGCGATTGAGGGAGGGCTGATTACGCCAATTATACAGAATGCCGATCAAAAGACCTTACCGCAGATTTCCGGTGAGATGAAGGAACTTGCCGCCCGTGCCCGTGAGGGAGCCCTGCAGCCGCATGAATATGAAGGCGGCGGGTTTAGCATATCCAATCTCGGTATGTACGGAATCAAACAGTTTTCGGCGATAGTCAATCCGCCGCAATCATGTATCCTGGCTGTAGGCAAGGGTGAGGAGCGGGTGATTGTAAAAGACGGTGAGTTTGCCATAGCCAATATGATGACGGTCACCCTGTCGGTAGACCACCGCTCTGTCGATGGTGCAGTAGGGGCTAATTTCCTCACCGCATTCAAACAGTACATCGAATCGCCGGTTACGATGTTTGTTTAGGGGAGGTTCCTATTCCTCATCATAAAAATCGAAGAATTCATCATCCTCGAAACTTTCGAACCCCTCTTCCACCGCTTCCTTGATTTCATCACCGGCGGCGGGTGCGATTTCACCCAAATCCTTGTCGTCTTCACCCTTGGCGAACCTCTTGCTGTCAGGATCATAGCCGGGCAGTACATTGCCGAGCAAATGTGCACCGCCTTTGGTAATCTCATATGTTTTGCCTCTTTGAAGCCATGACGGGTCTTCCTCGGTGACCATCATCACTCCGAAATGCAGTGTGGATACCACCGCCATCCCCAGCACCGCACCGAAAATCAGCCCCAGCGCACGATCCATAATCCCCTGGCTCCATCCCTTCAGTGCGCTCAATATGATTGCGTTGAACACCATTATAACGATGAATGAGACTATGAACACCAGCAATACCGCAAACATATTGCTCATAAGCGAGCCGCTCCCGATATGCTCGGTGGCAT
Source organism: Rickettsiales bacterium (assembly GCA_965222525.1). GTDB lineage: Bacteria > Pseudomonadota > Alphaproteobacteria > Rickettsiales > UBA8987 > CBDCUF01. The sequence continues at coordinate 1,411,370 of OZ244955.1, forward strand.
ATGGATAGAATATAAGTGTAGAGAATGCCGCTCCCACCCAGCCGAATAATGCCAGAAAAGTCTTCAGCATCCCGCTGAAAAAACCGGCAAAGGTGAATATCAGCACTACAATACAAACAAATACGTCAACTTCTGTGAACATAATTTTGTCATCCTGAACTTGTTTCAGGATCTATATGTCATAGCTACGTAATCGAAGATTGCTAACCAAAACTGTCAAAATACGTAAGCTACATCACTAATTATAAAAGTTCGGTCATTGGAAAAATGGATCCTGAAACAAGTTCAGGATGACATTTCCATTTATGCGATCAACTACTTAAGAAAATCCCTCAATTGAGTTATATACTTAATCTCTTTGAGAATAAAGTTTTTACTTGTATTTTTTGTGTCAATGGGAGCTATCGCATTGGAAAAGCCCAGTTTTTCAGCCTCCCGCAGGCGTGCATCGGATTGCCCGACCGGACGCACCTCGCCGGATAGCCCGACCTCCCCGAAAATAACTGTCTGTCCGGCAATCGGTATATTGGCCAGCGCGGAAATCAGAGCAGCTGCAACCGCCAGATCCGCCGCCGGTTCACTAACCCGCATACCGCCCGCAACATTAAGATACACCTCCTTGTCACCGAATTTCATCCCGCATCTTGTCTGCAACACCGCCATAATCATTGCCAGCCGGTTGCTGTCCCAGCCGACTACCGCCCGCCTCGGCACCGCCATACTGGTCGGCGCAATAAGCGCCTGTATCTCCAGCAACACCGGCCTTGTGCCTTCAATTCCTGCAAATACTACCGAACCACTGACTTCCCCTGCCTTCCCGGAAATAAACAGTGACGAAGGATTCGGCACTTCCTGCAATCCCTTGTCGGTCATCTCGAATACACCGATTTCATTGGCTGCCCCGAATCGGTTCTTCACCGCCCGCAATATACGGAACTGGTGGCCGTTATCGCCCTCGAAATAAAGCACCGTATCGACCATATGCTCCAGCACCTTGGGGCCGGCAATCTGGCCTTCCTTGGTAACATGCCCGACCAGAATCAGCGTAGTTCCCTGCTTTTTGGCCAGTGTTATCAGCTCATGCGCCGACATCCGCACCTGGCTTACCGTACCCGGTGCCGATTCGATATTATCCACGAACATGGTCTGAATCGAGTCGATTATCGCAACATCTACCTTGCTTTTGGCAAATGTGTTGAGGATATCATTAACCGAAGTGGCACTGGCAAGTTTCGTCGGGGCGCCTTCAACCCCAAGCCGCTTTGCCCGCAGCCGCACCTGCTCAATGGACTCCTCACCGGTTATATAGGCGCAGTCAAGGCCAGACCGGGCGATATTCGCTGCCATTTGCAGCAGTAATGTGGATTTGCCTATACCAGGGTCACCACCGATAAGCACTGCCGAGCCGGATACCAGCCCTCCGCCCAATACCCTGTTTAATTCCTCAATTGCAGTGCTTTTGCGTGGCGGGGATTCTGCCTCTCCCTTAAGCGGCTGGAATTCTATAATTTTTGCCGATTTTGCCGAGGTGATTTTGCTATACGCAGCGGAAGTAGCCTCCTCGCTTATGCTGTTCCACGCATTACAGGCATCACACTTCCCCGACCATTTCTGATAAACAGCCCCACATTCATTACAAACATATCTTGTAGCCAGCTTGGGCATTACTGATTATATTTGAAAAAAGCTAATTATAGCCTTCTTTTCTGTCGCCTCGGTCGTCGCGGTCACGGCGGGGAGGGCGGCGTTCGAACTGGTCGGATAAATCATCGCCGGTTTCCTGATCGACCTGCTTCATGCTGAGCTTGACCTTGCCCTGACGGTCAATTCCAATACACATCACCTTGATGATATCGCCCTCGGAAACCACTTCATCAACCGAGCCGACACGGCGGTCAACCAGTTCGCTGATATGAACCAGTCCCTGGCGTTTGCCCATAAACTCAACAAATGCACCGAAATCCACCACTTTTACCACCAGACAATCATGATAAATTTTATTTATTTCCGGCTCCTCGACGATGTCATTTATCATCTCGAGCGCCTTTCTGGCGGATTCGCTGTCAATGGCGGCCACCTTGATAAGCCCGTCATCATTGATATCCACCTTGGCACCGCTGACCTCACAGATTTCGCGGATAACCTTACCTCCCGAGCCGATAACCTCACGTATTTTCGCCACAGGAATCGTAATGGAGGTAATTTTCGGTGCGTTATCCTTTACATCCTCGTTTGCACTGCTGATAGCCCGTGCCATCTCACCGAGTATATGCTTGCGCCCGTCATTAGCCTGCGCCAGTGCCTGCTGCATAATCTCCAGTGTAATGCCCTGGATTTTTATGTCCATCTGCAGGGAAGTGATGCCCTCGTCAGTACCGGCCACCTTGAAATCCATATCGCCGAGATGGTCTTCGTCGCCCATAATATCGGACAGGACAACGAAATTGTCACCTTCCTTGATAAGCCCCATCGCAATACCGGCAACCGGCCTGCGCAGCGGAACTCCGGCATCCATCATTGCCAGTGACGAGCCGCATACCGTTGCCATTGAGGACGAGCCGTTGGATTCGGTAATTTCAGATACTATACGGATTGTATAAGGGAAATCCTCCTGTGTCGGCAGGAGCGCATTGAGTGCCCGCCAGGCCAGCTTGCCATGGCCAATTTCACGGCGTCCGGGAGGACGAAGCATACTGGCCTCGCCAACCGAAAATGGCGGGAAGTTGTAGTGTAGCAGGAAGTGCTGTGTGCCACTGCCTTCGAGTGAATCAAAACGCTGCTGGTCTTCGCCGGTACCAAGGGTAGTCACTACCAGTGCCTGGGTTTCACCGCGGGTAAACAGCGCCGAACCGTGCGTATTGGGTAATACACCTATCTCGGATTCAATCTGGCGGACATCCGCCGGATTGCGGCCATCAATACGGGTGCCGTCCTTAAGCAAGTCACCACGGACGATATTTTTCTCAAGCTTTTTCAGGCGAGAACCGACCAGATCTCCAGCTATCGCTTCATCTTCTTCCGTTAACTTGCTGATAACCTTGTCTTTTGCTACGCTTATCTTTTCAACGCGAGCCTGTTTGTCACGTTCACCATATGCAGTACGTAAATCTGCTTCGGCCAACTCCACGACTTTTCTGTCAAGTCCGGAGTAATCCTCTTCCTTAACCTCCCAGCGCTTTTTGCCGCATTCCGCTGCCAGCTCCTCGATGAGCTTTATCGCGGGCTGCATTTCATCATGCGCATATTTCACCGCTCCAAGTACTATATCTTCCGGTAATTCGTTGATTTCAGACTCAACCATCATCACCGAATCCTTGGTGCCGGCCACAATCATATCCATATCGCTGTCCACCTCAAATCCTACGGTCGGATTTAGCACATACTGCTCATTTATATAACCCACACGGGCACCTGCAATCGGGCCGTCAAAGGGAATGCCGGAAATCGCCAGTGCCGCCGAAGCCCCGACCATAGCTACAATATCCGGGTCATTTTCCATATCATATTGCAAAACCGTACAGATTACCTGAGTATCGTTCCTGAATGCCTCCGGAAAAAGCGGGCGTATCGGACGGTCTATCAGGCGGGAAGTCAGGGTTTCCTTCTCACTCGGACGACCCTCACGTTTGAAAAAACCACCCGGAATCTTACCCGCCGCATAGGTTTTCTCCTGATACTGCACGGTAAGCGGGAAAAAATCTATCCCTTCCTTTGGCTCCTTGGCTGCTACCGCAGTACATAAAACCCTTGTCTCGCCATATCTTATCATAACCGCGCCATCTGCCTGCCGCGCTACTTTTCCCGTTTCAATTTCAAGCGTACGTCCGCCCCATTCAATCGATTTCTTAACTACATTAAACATTTAAATTCCTTTTCTTTCTGGTTGATAAATAAAAATATTTTGTCTTCTGACTTATACAAAGAACAAATTACTTTTGGAAGTAATAATAGTATTGAAGCAATTTGTCATGCTGAATTTTACCCCAGCATTTATCTCATGCCTTATGCGAAAAATTATAACTATTTCCTGAGTCCGAGTTTCTTGATAAGCGACTCGTAACGATTGAAGTCCTTTTTCTTCAGATAGTCCAGAAGACGCCTCCTGCGCCCCACCATAACCAGCAACCCCCTGCGGGAATGATGGTCCTTGCGGTTGGTTTTGAGATGCTCCGTCAGATTGTTAATGCGCTCGGTGAGAATAGCCACCTGCACTTCAGGTGAACCGGTATCACCCTGCTTTACAGCAAAATCCTCTATGAGATCCTGCTTCTTTTCAGCTGTTATCGACATCGTTCCTCCTCTTTGTTATAAATTGAATACTCTGACCGGTTTTACTTTGTCACCCTGTATTTCAGCAATTGCAACCAGCCTGTTATCAGACTTGACGCAGATATTTCCGTCCTCATACGCCGCGGGATTGTCTATCGCAATCCTCTGGCCATTTTTCAAACGGGTAGCCAAATCGGGGGTAAGCTCCAGCACCGGGATGTCGTCCAGTGCTGTCTCAACCGGCAATAAATACGTTGATTTCTCAAACGAGTCGGCACTATGCACCAGTTTTTCCAAATTTTCCAGAGAAATCGCACTGTTTTCCGAAAAAAATCCGACCCCTGTTCTGCGCAAGGCGGAAATATGGCCGCAAGCACCGAGTTTTGCACATAAATCACAGGCAACAGAACGTACATAAGTGCCTTTCCCGCAGGTCATTTCAAAAATCGCTTGGTTTTTCTGTGGTATGGACAGGAGTTTTAACCGGTGGATTGTCACTTTGCGCGGAGTTAGCTGGGGAGCTTCGCCCTTGCGCGCCAGATCATATGCCCGCCTGCCTTTCACTTTTATAGCGGAATATGCCGGTGGGACTTGCTCTATCTCACCGATGAAATCTTTCAGTGCGCTGTGGATTTCACTTTCCGTCGGGGTGTAGTCACCGGTTTCGGTGATATTTCCTTCCGAATCGAGTGTGTCCGTGTTAGCGCCAAAACTTATAGTAAAGCTATAAGTTTTTTCTTTATCCATCATAAATTGAATGGATTTTGTAGCTTCATTAATTGCAATGGGAAGGACTCCGGTGGCCAGGGGGTCGAGTGTACCGGCATGCCCAACCTTTCCCGCGCCGGTAATCCGCTTCACCCGTGCCACAACCCTTGCCGAACTCATTCCACCCGGCTTGTCAATAACAATCCATCCGTTCATTTTATATTACTGTCACCCCGGACGCATATTTTGTCCAAATCTATTGATTTGGTTAACAAAATAGCGTTCTCGGGGTTATTGCAACCCCACGTGCTGTCACTTATAACCCCGAGAATGGTGTTTTCTGACTGAATCAAAGATTCAGAGAAAACATACCATCCGGGGTGACAACACAGAGCACTTAAATTACAAAATCACTATTGCAACCTGCTGCTTTTGCAGATAGTTATACGATATGCGGGTTGCTGTCATTAAAGAACGCCAGAAATATGAAAACCGGGTGGCGGTTTCGGCTGAAACTGTTAAAAAACTGGTTGATTCGGGGCTGGAGGTTTTTGTTGAAAGCGGTGCCGGCAGTGCATCACAGATTGCAGATAAGGATTACACCGAGGCCGGCGCGAAAGTTGAGAAGAACCCCGAGCGTGTCCTTGAAAATGCCGATATCATCCTGAAAGTACAGCCTCCGTTCGAGGAAATCGGCGGTAAGCCTGAGTACGAGCTGTTCAAAAAGGGGGCTACCCTGATTAGCCTGCTGTCACCCCATGAAAACATAAAGCAGATTGATAAAATGGCACGCCATCAGGTCAGCTCGTTCAGTATGGAGTTTATACCGCGTATTTCGCGGGCACAGAGCATGGATGTGCTGTCCTCGCAGAGCAACCTTGCCGGTTACAAGGCCGTGATTGAGGCGGTTTCGTATATAAACAAGGTAGTACCGCTGATGATGACTGCGGCGGGGAAGATTACACCGGCTAATGTGCTGGTGCTTGGTGCAGGGGTGGCAGGTTTGCAGGCTATTGCAACTGCCAAACGGCTTGGGGCTGTGGTTTCCGCATTTGATGTCCGGCCTGCGGTGAAGGAGCAGGTGGAAAGTCTTGGTGCAACTTTTATAGAGGTGCAGTCGCAGGAGGATGCCGAAACCAGCGGTGGATATGCAAAGGAGATGAGCAAGGAATATCAGAAAAAACAGGGTGAGTTGCTGCATGAAACGATAAAATCACAGGATATAGTCATTACAACTGCACTGATTCCCGGCAAGCCTGCACCGGTGCTGATTACAGCGGATATGGTAAAGGATATGCGTGCCGGTTCGGTGATTGTTGATCTGGCGGCGATTGCCGGAGGGAATTGTGCGCTGAGTGAGCCGGATAAAATAGTGACAAAACATGATGTTGCGATAATGGGGACTACGAATTTACCGGTGATGGTAGCCCGTGATGCCAGTGCGCTATATGCGAAAAACCTGCTGAATTTCCTTATGGCGATTCTGCAACGAGAGGAGGATAGCGAGCCGAAAATAGTGCTGGATTTCAAGGATGAGCTTGTTTTGAGCACATTGGTGACGCATAATGGCAAGATAGTGCATCCGAATTTATCGGAACCGGCGGTTACAACCGAGAAAAAGAAGGAGCCTGCTCCTGTAAAAGCTCCTCCGAAGAAAGTTACCGAGCGCAAGCCGCATTTGAAAAAAGCCACAGCGGCGAAAGTTCCGGCGAAGAAACCGGAAAGCAAGACTAGCACAGGAGGTAAAAAATGAATGAAAAAAGTTTGATAGTACGTGAGGCACAGCGCCTTGCCGAGGAAACCGAGGCATTATCGCAGAAAATCGCCGGACTGGATGTAGGCGGCAGTACCACTGCAGCCAGTAGTGACCCGTTTGTCTTCGGCTTCACCATATTCGTACTGGCCTGCTTTGTCGGCTATTTTGTTGTATGGAAAGTCACACCCTCCCTGCATACCCCGCTTATGGCGGTTACCAACGCAATTTCGGGTATAATAATCGTCGGGGCGATTATCGCAGTCGGACCGGAAGGTTTCGGCATGTCACAATTCTTCGGCTTCATCGCAGTCACCATAGCCTCGGTCAATATCTTCGGCGGCTTCATAGTCACCCAGCGCATGCTCGCCATGTTCAGGAAAAAAGGGTAAGGCTTTGTGTGTAATGCCTATTTTGTAGGAAATCTTTAAATAACTGGTATGAGTGCATTGAAAACTGTCATAGTCCCTATTCACCGTGAGGGATATATTTTTATCACGATTTTTGCTGTGATAACAGCGGTTATAGCGGCTTTCTCGACATTTTTCGGGTGGGTAGGGCTGATTCTGACCTGCTGGTGTATATATTTCTTCCGTGATCCGAATCGTGTTGTACCTGATAAGGAGGGGGTGCTTGTATCCCCCGGTGATGGTGTGGTGCAGATGATAACCGAGGCCACACCGCCTCCCGAACTTGAACTGGGGGAAGAAAAGCTCACCAGAATCAGCATCTTCTTGAATGTATTTAATGTACATGTTAATCGTGTGCCAATAAGGGGCACTATAACGAGGATTTACTATTTTCCCGGCAAGTTTTTTAATGCATCGCTTGACAAGGCAAGTATACATAACGAGCGTAATTCGATTGTGGTTGAGACTGACGGCGGGAAAAAAGTCCTGTTTGTGCAGATTGCAGGGCTGGTGGCACGGCGGATTAAATGTTATATAAAGGAAGGCGATGCAGTGGAAACCGGCAGCCGCTATGGTATAATCCGGTTTGGCAGCAGGGTTGATGTGTATTTACCTGAGGGTGTGAATCCGCTGGTATCGGTTGGCCAGCAGGCCATCGGCGGCGAGACTATCCTTGCTGATTTGAACAGTAATGAGGAGGCAAGGAGTGGAACGGTGCGGTAATGGCAAACCTCCCCCGCTTGCGGGGGAGGCAAGAAATCCAAGGATTTTCAATCCTTAGGATTTCTGGTGGGGGAATACCAACAGCTAATAGCCAAAGGCCAACAGCCACTACCTCAGTATTCCCTCCCCGAAAATCTGGCAATCATAGATTGCTCAGATTTTCTCCCCTCCCGCTTGCGGGAGGGGTAACTGCCTAATAAACAAAAAATATGAGAAAACTTTATCATTATCCATTATCGCCATTTTCCCGCAAGGTACGGATTGCCTTGGGTGAGAAAAAGCTGGAATTTGAAGTGGTTATTGAAAATTACTGGGAGCGCAGGAGAGATTTTCTCATTATGAATCCGGCTTCGCAGGTGCCTGTATTGATTGAAGCTGACGAAGGTACGGAGAGCCTGTATTCCGATAGTACAGCGATTTGTGAATATTTGGAGGAGAAATATCCCGAGCCTGCTCTAATTGGTGGTGACATTGATGAACGGGCGGAGGTGCGCAGGCTGTCAAGCTGGTTTAACAACAAGTTTTATTACGAGGTAACCAAATATATCCTGGATGAGAAGGTGTTCAAATATCTGCGCAAGCAAGGCTCTCCCGACACAGGCTTCATACAGGCCGGCAAACAGAATATGTTATACCACCTGGATTATATAGCGCATTTGATAAGCCAGCGTAAATGGCTTGCAGGTGAGCGGTTTTCGCTTGCGGATATTACTGCCGCATCGCATATTTCGGTGCTGGACTACCTTGGTGATGTTCCGTGGGAGCATCGGGAGGCGGTGAAGGAGTGGTATGCACTGGTCAAGTCACGGCCTTCTTTCCGCCCGTTGCTGGAGGATGCTGTACCGAGTTTTAAGCCTGCGATGCACTATACCGACCTTGATTTCTGACCAATGCAGCTTACCCTACATAACAGCCTGGCCGGCAGGAAGCAGCCATTTGAACCGCTGGATGCGGCGAATATCCGCATGTATGTATGCGGTCCGACGGTTTATGACCGCCCGCATATCGGCAATGCAAGGGCGGTTGTAGTGTATGACGTGCTGTTTCGCCTGCTGCTCCATATTTACGGCGGGGAGTACGTCACTTATGTGCGCAACATTACCGATGTTGATGATAAAATAAATGCGGCGGCAAAGGCAAATGCGGAGCCGATTTCCGAGCTTACCAGCCGTGTAACAAGCTGGTTTCATGATGATATGTCTGCGTTAAACAACCTTCCGCCAACTCATGAGCCCCGTGCGACCGAGCATATTTCCGATATAATTGCACTTATAGAGAGGATTCTGGCCAATAACCATGGCTACATTGCCGATAGTCATGTGCTATTTGATGTGGGCAGTGTAGGGCAGGCGGATGGCTATTTTTACGGCAAATTATCCGGCAAAAAACTTGAGGATCTGATTGCCGGCGCAAGGGTTGAGGTTGAATCATACAAGCGCAGTCCTGAGGATTTTGTGTTATGGAAGCCTGCTGCGGAGGGTGATGATGAATCGAGCGTATTTGCAAGCCCATGGGGAGATGGACGGCCTGGCTGGCATATCGAATGTTCGGCGATGAGCTGCCGTTATCTGGGAGAGGATTTTGATATTCACGGCGGTGGTGCCGATTTGAAATTCCCGCACCATGAGAATGAAATTGCGCAGAGTTATTGCGGAAATAAGGGCAGTCACTTTGCGAAATATTGGGTGCATAACGGTTTCCTGACGGTTGACGGTGAGAAAATGTCGAAATCTCTGGGGAATTTTATCACTGTACGGGAGTTGCTGGATAGCGGAGTGAAAGGCGAAGTCATCCGCTATGTCCTGCTTTCGACAAAATATAACGAGCCTCTGGACTGGAGTGAAAAGCGGGTTGCAGATGCGAAGAAGGCGCTGGATGGCTTTTACAGGAAGCAAATGTCAGAAACCAGAAGCCAGAAACCAGAAACCAGTGGGGAGTTTTTAGAGGCGTTATGCGATGATATGAATACGCCGAAAGCTCTGGCTATATTGCATAATTCGGCCCCACAGGAGATGCAGGCAGGGGCACAGTTTCTCGGGTTCCTGCAGGAAGATACGCAAAGCTGGTTTGGTAATAATGCGGGGGATGATTCTGCCAAAATAGAAGAGCTTATCAATCAACGTAACGCCGCTCGTGACAATAAAAACTGGGCGGAGGCCGACAACATAAGAAACAGACTGGCCGAAATGGGCATAATCCTCGAAGACTCCCCCACCGGCACCACCTGGCGCAGGGAGTGACGAGTTCCTATCCTTTGGAACATCTATATTTAAATAAATCAGTAGTTACAATGTGTTATTTCTATATGGTGCAGTGCGGTAATTCGTGCAATGCAGCATAAATTTAGATAAAATCCGAACAATTTACTGTATTATGGAAAATAATATGTTATAATAGGAGTTGGGGAAAAGGAGAAGCTATGTTTGGAAAATGGCTCATACCAAGGGCTTTAGCCCTGATTATATGTATTACAATATCGGCATGTTCCGGAGTAGAGTATGTGGATAATAAAGGCCTGGTAGAAATGGGTATAATGGATAACGGCGACAACCGTACCAAACCACGGAAACTGGGAGCGATTGTGATAAACAATACTGATGAGGACGCCAAAGACGAAGCCCCGCGCGTATTTATGCTGAAACGTAAAAAATCCCGCTATATGGCGGAAACTGTCCTGTTCGACCATAAGGGTAAAGAAAAATATATCTTTGACAAATCCTACTTCACTATAGCTGCTGACCATAAAAAGAAAGGCTTACGCTTTGAGGTCAAATTTACTTACTAAGTACTATCCAGTGTCACATAATAATATTGCAATATCAACGACAAGGTGATAGCTTGTGCGTGTTCAACTCACAGGAAGGGTGAAAGATGGAACCGCTTACAATTATTCTGATCGTCCTTGGTGTTCTGGTGCTGGGGCTGATTGTTATTTATAACCGCCTTGTCGGGCTCAGGCAGGAGCGCAAGCAGTCATTTGCCGATATTGATGTACAACTCAAGCAACGCTATGACCTGATTCCCAACCTTGTCGAGACGGTCAAGGGCTATGCCTCGCATGAGAAGGAATTGTTTGAGAATGTAACCCAGGCGCGGGCAACGGCCATGCAGGCCAAGGGTACCGGTGAGCGTGGTGCTGCCGAGGGGATGCTTGGCATGGCGTTGGGGAATCTGCTTGCGGTGGCGGAGAATTACCCCGAACTGAAAGCCAATGAGAATTTCATGAAATTACAGGACGAGCTTTCCGATATAGAAAACAAGGTTGCTGCCGCACGCCGCTTCTTCAACAACGCTACATCCGAGTATAACACTGCGATACAGCAGTTTCCTGCGGTGCTGATAGCAGGTATGCTTGGCTTCAGGGAAGAGGAGTTTTTTGATGTTCCCGAAGCCGAGCGCGAGCAGATCGAAAAACCGGTTGAGGTTAAGTTTGGCTAGTAACCTCCCCCGCTTGCGGGGGAGGCAAGAAATTCGAGGAATTTTAATTCCTGAATTTCTGGTGGGGGAATACCAACAGCTAACAGCCAAAGGCCAATAGCCACTACCTCAGTATTCCCTCCCCGAAAATCTGGCAATCATAGATTGCTCAGATTTCTTGCCCCTCCCGCAAGCGGGAGAGGAGAACTACATATAAATACAAAAAGCAAAATGGCGATAAATGCAGTTGGGCTGAAAACCCAGATATGGAATAATAATTTCAAATCCATACTTCTTCTTGCGGGTTTTCCGTTCCTTATATTTCTGATGATATGGGCGTTTCACTACGCCATGGCCTATGGTCGTCCGGATGCTATGGATGCCTCTATGGAGGGGCTTTCCGGTACATGGCACTGGGCGTTGATTGGTGCGGGTGTATGGTTTGTTATCGCCTGGTTCAACCACCAGCGTATGATAGAGAAGGCTGCCGGTTCGCGTGGTGTTACCCGTCAGGAGGAGCCGCATATATATAACATGATGGAGAATCTGTGTATTTCGCGCGGGCTGCCTATGCCGAAGCTGGCTATTATGGATACTCCTGCACTTAATGCCTTTGCCAGCGGGATTTCTAACAAAACCTATACGGTTACTCTAACCCGCGGAATTATCGAGACACTTGATGATGATGAACTGGAAGCGGTTATCGGCCATGAATTGACGCATATCACCAACAAGGATGTGCGGCTGCTGATTATTAGTGTGATTTTTGTTGGTATGATAAGCTTTTTCGCCGAGATGATGTTCCGTAACATGATGTATGGCAGACCGTATCGAATGAGTGGCAGGGATAACCGTAGCGGAGGGGGCGGAAAAGGTATGCTGGTTGCGATGGTGATATTTGCGGTTGGCTATCTGTTTGCGATTCTGATTAGGTTTGCACTGTCACGGCGGCGGGAATATCTGGCAGATGCGGGGGCGGTGCAGCTTACCAAAAAGCCTGAAGCAATGATTTCCGCACTGGAGAAAATCGCCGGTAACGCCAAGATGGAGAGCGTTACTCCCGATATAGCGCAGATGTGTATCGAAAACCCGCCATCATTCACCAGCATATTTGCCACCCACCCGCCAATCGAAAAGCGCATAGAAGCCCTGCGCAAATACAATATTTATGAGTGATATGTGGTAGGGATATCACCGTAGTATTTTCTAATTTTACTTACGCCAAATTAGAAAATACTATAATCGTAGAACCTACTGATACCGTGGTAAACTTTTTTATCGTCCGATCGAACAGGTCTCGCAAATTGACTCCGTGCTAGCTAAAAAACTCATACACAATATCTAGTACCCTAGCGCTCAACTGCATCGCCACGTTAGAAAATACTATATATGTAAAAGATTTCGTTGTATCGCAGGTCTGCAAGAAGCTGTATAGAATATTGGGACGAATTGCAGACCGATAATGCAACGAATCCGACCACACTCAGGAAAGTATTGCTATAGAAAGCTTAGGTGTAAAGAAAACATGACTAAATGTCATGTTTTTAGATAAATCCTATGCAGACTCTCCTGGATGGCAAAAAGCTTGCTCAGAATAAAAATCTGAGTAAACTAAACGAGGAGTCGGACAGCAAAACTGGTCAAATCGTAGATGTCTAATAAATCACAAACGTTAGATTAAGTTTAGAGTTTTATAATTAATCTACCACTTCATATCCAGCATCGACATAATGGATATTACCAGTGATATTTTTTGCAGCATCACTGGCAAGAAATGCTGCCATATAGCCAACATCCTCTATATTTATCCGGTGGTGTAATGGTGCTTTTTCCAGATTCTCCATCAGTAATTCGTTGAAATGCTCTATACCTGATGCAGCGCGGGTTAATATTGGTCCCGGGGAGATAGCATTTACTCTTATATTTTCCTTACCCAAATCTACTGACAAATAACGTACTGCACTTTCCAGTGCAGCTTTTACCGGCCCCATCATGTTGTAATTTTCTACTACTTTCTCGCTGCCGTAATATGTAACTGTTAGCATACTTCCTCCCTCCTTCATAAGTGGTTCAGCAAGTTTTGCCATACGAATAAAAGAATGGCAGGAAATATCCATTGCCGTTAAGAAACCATCTTTTGAACAATCAACAACCCTTCCGTGCAAGTCCTCCTTTGGAGCAAATGCTATAGAATGCAATAGAAAATCCAGCTTCCCCCATTTACTGGATATTTCTTCAAATACAGCCTTCAACTCTCCCTCATTGGTAACATCACAGGGCATAATAATTGGGCATTCCAAACCCTCCGCCAAGGGACGAACATATTTTTCGGCTTTGTTATTGAGGTAAGTAACGGCAAGGTCTGCTCCAGCTTTGCGAAATATATTGGCGCAACCATACGCAATGCTATGCTCATTAGCAATTCCGACAACTAATCCTTTTTTTCCTTTTAGATTGACGATGCCCATGATTCTTTTCCTTCTCTAATTCGTCTTATCGATTGATATAGTTTCTCTACCAGTAGTAGCCCAAGAGCAAAAACAAGTAATATAGACCACTGCTCTAATGAAACCGGCTGAATTTTTAATATGTCGCTAATTCCTGGTAAGTACATAGATGCAATATGAATAGCCTGGGTTATAATAATGCCCCATATTAATAGCGGATTGCTAAAAAATGGAACTTTAAATACTGAACGAGTTTCGGAGCGACTGTTAAGAGCTAACATGTTCTCAAATAATACCATCAGTAGAAGTGTGATGTTACGCGCTGAATCTACATCATATCCGTTTTCCATAAGCCAGTAGAAAACAAGAAATGCTACTACGCTCATATATACAGCCATTGTCAGAACACGCTGCATCATTATTTTGTTAAATATTGGTTCATTTGGTGAACGTGGTGGTCTGCCCAATTCATCACCTTCAGCAGGTTCAAATGCCAGAGCTACATCCTGTATTCCATTTGTAACCAGGTTTAACCATAGGAGCTGAACGGCTAGCAATGGCATTGGAAGACCAGCTATCATGGAAAGGATAAACAAAATAATTTCTGCCACACCAGTTGCAATCAGCAAAAAAATAACCTTGCGTATATTGCTATATGCTACACGCCCTTCGATTATCCCTTTTACTATAGAGGCAAAATCATCGTCTGTTAGAATAAGTTCAGCATTCTCTCTGGCTACATCAGTACCACGTTTCCCCATGGCAATACCGACATGTGCCTGACGTAAAGCCGGGGCGTCATTTACTCCATCTCCTGTTACCGCAACAAAGTGCCCTTTACGCATAAGGGACTGGACTATAGACTGTTTCTGTACGGGCTCTATACGGGCGAAAACGTTACTACCTTTTACCAAGCTATCCAGAGTTTCTTCACCTTCCTGCTCAGCCTCATTAATCTGTTTACCAGTGACTACCTGACATTTTTCATCACATAGCCCTAAATCAGTTGCGATGGCACGGGCTGTCAGAGGATGATCACCTGTGATCATAGCAACTTCAATTCCAGCTTTTTTACATAAATCAACGGCTTCTTTCGCTTCTGAACGTAGTGGGTCAATCATACCTACTACTCCAAGAAATGTCAGATCGCGTAGCTGTTCCTCTATAGGTTTTTCTGAGTTTACAGTGCCATCGGCCAGTGCCAGAACCCGATAGCCTTGTTCGGCAAGATTTTCTGCTTGATGAAGTATTTCATCTTTATTGATTGGTGCATCATTAGCTCCATTAAACATACTGGTACACATGGAAATTACTTTTTCAGCACTTCCTTTGACATGTACGTATGTCTTGCCATCCTGCTGGTTTACACTGGCACTATAGCCATTTTCTGATTCATAGGGTATTTTACTGATTTCAGGATTTTCTTTGAGGAGGCCCTCTTTATCTAATCCATATTTCCTGGCCATTACAAGAAAAGCAACATCCACCATATCACCATTATATTCAGGCTCTCCTTTATCTTCGCTTAAGGTGGCCTCATTCGCAAGAACGGCAGATTGGCACAATCTACGAATTTTCTGTAATTCCTCTTCACCGTCATATGATGGTATAATTTTTCCATCTATGCTAACTCCTTCGCCGGTAACATCAAAACCAGAGCCATCAGGAAGCTCTATACGGCGAGCAGTAAGTTCGTTCACCGTTAGTGTTCCTGTTTTATCAGAAGCAATAAATGTGCAAGACCCAAGAGACTCGACAGCAAGGAGTTTGCGAACAATTACATTACGTGAGGCCATTCGCCGCATACCTATTGCCAAAGCCACGGTCATAGCTGCAGGTAGTCCTTCTGGTATTGCTGAAACAGCCAATGCTACAGCAATCAGAAATATACCGGCAAGTGTTCCCCCCCTGATATATTCAATACCGGCAATAAATAAAACTATTCCACACATTGCTATGGAAATAAACAGGGTGAATTTCTCGATTCGAATAAGCAAAGGTGGTTTTGCTTCATGCGATATTGCAGTAGAAATCTTGCCTATTTGTGTATCTTGACCAGTTGATACGACTTCCCCCTGAGCACGTCCGCGATTCACCATAGTTCCAGCAAAAGCCATATTAACTCTCTCACTTAAGGAGGCGTCTTTGGGTATTTCCATCTCTGCATTCTTCAGTACAGCAACAGATTCGCCGGTAAGCAGGGATTCATCTACAGAAAGATTCTGTGATGTATGAAGTTTTATATCGGCCGGGACTTTGTCCCCTGATTCAAGCATGACGATGTCTCCAGGAACTATTTCTTCCGAGTTTATCTGGATCTGTTGTCCATCTCTTATAACTTTGGCAAAATTAGGGACAACCTTTTGTAACGCAGAGGCAGATCTTTGAGCAGAGTATTCCTGAATTGTACCGATGGTTGCATTTATCATCAGAACGGTAAAAATAAACACCGCATCGCTAATTTCCTCCAGAAATAATGATACAATCGCGGCAATTAGCAGAATATAAATTAGCGGGCTTAAAAACTGCCGGATAAAAACACTAATTACACCAGGGTCGTCTGGTCTTGGTAGTGCATTGGATCCATATTCCGACAAACGCTTTTTCGCATCTTGTGTAGAGAGACCATCAATTGATTCCACTTTTCACTCCAATGATTATATACTCCGATCGATGTAAAGCTCCGGCATAATTCTTCTACTATCCTTGTTTACACAGGAACTATCCGAGCATAGTTGGAAAAGAATGGAATTGACAACTGTCAATCAATATATTTTGCTGCCTTGAGTTGTTTAGTGTGCCAGCCTCTGAGCATCATTAATGAGATAAATGCGCCAAATAACGCCCAGGCCATATCTTTTTGTGCATCCCATTCATCGCCTTGTGTTCCTAAGAATTCATGTGCGGTTTGTCCAAGGATTGCAGCCGCTATCCATTCTGCAAATTCGTACAACGCGCTTTTTGCAAGGCACATGCTGATGACAATAACAAGCATCCACTTTCCTGGTTTTAATGTGGTGGTTCTGAGAATTAGCTCTCTAAAAATAATTGCTGGCACGAATCCCTGAAAGAAATGGCCAAATCTGTCATAATGATTGCGGGAAAGATCAAATTCCACTTTTATCCAGTCAAAAAGCGGCATCCTGGCATATGTATAATGCGCTCCTACAAATACCAATACTGCACCAAACCAAATCAACCAGTATGATAAGGGAGTGAAGGTAAATTTTTTGTAAGTTATTGCCAGAATTGCAAAGCCAATGATAACTGGTGAGGTTTCCAATATCCACGTAAAGTATTCATATGGGTTTATCACTGACCACAGGAAAACCATAAAAAGGCTGGATAAAAAGAGAATTATCTGGTTTTTGTCCATAACATTTCTATTATCTATGGTGAGAATTAAATAATCAAGTGAGCAAATATGAAGCTAAAATTTCTTGGTGCCACAGATACTGTTACTGGTTCAAAATACCTTATAGAAACTGACAATCATAAAACATTAATTGATTGTGGTTTGTTTCAGGGGTTAAAAGAATTACGTTTAAGGAACTGGGCAAAGCTTCCTATAAACCCCCAGGAAATTGGTAATGTTCTTCTCACTCATGCACATATAGATCATAGCGGGTATCTACCACTATTAGTAAAGAATGGATTTGAAGGAAATATATACTCCACTCATCCTACAAGAGATCTATGTGCTTTGCTTTTGCCAGATAGTGGCTATCTGCAAGAGGAGGATGCCAGGCGTGCAAATAAATATGGCTACTCTAAGCACAAACCCGCACTGCCATTATATACGCAGATGGATGGTGAACGAGCGTTAGACTATTTTAAGACAGTAGATTTTAATCAGGAAAATAAACTCTATGATGACTTATCATGCACCTTTCACAAGGCGGGACATATTCTTGGTTCCGCTATGATAATGATTAAGCATAAAAATGCCTCTATATTGTTCTCAGGAGACTTAGGGCGCTTAAATGACCCTGTCATGAAACCTCCAGCTAAAATTGAATCTGCTGATTATCTTGTTGTCGAATCTACTTACGGAGACAGGCTCCATGAAGATATTGATCCTGTGGACAAACTAGAAGAAGTTATCAATAGAACTATACAAAGAGGTGGAACTGTACTTATTCCATCATTTGCAGTTGGGCGAGCCCAGAGCATTTTATATTACATACACGAATTGAAGGAAACAAATAGAATACCTGATATTCCTGTATATCTTGATAGTCCAATGGCAATAGACGCTACAGAGATATTACGCCACCACCATGATGAACATAAACTCTCTAAAGAACTCTGTAATAAAGTTTGCAGAACGGCAACTTACGTTCGTACACCAGAGGAATCCAAGGCATTAGGTCATTCCAATATGCCGTCAGTCATTATTTCAGCCAGTGGTATGGCCACGGGAGGAAGGATATTACATCATCTAAAACATTTTGCTCCAGATAGAAAAAATACAGTTCTATTCGTAGGTTATCAAGCTACAGGAACAAGAGGCGACAGAATAATTAAAGGTGAAAAGGAAGTAAAGATGCTCGGTCAGATGGTAAAAATCAATGCAGAAGTCGATGTGGTTACCAATACTTCTGCTCATGCTGATTACAGTGAAATTTTGGTATTACTAGAGAATCTTTCCAAAGCTCCCAAGAAAGTGTTTATTACTCATGGTGAGCCAGATGCAGCACAATCCATGAAAGAAAAAATAGAGGAAAAATTTGGCTGGAATTGCGTTGTTCCAGAATATTTGCAAACTGAAAATCTATAAGTTTTTTCATAATTGACGGTTGTCAATGTAGGTTACTTTCATTGCTCTAGCCTTACCTTTATAACCTAACAAAGGAGAGAATCATGCATGTATACGAAGTAATGTCCAAATTCCCGCATATTATTGACCCAAATTGCTCTTTAACACAGGCAGCCCAAAGTATGGATCGTCATAACTGTGGCATATTGCCTGTTGGTATCGGAGAAGATGATCTAAACGGAATGATTACCGATCGCGACATCGTAGTCTATGGTATAGCAGCTAAAAAAGATCCTGATGATACTAAAGTGGGAGAGATAATGTCCCCTGAAGTTATCTCATGCAGTGAGGATGATACTTTAGAAGAAGCCGCTGACAGGATGATTGAATATGACGTCAGCCGTTTGGTTGTAAGGAATAAGTCAGAAAAGCTTGTCGGGATAGTATCTATCGCTGATTTAGTAAAGAATACTGGAGACGAGCTGACAAGTGATTCAGTGATTCATCATCTCCTGCAATCAGCTTAAAGCTTTTGTATAAGTAAGAATGTGGTTTTTTGACTTTGAGTCTGATAAGTATATACCATCTATAGTGATTTCTATTTTCAGAAATCACTATGAATACCTGCGCAGTAGGGATTCCACCGTGCAAGCGAGTGTAATTTTACGTAAGTAAAATTAGGAAAAACTATAAAGTATTTTTATGCGCTCTGGTTCCACACAAAAGAAAAGCATCTTCGTTTGACAGTTGTCAATTACCAGGCAGCAAAATGGTGGTTTTCTCCACATAACCTTCGAGGTCACAGTGTATTAGAAAAATGAGCCAGCATAGTCTGACTAACACCATTTTAAATCAAACACTGTGACCTCAGGGGGAGTTTTTCCAACCTAAACTAATGGAGGAGTATAAAATGAACTTGATACATTGGAATCGTCCATCATCCATAGCAGTCCGCCGCGGGGATGAACCATTTTCTAGCTTGCAAAAGGAGATCAACAGCCTGTTTGAGAATTTCTTTAGTGGATATGAAGTACCATCGCTATGGAATGGTAATGGGGGTGGCAACCTTACGCCTTCTGTAGACATTATTGAAAACGATAAGGGGTTCAAAGTGGAAGCAGAGCTTCCAGGTATGAAGTCAGATGATGTAGAAGTTTCTATAAATGATAATTATCTGACCATAAAAGGTGAGAAGAAGGAATCCAAGGAAGACAAGGGTGAGAATTACCTTCGCCGCGAGCGATATTATGGAAGCTATCAACGCACCATAGCTCTACCTGAAACTGCTGATGCTGATAAAGCAAAGGCTACGTTTAAGAAAGGTGTCTTGTGGCTGGAAATTCCTAAAAAAGCCGAGGCAAAGGCAAAATCTCGTAAGCTAGAGGTTAAGGAAGCCGCCTAGTAGATATCGGGGAGAGGCACCTGCCTCTCCCCATAAATCAAAACCTGAGGAGGGAAAAATGAAAGAACTGGCAATACATAAAGGGATGGAAACAAATCCGTTCTCTACCATATGGTGGAAGCCGATATTTGATATGCAGAAGGAAATGGGTCGGGAGTTTCAGGCAATGCTGGGTAATCTGGCGGTTCCGGCTGCCTGGGATATGGAGAATAACTTCCTGGCTCTGGCACAGCAGATGACTCACCGTATATTTAGCGAGTCATTTAATAATCGTCAGATGATGATGCCGTGGTTATTGGGCAATAATACGGAACCCTATATTGATATTATTGAAAACGACAAGGGATTTAAGGTTAAGGCTGAATTGCCTGGCCTTACTACCAAGGATCTGGATGTATCAATATCAGACTGCGCCCTGATTATTAAAGGCGAAAAGAAAAAGGAAAAAGAAGAAGCTGGTGATAATTATATCCATAGGGAGTGTTGTTGTGGTTCAATTAGCAGAACTGTAGCCATCCCTGAGGAGGCTGATCTTGGTAAGGCGAAGGCATCTTTCAAACAGAACATCCTTACTGTTGAAATTCCCAGGAAATCTTCAGCTCTAGGGCAAAACAAAGAAGTTGAAGTTGAGGATGCTGAAGGTGCAGTCTCAAAGAGAGCTTCGGCTGATAGGGTGAGTAAGAGAGTAAAAGAAGATTTGCCGGAAGAAAAAAACACTGAATCTGTAAAAGAGAGCAAGGAAGAGCAGACTGAAGCAAAATACTCCAACCTCTTTAAGGCAGAAGAAGCGAAAGGCGAGAAAAAGACTGTCAGCACCATGACGAAAGCACCTTCTAAGCCCTCTGCAAAGCAAAAGAAGTCAGCGGCTTAAGCGGGCGGAAAAGGAGTGCAGACTGGAGCGGATATTCGTGGGTGGCCTTTGGTCACAGAGATGCTGAGGGAATATTATGTGCATAAAATCAATACTTACTCTATTCAATGGTGCCAATAGCGAGATTCCAACATTGGAATCGTCATTTGAGATAGGCAGGAAATTCAAGGCTCATGTGAAATGCTTTCATATCTCTCCAGATATAAAGAGCCGTGTAAACTATATTGGTGCCGGAATGCCCGTATATTACTATGACGATTTGCATGAATCTATTGAAGAAGACATAAAAAGCCGTACTAAAGAAGCCCATGAGAAATTTAAGGAATGCATAGAGAAGAACAATGTTTGTTTTGAGGGTGCCAGCTCTCATTGCGAGCCACATACGTCATGGAACCATAAAACCGGCTTCATAGACGAGATTATTGCAGAGGAAGGAAGGCTTTCCGATTTAATTATTCTAACGCATGACCTGACAAAGAAAGACTCGGATTACAAGGACAGCATTACGTCGTCTCTTTTTAACACGGGGTGTCCTGTGTTATTTGTTCCAAACAAGGAACAAAAGAATACAGGAGAAAATGTTGCTATTGCGTGGGACGGAAGTATCCAGGCTTCCAAGGTGGTGAAAAGTGCCATATCTTTTCTGAAAGAAGCAAAAAATGTTATGATTTTTACAGTGGATGAGGATAAAAACGACAATCCGTCATCAAAAGACCTGGCCACATACCTTAAAGAGCATGACATCAAATCAGAACATATTCCCATAAAAAACAGGAAATTCTCTACAGGAGAGGCAATTCTCGGCGAAAGTGCAAATCAAAAAACAGACCTGTTGATAATGGGGGCGTATCACCATACCAGAGTCAGGGAAATGATTCTCGGTGGCGTTACTAAACATATGCTTGATAATGCTTTTTTACCAATATTAATGATGCACTGAGAGGGTATAATGTGCAACAAAAACATAGACGAGCTTTTTCAGAAATATCTGGAGATCTGCAATAAGGCAATTGCAGAGAATAAAGACAGGTTTCCTTATAAAAATTTAATGTCACTGAGTGAAAATATATTAGGCGACCATAAAATTGACCTAGCTGTGTATGATGACAACCCAAAGGGGGCCTATTCCTTACAGTTCAGGGATAAAAAGCTGGAGTTGGCAGAAAAACCTCCTGAAAAGCCGGAAAGTGCATGGCGGGTAAACAGGAGTTACCTTGAGAAGGTCGTGAGTAATCCGGAAAAATACGTGGAACACCCTGAAAGGCTGGATTTGGATTGGCTGAAAAGTAGAATAGGTCTGTAGTTTTTTAAGAACTCCTCTTACAGAACATCATGATGAGCGGCTTTTGGGCATTCTTCACATGTTGCTGAACAACGATTGCATACAAAAGAACGTAATTGCTCGATATTGTTTATTGTGACTACCGGACCTTCTGACACAACACCTATCTTATTTAATTGATTAAGGGAACGAGAGAAAGTCTCTGCCGCCATTCCTAGCCGACCGGCTACCAGAGACTTGTCATAAGGTAATTGTATTGTAGTACTACCATTTTCCTCTCTGCATAATCTCAGGATAAAACAGCCTACACGTTGAGATGAGGTCATTAATGCCAGATGTTCGGCATGAAGGCCAAGCTGGTTCATCTCATTGAATCTTGCATGCATTAATTTTCTTACTATATCGTCAAATCTTTTATCACCCTCCAGCATTTGTCTGAAAAATTTTGCCCGGATTTTCAGAACTTCCGAATCTTCTATTATTTGTGCGCTATAAGGAAACTTGCCATCCACAAAGGATACTGATTTACCGAAAGTATCACCTGTTGTCAGTAGTGCTATAACAGATTCGTGCCCGTCTCTGGTTTCACGGAATAATTTTATCCACCCACTGATAATCACATAAAAATATTCAGCCCTGTCATCAACCAGAAACAGCAGCTTTCCCTTTTTATATTTTTTAGTCCGGGAGTTTGCCAGAACATTGGCAATATCATCATCCGTAAACTCATTAAATAAAGGTACAGTCTTTAAAAACCCTGATGTATCATTTTTATTCTTCATTATTATTTTCCCACATTTGACAGGTGTCAAGGTATTCTCCTGATTCCCGGATTACAAGTAAAACAAGGTTATTCAATTTCCAGCTGTAACAAAGGAGGAGCCATGCCTGCAAATCTGAAAATTGCCGAAACAGGCACCAGCCAGACTACCCGTGTATTGTTGGCCAATCAATCTAAACCTGAGCAAATCCGGCAAGGAAGGCTGCACTCTGTCGAAAAAGATTGCATAATTCTATTACCCAAGGAGGAATATTGCTGCAACAGTGCTACAGATTGAAGCTGCGAAAGGAGGAGTGCAATGTCTATAAGTACCAGTGGTTTTAGTGAAGAGAGGAAGAAAGAAATAAGGAACTTTCTGGACAAGCATCATGATCAGATTGTATGTACGCAGATAGTAAATGTTTGTCCAGGATGCAGGAACTTCACCGGAAATATGCATTTAAGCAAGGATGGTGGAGAATGCCCATATTTATTTGGTGAGGATGATTCGCCAAAACCATGTCCATTCTTCCGTCCCGATAATTTTTACTATGATTATACACTCGGCCGTTACCAGTGCCGTATGTGGGAATAATTTTAACCAAGCACTGTTAGCAAGGAGGGCATTATGAGTTTTTTTACCTGGGCTGATAAGGAAATTAAAAAATATCACTGGTATGATATTTCACTGATTAAATTAAGCACGGCAGCATTCGTTTTGATGATAGCCAAGCTCTGGCCACCATTATTGGGTCTCGACTGGTACTGGTACCTGATTATTGCCCTGGTAGCAGCACTGCCACCACTGAGTAAAATGTGTAATAAGTCGGCATGTTGTAATGAAACCAGCGATAAAAAATGAGGCTCCATGGGTGGATGGGTTAACTATTGGCAATGTACTCAGAGAAATTGCTAAGGTATATCCAGAAAACGAATCTTTGGTATTTTCGCAAAGTGGGTACAGTCTGACTTACAAGCAATATGATCAAATTGTTGATGACGTTGCCAAAGGGCTAATTAGTCTTGGCATGGAGCATGGTGATCATATCGCTCTTTGGGCAACCAATATACCGGAATGGCCAATCTTGATGATGGCTACTGCACGTATTGGAGCTGTGTTAGTGAATATAAATCCAGCCTATGGTTTAAACGGCTTGGAGTATGCTCTTAAGCAATGTGATATGAAGGCATTGTTTTTAGTTGATGGCTACAAGTCATCAAATTATTTTGAAATGCTGGAATCCTTATGTCCTGAGCTGAAAAATTCAAAGCCAGGTAAATTAAAAAGCAGGGCATTTCCTTTATTAAAATGGGTTGTGGCTATTAATGGAGAGCCGCTTCCAGGTATGATAGACTGGAATCAATTGATCGATTCTGGTAAAGTAGTTGATGATTCTACACTTACCACTAAGGAGCATCTATTCTACGCAGATGATCTTGCCAATATCCAGTATACTTCCGGCACTACAGGTCGTCCCAAGGCTACAATGCTTAGTCATCGTAATATACTGCTCAACGCTTATTATGTCACTGAATGCCAGAATATAACTGAAAATGACAAAATATGCGTTCCTGTTCCATTTTATCATTGTTTTGGCTGTGTATTAGGAATTCTAGGAGCTTTAGTACGAGGAGCCACTTTAGTCTCTCCATCAGCATACTTCGATCCGAATGCTACTTTTAAGGCGATAGATAAAGAGAAAGCAACGGTAATTTATGGTGTACCAACAATGTTTGTCGCTATGTTGGAAGAAGAAGATTTTAATAAATATAACCTTACTTCACTTAGAACAGGAATAATGGCAGGAGCACCATGTCCTGAACCGCTTATGAATGAAGTTATGAGTCGTATGAATACGAAAGAGATGACGATTGCTTATGGTTTAACCGAAGCATCTCCAGTTATTACACAAACCAGAACAGATGATGCCATAGACATCAGAGTACAAACTATAGGTAAGCCTATTCCTGGAGTTGAAGTTAAAATAGCTGATCTAAAGACTAATGAAGCCCTTGAACCGAAACAAATTGGTGAATTATGCACTAGAGGCCATAATGTTATGCTTGGCTATTATAAGAATTCTGAGGCTACGGAAAAAACAATAGATAAAGATGGTTGGCTACATTCTGGTGATTTAGCCAAGGTAAGAGAAGATGGTTATTATGAAATAACCGGGCGTATAAAGGATATTATAATACGTGGTGGTGAGAATATATACCCTGATGAAATTGAGGCATTTCTTCTTACACATACAGCAATAGAACAAGTGGCTATAGTTGGTGTACCTGATAAGAAATATGGCGAAGAACTATGTGCATGGATAAAGCTTCGCAAAGGACAGAAATTATTAGAAGGAGATCTGAAGGCTTTTTGCAAAGGACAGATTGCCCATTATAAAATTCCCAAATACATTAGGTTTGTAGACGAATTCCCTCTAACAGTTACAGGAAAAATCCAGAAATTTAAAATCCGTGAGCAAATGGAAAAGGAACTAGGTACTACATAGCAGTTTTTCCAAATCCAGTTCAGGAAATTCAGATTTGTTTATGGTTATTTTATCTGCTGGAGCAATGACTTCTGCCATACCTGAGACAACTTCCTGGTTATCCTGATTCTCACATTTGCAGTATAAAACAACAATATTTTTATCAGGCCTTTTATCTACTACTGAAGCAGAAGTAGTAATCTCATCTCCTATGGCAACAGGCCGATAAAACTTTAGATTCTGGCTAAGATATATTGTTCCTGGTCCGGGAAGCTGTGATCCGAGTACGGCAGAAATCAAAGCACCTTCCCACATACCAGGACCAATAATTTGATGAAATATACTTTCCTCTGCAAATTCTTCATTAAGGTGCAATGGATTTATATCGCCTGATAAGTATGCAAATAACAAAATATCTTTTTTTGTTAAAGTTCGCACTAGATTTGCAGAATCTCCAACCTCTATTTCATCAAAAGTCTTATTTTCTATGTATTCCTTGCTCATCTATTATTCCTCCAAAACATATGTTCCTGGTGCATCATATAAAGGTTTGTATTCTTTCTTAGATGCTCCTACAGAAGGAGCTGTTACTTTTTCTTTATCTGATTGTTCTACAAGCCATTTCTGCCATGCTGGCCACCATGAACCATCATGTTTATCAGATTTTTGCAACCATTTTTCTGGTCCGGTATAAGACTCATCACGGCCAGTTTGTTTAATATGGTAGTATCTTTTGGGATGATCCAGTTCACTAACTATCCCCACATTATGCCCTCCGGATGTAAGGACAAATGTAACATCAGTATCTGTAAGCAAATGAATTTTATATACGGATTTCCACGGAGCAACATGATCTCTTTCAGTTCCAACGGTAAAAATCGGAACTTTAATATTTGTAAGTGCTACTACCTTATCAGCAATCTTAAACCTACCTTCAGCTAAATCATCATTTAGAAACAGTTTCCGTAGATATTCCGACTGCATTTTATATGGCATTCTGGTGGCGTCAGCGCTCCATGCCATTAAATCATTCACTTCCGTGCGCTCTCCTCGCAGATAATGATCAACAATCCGAGACCAAATTAAGTCGTTGGAGCGTAGCATCTGAAAAATGCCCTTTATTTGATACTTGTCCAGATAGCCTTGTTCACGCATAATATCTTCTACAAATGCAAGCTGACTCTCATCAATAAACAGGGTTAGTTCACCAGCTTCCTGAAAATCCGTTTGTGCCGCAAAGAGTGTCATAGTCTTGAGAAAATTCTCTCCTTCTCTGGCTAGCCAAGCTGCTGCTATAGAAAGAAGCGTTCCACCAAGGCAATAACCAACTGCATGAACCTTTTTATCGGGAATTATAGTTGTTACTGCCTTAAGAGCCTCCATAAATCCTAGCTTGAGATAGTCTTCCATATCCAAATTGCGATCTTCTTCAGTAGGATTTTTCCATGAAATCATAAATACAGTGTGACCCTTGCTAACCAAGTATTCTACGAGTGATTTTCCTGGAGATAGGTCAAGAATGTAGTATTTCATAATCCAGGCAGGCATTATTAAAATTGGCTCTGCGTAAACTTTTTTAGTTGTTGGTTTATATTGAATCAATTCAATTAAACGGTTGCGAAAAATTACTTTTCCCTTGGTAACGGCAAGGTCTTCACCAACTTTGAATGGTTGTAAATGTTCAGGTAATTGCCAGGAAAGAACATGTAATAAATCATCACAAAAATGTTCCGCTCCTTGTACCAAATTAGCTCCAGAATCTTCAATTGTTTCTTTTATAACCACAGGATTTGTTGGAAGAAAATTAGATGGAGAAAAGGCATCGATAAATTGCCTGTTTGTAAAAGAAACAATATCACGGTGATGCTTATTTATTCCTTTTACGCCATCTACAGCACTCTGCATCCACTGCTGTGTCGCTAGAAATGATTGGTGAAAGACATTGAAAGGATAATTCTGCCACTCCTTTTCCCTAAATCTTCGATCCTGAGGTAATGGCTCTATATAAGGTTCAGGTTTCTCTCCAGCCTCACATTTTGTTTTGTAAGAACACATCTCTCCAGCTTTTTCTAAAGCATTTGTAAAAAGCTCCAGTTGTTTACCAGGAGAAAGGAATAAATGTGCCAGCCAGTCTGTATATGCTAGTCCAATTGCTGTTGGGGACACTCCGCCTGTGAATTTACTCAGCCAGGAATGAAAAATCTGATCAATTTCAGGAAATGGTTCAATAACAGGAGTTTCAGTATTATCCAGTTCTTGCTTCAAATCATTATTGTCCTGATCAACAACCTTAAGCTTAATTACTGTATTTTGGTCTTCTGGTAATTTTGGTACTGGTTCTGCCATGATAACTGAACTCCTCCTTTTGTGGAAAATGTTACCATGATCGTCAGTATGACTCCTTGATAGCTGTCAATTATACCTTAGGGCTTTTTCCCGAGTTGTCTGGCGAGATATAATAACATATCCCGGTGGGGTAAATGATGTATCATATTAAAGGCTTCGAGGAGGTGAAGGTAGCGTGGGTCGCCATCCAGAAGTACTGCTGGCGTTGAGTCCTCATAAAAATCTTCGATATCCGTTTCGAGAACTGCTGCTATACAGTTTAAATCCACCGCAGGTATGGATTCCCTGCGTTTTTCATATTTGCGGATTGAACTGGTTTCTATGGTTACTTGCTGGCTTTTTTCTATTTTCTTGGACAAATCCTTGACCTGTAAGCCTGCTTTAATGCGATATAGACGAAGATTCTCGGCTATATTCCGGTTGTCACGGTTGCCATGATTCACGGCAAAATGTCGAAGGATAAAGCACCCAAACTATGCAGAAATTCCACCTGCAGGAATCATGGATTTATCAATCAAACAAGTAGCTGAATTAATCAAACACAAGAGTTCTAAAACTGTTGAAAACACTATCAGAGATTTGGAAGATCGCGCTCATTTGGTTAAAAAGTTATTCGAACTTTATGCCACAGGTGATTACAGCTACGCCGCTTTGGTAGATGCAGCTGCAAAAATTGGTTTGAACAACGCACGAGGAAAACAGGGAGCTCTAACTAAATCACATGTTGAGAAAATACTGAGAGAACCATTTTATCACGGAGTAATGCATGTAAAAAAACGTGATGAATATTATCCGCACCGATATGAAACAATTATAACCAAAGAATTGTTCGACCAATGCCAGGATGTACGTATGGGACGCAAGCGTTATGTGGGCGAGTATGACAGCAAGAACTTTCTGTTCAAAGGCTTGATTACATGCGCTGTGACAGACAGAAAAGTTACCGGCGAGTATCACAAAAAAACTTATAAAAACGGAAATACCTCTGAGTGGGTTTATCTTTCTGCATGGAATCCTGAGAATCCAAAAAAGAAAGTGTGGGTACGTGAAGATGATGTAATTAAGCAAGTTGAAGAAGCGCTTCAGTCGATTGCTATACCGAGTGAAAAAATGTTCAAAGAGATCGTTACGTACATCCATAAAACTCATAATAATAAAAAACACGCTCATCGCTCTGAAACGTCTGAACTAAAAACAGAACATACCAGGATAGAAGAAAAGCTGGATACTTTGGTTGAGCTGATGATCGAAGGACGCATTTCTGATGAAGACTATCAGAAAAAACATCTCAAACTAAAAACACAGCAAACTGAAATTACCAGCAAATTGCGCATTATGGACACTGTAGACAGCAAATTTGCTAACCACCTGGAATATCTAGTTAAAGTGGCTTGTGGCGCAGCAGATTATTTTAGTGGTTCTGAAATTTCTCGCAAACGAGATATTTTAAAATACGTTTTTCAGAACCTACAATTACGAGGCAAAAAGCTCGAATATACAATGGCTTATCCATTCTCGGAATTCGCAAAATGCACTGATATTGGAGAATGGTGCGGTTGAGAGGACTTGAACCTCCACGGCCTTGCGGCCACTAGCACCTGAAGCTAGCGCGTCTACCAATTCCGCCACAACCGCATGTTAGTTATCAGTTTTCAGTACTCAGTGAGTGGCTAGAGTTTAGAGTCTAGTGGCTAGCGTTATTAGATTAGAGAAACCCTATAAACACAACCTAAAACTTTAACCATACTGATAACAATACGCCGCCGCCGCTGCCGGTATTCCTGCCGCGCAGGTTCCTGAATATCCCCAACTGTACCGACATTGTTTCCGACAAATCCTTGACCGCAGAAAGCTGTAATTTTGTCAGGTCGAAATCGGTTGAGTTGGCATTCTGGAAAGATGCAACATTGGCAGTATCTACTGAAAATATACTAAAAATCTGTGCAAGCAAGAGAATATCAGGTTTTGGCTTGAAGCCAAGCGTTGCATCAAATCTTATCTCATCTTGCGGTTTCTCAAATTTGCGGCGATAGGCCAACTCCAGATTAACATAGTGATATTGCTCTATAAATTGGAACGAAGTACCGTATAATGCGCGCAATTCCACATCTATTTGCTTATTACCCAGAAGAGGCTGTCTGGTTTCGCTATAAAAACCTGGAATTTTTATCAGGGGTTGATACGAAATCACCGTCCAGTCATCCTTGAATAGCTGTTTGCGGAAGAAAATTTCAGTATCACCCAGGCCGGAATTATCCTGTGAGCCCTGCGAAAGACTTTGGAATGAGGTGCTGATGCCAACCGTGGTTTCCTTGCTCAGACCATATTCGGCGTAAGGGTTGTATTCCAGTTTTGTGAATTCGGCCTGTGGCAGGCGGTCACCATTAGTGTTAAAGAAAGATTCGGTGGAATACCAGGTGAAATTGTTGATAAGCTGGAGCCGACCTTCATCCTGTAGCCATGCTGCGGAATATGCAGGAAAAGACGCAAACAATACCAGCGCTACAGCGTAGCGCCTGATAACAGACAATCTCATCACACCCTCTCCTGATGAGCTTATTATAAAAGCGTTTGACAGACAATACAAGTAGGCAGTATTCACTTTTCGCTAGCATGAGCCGAAAATGATGGTTTCCGAGAACCGTAGCGGAGCGTACTTTAAGGGTACGTGAGCAACGGAAGCGCAGGAAATCATTATTTGCAGGCCATGATAGTAGAAAAGTGGACACTGCCTAATGTAATTTTTTGCCCATATTTGCAACAGCATTCTGCATCAGGCTTTCGGCAGCCTCGGCAGTCATGTTCTTGACTATCAGCGCCTTGGCCGCATTTATGCTAATATCAACCGCATTGTTGCGGATTTCCTGAAGTACGTAAGCTTCAGCCTGCTCTATTTTCTGTTCTGCAATTTCAGTACGACGCTTGATCTCTTCCTCAAGCTTCTTATCGGCATTCTTTATGATACGCTCAGCTTCATCCCTGGCGTGTTTAAGAATTTCCTCGGTTTCCTCAACAGCCTTTTTGTGTTTGCGCTGATAGAGCGCCAGTACCGCCTGTGCCTCTTCCCGCAGGCGCATGGCTTCATCCAGTTCCTGCTTGATTCTGGCAGAACGTTTATCCAGCCCGCGAGCAATAAACCGTCCCACCGGCCTTGCGATAAGGACTACAAAGATAGCAAATGCTACAGCTAACCAGAATGATTGATCAAATTTCATATTGCTTACAGGTTCAAGCCGCCTTCACCGCATCGGAAACCGCGGATTCAGCGTCACCTTCGGATACATCTATGCCGGAGACCTTATGCACAATGAGCTTGGACAGTTCGGCAGAAAGCCCGGCCATTTCGTAAAATGCCCTTATCCTTGCCTCATCCAGCTTATCGGCACTCTCTTCAAGCTGCTTGAACAAAACCTCGGTCAACTCGGCATTGCGTTCATCAGCTTTCTCCTGCACTTTTTCCGCAGCTTCAGCTATGATTTTCGCAGCCCTGGCCCTGGTGTCGTTCATTGACTCAATGTAACCGGCTTCCATTTCCTCTGCTTCCTTCTTCAGCTTCTCCGCCGCTTCCAGGTCATTGGTAATCCTGTCCTGCCTTCCTTGTAACACGCTGGAAATCTTTGGCAGGATAGATCCTGACAACACAAAGTACAGCAGTGAAAACGTCACTGTCAGCCAGAATAGCTGCGATGCAAATGTACCTATTTCCAACTGCGGCATTTTTACTCCTAAAAGAATTCAGGTAGAGAATACAGGAAGCGGCCCGCTTTGTCACCCTCTTAAATACCCTTAACTAGGCAAAGAATATCATAAAGCCAAGCACCAGCGCAAACAGCCCCATAGCTTCCGCCAGACCTGCACCGATATATACATATTTCGACAGTTTCGGCTCTGCTGAAGGATTGCGTGCGATGCCGTTTAGCATTGCGGCAAATACAATACCCACACCGATTGCAGCGCCGAGCATGCCGAAAGAAGTCAGGCCGACACCGATAAATTTATATAATAAAGCTGATTCCATAAGTTTTTCCTCTAGTTGGTTGATAAATAATAACTAATGCAGGTGAATTGCATCATTCAAATATACACAAACCAGTATTGTGAATATATATGCCTGCAAAACTGCTACGAAAATCTCGAATCCGACAAGCCCTACCAGCAATGCCAGCGGAGCCCATCCTCCCAGAAGACCAAGCGATATAACAAACCCTGCGATAACTTTCAACATTATATGTCCCGCCATCATATTTGCCGCCAGACGTACCGAAAGGCTTATCGGGCGGGAAAGATATGACACTGCCTCGATGAATATCATCAGGGGTGCCATCCACCACGGGGTTCCGTCAGGCAGGAAAAAGCTGAAGAAATGCAGCCCATGCTTAACGAAGCCGATTATCGTTACCCCGATAAAAATAAATAACGCCAGTGCAAATGTGACGATTATATGGCTGGTGACGGTGAAGCTGTACGGCATCGGCATCATTCCGAGCAGGTTACAGGCCAGTATAAACATGAATAATGTGAATACGAACGGGAAATATGTCCGCCCCGCCATACCTACATTTTCACGCAGCATATTGGCAACGAACTCGTAGGATAACTCCGACATCGACTGCCAGCGGCCTGGCACCAGCGACTTCTTCCTGATACCGCCGGCAAGGAATATGGTAACAAGGCACACAGCCAGCACCATAAACAGCGATGAATTGCTGAAGCTTAAATCCACATTGCCGGGTCTGAATTCAACCATCGGGTTGATTATAAACTGGTCCAGCGGCCCATGTTCCTGTTGTTCTGCCATATTTAGATGATGGATGATGGATTATAGATTATGGATTATAGATTATGGATTATGGAACTATTGGAAAATTTCTATCATCCATAATCTATCATCTATCATCCTTATATTTCGTGGCCAGTTTATAGATATTTAATGCGCCGGCCGCAACCCCTAAAAAGAAGCAGATGATAAAAAATACCGGCTGTGTGTCCAGCCATTTATCCAGCCAGTAACCCAGGCCGGCCCCGACAAGCACACCGGCTGCAAATTCTATACTCACATGGGTTGGGGAAAGCGGCCTGCCTGCCTTATCCGCATCGCCTTCATGCTTGCGTCTGACCCGCTCGATTTTCTCCTCGAGTTTACCAAGCGGGTCACTTTCCGGCTTATTACCTGGCATTGTGAAATGGCTAGTTCAGCGCAGAATCTATGGCTTTCTTGACAGCTTCGAGGTTGTTTTTATCCTCGAGCTTTTCACCGGCGATAAAGATTGCCGGGGTTGAGCTAACTCCCAGGCCTTTACCTGCGTTAAGCTGGTTTTCGAGGATTTTTTTCTCCATCCCTGCATCGGTAGTACATCTTTTGAAATCCTCAGGCTTCAGCCCGCCGATTTTTGATACAACCTCAAGATTTTTCAGGAACTCCTCTTCGCTTGGAGCGTATGCCCATTCATCCTGTGACTTGAACAATGCGCCCAGGAACAACTTCTTACGCTCCTCGGTATCAACGCACTCGACAATCTGCGCTGCACGCAATGCCGGCATATTCAATGGGAAATGGCGATATACCAGACGCACCTTGCCGTTATCGATATAGTCCTTCTTTATCTCGCTAAAGATTTTTGTGTAGAAGTCACGGCAATGGCTGCATGAAAGCGAGGCATATTCAACTATAGTAACCGGTGCGTCAGCCTCACCATATACAATATCAAAATCCTGCGCAGTGGTAAGCAGTCCGGGGTTGGTTATCTTACCCGCACCAGCTGCCGCTGCGATTTCCTGCCCGCCAGCAGCAGTGTCAACCGCCAGCTCTTCAGCATTCTCCGCACTTTCTGATACTTTCGTTGCAGCCTCTTCGGTACCATCTACAAGATCCTCGGCAGCACCACTAACGGCTGCTACAGCGTTCTTAGTACCCTCGGCAGCATCAGATGCCAACTCCTTGGCTCCTTCCACGGTTTTTTCTGCCACTTCCTTGGTACCTTCTATTACATCCTCGGTAGTCTCTCCGACCACTTCGGCAGTTTTTTTGGCTGCACCCTTAACCGCATCGGCGGTATCACTTGCGATTTCACCGGCCTTGTCCAGTGCCTTGTCGGTAGCTTCACCAGCACTTTCCAGAGCTTCTCCGGTTTTATCGGCAACCTTGCCGGCAGTTTCCTTGACTGCATCCACGGATTTCTCCACCAGACCGGTTTCGTCCTTATCAGCAACCGCTGCAGTTCCACGCTCATTTGCTTCCTTGATATATGGCACAGCAAAAACTATTCCTGCAACTATCAGAGCAACAATAATAAAGTATTTCATAATAAAACTCCCTTTTGTTAGATTATTGTAATTTTACAACAGCAGGCAAAATAGCAGATGAATTCCTGATATACAACAAATATTTGGTACCGCTATAATCAGGTCGTGCCAACATTCATTACTACTTTGAAACTTTGTTAATAGTGGACAGATGGAGTAATTGCTAAATTATCCCTTATAAACAATAAACAAATTGCAGAAACGCAGTGCATTATATAATAGAAAAGTCTTTTTACTTGGCTATAACACTTAAATTTTGTAGTAAATTAAGTGCATATAGTGATACGCTCGCGTGGCGGAATAGGTAGACGCACGGGACTTAAAATCCCGGGTCCGTTAGGACGTGTGGGTTCGATTCCCACCGTGAGCACCATCACAAAGTTTCATACCGTCCAAGAAAATCCGAAAAACCAAGGTAGTTACCTCATATTGAAGCGATATCTCGTCCTGCGTCATCCTAAATCTTCTATTGATATCCAAACAATTTTGGGGGTAAATTTGGGGTTATAAATAAATAGCACTCCCATCTTTTACCCCCAATGTACCCCCAATGCCGCTAACTGACATAAAATTAAAAAGTGCAAAACCAAAAGATAAGCAATACAGGCTTTCTGACGAGAAGGGCCTTAGGATTCTGGTTCACCCCAATGGTAGTAAGTATTGGCAACTATAGTCCTTCCAAATAACTTCCGAATAGTTTAAGATTTTTGCGGCACCATTTTGCAGGTAGTAAGATGACATATATAGTATTTCCAATTTTAATTGGGAATACTATGAAGACCTGCGAAGCAGGGATTCCACCGCGTAAGCGGGCGTGATTTTACGTAAGTAAAATTAGAAAATACTATACAGATTCGGTGCCGAGGAAGAAAAACAAAAACCACAGAAAATCCTCAAACATGGCTACAAAATCATGTCCACTTTCCGCCTCGGCCTGCGAATTATCACCAATTCCATCAAAAATATCAAAAATATATTCACAAAAATCATAAGCAAAATCAATAACTTAATAAAAAAGATGCAAAAAATCAAAAAATCATCCTCTAGTGTCATCAAACTTTAACATTTCTCTGGTATAAGGAAAAATGAACTACCCCGCCGCAAGCAGCGGGGTATCAGTTCGGATTATATTTTTCTTTCGCCCCAAGGGGCGGGGAATTATACCCGAAGAGATTAATAAGGATAGAGATGCCGGGACTGTACGATCCAAAAGATGACAGCAAAAGTGCCTGTGGTATTAGCCTGATTTGCGATACCAAGGGTGCTTCCCATGATGTCCTGGAGAAAGGGCTAACTATGCTTGCTAATACTGCCCATCGTGGTGCAGTAGATGCTGGAGGCAATGGTGATGGTGCTGGTATTCTTACTGATATTCCCAGGGAGTTTCTAAAAAAGGAATTGGCAAAGCAGGGAGTGAATCTACCTGATGATAAAACCATTGGAGTTGGGATGATATTTCTGCCCAGCCACGATAACAAGGAGAAGCTCTTAGCAGCAGAAACCCTTGTTAACGAGCAGCTTGAAAGTCATGGTTTGAAGGTTCAGGTGTGGCGTGATGTTCCAACTAATGACGATACTATCGGCAAAAAAGCCCTGGAAAGTAAGCCTACCATAAAACAGGTAATATTTACCAAACCGGACGTGCTATCTGATAATGAGTTTGAGAAAGAGATATATAAAGCCACAAGGAATATAGAAAGTAAGGCACAAGAACAGGGAATAGAAAATCTCCATATACCCTCAATGAGTTCCAATACTATTGTTTATAAAGGGTTACTAAGAGCAGATCAGGTCAAAGCTTATTATCCCGACCTATCCGACCCGGTTTATAAAGCTAAACATGCTATTGGTCATGCGCGCTTCACTACAAATACTGTATCTACCTGGGAAAATGCCCAACCATTTAAAGAATTAGCCCATAACGGTGAAATTAATACCATCAAGAAAAATGAGATTTATGCCAAAGCACGCACAGAGAATGATAACTTCTTTGTTCCGGGAATGTCTGATTCCGGCAGATTTGACACTTACTTACAACATCTGGTGAACAATAAAGGGCATTCATTTGAATCTGCCATGCTTACTATGGTTCCACCTGCATGGCAGAATGACCCCGATATGGATAAAGATGTAAAAGCTTTCTTACGCTATCAAAGATTTCAGCATGAACCATGGGACGGCCCGGCATTCCTGGCTGCCAGCAACGGTAAAGAAATAGTTCTACACCTCGATCGTGGGGGCTTACGCCCTGCCAGGATGACAACAACTAAAGACGGACTAATTTTGGCTGGTTCCGAGGAAGGGTTGCTTTCTGTTAGCCCGGATAATGTTGGGCAACGTAGCAGGTTATCCGGTGGCGAAATCAGAAAGATTGATATCAATACCGGCAAAATTACATATCATGATGAAGTTTTAGCCTCAGTTGCAAAGACAGCAGATTACAATAAACTGCTAGATAAAGTAACGGTGAATTTCCCGGAGCCACATGAAAATCATGAATTTCCAAAACATCTGATAGACCTCCCTGACCGCCAAAAAATCTATGGCTGGCATAAAGAACTTCAGGACGTTTATATCAAATCCTATGTAGAAAAAGGTACTGAACCAATTGGAGCTATGGGTGATGACAAGCCATTGCCTTTTATGTCTCGCATTTCAATACCTGCATCAGATTATTTTAAACAGAATTTTGCACAGGTTACTAATCCTCCAATTGATTATAAGCGTGAAGGTACAAATTTTTCAATGCGGGTTGTACTGGGAATGAAATCAGAGGCTCATAAAGACTCCAAACAGATTGTTGTTGATTCTCCGATACTAAGACCAGGAACTCTAACTGCAATTGAGCACCAGAAAGGTGTTAAAACTGCTCGTATTAATACCACTTTTAAAGTAAGAAACGATGATGATGAGTATCTTTCAGGCAAAGAACTAAGACACTCTCTTGAAAAATCACTAAGACTTATAAGGAAACAAGCCGAAAGCGCAGTTCGTCATGGAGCACATATTGTTGTTCTGGAAGACACAAAAATTGATGATTACAAAGCTCCAATTCCGGCAGCATTAGTTGTTGGTGCTGTGAACCGGCATCTTATTGACAAGGGACTTGGAGCTCATGCCTCACTTATTTCCGTATCCAATGAGGTAAATAATCCACATGATGCCGCCTTGTTGCTTTCACTAGGCGCATCAGCAGTTACCCCTCTAATGGTTTATCAGGATATAGATAAAAATCTGGATAAGTACAAAGGAAAAGAAAATTCAGACTTAACAAGAGAACAGGCATTAGAAAACTCCCATAAAGCACTTAATGATGGTGTAATGAAAGTTATGTCCAAGATGGGTATCCAGGATGTTGAAAGCTATATTGGAGGAAGGTTCCACGAGATTATAGGACTTAATCTTAATCCTAAAGAAGAACCTGTATTATCTCGAGCTTTCAAAAATATAAGGTCACCAATCGGCGGTGACGGACTGGAAAAAATAGCTTCCAATTATGCTGCATTCCATAAGCGGGCAATTGATGAACTCGGTAAGCCCCTCCCTACCATTGGTAAGTTCAGGGATTTAAGAGGGAAAGAAGGGACCCAGACACACGGCTATTCAGTGGAAACAGTTACCACTGCCCTAAAAGGCAAGATGCTTCCTGAAGAAAAGAAGCGAGTTGAAGAGGAAGTTAAGAATATAGAAGAAAAATATGGCGTAAAAATGAATGCTGAAACCATGGCTATTCAGGAAATGGAATTGGGACATGAACTGAACAGATGTAATAACAATAAACTCAGCTTCATTGATTTGGTAAAGGATGTGGAAAACAAGCCATTTACCCCTAAGCAGATAAATAGCCATACAGTAACAGAGCCATACAGAAAGTTCTCACAGACTGTTGAAGGAATAAAAAATGAAAAACCTGTCACCATAGCTGATTTGTTCGAAGTGAAAAGTGACAGAAAGCCGGTTTCCATAGATGAAGTTGAATCAAATTACGATATTCTCAGTAAAACTATCGCTACAGGAGCTATGAGCTACGGTGCGCTAACTGGTTCAGCCAGGAAACTTACTACCATAGGAACCCAGATGGTAGGAGCAAAAGGCAACTCGGGTGA
Organism: Rickettsiales bacterium; assembly: GCA_965222525.1. GTDB lineage: Bacteria > Pseudomonadota > Alphaproteobacteria > Rickettsiales > UBA8987 > CBDCUF01. The sequence continues at coordinate 1,449,412 of OZ244955.1, forward strand.
AGGTGGTGAGCCTAAAGAATGGGCGGAAACTATGGCAAGCAGTCATATCAAGCAATATGCTACCGGTCACTTTGGATTGGACGTGAATTACCTGTCAAATGCAAAGGAAATTGAGATTAAGGTTGGTCAGGGAGCAAAACCTGGCGAGGGTGGACAACTTCCTGCCGATAAGGTTTCAGTCGAGATAGGCAAACTTAGACATGCCATACCTGGAATTGATTTGATAAGCCCTCCACCACATCATGATATTTACTCAATCGAAGACCTAACTCAGGTAATTCGCGATATAAAATCAGCCGGAGTTAAAGTTGGAATAAAACTGGTATCCGGTGAAGGTATTGGAACTGTAGCTGTTGGGGTAGCAAAATCACTGCTGTCTGCCGGACTGGATAAGGATGGGATCGCCGGAACCATTAATATAGCCGGTCATAGCGGAGGCACTGCTGCTGGTCCCGTAACCAGTGCAAACCATGCTGGTATGCCTTCCGAGATAGGTTTAAGAGAAGTTGATCAGGCTCTAAAAGAAAACGGTCTTAGAGATTTGGTAAAACTGAAAACAAGCGGTGGTTTTAAAACTGGTAAAGACGTTATTAAGGCTACTATCCTTGGTGCTGACGAAGTTGAGTTTGGTACAACATCAATGCTATTGCTTGGCTGTGTAATGATTAGAAAATGCTATCAGGAAGGTGCATGTGGTCCAGGCGTTGCAAATAACAAAGATAGGTTTAAAGGGGATGTAAGGAACCTGGAACGTTATCTTCTAAATGTGGCTAATGAAGTTAGGGAAGATTTGTCCAAACTTGGGTTCAAGAACCTTAATGAAATAAGAGGGCGTACGGATTTATTAAGTCACAAAGAGTTTAGACACGTTTCTGAAGGTACGGATTTTAGTAAAATGCTTTATCGTCCTGAAAACACTCCTGCAAGCGACAAAGACAAAAAATCTCTACGAGACAAACCACGCAAGGATGACGAGATAATCCCTCAATTACAGTCAATCTTTGATGGAGAAAAAAAGAGAATGGAAATTAATGCTGGAACACTTACTAATAAGGACCTTGCATTTGGTGGAAAAATAGCAGTTGAGGTTACCAGGAATTTACAGCCCTATGGTCTAGGAGATAATTTGTTCAAAAGATCAACTGATGACGATGTTATTACTATAAAAACTAAAGGCTCTCCTGGTTTAAGTTTTGGCGTATGGAATTCTCACGGAATTCATCTAAAACATACGGGTATAACACAGGACTATGTAGGTAAAGCTATGAGCGGAGGAATTATTAGTGTCACTACTTCTGCAGAATATCAAGATAAATCAAAAGATAATGTTATAGCAGGTAATGCCGTTTTATTGGGAGCTACTGCTGGTAAGATATTTATAAACGGTCAGGCAGGAGATCGCTTTGCTGTAAGGAACTCAGGTGCCAGTGCTGTTGTTGAAGGGGTAAGTGATTTTGCTGCAGAATATATGACTATGGGAACAATAGTAAATCTTGGCAAAGTAGGAAAGCACGTTAGCTCTGGTATGTCTGGTGGAGTATTTGTTCAATATGATAAAAATAGTGAACTTGGAAACAAGGTTAATAAAGATTGGGTCGATGTACATACACTGGATAAGGGTGATAGACCAGAATATGAAAGTGAGATTAAACAACTTATCAAAGATCATGCTGAACATACTGGTTCACATAAGGCTAAGGAAATCTTGGCTAATTGGGAGCAAGAAAAACAAAACTTCCGTATAGCCGTTCCAAAAGCAATGGAGAAGATAAAGACAATGGAAGGTGTAAATAAAGTAGATGAAGTTTTCCAAGATTACAACACACCAACCAGCCTCAGTACCTGGAGATTGAGAAAATCCAGGGAACTAAGTGATGACAATTCATTATATATGAGATTCACATAGATAGTTTCAATAATTTGAACAGGCAATCTTGAGCCTGTTTCCAGGTTGGGGACTAAGGTGCATTAAATACCCTGGTTAATAATGTTGTTGGACGTGGGATTACAATTGAGCCTCAAGTTAAGCTTAAAGATGAACACTCTCACAGAATAAACTTCGCATCCCGCTCCACAACCGGCCATCCAATCCTTATAAAATCAAAATCCATGCAAAATATCCTCGAAAAACAGCAGGAACACGAAACCACAGAAGGTAAAGCAACGTAGATATCTGCCTTTATCCTTTATATTCAGATTGTTGTCAATCCATACGGTTTCCAGACCAAATTTGCCTGAAAGCGGTTTCAATACTTCCTCATTGAAACGTACTACCTGATTCTCAAGCTTTGCCTTGCGGACGCCATTCTGACTAAGGGCAGCAACCAGACCTTTTTGTGTAAGAATTTGCTCGTAAAGTGCTCGTGCCTTTGTCTGTACCCGCTGGATTCTACAGGTGCAGTTGACAGCGACAAGGCATATCGCAGAGGGCTAATGCATGCATACAGCAAGATGCCTGTTCCTGTTATAGCGGTTGATAGCGATGACTACCAGGAACTCAGAAAGGCAGTGGAAACATTGCGCACTATGCTTAAACCTGCCTCTGACAAGGAAATCATATATGAGCTGAAGAAGCTTTCTACCCATTGTGGTATACCAAACCGGGAAAGCATAAATTTTGCCATGATGCTTGATGATTACCTTGATGACCTTAATGGATTCCCTCTTGATCTGATTCAGTATGCCTGCCGTCAGTATCGCAATGCACCGGGCAGGGAAAATGATTTTTTCCCACGCCCTGGCCGGTTAAAGCCTTTGATGTCCGGCGAGTTGAGCAAGCGAAAATTCCAGTTGATGCGTCTTGAGAAACTGCTTGAAACGGCAGATAATCCATCAACGCTGACACTTCCACCAACACAGGAGACAATTGCGGAACAGGCCAGAAATCAGGCTGAAGTTGAAAAAATGCTGTCAAAATTTACCAGGCGGAAAAGGTATGAATTATCACCGAAGGCAGAGAGAAGACAACATGCCCTGAATACCGAGGCCAGCTTCAGGGAAATGCTGGCAGCGGGTATGATCACCAGTGAACAGGCGGATGAGATGCTTGCCACTCTCTACCGCAATTACAGCGATGTTTTGATTGATAACAACAGGAACAGAAGTGCCAAAACGTAAGAAACATAAGAATAAACACAACTTCCTTCTGGTTGAGCATGGTAAAATCAACCGCAGCCAGAAAGAGCAGACACATATTTCTGATCTTGGCTCTGAAACACTGGAACAGCATCATGTTCTCAAGGTTGAGTTTGTTGACTCCGAAGGGGAGCTGACAGAGCCAAAAAAGGGACGCAAGCGGGTGCGTAATGTTACGCAAACCACACTTGATTACCTGAAAACATATTTGCTTATCAATGATGTGCAATTTGAAGCCGGTGAACGTTTTTACCGGGATTGCTATTATGCCGGGCTGGTGTCACGCGCAACGCAGCCTGCCTGGGATGGAATCCCCGTTGGCAGAGGTGGCAGGTTTACCGGTTTTGCTGAGGGAAGTGTGGATTGCAGTAACAGGTACAGTTACATCCGTGACATGCTATCAAGGCGGTATGTAGTAAGGGAACGTGATATTACCAAAGGCAAGGTCGCGCATCATCCCATTACCTACTGGGATGTGGCCTTCAGGGTATGTATTGACGGTATTCCTGTTGAGGAGCTTGAGAAATGGACAGATTGGCCTCGTCGTTCGGGAAAAAAGCTTATCGGTCTGGTGCTTGATGAATTATATGATATATATGATGAAATATATCGTAACAGGGGTGGGATACCGTCGTAAGTTATGGACAAAAAAGCTGAAAAGATTGAGATTAACGAGCAGTTTGAGCGGGCGTTGGAGCTGATGAAGAAAGGCGGCAAAAGCCTGTTCATCACCGGTAAGGCCGGAACCGGTAAATCCACTTTACTTGACTATTTCTGCAAGAACAGCAAAAAGAAACCTGTAGTCCTTGCCCCGACAGGAGTTGCTGCGCTCAATGTAAAAGGCCAGACAATCCATAGCTTCTTCAATTTCTACATAGACGTTACCCCCGATAAAATCCGCAAGAAGAAAACCCGACCTAAAGATGAAAAACTCTACAAGAAGCTCAAAACCATCATAATTGATGAAGTGTCCATGGTGCGGGCGGATTTGCTGGATTGTGTCGATACTTTCCTGCGGATGTACGGGCCTTCAAAATCAAAGCCGTTCGGCGGAGTTCAGATGATTTTCGTCGGTGATCTATACCAGCTTCCGCCGGTTGTAACTGCACAGGAGAAGGAAATCTTCACCACCCATTATAAAACACCGTATTTCTTCAGCGCACATGCTATGGCCGACCTGCCTCTTGAAATCATTGAACTTGAGAAAGTATATCGCCAGAAGGATATGAAATTTGTCAACCTGCTAAACCGTATCCGCAATAACTCGGTTGAAGATAGCGATATTGAATTACTTAATAGCCGCTATATGGAAGGGAAAACACCGGACAATGACGAGTTTTATATCAGCCTCACTACTACCAACAAGAATGCCGATGCGATTAATGATGCGCATCTGCGGGCACTCAAGGGCAGGATGCATCACTCGGATGCCAGAATCACAGGTGATTTCGGCAAGGAATATTATCCGACGGCAACTGATTTGCAATTCAAGGTCGGAGCGCAGGTCATGCTGCTTAATAATGACCAGCAGAGGCGCTGGGTAAATGGCAGTATCGGCGTGATTGAGGCGGTCAGGGAGGATGAGGAAGGTGAAGAGTATCTCAATATACGTCTGCATGACAGTGACAAGCTGGTATCGGTTTACCGCCATATGTGGGAGGTCTACCGGTTTTCTTTTGACGGGGCAGCAATTGTATCGGAGCCGGCGGGGACCTTCTCGCAATACCCTTTCCGTCTGGCATGGGCTGTGACTATCCACAAGAGCCAGGGCAAGACTTTTGATAAAGTGGTAATTGATATCGGCAGCAGGGGGACGTTTGTCGCCGGCCAGATGTATGTGGGGTTAAGCCGCTGTACTTCTTTTGAAGGGATCGTCCTGAAAACTCCGGTTAAGAAGCACCATATCCGTACTGACTACCGTATCTTTGATTTCCTGACCGGCTATCAATACAGGAAATCCGCCGAGGCCATGTCTACCGATGACAAGATTACCTTTATCCAGCAGGCAATTGATGAAAATGCCAGCCTGGATATGACCTATCTGAAAGCCAATGATACTAAAACCACCCGCATAGTCATCCCGCTTGCAGTCGGCGATGCCCGCTATCAGGGCAAGCAGTACAAAGGCATGCGCGCCTTCTGTAACAAACGTAACGAAGAAAGAATGTTCAAAATCGACAGAATCCTCAAAATTAAGAAAACAGGAAGTTGAAGGGGTATACAACAAAAAACAAAGCCTCATCTTCACCGATAACAAAACATGTGGGCATTGTTTGAAGAGGCCTCTATAATAGAAAAGGATCTTTAACTGGAACCAGAGACGCATTTGAAGGGTTATATTGGTAGTTTAGAAGTGTTCCCTGCTTTATTTTGCTAACAGCATTATCAATGGTAAACAATGGCACTAAAAACCATTCGCGGGGCATTATTGGCTTTCCAAAGCGATCCTTGATTTCAATATTGAACTTCGCCGGTTCAAAGAAGCGATGAATCAGATTTTCTAATTTTACCCGGTTGATATTGGAGAGCTTATAGGTGGCAATGACCTCCACGTCCGCCATCAGAAAGGTTGGGTCGTTCTTGGCATTGGCGATACGCTTTTCGATGTTGCCACCAGTCACCCCGATTTTGTGAAGCACCTCCTGATTTTTCTTAATCTCTGGATGCTCAGATTTACTGCGCAGCACATAGATTGTGCCACTTTCAATATCATCATCCTCTTTCTCATCGGAAAATAGCGGTCCGGCATCATTGTTGGTTATTCTCCTGCCAGCATCGTCCTTATATAAGGCTCTTTGCAGTGAGCGGCTAAGCAAATTACTTTCTGTGCCATTATCATAAATTACTCTAAGTCTGGCATCCATTTCACCATTTTGGGCTTGTTTAATCTCAGGGCCAACTTCAGCGACAAAGGCAACCTGTCCATTGAGAATGAAAAATTCACCTTCTCTAATCCCCGCATCTCGCTGGAAGCGTTTAGTTTTTCGGGCACCTGTTTTTATATCCTCATGAATTACTTCAAATAGCGGCTTAAACTCTGCAAAGTCTGTGCATGGCGTGCGCTGGGCGATTTCTTCGGCAGCTTTGATTTCTGCACGGGTTCTCACATGCTTCAGTTTAGTGATATTCGTCTCGCTTTCTGCTTCAACACCAAGCTCTGCCAACAACGCTTCATCATCCATATCGTCTGGTAAGTCGTCAGACAGTACCGGCTCGCCCACTAATAGCCCCTTGTTATCAAGCCCCGCCAATACTTCCCGACATTCAGCTGACCCACGTATTTTATCCAGTCGCACTGCGTAAAGGTGCTCGAATATATCATTGCTTTCACCATGGTGTGGTGGTCGGCCATGCTCATCGACAAAGCGCTCTATCTCTTCAAAACCGGCAATGATACGTTCTTCTCGTGGCGTCCTGGCAGCCACTTTCTTGTCCTCTACCTCGATGCCTAATTCGGCGAGTAATGCATTATCTTCTACGGTAAATTTTGTCCTTGACCTTCTAGAACTAGCCATTACGCCGCCTCCGATTTCATTCTGGTAAGGAAGGCAACGCCCTCTGCCATTTTCTTTTCCCATGGGTCGGAGGAGGTAACTGATGGCAACCGTCCGCGTTCCTGTTTGAATTTTAATGCCCGCTTGGCCAGCTCCCTTGCCTCTTCGATAGTCAGCTTGATCTTTTTTCCCGCAATTACAGAGGCTACTTGTCTGAGGTTATTCTCATTCATGGCCTTGGCCAGAATTGCATATGCTGCCCCAAATGGGTTTATACGGTCGATCAGGTCAATATCCAGATCACGTACATCCATGGCGAATTTCCGCACCCCGTCGATCAGTGCGGTATTACCACCGGCGGAAGGCTCTTCATTCGGATTGAGGGCTTTCTTGGCCTGCTGGGTCAGGTTCAGGGCTGCGATGGCATGTTGGCGCACTGCCTCCTGATCCTGCTCATTAAGTTCCGGGTATTTATCTTTGATGATTTTGCCCATCCGCACCTGTGTCAGTTCTTCCGGCACCAGCTCCTCGTCAAACAGGCCGCGCTCTAGCGAGGTTTTATCCTGTACAAATGCAGTAATAACCTCATTCAAATCTTCCTGACAAATACGTGCAGCATCTTCGCTTTTAGGCTCACTCAGACCTTTAATCTCGATCTGGAACTGGCCGGTTTCCTCGTTAAAGCCCACATTGGCCTTGCTGGAATCATAGCCACCCTCACCATAGTCATACCCCTCCACTGGATCGTTATCAGTGCGCTTGACGGTGAAGTTGAATTTCGGCGCCAGCACCTGTTCCATCAATAGGCTGGCGGCAATGGCTTTCAGCGTGTCGTTGATGGCATCCACCACCGCTTCCTCAGAAGCATCCGGTTCGGCAATCAGATTGGTAAAGCGAGAGCGGGTTTTGCCCTTTGCATCACGAGTTGCGCGTCCAATAATCTGGATAATCTCCGTTAGGCTAGAGCGATAACCAATCGTCAAAGCATGTTCGCACCAAATCCAGTCGAACCCTTCCTTCGCCATGCCGAGTGCGATTATGATATCGACATGGTCACGGTTGTTTTTCTGCGATGGGTCTTTCAGAGCTGTAGATACCCTGTCTCTGCGCACAGGGTCATCATCCACCAAATCAGCAATCCGCAGTATTTTTCTACTGTGTTTAACAAGATGGAAGCCGGTTTGCGGGTCAGTTCCTTGCCAGTCCCCCAGCTCGTGAATAATATGCTCCACTTCCTTTATTTTATCCTTGGTACTTTCACGAGAATTCACATTCGGGATATGAATAATGGTTTTTTCATCAGGGTTTAGAACATTCAGGATTTCATCCGAATAGGCTCCGGTATAGAAGTAATAGCCAATATCCAGCCGCTTGAGATACTGATAGCCATTAAGCTGCTCATAGTAGGTATAGGTGACCGTATCGAATCTGGCTTCATCCTCGGGCATCATCACGGCTTCCGCGTCACCACGGAAGTAAGAGCCGGTCATCGCCACAATATGCACCTTGTCACGGGCTATAAACTGTCCCAGATGCGTACCCAGCTTGTTATCCGGGTTGGCACTCGCATGGTGGAATTCGTCTATGGCAATAAGGCAACCGTCAAATGCTTCCACACCATAGCTATCCACTGCAAAGCGGAAGGTTGCATGGGTGCAGACCAGGGTTTTGTCATCACTTTCCAGGAAGGTTTTGACGGAGTTTACCTTACCGCCGTTATCACCGCCTGGAGCATTGCACAGATTCCATTTTGCCTCAACATGCCAGTCATAATAGAAGCCGAATTTAGTCAGCAACTCATTATTAAAGCTCGCACCGATGGATTTTTCCGGCACGGCTATGATTGCCTTTCTGATGCCCTGATTATGCAGCTTATCCAGCGCAATGAACATCAACGCACGGCTTTTACCCGATGCCGGAGGGGATTTTATCAGCAGATACTGCTCACCACGCTTCTCATAAGCACGCTCCTGCATAACCCGCATCCCAAGCTCATTGGATTTGGTCGAACTGCCATTAGCGGCGTAGTTTACGGATACGGATGGAATGGTTTTGGGTGTGGTCATGAGGTTTTTACCTTATTATTAAAAATACTTTCTATAGCTTCTTTTTTCCAGATGATTCCTAGCTGAGCCTCAAATTCATTTTCTCCTAAACGTCCGGAATAAATTCCAAGAAATTTCTTACCTGATCCACCTGCTAACACTTGATTTCCAGGAGAGGTGAAATAAGGAGGTTTTACTAAAGCAAAGACTGGAGAACCAGACATACCTTGACGAGTTGCTGTATCAACAAGGAATGTTGGTTGATCTTTATAGGCTGGTATATCTATTTCAGATGCTATCGTTGCTCTTTTCCATATGGGAAGATTTTGCAAATGTATTCCTTTTGGGTAACCAATAACAAAAACCTCTTGAGCAATATTAATTATGGCATCCATGTCAAAATCTGCTGCATAAATACAATCAACGTTCTGATCGTTCATATTTACTTTAAGTGCTGCAATATCCAACCCTTCATTCTCTATCCATAAGGATCTTCTGCTATTTGGATCATTCTTTTCATAGTATAATGACCAAGTAATTGTTGCTGGTTTATAGCCTTTTACATAGAAGTTAGCTTCTACAATATTTGGCACTCCACCTGTTTCACTAAGGCAATTATTAGTTTCAAAATGTCTACCTGTAACATTGTGCTTATTTGTTATGAGGTATGTTTGATTATTATGCTTCCAAAAGAAACCTGTTCCTATGCCTAAATTTGTAATAGGCATATTTTGATCATCTGGATTTTTAAACTGCATCTTTAGTCTAGCTGTTGATACTGTAATAGGGTCTATTGTCACACTCATGCGGCCTCCTTATTGTTATTATTAGTCATTTTTGTGTAGAGGTCGAAGAGTTTCTCCAAGCGTTCGGTGTCGTTTTTGAAACGGCGGCCGATATAGATGCGTTCCAGCACTTCGTCGTTACGATCATGAGCACGGCGAAGGTTTTCCGGCATTTTTTCGGGGTCGTAGAGTTCGGCGATGGTGGCGGGGAAATGGCGCTCCCGCGCCAGGAGAATATCCTCTGCGCAGCACGTCAGGTCTTCTTTGTTTTTCTCGGTGAATTTGGGAACAGGAAACGTATTCCAGCCGAGGGTCTTAGAGTAACGAAAATCTGTTTTAAGCCTTCCACATACTGTAGCTATCCATGTTCTGTGCAAAGTAGATACAATTATCGAAAATTCCCAGAGTGATGGGCTGTATATTGCAAATGCTGCATCCGATATCACCGTATCTGCTGTAAAAATATCTGCAGGTAAGTAGTGACGTGCCTCAGATGATGTTTTAGCCACGCAAATTGATAAAGTTTCTTTGTGAGCACGTTGTGCGAATTTATGAGGAATTGCGGCATAACCTTGTGTCGTTTTTGCGAACGAACTGCTTCTAAATGCTCTCACGCAATCAATTCTTTCTGCAATTTCCGAGATTATGCTTGCTCTTTCAAGAGCGTTATCTTCAATCCATAAGCACTTGCGATTTCTATAATTGGCTAATTCCTGGGACCCAACGAACCCTCTGATAAATTCTTTTGATGATGGGACATTACCTATTAATGACTCCTCCTCATCCCGCGTAAGAATAAGGTTCCCGGCATCTCTTGCCATGCTACCAGATACCATTTTATTCATTTCAGAATTGAGAGGGGTATTACGAGCTTCTATATATATCTCATCACCAGCAACTAAATATGGTGAAAACGTCAGATTAAATCGTAACTTTCGTGTTTTTTAATGTAATGGCAAACTTTGTACCCTTTTCACTTTCTTCAAGACTGATATTACTATTATGAGCTTTAAGGATTGATTTGACTATTTCGAGCCCAAGGCCTGTGCCTCCATTATCTCGGTTAGTGGTAAAGAATGGAGTGAATATTTTATCACGATTTGCTTGGGAAATCCCAATTCCATCGTCTGCTACTGTAAGCTGGATAGTATTATTTGCGTCAGTAACGTCAATAGTCACATTCTTAGCGCCATGCTGGCTACTGTTATCCAGAAGATTGGTTAGTACAGTTTCAAATGCTTCCCGAGAAATTGCTGCTTCTAGGTTATCATTATCAAATGTAGCAGCAATATTAAGGTTATAGTCTTTATAGCGTTCAGTAAGCTGATCTACTATTTCTTTGATACTAGTAGTTTCGTTTGATGAAGAAGCAACATCGGCTCTGGCCAGCTCTAATAATCGTGTTACCAGACGTTTTAATCTATCTGTATCATTCGATATGTTTTTCAGAAATTTTTGTCTTTCCTCATCTGACATCTCGTCAAAATGTTCCTGCATAAGCTCGATTGCCCCTTGTATTGCGGTCAGCGGGGTTTTGAACTCATGAGAGACATGCATTGCAAATTGCTTGATATACTCGGATCTCTCTTCAAGGGTTTTCGCCATTTCAGCAAAGCTTTCTGATAGCAATGCTACTTCCTTTGTGACAGGTGATTTAAGAGGTTGAATCGCCGATTTATCATCACTGGATGCCTGTCTGGTTTGGTGTATCAAGGCATGTATTGGCTTTGCAATTGTATAGGAAGTAAACAATGCAAGAACAAGTGTTGCTGCCAATAATAATATTCCTACCAATATTACCTTATTTTTCTCGGCATACAGGTGTTTTAATATATTTTGTGGTGTACGAGAGAGATAGACGATACCTATCAGTCTGTCGTTATGAATAATCGGGAGAGCGACAAAAACTCTTACCCCTGTTCCCCTGCTGATTGAGGCTAATGCCGGAGGAGGTTCATCCATAATTCTCTCTCTGAGCACGCTGGTATATTTGCCTTGTAATGCATATTTGATTTCTTCAAGATGTGCAAAAGATTGCCCTTCTTCAAAGCGGCCAGATACTACTATACCGTTGTAATCCAGAATTTTCATTCCCGATAAGGTTGTCTTTTGGGCATCAATTAATACTGAACGCAAACGTTTCCCGGCATCTAATGCCCTTGTATCTGCCGGTGCATTTTCTTTTTGTACTCCGTCAGGACGACGTGATAAAATATCATTTGAAAGAGAAAGCTGGGGATTTATTGGATGATAATATGCTTCATTCTGAGTGTATGGTGTGTACTCCACCTCTATCCCATAATCTTTATCATCCTCTACTAATCCAGATACCTCATTTTTATAAATAGAAGAAATAAAAGCTCCTTGCGATATTAACTCAAGCTCGGTTTGTCTGATCAGGCCATTTTCATAGATACGGAAGAAATATATCCCGGCCAGAGGTAAGAGAAGTACAACCAAGTTGACTATCAATAAAATTGTACGTAGACGAAATTTCGGCTTTACTTGCATGATCCTAGCTTATAGCCGACCCCATGCACAGTTTCTATTACAGATTCACAACCTACATCACGATATTTGCTCCGAACATTTCTTATATGGCTGTCAATAGTACGGTCACTAACGTTAATATTATAATCATAAGCACCATTCATAATATCATCTCGGCTATAGACCTTCTCTGGATATTGCAAAAATGTCTGGAGAACAGCAAATTCTATTGCTGTTAAGTCAATTGGTATATCGTTCCAGTAAGCAGCGTGTTTCTCGATTTCTAACCTGACATTACCATGAGTCAGTTTTTTTTCTTCTGATGCAGGTTTTGCCAATGTTCTTTTCAGTATAGCATTTACTCTAGCAACCAGTTCTCTAGGGCTAAATGGCTTGGTAACATAATCATCTCCGCCGATTTCCAAGCCAACAACACGATCAATTTCCTCATCACGTGAGGATAAGAATAAAACAGGAACATCAGATGTTTTACGGATCTCCTTACAAACTTCCAAACCGTCTTTTTCCGGCATAGTTATATCCAGAATGACCAAATCAGGATTTGATTTGTTGAATGCTTCCAGGGCTTGCTGCCCATCAGATGCGGATATAACTTTCATGCTAGCTTTATCTAATGCAAAGCTGATAACCTCACGGATGTTTGGATCATCATCTACTATTAGGATATTTTTTGTCATAATGGAGCGATTCTAACCCCTTTTCTTTCTTCTGCGCAAGCCGGATATTCCGGCGGCTGTACCGATTACCAGTAGTCCGCCGATAGTGGTCGGTTCTGGGGTTGAATTACCAAAGAAGTTTTGTGCAAATGTAAAGTTGTTGTTATTGCTGGATGATACTGTCTGCCCATAAGCCTTGCTGGTAACGCCTTTAACCATTGGCAAAGGAACATTGGAGATTTTATTCTGCTCAGGATTCTGGTTAATTGTCTTTTTTGATACTGCAACGAATGCAGTCCAGCGGGTAACCAGAGAAAAATCCAGTCCTAATTGAGTAATTCTCTGTTTCAGTTCATCATCAGTAATGTGGTTTCGGCCAATTCTTGTGTGGCTTGGGGTATTTAGCAATCTCATGTAATCCGCAATCTGTGAACGTGCCCAGACTAAAGGTATGGACTCACTAGATTTGACTGATTTTTCCGGAAAATCGATTTCTACAGGCAAAGTAGCCTTACGGCCATTAACCCTACCTTTTACAGTAACCACATGTTTACCAGAATTGTTATATTTCCCCTGGATTCTGATTGATTGACCTGCAAATAGGTCCGGCACTGTATTTGGTGCAACATCTGAAACATCCAGATTACCCCAGTCTATCTCAATATCAGTAAGAATAGGGCTCTCAAGTTTGCCTGCAAATTCTATAGCAGCTTCGTCAGGGTTCTCTGTTGGATCTATAAATCTGGCAAACCCACGACCCACTCTACCCATCTCAGATAGTAAATAGCGATTTACAGATGAACCAACACCAAATGCATATATACGAGCATTATCAATTTTCTCGGATATTAACCTTAGTACCTCCGATTCATTACCTATATACCCATCAGTCAGGAATACTACTATACGCAAGGTTCCCTGCCTGGGTGAAGAGTAGAAAGCCTGATTGATAGCAGTGGGGATTTCCGTACCACCATTAGCATTGAGAGAGTCTACATATCTTAGACCATGCCTGATATTTTCTGTGGTTGCCAGAACTGGATTAGAAGCATATTCAGATGCATTATTGCTAAACCTTATAATGCGAAAATGATCAGTCGGGCGTAAGTTTTGCATTGCATGGCGCATAAAAGTTTTACTCGCTGCAATTGGCTGGCCACTCATAGACCCGGAAGTATCCAGGACAAAAACCATTTCTCTTGGGGTAATATCGGTAACTTTGGGAGCTTGTGGTGGTTCGATTAACAGGCTGAAGAATCCACCGCGCTCATCTTTATGCGCTAAAATACCAGCTTGGGATGTTTTACCGGAAAGCCTGTATTTTAGAATAAAATCCCTATTATCTATTGTTTTGCCTTGCTCAAGAGAAACTGTTTTCTGATTATTAGAAACTTTATCTACGATGATTTTGTGAGTTGCACTGGTGACAAACTCAACAGGCATGCCGCCATCTATGGACGCTTGAATTGAAACACGTTCCATATCGATCGTGTTCGGAATTGTTAATCCAGTAACCTCAGGATATTCAGGCAGCTCTTCCAACTCCCACTGGCCAAATTTAGTATCACTACGAACTCCTTGTTTATCCAGCTTGACACCATCATCAATAATTTCCGGCTCCTGACCAGCATGTGCCGGCTGGTAACGAGGTCCAACAATCAGAGGGACAACCAGCTCATAATTTCCATCAATTTTTGGAACGGTTTGTACATATTTCAATGTAACCTTGATTGGCATCCCCGGCATCAAGTTAGCAATATTCTGAGTGAACATATTAGGTCTATGCTGGGTAAGTAGTGATGCTGCCTTACCTTCACTTTTTGCTTTTTCGAAAGTCTGCTTAGCCTGCTCTATCTTTTGAATTTGCGCCTGAACAATTTCATCGCCAATTTCCATCTGCATAAAGTAAACTGCGGCATCCTTATTTAGAGGAAACAGATATTTTGCATTTAGGGAGGTGTTGGTAGGATTATCAAAAGTCTGTATAAGAGTGACTGTTGCAAGATCACCTTTTATATCAGCAGATATATCGGTTTTTAGGGCAGGAAAATGTATTGCTTTTCCGTCAATAATTGCTTCTACAGTACCACCAAGATCATCTATAGTGGGGTGTGGAGTCGCGTTTGCTTGTGAAAATGAAAAAACAAAGCAAAACATAAAAAAGCTTTTGATAATTCTAGTCATGATTAGTTCCCTCCTGTAAATGAGCTAATTGAGTTGGTGAATTTGTATTTGAAATATCCAATGCGGCTGTAACGGCCTTGTCCCAAGAAACGCTCTCGGCTTCCGGCATTTTCCAAGGAGAAATACGTTGAATTGCAGACCAGTTTTGCCCGGGATTCTGCAACCACCGCCAGACCGCTTCTGAAACATTGGTTGTGATATAACCATCCTCTGACATAAAGCTGACAGCAATTCTCCATTGTCGGTTATCAGAGGATGTTGCTTTGTAAATTGCAGTAGGTATTACGCTGTGGCTTATTCCAGCATATTGCACATCGAACCCCAAACCGCGCAGACATTCATCTGGTGCATGTAAATGGCGTAAAGGTGCAGAGGTCTGAACAACCATCAGGGAACGGTCACCATACTGCATTTTTGCAGCAGATCCGCCATACTGAATAAAATATACATTCTCTTTAGAAGATAACTCTATCGGCATTCCTAGCATATTGTCTATGTATGACGGTAAAGTAACAGGATCTGCTTTGTGGCTAATATCTACAGGATTTCTAGGCAGACTAACAATTACCAACGCACATACTAAAAACCCAATTGCAGCAGGAATTGTCTTATTAGTTTTTGATTTGGATGATTCCAGCCACCACCCATCCCTTTTTAAACACTCTGGAATGCTCCAGAGAATCTGGTCTAATACGGGATGTAATTTTTTAAGTGGCCTATAAGAGTGCTGCGCCCACAAGATGACTGGTATACTACCTGTCCCCAAAGCTATGAGCCCTGTTACATCATGCCATGGAGATGCCATTACATCTATTCCGGCAAAATTTTCAGGAAATGCAATGCCGGTGGCTAATATGGTGATTCTAAAAATATTTGCTATTAGAGCGGAAGTAAGAGTTAGAACGAAACCTAAAATTCCATTCAATATGCTCGGCCTACAAGTTGCCATTAATCCTGAATACAGAAGTAGTAACAGGAGAGTACTTCTTGCTCCCGAGCATGGTAAATCTACAAGCACATCCTTTCCTGCAAGCAATATGCGTATGCCTTCGCAAGCTACGTTATCAAACATACTACCAAGGATTAAACATGCTCCATCAGCAGAAATATGCTGTAATCCATATCCGATTGTGCGTTGGATTATTCTCTCCAGAGGAAGTGAAAACGCGAATATAATCGCCAGCCAACCGGGAGAAACAGCTCTCTTTCTATATTGCAGGCCAGCTAGTGTAGCTATAGCATATACATCAACAACAAGTGCTACAGCCCCAATAACATTAACGGCAAATACCTGCCCTGCCAGTCTTACAAGGGCAATGATAACCAATAGAGCTAGTGCCAATTTTTTATTTGTTGGCTTTATAGTTACTCGTTTGCTGGTAATACTCCAGATAAACAGAGCCACCGCGCATAAAAACACCCATAACCCTTTGGAATCATAGGAAGGGTCAGTCCATGTATTTACCAGCCATAACACAGGATGTAATGCCAGCACTCCTACCCCTGTAAGGAGTAGGATATGTGCCAACAAGGGAGTATTATGTCTGATAGATACATCGCTCATACTCCTTATTATGCATACGAATATGCAGTGCTTATGAAGCTATCTATGAGTTTCCGAGGGGTTTTTGTGCAGATTCTGTGCAGAATAATAATTAAATAGTATGCTGCTCAATATCAAATTCTGACAACTCGTTCATGTATTCTTCCAAACTGACCAGTCCCACGCATGGTTTTGCGCCGATGTCACTGATTTTTTCAACAACTAATTTTTTGGCCAGAATTATTGCTGGAATGGTTGGAATATGTGGGCCGTCACCGTTTCCGGCGATTATAAACCATTTACGTTCGTGTGGATTGCCTTGCTTGTCCAGTCCTTTGATAATCATGTGCATACCACCATCAGGTGAGCCAAGGCAATCAAACCAATTGCTTATACGGAGCAAAGATGGGGCATATTTCTCCAACTTCACAGGGATACCCAGACGTACTACCCACGAAAGCAACCATATACCAAGATGCATGAAGGTAAGCTCCATTCCGGCTGAGAAGCGGATATTTTTTATGCCATAATGTTCAGGCAATAAATCAAGGTCAGGTATATCACAGTTAGCCATCCAGCGTTTTCCTAATTCGGGATATTCCTGTCGGTAAATATCCTGCCAGCCATATCTATCACCGCTTCCGGCACATGGTTTCAGCCTTTTACCAGCATATCCCAATATGGCTTTGGTAGTGGCCAGACCGCGCTCTGCTTTTTGTCCGGGACTGATACCAAACACCAAAGAATCAATCTGTGAAAACTCATTCTTATATTTTTCCAGTACTGCAGAAGAAAGCCCAGGCACGGTGCTTGCGCCACTAATTACCAGAACACCTGCCTGTTTGGCCTTCTCACCCAGCTTAATAATCCCAGTTACAAAATTCCGTCCATCTGCCAAATCAATATAATGCACTTTGTTTGCAATGCAGGTTTCCGCTATTGAATAATTTTTATTCTGGAATGGTCCACAGGTGTTGATTACTACTGTTGGTTTTAGAAGTTCTAAGTAAGCACCCAATTCTTTCTCGGCATCAAAACATGCTGCTTCTATTGAGGTATTTGGATATTTGTTGATTAATACAGCAGATAAATCGTTAGCCTTTTCCTTATTCCTGCCTGCAATGATTATTGCAACTCCATCTTTAGCCAGAGCTTCGGCAATACGTTTACCAAAATTACCATAACCGCCGAGGATGAGGATTCTATTCATTGCAGCTCCTTAGTTACCTCAAACTCTCCACGGTACTCATATACCTTCCCCCACCAGGGGTGAGTAATGTTCATTTTCATACGGAAACTATTGTCAGTGAGGGGTATTTCTTCTGCATATCCTTTGCCGAGAAATAAACCAACTGGGGTAGGAATTATTTTACCGAATAATTTCCAGACATACCCCCTATGTTCCAGAACCACCTTCTCACCATTATAGTAAAGACGATGCCTCCAGCCGATTCCAAACTTCATAAACTCCACTATGTCATCACCTTCTATCTGCACCATTTTAGAGTTGAAATGAAACGGCTTTTTGCCAGGGAAATTAAACACACGACTCAGACAATATGCATGTGAATCAGGCTCACTCAGAAAACTGACGGTAACCGGAATATCATTACCGTGATAGGGAACCAGAGTGCCGAACATACGTAATAACGGACTGAGTAACTTTGCAAGCCAGTTAAATTCAATATCCATTTTGCCTTCCACAACCACTACATCATCACTAAATGGCCGGTTGGCATAATGTTTATGCATTACAGGTGGCAGATTGTCCCAACTTTCGCCGAATACTGATTTAAAGGTAGGTTCTGCATTACTCTTTTGCATCTTCAAGATTCCTTATTCTGGGAACACCCTTGAGCAATATTACTAGATCACGTACTGATTTTAACCAAGGATAAAATAATTTTGATATGAATTTTGAGCGGAAGAAAATAACATTCACACGGTTATACAAGCCTTTATTCGCCCCTAAATGAGCCATAATATATAACGCATCTGCACCATGATAGAGCCTGTTCTGATATTTAACCACCATCCCTTTATCAAGATTCAATTTTTTCTCGTTCACTTCTTTTAATACGGGGTGGTCAAAGTCTTTTCGAGCATCAATCAGGTGCAATTCGCCAACAGTCTCCTTTATTCTGTAATAATCTGCAGCAGAATGGCATATAGGACACTGGCCATCATACACAAACCAGACTTTTTCTTTTTTAGGCATCTTATACCTCCTTAACATTATCAGACATCGTGAAAATACCGTCCTGATAGAAAGTTTCGCCCCATAACCTCCTTCTTCTTGCGGCTCCTTGATTTAGGCACTTCCTTTAGGGATACTGCCGGATTTCTGCGAAATTTTTTTTACTGGTTGCAATTTTCATCATTATATGAGACAATTTATTTAGCTAATAAGCTAACTATCTCACACGTTAGATAATTAGTCAATAGGCTAAATAGAAATATAAGGATTTTTATAATGAATATGAAGAAAGTCAGTGATGTAATAGCATACAAGGAAAAAGTATTTCAGGCACTTGCTTCCGGAGTGCGCCGGAAAATTCTTGCATATCTCTCGGCCACTAGCATGACAGCAGGCGAGATTGCAGAGAGGTTTGATATAACAAAACCATCACTTTCCAAACATCTTGGTATTCTGGAAAATGCCGGACTGGTTGAGAGTGAGAAAAAAGGCCAGTTTGTACACTACAGTCTGGTTGAGAAAAACCTGGTTAATACTCTGAATGGCTTTGTCCAGGAAGTATGCCCCGTGGCCAGACCTATTCTCAGAGAAAGTAAGGAAAAAGCTAAAGAAAAGGCTGAGAAACCTGCATAAACATGGATTACCTGCTCCTTAAATGGATACACATAATCAGCTCCACCATATTATTCGGAACAGGAATTGGCAGTGCATTCTACATGTTCATGGCTAATCGTCGGAAAGATGTTGCCGGAATTTACTTTGCTACCAGGCACGTTGTTATTGCCGATTGGATATTTACCACCCCATCGGTAATAATCCAGTTATTGACCGGAATAGCCCTTGTTCATGTTGCAGGGTATGAATTTACTGAACACTGGGTTATATGGAGCCTGGTTCTTTATTTCTTTGCAGGAGCATGCTGGCTGCCTGTAGTATGGATGCAGATTAAAATGCGAGATATGGCTAAGGAAGCGCTAGAAAAAGGAACGGAACTTCCCCAACGTTATTGGAAAATGGACAGGTGGTGGATTATCATGGGTTCACTGGCATTCCCTGCCATAATAATGGTATTTTATCTTATGGTATTCAAACCTGTATTTTAGGATACTTTCAAGGATAGTAAAATAGCTCTCCTATTATAAAATGATCTTCCTGAATGTCAGAGAAATTCGCCTGCTGCGAGATATGGCAATATCATCTATACGGTCTGCAGGATAGGGCGCCACGTCTTTAGGCGTGGGTGAATGAGTACCCCAGAGCCCATGATTTTGGCCATCTTGATAAAACCATAATCAGCAAAGTGGGAAAAGAACCCCGAACTCACCCAAGGGTATCTATTGTTATTTCTTCTGCTACCTATATGCTACCTGGAGCTCTTAACCTTTTTACTTCAACAAACCTAACCTATTGATTTATATGGTCGGAGCGGAGGGATTTGAACCCCCGACCCTCTGGTCCCAAACCAGATGCGCTACCAGGCTGCGCTACGCTCCGAAACTGGATAATTTTCAAAAAAACCAAAAAAACTTTTAACTGTATGATTCTTTTCAGAAGTCCTAAAAAAATTCTGGAAATCCACCACTGATAGAAAAAATCTTACAGGACAGTGTTACCACAACACACATACAATATAATCGAGATAATTGAGCTGCAAATAACATTCTTCCATGTTTTCACTACTTGTGCTAGAATAAGCCACTGCACTTAAAGAACGTAAAAATTGAAGTGTGCTCCCCTAACATATTTTATAAAATACTTCAAGAATTTTTGGAAACAGACACCTTCACTTCATGTTAGTTGTCAACACAATGTTCAATACAAGAGGAAATGACATTGCCAATTATAAAAATTTTTTATACGGAAAATCTTTAATTTTCAAATCTATAGTCGGCTCTCCGCTCTTGGATTTTGGTCTATAACCTACCCAGTCTCCATTCGGAAGTCTAGTTCCTTTACCTGGGTATCCTTTTGGTGTGTCTGGCTTTCCTCCTTTACTTAATTCATCAAAAAGTTCTCGTGCAGCTTTATCCCCCCATTTTGAACTCTTACCCTGCTGCTATTACCACGTCTTCCAATTGGCTTACCATTAGGATTAAGGATATCTTTTGGCTTTGGTTGTTTCTTAAATACCTTTAAGGTTGCCTTGCCGATACGCTCCGCTCCTTCAACGATTATGCGCCTTAGTACAATCACCGGAAGTAATAATTCAGGAGATATTTCCTCAATAGGCGGATCGTCTATTTTATCATGGGCTATAAGAGGCTCTGCCAACAGCGGCAGCCATGTTCCTCTCCCGATTTAAATTTCAGGCACGCTGGAAAAGTAGTAGAAAGGGCCTTCTTCCCTGAACTCTACATCTTCAAGCGTAAGCTTCAATAATTCTTTCTTGTCCAATGCCTTAGAGGTTCCAGTATCATAAAGTTTTTCTGAGTAGACAAGATAGATATCATCTTGTGCTATCAGATAGTTTATTTCTGATTTTAGCAGTCCAAAAGCATTAGACCTATCAACATGCACATCATCTACAATGTCAATCAATGCCTCCCATATCCCGCTTTCTTCTAATGATGAAAGTAGAATTGCTTTTTGTACAAAATTATCATAGATAATCCCGTTTATCATTCCTTGTTTACTTCCCATTTCATATACCTTTATTTCAAGTCTGGATTTCCTTTTAACGGCACACGCACTTTTTCGCTACCCACTGTTATTTTTATATAAGGTCCTTTATGAATATCATCCCCAATATTGTTTTTTGGATATCCCCTATTTATCTCAAAGCTCCCGCCTTTGCCGTCAGTAAAAGCGTGTAGGCGATCAATGAGTTAGCTGAAAGAATGGATTTGCTGGATAGATATACAAACGTGTATTAACAGCTGTTTCTACATGACATTAGGGAAAAATCCGTTTATAATGACGGTCTTATGGCGAAAAAGAGTAAGAAAGTAAGTCTGACATACGACCAGATCAAGGAGGCTTCCCACCTTGATGAATTTATCCCCTATGCCTGCCATTACGACCCGCACACTATATTAACAAAAAATGGTGAGTTAATGCAGGTGATTAAAATCACCGGCTTTAATTTCGAGAGTGTGGAAGGGAGTGAGGCGGAGAATGTCGAGAAGATCACCGTACGCCGTGCTATTCGTAAGGCTGTAAAAGCAAGCATAAAATCTGATAAATTTGCCCTGTGGATACATACTGTCCGGCGCAAGGAAGACCTTTCTAGCGGTGGTGTATATCCGGAAGGTTTTGCGCATGAGTTGAACGAAGGGTGGTGTGATCGTAATGAGTGGCGGGATAAATATATAAATGAACTATATATCAGCGTTTTGGTTGAGGGAGAGCCGATAAGGTTGTTTGACCCGGCCCTGTTTATGCGTAGTCTGTGGTTTCCCGGTGAGGTGTATTCCCGCCGGAAATATTTTACAAAAAGCTATGGGCTGCTTGATGAAACCGTACAGGCGATGGTGGAGAACCTGCAATCTTATGGCGCACGGCGTATAGGATTGGTGAAGAACGAGCAGAGTATTTATTATTCCGAAATACAGAAATTTCTTGGCAAGATTATCAATCTTGATGAGCGGGATATTCCGGTTGAGATAGCCGATCTTTCTACCCTTCTTGCGCCTGCTACCTCTTCCTTCGGGTTTAATGACTTTACTGTAACCGGACCACTTGGCACCAAACATGGTACGGTTATGACTATCAAGGAATACCGTGAATTGCCTGCCGATTCCCTTGATAAATTCACCCAGCTCCATCAGGAATTTATTATAACTGAAACCTTTGATTTCATCGCACATAAGGAGGTACGCAAACATTTTGAACGACAGCATAAAATCCTGCAAATATCGGAGGACAGTTTTCTTGAAGAAGTCTCCGGCATAAGTGAGATAATGTCGGAGGATGAAAATTCCCTGACTGCTTATGGCAAGCACCAGATATCGGTTACATTATTCGAGGATTCGAGTGAAGCTCTGGAAGCGTCTGTAAAAACCATGCTGGGTGTGTTGTCCGAGCTTGGGGTTCTTGTTATCAGGGAGGATATTTTTATCGAGGATTCCTACTGGGCGCAATTACCTGGTAATTTCGAATTTCTCAAACGGCTGCATCCGGTGAATACCGCAAGTATCGGCGGATACAGCTCGCTGTATAATTTCCCTGCCGGCAAACTGAAAGACAATCATTGGGGGGATGCGGTGACCGTATTTTATACCGCTGCCGGCACACCATATTTCTTCAATTTCCATTATGGAGATAGTGGCCATACTTTTATCATCGGGCCGCATGGTGCAGGGAAAACAGTACTGCTTAATTTCCTTATATCGCAGACGAGGAAATTCAATAACCGGCTGTTTTTCTTTGACCATGAGCGCGGGTCGGAGATTTTCCTGCGGGCAATCGGCGGGAAATATAACCGTGTTCTGCGGAATGCCGAGCAGACTCTAATACGGTTTAACCCATTGTTATTGCCTAATACCGAGGAAAATCATGATTTCCTTTATAACTGGTTTGAATATCTGATAACTGCTGTATTTCCCGGAGAAAAAGTGGATGAAACCAGGCTGGAGCAGGTGGTGGATTTCAATTTTAGCCTTGCACCGGAAGAACGCAGGCTTTCCAATATTATTCCCCGCTTCTGGCCTGCAAGTGAAAGCGAGTTGGGTGACAGGATGAAGATATGGTATGGAGACGGTAAATACGCCCATATTTTTGATAATCCGGCCGATATGTTTGACCCAAATGACGGCTCAGTACATGGCTTCGGGCTGACCCATCTGGTAGAGGACAAAACCCCGCTGATACCAACTATATACTACCTGCTGCACCGTATATATTATGCGCTGGACGGGTCGCCTACAATTATTGTCCTCGATGAGGCGTGGAAGCTGGTGGACAACCCTGTGTTTGCACCATATCTAGGCGACTGGTTGGATAGTCTGCGGGCACATAATGCAATAGTGATTTTTGCCACAGAAAGTGTTGATTATGCGCATGAAAGCTCGATTACACGGACTCTGGCGGACAAGGTGGAAACCCAGATATTCCTGCCCAACCCCGAACCGAGCAAGGCATATATGGAAGTTTTCGGGATGAGCAAGCGGGAATTTGCCGCACTGAGCTATATGGAGGCGGAATACAGGGAGTTTCTGCTCAAGCATCATATTGATGCGGTGATAGCCGAATTGAACCTGGACGGGATGGATTTTGAACTTTCCGTATTATCTGCAACAAAAGAGAAGATTTCTGCGATGGAAAGTGCTATACTGGAGGCAGGAGAGGCTCCGGAACAGTGGTTGCCGGTGTTTCGCAGGAAACTGGAATCTGGAAACTAGAAATTAGAATCTGGAATAAGGGGATTTTGTTTGTTATTTGACAAGGCTTATATGCCTGTCATCCTGAACTTGTTTCAGGATCCATTAGTACGACGACGGAATCTTGATAGTAAAAATATCAGGTTTTGTATTTTGATAAGTGTAGTGACAACCTGCCAGTCATCAAAGTTCTGAAAAATGGATCCTGAAACAAGTTCGGGATGACAGACTAATTCCTTGCCTCCCCCGCAAGCGGTGGAGGTTTGCTATCTTCCGGATATATCTATGGAAACTCAGGCATTTGAGTAATAAAATGCATAAAATTAATGCAAAAATTATCCTTATTTTTATTGGCCTGCTGTTTATATTACCTGATACGGCACATGCAGCGGAATGTATTGCTGCAGGTGATACAGTTCCAAGTACTGGCCTTCCTGCTACGCGTGTTACGGCTGATGGTTTTGACGGTGGCTATGGCCTTGCCAAGACCGGTTCCGGCGATTGGCGTACCGATGCTGCCGACTGCCAATTAAATTGGTTTAATATGATCTCCGGCACCATATGCATGGTGCAAACCATTGTATCACACTCGATGTTCCGGGTATATTGCAGCCTGTTCCTCAACTTTATACCCATCATAGATACAATACTAATACTGTACATCATGCTTTATGGTGTTGCACTTCTGATGGGTATTGGCAACCATAGTCTTGGAGATGCTGGCTGGCGCGCGGTAAAACTGATAATCATTTATTTCTTTGTTACAAACGCTGACCTGTTTTTTGTCTATATATACCAGTTCTTTCTTGAATTTCTGAACAGTTTTTCACTATTGCTGATGGGAGTGGATTCTACTGGACTCCCAGAAAACCCTCTGGCGGAAGGTTCGGCCAATCCGGATACGAATGCCACGGTGTTTGCTTATATGGACCGTATATTCGAAGCGGTTCTTGGATATGAAAAGCTGATAGGGCTTGGGGGACTTGCAATTATGTTCCTGTTTTTCGGACCGGGGATGCTCATAAGCTTTATGATCCTGATTGGCATTCTGGAGATGATAAGGCTTATTATATGGGTATTAGTTAGCTACCTCACCGCCTTTATCGTAATGACATTCCTGTTGATGTTTACCCCGTTATTTGTTGCATTCCTGATATTTCCCAAAGTCACGGGACCGCTTTTCCAGGGCTGGTTTGCGTCAGTAGTTTCATATACATTACAACCGTTGGTAATACTTGGATTTGTATTTGTTATAGGTCAGGCTACAAACATAAATGGTCTCATGGAGTCTATAAGGAACAATCTTGAGGCAGCAACCGGTGGAGGGCTTGTATTTATTGATTGCTCTATGCCTTTCAGCAACCTTAGTATAAAAGTGCCGTCAATACTTAATCCATGTCACCCACTGACATGGATTAGCATATTTGGTGGGCCTTCTCCCTGGCCGG
Organism: Rickettsiales bacterium; assembly: GCA_965222525.1. GTDB lineage: Bacteria > Pseudomonadota > Alphaproteobacteria > Rickettsiales > UBA8987 > CBDCUF01. Next base: position 1,474,728 of record OZ244955.1, read on the forward strand.
AATGGCGAGTATTCCTATGGACTGTATTTGCAACTGTGCTAGCATGGCTGATATTAAACATAGTTGCGGCGTCGTTCCTGCAAAAGATTCCGGCGTTTGTTGCTTCTCTGACCAGGTGGCAAAATATCCGCCCGCCTGCATTGACCGGGCGTTCAATGAGTCAAAGGGAAATGGCTTTGCGTGCCCGTGATCCCGGTTATACCGAATCTGATGGAATGAGTGGTTTTACAACAATATCAGGCTCAATTATGGGGGCAGGAAGGACAGCCAAGGCTTCTGTTAACCGTGCGTTTATGGCTGCAGATATAGGCACCCGAAAGGCCAGCGACTGGGCATATGGGGCAAGCAATACGCAAAAACGTGCTGATGGAACGGGGCCATCCAGAACAGCTAGAATGAATGATACGTTGAAGCGGTCTGCTCGTAAGGTTGTCAGGAAACGTGGAGAAAATGACTGGCTGGCCAGGAACCGTAAGCCTATAGATTCGCTAGAAAATACATTGCTGAACGAACAGGGTATACTGGGTGAGCGTATGCGCCAGAAAAAACGTGAGCAGGAAAAACAGGAAGAAGATGCAGCAATGAAGAAAATGAAAGATGCAGTTGCAAGAGAGGAATATTACAACAGAACAGGTGAGAGTTCTGCTGCTGAATATCCGGATATAACCAGCAATGTTTCTGAAGAACCTTCACCGCCAACCTCGTCTGTGTCATCAGAGCCAAAAAGAGATAGCTCACGTAAAACAAGGGAGCCTTCAGATATGAGGGAAGATAGTTTTGGTCAGGACCGCCTCTCTGAGAGTATAGCAGCAAGCCGTACGACAGCCGAGCAAGAGCGTGCAGGAATAGCACAGCAGCAACAGCAGGCGGAGAAAGACAAGGCACTAGCGGAAGCCGAACGTCTCCACAAAGAACAGCAGGAAAAAGCTGCCCGTGAAGAAGCCTTGAAGAAAGTAGAAGAGCAAGCATTATACGAAGCCGAATCAAGCCTGCGCGGTATGTATGCCAATGTTGCCCGTGGTGATTTTGATACTGCCGAACAGGCAGCCAAAAAGGTAATCGCCGATTTCCCCAACAGTATGTTTGCCAAAGACTTGCTCAATTATATTGAGCAGAAGAAAAAAGATTTTGAGAGCTAGTAAATGCGTATATGTATTTACCATGTTCTTTTCTGAGGCACTTTACAGATATAAAATCTGTCGAATATCCCCTGATTTTATGATATAATAAGAATAGGTATTCTGATAGGGAGCGGTTCACCAGATAGGGGCACATTATGAAAAAACAGATGGAACTAATGCTGCAAGGGTACCGGCTTACCACAGCTGAAATCCTATATTTTATGCCTGATTATCCAAATTTATTACAGGAATATATATGGCAGGATATGGATCTAAATCCCGATTTTCCGATATTGATGAAGTTTCTTAATTTTTGGGAACGCACACTGGATGGCAGGCTTCATTCTGTACAAGTGACCAATTGTGACCTGATAAAACCCTCTGAAATTGCTCTTGCAGATGCCGAATTCCACATTAGTTAATATAGAGAATCGGTTGGCCTTGTTTACGTAGCTTGGCCTCTTGAACCTAGATATGGAAGCTTTCGCCGCAGCCGCATTTGCCTTTTTCATTGGGGTTGTTGAAGACAAAGCCGGATTTTAATTTGTTTTCGATAAAATCCATCTCGGAGCCGATCAGATACATAATCGCTTTCGGGTCGATTAGTACTTTTACGCCTTTATCCTCAATGATTTCCTCGAATTGCTGCACATCATCGGCATATTCGATGACATATTCCAGCCCGGAACAGCCGCCTTTCTTTACGCCCACACGCACCCCTTCGGATGGTTTGCCCCGCTGCTCCAGCAGGTTCCTGACCTGCTCCGCCGCTGCATCTGTTATGGTAATCGGTGCTTGCATTTTACTGATAATCCGATAATCAGATTATCTGATAATCAGAATTTCTATCCCTCATGTTTCGCCTTGTAGTCGGCGATGGCGGATTTTATGGCATCCTCGGCCAGCATCGAGCAATGGATTTTTACCGGTGGCAGGGACAGGTGTTCGGCAATCTCGGTATTTTTTATCTCCTCCGCATCATCGACCGACCTGCCCTTAATCCACTCGGTTGCCAGCGAGCTGGATGCAATCGCAGAACCACAGCCGAATGTCTTGAATTTTGCATCCTCGATAATCCCGTTATTACTCACCTTTATCTGTAATTTCATCACGTCACCACAAGCTGGTGCCCCGACAAGGCCGGTACCGACATTGGCATTATCCTTATCCATACTACCCACATTACGTGGATTTTCATAATGATCTAAAACTCTTTCGCTGTAAGCCATATTTTTTGCCTTTTATTATGGGGTTATTATATAGCTATAATATAACATGATAAAATCATACTGCAAAGGAAAAACCAAGTAATTTAGTTGGTTTTGTGATTAGTCACGCAACAACTCATTTACAGCGGTTTTGCTACGGGTTTTTTCATCAACACGCTTGACAATTACCGCCGCATATAGCGAAGGTGCATCCGGCGTTTTATCTGGTACCGTACCAGGAACTACCACTGAATATGCCGGTACCCGGCCATAGCTGACCTTGCCGCTCTCCCTGTCGATAATCCTGGTGGAGGCACCGATATACACACCCATTGACAATACCGAGCCTTCCTCGACCACTACCCCCTCGGCAACTTCGCTGCGAGCGCCGATAAAACAGTTATCCTCGATAATCACCGGTCCGGCCTGTAGCGGCTCCAGAACACCGCCAATCCCAGCGCCACCGGAAATATGACAGTTTTTACCAATCTGCGCACAGCTACCTATGGTTGCCCAGGTATCGACCATAGTACCCTCATCAATATAGGCCCCAAGATTAACAAAACTCGGCATCAGCACAACATTTTTGGCTATATAGGCGGAATGACGGACGAAACATCCCGGAACCGCACGAAAAGCGGCTGTTTTAAACGCTTTTTCATCCCAGCCCAGGAATTTCGGCTCAACCTTGTCATACCAGAAAGATTCGGTACCATTTGCCGAAGGACTATTACCCATAAGGTGCATGGGGTTCAGCCGGAACGAAAGCAGGATAGCCTTTTTTGCCCATTCATTGACCTGCCATTTATCATCCTGTTTTTCGGCAACACGTAATTCACCTTTATCCATGGCGTTCAGCGCCTCATGTACCGCACCACGTACCTCACCGGTAGTTTCCGCATTTACCTGGTCGCGTTTATCCCATGCTTTTTCAATAGTTTCCTGTATTTTTTTCATGTTTTCTCCTAAGTTTATCTCACTTTTGTAAAGGCCAAAAAGCCAGCAAAACCCACACCCCGCAAAAGGAATAAGGAAACCTCGCAAATTGTCAATATTTATATGGAGGGAAGTTGCTCTGGTGATGGAGAATCCACCGGTTCGGGATTTTCAGATTCGTTATTTTCAATCTCACTTTCCTCGATTTCAGACTTAGCGGGAGGTGCTGCAGAAGGCTCATTCTCGGACTCAAGCAAGGGCTCATCTTCCTGTGTATCCGTAGTTGTACCGCTTTGCGGCTGCAGTTGCGATTCAGGAATCTCACCGGCAGAAAGCTGGGTAACACGGTTATAAAGCGCAGAAAAATTTTCCTCAACCGCCAGGAAAAGCCCAGCATCCGCAAGCCAGCTTTCGGCTATTTTAGCAGGCTCACCTTCAAGTCCATTTATCTCCTTAACCGCTCCTCTGAAATCGCCACTCTCAATCATAGCCTCAGCGCGGGCAACGATAGCCTCGGTATCCTGCCCTTCAACGCCGGCACCAACCTTGCGTATAGTCACCGGATCGGTCAGCAAATCCTTGGCGTCATCCCAGAAACCTTCCTTTTTCTTATCCTGTGACGCTTTAACTATATTATCGGCAATCTTGGCAAATCCGCTTTTTAATTCACTTTCCGTAGGGACATTTCTTTCAAGGTTTTTCTCCAGGGAATCAATATGTTCCAGCAAAATATTATCTCCTGGGTTTAACTTTTTTATCAGGGTTAAATCTGATTGGTAAGAAAGATTCTTTTGTACCCGCTCCCGCAGATTTGCTACCGTAATTACAAGGGAATCGAGGTCAATTTTATCCTCCGGCTTTCCTTCGGAAGCCTGTGTTTTTTCATGCTCAAGCTTTGCTACCCGTTCAGTAATTTCCGTTATTTTCTTCTTGTTTGCTTCATTATCTTCAACCACTTCATTAACTTCCGGGGTTGCAGGCAACTCATCCGGCAGGTTACCTATCGCCTCTTCAAGCACACTAATCCTTGAAATATAAGCCTTATTCGCCTCTACCTGCTTTTCAAGCGTATCCAGCTTATCAGCAATATCCTCCAGTTGCGTTCCCACACTCGTGCCGATTTCCCCACCGCCACGCTTGCTTAGTGCATTCAGCCAGTTGGAAAAATACACACTGACCAATGCGATTGCCACCCATGTCACCGCAAATGCAAAATATAGCGGCCTGTTAGGCTTATCGGCAGAGCTATAATCTATAACTTTCGACTCTTCCTGTTTGGAATCCTCGTTATCCTTATTTTTATCTTCTGCGTTATTTTCAGTCATAATTTTGTACAGTTACGTTGTGATGAAAACCTCATGCCATATGGCAGATATACATATCTAATAACCCGAAATCGTAAAAAATTCCAGTGTAAAGTTTAAATTTGTTAACATTGGTTAATTGCAGGTTACAAGGCGCCGATTTTTTCCAGTGCGGATTTTATTGCGGTTTTGCTGGAACCGGAGGGAGGGACAAGTGGAAGGCGTAACTCACCACTGCATAATCCAAGCAGGTTGGCAGCGTATTTCACCGGGCCTGGGCTGGTTTCGCAAAACATTGCATCGTGCACCGGCATAAGCCTGTCCTGTATCGCAAATGCCTGGTCAAAATCGCTTGACAGGCTTAGTTTCTGCTGTTCGGCGCATAATTTCGGCAGGATATTCGCCGTTACCGAAATGCAGCCGATGCCGCCATTCTTGTTAAAATCAATTGCGGTTGCATCCTCACCGGAAAGCTGACTGAAATCATCCCGTACACCATCCAGCATTTTACCCAGGGAAAGCGGGCGTTGCAAATCGGAGGTTGCGTCCTTTATCCCTTTGATTCTGGGCAGTTCAATCAGGCGGGCAAGGGTTTCATCCTTTATATCAACCACCGAACGACCGGGAATATTATATAAAATTATCGGTATATCGCTTTCATCATGTATTTTTTTGAAATGCTGGTAAAGCCCTTCCTGTGTGGGTTTGTTATAGTATGGCGTCATAACCAGCGCTGCATCCGCACCGGCCTCCTGTGCATGGCGGGTCATCATAACCGCTTCTGATGTGGAGTTGGAACCGGTGCCGGCCATAACTTTCACCCGACCGCCAGCAACCTCCACACAACGCTCGATAACCTGGTTATGCTCGTCATGAGTTAAAGTCGGCGACTCTCCGGTAGTACCGCAAGGAACCAGCCCGTCGGTGCCCTGTTCTATCTGCCATTCAACCAGTTTTTCATATGCCGGCCAGTCAACTTCACCGTCCTTGAAAGGCGTAATCAGCGCTGTGTATGAGCCTTTGAACATTTTTACAGTGGGGTTGGAACCAGAATATTGTCATCCTGAACTCGTTTCAGGATCTATATTCTCCAATGACCGGCTTTTAGTTTATTTATGTTGGTATAGTGGCATTTTGGTAATTTTGGTGATAAACTGATATCTTTCTTATTTTGCCTGATGGATCCTGAAACGAGTTCAGGATGACATATCCATATTCCTGCCCGTCTACTTACGCCGCAGGAATGCCGGGATGTCCAACTCATCTTCGCTTTTGGCAGAGGTGCCTCCGACATCACCGGTCGCAGAATCACCAACTCCCGCAAAACCTTCATCATCTGCATCACCGCCGGAACCATCGGACAACCCGCCCAAGCCATTACGCTTGCCCGCCGGTGCAATTGCCTGTTCGGAATAATCACCGCCACCGCCGGCAGTTACCAATTCTTTCTCCCGATTATCGCTCTCTGCACCGGCAGATTCCGGCTTGCCGCCAAAAAATCCGCCAAAAATACCGGACGAGCGTTTTTTCTCCAGTGAATCAAACAGATTGGCAGGGATGCCGGCCTCATCTATATCGCTGTCATTTTTATTCTCTTCCGTATACTGTTCCGTATCTGATGTATTTGTCTGCCGGTGGAACGTATCGTTAGCAGCAGCAGAAGCAACCTCCGGACGTCGCCTTGGTTCAACCGGTGCCGGTGCAACAAAGTCGCCACCGGAACTGTCTGCATTTTCCTCATCCACAGATGTTGCCGGGTTGTGGATATTCAGATAGGAGGGTTTGGTTTCTGTATTATCAGCCTTTGCCGCCGCGCTGTTCTGCCCGAAACCTCCTCCGACAGCAAAATTCTGCCGTTGTGGAGGAGCACTTGCTACCGCTTCGTTACTATCCTCATAATCAATCTCGGAATCAATACCGGTCGCTACCACGGATACACGAACCTTGCCTTCCATTTCCTGATCGAACGCCGAACCGAAAATAATATTGGCTTCCTGATCAACTTCCTCACGAATGCGATTCGCCGCTTCATCAACTTCAAACAGGGTCATATCCATACCGCCGGTGATATTTATCAGCACCCCGCGGGCACCATGCATCGAAACATTATCCAGCAACGGGTTAGCTATTGCCGCCTCGGCCGCATCAATCGCACGATTCTCACCATCAGCCGTACCGGTTCCCATCATCGCCTTGCCCATCTCGCTCATAACCGAGCGCACATCGGCAAAGTCAAGGTTAATCAGGCCGGGCATTACCATCAAATCGGTAATCCCGCGAACACCTGAATGCAGTACCTCATCCGCCAGCTTGAACGCATCCCTGAAAGTCGTCCCCTTGTCAGCAACACGAAACAGGTTCTGGTTGGGTATCACAATCAGCGTATCAACAAATTTCTGTAATTCCTGTATGCCAAGCTCGGCCACCCGCATACGGTGCGTACCTTCAAAATGGAACGGCTTGGTTACCACACCAACGGTCAAAATCCCCTGTTCTCGGGCAATGCGCGCTACTACCGGTGCTGCTCCCGTACCGGTGCCACCGCCCATTCCTGCAGTCACAAACACCATATTGCGCCCATGCAGAAAATCCAGAACCTCCTCACCGGCCTCTTCGGCAGAAGCCCTGCCAACTTCGGGATATGAGCCAGCACCAAGCCCCTGCGTTATATTCTCGCCAAGCTGTATACGGCTCTCGCAAAGCGACTGGTCAAGTGACTGTGCATCGGTATTGGCTACAACAAAATTCACTCCCTCAAGATTGGATGCAATCATGTTGTTAACCGCATTGCAGCCACCACCACCCACTCCGAATACGGTGATTGTCGGTTTTAATGTTTGCTTTTGCGGAAGTTCGAAGTCTATGGTCATGTGATGTTTCCCTCCTGGAAATTATTAACGTAAAACCTATATGGTTACACTGACATAGTAAACAGTAAATTACTACATTGCAGCAGAATAGTACACAGGAAATTTGCGTAATTTGCCAGGAGTTTAAAAATTTTGTCAATCAGCATTGATTTGCAGTTCATACTTCAACGACATATGATGAGCACTTGTTGTTTTAGAACAATATTATTGTTTAGATATATAAAGTGTTAAAGCAATATTATAAATAACTTATTTTGCATTACACTGCTCAGATTTATTGTTATTGATTGTTATTTTTATCAACTATTGAGTGCTGAGTGGGAACCACAAGAGACTCAACACTTAATACTTCCTAAATCGGCAGGGCTTTCGGGCGGGTTTTCTTCAGCCATAATACAACCAGCATACGGGTGAGCAAAATTGCCGAAAACATCGAGCAAACAATCCCCACCGACAATGTAACCGCAAAGCCCTTAACCGGACCACTACCGTAAATAAACAACAGCAAAGTGGCTATCAGTGTAGTCAGGTTAGAATCAACGATGGTTTTATATGCCTGCCGGAAACCGTAATCGGTAGCGGCAAAGGGTGTACGGCCATTGCGGATTTCCTCGCGAATACGCTCGAAAATCAGCACATTTGCATCCACTGCCATTCCCATGGTCAGTACAATGCCGGCAATTCCGGGCAATGTAAGTGTAGCCTCAAATAACGACAATACCGCCATAATCAGCACGATATTTATCAGCAATGCAATGTCGGAAAACAGGCCGAACAACCCGTAAAACAGCACCATGAAAATCACCACCAGCACTATACCCAGCATGGAAGCGGCCTTACCAGCATCTATCGAATCCTGCCCCAGACTGGGGCCAACTGTACGCTCTTCCTCAATATTAAGCGGTGCAGGCAGTGCACCGGAGCGCAGCAACAGCGCCAGATCATTGGCTTCCTGTGTTGTAAAATTACCGGTGATTATACCCGTCCCGCCCGGAATCGGCTCATTAATATTCGGCGCGGTCAATACCTTGGGAAGAGTTTTTCTTATCGAGCCTTTTTCTTTAGTGCCGTCATCAAGCACAACAGCAAACGGTTTTCCTACATTTTCACGGGTGATTTTTGCAAATTTCTTTCCTCCTACAGTATCAAAACGAAAGCGTACCGCCGGACGGTTATATTCATCATAAGCCGCACTGGCATCCACCAGGGAGTCACCGCTAACTTCTTCTTTCTTTTTTACAAGATAATATTGTTTTGCTTCCCCTTCTGCTGGAGTACTGTATCCTTCAAGTAGCATGTGTCCGGGTGGAGCTTTCTTTTTAGCAGTTAGATATGGAGTATCTTCATGCATAAGATGAAAGCTCATTTTAGCCATTCTACCCAGTAGCTCTTTTAATCTTCCCGGATCATCAAGCCCCGGTACCTGCAACAATATCCGTAAATCTCCCTGACGCTGGATTATAGGCTCACGGGTGCCGGTTAAATCCACCCGCCTGCGCACGGTTTCAATCGACTGCCCGACAACATCCTTGCGCATTTTTTTCAGATATTCGTCTCTATACGAAATCGTAGCTTCACCTTCAGTAGTGATATTTAAGTCTATATCTATCTTCATGTCTGAAAAACGTTCTTCGGTTCTGCTGATATCAGAAATATCACGTAGGGAAAAACGTATCTGATTTTTTGTTGCTGCAAGTCCTCTATAGCCGATTTTTTCATCTTTCCCATTCTGTGTTTTACCCTGTAACCGGTCACGTACATCATCTTCCAAAATTTCTAATCTATCTTGTAAGTAGTTATCAAAATCAACTTCCAGCAGGAGGTAGGAACCGCCCTGCAAATCCAGCCCCAGTTTGAGAGTATTATCAGAAATTACGGAAGATTTACGGGTTTCTTCGGATAGAAAATTAGGCACCGCAAGATATACCCCAAGCAGGCATACCCCCAATACAAAACCTATCTTCCATTTCGAAAATTCAAGCATGTTCTATATGTGCTAGATCACCTTTGCCTCGTTTTTGAGCTTGTCTGTGAGTTCTTCGACATCGGCCACCTTGATTCCGGCCTGGCGCTTGGGTGGTTCCTCGACTTTCAGGGTTTCAAGGCGGGGAGTGATATCAACCCCAAGCTCATCGGGAGTTTTCTTGTCTACCGGCTTGCTCTTCGCTTTCATTATATTGGGAAGAGCGACATAACGTGGTTCGTTCAGGCGCAAATCGGTGGTAACAACTGCAGGAAGCTTCAGACGTATACTCATCAACCCGCCGTCAACTTCACGGGTAACATCGGCCTGATCATCGGAAAGCTCCAGCTTTGAAGCAAAAGTACCCTGCGCCCAGCCCAGTAATCCCGCCAGCATTTGCCCTGTCTGGTTACTGTCATCGTCAATCGCCTGCTTGCCCATAATAACAAGCTGTGGCGATTCCTGTTCCACCAGCTTCTGCAATATCCTCGCAGCAGCAAGCGGCTGGATTTCCGCATCGGTTTCGACATGAATACCGCGGTCAGCCCCCATCGCCAGCGCAGTACGCAGTACCTCATCGCATTTATCAATGCCGATAGTTGCCACAACGATTTCGGAAACCTTGCCGGCTTCCTTCTGGCGAATCGCTTCCTCAACGGCGATTTCGTCAAACGGGTTCATCGACATCTTGACATTGGCCGTCTCAACACCGCTATTGTCAGGCTTGACCCGCACCTTGACGTTATAATCAACAACCCGTTTAACGGGGACTAATACTTTTATTGTCATGTTTTTGTCTATTGCTACATGGTTGTCATCCTGAACTCGTTTCAGGATCCATCTATCAGAATCTAAATTATTGACAAGTTACTACGGAGATTTTCAAAATACAAAACTCGTCCATCAACCATAAAGATTCCGTCATTGGAAAAATGGATGCTGAAACAAGTTCAGCATGACATTACCTACCCAAAGCGAAGAGTAAAAACAACATTAAAATAGTCAGTGATTGCATTACTATACGTGCAACCATCAGTTTGTTGCTGCGTAACTGGCGCTTTTTCTCCTTGTCTGTGACGGGTTTGCTGTCGTTATTATCCGCAGCTGCGCTGGCACTATTACTGGCCATGGTGAGTATGCCGAAAATCAGCACTCCAAATGTTAATATCATCAATGCAAAAATCAGCGGCATTTTTTAATCCGATTATACATTTTTTTCTGTTATACGATAAACCAGCAAATAGCAATAAACTTGACATGTCATGGATAGCTGGGTAGCATACAGCTATGAAAACACTGGGGATATTGCTGTTATTGCTGATGGTACCACTGCTCTCGGGATGCGAGGTTGTCGGCCATTTATTCAGGGAAGGCTTCTTCTTCTGGACGTAGGTTTTGCCTACAATTCATTAAATTAATGGCAAGTGAAAATTATGTCAGATGACAAGGAAAATTATTCCGGACAATACAGGGATTACAGGGCGCCGAAAAATATGGGGCACAAGCTGTTCGTAGTTCTGCTGTTATTCCTGATATTTACAACTCTGTGGCTGTCGTTTTACACCGTAGAAAGTGGTACTGTCGGTGTATTATCACGTTTCGGCAAGTATCAGGATGAGGAAGTTATGCCTGGTATGCATTTTAAGATACCGTTTGCAGATACTGTAAAGATTTTTGATATAAAGTTGCAAACCGCCCATTATGCAGGCAGCGCAGAAGAAAGGGGACAGGAAGGAGTAATCAAAAAACCGGTTATAACGGTTCTGGACAAGAAGAATCTTAATGTGAGTTTTGATATCAGTGTACAGTTTACTCCGGACCGTACGCAGGCTAGTGAAATACTTCAGGGATACGGGCGCAATTATTTTGAAAAACTTATCAACCCTATTTTACGCAGTGTTATACGGGATGCAGCCGGTAAATATGACGCGGAGGATCTTGCGCAGTCTCGTGAGGCTATAGGAGCAGAAATCCGTACTCTACTTGATGATAAGTTTGACAGGCTTCCCATGACGCTTAATGAGGTATCAATTCGTAATGTTATTTTACCAGATGTAGTAAAACGCAAGATTATCGAGGTTCAGGAAGCCAAGCAGGAGGAACAGCGGCTTGCTATGGAGGTGATGCAGGCAAGGCAACAGCAGGAAAAGAAAACCATCGAGGTTAATACGCATAAGATTCAGGTTGTAACCAAGGCACAGGCATCATCAGAGCAGAAACGAATTGCCGCTGACGCTACTGCATATGCGATATTGAAGGAAGCGGAAGCGCAGGCGGAGGCTTACAAAAAAATCAACGCTTCCTTGACACCTTTACTGGTTCAGCTTAAACAGGTCGAGGCTTGGGACGGTACGGTTCCGCATTTCGTGGCCGGGGAGCAGGGTGCCAATTTCATTATGAACATGCCCAGAAAAGCCGCAGAATAACATTCTTACAAATCACCAGACTCCAGTTACAACCCGTTATAGTTAATTCTAATAGGTTAGTACTAGGCAGCCGAGGTGAGTAAAATTTTAGCGTACATTTTAGTACGTGAATTTTACGAGTCCGAAGGATAACGACGTAATAACCTATTAGAATTAACTATAACTAATGATTGGACTTAAGAAAATAATTGGTTCGGCGAATGACAGGTATGTCAAGCGGCTACAGTCGGTTGTGAATAAGATTAACTCGCTTGAGCCGGAGCTGGAGAAGCTTTCGGATGGTAGTCTGCGTACGAGGACGGATGAATTCCGTCAGCGTATAGATAATGGCGAGTCGCTGGATAGCCTGTTGCCCGAAGCCTTTGCTACTGTACGGGAGGCGGCAAAGCGCACTCTCGGCCAGCGCCATTATGACGTACAGCTTGTCGGCGGGGTTATCCTGCATCGCGGTATGATATCCGAGATGAAAACCGGTGAGGGCAAGACGCTGGTATCAACTCTGCCTGCCTATCTCAATGCGCTCTCCGGCAAGGGGGTGCATATTGTTACGGTTAATGATTATCTGGCCAGGCGTGATGCCGAATGGATGGGGCAGATTTATGAATTTCTCGGCCTGAGTGTTGGCTGTATCCTGCATGAGCTGAATGACATTGAGCGCCAGCAGGTATATCGGGCAGATATAACCTATGGTACCAATAATGAATACGGGTTTGATTATCTGCGTGATAATATGAAGTTCAGCCGTGACGAGATGGTGCAGCGCGAGTTTAACTATGCGATTGTTGATGAGGTGGACAGTATCCTGATTGACGAGGCACGTACACCGCTGATTATCTCCGGTGCGGTGGAGGACCGTACCGACCTTTATGTAACACTGGACAAATATATAACAAGGCTAGATGAAGCGGATTATGAAATTGACGAGAAGTCAAAGAATATAACCTTCACCGAGGACGGCACTCATCATCTCGAGGAAATGCTGGCGCAGGATAAGGTTTTGCCGGAAAATACCAGCCTTTATGATCTGGATAACCTGTCGCTGGTGCATCATGCTAACCAGGCATTGCGGGCACATTTCCTGTTCAGCAGGGATACAGATTATATAGTCAAGGACAACAAGGTTATCATTATTGATGAATTTACCGGCCGGATGATGGAGGGACGGCGTTATTCCGAGGGGCTGCATCAGGCTCTGGAGGCCAAGGAGAATGTAGCGATACAGAATGAAAACCAGACACTTGCCTCGATAACTTTCCAGAATTACTTCCGGCTATATCCCAAGCTGGCTGGGATGACCGGTACGGCGATGACCGAGGCGGCTGAATTTGCCGATATTTACAGTCTGGAAGCGGTTTCAGTCCCGACCAACCTGCCGGTTGCGCGGATTGATGCCGATGACGATATATACCGTACTTCCGAGGAGAAATATGATGCGATTATAAAGCTGGTCAAGGAGTGTCAGGAGCGCAACCAGCCCGTATTGCTCGGCACGACCAGTATTGAGAAGTCGGAATATATCTCGCAACTGCTTAAAAAGGAGAAGGTTAAGCATAATGTACTGAATGCGCGGGTGCATGAGAAGGAGGCCTATATTATCGCACAGGCCGGACAGCCGGGTGCGGTAACGATTGCGACCAATATGGCGGGTCGCGGTACCGATATCCAGCTTGGCGGTAATGCGGAAATGCTGCTGGCGGAGAAAAGTCGTGGGGTTGAGGATGAAAGTGAAATCAAAAAGATAGAGGATAAAGTTAATGCAGAAGTTGCGAAAGACCGTGAAGTGGTGAAGGAAGCGGGCGGCCTGTGTGTAATCGGTAGTGAGCGCCATGAAAGCCGGCGTATTGATAACCAGTTGCGTGGCCGCTCGGGACGGCAGGGTGATCCTGGCTACACCAAGTTTTTCCTGTCCACGCAGGATGATCTGATACGGATTTTCGGTGCGGACAAGCGCATGGACTGGATTCTGGGCAAGATGGGAGAGCCTGGTGTTCCGGTTGCGCATCCGATGATTACCAAGATGATGGAGCGTGCACAGAAAAAGGTTGAGGAACGCAATTATGAAATCCGCAAGAGCCTGTTGAAATATGATGATGTGATGAATGACCAGCGCAAGGTTATTTTTGAGCAGCGCCTTGAGCTGATGGATGCGGAGGACGTGTCGGATACTTTGCGGGAAATGCGCGAGGAGCTTGTGGAAGAGCAGATAAGCCGCCATATCCCCGAGAAGGCTTATGCCGAGCAGTGGGAAGTTGAATCGCTGGAGACCGAGTTGCTGCGTATATTCGGACTGTCACTGCCGGTTAGCGAATGGGCTAAGGAGGAGGGAATCGCCGAGAACGAGCTTGCCGAACGGATTACTGCGGAGATAAACAAGCTGTTTGAAAGCAAGCAGGGGCAGCATGACGCACGGATTATGCGTGATATTGAAAAGCGTCTGCTTCTGTTTACACTGGATGAATTATGGAAAGACCATTTGCTGCAACTTGACCATCTGCGGCAGGGTATCGGGCTGCGGGCATATGGCCAGAAAGACCCGCTCAATGAATATAAAAGGGAGGCGTTCGGCCTGTTCCAGCATATGCTGAACCATCTGCGTGAGGTGGTGGTGACAAGGCTGGCGCATATGGAAATGCAGTCTGATTCCGGCGGCATTGCGGTATTCGACAAGCGCTCCCGCCCGATGCGCGAAACCCGTAATGATCCCGCTCTTGCCGGTATGGCTCCGAATGAGGGCGGTGATAATGCAAGTGGTAGTGGTGCCGGAAGTCCCCCCCATGCATTGGCACAAGGTACTGTCGTAAAAAACCAGCCATCGGAAAACCTCGACCCGACCGACCCGTCAAGCTGGGGCAAGGTAGGCCGCAACAACCCGTGCCCATGCGGCTCCGGCAGGAAATACAAACACTGCCACGGAAAAATTAGCTAATACTGTCATCCTGGCAAAAGCTATACTTTTGCCAGGATGACAGTATAGTGACCACATTCTTTATCAAACAAAAACATCACCTAGCAAAATGGTATCCTCACGTTCGGGGCTGGTGGAGATTACGGTTATTCTCGCCTCAATCAGCTCCTCGATACGTTTAATATATTTCACCGCATTCTCCGGCAGTTCGTCAAAATTGCGTATACCCTGCGTAACCGCCTGCCAGCCCGGATGTTCCTCATATACCGGCTCAAGCTCGGCCTGTATTTTCAGCGAGGAAGGCAGATAATCATAAGTCTTGCCGTTATGTTTATAACCTACACACAGCTTCAGTATATCCATATTATCCAGTACATCCAGCTTGGTAAGCGCAATGCCGGTTATTCCTGCAATCTTTACCGCTTGCCTAACCATAATTGTATCAAACCAGCCGCATCGCCTTTGTCGCCCTGTTACCGTGCCGAACTCATGGCCACGCTCACCAAGCCCATAGCCGATATCATTATCCTGCTCGGTAGGGAAGGGGCCGCTGCCCACGCGTGTAGTATAGGCCTTGGTTATCCCCAGTATTTCCGCCTGTCTCACCCCTGCACCCGAGCCGACAAAAGCCGTACCCGCTACCGTATTCGATGAAGTAACGAAAGGATATGTGCCATGGTCGGCATCCAGCATAACCCCCTGCGCTCCCTCGAATAATATACGTTTTCCCGCTGCTGCAAACCTGTCCAGCTCACGCCATACCGGCTTGATAAAAGGCGTAATCCGTTCGGCAATCCTGAGCAATTCCTTTCCAAGCTGCTCACTGTCTATCTCCTCAACACCAAGCCCGCGCCGCAATGTATTGTGATACGCAGCCAGTGCCGCAAGCCGCTCATGCAATATATCCGGCTCTGCAAGGTCACACATACGGATTGCCCTGCGCGCCACTTTATCCTCATATGCAGGACCAATACCACGGCCTGTCGTGCCGATTTTATTGCTACCAAGATCCCGCTCCGAGGCCTTGTCAATCTGTTGATGCAGAGGCAGGATAAGAGGTGTATTCTCGGCGATAATAAGGTTGTCGGGAGTAATAGTGACTCCCTGCGCTGTGATCTTGTCGATTTCCTCAAGCAGCGCATATGGATCGACCACAACGCCGTTACCGATAACCGAGATTTTACCCTCACGTACAATCCCCGACGGCAGCAGGCTGAGCTTGTATACGGTGCCGTCTATAACCAGCGTGTGCCCGGCATTATGCCCACCCTGAAAGCGTACAACCACATCCGCTTTCTCGGACAGCCAGTCGACAATCTTGCCCTTGCCCTCATCCCCCCACTGGGAACCAATTACGATTACGTTTTTCATATAATAACACTGTAAACAAAACTCCCGAATCCCCACTAATATCATATTATAAATGATAGTCTATCGTGATTTTGCGTAAGTTTTTATGGTTTTATACAATATTATATGGATATTTATGGATAAAATTACCTGTTAAATCAATAGCTTAGAAAAATAATTGCAAAAAAGTGAAAAAAATTGCTTCATTGTCATAATTCTGTCATATTTCTCTGGTATGGTACGTTTAATGGTAATTTTGTCAGTGAAAATAAAAAGACACACGGAGGTTGAATGATGGTTGATTTGAGAAGGGAAGAGGTTCGAAATGCGTTTGTTTGCGCTGATATTGAGAAATTAACTAGTATATCAAAACAGGTTACAGAAAGCGGTAAAGTAAAAGATATCGTCGAGAAGGCACTGAAGCCTTATGATTATAATGTTATCAATGCGCTCTTTTTTAGCGGAAATGCGGAAGCAATAGAAAGAGGCGCTGCCATTGCCAAGGAGGTTGGTGTTAATATGAAGAAGGCACTGGAGAATGATGATTATTATGCAATTGGGATGCTTTTTAGAAGCGGGAATGCGGAAGCAATAGAAAGAGGCGTTGCCATTGCCAAGGAGGCTGGTGTTGATATGAAGAAGGCACTGGAGAATAATGGTTATCAAGCAGTCCGATGGCTCTTTGGGAGCGGGAATGCGGAAGCAATAGAAAAAGGCATTGCCATTGCCAAGGAGGCCGGTGTTGATATGCAGGAGGGGATGGAGGCTCATCGTTGTGATGTACTGCGGGAGCTCTTTGAAAGCGAAAATGCGAAAGAAGTTCTCGATAATAACGGCAAGGAGATTTACTCAACACTTGGTAAAGCGGGCAGGAAATATCTGCTGGACAATGCAAAATATGAAATTCCTCCGAAGATTCTGTCAAAAATGGTAAAGAACTGGGAAAAAGACTTGGCAGACAGACCTGTCATTGGCAAGCATACAAGAAGAATAGAGAGGCAAGACCTGCAGAAGAAGACAGCCCGTTAGCCTGCGTAATCAGACTGTTCGGTGGGGTTATTCTACCGGTTCGGTTTTCAGGGAGCCATTGTCGGACTTGATAATTTTATCGACCTTGAGCCTGGCTTCCTGCAGTTTCTTTTCCGCATGTTTCTTAAGCGCAGTACCACGGCTGTAATCCGCTATTGAACTATCAAGGTTCTGCCCGCCCTGCTCCAGACGACGTACAATCCCCTCCAACTCCGACAAAGCCTGCTCAAACGACATCTTCGCCACATCCGCATTCTCATTTTTTTTTACCATAGGCAGAGAATGTAGAAAACCAGCGGTTTTGTCAATGGATTGTTGTGGGAGACGAATTATCCAACAAAAGCAGATAATTATAAAGTATCTCTGTACTAAATTTGCTTATAGCAATGCTCTACAGGACGATATTGGGCCTAATAAGGTGAAGGGCCTTGCTGCTGTTCGCGTTCCTTGCCCTGGGATGGGGTAGTGCGGGCTACCATTTCTCCTAGCAGATACAGCCCCGCCACGCCGGCATATAATGTACCGTTTTTTTCCAGGTTAACGCCGGCTTGCGCAGCCTCATGCCTGTCGCCCTTGTCAAGCTCGGTTTTCTTTGCCAATACCTCGTCTGATTTTGTAAGCTGGTAAGAATGTTCCTTACGATCCCGCAAAGTGCGGTCAAGTTGTTCTTCCTTCGGGTCGTAGGGCTTGTAATCCAGGTCAGGCTCATAACCGTTAGATAATGCACCTGTTTCCTTTCTCAATTCATCAATATCATTATGAACCTTGGCTTTCAGATTTGCATCCTTCATCTGCTCAGGGGACAGACCGCCAAACATCATCAGCCCCACAGGTGTCTTGGAGTACATCCTTATATCATCCTCAAGCGCAAGGCTGGGTTTTTCAGTCAAAACTTGATTATTTATATCTGTATTTTTTTTATCTTCGTCCATTTTTCCTCACTTTTGCGGGAGTATAGTGATTTAACCTGAGACATCATACCTACCGCTCCCCCCTTGAGGGGGAGCGGATGAGACAAGGGCGTAGCCCGCAGTCGAATCGTGGGGGGTAAGGAAGAGAATAAGAATACAGGAAGTCAGGAATACAAGAAATTTCCTGCATTCCTGTTTTCCTATATTCCTAAACTCTTTCCATCCCCCCACCAATCGCCTACGCCCCTACGGGGCTTGGCTCTTGTACTCCCCCACAAGGGGGGAGTGATAGCACGTTAATATCTCAGGTTAAACCACCAATACCGCATAATTTTACTAAAGTACATTATATCATAATAGCGATATGGTTGTAAATGGGGGAAATATGACGTTTGTGTAATATAGAATCTGGAATATGGAATCGAGAATCTGGAAGTGCCCCTCCCGCTTGCGGGAGGGGAGAAAATCTGAGGAAACTTGTTTCCCAGATTTTCGGGGAGGGAATGATGAGGTAGTGGCTATTAGCTGTTGGTATTCCCCCACTAGAGATTTGACACTGTCATCCCGAACTTGTTTCGGGATCCATTTCTCAGAACATTAATGATTAGCAAGTTGTGACTATAACTTGTCAAAATACAGAATCTGGTTATTTATCATCAAGATTTCGTCATAGGAAACATGGATGCTGAAACAAGTTCAGCATGACAAACAGAATTGAATCTCACACTTCCCCCACCAGAAATCTTGCGAAATCAATCCTTCTACGCTAAAGCTACGGAGGACAGGAGGGGGAAGCGGTAACAAGCATTTCAGTAAAAACACTATAAAAGGAACGGGTGGTGTTTTGTCATTTGTTTTCAAGCAACCAATCAGAGCTCGTTTCAAGGACTGCTGCAATTGCACGTAATTCATAGTCCTTTACCCACCTTTTGCCATTTTCTATTTCAGAAACATTGGTACGGCTAATATTCACACCATGTTCTTCTTCAAGAGCAACAGAGACTTCAATCTGTTTTAGTCCAAGTTCCAGCCTTCTTTTACGTACCCTGTCCCCACTGATATTCAGCTTACTCATGCTATCTCCTAAAGGTTGCATTTTGGAAAGATAGCACTTATAAGTGACAGTGGAGTCACGCTCCGTGACTTTTTAGACTTTTATCTAATCTTTACAAATCAAGGTAGCTTATAGTGATGAAACAAGAAAAGACACATTCCAAAACCCCGCATCCCGTTGATAAATATGTCGGGAGGCGGCTACGGCAGAGGAGGTCAATCTGCGGTCTGAGCCAGAAAGTAGTGAGTGAGAAAATTGGTGTAACCTTCCAGCAGCTACAGAAATATGAACGTGGGAAAAACCGGATAGGAAGCTCAAGGTTATATGATTTCTCCGTGATTCTTGGTGTTCCGGTCAGTTATTTCTTTGAAGGGGTAGAAAGCTGGATGCACAGACATAACCTGGCCAGCCCCACAGAGGCTATAGAACAATCCGATGATACAGGTTATCTGGTCGACAGAATCGATGAAAAGGAAACCATGCAACTGGTCAGAAACTACCATAACATCAAAAACGAGGCAGCCAGAAGAAGAATCTTCTCCCTAATTAGAGATATTGCAGTAACGAAATAAGGCGGGGGAGGTTTTATGACTTTTTGCTTTCTGCTTTGGATTTCTCTACCTTATCGTCTTTGGCAGTGGATTCTGCGACGGGCTCTTCTGCGGGATGGGGTTCCTTGCTATCCTTGTTTTCTTCGCCTTCTGCGGCTTCCGCTGCTTCGGTGCCTGCCTCCGCCGTTTCAGCACTTGCAACCACTTCCTGACTTTCCCCCTCACCAGACTCGCCCTTCTCCTCCGCCGCATCCTTCTCCGTCTCCGCACCAGGTCCTTCCATTACACGATAGCCCTTGGCGAATTTCGCTGCTGCATCCTTGGCTTCGCTCCCGCTGCGGGCGATATTCACATGCACAACCGCCACTGCTTCCGCATGCAAATCAATCTCGACATCATGCACCCCGATATATTTTATCGGCGCATGCAACACAACCTGCGAACGAATAACTTCCTCCTTGGTATCCTCGGAGAGCTGCCTTGCGATATCACCTGCACTGACCGAGCCATACAAACGCCCATCCTCACCAGCCTGTTGTATCAGTGATACAACCGTACCCCCGATTTTCCCAAGAACCTTCTGTGCCTCCGCCAGCTTTTCCTTATTAGCCTTTTCGATTTCGGCTTTTTTCGACTCGAAATATGCGATATTATCTTTCGTCGCACGCAGCGCTTTTTTCCCTGGAATCAGGAAGTTACGGCCATAACCGCCCTTGACGGTGACCATATCCCCGACATTACCCAGTTTTTTAATCTGTTCCAGAAGAATAACCTGCATATGACTAATTATTTATATATGGCATGAGTGCGAGTATCCGCGCCCGTTTGATAGCCTTTGCGAGCTGACGCTGCTTTTTGGCGCTTATCATACTTATCCTTGTCGGCATAATCTTTCCGCGCTCGGATGTATAGCGGTTGAGCAGGTCGATATCCTTGTAGTCTATCTCTGGCGCGCCTTTGGCCGACAGCGGACATTTCTGCGGACGGTTGACAAATACGTTATTTTTCAAACTCGGATGTGTCATGATTTTTCCTTATGCGGCCTCTTTTTTCTTCATCATCGGAGTGGATTTGTCTGGCAGCGCATCCACCTTGACAGTCAGGCTGCGCACCACATCTTCATGCAGCCGATAGCGGCGCTCCAGCTCGGTTACAAAATCACCAGGAATCTCGATTCCGAGCCATATATAATGTCCCTTGCCGACCTTGTTGATTTTATATGCAAGCGAGCGCAACCCCCAATATTCCTGCTTTACGACCTTACCGCCAGCCTTTTTGATAATATCGGCAAATTCCTTGGCCAGTTTTTCGGCATCCTGAGCGGATATATCCTGACGTGCGATGAATGTTGTTTCGTATAACGGCATTAATTATCCTTGATTATCCTTATGAATTTTTCCTGTTCCCTGTGGATTTTCTCAGGTGGTTTTTTAAAATTCGCTATCATGTGGTAAGAATAGTTATTTGCATCCCATGATAGCGGAACTTGAAGTAACCCTCCAGGAACCCCCAAGGGAGGCGCATACTACACAGTTTTTCACCGAATGCAAGAGGGTTTTTGATGGGTGGCTGGTGGGGTGGTTAGAGTACACTCAGAATATCAAATTAAGTTTCATCATTTACAACTTTAAAGTGTTTTCGCTTACAAAAGGTTTTTTTATATCACACTGAAAACTCTTATTTCCATCTTTTGAGTGGTCTAGAAGATAGTATGGTTGATCGGGAAACTGAAAGCTTTCTATTGAATCTGTGTCGATTAAAGCAACTTTCTTGTCATAGTCCACCCTAAATAGTTTATTATCTATAGTATCTAACAACGTTTTATTAGCTTCTTCTGCCCTCTCACCAATGTGTACTGGCAACTTTCTAAGCGCCTCAATTGCTTCTTCTAGAGATTCTTCATCAACCTTTATGCCCTGTTCTTTCAGGCTACTAGTTTTCTTTGCAATCTGCGAAGTAAAGCCCTTAATGGTATTAGAGTATTCTTCACATGCTGCTAATGTATTAAGTGTATGCATACACTTAACCTCTTCTGGGCTTTGGTTCCAGAATGGTAATTTATCTAACAGCAAAACAACGTCATTGTGAGACACAACTTTATTTTTCTCTATGAAATATCTGTTTATTAATTCCACATTGCCTTTATCTAGCCACTGTTAACAAATTTTCCATTTGTATATAATTTTGATTGCAGCCAAGGCTATGAATCCGAGGAATGCAGAGTCATTTTTATCGCTTCTTGTGTCAATCCTCTTGTTTTCTTTCAACTTTCCGAAGTACATTTCTATGCGCTTACGCAACCGGTACAAGGTTTTATCATAGGCAACACTTGCTTTTCGGTTCTTACGCCCGGGAATAACAGGGATATTGTTTTGCGACCGCAGAAAATCCCGATGCGAATCGGAATCATACCCCATATCTTCCACAACATAGCACCCATATACATCACTCAGCAAGTCATCGGCGACGGATATATCTGCAACATTACCTCCTGTGAGCATGCCCTCAACGACATGTCCATCGGCTGTGATCGCTAGGTGTAACTTGCATGTCACACCTCCGCGGCTTATTCCCCTGCTATACTGCCCCCTTTTGAGACACCGCCATGACGGTGAAAGGCGATAGTAGTGGAATCAGCCATCACCACATGCATGGTTAACCTCTTGTTTTGTTGCAATAAAATGAGGATCTTCCACCAGACTCCACGGTCGGATGCGCGTTTGAAGCGTGTATAAATGGTGTGCCATGGCCCATAGCATTTGGGCAAATCGCGCCATGGATTTCCAGTGCGTAGAATGTAGAGCATGGCATTGAAAACCTGATAGTCGCTGATTTTTGCGGGACGCCCGGCCGCAGAATAATGACTATCTATCAATGGTTTAACTTCCTTCCTGAATACTTCCGGCGATACCGGATATAAACGCTTGTCCATAAAATTCTCCTGAAAAGTCAGAGAATAACACATATAATTTAATTTGTTAACACTATCTAGCAACACAGGTGCCCTTGTTCTTGATATTGTCAAATCAAAGTCTACTGGTATGTTCTTAGATCTAAAATCAGAGGCTTGTTCAAAAACATAAAATGTAGAATGCGCAGAATGATACTTTAAGTTTGGTCCAGCCTTGCCGGGTACTTTGTAATCAAGCTCAAAAGTTTCTGGATTGACAGTTACAGCAGGCAGAAAGTCATTATTAGATTTCCTAATGTCGGCTGAAATAACGTCGATGTCATTATGCTCTTTTAGAAACGTCACAACACTACCTAATACATTAATTGCAGACGTATCTAATAAATAGTTATCGGATTTTCTTGCGCCAACTAACCTAGCTTTTAATTTATGACCTTGAGGCATAGGAGAAAGTGCATCTTCAATTTTATCATAGGTAGTGTGCTGGTCTGCATTAATAAATGCAGTCTTTTTTGTAATGGGGTCTTGTAAAATAACGGCAACTGACTCAAAAATATCGTCTGCACCAATTTTTTTATCAGCAGAATATCCAACTTCCCCCTGTGCCACTCTATGCGCATCTTTATCTACAGGTGCGGCAAATTTTCTATAAGAATCATTGATCCTATCCCTTAAAAAATTCAAACTATTCTTTCTTACGGTTTCTGCCTTTTTTATTACTGTGCTTTCATCTGTTTTTCCTTCATCTATTTGTTGTGCATTTTCTAAGATTGCCTGATTAATTGTTGAGCTGTTAAGCATAACAATCATTTGGTATTGTATCGCACCCATTTTTAATACATCTAGGTGATGGCCAATCTTGTGCCACCCCCCAACTGCTTTTTCCAGAGATTCTATAGAATCCTGCATTTTATCTATAAATTCTTTGGGCTGATATGGAGCGGTCACATCAAAATGCTGTTGTGATTCTTGTTTCTGTCTTTCTGAATCTTCCAGACTTTTAAATGCTTCTTTGAACTCTATAGTTTTCTCTAGGGTATTCAGACGTTGATCACGTTGTTTTTGCACTTCTGTTGCAGGAGTACGAAACCCACTAGGAAGCCGTTGGAGCAAATCTATTATTTGCTCTGTAGATAGATTAGAGTCTACAGTTTTACCTTTTATATTCACAATATTTATAATGTCTTATTGCTTCTTGGCTTTGTTATACCAGAGAAATGTTACAGCTATATTACAGTGAAGCAAGTTTTTTCAGGAAAAATGCAATTTTTTTCATAAAACCCCGCCAGATATGGTGATTATTTATACAATTCATGTATCATGCCACGTATCACCCCCCAAACCTGCCACCCCGCAACCTGTATTTTTCCTTCAAAATTTTTAATCTCTTTCGGGTTGAATTCCCCGCCGCTTGCGGCGGGGATCCCACTTTTTAATAACAGCCAGATATATTTGTGAGCAATGGTAGGGCTACCCTTTACTCTCTATGGTATAGGACTAGGCTTTGTCCATATAATCGGTGCATGCCAACACCATCCAGCATTACGCAGAGCAAAAGCCACCATAAACGGAATTCCGACTAAATCCTTTGCTTTAAGTTTGGATATATCGGCAACAGGCAGTTTTGCATTTTATAGATCCGCTATCGATTTTTTGCTTTTTAGCACCAGTAGGAGTGTCGTCTGCCAATTTCTCTTTTTTACTTAACTTACAATGCTTCACACACATACTACCCACCTAACTCATTAAAAGTCAGGGGGCAGACCCATAACAAAAAATCCACCCTAAGCTTGTCTAGACTCCTTTTGTTTTTGTGGTGGAGACAAAACAAAGGACACAGTTGTCACGGTTTATATGGAACTAATAATTGTCTGTCAGTATCCCATACCTTCACCGACACCCTCCTGCGGGAAGGTCTGGCCGTAGAGCATCATCACCTGCATTGCCGGCATTTCGCCGATATAGAATTCACCACCCTTATCCCGCTTGAAAACCATTTCCATATCCTTTCCATCATTGCTTATGGTCGCAACCTTGGAGAGGAAATCATAGAATTTATCCATGGTTTCTGGAGTTACCGCACTTAATTCCATCGGGATAAACATACCATGCTGCATAAGCTCCTGCTGGATATTGGCCTGCACCGCAAGGTTATACAGAGTTACGTAATAATCGAACAAAACCCTGTAATTGGTCATTCCTAACCGCAAGTAGCCATATGGCATAGGGTCCTCTTCCTCATTCATCGTGATTTTCGCATCATTATTGATAGCCGCCAGATCGCTGGCCATCGCAAACTGTTTTACATCAATGCTGAACTTCTTCTTCCCGCCTCCCATAGCCATATTGATAGGATCACTGCCCTGTGCGGAAATATCGATATTTACAGAGGAAGATCCGCTTTTCTTGTTAATCTCGGTTGTGTAGTCGACATAGGAAACCAGCAATTCCCGCAGATTGGCCGATATATTTTCTGCGCTTCCGCCGTCCACATCATCCCCCATATCATTGGCCTGATCTGCAAGGGCATGTATGTCTCGTATGGTATTTTCACGGTCCCATTCGTAGAACTCGTCACTTCCCCACACCTCGTTGAAATTCATATAGAACCTGCCCTTCTTCTCATTCAGGGCCAGTTCCTTGAAATTACCACCGAAATCCATACCTTCATATGTTACCCACTTGGTATTGCTAGTGGCATCAATAAATTCCCCGCCGGCATCACGATAATCAAATCCTGTCACCTCACCAATAATAACATCGCCTTTTTTAAATCCCTGTCCGAAATCATTGGCCGGATTGAGCATATATGAAGCCAGCATTTTCTTACCATTTACAGTAATTTTCGGCTCACTCCTGAATTTTAGCTCAAAGCTGCTTTTTTCGCCGTTTTTCTCGGAATCAAACCTGTACCCTGCCGGCAGATATACGGAAATTTCCCTGGCAAACAGAGGGAAGCTGACCGTCAGATTGCCATTAACCGCAATATCCAGCTTGTCAACATTGAATGCGCTGAGTTCCGCTGCTTTTTCCGCCTCGCTCATCCCCTGCATATCGGAGAGCTTGCCCACGTCTGCATTGAGGGTAATTCCTCCCAGAACCACGTCGAAACTCATCGGGAAGCCGGTTACATCTACATCGCTAACTGTAAAATCAGCTCCTTCAACCATGGTAGAGGCAGTTTTTGCCTCATTTATGTTCTTCTGCACATGCTCCTTCAACTGTCCGGCACGGTAAAACCACAGTCCGGAATACGCACCTCCTAGCAAAATAACCAGTACCAGTAATATTTTAACCAGTTTTCCCATATTTCTCTCCTGTATTAGTGGTTAGAGTCTAGAATCTAGAATCTTGTGAAATAGATCATAAAATAAAATTCAGGATGACAGCCTAATCCACCATCATATTCCGTGTCGCTTCCGGAAGGAGCAGTGTAAGCCCGTCCAGCTCTTCAGTCAAGATAATCTGGCAACCCAGGCGGGAAGTGCGGGTCAGACCAAATGCCAGATCCAGCATATCCTCCTCCTCCTCGGTAGCCTCCGGCAGGCTTTTGAACACCTTCTTGTCCTCAACTACGACATGACAGGTCGAGCAGGCCAGTGACCCTTCGCACGCTCCTTCTATCGGAACATCATTGCTATGCGCAGCCTCCAGCACAGACACTCCAACCGGAGCCTCCACCTCCTGCACCCTACCGTTTGCATGTTTAAATATAACTTTTGGCATATTTTTACTACTTTCTGCAGAAGTAACTAACCCTACATTGTCGCTTTTTTGTTGTCCATACAATATCTTTCTAAAGGAACGCCCTATGGAGTTTTTGTTTTACCGCTTCTGCTCTACAATCTTTCAGTTTATAGCTGAGGTTGTTTAGTTACGGATTCGCTATTTCTAGAAGCAGTTTCCTCTAAAACAACAGCAAACCTCCTACCGATAAGTAAAACACACTTACCAACATATAGATTGTAGTATATTATTATCAAAAAACAACTACATATAGATATAGCTATGAAAACAATCTCGAATGAACTGAAGATGCATCTGGCGGGGGAGGTGGTGACACTGGCTACCTGCTGGAAGCTTGCCCTGACTAACGGTACGGTAATGGGCTTTACCGACCATGACCGTGATATAAATTTTGAAAGCATTTTATATAAAGCCGCTACAGGATTTACCCCGACCGCTATCAGGAATAGTGCCGATCTGGCGGTGGATAACCTGGATATCGAAGGTATGCTCGATTCCAGTGCAATTACCGATGAGGATATCAATGCGGGGCTATATGACTTCGCGGAAATCGAGATTTTCCAAGTGAATTATACCGATTTGACGCAGGGGAGTTTAAAATTGCGCCGTGGCTGGATTGGAGAAGTTACACTCGGCCGTGGGCAGTTTATAGCAGAAGTGCGCGGACTTACCCAGCGTTTGTCCAAAACCATTGGTGATTTATTCTCACCTTCCTGTCGGGCTAATCTGGGGGATATAAAATGCGGGGTGGATCTGGCTCCTTTCACTAAAACCGGCACAATTACTTCCGTTACCGATAACCGTGTATTTGCCGATAGCGGGCGCACGGAAGTGGCAGGATTCTTCGATTTCGGCAAGATTACATTTACCAGCGGGAATAATAACGGGCTGAGTATGGAGGTTAAGGTTTTTTCTGCGGGTGGAGATATGGAATTGATGTTACCCATGGCCTATGATGTGCAGATTGGCGATAATTACTCGATTATTGCCGGATGCGACAAAACCTTCGATACCTGCAAAAACCGGTTCAATAATGTCATAAATTTCCGTGGTGAGCCACATGTCCCTGGTACCGATGAAATATTCAAAACCGCCGGAACACGGTGAGGATTGTAACTCCATAGCAGTAAGCCGCACGGAAATAATTGCCGAAGCGCGAGAGTGGGTCGGAACACGGTTTCATCATCAGGGAAGGCTTAAGGCAGGTGATAGAAGTAGCGCTGGTAAACATAAAGGTGGGTGCGACTGTATTGGCCTGATTATGGGTGTTGCCAGAAAACTTAACCTCACCGACAAAAACGGTATCCCGCTAAACCGGTATGACTGTACTGATTATAGCCGTGAACCTGATGGAAATTTTCTACGTGAGATGTTATCGCAACACCTTACAGAAATTCCACTATCTGATATTAAACCTGCCGATATACTTTTGTTCCGTTTTGTCGACAACCCGCAGCATGTAGGAATTGTCAGCAATTATCTTCATTCCGCTCAAAAATCTTCCAAACAACACAATTTAGGCATAATCCACTGCTATGTTCAGGCAAGAAGAGTAGTAGAGCACCTGCTGGATGAAAACTGGCAAAAGAGAATTGTTGCCTCTTACTCGTTATTTTTGTAGCTTATCAAGTGAGTTTAGAGTTTAAGGTACAGGCGACCTATTTCCTCTGTGTAATACAGGAGTATTATTTAATGAAGAAATGTGAAAATGATAAAGGATTTACTTTGGTAGAGCTGGCTGTAGTGCTAGTAATTGTTGGAGCTATGATAGGGGGCATCCTATTTGGTCGTGAGATGATAATAGAGTCTAGACTAAGATCTGCGCTTAAGCAGATAGAAGAACTCAAATCCTCTATTATAACCTTCCAAGACTACTATAATTATTTGCCGGGAGACTTACACATAGCTACTCGGTATTGGCCTGGAGAAACAGCAGATGGTGATGGCAATGGATATGTAGATGATATTCCCGCTCGTAGGGAAGATACCAGGGTGGCTGAACATCTTGTGTTGGCAGATATGATAGATGGTCATTATATTGGTGGATTGTCTGGCGGACAGGTTGTGCCGGGAGTTAATATTCCGAAAACAGATGTAAAAAAGGCAGGTAAAAGTACAGGGGTATGGTTTGTACGGTTTGAGAATAGTGGTGCGGGGACTATAGTGGGCAATGGTATTGTATTTGGCGGATATAACAATATGGATAATTTATATGGTTACATATTTAGTGGTGCTGAAGCGATGTTAATGGAACAGAAGCTTGGTGATGATGAAAAACCCCGTTCAGGAAAAGTTTGGGCAGTGGGTGATCACCCAAAATGCTATCATAAAGTACTGAATACTTATAACCTGAGTAAAAAAGATCCTAGTTGTGTACTTGCAATCTGGTGGCCTAACAATCCGTCTGCAAGTTTTTAGGAAGGTGGTTTACTTGATAGTAGAACTAAGCTGTAATACGGTTTGAGCGGCCTTGATGCTTGGTGTAATGTCAGGATGGGAGAGCTGTTCTAGGGCAGGCGTTGTTTGAGATAGTTGGCTCTGGCGGGCAATCTTGTTTTCCAGTAATTCCTGTAATTTTTCTGATAAATTTTTTGCAGTACATTGCTCTTGTAATAATTCTGGGATAACTTCTTTATCCAGAATGATGTTGGCCAGATTGACATAATTCACCTTTATCATCCGCTTTAGCAGCCATGCGGAAAATCCATTTACTTTATAGGCAACAACCATAGGGACGCTGGCTATAGCCACTTCCAGACTGCCGGTGCCGGATTTGACCAGCGCTGCGTCACTGGCTGCCAGTGCATGCTTTTTCTGTGTTTTGTCTGATACAACTATGGCTTTCACCGGCCAGTCTGCGGTTTCATCCTGCAATTTCTGTTCAAATCTTCTGGTTGACAGAATCACTACGGACAATTCAGGTATTGTTCCGGCAAGTATTTTTACAGTATCGGCAAATATCGGCAACAGGCGCTTCAACTCGCCGGAGCGGCTGCCAGGCATCAGGGCAAGTACAGGTGCATTGGTTGCAATATTGTTCTGCTTACGAAATTCTGTCCCGTCGCCACCTGCCATATCCTCCTCTACTATAGGATGACCGATAAAAGTACAGGGCAGCCCGACCCGTTCAAAGTAAGGAGGTTCAAATGGCAGCAATACCATAAGATGATCATATATTTTCGCAATTTTTTCTGCCCTTTTCGGTTTATATGCCCATACGGTCGGTGCAACATAATGTATAAGCTTCAGCCGGTTTTCCGCTGCTATACTGTTTGCCTCCTCATATTTACGGATTTTCCTTGCAACACGGTTACAAAATGCAGGAGCATCAATAGTAACCACTACATCCGGCTGCAGCTGTATAATTTCCTCTACGGTCTGGTTGATTCTGCGGAAAATATTTGGGATATGCGGGAGAATCTCAACAAAGCCGATAAGTGAAAGCTCTTCCATAGGGAATATGCTCTGCATTTCCTGCGCCTGCATTCTCTCACCACCTATTCCGTGAAATTGCAAGCCATCGGAAGAGGGTGGGGGAGAGTGCTGCAACTCACTTTTCAACGCAGCCATCAGCTTTGCCCCAAGCGCATCACCCGAAGCTTCCCCGGTAATTATAAATATTTTTGGCATTTGATAGAAATAGATTATGTCATTCCAGACGTTAGACGAGTAGGAAAATCTTCGATTTTCCGTCAGGAGTCTTACGATGTGGAATCCAGCTATGTGCTAGCGTCACTGTCATGCTGAACTCGTTTCAGCATCCATCTATCCAATGACGATATCCTGATGGTAATTTCCAGACTTTGTATTTTGAAAGTATAGCTATATAATCATCAAGATTCTGAAAAATGGATCCCGAAATAGCAAAAGTACGGCTTTTGCCGGGATGACAACAAACTGCTAGCTCCGTTCTGGATCCCACATAGCTTATTTTCTTAGCTGCATCAATAGATGCAGAGAAAATATAGCTTCTGGGATAACAACCCACTGAACTCCGAACTCCGGCTTCCGGACTCTGAACCCTCATATTACCACTCACCCAGAGTCTCTTCTGTATGTTCTGATATAATGGAGAGGAAATGCGACAGGTTAGGTACATCTTTTCCTTTAGCATCATCGGTTATACGTCTCATAAGAGCAAATAAATCCTCCCTGGCCTTTTTGGTACTATCCTTTTTCGCTTCACGGTCAATATCGCGGATAGCGATGATAATAAGCTGCACCGCCTCAAACATCTTGGGAGGCAGTTTCGCCCTGTTATATAGAGCCTTCAAGCCGGCATCAGGGTCGGAAACCAGCTTGCGTACATTGGAATATGGCACACCGGTCATACGTGACATGCTGATTTCAAATAATGCCCTGTGCCCCATGGTGAGAGCAGAAAGCGGAGTCATACGTCCAATCTGCTCCAGCCCGTCCAGTAATTGCGTTAATTTCCCATGCACGGGATGTAGATAGTCTACCAAATCACCACTTTCTTCAAGGTCATCTACAAGTTCCATCAGTTCTTCATCAATCTTCTGCTTGCTCATGAACTTGAGTGCGGCTATCTGCCCGCTTTCCCTGAAGAACGTATTTATATCCTTAAATGAATGACTGTATTTTTCCTCCAGCTTTTTTTGTAAAGCCTCGGATACCTTGACAGTCATACGTTCCAGAACGCTAGTAGGTAATGAGCCGCGGGTAATCATCGAATCGACAATCAATTCACTTTCCCTGAAAGTATCAACTGCCTTATTATAACTGACCTCGGAGATTTCCGCGCCTTCATTCTCAATAAGGCTATGCACGACCTGCTCATTTCCTTTGTCAATAAGGGCAGCCGAGACTTTCTCCGGAACCTCCTTGCGCTTGCTTATTGCCAGATGCCTTGATATCTGCTCCGTAGATTGCACCAGCTCTACCAGATCATCATCGGTAATAACTTCGGAAAACTCCAGCACCGGCAATGCGACCTCTTCCAGATCCCTTGCTAGCGGCAAAATAACATCCCGAGGAACAGAACGGCTATGCATAATATTTTCTGCAAGTGCCTTGCGTACTTCTACCTCCGCCTGCCTAAGTAACAGCTTAAAGATATCTTCGGCTAGACTGACCTGCTCACCGGAAAATTCCTTGGAGTTATAGTGATGGGAAATTTTCTCAATAACCTGAATTTTGGACTCGGCATCAGGATTCTCCATAAGAGCCTTGATATCCTCCTGGGATAGCTTGTTTTCCTGATTATCTGCCATTATGTAAAAACCTATCTGACTATTCCGTTCGATTATAAATAAAATCAAAAATATATTTATTCAATATATGTTTTTGTGGAACAAAATTTTCCGGAGATATGTAAAGAAAAAGTAGCAGTTTTGCCGAATTATAAACTTACAGAAGTAGTATTTCCTTGATTCGTCTGGCCATTCATCAGGATAAGGAAGTATTTCATATTGGGGATACTGACATCGTAGCCATATCCCATGACTATACGCACCAGTTTTCTTATGTATGATGCCTTTGTTTCCTCATCCTTTTGCGGATGTTCCAGGATAATTTTCAATAATATTTCAGAAGCTCTGGTAATGGTCTTTGGCAAGCCCGCAGTTTCAAACAATGCTGCAAAACTGCGCGAATCACCTTGCATTAACTTTCGGGCGTTGGTCACTGGTATATCAGCCAGTTTTGCAACCCCTGCTTCAAAAAAAGGTAATTCCGCCCTGCACAGGGCTCGTAATACTATGGAATGACTAAGCTTTTTGGACTTGTACAAATGGTCTACGATTTCGGCTGCCTGATTATTTGTTGGTGTATTGACATTAGCTATCTTTTTCTGATTCATTGGTGTTTTTATGGTAGGTGTATTTGCATTTGTGAACGTTGTATCTTTTTCACGAGATGGTGCAATATTGAAGGTTACTTCCTCCCATGCTTCTTCGGTAGCCTTATCTATAACCGATAGTCCGCTTCCAAACCTATTGCTTATCTGATTTTTTACAGCATCAGAAGCAACTGATATAATTTTCTCTGCCAGTTTTACATCAAGATCACCACGTTTTACCATAATTCCAAGGACATTGTCGGAATCAGCAAACTCCTCTATGGTTTTCAGGTAAGACTCACGTGAAATATGTGCGGAGTTATTTGCAAACAGGGTATGCACCACTTCTTCCTGTTTTTTATCTACCAGACAACGGGATGTCCTTTCTGAGAGTGGAGTGCGTTTGGCAATTGCAGTAAGCCTTACTGCCTTGTCTGTACTCTGTATAATTTCTTCCAGATCATCATCAGTAAGTATTTTGGAAAATTCCAGAATAGGGGAGGCGACCGAATCATCTATATCCTTTGCCAGGCGGAGTGCGGTTTCCCGAGGTAGATTACGGCTGGTTTTCAGGCTTTCTGCCAATGCCTTACGGATTTTTACCTCAATATCCCGTGACAGAATGTTGAGTATTTCCTTAGCGGCTGTTGTCTCCTGAGTTTCAAAAGCACCGCTGTCAAACTGGAAACAAATCTGTTTTGCAAGATCAGAACGTGCCTGCAAGGAGCGCTCATCCTTGAAGCGGCGGAAAGATTCAACTAATCCGGAACGTGCCATAACAAGTACCATAAAACCTCTCTCAAAAAGTTTATATACCCCTCTAGGTAGCTTTACTTACCATATATTGTGCTAAAATGACACTGAAAAAACCACTGTAATTGACCGAATGTAAAAAGACTTCTAGACTGTGACAGTAATGCAAAATACCAGACATGACTGGAATTTGAGTGAGGTGATGGAATTTTTCCGGCTTCCTTTCAACGACCTACTGTTTCAGGCGCAGACTATACATCGTCAGCATTTTTCCGCTAATGAGGTGCAGATAAGTACATTACTTAGTATCAAGACCGGTGGTTGTCCGGAGGATTGTAAATATTGTCCGCAAAGTTCCCGTTATGATACCGGTGTGCAGGCCGAAAAGCTTATGGATGTTGATGCGGTATTGGAGCAGGCTAGGGCGGCCAAGGAGTCCGGAGCGTCACGGTTTTGCATGGGGGCGGCATGGCGTGAGCCGAAACAGCGGGATATGCCGAAGCTGGCGGAGATGATTCGCGGTGTTAAGGAGCTTGGGCTGGAGAGCTGTATGACATTGGGAATGCTTGATAAAAAGCAGGCCAATGATTTATGCGAAGCGGGGCTGGATTATTACAACCATAATATTGATACGTCCGAGGAATTTTATAGCGAGATTATCACCACAAGACAGTTTCAGGAGCGGCTGGATACACTGGAGAATGTGAGGGAAGCGGGGATGAAGGTGTGTTGCGGCGGGATTATAGGTATGGGGGAATCGCTGGAAGACAGGGCAGGGATGCTGTTGACTCTGGCGAATATGGAGGTTCATCCTGAGAGTATACCGATAAATTTTCTTGTGCAGGTGGAGGGCACCCCTATGCAGGAGGTGGAGAAGCCGGACAAGCTCGATTTCGTCAGGGTTATTGCAGTTGCAAGGATATTGATGCCGCAGTCACGTATCAGGCTATCGGCAGGACGTGAGGAAATGAGTGATGAAATGCAGGCTTTATGTTTCCTTGTCGGTGCCAATTCAATATTTTATGGTGAAAAATTACTAACCACTCCCAATCCCGCACAAAATGATGATATGAAATTATTTGAAAAGCTGGGAATCACTGCTGCTTAGCATCCTTGCTGTCACCCCTGATGGTGTTGGGGGTACTGGCTAAGTAGCAATACTCCATATCAGCCCAACACCCCCACGCATCGACTACGCCCCTTCGAGGCTTGTCTCTGCTACTCCCCCTTCAAGGGGGAGTGGTTATCGTCTACTGAATCAGGGATAACCCAGCCGAGGAATTTTACATTGTAGCAAGAGTATATATCGACTGGGACTCGTACTTTTATTCCTTCTTTCTCGATATAGCATCCTCTGTTTCTACGGCCAACAAACCAGTTGAACGGATTACTGCTGTAATTATTTTTATCCCGTAATTTGTATCCGTCGGGAGAAGTTTGTTTTGTATTAAGTTTCAGATTTTCCACTTCGGGAATGGTTATTTCACCAAGCGAAACTGTATGTTTGGTAACATTGCTATAATTCCAACCACCTTCAGGAGGCTCTCCGAAATCCACATCATCATCAGACGGTATCTCAAATTCTATTTCTTTTGAAGTTTTTGCCTTCGCATCGAAGTAATATAGCTTTGGGGTGTTTGGATATGAATTGGATGGATATGCATAGGCTTTTGCCTGCAACCTGCCATTGACCACATTAAACTTGACCTTTGAGCGATCATCATATTTCTGATCAGAATAAATAAAGTCATATTGCGGTGGGTCAACCATCATACCTGGGAGGGACTTGGCAATCACAAACATCCCCATCAGCACCAGCGGTATCACCACCCCGATAACCAGCAACGCATTATTTTTTATAAAATTGTTCATTTTTATGTCATCCCGAACTCGTTTCGGGATCCATCTCTCCAAAAAACGTGGGGTATAAATCTATCCAATGTGAGATTCTCACGCTCAATCAGGTTAATCTTCCAATCCCTGTGCCAGTTTTTCAACTGCTTCTCACGGACAATTGCATCCTGTATGTACCCGGAATTCTCATAATAAACAAGTCTTGACCTCGTATTTCTTATCCCCCTGCACGTTCCCTGTTTGTACTGCGATACACGGTTTATCAAATCATTGGTTACACCTATATACAGTGTGCCATATTTCTTGCTGGCCATTATGTATACATAATAATTATACATCACTCTGATGGATAGATCCTGAAACAAGTTCAGGATGACATTACTTCCGTTCGACTATCTGCTTTTTTATCTCCCCGATAGCCCTGGCGGGGTTTAGCCCTTTAGGGCAAGTGTCCGCACAGTTCATAATCGTATGACAGCGATATAGTTTGAACGGGTCTTCAAGCCCGTCCAGACGCTCGCCGGTAGCCTCATCACGGCTGTCAATAATCCAGCGATAGGCCTGCAGCAAAATCGCAGGACCGAGATATTGCTCGCTATTCCACCAGTAACTTGGGCAGCTTGTAGAACAACATGCGCACAGGATGCACTCATACAACCCATCCAGTTTCTCACGGTCCTCGGGAGATTGCAAGCGTTCCGTATTGGCAGGCGCCTGGGTTTCGGTTTGTATCCACGGTTTTACCGATTCATATTGCGCATAGAAATGCCCTAGATCCGGCACTAGGTCCTTCACCACATCCATATGCGGCAGCGGAGTCACCTTTGTATCCTTTTTACTATCCTTTTCAATGGCGCAGGTGCAGGCCAGAGTATTCTTGCCGTTGACATTCATTGCACAGCTTCCGCAAATCCCCTCACGGCAGGAGCGGCGGAAAGTAAGTGTGCTATCCACCTCATCCTTGATTTTGATAAGCGCATCCAGCACCATCGGGCCGCAGCTATCCATATCCACCTCATAGGTATCCATTTGCGGATTACCCTCACCCTCAGGGTCCCAGCGATATATCTGGAAGACCTTGATATTCCTGGCATCCTTGGGGGCTTTATGAATCTTCCCTTTGGTTACTTTAGAATTTTTCGGCAGTGCAAATTCAACCATGTGCAGACTCCATCTGATTGATTATTTTGACAACATTCGTTCTCACCTGAGGCAAATAATTTTCAATTACATCATCTATAATCTTATAGTCTATCTTCAGAAAATCATGAATCACCCTGTTTCTCAAATCATTCATCTGACGCCAGGGTATATGGCTATACCTCTCCCTTATGGTACGATGTATTTTTGCAGAACATTCACCAATTACCAGTATTTCAAAATTAACCGCCTTTTTTACAGTCTCCTCCGCACATTCAGTGCTTTTATGGAAATCAATGCTGTCTATCGATTTCACTATGTATTTCAGCAATTTGTTATGGTCATAATGGTTTTGCATTCGAAAAATTTATGTCATCAAAATATGAATTTTGTTTAGCTCCCTTCGGGGTAATTATCACAATATCCTCTCCGATAAGCTCCTCCACATCAACTGCAAAGCTGTAAAAGTTCAGAGCAGCATCTGCATCTATATTGACCAGAAAACCTAGCTTCCCAGGCTTGTGGTCCTTAAAGATACGAATATCCCTGATGCCGGCCTCATCGGCCAGTCTGGTTATCTGCGGCTTGTAATGTCTTATTTCCTCGAGATTCATATCTGTATTATAATATATTATCTCTTGTTAATAAACCCTTGCTTTTGGTGGGATGGATTTGATTTCATCGGTTAATGTGTGGAGATGGACAGGGCGGTAGTCGATTTTCACCTTGCCGCTGTTATCCACCCATGTAATTGTGTGTTTCATCCAGTTATCATCATCACGTTCCTTGTAATCCTCACGTGCATGTGCGCCACGGCTTTCCTTGCGGTTATGGGCGCTATGCATGGTCGCAACCGCCTGTGGCAGCAGGTTGGTTAATTCCAGAGCCTCAACCAGGTCGCTGTTCCATATCAGCCCGCGGTCGGAGATTGCCAGATCATGTGCAGAATTGTAAACCGTATCAATTTTTTCCCTGCCATCGGCAAGGGTTTTTTCCGTTCTGAACACTGCTGCATGATTCTGCATAATTTTCTGCATGTTAGAGCGAATTGCTGAAGTAGGGGTTGAACCGGAGGCGCTACGGATTGCATCAAACCGTGCGAGGATATTATCGGTTACGGAACTGGCCAGGGTTTTGTGTGGTGTTCCGGAAGCTACCACTTCCGCTGCCCTTATCGCTGCTGCACGGCCAAACACTACCAGATCCAGCAGTGAATTTGAGCCAAGCCGGTTAGCCCCATGCACTGATACACAAGCTGCTTCACCGATAGCCATCAGGCCGGAAACCACCGTATCGGGGTCGCCTTTTTTCAGTGTGACCACCTCTCCATGATAATTGGTCGGAATGCCACCCATATTATAATGTACGGTAGGTAGAACCGGAATCGGCTCGCTGGTTACGTCAACTCCGGCGAAAATCTTTGCGGTTTCGGCAATACCAGGCAGGCGTTTATGGATAACTTCTGGGTCGAGATGGTCGAGATGCAGGTAAACATGATCCTTGTTCGGTCCAACCCCGCGTCCTTCGTTGATTTCCACCGTCATTGAGCGGCTGACCACATCACGGGAAGCAAGGTCTTTTGCGCTTGGTGCATAGCGTTCCATGAAACGCTCACCCTCGCTGTTTTTGAGGAACCCGCCCTCACCGCGTACACCCTCGGTTATAAGGCAGCCAGCGCCATAAATTCCTGTCGGATGGAATTGTACGAACTCCATATCCTGCAGCGGTATCCCCGCCCGCGCTACCATACCGCCACCATCGCCGGTACAGGTATGTGCGGAGGTACAGGAGAAATAGGCACGGCCATAGCCGCCGGTCGCCAGCACCACCATATGTGCCCGGAAGCGATGCAATGTACCGTCATCGAGATTCCAGGCCATCACCCCACGACATGAACCGTCATCATCCATCAGCAAATCAATAGCGAAATATTCGATGAAAAACTGCGCCTTGTGTTTTAGCGATTGCTGATAGAGCGTGTGCAGCATTGCATGTCCGGTACGATCTGCGGCAGCGCAGGTACGAACCGCCGGTGGCCCCTCACCATACCGGGTGGTCATCCCGCCAAACGGACGCTGATATATCCTGCCGTCGGGAGTGCGGGAGAAAGGCAGCCCGAAATGCTCCAACTCGATTATCGCCTGCGGTGCATTCTTGCACATATATTCAATAGCATCCTGATCGCCCAGCCAGTCCGAGCCTTTCACCGTATCATACATATGCCAGCGCCAGTCATCCTCGGTTATGTTGCCGAGCGCCGCACTTATTCCGCCCTGGGCCGCAACCGTATGCGAGCGGGTAGGGAACACCTTGGTGATACAGGCAGTATTCAGCCCCTTCTCGGCCATACCAAGGGTAGCCCGCAATCCGGCTCCCCCCGCCCCGACAATCACCACATCATACTCATGGTCTATTATTTGATAGGATTTTGTCATTTTTTACTCATTGCAGTGCCTATTGCTCACGACTTGCGGCTTCACACTCCTCCCCCGCAAGCGGGGGAGGCAAGAAATTCGAGGAATTTTAATTCCCGAATTTCTGGTGGGGGAATGCCAACAGCTAATAGCCAAATACCAATAGCCACTACCTCACCATTCCCTCCCCGGAAATCTGGCAATCAGAGATTGCTCAGATTTCTTGCCCCTCCCGCAAGCGGGAGGGGTTTAGCCACTAAAACTAATACTCAAAACTGCAAAAATACCTGCGACCGCTGTGGCAAAGCAGGCCAGGTTCATTATTATAATAAGCGACAGTTTTATACATTTATTACTTACATAATCCTCAAAAACTTCCCTTATTCCAAGCGCACCATGATAAAACATGGCAATTATAAACAATATGCACATCACTGCGTTAAACGGATGTGACAGCCATTCAATTGCATGCGGCTGTATATGCGGGTCGGCACCTTCGGCGGCGGCACTGGTCAATAACCTGATTATCGACACTACAAACCATATGGTTAGCGGGACAAGTGCAACCGCAGTTACCCGCTGCATAAGCCAGTGCGCCGCTCCCTCCTTCGCTGAACCGCTACCCTTTGCCTTCGCCAATGGTGATTTTATGGTCATGTTATTATATCAATATTAAACCAATACTGCCTAGCCCTCCCCCGCTTGCGGGGGAGGATGAAATCTTCAATCCAGACCCATAAGCCCGAAGGGCGAAATGTGAAATGGATTGGTAGATTTCAGGTGGGGGCATACTGAATTTCAGTAATTCCCCCACCAGAAATTCTAGGAATTAAAAATCCCTGAATTTCTTGCCTCCCCCGTAAACGGGGGAGAGCTGTACTTACATCCCCAGCGCAATTGCCCAACTGACAGCAGTTAAAACAATTGTTCCGATAATTATAAAAATTCCCGATTTATGTACTGCACCCTTGCTATACCCAAATCCTGCATCCCAGAATAAATGTCTTATACCATTCATGAAATGCAGGTAGAAAGCGGCTGTCCAGGCAAGCAGAAACGCCTTGCCTATAAAAGAGGACAGGAAATCGAATATACAGCGGCAGGCTTCAGGGCCACGTGCGATAGAGCCCAGCCACCAGACAAATATGAATGCTCCGGCAAGCAGGAAAACTCCGGTCAGGCGATGGGTAATCGAAATCATCGCACCGGTAAGCGGTAATTTATACACTGTCAGATGTGGCGACAGCGGCCTCTCACGACTAACTTCCCGACCAATTTTATCACTCGACTCTGACATAATCGGGTTATATATACTAGCATTATCGGCATAGTCCAATAGTAATTTTTGGGGTGAAAAATATGTCTCAAACAGGGAAAATATCGTGGGAAGAGTGGCATCCGGGGCTGGATAATGACGGGCTGACATTGGGTGAGGTGCTTGATACATTGCCGGGTGCGAATCAGGAGGAAATCAGCAAAATAGTACGCCTGTTCGAGAATCCGGCATCCCCGATTGCATTCAAGGGAGCGGTGTCGCTGGAAAGGCACGATTGTATACATATCCTGCTCGGACGCGGGCTGCTGAATCAGGATGAGGCGTTTGTTATCGGCTTTACAATGGGTACGTCCAAGGCTATATCGAGTATGGAGGCCAGGATGTTCAAGCTGGTTACGGAATATTTATATCCGAAGCCGTATAAATTTACCGATAATGAGCATACGGTGTTTGACCTGGCGCTGGAGCGCGGCCATGAGTGTCGTGTCGAGAAGATTTACGATTTCCCTTTCGAGGAACATTTTGATGATAAACTTGGCGATTTGCGCGAGCAAATCGGGATAAACAAGGATAAATTACGCACAGTCTACCGCAAGGAACAGGAGCTACTACCGGATAGCATCGCAAGCAGGAGATTGCCGGTTTGAGCATTCAGAATCCAACGCTCTAAAATTCCATGTTGAATTCCTTACTGCTTCCTTTAAATACATCGTTTATCCTTTGCTTGTTTTTTGACTCTCCTAGTATTTCAAATACTTTTTCTACATTTTCTCTTTTCATCATGACATGTACCACTTTCATTTGCTGGTTTGCAGCACCGTAACTAGTGTTACCTATTCCGAGGAAGTTTGTAGCACCTAAGGAGTATAAACCATTTTGTTGGCCTCCATAATTATTTTCTTTAAGAATTTTGTTTATCACATCAGACATATCTTTTGCAGCTATCCTGTCAGGTGCTGAAAAATAGACAGAAAATACTTCTCCGACAGCGTCTAAGTTTCCCCATTCTTTTATACGTACTTGCGTGCCGAAAATTTCTTTTCCTTTTTTTATAATTTGGGTTTTTTCCAATGCTGTTAATCTTTCTTGTGTCATATTGCTATCCGAATTGTTTCATATTTCAGTGTATACCATCCAAATGTTACAGCTATATTACAATATACAAAAAAATTTCAAATTTCTGCATTTTTTCTTTAGGACATGTAATATATGGGTATAAAAGCTCACTGGTGGATAATTTGACTTCGCCGTTTAAGCATTGAAAACAGTAGACTGTCGGTTTGAAAAACCTCCCCCGCAAGCGGGAGGGGATTAGTAACCAGACTCTAACCATGAGCCGCTAAAAATGGAATTTATAATCGCAAATTATAATTACTGGATGTGTGTTGTGCTGATGATGGTCGGGTTCTATACGGTCATCAGCGGCGGTAACCTCATCAAAAAACTGATGGGACTGGCGATATTCCAGACATCGGTATTGCTGTTCTATATTTCCGTAGGTAATGTCAGGGATGCAAGGGTACCGATTCTCAAGGAAGGTGTCGAGAATTATGTCAATCCACTGCCGCATGTGCTTATGCTGACTGCAATTGTAGTCGGGGTGGCAACCCTGGCGGTCGGGATGGCAATCGCAGTACGGATAAAAGAGGAATACGGCACTATGGAAGAGGATGAAATCCTGCAGATGGATCTGGCGGATGATGAAGCAAAGGAGCATAAATAGTATCTTAAAATTCGCTAGCATGTGGCGAAAATAACTGTTTTCGAGAACCGGAGTGTAAGTGTACTTAAGGGTACATGCGCACCGGAAGCGCAGGAAACAGTTATTTGCAGGCCATGCTAGTAGAATTTGACGATACTATTTAAGGGAGAAATAGCGATAAAAGTACAGGAAGCAATAACTGCCGCTATTGAGGAGCTGAAGCAGGCCGGAATTACCAGCAATGTACTGGATGCGCGACTGCTGCTTGAATATGTGCTTGATGCCAGCCGTGAGGAGCTGGTGCGTAATCCTGCGCGGGTGTTGCTTAGTGAGGATGTGGAGTTTTTCCGTGAGCTGGTGAAGCAGCGTGCCGGAGGGGAGCCGGTTGCGAAAATCATCGGCTTTAAGGAATTCTGGGGACTGGCCTTCAAGACTACCAAGGATACGCTCGACCCGCGTCCTGATAGCGAAACGCTGATAGAAGCGGTGCTGAAATATTTTAAGGATAAAAATAAAAAATATCGATTCCTTGATTTCGGTACCGGTGGCGGATGTTTACTGCTAGCGCTTCTGTACGAATATCCCAATGCAACCGGTGTCGGGATAGATATTTCCTTCGATGCGATGGAAGTGGCGAAGGAAAACGCTGATGCGTTGGGGTTGCGTGACCGCTGTACTTTTGTGTTCAGTAGCTGGGGGGAGGGGATCAGCGGTAAATTTGACCTGATAATAAGTAACCCGCCCTATATCAAAACCGCCGATATACCTTCGCTTGCGCCGGAAGTCTCCATATTCGACCCGTATGTCGCGCTCGATGGAGGTGAGGACGGGCTCAAGGAATACCGCAATCTGGCATATTACCTACCTGAACTGCTGGAAAAAGGCGGGTATGTAATGCTTGAAATCGGAGCAGGGCAGGGGAGTGATGTCGAAAATATAATAACCGCACAAGGCCTGACCTCCCTCTCCCGCGAAAAAGATTTAACAGGAACAGAGCGTTGTCTGGTTGCAAGATATTAGTGACGCTATTCTCATTTCACATACGCATCAGAAATTCTTTTAAAAACAATTGAAAAATGACCTAAAAAAATGATAAACTTAGGTTAGAAATTAATCTGAAGGGAGGGGGTAATTGGAGGTTATCTCTATAGTGTGATGGTCGTTATTCGTATATCAAATAGTATCAATCAGTGGTTTAGTTGCAATATGTCCTTTGAGGATATAATTTACAGGTTCTAAAATATAATGCTAAAGCGGAAATATAAATATATCGGGGAAACCCTTGTTTTTAAGGAATATATTAGTGACAGGGATTTGCAGGATGCGCTTGAGGCGCAGGAGAAATGCGGGGCGAAGCTGGGTAAAATCCTGATTGGCGCAGGCAAGATTGGTGCTTATAATTTTCACCGCGAGCTTGCCGAGCATCTGGAGATGGATTTTGTAAATCTGCAGGAAGATGAGTGTGACCATATATTACTGGAAACTGAAGAGAGGCAAACTTACCTTGAACTTGGTGTAATTCCCTGCAAGAAGGCCGGCAAGAATATTATTCTGGCCACCTCTGATTTAACCGAAGATGTAAAACAATGGGCAGAACAAAAGTATAAACAATATTCCTTCTGCCTTACTTCACCTTTTGATATAGCATGGAGTGTACAGAAATTCTTTGCCGCCAATGATGACGAAGATGCACGTGATGCTTTGTGGAACAAAGATAAAACCTGTTCTGCCAAGGAGTTATTCTCGATATCCAAGCCACAGGCTTTCTTACTGCTTGCTGCACTGGCTACCCTGACGGTTATTTTTCTGAAAAGTGCTGCTATAACTTTCTTTATCGCAATAAATGCATTTTATGCTTTAACTTTATCCTGTAAGTTGTTGTTTTTTATAACGGGTCATATTGCAGACAGGAAAAACCCTCCTGAATCGGAGCGCCCCCCCGATGCCAACCTGCCGATATATACTTTCCTGATTCCTCTCTATAAGGAAAAGCCCGATACAATAGTCAACCTGTTAAATTCCATAAATAATATGGATTATCCGAAATCGAAGCTGGATGTTAAGCTGATAGTCGAGGCCGATGATGCTTTGACTATTGATACAATAAAATGTTTGCAGCCGGAAAATTATATCGAAATCCTGCCCGTGCCTTATTCACTACCACGCACCAAGCCGAAAGCCTGTAATTATGCGCTGAAATTCGCCCGCGGGGAATATGTAACAATTTACGATGCTGAAGACCGCCCCGACCCGCAGCAGTTACGCAAGGTACTGGGGATTTTTGCCGAATCACGCTCGGATGTGGTTTGTGTACAGGCTCGGCTGAATTACTATAACCGCAAGGAAAATATGCTGACCCGCCTGTTTGCTATCGAATATTCCTCATGGTTTAACTATATGCTGCCGGGATTACAGGCATTGGGAATCCCTATACCGCTAGGCGGCACCAGCAACCATTTTCCCACCCATGTGCTGCGTGACCTTAATGGCTGGGACCCGTATAATGTGACCGAGGATGCGGATCTGGGAGTAAGGCTGGCGCAATATGGCTATAAGACTGCAATTGTCGATTCGACTACATTGGAGGAGGCGCCGATAGGTGTGCGTAGCTGGCTGAGGCAGCGTAGCCGCTGGATCAAGGGTTATATGCAGACTTATATCGTCCATATGCGCCAACCACTGAAATTGCTCAAGACACTTGGGCTAAAAGGATTTTTAGGATTCCTGTTTTTTATCGGTGCACCGTCGCTGGTATTCCTCACCATGCCGATTGTGTTTGCACTGTCGATGCTGGCTTATATGAGTGAGCTGATATTCCCTGACTGGTTGCTATTCATGGCTCTGGGCAACCTGGTCGGCGGGGTGGTGCTGCATGTTATCATCGCCATGGTGATTACGGTACGCCATAAATGGTGGGATATGCTGGTCTATAGCCTGCTATTCCCCTATTACTGGGTGCTGCACAGTATCGCCAGTTTCCGTGCATTATGGCAGCTCTTTACCAAACCTCACTTCTGGGAAAAAACCGAACACGGCCTTAGCCGCATGCTTCCGCGGATAACAAAACATTGAAGATATTTTTGGTAAGCTTCATATTCACATATTAGCATGATAGCTAATCTACGCCAGCCCCTTTATTTCTATTC
Organism: Rickettsiales bacterium; assembly: GCA_965222525.1. Lineage (GTDB taxonomy): Bacteria > Pseudomonadota > Alphaproteobacteria > Rickettsiales > UBA8987 > CBDCUF01. The sequence continues at coordinate 1,519,099 of OZ244955.1, forward strand.
TTTATTCATCCATAATCATTGCGGTTATTGTAGCTTCGGCGGTTTTTTCGTTATCAACTTCGGCAACGGCATCGAATTTCCAGACATTACGACGGTTCTGAATCACCTTTACATTAAGCATTAAAACATCTCCGGGCGTGACAGGCTTACGAAAACGGGCACCGTCAATCGACATGAAATATACCAGCTTACCCTCGGTTTCCTTGCCTAATGCATCCACTACGAGCGTGGCCGCTGTTTGTGCCATGGATTCAATAATCAGCACACCCGGCATAATCGGGTGTCCCGGAAAGTGTCCCTGGAAAAACGGCTCATTGACGGTGACATTCTTCACACCAACCGCACTCTCACCCTTAACAACATCCACAACCTTATCCACCAGCAAAAACGGATAGCGGTGCGGAATCATCTGCATTATTTCATCGATATTTATCTCAGTCATTTCCGGGTCATCCTTTTTAATATAGCTGCCTGTCGGTAAAACTGCTTGATCGGGATTGCCGGCATCCCGCAAACGGTAGCACCTGCCGGAATATCCCGCTCGACACCGCTTTGTGCTGCAATCTGCGCACCATCACCGATAGTCAAATGGCCGGCAATTCCTGCCTGCCCGCCGATTGCTACATAATTGCCGATTCTGGTGCTGCCGGAGATACCTACCTGCGACACAATCACACAGCCTTTACCAATCTGCGCATTATGGCCTATCTGTACCAGATTATCAATCCTTGTTCCGCCGCCGATTACGGTATCCGGTCCCGAACCACGGTCTATGCAGCTATTGGCACCGATTTCCACATCATCTTCTATAATCACCCGTCCCAGTTGCGGTACCTTGACATGTCGGCCGTTATTAAGCGCAAAGCCAAACCCGTCCTGCCCGATACACACCCCGTTATGGATTATTACATTATCGCCGATGATTGCATGGCTGATATTTACCCCTGCACCAATAATACAATTATCACCAATTTTCACACCGGCAGCAATAACCGAATTTTCCCCGATATGACAACTACTACCGATTTCTGCGGTCGGGTTTATATAAGCGCCGGATGTTATCTCCCGTTTTGCAGCAAAGCCCGCATCAGGATAAAATTTCGCAGCAATTACAGCATAGGCATGATAGGGGTTTTCGGAGATTATCAGAGCAGTATTCGCAGGGGCTTTTTCAGCATATTTCTTATTTACAATACAGGCACCTGCCTTGGTTTTACTCAAAGCATCAGCATATTTCGGGTTATCCAGAAAGCTTATATCCTCCGCTCCGGCCGTGTCCAGAGGGGCAACATCCCGTACCCGCTTGTTCGAATCACTATTCCGATACAAACCCGCACTCCCACCCTGTCCGGTTACCTCTGCAACCAACTCTTCAAGAGTAAACTCTCCCGCATTATGAAAAAACCTGCCATCAGCCATTGCATCTATATAACAATCACTCCGCATAAAGTCCACCTGACATAATTTTGCTGCTTATGTAAGTCCACCATCCACAAAATTTCTTGCAGGAGATGAAATAATTACATATAAACAAAGTCATGGCTGATATTAGAAAAGTTACCAGTGCAATGGCAATTGTAACACTGCTACCACATTTATTCTGCTGCGTAATACCGCTGGTTATGAGTGTTGTAGGTTTCGGTGCATCGCTAGGGCTTTTTACCCTTAATTCATCTGGTTTTGAGTGGCTAATAGAATATGAGCCGCATATGATGGCTGTCGCAGGTGTTATGCTGCTCGTCGGGGCTGCCGTGCAGCTAATTAGCTGGCGGATTGATTGTCGTAAGGAGTACTGTACACATGAGCCTTGCGAACCGAAGAAAAAGCGTTCGCTTAACCTGTTTTATCTGGCTTCTGCGTTATATGTAGTTAGCCTGCTTATCCATATTTTCGCTGATATACATTAAGAAATGCGCTCTAACACTATAAAGACCCTGCTGTTTGCCTTGGTGTTTTTTTATTTTTCATACCATCTGGTGAGTGGTGAGAAGGGTGTGGTGTCCATGATGAAACTTAGCGACGGGGTTGAACAGGCACGGCAGGAATATGATGAGGTGCAGATGGAGAAAATTCTGCTGGAACGCAAGGTGGATATGCTTTACCCAAAATCCCTCGATCTCGACCTGCTGGATGAGCAATCCCGCCTGCTGCTGGGCTATGCCGGAAAAAATGAAGTGGTGGAGATGTATTGATTTTATCTATAGCCTCCTGACATTCATTCTTGCAATTGTGCGGGATTTAGCCCATTGCAGGAACTGGCTGGTGGAGTCGGTCTGGTCATCATGCGAAGTGGAGGGGAAGGCCAGTAATTCACTTTCATAATCAGCGAGCCATGGGGCATATTCTGGCAGGAACACTTTTCCGGCCTCGAACAAGGCAGAAACCGCTGCGAGCCTTGTAACCTTATCGCTGGTCGGGTTGATTGCAATCAGGGGCAGGCGAGTTTCGCGCCGTAAATCCTGTAACAGAGATTGTCCGCTGGCCTTGTCTTCAATCAATATTGCATCGGCTGTCCATTTTTCGGCAAGGCTGACCACCCGTCGTTTTAAATCGGGATATTCAATCTGCGCACGCATTACATCCAGCAAATAATATCCATCCTCACCTTCAGCCCAACTGGTGCAAACGCTGTAATCATTGCTTTTACCAGCCTTTATCGCCGTATCCCAACTCTGGATAATCCGTGCATTTTCAGGGGCAGACTTATAGCGCTTCAGCCATGTTGCTTTAATCATACTACCACCTACAGGCGCAGGATTCTGCTGATATTGTGCAGCAAATGCATAACTGCCCAAATCTCGCTTGACCTGCTCCAGTTGCTTTACATTTTCGCGCTCGGGATGGAGTAGGGGAGGGGAGCGCTGCTCGGAAATAGCGGGTAGGCAAAGATGCTCCCATCCGCCTTTTGCCAGCAGATAACCTGACAAATCATCCTGGTGCAAACGCTGCATGATAATAACGAATACGCCGTTTTTCTTATCATCCAGGCGGCTGGAGAAAGTCTGCTCGAACCAGTCCAGGGTAGCCTTGCGCTTTGTATCACTGAAAATCTCGGCAGGATTATGCGGGTCGTCGACAATCAGGAAATTCCCGCCCTCACCGGTTACAGTACCGCCAACCGAAGTCGCAAGCCGCATTCCCCTTGCAGTGGTCACAAATTTGGCCTTCTCATTCTGGTCACCGGCCAGCTCGGTTTCGGGAAAAATATCACGATACCAGTCGGAGCCGATAACCAGCCTGCAATCCAGCGAATGCTTGACACTCAGCCCCATCGAATAGCTGGAGGAAATAACCCGTCGTGCCGGATTATGCCCCAGCAGCCAGGCAGGCCAGGCCACATTTACACATAAGGATTTCAGGTAACGGGGAGGAATATTGATAATCAGCCGTTTGATCTCTCCGCTCTCACATGCCCGCAGATGCTCGGCAATCAGGTCAATATGCCAGTTATGAAGATAGGGAGTAGCAGGGTTTACCGTATGAAAACTCTTCTGGATAAAGCTGGACAGGTCATTGCGGAGTATGGCGTTTTTGATATTACTCAGCTTCCCCGCCTTTATATCTTTCGACATATCTCTCCAGAATTGCTATATCCTCGCTGGTGACAATGGATTTACGCTTTTTCCTGCGGCCACCGGATTTCAATTCTTCCTCCAGCGGAATGATTTTCGCCAATACTTGCGTTAGTTTAGTAAGGTCGGCAGCAACTTTCTGATTCTCCGGCGCATCCTTTTCCATTTCCTTCTCCATCTCTTTAAGTATCAGGTTGATTATATTCTTTATCCGGCTGATATAACTGGCATTATTATTCATATTTACAGGTGCATAGACGGTCTTCGGTTTGTGTAGATACTATATTACAGCATAAAATGCCGGAAGGGAGATTAACGATAAACAAACTCTTGTCAGGACAATGTACGTATGGTATAATACACAGATAAAGGATATACCATTATGCATATTACATCGGAAAACAAGACAGAACGGATAGATATCCGTACCAATTCAGCGGCAAAGCTATTATTGCAGCAGGCGGCGATGGCTACCCATAAGAATGTCAGTGAGTTTTTGCTGGAACATGGGTTGAATGCCGCGGAAAATGCGCTGGCCGACAGAAAGGTTTTCCTGTTGGATGAAGAACAATGGCAGGAATTTCAGGATGCACTGGACAGGCCGGTCACTACCAAAAAGAATCTGCAAAAGCTACTTACCGAACCAGGTGTATTTGATTAGGTGTTATCTTGGATAAACCGATTATAGAAAAGCTTTCTCCATCTCATGATGTTAGCAATTTTGATTGCGGGCAACCAGCATTAAACCGCTTTCTCCACCGCTACGCTTTACAAAGTCAGAGTTCCAACAGTTCACAGACTTATGTTGCATTAGATGAAGACAGAGTCATTGGCTATTACAGTCTGTCAGTTGGTTCGGCTGCTTATAAGGAAGCGTCGGACAGGGTAACGAAAGGGCTTGCAAGACATCCTGTGCCGGTGATGATACTGGCCAGGCTGGCGGTTGATGCAGACAAGCAGGGTAGGGGAGTTGGCAGGGGATTACTAAAGGACTGTCTGTTGAGAACCCTGCAGGCATCAGATATAGCCGGCATCCGTGCACTATTGGTACATGCAAAGGATGAGGAAGCGAAACAGTGGTATATGCAATTTGACTTTGACCCAAGCCCTACCGACCCGATGCACCTTTACCTGTTAATGAAAGATATCAAAAAAATAATCCGCATGTAACATGTGTAAGCAGGATATATAATTTTCCTTTTTCTACTCATATTACCGTTGACATTGTAGATGTCAGGGCATATAAAGCCCTTCCCTCTTTGTTCCTGTAAGGGGCAGGAGAGGTGTGCGTCATGTAAAATGTCCGGTTCCGGATGACTAGATTTTGCATGCAGGCTGCTCTTTGACATCGTGAATAATAGCATTATTTGTTAGTGGCCGGATCTATCAGCCGGACGCTAACAAGTCTGATAACTGAGTCATATCAGGTTACAGGTTGCAGGTTTTAGGTTACAGCATTCGTGCTATAACCTGTCACCTAAAACCTTTAACCTAAACTAAAGAGATTTAGTTCTGTATATGACATTGTGATCTCATATTAGTGGCTAGTAGCTAGTGGCTAGTGACTCGTATTTTTTACGAGCCACGAATCACGAGCCACGAGCCACGGTTTTTAAGCATGAGAAGAGCATTTGGTGGATGCCTTGGCATTAGGAGGCGATGAAGGACGTGACAGGCTGCGATAAGCTGCGGGGAGTTGCCAATAAACTTTGATCCGCAGATTTCCGAATGGGGAAACCCGAGCCGTCACCGAAGGTGACGGCAGATGTCAGTTATCAGTTAACAGTTTTCAGCGAGTGGCGAATGAGTTGTGACTCGTAATTGTCACCCCGGACGTATATTTTCTCGAAATCTATGATTTCGTAAGAAAATAACGTTCTTGGGGTTAGGTAAACAGAATAACCCCGAGAATGGTGTTTTCTGACTGAATCAAAGATTCAGAGAAAACATGCCGTCCGGGGCGACATACCCTGTTGAGCTTGAAAAAATCACTTTTTTACATATTTTTCTGTTTTTTGTCATCAAACTTTAACATTTCTCTGTTATACTATAACCAATTTTGTAATACCTAGTAGGAGGATTAAAAATGGTAAAAGAGCATAAATTAAGTACATTGTATGAAAAAGCGGATGAAATTGCTTCAAACGGGGATTTTTCTGGTCGGGTAGCGGATTTTATCGAGCAAGCCAGCTTACGTTTTGCTTTGCTTGATAATGCCGAGAGGAAAATATCGGCTGAGGAAATGGTTTCTTTAATGAAACCGCCTGTGAATATGAGCAACGAAGTTGAAGAAATATTCAACAAAGCATCTGAACAAGCCCCCAGCTATTGGCAGGAAAGACTAAATCCTAAAAATCTGGCGAAAGATTTTGTAAAAAGTATATAATCTGAAAACTGATAACCGATAACTGACAACTGCGTACGCCGCTTTCGGCGACGGCTCATTACGTGTTGAATACATAGGCACGTAAAGCGAACCCGGGGAACTGAAATATCTAAGTACCCGGAGGAAAGGACATCAATAGAGACTCCGCTAGTAGTGACGAGCGAACGCGGACCAGGCCAGTGGCTCATTTGTAATAACCGGAACCGTCTGGAAAGTCGGGCCATAGCGGGTGATAGCCCCGTACGGGTAAAAAGCGGATGAGTCCTTGAGTAGGGCGGGACACGTGAAACCCTGTCTGAACATGGGAGGGCCACCTTCCAAGCCTAAGTACTCCCTAATGACCGATAGTGAACTAGTACCGTGAGGGAAAGGTGAAAAGTACCCCGACAAGGGGAGTGAAAGAGTACCTGAAACCGGATGCTTACAAGCAGTGGGAGGGGGCTTCACGGAGTGAAGCCCAGTTATCAGTTGTCAGCTATCAGTTGTCAGTTATTACGTTGAGTTTTTGGCGTCTTATCTGATAACTGGTAACTGATGACTGACAACTGGAGCTTCGCTACGCGAAGCTCCTGACCGCGTACCTTTTGTATAATGGATCAGCGACTTAGTGTAACTAGCAAGCTTAAACCGTTAGGTGTAGGCGTAGCGAAAGCGAGTGTTAACTGCGCGTGATCAGTTATCAGTTTTCAGTAGTCAGTTGTCAGTGAGTGACTGGTGTCTAGTGACTAGTGTCTGGTATTTTTTACGAGCCACGAGCCACTAACCACGAGCCACAATCTGATAACTGATAACCGATAACTGATAACTGAAAAAGTTAGTTGCATTAGACCCGAAACCCGGTGATCTAGCCATGGCCAGGTTGAAGGCGGAGTAACATCCGCTGGAGGACCGAACCCACCTATGTTGAAAAATGGGGGGATGAGCTGTGGCTAGGGGTGAAAGGCCAATCAAACCGGGATATAGCTGGTTCTCCGCGAAAACTATTTAGGTAGTGCGTCACATGGTTACCGACGGGGGTAGAGCACTGGATCGGCTAGGGGGGCCCAAAGCCTTACCAAACCGAACCAAACTCCGAATACCGTTGAGTATAGTGTGGCAGACAGACTGCGGGTGATAACGCCCGTGGTCGCGAGGGAAACAACCCAGACCGCCGATTAAGGTCCCCAAATTGTGGTTAAGTGGAAAAGGATGTGGGAATGCCAAGACAGCTAGGAGGTTGGCTTAGAAGCAGCCATCCTTTAAAGAAAGCGTAATAGCTCACTAGTCTAGTTAAGTGTTTCTGCGCCGAAGATGTATCGGGGCTAAAACCACATACCGAAATCGCGGGTGTCGGCTTCGCCGACAGTTAACAGTTATCAGTTGACAGTTAACAGAAGTTAGTTGATTTTGCTTGTTATGGGCAAAATTGAGTCGTTTGAGGATCTTGATGTATTCCAGCGTGCGTATAAGGTTTCGCTGGAAGTACATAAGGTTGTTGGCAAGCAACTTCCTGCCGATGAGTTTGAATTGCGTAAGCAAATCCGCAATGCCAGCAAGTCGGTATGCGCTAATATTGCCGAAGGTTTTGGTAAGAAAAATGCTTCGGTAAATGAATTTAAGCGTTTTCTTTCTATGTCTATCGGTTCCAGTGATGAGATGCGGGTATGGATTCGCTATTGCCTTGACCTTGGATATATCAACGAGGAAACCTGGGATAAATGGCGGAGTGAGTATGTCCAGATTTCACGTATGATACATGGATTGAAAAAGAAGTTCTGACTGATTTTTGTTAACTGTTAACTGTTAACTGACAACTGTCAGCGAAGCTGACACGGTAGCGGAGCGTTCCGTAAGCCTGTGAAGGTCGACTGCGAGGTCGGCTGGAGGTATCGGAAGTGAGAATGCTGATATGAGTAACGATTAGGAGTGTGAGAAACACTCCCGCCGAAATCCTAAGGTTTCCTGCGTAAAGCTAATCTGCGCAGGGTTAGCCGGCCCCTAAGGCGAGGCCGAAAGGCGTAGTCGATGGGAACCAGGTTAATATTCCTGGGCCTTATAGTAGTGACGCATTGAGTAAGTTGTTCTTCCTTATTGGATTGGATGGGCAGCGAATCGGTGCCGGGAAATAGCTGCTATGCCAGGTGTCAGTTATCAGGCGACAGATTGATTATGTGCTACCCTTCGGGGTAGCACATAATAGTTATCAGTTGTCAGTTATCAGTTATCAGTAGTGAGTAGCTAGAGTCTAGAATCTGGAGTCTAGTGGTTGTCATCCTGAACTTGTTTCAGGATCCATCTCTCCACTTGCTCATGAATAAGCAAATAAACGCACAAACTGGCAATTTTACGTGATACGAGCCACTAGCCACGAATCACGAACCACTAAATATTACAACGCTGTAACAAAAGTTTCATAAAAAGTTCATATAACTTCTGCAATTTCTGTGTTATACAAGGGTTAGTTTGATTTTTTTAACAACTAACTATGGAGAAATAAAAATGGTTAAAAAGACAAGAGAAACAAAAATAAAGGAATCAGTTGCAAAAACAGATCTAAAGAACTTTGCTAATTTTGAAGTGAAAGGAAATTATGATGCTGGCTATGGAAATTATGAAAAAAATCTAAATATAGAACCGGCGAAGCTAATTTCTAGAGCTGTGGCTAATGCATCTTTGTATCAAGGAGAAGTTGCAGAGAAACAGATAGCTGCTATTGAGAAGCAAACAGAGATGCTTGGAAAAGTCCTTGAAGCTTTAGTTAAGCAAAATGCCCCAGGCAAAGGTCCTGGTGGGCACATCAAATAGGCAGTTGTCAGTAGTTATGAGTGGGCAGTGAGTGGCTAGTAGCTAGAGTCTAGAGTCTAGTGGTTGTCATGCTGAACTTGTTTCAGCATCCATTTATCCATTTGCCGATGAATAAGCAAATAAACGTACAACAACGCAATTTTACGTGATACGAGCCACTAGCCACGAGTCACGAGCCACTTTATCAGTTGTCAGAGGCGGGTGTTAGTTGTACAATGTAGCAATGGAATATATATCAGCATCAGAATCGATATCGTCGGAGCTTTTGAGCAGGCTGGACAAGACTCCTGTGGTTATACAGGAGCGGGGTGAGGGTAAAGGTGTGCTGCTGTCACCGATGGAATATGAAATGTATAGGAAGCTAAAGAAACATAATGCCGGTGAGTTGAGGCGCATATGTCAGGAAATCAGCGAGGAAGCCGAGGAAAACGGTATGACTGACGAGATACTACAAAGCATCCTGAATGAAATCGACCAGAGAAATTGACGAAATAGAAGTAGTTGTAATTGATACTAATATTTTCGTCAGTAGTTTAGTCTAAACACTCCTGACAACTGACCACTGATAACTGACAACTAGCTCGCGCAGCGAGCTTAACATGTTCTATTGATCCGGTGATTATGGCGGAGGGGAAACACCCGATCCCATCCCGAACTCGGAAGTTAAGGCCTCCAGCGCTGATGGTACTGCATCTTAAGGTGTGGGAGAGTAGGTCGTCGCCGGTTCAATAGAACATGCGGGTCTCGCTGCGCGAGACAGTTGTCAGTCTTCAGTTAACAGTTAACAGAAAGTGGAAAGCGGGTATGAATGTCATTCCAGCGAAAGCCGGAATCCAGAAAATATAATCTTGTGCGCGCTAGAGCACTCAAAATATCTTGTTAACTGTCAACTGTTAACTGACAACTATTTATTGCAATGAATACCAAAACAGTATAACAACCCCGTCTCATTATTACTTGCCTAAAAGTAGTAAACAGGGACATCTCTATAAACTCGCTTATGCAAAACAGTACGAGGAGCGAGAAGCGCAGAGCCGTAAGCGTACTTGACGTACGTGCGGACTTGAGCATCGCAGCGACGAAGTAGTGTGCAGCATAAGTAGAGTTTATAGAGATGTCCCATGGCGGGGTAGCTCAGGTGGTTAGAGCAGCGGAATCATAATCCGCGTGTCGGGGGTTCAAGTCCCTCCCCCGCTACCAGGTCCGGCGGAGCCGGACAGAGATATCAGGAATCAAAGATCAAAGGTCAGTGGTTTGAGACTGATATCTGATCTTTGACATCTGACCTCTATAAAATGCTCCGCATTTTATCGCGGGGTAGAGCAGCCCGGTAGCTCGTCAGGCTCATAACCTGAAGGTCGCAGGTTCAAATCCTGCCCCCGCAACCAGCAAGACCAGCTTTGCTGGTCAGTTATCAGATTTCAGTTATCAGTTGTCAGTCGGCATACTGATAACTTTTTTGCATCATTTTTTCACACAATAAAGGAGATCTATTATGTCCAGCACAGGAGATGAAATTGCACGTCTTGTTGAAGAATTTCAAGTGGAAGACGCCAAGTTTGAAGGTGGTAATAATGCTGCCGGAACCCGTGCCCGCAAGGCACTGATGGAAATCAAAAAACTCTGCGATGCGCGCCGTAAGGAAATCCAGGCGCAGAAAAACGCGGGGTAATCCAGTTGTCAGTTATCAGTACTCAGTTGTCAGTCTCAATACTGATAACTGACAACTGACAACTGATAACTATTTTTATTGCCCAAAGGGCAAGAAAAATCTGTCGCCTGATAACTGACACTTGGTTCGTCGGTCAGTTATCAGTTTTCAGTGCTCAGTTGTCAGTGAGCGTTAGAGTTAGCTTGTCATCCCAGAAGCTATATTTTCTCTGAATCTTTGATTCAGTCAGAAAATAAGCTATGTGGGATCCAGACTGATAACTCAAGTAACTATTAATTGGATTCCACATCATAAGACTCCTGACGAAATCAAAGATTTCTACTCGTCTAACGTCTGGAATGACACTAGTTACGGCTCTAACCACTCACTGATAACTGACTACTGATAACTGATAACTGCGAAGCGAAATGACCGTACCCGAAACCGACACAGGTAGGATGGTAGAGAATACCGAGGCGTTGAGAGAACGATGTTGAAGGAACTAGGCAAAATGCACCCGTAACTTCGGAAGAAGGGTGACCTTGCACCAGTACTGTGTACTGGTGCAGATGTCAGGTATCAGGTATCAGATATCAGAAGTGTTGACTTGACCCTTCTGACATCTGACATCTGACATTTGATATCTGCACCAGAACATCGTTCTGGTGCAAGGTGGCACAAAATTGAGGGGAGCGACTGTTTATTAAAAACACAGGGCTCTGCGAAGCTGTTAAGGCGACGTATAGGGTCTGACGCCTGCCCGGTGCCGGAAGGTTAAGTGAGGGGGTTAGTGCTTGCACGAAGCTCCGGATCGAAGCCCCGGTGAACGGCGGCCGTAACTATGACGGTCCTAAGGTTAATTCTCAAGCTATGCCGGTTATCAGATGATAGATTAGTGGCTAGTGGCTTGTGATTAGTGGTTAGTAATTTTTACTTACCGCCGGTTGCACCACTAGCCACAGGAAATGCAGCCATATTGACATAAATATGTCAATATGGTATAATATAGCCATTATGCAGAGAACTACAGTAAGACTTCCTGATAGTATTATGCGTCAGATAAAGCAATATGCTGCTGCGCAGGGGATTACAATTACCGAATTCCTGACCCGTTCGGCAGTGTCTTACCTTAACCGTGACAAAAAACATGATATGGAAGATTTTGACTTGCCCGTGTCCAGATCCAGAGGCGGGCTGCAGCCAGGTGTTGATATTGACAAAGCAATACATTTACTGAATGAAATGGATGACCGAAGAAAATACGGTAAGCTTGTTATTCCGACTTTTAGTACAGGGGAATTAAGAGAGGGGTTAAATCTGGATAAAACCTCTTATCTGGCAAACCTTGGGGATGAAGAGAGATATGGAGATCATTGATGTATTTGCTGGATGCCAACATTCTCATATATGCTATCAGGGCTGAATCTGAGAATCATGAGTTTTTTAATAACTGGCTTACGGATTTTATAGAGTCGGGAAACATAGTACATATTAGTGACAGTGTAATAAGTTCTGTAATAAGGATATGTACTAACCGTCGTGTGTTCAAGGACGGTAATCTTGTAAAAACTGAAATTGTGATAGACGCTTTGGAAGCGATAACTATACGCCCCAATTGCAGGGTTATTCATTCAAATCCTTCACATCTGTACAGATTCTTGGAGCTATGTGTTGATATGAAGATTGTTGGTGATCTTGTTCCCGATGCGTATATTGCTGCGCTGGCGATTGATAATAATTGTACGCTTGTCAGTACCGATAAGGATTTTCGCAGATTCAAGGGATTGAAAGTACTGAATCCGGCGGATGATAGTAGATGATGGATTATTGATGATAGATGATGGAAGTTTTTTCTATCATCTATAATCTATTATCCATAATCATTTTTCCTCTCCAGGAGAGGTGGCCGAGTGGTTTAAGGCGCACGCCTGGAACGCGTGTTTACGGAAACGTATCGTGGGTTCGAATCCCATCCTCTCCGCCACCCTACGCTCTTCGAGCTTCGGGTGGCAGGCCACCTGAAGCTCGTTTAGAGCTAGGAGTGGCTCCCGAAGCTATACCTGCCGAAGCCTTGGCGAAGGTAGGTTAGCGTAGGGACGCCTGAAACAGGGATAGAAAAATGTGGTATGTTTATTTTTTAGAGTTGAGTAATGGCAATATTTACGTGGGGTCAACTAATGACCTGAAAAGACGTAAGAAATCTCATGATAATGGGGAAGTGAACTCCACGAAACCGTTTCTTCCGGTAAAACTCAAAGCTTATGTGGCAGTTGAGACAAGTGTTGTTGCCAGAAAATTGGAGAAATATTTTAAGTCCGGTTCTGGTAAAGCAATTGCTATAAAGCGATTCTTCTGAACTCCACGAGGGGCGATGGTGCAAAAAGTTGAAAATTTTTAAGTTTTTTTCATTTTTTTGCAATATTGTCATCAAACTTTAACATTTCTCTGGTATAGTACCTCCAGTTGCCGGCAATTGCCGGTGTTTTGTTAACTTTTTGTATATAAACTGGAGGAGAAAATGGTTAAAAAATCACTGGAAGAATATAAAAAGGAAAAAATTGATCCGAATGTCAAAATTCTGGAAACAGAAGCTAAGTCACAGGCAATAGTGGATAAATTGGAAAAGTTTGTTGAGATATATGACAGGCATCTTTCACCTGAGCATCAGAAAGAAATACATACATATTATGAAGATGATACAGGCATTCCTACTATTGTAGAACTTGGTAGGGAGGTTAAAGAGAATATAACAGGAAGACAAGGTGCAACTCAGGCACTATTGAAAGCAGATAATATGGAGGAAACATTAAATAATGTTGGCTGGGCTTTTGATATGGCAAAGAGTCAAATAGAATTATATGCAGTAAGGCCTGATGGAATGACAAGGTTGAATTCCGCGATTGCAGAAATCCGAAATATACCGGACGATGTAGCGGACTGTTCACGAGATGATGTGTTAGACTTCTTGGAACAGAAACAAGAATCTGGCCCTGCTTTTCATGCACTTTCCAAAGCTATGCCAGAGCTTGAAAGTCTTGGGTTAAAGCCCAGATTTGTAAAAGAAAACATGCCAAACCCAACCAGGCAAAACGAAATCAATTTTGGTTCGATTTAACATTAGAGTTCTCAAAGGAGAATCGAAGCAATAAGGTAGGCGAATTACCCACTCGCAGCCTGTAATTTTCGAAACAAAAATAATCTATCATCTGATAACCGGTATGGCGTCGCTAGCCTTAGTAAAACTCCACTATATGCTGGAAAGTCTGGAGTATCTGGCGATACTAGTTATCAGTTGTCGGTTATCAGTTGTCAGTAGTGACAATTGATAGTCTGATGATTGGTGGCAGTGAAAATTCGTCCAGTGCAGATAATCAGCAGGGAAGACTATGTCAGTTGTCAGTTAACAGTTAACAGTTAACAGGAGTTTAAGCCGCTTCTGTCAACTGTTAACTGTCATCTGACAACTGGAATAGAACCCTCAGAGACTACACGTGGAGCTTTTCAGTTGTCAGTTATCAGTTATCAGTTGTCAGAAGTAATTAGAGTCTTGAATCTAGAGTCTAGTGTTATGTAAAATTGCTTTGGTGTTCATTTATCTGCCTGCTCATTAGCAAATGGATAGATGGATGCTGAAACAAGTTCAGCATGACAATACTAGCCACTAGACTCTAGCCACTTCTGACAACTGATAACTGACATCTGACAACTGATCTGAAGATATAGTCCGAACTGCATGGCGACATGCAGAGTATGGCAGAAATGACCATACCCACACTTGGTTATCAGTTTTCAGTATTCAGTGCTTAGTGAGTGGCTAGTAGCTAGTGACTCGTGGCTCGTATCACGTAAAACTGTTTTGGTATTCGTCTATCTTTTATCCTGTACGCAAATGGATAAATGGATCCCGAAACAATACTGAATCAAGTTCAGCACATGGTTCGGGATGACAGCCTTCATAATCCATCGTCTAACGTCTGGAATGACATAATTCACTAGACTCTAGACTCAAAACTCTAACCACTCACTGACAACTGACTACTGATAACTGATAACTAGTTTTGTGGTAACAAAATTGAGCGAAATTCCTTGTCGGGTAAGTTCCGACCTGCACGAATGGCGTAACGATTCCCCTACTGTCTCCAACATTGACTCAGTGAAATTGAATTCTCTGTTAAGATGCAGAGTTCCTACGGTCAGACGGAAAGACCCCGTGCACCTTTACTACAGCTTTACAGTGGTATTAGGGATAGGATGTGCAGCATAGGTGGGAGGCTTTGAAGCAGTGACGTCAGTCGCCGTGGAGCCACCATTGAGATACCACCCTTCTTATTCTTGATGCCTAACCGCGGCCCGTGAACCCGGGTCCGGGACATTGTATGGTGGGTAGTTTGACTGGGGCGGTCGCCTCCCAAAGAGTAACGGAGGCGCGCGATGGTAAGCTCGGGACGGTCGGAAATCGTCCTATAGAGTGCAATGGCATAAGCTTGCCTGACTGCGAGAGTGACAGCTCGAGCAGAGACGAAAGTCGGTCATAGTGATCCGGTGGTTCCATGTGGTGGGGCCATCGCTCAACGGATAAAAGGTACGCCGGGGATAACAGGCTGATAGCGCCCAAGAGCTCATATCGACGGCGCTGTTTGGCACCTCGATGTCGGCTCATCTCATCCTGGGGCTGGAGCAGGTCCCAAGGGTATGGCTGTTCGCCATTTAAAGAGGTACGTGAGCTGGGTTTAGAACGTCGTGAGACAGTTCGGTCCCTATCTGCCGTAGGTGTTGGAAATTTGATAGGAGCTGCCCCTAGTACGAGAGGACCGGGGTGGACGTACCACTGGTGTACCTGTTGTCGCGCCCGCGGCACCGCAGGGTAGCTAAGTACGGACGGGATAACCGCTGAAAGCATCTAAGCGGGAAGCCTCCCTAGAAACTAGATTTCCCCATTAGAGCCGTGGAAGACTACCACGTTGATAGGCTGGGTGTGGAAGCGCGGTAACGTGTGAAGCTAACCAGTACTAATAGCTCAATTGGCTTGAAACGCTTTGCGTTTCAGATGTCAGATATCAAAGGTCAAAGGTCAGTGGTTTGAGACTGATATCTGATCTTTGACATCTGACATCTGTGAACGCAAGTTCACACATGTCATATACAGTGTTAAGTCTCTTTACAGTTATCAGATAGTGGTTAGTGACTCGTGGCTAGTGGCTCGTATGCAATATTGCGAGCCACGAGTCACTAGCCACTAGCCACGGATAATGCTATTATTCTCGATGCCAAAGCTGAATATTTCCCTGATTTCCTCTCAAAACCCCCTTTTATTGTAAAAAATCATAAAAAATTGCAGCGCTGTCATATTGCTGTAACATTACTTTGGTATAAGGAGGTATATTTATATAAAAAAGCCTACTTTATTATAGAGGCAGTAATTGTTCAACCAAGGAGAGATTATTATGGTACAGGGTCTGGAAAAATATACCAATAACACCAAAGCTGATAAAAAAGCGAGTAGAGACAAAATAGATACTGATATTGACCAGTATCACAGTTTCATCGATTATGCCGAGCATGAGGGTAAGGACTGGACTGTAAAACAGATTGTAAACAGGGCTATGGCTTATGACAAGGTTGCGAAAAAGGAAGACCGTGCAGAAGTGAAAGATAATGAGTTGTTACATATTATAGCCAACTCTAAGCAGATTGCTCATAAGAGAAATGAAGTTGTAAAAATAGCGGGAGTGAATCCGTCTTCCTTCCAAAAAGCATTTAGTCTCGTTTCTCCCAGTAGCTTGCCCGGAGGGAAAAATTACAGGATAAAAACGGCTCAGAAAGGAGTGGATAAAAGTAGTGAGTATGGCCAGAATGTGGAGCGTACTGTCAACAGGCTTGAAATATTGGCCCTAAAGAAGCATGGAGATCATATGTACAAGTGTATAGATGCCTGTGTGAGGTTCGCCGGGAAGCCCGTTAGTGATCGGGCGGACAAATGGATTCGAGATAAGGTGGGGCTGACAAAAGCGCTGGAATTACAGGAGCAGCTAAAAAAACAGAGCGAGGAAAAATTGGCAGAACGTGCTGGTTACAGCAGCAAGAAAAAAAATAAAGCTGCCAGTGCAGAAAAAAGCTATGTAGATAGGCTTGCAAAAAATACTGATGAGCTGAAGAAAAAGATACAGCAACACTTTGGCGTGTAGGCATATATCGCTGCTATTGCAACGCAGGTTTTTTGTTGTATTATACCCCCTGAGTAGCGAGAGGAGAAAGCTGGGCGATGGCTGAAGGGGATGCTACATTTGCGGCAGGCGGGGATATCGGCGGTGGCACAGCGGGCGGTACGTCACTGCTTGACCGCCTGAGAGGTGCCGGGCGCTATGCCGATATGTTCTTTGCATTCGGTGTAATCTCCATCCTTACAGTGATGCTATTTCCGGTTCCGCCCGGAATACTGGACTTCCTGCTTAGTATATCAATTACCTTCTCCATACTTATTCTGCTCAATGTACTTTTCATCGAGAAGTCGCTGGATTTCAATTCATTCCCCACCATATTGCTGATTGCGGCAGTATTCCGGCTGGCACTCAATATTGCCACCACCCGTACCATACTCTCGCAAGGCCATAATGGTCCCGATGCAGCAGGGCAGGTTATCGAGGCATTCGGGTCGGTAGTAATCGGTGGTAATATCGTTATCGGCGCAATAGTATTCGCTATACTCACATTGATAAATTTTATCGTGATAACCAAGGGTTCCGGCCGGATTGCCGAGGTTTCCGCCAGGTTCAGCCTGGATGCGATGCCCGGCAAGCAGATGGCAATTGACGCTGACCTTTCCGCCGGCCTGATTGACGAGGATACTGCCAAGAAGCGCCGCAAGGAGCTTGAGGATGAGAGCACATTTTTTGGTGCGATGGATGGTGCCAGCAAGTTTGTCCGTGGCGATGCAATTGCCGGTATCATCATTACATTTATTAATTTTGTTGCCGGTATTGTCATCGGCGTAGTGCAGCGTGACATGGCCTTTGCCGATGCTGCCTCCACTTATACCGTGCTGACCATAGGCGACGGGCTGGTATCACAGATTCCCTCACTGATAGTATCAACTTCCGCCGGTCTGCTGGTTACCAAATCGGGAGTTATAGGCTCGGCGGACAAGGCGGTTATCGGCCAGCTCGGACGTTTCCCGCAAGCAATGGTGATGATTAGCGGCCTGGCGCTGGTTATGGCATTTACGCCGGTACTGCCAACTGTGCCCTTCCTTCTGCTTGCAGTAATCAGCGGCGGGCTGGCGTTTTACCTGCGCCGCACCGGACAGGTAAAAGAGCAGGAAGCGGAGATTGAGGAAAAACAGGCCGAGGCAGAAGCCGCGCAGGAGGAAGCACAGGAGGAGCCGGTAGACAAGGCATTGCAGATAGATGCGATAAGGCTGGAGTTGGGATATGGGCTGCTTCCGCTGATTAACTATAACCAGGGACAGCGTCTCACCGACCAGATAAAGGCACTGCGCAACCAGATGGCCAAGGATCTCGGGTTTGTTATTCCGTCGGTGCGCATACAGGATAATATGCAATTACCGGCCAATACCTATACCTTGCTGGTGAAGGAAATTGAATGCGGGCGGGGGGACTTGCGACCGGATAAATTGCTGGTTATGAACCCTACCGGCGAGCAGATTGATATTGTCGGCGAGGATACTACCGAGCCGACCTTTGGGCTTCCGGCCAAATGGGTGGCGGAGTCGGCGCGCGAGGAAGCTTTATTCCGCAACCTGACCGTAGTGCCGCCACCGACGGTAATAACCACCCACCTTACTGAAATCGTTAAGGAAAATATATCCGATCTGCTATCCTATAGCGAAACCCAGAAATTACTCGATGGAATCGGCGAAGAGCACAGGAAGCTGGTCGAGGATACGGTACCGGCGGCGGTTGCGGTTAGCGGGCTGCAGCGTGTGTTGCAGAATCTATTGGCGGAGATGATTTCCATCCGTGATTTACCGACTATCCTTGAGGCGGTATCCGAAGCCAGCAAGGCCACCAACAGCCTGACCATGATTACCGAGCATGTGCGGGCGCGGCTGGGGCGGCAGATTAGTTACAGCAATGCCGATGAAAACGGACAGCTTACCATGGTGACACTATCACCGAAGTGGGAGCAGGCTTTTACCGAAAGCCTGGCCGGACAGGGAGATGACAAGCAGCTTGCGATGGCACCGAGTATGTTACAGGAGTTTATTGAGCATACCCGCAAGAGCCTTGACCAGTATGCGATGCGTGGTGATATGCCGGTATTGCTTACCAGCCCTATGGTGCGTCCATATGTACGGGCTATAATCGAGCGCTTCCGCCCCGCGACGGTTGTTATGTCCCAAAACGAAATCCACCCTAAGATAAAGCTGAAAACTTTGGGTGCGTTGTAGAAAATGTAGTAATTGTAATATGATATAAAGTTCTATATAAAACCTGACACTCCTAGAAAAAGAATATTATGCTGACACGTTTTGCACCGTCGCCTACGGGCTATCTGCATATCGGAAATATACGCACCGCCCTGCTTTGCTGGCTTTATGCCAGGAAGAGGGGAGGGGAGGTTATGCTGCGTATCGATGATACTGACAGCGAGCGCTCCGAGGAGAAATATGTCGATGCGATAAAGCGGGATTTGGGGTGGCTGGGGCTGGGTTGGGATATTTTTACCCGCCAGAGCGAGCGCATGGATTCCTATGCGCAGGCGGTTGATAAACTGAAATCGGCAGGGCGGCTATATGAATGTTATGAAACCCAGCAGGAACTTGAGATAAAGCGCAAGATGCTGTTGGGGCGTGGTCTGCCGCCGATATATGACCGTTCCGGAATGAAGCTGACGGATGAGCAGAAGCAGCAATACCAGGAAGAGGGACGCAAGCCACATTACCGTTTTTTGCTTGAGGATAAGGATATCGACTGGGAGGATGAAATCCGTGGTCATACTCATTTTGAAGGCAAAAATCTCAGTGACCCGATATTAATCCGAGAAAACGGTATGTATACTTATATGCTGCCTTCAACCGTTGATGATATTGAATTTGCTGTAACCCATATATTGCGCGGGGAAGATCATGTCAGCAATACTGCGATACAGCTCCAGCTTTTCGAGGCTCTGGGCGGTGCGGTACCGCAATTTGCGCATAATGCGCTGATAAAAACCAGGGAAGGCAAGCTTTCCAAACGCAAGGGCGGTGGTAGTCTGCAGGATTTGCGTGAGGACGGGATTCTGCCGATAGCTGTCAGTAGCTTCCTTGCGAAAATCGGTACTTCCGATTCGGTTGTGATTCATAATTCGCTTGACGAACTGGTTGCTGAATTTGATATAGGTAAATTTGGCCGCAACCCTACCATATACTCCATTGAGGATATAGAAAGACTTAATATTAAGCTAATACATACCTTGTCTTTTCAGGATGCTAAAGGGTATTTTGAAGAAAATGGTTTAAGTAAAATTGATGAAGATTTCTGGCTTGCAGTGAGGCCGAATATTGCCATCCTGAATGAGGTCAAACAATGGTGGGATATTTGTCATGGCGATGTAATTACACTTATTACCGAAGACAATAGTGATTTTATCCGTCAGGCAAGTGAGTTGCTACCTGAAGGTGAGTGGGATGAAAATACCTGGGGTGAATGGACAAAAGCCGTACAGAAAAACACCGGACGTAAGGGTAGGGGGCTTTTTATGCCACTACGGCAAGCAATAACCGGTATGTCACACGGGCCGGAATTAAAAACAATCCTCCCGCTTATCGGTCGTAAAAAAGTACTTGCAAGATTGCAGAGAGAACAATTTTAAGTTGTATTTAGGTATTCCCTTGCCGTGGCAATAAAACCACATATAGGTAAAAAATAATATTTGACTACAAAATACCACAAAATATAGCTATACAAAAAACCTTGCCGGTTGTACTGAATACTGATTATCTTTCAGATAAAGGAGAGAGACTTATGGCCAGAGCAAATAGAAAAGCTGCACAGAACGTACCTCTTACCGGAGTAGAGCGGACATTTTCCGAAAATGAATTTATCGTCAGCAAGACCGATAACAGGGGTGTTATTACCTATGCCAATGATTTATTTTACAAAATTGCTGACTACACCCCGAAAGAAATTCTTGGGGCACCACATAATATAGTGCGTAATCCGAATATGCCGCGCTGTGTGTTCAAGCTATTATGGGAGCAGATTAAGGAAGGCAAGGAAATTTTTGCTTATGTTGTTAACAAGACCAAGTTTGGTGACCATTACTGGGTGTTTGCGCATGTTACACCTACTTTTGATGCCAGTGGAAATGTAACCGGTTTTCATTCAAACAGGAGGGTGCCGAAAAAGTCCGCACTGGATGTTATACAGCCGCTTTACAAGACTTTGCTTGAAGAAGAACGTAAGCATGGTACACCGAAAGCGGCGGCTGATGCTTCATACGAAATGCTGATGAGCATAATTAAAGAAAAAGGAGTAAGTTATGATGAGTTTATCCTCTCTATCTAAAGCAACATGGTTGTTTGCTGCGGTAATCGCTTTGGAGGTTGCAGGGCTTGCCCTGCATCTTGCCGGAGTGGAGCTGTCATTTCCATATTTGTTTGAGGTTCTGGCTGTTTTAATAGCGGTTGGCGGCCTTTTCTTTATTGCCAAAGCCACTAAAACCGTTAACACAATATCCAAAGTAGCTAGTGAGTGTGCTGCGGGCAACTTGGAATCGCGGGTGATAATTAACGAAAAAGGCAATCTCAAGGAAGTTGCAGACAGTATAAATAATGCCATTGATATGGCAGATGCTTACGTGCGGGAAACAAAAGCAGCGATGGAGAGTGCAAGTCGTGAGGAATATTACCGCAAGATTATTCTGACAGGTATGCGCGGGACTTACAAACAGGGTGCGGAAACTATCAATAACGGTATGGATGCTATACGTGATAACCTGATGAAGTTCGTTAATAAAGCGGCCAACAAGCTTGAAGAGACTGTAAAAAAGGCCGCTGAAGGTGTGGCAGAATCTACTATGCAACTACAAAGTACCTCAAGCAGTTTGTCTTCTATCGCGGAACAGGGGGCAACCCAGGCTTCTACATTGTCATCTGCAACAGATAGCGCATCAAATAATGTCAGTACGGTTGCTTCTGCAGCAGAAGAACTTACCGCTTCTATAAGCGAAATAAACCAGCAGGTTGCACATGCCAGCAAGGTTACTAAAAGCGCAGTGGAAAAAGCTGAGGCAGCCAATGCCGTATTGAATGGTTTGGTGGGAAGTGCTGATAAAATCGGCGAAGTGAGTAACCTCATTAATGACATTGCTGAGCAGATTAACCTGCTTGCGTTGAATGCCACTATTGAAGCGGCACGTGCTGGTGAGGCTGGTAAAGGCTTTGCAGTTGTGGCCAGTGAGGTCAAGAATCTTGCCACACAAACTGCCAATGCTACTGCCGAGATTGCAGGGCATATAAGCTCAACCCAGGAGGAGACCAAGAAAACTTCCGAGGCAATTGGCGAAATCAGTTCTGCCATTACAGAAATCAATGAAGTATCTACTACGATTTCCGCTGCGATGGAAGAGCAGGGGGCTGCCACCCAGGAGATTGCCCGTTCCATACAGCAGGCTGCACAGAGTACACAGGAAGTTGCAGGAACGGTTTCCACGGTATCGGAGTCTTCCAGCCAGACAGGCCAGACGGCAGGCGAAATGCAGCAATCTTCCGACGAGTTGGCCAAACAGTCACAAATTCTGGATGAGGAAATCAACCGTTTCCTCACCGAGATCAGAGCTGCTTAGTGAGGTTAGGCTGTGTTGAGTTTTGAAATTATCCATAGCCTGTCACCCCGGATGGATGGTTTCTCGAAATCTGTGATTTCGTTCCAGAAACCACCATTCTCGGGGTTATAAGTAACAGTACGTGATTATACATGTAACCCCGAGAACGCTATTTTGTTGACCAAATCATAGATTTGGACAAAATATGCGTCCGGGGTGACAGGATTGGTTATTTTCTCACTATGACCCAAATCTCAACATGGCCTAACGTTGACATTTCGGGCAGTAGAAAGTTGAACGACCCTGCTGTTTTATACGCTGGATAGGAGTTTGGCAGGCAGGGCAGGGGAGTTTCTCACGGTTATATACAGCAAAATTATGTTGAAAATAGCCTAAGTCACCGTCTGAGCGGACATAATCCCGTAATGTAGATCCGCCGGATTCTATTGCTTCAAGCAAAACCTGCTTTATATTTTTCACCAGAACAGCAATTCTTTTTCGGCCAATTTTTCCGGCCGGGGTGACAGGCAGGATTCCGCTGCGGAACAGGCTCTCGCAAGCATAGATATTGCCCACACCAACCACAATCCGTGCATCCATTATCGCCACCTTTATATTCATAACCCGATTTTTCAACGCCCTGCAAAGATACTCACTGTTGAAATCCTCTGAAAGTGGCTCCGGCCCGAGATGGGCAAACAAGGGATGTGCCGCAATATTATCCTTCGCAGCAAGTGTCATCAGCCCAAACCGCCGTGCATCATTGTAAACCAGCGCACTGCCATCGGTAAATTCCATGATAACATGGTCATGTTTTTCGGGCTGTTCGGGCGGCCTGTCCTGCACCAGAATCCGGCCGCTCATCCCCAGATGGGCTACCAAAACCCCACTGTCGTTATCGTTATCATTCTCAAGCAGGATATATTTCGACCGACGGGAAATATTGGTAATAGCCGCTCCCGCAAGCCGCTGAGCAAAACCGGCAGGGAAAGGGAGTCGTAAATCATTCCGCCGCAGGGTAATTTTGCGAAAAACCTTACCCTTAACCGACTTTTCCAGACCTCGGCAAACCGTTTCAACCTCCGGCAATTCCGGCATTTATTGTTTCCTTGTAATGATAATTGGGCTATGAAAGCTATGAATATGGTACAGAATAGCAATGGAGGGAGAAATGAAAACAGAAAAAACGGTTGATTTCGGGTTCAGGAAAGTTGCGTCAGATGAAAAATCTGGTCTGGTACGGGAGGTATTTTCCTCGGTTGCAAGCAAGTATGACATAATGAACGACCTGATGAGCGGTGGTCTGCACCGGCCCTGGAAGAACCGCATGGTTTCGATGCTGCGCCCGTTTAACGACATACGTTTACTTGACCTTGCCGGCGGGACTGGTGATATTGCCTTCCGTTTCCATGAAAAAGCGCAGGGTAGGGGGGTAAAGGCGAATATCACGGTGTGTGATATAAATGAGGAGATGCTACGAGAAGGGCGGAACAGGGCGGTTGACCGCAATATTCTGGATATTGACTGGCAGGTTGGTGATGCGGAGAATCTTCCTTTTGAAGATAACAGTTTTGATTATTGTACGATTGCATTTGGAATCCGTAATGTTACCGATATCCCGCAAGCCCTGAATGAAATCCACCGTATCCTGAAACCCGGAGGACGGTTTGTCTGCCTTGAATTCAGCCATATTGATAACGACATCCTGGCGAAGGTTTACGACCAGTATTCTTTTAAGGTTATCCCGCAAATCGGCCGTATGATAACCGGTGACCGCGATCCATATCAATATCTGGTGGAGAGCATACGTAAATTTCCGAACAAGGATGATTTTGCTGAAATGATTACCGCAGCCGGTTTTCAGCATGTTGATTACCAGGTTATGACCCATGGTGTTGTAGCGATTCATAGCGGCTGGAAAGGTAAATAAAATTGAGTAATATCAAACAGATAATGCACTCGCTGAGTATCTGCCGGACTCTGGCAAAATACGATGCGCTGTTTTTGCTGGAAGATTTGCAGGTACCGAAAACTTTTATCCGTATGGTGAAAATGCTTTCGGCACGGAAATATAAAGGGAGTAGGGGGGGCAGGCTGGCAGCGGCATTGCAGGAGTTGGGGCCGACATTTATCAAATTGGGACAGGCACTTTCCATGCGTCCTGATTTAATCGGCGAGGATGTGGCGCAGGATTTAGCACATTTGCAGGACAGGCTGCCGCCATTTCCAACCGAACAGGCTCTGCAGGTGATAAAAAATGAGTTTGGTGAGCCTGCGGATAAATTATTTGCTGATTTCGACAGAACGCCGGTAGCGGCGGCTTCCATAGCGCAGGTGCATTTTGCTACCGACCATGATGGTAACAGGCTTGCGGTAAAAATTTTGCGTCCTGATGTTGAGGCGGAGTTTGCACGGGATGTGGAGTATTTTTACTGGGTAGCGCGGGTTGTGGAAAAGCATAATCCACAGTTTGAGCGTTTGCGTTTGCGGGAGGTTGTCGATGTTTTTGCTGGAACTGTAAAGCTTGAGATGGATTTACGTATGGAAGCGGCGGCGGCCTCTGAGTTACGTGAAAATTTCAAATGGAGCAAGGATTTGCAGGTGCCGAAAGTTATCTGGCCGCTGACTTCACGCCGTGTTCTGACGCTTGAGCGCATCAGTGGTATACGGATTAGTGACAGGGAGGCTATAATCAAGGCCGGGCATGATGTTGACGAGATTCTGCAACGGCTGACACGGGTATTTTTCAACCAGGTTTTGCGTGACGGATATTTTCACGCCGATATGCATCCCGGTAATCTGTTTGTTGGTGAAAACGGGCAAATTATTGCGGTTGATTTCGGGATTATGGGACGGCTTGACCGGCAGACCCGTATTTTCCTTGCTGAAATGGCGCTGGGTTTTTTGCAGCGTGACTATCAGAAGGTTGCTGATGTGCATTTTGCGGCCGGATATATGCCGGACGGGAAATCACGGGAGATGTTTGCACAGGCTTGCAGGGCGATTGGTGAGCATATACTTGACCGTCCTCAAAGTGAGATTTCAGTTGCAAAACTGCTTGCGTTGTTATTCAAGGTGACAGAGGATTTTAATATGCCGACACAGCCACAATTATTGCTTCTGCAAAAAACCATGGTGGCGTTTGAGGGACTTGGCCGCAGTCTGAATCCGCAAGTCAATTTATGGCAGCTTTCTCAACCGGTTATCGAGGGTTGGGTGCGTAAAAATCTTGGCGTTGAAGGAAAAATCAGGGATAAAATAACAGAAGCAAAATTACTAAATAACAGAATTAATAATCTGCTGCAACTAACTGATTATATTCCACAAATTATATCCAAAGATGGATTAAAATTATCACCGGAAACGATAGAAAATATTGTCGGAAACAATAGTAATCATAAAAAGGGGAGATTAACTCTCTGGCAAACAATCATAATAACAATAATAATCTCAACAATAACTACCTTAGCAATCCTGAGGTTATCCTGACCAATTGTATTATATAAAGCCGCATAATATATATTATGGAAAACAAATGAATCGTCGAGTCACCTGGGTAAGGGTAATAGTTAGGAGTTAAAGTTATGTGCATCATCTGTTGCGGTTGGATTTTCTTAAACCCGTCAATTCTTTATGTGCCTCGATGAAATCTTTCTTTAAATTTTGATATTTCTCACTATTAGTGAAATCCCTGAATTTCTGCCTGTATTTATCAGCAAGGCTGTTTATTGTATCCTGGTATTCCCCTGTGCCCTTGGTTTCCCTGATTTCTTTCTTATGGTCACGGTGTATGACATCATGAAATAGATTACTGTAGTCATTTTTTGCTGCCGACTCTATCCGCGCAAAATTTGCTTCAAGCGTTTCCTGCACCCTGATAGAAAGAAAATGCTCAGGAAAACTTTTTCTCTGAATAATTTTTGGCATTATTGTATCCAGTTCTACCCCCATGGATTTCGCATGCTTGACAATATCATTCCATATCCCCGGCAGCTCCTTTTTCTCAAGCTCCCGCAATCTGCCGGTTTTTTCTTTCTTTTCTTCCCGCTCGGCCTTTTGTAGATCCAGACTGTTCCTCCTGTCCCTGCGATCAAGCGCATTCTGAATATAAGCAGGAATAGTCCTGGTTTCAGGTGAATTATTCAATTCTGTTTGTTCCATTGTCCAACACTCCTTTGGTTGCTGATAACAGCATAATACCAGAGAAATGTTACAGCTATATTACAAGATTGAAATTTTTTCAAAAAATCTACTGAATTCCGGATTCTGAATTCTGGACTCTACTGCAATTCCTCCGCCAGACCTCAAGGAATCGGTTGATTTCGGGTTTGGTGGTGTTGTGGCCGAGGCTGATGCGGATGGCGGTTTCGGCGATTTCTTTATCAACACCCATTGCAAGCAGGACATGTGATGTGTTTACTTTGCCGGATGAACAGGCGGAACCGGCGCTTACGGCAATTCCTTCCAGGTCGAAGTTTATCAGTTGGGTTTCACTTTTCATCTTGCCTGCACCCATAGCGACACAGATTGTATTAGGCAATCTGTCCACATTTTCACCGAAAATCACAATATCAGGAGAGATTTTTTTCAGTTCTTCCTCCATATAATCCCGCAAATCCGGTTTCATAATCGGGATATTTTCCGCAGCCACCCCGAATCCGGCTATAGCGGCTACATTCTCCGTACCGGCACGGAATCCTTCCTCCTGTCCACCGCCAGTAATTTCTGCTCCCAACTCAAGTCCTTTTTTCATTATGAGCGCTGCCGCCCCCTGCACACCACCGATTTTATGCGCTGAAACCGTCATCATATCGACATTCAGATTGTTAAAATCAACCGGAATCTTGCCGAAAGCCTGCACCGCATCACAATGCAGAAACCCGCCATGCTCATAAACAATCTTTGCAATCTCGCTGACAGGCTGTATCACTCCAGTTTCGTTATTGGCTAGCATAAACGATGCCAGCCCCTTACCCTGTTGATTTTGCAATATATTTTCCAGC
This sequence comes from Rickettsiales bacterium, assembly GCA_965222525.1. Lineage (GTDB taxonomy): Bacteria > Pseudomonadota > Alphaproteobacteria > Rickettsiales > UBA8987 > CBDCUF01. The sequence goes on from OZ244955.1 coordinate 1,546,261, forward strand.
TTATCAAGCCGGATAATTCCATTCTCATCAACCGGAATCAGTATAGCATTACGGGTTTCGGCAGGTTTTAGCACCGATATATGCTCAGTCGCCGAAACAGCGATAAAATCAGTTCCTTTCAACCCTTTTATCGCAAGATTATTGGCTTCCGTACCGGAACCGGTAAAGATTATCTGCGCACCTTCCCCTCCTGCCGCATGTGCAACCTGCCTCCGGGCTTTGCTGGTAATACTATGTGCCTTGCGACCAAAACTATGTACCGATGAGGCGTTAAACGGCTGTGCCATAATTTCAGCCATAACCTCCACCACCTCCGGCCTCACAGGGGCAGTTGCATTATAATCGAGATATATTTTTTGCATTAGGTTACAGGTTTTAGGTTACAGGTTATAGCAGGATAGTAGTGAGGAATGGTCATTTTAACACGACATTCCCTTATCGGCAGTAGAATTATCGCAAACATCTGCCAGAGTTATTCCGTTCAGGTAACCATAAATATGCCTGCCGAGGCCCGACCATAAATCATGAGTCAGACAGCGGGATTTATCCGACATACAGCCCTTTTCCGGGTTATGGTTACAGCGGGTCATTTCTATACTTTCATCAACCGCTGTGATTATATCGGATATGGGAACTTCATTAGCCTCCCGTGCAAGAAAGTAGCCTCCACCCGGCCCGCGTACTGATTCCACCAATCCAGCCGCTTTTAACTGCGCAAAAATCTGCTCCAGATATGCAACCGTAATCCCCTGGCTTTCGGCTATGCCGGACAAGGGGGTTGGTTGCTCGCTCTCACGTATGGCAATATCCACCATTGCCATCACCGCATAGCGTCCTTTTGTTGTTAGCATCATATCCGTGACTCGTGGTTAGTGACTAGTTTTTATCCCACTTTTCGGCAGTATCCTCGATATTTTCATCATGGGATTCAAGTTCTTCAATACGCTTTTTCATAGCCTGCATTTCTTTCAACATCTTGTTAATCTGGATCTGGCGGGAATCCTGCATGCCCTCAACCGGTGCGCCATATGCGATAAACTCATCCTCATCCACAACTTTCTGCCCTTTACTCTTGGCTACCCGTGCAGGTACACCGACCATAATCTCATGTTCCTTTACATCCTTTACCACTACCGCATTCGAGCCTATCCGCGCACAATCTGCAACCTTTATCGCTCCAAGTAACTGCGCACCGGAGCCGATAATAACATTATTACCAATCTGCGGGTGACGCAGTGCCCCCTTTTCATCATCATGCGGAGATACCCCGCCCAGAGTAACCCCATGATATATCGTAACATTATCACCTATAGTAGCAGTCTCACCAATCACTACCCCCATACCATGGTCGATAAACAGATTCTTGCCGATTTTCGCACCAGGATGAATCTCAATGCCGGTAATAAACCGGGATACCTGCGAAAGCCAGCGTGCCAGAAATCGCCAGTTTTTCTTCCATAACCAGTGGCATATACGGTGACTCATAAGCGCATGCACTCCCGGATAGCAGAAGAATATTTCCAGCCGCGACCTTGCCGCCGGATCACGGTCAAAAAATGAATCAATTTCCCTGGTCATTTTCCTGAACATCTTTTGTCATCCCGAATTCATTTCGGGATCCATTTATCCCACGACTGAACTTTGGCAACTTGTTTGTGTCCAATTCATTTTGGTACTCCCGACTATAAGCAGTTAGCAATTGTTACTTTGATAGATGGATCCTGAAACAAGTTCAGGATGACAACCATGCAAACGCAACACCTCCTCTTTCAGTAAAATTTCCTTTACTTCCTGAACACAAACTTATATAAAGTGCAATTCCTTGCTAGCGCCCTGTAGCTCTAAAATAAGTAGATAATTCAGTCAAGTATTTCCTATGCCAGAAGTCATATTTACCGGTCCTGAAGGTCGTATCGAGGGCAGGTACCATCATAATGAGGATAAAAGTTCTCCGGCCGCACTGGTCCTGCATCCCCATCCCAAACATGGTGGTACGATGAATAACAAGGTAGTGTATAACCTCTACCAGTGTTTCGCACGTAATGGGTTTTCTGTGTTGAGGTTTAATTTCCGCGGGGTTGGACGTTCGCAGGGTACTTTTGATAAGGGTATCGGTGAGCTTAGTGATGCTGCAACCGCTCTTGACTGGCTGCAGCAGCAGAATCCTGATGCGGTTACTTTCTGGGTGGGTGGTTTTTCCTTTGGCGCATGGCTTTCAATGCAACTCCTGATGCGTCGGCCTGAACTGGAGAGTTTTATTGTAGCCTCTCCTCCGGCCAATATGTATGACTTTAATTTCCTGGCGCCCTGCCCGCGTTCGGGAATGTTCATACAGGGTGATCAGGACAGTATCGTCAATGAAGAGGATGTATCCAGGCTTTCTGATAAACTTAACCGTCAGAAGGGTGTGGAGGTGGATTACCGTGTGGTGAGCGGTGCCGATCATTTTTTCCGCGACAAGCTCGACCAGTTAAGTGAGCATGTCGATGATTATATCGGTAAGCATATCGGGGCAATTAAGGAACGCGGGCAGATCAGGCCGGACAGAAGACGCCGCCAGTTACCGAAGACGAGCTGACACCTGTCGTTGAAGGTAAACTCAGATTAAGCCCATATCGTGAGCGTACCGCCAGAAACGCAAAAGCCTGCGCTTCCATCGCATCTCCGTTTAGCCCGATATTTTCTGCCGGTTCGGCTGTGGTTTTTATTCTTGAGGATAATTCCTGCATCAGTTGCGGATTTTTACGTCCACCGCCACAGATATACCATTTCTGCGGAACTTCAGAAAAATATTTCAATCCATATGCAACTGTTTCTGCGGTAAAGGCGGTTAGTGTAGCTGCACCGTCTTCCAGTGACAAATTCCTGACCGCATTGGCTGAAAAATGGTTCCTGTCCAAAGATTTCGGTGGTTTTATATCAAAATAAGGATTCGATAATAACTCCTGTAAAATATCTTCATTAACTTTTCCGCTTGCCGCAATCCTTCCATTTTCATCATAGTTCTGGCCGGTATGCTGATATACCCAGTCATCAATCATCGCATTACCAGGTCCGGTATCAAATGCGATAATATCCTCCTCCGAACGACCGCCGATATAGGTTACATTCGCCACCCCGCCTATATTCAGGATAGCCAGTGACTTCGGCAAGTCCCGCGCCAACGCAGCATGAAACAGCGGTACCAGCGGGGCACCCTGCCCCCCTGCCCTGACGTCTGCACTGCGAAAATCACACACCACATCTATCCCGCATTCCCTGGCAAGTAACTCACCATCGCCCACCTGAACAGTAACCCCCTCGTCAGGGCGATGGTCGATAGTCTGCCCGTGGAAGCCTATTACATCCACATCCTGTGGGGCCAGCCCTGCCTTGTCCAGTAAATCCGCCACTGCCTGCGCATGTATGAGGGTAAGCTCCCGCTCGGTTTGCTCATTATTTTTCCGCCCGGCAATCATATCCCGTAATTTCTGCCGGAAATCCTTACTATATGCAACCGAGTGAAACACCCCCATCTCCTTGATATTTCGTCCATCAGTCACCACAACAGCCGCATCCACCCCATCCATAGAAGTCCCGCTCATCAACCCGATCGCTGTCATTTCCCTGTTCATATCTGTTGTGTTTGTCATTGACATATTTTCCTTGCGCCAGCCTTTCAAGGTAAGATACTTTACGTAAATGGCAATACTTTTCTACCCTGCCCCTGGCACAGTGTTAATATGCGACTTTGATACAGGTTTCGTTTCCCCCGAAATGACCAAAAAACGCAGGGTTGTTATTGTATCACCAAAGGCAGGCAACAAGCATATATGCTCTGTTGTTCCGTTAAGTACATCTGAACCTTATACCATCCTTGAACATCATTATGCCCTACCTGCCGGAGAATATCCCTTCCTGCACCCTACAAAGACAGTATGGGCAAAATGCGATATGGTAACTTGCGTATCCCGTGAGCGGCTGGACAGAATAAAAGTCAAAGGAAAATACAAGTCTTTTTCACTGAATAAGGATGATTTCCAAAATATAAAAAATGCTCTGGCAGCTCATTTTGAGATAATATAACTTGACTATTAAAGGCTTTTGTCTTACTATAAAAGTGTATCCCGTAGGGGCTAGGGCCTGACCGCTGAGTCAGGCCATTTTTTTTGCCTTATCAAGCCATAAGAACCTAATGAAAGTGTAGTAGACAATTCCACTAGACTCAGGATTCCGGACTCCAGGCACTATGAAAAAATTCAAATCGGAATTTCTCGAGGTGATGAGTCAGCGCGGGTTTATCAGTGATTGCACTGATTATGATGCGCTGGACGAGTTACTTGCTGCCAACCATCCGGTTGCTGCCTATATCGGTTTTGACTGCACCGCTCCTTCCCTTCATGTTGGCAATTTGATGCAGGCTATGACTCTGCGCTGGTTGCAGAAAACCGGCCATAAGCCGATTGTGCTTATGGGCGGGGCGACGACAAAAGTCGGCGACCCTTCGGGCAAGGATGAATCACGCAAGATGCTGTCGGAGGCTGATATTCAGGTCAATATGGAAAGCATAAAAACTGTATTCTCCCGCTTTCTGGATTTCGACAACAGCAATCCCAACCATGCGATTATGGTGAATAACGAGGAATGGCTTGGGGAATTTGGTTATATTGATTTTCTGCGCGATATAGGACCACATTTTTCGGTCAACCGTATGTTGAGCATGGAAAGCGTTAAACTGCGCATCGAACGTGAGCAGGAGCTCAGTTTCCTTGAATTCAGTTATATGATTTTGCAGGCTTTTGACTTTGTAGAACTGGCGAGGAATTATGATTGCCGCCTGCAAATCGGCGGTAGCGACCAGTGGGGAAATATTGTCAACGGGGTTGAACTGGGCAGGAGACTTGCAGCTCGGGATACGGAGGAAGGCAAGAAAATTGGTAAATTATTCGGCCTCACCACCCCGCTTATCACCACTTCCAGCGGTGCGAAGATGGGGAAAACCGCACAGGGTGCGATGTGGCTTAACCCCGACATGCTCTCACCGTATGATTACTGGCAGTTCTGGCGCAATACCGAGGATGCGGATGTCGGCCGGTTCATGCGGTTTTTTACCGAGCTGCCGCTGGACGAAATTGCACGGCTTGAGAAGCTGGAGGGTGCGGAAATCAACCAAGCCAAAATAATTCTTGCCAATGAGGCTACCCGGCTCTGTCATGGTGAGGATGCTGCCAAAACCGCAGAGGAAACCGCCCGCAAGGTTTTTACCGAAGGTTCGCTGGGGGATGATTTGCCTGTAGTGAAAATTGAGCGGGCACGTCTGGAGGAAGGCATTGCGGCCTTTGCATTGTTCAGGGAAGCAGGACTGGCCGAATCCGGTGGCATGGCACGCAAGTTAATCCGTGGCGGGGGCGCGAAAGTTAATGATGTAAAGATTGCGGATGAAAATCAGCAAATAACCACATCAGACCTTACTTCCGACAATATAATAAAACTCTCCGCCGGCAAAAAACGCCATATAATTGTTAAAACTTAAAGAAAATTACCCTTGCAATAGGCTTTATTTTTTGTTCTCCTGTAACTGTGGAATGATATTATCAACGCTACCAACAAGGGTGAATTCGGAGGAAACATTGTAGGGGGCGAGGAGTTCCAGCATGGGCTGCCAGAAGCGGCTGCCATTATCAGTTTCACGGTTGACGATTATAATATCCTTTCCGCGCATCAGGTCATGCTGCTGCTCATGCAACAGAATCAGTGCAAATAATTCCTGCATGGTACCCATACCACCTGGCATGACGATAAATGCATCGGATTTTTCAATCATAATCTCCATCCTGGTATAGATATTGCCGCGCGGCCAAAATTCGCTTAAACCCTCTGGCAGCCCCTCCAGCTCTATAATATGCGGGACATTTGAACCCGCAGTCCAGCCACCGTTTTCCGATGAGCCACGGGCAATCTCACCCATTATACCAGTATTGCCTGCACCTGACACACATCCCCATCCCTGCTCGGCAATCGCCTTGCCCAGCCCATACCCTTCCTGTAAATAAGCTTTATCTCTGATACTGGCCGAGCAGAATACACATACGTTAAAATCAGGCTCAGGGATTTTCTGGAATTCATAATTTCCTGTAACATTTTTATAGTCAGGTTCCGTCTGTTCATGCTGTGGTGGGCGTACCTGATACCTTTCTTCGAGAACCGAAACTACATTCTTCGGCCTGTCCACTATAGTAAAAAACGTATCGTGATGCTGGCCTACCGTACCCATATCATGCAGGTGCTCAATCAGGCCAAGCATAGGCCGCCATGATTCGTCCGTATCCATAACCACTGCAGGCTTTTCTTTCAGTTCGCTATCCATGGTCTGGAAGCCGACAAATATTGATGCAGCATGGAACAAATCCTCAAGGGTTGGGGAGGGGGTGAAGATAAACGCATCCGATTCGGCAATCTTGCCCTGTATATTGCCCAGCGTAATTACCTGGTCGCCATTGCCGTTATATATATCCCAGCCTGCATCAAACAGGCGGTATAGCAGTTTCGCCCGCTGTTTACGCCTTGGATCCTCCTTCCCCCGTACTCTCCCCGACAATCTCGCTATTGGCATATAATACTGATATTACTGGATTTATGATATTTTATAACTAACCCGTTGCTTTTAGATAAAGCAATTATTATTGTAATTATAAGTGCAATTGGTTGAATGTATAGTGATAAAGTGTGCTAGCCACTAGCCACTCACCACTAGCCACTGAAAATATGATAATAATTTCCAATAATGTAGAAGCCAGGATGCTGAGTGAGGTACGGGCTGTCAAGAATGATTATGGTAGCAAGTATGCCCTGCATTTTCACCTGTCCGCACTGCATCCCGAATATAACAGCGAATTCCAGCAGCGGATTGCGGTGAATATCATCAATGATGTATTCCGTGATCAGGATGGCTATATATTCGCCGCCCGTGACGGTGATATATTCGCTATGTACTACGGTGAAGAGCGCAGCCGTCTGGAGAAATCCATATTCCAGGTGCGTTATTTATATGCCGATGACAAATTGGCTTATAATAATGACGGATCGGAGAATGATGATTTCTGTACAACCTATGATTTGGCTTTCCAGTGGCGGCCATTTTACCGCCTGTGCTCCGAGCGGATGGAGACGGTAACGCAGGCGCAGAATGTTGAGGTTATTCCCGACACTGAACGTACCGACCTGCTTACACCAAGACGTCTGGCAGCTATAGAGGCCGAGATGCAGAAGATGGAATTGGAACTGGCGATGCGTACCCAACCGATATGTGCGGTGAAGCAGGATACGGAAAATGTACGGCCTGTTTATAATGAAGCCTATGTAAATATGGTGCATTTCAGACAGTTATTGAATACTGAGTGTAATTTATTCAGCGATTTATGGCTATTTAAGTATTTAACCGAAGTGCTGGACAAATATGTGCTGGATATTATCAGTGGCCGCCCGACTTTATATATGAAATCGCCTGTCAGCCTGAATCTGAATATAAAGACCGTGCTGTCCGACCATTTTACCCGATTTTTCAGGGCAGTTTCAAAGCATCTGAAGCCCTCAATAGTAGTTGAAATACAGGTTGCTGATGTGTTTGCTGATATGCCTTCTTTTCTGGCGGTGCGGGAGCTGGTGCAGGAAAAATATGGCCAGCGTATATGTATTGACGGGCTGAATACTGATAGTTTCGTACAGGTAGACCGTGAAAAACTAGGGTTTGATTTGGCCAAGTTACAATGGAATGCGGATCTGGTCGGGGATCTGGACAGTGATGCTAATTACAAGTTGAAAGAGGCGATTAAAAAATGTGGGGCAAATAGAATAATTTTGTGTCGCTGTGATAATAAATATGCTATTGAATACGGTCATGCTCTTGGTATATCGTTATTCCAGGGCAGGCATACTGACAAAATTATCAATCCAGAGGCAACTATTGTTAACTAGGCAATATCGATATGCCCTCGCTTAGGCTCCCCTCCCGCTTGCGGGAGGGGCAAGGAATCTGAGCAATCTATGATTGCCAGATTTCTGGGGAGGGAATGGTGAGGTAGTGGCTATTGGCCTTTGGCTGTTAGCTGTTGGTGTTCCCCCCACCAGAAATTTAACACTGTCATGCTGAATTTGTTTCAGCATCCATTCATCCGATGACGGAATCTTTATGGTAGGTGACTGGGTTTTGTATTTTGATAAGTATAGTTACAATTTGTTAATCATCATGATTTTGAACAATGGATGCTGAAACAAGTTCAGCATGACAACGAACTTCTTGCCTTCCCCGCAAGTGGGGGCGGGTTAACATAAAAAAGGAACCGCAAATGATAAACAAAATAAAATCCAGGGAAGGGGATATTGTGCTGTATATCAAGCAGGACAATAAGAACAAGGCGATTGTAGTTGAGTCTGTAGATGATGAAGAAGATATATTGTCTGAAATAGTCGAATATAGTCAGGATGAAATTCTGGAGATGGACTTTAAGGATATAGTTGCGGAAAATATTGCGGAAAATATTTATGATTATCTGGAATTCAAGGAAGGAGAGCCCGACCTGGCCGATATACTGAAGAAAAGCTCCGACTTCGGGGTAACTACAAAATCAGGTAAGGAAATATGGTTTAATATGCGTATTACGCAGGATGCCTCACCCGATGAAAATGCCAGATTCGTTCTGGTAATGCAGCCCAGGGAGTTTGTGCGCTCTGCCGCTACCGGCCTTGCTATCCTTGATGATGTGCGTAAATCAAAGGTGGTGGATGAAACTACTGGACTGGGCAATCGTGAATCCTTTATAAAAGAAGCAGATGTAGTTAATTACTATATAAGCGATGGAAAAATCAGTACAGCAAGTATAGCAGTATTGCATATTGATAGCTTTGCCGAACATATAAAAGAATATGGACAAGGTACAGGCAATGGGTTGTTGAAAGAAGTAGTGATGAGAATGCAGCAGACTTTCCGTGAGTCAGATATTCTGGGATATATGGGGGAAGGTGAATTTGCATTGGTGCTGCTCGGCGCCAACAAGGAGAATGCCAAGACAGCACTTAACCGCCTGCGCTGGCAGGTAGCGCACCAACCCTTGTTTGTTCCTGGAAATGATAGCGTAACTGCGACTTTAAGCATTGCGTATGAGGAAATCAAAGAAAAATCTCAGATTGAGGGTATATTACAAAAATGTAAAAACACACTCACTGCCAACAACGAATCCCAAGATCAGCTATTAGAAGCTGCTTGATAATAAAACTACTATTGAGCTATAAAGCAGATGCTAAAAGATCTGGTGGCTACTACTTCAGATCAAGCAAGCTTATATCTTTTTGCATATTTATCCCTTACATTGTGCCCGCTGGCGTAATGCGTGGTCGGCGAGGGTGCAGGCCAGCATGGCCTCTCCGACAGGTACAGCACGGATACCAACACATGGGTCGTGGCGGCCTTTTGTCACTATCTCGGTTTCATTACCATGGATATCGATGGTTTTGCGCGGGATTAGTATAGAACTGGTTGGTTTAACCGCAAAACGTACCACAATATCCTGTCCGGAGGAAATACCTCCCAGAATCCCGCCGGCATTATTAGACTGAAATTCCGCCTCACCGCCATTCATCCGAATCTCATCGGCATTCTGTTCGCCGGTCAGTTCTGCCGCTCCCATACCGGCACCAATTTCCACTCCCTTTGCCGCATTTATACCCATCATCGCGGCAGCAATATCGGCATCCAGCTTGCCATATACCGGCTCACCAAGCCCTGACGGTACTCCACTGGCTTCCACCTGCACCACGGCACCCACCGAATTACCCTGTTTACGAATATCATCGAGATATCCCTCCCACTCGCTAACAATACCGGCATCCGGTGACCAGAAGATATTATTCTCAACTTCATCCCAGTCCCAGTTATCGGGATTAACTTTCTTATCCCCAACCTGTACCAGTGCACCACGAATCACCACGCCATTACCAAAAAGCATATCAAGGATTTTGCGCGCTATTGTTCCCGCTGCAACCCGCATGGCGGTTTCGCGTGCGCTCGAACGTCCGCCACCACGATAATCGCGAATCCCGTATTTTTTGAAATAGGTGTAATCCGCATGGCCTGGGCGGAATTTTTCGGCTATATCGCCATAATCCCTGGAGCGCTGGTCTTCATTATGAATTATCAGGCTGATTGGTGTGCCGGTAGTACGCCCTTCAAACACGCCTGATAATATACGCACATGGTCGCTTTCCTTACGCTGTGTGGTAAAGCGGGATTGAGCCGGTTTGCGCTTGTCGAGATAATATTGTATTTCTTCTTCAAAAAGCTCGATATTTGGCGGAACACCGTCTATAACACAGCCGATAGCCTCACCATGGCTCTCACCCCAGCTGGTGAAACGAAATAAATGTCCGAATGTGTTGTATGACATGATTGCATAGATTATAGTCTACGGCCTTCATGTACCAGAAAAAAATATGAGTGGACTGAAATTAAAACATAACCTTTCCTTTGAGGATTTATATGCTCGTGATGGGCTGGAGAAGGTGGATGCGGCGTTTGTTGCGGATTTGAAGCAGGCGAATGTCGATCTGCATAACCGTTTTGTCGAGGCACGCCTGCCGGATGGCAAGGAGGAATCCGACCTGCTGATTGAGCTTGCACCTTATCTGGAGGATTTTATCGCCGGCCTGTTCGGGATTGAGAAGGAGGTTCGGGCGCTGAATGTGCAGCATAACGAACTGGCGGATATTTATGTTTGCAAGCGGCTGTTTGTACAGCGGCGGGCGGAGAAAATATGCAAGCCGGATGAGGCGGTGGGGTTGGATGAAGAGGAGGTTACAGGTTACAGGTTACAGGTTACAGGAAAAGAGCCATCAAGTAATTTTGAGTTTGAGAAAGCTTTTGCGCAGAATGTGGTGGGGTGGCTGAATGAGAAGGGTCTGACCCGTGAGGGGTTTGAGGATAAAGTTGAGGTTGCGGCGAAATATGCTTCATGGGCACTTAATTCCGATGCGGGACGGGCGAAACACAAGGTCGGTGTATTGTTCAAGAAACCGCGCAAAACCGACTTTCAGAATCTGGTTGCAGTTGAAACTGAAATTATTGATGGTGTAACAGTAAAGCGGCTACCAAAGCATGATTTGCGCTATCGCGAAGGATTTGCGTTGACTGATACAGGTGCGACCCTTGCACAGGCTCTTGATGATGCAAATTATTGCATTTACTGCCACAATCAGGGCAAGGATTCCTGTGCAAAGGGTTTGCGCGAAAAGCCTGACGAGAACGGCAAGACACCGTTTAAAAAGACTCCGCTTAACATACCACAGGCCGGCTGTCCGCTTGAGGAGAAAATCTCCGAGATGAACAACCTGAAGGCTAATGGTTATTCTATCGGTGCTTTGGGGGTTGTTGCGGTGGATAACCCGCTTTGCGCGGCTACCGGTCATCGTATCTGCAATGACTGTATGAAATCCTGCATCTACCAGAAGCAGGATCCGGTGAATATCCCGCAGACCGAAACCCGTATATTGCAGGATGTGCTTGACTTGCCGTGGGGATTCGAGATTTACAGCCTGCTTTCGCGATGGAATCCGCTGAACCTCGCCCGCCCGCTTCCTCGTCCTGACAGCGGGTATAAGGTGCTGATAGCCGGTCTGGGGCCGGCGGGTTTCAATCTTGCTCATCACCTTATGAATGACGGGCATATTGTTGTCGGCGTTGACGGGCTGAAAATCGAGCCGCTGCCGGAGGAGATTTCCGGTATAACTGCGCTCGGTGAGCGGGTGCCGTTTAAACCGGTTGAAAATATTCAAGACCTGTTCGAAAACCTCGGTGAGCGGGTGCTGGCCGGTTTTGGCGGGGTTGCAGAATATGGTATTACCGTACGCTGGAACAAGAATTACCTCAAGGTTATCCGCCTGCTGCTGGAAAGGCGGCAGAATTTCCGTATGTATGGCGGGGTGCGGTTTGGCAGTACAATCAGTTATAATCAGGCCTGGAAGCTGGGTTTCGACCATATCGCCCTGTGCCTGGGAGCGGGCAAGCCTACCGTTGTCTCGATGCCGAATGCGATGGCACGAGGGGTACGCACCGCCTCTGATTTCCTTATGGCTTTGCAACTGACCGGTGCGGCCAAACATGACAGCATAGCCAATCTGCAATTGCGGCTGCCGGTGGTAGTTATCGGCGGCGGGCTAACGGCGGTTGATGCAGCGACCGAATCACTGGCATATTACCCGCTGCAGGTGGAGAAATTCCTCGCCCGCTATGAGATTCTGGTTGAAGAGCTTGGCGAGGATACAGTTCGTAAGCGCTGGAGCGGGGAGGAAACCGAAATCGCAGAGGAATTTATCACCCATGCCAAAGCTATCCGCGAAGAGCGGCAGAAGGCGGAGGCGGAAGGCCGCACTCCTGATATACTGGGATTATTGCGAAGATGGGGAGGTGCAACCGTTGCATATCGGCGCAGGCTGGTGGATTCCCCTAGCTATCGCCTCAATCATGAGGAAGTCGAAAAGGCAATGGAGGAAGGTATTGATTTTGCGGAGAATGCCACTCCTGCCGGAGTCAATCTTGATAAGCACGGCCATGCAGATGGCTTGCGGGTGAATTACCCTGTGGAGGCCGAAGACGGGCGGATAGAAACCCGTGAGCGTATTTTGCCGGCACGGACGGTGTTCATGGCAGCGGGAACCAGCCCGAATACTGTGCTTGCCCGTGAGGATGCACATCATTTCGAGCTGGATGGCAAGTGGTTTGCAGCGGTGGATGAGGACGGCAATCCGGTTACTCCCGAGCCGAACACCAGCAAGCCCGAAACTCCCGATATACTTATGTCAAAGGATGATAACGGCAAATTTGTCAGTTATTTCGGTGATTTGCATCCTTCATATGTCGGTAATGTAGTGAAGGCGATGGGCTCGGCGAAACAGGGCTATCCGCTGGTTTCAAAGGTTATGGCTAAAACCTCTCCGCTTTCGGATAAAAATGCTGCGGAGTTTTTCGCAGAACTGGATGATAAAATCATCGCCCGTGTACATGATGTAATCCGCCTGACGCCTAATATTATCGAGGTGGTGGTGAAAGCCCCGCTCGCCGCACAGCAATTCCAGCCCGGTCAATTTTATCGCCTGCAGAATTATGAATATTTTGCTATGGAAAATTGTGATGGAGGAAAAACTACTTGGGTATTTGGAAAAGAGAAAACAGAATCTTCAACTGTAGAATATATAATGCCAACCACTTTGGCCATGGAAGGACTCGCACTAACCGGCGCATGGGTGGATAAGGAAGCCGGTTTGCTTTCAACCATAGTGCTGGAGATGGGCGGTTCATCGGATTTATGTGCATTTCTTGATAAGGGCGAGCCGGTTATATTAATGGGCCCAACCGGCACCCCGACCCATATCCCGCAGAATGAAACTGTTATGCTGGTCGGTGGTGGTCTGGGTAATGCCGTGTTGTTTTCTATTGGAAAAGCCTGCAAGGATGCCGGTTCAAAGGTGTTATATTTTGCAGGCTACAAACAAAAGCAGGATAGATATAAGGTAGAGGAAATCGAGAAGGCTTCCGATGTTATAGTGTGGTGCTGTGATGAAGGGGAGTTTACTCCGGAACGCAAGGGTGACAAAACTTTTCACGGTAATATCGTGCAGGCGATGGAGGCTTATGCTACCGGCGCACTCGGCGACACCCCCATCAATATGCCGGATGTGTCGCACATCGTTACAATCGGCTCTGACCGTATGATGGCGGCAGTAAAGAATGCCCGCCATACGGTACTGAAGGATTACCTGCAACCGCAGCATGAAGCAATCGGAAGTATAAACTCGCCGATGCAATGTATGATGAAGGAGATTTGTGCGCAATGTCTGCAGCGCCATATCGACCCCGAAACCGGTGAACGCACTTACGTTTACTCCTGCTTTAACCAGGATCAATGTCTTGATAAGGTGGATTTCCCACATCTCAATGAACGGCTGAAACAGAATTCGGTACAGGAAAAACTCACCGCCCTATGGATAAACCGCTCCCTGCAAATGCTTGGCCTTAGAGATTGACTGTTTAAGCATTTACTGATTTTCGTAGGTTAAAGTTTACACGTAAGGCAACAACCAAAGCTTTTTTCTTGTAATTAAAATCCTTACACTCGTATAGTACGTTTTGCTGATTTTTATACAGGTTTATAAAATGCAGATAATCCGACATTATAAATTCTGTTCTGAAGTTGCACGTAACAGTGTGGTGGCGCTGGGGAATTTTGATGGGGTACATCTCGGGCATAAGGCGGTTATCGGGAAAGCTTGTAAGATTGCACAGGAAAACAGCCTGCCTTCTGCGGTTATGACATTTGAACCGCATCCGGTGTCTGTCCTGCGCCCTGACATACCACCGTTACGCATAACCCCGTTCCGTACAAAAGCTGTGCTTATCAGGGAACTTGGGGTTGATGTACTGTTTGCTATAAGGTTTGACAGGGATTTTGCGCAGATAACGGCTGAAGATTTTATAGAGAAAATCCTGCTGGAAAATCTTGGGGTAAGGCATGTCGTGATTGGCTATGACTTTATATTCGGGCACAATAGGGAGGGTAATGCCGGACTGCTTCGTAAAATGTCGGAAAAGCACGGATTCGGCCTGACGCAGGTTAATGAGCAGGGTTCGGGAGATTTGTCCTATTCCTCGACAAGGATACGGAGGTGCTTGCAGAATGGGGATATTGCTCAGGCCTGTAACATGCTTGGCCATGATTATGTTATAGAGGGTGTGGTAGTCAGGGGAGATGCACGTGGTCGCGAAATTGGCTTTCCTACTGCGAATATAAGGCTGGGAGGGTATATGAGGCCGGCTTTCGGAGTGTACGCAGCAGATGTCAGTATTCAGAAATCAGAAGCCAGAAACCAGAAACCAGAATATATAACACTGTCGGCTGTGGTGAATATCGGCAGGAAGCCCACATTTGGCGGGGAGGAGGATTTACTCGAAGCACATATATTTGATTTCAACAGGGATATATATGGCAGGCGCATATGTGTTACATTACGTAAATTCCTCCGTCCCGAACAGAAATTTAATAATGCAGATGAACTTAAGGAGCAGATAAATAATGACTGTAAGCAAGCACGGGAATATTTTACGGAAAGGTAGGCTTGCTGTTTTATCTTTCACTAGAACCTGTAACCTCTTATGAAACTATCACGAAATTTCAGAGGCATAAGCTGGATGCTGGCGAGCTGTTTTACCGGCGCCATGATGATTAACCTGGTGCGCTATATATCGGAAGCGTTCGAGATGCACACCTTCCTGATAGTCTTCTACCGCAACGCATTCGCCTTGTTACTCTTCCTGCCATGGCTGGCGCGTACCGGTGTTCATATATTCGACCTGAGTATACTGAAGACCCGCCGCATGAAACTGTATTTATGGCGGGCGATAGCGGGACTGACGGCAATGTATTTCTGGTTCTATTCGCTGGCCGTAATTCCGCTTTCCACCGCCACCGCATTGAGCTTTACCGCACCGCTATTCACCGCATTCCTGGCGGTTATCCTGCTTGGTGAGCGTTACGGTGTGCATCGCTGGGCGGCACTGGCTGCCGGCTTTATCGGCACAATCGTAGTGCTTCGCCCCGGTATGGAGGATTTCGATTTCAATGCGCTGTGGACACTGGTAGCGGCTATTTTCTGGGCGATATCGAGCCTGCTTATAAAAAGCCTGACTAGTACCGAGAAGCCTGCGCTGGTGGCGTTTTACATGGTGTTGATGATGACTCCTGCATCACTGCCGATGGCGATACCTTATTTCGAGCCGTTGACATTTGAAATCCTGCTATGGCTGATTGTTCTGGGGCTGATTTCCAATATATTCCAGATATGCCTTACCAGTGCATTTGCCTCTACCGACTTGGTAGTGGTACAGCCATTTGACTTTACCCGCCTTATATTTGTTTCAGCCATTGCCTATTTTGTATTCGGCGAGGTTATCGACGGGTATACGCTGATAGGAGCGGCAATCATAATGGCCAGCGCCGTCTACGCCGCCTACCGTGAGGCATTGCATGAGCGACGTGAAAAGAAGCTCATATAGTGTTTTTATAATATTTTGCATTTGACAAAAGCGAGATATTCCTTATATTTGCGCCTCCTGCTCACGCCGGTGCGGGTTTATTGTGCCGGAAGCGCGGATGGGCATTGCTTTTCTGTCATAGGCAACTAGGTCCCGTAAGCGTACGAAATAACTAGAGCAGGGAAAGGAAAAATTAATGACAAAAAGAACCAATTCTAAGTATAAAATCAGCCGTCGCCTTGGTGAGAGCCTGTGGGGGCGGGATAAAGACCCGCAGAACCGTAAGAATTACGCTCCCGGACAGCATGGTATGCTGCGCAAGCGGATTCCATCGGATTTTGGTACCCAGCTTAGCGCAAAGCAAAAGCTCAAGGGATATTATGGCAATATATCAGAGAAGCAGTTCCGCAGTATTTTCAAGGAAGCGGTGCGACGCAAGGGGGATACCGGCGAGAACCTGGTAGGGCTGCTGGAGCAGAGGCTGGATATCGTGGTTTACCGGATGAACCTGGTGCCGACGGTGTTCGCCGCACGCCAGTTTGTTAATCACAAGCATATACTGGTTAACGGGAAGAGTGTGAATATCCCCAGTTACCGTTTGAAAATCGGGGATATTGTTGAGGTTCGGGAGAAATCACGTAAAGTTCCTATGGTGATTGAGGCCACACAAAATCCCGAGCGGGATATTCCGGATTATATCGAGGCCAGCCTTAAGGAAATGAAGGGCAGGCTGGTGCGTATTCCCAAATTTGAGGAAGTGCCGTATCCGGTAAAAATGGAGCCAAATCTGGTTATCGAGTTTTACTCAAGATAGAAAACCTCTTAAAGTTTGGGTACATATTTGTACTTATAAGGCCCTATAAATCCTGCCAATAACGGTAGAGCCTTCCAGTAAATTTTCAACCTCTGTTTGCTGGTCGGGCGCAACCACAAGCACCATACCGATTCCGCAGTTAAATACCCGCATCATTTCATTATCAGTGACATTGCCCTGAGTCTGAAGCCACTGGAAAATATACGGCATCTGCCAGCTATTTTTGTTGAGTTTGAATTTGCTCCCATCCGGCAGCACACGCGGGATATTCTCCACCAGCCCGCCGCCGGTGATATGCGCCATTGCCTTGATTAGCCCGGCCTGCACCAGTTTTAGGCATTCCTTCACATATATTTTTGTCGGGGTAAGCAGAGTTTCCCCTATTGATTGCGTAAAACCATCCGGAATATCGTTATATTTCAGATTGTTACTGTCAATAACATGGCGGGCAAGTGAAAAACCGTTTGAATGCAGCCCGCTGGAAGACAGGCCAATCAACAAATCCCCGCTGTTTATATCCTTGCGCGGAAGGAGGGCATCGCGTTCAACCGCACCCACTGCAAACCCCGCCAAATCATACTCGCCATCACCATACATACCGGGCATTTCCGCAGTCTCACCGCCTATAAGCGCACATCCTGCCTGTTTGCATCCCTCGGCAATACCTCTTACCACCGCTTCCGCTGCATCAATATCAAGCTTGCCGGTAGCGAAATAATCAAGGAAAAACAGTGGCTCCGTCCCCTGTACAATTAAGTCGTTAACGCACATCGCCACAAGGTCTATGCCGATTGTATCATGTCTGCCGGTTTCCTGTGCGATTTTCAGCTTGGTACCCACACCATCGGTTGCGGAAACAAGTATCGGGTCTTTATATCCGGCCTTCGCCAGGTCAAACAACCCGCCAAACCCACCGATATCACCTTCCGCACCCGCCCGCGCAGTCGCCCGCACAAGCGGCTTTATCCGCTTCACCAGCTCATTGCCAGCATCAATACTCACCCCCGCCGCTTCATATGTTGTGGATTCTTTTGACATGTTTTTTTGGTTAGAGGGCATCCCAGAGTTTTGTGGCCTGTGACTTGTGTCATGCTGAACTCGTTTCAGCATCCATTTCTACATTTGCCGTAGAGTTTGTTGATAGATGGATCCCGAAATAAATTCGGGATGACAAAACACTAGCCACTAGACTCTAGCTACTAACCACTCACTGACAACTGATAACTGACTATTGACAACTTATCAAGCAGGCATCGCCATATGAATAAAACCTGTACTCCTCGGCAATCGCATGGCGGTATGCGGCCTGCATTTTCTCCATACCGGCAAAAGCGCAAACCAGCATAAACAGGGTCGAGCGCGGCAGATGGAAATTGGTTAACAGTAAATCCACCGCCCTGAATTTATACCCCGGTGTGATAAAAATATCAGTCTCGCCGGAATCCGCATGCAGCTTGCCATTTTCATCCGCAACACTTTCCAGTACACGCATACTCGTCGTGCCGACCGCAATAATCCGTCCACCATTTTCCCGTGCATCGTTAATCTCATCCGCAGTTTCCTGCGATATCGTATAGAATTCCGAATGCATCTTGTGTTCGTCGGTATCCTCCACTTTCACCGGCAGAAAAGTTCCCGCACCAACATGCAGCGTTACAAAACTGCATTTTACGCCCCGCCCATCAAGCACAGCAAATAATTCCTCTGTAAAATGCAGGCCGGCAGTAGGAGCCGCAACCGCTCCATCTTCCTTAGCATAAATCGTCTGGTAGGACTGCTTGTCGCTATCAGTTACCTCACGTTTTTTGGTAATATAGGGTGGCAGCGGCGGTTCACCATGTTCAGCCAGCAATTCATCAAATTGCTTGCCACTGACATTGAATTTCAGAGTAATCTCACCCCCCTCCCCTTTTGCAATAATTTCCGCATGGAAATTACCGCTTACAGTAAATTTATCTCCAACTTTCAGCTTTCGCACAGGTTTGGCAAAAACCTTCCACACCCCACCATCACTATTGTGCAGCCTTTTATGTAACGTAACAGAAATCTTCGTTGCATTTTTATACCCGTTCAGACATGCCGGAATCACACGGGTATTGTTGAAAACCATCATATCCCCCGCACGTAACAGTGATGGCAAATCCTGCATCCGCATGTTATCCAGACTATCAGATATATGCAGCAGCCGTGCAGAATCCCTAGGAAATACAGGCTTTTCCGCAATAAACTTTCTAGGTAGCTCAAAATCAAATCGTGAGGTTTTCATTTTTGCTAAGACACTACTATAGTGAGTGATAACAATTTTAGAAATTTTACATACTGTAAACTTCCTGGCCGGCGATTATGGTGCGGGTGGCGCGGCCTTTGGTTTTGTAATCTTCGAACGGAGAGTTTTTGGATTTGCTGGCAAATTGCTCCGGTTCAATTACCCATTCATGCTCCAGGTCGATTACAGTTAAATCCGCCCGTGTGCCTTTGCGCAAACGTCCAGCAGGTTCACGGATAATATCCGCCGCTTGATATGTCATCTTGCCCAGAACATCACGCAGCGATAAATGCCCTTGCTCAACCAGTGCAAGACTTAGCGGTAACATAGTTTCCAGTCCGACAATCCCGAATGCAGCGCTGGATAGCGGAAGGCGTTTGCTCTCCTGGTCATGCGGTGCATGGTCGGTTGCAATCGCATCAATCGTACCGTCCTTCAGCCCCTCAATCATCGCCAGCCGGTCTTCCTCGGTACGCAGAGGCGGGTTCATCTTGGCAAAAGTGCGATATTCCTCAACCGCATCCTCGGTCAGGGTAAAATGGTGCGGAGCCGCTTCACAAGTTACATTCAACCCACGCGCCTTTGCCCTGCGTACCGCATCTATCGCCTGCCTGGTAGAAATATGCAGCACATGGTAATGCCCACCGGTCAGTTCCAGCAGCAGCAAGTCACGTTCAACAATTATTGCTTCGGTAGCATTGCAAATCCCCTTCACGCCCAGCTTTGTCGATACCCGCCCCTCATTTATACATCCGCCATCGGACAGGATAATATCCTCGGCATGCTGTGCAATCGGAAGGTCAAGCTCACGGGCATATTCAAGCGCACGGCGCATCAGCAGGCTGTTCATCACCGGCAGGCCGTCATCGGTAAAACCGGCTACAATACCGGTTTCCTTGAGCAGCCCCATTTCGGTAAGCTCCTTTCCTTCCATATGTTTGGAAATCGCTGCATAAACCCGGATATTGCAATATGCAGTCTCACGGGCACGGGTTTTGATGAACTCGACAATCGGCACTTCACCAAGCACAGGCCTGGTATTGGGCTGGCACACGACAGTGGTTATACCTCCGGCCACCGCCGATTTACTACCGGTTTCAATGGTTTCCTTATGCTCCTGTCCCGGCTCACGGAAATGCACCTGTATGTCAAGCAAACCGGGGCACAGCACATTCCCGCCGCAATCCACCACCTCAATGCCGCTATCCTCCGGCACACCGTCGGCAAACAGCGCAGCACCGAAATCGACTATCAGGTTTCCCTCCACCAGCAACGCCCCCATCTCATCCAGCCCGCTTTCAGGGTCAATCAGCCGCGCATTGACATAGGCGGTTTTTTTATCCGGTTTTGCACTAGAATCCGGTTTGTTCCAGGTTTGTTTTGGCATTTTTCGTTGCTAACCAGCTACAAAACTTGTCATGCTGAACTTGTTTCAGCATCCATCTATTAAAAACTCCTGTGGCAACAGACTACAACTATAGTTTTCAAAATACAAGGTTTAGACATTCATAATTAAGATCAGCCCATTGGTAAAATAGATCCTGAAACGAGTTCAGAATGACAACGCCATCAACGCAGTTTCAATGTCGATAGTCCTATCAGGGCGAAGATTACGGCGATTATCCAGAAGCGGATGACGATTGTCGGTTCCGACCAGCCTTTCTTCTCAAAATGATGGTGTATGGGCGCCATAAGGAATATACGCTTGCCGCCAGTGAATTTGAAATAATATACCTGTATTATAACCGAAAGCGCCTCCACTACAAACAGACCGCCGATTATCGCCAGTACCAGCTCATGCTTGGTGATTACGCTCACCGCTCCCAGCATACCGCCCAGCGAAAGACTGCCGGTATCGCCCATAAATACTTCCGCCGGAGGTGCGTTAAACCACAGAAACCCAAGGCTCGCACCAATTACTGCCGCACATATAATCGCAATCTCGCCCGCTCCGGGCACAGGGAACAAATGCAGATATTCCGAATAAACCGCATGTCCGGCCAGATATGCAATCGCCGCAAAACAGCCGGTAGCAATCATCACCGGTACAATCGCCAGCCCGTCCAGCCCATCGGTCAGATTCACCGCATTGGACGCACCCACTATAACCACCATCGCAAACGGTACATATAAAAAACCCAGATTTATCAGGAAATCCTTGAAGAACGGTACGGCCAGTTGACCGGCATGTTCTTGTGGTGCAACGCTGGTTATAATAAGGCAGGCAACGATACTCACCCCTATCTGCCCCAGTAATTTAAGCTTTCCGGGCAGACCGGCACTGTTGCGTTTAGTCAGTTTCAGATAATCATCAATAAATCCGAGCAGCCCGAACCCTACCAGTACCAGTATCACCACCCATACATAGATATTGCTCAAATCCGCCCATAATAATGTGGATATTGCCACCGAAAGTAATATCATCACCCCGCCCATAGTGGGAGTGCCATGCTTGGTAAGCAGGTGTGATTCAGGTCCGTCCTCACGTATCGGCTGTCCTTCCTTCTGCTTGCTCTTGAGCCAGCGGATTATTGCAGGGCCGGTGATAAAACAGATCACCAGTGCAGTCATAACCGC
This sequence comes from Rickettsiales bacterium, assembly GCA_965222525.1. Lineage (GTDB taxonomy): Bacteria > Pseudomonadota > Alphaproteobacteria > Rickettsiales > UBA8987 > CBDCUF01. The sequence goes on from OZ244955.1 coordinate 1,567,972, forward strand.
CCCGCCACTCCTGAAAGTCAGGTAGCGAAACAGGTTAAATACCGCATATTCATCGGAAAGTGGTACCAGAAGGTGATATAACATATGGCTGTGCTTTTATGAGGATACATAGGTAAAGCAGCCTAAAACTCTACGCAACCACTAAAGAACAAAAACTGTCATTTATGTAAAAAAACTTGTTTATTGTAACACAGCTGTAACATTTCTATGGTATAATACATCAAAGGAGGAAATTTTATGGCTAAAGTATTTGATGGAACGAAGGATGAGGTTGCCCTTGCGCTTCTGATGAATAAGGAAATCAAAAGCGCTACGGAACATCTTATCCTTACTGCAGAAGAAGTATTTGACGAGCATTTAAAAAGAAACAGGCATATCAGCCAGTCAAATATTATATTTCATAAATATGACCCCAGGCTGAAAGAAGTGGAAGAAAGCCTGGAAGAATTGGTGAAATCCAACTTTAAGGGGGCAAATAACATGGTAAAACACAGCTTTTTTAACGATGTTATTGAAATCATGTGCAAAATGACTGCTCATAATCTATGTGACACAGAGCAATCCGCAGGCAGGAAGCAAAAATTATACAGAGCTTACGATAAACTTATCGCCCCGAACGACCCCAGAAACAGGGGGGTTAGCGTGGTGTAACGCCTTGAAAAGTGAAAAAGTGAAAAAAATTCCTCCGGTTTAATAAAACTGTAACATTTCTCTGGTATAAAGGATGTATGAGTAAAAATTACGGTACAAAATATACATCTCCTGCGGTGACTGAATTGCAGAGGATCTTTAACAATAATGTCCACATTATCAAGGGTATCTATACGGACACCAGTGATTATGGCATTCCATTCGGGGAGATACAGAAAATCGCACCATTTGAACCAGAAAAGCATGGTCTGGCTAATGACTCTGCTGGCTATATTATGGGCAGGTTCCACCAGCAGGCGGTTATGCAGGAAGTCAGGAAGATGCTTGGTGGTAATGTTAGATAGTGTTAACAAATTAAATTATATGTGTTATTCTCTGACTTTTCAGGAGAATTTTATGGACAAGCGTTTATATCCGGTATCGCCGGAAGTATTCAGGAAGGAAGTTAAACCATTGATAGATAGTCATTATTCTGCGGCCGGGCGTCCCGCAAAAATCAGCGACTATCAGGTTTTCAATGCCATGCTCTACATTCTACGCACTGGAAATCCATGGCGCGATTTGCCCAAATGCTATGGGCCATGGCACACCATTTATACACGCTTCAAACGCGCATCCGACCGTGGAGTCTGGTGGAAGATCCTCATTTTATTGCAACAAAACAAGAGGTTAACCATGCATGTGGTGATGGCTGATTCCACTACTATCGCCTTTCACCGTCATGGCGGTGTCTCAAAAGGGGGCAGTATAGCAGGGGAATAAGCCGCGGAGGTGTGACATGCAAGTTACACCTAGCGATCACAGCCGATGGACATGTCGTTGAGGGCATGCTCACAGGAGGTAATGTTGCAGATATATCCGTCGCCGATGACTTGCTGAGTGATGTATATGGGTGCTATGTTGTGGAAGATATGGGGTATGATTCCGATTCGCATCGGGATTTTCTGCGGTCGCAAAACAATATCCCTGTTATTCCCGGGCGTAAGAACCGAAAAGCAAGTGTTGCCTATGATAAAACCTTGTACCGGTTGCGTAAGCGCATAGAAATGTACTTCGGAAAGTTGAAAGAAAACAAGAGGATTGACACAAGAAGCGATAAAAATGACTCTGCATTCCTCGGATTCATAGCCTTGGCTGCAATCAAAATTATATACAAATGGAAAATTTGTTAACAGTGGCTAAGGTATGGGCCGGCCAAAACAACAGCGTTATATTGGTTGACAGGGAACAGCTTGAAAACTCGGCAATAGCGACACGGACCATGCGGGATGTTACTCGTAACGGGCTGGCGGCAAGTATAAGGGAAACAGCCAAGATGCTTCCTTATGCATTGAAGCTTCTGGACGATACTATGAAGAAAATAAACGTAAACCCCAGATAGGATTTGAATGAAAACGGGGTATTTACCATCAGGAAGCCTCTGAAATATCCGGGTGAGGCTATGAATGTACTTCACGACATTACAGGTGGCGGTTTTGCCGTATCGGTCAACAAGCATATAAGCACCGTAGTAATTTCCTCGATCACCAGTAAGGGTGTGGATGGGCTGAGAAATATCTCGGATGCAGATCTGCTCAGACTGGGAGTTGCCTTTGAACCAAAACACAGGGTAGAAAAAGGGATTACTCTTTGATCCTATAACCTCAAGTAATCTGAAACCATCTTGGGTTTGCCCCCCACCCTTTTCGCTTGGCTTATTGGATTTTGGGTTTTATTATTAGGCAGTTATGCCAGCCAAGACTGCACAGAAGAAATCCGGATCATCGCCTGAACTGTCGGTTATTATACCGGTTTATAATGAAGAAGATAATATCCAGCCTATGATAGAGGCTCTGGAGGAAGCACTTGACGGGCTCGATTATGAGGTGATTTTCGTTGATGACGGCTCTTCCGACAAGACCGTTGATAATATAACGGCAGCCGGCAAAACTCATATTCATACGCTGGTTTTTGCACGCAATTTCGGCCAGACTTCGGCTATGGCTGCGGGGATTGATGCCGCACAGGGAAAATATATCGCAACCCTTGACGGTGACTTGCAAAACGACCCCACCGACATTCCGGTTATGCTGAAAAAGCTGGAGAAGGAAGGGCTGGATATGGTGGTGGGTAACCGTAAAAAGCGCAAGGACGGTATGTTTTTGCGCAAAATTCCCAGTAAAATCGCCAATATACTAATACGTCGCCTGACCAGGGTACGGGTACAGGATTATGGCTGTACGTTAAAGGTGTTCCGTGCAGAACTGGCCAAGAACCTCGATTTATACGGCGAGCTTCACCGTTTTATCCCCGTTCTGGCGGATATTAAGGGTGCAAAGATTGCAGAAGTCGATGTTAAACATCATGCACGTCGCTTCGGGCAGTCGAAATATGGCATATCCCGTACTTTCCGTGTGGCCAGTGACCTGCTGCTGATGGCGTTCTTTCTGCGCTGGCGGCAAAAGCCGATGCATCTGTTCGGCTCGCTGGGGATTATTTCCCTCATGATTGGCGGGCTGATTGAGTTCTACCTGCTTATGGTAAAGCTGGCCGGCAATGATATCGGCAGCCGGCCTCTGTTTTTCGTCGGGATAATGCTGATTATCGCAGGTGTGCAGCTCATCACCACCGGCTTTATTGCCGAACTCCTCACCCGCACATACTTCCAGTCAACCCACACCCATCCATATCACATTACCAGGCGTTATAAAGGCAAGAAGGAAATTTCGTGAGTAATATAATTGACGAAGTGAAGGAAGACATTGAACATGCGGAAAGTGCTGCAAAGCCTCCCTACCCTCACAAAAAACGGCTGCTTATCATTGCCAAAATAGCCTTCACCATCCTGTTGTTCTACCTTATTTTCCGCAAGATAGATTTTGCAGTTCTCGCCGAACAGCTAAAATCCATCCCGATAATATATATTATACTGTCGATAGCGGCACTTAACCTCTCGCAAGTCGTTAGTGCATACCGCATACGCTACTATTTCAGATGTGAAAACTACAATCTGCAATGGTTTTACTCAATCTCACTATATTATGTCGGGATGTTTTTTAACCTGATTCTGCCCGGAGGGATCAGCGGTGATGGCTACAAAGCATATATGCTGAAAAAACAAAAGGATATTCCGGTTATTACCAGCATAAGGCTTATGCTTTCCGAGCGGGCTAACGGCCTGTGTATGCTGCTGTTTATGGCGATACTGTTTTTCTGGTTCGGTAATGCGGTGGAGAATATCGAATATGCCAGAATATTGCTGGTTATCGCTATAATCGGGCTATTTCCTTCATATTTTATCTGTGTAAAAATATTCCTGAAGGAAAAGCCGAAAACCGCCGCTGGTGCGCTGTGGTATTCACTATGGGTGCAGGCAACTACTGTCTGGGCGGGGTATTTTTTATTTAAAGGAATCGGAGTAGAATCGGGAATGCTGGATTATATGGGAGTATTCATGCTGGCCTGTATCGTAGCAATATTGCCGTTTTCCATTGGTGGAGCCGGATTGCGTGAGGCCACATTCCTCTATAGTGCAGGATATATAGGGATACAGGCGGAAGTTGGGGTCGCGGTAATGCTGGCGTTTTTCGGCGTGTATGCGGTTACTTCACTGACAGGCATCTTATTTCTCGGAGCAGTCAAGAAATATGCGAAAAATCCGTCAATGTAGATTTTTCTTTGATATTTTATTATTTTAGGTTAACCTTTGTCTTACTCTAAACAATCACAGGAGGAGGAAATTATGGCAGCACTACAGACACCTGAGGTAATGACCGGCTGGAAGGCCGTGGATTTCAACCTTCCCGGAGTGGACGGGAAGAATTACAGCCTGACAGATGTTGCGGGCGAAAACGGTCTGGTGGTTATGTTTATCTGCAATCACTGTCCTTATGTTCAGTCGGTTATTGACAAAATCGTCAAGGATATGGCGGATTTGAAGGAGCTGGGCATCGGAAGTATCGCTGTCTGCTCCAACGACCCTGCGCAATATCCGGAGGACAGCTTCGAAAATATGAAGAAACTGGCCGAACAGAAAGGCTTTACATTCCCCTATGTCAGTGATGCTTCACAGGAAATCGCACAGGCATATGATGCGGTATGTACACCGGATTTCTTTGGCTTTAACAGGACTATGGAGTTGCAATATCGTGGCCGTCTGGATGAGTCGGGAATGCAGAATATCCCCGGCCTGCGACGTGACTTGTTTGAAGCAATGAAACAGGTTGTGGAAACTGGTTCTGCCCCTGCCGAACAATATCCCAGCATTGGCTGTTCTATCAAATGGGCGGATGCTAACGCCGCATAAACCGCATAACGAAAGTGTCCAGAGATTTATTCAAAGGTGATTGTGAGTTTCGGATTGGCGCTACGAAAATAGAGGATATTCCCGCAGCAAATCTTCCTGAGGTTGCATTTGCCGGACGGTCTAATGTTGGTAAGTCCTCGCTACTTAACGCACTAACCAAACGCAAGTCTCTTGCCAGAACCTCGAAGACTCCGGGCTGCACAAAGCAACTAAATTTTTTCCTGCTTGGTGAAAAAATATATCTGGTTGACCTGCCCGGCTATGGTTATGCCAGGGCATCCCGCAAGGATGTGCAGGGATGGGGCGAGCTGGCGATACAATATCTGATTGGCAGGCCAAACCTTTCCCGTGTTTTTTTACTGATAGACTCCCGCCACGGGGTTAAACCCAATGATATACAAATAATGGAAATACTGGATGAAGCGGCGGTTTCCTATCAGATAATTCTCACCAAAACCGACAAGCAAAGCGAAAATGGTTTACAAAAAATTGTCACAGATATAAATAATCTTGCACCGGGCCATACTGCACTCCATCCTGAAATCCTGCAAACCAGCTCTGTAAATTACGACGGGCTGGATGAGTTACGGCGAATCATATCAGGATTTTGTTAAATAGTATCCTCAAATTCTACTAGCATGGGCTGCAAATAACTGTTTCCTGCGCTTCCGGTGCGCATGTACCAAAAAGTACACTTACGCTCCGGTTCTCGAAAACAGTCATTTTCGCCACATACTAGCGAATTTGACGATACTATTTAGAAAAATATGTTGAATTAAAAATCAACAAAGATTAGGTGTTGTTTACCCTTTCAACCACCGGAGAAAAACATGCCCAAAAGAAATAAAATTGCACTTATCGGAGCGGGAAATATTGGCGGTACGCTGGCACATCTTGCCGGGCTCAAGGAACTTGGCGATATTGTACTTTTCGACATAGCCGAGGGGATACCGCAGGGTAAGGCGCTTGATCTGGCGCAGTCCGCCCCTGTTGAGGGGTTTGACGCAAATCTGAAGGGAGCGCAGGATTACAAGGATATTGCCGGTGCGGACGTATGTATCGTGACTGCCGGAATCCCCCGCAAACCGGGCATGAGCCGTGATGACCTGGTTGATACCAATACCAGAATCATAAAATCAGTAGCCGAGGGAATACGTGACAATGCACCGGATGCATTTGTCATTGTCATTACTAACCCGCTTGATGCGATGGTTTATGTGATGAAGGAAGTGACCGGTTTTGCCCCTAACAAGGTTGTCGGAATGGCAGGGGTACTGGATTCCGCACGTTTCCGCTGTTTTCTGGCCGAGGAATTTGATGTATCGGTTGAGGATGTGACTGCTTTTGTGCTGGGCGGCCATGGTGACACTATGGTTCCGCTGGTGAATTACTCGGCAGTGGCCGGAATTCCTGTGCCCGACCTGATAAAAATGGGCTGGACTACGCAGGAAAAAATCGATGCAATCGTTGACCGCACTCGTAATGGCGGTGCGGAAATTGTCGGGCTGCTGAAAACCGGTTCGGCCTTCTATGCACCGGCCAGTGCGGCTATCCAGATGGCGGAGAGCTACCTGAAGGATAAGCGGCGGATTCTGCCCTGCGCTGCATATTTACAGGGTGAATATGCTGTGAACGACTTATATGTAGGGGTTCCGGTGGTAATCGGCGGTAACGGGGTTGAGAAAGTAGTTGAAATCAGTATGTCCGATGAATCACGGGCAGCCTTTGACCATTCGGTTAATGCGGTGAAGGAACTAACCGCCAGCATCAAACTATAAAAAATGCATGATATCAAGCTGATACGTAAAAATCCTCAGGCTTTTGATGAAGCTATGGTGAGGCGGGGGCTTGCGCCTGTGTCCGAGCAAATCCTCAAGCGTGACCTCGAAAAGCGTGAAGAAATTGGCAGTCTGCAAGAATTGCAGGAGCAATCCAATGCGCTTGCAAAAAAAATCGGCGAACTTAAATCAAAAGGAGAAAACGCCGATGATGAAATAAATAAATCAAAAGAAATCAAACAGAAAATAGCAAAACTTAAAGCAGAAGATAAAGAAGAAAGTGTAGCGGAAAATTTACTGGACAACCTGCTTTATACCCTCCCCAACATTATGGCAAATGAAGTGCCGGATGGCGAGGATGAGGGCGATAATCAGGAGATTCGTAAATGGGGGGAGCCGCCGCAATTCGACTTTCAGCCGAAAGAGCATTGGGAGCTCGGAGAAACCCTTGGGCTGCTGGATTTCGAGCAGGCCGCGAAAATTTCCGGTGCTCGTTTTGCCATATTAAAAAGCGATTTGGCCAAGATGGAGCGTGCCTTGGCAGCTTTCATGCTGGATATCCACACCCGTGAATTCGGCTATACCGAAGTGTCACCGCCATATCTGGTGCGTACAGAGGCTCTCATTGGCACAGCCCAACTGCCGAAATTTGAGGAAGACCAGTTTCAGACTACCGATAACCGCTGGCTTATCCCGACTGCCGAGGTTTCGCTGACCAACCTGGTGCGCGAAACTATCCTGTCCGAAGAGGAACTTCCCCTGCGCTATACCTCTTACACCCCGTGTTTCCGGGCAGAAGCCGGTTCTGCGGGCAAGGATACCAAGGGGCTGATTCGCCAGCACCAGTTTTCCAAGGTCGAGCTGGTTAGCATCACCACTCCGGAGCAGGCAGAGGAAGAGCATGAGCGGCTTACCGGCGCAGCGGAGGAGATATTAAAACGGTTGGAACTGCCATACCGTGCTGTGCTTCTATGTAGCGGTGACACAGGATTTGGTAGCCGCAAGACCTATGACCTGGAGGTATGGCTTCCCGGACAGGGGCAATATCGGGAGATTTCCAGTTGCTCGCAGTTCGGTGATTTCCAGGCGCGGCGGATGAATGCACGTTACCGCCCGGACGGACAGCGTGAAACCCGGTTTGTGCATACGTTAAACGGCTCCGGTCTTGCAGTGGGGCGTACTATCGTTGCAATTCTGGAAAATTGTCAAAATTACAACGGTACGATAAATATTCCACCCGCACTACATTCTTATATGGACGGACAGACAAAAATAGGGTAGTATGACTCTTCTTGGTTAGCAGATAGCACACCGGAAGCAGTCAAGGAATGACTGTCGGAGTCTTAATTATCAATAAAATATCAGGTAGGTAGATAGTGATGCAGATACGCAAACTCGCTGTTGTCTTTGCTTTTCTTTCAGTAATTACGTCGATGCCGGCTTGTAGCCAGCCTCCTGCGCAGGTTTCTGATCTGGGTAGCAAGGTTTATGCACCGCTTGCTGACAGGATGACCGTAACAAAAACCCGTGCGAAACTGCCGGAAATCAGGCGTATAAGCATTGTCGAAACGGATGAGCTACAAAAAATAGAGCTGGCCAGTACGGAAAAAGCTCCGAAAGTCAATATCACCCGTATTTACGACAAGCCGAAGCCTCCTTCTAAAAAATCAGCCAAGAAGAAGTCAGCCAAAACCGGCAAAAGTAAAAAATCTGTAAAGAAAGCTGCTGAAAAAAGCTATTTTTCCGCTTCCGGGCGAACTATAAAAGTTCGCAAAGGTGATACTCTGCATAAAATCGCCAGGACTTACCGTAAAGATCACAAGGATATTATAAAAGCAAACAAGCTGAAATATCCCTATCATGTTCAGGCCGGGCAAAAGCTGGTAATACCGGGATCAATGTCAATAAGTGACGTAGCCGCTGGTAAAAAATCCGTAAAGAAAGTTGCTGCTAAATCGACTAAAAAGAGCCATAAAAAAACTGCTGCAAAGCCCAGGATAAAAAGCAAGGCAATTCAGAAAGCCTCCCTGAAACCAAGCAAATCCATAACAAAAAGCAAAGGAAATGGTAAATTTCTCTGGCCTGTGCGGGGCAAGGTTATATCCAGCTTTGGAGCCAAAAAGGGCGGAGTACATAACGACGGAATCAACATCTCCGCACCCGAGGGAAGCGCTGTAAAGGCTGCTGCAAGCGGTACTGTGATATATGTCGGTAGCGAGCTGCGGGAATATGGCAATCTGGTAATTATAAGGCACGGCAATGGCTGGATTACTGCCTATGCCCACCAAAAAGCAGTCAGGGTCAAAAAAGGCGCCAAGGTTAGAAAAGGCGAAGTAATCGGCAAGGTAGGCAAAACCGGTAGCGTTTCAAAGCCACAGCTACATTTCGCAGTCCGCAAGGGACGCAAGGCCAGAAACCCGATGAAATATTTGTAAATGTCCGACCCGGTCGTAAATATATTTCTGATAGTGTTTCTGGGATTAATTTTTGGCAGCTTCGCAACCGCTGTAGCTTATCGTCTGCCAAGAGGCAAACAATTCATAACCAACCGCTCAGAATGCACGAAATGCGGCCATAAGCTGGGCATATTCGATCTCATTCCGGTTATTTCATGGCTGTTACAAGGCGGTAAATGCCGACATTGCGGAGTTAAATTCGGCGCATGGTATATGCTGACCGAAATAGCGCTTGCTGCCATGTTCCTGGGGATATACTTCCGATTCGGAATCAGCCTGCAATCGGCAATACTCGCCGCTCTGGCGCTGTGCTTCATAATCATGATAGTAATCGATTTTGAGCATTACATCATTCCCGACGGCCTCAATTTAACCATGTTTGCCATAGGGATAACTTATCAGATTGCTATCGGCATAGCATGGCAGCAATTTCTCTTCGGTGCATTGCTGGGATTCGTGGTTGGCCTCGCCCTGCGCTGGATGATGTTTATATGGAAAAAGAAGGAAGGACTTGGGTTTGGTGATGTCAAGTTCCTTGCAGTAGTCGGACTTTTGCTAACAACAGAAATGTTTACCATATTCCTGTTCCTGTCAGGAGTTTTCGGGATAATTATCGGAGTAATGTGGCGGATTACAGGCAGAGGCGAGCGCTTCCCATTTGGCCCCGCTCTTGCAATATCGCTATATTTCTGCCTGCTTTTTCCGGACATGTTTGACATAGTAATGCGTTTTCTGAATTCAGGATAGCTTTGTTTACTAGACAATATGTGGCATTGTTGCGATACATAAGATTTTTTTTTACCGGGGAGTAACTTTTTAGCAGTTTCCTGTTGTTTTTTGCAGACTCCTGTGCTGTATGTTAAATGTTTGTTGTTACAATTTGTTGTGGTTAAAAGTCGTTACTGTGCAAAGATGTTGTGTTTTTCCTTCTGGTAGGTCAATCTGATTTTATAAATTATTAAACCAAAATGGTCTTTATTATGAATATTAAAACAGTCAAAAACCTGGTTATTTCCACTATGCTAGTTACAGGTCTGGTATCCTGCTACTCCCCTGTCGAGAAGGATTACGACAAGAATAAGGTCAAGAGTGAGTATATGCGTGACCATAGCGGCTGGATAGCAGAGGAGGATAAGGAAAAAGGTAAGGTTGCACGGACATATGAACAGTTGAAGAATCGTGACATAATCGACCCGAAAATCGGTATGAACCGTCAGGAATACTATGATGAATTTCATAAGCAGAAAATATTTGAGGATAAGGAAGACAAGCCCTCGCTTGGTTTGCCGGATGTTTCCGGTCTGCTTATGGATCCGGAAGCGCCGATTCTGGACAATGACAAGCTGGTAACCCTTTCCGTAACTGAGGATATCCCGCTAAAGGATGTACTGGTTGAGTTGGCGCGGCGGGCTGATATTGATATAGAGCTTGATTCCGGTATTTCTGGCGGAGTTATCTTCAGGGCAAAGGACAAGCCGTTTTCTCATGTAATAGACAGGGTAGCTGCACTAGCTAAGCTACGCTATCGTGTTGAAGATGGTGTCTTAAAGGTTGAACGTGACTTGCCGCATGTACGTAACTACCGGATGAACCTGCTCAATATGGTGCGTACTTCCGTAGGCTCCACCAGTGTCACTAGTAACATCAGTGGTGAGGGCACCAGTGGTTCAGAATTGTCTTCATCTGCTGAACAAACAGATATATGGTCTGCCGTAGAAGAAGGGGTGGCTACTATGATACAGACTATGGCAGCCGATGATCCGGCAGCAGGTAGTGATTCATCATCGGGAGAACAAAATAACGGTGGTCCAACGGTTATATCAATGAATCGGCAGGCTGGTCTGATTTCAGTTTATGCAAACGATCGTCAGCATCGAGAAATAAAAAAATATCTTGACTATGTTCAAATTTCTAATTCTTCACAAGTTTTAATTGAGGCAAAAATCTTGGAAGTAGCTCTCAATGATGAATACCGTAGTGGAATCGACTGGAGTTTTACTGATGATACTATCACCACTGGTCTTAGTATAGACACCAAATTTGATAAATTGGGGCTAGATACAGCGGTTAATGACCAACTTGTAACAATTGGCGTACTCCCATCTAGACTATTTGGTTTGGACAATACCAGCTTAGGAGCCTCTGTTGAACTTGTTGAGGCATTCGGAACATCAAGAACTTTGTCAAGCCCACGTATACAAGCAATGAATAATCAGTTTGCAGCCCTTACTTTTGCAGAGGATTTTGTTTACTTTCTACTGGATATAGAGGAAGAAACTGATTCAGATACGGGTGATACTACACTAACTATTAATAGTGAATTAAACACTATTCCGATAGGGGTTATATTGACATTGCAGCCTTCTATTGACCTTGAGCGTAATGAAATTGTGATGAACGTTAAGCCCGCATTGTCACGTGTAACTTCTTCGGTTGAAGACCCTGGTGTGGCACTTCAGGCGGCTAGTCTTGGGATTACAGGGATATCATCCACAGTTCCAGTTGTTGAACGGCGTGCAGTTGATTCAGTTGTCCGGATTGCTAGTGGTGAGGTTATGGTGATTGGCGGTTTGATAGAAGAACGTTCGGTAAATGATGACAGGGGAGTGCCGGGGCTTTCTAAGGTACCACTGCTTGGTAAGGCTTTCAAAAGTGAAATCAAGGATACGGCAGTAGTTGAGACTGTTATGTTTTTGAAGGCTACCATTGTTCCAGGCAAGGGGGTTTCTGTTGAAGATAGAGATTTTTACCGCACATTCACTAGAGACCATCAGGATCTTGGTATTTAATTTCGGTTGTTTTATAGAGATGGTTTATGTCTACTACTGTAAAATATATTTTAATTACTGCATTGCGTGACTGGCTATTTGCCGGTCTGTTTGTTGCAATATTTTTCGCTTTCGGTGTATCTGCATTTCTTGGAGACACTGCACTTGTTGAAGAAAATGTGATGACAGTTACGTATGTTGCCGGTTCAACCAGGGTTATCCTGCTTATCGGGCTTATTGTATTTGTCTGTTTTCACGTCCGGCGAGCATTTGAAAACCGTGAAATCGAGGTGATGATTTCACGCCCGATATCACGTGGAGCTTTTGTATTCGCCTACTGGATGGGTTTTGCGGTAGTAGCAGCCATACCGATATTATTCCTTACCATTGCAATGTACTTCTTTTTCGACGTACATCTGGCTGGACTTTTATACTGGGGAGGCAGCCTGCTTCTGGAAGCATTTTTTGCGGTAGCTTTTGCCCTGTTCAGTTCACTTATACTCAGAAGCGCGGTAACTTCAGTATTACTCTGCTTTGGCTTCTATTTCCTGTCACGGATGATGGGATTCTTTACCTATATACTTGAAAAACCCTATCTGTTTAACAATTTTGACTTCGGCGTAGCAATGCAGAAGGTAATCTATATAGTATCCATAGTGATTCCGCGCCTGGATACATTCAGTAAAAGCGAGTGGCTAGTGTACGGTATTGCGCAGGATACAAATTATATGATATTTGTTCCACAAACTGTCATATATATACCGTTCCTGCTGATGGCCGCTATATTTGATTTCAAGCGCAGGCAGTTCTAGGAGAATATGCCCATGCCGAATAAAAAAAAATCATGCTGTAAATCCAAAAAATACGGAGCGCATGGCTCCGGAACCGACCTTCTGCTTATATTCCTTCTTCTTGCTGCACAGATAGTCTTCTGGTATGGAATACCCGGCTCTTCCGAGGAAAAAACGATATGGCGGGGAACCCGTACAATAAAACCCAATCTGGGAGTGGTTCCCGACCTGCATACCGACAAGATGGCCAGTGTAGTTTCGCTTGGTGATGACCAGTTTTACTTCCGTACGATGGGCTTACGTATCCAGAATGCCGGAGATTCTTTCGGTCGTGTTACTCCCCTGAAAGATTATGATTACAGCAAGCTTTATAAATGGTGGAGTTTGCTTGACCGTATGGACAAGGTGTCGAATTTTGTACCGTCAATGGTGGCCTATTACTACGGTGCAACCCAGAATACCGAAGACCATATTCCTTTTGTGGCCGATTACCTGGAGCAACATGCCGACCACGACCCGAGTAAAAAATGGTGGTGGTACACGCAGGCGGTATATCATGCAAAGCACAAGCTCAATGATATGGAGAGGTCACTCAGGATAGCTCAGAAACTGCGTGATGTACCGCCGGAGATAAAAATGCCGGTATGGGCGAGGCAGATGAAAGCATTTATCCTTGAGGATATGGGTGAATATGCCGAGGCCTGCCAGATAATAATTGATGTGATGGATAATTATGATGACCTCACCGAAGGTGAAATCAATTTTATGATGCATTTTATTGAGGAGCGGGTACGTGCTATGAAGGATTATAAAGGGCTGGATAAGCTTGACCCGCGCTGCCAGAAGGCAGTCGCATGGCAGGCGGAACAGGATGAAAAGGTAATGCAGGGAGGAAGTTAGGTGTTTGGTGTTCTGCCATCAGTGTTCGAATTTTATAGGCAACCGAACACCGAGCACTGGCCACCGAACACTTTGTTATGTCAGACTATATTATCCTGTCAGCCACTGAAATAGCGCAGCTTGCGGCGCTGGGACCCTGCCTGTTTCTGCTTGGTTTCCTGATTTTTTCTACCCGTCAGTTTTCCCTGACATTTCTGCCTATTATTTATTTTATCTCGCTAACCTGCAGCTTTCTGCTGCCAATTCTGTCGGTTTTTCCTGAATTTGATAGTAAAACATTGCGGGCTATCCTGCTTTTCAACGAACATCTCGCACCGGAAATAGCTTTCCTGCTTATATTACAATTCATATTAAGAAAGCCCCCTCCCCTGATATTTTTCTCCATCCTTGCAATTCCAATAGTAGGCAGCGCACTTTTTCTTTTTCTGGCGATTGAAGGGCGGGATGTCTGTCTGTCCGATACTACCTGTATTTCTGCGGAAAATATACTGGCACTTTATCGTATAATCGGCTCGTCAGTCGTATTTCTGCTATTGTTTATATTTATCCCGCAGATGCCTAAAATCGGCAAGGAGGATGTCACCCGTAAGCATAAATACTGGCTGATTATCGCAATGATTGCATATAGCCTGCTGGTGGTGATGGTGGATTTGATAAAAATTGTCGATATGGTTTCACTTGAGCGGGCGATTTTTATCAAGACCATGATAGGGGTAACTTTTGTGTATCTGGTTCCCACTTCTATCTTCCGTGTGTTTAACAAGAATCTCAAGATTCGTCCTATAACAAGCAGCAAGGTGGAGAACAGGGACAAGAAACTGGCAGGTAAGGTGCGCAATATCCTAGAGACCGAGCGGCCATACCGTGACCTTGAATTCAATCGCGGGGTTATGGCGGACAAGATGGGGCTTACCGAACAGCATCTCTCGCGTGTGGTAAATACTCATTTCGGTAAGAGTTTTACTGATACTGTCAATGAGCTTAGGGTACGTGATGCAAAACAAATGCTGCAAAAAACCGACAAGAAAATTACTGATATTTCGTTTAACATCGGGTTCAGCAGTATCGCATCATTCAACCGTGTATTTAAGGAGTCCACCGGCATGACCCCCCGCGACTACCGCAACTCCGCTAATGGTGATAATATAGGAGAACTTCCCACCGCCACCTCTGGCGGATAAAAACTCGTTACACTCTCAATTCATCAACCATCTTAGGGTATCGAGCAAGAAGACGCAGTAAATTTGCCATAGGACGGCTTACCATCACCGCTCCTTTCTCGTATTTCTGAAACGCTCTTGGCCCGCCACCAAGAATTTCCCCGGCAGCACGCTGTGACAGGCGAAGTTTCTTGCGAATCCGTCGTACTTCTTCAGGTCGTAAGAGCTTGTCTGCCCTAATTTTCACCTCCCTGACTGCCTGATCATATATATCCAGGTCATTACCTGTATGAACAGACTCACCGCAGGATTCACAATAATATCCCGACATATCAACAATTGCCTTCTCTCCCTTATACTCAAGCTCACATGGTTGGGTATCACGGAACATCTTACCACCGCATTCATGGCAATTTTCATATTCTATCTTCATCTTTATTTCTCCTTAAATGACAGTAAAGTGAATCCGGTTATAATTCCGGCAGTAAATTTGATATATAGCGTCATTCCATCATATGGTACATGATACACATCCTGCCATATTTTATGGTCAGCATGGGAAGTCATCGATTTGTAGAAATGCGATACTTTAGTATTCTGGATAACATCAACAATTCCTGCCTTATCAAAACCCAAAGCTGCCGCACTTTTTAATGCTGTACCAGTAGCACTCACCTTACCCGGTATGGAAAATTGCTGTTTAATATCATCAAGATTATAGGCTGGCCTGCGCTTTTCCACTATGTTAGTATGGCACCATAATGGTGCATTGTCAAGAAGAATAAACCCTAACGCCCTTCCATATAGCGGCCGGCCTCCAGGATGTCGGGCTGGGAGCGGAGGAGGGCTATCATTGAGTTCATATGCCCGACGTCACGCAGTTCAACATCGACAATCATATCGAAAAAGTCAGTGGTACGGTTGGTGATGCGCAGATTATTGATATTCCCCGCTCCCTTGGCAATCGTATTGGCCAGTTCGCCAAGGCTGCCCTTTTTATGCGATAAAGTAACCTTCAGCCTTGCGATAAACATTTCCTCCTGTTCATCCTGCCAGGTGACATCAATCCAGCGTTCGGGGCTGTCGGCAAAATTCTCCAGCTCACCGCAATCGGCAGTGTGAATCGTAACCCCCTTGCCGGTATTGACAATCCCGACAATCTGTTCACCCGGCAACGGATGACAGCAGCCGGCAAAATGTATCGCCATACCGGGAATCAACCCGACAATCGGTATTGAAATACGCTCATCACTCTTATCCGGTCTGTCCTGTCGGTCACGGCGCTTGAAACGGTCAAGCAGCGACGGTTTTTTCCTCTTTTCGGGGAACAGCACATTCATTACCTCATTACGTGACAGACTCCCCTCCCCTACCGCCATATAAATATCGTCAACATTATTTTTGTTATACTTCTCAACCAGCGGCTCCAGTGTTTTATCTCCCAGTTCCTCATGTTCATGCTTCAGGGTTTTGGTGATAATCTCGCGGCCGAGCTTGATATATTCATCGCGCTGCTGTGTACGGATAAAACGGCGGATTTCCGACAGCGCCTTGCCGGTTACCGCAAATCCCTCCCATGATGGCGAGATATTCTCCTTCTTCGAGCGGATAATCTCCACCTGGTCACCATTCTTCAACCGCGCCCTGAGCGGTACAATCCGCCCGTTAATCTTGGCTCCGGCGCAATGCCTGCCCACCGCCGAATGCACCGCAAAGGCAAAATCCACCGGCGTTGCTCCGGAGGGCAGTGCAATTAAATCCCCGCGCGGAGTAAAGCAGAATACCTGATCCTGATAAATCTCCAGCCTGGTATTCTTGAGGAACTCCTCCGGCTCCGGAACCTGTTCGATAATATGCAGCATCTCGCGTATCCAGCGGTATTTGCGCTGCTCGATACTATCGGAATGCCCCTGCTTGTAAGCCCAGTGCGCCGCCACCCCGAACTCGGCGATTTCATGCATGGTCTGGCTGCGGATCTGTACCTCGATACGCTGCAATTCAGGCCCCATAACCACCGTATGAATTGACTGATAGCCATTACTCTTCATCGTGCTGATATAATCATTGAAGCTTTCGGGAATCATATGAAAGGTATCATGGATAATCCCCAGCGCACGGTAGCAGTTATCCTTGTTATCGGTAATGATACGGAATGCAACGATATCAGTAATCTGCTCGAAAGTGACATTCTTCTTCTGCATCTTGCACCAGATGGAATATGGCTTTTTCTCACGTCCCGATATCTCCGCCGGGATATTGGCCGAAGTCAGCAGGTTTTTTAGATGTGCGGCTATGCGCTCGATAAGTGATTTGTCCTGTTTGCGCAGATATTCCAGCCGGTTAGTGATAGAGTTGTAAGCATCAGGATTAAGCTCGCGGAACGCAAGGTCCTGCAATTCCTCCTTGAATTTGTGCATCCCGATACGTTCGGCAAGAGAGGCATAAATTTCCATGGTCTCATGGGCAATACGGCGACGTTTTTCCGGCTTCTTGATGTGATGGAGGGTACGCATATTGTGCAGACGGTCAGCCAGCTTCACCAGCAACACACGTATATCTTCCGATATGGCAACCAGAAGTTTACGGAAATTTTCGGCCTGTTTGTGATTCTCGGACTGGAATTCGATTTTGGTTAATTTGGTCACTCCATCGACCAGGATAGCGATTTTCTCTCCAAATTTTTCCTTTATATCTTCAGTAGTTACATCAGTATCTTCAACTGTATCATGAAGTATTGCGGTGATTATGGTATCGGTATCAACCTGCATTTCGGTCAGGATTTCCGCCACCTGTATCGGGTGCAGGTAATATGGCTCGCCGGAAAGCCGCTTCTGCTCGCCATGATGCTCTACTGCAAATTCCACCGCCCGCTGTACATCACTACGCTCGAAATCCGGGTCATATTCGGCAATCCTTGCAAACAGGTTCTGCGTCAGGTCAACTGATATGTCAGTGTTCTGGTTCATATAAAGTCCTTACCTGTGCATTCCAGACATTAGACGAACTTATAAAACTTAGGCAACATTATATACGTTCTAAATAATAAGAGGATGGGAAATCCTTTATTGTAATTCTATTTGACCTTAAAGCCTTGTCCAAAAGCTTTTCTATAATCATTAACTGCCTCTCTGACATGTCCTTTTCTTGCACTTCCTGATGTAAGACATCTATGGCAATTTCACCAGCAATTTTCCCATAAGACTCATAATCGCCATCTTTCAAAGCTATCCTTAAATTTTTTACCTCAACAAAAAAGGGGTTTTTTGACTCGTTTACAGGATATGCTATACTGTTACGAGGCATAGTTTCCAGCTTATCCATAACAAGCTGAACCTTTTTTTCCAGCTCTTTTATTTGTGGCATTACAGCATCAGTTGCTTCAGCCATTAGCATATCGTCATATTTTTCTGACATTGATTTCTCCTTGTTGGTTAATGCATTTACTTAAGAATATTAATACCATATCAAGAAAATGTTAAGATTATACTACATAAAATGAGTTTTTTAAGAAAAATATGATTTCTGGTAAGAACCTGATAAATTGAACAGGCTAACAAACACTAAAACAATCCCTAAACAAGTACAGCATGACAAACCTCAACCCATCCATTATAACAGTATTATCGTAAAATAATTAGCGTTTATTTATAAGTGCTATGTGTTATGTGCTGAGTGCTGTGTCTCATATGGCAAATCTCAGCACTCAACACACAGCACTCAACACTCTGCACATGCTCCTTACAATTGACATTGGGAATACGAATATAGTTTTTGCGGTTTTTCGCAATGCTGAAAGTGCAGAAGATAGCCTGCTCGGCTGGTGGCGGGTGGAGACTGATATTAACCGCAATGCCGGTGAATATGCAGAAATATTCAATGAATCTACAAAAAATATAACCGCCCCCCCTACCCTTTCCGATATTTCTGCGGTTATAATTTCCTGCGTTGTGCCTGATTGCCTGCCGGAGTTAAAGATTTTCAGTGAGAAATATTGCAACCATACAGCATTTGTTATCGGCGAAAACAAATTATCCCATGAAAATCTCGGTATAAGAATCGATCTTGATAATCCGGCGGAAGTTGGTGCTGACCGTCTGGTTAACGCTATTGCGGCTTATGATAAATACAAGTCTGCGGCGATTATTATAGATTTCGGGACTGCTACTACATTTGACATTATCAATAATAAAGGTGATTATCTGGGCGGGCTGATTGCACCCGGGATAAATCTTTCGGTAAAAACGCTGCATAATGCGACTGCGAAACTGCCGGAAATCGACATAGTAAAGCCGCCGCAAATCATCGGCAAATCGACCGTTACCGCCATGCAGTCCGGTATGTATTACGGTTATAAGGGGCTGATTGAGGGGATTGTCGCACAGGTGAGAAAGGAACACAGCGATGATATGAAAGTTATTGCAACCGGCGGACTGGCTAAAGTTTTTGCTGACGCGACCGATATAATAGGCTATACAGAGCCCAACCTGACAATTAACGGATTACATAAGATATATAAAACAACTCTTTGAATTATGGTAAAAATAAACAATGACGACCTGATTTTCCTGCCGCTTGGCGGCTCTAATGAAATTGGAATGAATGTCAATCTCTATCATTACAAGGGTAAATGGTTGATGATTGACCTTGGCGCTGGATTTGCCGATGACGGTTATCCCGGCATACAGATGCTTGCGCCGGATTTGCAGTTTGTTTACGAGAACAAGAAGGATTTTCTTGGACTGGTGCTGACCCATGCGCATGAGGACCATGTTGGCTCTGTGACTTACCTGTGGGACAAGTTGCGCTGCCCGATTTATGCCACGCCTTTTACAGCGGCGGTAGCGCGCCACAAGCTTTCCGAGCGCAACCTGGAAAAGGAGGCGGAAATCCATGAGATTCAGCCTGGCAGTAGCTTTAATGTAGGCGAGTTTTCGCTGGAGATGGTGCAGATAACCCACTCCATTCCTGAAATGAACGGTATTGTAATCCGCACCGAGCATGGCAATGTGCTGCATACCGGCGATTGGAAGCTCGACCCGAAGCCGGTTATCGGCCCTGTCACAGATGAGGAAAAGCTGCGTAAGCTTGGTGATGAGGGTATTCTGGCGATGGTCTGCGACTCGACCAATGTATTCAATGACCGCCATTCCGGCTCCGAGGGCGATTTGCTGGACAGCCTCACCGAGCTTGTTTCCGGCTGTGAGGGTATGGCAGTGGTGACGACTTTTGCCTCCAATGTGGCGCGGGTACATACCATAGCCAAGGCGGCACAGAATTGCGGCAGGAAGGTGGTGCTGGTCGGCTGGAGCCTGCATCGCATCACTACCATAGCACGGGAGCATGGTTATCTGGATGATATTGATGAGTTTGTTTCCGACCGCGAAATGAACAAGCATCCACGCAATAAATTGCTGGTAATCTGCACCGGTTGTCAGGGCGAACCGAATGCCGGCATGACCAAGATTGCCGGTGGCCATCATCAGACTGTGCGTCTGACCAAGCGTGACACGGTGATTTTCTCCTCCAAGATTATTCCCGGCAATGAGAAGAAAATATTCAAGCTTTTCAATAAGTTCGTCCGGCTGGGATGCGAGGTTTATACCGAAAAAGACCATTTCGTACATGTTTCCGGCCATCCGTCAAGCGAGGAATTGCGCAAGATGTATGAGTGGGTGCGGCCGAAAGTGGCGGTTCCTGTGCATGGTGAGCCGCTCCATCTGCATGAGCATAGCAGGCTGGCGCGGGAAATCGGGGTGGAGAAGGCGATTGAAGTACAGAACGGTATGATGGTGCGGCTTGCACCCGGTGAGGCTGCTCCCCTGTCGCATGTGGAGAGTGGCTACCTGGCGGTGGACGGGCGTATGCTGCATCCAAGCGGTGGCGAGGTTATGAAGGTACGGCGTAAATTACAGGATAACGGTGTGGTGTTTGTTTCGCTGGTGATGACGGTCGACGGCGGTGTTGCGACCGAACCGCTTATCGCTACACCCGGCTTTCTGAGCGCAAGGGAAAATGTCAAACTGCTGCGTAATGCGGGTGATAATGTGGTTGATGTGATTTATGCACAGAAAGATACCAGCGATGATAATCTGTATCGGGTGGTACGCAAGGCCCTTCGCCGTATTTTCCTTGAATTTACCGGCAAAACCCCACCGATAGAAATTCACATCAGTCGGGTTTAGGAAGGAATAGCAACAGGGTTGTCACCCCGGATGGATGGTTTCTCGAAATCTGTGATTTCGTATAGAAACCACCATTCCCGGGGTTACATGCAAAGTAACGTGAATATGTAATAACCCCGAGAGCGCTATTTTCTTACCAAAACAAGTTTTGGAGAAAATATGCGTCCGGGGTGACATGCAGTATAATCCCGTTTTTATAACCTATAAAAAATGATAATATTCCTTCAGATAGTCGGTGGGTTGGTGATGCTTTTTGTCGGCGGGGAGGTGCTGGTGCGCGGTGCGGCTGCCCTGGCACGCCATCTCGGACTGCCATTGCTGGTAATCGGCCTTACCGTAGTAGCACTAGGCACCTCCGCCCCCGAAATAGTGGTAAGCATACAGGCCGCCCTCTCCAACCACCCCGACGTAGCCGCAGGTAACATAATCGGCAGTAATATCGCCAATATCTTCCTGGTACTGGGGATAAGCGCAATAATCTATCCCGTAGTAGCCGATAAAACCGTAATCCGCCGTGACGCACCGATAATGCTGATACTTTCAGTTATTTTTGTGTATTTCAGCATGAACAGTAACAGCGTGGATTTCACCGAAGGAGCATTACTGGCCGCCGCCGGTGTGGCCTATATTTCCTACACATTATGGGATGCGTACAACAAAAAACCCTCCGAAATCCAGCATGAAATCGAGGAAATAAAAGAAGACCTGCCGCCTGATATAACCAATCCCAAGGCTATATTATTTGTGGTAGCGGGATGTGTTTTGCTGGCGGTAGGAGCCGATACCATGGTCACCGGCGCAGTAGAACTTGCCGGGTATTTCGGCATTTCGGAAGGTGTAGTCGGCGCAACCATAGTCGCAGTAGGCAGCTCGGCGCCCGAACTCGCCACATGTATCGTATCCGCTTGCCGCCGCCATACCGATCTTTTAATAGGAAATATAGTCGGCAGCAACCTGCTCAATATTATGGCCGGAATCAGTATTGCCGCACTAGTGGCAAATCCACTCGAAATCAACCTCAGGTTCATCGAATTCGATAACTGGTACATGCTGGCCGCCACAATTATGCTCATCCTGTTTCTTTTTGGTACAGGTAAAATAAATCGTCCAACAGGCATGATGTTTTTCACATTATATCTCGGCTATATCGGCTGGCAGTTTATCTGACCTCTCTTCCTTCGTTTTTGGCCAGCACTCAACTATAGGATTTAATTTCTGTTTACAAAGCGTAGAAGATTGCTATTATACAACCATAATAACTTATGGTAGCTTTTGATTGCTACAAAATTATACAACCAGCAGTTGTTATAATTATGACCGTTAATCCAAATTATTCTCTTTCACCTGCAACACGGATAATGTATACTTTGTCTGAGGAGATTGCGCGAGCAAAATCATATAAACGTATGATTTTGTTGAAAGATTACCTGCATATTTTTATGAGTGAGGAGGAAGCATTGCTATTACTCAAGGACGACAGGATTCAGGTTGAACTGTCTCCCATGCGCGATTTTGCACGGATTACAGTTACCGATAAATCGCTTTCGGAGGAACAGCGTACGCAACTTCTGGCTGAAATCGCGGAAAAGCTGAGGGATATAATAGATGACTGATAAGACTGAAAAAGAAGATATAGAGCTTGCCAAAGATGTATTGACGGTAAACAACCTGGGCGAGAATCATATGCATCATGTCTCACGAGTGGTTGAGGATGCGGTTGAACACAAGCAGAAGAAAGACCTGACTCCCTAAAGTTACTCAGCTTTACGCAGAGCCGTTCATATCGGCCAGTTTATTTTTCCCCGCTCCACCACGGAAAAATCTCCGTTCGGTTATAATCATATAAATCAGCAGGATAGCCCCGCCGATGGTGGTGATGTGAATTAGCGGGACAAGCGAGGCATTGCGTACTACCGTCCAGTTGATCCCGAATGACCAGATTATCAGTAATATAGCGGCCACTACCCCTGCAATTATCCGCCTGCCCTGTCCGCGGCGGTTAAATTCTCCCGTGATAAAGATAATTACCCCGACCATTGCCAGTAATATGTTATATAATGGCCAGGACAATCTGTGGTGACCTTCTGCCCTCAATTTTTGTAACTGTGTTTCCTCTATCGTATCCTTGGGAAAAAACAACTCATGAAAGTAGCGTTCCCTAGGTTCACGCCAGCGGGTAAATCCGTCCTTCTGCGCAAACAAGGCCAGTTCCAGCGAATAGCGCTCGAAATATAATATCGAGAACTCCCGTGTTTCCTTATTGAACTCCTGTCGATTACCGCTCACAAGCAGGAATCTCGGCCCGTTATCGCTCTGCACCAGCGCCCCCTCCTGCGCCATCATCGTGATTGCCTTCTGCGGGTCACGGCTGTCATCCACCAGAATTCCCCGCAACACACCATCATTGCTGCGCTCCCTGATATATACCGTAACCCCGTCGGTGGGAGTGGCGAACACCCCCTCCTGCAGCAACAGCGAAGCATAATTATCACGGATAAATGACTGCAAATCCTTGAATTCGCGGTAGGAGGCAGGCATCAAATAAAGTGCAATCAGATAGCTGAACGCAGTCGCCAGAAATGCAAATATCAGCACCGGTCTGGCAATCCCGAAGCGGCTTATCCCCGCATTCTTCAGTACTACCAGCTCGCTATCATTGGCCAGCCTGTTATATACGAACACCACACTGACAAACAGCGATATCGGCACAATCACCCACAGCAATGCAGGCAGTATAAGCGTTGAAAGGTAAAGGAAGGTCGATACATTCAGCCCGCGATTTACAATCAGGTCGATAAAGCGCAATGACTGGCTGAGCCATGCAATAGCAGTCAGGCTGAGGCATATAAGCAGCATCGCCCCCGCCAGCCGCCAGATAATATATTTATCGTATTTTTTCACCACGCTCCTAAAATATACCAAGGGTCTATCGGTATAACTCAGGAGAATCAATTTTATTTTGCCTCTCAAGCATTTTTACATAACTTCGCCATTGACAGCTATCCGGCAATGCCGTATAGTATGGTTATGCAGACTGTCGTAGAAATGCCGGAATTCATACGACAGGCCAAGAAAATAGGTATATCCAACGATGAGCGGGAAGATATCATAGATAATATCGCTGAGAATCCGGATGCGGGAAGTGAAATATCCGGCACAGGCGGCATGAGAAAAATACGGGTTGCTGCCAAGGGTAAAGGAAAAAGCGGGGGATATCGGGTTATTACCTTTTTTACCGGATATAATATCCCTGTATTTCTGGTGACTGTATATGCAAAGAGCCAGAAAGGAAATATTACAGATAAGGAAAAAAATATAATGAAGGACTTATCTAAAATCCTTGCTGATGCTTACAGGAGAAAAACAAAATGAGTAAAATTGGTGAAAGTATTATAAGAGGAATGGAAGAAGCTGTAGCCTTTGCCGAGGGTAAAAAGGTTAGGGGTACGATTGTCCATGTTCCAGAGGAAATAAATGTCCGGCGTATTCGTAAAAAACTGAATATGAGCCAGAAAACCTTTTCCGATTATTTCGGCGTGCCCGTTAAAACCATTCAGGACTGGGAACAGGGACGCCGTGTTCCTACCGGTGCATCCAGGAATTTTCTTTATGTTATCGACCAGGAGCCGGAAGCCGTCCACCGCGCCCTGGGCACTGTTATCCAGCCTGTAATCTAGGGCGTGTGTACATTTCGCTAGGTTCTGGATAATGTGGGAGAATCAATTTTATTTTGCTTCTCAAGCATTTTTACATATTTTCCTTCAGGGTCATTCTGGGCGATTACAATACCGCCATTACGAAGCTGCGGGTAATATTTCTCCACCGTTGTGTTGTACTCGCCGTACTTGTCTTTTCCTGACTGGTTCCATATTGAATAGAAAGGCTCATAATCGGGACGGGCAAATCTTCTGATATATCTGGAATTTGCATCTTCAATTTTTCCATAATCAAATGTTATGGGAATCATGGTTGTACCCCCCCCTTCAATCTCAACTTTAACGGGATTATCATTCGCATCACTTATAACTCCTATATTTTCCCCGTAAACATCAGTACTGACTCCAAAATTAGCCATAGTTGCAATTGTCAGCTTTCTTAAAGTTGCTTCTGTTGACCCGCCGAATTCGCTAATAAGCTTCAGTCTGGGATATATTTTTGCATCCAGAGCAGGTTTATCGGGAGCTGCAGGACTTACACCCAGCTGCTCGCTAAGGTCTATTCTCTGGGTATATTGAAATGGAAGAAGCAATGGTTTTATCTTTTTCAAGGAATCTTCATTTTTTACCTGCATTTTGTGGTATACAGGATTTAATTTTACCATCTGGTTATTTTTTGAGTCCTTCAGCATTGTTGCATAATGCCCGTTACCATCTGCTTCAGGCTCGGTTATACCAGTCTTTACAAGGGTTTTGGCTATCTCTGGAACCAATGCAGGATATCGGTCAATCGTATGGATTATGTTATCTGTGGTATCAGGTCTACGCTGATTCTCGAAAATACTCTTCAGCCTTTCTGTTACCTCATGTTCCAGTTCAGACAGCTCTTTTTTGCTACTTTTCATCATAATAATTCCATTATACCATCCAAATGTTAAAGTTTTATGACAGGATTGAAAGTTTTTTCATTTTTTGGAAGATAATATGAGAAATCCTCCAGGATTTCCAGTTAATCTACCGCTCTCCCGACTATTTATAACCCTCGACTACAAACAGGTTGAATATGTGTAGCTTATACTATATTTGCTATAACCTGTAATCTACCACCTGTAACCTGATAAAAGGAGTTGCCATGCAAGTAAAGTTTAGTGATTTGAAATCGGTTGAGTCGGGGAATGTTGTATTTCCCGTATCCGAGGATTTGAAACTGCCTTCCGCTCTCAAGAAGATTGATGATGCCAATCTCGGTTCGATATACAAGGCAATAAAATCTGCCGATTTCAAGGGTAAGCATGGTAAATTCCTCTCCATACTGGGGGGTATCGGTAATTTCGACAGGATTGTACTGGTCGGCACCGGCGGGGATAGCGATGATGATGAAAAAAATGGTGGGGTGAAAACCGAATATGACATACAGGCACTTGGCGGCAAGATATATTCCTACCTCAACGGACAGCGTATAAAGCAGGCTACGGTTGTAATAGAGGAATCTGTCGGCGATTTCTTCCCCGAGGCTATTTCTGCCAACCTGGCATATGGTGCACGGCTGAAAAGCTATAATTTCGACAAATACTTTACCAAAAAGAAGGATGATGAGAAACCTGCACTGGAAGAGGTTTCGCTTGCGCTGGGTGCACCTGATGATGCGGTGGCGAAGTATGAGGATATGGAAAAGGTTGGTGACGGTGTGTTCCTCACCCGTGATGTGGTTTCCGAGCCTCCTAACGTGCTTTATCCCGAATCCTATGCTGACCGCTGCAAGGAGTTAAAATCACTTGGAGTAAAGGTAGAGATTCTCGATGAAAAGGATATGCGTAAACTTGGGATGGGCTCTTTGCTTGCAGTTGGACAGGGTAGCGAGAAGGAATCACAGCTGGTGGTGATGCAGTGGAACGGCGCCGATGACAGCAAAGCCCAGCCTATAGCCTTTGTCGGGAAGGGGGTTACGTTCGATACCGGCGGGATTTCAATAAAACCGTCCAAGGATATGCATGAGATGAAATATGATATGGCCGGTTCCGGTGCGGTGGTCGGGCTTATGGCGGCATTGGCCGGACGCAAGGCCAGGGTGAATGCAGTCGGTGTTGTCGGGCTGGTGGAAAATATGCCTGGTGGCGGAGCGACTCGGCCTGGCGATGTGGTTACGTCAATGTCAGGACAGACTATTGAGGTGTTGAATACCGATGCCGAGGGGCGGATGGTGCTGGCCGATGCGCTGTGGTATACGCAAAACCGCTTCAAGCCGCAATTTATGGTGAATCTGGCTACTTTAACAGGAGCCATTGTGGTTGCACTGGCGGACCAGTATGCCGGTCTGTTCTCCAATAATGACGAGTTATCCGAGCGCCTGGCCGAGGCAGGTGAGAAAGTGCGTGAGCGGCTGTGGCGCTTCCCGATGGGCAAGGAATATGATGAGATGATTGATTCCAAGGTGGCTGATGTACAGAATATCGGCGACGGACGCGGTGCGGGCAGTATCACCGCCGGACAATTCCTGCAACGCTTTGTCAATGACGCCCCATGGGCACATCTCGACATAGCCGGTATGGCCTGGGCAGACAAGGCGCTTGACATTACTCCCAAAGGTGCATCCGGCTTCGGCGTCCGCCTGCTCAACCGCCTGGTCGAGGACCATTATGAGGGGTAATTATTTGGAACAATTAGAATATCTTTTTAGCCTGTGCAATGTACGAATTGTTCTGATATTTACTGTAAGTATGAATAGTTCCATCAGAAGCGGGCCTATGCTCATAACAAGTATGTTATGAACTATCCACAGGCTCGAAGCACACAGAAAAGCAAGCCGCATGGGAATCCGTTCAAGATAGAAAATCCCCATGGTCGTAATCACACCACTGGTTACAGGCAATATGTCAGTCCATTTTTCATAATAATAAATGCCGAAAATGATGTAGAGAGCTACGAAGAGCGGCGCAAAAAATTTTACCTTCGCAAAAAGTGATACAAGGTTGCGGGTGCCGGCGATGAATGTGGTAACAACCGCCCCGTTCGCACCCAGTAACAGAAAGTGAACAGACAGGGCATATGATTGTACTGTCAGCAGGATCTTGAGCTTCCTGTCATCATGGCTCAGAAACGCAGCAACACCAAAAACAAATGCAACAAAACCAATGGCTTGTATGAAGAATATATTGCTGGTGACTGCAGACATATCGGTGTTTCTATAAATCAGCAGGGTTACGGTTCCAGAAATCTACCAGAAAGGCAGAACCGCTATAGGAAATAACGCAGAGATTGCCGGTTTTGACTTTCAGCGTTTGTTCATTTACCCGACGGTCAAATTCACCCGGAACCAGCTTCAGGAAATAGCGCAGGATACCGTTACTTGATACGACCATAACGTTATCATTTTCCTTGTGGTTCTCCACAATTTTCATTGCAAGGGATTTAATAGCAGATGCTATTTTTTTCTCACCGGGCAACCAGTTGCCGGACATAGGCCACTTGCTGTATTTCTGCCATTCCTCGACCTCCTGCCGGCCGTATAATTCGATTATTTCATCATTGGATTTCCCTGCCCAGTTGCCATAGTCAATCTCCCGCAGTCTTTCATCAATAATAGGTTCAATATTCATCCCTATCTCGGACACAATTATCTCCGCATATTCCCGTGTGCGCTTCAGAGGTGCGCAGTAAATTCCATCAAGCTCAATTCCGGCCTTTTTCAAAGCCTGCCCACAGCATTTTGCCTGATTGCGTCCTTCTTCAACCAGTGGTAAATCATTAGCACCGCCCACCCAGTATGCTTCGGCGGAACTGTTAAATGTATTGCCATGGCGGGATAAAATGATACGCATCAGACCAACTCTCCCTCCCGTTCGATTATTTCCTCAACGATTTTAATATCCTGCGGACTGTCAACCGCCCAGTGAGTGCGGCCTTTATAATCAACCGGTACAATCCGCACTTTCATACCAGCCTCAAGCGCACGCAATACCTCGATTTTCTCGGCCTTCTCAAACCGGCTTTCGGGCAGGGAAAGAAAAGCTTTCAACGCATCAAGCCTGTAGGCATACATGCCGATATGGCGGAAAACCGGCGGGTTATCATAATCATCACGCAGGAAAGGTATCATCCGCTTGGAGAAATACAGCGCATTATAGTTACTGTCGAAAGTAACCGTCGTACCGCCGGCATCGCCCCGCGCCTTGGATTCAAGCAATGCCTCATATTTTGCCTTGTCAAGCTGTACCGCCGGTGTGGCGATTTTTACCGCCCCATCCTCCTGCATTTTATCCACCAGTGCCTGCACAATCCATGGCGGGGTCAGTACAGCGTCACCCTG
Organism: Rickettsiales bacterium; assembly: GCA_965222525.1. Lineage (GTDB taxonomy): Bacteria > Pseudomonadota > Alphaproteobacteria > Rickettsiales > UBA8987 > CBDCUF01. The sequence goes on from OZ244955.1 coordinate 1,596,905, forward strand.
CAGGTTAATTATTATTTCAGGCGCAGGTGAAAGGGTTTCAGCCAATCGACAAGCCCGCTCGGTACCATTCCTGCATTCAGCCGGAGTCATAGCCGCCTTTCCGCCAAACCGCTCGACATGCTGATATATCCGTTCATCATCGGTAGCAACGAATACCGCATCAACATTACGTACTGCCCTGGCAATATTATACACCCGCTCAACCAGGCTGACTCCGGCGATTTCCTTTAAAGGCTTGGCCGGCAATCTGGTAGAGCCATATCTGGAGGGTATAACGATAATTGTTTGCATATGTGTAGATATATTTTAAATTAGTGCAAAGATCTGAATTCTTATGGTTCATAGGCACTTTATCAGTTTGCTAAGTACAAGTTAGGTTATAGTCATTTCTGTTCCACTGAAAATCATTATCGACAGATATTTGTAAAAAATTGCATTTTTGATAACTAGCTCATACCAATAATACCACTCTGCGGAGAAGAAGGACTGGCAATATTCCGCTTCTGCATACGGCCGGCGAGATATGCGTAGCGGCCGGCATCAACTGCAAGCCTCATCGCATCTGCCATCATAACCGGATTATCCGCCCCGGCAATCGCCGTGTTAATCAATACCGCATCGCAGCCAAGCTCCATCGCAAACGCCGCATCGGAGGCCGTACCAACCCCCGCATCAACCAGCACAGGTACCGATGATTGCCGTACTATCATCCCGATATTAAGCGGGTTGCGTATCCCAAGCCCGGAGCCTATCGGCGCACCAAGCGGCATCACCGCAACACAGCCTATATCCTCAAGCTTGCCCGCCATAACAGGGTCATCGCTGCTATAGGCCATTACCTCAAAACCGTCATCGACAAGGATACGGGCGGCCTTCAGGGTTTCCTCCATATCGGGGTAGAGGCTGCGCCGGTCGCCGATAACCTCAAGCTTGACCAGATTCCAGCCACCTGCCTCCCGTGCCAGACGCAGGGTACGTACCGCCTCCTGCGCCGTATAACAACCGGCACTGTTGGGCAGGTAGGTATATTTATCGGGCGGGAGATAATCCTGTAACATAGGCTGTCCGGCCCCGGCAAGGTTAACCCGCCTTACGGCAACCGTTACAATTTCCGCTCCCGAAGCTTCAACAGCCGCTGCAGTCTGCGCAAAATCCCGATACTTCCCCGTCCCGACCAGCAGACGTGAATTATACTCCTTCCCTGCAAGTATGAATTTATCGTTCATGTTTTTCAATTTCAGTATTCCAATAGCCTGAGTTGGATTGTGCCTCCCCCGCTTACGGGGGAGGCAAGAAATTCTAGAAATCCATGTCCTCCGTAGCTTTAGCGTAGGAGGATTGATTTCAGAATTTCTGGTGGGGAAATACTAATAACTAATAGCCAAAGGCCAACAGCCATAACCTCACCATTCCCTCCCCAGAAATCTGGCAGACAAGCTGCTCAGATTTCTTACCCCTCCCGCTTGCGGGAGGGGTACTCTATCCCCTGTGATAAGGATGGGAGTTAACAATCGAATAGGCGCGGTAGAGCTGCTCCATCAGCATAACCCGCGCCATCATGTGCGGCCAGGTCATGTGTCCCAGTGAAAAACGGAAATTGGCCACATCCAGTACGTTCCTGCCCAGGCCGTCCGCCCCGCCGAACAGGAATGTCAGGCGGTTCTGCCCGCCACCCTGCCATTTCTCCAGCATATCTGCAAATTCATAACTCCCCAGCTGCCTGCCTTTCTCATCCATTGCAATTTTAAAGGAAGGCTTCGGAGCCGCCTTAAGCAACAGCTCACCCTCCTTCTGCTTTAGCTGTTCAACCGGAAGCTGACGCTTCTCCTCCACTTCCTTCAGTGCAACATCCCATGAAATCCTTCCCCTGTAAGACTCATACATCTCACGCATGGTCGCTGATTTCATTTTCCCAACCGCCGCAATAGTAATTTTCATACAAAATCCTTGTAATTTTTGATATTTGTGGTAGGTAGCTTTTCCCTAAAACATATGGAGAAAATATAAAAATGGCAAGAGTTACCGTAGAAGATTGTATAGACAAAGTGCATGACAGGTTCGAACTGGTGGCGATAGCCGCCCAGAGAGCCAAGAATATCGCAGGCGGTGCACCGCTTACCATAGACCGTAACGAGGAAAAGGATACGGTCATTGCATTGCGCGAAATCGGGCTGGATAATGTTTCTGTAGAAGAATTGCGAAAGGATCTGGTCAAATCACATCAGCGTGAGCGCAGCTTTGAAGATGATATGGTGGAAGATGACCCTGTGGGTAGCCTGCAGCAGGGCATGTCCGCCGATGAAATAGAAGCGGTTAGAAAGATGGAAGCCGAAGTCGCCCTTGCCGATGATGAAGCTGACTCCAAAATAGTCACCGACGCCCCCGAATCCGATAACCTAGACTTCTCCGATGAGAATGTAGAAGTTGATGATTAGTTTTTTATAAAGTGGATATCGTGAATCTGTCATCCTGAATGGAGCGAAGGATCCATCTACCCGATGACCGTAGCTATAGAATTGCTGTATGGTTCTTGTATTTTGATAACTATCGCCTACTACTGAGAATTTTAATGGATGGGCACTGAAATAGCAAAATTATGGCTTTTACTAACATAACAAAGTCATCTTTAACGACTAAAATATAATTAACAACGCTCTATTTTACATGCCTCAATCCCAGCCAAAGCCTGTGATATTCGGAATGTCGGATGTGGTGTTGAGTGATGCGGAGAAGGTATTTTTTGCCGAGCATAACCCACTTGGATTTATATTATTCACCCGTAATTGCCGTGATAAGGAGCAGGTTAAGGCACTTGTCAATTCCCTTAAGGAGCTGACCGAAAGGGAGGATACGCTTATCCTGATAGACCAGGAAGGCGGGCGGGTACAGCGTTTGCAGCCGCCCGTATGGTGTGAATATCCACCGGCGCAGAAATTTGCCGATATGTGCCATACTGATAATACTGCCGAAGATATGGAGCAGGCGAAACAGGCGGTGTATAGTAATTACAAGGCGCTGGCGAAGGAACTTGCAGAGGTTGGAATAAATACCGATTGTGCACCGGTGCTGGATCTACGACTACCCGATTGCCATGACATTATCGGTGACCGTGCATTTGGTGATAATCCGTATCAGGTTGCCGAGCTTGCACGGGAATCCTGCCGCGGGTTGCAGGATGCAGGAGTTGCCCCGATTATCAAGCATATACCAGGCCACGGGCGGGCAAAAGTGGATAGCCACGAGTCATTACCTGTAGTTGATACTCCACATGAAACCCTTTCTGAAACTGACTTTCTGCCTTTCAAACAACTTGCCGATATGCCATTCGCAATGACTGCCCATATAAAATATACCGATATTGATGATGAGCTTCCGGCAACCCTGTCGCCGAAAGTAATAGATATAATCCGCAATGAAATCGGATTCAGGGGCAAGTTACTCACCGATGACCTGTCCATGAAAGCACTTACCGGCAGCTTCACCGAACGTACCAAACAATCCCTCACCGCCGGCTGCGACATCATCCTCCACTGCAATGGAGACATGAAGGAGATGCAGGAAATAGCCGGCGCAATCCCTATATAGATGTTCTCATTTCATTCATCGGAATCTTCTCGGCACCTTTTTCCAGCACAACATTATAACCGCATGCAGTAGCAATTCCTATGAAATTACTGACTTTCATATCCTCCTGTTTGCCTGACCTTACATTCTGGATCACAGTGGGAGACAGCCCAACTTCCTTTGCCAGGGAGCGGACAGATTGTTCATCCTCCTCCATTAAAGCGCAAATAAGCTCGGATAGCAGAAACTCCCTGTATCCTTCTTCAAACTCTTTTCTGAAGGAAGCATCCTGCATTAAGCTATCATAAGTTGATAATTGCTTATTTTTCATAATATGTGCCCTCCTTGACTCGCTTTATATAACTTTCCATACACCGTAACGCTTTGTGTTTTTCTTTCTGAGGCAATTTATCCTGCCGTTTTACAAAAGCATTTGTTACTATTATTTTTCTGCCTTCAAAAAAGAAGCTCAGGAAACGGTCAGGTTGCGGTTTGAACGCATATATTTTATCTCCTTCATTCCTGAATTTGGTTTTGTCATGAATCTTACCGGCATCGCCCATGCGCTTAACCAGATGAAGAAACTTTTGTTTCTGTACCCTGTCAAGCTTCGTAAAATATTCTCTTGAATCGCTCTTGCCCTGCTCGTTATAGAACCATTCAATAGTAAATTTCTCACCGGAGTAAATTACATATTCTTTCATATTGTACCAGTTTAGTTATACGCATGCAAGTAAATTTCAACCTATTTTCGCCGTAGCAAAATATAAAATGCGCCGGTGCCGCCATGGTGGGGCTGGGCGTGGGTGTATATCAGGATTTTCGGGCGGATATCGGTAGAATTTAGCCATTTCGGCAGGTTCTCACGTAATACTCCTGAGCTACCATCGGCGGAGCGTGTGCCTTTGCCTGTAATCACTAGTACACAGCGCTTCCCTGCTGAATATGCATTATTTATAAAGGCCATAAGTGCGCTGAATGCTTCATTCTGGGTATAGCCATGCAGGTCAAGGGTAGCTTCTATCGGTATTTTACCTCGGCGTAGTTTATTTGCGGTATTCCCATCTATCCCCGACTGATCATTGATGGAAAGATATGGCAGTTCAGCTTTGGGGTTTGATACGGTAGAAATTCCTGAAATATCTTTCTCTATAGGAGCATCACTTTCCCCTGCCCTGTCCGTTTGTTCTTCTACCGAAATCTCAGGAGGCATCCTGCCTGTACGCCTCTTGCCCTCCATAGGACTGTCATCACGGGTGACATATTCCCACAGCGCCGCATCTTCATCATTCAAATCTTTATCTTCATCTTTCATAAAAACAATGTCATCCCGAACTCGTTTCGGGATCCATCTATCAGGTTCTTAATGATTAATAGACTATGATTAAGACTTTCAAAATGCAAAACTCGGTTATTAGCCATTGAGATTCCGTCATCGGATAAATGGATGCTGAAACAAGTTCAGCATGACATTACTGCCAACCAGACCCATACCGCAATACTAATATACGAAAAATCAAAGATTCTCTGTTCTTTATTTATCCAATGTCTGGCTGGCGTACGAATTTATACCTCGTCTACCGCCTTTACTTGCCTGCATTCCTGTATTAAACTCATCGGCGGTGCTAGTCACACTTAAGAATCGGTTTTTCCGGTTCCGTCAAAATCGGACTCCCAGTCGGGAGTCCGCGAATAAAACACCTGCATGCAGGAAATAAGCGGGGCATTATTCTTAGTGCTGACTAGCTCCCGACACTGTTTACAGTGGTCGTTTGTTAACCAAACAACAGGGAGTTTATCATGAGAAACAGAAAGGAATTGCGTGAATACAGACGCAGGATTGGTAGTAATATAAGGAAGATAAGGACAAAACACAGCCTGTCTTTAAAAAATCTCGAAGAACGGACGCATCTCCACATTAAGCTGCTGTCTGCTTATGAAGAGGGAAAAAGGACTATCAGTATCGAACAGGCAGCACTTATCGCCAAGGGGTTACAGGTGCCGATAGGCAAGCTATTTGAGTAGACTTTTCACAATTATGATCGAAAACAACCTGCCCATATTGCATGTAATTATACCATTACTGGCATCGGTGGTGTGTGCGATGCTGCGTTCGGGCAGGATGGCATGGGCAGTCGCATCCATAGCGGTTTGGCTTTCTCTGGCCAATGTTATCGCCCTTTGCGCGGAAGTATGGCAGGGGGTGGAATCGGCACGCTATCAGTTCGGCGGATGGCCGCCGCCTGTCGGCATAGAATACCGTATCGACTTGCTGGCCGCATTCATCCTGCTCATAGTATCATTTATCGGCGCAATCACCGTTATATATGCCCGCAACAGCGTCAAAAAGGAAATCACCGCCCAGAAACGCCCGCTATTCTATTGCGTATTCCTGTTATGTTTCGCTGGCCTGCTCGGGATAGTCTCCACCAACGACATATTCAACATATATGTATTCCTCGAAATATCTTCACTGGCGACCTATGCGCTGATTGCGATGGGCGGCAACCGCAAGGCACTCACCGCATCATTCGAATATCTCATCCTCGGTACAATCGGGGCAACTTTCATACTTATCGGCATCGGCCTGCTATATATGATGACCGGCACGCTTAATATAAGCGATATAGCTGTACGTATCCCCGATGCAACCGATATCCGCCCCATACAGGCTGCCTTCGCATTCCTGACACTGGGGCTGGCGCTGAAAATCGCCATGTTCCCGCTACATATATGGTTGACCAATGCCTATTCATATGCCCCCAATTTTATATCGGCATTCCTTTCGGGTACGGCCACCAAGGTTAGTGTATATGTATTGCTGCGGGTAGTGCTGACATTGTTCGGGGTGAAGTTTTCCTTCGGTGAGATGCCGCTTTCCGGAATGCTGGTAATATTGGCGGTGGCAGGGATTTTTGTCGGGTCGCTTACCGCGGTTTACCAGGATAATATCAAGCGGATGCTGGCATTTTCCAGCGTTGCGCAACTGGGATATGTTGCGCTGGGTATAGGGCTGGGGAGTGTAGCGGGGCTAACTGCGGCGATTGCGCATCTGGGCAATCATGCGCTGGCGAAAACCGCGCTGTTTATGGCGGTGGGCTGCGTGTTCTTGCGTACCGGAGGTTGTCGCGTTGAGGATTTCCGCGGAATTGCAAAGGTTATGCCATGGACTATGGCGGCGTTCGTACTGGCGGGGTTGAGCCTTATCGGGATACCGCTTACCGCAGGGTTTGTCAGTAAATGGGCATTGTTACAGGCATTGATAGCGCAGGGGTTATGGTGGCTGGTGTTGGTATTGGCGGTTAGCTCACTGATAGCGGTGATTTATATATGGAAAGTTGTTGAAGCGGCCTATTTTCAGCCATTGCCGGAAGGTATGCCGAAGAAATGGCAGACAAAAACCGAGAAGAAAGCAGCCAAGAAGCTGAAAAAGCTCAAATCCGCCCGATATTCCGATGATAATACTGCTGGTGCTAACCATGCCGAAAATACACCACAAATCGCCGAAGCACCGTTATTCATGCTCATCCCGCTATGGGCACTCGTCACCGCCAACATATATTTCGGAATCTACACCGACTGGACTTTCACCCTCGCCACCCAAGCCGCACAGGAACTGTTTGGTGGGTAATCTATAGCACACAACAAACCTCAAAATAGTGAAGTTTGGCCGGTGTCGCTGGGTGGAATGTTAACATGCTTGCGAGAAGGAGAGGCCGGCTTGCCTCCAGCTACAGCTTTCTTTTTGCCGTCGCTGAATTCGATTTCCAGCTTCATATTGGCTGTAACCTGTGCGGAAGAAGTTATAACCTGCTTATCTTCACCACGAACCAATGCAAAGCCACGCTCCAGCACCTTCTTGTAATGATAGCTCTCAAGCAGTTTTGCCACCCCTGAAAGCTTTTGTTCATTCAGTTCAATCTGCCGTACCATAATTTGCGGCTGTAACTGCAGCATATCCAGCTCACGTTGCCTGCGCTGCAAAAGCTGCGGTATGCCTGCCGTAAGCCGCTCCGACCAGTCGTCAAGCCGCTGGGTCATACTATCCAGCAATTGCTTCGGACTCAGCAATCCGCGTGACAGAGCAGACAGAAATGACTGCTTTTCCTCAACAAAGCGGGAAGTCGCGGTTAGCATACGTTTCTGCATATCATACAAATATGCCAGCAACTCATCACGTACCGGTACAGCCATTTCCGCGGCTGCTGTCGGGGTTGGCGCACGCCTGTCCGCTGCGTAATCCACCAGGGTAGTATCAGTCTCATGCCCAACCGCGGAAATCACCGGAATCTGCGAATCCGCCACTGCCCGTACTACAATTTCCTCATTAAATGCCCATAAATCCTCAAGCGAGCCGCCACCCCGTGCCACAATAATCAAGTCTGGCCGCGGAATATTATCCGGTTCCGTTATACTGTTAAACCCGTCCACCGCTTCGGCAACCTGCTCCTTTGCCCCTTCCCCCTGTACCAGAACCGGCCATAACAGCACATGCACAGGAAAACGGTCACCAAGGCGATGCAGGATATCGCGGATAACCGCACCTGTCGGCGAAGTCACAACCCCGATAACCTCGGGCAGGTAAGGCAATTCCTGCTTGCACGCCGAATCAAATAACCCTTCCGCTGCAAGCTGCTTCTTACGTTTCTCCAGCAGTGCCATCAGCGCTCCCTCACCGGAAGGCTCCATCCATTCAACAACTATCTGATAGTTGGAGCGGCCTGGATATGTGGAGATTTTTCCGGTGCAAACCACCTCCAGCCCGTCTTCGGGAGCAAATGGCAGGCGTCCGGCAGTACCCCGCCAGCAAACACCATTCAGTACCGCGTTTTCATCCTTGAGGTTAAAATAAAGATGGCCGCTGGCAGCACGTTTGAATCCGGAAATCTCCCCACGCACCCGTACTCGTCCAAACGCATCCTCAACCGTCCGCTTCAGCGCATGCGAAACCTCACTTACCGTATACTCATGGGCGTTATCTTTGGGTGTTTGTGCGGTAGAGGGCATTAAGTCGGTTTCGTTTGGCATGTTTTTACGTGACTCCGGCTCCCCTCTTGAGGGGGAGCAGATGAGACAAGGGCTTTAGCCCGCAGTCGAATCGTGGGGGGTAGTGACTGGAAAATAGAAGCTGGAATCTGGAAACTGGAGTGGGCTAGCTTCTATTCCAGTTTCTAGTTTCCAGCTTCCTCACCCCCCACCAATCGCCTGCGTTCCTACGGAACTTGGCTCTTGTACTCCCCCTCAAGGGGGGAGTGGTTCTCCCCACCTTTACCTGTTCCAGAAATTACATCAATGGCAGCCTTTACAATTCCATCTGCATCAAGGCCGGCTTTTTTATAGAGATTTTTTGTATCACCATGGTCGAGGAAAATATCCGGCAGGAATAAATTGCGGACAGTACAATCTTCCAGAAGCCCCTCCCGTGCAAGAAAATCCGTAACATGTGTACCGAATCCGCCTATTGCACCCTCTTCAACAGTAATCAGCACCTCGTGATTTTCTGCCAGATTGCGTACCAGATCCTCATCCAGCGGCTTGGCAAAACGTGCATCAGCAACCGTAGCAGGCAACCCCTTGGCATCCAGCATTTCCGCTGCTCGCAGGGCTTCCTGTAGCCGTGTCCCCAGTGATAACACCGCTATTTTTGCATGATTCTTCTCACGTACCACCCTGCCCTTGCCGATTTCCAGCGGTTCCACCTTATCGGGAAGCGCAACACCGGTCCCCTCCCCTCGCGGGTAGCGGAAGGCCGAAGGACAATCATCAATCGCCGCAGAAGTAGCCACCATCCGCGCCAGTTCCGCCTCATCCGCCGCCGCCATAACCACAAAATTTGGCAGTGACGCAAGATATGTTATATCAAACGAACCGGCATGAGTCGCACCATCCGCTCCGACCAGCCCTGCCCTGTCAATCGCAAACCGTACCGGCAGCTTCTGTATCGCAACATCATGTACCACCTGGTCATATGCGCGCTGGAGAAAAGTGGAGTATATAGCCGCAAACGGCTTATATCCCTGCATCGCCAACCCTGCCGCAAATGTAACCGCATGCTGTTCGGCAATCCCGACATCATACATACGGTCGGGAAATTTCTCCGCAAACCTGTCAAGTCCCGTACCGGAAGGCATTGCGGCCGTAATCGCGATAATTTTTTCATCCCTTTCCGCTGCCGCAATCAGGCTATCGGCGAAAACTTTGGTATAACTCGGCGCTCCGGCTGTGGATTTCTGCTGAATTTTAGTAACCACATCAAATTTCTTGACCGCATGATATTTCTCCGAAGAAGCTTCCGGAGATTCAAAGCCATGGCCTTTTTCGGTAACTACATGCACCAGAATCGGACGGTTGTCCTTCTGGTCACGAATATTGCGCAAAACCGGCAATAGATGGTCGAGATTATGCCCGTCAATCGGACCGATATAATAAAACCCCATCTCCTCAAAGAAATTACCGCCGGCTACCATATTCTTGGTGCATTGCTCGGTTTTCCTGGCCGCCCGTTCAAAATGTTTCGGCAGGTGCTTCAGAGTCTTCTTGGCAATGTTGCGCAGGGAAATATACGGCCGCGAGGATATCAGCCGTGCCAGATATGCACTCATCGCACCGGTGGGCGGGGCAATCGACATATCATTGTCGTTGAGGATAACAATCAGCCGTGTGCCGATATGGCCGGCATTGTTCAGCGCCTCATAAGCCATTCCGGCACTCATCGCTCCATCGCCGATAACTGCAATCACCTCGTTATAATCACCGTCCTTGTCGCGGGCAACCGCCATACCGAGTGCGGCGGAAACAGAAGTGGAACTATGGCCGGCACCAAAACTGTCATACTCGCTTTCGGATGGCTTGCAGAAACCGGAAAGCCCGCCCTCCTGCCGCAATGTACGCATTTTCGTACGGCGGCCGGTCAGGATTTTATGTGGGTAACATTGATGCCCCACATCCCATATCAGCTTGTCTTTCGGCGTATCGAATACGTGATGCAGCGCCAGCGTCAACTCGACAACGCCAAGCCCTGCGCCAAGATGCCCGCCGGTATATGACACTGCGTCGATGGTTTCCTGACGCAATTCATCAGCAAGCTGCTTCAGCTCATCATCCCCAAACCCGCGCATGTCAGCAGGGTATTTCACTTTATCCAGTAACGGCGTTTTGGTCATAGGCCTATATGAAACTTTACAGAACTCATCCCCCGCTTGCGGGGGAGGCAAGAAATCCAAGGATTTTCAATCCTTAGGATTTCTGGTGGGGGAATACCAATAGCTAATAGCCAAAGGCCAACAGCCGCTACCTCACCATTCCCTCCCCAGAAATCTGGCAGACAAGCTGCTCAGATTTCTTGCCCCTCCCGCATGCGGGAGGAGTTTACATTCCCCTCCTACCACAAAAACACAAAAATTAAAACCACAATCGCCTATATGTGTATGTTAAATTTTTCAAGAAAAATAGAGCTAAATTTCCCTTTTAACCTCTTGAAGATTGGACTCAAGCTCACAGGCATATTCATGGATTTCAGGACGTACACCGTCATGATACTCTGTAAATTCTTCGGTAAGGGTTGAGGCTCGATTGTTATAGGATGCAGACGCCTCGGTATTTCTACATGTTTTTCAGCACTGCAGAAGGTTCATTTAGGGGCTTTCTTAATGTTTTCTGTACAAAATCTTCTGTTTCTGATTTTTCTGTTTTATCCATATTATTATTCCTTATCTGTTGTTTTGACTTAGTAACTGTTAAATAGTACATAGCATAGAAAGTATACTACCCTTTTATACTAGCCATTATAGCAAAGGAATGTTAAAATTTTATGACAACAGTCATATTTTTTCAGAAATATTAAATGACAGACAGGATATGTTTATATGACAGTACGTTGCGTGATGGTGCGCAGGCGCAGGGAGTTGAGTTTTCGGCTGCCGACAAGCATGATATTGCCTTGCAGCTTGATGAGCTGGGGATTGATTATATCGAGGGTGGCTGGCCTGGGGCGAACCATACCGATGATGCGTTTTTTGCTGATTTGCCCAAGTTGAAGCGGTCGAAGATGATGGCGTTCGGGATGACTCGCCGTAACAGCACCAGTGCGGATAATGACCCTGGGCTGAATGCACTGGCGAATAGCGGGGCTGGCGGTGTTTGTATTGTTGGCAAGGCGTGGGATTTTCAGGTAACCGAAGCGCTCGGAATCAGCCTTGAGGAAAACCTGGCGATGATTGCTGATAGTGTAGACTATCTGAAACAGAAAAAGCTGGAGGTGATGTTTGACGCCGAGCATTTTTTCGATGGTTACAAGGCCAGTTCCGAATATGCGATGCAGGCGCTGAAAGCGGCTTATGAGGCGGGCGCACGCTGGGTTGTGCTGTGCGATACCAATGGCGGTACGCTACCGCATGAGGTTGAGGAGATTGTTACGGCTGTTGTAAAGGAAATTCCTGGCTCTCATCTTGGGATACACTGCCATAATGATACGGAAAACGCAGTGGCGAATTCGCTTGCTGCGGTGCGGGCGGGGGTACGTCAGGTGCAGGGGACTATAGGAGGCTATGGCGAAAGATGCGGGAATACCAACCTGATAGCGATAATACCTACATTAAAACTTAAACTTGGATTTGATGTCGGGATTGATGACAAATCCATGAAAAAGCTGAAGAAAATATCCAATTCACTGGATGACCGCCTTAACCGCCCACGCTATAAACATGCTGCATATGTTGGCAGCTCTGCATTTGCGCATAAGGGCGGACTGCATGTTTCAGCGGTGGTGAAATATCCCAGGGCCTATGAGCATATCGAGCCTGAGACGGTGGGGAATGAACGGGTGATACTGGTATCCGATCAGGCTGGACGTTCCAATATAGTTAATAGAATCAAGCAGATAGGAATAGAACTTAATCTGAAAGATGAGTCTGTGCGGGAGAAGATTTCTGCGCTGGTGGATGAGGTGAAAAAGCGGGAAAATCAGGGTTATGCCTATGAAAGTGCCGATGCCAGTTTTGAGCTTCTGGCGAGGCGGATTATTGATAATGTACCGAATTTTTATACCTTGCTGCGATTTAAAATCCTTGATGAGCGCAGCTGGGATGAAAATGGCGAGGCGGTTACTTCCTCAATTGCCGATGTGACCATAGATATTGACGGGAAAGAGATAACCGAAAGCGAGAGTGGTAACGGGCCTGTCAATGCGCTTAACCGTGCGCTGAAGAAGGCTCTGGGCAACAAATACAGCCAGATTGCCGATATCAGGCTGACCGACTATAAGGTACGGATTGTCACTCCCGAGCGCGGTACCGAGGCGGTTACCCGTGTGCAGATTGAAACCAGCGATGACAGCGGTAAACGCTGGAATACCGTCGGTGTTTCGACCAATATTATCGATGCCTCCGCCAACGCCCTCCATGACGCGATTACCTACAGGCTGATAAGGGGTTGAAATATTCAGGTGTTGAGTGCTGTGCTATGAGGAAAAAGGTCAGGGACTGGCATTTGCGGGATTTTTTCAAAGAAGTATATTGTTTAAAATCAATATATTAGAAAAATAATTATAAAAAAATGAAAAAACTTGCTTCGCTGTCATAAAACTTTAACATTTCTCTGGTATAGTGTTTGTCGTGAAAGGCTCAATGGTGAGTTTTTTTGTTATCTATGGAGAAAATTATGGAATTTGATTTTGAAACATATACGCATGTTGCTAAGATGAAAGACCGAAATCTTTCTGGTTCTTCACAAGTAAAAGAATTTTCAGACAGAATTGAATCTGCATTGGAAACAATGAATTTGTACAAAAATGCCCGTAGTAATGCAAAACATGAAAACTTAGGCGATGTTTTTCATAGAACTGGGAATGTTCGTGAATTAAAGAATTTTAGCTATGCTGACGAAACACATATAGAAGATACTATAAAAGTTTTAGAAGCAGTACGCACACTTGTTTCAAAGCCTACTAATACTTTAAAATTTATTGATGTATATAAAGCAGCATTGCGTTCGGGTTATGAAGAAGATCAAAATGCAGAAAGCGCTGTTGATATGGCAGCAGCATATTTTGAGAAGACTCTTGGGCAACAAAAAGGGGTAACTATAACTTAATTAAATCAATTTATTTCAAGTGTTAAAAGAAGGGAGCCTTTGCGCTCCCTTTTTTGTGCCTGAATTAACTAACTTGAGTCATTATGTCATCCTGAATACACATCACATAAACTGTTGTGGTGTTTTTCCGTAACATGAAGTATCAATACCTGTAATTTTGAATAGCATGGCTTTCTCCAAAGGGGGAAGCGGTAGGCGCGTACAATCCTGAAAGGTATTGAGAACATGAAACACTGGCAGGTATTGCAGCGGGGGGATATTGTCGATCTGACAGCACCGTCATATGCGGTGACGGAGGAGCAGCTTGCGCAATCGGTTGAATATCTTGAGAATACCGGCCTTGTGCCGCGGGTGCCGACAGATTTGCAGGGCGATGATTTATTCCATTCCAACTCCGATGAAAACCGCTCCCGACATCTGCGGGATGCGCTTTATGCCGAGGATTCCAGGGCTATATGGTGTCTGCGCGGTGGATATGGCTGCGCAAAATTGCTGCCAATGCTGGCGGAGCTTGAACCTCCTGAAAATCCCAAACTGGTTATAGGTTTCAGCGACATCACCGCATTACATATTTTTCTCAATCAGAAATGGGGCTGGGCAAGTATTCATGGTCCATTGCTGTTTTCGCTGGGACGCGGCAGCACCGATAAGGAAAGCACCGAGCGGATTCTCGATATTGTTCTTGGTCGCAGTAACCGGCAGGAATTCAACCTCGTTCCGCTTAATGCACCTGCCGAAAAGCCGCAAGGCAACCTGCAATCGACAGTAACAGGCGGAAACCTTACCATCGTACAAAACTCCATCGGTACTTTCTGGCAGATTGATACAAAAGGGAAAATCCTTCTACTGGAAGAGGTTGACGACCCGCCATATCATATCGACCGTATGCTCAATCATCTTTGTCAGGCGGGCATTCTGGATGATGTGCAGGCAGTTATTTTCGGCGATTTCAATGGCGAAAAACGCGAGGTAAACCAGCAGCAGGTCGATACGCTGATAGATAATTTCGCACAACGGGCAGATTTCCCCGTATTCCGCTCACGTGGAATCGGACATACGGAAACCAACTATGCTGTGCCTCTGGGGACGCAGGCGACAATCACATTCGGCAAGGAACCAAAGTTAATCTGCAAGAATGGCGGTCAGGAGGCAAATAATGCTTGAAAAGCTCCCGACATCCGCATTCATCCTGATTGCTGCCAATTTAATACCTCTCTTCGGTGTAATTTTCCTCGGCTGGCAGGTATTCGATATAATGGTAATCTTCTGGCTGGAAAATGTGATAATCGGCGTATTAAATGTTGTCAAAATGCTGGTATTACTGGTCGCCCGCAGGGATTTTCAAACAATATTCCTGATACCATTCTTCATCCTGCATTACGGGATTTTCACCGCCGTACATGGTATGTTTGTTTTCTCGTTTTTCGGAGAGGGTGTTATAGAGCCTTTACCATTCGACGAACTTAACCCGCTTACGATGCTGCTTGACGTGGTACAGGACAAGGAAAACATCATGTATGGCGGGATTGCGCTATTTATAAGCCATCTGATTTCACTATTAATAAATTTCCTATGGGCTGGGGAATATAAGCGCACAACCTCCGGCAATCTAATGGGAGCGCCATATGGCAGGGTAATGATACTCCATGCGGTCATTCTCCTCGGCGGATGGGCGGTTATGGCAACGGGAGAAAAAACCATAGCCCTCGCCCTTCTGGTATTTATCAAGATTATGATAGACCTCGCCGCCCACAAAAAATCCCACAAAAATAAGGAACCGATGACGATCGAATAGTTGCAATTAACTTATTAAAATTACAGCAAAAAATCCGATAATTAAAACCACCGCTATAATTACTTCACATTTCAAAATATTCGGTAATATCCTGATTTACATGCAAAATACGGATGATGGTTATACGCTCCTCCTCAGGCCAGTAGATTATATGGTGTTTCTCGATAGTCAAAATATGATATTTGCTCATAATATCATCACGTTGCCGCCCTATATACGGGTTATCCTGAATCAGTAGAAAAGCGTCATTCAGCCGCTTGTTGTAAATATTAGCCTGTTTTTCGCCCCATATTTCAAGGCTATACTGCAGAATACTCCACAGGTCAGTTTCTGCTTCAAGGGAAAATATAAGGTTGGGCTTATGGTTTGACATAATAGGGAATCGGTTTACCTTCTTCATAATCCTTCATAGCCTGCTCCATTGCCCTTTCGGCAAAATCTTCGGTATATGGGGTCACATCCCCTCGTAAGGCCTGTTCATGGCCGACCATAACCAGAGAACGCAGATGCTCCAGTTTTTTATGCTTTTCGTCTGCTTCCCGCAGGCGGCGCACAGCATCACGGATTACCTCTATCTCGGAAGTATAATAACCACCCTCTACCTTGGATTTAATATAGCTACGGTCGATTTCTGCCAGTCTTTCAAACATAATCCCTCCTACAGGTTGATACTGATATGATATCATTTTGGTATCATATTGTACAGGATTTTATATCTACAACATCCAGCTTGCGAGGCCGAGGAAGACGAAGAATGCAGAGACGTCGGTTATGGTGGTGAGGAATACACCGCTGGCTACGGCAGGGTCAACACCCATACGTACCAGAATCAGAGGTATGGCCACCCCTGCACAGGCGGCGGTTGCCAGTGCTATAATTGTAGAGAAGGCAAATACTGCGCTCAGTTCCGTGTTCTGGTAGATCAGTAGCGATGTAACACCTACTATAGCTGCAAAAAACAACCCGTTCACCAGCCCCGCATAAATCTCCTTACGTACAACCCGCATGGCGTTGGTAGCGCCAAGCTCACGGGTAGCAATAGCCCGCACCGCAACAGTAAGCGTTTGTGTTCCCGCATTTCCCGCCATAGAAGCCACTATCGGCATCAGCACCGCCAGAGCTACCAGCTTTTCAATCGCCTCATCAAATAGCGCAATTATCGCCGAGGCCGCTATAGCGGTAATCAGATTGACGAAAAGCCAGGGAAAACGATGCATGGCGGTCTTGCGTGTGGAGGCATAAAGGTCGGTCTCTCCGACACCACCCATACGCATGATATCCTCTTCCGCTTCTTCCTCTATAACATCCATAACATCATCAACAGTAATCCTTGCCACCATAATTCCCTTTTCATCAACTACGGGAGCCTCGGACAGGGCGTATTTGCGGAAAATGTAAGCCACTTCCTCCTGGTCAATTCCCTGTTCGATAACCTTTACATCGCCATCCATTATATCACGCAGGAGTACCTCGCGGTTACTGCGCATCGCACGGCTCACCGAAGCTACACCTACAGGCTTGCCCGAAATATCGACAATAAACAAATTATAAAAATCCTGCGGCAAATCCTCCTCTTCGCGCAGATAGTCTATAGTCTGGCCGACCGTCCAGCTTTCGGGCATGGCGACAAACTTCTTGTCCATCAGGCGGCCGGCAGTATCTTCTGGATGCGCCAGCCCCTCCTCCAGCGCCTCACGCTGCTCATGCTGCTCTTCGGGGATAGCCTCAAGGATTTCCTGCTGCTCGGCTTCCTCAAGGTCTTCCATAACCTGCACCGCATCGTCACTATCAAGCTGGGCGATAGCGGCCGCACTCTCCTCCGTACCAAGCTGGGATATAACCTCATCCTTTACTTCAGGCTCAAGATCGACAAGGATTTCAGGCTCAAGGTCCGTACGAATTGCGTTAAGCAGAACTTCCCGCTGTTCGGAATCAAATGCATTGAGCAACTCGGCCATATCCGCCGAATGCAGATCGGCAACCAGGCTGCGTACATGTGGCATATCCTGCTCCTGCAACGCATTTGCAATATATCCCAGCAGGTCTGGATGAATCCCGTAATTCTTTTGTGATGGATTTTCCATTTTGTTATTTTTTTCGTAACAGCTTACTTATAATAGATTAGCAATCACCCCACCTTCTCCACATAATCTTCCATCAGAGTTTTGGGGGAGGATTTCTCAAAGTTGATTTTTAGGTGTTTGCCGCTGATTTCGGTGATACGGCCATAGCCGAATTTCTGGTGGAACACCCGCTCACCTGTACGAAATTTACCTTCGGGTACAAACGGAATTCCATCTTCCGCCAGCCCTTCAATAATAAAATTATCTGACTTCTGGTTTCTGGCTCCTGATTTCTGCCCCCTGAACCCCGCATTATTCACTTCCTCTATATATTCCACCGGCAGTTCATCAATAAAACGTGAAGGAATACTGCTCAGCCACTTTCCATATACCCTGCGGTTGCCGGCAAAGGTAATATATAACCGCCTGCGCGCCCGAGTCACCCCGACATAGGCCAGACGCCGCTCCTCTTCCAGCCCCTCCTGTCCCTTTTCATCCATCGATTTCTGACTCGGAAACAATCCCTCTTCCCAGCCGGTCAGGAACACAGTATCAAACTCCAGCCCCTTGGCTCCGTGTATTGTCATAACACTGACCATATCGCTGCTGACCACATCATCACCATCCATAACCAAACTGACATGCTCAAGGAACTGCTCGATGCTTTCAAAATCCTCCAGCGCAGCAAGCAATTCCTTCAGATTCTCAACCCTGCCTTCAGCCTCAGGGCTTTTATCCTGCTTCCACATCTGCATATAGCCCGATTCGTTTAATATGGTATTAACCACCTCGGCATGCGGATGAGTAGTAAACATCTCCCGCCAGCGCCTGAAATTCGCCATCAAACCACCCAGCTTGCTAACCACCGCCGGACGCATATCACCATTGGCAATTTTCTCCTGGGCCGCCTGTGATAAAGGAACCCCGCCGGCACGGGCATGCTCCCGCAGTGATTCAACCGTCGACCCACCAATCCCGCGCTTCGGCACATTGATTATCCGCTCCAGCGCAAGGTCATTACCAGGCTGCACCACCGCACGGATATAGGCAATAGCATCACGGATTTCCATCCGCTCATAAAAACGCAGCCCGCCCAGCACCTTATACGGAATCCCCATACTGATAAAGCTTTCCTCGAAAGCACGGGTCTGGAATCCGGCACGCACCAGTATCGCTATATCATTAAGCGAATGCTGTTTGAATTGCTGCAAGGCCTCTATCTCGCTTCCAACATATTCCGCTTCCTTCTTCTCATCCCACAGCGAAACCAGCTTTATCTTCTCACCGTTACCCGACTCGGAATAAAGGGTTTTGCCCAGCCGTCCCTTGTTATTTTCTATCAGGGCAGAAGCAGCAGCCAGTATATCGGGGGTAGAGCGGTAATTCTGCTCAAGGCGGATTACCTGTGCACCGGAAAAATCCTTCTCAAAACGCAGGATATTCTCCACCTCCGCCCCGCGCCAGCCATAAATCGACTGGTCATCATCACCAACACAGCAGATATTGCGATTGCCCTGCGCCAGCAGCCGCAGCCACAGATATTGCGCGACATTGGTATCCTGATATTCATCCACCAGGATATAGCGGAAACGGCGGTGATAATCGGCAATAACATCAGTATGATTGGTAAACAGGTTAATACAATGCAGCAGCAAATCTCCGAAATCCATGGCGTTTATGGTATGCAGGCGGGTCTGGTATAACTTGTATATCTTTTCGGCATCACTTTTGTTATGGCCTCCATCATGAATTTTATCGGGAGTAAGCGCACGGTCTTTCCAGCGCTGGATTACAGCCGCAATCGCCTTGGGCGGGGTGCGCTTCTCATCCATATTGTTTTCATTGATAATGCGCTTGATAAGGCGGAGCTGGTCATCGGCATCGATAATCGCAAAATCCGGTTTGAAGCCGATTTTGTCAGTATGACGGCGGATTATACGCAGTGCTATCGAGTGGAAAGTACCCAGCCATAAACCGGCAGACTGCCCGCCTGCCATATCGTTAATCCGCAGCTGCATTTCCTTTGCAGCCTTGTTGGTAAATGTAACCGCTAGAATCTGGCTGGGATATGCCAGGTTTTGCTGCAATATATAGGCTATGCGCGAGGTGAGTACGCGGGTTTTGCCCGTACCTGCTCCAGCCAGCACCAGCAATGGACCTTCCGTAGTCTCCACCGCTTGCCGCTGCGCCTCATTCAGCCCGTCAAAAAGCCCGGGATTTACCGCTTCCACCACCTCTCCATCAAAATATTCCGCATTATAGCCCATCACAGCTTTATAGGAGGTTTCCGCAGCAGGGGAAATATATTTATTCAGGATCGGACAAAAAAATGGCCTGGCTATGCAGCCAGGCCCAAGTCCATTTTATTGGCATCAGGTCAGGTATATTTGTAAAGTGCTTTACAAAGTAGGAGCAATCGTTATTTTTGTTGTTCTTTTTCAGGGCGGTTAGCTCAGTTGGTTAGAGCGCTACGTTGACATCGTAGAGGTCGGTGGTTCGAGTCCACTACCGCCCACCATACCGAGATTTGGGTTATTCAATCCCTCCATAACCAAGAATGGCTGCTACTTTCTGGGAGTTCGCTAACCCTCTTTTCGCTTATATCTCATAGGCTCCTGAAAGGCCAGTTGTAGCACGGTTCTTTTATCTGCAATATCCTCAGAGTGCCAGTATTTATGAAAGTTTCCAAGGAAATCAAAAACGTGTGGAGCATCTTAAGCGGCATTCTCCTTCACTATTAATAAATGTTGGACTGCCAGCCCGAACCTTGATCCTGTTCTTATCAACACCCTCCGCTGAGGCGGTTGAATAGTTGAAGGCTAAAATAATTAAAAGCAACACTCCATCTTATTTTTCCACGGCAAGGATGACAACACAAGGACGCGTTTTACGTCCTTCCTCTATTCCTGACTCCTGTTCGTGTCGCCACAGATAGGAATAGGAAATGACCAGGCCAGGTTGTGGATCAGGAAAGGACATAACGGGCTATTCATCGAGCAGATCATTGAGATGATTATGTCTGCTATCCATTTTTGTATTGGCAATCGCCTGTATGGTTTCTTCGGACAGCTCTTCTACCGCATATGCTTGCGGTATTTTGTCTTTCATTTCTATATATTCCTCATATTCGCGAGCGGATACAAAATATCCTGTAACACGCTCATGTGCGGTCACAGCCACAGGCTCACGCTGCACAGTTTCACGGTATTTACCAAAATTTTTGGAAAATTCCGTTGCCGGTACTGTAATCATGGCAAAATCTCCGTATTATCCTCATATATAGTATATTACTCAATTTACGGAATATTGTCAAGACGATAGAAGCTATACCATTATTTTTCTATAATCTATAATCCATCATCTGATATGGATAAACAATCATGCTCCCCGATATATTGGAAAATGAGAAAATAAGGCTGGTATTGTGGCTGCCGGTATTGTTCGGTATCGGGATTGTCACTTATTTCTCTCTCAAATCCGAGCCGAACCTTACCATATCAATCACAATCCCTGCCCTTGTCCTGGCTGCCACAATAATCCTCCGCCTGAATCACGCCAGTAATACCACACAAATCCTGCATAAGGCCGGCCTTGCCATGTTATTTGCAACTGCCGGATTCTGTACTTCCGCAATCCATGCGCATCTTGCCAAATCCCCGATAATCGAGGCGGATGACAAGCCGATATGGGTGCGGGCGACGGTTGAATCCATCGATGAGCAGCCATATGGCGGACGCATCATGCTCTACGACCTCGATTTATGGCAGCCGGAAGCAGGGAAATTCTCCCCACGCAAGACGCCGGTCAAGGCACGGGTTACTATCCGCACCGGTATGGACGGAATCCGTCCCGGTGACAGGGTGGCGTTCAGGGCGATACTCAGCCCGCCGCCGGAAAGACCGGTATATCCGGGCGGGTATGATTTCGCCCGCTTCGCTTATTTCAACAGGATAGGAGCGGTTGGCTACAGTATTTCCGATGTGAAGCTATATCGGAAGAAGGGCGCTCCCGAAACCGCCCCGACACCTCATATAACCGCCCGCCTGCGTCATAAAATTACAGAGAATATCCTCTCCGCCTTTCCCGGAAAAGGTGAGGCCAACATCGCCGCAGCACTGCTCACCGGACAGCGTGGCGGTATCGACAAAACCGTGCTGGAGAATATGCGCAAGGCGGGAGTCGGGCATCTGCTGGCGATTTCCGGATTGCATATGGCGCTGGTGATGACTACCTGCTTCTTTGCGATAAGGCTGCTGCTGTCGCTATCGCAATTCATTGCGCTGCGTTATAATATCAAGAAAATCTCGGCTATTCTTGCGCTGGCTACCGGTTTTTTCTATCTCCTGCTAACCGGCGCTCCGGTTTCCGCACAGAGGGCATATATTATGGTCGGGCTGTTTTTCCTCGCCATATTGCTGGACAGGACGGGGACGCCGATGCGGCCGGTGGCATGGGCTGCGCTGGTGGTTATGATGGTGAACCCGCTATCGGTTACAGGACCGAGTTTCCAGATGTCATTCGCAGCGGTTATCGCACTGGTAGCCGCTTTCGAGCGCTATACACGCAGGAATTATTACGAGGAGGATATAGTCCGCCGCAAGGTTCCGTACAAACTGGCGGTTTATGTGGGCGGGATTATGCTTTCATCGGTGGTGGCAGGGCTGGCGACCGCTCCCTTTGCAATATATCATTTTGGCCGGTTCGCCAGCTATGGGCTGCTTGCCAATCTGCTCTCCATACCGCTTACAACATTCTGGATTATGCCGCTGGGGATTCTCGGGCTGCTGCTTATGCCTTTGGGGTTGCATGGTCTGGCTTTCGTACCGATGGGATGGGGGATTTCCGCCCTGACCGACTATGCGGGGTGGATTACCGGTTTGCCGCATTCCTCGATTCTGTTCGGGCAGGTTGCACCATGGGTGGTCGGGGTGATTGCTCTGGGCGGATTGTGGCTGTGTTTATGGAAGACAGGGCTGCGGTTTTTCGGATTGCTGCCGATTGCGGTGGGTGTGATTATGGTTTTATTGCCGAAGTCGCTTCCTGATGTGATTATCGGTGAGGACGGTAAATTATTTGCAGTACGCGGGCAGGACGGGTTGTTATATTTCTCGTCACTATCGGCAGCGAGATATGCCCGTGGACAGTGGCTTTCCGCCAACGGGCAGGAAAAGGCATATCATATCCGTGATGCGTATAAGGATGATATTGAATGCAGCGAAAAGGCTTGTGTTTATTACAAATGGCTGGATGATGATGTGAATGTTCCAGTTGTATTGATGAAGGAGTTTGACGAGAATTATTGCGATAAGGGAGAGGTGATTGTTTATTTAAGCGAAGATGAGAATCACTGCAATAGCAACTCAATCAGGATGATAACTTACTCATCGCTTGAAGAAAAAGGAACCCACCTGATCCGGCTGGATAATTCTGATGATATAACAATCAACAATGTCGCCGACATCAGGGGCAAGAGGTTATGGATAAACCGCTAGCAAGCAATATCACAGCTTGTGCGATAATATGTAAGGGTTTATAGTTAACCTTTAGCCTTAAAGGAAAGCAATGAAGAAAAAACAGAGAAAAACTATAATTGATATAAAGAATCAGAAGGGAGAGGAGCCGCTGGTATGCCTTACCGCATATACCGCGCCGGTGGCGGAGATTCTGGACAAGCATGTTGATGTGCTCTTGGTTGGTGATTCGGTTGGCATGGTGCTTTACGGTATGGACAGCACATTGCCGGTTACGATGGATATTATGTGTGCGCA
This sequence comes from Rickettsiales bacterium, assembly GCA_965222525.1. Taxonomy (GTDB): domain Bacteria; phylum Pseudomonadota; class Alphaproteobacteria; order Rickettsiales; family UBA8987; genus CBDCUF01. The sequence continues at coordinate 1,620,184 of OZ244955.1, forward strand.
TGGTACTGCGGTGGTGAATGCGTCGGAAAAGGCGCTGGTGGTGGTGGATATGCCGTTTATGTCATACCAGATGGGGCCGGAGCAGGCGCTTGGTAATGCAGCACGGCTTATGGCGGAGACCGGCTGCGGTGCGGTGAAACTTGAGGGCGGTATTGAAATGGCGGAGACCATATGGTTCCTGAATGAGCGTGGGATTCCGGTTATGGCGCATATCGGGCTGAAGCCGCAATCGGTACATACTGCCGGTGGGTATAAATATCAGGGGCGCGGTTATAAGGAAAAGGAGCGGATTAAACAGGATGCGCTTGCGGTTCAGGAGGCGGGAGCTTTTGCGGTTGTGCTGGAGAGCATTACCGAAGGGCTGGCGACTGATATAACCAAGTCGGTTAATATCCCGACGATAGGTATTGGAGCATCACCCAATTGCGACGGGCAGATTCTGGTTACCGAGGATATGGCCGGTCTGTTTGACGAAACACCAAAATTCGTCAAGAAATATGGCAATATGCGGAAGTTACTTGATAGTGCAGCGAAAAAATATGCAAAGGAAACCCGCTCCCGTGAATTTCCCGATGAAAGTCATTGCTTCGACAATGGCCGTATGCAACTTGCAGCGAATAACGGGTGAGGCTTATAGACACAACCTATGAAGCTTTGAAAATGCTGAGTGTTAAGTACTAAGATTTTCAGCAAGAGACTCAACACCCAGCACTAAGCACTTAACACTTTATAATTATGGCAATCACTTTTCGTCCAAAGCTCGGTATGGTTCTCCTATGCGATTACGATATGGGGACTGTCCCGCCCGAGATGAACAAAAAGCGGCCGGTTATTATCGTGTCAAGATACCAGATAAACAAGCATGGTTTGTGTACAATTGTACCGATGAGTACTGTACCTCCCAGAAGAATCGAATATCATCATTACCAACTCGACCCAGCGAAATATCTGTTTCTGCACCCATCCAAGGAGAGTTGGGTGAAGTGCGATATGGTAAGGCGGGTTTCCTTTGAACGCCTGGACAGGATAAGGATACGCGGGCGTTACGGGGTGCCGTCACTTAATGAAACTGATGTGAATGAAATCGTAAAGCGTGTTTTGGCAAATTTCCCGAAGCCACTTACTTGACATATATAAGACCGTCATGGTATAATATATGTGATTCCAATAAAATGGACTTGGGTCTGGCTGCATAGTCAGGCCATTTTTTATTCTAAACAGACAAATCGCTTCAACAGCACAGAATGACTATAATTTTCTTTTTGCTCGCCAACCGAACACCTCCCGAATCCGCTTGCAGTTGCAAATTAGTGCGGGGATGGGGTTGCGTGGGGCGTTGCTGTTGTCGATAGTGATTTTCCTGCCGGTATAATCCTCGACCTGCCGCCTGATTGCCTTGTATGAAATCCCCTTGCCGCTACCGCAATTCAGCAGTAATGAAGGACGGGCGGGGGTCTCCATAAGATACTCCACAGCCCTTGCATGCGCCTGCACCAGATCATCTGGATGGATATAATCCCGCACCAGGCTACCATCTTCAGTCGGGTAATCCTCCAGCAGGAATATACTGCCGCCCGTATCGTTATTTTCCGCTGCCACCTCACATGCTTTTGTAAACTCATCCGCCCCCGCTATATTGCCGTAACGCATTGTTATATAACGCAAATCATCCAGCCACCCTGCGAAATCCCTTAGCACCCGTTCGGATTCCAGCTTTGACCTGGCATAAGCCGTAAGCGGTGCAGGCTCATCCTCCTCATCCACAATCCCTTCGTCATTCTGCGGCACCCCGTAAACCGCAACACTGGAAGAAAGTATAAACCGCCATATCTCCAGCTCCACGCATACATTCAATATTTTCCTCGTATATTCTACATTCCTGAAGAAAAACCCCTCCTCGTCCTCATCACTTTCGGGATTATATTTCGTATGCGCCGCTGTGTGGATTACTATATCAGGCCTGAATTGCCTGACAGTATCCCTGAGAAAACCCATGTCACCCAAATCACCAATACATAGCTCCACCTCACCGCTATACCTCCCCCGCAGTTCCGCTAAATCATAATTTTCCGAGCGGGTGTAAATATGTATATCATGCCCGGCATCAGCCAGCTTCCCCGCCAGAAGCCTGCCAACAAACCCTCCACCTGTAATAAACACCTTCGCCATATTATCACTTTGCATTATAGCCCGAAAAGCTATATGGAGTGTCATCCTGAACTGGGTATAATAACCTGTCACCCTGGACGCATATTTTCTCTACATCTTTGATGTAGTCAGAAAATAGCGTTCTCGGGGTTACTAAAAGATTACGTACCTTTACCTATAACCCCGAGAATAGTGCTTTCTGACCAAATCAAAGATTTGGAGAAAGCATACTATCCGGGGTGACAGCATACTATTCCGCTATACAAAAACCATGCAGCAAACCACCCTGACAACATCACCAGTCACAAATAATAATCGGGATAATACCAGTAATATCAACGATATTATACAGAAATCAGGCAGGTTATTTCTGGTGCTTTCCCCGCCCTGCATATTCCTTGGCAATGCTACCGCCGATATCAACCTGTCGCTGATAGCGGTGCTGTTTTTGCTGCATTCCTTTGTAAACAGGGATTTTGCGTGGCTGAAAGAAAGCTGGGTACGGCTGGCGCTGACATTATGGGCATATTTCCTTATCCGCAGCGCATTTACCGAATATCCGTCCGAAGCATTCAACCGCATCGCACCGTGGGGGAGGTTTCCCGTATTTGCCGCTGCAATTGCCTACTGGCTGTTGCGTAGTGAGGATATGCGCCGCCTGGTTTTCCTTTCACTGGGCGCTACAGTAACTTTCGCCACATTTGATATATTTTTCCAGTATATCTTCCATATCGATATATTCGGCTATAAGCCTGAATATCAGGCAGAAGTTACCCGTCTCACCGCTGTTTCGGGAAATCAGAATATAGGTACATTGCTCGCCTGGGTTTCATTTCCGGTAATTATCTCCTTCCTGCAGAAAGCTTCCGACTCGCAGCAAAAGGTGCCAAACCGCCTGCTCTTTTTTGCACTCACCCTGGCTATATTTATAGCGGTAGCTCTCACTAACGAGCGTATGGCGATTCTGCTTATGGGATTCGGGCTAGCGATGGTTACAATTTTCTGTTCATCCGTAAGGAAGATGGCTATGCTTATTATGCTGGTGCTAGCCGCTGCAATTGCAATTATTTCCACCTCCAACCGGCAGATTTCCGACAACCTCACCCGTCGCACCAGCTCGGTTATTACAAACTACCTCGACTCACATTACGGTCACCTATTTATCAATGGTATGCTGATTTTGAAGGATAATCCTGTATTTGGCATAGGGCCAAAGCATTTCCGTTATCACTGTCCTTTAAATATCGAAACCGACAAAAATTCCCCGATTTGCGATGAAAACAAACAGGAAAAAGTCATACTACTGCACCCACATAATATTTACATAGAATTACTCTCGGAAACCGGCCTTGTCGGTGCAGGGCTTTTTATTGCAATGATTATCTGCTGGGTGTGGAAATTCTGGCGGAATCGTAAATATGTATTTGGCAGTATTGTATTCGGGATGGGTTTGTCGGTAGCATTCCGCCTCATACCAACCGCCGGCTCCGCCAGTTTCCACATCGCCTGGTCAATCTCCCCAATGTGGCTCATGCTCGGAATGGGGCTTGCATGGATATTATGGGAAGGAAAAATAAACAATCCTCCTTCCCATAACAATAACAGCCTTGGCTAGTCCAGATATATATGGCCACCTATATAGGCTCCACCTTTACGGTTATGGCCACTATAATGTTCGTGACCATGGTGGCGGCGATGCCTCTTGTGATGCCATTTATGCCCATGGTGACCGTGTCCGTGGCGCCAGCCATGATGCCATCTATGCCCACGTCTGTGCCCATGATGCCAGCCATGACGATGATGCCTTCTATGATGCCACCTGTGATCATGGCGATGATGACGCCTGTAATGGCGATAAGGCCTGTAACCGTCATCATAATAGATGCTCACCCTTGGCGAACCATCGATAAATGTATGCCTTAGCACACGATGTACCGTATCCATTGGCCCGTAAAGATGAGGGTCATTCTTATGTTTATGATGCTTCTTATGAACACCCTTATGGCCACCATTATGCTTATGACCATCTCCGGCAAATGCCGGCATTGTTATCAGCAAAGCTGCCGATAATAATGAAATAATAGTAAGTTTGCGCATCTCCTTCTCCTTTGGTTGATTACGTTGTTAAATACCTCCCCGATTGTGGAAGAGGCAAACAATTCAAGAAAGCTTACTTCCTAAATTGCTGGTGGGGAATAACACCTCCACCAAATTAAACAAAATATACCACAACCACCCTGAACTACCGATGAAGTTATTCTGAATTTTAGATGAATTATACAAAAGTTTATCTTGCGCACAAAAGTTACATAACAGTCTATACTGCCAGCTTGACCACAGCCTTGATGAAAGAGGAAAACAGCGGGTGGGGGGAGAATGGACGGGATTTGAATTCGGGATGGAACTGTACCCCGATAAACCAGGGATGGTCTTGTAGCTCTATAATTTCAGGCAGCTCACCGTCGGGTGACATGCCGACAAATTTCATCCCAGCCTTCTCCAGTTGTTTCCTGTAATTGATATTAACTTCATAGCGGTGGCGGTGGCGCTCGCTTATAACCGGCCTGCCTTTCTCATCCTGCCTGTCCGATGACTTTCCGTAAATTTTCGCTACCTTGCTGCTTTTCTTCAATACGCAGTCATATGCTCCCAGCCGCATGGTACCGCCAAGATTGCTGGAAATATTGCGCTTCTCCTTACCGCTTTCGGTCTCCCACTCGGTCATCAGCCCGACAATGGGATTCTTGCACGGCCCGAACTCACTGGAATTGGTATCCTTCAGCCCCACAACATTCCTGGCAAATTCAATTACTGCCACCTGCATACCGAAGCAAATACCGAAATAGGGTATATTATTTTCCCTGGCATATTTAACCGCAATCATCTTGCCTTCCGCACCATGCTCACCAAACCCGCCCGGTACCAGCACCCCATGCACATTCTCAAATAATTTCCTTGCAGCCTGCGTCTTCAGTTCACGCGAATTTATCCATTTGATATTCACCTTCACCCTGTTATCTATTCCGGCATGGTCAAGCGATTCAACTATCGATTTATACGCATCGGTCAGTGAGGTATATTTCCCGACAATTGCAATATTCACCTCACCCTTTGGTGAATCCACCGCATTTATAACCTTCTCCCACTTGCTCAGGTCAGGAGCGGAGCTATCTTCTATATCAAATGCCTTCAGAACTTCGGTATCCAGCCCCTCTTCATGGTAATTCGCCGGCACACGGTATATATTGTCAGTGTCAAGCGCCTGTATAACCGCGCTCTCCGGTACGTTACAGAACAGGCCAATCTTGCGCCGCTCATTATGCGGAATCGGCTTCTCCGAACGGCACAGCAATATATCCGGCTGGATACCGATACTACGCAACTCCTTCACCGAATGCTGAGTAGGCTTGGTTTTAAGCTCTTTCGCCGCAGCAATATAGGGAACCAGGGTGAGATGCATGAATATAGTGCGCTCCCGCCCCAGATCATTACGCAACTGGCGGATAGCCTCAAAGAATGGCAGCGCTTCAATATCCCCCACAGTGCCGCCGATTTCGCATAATATAAAATCGGTATCCTGCGTGTCATTGAGGATAAACTCCTTTATCAGGTTGGTCACATGCGGGATAACCTGCACCGTACCGCCAAGGTAATCACCCCGCCGCTCGCGGGCAATCAGGTCGGAATATATCCTGCCGGTGGTGACATTATCCCCCTGCCGCGCACCGACATCGGTAAAACGCTCGTAATGGCCAAGGTCGAGATCGGTTTCTGCTCCGTCATCGGTGACAAATACCTCACCATGCTGGGTAGGGCTCATAGTGCCGGGGTCAACATTGAGATAAGGATCGAGCTTGCGCAGCCTCACACTATATCCGCGAGCCTGCAGCAATGCTCCAAGCGCCGCCGAGGCCAGCCCCTTGCCCAATGACGATACCACCCCTCCGGTTATAAATATAAACCTTGTCATACAGGCGCTAAAATTACCGCTAACAGCCCCCCAGTCAAGCTATATTGAAAGTATAAGATAAGCTCAAACTTTCTATAGCATACAAGACATTCCCTAAAAATCTTTTATAAATCATACAGTTACAAGAAAATGTAAAAAATTTTCTATTTTTTTCAATCCTGTCATAAAACTTTAACATTTCTCTGGTATAGTTCATTCAGTTACAAGGAAAGTCTCTGGTAATAGTTGAATATTATTTGACATAATCAGGGAGGAATATTAACTGTTATTAACATAACCATTAACAAGGAGAGAGAATTATGGTTGAAAAATCACAGGTTACAAGGAGTGCAAAAATTGCTGGAACCGCTATATTGGTTGGCACCTCTGCATTTGCCGCTGCGGTTGGCGATATGATTAACAATGCATTCGCACAGGGCACAGCAGATGACCTCAACAACAATGTTGCAGATACTGCCGATTTCCTGAAAAAAATTACAGATCAGGGGATTACCAGTGTAAATATCGACAAAATAGACAACCCCCAGCATAAACAACTGCTGGAAATGATGGATAAGGATGTAAAAAACCAGTTAGGCGATAATTTTACTTCGGAAAAATATGAGAATGCTATGTCCGAAAAAGCTGAGTTGTTTGATTCTTATTTGCAAACTGCAGCACAGGAATTTGCCAACAGCACTTCTATCATAAAGGATCAGGGAGCTGATAAAAAGCTGCAAGTCAATATTGAAAAGGCTTACCAAGGCTTTCAGCAATTCGAAAAAGCGATAAGCGAGCATATCGTACAAAAAGCCGAGGCAAGCGGCCACTTAATAGATATTCCGGATGAAAAGGTGCAGGCAGTTGCAGATGCTATACATGACCTCAGTAACGAGGAATTTGCTATATTTCGTGAAATCAGGTCTGCTGTCAATGATAATGGCAGAGTATTGAACTTAAAACCTGACGTAAGCAGTATAGACGAGCTACATACTCTGAAGAATGAATATTTGAAAAAAACTGCAGAGTATACTCTTTTTGACCGTGACGGGCCACGCCCCAATACACATAGTGAAGATCCTAACGTTCGCATTTCAATTGAGAATCATGACCACAAAAAAGACGGCAAGGAATATTACAGAGTGAAAACAACAACCTACTCGTCAGAACCCAGTATTGATTATGCCAAATTTCCTGGTCAGCCCCAGAATGCCGTTTCCAATCTGGAGTTATATCTGGGCGACAAGGCAAGCCTTCATTTACGTGGACCAATTGATGTAGATGACCTCGCACATTTTCATTCCGTAGTAAGATCTGACGGAATACAGGTAGCTGCCGCAGATCTGACAATAAAAGGCTTCATGGAGAAAGGAGCAAACTTTGAGAGTGCAACAATACAGGCTAAAAGGCTTTTGGATGACTCATCTCTTGGATTTCCTGTGGCTGAAGAAGTAGGCAAGTTTTATGCCGAACAGTCAGGAAAAACTGTAGACAAGCCCTCTGACAAGGGGGATGATAGTCTGGGTATAAAAATCGCGGCAGGAATTGGAGCTGCCATGGCAGGGCTGTTAGTAGCCTTGAAACTACGCAAGAAGCAAGAAGGGCCGACAAAGAGCGCATGATTCCGACTTTTGGTACATTGTTGAACTGGAATCATAAATCTCAACTACTCCCCATGAATGCAATAGTTAAAAAAATCAAACAGCAGAAAATTGCCGAAAATACGGCAGTTATTATGTTGTTGAACGGCAAAAATGATAATGACAGGGAATGTTATACTTATTTTGCTGTAAGGCTGGATATGTTTGCCGATTTTAAAAAGGCGATTGCAGAAGACAGGGGTATAAGTCTGGATGATTATGGGGTTGTAATCGCTTCCGGCCTTGGAACTCCCGATGAAGAAACAAAACTTCGTATGAAAGAGGAATATCAGTTCGATTACTGATAGAATCGATAAATATCGATAAATATAGTGTTTTTACCTGAAATGCTTGTTACCGCTCCCCCCTTGTGGGGGAGCAGATGAGACAAGGGCGTAGCCCGCAGTCGAATCGTGGGGTGTGAGGCTAAGTGGTTATACCCCACATTAGCCTCACACCCCCACGCATCGACTGCACCCCTACGGGGCTTGTCTCTGCTACTCCCCCATGAAGGGGGAGTGGTAGGTACGTAAATACTTCAGGTTAAAGTACTATAGGGACCAGTCATCGCCCATATTGTTTCTGTTGATTTTGGGTATAAACTGGAGTTTGAGAAGGAGCAGAAAGATCCTGGTTTTCAGCAAAAGAAGCAAAAATCGCAAAATCATTTACTAACTCAGAATGTTCTTTACGAGACAGCAATGCCCGACTAAGTATTGCCTGCTCATCAGCCTGAGAGCGTTGCTGGTCAAGGTCTTCAGGAGTATCTGCTGTTTTTTGGCCTGACTGTGTAGGCTGCTGCATTTTTTCAGCTTGGGCAAATTCCGGTGAGTTATAAAATTCTACAGCCTGACTGATTTCCTTCTTATTTTCCTTAAACATGCCGTAATATCCGGCATGTTTGAACACATCCTTTATTATTGACATTTGCTGTGTCTGCGAAAGTCCCTGTTCACTTACCGCCACACTATTCCGTTCCTGTTCTTGCGAATTGCCAACAGCATTTCCTCTTTCCTCGGCAGAACCATATTTAGAGGTTACTGCTGTTTTTACTACCTGCTTGTTATCATCAGATAAATCAGTTTTTTCGAGTGCATGATCCACCAGCCTGTTAACATTCACCGTTTTAGTAACAGCCCGCTCAACGACTTGTTTGGTAACATCCTTTGCTACTTCCTGCAGGGACTTTTCCGCATCACCATACTGCTTCTGGCCTTCCATAGCCGGTTGCAAATTCTCTTCCTTCGAGCGGAATTTCATTGGGTCTATATCGTGGATTTCCTCAAGCCGGTTATCTACTGTGTGATGACTCTCTCCCCATTGCTGATGACCAACCTCACTGTGATCACGGGAGATTTTAGAACCTATAAAATGCTCTTGTGCAGATAGGTGTGATTGCCGGCGTGCAAACATATCCGCTATAATCCCGGACTGTAGCGAACCACTGCTTACATTATGCTCAACCAAGGAGACTCCGAATTGCTGTGCGCTATCCAGAGCCTCTTGGTTCAAGCTCGCCAATGACTGCATTTATCTTCACCTTTTTCTATATTCTGCATTATATATGAGAAGATATGAACTCCTGATGAATTTTTTCCGAATTTTTGTGTTTTTTTAGAAAAAATATCAAAATCCCTTGATAATAGTCTCCTACTACCAAGTTATTATAAGAAAATGTTACATCTGTGTTACAATGCCACAAGTTTTTTTATTTTTTTCAAAAAAAAATTTATTGCCTTGAATATAGCAAATTTACGCACTATAAGATGCGCAAAGTTGAATATTTATATTCGTCCTATGCGATTTATCTTACTGGTTTTTATAGCTTTTACAAGCATTGCCGCCTATGCAAACGGTACACCCGAGCCGTGGCAGGTGACCTTTCAGGAACCTGCATCGCCGGTTATGCACAAGATAAATGACCTGCATAACACTTTGATGTACATCATCACAGGCATTACCATATTTGTTCTGGGGCTGCTGATTTACGTTTGTGTTCGATTCAGTGCCAGGGTTAACCCGACTCCTAACCGCTTTTCCCATAACACGCTGGTTGAGGTGATCTGGACTGCAATTCCGGTTGTAATCCTTATTGTTATTGCGATTCCGTCTTTCCGCCTGCTTTATTATATGGACAAGGTGGAAGAGGCTGATATGACACTGAAAGTCGTTGGTTATCAGTGGTACTGGGGGTATGAATATCCCGATCATGGGATCGAGGAGTTTGAAAGCCGGATTATTCCTGATGAGGAGTTAAAACCGGGTATGGTGCGGCTGCTGGAGGTGGATAACCGGGTGGTATTGCCAGTTGGAAAGAATGTGCGGGTGCTGGTTACCGCGGGTGATGTAATCCATGCCTGGGCTATGCCGGCCTTGGGTGTAAAGATGGATGCTGTACCTGGGCGGACTAACGAAACCTGGGTCAGGATTGATAAGCCGGGTATTTATCGCGGGCAGTGTTCGGAATTATGCGGCGTTCTGCACGGTTTCATGCCGATTGTAATCGAGGCAGTGCCGGAGGATGAATTCAACCGCTGGGTTGAGAAAATGAAGGGGTAACAGTCATTCTGCTGTTTTGCGTAAGCAAAACGAGCAGAATCCAGGAAATAATAAATTCTGGATCCTGCGCTAAATTGTTCAAGCAATTTCCACAGGATGACATACTAAATCAAGAGAAAAATATGAGTGATCATGCACCAAAAGGTATAAAGCGCTGGTTGTTTTCGACCAACCATAAGGACATCGGCACAATGTACTTGGCGCTGTCGATTATAGCCGGGCTGATTGGCGGGCTGTTTTCCGTGCTGTTACGTATGGAACTGGCAGAGCCCGGAACACAATATATACATAGCCACCAGTTTTACAATGTATTGCTGACCGCACATGCGTTTATCATGGTGTTTTTCATGATTATGCCGTCGATGTTCGGCGGGCTGGGCAACTGGTTTGCCCCGCTGATGATAGGCGCGCCTGATATGGCCTTCCCGCGGATGAATAATATAAGCTTCTGGCTTCTGGCTGCGGCGCTTGTTCTGCTTACCGCCTCGGCTTTTGTTCAGGGTGGTGCGGGAACCGGCTGGACAGTATACCCACCGCTTAGTGATCAGGTTCACCAGGGTGGAATGGCGGTTGATATGGCGATATTCAGCCTGCATCTGGCGGGTATAGCCTCCATTCTCGGCTCGATAAACTTCATCACTACCATATTCAATATGCGTGCGCCGGGGATGACATTGAAAAAAATGCCGCTTTTCGTCTGGGCGATACTGCTTACTTCCTTCCTTCTGATACTGGCGCTGCCGGTGTTGGCCGGTGCGATTACTATGCTGCTAACCGACCGTAATTTCGGCACCAGCTTCTTTGATCCTGCCGGTGGCGGCGACCCGCTGTTATACCAGCATTTATTCTGGTTCTTCGGCCACCCTGAGGTGTATATTATCATTATCCCAGGATTTGGAATTATCAGCCAGGTAATTGCTACATTCTCCCGCAAGCCGGTCTTCGGCAAGATGGGAATGATTTACGCAATGTGCTCTATTGCCTTTGTCGGGTTTATTGTCTGGGCGCACCATATGTTCACCGTCGGAATGCCGGTGGATGCACGGGCATATTTCACCGCAGCCACTATGGTTATTGCAGTACCAACCGGAATCAAGATATTCAGCTGGATTGCAACCATGTGGGGAGGTTCGATTACCTTCCAGACACCGATGATGTTTGCAATCGGCTTCTTGTTCCTGTTTACCGTTGGCGGTGTAACCGGTGTGGTTCTGGCCAATGCCGGAGTAGACATCGCCATGCATGACACTGATTACGTGGTTGCGCATTTCCATTATGTTATGTCACTCGGGGCATTATTTGCGGTTTTCGCCGGTTTCTACTACTGGTTCGGCAAGATGTGCGGTAGGCAATATAGCGAATTCTGGGGGCAGGTGCATTTCTGGCTGACCTTTATCGGCGCCAACCTGACCTTCTTCCCGCAGCATTTCCTTGGTCTGGCCGGAATGCCTCGCCGTATCCCGGATTATCCCGACGCATATGAAGGCTGGAACTATATCTCCTCGATCGGCTCATATATAGGCTTTGCCGCCGCGATACTGTTCGTGTTTATTGTTATACATACAATAAAATTCGGCAGGAAATGTCCGGCAAATCCATGGGGTGAAGGAGCAGATACACTGGAATGGACGGTCCCCTCCCCTGCCCCGTTCCACACTTTCGAGGAACAACCACAAGTTAAATAAGTTTCTACTTTGGTTTAGGCTGTATTTTCCAATGCAAATTCAGGAAGGTTTTACGCTGTTTTTGTGTGGGGTGAACTACCTCGTAGCAAGCTACGGGATATCAATTCGGATTATATTCTTCTCTCGCCCCAAGGGGTGGGGAATATTATAAATACCGAGATTTTATCAAGGTAAGCAAGAATACAATCAACGGAGTTTCTATAAATTTAGCGATATCTTGGTGCAATTTTGCGTAAATCCCATTACTTCAAACGTGAGTATAAACTGGACAAGAGCTATTTCAGGGTTAAGCGAATTCGCAACAAAAAGGGACATAGTGCCGTTAGCAAGACACTCGTATTTGATACGATAAATTTTTTCCTATGAAAAATACCATATCAATGAATATAGATCTTTCTAGAACTTTACAAAGGAAAAGGGCCTAATAAAGACTGTTGGCTTGAACCTTCTCAACAAATTTTAATGATATCAATGTATTAACCTCCCCACCAATAGATACAAACAAAGAGGAACAGCCATACGACATCGACGAAATGCCAGTACCAGGCGGCGAATTCGAAACCGAGATGGCCTTTGGGTGAGAACTGCCCTTTTTTGGCACGTTGCAGGCATACTGCAAGGAAGATAGTACCGATAATCACATGTAATCCATGAAAACCGGTAGCCATAAAGAAGTTGGAAGCATAAATATGGTTAGGGTTATAGTCACATTCCGCACCAGCAAAATGGCCACCGAACAGCCAGTCAAAATTGCCGTTCATACAGAATGAAGCGTGCGAGTATTCATATCCTTGGAACCCTGTAAATATTACCCCTAAAATTACCGTATATTTCAACCCGCGCACCAGATCCTTCTGATTTCCGTGCAGGAGCGCATGATGCGCCCAGGTGACGGTAGTGCCTGACAGCAGCAGAATCATCGTATTGATAAACGGGATATCCCACGGGTCAAAAGTCTTGATTCCCTCCGGCGGCCAGCCAGCCGCAGCAACAGGCCATACCCCGTCCAGTAACTCAACAGGAATAAGGCTTGCCTTGAAAAACGAGAAGAAAAACACGAAGAAAAACATCACCTCGGACAGGATAAACAGCGCCATCCCAACCCGCAGACCTTGCTGAACAATGCTGGTATGTGCTTTATCTTCAATCCCCTCCCTGACAACCTGCTTCCACCAGCCATACATGGTGTAAAGCATCAGCAGCAGGCCAGGCAGGATAGCAACCCATTTCTTGCCGTCACCCAGCTCGAAAAGGTCATGCATCCCGAACACGGCACCGGTCGCCAGCACCAAAGCAGCGACAGTACCAATTATCGGCCATGGACTCGGGTCTACTAGGTGATATTGATGTTTTGGTTTCATTTTTGTTCTTTCATTTTAAAGAAAGTATAGGACAAGGTTATAGTCTTTATCTCATCGAGGTTTTTATCATTTTCAATTTCAGGGTCAACAAAGAAAGTAACCGGAAACTGTTTTTTCTCCCCCGGCGCAATGGTTTGCTCCTCAAAACAGAAGCACTGCACCTTGTTGAAATAGGGAGCAGCCTTGACCGGCGTGACATTAAAGGTGGATGTGCCTTTTATGTCATGGTCGGAAATATTTTTCGCATAGAAAAATGCCAGCGCCTGCTCCCCGACTTTGAGTGTTATGTCTTTTTGTTCGGGTTTGAACTCCCACGGCAGGTTAGGAGAGGTGTTGGAATCAAAGCGGACGGTGATTTTGCGGTCGATTATTTGCGAGGGAGCAGCTATAGCGGTTTGTGTAGCCCCTCCGAAGCCGGTTATATCGCAGAATATGCGGTATAACGGGACGAACCCGAATGCCAGCCCGAACATCCCTACCGCCAGCGCAACCATGCTTAATACTACGGATTTATTAGATTTTTGTGACATGGCAAAAGATTGTCACCCCGGACGCATATTTTCTCTGAATCTTTGATTCAGTTAGAAAATAGCGTTCCCGGGGTTATAAGCAAAAACACGTGCTGTTGTAATAACCCCGAGAATGGTGGTTTCTAAACGAAATCAATAGATTTCGAGAAACCATCCATCCGAGGTGACAGAAACGTAACTATTAAGATACCATAGGTTTTTACCTGCTGTGAAGCTTCACTATAGTGATTGCGAAAAACAGCACCACCAGTCCGGCCAGAATCAGCCCGACGGTTATATTCTTTGTTTTCTGCCTTTTATGTTGTTCGCTTTGTGGCATTTGATTTTGGCCATTAGTTATGAGATCCAAAAGCCAATAGCTAATAGCCAATAGCCCTGTCGATTACAAGCAATAAAAATATCCCGAACAGGTATAATATCGAGAAGCCGAACATTTTTCGGGCGGCTGACTCCAGTTTGGCTGCACTGTCTTCCTGCGACTCCGAACTCCGAATTCCGAACTCCGAACTCTTCCTGACAGTAATTGCATGACTCAAAAACCCTGCCCCAAGCAGGCAAGCGCCCACCAGATAAACCACACCGCTCATATTCATGAAATATGGCATTAATGTAAGCGGTACCAGCAGAATTGTATATATCAGCATTTGCTTTACCGTTTCCGCTATACCTGACGTAACCGGCAGCATGGGGATTCCGGCTTTGGCATAATCATCGCTGCGGTAAAGGGAGAGCGCCCAGAAATGCGGCGGTGTCCACATGAAAATTATGGCAAATAATATAAGCGGTTCAATACTCAACCCGCCTGTTACGGCCGCCCAGCCTATCATTGGTGGAAATGCACCCGCCGCACCGCCGATTACGATATTCTGCGGGGTACGACGCTTCAGCCAGGTTGTATAGACAAAGACGTAATATAATATCGCAGCCAGAAGTAGCGCACCGGCCAGGAAATTTACCGCTACCGACATAATGAATACCGAGGCAAAGGCACAGACCAGTGCGAAATCCAGTGCGTTTTCAGGTAAGATACGGCCAGTGGGGATAGCGCGGCTTTGGGTACGCTGCATGATTGCATCAATATCCCGCTCATACCACATATTGATTGCACCGGCAGCACCCGAACCAAGAGCTATGCAGAAAACTGCAACTGCGGCAATCAACGGGTTGATAGCACCCGGCGCGAGATACAGTCCGACAAACCCGGTAAACACTACCAGTGACATAACCCGCGGCTTGAGCAGGGAAATATAGTCCCTCACCCCTGCAACGCTTTGGTAACTGGCAATATTAGCTGTTGCTGTACTCATAAGTTTTGTAAATTCTTAAATATGAAAAAGCAGAAAAATGCCTATTCCATTCTGGGCTTGTACATACATTATAAGTATTTGTCTATACCTTTGAATAGAGTTCTACAATATAATCGCCATCAAATGTTCCTGTTGTTGTTGGGTTGAATATTGTGTAGACAGGCAAGCAATGTTCAATAAATTTGAAAGAATGGTGGCGTTTCGCTATTTGCGTGCGAGGCGCAAGGAGGGGTTCGTATCGGTTGTAGCCGGGTTTGCCTTTGTAGGGATAGTGCTGGGGGTTGCGGCTTTAATTGTCGTTATGTCGGTTATGAACGGCTTTCATACCGAAATACAGCAGCGTATCCTTGGTATAAATGCGCATGTCTCGGTGAGTTCATACCAGCAATCGGTACATAATTACGACAGGATTACGGAAGAAATCCGCAAAATTCCGGGCGTTACCAAGGCCGCACCGGTAATCCACGGCAAGGTGCTGGCTGAAGCTAACGGTGCATATAGCGGTGCGGCAGTGCGTGGGATGACACCGGCGGATTTGCGTGACAAGACCATAATCGCTGAAGGGGTTTCCGGTGGAAAGCTGGAGGATTTCGGTGGTACCGGCGTTATAATCGGCTGGCGGCTGGCGCTTTCGATGAATCTCCGGCCGGGCGATAATATACGGCTTATTTCCCCGCAGACCAACGAGACTTTTATCGGAGCAATCCCACGACTCAAGGATTATCATGTGGTAGCGATATTCGACACCGAGATGTATGAATATGACAGTACGACGATTTTCATGCCACTTGCGGCGGCGCAGAAATATTTCCGTCTTAAGGGGGCAGTGAATTCTATAGAAGCCGAGATTGCCGAGATTGACAACACCGAACCAGTAAAAGCGGCGATTGCGCAAGTGATTGCCGAGATTGACACGCAATATGGCAGCCAGGCCTATAATATTTCCGACTGGAAGGAGCTTAACGGCAGCTATTTCGAGACACTTATGACCGAGCGGGTGGTGATGTTTATTGTCCTGTCGCTGATTATAGTTATTGCGGCATTTAATGTTATTTCGGGGATGGTTATGCTGGTTATCGGCAAGAAAAAGGAGATTGCCATATTGCGCACTATGGGAGCGGGCCGGTGGGCAATCATCCGGATATTCTTCATGTGCGGAGCGCTGATCGGGTTGCTCGGCACTTTCTTCGGCTGGGCTCTGGGAATCAGCTTTGCGCTTAATATCGAGGAAATTCGCCAGTGGCTGCAGGGAATCACCGGCACCGAACTGTTCAATCCGGTGGTATATTACCTTTCACAATTACCATCGGATGTTGATGCAGGTGAGGTAATGAATGTTGTGATACTGGCTATTGTTATATCACTACTGGCGCCGATATTCCCCGCCCTGCGTGCTGCCCGTGTCAATCCAGCGGAGGGGGTGAGATACTGATCTTCAGGCGTTGGTGGTGGCCTTCTTCTTTGCGGCGATCTGGGCGAGAACTTCGTCAAGAGCCTTGCGTTTGGAGGCGGGCATCTCGACATCGGCCTGCATATTTATATTACGCACATCCTTCACCGCATTGAGGTTGCGCTCATTTACCAACATATTGCGCTCGCCCGGCGGCATCGTAGCAGCAGAACCAATATCCCTGATATCCCTGGCTATGGCGCTAGCGCCCGTCCTAGACCTCTCTTCCCTTGCCTTACCCTGTTGAAGTAGTTGTGCTATCTCCGCTGCGGTACGTTTGGCATGGGCATTATTTCCCGTACCGCCGCCTGTTGGCCTGTCATCCCCCCCTGCCCTACTATTTTGCCTGTTTTGCGGAACAGGATTACGTGTCGGCGGAGGGGCAATAGTGGTTGGCCGCATCTGCACCTGCCGCTCTATCGAGGGCGCACGGGCGACATTACGGGCATCGGCGATAAAATGCTCAAGCTCATCGGCCATATTGTCCCCCTTCTCTACCAGAAAAGCCAGGTCATTGGCCAGAAACCGCGCCTTTTGTATATCCTCCTTCAATTGCCCATCAGTCTCGGCACTCAGCAGTTTCAACTGGGCAATACTCTCATCAGCACGGGAAATCGCACTGTTGAAGTCATTGATAAAATCCCGCATCTCCTCCTTGCCCTGATGTAAAAGCGCAAGCTTGCGGCTTAACCGCCAGCAATAGACAATCGTCACAAACAGCAGTAATGCGATTACCACATCCAGCACCAGCGACGATGTAATTGCAGACATTGTCATTTCTTTACTAACGGTACAATATTGGTAACTACTATGTCATCCTGAACTTGTTTCAGGATCCATTTATCCAATGACCGAACTTTAATAGTTGACAACCATATTTTTGTATTTTGAAAATTATAGTCGTAGTTTGCCAGTAACAAGAACTCTTATGGATGGATCCTGAAACAAGTTCAGGATGACATCTTCCAGAAAATCAATCTAACCTGGAATTCCTACAACAGCTCATCCATATTCTTAGTATATATATCGGATATCTGCATTGCAAGGTTCTTGCCGGATGAGCCTACCCTCCCCGACATCATTTTAACCCCTTTACAGATTAAGTCTATATCATCTTTCGGAGTATTATTCATTACTATAGTATCGCCGACCTTCATCGAGGCAAGCTCACGCAGGAGAATAGTCTTCGGCAGAAGGGTGGCCTCTATTTCAACCGGCGTGTTAAGCACTCCCTCATTGAGGTAATTCTCCCAGGTCATGTCAGCACCGAAAGACTCTCCGGAAAACATCTGCAGCAGTAGCTCCTTCACCGGTTCTATGGTTGCATAAGGGAAAAGAACCTCTGCCTTGCCGCCACGCTCCTCCATATCCACCCTCAGTGATATCAGAATCGCCGGATTGGCCGGACGGGTTATTGTCGCAAAACGGGGATTGGTCTCCAGCCGCTCCATACGGAAAGTAATCGGGGTAAGCGGGTTAAATGCAGAAGCCATATCCTCAAGCATAATCTTGCACAGGTTTTTTATCATATCCTGCTCAATTACGGTAAAAGGGCGGCCTTCAATCCTTATCGGACGGTTCATACGTCCGCCGCCGAGCAATACATCCACCATCGAATAGGTCATCGAGCTGTCGATAGTGATGATACCGAAATTCTCCCACTCAACTGCCTGAAAAATCGCCAGTAACGCCGGAAGCGGTACAGAATTAAGGTAATCCTCAAACCGCATCGAGGTTATCGACTCGATATTGACTTCCACATTCTCGCCGGTAAAGTTACGCAGGCTGGTGGATGCAGAGCGTACGAAGCGGTCGAATACCACCTCCAGCATCGGCAGGCGTTCGTAATTCTCACGGGAACGGTCAAGAAGCGCCTGTACGCCGGAAGTTGCCTGCCCGGCATCACTGGAAAATCCAAGCAGGCTGTCAATTTCATCCTGGCTTAGTGTGCTGCCGTCTTCCGCCATTGCAGCGGCCATATCGTCACCACCAGCATCTGCCGGAGCATCACCGCCTTCCATCGCGGCGGCCATGTCATCTGCAGCACCCTCCATTGCGGCTGCCATATCGTCATCACCGCCTTCTTCGGTCATGCCCGCCATTTCATCATCTTCTTCAGCCATAATTTCAGGTGGTTGTTGATTGCGTACTCTACCCCTCCCGCTTGCGGGAGGGGAGTAAATCTGAGCAATCTATGATTGCCAGATTTCTGGGGAGGGAATGGTTGAAGTGTTGAGTGCTAAGTGGTTGCAGCAGGAGACTCAGCACTTAGCACTTATATATTCCCCCACCAGAAATTCTGAAATCAATCCCCCTACGCTAAAGCTACGGAGGACATGGATTTCTAGAATTTCTTGCCTCCCCCGCAAGCGGGGGAGGGGTCACTCTACTGCACAACCATATCCTTAATCAGTATCTCATTAACCGATTCCGGTTCCAGTATCTTGTTTATCCTAAGTAGCAGTTCCTCTTTCAACCGCTGTACCCCATTCGAGCCCTGTAAATCACTGTTACGCAACTCCCGTAGATAGACCTGAAAACTGTCCCGTATGCGCGGCAATCTTTCCTGTACGGATGTCATCGTATTCACATTCGGCAGTTCCAGAGTCACCTTCATTTTAAGGAAGCTAACCTGACGGTCGGGATTGTTCAGATTGACTAGAAATTCCTCCAGCTCAAGATATTCCGGCTTTTCCACTATCTCTTCACTAACCTCCTCCTCTGCTTCACCACCCATTCCGGGAATCAGTCCCATAAAAAACGCAGCCGCACCTCCTCCACCAAGGATCAACAGAATCAGGATAATAATTATCAGCTTCTTTTTAGACTTCTTCTTTTTGGGAATCGGGTTGCCATCTTCATCCAGTACAGGATTGCCTTCCTCATCTACCTCAAATTCAGTCTCTTCCTCACCTTCCTCGGGTTTATTTTCCTCTTCATCTGCCATAGCGCTCCTTACATTAATGTGTCGTCCCAGAAGTTATACACTACTGTCATGCTGAACTTGTTTCAGCATCCATTCCTCCACTTGCTGAGGAGTATGCTGATGAATAGATCCCGAAACAAGGTCGGGATGACACAAGCCATAACCAATCACCTCAATGACACACCACCCCAGTATACTTTACATATACAACATATGGCTCACCAGTGTAAAGAATCCACAAGATATTTTGCTTATATAGCAGAAATTTGTCAAAAATCGTGACATTTTCACCGCGCTATTGTATGGTCGTCATATGCATATATCTGCTTTTTGGTTATGTATTTATATTCTGTTAGCTCTGGAAAAGTTTTGAGTGTTGTGTGCTGAGTGCTGAGAGTTTTCATCAGGAGGCTCAACACACAGCACTAAGCACTCAACACTTCGGTATTTCACTCGAAATAAAAAGCTAAACTATCATATTGCTCATGTGGAAGTTATTTTCAATATTCATAATGGTTTTCGTGGTATTTTCGCTATCGAACTGCTCCGCCGGCAGGCCCAATGATATCAGTAATATCTGCAAAATCTTTAAGCAGAAACGTGACTGGTACAAGTCGGTTAAAGCAAGCGAAAAGAAGTGGGGAGTGCCGGCATATGTGCAGATGGCAATTATTCGCAAGGAGTCCTCCTTTATCCATAATGCCAAACCGCCGCGCACAGAATTGCTCGGCTTTATCCCGTGGAAACGGCCATCTTCCGCAGTCGGATACGCACAGGCAATCGACGGTACATGGGAGCAGTACAAGAGGGAAACCGGCAATGGCTGGGCCAGCCGTAAGAATTTCGGTGATGCGGTGGATTTTGTCGGCTGGTATGCCAACCGCAGCCGTAAACTCTCCGGCATTGC
Source organism: Rickettsiales bacterium (assembly GCA_965222525.1). Classification (GTDB taxonomy): domain Bacteria; phylum Pseudomonadota; class Alphaproteobacteria; order Rickettsiales; family UBA8987; genus CBDCUF01. The sequence continues at coordinate 1,640,646 of OZ244955.1, forward strand.
CAAAAACGATGCATACCGGCAATACCTCGCCTATCACGAAGGTCAGGGCGGATATAACAGGGGCAGTTATAAAGGAAATAAATGGTTATTGAATGCTGCAGCCAGAACCCGTACCTATGCTGCAAATTATAGAAAACAACTGCAGGGATGCAGGGCTGATCTGGACAAAAAACGTGGCTGGTTTTTTGGGTTGTTTTAATAACTCTGCAAAGCTTCCGCAATTTGCCACATATTGCTGCCGTGGGAGCCTTTTATCAGGATTATATCATTGTTTTGGATATGTTCCTTGAGGACGGGGAGGAGGTCGGTAGCGGTTTGGCAATGTGTGGCCTGCAGGTTTTTCGGCAAGGTGTTGTATAGGTGTTGTATTAATTTTCCAGCGGTGAAGACCTTATCTATGTCATTGGATGAAATATCCTCCTCAAGTTGTTGATGATATTCAATTTCTTTTTCTCCCAGTTCCAGCATATCACCCAATGCTGCGATTGCATGGTTGCCGGTTGCGGCCTTCATCTCACCGAGGATTTTCAGGCCCGCACGCATCGATTCCGGACTGGCATTATAGCTATCATCAATTAATGTAAATTGCTTGCCGTCTATCTGTAATTTGTGGATTTTACCACGTCCGTCTACCGGTTCAATTTCTGACAGGCTTTCCGCTGCTTTTGCCATATCCGCACCACAGGCACTAACCGTTGCCAATACTGCAATACTATTCACCGCCTGATGTTTGCCCTGCATACCGAGAGTATAGGATAATGGTGTATTATCAGCGGTAGCATTGACTTTCTGGCTGCATCCCCCTGCTGCTTGCACGGCTATGCAATCGGACATCTGGAAATCAGCCCGCTTGCCTTTCCCGAAAGTTATTACCCGTTTTGCACCCCTGCCACGTGCAGTATTCGCCAACACTGGTAAAAACGGGGTGTCATAGGGAACTATAGCAGTACCACCCTTTTTCATATAATGAAAAATCTCGGCCTTGGCCTTGGCCACATCTTCCAGTGATGCGAAAAATTCCATATGTGCAGGCGCAATTGCCGTAATCAGCGCAATATCCGGCTGAAGCAGGCTGCTCAGTTTTTCCAGTTCTCCGGCATGATTCATCCCCAGCTCGAACACTCCATATTCGCAGTCATCCGGCATCCGTGCCATAGTCAAGGGAAGGCCGATATGGTTGTTAAGATTACCACTGGTGGTGTGGGTTTTTCCTTGCTGTGCAAGCACAAAACCCAGCATATTCTTAACGCTGGTTTTTCCTACACTGCCGGTTATGGCGATAATTTTTGCTTGCGTATGCTTGCGTTTGTACATTGCCAGACTATCCAGCGCCTGTAGGGTATTTCCAGCAATCAATAACGGAAAATCAGCGGGTATGCCGGAAATGCGGGCCCTCTGCCTGCTGACTATTGCAGCTGCCGCACCTGCCTTTGCAGCTTTTCCGACAAAATCATGGCCATCAAAATTCTCACCCGCAATAGCAACGAACAAATCACCTTTTTGCAGGCTGCGGGTATCAATCGACACACCGGACGCTTCCCATTTTCCGCCGTCCATCTGCCCATCCGTTGCTTCGGCAGCCTGATCGGAATTCCATATAACAGGTTGCGGCAAGGCTACTCCTCCTTGCCGATAAAGGGTACAAACTGGCCGTTTACCTGCCCGCGTATGGTAAGTGTTTTTCCGCCCTCAATAAATTTAATATTCCGCAACTGCTTTTCATTCCAGGGATACTGAATATTCATATTATTACGGTTGCCGTTATGGTCAATCACCGCAGGGCCATTATTAATATAGCCATAGGTTATGTTCAGATTTTCCTTAATTTTTTCAAACGGCAAGGAGCAGTAATGTGCATTGAGACCATACTTGTTTTGCCTGCAAAGAGTCTCCCAGCCCTGTGCCTTGCACGATTCGGCGAATTTATTCACCTCGGCCGGAAGATTGCTGGCCTTATATAAGACAACCGGATGCAGATTCTTGTTATACCGCCCCTGATGCCATTTATCGCCAAAACGATTCACCCCCCAGTCAGGCAGTTTCTCCAGCACATTATCTATATCGGCATTCACAGGCAGTTCGATTTCCAGCCTTTCACCAATAACATATTGCTCAAGTGAATGCTGCTTGTTGCCCATCGCCGCACGTATTGTACCGAGTCGGGAAAAGCGCGCATTGTCAATATCCTTAAGCTCCCCTTCCAGTTTCGCCAGTGTTTCATCAAGCTTTTTTTTCGCTGCAACCGGCTTCAGCCCTTCAATAACAACCCCACCCTGTATCACCGCAATATCGGGAGTTATATCATGCGAACAGTTATTGGCACTAAAAGAAGGACAGCCGCCATACTGACAGGACGGTGCAGGCATTATACTCGCCGTCGCCTTGCCGGAAAACAGGGGTGATGGTACAACCACCGCTAACAACCCGAAAACAAGAAAGATTTTTTTTGTTATTTTCATATTGGCCTCCCCTTTTTAGCTTACCCAGAGTTAGTTTTGTAGGTATTTTTATCCTGAAAGTCAAATCTTATTGCAACATGCTTGTGATATCGTATACAATATGATATCATGCTTAGGCTGGTGCTTGATACAGATGTTATCGTTGCAGCTATGAGAAGCCCTGCAGGGGCTTCAGCAGCCTTGTTAAATGCAGCAGACAGCGGTGTTATAAAACTTCTGGCAAGTGTAGCATTGGCCATAGAGTATGAAGCTCAATGCACCAATCCAACACACTGGACGGCAGCAGGAATCACTCGGCAAGAGGCGGAAATATTTGCTGATGCTGTAATCAGCATGGTAGAGGAGGTAAAAATACACTTTCTATGGCGTCCACAGCTCAATGATGCAGGTGATGAGATGGTTCTGGAGGCTGCAATAAACGGTAAGGCCGATGCGGTTGTTACATTTAACATCCGTGATTTTGGAGATGCTCCGGACAGATTTGGTATGAAAATTATGCGCCCATCGGAAGCTATAAGGAGAATTAAAATATGAAAGATTCAGCCACATACCCTTTAAGATTGCCGAAATCCCTGAAGGATGCCGTTGCACGCATGGCAAAACAGGACGGAACCAGCATGAACCAGTTTATATCAATTGCAGTGTCTGAAAAGCTTTCTGCACTCGAGACCGCAAGTTTCTTTGAAGAAAGGCACCAGCGTGTTGATATGAACGAATTTCGGCGTATATTAAACCGTAACGGCGGAGAACCTCCCCGTACTGGTGATGAAGTCTAGTAAAGACAATTACACACTCTTAACCGGCCTTATATTGGGTGTGGTGTCTATAAAGCTTTTCCCGAAACAGTCGGCACCGGCATAGATAGCGGAAGTACTTAAGGTTTCGTCAATACGAATCAGCTCGTTATATTTGGCGAGCCGGTCGGTACGTGATAGCGAGCCGGTTTTAATCTGACCGCAATTGGTCGCCACCGCTATATGCGCAATGGTCGTATCCTCGGTTTCACCGGAACGGTGCGAGAGTATATTGCGGTAGCCGGCCTTGGCTGCGATATCCACCGCCCGTAGGGTTTCGGTAAGCGTGCCGATCTGGTTAACCTTTATCAGCACTGCATTAGCCAGTCCCTTTTCTATCCCGTCACGGATAATATCAGGATTGGTTACAAACAAATCATCACCGACAAGCTGAATACGCTCGCCCAGTGCAGAAGTAAGCTCTCGCCAGCCTTTTTCGTCATTCTCATCCATTGCATCTTCAATCGACATTATCGGATATTTCTTGACCAGATTCTCATAATATTTAATCAACTGGCTGGAAGTCAGGCTTTTTCCCTCGCCTTCCAATTCATATTTACCATTCTCGAAAAACTCCGATGCAGCCGCATCCAGAGCTAGCACCACATCCTCCCCAGGCGCGTATCCGGCAACCTCTACCGCTTTCATAATGAAATCCAACGCTTCGGCAGTGCTTTTCAGTGCAGGTGCAAACCCGCCCTCATCACCAACCGCAGTACTATGCCCCGCATTGGCCAGGTTTTTCTTCAAAGTATGGAAAATCTCAGCCCCCATACGGATCGCCTCGCTGACATTATCCGCAGTAACCGGCATAATCATAAATTCCTGGATATCTATGGGGTTGTCGGCATGCTGGCCGCCATTGATAATATTCATCATCGGTACAGGGAGAGTATTGGCATTTATACCACCGATATAGGTATAGAGCGGCATTCCGGCACTCATCGCCCCCGCCTTGGCTACCGCCAGCGATACACCCAGCATTGCATTAGCACCAAGGTGGGACTTGTTTTCAGTGCCGTCCAACTGGAGCATGGTATTGTCGATAATCGACTGCCAGGTGGCATCCATCCCGATTATTGCATCGGCAATCTCGCCATTCACATTGGAAACCGCCTGCAATACCCCCTTGCCGTTATAGCGGTCTGCATCACCGTCACGCAGCTCCAGCGCTTCCCTGCTGCCGGTCGATGCACCGGAGGGCACAGCCGCACGCCCAAGCGCTCCGTCCTCCAGCTCAACATCAACTTCAACCGTAGGATTACCGCGGCTATCAATAACTTCCCGCGCATATACTGCAATTATATCTGCCATTAATTTGAGTGCTAGTAGTTAGAATTTAGTAACTAGTGAGTGATTAGTAACCAGTGACGCAAACCACCCCAGTATGTTACCCTATAACAGGTAAAAATAACAATTCCAAGAATTTATTTAATGTCAAATGAATGATTCTGTTTAATAGTATTAATAGCCAGTAAAAATAATTCCCTACAATCTGTGATTGCATTTTGGTTTTTATGGATATAGAAAGCCACATTATATAATGTTGTATAATTTTCAGGATACTATATGTTGTGGTGCGGTGGGATTTTCTGTAAAAGCTCTGGTACAGAGAATGTTCACACGTCCTAGTCTGTTCTTTCAACCATAAAAATATGCTCGACAAGACACGCAATACGACGATGGTATATATGCTGACGGTGGGGGGACTCGTCATATTGGCGCTGGCTGCATATTTCATACTCGACCATTCTATAAAGGACAGGCTGGATACATCGCATATCATCAATATAAGCGGTAAGCAGCGGGCATTATCTCAGCAGATCGCCTTTCATTCATTGCAGCTTTCCCTTGCATCACCCGAGGAGGAAACAGCCATTCGCCAGCGTCTGAGAGAGCTGATAATCGGCATGGAAAATTCTCATAATACATTACTGCATGGCGGAGATACGGAAAACCACCATGACAGTCACGATGGGCACTCACATTCCAACCATAAGTATGATATAACAAGGATAGAAAATGTATCCCCCGAACTGCAAAAAATCTACTTCGACCCGCCGTTCCAGCTTGAAAAGAAACTGCATGATTATCTGGTACATGCCAAAAAACTGGTAGATACTCCGACAATTGAATTGCTTAGTAACAATGAGAACCTTGAATATATTCTGGCAAACCGGCAGAATATATTTAGTGCTCTGGATAAAGCGGTTGCGCAGTACGAATTGGAAAGCGAACAGCGTATAGAAACTTTCCAAAAAATACAGCAGATTGTCCTGGTATCTATTCTTGCCATATTACTATTTGAGGTAATATTTATATTCCGGCCTGTCATGCGTAATATGGTCAGGCGTACCAGGGAGCAGAAGTTACGGGAAAATGTATTGGCTGCCGCCAATGATGCGAACAGTATTGATGAGACTTTTACCTACTGCCTGGAAGAAATATGCCGTTATACCAGCTGGCCTGTTGGGCATATTTATGTTTACGATAAAAAGGAAGAGATGCTTGTTTCTTCCGGCAACTGGCATATCGTCGGGGAAGGGTTTGAGGAGTTCAGAAGGATTACCGAGGAGACCAGCTTTACGTCGGGAGTGGGGCTTCCCGGCAGGGTGTTGCAGCGCAGGGAGCCAGTATGGATAATTGATGTAAGCAAGGATAAAAACTTTCCCAGAAATAAGTTTCTGAAGAATCTTCCTGTCAAGGGTGCGTTTGCATTTCCGTTTTTTTCCGGAAAGAATGTTATAGCGGTTGCGGAGTTTTTCACTACTGGGGCCAAATGTCCCGATGCGTATATCATGTCACTTGTTGACTACATTGGGGTTCATATCAGCCGTGTTATGGAGCATGCAGGCCATACACGGATGCTTGAAGAGGAGGTGGAAAGGCGTACCGGCGATTTTGTCGAGGAGAGCAGGCGTAGCCAGCTTTTATACGAGATTGTCACTACGACTAATGATGCCGATACCGTTGAGGAGAGTATACAGGAATGTGTAACCCAGATATGTCGTTATGCCGACTGGCCGGTCGGCCATGCCTATATATATCGTGATGAACGCAACCTGCTGGAGCCGGGGAATTTGTGGTATTGTAAAGATGATATGGATATTGCCGGCTTCAGAGAAAACACCGCCAGCCAGGAATTTCATCCCGGTGAGGGACTGCCCGGTATGATACTGGAAACCGGTGAGGCTTTTACTTCCAATGATTTTTTTGAGAATGGTAATTTTCCCCGTGCTGTTTCAGCGAGAGAGAATAGTTTACAGTCCTGTTTTGCCTTTCCGATTACCGTTAATGACAAGGTGGAAGTTGTACTGGAGTTTTTTGACAATAAGGATATTGAGGCCAGCGATGAGTTAATGAAGCTTATGTCCACAATCGGCGCTCAGCTTGGAGCGGTTATCAAGCGCAAGCAGGCTCGTATGGAAACTGAAAAAGCACGTGATGATGCGGAGATAGCCACCCGTTCCAAGAGTGAGTTTCTGGCCAATATGTCACATGAATTGCGTACCCCGCTTAACAGTATGCTGATCCTGGCGGAGAACCTGGCGGAAAATCCGGAGAGCAACCTTACCGAAGAGCAGGTTGAGGATGCTTCTGTGATACTCGGCAGTGGCAGGGACTTGCTGACCCTGATTAATGAGATTCTCGATCTTGCCAAGGTTGAGTCGGGTAAGATGGCAGTTAATGTTGATGATATAAGGCTTGCGGAGTTGGGCGAGACTGTGAGACGTAACTTTGCTGCGATAGCCGAAAGGAAGCAGTTATTTTTCAATGTTGAGGTGGCGGAAGGTGTGCCGGAAATCATTCGCTCCGATAAGATGCGGATTGAACAGATTATGCGTAATCTTATATCCAATGCGATGAAATTCACCCATGAAGGCGGGATTACCCTGAAAATCAGTCGTCCGGCCAGTGATATGGAATTTTTCTCTTCCGATCTACAGGCGGACAGTACTATTGCCTTTGCGGTATCCGATACCGGTATAGGTATCCCGAAAGAAAAGCTGGGAGCTATTTTTGAGTCATTCCAGCAGGCGGATGGTTCGACTTCCCGCAAATATGGCGGTACCGGTCTGGGGCTTTCGATATCACGGGAATTCTCGCAATTGCTGGGCGGAGAGGTTGGTGTGGAAAGCCAGGAGAATGAGGGTAGTACATTCACCCTGTATCTGCCGGAGGAAATCGAGGTTGAGGAACAACAGGTGGATGAGGAGGACAAGCAGCAGGTGGATTATTCCCTGCTGGAGCGGATTCTCAACCAGGTACCACTGGCTACCTCACATATTACCGATGACAAGGAAGAAGTACAGGTTGGTGACGATCTGCTGCTTATTGTTGAAGATGATATGAAATTCGCCAAGATTCTGCGTGAGGCGATACATGCCAGGGGGATGAAATGCCTGGTTGCCGAGAAGGGGATGGCGGGGTTGCAACTGGTATCAATGTATAAACCCAAGGCAATCATACTGGATATAGAGCTGCCCGACATTACCGGTATGGAGCTGTTTGAGCTCATCCAGCAGGATCCTGAAGTTGCCAAAACCCCCGTATATTTCATGTCCATTCATGATGAGAAGGTGAAGGCTATATCGAGCGGAGCTATCGGCTATCTGACCAAGCCGGTATCGAAAGAACAGCTTGATATGGCGCTGAACAAGATAGAGGCGATGAGTTTTAATGCGGTAGAAAAAATGCTGATAGTCGAGGACGACCCGTCTTCGGCAAGTATTATCGCTGTCCTTGCCGAAAAACACGGTATTGAGGTTATTGCGGCTACGACGGCAAAGGATGCGCTTGCGGAGTTGAAAAATAATAAATTTGATTGTGCGGTACTGGATGTAGTGCTACCGGATATGAACGGAATCGAATTGCTTGAGGTTGCCTCTTCCGATGATGAGATAAAGCTACCACCGCTGATAGTTTATTCGGGACGGGAGGTATCGGAAGAGGAACTGACAAAAATTAGTAGCTATACTGATACATTCATCCAGAAAAATGGTGAGTCGGCGGAGCATATTATAGAAAAAATGTTTGAGACGGTTAATAATGCCACTAGGAAGTTAGATGATAAGCCTGTTGCAAAAAGCAAGGGTAAGAAGCAACCGAATATCGTCAGGGAAAACCGCAAGGCTATGCTGGTTGAACGTAATTTTCCCGTGCAGGAGATGGTATCCGGCAGTACGAAGCAGGATGATACTGTAGCGGAATCTGCGGTGGAGTCTGATAACGAAGGATGGGAGGAAATCAGGGAGGAGGCGGTTTCGACACCTTCTGTGGCGGAAGGTAGCGATGATAATATCGACGGCAGATTCTCCGACAAGAAAGTATTGCTGGTTGATGATGACATCCGCAATATATATGCGGTATCGAAAATGCTGAAGCGTATGGGCAGCAAGGTACTGATAGCCGATAACGGCAAGAAGGCACTGGATTTGCTGGCAGAAAACGGCAATGTGGAGATTGTGTTGATGGATATTATGATGCCGATTATGGATGGCTATCAGGCGATTGAGGCGATACGCAAGCAGGAGCAGTTTGAATCGCTGCCGGTTATAGCGGTGACTGCCAAGGCGATGAAGGAAGACCAGGAAAAATGTATGTTGATTGGTGCCAGTGACTATTTATCAAAACCGCTGGGCAAGGATAAACTGGTGGAGGTTATGGAGAAATGGCTGAAAGCAGCATAAAGAAGGAGTCATTGCCGAAGATTCTGGTGGTGGATGATGTTCCGGCCAATATCATCGCTATGCGTCGTATTCTGGGAGGTGTTGAAGCGGAAATTATTGATGCAGGTGGTGGGTTTGAGGCACTGGAAAAGAGCATTCAGCATGATTTCGCGCTTGCACTGCTTGATGTACAGATGCCGGAGATGAATGGCTATGAGGTGGCGGAGTCGATGCGCAGTGTGGAGAATACCGCCCATATCCCGATTATATTTGTGACTGCCAATTCTACCGAGGAGCAGAACATAATGCACGGCTATGAATCGGGTGCAGTTGATTACATCACCAAGCCGATTAACAAGCCGATATTACGTAGCAAGGTGCAGATATTCCTCGATTTATACAAGCAGAGCCTTGAATTACGGGAAGCAAGGAAAAAGGCGGAGGAAGCCAACCGTGCCAAGAGTGCGTTTCTGGCCAGTATGAGCCATGAGTTGCGTACCCCGATGAATGGTATTATCGGAATGCTGGAACTGCTCATGCATACCAGTCTTGATGACAAACAGAAGAAATATGCAAAAACCTCGTATAAATGTTCGGAGGATTTGCTGGTACTGCTAAATGACATACTGGATTTCTCCAAGATAGAGGCTGGCCAGTTGAATCTGGAATCGACGAAATTCAGTCTGCATGACGTTCTGGTACATCTTATGGAAAGCATGGAGCCGTCTGCAAAGCGGAATAACGTTGAGCTTACCCTGGACAGTGCGTTTGACGGTATCGGCGGGCTTATCGGCGACCCGCATAGAATCCGTCAGGTTGCCGCAAATCTTACAAGTAATGCGATAAAATTTGCACAGGACGGCCACGTTATGGTCAGGGGAACTGTAACCGGCAAGGATGATAAGAAAATATCGGTACGTATTGAGGTTGTTGATGACGGGATTGGTATTCCCGAAGAAAAGCTGGGTTATATTTTCAGGAAATTCTCGCAGGCGGATGAGTCTACCACCCGTAAATTCGGTGGTACGGGGCTGGGGCTTTCGATATGCAAGTCACTGATAGAGCTGATGAAGGGTGATCTGGGAGTTGAGAGTGTTAAAGGAGAGGGTTCGACTTTCTGGTTCAGCCTTGATTTACCTGTTGCCGGTGAGGACTACAAGGATGACAAGGACGATATGTGGGATTTCGGAGCGGTAGTTGATGAGGGGTAGCAGTGGCATGTCACCCCGGATGGTATGCTTTCTCCAAATCTTTGATTTGGTAAGAAAGCACCATTCTCGGGGTTATAGGCAACAGTACGTGATTATGTAAATAACCCCGAGAACGCTATTTTCTGACTGAATCAAAGATTCAGAGAAAATATGCGTCCGGGGTGACATTTAACACTATTTATCAACACGGAATGACTCAAGAACAAAAGCCAAAGATACTGATAGTTGACGATACGCCCGCCAATCTGCAGGCGTTACAACGCATACTGTTTTATGTAGATGCAGATGTTATTGAAGCGCATAGCGGCAAGGAAGCACTTGACCTATGTGGCAGGTATGATTTTGCGTTGATTCTGATGGATGCGCAGATGCCGGAAATTGACGGTTACGAGGTAGCAAAATCAATCCGTGACAGCGACAGGGGTGCATATATTCCGATAATATTCCTGACCGCTAACTTCACCGAGGAGAAATTCAAACTCAAGGGCTATGATGCGGGTGCGGTCGATTATATTTCCAAGCCTTTTAACAAGGTAATACTTCTGAGTAAGGTAAATGTATTTCTACAGCTTTACAGGCAGAAGGAGGAGATTCGCCTGGCGCATAAGCATGCGGAAGAGGCCACCGCAAAGGCGGAGATGGCTGCGGTTGAATCGAGTAATGCCAATGAGTCGAAGAGTTTTTTCCTGGCTAATATGAGCCATGAAATCCGTACCCCGCTTAACAGTATCATCGGGATGCTGCACTTCCTCACCGATAGGAATGATATTCCGGAGGAACATTTGCATTATGCCAGGACTGCACTTGGTTCTGCCGAGGAATTATTACAGATAATTAATGATATACTGGATTTTTCCAAGATAGAGTCTGGCAACCTGTCACTTGAGGAGATGAATTTTGACCTACGCCGTCTGACCGAAGATATAATGGAGGTGCTGTCAATAAAGGCACAGGAGAAGGGACTGGAGACGATACTGCGTTATTCTGCCGACGCACCGCATAATGTTACCGGCGACCCTGGCAGGGTAAAGCAGATATTGTATAACCTGGTCGGCAATGCGATAAAATTCACCGACCATGGTTATGTTATGGTGAATGTTGATGTACAGGATGTAACATCTGGTGAAACCACCTTTAGCATAGAGGTTTCCGATACCGGTATAGGGATTCCGCAGGACAAGCATGAATATATCTTTACCAAATTTTCACAGGCTGACAGTTCGACTACCCGCAAGTTCGGCGGTACGGGGCTTGGGCTGGCGATTACCAGACGCCTGATTGGTATGATGGGCGGTGATATAAGCCTGGAAAGCGAGCCGGGTAAAGGGGCGGTGTTCAGCCTTACATTGAAGCTGAAGAACGGTGCTGTTACTACGGATAGGAAAAAGGCTGCAAATACACATGATTCAGGAGAAGAACTGGAAGATCTGCGGATACTTGTGGTCGATGATAATATTGCCGTACAGGAAACCCTGCTCGAACAGGTAAGCTTTATTGGTGCGACAGCAAAATGTGTTTCTTCCACCGGCAAGGCTATAGAAGAACTGGAAACCAGTTCAATTCGCGGTGAACATTACGATATTGCGATTGTTGACCGTTTTATGCCCGGGATGGAGGGGACATTTCTCGGCAGGGTTATAAGGGACAATGAGTATCTTAAGGATATCGGACTGATTGCGATGACTGCCCTGCCGCAGAAGAATGGTCAGCAGGAGTTTGAGGAAGCAGGTTTTGATGGGTTTCTTGTCAAGCCAATCCGGCTGAGTGCCCTGAAGAGGATGATAGCGGCAGTGCGCAGGAAGCAACGGGATGCGGGCATACAACCAACAAGGATGATATTACAGAATGAGATAACCGCTGATGATGAGTTTTCCGGCGACAGGGCAGATGAATACTCGGAAAATATAACGTTTAATTCTCCCAATATCCTGCTGGTTGAGGATAACCAGATTAACCTCCAGGTAGCTATGAAGATGCTGGAAGATATGGGTTGTGTGGTTACTCCTGCAGGTAATGGTGTTGAGGCGGTTAATATGACGGAAAAAATGGATTTCGACCTGATATTTATGGATTGCCAGATGCCGGAAATGGACGGGTTTGAGGCCACCTCGATTATCAAGGAAAAGCATGGCATGCCGGTTATTGCCCTGACTGCCAATGCACTCAAGGGTGACCGTGAGAAATGCCTTGAAGCGGGGATGGATGATTATCTGAGCAAGCCGGTTATGCCTGGAGATTTACAGCAAATTATGGCAAAATGGGTATCTGCCGACAAGCAGATTATCCCCGATGAACCGGCGGTAGGGGGAGAGGATAACGCATCGGACGGTAGTCTGCCTGATACACAGGATAACGTAGTGGATGAGAAGACAGTTATAGCCAATGAGAATCCCGAACCGCAGCCCCCTGTCAACACCGATACGCTTGATAACCTGCATAAAGCTCTGGAAGAAGTATTTGAGCATACACTGAAAATATATGTAGAAAACAGTGCCAAGCTGGTGTCGAATATCGGCCATGCTATTGAGGAAGGGGATTATAAAACCCTGGGCAGAAGCGCACATACTTTAAAATCAAGCAGTGCACAGGTAGGGGCAGAAAATCTGGCGGGACATGCGGCGAAATTGGAGGAGAAATGTCGTAATGATGACCATTCGGAAGTTGAACCTTTATTCCTGCAAATCAAGGAGGAATTTGTCAGGGTTATGGAGTATCTTAACAACAATGTATTAAGTGAGGCGGCGTAATGGAGCTTGAACAATTACAGGCGGAGTTTCCCGATGTGCGGGCACTCCTGGTTGAGGATTATATTCCCGGACAGGAGATGGTGAAGGAAATGCTTGAAAATATGGAATGCGAGGTTGATACTGCGAAAAATGGCGCAGAAGCGGAGGAATTATATCTTGAGCATCGCTATGATATAATCTTTCTGGATATCCATATGCCGGGGATGAATGGATATGAGGTAGCGAAGAAAATCCGCCTGAGCGACGGAGATGCAAATCGTACCCCGATAATAGCCATCACCGCTGATATTACCAGTGATGTTATTGCAAAATTCAGGGAAGCAGGAATTAGTGGATATATCGAAAAACCCATCAGGATGGAAGATCTGGAGTTAAAACTGGGTAAGTATTTTTCGTGAGATGTTACATGCCAACCACTCCCCCCTTGCGGGGGAGTACAAGAGCCAAGTTCCTTCAGGAACGCAGGCGATTGGTGGGGGGTAGGAGGAGTTTAGGAGTATAAGAAGGTAAGAATACAGGAAGTTTCTTGTATTCTTCATCTCTTATATTCCTGATTTCTTTCCATACCCCCCACGATTCGACTGCGCATCAAAGATGCTTGTCTCATCTGCTCCCCCTCAAGGGGGGAGCCGTACACACGTAACCTCAGAATGAAGTAAAAGGAATAAAAACATGAGCAGCAAAGTCAGTTATAAGGCAAAGGTCCTGGTGGTGGATGACAACGAGGTTAATCTTGAAGTGGCTACTGGTCTGCTGGAGATTCTGGGATGTACTGTTGAGTGTGCCAATAACGGTGAGGAAGCACTGGAGATGGTCAAGAACAAGCGTTATGATGTTATATTCATGGATATCGCCATGCCCGATATGGACGGTATACTAGTTACGGATATAATAAAGGGCCATGAGGAGAAGGAAAATATCCCGCCGAATGAGCGCTCCCGTGTAATTGCCCTGTCTGCTAATATCAACAGTAAACATGTAATTGATTTATGCCAGAAAAGTGGTATGGAAGGCTGCATAGCCAAGCCGGTTACGATAGAAGCGCTGGACAAGAAACTCAATGCAATGGGACTGGTTAAGGTATATAAGCAGTTTATTGGCAAGTGAGGACGGCTAGCTTTGTCATTCCAGACGTTAGACGAGTAGGAAATACGAAGTATTTCCGTTTAGGAGTCTTACGATGTGGAATCCAGTGATTAGGTTGATAGTTGATGGATGATAGAGATTACCATCTTCCTGTAACCTCATATCTGGATCCCACATAGCTTATTTTCTTGGCGGAATCAAAGATTCCGAGAAAATATAGCTTCTGGGATGACACATAATAAAAAAACATGACAAAATACTTGGTAACAGGGGGGTGTGGGTTTATCGGGTCGCATTTGGTCGATGCGCTGATTGGAAGCGGTCATGATGTCATTGTTATAGACGATCTTTCCACCGGCAAGCGGGAGAACCTCAACAGTAAGGCCGAATTACTGGTCGGTGATATTTCCAATCCTAAAGATGTAAAAAAAGCCTTTAATGAATATGGTAAGATTGACGGCTGTTTCCACCTTGCGGCAATAGCTTCCGTACCCCGCTCGATAGAGGAATGGTCGCGGGCACATCAGGTGAATATGGCCGGTACGGTTAATATATTCGAGGCCGCAAGCAGGCTCTCCTCGCCCACCCCCGTAATATATGCCTCTTCTGCTGCTATATATGGCGATAACACCAGCGTTCCCCTGACGGAGAAGGAGTTTCCCAGTCCGGAAACCCCTTATGGTGCGGATAAATTCGGCAATGAGTTACAGGGACGGATTGCGGATATAGTCTATGCTATTCCCACCATGGGATTACGGTTTTTCAATGTATACGGCCCCAGGCAAGACCCGTCCTCACCATATTCGGGGGTGATTTCCATATTCGCCAATCTCATCGGGGCTGGTAAGGATATAACAATCTTCGGTGACGGTACGCAAACCCGTGACTTCATATATGTCGGGGGTGTAGTGCGTGCCCTGATTGCCGCAATGGAAAAGAAACAGCGGGATAAATCGGGTTCGGAGGTGATAAATGTTTGTACAGGCCGTGAAACCAGCATAAACCAGCTTGCGGAAACCATAGAGGATATTACCGGCAATAAGGTTGGGCATAATTTTGAACGTGACCATGAGGTATATATCCACCGTTCGCTGGGCAGCCCGCAGCTTATGGAAGATTACCTCGGTATTATGGCGGAGACTTCACTATCGGACGGATTGCGTGATACCCTGAACAGCCTGCATGGTGATGTAAAAGTCGCTTAAATCTGGGATTGTCATCCCGAACTTGTTTCGGGATCCATTTATCAGAATCCTGATGGTTAGCAGGTTGTAACTATACTTGTCAAAATGTAAGGCCTGTTTATTTACCATCAGAATTCCGTCATTGGGTAAATGGATACTGAAACAAGTTCAGCATGACAATAAGCTTCATATCTATAATCACCCCAATGAAAAAACTTCTCATCATATTACTTACTCTCCTTCTGCTTCCTTTCCTGGCAAGCGCGGAGGAAAAGACAGACACGCTGCCGATACCGCGCACGATAATCGCATTATATAACAGCGAACAGAGTGAGGAATCCTATCATTCCCTGACCCACAAAGTAGCGGAGATGCCGCTTAATCACCTTGGGCTTGTACTGGAATATTACGATATAAATCAGGGTCTTCCCGATATAAAAGACCGTTCGGATGTAAGGGGGGTGTTAAGCTGGCTGCGTTCGGGAACTGCTATGGAAAACCCTGCCGAATATCTGAAATGGGCTACGGAAATTATCAGTAGCGGCAAGAAATTCGTAGTTATGGGCAGTCCTGGCTATATACAGGATAAAAATGAGCGGCTTACCCCGACCATAACCATGAACCGTTTTCTGAAACATCTCGGATTGCGGGATATGGATGACTGGATAAGCCTGACCTATGATGTTGAGTTTGTTAAAAGAAACGAGGATATGCTGGCCTTTGAGCGCAAAATTGGCGGGTTCAAACCGCCATACCAGTTTATTGCAGCCATTGACGACAATATCGAGAAGCATCTTGTGGTACGTCAGAATAAAGACCCTGACAGGGATGCTATACTTATGGCAACTGGCCCGAATGGAGGTTATATAGCGGAAGGCTATGCGATATATGACAAATATGATGAGGAACGTGGAGATGATTTACAGCAATGGTATATCAATCCGTTCCTGTTTTTCCGCAAGGCATTTGCTACCGACGATTTGCCCAAGCCCGATACCACTACCATAGCAGGCCGGCGTATATATTACAGCCATATAGATGGTGACGGCTGGAATAACGTAACCCAGCTTGAGGAGTACAAGAACAACACCCGTGATATTATTTCCGCACAGGTTATTCTCGAGAAGGCGCTCGAGCCGTATCCCGACCTGCCGGTTACGGTGGCAGTGATTGCGGCAGATATAGACAAGGAATGGGCGGGCAGTGATTATGCTATTGACATGGCGAAGCAGATTTTTGCCCTGCCGCAGGTTGAAATCGGCAGCCATACATATAGCCATCCGTTTTTCTGGGAGTTTTTTGCCGATGGCAACCCTGACAAGGAGAAGCCGCTTTTGCACAGATATAACGGCAAGACATGGGGAGATATGGCGGCGTCGAGTGGTATAAGGTCGTTTTTCGGGATGGGTTCAGGTGCACAGGAATATGATGCAAAAGAGGTGTTGTCCAACGGGTATGAAATACCGAGGGCATTTGCAGTAAAGCCGTTTGATGTTGAACTGGAGATTAAGGGTTCACTTGATGCTATCAACAGGATTGCCCCCAAGGGCAAGAAAACCGAAATTGTAATGTGGTCGGGGGATACTACGCCGTTTGAGAAAGCTATCGAGGTTTCACGTCTGGCGGGAGTGCGTAATATAAATGGCGGGGATAGTCGTTTTGACAAGGAATATCCGTCATATTGCTGGGTAGCTCCTGTCGGGCGCAGGGTGGGTAAGGAATTGCAGGTATATGCGTCCAACAGTAACGAGAATACCTATACCGATTTATGGTCAGGACGCTATCATGGTTTCCGCTTCCTGATTGGTACGCTGAATAACACCGAATCGCCAATACGGGTGAAGCCGTTTAACATATATTACCACATGTATTCGGGCGAACGGCAGGCGGCACTTGGGGCACTCATCAGCAATCTTAATTACGCCCGCTCGCAACCACTGGCACCAGTCACCGCAAGCCACTATACCAGAATTGCCGAGGGTTTTCATAATGTGAGATTTATTCCCGAGGGCAGGAGGCAGTGGCGTATTGAGGACAGGGGAGCATTGCAGACGGTACGGTTTGATGATGACAATATAGCGGTGGATTTTGCCGAGTCCAATGGAGTTATCGGGCAGAAATACCATCAGGGTAGTGCTTATATCTATCTGGATGAGAGTGTAGAGGTTCCTGTGGTTGCGCTTAAAGAAAAGGGAGATGCTGCGGATATTACTTATGCGGATTTCCCCTATCTGGTGGAAAGCAGATGGCGGGTATGGGGTGTGGAGTATGCTGATGACGGTTTCAGCTTTCATGCGCAGGGCTTTGGTGATGGTGATATGATATGGCAGTTGCCCCTGAAGAAAGGTAACAAGATAAAGAAAGAAGATACCCCGAAACAGCCCGTATATATATTCACCGATGCGGAACAGGGTACTGTTCTAGCTGAGGCCACACCTGATGATAACGGAATCCTGAAAACCTCCCTGAAAACCAGTGCCATAGCCGATAAGAAAATTAAGGTTGGAATAAAGTCTGAGTAGTTTAGAATCTGGCAACACACCCCTCCCGCTTGCGGGAGGGGCAAGAAATCTGAGCAGCTTGTCTGCCAGATTTATGGGGAGGGAATGATGAGTTAGTGGCCTTTGGCTATTAGCTGTTGGTATTTCCCCGCCAGAAATGCAACGTTTGTCATCCCGAACTTGTTT
Organism: Rickettsiales bacterium; assembly: GCA_965222525.1. Classification (GTDB taxonomy): domain Bacteria; phylum Pseudomonadota; class Alphaproteobacteria; order Rickettsiales; family UBA8987; genus CBDCUF01. The sequence continues at coordinate 1,658,483 of OZ244955.1, forward strand.
CAGGATCCATTCTTCCGATGACGAGATCTTGATGGCAAATAAACATGTTTTGTACTTTGATAAGTATGAACACAATTTGTTAATCATCATGATTTTGAACAATGGATGCTGAAACAAGTTCAGCATGACAACGAATTTCTTGCCTCCCCCGCAAGCGGAGGAGGTTTTCCGTATATAATCCAGTCCTGTAGCACAAAACCACAATGAAAAACCCGTTTGCCAGTCATAAGGAAGATACAGAGGAAATAGCCAGGCCAGGTGAGGAGTACGCACCACCTCCGGCCATACTCGGCCTGCGGGTATCGGCAATAATCGAAACCCTCCTGTTTCTCGGCATAGCTGTCCTGTCCAGCCATATATTCAGCGACGGCACGAGATACATAGACGCAGCACCGCATCCGTTCTGGGTAATCGTCATACTGGTCACCGTACAATATGGAGTAAATGAGGGGATAGTCTGTGCATTACTGTCTTCGGCCTTTCTTCTCGTCGGCAATCTCCCTGCACAGGGGCTTTCGGAAGACACATATACCTATATTTTCCGACTGACCAAGGATCCGCTAATGTGGTTTATCAGCGCCGTTATCCTCGGACAGCTACGCAATCGTCAGTTAAATGAAAGGAAAATCCTGCGGGAGAAAGTTGAGGAGCTGCGTGATCGTGATGAGGTAATTACCAGGGCGTATTATGATGTAAAGGAGCTGAAAGAGGATCTGGAGAAGCGACTGGCGGCTCAACTGCGCAGCTCAATCACCGCATATAATGCAATACAGTCGGTGGAACATCTGAGCCAGAGCAGGTTATTGCTGGAAGTTGGGGATGTAATAAACTCGGTTATGTCACCGAAAAAATTCTCTGTATATGCTTTTGGGATGACTGGGTTTGAATCGGTTATATGTGCAGGATGGGGAGAGGAAGAGAAATATTCCAGGCGGTTCAGTATGGATTCGGAGTTATATCTATCTATTGCCGGTGGTAGACGTACTTTATGCATTGTCAATACCGATGATGCAAAATTGCTTGGCAATGAAGGGATTATGGTTGCCCCCCTGATAGACAAGATTCACAATGTAATATTCGGCATGCTAAAAATCGAGGAGATGGACTTTACCGAACTTACGCTTAACAATATCCGTACATTTGAGGTTATCTGCGACTGGATAGGTATGGCCTATGCCAATGCCGGGAAATACCAGCAGGTGAAGGATATGAGTCTCAGGAACATTGAGAATGATTTTTATTCATTCAGTTTTTTCAATGAGCAAAAGCGGTTATTTATCACACTTGCCGAGAATAAATTACTCAGGACTACTGCTGTATCGGTCAGGATACGCCTCCCCAAGGACAGGAATAGCGATGACAGGCCAATACGTAACTATGTAGAGAATACATTTTCCGATCATGTATATGCTGTCATGCCGCAGGGGGTAATGTTGTTTAACGGCAAGCATTTGGGAAAATATCTGCATATATTATTGCCAGGTATTGCGATAGAGGATGTTCTGCCGCTGGTTGATGGCCTGAAAGGCAAGCTGCATAACCACAATGACTCAACCATCCGCCTGACTGATTTCAAATTCACCACCAGAGATATCAGGGAGGCTTGATATAGTGGCTAGAATCCGGAATCTAGTAGGGTCTGTCATCCTGAAACAAGTTCAGGATGACAGTTTTAACGATATGAAAACATACAGTACACCAATATTACTTGTAATCGCTATACTTACCCTTGCAGTGGACGGTGCGGTTTTCTATGCGCTTTACAGGGAGGAAATATCATTAACTCATGCATTACTTCTGCATTTGGTTGTTTCGGCCATACTTCTCCTGTGGGTATTAAAACTGCATAAATCCAGACATGGTTACGACCTGAAATCCCCGCTGCTTCTGTCAGTATTAACCCTGGTAACAGGGCCGTTCGGCTGTGCAATTTTTATCATACAGCTCCTGTTTTACCTGATATTCCGCCGTACATCCTCACCATTTGCCGAATGGCTGGCCAGCCTGTTTCCCGAGGACAAGCATGATAACTCCGAGGATTTATACGAACGGCTAATATTCGGACAGGAGGATTTCAGCGATAAAACCAGTATCATGCCGTTTAATGATATAATTGCACTGGGTACGGAAGACCAGAAGCGTACGGTGATAGCCAAGATTACCCGCCATTTCAGTAGTAAATTCGCGCCTGCGCTGGTGATGGCAACCCAGGATGAACAAAATGCAATCCGCGTTCAGGCGGCTACAGCAATCAGTAATATAGAGCATGAATTTGCACAATCCTGTATTTCCCTGGAGAAGAAACTGGCGGCGGAGCCTGGCAACCATGAGGTTGAATTGAAACTGGCACAGCAATATGATGGCTATGCCTTATGCGGGTTGATAGACAGGGAACGTGAGGAATATTTCCGTCAGAAAGCAATTCTGCATTACGAGAATTATGTTCATAGCCAGGATGATGCCATAGCCCTGTTTGCTCTGGGCAGACAATATATCCGCAATGGCGAACCTGCAAAGGCAAGGCAGGTTTTGAATGCCTGTCTTGCACTGCAGGAAAAACCCAGACCCAATATACTCATGTGGTACATGCAAAGCCTGTTTGAAACCCATGATTTTATTGAATTAAACAAGTTTTCTATCGGAACCATGCACCTGATAGACGGCACCGACTCCACCTCCTACAAAGCCGTCGAAATGCTAAAGTTATGGGCGGGCGGTTATGGGAAGAATAAGGGTGACGATAGGGCTATGATATAGCCAACTGCTTTTTATTAGGAATTTCACGTTTTATCATATTTTGCAGTTCGTCATGGTCGATAGCAAGACCTATATCGCCCGTCTTGAGGCTGGTATCAACATTACCTGCTCTGGTTTTCTCGTTCTTTATCATCAGGTCAGTATCTTTTTCACTGAATAGAACCAGCCTGACATTATAATCCTTCTGAATGGCCAATCCCGCTCCCAGATCTGAATCATGGTCACCGACAACCCACACCTCCTTCTACTTGTCAGGCTTTACACCAAGTTTTTCCAGGGCGGAATAATACCTGTCGCCATGCGGCTTTCCCTTTTCGTCATCTATCCGTCCCATAGCCAGAATCTCATGCTTCGAGGGGTGAAAATTATCCTCATATCCAACCCTGAACTCCGTCAGTAATTTTTCGGTCTGTTCCTTTATCGGACCTGCCTCCTTGTTGGAAACGATTGCTACGGGAATTCCCCTGTCGGTCAGCTCCCTCAATGTATCCGATGCACCAAACAGCAGGCGTGCCGCATCCTTATGTATAGGCGCACGCGCCTGGTCAAACAGATGCTTCGTTCTTCTGAAGATTTTCTCGCCCTTTTCTCCAGGATATTCAGAGGTATAAAGCTTTTTCAGGAATTTGGTAGAATTTTCATGCTTGACTTTTTCAAGATCTTTCACCGTCATATCGTCAAGCGTTTTTTCCTTGTCCAGCCCAGGTATTTCAACAGGATATCCTACAAGACCCGCCGCCCCCATAGAAGCTTTCAACGCCTTGAGTGTGGCTTCAAGCGAAGTCGCCAGCGTTGCATCCCAGTCAAAGACAACCGCGGATACTTCTGCCTTTGGCTTCAGTCTTGACGAGAAGATGCCTTTATGTTGCTCGGTCATGTGTTATGGGAGGCAAGATATATGTATCAGAGTTATCTCTGGTGATGGTCAGGCCAGCGTTCTTCATTATCGCTTTTATTTAGGATCTTCTTAAGAGGTTTACTTTCAATCTTATCTACTGCTTTTTCATTCAGTTTCTTTTCCTCTTTTGTCTCTTTAGACAATCCACCTGCATACTTATTATGATCAGCCATGTTAAATCTCCTTATGTTGGTTGTTTCTATAATGGTGTAAAACTCATACACCTTCAGTTATACGGGGATTATACCACATAAACAGCAGAGAATTATACATAAGTTTTATGAATTTTTTGTTACAGTTGTGTTAAGGGATTGTAACATTCAGGTTTTCTGCACCACCTGTCACCCCCTGCCCCTATCAGCGGGATATACACCAAGAAGCTGGACTTTGCTGGTGAAGAAACCGAGTTCCTCTATGGCATGCTGGACATGTTTTTGTGACGGGTGGCCTTCAAATGTAACGAAAAACTGCGCCGTACCCGAAGCATAATCGGGGATATAGCTTTCCAGCTTGAGTAAATTTACATTATTGGTCGCAAACCCGCCCAGTGCCTTGTATAGGGCAGCCGAAATATTACGGGTGGTGAACAGCATACTGCTCAAAACCCGTTCCTTTTCAGGGTCAGGGTCGGCAGGCTCCCTTGCAATCGTCACAAACAGGGTGGTATTATCGTCCACATCCTGCATATTTTCCCGCAAAATATCAAGCTGGTATAATTCCGCCGATAAATCCGACGCCAGTGCTCCAACCGTTCTATCCCCCTGCTCTGCAACATATTTCGCCGCCGCTGCGGTATCACTGAACGGCTCACCCTTTACCTTGAGCGATTGCAAATTGCCTCGGCATTGCATAAGCGCCTGCGGATGCGAATATACCAATTTTACATCATTTAAGTCCGCTCCTTTGGCTGCCATCAGATGATGCTTTACCTTGTGGAAATACTCCCCGACTATATGCAGGTCGGTATCGGGCAAAAGGTTATGTATTTCCGCTACCCTGCCTGCATGCGAATTCTCAATCGGAATCAGCCCCAGCATCGCTTTGCCATCTTCCACTGCAGCAAATACATCCTCAAATGTATCGCATGGCAGAGTGTGCATATACGGGTAGGCATGCTTGCACGCCATATCGGAATGCGCCCCCGCTACCCCCTGAAATGCTATTATATCTTTTGGGTTGGTCATGATAAGAGATAATAGATTATGGATGATAGATGATAGTGCTATAATCTGGCACCTAAAACCTGTAACCTGCCTAGCCGTTCCTTATCTTCACTACTAATATGGTAACCGATAGAATGAAAGTAATTATATTGGCTATGATTACCGGCAGGCTTGCTATCATTATACCGAAAATAAACCAGCAAAATACCCCGCAAGTGAATAAAATATACATCCACAGCGAAATTGCAGCAGTATCTCTGGTGCGTATAACCCTGACTGCCTGCGGTATGAAACAAATTGTGGTCAGGGTTGCAGCCACTGCACCAATTATATCAGGATCAATATTCACGGTTTATGTCTGAAAGTCCGTTATAGGGATAAAACCTTCACTATTTTCACCGTCATTTTCCTGACCACTCTCACCACTTCCCCCCTCGCCTTCTTCCTTATCAGCAAACCAGTCTCCTCCCGCAATCCCTATATCAAGGCGGAAACCAAGCCCCTGTAATATAGTAACCAGAGTCTCCATCTTGGGATTGCCAGTGCCGGAAAGCGCACGATACATATTCGGACGGGTAATATTGGTCAGCTTTGACAGCTTGTATATTCCACCCTGCGCATTGGTCACAGTACGCAAGGCCTCAAGGAACTCCGCCTTGTTACCATTATCCATATAACGCCTCATAGCTTCCTTAAGGAAAACTGCGCCTTGTTCGGAACCCTTTTTGGGAGATATCTGGTCTCCATTATAATCCAAAGCAGTATATTTCATATAAACCTCTCTCTTAGTTATATTTTACGTCCGCGCAGCAGGAAAAAGCCCTTCGGGCGTTCTATGGGATCCAGTTTTATTTCCATCTCCTGCGAACCGCCATCCCCACCTTTATTCAGGGTAAAGGAAAATTTCGCAGCTTTCCCCTCCCTCAATGCGGAAACCAGACTTGCCTCGTCTTCCGCACTAAAGCCCTGGCTGGCGAGAAGCCAGTGGAACGGGTCATCATTATCACCATCTGCATCATAATCGGCAAATAACTTGCTGAAATTATAATCGCAATACATACCCCTGCTTTCCTCATGTACTACAAGGCAGAAGTCACTATCCACCCGCATGCAGCTTGCAAAAACAAGGGTCTGGAACTCGGTTGCTGTAATATTGTGCCGTATTTTCCACAGCATGTAAACCGCTACAACACCAACCGACAGCGCACAAAACACCACCACGGCAAATATGGAAATAATTTTCTCCTGTGGCGGTTCCTTATCCACAGGCAAATCAACCAGCATATTTACCATATCGGTAAGCAGCCATATGGTTGCAAGCAGGACAATACCGAATAGCAGCAGAATCCTGATTAGCGGCACCCCCTGAACCCGATGATGAAAATCGGTACTTTTTCTTATAAAATCCCTGTGGTCAGGACGGTCTATAAATCTTTTGAAATTATGCGACATATTGTGCTCCTGCGCATATGGTCATCACTTCCCTACCCTATACACCTGTATTTTTTTTTTGCCAACCAAAAATCATGAATCAATTTACCTGATCTATAGTCATCAATAGGTTGTCCAGTATGATATAAGATTCTGTGTCCCAGATGCCGTTGATTCGGGAGGGGATGAAGTGGCGCTGGAAAGCTTCAACCACCTTGGTTGTTTCATCACCGAATACACCATCATGGCTGATTTTATACCCGTAGCGTGAAAGACCGAACTGCATATCCAGCACTGCATCGCCAACAGTGCCATGTGTAAGTAATTCGCGGTTAAGCACGTTATCCGGCACTTCCGGCCATATGCCAATACCGTTTTCTGCCAGTAATCGCCAGTCAAACAGTTCGCCCGGGTCTTCCTTGCGCTGCGGCGCTATATCGGAATGGGCAACCACACTGCGTGCCTCAATGGCAGGATTGCGCTTCAGGATATCCTTGCATAATTCGATAACCGCCTGCATCTGTACATCAGGAAAAGCCCGATAGCCAAACTCATGGCCGGGATTGACAATCTCAACCCCTATTGAGAAATCATTAACTCCATCCCGTCCGCGCCAGTGGCTTTCTCCCGCATGCCATGCTCGCTTTTCTTCTTCCACAAGACAGGTAATCTCACCATCCTCATCCACTATATAATGCGCGCTGACACCTGCCTTTGGGTCGCACATCCGCTCCAGAGCACCCTGTGCGGTCTTCATCCCCGTATAATGCAGCACCAGCGTATCAACAGCCACCCCCTCCGGCCGCTCATTATAATTCGGTGATGGGATATTTTTCATGGAAGTTCTACCTAAACCGCCTAACCCGTTTGACATCCTTATAGGCGCGGTTGATTATAGCGGTGCGGTCATTGGCCAGTTCGATTATACGTGTGGCGAGCAATTCCCTGCTATCGTCGAGTTTCAGCAGTTTATCAGGATGATAGGCCAGAATAGCATTACGATATGCCTTGCGCAGGTCATTATATTTCACATTCCGAGCCACATTCAGAATCCTGAACGGGTTGCGCTCACGTGGAATCATATATCCTTTCAGTCTGCTGATAAAATACTTGTCGGACATACCGAAAGCCCCTACCACCTTGCTTAACAGAATAATCTCCTCGGTATTCAGTGCTCCGTCAATCGTTGCAATATAAAGCAGCAGGTCGATTATCTCCTTATAACGCTTGCGGTCTTCGGGATAAAAATTGGCTATCATAAAGGCATAATGCTCGGCCAGGGCGCTATCTATACTGGCGCGGGCAAATAGTGAATCAATATCCTCACCCTCGATCTTAAAGTCGATACGGTTGTTAAATGCCTGTCGTTCCTGACGGTTTATCTCACCGTCAGCCCGTGCAACCCCTGCACACAGCGCAATAAGCGAAAACTTGTACCCCTTGTCACGCACATCCTTCTTGTATATCTCGGCACGTTTACGTGCTTTTGCAGGCTCAATGAGCGATAGCGGCTTGTCATCTATATTATAAAATGCCCGTTTTACGGCTGTTAACATGGTCAAAATTCTCCCTCCCTGAAACAAAAACCGTGCATATAATACCCATCTCCCTGATTTTTACAAGTTTTTTCAATTCTATTAACGGTTTGTTAATTTTTATATGATATGCTCCTTTGATGGGTCTAATGTAAATTATACGAGGTTAGGTATGACATCATTCGTAGAACAGGAATTAAACCGCAGGTCAGGTATTACCGCCGATGAAGCAGAGAGGATTTTACTCAATATTCCAGGAAAAAACGAGTCAGACAAGGAAGAGTTTCTTCATGGATTTGATCCTATACATGGCGCAAAACTGGTGGATGCGCTGGCAAACCGCTTTGCCGGCAAGAATACCAACACTCTGGATGAGGGCGTACTCGAATCTGCCAATACGATACTGAACGGTGCGTTGGTAGCGGCAAAGGAAAAATATGGCGATACTGCACCGGAAGTGCAATCACTGAAAGGTGCTCATTTCGAGGCCAACCGTGCCATAAGCCGCATCCAGGCCGAACGCGACGACTTCGCCATCAGCGGCGGGTATTGGTAGTTCCCTCAAGCTATTTACCTCAACTTTCAATCAATTTACCGGCAGCGGCGCGGGCTTCATCACTGATTTCAGCGCCGGAGAGCATACGGGCGATTTCCTCCTTACGTTCCTGTGTGTCCAGAATTCTTATAGAAGTGGTAACATGGCCGGCTTTGCTGGCTTTTTCCACCCGCAGGTGGGTTTCGCCATATGATGCAACCTGCGGCTGATGGGTGACACATAATACCTGCACATTTCCGGCCAGACGTGCCAGCCGCGCACCAACCGCATCCGCCACCGCCCCGCCGATACCGGTATCAATTTCATCGAAAACCAGCGTCGGCACGGATTTTGTACCGGACAACACCACCTTCAGTGCCAGCATAAACCGCGACAATTCACCACCGGATGCAATCTTGTTAATCGCCCCGAACGGGTTGCCCTTATTGGTACTTACCAGGAAATTCACCTTGTCTATACCATTCACAGACCATTGTGCTTCTTCCAGTTCCTCTATTTCAACCTTGAGTTTACTATTTTCCATTTTCAGCGGTGCCAGTTCTTCGGTCACTATCTTCTCAAACCGAACCGCTGCTTTTGTACGGGTATTGGAAACCTCCCTGGCCTGTCGCAGATACTCCTCACGGGTACGCTCAACCTGCATTGCAAGTTTGGAAAGCTGGCTGTCCTGTGACTCAATAAGCTCCAGTTTCTGCTCCAGCGCTACCGTATATTCCGGCAATTCATCCACAGTGCAATTATGCTTGCGAGCCGCTGCCCGTAATGCAAACAGCCGCTCCTCGGACTGTTCCAGGGCTTCCTCGCTATATTCCATGCTTCCTGCAATATTCTCCAGCAATGCCGTAGCCTCACTGGCCTCGGAAGCCGCCTTGTCCAGTGCCTCAATTGCCTGCGAAAAAGTATCTCCGGTATATGCCGTACTGCGGGTTAATATCCGTTCGGCATTGCGCAAAGCCTCGGTTACATTAACCTTGCTGCTGACTTCCTGTAGCGCCGAAGTCAGTGCAGTGAAAGCTTTCTCGCTATTCATCATCAGCGCACGTTTTGCTGCAAGCTCCTCCTCCTCACCGCGATATGGCTTCAGCTCCCGCAATTCCGCAAGTACATGGCGCAGATAATCCTCATCACGCTTGACCTTCTCAGCCTGCTCACGGTTCTTTTCATATTCCACCAGTGTGGTTTTCCATTCATGATACAGGTTGGCCATACGCCCTACAGCCTTCTCCTGCCCGCCATAAGCATCCAGTACCGACCTGTGGGTGGTGGGGTTCAGCAGCCCACGCTGATCATGCTGGCCATGGATTTCCACAAGATTTTCGGCTATTTTCTGCAACAGGCTAACGCTTATCGGCTCGTCATTGGCAAAAGCCTTGCTCCTGCCGTCGTCATACACCACCCGCCGCAGCAATAACGTATCGTGAATCGGCACCCCCTGCTCCTCGAGGATTTCCCTGGCCGCTACAATCTTGGATATGTTAAATTCGGCGGTAACCGTACCCTGGCGTTCGCCATGCCGTACCAGCCTTGCCACCGCACGTTTACCCAGTGTAAGCCCAAGGGCATCAAGCAGGATAGATTTCCCTGCCCCCGTCTCACCGGTAAATACGCAAAACCCTTCAGAAAACGCAATATCTATCGAATCAATAAGTGCAATATTACGTATGGAAAGATTCAGCAGCATGGTGCTACCTATATTCCCGTTTTCACATCAAAACAATAGGGATAATTTGCGACACTAAAACTCCCAGTCTTTGCGGATGTAGTGGCAGGTGTAGCCGTCGGGATTTTTCTCAAGATAATCCTGATGATATTCTTCAGCTTCGTAAAACTCGCTGGCAGGCTTAACTTCAGTCACTATTTTATCGTCAAATACACCAGACTTATCCGCTAGTATAATCACATTTTCGGCGATATTTTTCTGCTCCCGATTCAGGTAGAATATCGCAGACCTGTATTGACTGCCGATGTCATTGCCTTGCTGATTATAAGTGGTCGGGTCATGTATGCGGAAAAAGAATTTCAGTATCTCATCATAGGAAATTTTCTCCGGATTATAGGTTATTTCAACACTCTCCGCATGCCCCGACTTCCCTGCACTAACATCCTTATAATCAGGGTCATCCACATAACCACCAGTATATCCAACCCTAGTTCCCACAACACCATCCAGATCCCTGAACAAATCCTCCATACCCCAGAAACAACCGCCTGCAAGTATCGCCTTCTCATAATTCACCGAATCAAACAGGCCGGCATATTCCCCGTAACCCTCCGCTACCAGCTTTTCCTTCGGCACAAAACGCAGAGCAGCAGAGTTGATACAATAACGCTGGCCACCATGTTCAGGAGGGCCATCATTAAATACATGTCCCAGATGTGAATCGGCAGTATTGGAACGCACCTCAACCCTGCTCATACCGTAAGAGTTATCCTGCTTTTCCGCTATCTCGCTACCATCAATCGGCTTGGTGAAGCTTGGCCAGCCTGTGCCTGAATCAAACTTATCGGTTGAGGAAAATAGCGGCTTGCCTGACACCACATCAACGTAAATCCCCTCTTCCTTGTTATCCCAATATTCATTGCGGAATGCAGGCTCAGTACCATTCTCCTGCGTCACATGATATTGCATGTCACTCAAAGCATCCATGTCCTTATCCTGTTTTTTCTCAGCCATCTTATCCCCCGCATGAGAGCTTACCATAATTAACACAATTACAGATATTACAACAAATATGGTATATAAAACTTTCATGGTTTTTACACATTATATTCAATATTATAGCATGAAAAGTTACCAGAAAACATTTGCCTGCTACGAATATAATGCTTTATTATGCTTGACGTAATACGTAATTTTCTATACATTAGCGATGATAAGAAGTTTCAGATGTAAGTATACCGAAAAGCTTTATAATGGCGAGTTTGTCAGGCAGTTTTCAGGTTTTGACAATCAGGCAAGAAGCAAGTTACGACATCTTGACGCTGCAAAGATTCTTAAAGATTTACAAATACTATCCAGTAATCGTTTTGAAAAGCTAAAAGGTGATAGAAAGGGGCAATACAGTATTCGTGTTAACAAACAGTGGCGTATTTGTTTCAAGTGGGATGATGCGCCATATGATGTTGAAATTGTAGACTATCATTAGGAGATAGACATGGGAAAAAAGATAAGCGATCCAATACATCCAGGAGAAATCCTTGCTGATGAACTGGAGTATATAGGGATGAATGCAGCGAAATTTGCGGAACGTTTGGAAGTACCGGCAAACCGTATATATGAGATTATCAATGGACGTAGAAATATTACGGCTGATACTGCTATGCGTTTAAGTGCTTTTTTCGGTACTACTCCTGATTTCTGGCTTAATCTGCAAAAATTATACGAGTTGGATGTTGTTCGTCAGGATGCAGATAGATTTAAGAGTATCGTGCCATATCAACATGCACCTCGTAGTGACTCTCATGCCCCTATGTAATTGTTAGCCTACAAGCCTTTCAATTCCTCAATATCAATCCCCAGGACTCCTGCGATTGCTTTGGCTTTGGTGAGGGTTTCGTTATATTCACTGTCGGGTATGGAATCGGCGATTATTGCACCTCCGACCTGAAATTCAAAGCGGTTGCCCTGTATTATAAGCGTGCGGATTACCACCGATGTATCAACCGAGCCGTCACCGCCGAACCAGCCGGTAATCCCGCTATAGACCCCACGTTTCTGCGGCTCCAGCGAGGAACATAATTCCATGGCCCTGATTTTCGGCGTACCTGTCATCGAGCCTGGCGGAAAGCAGTTTTTAATGAATTCAAGCGAGGAAATGTCGGGCTTTTTCTGCCCTTTTACAGTGGATGACATATGATGTACGGTTGCGTAGGAGGTTATATCGAACAGGCTTTCCACCTCTACACTCCCTCCCACAGATGAACGGGAGAAATCATTGCGCATTAAATCGACAATCATAAGGTTTTCGGCACGTTCCTTTTCACTGTTGTGCAGATATTCGAGTGCCCCCCTATCCTTTTTGTTATCGCTAAAACGTGGGGCGGAACCCTTAATCGGGCGGGTGTCCGCCCTGCCCTGCTCATCAATATATATAAACCGCTCGGGGCTGGAGGAAATTATATATGTGTCATTGCCAAGGCTCAGGAAGCTGCTATAGGGAGATGGGCTGGCGGCACATAGATTGGTAAATATTGCAAACGGGTTGAAATCGCTGGCAAATTCGCCGTAAAATTTACGGGTTAAATTGGCCTGGTATAAATCGCCACGGAAAATAGCTTCCTTTATGATTGCAACCCTGGCCAGATACTCATCCTTGGTCATGTTGGATTGCAGGTTACGGATCTTTAAACCGTCATCCTGCGGGAATTGCGAATGTAATTCAGCGCAGGATCCAGTTTTATTCTGGATTCTGCTCTCCCTGCTTTGCAGGGAAGCAGAATGACGGTCAGTATTTTCATACGGAAACAGCTCAACATTACCAAAACGGCGCATCCATAAATCGGGGAGGTTTATAATACCGTTACTGTCTTCGGTCAGGCTCTCCAAGCGGTTTTTCAGCCCGTAACCGAGATAACCGAACCAGGCATTTTCGTATTTATCCTTATTATCGGTGAGAACACCCTCAAATTCAGTAAAATCATCGGAAATTATCTCCTGCTCCAGCCCCGTAGCCAATATCGACTGCCCGCCGCTATAATCATTGCGCAGACCGGAATATAGCAGTACAAACGGCTCCCCACGGGCAAACACCTCCCGTGCAGCTTCAATCGATGAGCCTTCCTGTAATTTTTCCTCAGACATGTGGTGTATATACAACAGATAATTGTCATGCTGAACTTGTTTCAGAGCCTATCACTTAAAATTATCGGCGTAGGATTTGATGATGGTTTTGGGCTTTTGCGGGCTGTGGAGGGTGTAATCGAGGCTGTTGCGCCTGGCATAGGCTACCGCAGCCTCCTTGGTCGCAAATTTCAGCTTTATCTCCTGACGCATATCGCTTGAGCCAATCCAGCCCATCATATCATCGGTAAAGCGGCTTCCTGCCTCAGGTTCAAACTCCAGCACCCACTTATCCAGAGCCCTCCCCGATTGCATGGCGTTCTTCGCCGGTCTGTATATATGCGCTTTCATTGGTTAAATAATGGTTAAGGTTTGCAGCAATTCCCCCACCAGAAATTCTGAAATCAAGGGTTTCCAGAATTTCTTGCCTCCCCCGCAAATGACCAGCCAAAAAAATCCTTATAGATTAACGTTTTGTTAGTTTTTGCGTGGTATAATCAGACTTACGGAGCATGAAACATGCACGTAACCTATCCCCTGTTTCGGGGGATAATAAAAGTAAAAATTTAAAAATCAAAGACAAAAGATAACCCTAAACAAGGTATGTGCTATGGAAAATTTTGAGCTAAACTTTGGTCGACAGGAATATGGCGAGCAGCTTGAGGATTTGCTGGAGCAGAGTACTCCTTCCCGCAAGCGCCCTTCCATGTATTCGGTTATGCTGCTGAATGACGACAAGACTCCTGTTGATTTTATCGTTGATGTTGTGAAACGCATATTCCATAAAGACAGTAATTCCACTGCCGAGATACTGGTACAGATACATACCCAGGGACGGGGACATTGCGGTGTATTCACACGGGATGTAGCCGAAACCAAGATGGTACAGGTTATTGAATATGCCCGCACCAGTTGTTTCCCGTTGAAATGTATTATGCGGAAGAATGATACTTAGGTTAAGTAGGGTTGCGGTAAATTTCCATACTATGTCACCCCGGACGCATATTTTGTCCAAATCTATGATTTGGCTAACAAAATAGCGTTCTCGGGGTTATTATTTAGCTACGTACTATTGCAATAACCCCGGGAATGGTGTTTTCTGACCAAAACAAGTTTTGGAGAAAACATGCCATCCGGGGTGACAGGGGTATATAAAATTTACCAAAACGAGGAGCGCAAAAATGTTATCGAGAAATCTTGAATCCACACTGAAGCTGGCTCTGGACAGGGCGAAAGAATGCAACCATGAATATGCTACGCTTGAGCATCTGCTTCTGGCGCTTTCCAGTGATTTTGACGCCTCCATGGTGATGCTGGGATGCGGCGTGGATCTGGATGTGCTGCAGAACAAGCTGACCGATTTCCTTGAAAACAACCTGAATGCGCTCAAGCTGGAGAGTGTAACCGAAGCCAAGCCTACTGCGGGATTTCAGCGGGTGGTACATCGTGCGGCGGTTAATATACATGCGTCGGGCAAGGATGAGGTAACGGGAGCGCATGTGCTGACTGAAATGTTCTCCGAGCGCGAGTCACATGCGGTATATTTCCTGCATGAGCAGAATATTACCTGTCTGGATGTGGTGAATTATATGTCACACGGGATTGTGGCATACAAGAGCAACTCCCCTACCCCGCTTTCCGCGCAATCCGAGGCCGAGCAGGAAGAAACCAGGGTTGATATCGAAACCCAGCCGCAGGAAGTACAGGAAGCGCTGAAGAACTATTGCAGCAACCTTAACAAGATGGCTGAGGACGGCAAGATTGACGTGCTTATCGGACGTGAGCCCGAAATTGAACGCACGGTAGAGATTCTCTGCCGCCGTAGCAAGAATAACCCGCTATTTGTCGGTGACCCTGGAGTTGGCAAGACTGCACTGGCGGAGGGGCTGGCCTATCGTATAGTAAAGGGGAAGGTTCCTGATGCGTTGAAGAATACGGTAGTGTTTTCGCTTGATATGGGCGCATTGCTGGCAGGTACCCGCTATCGCGGTGATTTCGAGGAGCGGATGAAAGCGGTTATCCACGGTATTGAAAAACTCCCCGCCGCTATATTATTCATCGATGAAATTCATACTATTATAGGTGCGGGTTCGACTACCGGCGGGTCGCTGGATGTAAGCAACCTGCTCAAGCCTTCGCTGGCGCGGGGTACCCTGCGCTGTATGGGATCGACCACCCATAAGGAATTCAATAATGTATTTGAAAAAGACCGTGCGCTTGCCCGCCGCTTCCAGAAGGTGGATATTGACGAGCCCTCGGTTGAGGATACTATCAAGATACTGCGCGGGCTGAAGCCATATTATGAGGAGCATCACGGTGTGCATTATACCAATGATGCAGTGAAAGCCGCGGCAGAGTTGGCAGACCGCTATATCCATGACAAGCATTTGCCCGACAAGGCGATTGATGTTCTGGATGAAGCGGGGGCGCATCTGGCCACCAGCGGAAAGAAGAAGAAAAATATTTCGGTCAAGGATATCGAGAAAATCGTTGCAAAGATAGCCAAGGTGCCTACCCGCACTATTTCCGCCGATGATACTGCGATACTCGGCAACCTGTCGGATAATCTGAAAAAGGTGGTATTCGGGCAGGATAAGGCAGTGGATGCGCTGTGTGATTCCATTAAAATGTCACGGGCCGGCTTGCGCAAGGAAGGTAAACCCGTTGGTTCATATCTCTTCACCGGACCTACCGGCGTAGGTAAAACCGAGCTGGCTACCCGCCTGGCACATGAAATGACCATGGAATTCAGGCGTTTCGATATGTCGGAATATATGGAGCAGCATTCGGTAGCGCGGCTAATAGGCTCCCCGCCTGGTTATGTAGGGTTTGAACAGGGCGGTCTGCTTACCGATGCAATTGCCCGCACCCCACATACGGTGCTGCTGCTGGATGAAATAGAAAAAGCCCATCCCGATATATATAATGTGCTGCTGCAGGTTATGGATTACGGTAAACTCACCGATAGCAGCGGAAAAACCGTGGATTTCAGCAATGTCATCCTGATTATGACCAGTAATGCAGGTGCGGCGGAGATGGAAAAAGCTCCAATTGGCTTTGCCCGCAATGATGCAGATGAAAAGGATAACAGCGCTGCACTGAAACGTATATTCAGCCCCGAATTCCGTAACCGCCTCGATGCGTCGATCAATTTCAGGGCACTTACCCCTGACCTGGTAGGGCATATCGTCGATAAATTCATCATCCAGCTTGAGGAACAGCTCGCCGACAGAGGTGTGCGGATTGAAGTTGATGCGGAAGTGCGTAAATATCTGGCGGAAAAAGGCTATGACAGGCATAACGGAGCCCGCCCGCTTGACCGTCTGATAGACAATGAAATCAAAAAACCGCTGGCCGACGAAATCCTGTTCGGCAAACTCACAAAAGGCGGCAAAACCAACATCTCCTTGCAAGGAGACAAGATTGGGTTTAGTTTTTCATGACAGTATTTGTCAATAACACCCCCTGATTACATCCAACCCTAAACCTGTAGAATGCGTAAAACGCTTGTCATACTATCGCTTTTCTGCGTAACGTTTATTGTTATTTTATCCGTTTTCGAACATCAAAAAAAGTTTCAGGATATTTATATTATTACCGGGAAAGCAAAACATCACTTTATTGTAGAAATTGCAAAAAGCTCCAGGGAAAAACAAAAAGGCCTTATGTATCGAACCAGATTGCCTGAAAATGAAGGCATGTTGTTTTTATATTCCGAAGAAACAAATATAAAAATGTGGATGAAAAATACTTATATACCACTTGATATGATTTTTATAAATGATACCGGTATTGTTACAAACATAGTCAAAAATACCAAAACTGAATCAGAAGAGATTATCTCCTCAAAAGTTCTTTCCAGTGCAGTATTGGAAATAAATGCCGGAATGTGCGACAAATTGGGTATAGGAGTAGGAAATACCATACAATTTGGCGAATTTATTACCCGGTAGTGTTCCATATCCGATTACTAACAACCATAGCAACACTTATATTACAACAATCTCAGAGTTATATTACAAAAACTTCATAAAATTGTAGTAAAATTGGCGGAAACTATATGGTATAAATATAGTTATAGGGAGTTACCTTGATATTTATTATAAGTTTTCAGGTATCGCCAAATTGACTGTTATTTTTTAATAATATTTTAACCCTGAACTTATATAGTTCGGTTTTTTAACTTTGAAACTTAAAGGAGATTATTATGTCTTTTAAACGTTTTACATTTGCTTTTGCTCTGGCCACTCTGGCAGTATTACTGCCTGATCTGGCTGCTGCGCAAGGTAACCCAACCGGTCTTGATGCAACCATCGGTGTTGCAGTATGTGAGCTGGCTAACGCTGTGACTGGCCGTGCCGGTCGTGGTCTTGCTACACTGGCTATCATCTTCCTCGGTATTGGTGCCTTCTTCGGTAAGGTTAACTGGGGTCTTGCAGTGATGATCGCTGTTGGTATCGGTGCTATCTTCGGTGCCTCTACAATAGCTGGTATCGTAGCTGCTGGTGGTGGTACTTGCTAATAACTAGCAAAACTACAAGGACAAAAAAGGGGATGCTTGCATCCCCTTTTTTTATGGTTTAAAGTGCTGCGTGTTGAATGTTAAGATTATGATTTGTCATCCTCTTTCCCATCATCCTTCATCTCCTTCTTCAAATTACGCATCCCCTTACCGACATCACCCATAACCTTGGGTAATTTTCCTGCACCAAATACAATCAGTACAATCAGTACAATCAGCACTAACTGCCATACACCTATATTTCCCATGATTTTTTCCTCCTTTAACCAATAAATGCCTTATATGGAGTTTGTCATCCTGAACTTGTTTCAGGATCCATCCATCATAATCTTTCTGATTAATAAATTACGATTATATTTTTCAAAATACAAAGCTTGATCTACTGTAACCAAAATTCGTACATTGGAAAAATGGATCCTGAAACAAGTTCAGGATGACAACAAACCATTTTTTATACTCCCGATTTCTACTCCTTGCCAAAAATAAAAACCTGTCCTCTGTCCAATTTTATAAACACCCTCTCGCCTACTACTGCCCTGGGCATAGCAACTTGTGAACTTCGCAAGCGCAACCGCTTCCCGTCTGCAAGCCGTACACCAACTACACTGGTTATTCCCAGAAATTTTACATCCTCAACCACCGCTTCAATATCACAATCTTCCTGATTTACCAACAATAATGCTTCCGGCCTGATATAGATTTTTGCTTCGGTACCGTCAGCAATATCCTCACAAGCCTCATTACCAACATTATGACATGCAGCCTCCCTTATATCCACCTTGCCGAAGGGGGTATCCGCCTCCCCTCCCCTGACTATAATATCAATCTCGTTCAACTCTCCAAAAAATCCGGCGACAAATTTATTCTTCGGCCTTAGATATAATTCTTCCGGCAGGCCGCTTTGAACAATCCTGCCGCTCTGCATCACATATATTCGATCAGCCGTATGCAACGCCTCTTCAGGGTCATGTGTTACCAGTAACACAACAATACCGAGTGATTGCAGCAATTGCATGGTATCCCGCCGCACCTGTTTACGTAATATACTGTCGAGATTGGCAAAGGGTTCGTCCAGTAACATAATTTGCGGTTCGGGAGCCAGTGCCCTGGCCAATGCTACCCGCTGCTGTTCACCTCCCGAAAGCTGGTGCGGAAAGCGCTCTGCCATATCCGCCATCCCCACCATATCCAGCCGTTGCATAGCGATATTCCGACAGTCTTCTCTACTCTTCTTTCCCCTGATTCCAAAGATAACATTTTTCAGTACCGTCATATGGGGGAAAAGCGCAGGAGCCTGAAAAACCATACCTATATTACGTTTTTCCGGCGGGATAAAAGTCCCCTGCCCGGTCATTTTCTCACCATTTACGAGCACCTCTCCGCTTACAGGAGTTTCCAGACCAGCTATAACCCGCAGCAAGGTAGACTTTCCACATCCCGACGGCCCAAGCAGACACACCACCTCTCCCTCACCGACAGTAAGGTTTACATCCTCCAGCACAAGCCCGTCATCATATTTATGAGATATATTTTTTACTTCAATTTTGTTCATGTTCCATACGGACAAAATATTGCGTTTTCATAAATAACAAAATACTGTAAGTTGTGTAGAAGAAAATAAGAAAGCAGGAAATTTCTCATATTTATATATTTCTGTATTCTTAAATTCCTGTTTTCCTAAACTCCTGACTCCAGACATGCACGGCTCGAACCTACAGGAAATACTGATTCTGCTGCTTGCGGCGGTGGTTATTGTTACCGTATTCAAGCGGTTTCATCTTAGTCCAGTTATCGGATATCTGATAGCCGGCGGGCTGGTAGGCCCGTATGGCTTTTCTATCATAAAGGATATTGAAAACACAAAATATATTGCGGAGTTCGGTATTGTTTTCCTGTTATTTGCAATCGGTCTGGAGCTGACTTTCGACCGTCTGCAATCGATGCGCCGTCATGTATTCGGCTTCGGAACGATGCAGGTATTTATCAGCTCGCTTATAATCGGGATTATTGCCTATTCCTCCGGTACAAGCGCCGAGACTGCGATAATAATCGGCGGCGGGCTGGCGCTCTCCTCTACTGCTATTACGCTTCAGGTATTGCAGGAGCGCAATGAGCAGGCCACACAGGTAGGACGGCTGGCTTTTGCAGTGCTTATATTACAGGATCTGGCGGTAATCCCGCTGCTTATCATGCTTTCACTGCTTAACCAGCCGGAATCCAGTCTGGTTGAGGTTGTGCTGGATGCCTTTCTGAAAGCTGTGATAGCGCTGGTAGTTATATTCCTGGCGGGACGGCAATTGCTGCGTCCGATATTCCATGCGGTCGGTTCGCTGAAAAGCCAGGAATTATTCACCGCCACTACATTGCTGATAGTATTGGCAGCGGCATGGGCAGCCGATCAGGGCGGTTTATCACTGGCGCTTGGGGCATTTATAGCAGGACTGCTGGTGGCCGAAACCGAATTCCGCCCCCAGGTGGAAACCGACATACAGCCATTCAAGGGGATACTGATGGGGCTGTATTTCATGACTATCGGTATGTCGATAGATTTCCGTCTGCTGGAGAACAAGATATATGCAATTACCTGGCTGACAATATTGCTTGTTCTGGGTAAGGCGCTGGTGATTGCCCTGCTTGCCCGTGCATTCCGTTTTCGCCCCGGAGCGGCGATAAATTCCGGACTGGTTCTGTCGCAGGGTAGTGAGTTTGCTTTTGTACTATTCGCACTGGCAGCCGATCAGGGAACATTAGAACCAATTCTGGCGCAGATACTCCTGATAGTAGTTGCGCTTTCGATGGCCATGACCCCGTTACTTGCAGCATTGGGGCACAGGCTGGCACAACGGCTGGACAAGCAGGGTTCACTTAACCTTGATAATGACGAAATCGAGCAGGATACATCCGACCTGAATAACCATATTATAGTTGCCGGGTACGGGCGGGTCGGCAAGACGGTATGTGCATTGCTTGCTGCCGAGGATATGCATAATTTCATAGCGGTTGATACTGACTCACGTACTGTCAGGGCGGCGTATCAGGAGGGCGTGCCGATCTATTACGGTAATGCAAGCAAGATGGAGATCCTGAAATCGGTAGGTATTGAGCGGGCGAAGATGGTTATTGTCACCGTCAGCAAAAAGGATATTGCAGAACGTACAATCACCGCTATCCACAAGGCATATCCCGATATGCCGGTGATTGCCCGCGCATGGGACCGTGAGCATGCCAGAACGCTGCTGAAGGACGGGGCGACTGTTGTTGTGGCCGAGGCGTTTGAATCCAGTTTAATGCTGGGGCGGGCGATTCTCACTTCAATCGGTACCCCCGAACATGAAATAAACCGTGTAATCAACCAGTTCCGCCATGAAGAATACCCCCAATCCGTCTTCCACAGCCTGTTCCATGAGAAAAGTGATGGGTGATCTAGAGTTTTAGTTGGATTATTATTCTGCCTTATTTAAAGCAAGACAAGCAGAATATATAGCATTTCCTACCGGTATAGTCCTTGCAAAATTTTCAATCCCCCTCAATCAGTCGGTTGAATGATTCCTTATTCATCCCCCTGATTTCCATTTATAGTATTCCCAATTTTAGTTGGAAATACTATAAAGACCTGCGAAGCAGGGATTCCACCGCGTAGCGAGCGTAATTTTACGTAAGTAAAATTAGGAAATACCATAATTGCGGGGGGCAATCCTTGAAGAAAGCACCGTCTACAGCAACGTAAATATCTGTCACTTACTTGCTAAACAATTACATTCTACCTCCATTTTACTGCATCAGCGAGCCATCGCTTCCCTCCAGATCAAATCCTACAATGCGTGCTTTTCCTACCAACAGTTTTATGTATTGGTTAATGCCAGCTTGCAGGGAACGGGCATGGAGATAGTCTCTGATATAAGAAAAGACGCTGTCGAAAGGTAACAACTGATGGGTACGTTTATCGATAAACCGTTCCATGTTCTGCTCGTAATAGCGCTTGCAGCTTTTCTTATCCGCTTGTGGAATGATCACTTCTTGCTGAATGAGCATATCAATGGTTTCCTCGGTTTTTTTAATATCTGCACGCTCAGGGTTATCCAGCAATTTTCTGTCCTTAGCTGCTTGTAGTAATAACTGCCGGATAACAAGTGCCTGTGTCGCTTTATGACGCGCAGCCTCAATGGACGCTGCCGGATGATATTGCATTTCAGCATGCACTTCAGCATCGGTAATTTCAACATTATTAACAATAATTGGCATTGTTTTTCCCTCTACCAACGTTTACGTACAATTTGATAACCAGAGCGTGACAAATACTTTAGTGGCGCTGCAATGCCACTAAATACATGCACCATACGGGTGAAAGGAAAGAGCAGGAATATAGTCGTTCCCAACACCAGGTGAAGTTTAAAGATCAATGCCTCCTCAACCACGAAATCAGCCGCACCGGCACGGAAAGTCACGATATACTGCGCCCAGTTAGCAAGCGCAATCATCGAAGTACCATCCATGTGTTGTGCGGAGAATGGGATGGTAATCAGACCCAAAATAAGCTGCACATACAGCACCAGAAGAATGAGAATATCCGAAGGTTTACTGGTGGTACGGATACGCGGATCAAACAGACGGCGGAAAAGTAGCATGGTCATTCCAACAAAACAGATTGTACCAAAAATACCGCCCGCTACCATGGCCATTAACTGCTTAGTACCTGCATCCATGAAGTGATGATACACCTCATGTGGTGTAAGCAGCCCGACAAGATGGCCAAAGAACAGCAGAATTATCCCTAAATGAAACAGGTTGTTGCCAATTCGCATACCTTTTTTGCGTAGCAACTGACTTGAATCAGCCTTCCAAGTATACTGGTCACGATCATAGCGCAGAATACTCCCTAGCACGAACACTGTCAGACATATATAAGGGTAATAGCCAAAAAAGAATTGATGGGTAAAATCAGCTGTCATGATGTACCTCCTGCCATTTTCTGTAAAGTTTCTGTCGCATTAGGGAAAGCATTGCATGTATCGCAATCGGCGAGCGGGTCACCACTAAAGGCCTTCGCTTCCTGCCATTCTTTATCCAGTTCTTCCAGTGTTTCAGGGTCTTTGGGAACCGCTTCCAATGCCTCTTTAATTTTTACCTGATCGGGTTTAACAGCAGAAAGAACTTCAATAGCTGCAAACACTTCCGCATAAGGTGATTTGCGCTTCTTTAGCTTTGTACTAATCATGGCGATCACATCAATAGCCTCCCCAAGCAGACCGCTTGCTTCTTCAAATGTACAGCGGGACAAATATTCCATGAATAACGGCAAATAATCTGGCAGCTCATTATTATTAATGTAAAGCCCTTTGGATGCATAGGTGTCGATTAAATCCACCATGGCTTGGCCCCGGTCACGTGATTCACCATGGATATGCTCAAACAGGTGCAGACAATGGGCGCGTCCCCGGTCAAAGGTTTCCACATAATCTTCTTGAACCTCTAAAAGATCTTTGCTTATCTGACTTGTCAGAAACTTTTCAATTCGCTTTATTGACTTTTCTGGCAATAATGCCTCTTCGCGCAACAATATTATGACCTCACCGGACACCTCATACAGGCTTCCTTCTGGATAAGTGATTAACAAACCTAATGTTTTAAATGTTTTCATGAGCAACTCCCGCAACCACCTGAATCGCATTCCAACCCGGAAACAGACGTTTTAGGTATATTACCACTCATCGTATTTTTATGAGTCTTAGCACCAAAGAGGCTGGTTTTACTTTGTCCATCGGAACAACCATTACCGAAGCTGAACCCGCATGAAGAACGCACGTCAAATGCGATTTCGTTATCAAACGGTGTTTCTCCGGCATACTCACGATGGTTGGTCGGAATCACATAGCGATCTTCATAATTGGCCAATGCCATGATGCGGTACATATCATCGACCATTGGCTCATCCAGACCTACCTGATCGAGAATATCAGTACTATTAACGCCTTCCACATTCTTAGCCCGCATATATTCCCGCATGGCAATCATCCTCTCCAGCGCGTGGACAACCGGTTCTTCCTTCCCTGCCGTGAGCAGGTTGGCCAGATATTTTACCGGAATCCGCAGTTTGTGGACATCGGGAATTACTCCGTTCATCTCGATCTGACCATTTGCCGCTGCATTATTGATGGGCGATAGCGGCGGAATATACCATACCATTGGCAGGGTGCGATATTCCGGATGTAACGGAAATGCAACTTTCCACTCCATTGCCATCTTATAGACCGGCGAATTCTGTGCAGCCGTAATCCAGCTATCCGGCACACCATCTTCCTTCGCCTGGGCAATCACTTCTGGGTCGAACGGATCAAGGAAGATATCGCATTGCGCCTGGTAGAGATCTTCCGGGTCTTCAACACTAGCTGCTTTCTTAATGCGATCAGCATCATAAAGCAGTACACCTAAATAACGAATCCGCCCTACGCAGGTTTCTGAGCACACCGTTGGATCACCCGCTTCAATACGCGGATAGCAGAAGGTACATTTTTCTGACTTACCCGATTGCCAGTTGAAGTAGATTTTCTTGTATGGGCAACCGGAAACACACATCCTCCAGCCGCGACATTTATCCTGATCAATGAGGACAATACCGTCTTCCTCACGTTTATATATTGCACCAGATGGGCAGGATGCCACACAGGTTGGGTTCAGGCAGTGCTCACAAAGACGCGGCAGATACATCATGAAGGTGTTTTCGAACTGGCCGTAAATGTTGGCCTCCACATCCTTAAAATTTTTAAAATTATAATCCTCACGACGTTTTTCAAACTCACCACCAAGAATTTCTTCCCAGTTTGGTCCCCATTCGGGTTTTTCCATTTTCTTGCCCGTAATCATGGAGTGGGCACGGGCTGTCGGCATTGCCTTGGATTCCGGCGCTTTTTGCAACCGTTCATACTCAAAAGTGAAGGGCTCGTAATAATCATCAATCTCCGGCAAATCGGGATTAGCAAATATTTTGGCCAGCAGGCGAAATTTGCCACCCATTTTAGGTGCAATGTCACCACTTGCTTTACGCTCCCAGCCACCATTCCAGACTTTCTGATCTTCCCATTTTTTGGGATAACCCACGCCCGGTTTGGTTTCCACGTTGTTGAACCATACATATTCCACACCCTGACGTGAAGTCCAGACGTTCTTACACGTTACCGAACAGGTGTGGCAGCCGATACATTTATCCAGATTCAGGACTTTTCCAATTTGTGCACGTATCTTCATTATGCAACCTCCTCATGATTCAGGTTAGGCGTTCCGTCATCCAACCAATCGACCTTTTCTATTTTGCGAACAATCACAAACTCATCACGATTCGAACCAACCGTACCGTAATAGTTGAAGCCGTAGGCCAGTTGCGCATAACCGCCAATCATGTGTGTCGGCTTGACTACCGCCCGTGTAACAGAGTTGTGAATCCCCCCACGTTGCCCAGTTGTCTCAGACCCCGGCGTGTTGATTATCTTTTCCTGTGCGTGGTACATCATGCTCATGCCCTCCGGCACGCGCTGAGACACCACCGCCCGTGCTGAGATAGCACCGTTGGTGTTATACAGCTCAATCCAGTCATTATCCTTAACGCCGATCTTACTGGCATCAATCTCACTGATCCAGACCACTGGCCCGCCGCGATTGAGTGTCAGCATCAACAGGTTTTCTGAATAGGTACTATGAATACCCCATTTTTGGTGAGGTGTGATCCAGTTCAGCACAACCTGCTTGCTTCCCTTGCCATGCCGATCAATCACTGGCGCAACGGTTTTGGTGTTTACCGGCGGCTTATAGACGCAGAGAGACTCTCCAAAATCACGCATCCATTCGTGATCCTGATAGAATTGCTGACGGCCGGTGAGTGTACGCCACGGGATCAGCTCATGGGTGTTGGTATATCCCGCATTATAGCTGACATGCTCATCTTCCAGACCACTCCATGTCGGTGAAGAGATGATTTTACGCGGCTGTGCCTGAATATCGCGGAAACGGATTTTCTCTTCTTCCTTCGGTTTAGCCAGATGGGTATGGTCACGCCCGGTAAAATTACCCAGAGCTTCCCATGCTTTCACGGCCACCTGACCATTCGTTTCCGGTGCGAGTGATAACACTACTTCCGTAGCATCAATATCCGACTCAATACGCGGCAATCCTTTAGCAACCCCTTCTCTCGTTACCAATCGGTTTAATTCGCCGAGGAAATGGACTTCTTTCTCTGTGTTCCAGGCGATACCTTTACCGCCATTACCAATCTTGGTCATTAAAGGTCCAAGTGCGGTGAATTTTTTATAGGTATCTGGATAATCACGTTCCACCTCAATCAAAGCTGGCATAGTTTTGCCAGGAATCGGATCAACCTCACCTTTTTTCCATTCCTGTACCTCAAAAGGCTGTCCCAGTTCTGCGGGGGTATCATGTAGAATAGGCAAGGCTACCAAATCTTTTTCTGCTCCCAAATGGCCTTCACACAACTCAGAGAACTTCTTGGCAATACCCTTATAAATATCCCAGTCACTACGTGACTCCCATGCAGGATCAACCGCTCGTGACAGCGGATGAATAAAGGGGTGCATGTCAGAAGTATTCAGGTCATTCTTCTCATACCACGTTGCCGACGGCAGCACGATATCGGAATAGACGCAGGTTGTGGACATACGGAAATCCAACGTGACTATTAGATCGAGCTTTCCTTCAGGAGCCTGATCGTGCCAGACTACTTCCTGAGGCTTCTTACCACCCAGCTCACCCAAATCCTTGCCAAGTACGCCATGAGATGTTCCCAGCAAATGTTTGAGCATATATTCATGCCCTTTACCGGAAGACCCCAGTAGATTAGAACGCCAGACGAACAGGTTACGTGGAAAGTTTCGCGGATCATCCGGATCTTCACAGGAGAACCGAAGCGATCCGGATTTCAATCGATCGACCACATACTCCTTGCTGTCCTTACCAGCTTTCTGTGCTGTTTTGGTGAGCGCTAGCGGATTTTCTTCCAGCTGCGGTGCGGAAGGTAACCATCCCATGCGTTCGGAGCGTACATTGCAATCAATCAGCGAGTAATCATTCCACTTATTAGGGTCAGCCAATGGAGAGAGAATTTCATCGATCTCCAGCTTCTCGTAACGCCACTGGTTGGAGTGGTTATAGAAAAAGCTGGTGGAATTCATGTGACGTGGCGGGCGATGCCAATCTAAGGCGAAGGCTAAAGGCTGCCACCCTGTTTGTGGGCGTAATTTTTCCTGGCCAACATAGTGTGACCAGCCACCACCGGATTTACCGATACATCCACACATCATTAGAATATTGATAATACCACGATAGATCATATCCATATGATACCAGTGGTTAATGGCCGCACCTAAGATTACCATCGAGCGACCATGAGTTTTATCAGCATTATCTGCAAATTCACGGGCGATACGCGTCACCAGATCGGCCGGTACGCCTGTAATTTTCTCCTGCCATACTGGGGTATAAGGAATATCATCTTCCAGTGAAGTTGCAACGTTTCCACTATCAAGACCACGATCAATGCCATAATTTGCCACCATCAGGTCAAAGACAGTAGCCACCAATACTTCTGTCTTGTCATCAAGTTTAATGCGCTTTGCCGGTACGTTACGCACTAGCACACTCTCATGATTGGTATGTGTGAAAATGGGTTGGTCATTTTCCAGATTACCAAAATATGGGAACTTAACCGATACAACTTCATCAGCACCATCAATAAACGTGGTTTGCGGCCAGACTTCTGATCCATCTGCCAAATTCTTGGCTTCTAGATTCCATTTTCTACTTTCATCCCAGCGCGAACCAATGGTGCCATTTGGCACTACCACCTCATTCGTATTGGCATCAACAATAACCGGCTTCCATTCTGAATTTTTCTTTTCTCCAAGCGCACCTTTAAAATCAGAAGCACGCAGCGTGCGGCTCGGCACATAGCCATCATCATGCCCTTCCAGCATGATCAGGAAGGGCATATCGGTATACATGCGGCAGTAATCATCAAAATATTCGCTTTTACCCGCACAGTGAAATTCTTTAAGAATCACATGCCCCATCGCCATAGCAAGCGCTGAATCCGTACCCTGACGCACCGGCAACCAATTATCAGAAAGTTTGGCTACCTCGCTATAATCTGGTGTTACAGCCACGGTCTTTGTACCGTTGTACCGAGCCTCTGTAAAGAAGTGTGCATCAGGCGTACGTGTTTGCGGTACGTTTGACCCCCATGCAATGATATAGGAGGAATTGTACCAATCCGCACTTTCTGGCACATCGGTCTGCTCACCCCAGGTTTGTGGGCTGGAAGGAGGTAAGTCGCAATACCAATCATAAAAGCTCATGCAGGTACCACCGATGAGTGATAAATAGCGACTACCCGCTGCATAAGACACCATTGACATAGCAGGAATCGGTGAGAAACCGATAATACGGTCTGGCCCATAAGTTTTTGCCGTATAGACATTAGAGGCAGCAATAATCTCGTTCACCTCACTCCAGGTAGCACGTACCATACCACCCAAGCCACGCACTTTCTTATACTCTTTTGCTTTTTGGGGAACTGTGACAATGCTTTCCCATGCATCAACGGGATCGCTATGTTTTGCCTTGGCAGCCCGCCACAATTTCAGCAAACGGGAGCGGACCATCGGATATTTTAAACGTGCCGCACTGTAAAGATACCAGCTATAGCTGGCACCACGGGAACAACCACGTGGCTCATGGTTGGGAAGGTCAGGGCGTGTACGCGGATAGTCTGTCTGTTGCGTTTCCCATGTGACTAAACCGTTCTTCACATAAATTTTCCAACTACAGGAGCCAGTGCAGTTTACGCCATGGGTAGAGCGCACAACCTTGTCATGCGACCAGCGTTCACGATATACACGCTCCCAATCACGGTTTTCTTCCGTAGTAATTCCGTGCCCCTCCGAAAATTTTTCGGGAGCTTTGTCGGTAAAAAATGTCAATTTATCTATAATATGGCTCATTTTATAACCCCTTACTTTTATGGATTTTTCACATAGGCGTTCTTACGCAGGTAGAACCACCAGTTAATAACGATGCATACCGTGTAGAAAATAGCGAATCCGTAGAGTGCAATTTCTGGCGTGGTCGCCTTAATTTGCTCACCAAACACTTTGGGAATAATAAAGGCACCGTACGCCGCCACGGCAGATGTCCATCCCAGCACTGGCCCAGCTTGTTCCTTGTCGAACACCATGGCAATGGTACGGAATGTAGAACCGTTACCGATCCCAGTTGCGGCAAAAAGAACCAAAAACAAAATCAGGAATGGGTAGAAATAATCCTCCGGTGTGGCTGAGGCATAGGCTGCTTTCATGAAGTAGGCCACACCCAACGCACTAGCTACCATGACAACAGAGATAATCTGCGTGACCAGTGCCCCCCCCATCTTATCAGCAATCTTGCCGCCAACAGGACGAATCAATGCGCCAATAAATGGCCCCATCCAAGCAAACATAAGTGCAGAAGGACCGTTGGGGTTGATGGTGTCGTGAGTCATCACCCCATCCACAATCAGATGCTGGAAGCCGAATATCACCTTAATGGACAGTGCCAACGCTGCAGAATATCCGATAAATGAACCAAATGTCATTGTGTAGATAACTGTCATGGCCCAAGTATGTTTGTTGTTAAAAATGCGATATTGCCGTTTCATCCCTTTTTTATAGGCACCACCCAGCGGCAATAATTTCAGCACAAACACAGTGGCAGCGATAACCAATGGCAGGACAATCCATTTATTCAGTTCCAGTCCCATGCCATTGGCTCTTTCTGGTAACATAAGATAAAGTCCTGCTGCTGCAATAGCTAGCCCAATACCAAGCATCACAATAATTTTGAAGAAAGCACTGGCTGTGGAATCAATATTTGGTGACACATGATCATCAATGATATTATTCATACCAATCCATGTAGCAAATGCTAGAGGGACCAAAAAGCACAGCCAGATATACCCGGCATTCTGAATCCAGGTTTCAGAACCGGCCTCTATTTTACCAATCAAAGTACCACTAGTATTTTGCAGGATCATAGATTCCCCCCCAAACACCGCTATCGTCATGACTAAAGGTACCAGAATTTGCATGGTAGTCACACCAAAATTTCCCAGCCCAGCATTCATACCCAACGAATAGCCCTGAACCCGCTTGGGAAAAAAGAAACTGATATTGGACATGGAAGAAGCAAAATTTCCGCCGCCAAAACCAGAAAGCAGCGCAAGTAACTGGAAATGCCATAATGGAGTATTAGAGTCTTGAAGTGCTATACCTGTGCCTAACGCTGGCAAAATCAGAAGCGAGGTAGTCAGGAAGATGGTATTCCGTCCACCTGCCAAACGGATAAAAAAAGAGCTGGGAATACGCAGTGTCGCGCCAGATAGCCCAGCAATTGCCATTAAAGAAAATAAATCCGGCTTGCTGAAGGGAAAACCCAAATTGAGCATTTGCACAGTAATGATACCCCAATATAGCCATACAGCAAAACCGCACAAGAGACTCGGAATAGAAATCCACAAGTTACGGTTAGCAACAGACTTTCCGTATGATTGCCATTGCTGTTCGTCTTCAGGATTCCAGTTTTGTAGATCTTTTGCCATTATTAATTCTCCTTTATACTTTGACCATTGTTTCGCTTTTTGCTAACATTTCTTCGCTTTGCATCTTGAGCATAGCGGCACGCTGTTCCATCTGCTGACTTTCCTGCGCTAGCAACTCACTGCGCTGCCGTAATGCTTCGCTTTCAAGAAATGCCATAATAGTTTCTTCTTCTGTCGCCAGTTCAGGTAGGAACTTCGGCCCACGAAGCTCTGGATGTTGTTTGCGCTCCATACGCTGAATGGCAAAATGCATCCAAGCAAGAGCAATAAAAATAATAACGGTAAGTAGCATGAAACAACTGGTCCATACGCCGATGAAGTCGTTCATAATTCCAAAGGTAATAGGCAGGAAAAAGCCACCTAGCCCACCAATTAATCCTACCATACCACCAACAGAGCCGACATGATTTGGATAATAAACAGGGATGTGCTTATAGACCGCTGCCTTACCCAAAGACATAAAAAAACCAAGAATCACACTTAAGCTAACAAACAGCCACAAAGGAATACCAAAGCTGAAATCTAGTGTTTTCTGGGCGATGATTTGCACTATATTTTTCTTTCTATCATAGACAGCATTCAACTCACCTATGGTACTAAAAATAGAAGCAAGCTCATCGACGGAAATTTTCCCAGCAACAGACAAACGACTGAAAGCAGCCTCTTTGTCAACTTTAGAAAGCGCTTCAGCAACATTAGAGATTTCAACCATAGCAGCACCGTCAACCATCTCCACATTCTTTATGACAGATGAATTCCCGATAGCGTTCACAGTATACCTTGTTTCAGGATAAGACATGACAAACGTACAAGCAATGCTGGCAATGAAGGTCCAATACATAACGGCACGTGCTCCCCATTTATCTGACATCCAGCCACCAAGTGCACGGAAGACACTGCCAGGCATCGCGTAACAAGCGGTAAGCATACCTGCTGTAGCAAGATCAAGCCCATAAGCCCCGACATAGTAGCGAGGTAACCAGAGTGCGAGCGCAACAAATGCACCAAACACGAAAAAGTAATAAAGAGAAAAACGCCATACTTGTAGATTCTTAAGAGGCTCCAGCTGTTTCACGAAGGGAACACGTTCCACACCACGCTCTTTTCGTTCCTGCGAGGCGGGATCATTTTTCGTAAAGAGGAAAAACAGAATTGCTGTCATAGCAACTACCACAGCATAGATTTGTGCAACCCCCTGCCACTCACCACCCATAGCAGCCAGAAGAATCGGTGCGCCGAAGTTTGTGACGGCTGCCCCTACATTACCTGCTCCAAAAATACCAAGTGCCGTGCCTGTTTTTTCCTTAGGATACCAGGTGGAGACATACTGTACGCCCACCGCAAAACCACCTCCGGCCAGACCAACTCCTAGTGCCGCTAGCAGAAATACAGGATAAGTCGTGGCCATGGTCAGTAAATAAGTCGCCACTGCAGTTGCTAGCATTTGCAAAGTAAAAATGACTCGACCACCATATTGATCCGCCCACACACCCAAAAAAATACGACTCAAAGAACCGGTAAGTACCGGAGTAGCAACCAGAATACCGAATTGCGTATCGCTCAGCCCTAACTCAGCTTTAATTTTGATGCCGATGATAGAAAAAATGGTCCAGACAGCAAAACAGACAGTAAACGCCAATGTACTGGCGGTTAGAGCCTGAATTTGTTGACCTGAAGTTACATTTTTTAAGCTCATTATTAAGCACCTCAGCTTTGGTTGCTCACTATTTCGCGGTCATTATGTCCAAATCTATTCAGAGAAATGTGATGTAGGTCAAAAAGTAGAAATTATATCCTACTGTACCACATTTTCATGAGGATGTTGGGATGTAGCAGTATAAAGGATGATTAAACACTTTCCTTTTATCAAAAAAACCTGTTAGTGATCGGATAGCGGCGGTCGCGGCCGAAGGGACGGGCGGAAATCTTTGCACCCGGACAGGATTGCCGCCTCTTATATTCCGCTGCATAGAGCATCTTGCGTATCCTCTCCACTACCGCTGCATTATGGCCGGATTTTATAATATCCTCAGCCTGCATACGCTGCTCAATAATCTTTATCAAAATATCGTCAAGAATTTCGTAAGGGGGCAGGCTGTCCTGGTCGGTCTGGTTCGGACGCAGTTCAGCCGTCGGTGGTTTGGAGATAATATTCTGCGGTATAATTTCTCCATCAAGCCCACCTGCAGCACTGTTTTCCGGCATATATTTATTCCGCCACCTTGCCAGTGTAAAAACCTGCGTTTTATACACATCTTTCAATACCGAATAGCCGCCGCACATATCACCATATAACGTTGCGTAGCCGGTTGCCATCTCGGATTTATTGCCGGTCGCCATTACCATATGCCCGAACTTGTTACTCAGCGCCATAAGCAATGCGCCTCGTATCCGCGATTGCAGGTTTTCCTCGGTTGTATCCGGCTGAAGCCCTGTAAAAAGCGGTGCCAGCATATTTTCATACGCCTCAAACATATCCTCAATCGGGATGTTATCCAGCCGTACCCCCAGCTTTTGCGCACATTCCTCGGCATCCCGCACACTCTCGGCAGAAGTATAGCGCGACGGCATCATAACCAGCCGTACCCTTTCCGCTCCAAGCGCATCCACCGCTACTGCCGCCGTAAGCGCCGAATCTATTCCGCCGGACATGCCGATTAACACACCCGGAAAACCGTTCTTTTCCGCATAATCACGCAGTGCCAGCACCATCGCCTGATAAATAACCTGCTCTTCGGAATCATAAATCTCACGTGTCCCTTCTGCACATGCCCAGCCGGAGTGCCTTTTTCTCCAATCGGTAATTTCCAGTACTTCCTGTGTGCGCGACAGCCGTACCGAAAGCCCGTCATGCACATCCAGCGCATTATCAAAATCCTGTGGCGGAAGTATGAAAGAATCACCGTCAAACACCAGATCATCCTGTCCGCAAATCTGGTTAAGATAAATCACCGGTTTGCCGGTAACTTTCGCCGCAGCTTTCGCCCGCTCCAGACGTTTTTTGTGTTTACCGACTTCAAATGGTGAGGCATTTACCGAAATCAATATATCCGCCTTTTTCATGGCAGACGGCACATCATCACTCCACATATCCTCGCAAACCATCAGCCCAAGCCGGATTCCCCGGAATTTAAACGGCTCGGGAAGCTCTCCGGTATCAAACACCCGCTTCTCATCAAACACACCGTAATTGGGCAAGTCATACTTGAACTGCTTATGCTGAATCCCGCCGTCAGCAAGCAGGAAGGCCGCATTATATATTTTACCCCCCTCTTCCCAGGGCGCACTGACCAGCATTGCGGTTCTATTATCAGAAGTTGCTTTCGCCAGATTGTAAACCGCTTCCATAGCGGCCTTGCGGAAGGAAGTCTTGAGTACCAGATCTTCAGGAGGATAGCCGGTTATGCAGAGCTCGGAATATACGACCAGGTCAGCCCCCTGCCCTGCCGCTTTATCGCGGGCAGCAAGGACTTTACGGCAATTACCTGCAATATCACCGACGGTAAGATTCAACTGTGCCAATGCTATTTTAAGATTATCCGTCATCGGTGAAATAAGTGGTTTAACCATTAACATTTAGACCACTGCCTTTTGTACCGATTTTGAACTTTTTATCCAACTTTTCTTTTTCGACTGATCTTTTTTGAGAGTTTTTATACAAATCATCTTCATCTTTTTCCAAAACAACCCCATATTCTTTTTGTAATTCTCTGAGAGCGGTATCAAAGTCTATTTCTTTTTTTGATTTAGAGTACCGTAAACTATTTCTTATTTCCCGCATTCTGGACGCTATACTATGCAGCTCTTTTTCATCCAAAGAATGGCTTTTTTTCTATTTCAATTGCAGTTTTTATAAAATCTCTCGAATAATCATCTATTGATTTTAAGTCCCATGTATTTTCTGAATCAATATATACATATTCTTTGCCCTCATGTTGCATTCTATTTGCACCATGTATCCAGCCAACACCACCATTATTTCCAAGGGTTATTTCAATAGCAAAAGCTACTAAATTTGCACCATGTTTTGATCTTGCTTCTAGATAAAAGTCAGATTGTAGCCACCCTTCCATAGTAACTGTTTTTTCACCCAAAAAGGCTTCCCAACCTTTTTTGGTTTTATCTGGCCATTTTTGTGGCATTTTCATTTTTTTATCTCTATTTGCTAGCTTATATGTGAGTGTATTATACCAGAGAAATGTTACAGTTGTGTTAAGCTTTTTAAAAAAATTATAAACAATCGCTACTCAATAACCGTAAACTTGCCGTTGCCGGAGAATGCCTCGGCAAACCCGCCATGAGTATGGATTGAAAACACAACTATCGGCAGGCTGTTCTCACGGGCAAGCGCAATTGCGGTAGCGTCCATAACCCGTAAATCTTCCGCTAATACAGTGCGGTAATCCAGCTTGTCATAACGCTTTGCATCGGGATTGGTCTTGGGGTCGGCTGAATATACGCCGTCAACCTGGGTGCCCTTGAACAGTGCCTCGCATTCCAGCTCCACCGCACGCAGCGCCGCCGCCGTATCGGTTGTGAAAAACGGGTTGCCGGTTCCTGCCGCGCAGATAACCACCCTTCCCCGCTCCATATGACGCTTGGCACGACGGCGAACAAACGGCTCGCACACCGCATTCATGGTTATCGCCGAAAGCACACGGGTATCAATTCCCTTCGACTCCATCACATTCTGCACTGCCAGCGCATTCATAACCGTCGCCAGCATCCCCATATAATCAGCGCTGGCACGCTCCATACCGGATTCGGCAGCTTTCATCCCGCGGAAAATATTGCCCCCGCCGACAACCAGGCATACCTCAACCCCCATCTCGCATACGGCCTTTATTTCATCACATATGCGGTCGACGGTGGGGATATCCTGTCCATATTGCTGATTACCCATAAGCGCTTCACCTGAAAGCTTGAGAAGTATACGCTTGTATTTGGGTTTGGTCATGAAAGGTTATGGGTTACAGGTTTTAGGTTATAGCACCACACCCTGCTAAACAAGCCTAATCTTTAGCGGCTGCCTAAAGGTGAAGTGCGGAGTTCAAATCTTTTGGATTTACAACTTTTTCCGCAAAGCTTTTCTCTTCCTGTTTCACAGGAACTTTCACTGCCTCATCGAACGCATTGCCTACTATTGTATAAGCTTGGGAAATAGCATTGCCATACTCGTCACCTTGCAATGTCTCCATACGTTTTGCCCTTAAGTTACGCGTAGAAACAACTTTGTTAACAACTCCGGAATTTATCGCAGTCAGCAGTTCGCTTTTTGCAAGGACTTTTGCCATACCCTCCATAGAGAAACTTCCGTCCCCCATGTTTTCTGGTATTTTGATGCTTTCTGCAATTTCTTTCAGCTTATCAATCTGCTTTCCTTGAAGGACTGTTTGATTCTGAATTATTTTTTGCTTCCTAGATTCTCTTTCATCCATAATTATCTCCTTTTTGTTATAGTTAGCAGGCTGCCCATCAGCCCTTATGAAAACACTATACCAGAGAAATGTTACAGTTTTATGAAGCTTTTATGAATTTTTTGTTAAAATATACTTTTTTCTTGTAATTCTGGTAGTTGGGTGGCGTTTACCCCCTCCTCCCCCGCTTGCGGGGGAGGCAAGAAATCTCGAAATCTTTGATTTCGTAAGATTTCTGGTGGGGGAATAAATAAGTGCAAAGTGCTGAGTGTTGTGTACTGAGTCTCCCGCTGCAAACACACAGCACTCAGCACTGCATCATTCCCTCCCCAGAAATCTGGAAAGCAAGCTTTCTCAGATTTCTTGCCCCTCCCGCAAGCGGGAGGGGTTTTTAGCCACTCACAGCGGCGGCTACTTCAGCGGCAAAGTCGGTTTCTTCCTTCTCTATGCCCTCGCCTAGTGTAAATTGTACAAAATCCGCTATCTGCACAGGCGCTCCGACATCCTTTTCGGCATCCTTAAGCACCTGGGAAATCCTGGTTTTTCCGTCGATTACAAAAAGCTGTTCGGGTAACACCACCTGTTCATAATATTTACGGATACGGCCTTCAACCATTTTCTCGATAATATTTTCAGGCTTGCCGGAAGACCTTGCCTGATCTGCATAAATCGCCTTCTCACGGGCAAGGTTATCCTGATTCACCCCTTCAATCGTAAGCGATTCGGGCTTTGCCGCCGCAATATGCATCGCAATCTGCTTGCCGAGTGCTTCAAGCTTTCCCTTGTCACCAGCCGATTCCAGCGCAACCAGTACCCCGATTTTCCCCATACTCGAAGCTTGCGCATTATGAATGTAGGTGGCCACTACCCCCTCCCCTGCCTCCAGTGCAGCCGCACGGCGCAGGGTAAGGTTCTCACCAATCGTGGCAATATTATCGGTAATTATTTCTGAAAGGGTTTTATTACTTTCCGAGCAGGTGCAACTCTGCATCTTTTCAATGTCACCACCAGATTGCAGAGCAGCCTTCGCTATACCGCTGACAAGCTTCTGGAACTGCTCGTTCTTGGCTACAAAATCCGTCTCGGAATTAACCTCGACAATAGCCGCCTTGCTGCCTTCCACAGCAATTCCAACCAGCCCTTCGGTGGCAACACGGCCGGACTTCTTCGCCGCAGCCGAAAGCCCCTTCTTGCGTAGCCAGTCCTTCGCAGCATCAAAGTCACCGTCGGTTTCCGCCAGTGCCTTCTTGCAATCCATCATACCCGCACCGCTCGCCTCACGTAATTTTTTAATATCACTCGCAGTTATACTCGCCATTTTAATTCTCCTTTTTTAGTTTTCTGTCACCCCGGATGGATGGTTTCTCGAAATCTTTGATTTCGTTTAGAAAGCACCATTCTCGGGGTTATTTGCATAATCACGTAGCTTTGCTTATAACCCCGAGAACGCTATTTTCTAACTACATCAGAGATGTAGAGAAAATATGCGTCCGGGGTGACATCCTGTATAAAATCAGGAAGCCTTGGCTTCCTTTTTATCATCCTTATCCTTGGGTTTGGCTGTGTCCTTCTTGGCCGCAGTCTTTTTCGGTGCGGTTTTTTTCTCCTCTGCCTTTTTCGCAGGAGCCTTCTTCGTAGCCGGCTTTTTCTCCACCGCTTTCTTATCTTCCTTATCAGACTTATCCGCAGCTTTTTTCGCAGGAGATTTCTTAGCCTTGGCCTCCTTAGGTTTTTCCTCTTTTGCAACCGTCTCCTTCGCAGGTTTTTTATCCTCTTTCTTCTCTTCTCCTACCTTTGCACCTGCCTTCTTGGGAAACTTCTTGGTTTCCACCTTAACCTTCTTATCTCCTTTGCCCCCCTTGCTTTCCACCTTGTCAGGAAGCTGCTCTGCCGGAGTCTCCGTCTTCGCACCGGCATCATCACCCGACTTCACAAGCGCAGATTCAATACCGGACAGAATCGCATCCGAAACCAGGTTGCAATAAAGCTGAATCGACTTGGTTGCATCATCATTTCCCGGAATCAGATGGTCTACATTCTCCGGATTACAGTTGGTATCAACCACTGCAACTATAGGAATACCAAGCTTTCTGGCTTCCTGTATCGCAATTTTTTCCTTGTTGGTATCGATGATGAACAGCAAATCCGGAATACCGCCCATATCCTTGATTCCACCGAGGGATGCCTCCAGTTTTGCAAGCTGACGGCTGATTTGCAGCCTCTCCTTCTTGGAAAGCACCAGCTCCGGATCCTCAAGCTGCGATTCCAGCTTGCGTAAAGTCTTGATGGAAGCCGAAACCGTATTCCAGTTGGTCAGCATACCGCCGAGCCAGCGATGATTTATATAATACTGCCCGCAGCGTTTGGCCGAATCGGCTATAATCGAGGATGCCTGATGCTTGGTGCCGACAAACAGAACACGCCCGTTTTTCGACGCCACATCCCGTACAACCTCAAGCGCCCTGTGCAGGAATGGCACGGTCTGTTGCAGGTCAATTATATGGATATTATGGCGGGTACCGAAGATATACGGCTCCATGCGCGGATTCCAGCGCATGGTCTTGTGTCCGAAATGCACGCCTGCTTCCAGCAACTCGCGCATGGTAAATTTTGGTAATGCTGACATATTTCCTCTCAGTTATCACTTCCACAGGCGATTTGCGTAGCACTGAAAGTATAGCGCCTGTGTGTTTATTCCGGATAATTCCGGTTCGGGCGGCCTAAATAACACTATTTATG
This sequence comes from Rickettsiales bacterium, assembly GCA_965222525.1. Classification (GTDB taxonomy): domain Bacteria; phylum Pseudomonadota; class Alphaproteobacteria; order Rickettsiales; family UBA8987; genus CBDCUF01. The sequence goes on from OZ244955.1 coordinate 1,696,915, forward strand.
TTGATTATCAAGCAATAAATATATGTTTTCCCGATTTTTACTTGCCGTCTGAAAATTTTATGCTAACGCTCGCTGCATGGCCGATGACGGTATCGTAATCAAGAAAATCAAGAAAGGCGGCGGCCACGGACATCATGGCGGTGCGTGGAAGGTGGCCTATGCCGATTTCGTAACTGCGATGATGGCGTTTTTCCTGCTGATGTGGCTGTTGAACGCTACCGAGGCGGAGAATCTGGCCGGTCTGGCCGATTATTTCGCACCTACCGTCGGCATTTCGGGTGAAATGGGAATCGGCTTCAGAGGCGGTAAGGGAGCGCTTTCCAGTGGTATCGGCGCTGATAAGAACACTAACAAGGGCATAGTTTTCGGCGGTACTCCTGCCGGCCCTATAGTAAAAGTTACCGAGAGAGTTGAGGTGGAGACCATGGAAACCGACAGTGAGAAACTGGCGGTGATAATTGGTGACCATGCGAAATCGGAAGGTGAAAGTGGTGGCGGGGAGTTAAGTGAGGCCGAGGATGCGCTGTCCCGCTATGTCGGGGAGATTGCCGAGGAGGAAGGTCTGGAAGGTGCAGTAAATCTGCGCAAGACTCCGGACGGTCTGGAGATACAGATTACCGATACCAAGGGTGAAGCCATGTTTGAAACCGGTACGGCGGTATTGCGTCCGGCTGTTACCGATGCGCTGGAAAAGCTGGCCGAGGTGCTGAGCAAGATGAATAATTACATATCAATTACCGGCCATACCAGTGCAATTCCGGTACAGCGTGGCGGGAATTACGGTAACTGGGAGCTGTCGGCCGACAGGGCCAATGCGACAAGGCGGGTACTGGTGCGGTCTGGTGTGCCGGTTGAGCAGATTGCGCAGGTTGTAGGCAAATCCGACAACGACCCGCTTGATATAAAAAATCCCGATTCACCGGTGAATAGCCGGATAAGCATAGTATTACTTAGACGTTCCATTGCCCCCGATCATAAGAGAGGAGCGCCGGAGCGGGTGTTTATCGACACCGAATCCGAGAATTCCAGAGAGTTGAAAGATACACCGGAAGTTATTGAGGAAGAACAGATTATTGATGAATCTATGAGTAATGCAATAGACGACATATTGCATAATGAGGAGGAAGTTGAGCAGGATGGCAGTATCAACACCCAGGATCCGTTCAGTAATAACGGCCCCGCCTCCTCCGCCCCACTGGATTCCCTGCCTGAATAGAGTCCGGAGTTTTGAATTCAGAGTTCAGTGGGGATTTAAATCTGATAGAATATTACTGAACTCCGGATTCCGCACTCTGAACTCCACTCCCACACTTCCGGCCATATACAGGTGCATGCTATACTCCTTCGCGTAATTGCAATTCAAACCCCGGGGGAGTAATGAAATTCATACTGAAAATTATAGACAGGTTAAAGGAGCCGTCAACATATGCATCGCTGGCGGCAATGCTGGGTGTGTTCGGCGTCAGCCTGAATGAAGGCCTGTGGCAGAATATCGTCTATGCTGTTACAGGAATAGCCGGAATCATCGGCTTCTTCCTGGCTGAGAAAAGTGGTGAAGCTAAAGAAAGTAGTCAATAATTACTGCCCTCCCCCGCTTGCGGGGGAGGCAAGAAATCTCGAAATCTTTGATTTCGCAAGATTTCTGGTGGGGGAATACCAACAGCTAACAGCCAAATACCAACAGCCACTAACTCACCATTCCCTCCCTGAAAATCTGGCAATCACAGATTGCGCAGATTTTCTGCCCCTCCCGCAAGCGGGAGGGGTTGAATCCTACTCTCTTAGCCTTATCCAGTAATGAAACATTTCATAACTGCCATTTTAAGCTGGGTTGGGGATGTGATTCTGCGTGGATTGTCACTTTTCGGGGCGTTTGCCGCCGGTAAAAAGGCAGAGGAACAGGAATCGCAGGAGGAAATCCTCGACAGGATTGGACATGCCAATAAAATCCGGAATTCTGCTACTAACGCTGATGACAAGTATCTCCTGCACCCGAAAAATCGTGGTGAATGATTACTGCCTCATCACCCACCCGATATATCTCACCGCAGAGGAAATAAACCACATCTCCCCTGCCACCCGCAGCTCCCTTCGCATCCATAATAAAATATACGAAGAGTTGTGTGGATGAGTTTATTTACGTTCCAGCCAAGTTGCTATTTTTTCTTTGGTTCGTTCTGATATATGCAGGGCGAGTTTGGTGCGGTTCCGGATTATGCTGTTAATGTCGGATGCCCATTCGTTATTGACCAGATAATCAAGCTCTGCCTCGAAAACACCATCCCCGAAGTTGGTTCCCATATCTTCCGTATCTGTTTTGTCGGATAGAATTTTCTCTGATAGAGTGCCGTAATTATAGGCGTATCTGTGCAACACACCTTCCGGCAGCCAGTTATATTTTTCCCGTAATTCCCCGAAATATTCTGCTGGATTTGCCATATCCCCGCCTGGCAGTGGTTTTTGCCCTGTCCAGCTTCCGCATTTATAGTCAAAATAGCCGGACAGCTTATCCATAACCTGCCCGGCAAGTTTCCTGTAGGTGGTAATCTTACCACCAAACACGTTCAGCAAGGGCAGGCCGTCCACATCATCCAGTTCCAGTTCGTAATCACGGGAAACCCTGGATGCCACAGCCGAATCATCATCAACCAGTGGGCGCACCCCCGAATAGCTCCATATAATATCCTTCGCTGACAATTGCTTCCTGAAATACCTGTTCACCGCCCTGCACATATAATCCATCTCGTCCTGCGACATATCAGCCTGCGCAGGGTCGCCCTGATAATCCTCTTCCGTAGTACCGATAAGGGTAAATTCCTGCTCATAGGGGATGGCAAACACCACCCTGCCGTCATCCTGCTGGAATATATAGGAATGGTCATGATCAAACAGCTTCGGTACAACAATATGGCTGCCCTTCACCAGCCTGATATCCCGCTTTTTACCACCCTCTATGCGCCCCAGAACCGACGTAACCCATGGTCCGGTTGCATTCACAACAGCTTTTGAAGTTACGGAATGAATCTGCCCGCCGCTTTTAAGCTCGGCCTGCCAGTGATGCTGCATCCTGTGTGCGGAAACCAGCTCGGTATACGGCATTATAACCGCACCGTGATTCCTCGCATCCATAGCATTCAGAATCACCAGCCTTGAATCCTTTACCCCGCAATCGGAATAGACAAAACCCTTCTTCCATTCAGGTTTCAGATCGTTATAAGGGCTTTTATCCAGCCTGACGAAACGGGACTTCTGCAACACACTCTTCCCGCCGATTAAATCATACAGAAACAGACCAGCCCTGATCATCCATGCCGGTCGGATTGCCTTGTTATGCGGCAGGACAAACCGCATCGGCCAAATGATATGCGGGGCAATCCGCAGCAATATATCACGCTCCTTCAGCGCCTCCCGTACCAGCCGGAATTCATGCTGCTCCAGATAGCGCAGCCCGCCATGGATAAGCTTGGTACTGGCCCAGGAAGTGGCTCCTCCCAGGTCAGCCTTATCACAGAGCAGCACTTTCAACCCACGTCCGGCAGCATCACGGGCTATCCCGGCCCCGTTAATCCCTCCGCCGATAACGAGAATATCGTAATGATTGGTCATAGCTATTAGTCTATAGGTATAATCCTGATATCAAACAACTTAAAAACACAATACATCTTGTCTGCCGCAGCGGAATGTTATAATCTGCCTTAATCACGTAGATGGTTATTTATCAATGGCTAGTGACTCGTGGCTAGTGTTGTCATCCTGAACTTGTTTCAGGATCCATCCGTCAATACACTCCACGGCTAATGGAGAAATGGATGCTGAAACAAGTTCAGCATGACATTAACCACAAGATTCTAACTACAAGCCACTCACTAATAACTGGCAACTTAATTCAGGTAGATTATGGCAGCGAGGAAAAAGACCAAGAGGAAAATCCGGAAGTCTGGCGGTGATAGCGGTTTTACGGCATTCTTCAAAAACCGGGCAACCGAGATATTCGGCTTTTTTATACTGGGATTCGCAGTATTTGCCGCTGCTGCGCTGCTGACATATAATCCTGCCGATCCTTCATTCAACCATGCTACCGATAATCCACCTACCAACCTGGCCGGTAGCGCAGGTGCATGGCTTGCCGGCCCTACGCTGGAACTCATAGGTGCCGCCGGTTTTCTGCTGGTTATCATACCTTTCATATGGGGATGGAAGATTCTGCGCAAGGATATTCCGGAAAAACTATGGCTGCGGATGGTGCTGTTTTTCGTATGCATCCCCGCTATGGCCGGAGCATTTGCGCTGCTCGACCTGCTGTTACATCTCGAAAACCCGATATCACTGCCGCAGGACTGGCCGTCTGACAGTTTCGGCGGGTTTATCGGCAAGTACCTGATGGAAAGCCTTTCCCCGTCAATCACCATATGGGCATTTGGGATTGCAGCGGTTTCCAGCGGGATTGCAACCATGATAATCTCCTCAGGGGTAGGAGCCGGTCAGTGGGCAGGGATTTTTGCCGGTATATGGGGAATGTTCACATGGGCAGTACTAAAAATATGGGACGGTATGGTTTATGTAGCGGAAAGCGTACAGCAGATTTCCGAGCGCAGGGAAGTGGATGACGAGGAAGAGGAAGAAGACGAGAAAGATATTGAATTTTACGGCGACTTTATGATGGAGGATTTTGAAGAGGAGCCGGCCAGAAAAGACAGGGAGTCGTTACTTAGCAAGGCTTTCAGGGCCGGCAGAACCGAGAAGCCTCCAAAACCGGAAAAACCCAGGCGTCAGCCACGCAAGTTCCGTAAAACAGTGGAAACTCAGCCTGAACCCGAACAGGGTGAACTTGATGTTAAAATGCATGATGATTTTCAGATGCCGCCGATGGATTTGCTTTCTCCGGCAAAGCGCAAGAAATCCGGCGGGTTAAGCGAAAATGCACTGTCGCAGAATGCGGAAATGCTGGAGAAAGTACTGGAGGATTTCGGGGTGCATGGCAAGATTGTCGAGGTTTCGCCCGGTCCTGTGGTGACCTTATATGCGCTGGAGCCTTCACCTGGCACCAAATCGGCACGGGTTGTCGGGCTTGCTGATGATATTGCCCGTTCGATGAGCGCTATTTCCGCCCGTATTTCGGTGATTCCGGGGCGTAATGCTATCGGGATAGAGCTGCCCAACGCCAACCGCCAGACCGTATATCTGCGTGAATTGCTGGAATCCAGGGAATTCCAGAACAGCAAGGCCAAACTGCCGCTTGCGCTGGGCAAGGATATCAGCGGTAGCGATATTATCATCGACCTGGCGAAAACCCCGCATTTGCTGGTTGCCGGTACGACCGGTTCGGGTAAGTCGGTCGGGGTGAATGCGATGATTTTGTCGCTGATTTACCGCTATGCGCCGGATGAGTGCAAATTCATCATGATTGACCCGAAGATGCTGGAACTTTCGATGTATCAGGATATTCCGCATTTGCTGACACCGGTTGTGACCGACCCTGCCAAGGCGGTTGTAGCTCTAAAATGGACGGTGAAGGAGATGGAAAACCGCTATCGGCTCATGTCGAATCTTGGTGTACGGAATCTGGAGGGTTACAACAAAAAGATAGCTGAAGCTATTGAAAATGAAGAAGAATTAACCCGCACTGTGCAGACCGGCTTTGACCCCGACACCGGCCAGCCGATTATGGAAGACCAGCCGCTTGACATGTCACCGCTACCGTTTATCGTGGTGATTGTCGATGAAATGGCGGATTTGATGCTGGTTGCGGGTAAGGAAATTGAGGGTTCGATCCAGCGGCTGGCGCAGATGGCACGGGCAGCCGGAATCCATATAGTGCTTGCCACACAACGTCCCTCGGTGGATGTAATCACCGGTATCATCAAGGCGAATTTCCCGTCTCGTATCAGTTTTCAGGTGACTTCCAAGATTGATAGCCGTACAATCCTCGGCGAGCAGGGAGCCGAGCAATTGCTGGGGATGGGCGATATGCTATGTATGACCGGCGGTAGCCGCCTGGTGCGGGTACACGGGCCGTTTGTTGATGACATAGAGGTTGAGCGGGTTGTTGAGTTTGCCAAGTCACAGGGTGAGCCGGAATATATCGAGGATGTAACGGTCGCAGATGATGAGGAAGACGGTGAGTTTTCGGTGGAGGGCGGTGAAGGGCGTGACGAGATGTATGAGAAAGCGGTTATGGTGGTGCAGGAATCGGGCAAGGCTTCTACCAGCTTTATCCAGCGCCAGTTACGCATAGGCTATAACCGTGCAGCTAATATTATAGACGAACTTGAGCAGGATGGTATAATCAGCCCCGCCGACCATGCCGGCCGCAGGGAAGTACTGGTGGATGGTTAAGGGAGAACAATGACCGAAGTTAGTTTTTATCATATGACCAGATCACCGCTGGATAAGGTGTTGCCGCAGTTGATGCTGAAGCTGATAAATAGCGGTAACAGGGCGGTATTGCTTGCTTCTGACGGGGCTATGCTACAGGAGGCGGATGCGCTGCTATGGCGGTTTAGCACCAACAAGGTGGTTCCTCATGGCACAAAAGAGGATGGTTTTACCGAAGAACAACCGGTTTATCTTACGTTACAGGAGGAGAATCCGAATAATGCCAATATGCTGGTGGTTATAGGCGGAGCTGAGCCGGAATATATTGACAAATTCGACCGTTGCCTTGATATTTTTGACGGTAATAATGAGGCCGAAACCGCACAGGCACGCAGCCGCTGGCAGAAATACAAGGAACAGGATATGGAGCTGACCTACTGGCAGCAAAACCCGAAAGGCGCCTGGGAGAAGGCTGCCTAGATGTATTTACATAACTGTCACCCCGGATGGATGGTTTCCCTAAATCTGTGATTTCGTATAGAAACCACCATTCTCGGGGGTACAGGCAATAGAGAGGCGAGGATGAGAAACCAGTTAGTCTTACGAGTAGTAGCAAAGTTTCTGACGCCATTTATCCTTATGTATGCGCTTTATGTGCAGTTACATGGGGAATATAGCCCTGGCGGCGGGTTTCAGGCCGGTGTGATATTCGCCTCCGCCTTTATTTTATACTGCCTTATATATGGGCTGGAACGCACATTGAAAATCCTTTCCTTTGACGAATTGCGGATTCTGGCCTGTATCGGGGTGCTGTTATACGCAGGGGTCGGGGTTCTGACCATGCTTATCGGCGGTGAATTTCTGAACTATTCGGTACTGGCCTCCAGCCCGATTTCAGGCCAGAAAACCGGCATATTACTGATAGAACTTGGTGTAGGTATTACGGTTTTTTCAGTTATGCTCCTGATTTTCCTGCTGTTTGTTGGCCGGAAGGAATAGTGCTGATTGAAAGCGCATGAATATCCCGCATTTCGGCCTCAAGCGCCTTATGCACCATACGATGACATTCTATACGTGATTTGCCGTCAAATTTTTCTGAAACGATTTCCAGTCTGAAATGTGACTCTCCGCCCTCTCTGGCTCCGGCATGCCCCGCATGCAGATGCGATTCATCGATAACCTCAAGCCGCTCCGGAGCAAGTTTTTTAACGAGCTTTTTCTCAATATTTTCAATTAATTGCGGCATATTATTTATCTATTATATTCATTTTTATGTCATTCTGCTGTCTTGCAAAGCAAGGCGAGCAGAATCCAGATAATACACAACTGGATCCTGCGCTAAATTGCTTTGCAATTTCCGCAGGATGACCGTGCCAGAACGGGAATTGTCTCATTATATAACATATTATGGGACAATTTCAGGCTGTATATCCTCCACCCTACTTTACAGCAATAAATTATTCTTAATATTCAATGCTTTGATATCAACCAAAATTTGGCATACCTCCTGCTTCTATTAGGCAACACCCACCAACGTAAGGAGATAAAATGCCTAATAATATCAAAGCAGTAAAGGAGATAGATAACTCAATAGGTGAGAAAATTACCTATCTACGCACAACTCAAGGTATAACACGCAAGGAGCTGGCTGACAAGCTGGGAGTTACCCACCAACAGCTACAAAAATATGAACATGGCACAAACCGGATTTCAGTAAGCCGACTGGTTGAAATCGCCAATGCACTCCAGGTGCATATCATATATTTCTTCGAAAGTTTTATGGAATATATCGAACCGCATAAAATCAAGAAACAGCGGCTATATATGGAGGTCATGCGCGATTTTGCCTCAATCCCCCGCGAAGACCAGCAGGATGCCCTGCGCAAGCTTATTGCGGTTCTGGCGGAGAAGGGGTAGCACCGCTGCCCTCATGTTTGAAAGAAGTAAGCCCATACTTTTTATCCATTTCTGCAAAAAAATCTTCGCCATCTATAAGCTTTGCTTTGCCAGAAAGTACTTGCCGACTACGTTTTTGCATTTCTTTCTGCAATTCACTTAACTTTTGATATTGGCTAATAATCACAGCCCAACCCTGTAGCTGGCGGCGCCGTTGATACGTCCCCAGTCCTTTTCCTGGATTATCACTGCAAGATTGTCGGTTTTCCTGATTTTGTCAAGCTCCAGCGTGATTATCAGCGCTTCATCCGCCAACTCGCCAAGCAGGAAAATCTCCTTTACCACATTGGCATTCCTGACAGTCCTGCCGCGGTGAATACCACTTTCGATACTGGTCTGATGGCGGGAATCGTAAGTCACCAGCCAGATATCATGCTCCCCGCTATTCGCAGCGCCAACCTTTATATCCAGCTTGCTGCCGTCAGGCCGGAAGCCAATCGGAATCGCCCGCATATCATCCATAGCATGGTTTATCTTCTCAACCACCGCCGAGCCACGGGTCTTACGCAACTCATACCGCCCGTCAACCATTATCTGCGGTGTGTAAAGGTAGGATTTATTATCACGGGCAGCGTAGACTTCGTGGCGGGAGGTGGTGTAAGGCGTGGCGAACGGGTCTTTCCAGCCTTTTCTGTCCCACAAGTCAACATGAAAGGAAAGCGGCAGTACATTACCTTTCTCCTCGCCCTGAACCGCCAGTTGCTCGATAATACGGTCGGCAGGCGGACAGGCAGGACAGCCCTGTGACGTAAACAACTCGACCACAATCGGCCTGGTCGGTTTTATAACACTACCCTCCGCCAACACCCCGACAGGCAGGAGGATAACAACAAGAAAGGCTATTTTTACCAGAGTTCTGTACATTTGATATGCAGTATACCATTTCAAACCTCAGCACACAACACTCAACACTGCACACTTTACTCACCTATCAACCTCACCAAAAACAATATCCTGTGAGCCGAGGACGGCGACTATGTCGGCAAGCATGTGGCCGCGGGACATGAAATCCAGCCCTTGCAGATGGGCAAATCCAGGAGCACGGATACGGCAGCGATACGGCTTGTTGGTACCGTCGGAAATCAGGAATACACCAAACTCGCCCTTCGGCGCTTCCACCGCCGCATATACCTCGCCCTCCGGCACATGATAGCCCTCGGTATATAATTTGAAATGGTGGATAAGCGCTTCCATCGACTCCTTCATCTCGGCACGCGGCGGCGATGCAATCTTGCGGTCAGCGGTCTTTACAGCTCCATCCGGCATCTGCTCGACACATTGCCCGATTATCTTCAGCGCCTCCCGCATCTCGGCAATCCGTACCAGATAGCGGTCATAGCAATCACCGTGACGGCCAACCGGTACCCGAAACTCCATCTTGCCATACACATCATATGGCTGTGACTTGCGCAAATCCCATGCCACACCCGACGCACGCAGCATCGCACCGGTAAATCCCCAGTCAATCGCCTCCTGCGTGGACACCACTCCAATATCAACCGTACGCTGCTTGAATATACGGTTTTCGGTCAATAAAGTCTCCGTGTCATCAAGCATTTTCGGAAAGCCCTCGGCAAACGCAGCAATATCCTCAAGCAATCCCCTGGGTAAATCCTGCCGCACGCCTCCAGGACGGAAATAGGCGGAATGCATACGTGATCCGGAAACCCGCTCGTAAAATTCAATGATTTTTTCGCGCTCCTCAAACAGCCATAGCAGCGGGGTCGTCGCACCGACATCAATCGCAAAAGTGGTGACATTCAGTATGTGGTTGAGAATACGGGTTAATTCCGAGAACAGTACACGGATATATTGCGCGCGCAGGGGTACGTCACAATCCAGCAGCTTCTCAACAGCAAGCGCAAAAGCATGCTCCTGGCACATCGGGGAAACATAATCCAGACGGTCAAAATACGGTATCGCCTGGGTGTATGATTTATGCTCGATAAGCTTTTCAGTGCCGCGATGCAGTAGCCCGATATGCGGGTCGGCACGCTCGACAACCTCGCCATCCAGCTCCAGAATCAGCCGCAATACACCATGCGCCGCCGGATGCTGCGGCCCGAAATTCAGAGTAAGGTTCTTTAGTGCTGTTTGTGTCATAGTTAGAGTCTAGTGGCTAGAGTCTTGAGTCTAGTAATTTATTACAAAATTCATACCCTTTTTTTTACCATCTTCTCACTAAAGGTATAACTGCTTCGCCTTTTCCCTCTGTAAAAAATTCAATAACTAAACTCAAAATAGTGAACACTACCCAACATCTAGCAAGATACCCAAAAAATTGTACTTTTGTGTTAAATGAACATCTCCACAATGACACTAATGACCATACTGCATAAATAAAAATCAAGGCTGTATAGATAATCTGAATGGAAAGTGTAATAACATTACTCTTTTCTTCACTTGAGGAGTGAAGTGGGAGTAACACATGCAAGAACAGGAACAATGCTCCAACGAGTAGGATAATGGGGACAAGGAAATTCCATATCCAAAAAACTTTCCAAAGCCTTTCCTCTCCTCGCCATGGACGTATTATAAAATTTTTCTTTTTATTTTCGGTTGCAACCATACATTTACCATTACTGTAACAATTGTTCCCACAAGGGGGGAGTGGTCGTCACGCAGTATTTCACCCAATACCCTAATACTAACTGCCAGTAGCCTTTTCATCTCCCGGAAGTACGTAATCCGTGCCTTCCCAGGGGCTTAAAAAATCAAAATTACGGAATTCCTGGTCGAGTTTTACCGGTTCATATACTACAGCCTTTTTCTCCTCGTCATAGCGCAATTCAACATAGCCGGTGAGAGGAAAATCCTTGCGCTGCGGATGGCCTTCAAACCCGTAATCGGTAAGGATACGGCGTAAGTCGGGGTGATTGGCAAACCGCACCCCATACATATCAAACACCTCACGCTCAAACCATCCGGCTGCGCTGTAAACCTCGGAAACCGAGGGCAGAACTTCATCTTCGGCAAGATTCACCTTCACCCGCAAGCGGCGGTTATATTTCAGGCTCAGCAGGTTATATACCACCTCAAACCGCCTCTCACGCTCAGGATAATCAATCCCAAACAAATCAATTAACTGCTTGAACAGGCATTTTGTGTTGTCACGCAGGAAATACAGCACACGGGCGATGTTTTCCGGCTCGGTTTCGATAACCAGCGTGTCGCCGACAACCTCCCTACCCGCTTTTACTTCCGGTGGCAGGCTGGCCTGGATAAACCCGCCAAGCTGTTCTAAATCTTCAAATGGCATACCAGTATTTTAACCTGAAGTTGTTGCTTCACCGCTCCCCCCTTGTGGGGGAGCAGATGAGACAAGGGCGTAGCCCGCAGTCGAATCGTGGGGGGATGTGGCTAAGTGGCACAACACCACATAAGCCCCTACACCCCCACGCATCGACTGCGCCCCTTCGGGGCTTGTCTCTGCTACTCCCCCTTCAAGGGGGAGTGGTGGGCACGTCATATCGAAACACTATACCAAATCCTAGATCCGTTTTATAATTGTACCCGTACGGCGGATTTTCTTCTGTAATTGCAATACGCCGTATAAAAGTGCCTCGGCAGTTGGCGGACAGCCAGGGACATATACATCCACCGGAACTATACGGTCACAGCCGCGTACTACCGAATATGAATAATGATAATAGCCGCCGCCATTGGCGCAGCTACCCATAGAAATAACCCAGCGCGGCTCGGCCATCTGGTCATAAACCTTGCGCAGCGCCGGCGCCATCTTGTTACACAGCGTCCCCGCCACAATCATAACATCCGACTGGCGCGGACTCGGACGGAATACCATCCCGAACCGGTCCATATCATAGCGACTGGCAGCCGCCTGCATCATCTCCACCGCACAACAGGCCAGCCCGAAAGTCATTGGCCACAGCGAGCCGGTACGTGCCCAGTTCACCAGCTTATCCATACTGGCCACCACAAATCCGCGGTTATTCACCTCCTCAATCGCTGCCCCGAGTATCAACTCATCCTGCGTCACATCCGGCGGTATTATTTTATTCAATTGCTTGGTCATTCTCTAGTTTTTCTATCCTTTTTAAAATCTGCTTGTTTTCCAGTCTGTTTAACCTCACCAAAATATTCATATCAGGTAAACTTAAAAGATAAGCTATTGATATAATACCAAAGAAAGGAAGAAAAGACATGATAGCATATGGAGTTATCTTTTGTCCTTTACTTTCACAAGCAGCGATTCCAACAGCTAAAAATAAAAAAATCTGGAAGACTACTATGATCGGAGCAGCATATATTGCTCCAATAAAAGAAATAGCCATCATATCTCCCATAGCTAAAACCTGTAACCTAAACTACTCCCACTCCAGTGCTCCCTTGCGCCATTCATATATAAAGCCGATAGTTAGCACTCCAAGGAATATTATCATCGACCAGAAGCCGAACATACCGATTTTGCCCAGTGAAATCGCCCATGGAAACAGAAAGGCGATTTCCAGGTCGAATATAATGAAAAGTATTGATACCAGATAAAACCGTACATCGAATTGACCGCGGGCATCACTAAACGGCTCAAACCCGCACTCATAGGATGACAGTTTCTCCTCATCAGGCAGCTTCGGTGCGACAATATAGGGTATAAGAACCACTGCCATCGCCAAACCGATAGCCACCGCCAGAAAAATCACTATGGGAAGATATTCTGCTAAAACAAACTGCATAACCTCCCACTTTTATAGAACATAAAACCGTAAATTCAAGGGAATAAGATTGCGGGTAAACAGTTATCAGTTGTCAGTACTCAGTTACCAGTACCCCCCACGATTCGACTGTGGGCTTACAGCCCTTGTCTCATCTGCTCCCCCACAAGGGGGGAGCGGTAGCACAAGCACTTCAAACTAAACACTATAGCTTTGCAATTTTACTGCTTTCTGTAACCTGTAACCTTTAAATCTGTAGCCCACTCAGGAGGCTTCGCAAAGGCCGGTGTATTTTTCCTGTAGCGATTGCCTGTAATCATCGGAGGGTTGGCCATAACCGCAGCTTATGATTGTACCGTATTCTTCAAGCGTATATTTGTTGGCATTACGCAGTGCGGATAAAAACTCATCCTCTTTTTCCGGCAGGACATCAACGAAGTAATATTCGCTGACGTTGTAATCAGCGGTGGTATATCGCAGGTAATAGAGGCTATTATGCTTCTCGACAATCTGCGCGGTGAAATTTCTCCTGCGATACATGTGGACTCCCTTGAGATATCTGGATAAATCAAGGCCATTATAGCAGAAGTTATGTTACAATTGTGTGAAATTTCCGTGAAGTTTTTGTAATATAGTTTAACGGAATGTTAATGACTATGCGGCTGCTTCCGCATGTTCTTTAACCTCTCTGAAAGCCCAGTCCAGCCATTGGGTGAGTAGCTTTATGTCAGAGGTTTCTATGGTAGCGCCACCCCAGATGCGTATGCCGGGAGGTGCATCACGATATGCACCGATATCATAAGCTACTCCTTCCTTGTCAAGTAAAGCAGCCAGTTCCTTGGCCTTTGCAGCCTGCTGCTCCGGTGCAAGTGTATGATACCACGGGTCGGTGATTTTCAGACAGACGGAGGTATTCGAGCGGGTAGCCTTGTCTTCCGCCAGGAAATCTATCCATTCTGTGCGCTTTACCCACTCCTCCAACGCTTCCAGATTCGCATTAGACCGCCTGATTAACCCGGAAAGTCCACCTATTTCCTCCGCCCATTTCAACCCGTCAATTGCATCCTCAACACAAAGCATAGAAGGAGTATTTATAGTCGCACCTTCAAAAATTCCGCTAATCAGCTTTCCGCCCTTGGTCAGACGGAAAATCTTCGGCAACGGCCATGACGGAGCGTAACTCTCCAGCCGTTCGATAGCCCGCGGACTAAGCACAAGCACACCATGCGCCGCTTCACCTCCCATAACCTTCTGCCAGGAATAAGTAACCACATCCAGCTTCTGCCAGGGGATTTCCATTGCAAACACGGCAGAAGTCGCATCACACAGGGTAAGCCCCTTGCGATTATCGCTAATCCAGCCGGCATCAGGAACCTTAGCTCCTGAAGTCGTACCATTCCAGGTAAACACCACATCGCGGTCAGTGTCAATTTGCGACAGGTCGGGAATTTCACCGTAATCCGCTTCAAAAACCCGCAGATCCTCTATCTTCAACTGCTTCCTTATATCCGAAACCCAGCCGCTACCGAAGCTCTCCCAGGCCATAGCATCCACCCCGCGTGCTCCCAGAAGCGACCACATCGCCATCTCAAACGCACCTGTGTCGGAAGCTGGCACAATCCCTATCAAATAATCATCTGGGATTTGCAGTACAGAGCGGGTGCGGATTATGGCTTCCTGCAACTTTGCCTTGCCAAGCCTGGAACGGTGGGAGCGACCGGTTGCTGCATCTTTCAGCGCATCAAGACTCCAGCCGGGCCGCTTCGCACATGGACCCGACGAAAAATTGGGATTCGACGGTTTTTTGGATGGTTTATTCATTTGCATCTCTCCTCTCGTAATTCAAAACGAGCGGGGATACTATGAGGGCGATACAAGATAGTCAAGAGGATTACCGAATCTACTACTTAAAACTATTACTGAAATCCCTGTATTTTTTAACGTCACCAAGGCAGGTTTTGCGGACGCAGTTCCAGTATCGAGTAGAAATTCCTGCGCACGATTTTTCGGAGATTTCCTTACATTTTTCTTTTGATTTCTTGGCCTCCTTATTGGTACGGCATATCATCCGGCGACAATTGCCATATTCCAGGCTTGCAGATTTGCACTGCCTTACTCCATCCGGACAATGCGCATCCATATTTTTCGGCGGAGCCTTGCATTCCTCCTGCATACAATACCAGTAGGCATAGGCATCATCAGTTAGGGAAGTGCATTTCAACTGGCCATATTCGCAGGCCTGCTTGACTGCCAGGGGTGGAGGCCGTTTTTTTGGTGGAGGGGCGTTGCGGGGGGTGGTTACAGCCGGACGAGTTGTGCTGGTTGTACTCGGTGCGGCCTGTGTTTTTCCCGTCGTATCTTTCTTGACCGGATAACTATACCCGCGACCACCGCTACAGGAGCGCTTCATACAATCCCAATAGCCATAATAATCACCGAAGAGCGGGTAACATACAGTCCGTCCCTTCTGACAGGAATTTTTTATAATTTTCGAGTAATCTTTCTTGTTGTTTCCCTGCTGGGTATTTTGCGGTGTTTGCTGGGTAATAGTCTGCTGTGCCTGTACACCACCAGACATAATAACAACCTGAGTGATTATAAGCAGACAGACGGCAAATGCACGCAACCAGCCAATTGTAATAAAGCCCCGCATAATATTTCTTATTATATAATATTATTTAACAAAAATCTTGTGTTAATTTAATGAATCCAGCTTAATATGGGGTTGTGAGCACCGGAGAACAACAGCCTGTATTATTGCAAGTCCTGCCCGCACTGGTTGTAGGGGGGGTTGAGCGCGGCACGGTTGATATAGCACGGGCAGCGGCACAAGCAGGTTTCAGGTCACTGGTGGCATCGGCAGGTGGACCAATGGAAAAGCAGATTGCCGAGGCAGACGCGGAACACATAACCCTGCCACTGGATGCCAAAAGCCCTATTGCAGTTAGTAAAAATGCCAAGTTACTGGCTGAGATTATCAATGATTACAAGGTGGATATTTTACATGCACGGTCACGGGCACCAGCATGGAGTGCATTTCGGGCGAAGAACCTTGCCAAGACCAATTTTATAACTTCATTCCATAGCCCATATTCATGCAATAATCCGCTGAAAAAACGATATAATTCAGTTATGACCAGAGGTAAACGGGTTATTGCTGTATCCAAATTTATTGCACAACACATGCAACAGATTTACCAGGTGCCGGAAGAGCGTATTGTTGTTATCCAGCGTGGAGTTGACCTTGATTATTTTAATCCTGCCAATGTTTCCGGGGAGCGTATGGCTGTGTTACGTGATAAATGGAGGCTTAACGAGAACTGGCCGGTAGTATTTTCTCCTGGACGCATTACCCGCTGGAAAGGACAGGATTTTCTGCTTAGTGCTTTAAGCAGGTTAGAGAAAGGTATTGAATATTATTGTGTTACATGCGGAAACTTTGAGCAACACTCAAAGTATCACCAGGAACTTGTTAATTTAGTAGAGCAATACCATCTCGATAATTATGTGCGTATTGTACCTGCGGTAGATGACATGCCGGCAGCTTATATGCTTGCGGATATTGTAGTATCGGCATCGCAGCGTCCGGAGGGATTCGGGCGGGTGGCGGCTGAGGCGCAGGCGATGGGCAAGCCTGTGGTGGCGACTGACCTTGGCGGTTCTCGGGAAACGGTTATACATGGCGAAACCGGCCGTCTGGTTGGAACCCATACCAGCACTGACATGAGTGAGGGTATAATGCGCGGGATTACCATGGACGCTACAAAGAAGCATGAAATGGCTGAAGCCTGCCGTGCACATATAGTAGAAAACTTTTCCCTTGAGCAAATGTGTGAGAAAACCATTGCTTTATACCGCGAGGTTATCGGATAGTCTGTATCAAAATAAAGCATCGGAATTGCTTGCATATTGGCGGTTATTCTTTTACAAGTCATAAAAGTTTTTGTCATGCTGAGCTTGTTTCAGCATCCATTTTTAAAAATCCTGGTAACTAGTAAATTGTGGTTATGTTTTCAAAATACGAAACTTGATTATTTATCATAACAATTTTGTCATTGGATAAATGGATCCCGAAACAAGTTCGGGATGACACACTAGACTCTAGCTACAAGACTCTAAACACAAAATAAGGAAAAACTATGGTTAAAGCTGCAAATTTAGGGTTCCCGCGGATTGGAGCCAATCGTGAGTTAAAGAAATCGGTTGAGGCATACTGGAAAGGTAAAGTCTCGCAGGACGAATTGCTTGCTTCTGCGCAGGCGATTCGTGAGACAAACTGGCGGTTGCAGAAGGATGCCGGAATTG
Organism: Rickettsiales bacterium; assembly: GCA_965222525.1. Classification (GTDB taxonomy): domain Bacteria; phylum Pseudomonadota; class Alphaproteobacteria; order Rickettsiales; family UBA8987; genus CBDCUF01. Next base: position 1,714,164 of record OZ244955.1, read on the forward strand.
ATGTGATTCCGTCCAATGATTTTTCGTTTTACGATCAGGTTCTGGATATGATTGCTACGGTGGGCGCGGTTCCCAGCCGTTACGGCTTCAATGGTGGCGAAGTTGACCTCGACACATATTTCGCGATGGCGCGCGGTAGCCAGAAGGATGGCAAGGATGTTACCGCGATGGAGATGACCAAATGGTTTGACACCAACTACCATTATATCGTCCCGGAATTTAAGGAGAAACAGTGGTTTAAACTTTCTTCCGGCAAGATTTTCGACCAGTATAGCGAGGCGAAATCGCTTGGGATTGAAACCCGTCCGGTGATTATCGGGCCGGTATCGTTTCTGCTTTTGGGTAAGGAGCGTGATGGTTTTGACAAGCTTGACCTGCTGGATAATTTACTGCCGGTATATTCGGAAATCCTTGACCGGCTTGCATCTGACGGCTGTAAGGAAGTGCAGATTGACGAGCCATATCTGGCGATGGATCTGGATGACAAGGCAAAGGCCGCTTACAGAACCGCTTATGAGCGGATCAGCAACAGCAATATTGATGTAGCTATAGCTACATATTTCAGTGACTTGCGGGATAATCTTAATCTGGTGCTTGAACTGCCTGTTGATGGGTTGCATATCGACCTTGTGCGCGGTGCTGAGCAGCTTGACGATGTTCTGGCTGCGTTTCCTGACGATAAATCGCTTTCTATCGGTGTTGTGGATGGGCGTAATATCTGGAAGGCCAATCTGGAGGCCGCTTTGACGACTGCACAAAAAGCAGTGGATAAACTTGGTACGGACAGGGTGACGGTTGCGCCCTCCTGCTCGCTCCTGCACAGTCCGGTTGACCTCGACAACGAAACCGAGCTGGATGGCGAGCTTAAGAACTGGATGGCTTTTGCCAAACAAAAACTGACAGAGGTTAAACTGCTTGCTGATGCGCTGAATGGCAATAAAAACGAGGCTGCATTTGCCGAAAACAAACAGGCAGTTGAGTCACGCAACACTTCTTCCCGTATCCATAATGATGCGGTGAAGCAGCGGCTGGACTCAATCAACAGTAGTGTGAAAAATCGCAAGAGCCCGTTCAAGGACCGGATAAAGGTTCAGAAAGCAGCGCTTAACCTGCCCCTGCTGCCAACCACGACAATCGGTTCCTTCCCGCAGACCACCGAAATCCGCCAGGCACGGGCGAAATTCAAGCGCGGTGAGCTTGGCCGTGCGGACTATGACAAGTTCCTTGAGGAAAAAACCACGGAGGTTGTCCATAAGCAGGAAGAAGTCGGTATTGATGTTCTTGTTCACGGCGAGTTTGAGCGCAATGATATGGTGGAGTATTTTGGCGAAAAGCTTAACGGTTTTGCTTTCAGCAAAAATGGCTGGGTGCAGAGCTATGGCTCGCGTTGTGTGAAGCCACCGATTATTTTTGGAGATGTCTCGCGCCCCGAGCCGATGACAATACGCTGGGCGGAATTTGCACAGAATCTCACCGAAAAAACCATGAAAGGTATGCTGACCGGTCCCGTTACCATATTGCAATGGTCGTTTGTACGCGATGACCAGCCGCGTAGCGAAACCTGCAAGCAGATTGCCTTTGCGGTGCGTGACGAGGTTGTCGATCTTGAAAAAGCTGGGATAAAAATTATCCAGATTGACGAGGCGGCGCTGCGTGAGGGGCTGCCGCTGCGCAAGGAAGACTGGGCGGATTACCTGCAATGGGCGGTCGATTCCTTCCGCATCGCTGCTTCGGGAGTGGAAGATGGTACGCAAATCCACACTCATATGTGCTATTCCGAATTTAACGATATTATCGGTTCGGTTGCTGATATGGATGCGGATGTGATTTCGATTGAAACCTCACGCTCGGCGATGGAATTGCTGGATGCGTTTGTCGAGTTTAAATATCCTAACGAAATCGGGCCGGGTGTGTATGATATCCACAGCCCGCGGATTCCCGACACTTCCGAGATGGAGGATTTGCTGCACAAGGCGCTGGATGTATTATCGCCGGAGCAGGTATGGGTGAATCCCGATTGCGGATTGAAAACCCGTGGCTGGGCTGAAGTAGAGCCTGCGCTGCGTAATATGGTTGAGGCTGCCCGCAATATGCGCAGTGAAATTGAAGCCAGGGAGCAGGAAGCCGCCGGTTAAAAGCGCTTTCAGACTTGATTTAAAAAATGCTGCAAATCAAGGATTTATCCGTATCATTTCATGTGCCCCCTCAAAAAGACGGCAACACGGAAGTGCGGGCGGTTAAAAATATTTCTTTCGATATAAGTCGGGGCGAGGTTTTTGCTCTTGTCGGCGAAAGCGGCTCCGGCAAGTCGGTATCGGCACTGTCGATAATGCGCCTGCTGCCTTATCCCACAGCATTTCATCCCAGCGGTGAGGTTATATTTGCCAATGATAATAATCCCGCCGAAAACCTGCTGAGCAAGGATAATAAATCGCTGTATAAAATCCGTGGTAGCAGGATTGCGATGATTTTCCAGGAGCCGATGACCGCCCTGAACCCCTTGCATACAATAGAGAAGCAGATCAGCGAGGTGATTACCCTACATAATGATATGCCGGCGGAGAAGGTACGGGCGCGGGTACTGGAACTGCTTGACATGGTCGAGCTTGACGGGCTGAAAGACAGACTCACCGCCTATCCGCATGAGCTTTCCGGCGGGCAGCGCCAGCGGGTGATGATAGCGATGGCGATTGCCAATAACCCCGATATCCTGATCGCCGATGAGCCGACTACCGCGCTGGATGTAACGGTACAGGCGCAGATTCTGCATTTGCTGCGAGACTTACAGAAGAAAACTGGCATGGCAATTCTGCTCATAACCCATGACCTTACGATTGTGCGAAATATTGCTGATAAAGTGGCGGTTATGCAGAATGGTGAAATCGTTGAACAGGGCGCGGTTGAGCAGGTGTTTGCAAATCCGCAGCATGATTATACCAAACATCTGCTATCCTCCGCACCCGGTGGTGAGCCTGTTACAACGGAAGACAAGCCGGAGATAATAAACAGCCCTTCGCTTAAAGTATATTTTCCGCGCAAGAAGGGTTTTTTCGGTAAGCCGAAATCTTTTATCAAGGCGGTTGATGATGTGGCGGTGAACCTGAAATCCGGCCATACGCTAGGGGTTGTCGGTGAGAGTGGTTCGGGGAAAACTACACTGGCGCTTGGTTTGCTGCGGCTGATTAAATCGCAGGGAGAAATATTTTTTGATGGCAACCCGATCCATACCCTGCAAAATAAGGATTTGCGCGAGTTGCGACAGGAGATGCAGTTTGTATTTCAGGATCCGTTTTCCAGCCTGAACCCACGTATATCGATTCGGCAGATTATCGAGGAGGGACTGATTGCGCATAATTTATGCGATGATGTGGATGAACGTGCGCAGCGTGTAGCGGAAGCACTTGAGGATGTAGGGCTGGAGCCATCGATGGCGCGGCGTTATCCGCATGAATTTTCCGGCGGGCAGCGTCAGCGTATCGGGATTGCACGGGCATTGATTTTAAATCCGCGGATTATTGCACTTGATGAGCCTACCTCTGCACTCGACCTTTCAACACAGGCGGAAATCATTGATTTGCTTAAAGATTTACAGAAAAACAAGGGGCTGGCATATCTGTTTATCAGCCACGATTTGCGGGTAATCAAGGCAATCAGCCACGATATTATTGTGATGAAGGAAGGAAAAATTGTTGAGCAGGGCAGCAACCGGCAGATATTTGACAACCCGCAAACCGACTACACCAAACGCCTGATTTCCGCCGCTTTTGAGGTGAAGTGATTATTATTCCTTGTTTTCTTTCTCTTCAATCACAGGCAGACCGCCTTCAGGAATCGGGGTTTCCTCAATAGTACCGGAAGTTTTTTGTGGTAATTCCTCGGTTATGGGTGCAAGCAACTTGGCCAGATCGTTACGCTTCTGCTGTTTTGCCAGATCTATCGGACGAACATCGCCATATTTTGATTTTGCGTTAGGGTCGGCACCTTTTTCCAGAAGGAACTTTGCAATTTCCAAAGATGCACGGTTGCTCGCCGAGGAATGCAGCGGTGTATAGCCACTCTTATCCCGTGCATTGACATCCGCACCTTTTTCCACCAGCAATTTTACAGTATCAAACTGTCCGAAAAACACGGCCTTATGTAGCGGAGTTTTTTCCGACATACTCCTTGCCTGGATATCCGCACCTTCTTTCAGTAACAACTCTGTAATTTCCGATTGCCCGGCAGTAGCGGCAATGTGCAGGGGAGTCTCATTAAACTTTTCATCACCCCCGTTTATATCCTCACCATTTTCCAGCAACAGCAAAATGGCTTCCTCATTGCCTTTGTAAGCATATTTCTGCAACGGATTCCAGTGATCGGGAGTCAGTATTTCCGCAGGAATATGACCGGTAACCGGATCTCCCTTAGGTTTTTCTTCAGCTTTTTCTGCGGTTCCTTCCTGATTTTCAGGCTGGTTTTCCTGAGCAAATGCGGATGGTTGTAGTGCAAAAACAGCTACTATCAACGCAGTTATAAGTATTCTAAACATCTTGCCCTCCTCTGATTTTCGGGCGGGTTATGCAGCTTTCAGCAAGTTACGTATAACATTGTGCAGAATTCCGCCATTCTTATAATACTCTACTTCGTTGGAAGTATCAATACGGCACAGTAATTTTATCTCCTGTTTTTCACCATTTTTGCGGATAATTACACAATTTACATCCATTTTCGGGGTAATTCCCCCTTCAACACCGGTAATATCAACCGTTTCGCTGCCATCAAGCTTAAGTGTTTTACGGTTTTCACCATCCCTGAATGTCAGTGGCAGAACACCCATACCAATCAGATTCGAACGGTGGATACGCTCAAAACTCTCGGCTATCACCGCTTTCACACCAAGCAGGATAGTACCCTTTGCCGCCCAGTCGCGCGAGGAGCCCATACCGTAATCCTTGCCGCCAAACACCACAAGTGGCATCCCGTCCGCCTTGTATTTCATCGCCGCATCATAAATCGGCATTACCTCACCGGTCGGGATATAGGTGGTCAGGCCACCCTCGGTACCGGCCGCCATTTCATTGCGAATCCGTACATTGGCAAACGTACCGCGCATCATAACCTCATGGTTGCCGCGCCGGGAGCCGTAGGAGTTGAAATCCTTGCGCTCGATTTTATTACCACGCAGATACTCCGCCGCAGGGCTATCCTGTGCAATCGAACCGGCCGGTGAAATATGGTCAGTTGTCACCGAATCACCAAGCAGAGCCAGTATGTGCGCTCCCTTTATATCGGAAAGGCTGCCGGACTCGGCCTGCATTCCCTCAAAAAACGGCGGGTTACGGGTATAGGTGCTTTGCTCCGGCCAGTCGAAAGTCAGCCCGCCGGTAACCTTGATTTCCTGCCATTCCTTTGTTCCGGCAAACACATCGGCATATTTGGCGCGGAACATCTCAGGAGTTACCGCCCTAGCTACAGCATCCGCAACTTCCTGATTAGTCGGCCATATATCACGCAAATACACATCATTGCCGGCAGAATCCTGCCCGATTGCATCCTTCGTAATATCAACCGCCATATTTCCGGCAATCGCATAAGCCACAACCAGAGGCGGCGACATCAGATAGTTCCCCTTGGTCAGCGGATGTACACGCCCTTCAAAGTTACGGTTACCCGACAAAACCGAAGTAACGCACAGATCGTTATCCTTGATTGTAGAATCAATAACAGGGTCAAGCGGGCCGGAATTGCCGATACAGGTGGTACAGCCATAACCGACAAGGTTAAAGCCAAGCTTGTCAAGATCATCCTGCAAATTGCTGGCTTCCAGATACTCGGTTACCACCTTGGAACCGGGAGCCAGCGAGGTTTTTACCCATGGTTTGACTTTTATCCCTTTTTCCAGGGCTTTTTTGGCTACCAGACCAGCAGCAATCATCACACTCGGGTTGGAAGTATTGGTACAGCTCGTGATTGCGGCGATTACCACATCTCCATGCCCCAAATCAAAGCCCTTACCTTCTATATTAACTCTATTATCTATCTTACTGATATCATTGGATTCTTTATAAAAATTCTTGAATGAGGAAGCCGCTTCGCGCAGGATAATTTTATCCTGCGGACGCTTAGGCCCTGCGATACTTGGTTCGACTCCACCCACATTCAACTCAAGCGTGTCGGTAAAAACCGGATCAGCAGTACCAGCATCACGCCACATCCCCTGCGCCCTGGCGTATTCCTCAACCAGAGCGATAGTCTGCTCATCACGGGCGGATAGTTTCAGATATTTTATAGTCTCATTGTCAATCGGGAAAAATCCGCAGGTAGCACCATATTCCGGAGCCATATTGGCTATCGTCGCACGGTCAGCCAGCGGTAAATTATCCAGCCCATCACCGAAAAACTCAACAAACTTGCCGACAACCCCACGTTCACGCAGCATTTGGGTAATGGTCAGCACAAGGTCGGTCGCGGTTGTTCCTTCCTTTAGTTCCCCTGTCAGTTTGAAACCCACAACCTCCGGAATCAGCATCGAAATCGGCTGGCCAAGCATGGCCGCCTCGGCCTCAATCCCGCCAACTCCCCAGCCCAGCACCGCCAGACCGTTAATCATCGTAGTGTGGCTGTCGGTACCAACCAGCGTATCAGGATAGGCCAGCTTTGCGCCTCCATCCTCGCGTGTCCACACCACATCGGCCAGATATTCCAGATTCACCTGGTGGCAAATCCCCGTCCCAGGCGGAACAACACGGAAATTATCAAACGCCTCCTGCCCCCAGCGCAGAAACTCATAACGCTCGCGATTACGCTCCATCTCGCGGGCTACATTCTGCTCAAATGCGCTGTCACTACCGTAATTATCCACCATAACCGAATGGTCGATAACCAGGTCAACCGGCGAGAGAGGGTTGATTTTCTTCGGATCACCACCAAGATTCGCCATTGCATCCCGCATCGCAGCCAGATCAACCACCGCCGGAACTCCGGTAAAATCCTGCATAAGCACCCGCGCCGGGCGATAGGCAATCTCGCGGTCAGAGCTACGTTTAGCCGGCCAGTTCGCCAGTTCCCTTATATCATCAACCGTAACCGTATCACCATCTTCAAAGCGCAAAAGATTCTCCAGCAACACCTTCAGCGAAAACGGCAGTTTCGATAAATCCGCATCAAGTGCGTCCTGCGCCTCAGGCAGACTATAGTAATCATAGGATTTTCCACTAACTTCCAGTGATTTCCTCACATTCATACTGGTCATGCTTTACTCCTTTACAGTTGCTTAAGTTACTCCCCCTGTCACCCCGGATGGCATGTTTTTTCCAAATTTTAATTTGGTCAGAAAACACCATTCTCGGGGTTATAGGCAGGAGCACGTTATTGTGCAAATAACCCCGAGAACGCTATTTTCTAACTGAATCAGAGATTCAGAAAAAATATGCGTCCGGGGTGACAGTGTTTGGTATTTTGAACTACACTGCTATATAACTAACTCCCTCCGATTGCATACTATTCTTTTTGCATATAAAAACAATATGGCAAATGCAACCGTGAGTAAAAATTTCATGCTCGAATGTAAAAATATCACTGTTACACGCGGTGAGCGGATGATTTTTGAAAATCTTGACTTAAGGCTTGGAGAAGGTGAGGTGGTTGTGTTGCGCGGTGCAAACGGTAGCGGCAAAACCTCACTCATCAGAGCTATAGCCGGTTTTCTGCCCCTGTCGTCGGGAGATATCCTCTGGGACGGAATCGGCATACATAAGGACTACGAAGGATTTTGCAAGGATACGCATTATATCGGGCATAAAAACGCCCTGAACCGTAATCTGACCGTTCTGGAAAATCTGCTGTTCCGGGCGAGGCTGGCTGATACGGAAGAATCTCTGGAAGCGGCTGTTGTATTCCTGCGGCTGGAAAAATTACTGGATATGCCGGTTTATATGCTGTCACAGGGCTGGCAGCGGCGGGTGGCCATGGCGCGCCTGATGATTTCCAACCGCAAATTATGGTTGCTGGACGAGCCGCTGGTAAATATCGACTCCACAGGCGAGGAACTGCTTGCCGGCCTTATACAGACCCGTATAACCACCGGCGGAATGGCACTAATCGCCAGCCACAAGGATATTGATTTGGACAATGCAAAGGAAATAAGTTTGTAAATCTACCCCATCATTTCGATGAATTTCTCAAATAAATAGAAGCTGTCCCGGGGGCCGGGGGAGGCTTCGGGATGGTGCTGGACGGAGAAAACCGGCTTATCCTCAAGCATAATCCCTTCTATAGTACCGTCGAAAAGAGAGGTATGGGTTTCTGTTACACCATCCGGCAGGCTGTCACGCTTCACCACAAACCCATGATTCTGGCTGGTTATCTCGACTTTTCCGCCTGATATATCCTTGACCGGATGGTTTGCCCCGCGATGCCCCTGATACATTTTCTCAGTCTCACAACCAAGCGCCAGCGATAATAGCTGATGGCCGAGGCATATACCGAATATCGGCAGTCCGGAATCCAGTAGTTCCCTTATCACAGGTGCCGCATATTCCGCTGTAGCAGACGGGTCGCCGGGGCCGTTGGAGAGAAATACCCCATCCGGTTTATATGCCAGTATTTCCGTTGCGGAGGCGGTAGCCGGAACTACAGTAACCTTGCATCCCACTTCAACCAGGCAGCGCAATATATTAAGCTTTGCCCCAAAATCCAGTGCTACTACATGGTGTTTATACCCCTTGCTCTCACCGTATCCCTTGCCGAACTTCCATAATGATTCCGTCCACTCATAAGGTTTGTCACATGTCACCTCCCTTGCCAATTCACGGCCTTTCATATCGGGATGTGCCTGCGCCTCTTTAACAAGCGATGGTAAATCAATTTCGTCACCAACATCAAAATGCACAATCACAGCATTCTGCGCACCTTTCTCCCTTATATAACGGGTAAGTGCCCTTGTATCCACACCACAAATCCCTGTCACCCTGTTATCCACAAGCCAGTTATTGAAATGCTGGGTAGAGCGGAAATTGCCGGGATTGGTAATATCAGCACGCAGAATCAGCCCGCTGGCAGCAACTTTATGCGACTCCACATCCTCCTCATTCACCCCGACATTACCGATATGCGGGAAGGTGAAAGTAATAATCTGGCCGGTATATGAAGGGTCGGTGAGGATTTCCTGATAGCCGGTCATCGAGGTGTTAAAGCACAGCTCCCCGACAGCCTTTCCCTGCGCACCTATGCCATGGCCAAAAAAAACGCTACCATCGGCCAGAACCAGGGCAGCGTTAGCATTAACGGGAATCTGCACAGGCAAATCCGTTTGTGTATTTGTTTTATTCATATTTTCCGACTGAAACCTGCCGGAAGTTACGTAAACATGAGTCTGGTGTCAATATTGAAGTTCTTGTATATTTGCCCGGATTGTATTAAACTGCCCAGAATGATAAAAAATACTCTAAAAACATTATTCACAGCCGTTTGCGCAGTCATGTTATCTACTGCAACGCCGGCGCACACCAAAGCATCCGGGCAGGAGCCGCTGCCGCATGCCGGGCAGTACCATTATATCAATCCGGATTTCGACCGTACGCAATATGATGAGCAGATCAGGCAGGTTGAGGAATATCTGTCGAACTTCACCTCAATCAGCGCACGCTTTACCCAATCCACTCCCGGCCACACCGGTTATATAAGTAACGGCAAAATATATATATCCCGTCCCGGAAAAGCCCGCTGGGAGTATAATTCGCCGATTCCGTCCCTGCTTATCGTCAATGATGGCAGGTTGACCTATTATGACAAGGAAGTCGAACAGGTTTCTTATGCCGAGGTACCGGATACCCCGCTGCAAGTATTGCTTCACAGGGAGGTCAGACTTTCCGGCAGTATAAAGGTTGCCGATTTGACCGAGACCGCTTCATCCCTGACCATAGTATTGGCTAATGCTGAAAAGGATGATGAATTTGAAGCGCTTACACTGGTTTTCGACAAAGACCCGATGAAATTAAGGCGTATTCATCGTACTAACGAGAATAATACCACCACCGTCCTCACCCTGATAGAGCCGAAATTTGATAAAAAGCTTGACGAATCGCTGTTTATATTCAAGGATCCTCGCCCCTTTGGTAAAGAAAAGAACTAGATAGTGTTGTCAAATTCTACTATCATGGGCTGCAAATGGCCGTTTTCTGTGCTTCCGTGCTTCACGTACCCAAAAGTACGATGCAGTACGGTTCTCGAAAACAGCCATTTTCGCCACATGCTAGCGAATTTGACGACACTATTTAGATTTTTCACCTATAAAAATGGTTAATGAAAATAAAATAGCCCCTGAATTGCTGATGAAGGCGCAGACCTTGTCTGAGGCCCTGCCCTATATGCGGCGGTTTTCCGGTGAGACTTTCGTTATTAAATTCGGCGGGAGTGCGATGGGCAATGACGATCTGGCCAGAAAATTTGCCCGTGACGTCGTGTTGATGAAGCAGATCGGAATAAACCCGATTATCGTACATGGCGGCGGTCCGCAAATCGGTAAAATGCTCGAAAAGCTCAAGATTCAGAGTGAGTTTATCGACGGGTTGCGGGTGACATGCAAGGAAACCGTTGAGATTGTCGAGATGGTGCTTTCAGGCAGTATCAACAAGCAGATTGTGTCCTATATTAACGAGGCAGGTGGAGCAGCGGTAGGGCTTTCCGGCAAGGATAGCGGTCTGATTGAGGTACGCAAGTTGCGGCGCAGGAAGCAGGATCCCGATTCAAATATCGAGAAAATCGTCGATCTGGGATTTGTCGGTGAGCCTTCGGTTATCAATCCCGATATACTGGTATTGTTCGAGGAAAGCGATACAATCCCCGTAATTGCACCGATTGGTGTCGGGCCCAAGGGCGAAACCTATAATATAAACGCCGATACGGCTGCCGGTGCGATTGCCGGTGCGCTGGCCGCACGCAAGCTGGTTATGCTTACCGATGTACCGGGAATACTGGATAAAAAGGGCAAGCTTATAAGCAAGGTGACAACCACACAGGCGCAAAAACTGATCCGTGATAAAACCATAACCGGCGGGATGATTCCCAAGGTCGAAACCTGCGTAAAATCGATTATGAGTAACGTAGAAGCCGCCCATATCCTCGATGGCCGCATGCCGCATGTGCTGCTTCTGGAAATCTTCACCGAGCACGGCACCGGCACAATGATTAACTAGAGATAAGCGTTAAGTGCTTAGAGGATATCTTAAAATTCGCTAGCATGGCCTGCAAATAACTATTTCCTGCGCTTCCGTGCTTTCACGTACCCTTACGATGCCTTTGCGCTACAAAATATGCCTCCGGCATTTCGCTTAACGCTTAAAGGGTTCTCGAAAACAGCCATTTTCGCCACATGCCAGCGAAATCTCAGTATTAATCTGGAGATAATGGAGGGAAAGTGAGAAAATGCGGAAAAATGTTGGAATTTTTTGTGGAATTATATAGTTGATATATAAGGGTTATTTGCGGGGGAGGGAAATTTTTTGAAAAAAATGCAATTTTTTCAAGAACCTTAACACAACTGTAACATTTCTCTGGTATAGTGTCTGTGCCTTCGAGAGAAGGTATAACTTATGGAGAAAATAATGTCAGAGCAGGATAGAGTAAAAGTTAATGGTGGCGGCCTAACATCGTGGCTTATAGAAAATTCTAAGAGCACCTTAGATGACAGAACAATACAGCCAGTAATGTATCTACTGAAAAACCGACTAAACGATATGGGCGCTGATGTATATACTATTGTTCCTGCTAATCCAAAAATTGAAAGATTTAAGCATGAAGAAGTTAAATGGGAATTTAAAGACAACTTTCCAGCAGGGCCTTATGAAAAAGAAGTGCAAAGTACTGTAGAGGCACTTACTTTTCCTGGAGCGATAGAAGTTGAAAAAACAAACGGAGGGTTTGTTAATACATATATTCCAACTTCGTTAAACCGTCCATATGCAAAAGACAGTGCAAGAAAATTAGCTGATAGCATAGGAAAGGATAATTATGACAAACTTTTTAATTATATGAAGCAATATACTTCTCTTGAAATGAGACCTTTGATTGACCTAGCAAAGCGTGAAAAAATTACAGAGCTAGGGAATGTTAATACATCAAAAGATAGTTTGAATAGGCCTTTATAGTAAAAAAATCTAAATCCAAAAAAACAAGGGAGCCCACGGCTCCCTTTTTTGTTGCATGTTCTGCCTGTCAACTCCATCCCATACATTGCCACAAACAACACTGACAACTGATATCTGACCTTTGATAACTGACCTCTGACAACTGACAACTCCCCCGCTCAAGCCCTCATATACGCCGTCTCATCCAAGGCGAAATCGCCCTCACTGCCCATATCCGCTGCATCTGCCAGTCGTTCCACCAGGTTAGCCAGTCGTTCTGCCGCATCGGGCTGTCCGGAATTCCTTGCATTCTCCGCCGCCTTCTGCAGCGCATCAGGCTTCTGCAACAGCTCCTCCATCCGCATCGCCAGCATCTCTGCGGTAAAGCCGCCTTCATCCATCACCCATGCGCCACCTTCACCTTCCATCATCCGCGCATTTACCATCTGGTGATCATCGCTGGCATGGGGATACGGCACCAGTATTGCCGGCCTGCCTGCCACAGCCAGCTCGGCGATACTACTCGCCCCTGCCCTCGACACTACCAGATGCGCCGAAGCCATCCGTTCCGGAATATCCGCAAAGAACGTGGCCAGATCGGCACTCATCCCCAGCGCATCATATTTCTCGCGCACCTCCTCGATATCCGCCTCGCGACATTGCTGGTCAATCCTTATCCTGTGGCGCAACTCCCTGGGCAGAATCTTCATCGCAGCCGGCATCACCCGTGAGAATACCGACGCTCCCTGACTCCCGCCGATCACCACAATACGCAATATACTGTTGTCACTAAGCTGCGGATAGCGCATACGGCGCAGTGCCTTTATCGCAGGCCGTACGGGATTGCCGGTACGGGTAACCTTGCCGATATTCTCCGCATCCAGACCGGTAATCTCCGGAAATGAAGTCGCAATCGCATTCACCCTGGGTGCCAGAAAATAATTCACCCGCCCGAGTAACGAATTCTGTTCATGGATAATGGTGCGGTAGCCCCTGCGGATTGCCGCATACATCATCGGAAAGGAGGGATAGCCGCCAAATCCGACAACTACATCAGGCTCAATACGCTTCAGCAATGCAACAGCCTGCCTGTAGCCCAGACCAAGCTTCACAATACCCGATGCACGTTTGAATATGTTGCCGCTCGGAGAGCCGCTGTTGATGACGTTATACTGGCATTGGGGGTGGGTGTTGTCGGTGGTATCGGAGTTGCTGGTGTCGTTGGTATTTGGGTGGGCGTTGGAAGGGGTGTCGTGAGTATCTGTATCGGCCTCGGCGGGCACATCGGCATATTGCTCATAACGCTTGTCAGTAGCCAGAATCGGGGTATATCCCCGTTTGGCAAGCTCCACAGCCAGTGCCTCTGCCGGAAATATATGTCCACCAGTCCCCCCCGCCGCAAGGATTATATTTTTAGTGCGAAGATTATGCATCCGCAACTTGATAGCATGATTTCCAGCTTATTCAAATCTAAAAGGTACTTGACGACCCCTGCCTTCCAAAACATAATGCCTGTATGCTTATTGCGATAGATGGGCCGGCGGCTTCGGGCAAGGGTACGCTGGCGAGGAGAATTGCCGGACATTTCGGACTGGTGCATCTCGATACCGGCAGGTTATACCGTGCGGTCGGTTATGAATTCATGCAGCAGGTGGATGATGTAGCAAAGGCGGAGGATAAGGATTCCGATGCGGCAGCTCTGGCAGCAAAAATTGCCGGCAATCTGGATATAGCCAAACTTACCGACAATTCATATAGTAAAAAACTTACCTCCGAGGGGGTCGGTCGTGCAGCCTCGATAGTATCGGCAATACCGGCGGTAAGGAAGGCATTGCTTGACTTCCAGCGTATGATAGCATCCACATCCGAAGGAGCTGTGCTGGACGGACGGGATATCGGGACGGTAGTCTGTCCCGATGCCAACGTAAAGTTGTTTATCACCGCAGGGTTGGAAACCCGTGCGCAGAGGCGATATAAAGAGTTGCAAAAACAGGATGATAGCATTATATATGCGGATATCCTGCAGGATTTGCAAAAGCGTGACGAGCGTGACCGTAAAAGGAGCGTCGCACCTTTACTGCCTGCCGAAGATGCCATTCAGATCGATACATCTGAAATGGATATGGATGAAGTTTTTGAAAAAGCATTATCAGTAATTGCTTCCGGCGATAATTAGCCGAATTACTGGTGGTGTAAAGTAACCCAACCCCGATCTGAAGCAGTCGGACAGATTTTAAGGAAAATTAAATATAATGGCAAAACAGAGAGTAGTAAAACAACTGGAAAACCCTTTTTCTACAGGAGAAAATTTCGCAGAATTACTGAAAGAAACCGATGACCAGGTATTCCCCAAGGAAGGCAATATTATAAAAGGTAAGGTAGTCGGAATTGAAAAAGACAATGTCATTGTTGATATCGGCTTTAAAACCGAAGGCAGGGTACAGTTACGTGAATTCCCGCAGGATGAGCAGGGCAATATACAGGCAGGCAGTGAGGTTGAGGTATATCTCGAACGCACCGAAAGCTCCCGTTCGGGGGCAGTAATCAGCCGTGAGCGTGCATTGCGTGAAGAGTCGTGGGGTAAGATGGAGAAAGCCCATTCCAGCGGTGAGAGTGTCAAGGGTACGATTACCAGCAAAATCAAGGGTGGTTTTGTGGTCAATCTCGGTAGTGCTACGGCATTTCTGCCGGGCAGCCAGGTGGATATCCGTCCGGTACGTGATATATCGCCGCTGATGAATATAGAGCAGCCCTTCCAGATACTGAAGATGGACCGCAAGCGTGGTAATATCGTTGTATCACGGCGGGCGATACTGGAGGAATCGTATAGTGCCGAGCGGGCTGATGCACTATCCGATATCAAGGAAGGCGATATTGTCGATGGTGTGGTCAAGAATATCACCGATTACGGTGCGTTTGTCGACCTTGGTGCGGTTGACGGCCTGCTGCATGTTACCGATATTTCGTGGCAGCGTGTGTCGCATCCGTCCGAGGCACTGAAAGTCGGCGAGAAGCTGAGGCTGAAAGTCATCCGCTTCGACCGCAAAAGCAACCGTATTTCGCTGGGAATCAAGCAGCTTGAGGAAAATCCGTGGGATGCGGTTAAGGATAAATTTATCGTTGATACAATTCATAAGGGTAAAGTCACCAATATCACCGATTACGGTGCGTTTGTCGAGATTGCACCTGGTGTTGAAGGGCTGGTGCATGTGTCTGAAATGAGCTGGACCAAGAAGACCTTCCAGCCTGGAAAAATTGTCTCACTCGATCAGGAGGTTGATGTCAAGATTCTGTCGGTCGATCAGGATAAACAGCGGCTTGGGCTGGGTATCAAGCAATGTCTTGAAAATCCGTGGGAGAAATTTGCAGAAACCCATAAGGTCGGTGATACATTTGACGGGGAAATCAGCAGTATTGCCGATTTCGGCCTGTTCATCGGGCTCGATAAGGATGTCGACGGGCTGGTTCATGTATCCGATTTGTCATGGGATGCCAAGCCTGAAAAGGCTTTGAAGGAATATAACAAGGGCGATAAGGTTAAGGTGAAAATCCTTGAGATTGACCCTGCCAAGGAACGTATCGCACTGGGAGTCAAGCAGTTGCAGGATAAGCCGGAGGGCGAATCCGGCGGGCTGGCCAGGGGATCGGTGGCGACATTTACCGTGGCCAATATCAAGGAAACCGGTATTGATGTTGATGTTTCCGATGGTGTTACCAGCTTTATCAAGCGTTCCGACCTTTCGCGGGATAAAATTGACTGCCGTCCTGACAAGTTTTCCGTGGGCGACAGGGTGGATGCCAAGGTTGTCAGTATCGACAAGAAAACCGGTGCGGTCAAACTCTCCATCCGCGCGCTGGAAGAGGATGAGCAGCGGCAGGCAATAGAGGAGTTTGGCTCTGCTGACAGCGGTGCGACTCTTGGTAATATCCTGGGTGTAGCCCTGGATTCTGCCAAGAAGGAAAAGAGTGCTGAGAGCGCAGCGGAAAGCAAGGAGGGCAAGCCTAAAAAGGCAAAAGCTGATTCTTCCAAAAAAGAGGCCAAAAAGGAGGAGAGCGAAGAAAAGGCCAAACCTGCTGCGAAGAAGCCTTCTGCTAAAAAAGCGACAGGGAAAAAGGCTGAGGACAAGGCAGACTCGGAGGACAAGGCTGAAGCTAAAAAACCGGCGGCTAAGAAATCCACTGCCAAAAAATCAACTAAAGAGGAGAAGTAACCATGACAAAATCCGAACTAATCAAAAAGCTTAAAAAACGGTATAGCAACCTGTTTTTAAAAGATGTTACCGTTGCTGTTGAGTCGGTGCTGGACGAGATTTCCAATGCGCTTGCTGATGGTGATCGGGTGGAGTTGCGCGGATTCGGGTCGTTTTCGACCCGTAAACGTAAGTCACGTCTTGCCCGTAACCCGAAAACCGGCGATGTAGTTCAACTCGGCGACCGCCATGCGGTATATTTCCGCGCCGGCAAGGAGTTACGCGACAGGTTGAATAAGTAATATATGTCATCCCTTCTCAAACAAAGCCAGGAAAGTGAAAATAATCAAATGGATATTGGTATTATTTATTGCGGTTCTTATAGTCACTTTTGCTGTGTCTAACCGCGATACTATTGAGTTAACCATACCGATAATAAATCTCTCGATTACTTCGCCTTTATATCTGTTTTTCTTCGCCACCCTGATTCTGGGGGTTATGCTCGGCGGATATTTTATAATTTCCGGCAAGATAAAGCTTATGGCTGCCTCGCATGGATACAAGAAACGTATCAGGGAGCTTGAGAAGGAAGTCCGTACATTAAAGCTGGAAAAACAACTGGATAGCAAGGATAACAACACCCCCCTCCCCCACCCGCAACTTCCCCCGAATATTTAAATGAAAATCCGGACGAAAATATGCGGAGTGACAAGCGTGCAGGCTGTGGAAGCGGCGGTCAGCGGAGGTGCGGCCTTTCTTGGGTTTATGTTTTATCCACCTTCCCCACGCGATATTTCCCCTGCAAAGGCGCAGGAATTATCCGCTTCTGTACCTGATTCGGTTGAAAAAGTCGCTGTGACAGTCAATCCTACCAACAATGAGCTGGAAAATATATTACAGGATTTTTCCCCTGACTATATTCAGTTACATGGCAAGGAGTCCCCTGCAACAGCCCGAAAGATAAAAGAAAAATATGGATTAGGAATTATAAAGGCTATTGCGGTCAGAAATGCAGATGATGTCGCTACTGCCAGCCAATATATTGATATCGCAGATATATTACTATTCGATGCAAGGGCGCCGGTGGAATCCGCCCTTCCCGGCGGCAACGGGTTAAGATTTGACTGGCATATACTATGTAACCGCGACTTCTCCCTGCCATGGATGCTTGCCGGCGGTCTTAATGCTGACAACATTGAGGAAGCGGTCAAAACAACCGGAGCGGAAATGGTTGATGTTTCGTCTGGCCTTGAGATTGAGCCTGGTGTAAAGTCACCGCAACTAATCACGGATTTTCTGGAAAAAGTTAATGCAATCAAGTGACTATAATTATCCTGACCAGCGCGGGCATTTTGAACAATATGGCGGTCGGTTTGTTGCGGAAACCCTCATGCCGCTTATATTAGAGGTCGAGCGCGCCTACGAACAGGCCAAAACCGACCGTGATTTCCGGCAGCAGCTAGATTATTACCTGAAACATTATGCCGGTCGGCCAAGCCCGCTATATTTCGCGGAAAACCTGACAAGACATCTGGGTGGTGCGAAGATTTATTTCAAGCGTGATGAGTTGAATCACACTGGTGCGCATAAGATAAATCACTGTCTGGGACAGATTTTGCTCGCAAAGCGTATGGGAAAAACACGGATTATCGCAGAAACCGGAGCCGGACAGCATGGTGTTGCGACCGCTACGGTTTGCGCGCTTTTTAATATGAAATGCGTGGTTTATATGGGGAAAAAGGATGCCGAACGCCAGCGCCCCAATCTTTTCCGGATGAAACTGCTTGGAGCCGAGGTGCGTACGGTTGATTCCGGTTCGCAAACGCTGAAAGACGCTATGAATGAGGCTTTGCGCGACTGGGTGAGTAATGTTGAGGATACATACTATCTTATAGGTACTGCCGCAGGCCCGCACCCTTTTCCGATGATGGTACGCGACTTCCAGTCGGTAATCGGTGTGGAGGCAAGGAAGCAGATAACTGAGGCTGAAGGGCGATTGCCGGATATTCTGGTGGCCTGCATTGGTGGCGGGTCGAATGCGCTGGGGCTGTTTTACCCGTTTATTGATGACGAGGTTGATATGGTTGCGGTGGAGGCCGCCGGAAAGGGAGTGGATACAGCGGAAACCGCGGCTTCCATTGCCAGAGGCAAGGTCGGCGTTTTGCATGGTAACCGTACATATATATTGCAGGATGATGACGGACAGATTCAGCAGACACATTCGATTTCCGCCGGTCTGGACTATCCGGGAATCGGGCCGGAACATGCGCTTTTGCATGATTTGAAACGGGTGAAATATGAGTCGGCAACAGACACGGAAGCACTGGAAGCATTCCAGCTATGCGCCAGACTGGAAGGGATTTTGTCGGCGCTGGAGCCAAGTCATGCGCTGGCTTATGTGATTCGCACTGCGCCCGATTTAGCGAAAGATAAAATCATCCTGATGAATTTATGCGGACGCGGTGATAAGGACATTTTTACTGTTGCTGAAGCTATTGGCGCAAATATCTAAAGTATAAGATGAATAATAGAATTAAATCTGCATTTGACGGGGTGAAAGCCGAAAACCGTACGGCATTGGTGACTTACACCATGGCTTGTGACCCTGACCCTGCAACTTCACTGCAAATAATGCAGGAAATGGCGGAAAATGGTGCGGATATTATAGAGTTGGGCATCCCGTTTTCCGACCCCATGGCCGATGGTCCGACCATTCAGGAGGCAGCAATCCGTGCACTCAATGCCGGTTGCAATATGCGGGAAGTATTTGATATTGCACGGAAATTTCGTACGCACAATCAGAATACACCGATAATCCTGATGGGATATTACAATCCGATTTATCGTTATGGTATTGATAAATTTGTCAAGGATGCAGTGGAAATCGGGATTGACGGGGTCATTATTGTTGATTTACCGCCTGAGGAAGAGGGGGAATTCACTGATATTGCTACTCCTGCCGGGCTTTCGCTGATAAAACTTACTGCCCCTACTACGGATAAACAGCGTGCTGAAAAAATCTTGCAGAATGCAACAGGTTTTGTATATCATATTTCAGTTGCAGGCGTAACTGGGCAAAAAAAACCTGATATCAGTATAATAGAAAAGAAACTTAATCTATTACAGAAAGCAACTGATTTGCCAATAGTAGTCGGTTTTGGCATCAAAACACCCGAACAGGCGGCAAAAATTGCCAGTGCAAAAAATATAAGCGGGATTGTGGTCGGCTCGGCTTTTGTCAGGTTGATCCAAGAAAACTCACCGAAAAAATCTGTGGAAGCCATATCCGGCCTTACAAAATCTATATCAGATGCTTTATCGGGGACAAACTAACCCTGGCGGGCTTTAAGGCGTGGATTCTTCTTGTTGATAACGTAAACCTTGCCCTTGCGGCGGATAACACGGCAATCCTTATCGCGCTTCTTCGCAGATTTCAATGAACTTAAAACTTTCATTTCTACTTCCTTATTCCAAAAGAGCGCGGAGTTTATATAATTTCACAAGGAATGTCAAATATTTTGTGTATTTGTCATGCTGAACTTGTTTCAGCATCTATCTATCAACATCCCTGCTGCTAAAAATTGGCGGCCAGCCTGTCAAAGTACAAAATCGATTATGCATTACTACGATCTGCCATAGGATAAATGGATCCTGAAACAAGTTCAGGATGACATCAATTTTAGTTGATAACTATACATGCTAACCTTGCACAAACACAACATCTGGAGGAATGATAGTAATATATCCTTGTTCTATGCCAACTTCAGGAAAAATCATCTCGATAAATGGATACATTTCGGTTTTTCCGCTGGTGAGGAGGATTTCCACAATATCTCCTGCTCCGAAATTATCCACTGCAACCACCTCTCCAAACCTGCTGCCATCCGACAGACGAGCCTCAAGCCCTATCAAATCGACGTAATAATAGGAATCATCATCCGCAGCGGGAAGTGTATCCCGTTCTATATATAACTCCGCCCCTGCAAGCTTTTCCGCCTGATTGCGGCTGGTAATGCCATCAATATCGGCAATGATTATATCATTTTTAATGCTGGTAATATGTAGGGAGTAAGAAGCACCATTATTATCATAAATATCACTATATTTGGTGACATCCTCAGGATTTTCAGTGTAAGCCCTGATTTTTACCTGCCCCCTCACACCATGTGCAGAAAGAATTTTCGCTATAAGGATTTTCTCGTCTTTTTCAGGCATGTATAGCCTTTGAGAAGGTGGTGTTCAGTGCTCTGTGTAGGGTGTTCGGACTTTTCTGTTGTCATACAGTACACTGACACCGAACACTTTGCTCCCCCCCCCACCAATCGCCTGCGTTCCTACGGAACTTGGCTCTTGTACTCCCCCACAAGGGGGGAGTGGTGGTCACGTATTCAAGTTAAAGTACTATAACTATTCCTTCTTCTCTTCCTCTACAGACTCGGACTCCGCCTTTTCTTCAGATTCTTCTGCTTTCTTATTCTCTTCAGGTTTGGCTTCTTCTTTGGGAGCTTCCTCAGGTTTTTCTTCGCTATCCGCACTTGCCTTTTCAGCAGCTTTTGCTTCCGCGGCTTCTACCTCTGCCTTGGCTTTGGCCTCCGCTTCCTCTGCGGCTTTCTTCTCGGCCTCAGCCTTCTTCTTCGCTTCTATTTCTTCACGCTTCAGCTCAACCCGTGCTGCCTGCCTGGCATTCAGCAATTTCACAACCTTGTTATCCTGCCCTATATTCTCCGCATTCAGGAAAGTCACCACCTTTTTACTAGGCTGCGCACCTTTGGACAGCCAGTATTCAATACGATCCTTCTGCAGGACAACCCGCTTTTCATCATCCTTGGCCAGCATCGGGTTATATGAGCCAATACGCTCTATATAACGGCCATCACGTGGCGCACGGCTATCCGCTACCACTATCCTGTAATACGGGCGCTTCTTCGCTCCGCCCCTTGCCAAACGTATTTTTGTAGACATAAACTTTCCTGTTGTATTTTATAAAGGAGGCGCTTTTTAGCCCAAAATTACACTAATGTAAAGTGTTTATCCGATATCCTTGGTGAAATAATGAAAAATCCGCAAGATTATAAATATGCTGACAAACAGCGACATCGCAAGCAGGAACTTCTGCCACCATATTAAATCCATAAACCAATCGAAGCAACTGCCGAAATCAACACAGGAGGCTTTCATTCTGCCAATAAACTCACCCATAATTCCCCCTAGTTATACTTATCCATAAACATTGCTGCAATTACAATATATATCAGTATCAATAGCCCGATTGCGCCAAGGCCGAATACTACCGCAGCCCCTACCGAAAGTGAATCCAGCCAGGCCAGAAAATCATCCAGTGAACTAACCTCGGTAATCGCAACCGCAGAATTTATAATATCATCCATCGACCTTCTCCCCTACCCTTTTGATTTCCCATTCCAGCTCAACACTAAACTTCTCTCGAACATGGCGGCGTACCTCCTCGCCTAAACCTTCCAGATCCGCAGCAGTCGCACTCCCCAGGTTCACCATGAAATTACAGTGCTTTTCAGACATCTGCGCACCACCTGTTTGTAACCCACGACAGCCCGCTTCGTCAATAAGCTGCCATGCTTTTTTTCCTTTAAGGTGTTCTGGTAGACTATCAGGGGAGGGATTCTTGAACGTACTCCCACCGGTTTGTGTACGGATTGGTTGGGTCTCCTCACGTTTTGCCGAAATTTCTTCCATGCGTTTCTGAATCTCCACAGGATCATCTTTTTGTGTTTGAAAAGTTGCCTTGGTAAAAATCCACGAATCCGGCAGGCTGTTTTTGCGGTATGAAAACCCCATATCCTCATTGGCTATAGTATGTATATTCCCCTCCATATCAACCGCTTCTGCTTCGGTAAGATGCTCGGAAACTTCACTGCCATACGCTCCGGAATTCATCGCCAATGTACCGCCTATAGTACCAGGAATCCCGCTTAGAAACTCAAGACCTGCCCTGCTCTGTATCTGACAGAATTTCGCCACATTAGGGCTTAGCGCAGCAGCTCCGGCAGTAATTTTACCACCATCCGCTGTAATATCGGCAAAACCGCGCCCCAGACGAATCACAACTCCTTTTATCCCACCATCACGGATAATAATATTGGAGCCTACACCAATTATTGTAATCGGCAGGTTGTCTGGCTTGTGCTTCAGAAAATAGGATAAATCCTCGGTATCAGCAGGACGAAACAAAACTTCCGCACATCCACCAACCCGAAACCAGCCAATCTTCGACAAATCAGCCTGCTCCCTGTATTTCCCACGTATTTCCGGTAAGTTCCCTAACATAATACAGGACATAAAAAACCACTTTACTTTCTTTCTGATTCACGTTACAGAGTTTCGCGTTTTAGGCCAAGTTTTAAAGTTAATTCAGGCATAATATGGCATATTTAGTTACCGAACAATGTATTAAATGTAAATACACCGATTGTGTGGAGGTGTGCCCTGTTGATTGCTTCTATGAAGGTGAGAATATGCTGGTTATCAACCCTGATGAGTGCATAGATTGTGGGGTGTGTGAGCCGGAATGCCCTGCCGAGGCGATTGAGGCCGAATCCGAGGATAATGTGAAATGGCTTGAGCTAAACCGTGAATATTCGGAGAAATGGCCGAATGTAACGGTAAATGGTGGTAGTTTGCCGGATGCCGATGATTACAAGGGCGAAGAGGACAAGTTTGACAAGTATTTCTCTCCCGAACCGGGTCAGGGAACCTAGAAAAATTGTATACTACAGTGACTTTGCCAGAAATTACCGTCGGTAGATACAATTTTATGTAGTTTTTAGTTTTATTTTATGGTATTATGATAAAGAGGGAGTGCTAGGATCTACAGCTAATTTCAAGAGGTAACCTTTTGAGATAGTTGTTTTTTTGTTCAATAATCAAGGAGCTGATATGACACAGGAAGTAGAATTGAAAAAAGGAACCAAGGTTGTTTATCCCGCGCATGGTGTAGGGGAGATTCTCGGTATGGAAAATCAGACTGTTGCGGGTACCGAAATTACTACATATGTCGTGAGTTTTGAGCGCGACAAGATGACATTACGCATTCCGGTTAAAAAGGCAAAAGTATCCGGTTTGCGCGAGCTGTGTTCTGTCGGTGAACTTGAGCGGGTACGTAAGACCCTGAAAGGCCGCGCTAAAACCAGTCGCGGTATGTGGAGCCGCCGTGCCAAGGAATATGAGTCAAAAATCAACTCCGGCAATATTGTATCGCTTGCCGAGGTCGTGCGCGATTTACATAAGAATGTTGATGATCCGGATCGTTCATATAGCGAGCGGATGATTTATGAGAATGCACTGAACCGTCTGGCCGGTGAGTTTTCTGCGGTTGAGAAGGTTGATTTTGGACAAGCTACAGACAATCTCATAAAAACTATCAATGATAACAAGCCAAAAGTTGAGAATGACAACACGGAAGGGGTTGCGGCTTAGCTTTGTCTGGTTATTAACGAAATTACTGATTCTTGGTCAGGGGCGGGAGCGATTAACACTTCCGCCCATTTTAGTTTGTGCAACTCTTCTGCGACCGCCTCACTTAATGCAACTGCCTTTACATGTTTGAGCAAGTAGTCTACCCTTGTTTTTTTGGCCAGTTCTGTGAAAATTCTTGCAGTACGCGGTGAGTAGAACAGTGCAATATCAAGCTCGCAATTGAGTAATGCAGCAGTTAGTTGCGGCGGGAATTTTTCCACAGCGCGGGCTTCATATAGCACCACCCTGTCAACCGTAAATCCCTTATTTTCCAGCTCTCCCTGCAAATCACCTGCTACAACACTTCCGGCAATATGAAGGAAGTACGTTCCGGTGGGGTAATTTTCTGCCACATACCTCACCATATTTTCCACATCACCGCCTGCGGCAGAAACGCTGGTAAATCCGAGGTTTTTCGCAACTCCCGCTGATATTTCACCGACTGTAACCAGTGGGATATCCAGTATTTTTTCCGATAAATTTTGTGAATCTAACAGTCTCCTGACCGCACGCACAGAATTGGCAGAAGTAACTAATATCGCTTGCGGATTTTTCTTTACAGCTTTTTCCAGTGCTAATTTTGTTGAGTTGTTGTCCTGAAATACAATCTCCATCATCGGTGCAATAATCGGTGTCATCCCGTGTTTGCGCAGGATTTCCGCCGTTATCTCCGCATCTTCCTGTGGCCTTGTAACAAGAATGTTTAGTGCTTTGTTCACGTTATTTTCTTTTTTCCTTAAAAAATCTCGTTAATAATTCTGAGCATCCTTCTTCATGTATACCGCTATATATTTCGGGTTTGTGGTGCGATGACGAGGCAGAGAATATCCGCGCACCGTGGGTAACTCCGCCGCTTTTCAGGTCTTCGGCACCGTAATATAAAGCATCGATGCGGGCAAAGGATATGGCCTGCGCGCACATCGGGCACGGCTCCAGCGTTACATATATATTGCATCCGATGAGCCTTTGTTGTCCCAGTTTCTCACAGGCCATACGGATTGCAAGCATTTCCGCATGTGCGGTCGGGTCTCCCAGCTCTTCGCATCTGTTGCCGGATATGGCAATAACCTCACCGCTCTTTGCGACCGTTATAACCGCTCCAACCGGCACTTCATCACGTTCAAATGCCTGCTCCGCCTCTGCTATCGCCAGTTCCATATATGGTGATTGTGTTATCATTCTGAATCCAATGCAGTAGCGATTTTTACCGCCTGTAAATTCTTCTCAACATTATGAACACGCAGGAAATCGACCTTTTGCTGCGCAAGATAGGCGGAAATTATTGCAGTTTCAAAGTCACGCCCGGCGGCCGGTTTGTCAGTAAATCCGGTTAAGAAAGATTTACGCGAATGGCCGACCATAATCTCCACCCCAAGTTTTTTGAAGTGACTGATATTTTTAAGTAAATTCAGCGATTGCTCTGCATCTTTTCCAAAACCGATACCAGGGTCGAAAATTATCCTGTTGTTGCTTATTCCTTGCTCAGATAGGGATTTTATCCTGTCTTCCGCCCAATGATATACTTCATCTATTACATCAAGTTTATCATCTATAATGTTTTTCGGATCTGCCGGAATACCCAGATTGTGCATAATAACCAGTTTTGCATCACAATTTTTTGCAACTTCAACCATTGCCGGATTATCAAATCCGCTGACATCATTTATCCACTCTATGCCATATTTTAACGATTTTTCGGCAGTCTGCGGGTGACGGGTATCTATACTGATTTTTATATTCTCTCCGCACAGAGCCTCTAGCACAGGTTGCAGACGTTCCCACTCCTCATCGTGAGTCAGGGAGGACGCACCTGGCCTTGTCGATTCTGCGCCAATATCAATTATATCAGCGCCGTCAGCCAGCATTCGCCTGGCCTGCTCCACCGCCATTTCCGGCGCAAAATACTCCCCGCCATCGGAAAATGAATCCGGCGTAACATTCAATATCCCTGCAATTCTGGTGGTCATTTAACTGCAAGCCCTGTCTGCTTTATACTTTGGGCATTATCATTATTTCGGAGGGCTTCCGCAAGTTCTTTGGCGGTTTGATGCGCTGTGGGATGCTCCCAGTCAGGATATATATCGGCAAGTGGATATAGGAAGAAATTACGGTTTACCAGTTCCTTATGCGGAATGGTCAACCGCTCGCTCTTAATAACCTGCGAGTCATGGGCAATTATATCGATATCAATTTCACGTGGTGCCCAGCGTTTGCGTCCCCCTTTGCGCCCCAGCTTCCGCTCAATTTGCTTGATCGACTCCAAAAGTGTGTAAGGCTCCAGATCTGTATCACCGCCAGCCACCATATTCAAAAACGGCATATCCCAATCTGTCGGTGCGTTCTCAGGTAGCAGCGCATCCACCTCGTAAATCGGGGAAACCCTTGTTATGTCAATGAATTCTCCCAGGGAATCAACTGCCTGTTGCAGGAAATCCAGACGGTCTCCAATATTGGAACCAAGGCCGATTATTATCATATGCCCTTATCTGCTCCCCTATAGATAAATGGTACCACAACCACTTTATGAAAATATTTTCAAAATTCTTTAATCGATTGCCTGCTACATAAATTCTGTCATCGGAGAAATGGATCCTGAAACAAGTTCAGGATGACAGCACCACACAAGGCTCTTTTCTATAACCCTACTCCCGCGGTACCAGCTTGCGGATTTCCTTCTGCACAAGGTCTTCCACCATTTTCGGCAGATTTTCATTCAGCCAGTCCGACAGCATCGGACGTAATGTCTCAACCACCAGATCCTCAACCGTATGACCACCGCGGAATGCAGGAGATTGTATATTCGGACCAGGCAAATTATCCAGTAATTCCCTGAGGGAACCTTCCGCAACCTTGGCATTTTCATCGGTGATAAGGCTTTCTTTCGGATCGGCAGGCTCACTGCTCTCGGCAGCAATTTCCTCCACCTCTTCCGTAACAGCGGAAGCTGCTATTTCTTCCTCTGTGATTTCTTCAAATGCAGGCTCTTCTTCCGCAGCCTCCGCTGCAGGTTCTTCAGATATCTCTTCCTTAACCTCTTCAGAAGCAACAGCTTCCTCTTCCTTGTCTTCCGCCTTTTCAGCCTCCTTCTCGGAATCCTTCAGTGCATTGTCAATCTCATCCAGAACATCCTCACCCGCTTCCGCAGCAATCTCTTCCACGGCTGTATCAGCGGCTTCCGGAGCCTCCTCTGCTGCTGCCTGTTCCTCATCAACAGCAGTGATCTCCTCAGGTTCCACAGCAGGTTCCTCAACAATATCGGTAAGTTCGAGAATATCCTCCTCCTCCTTCGCCTCAGTCACAGGAGGTTCATCGCTATCAGCTTCAGCAGACTGTGCAGCCGCTTCTTCACCACCTTCAGCATCACCATCCGCAATTATATCACGGATAGAATGGAGGATATCCTCCATTGACTCTTCGCCCTCACCTTCTTTCTTTGCCGCTGCTTCTGCCATATAATCCACCCCAAAAGTTGATCCAGATCAAATCTGTCGTAACCTATAATACAACAAACCCGTTACCACAATACACAATATTGTGTTAAATAAAAATATCAAGCAAAATGTTACTGTGCCTTGATTTCAGGCAGTCGGCTATG
Organism: Rickettsiales bacterium; assembly: GCA_965222525.1. Classification (GTDB taxonomy): domain Bacteria; phylum Pseudomonadota; class Alphaproteobacteria; order Rickettsiales; family UBA8987; genus CBDCUF01. The sequence continues at coordinate 1,741,544 of OZ244955.1, forward strand.
CGGCGATTTCCTCATCGCCACCATCTTCCTCTTCATACTCATCATCCGCGCCGGCTTCCCCGTCATACTCCTCTTCCTCATACTCACCTTCAGGAAGCATCCCCAGCGCATGCAGGTAAATATCGAGGATAGTCTCCAGTTCCTCACGTTCCTGCTCCTCCATCTTGCGGATTTTGATAATCTGGCGCATGACCTTGGTGTCAAAGCCATTGCCCTTCGCCTCGGCATAAACATCACGGATATTCTCCGCAAGATCCTTCTTTTCCTCCTCAAGCTGTTCAATACGCTGAACATATTGTCGTAAATGTTCACCTGAAATACCGCCGAATTTAGCCATAATATCCTCCTCGTTAGTGGTTAAAAAGTTAGAGACAGTATATTATCTACCCCCGCAAATATATATCGTCAATCGAAGAATTGTCAGAAAGCCTGTAAGGGTAATTTCACTAGACAAAGCTTTTTTATTTCTGTAATTTTCCCGCGCTGATACAGACCTTCAAATAAAAGGAAACATTATGGATAAACGTACTTTTCTTACAGTAATTACGGCTGCTATTGCAGGGTTTTTCATGCTTGCAAGCGGCAATGCAGCCGCCAGATCCAGCAATGAGGATACTATAAAAATGCTGGATCTGCTTGGTGATGTGTTTGAAAAGGTACGCGAGGAATATGTCGAGGAGCCGGAGGATAAAAAGCTTATCGAGGCTGCGATAAACGGTATGCTGACCGACCTCGACCCGCATTCGGCCTATCTTAGCGCCGAGGATTTCGAGGAAATGCAGGTGCAGACCAAGGGTGAGTTTGGCGGATTGGGTATAGAGGTGACGATGCGCAACGGTATGGTGTATATCGTCTCGCCGATTGATGATACTCCCGCTTTTGATAAGGGGTTGCAGGCCGGTGATTATATCAGCCATATTGATGAGGAGTCGGTTATCGGGATGACTATCCGTGATGCGGTGGAGAGGATGCGTGGCAAGGCGGGTACGGCGATTACCCTGACGATTCTGCGGGAGGGTGAGGATGAGCCGTTCGATGTGGAGATAATTCGCGATATTATTAAAATCAAGTCGGTGCGGTCGCGGCGTGAGGGAGATATAGGCTATATAAGGATTACCAGCTTCTCCGAACAGACCGATACCGGACTGCACAAGGCTATAAAAAAGCTGAAGAAGGAAATCGGCAAGGATAAATTGCGTGGTGTGGTGCTGGATTTGCGTAATAATCCAGGCGGGCTGCTCAACCAGGCGATTGCGGTTTCCGATACCTTCCTTGACCGTGGGGAAATCGTTTCCACCCGCGGCAGACAGACCGATAGTACCAAGCGTTTCAATGCTTCCAGCGGGGACAGGATAGACGGGCTGCCGATGGTGGTGCTGCTCAATAGCGGGTCGGCCTCGGCCTCGGAGATTGTCGCCGGTGCGCTGAAAGACCATAAGCGTGCGGTAGTTATGGGAACCAAGTCTTTCGGTAAAGGCTCGGTACAGACGGTAATTCCGCTACCGCAGGGAAGTGCGATGCGTATTACCACCTCACGTTATTATACTCCTTCGGGTGTGTCTATACAGGCCGAGGGAATCGAGCCGGATATTGAGGTTAAGCCTGCCACGATTGAGTATCTTGACGGGCGCAGCGCTCCCAAGGAATCCGATTTGCGTGGCCATCTGAATGCTACAAAGGTTAAGGAAGGTGAGGAAAACAAGGATAAAGACGGTGATGACCGCCGTAACTTCCGTGAAGGTGACGATAAGAAAGAGAAGGATGATAAGGACGGAGAAAATAAGGATGGTGATGAGTCCTCTGAAAAAGAAAATGAAGAGGAAGACCTTTACGTAAAGGATTACCAGCTTGCACGGGCGCTGGACCTGCTGCGCGGAATATATGTGTTCAGCAACAGCGACCGGTATAAACATGTGCTGGAGAGATAAGTCTCCCCTCCCGCAAGCGGGAGGGGCAAGAAATATGAGCAGCTTGTCTGCCAGATTTCTGGGGAGGGAATGATGAGGTGATGAGTGCTGTGTGTTTAGTGCTGAGTATGTTCAGCAGGAGACCTAGCACTCAACACATAGCACTTACATATTCCCCCACCAGAAATCCTAAGGATTAAAAATCCTTGGATTTCTCGCCTCCCCCGCAAGCGGGGGAGGATTTACCCGTCAGCATACCCAATTATGAGAAAAATCATTGCAATACTTAATTCCAGGGCGTTATGGCGGGTGGCTAACCTGGCTATGTTAGGGGCGTTTGCCTATTTCGCCTGGAAGATTCATACTGATTATTCCGATCAGGCAAAACTGGCGGTGGACAAGGGCAAGCAGGTTATCATCGATGTGGAAACCGGCGAAATTACCATGCGTGTTGCGGAGGCAGTGCCCGAATCCGAAACGGAAGGGGAAGATACAGAGCCGTATGTTGAGCCTATAGAGGAAAGTACCGATGAGAACACTTCCGGGGAGGAAACGCAAACGGATGAAACCAATGATTCTGACGAAAATAATGATGCTGATTCATCTGAAGATAGTGCTGAAGATGAGGCCACACCACAGCAGGATGAGGCAGCCACCCCGGAAAACGAGGAAATTGCCGAGGAGATTTACGAAATCCATAAATCAGTCATCAGCGGTGAGGCAAAAATCGCGGTTATCATACGCAATCTGGGACTGGATGCAGAGGCTACCAATACATCCCTGACTATGCCGGAAAATGTCACTTTAAGCTTCTCTCCCTATGCGAAAAATGTTGATAAATGGGCGCAGGATGGCAGCAGGAAAGGCCATGAAATCCTACTTGACCTGCCGGTTGAAACCACTGGCTACCCTATGTCCGACCCCGGCTCCATGGCGGTTATGACCAATCTCGGCAAGGCGGAGAACAGCTTCCGGTTGAAATCTGCACTGGATGCAGCAAGTAATTACAAGGGAGTGATGATATATGATAACGAAAGTATAACCCATTCTTTTGTAACAATAATTCCGGTTATTGACGAGCTGAAAAAACATCAGGCCATGCTGGTTTATAATACAAAGGTCAGTAACAACTTCCTGCGACAGGAGGCTAAATCCATAGGGCTACCGGTGGTTCCCGAATATATAGTGGTGGATGATGTCCTGACCGAAAAAGCGATAGATGAGAAAATAAAGGAAGCAGAAAAATCATTCCTGAAAGACGGCGAATCTATAGTTATCGTCGCAAATCCTTACCCGCTAACCATCACGCGCATAAATAGCTGGCTTGAAAACTTCCTCAGCCGCGGCAATATCTCCATCACCCCAATCTCCCGGATGGCAATGAATTGAACTAAATTATATCATCAACATCAAGACCAAGAGCAGCAGCGATTTCCTTTAACGCATCAACTGACCCCCGTTTTCTACCGGTTTCGATCTGGGCAATGTAGCTACGCTCAATACAGGATTTCTCGCTCAATTGTTGTTGGGTCAAGCCGCGATATTCACGGTACAGTTTCACAGGATTTTCACCATTAACAACCTGCTCTACCAGCCCCAGCGGAAAGCACTCCTCCTCACCGGACGTTATACGTTCCTTCACAGTTTCAGCCAGTACCGAATCTTCAAAATCCTCCTGAAACGCAACAAGCCTTTCATATTCCTCGTAAGGCATTGTGACAGAAGTTGGCTCGCCACTTTCCGTATGTATCTCTATGGTCATTGATAAACACCTCCTCTGGGACCGATATTAAGAACCGTAATTATGATAGTATCGTCATCGACCTGATAAATAACCCTGTAGTCACCAATCCGTAGACGATAACTGTCCGTACCTGCAAGTCTCTTTACATTGTTATTCCTGGCATAAGGATTTTCAGCAAGGAGTTTTATTTTGTCCAAAATACGCTTCTGCCAGTTAGATGGGAGTTTTCTCAAGTCCTTGGCTGCCGACTTACTGATGACAATTTCATACATTTATTACTATGCATTGTAACTAATAGTAACAACTAAGTCAAGAAAAAGTTACTAAGAGTAACATCTGCGGTAGGCTATAAAGCACTCTCCAGTGCGGGAACGGCCTCGAATAAATCTGCGACCAGGCCATAATCGGCTATTTCAAATATCGGGGCGTTTTCATCCTTGTTTATAGCAACGATTACCTTGCTGTCCTTCATTCCGGCAAGATGCTGGATTGCGCCTGAAATCCCGATTGCAATATATAAATCCGGTGCAACAATCTTGCCGGTCTGTCCGACCTGATAGTCATTCGGCACATAACCGGCATCCACTGCCGCCCGTGACGCTCCAATCGCTGCCCCCAATTTGTCAGCAAGGCTTTCCAGCAATTTAAAATTCTCGGCACTACCGAAACCGCGCCCGCCGGACACTACAATCCGTGCCGAAGTCAGTTCCGGACGGTCAGATTCGGTTGCATCCATCGCAACAAAAGAAGAAAGCCCGCTGTCGACTTCACCCGACCTGTCTTCAACCGTAGCCGAACCGCCATCTTCCACTTTATCAAAAGAAGACGGACGCACGGTGATCAATTTGATTTTATCGGAAGATTTTACCGTAGCCATTGCATTACCGGCATAAATCGGGCGGATGAAGGTTTCCGCATCAATTACTTTAACGATATCTGAAATTTGCGCTACATCGAGCAAAGCTGCCGCCCTCGGCATAAAATCCTTGCCGAATGTGGTTGCAGGGGCAAGTATGTGGCTGTAATCCGTGGCCATAGCGGCAACCAGTGCAGCTATATTTTCCGCCAGATGATGCTCATATGCTGCATCATCTACCTTGATAACTTTCGCAACTCCCTGCAGGCCGCTCGCCTGTTCCGCCACAGCAGTACATCCCACACCTGCTGCCAGCAAATGCACATCCTCACCCAATTGCGAGGCAGCAGTCACAACTGCCCTTGTTGAATCTGCAAGTGCTTTATTATCATGTTCGGCAATTACTAATATGGCCATATCTGCTCCTATTTCTTCTTTTTGTTGGCACTATTCTGGTTTGCAGCTTCTTTCTGTGATGCCTTGCCAGGAGTCAAAACATCACTCACAGTGGATTGTACGATTTTTATCCGCACCCCCTGTGCAATTTCCACCTCCAGCCGGTTATCATCCTCCACCTTGGTGACTTCGGCAACAATACCACCGGCTGTAACCACCTTGTCACCCCGCCGCAGCGCCTCCACCATTGCCTTGTGTTCCTTGATTTTTTTGGCTTGCGGACGGAACAGTATAAAATAGAAAATCAGGAATATCAGCACCAATATAAACAAATCACTCCACATATCCGGAGTCATCTCCCCCGCCGGATCCTGCGCATATACTGGTGTGGAAAACAATAACGAAAATAACAATAACATTTTCCTAAACATAAAACTTTCCTCTTTTGTTTATTATCACTACTTACTGCATATATGTAACACACGTATAATGGAAATGAAATGTTGTAAAGTAGTAATGAAGTATTATTTAATCCTATCTCCCAGCATCATCTGTAGGCACAGTCGGAATACGTCCAAGCGCCACAATATCGGGCTAGCCTGCACTCCCTTTTCCTGCATTTTCTCTGCGGCGGATTTGTTGCCATCGGCCAGGTGCCAGAGATATAACCGTACCGTTCCCCGCCTGTGCCAGCACTTCAGCCGCTTTATCCCTTCAGGGGCAATCCTGTCCCGCTGTTCAAGGAACTTCTCGGCGATGAAAACCCGCTCCTTATATAACCTTTTTGTCATCTCCAAATCCTGTCCGAATGTCATTGAATCTTCGTGGGCAAGATAGGTATAACCTATAAAATCGAGTATCCTGTTAGTAAGTTTATGCAACGACAGACGGAAGATGAATTCCAGATCCTGCCCGATAAAGGGCTTGCCGTCATCAAGATGAGTCATCAGCTTGCCGTATCGCAGGAATATGGTACGGTTGAAAAAGCGGGCGTTGGGAATCGGGGTTGCAAGATGGGATACGGTCAGGCTTTTACCTTCAAAAACCTTGGTCTGCCTGAAGCTTTCGCCTTCCGCCACTACCACCCTTGCCTTGCAGGTAACCATATCGAGCACGGGGTTCTTGAGGAACTCCTCCCCCACCGCCTTTAATATACCATATTCATACCAGTCATCAGCATTGAGAAAAGCTATAATATCTCCCGTAGCCCGTTCTATACCTTCGTTATAAGCCACTGCCGCCCCGCCATCCCTATGACTGCGCCAGAATGTAATATGCTGTTCATACTTTTTGATTATCTCTACCGTATTATCGGTAGACGCCGCATCCAGTACGAAAAATTCCATGTTAGGATAGTTCTGTTCCAGCAGGCTGTCGATTGCCCGAGCAATGGTTTTTTCAGCATTGCGCACGGGCATTATAACCGATATTCGCGGCCATTCGATATGAATATCCATAGTTGGAACAGATTATTCCAGGTGCAATATTACCGCAAGTGAAGTTTGTACCGATGCGGAATTTGCTTGAAGTAAGGGAAAAAATTGCGTATAGGATTTGCCTTCTTCTGTACGGAAGAAAGGAGAGGGTTACTGTTTATCAAAGAGGAGAGAAATATGTCGGCAACTGCAAAGAAAACTGCAAAAGCAAAAGCTTACAAACCATCAGAAAGTGAAAAATATATGAGTGCCAAACAGCTTGAATATTTTAGGGAGAAGCTGATGGACTGGAAGAAGGAATTACTGGAAGAGTCGTCGGAAACACTAGTTCATCTCAAGGAGGAGAACTGGAACGAGCCTGATATTACCGACCGTGCTACGGTGGAAACCGATGCAACGCTTGAACTGCGTACCCGTGACCGCTACCGCAAGCTGATTACCAAGATTGATGCGGCCCTGCGCCGGATTGACAATGGTGAATATGGCTATTGCGAGGTGACAGGTGATCCCATCGGTCTGAAGAGGCTGGAAGCCCGCCCGATTGCCACCATGACCGTCGCCACCCAGGAAGAATATGAGCGCAAAGAAGCTACTCATAGCGAGGATTAGCTAGGAGCTTTCGACATTTATGATTTATCACGATACGGGTAGTTTAGGCATCGTCAGCTTTCAAATAGATCATATCGAGGCTGACCTTTTCATAAATCACCTGCTGGATAAAGGTAATCTTTTCATCGGTGGACAACGCTGCTATGTCCCAGCACTACTTTATAGCCATTTGAAACGACTATAGCATTATGCAACTAGCGATACTATGTCCTGTAGTGAGTTGCGGGTTTGGGATATGCGGGATTCGGTGCTTTTCTGCCAGTCTTGACTGCCATGCAGGGATAGCTTGTGATCACCGCGGAGTTTGAATTTTTCGCTATTCTGCATCACAAAATTTATCAGTGCGTCAGGGTTGGAAAAGTTATTATTATGAAAAGTGATAACCGCACCTTTCGCGCCGATATCCAGTTTTTCGATACCAGCCTTGCGGCATATCTGTTTAAGCTTCACAACCGATAGCAGATTCTCCACCTCCTGCGGCAACTCGCCAAACCTGTCCACCAGTTCAACCGCGACAGCCTCCACTTCCTCGTCGCTTTCAAGTCCGGCTATCCTGCGATACAGACTCATACGCAAGCCCAGATCCTGTATATAGGTTTCGGGTATCAGTACGGAAGTGCCAAGATTTATCTGCGGTGTAAACTCATCGGAAGCAGCACTAGCCTCCACACCCTCTCCCTCAGCTTTTGCGCGCTCTATCGCTTCACGCAGCATATCCTGGTATAATTCAATACCAACTTCCCTGATATGGCCGGATTGCTCGTCCCCAACCAGATTGCCAAAGCCGCGTATATCCATATCATAACTGGCCAGTGAAAAGCCTGCACCAAGGCTGTCCAGCTTTTGCATAACCTCAAGCCTTTGCAGCGCCTGTTTGGTAGGGATTCTGCGTGGAGGCAGTGTCAGATAAGCATACGCCCGCACTTTCGACCGTCCGACCCGTCCGCGCAACTGGTATAATTGCGCTAGCCCATACATATCCGCACGATGTATAATCATCGTATTTGCTTCAGGAATATCAATTCCGGATTCTATTATAGTAGTTGCAAGCAGAATATCATACTTTCCATCGTAAAAGGCGTTCATGATTTCATCAAGCTGTGAGGGCGGCATCTGCCCATGGGCTACTACCAGCTTTACTTCCGGCACAAGCTCATGCAGCTGCTTTTCCACCTGCTCAATATCCTTAATACGCGGACATACATAGAATGTACGGCCGCCGCGGTAATGCTCGCGCAGAATCGCATCACGTATCACCATCGGGTCATATGGCATAACATATGTCCGCACCGCCAGACGGTCTATCGGCGGAGTAGCTATCAGGCTAAGTTCGCGTACACCGGACATCGCAAGCTGTAATGTACGTGGAATGGGCGTAGCGGTCAGGGTCAGCACATGCGTATTGGTGCGCAGCTTTTTAAGACGCTCCTTTTGCGCTACCCCGAAGCGCTGCTCCTCATCAACAATAACCAGTGCAAGGTTGTTAAATTTTATATCCTTTGCAAGCAGGGCATGAGTCCCGATTACAATATCAACATCACCGCTTTCAATACCAGCCTTAACCTCCTTCACCTCACGGTCAGGAACCAGCCGTGATAAATGACGTACATTTATCCCCATATCGGCAAAACGCTGTCTGAAAGTCTGGTAATGCTGGCGGGCAAGAAGCGTAGTCGGAGCTACCAGTGCAACCTGTCCCTTTTGTTCGCCCTCCGCCGGATGCGACACTATATAGGCCGCGCGCAGGGCAACTTCGGTTTTACCAAAGCCAACATCCCCGCAAACCAGCCTGTCCATTGGCTTTCCGGAGCGCAAATCTTCTATAACAGCATTGATGGAGTTTTGCTGGTCTTCAGTTTCAGTGTAAGGAAAGCGGGTGCAGAATTCTGCATAAGCACCACCATCAGGGTCAAATTCCGGTGATTTATTAAGCGCACGTCTGGCTGCAATTGCCAGTAATTCCTCCGCCGCAAGTTTGATACGCTTCTTAACAGCAGCAGTACGTTTCTGCCATGACAGCCCACCAAGTTTATCAAGTTGCGCTGTTTCCTCGCTACCGCCATAGCGGGTTACAAGGTCGAGATTCTCAACCGGTACATAAAGCCTGTCATCACCATGATATATAAGCTTGAGGAAATCATGGAGTATGCCCTGTACATCAAGCGTTTCCAGCCCTTCAAACCGCCCGATTCCGTGCTCCTTGTGAGTAACCAGTTCACCCTCATCAAGACTGGAGGCTTCAGCCAGAAATTTATCGGAACGCCGCTTCTTTCTGGCTTTCGGGCGGTAAATCTTCTCTCCCAGAATATCCTGTTCAGTTATGAGTAAAATATCGTTTGTATGAAAACCGTTATCTATATTCAATATTATCAGGCCGATATGCGGAGTGTCTCCGCCCTGCTTGCGCCGTAATCGTTTGCGCCCACTCCAGCTATCCATAATAATATACGGAATGTCATATTCCTTTAGCATCAGCTCCATACGGCTGCGTGAACCCTCGGAAACACAGGCTATAAGTGGTAGCAATTTCCCGTTTTCAGGTGTATTTAACTCCTCCCTTACCATTTCAAATGCGGTTTTCTGTGTCTTTGCCGATTCCGCATGAAAATTACGTGACTGCCTGTATCCAAGGCTGGTTACATTTTCCGCCTGAGGGAGATTGAAAGGTTCAAATCCGCAAATCTTTCTTTTACCAATAACCGTATTCCAGTCATTTTCGGTAAAGTAAAGCATCTCAGGCGGGGCAGGCTTATATGTAACCTCGCCGGAAACCATATCCATAGCCTGTTTGCGGGTGGTGTAGCTATCCAGAATCAGCTCTTTGCGCTCTCCTATAGCCTCCTCGGCCAGATGCCCAAATATCACCACGGAACCAGGCATATAATCAAACAGGCTTTCCAGATGTGCGTAAAATAGCGGTAGCCAATGCTCCATCCCTGCATATTTACGTCCCTCCGAAACCGCCTCATATAAAGGGTCTTCCTTTAATACAGCACCAAATAACTCACGATATTTACTGCGGAAATTCTTTATAGAATTTTCATCAAGTAAAACTTCACTGGCAGGAACAAGTTCCAACTGCTCAACCTTGCCTCCGCTGATCTGTGTCAGAGGGTCGAAACTGCGTATAGTCTCCAGCTCGCTGCCAAAGAAATCCAGCCTGAAACCACGCTCATCATCACTACTACCCCCAGGCGGCACTATGTCCACAATACTTCCACGCAGAGCAAATTCCCCAGGCTCCGAAGCAGTACCGGTATTGATATAACCGTTATGCACCAGAAATTCTGAAAGCTCATCACGTTTTATGTTATCGCCGGGGCGGGCAATAAATACGGCCTTTCTAACCAGGTTACGTGGCAGGACCCGCTGTATCACCGCATTAACAGTGGTTATCACCACCCGTCCCTGATTTGCATTGCTGTCCGCAAGCAGCCCCAGTGTTTTTATACGCCGGCCAACAACATTATTATTTGGCGATACACGATCATAGGGAATGCAGTCCCAGGCAGGGAAGCTCAATACATCAATCTCAGGTGCGAAGAATTTAAGGCTGCTTTCCAGCCGAGCCATACGCAAATCATCCAGCGCGATGTAAAGTATATCACCACCATCTTTGCGCAGAAGTTCCGTCAATACAAAAACTTCCGTCCCCTCAGCAACGGAAGCGAGAATATGCTTGTTTTTTATTTCAATGCTCGTATTCACCGCAAAATAACTACATCCTATAATCGAGGCTGTACATAAGAAAATTTGTGAATAAAGGTGAAAAATATAGGGAAGTTACTTGTAGTCGATATAGAGTCCTTACTAGGGAATATTAACTATGGCTCTAAACAAGTTAAGTAGTTTATATGTTAGTAAAGTTATACAGCGTTAAACAGAAACAAAAGAAGGTTTCATGACAACAGCATCCTACCCGATACTTTACGGTTTTCGCCGTTGTCCGTATGTCATACGTACCAGGATGACACTGGCTTATAGTGGTATTAGTTATATTCTACGAGAAATAGAGCTGAAGAATCGTCCAAAGGCCATGCTGGATATTACCAGTAAAGGGACTGTGCCGGTAATACAATTTCCGGATGGAAGGGTAATCGATAACAGTATTGGTATTGTGTATTATGCACTTGGAGTAAACGATCCGGATGGCTGGAATGATTTCCAGCCGCAGGAGCAGGAAAAGGCACGGCAGCTTATCATCCGGTATGATACGGAATTTGTTCCCCTGCTGAACAAGTATAAATATTTTGAACGCCACCCGGAACAAACACAGGAAGCCTATCGTGAAAACATTGAAACAGTTTTTCTTACTGATATGAATACTGTGTTAGGAACACAAGGATATCTGATGTCAGATAGAATCTCTGTTGCAGATGTAGCGATTTTCCCGCTAATGCGTCAGTTTGCGCATGCGGATAAAGAGTGGTTCTTCGCCAGCTCCTATACACACATTATTCGCTGGCTTGAATCATTTCTGGAGAATCCTGTGTTTATACAGGTGATGAAGAAACATCCTGTCTGGCAGGAGGGCGAGGAAGGTATACTGATTTGTATTAGCTAATACATCTAGAAACTATGGTTCAGCTTCATCAATAATAGGGTTTCGGGGGAGGCTTCCTTTATGTGATTTGGCTCTATACGGTAGAGGGCACCGGTGGTGAGGCTGGTTTCTTCTGCAAGGGGGAGCATATAGGACAGTTCCAGGTCAATCTCACGTCCGGTCGGAGCCAGATTTGCCCTGTTGCTGTTGATAAGCAGGTTACCCGCCGCATCGCGGGCAAATGGTAATGTAAGGAACGCATGGCCGCTACTAACCCGCAAAGGCTGTGATATATTGAAGCTTAGCCTGTCCGGGTTGCTTGCCGAACCCCTGCGCAGCAGCCCGCTATAGGAAATACCGACAGAAGCGGATTCACTCCTGATAGTGGAAATATCATTCAGTAGTGAATTAGACGAAGTTGTCGGGATTGAGTATCCTGCGGTGTAGGAGCCGCGGATTTTTACATTATCGGTCAGACTGCTTTCGACCGCAATCCCTGCGAAATAGGTCGGGATGTTTTCGCCGCTTGCAAATGCACCACTGGTCCGGCTACCAAGGAATGAGTTTTCCTCACTTATAACGCCAGCCTGTACGCTGACGGAAGCAGTGTCCGAGACCTTGCCGGTAATTTCACCAACCGCACCACTGGTTTTTGTATCATTACCGCTATAGGAACTATTATTGATATTATCCTCATCATCCTGTGAGCCATGAAATGCACCGAATTTATATGTGATATTCTTGTCCTTCCGGCTAACCGCACTGGCTATCCCGTCCTCAACAAGCCCCAGATACGGATTGCTCATTACATCTTTAGCTATTGTAGCGGAGTCACGCTCAACCGCAGTAAAGCCCATAAGCTCTTCCGGCGAAGTGTTGTAACTCATCGCCATGTTGGTATTGCCATAATCAGCGGAGAACTTTGCCTTTTCCAGTTTACGCTCATTTTCCCTGCCATATTTCGGCAGTTCATCCTGCCGTTCAACAGTTTCCGAATAGCTTAAACTGGCCGAATTGCCAATCCTGACCGATTTATCAAACTCCTTCTCTCCGAATTTCGCCAGTGAATCGGCTGGGTTTATAATCTCCTGCCTGCTGACTATATTTGATAAATCAATAGCATAAGCCCGTTTATACTTATCCAGCACCGCAACCTGCAGTCCTGCGCTTGCCAGCGCATCACCAAATGCAGAGCCCATAGAAATCTGCGAATCACCGAAACCTGCTGATGCGCCGTTTACATTACTACCGACAGGTATTGACATACTGCCCTGCGGTGCAGTTGCAGCCTCCAGATTCACCAGCCCGTGCCCATATACGCTGTCAACCCCGGCTGTTCCCAAATCAGTAGCGGTGTCAAACAGAATGTCAATCGCCTGTGCAGTGGTCAGACCGGGGAATTTCGTTAGTAATACCGCAATCGCTCCGGAAACATGTGGTGCTGCCATTGAAGTCCCGCTCTCGGCCTCATAACCATCATCCCCCGTATCAAACTCATCCTGCATGTCATATGTTGAAATAATATTGGTGCCGGGTGCGGCTATACACCAATCCCTGGACAACCCGCAGTGATTGCTAAAACTGGCTATACCATTACTCTCATTAACTGCAACTACAACAACCCATAAATCCCGTAATTCAGGTATACGCAAGGGAACAGCTGAATTTACTGTTGTTTCCGTATGGCTGTCATTGCCCGCTGCCCATACTACGGCCACGTCTCTTGCCACTGTTGTTTTATATGCGTTTATTACATCGGCTCCGAAAAAACTCACCAGAGAAGCCTCGTCAGGGAAATCATTTATATCAAAGAAAACGGAGCCCCAGCTATTATTCAACACCCGCGCACCGTTATCAGCAGCATAATTAAATGCCGCCGGAGTGAATTGCGTACCGAACACAAACCCTGCAGAAGTCCCTATACGAAGTGGCAGAATCCCTGACTGATAGGCTACTCCATGCATACCGGAATTGTTTTTGGTAGCGGCAATAATCCCCGCAACATGTGTACCATGGCTGCGGCCGAATCCCTGTTCTTCAGGGCTGGCATCCGGATCGTTATCGATATAATCCACGCCGCCATCCACTATATTTGCCACAAGATCAGGATGGTCAATATCAACCCCGCTATCCAGCACCGCAACTATAGTTCCCAGGCCGGCAGAACCATTCGCATATGCGTTGGAGGAATTCATCTGCGCTAGCCCTTGCTGGTTGTTATATTCCACCGTTTCAAAATCGGCAGGTGTACCGGATGGGGGTGTAAAGTCCGGGGGCGTTACTGCAGGTGTGGAATCACCACCACCGCCACCTCCTCCACTGGCCGCAACCGCTATACCCCCGGCAGCCGCAACCCCACCGGCTATCAACATGGTTTTGGTAGAAAATAATCCGGCAGATGTTGCAGCAGGCGCTGCAGGACCGGCAGAAGGTTCAAAACGTTTATATTTTTTCTGCTGTTGCCGGAGAAATTCATTATGGCGCTGTTGAGGTTGTTGCCGGGCAACCGGTACTCTATGTTTCTGCATTTCCATTATACGTGCATATTGCTCCCTGGTCAGGTAGCGTCTATCCGCACCATTACGCAGCAGCAAATCAGCCATTTGCATATGGTTATTGTCGGCTGCCATGCGCAGCGGGGTCAGGTTTAATATATCAACAGAATTTGGGTCGGCTCCGGCGGCAAGCAATGTCTGTGCCATCTGCATATTTCCGTTATATGCAGCGCGCATAAGCGCAGTCGTGTCATACATTCCCTTGCTATCAACCGGTTGGCCGGCACGTAGTAACTGTTGCACCCGACCCATATCACCGGCATCCGCCGCATCTACCAGCGGGTTCTTGTACTTTGAAATACTGCGCTGCGGCCGAACTGGTTGATTATAAGGCTGGTTGTAATACTGGCCTGGCTGGTATTGGTAGTTGTTATGCTGTGCATGTGCAGGTTTGATATAACTATATATCGTGAGTGCTGCCAAAACCCCTACAAAATGTAGTATTATCTTCATAAATGCCCCGTATTTGATATATTATAGCGACTCACAAACTTTATTAAAAATTAGTTAAAATTTTATATGATTGATGTTGCTATTGTACAACATGGCAGGGGCAAAATAAAGGAATTATTTATGATTTTATAGGCAGTTTTAAAGACTCATCCAAGTAATATAAAAAAACTATCATCTTTTAGATAACAGTTATAAAATACTTGTTCGAATATACCCTGACTTACCTACAAATAAATGTACCCATTTTTATAATATCCTGCGTACTAGCGTTCTCGCCTGGCTGCAAAAAGTCACTTGGTTCACATTGCCAAGGTGCAGTTCCTGAAGATTTTTATCAGATGGAGAGCAGTTAATCTCTTGATTTGTGTATTCTGATTGGATATTAGGGATGGTATGCGTTGTCATCCCGAGCCATGTGCTGAACTTGATTCAGTATTGTTTCAGGATCTATTCATAAAAATTCTGTGTGGTTCACAAGTTAGAATTATAATTCTCAAAATGCAAAGCCTGGTCACAAACTGCCAGGATTTGGTCATTGGAAAAATAGATACTGAAACAAGTTCAGGATGACATGGTGGAATGCACTAGGTAAAAAGGAAATAACCATGAAAATTACCAAGAAAGTACAAAATATTCTGGCGAATTATGAGAGTGATAATCCGGGAACGAAGGCCAATCTGGCACGGATATTGATGCATGGCCGGCTGGGTGGTTCGGGCAGGCTGGTTATTCTGCCGGTCGATCAGGGATTTGAGCATGGCCCGGCACGCAGCTTTGCCCCCAATCCCGATGCATACGACCCGCATTACCATTTCAAACTGGCCATAGATGCCGGGTTGAGTTCCTATGCCGCACCTTACGGTATGATTGCCGCCGGCGCTGACACATATGCCGGAGCAATCCCGCTTATATTAAAGGTCAACAGCGCCAATTCCCTATATAGCGGTTCCGCCCCCGACCAGGCACTAACCGGCTCGGTAAAGGATGCGTTGCAACTTGGCTGCTCGGCTATTGGCTTTACCATATATCCCGGTTCGGATAATTCCTACAACATGATGGAGGAAATCCGCGAGATGTCCGAAGAAGCAAGGGCAAACGGGCTGGCGGTGGTGATATGGTCATATGCCCGCGGTGGCAAGGTTACTGCGCCGGAGGGAGAAACCGCAGTGGATATTATTGCTTACGCCGCACATATGGCAGCCCTGCTCGGAGCACATATCATCAAGGTAAAACCGCCTACCGACCATCTCGACCTGCCCGCTGCAAAGAAAGTTTATGAGTCGGAGAAAATCGCAGTCGGCTCCCTTACAGAAAGGATTGCGCATATAAAACAGGCTACGTTTAACGGTCGGCGTATTGTAGTATTTTCCGGTGGTTCCAGTAAAGGTGCAGATGCATTATATAACGAAATTCGCCAGATTCGTGACGGTGGCGGCAATGGTTCGATTATCGGCCGCAATACCTTCCAGCGTCCCCGCACCGAAGCCCTGGATATGCTGGACAAAATCATCCGCATCTACCAGGGTAAGATGTAGTATAGGTGATTAGGCGATTTCCCCTTCACAATCCAAGAAAAAACATATATAATAGGAGCGTCTGCTTGCAGACTATGACAATAAATTTTCTGTCGAAATAGATATAATGGACCCGGGGGCGGTACCCGGCGGCTCCACCATAGATTATAACCAGCGTTGTAGTTTATGGTGGGGCCGATATAGGATCGACATATATTGAAAGGGCTGGATTTTGTCCGGTATGATATCGCCGTAACGAATCAAAAACAATAAGTGCAAACGATAACGAAGCACTCGATGACAATGTAGCTCTCGCTGCTTAGCCCGACGGGTTAATCTGAGAGTATTTTCATCGCGGCCCCGCGGGGAGCCGGGCAACAGAATCCCCGCATCATACGCCGGATAATGGCGCGGATGGCATAAGAAGCACAGCCCGTAATTTTTTGCAGGAGTTTGTTGCTTTTTCCGGATTTTCATGTTGCAGGCCGCAATCATTTAATCTATTACATGTCACATATCGCCATGACTGGCGGTGGTAATGTTCCTCTCAAGAGGTGGTTATGGATGACTTTCTGGATTACGGCAAGTTTGTAGACGAGGCGATGCATTATGTAGTGCGCAAGGCACTCATGGCGGTTCAGGAGCATGGCCTGCCGGTAGAACACCATTTCTTTATTACTTTCGATACCTCACATCCCGGCGTTATGATTGCCGATGATCTGCGGGAGAAATATCCTGACGAAATGACGATTGTCATGCAGCATCAATTCTGGGATATGGAGGTGGATGAGGAAAGATTCAGCCTTGTACTAAGCTTTGATGGTGTGAAGCAAAACCTGACGGTTCCTTTTAATGCGCTGATTTCCTTTGCTGACCCTAGTGTTAAATTCGGTCTGCAATTCCATCATGAGATAATCCCGCCCGATTCCCTGCCTTCCGATGCTGATGTGTCAATGGTTGAAAGAAACGGCACGGAAAAAGACAGCGCTTCCGATGACCTGCTGGACGGTGCAACTAATAATGTAGTCGCCCTGGACAGCTTCAGAAAAAAATAGGGCAATAACCACTTTGTAGCAATTTATAGCGTTATCCGCTTAACTAGCCTTACTTTCTTCGTCGTTGGCTTTGTCTTCATTTTTGACTTCCTCAAAATCGGCATCGACGATGTTGTCGTCATCATCGGAAGCTCTGCCTGTTGAATCACCGCTGGAATCATTCCCCGCATCTTTCTCCTGCTGCGCCTTATAGACAGCCTCACCGAGCTTCATCGCAGCCTGGGTCAGGGTCTGGATATTTTGGTTGATTTCACTGGCATTGTCACCCTCCATGGATTTTTTCAGAGTGAACAGCGCACCTTCTATGGTTTCCTTGTCATCTTTCTCAATCTGGTCACCATACTCATTGAGGCTCTTTTCGGTAGAGTAAATCAAGCCGTCAGCCTGATTCCTGGCGTCGATGAGCGCTCGACGCTTCTTGTCCTCCTCGGCATGCTCCTCGGCATCCTTGACCATCTTCTCGATATCCTCCTCGTTCAATCCGCCGGAAGCCTGGATGGTAATCTGCTGTTCCTTGCCGGTAGCCTTGTCTTTCGCCGATACATTGACGATACCGTTGGCGTCAATATCGAATGTCACCTCAATCTGCGGGACACCACGTGGCGCCGGAGGTATATTCTCCAGATTGAACTGCCCCAGTATCTTGTTCTCGGTAGCCATCTCACGCTCACCCTGGAACACACGGATAGTCACCGCCGCCTGATTATCCTCGGCAGTCGAGAATATCTGGCTTTTCTTGGTCGGAATCGTGGTATTACGCTCTATCAGCCTGGTAAATACGCCGCCAAGAGTCTCGATA
Organism: Rickettsiales bacterium; assembly: GCA_965222525.1. Lineage (GTDB taxonomy): Bacteria > Pseudomonadota > Alphaproteobacteria > Rickettsiales > UBA8987 > CBDCUF01. Next base: position 1,759,411 of record OZ244955.1, read on the forward strand.
CCGAGCGATAGCGGAGTTACGTCAAGCAACAGCACATCCTTGACATCACCCTGTAATACGCCGGCCTGTATCGCCGCACCAATCGCCACCACCTCATCGGGGTTAACTCCCTTATGTGGCTCACGGCCGAAAAATTCCTTTACCCGCTCGATAACCTTGGGCATACGGGTCATACCGCCAACCAGCACCACCTCGTCAATCTCACCGGCGGCAAGGTCTGCGTCTTTAAGAGCTGCCTTGCATGGCTTGATAGTGCGGTCAACCAGATCATCAACCAGACTCTCCAGCTTGGCGCGGGTAAGCTTGATATTCAGATGTTTCGGACCACTGGCATCGGCTGTAATATAAGGCAGGTTAACATCGGTTTCCTTGGAGCTGGAAAGCTCGATCTTGGCCTTCTCCGCTGCCTCTTTCAGGCGCTGCAATGCAAGCGGGTCTTTCTTGAGATCAACTCCCTGGTCTTTCTTAAACTCCTCAGCAAGATAATCGAGGATGCGCATATCGAAATCCTCACCGCCAAGGAATGTATCACCATTGGTCGATTTCACCTCGAACACACCATCACCGATTTCCAGTACCGATACGTCAAATGTACCGCCGCCAAGGTCATATACTGCAATCGTCTTGCCTCCCTTCTTGTCCAGCCCGTATGCAAGGGCAGCGGCAGTCGGCTCGTTGATAATCCGCAGCACCTCAAGTCCGGCAATCTTGCCGGCATCCTTGGTAGCCTGACGCTGTGAGTCATTGAAATATGCAGGAACCGTTATAACCGCTTTTTCCACCTTCTCGCCAAGGAAATCCTCAGCGGTTTCCTTCATTTTCTGCAATATAAAGGCGCTTATCTGGCTGGGAGACATTTTCTCACCATTAGCCTCAACCCATGCGCTGCCATTATCGGCTTTAACGATTTGATAAGGTACAAGCTCCTGGTCTTTTTTAGTGGTAGGGTCGTCGAATGAGCGACCTATGAGGCGTTTTACCGCGAATATGGTGTTCTGCGGATTGGTTACCGCCTGACGCTTGGCAGGCTCACCTACCAGCTTTTCATTTGACTCGGTAAAGGCCACCATGGATGGTGTGGTGCGCTTTCCTTCGGCATTTTCTATCACCCTGGCATCCTTGCCATCCATTACGGCAACACATGAATTTGTTGTACCAAGGTCTATTCCTATAACTCTTCCCATGATTTTTCTCCTGTATTAGATTGTCGGAAACAGAGGCTCAAGATGAACGTAACTTCCGTTTCCCTATGAACTGTATATAGGAGATTTTTTCGCCATTACAACCCCTATATAAAACAATACTTATGTCAGATATCTTATACAATCCTATCCAGCAATTCTGACAGTTTGGTAACCGGGCGGGCGCCGATATATTTTATTACCTCGGCAGCGCAAAGACTGGCCAGCCTGCCGCATTTCTCAGGGTCAAACCCGTTGATATAACCGTATAAAAACCCGCTGGCATATAAATCGCCGGCACCGGTTACATCATATACCTTGCGCACTTTCACCGCATCCACATTATAAACCTCGTTATCGGTCAGGATATATGAGCCCTTCTCACTACGGGTAATCACCGCAATCTCGCATTTACCGTTAATACGGTTGAGCACCCGCCTGATATCCGGCTCACCGTAAAGTGCATTAAGCTCTGCCTCATTGGCGAAGAAAATATCGGCATGGTTGTTTATAAGGTCACGGAATTCCTCCTTGTGACGCTCGACGCAAAGTGCATCCGACAGGGTAAAGGCCACCTTGCGGTCGTTCCTGTGGGCAATGGTAATTGCCTTCTGTATCGCTGCCTTGGCCGACGGGCTGTCCCACAAATAGCCTTCAAAATATATCATCCGGCCGGATTTTATCAACTCCTCGTCAATATCATCCTCGGTAATTTCAGCAGCAATGCCCAGATATGTCGCCATGGTACGTTCAACCACCTTGTTGCCAAACTTGTTCTTCTCCTCGGTTACCGCTACCAGACAACGGGCAGTGGAATTGCCGTCCCTGGCCGGTTCGGTCTCGAAATCAACACCGCTGCGCTGGATATCATGGCGAAAAATCGAACCCAGTTGGTCATCACGTACCTTGCCGATGAAAGCCGCCTTACCGCCCAGCATGGCAAATCCGGCCAGCGTATTGGCCGCAGAACCGCCGGAACACTCGGTTGCCGCACCCATATTGTCATATAATTCATCCGCCTGCGTCTCATTAATAAGGGTCATGGCGCCCCTGGCAAGCCCGTTATCCTGCAGGAATTTCGTATCCTGATATGCCAGTATATCGACTATGGCATTACCGATCCCGACAATATCATACTTATCATGTTTGTTGTTGGTCATCTGGCTATTGCTCCATTATTTTTTCGAGGATTCCTGCATCTGGCGTTTGCGATGCGCGGAAATTTTCAGTACAAACGACAATAAAGTTACATATATCAAGGCATCCGTATACATACTATATCGCCACAATATCGGCTCTACAAGTGCAACCAGTGCGAAATTGGCGGTATCAAATAACAGGACTGCCAAAACTATCAACACAAACCCATTTCTGCTTTTCAGGTAATAATACGCACAGAATATTATGCCTGCTATATAAAGCAAGGTTATTATATATCCGCCCTGATTATATGTTAAATGGCTGATATAAAATGATATAAATCCTGTTGGATTGTTTTTTATGAGAGTTAGCGCAATATTGGTTGATACCCTGTCCCGCTCAAACGGATCGGTTATGTCATGAGCTTCCATTGTCCATTTCAGCGCCCGTTTTGATATTACCCTGTATACCTTGACATAACGGTTAATCGGCTCACTCATTACCGCATTTATCTTCTCCACCATTTCCTGTTTTTCTTTTTCTGTAAAGACGGTAGAGTCGTCAAGGTTAAGATACCCTGCAGCAGCATCTGCCTTTTCATCGACCTCATAGGCAAGTGCATTGGTCTTGCGCAGTAAAGCATGGGCCTGGTCAAAAACACTCTTCTCCAGTTCATTATCAAATGCAACATTATCGGAGGCTTTCGAAATATATATCGGGGCTACCGAAAGCTGTTCTCCCAAAGCGGGAATAGTACCGAAACGGTCATATTTAAACCAGGAATAAGTTCGCTCTGCAAGATTGGTGACCAGTATGGATATAATAAACAGACTGAAAATCAGTACTTTATGCTTATACTCGTCTCGCAGGAAAACTGCGATATAAAGGAATATTGCACAAAATGCAGGATATATGAAAAGAAACTGCCGCCTGAAAGTTATAAGCAATGCCACTGCCACAAAAAACCATAAAAAATGGCTGACTCTCTTGCTTTTTAGTCCCCTTATCAGAAATTCAAAGCCTATGTAAAACAGCGGCAATCCGAATGCCTCGGTCATTATCGCATTGCCATAGCCCACTATATAGGGAAGCAGTAATATACAGATAAATACCAGATGACTGGCATAATTGAGTCCGAAATGCTGTCTGAACCGCCTGGAGATATATAATATCCCCAGCATCCCGATAATCATCTGAATGATTATCAGAATGAAGAAATCGCTCTCACTTACCAGTGACTGGTAAATGTCAATAATCATCGGATACATAAATGGGCGGTGTGGTTCGGCATCGATATAGGAGAAGGAATCTACATTGAATATCACCCCGCGGGTCAGGTTGAATATCCCAACTATCACAAGGATTATCGCATCGGCATTTTTATATATGGTCTGTTTTTGCATCATTCAGGCACATGCTTTCAATCTCTTCACCGCACGCCAGCCAATATCACGGCGGCAGAATCCATCCGGCCAGTCTATAGTATCAACCGCTTTATATGCTTTCTGCTGCGCATCCAGTATATCACCGCCCAGTGCAGTTACTCCCAGCACACGCCCGCCATTGGCCAGTAATTGCCCGCTTTCATATCTGGTTCCGGCATGAAATACAATAACATCATCAATTACTTCTGCTTCTTCAAGGTTGTTTATCTGCGAGCCTTTCTGATAATTGCCCGGATATCCATTTGCAGCCATAACCACACATAAAGCTGTCTGGTCGGAAAATTCTGCATTTTCCCCCGTCAGATTACCATCACATGCAGCCAGCATAATCTCTGCCAGATCCCCTTCAAATCTTGGAATAATAACCTGCGCTTCAGGGTCACCGAAACGGACATTAAACTCCAGCAATTTCAGGCTATCCCCCTCTATCATCAACCCGGCAAACAACACCCCTTTATAGGGCATTCCATCAGCTTTCATCCCGTCAATCAGGGGCTGGATAATCTCCTGCATAATGCGTTCATGTAATGCCGGAGTTACTACAGGTGCCGGGGAATATGTGCCCATCCCGCCGGTATTGGGACCGGTATCACCATCACCAACCGCCTTGTGGTCCTGCGCCGAGCCGAATGCAACTGCCGTATCCCCGCCACATATCGCAAAGAAACTGGCCTCCTCACCGGCCAGAAATTCCTCGATAACCAGCCTGTTCCCAGCATCCCCGAACTTGCCGCCGAACATTTCATCCACCGCCTGCAAGGCTTCCGCTTCGGTCTGTGCGACCGTAACCCCCTTGCCGGCAGCAAGCCCGTCAGTCTTAACCACAATCGGTGCACCCTTTTCCCTTATATAAGACTTTGCCAATTCGGCATCGGAGAATTTGGCATATTCCGCAGTAGGGATACCGTATTTTCTGGCAGCATCCTTCATAAATTGTTTGGAGCCTTCTATTTGCGCAGCTTTTGCACCCGGGCCAAATGCCTTTATCCCCTGTGTTTCAAGGTAATCCGCCAGCCCGTCAACAAGCGGCTGCTCTGGACCGATTACCACCAGCCCTATATCGGCGGACTTACAAAACTGCGCTATATTGCGGAAAGTATTCTGGAGATTACCCTTATCCTCTTCTATATCAGCCTGCCCAGCATCCCGGTTTATCCCGCCATTTCCTGGCCATATATAAACCTTGCCTGCACCGGCAGAGCGCTTAAGTCCATGCACAATTGCATGCTCCCTCCCCCCCGAGCCGATTACCAGTATGTTGATCTTGTTTGTCATAAAAACATTGCTAAAGCTTATATTGTTTACATTAGTTAGCTCCTACCTGACTGGCTAAAGGCTGAATAATAAGTATATTTTTTGGCCTTGCAAGCAGTTCGTCGTGGTTTTATGTTGAAGATGACTATATAGAGAGTTAAACTTTTGCTATGACAAAATTCGATAAATCAACACTTCCCAGCCGGCATGTGACTGAGGGGGCGGAGCGGGCTCCCCACCGTTCATATTACTATGCGATGGGGCTTGGTGAGGAGGAAATTCACCAGCCTTTTGTCGGGGTGGTGACTACATGGAACGAGGCGGCGCCCTGTAACATAGCGCTACAGCGTCAGGCACAGATTGCCAAGAAGGGTGTATCGGCAGCGGGCGGAACTCCCCGCGAGTTTACTACTATAACCGTTACAGATGGAATCGCCATGGGGCATCAGGGGATGAAATCCTCTCTGGTGTCCCGTGAGGTTATCGCAGATTCGGTAGAGCTTACGGTGCGTGGCCATTGCTATGATGCGCTGGTCGGATTTGCCGGATGTGACAAATCCCTGCCCGGGTTGATGATGGTTATGGTGAGGCTTAATATCCCCTCGGTATTTATGTATGGCGGATCTATCCTTCCCGGCCGCTATAAGGACAAGGACGTAACCGTTGTTGATGTATTTGAGGGTGTTGGACAGTGGGAAGCGGGTAATATGTCGGAGAAGGAGTTGTGCGATCTGGAGATGGTGGCCTGTCCTTCTGCCGGTTCATGCGGTGGGCAGTTCACGGCAAACACCATGGCCTGTGTAAGTGAGGCAATCGGGCTGGCATTGCCGGGTTCGGCTGGTGCGCCTGCTCCTTATGAAAGCCGTGATGGATATGCATTTGCGTCCGGTGAGGCGGTTATGCGGCTGATAAAGGACGGTATTCGCCCACGTGATATTGTAACTCGCAAGGCGCTGGAGAATGCTGCCCGGATTGTATCCGCAACCGGCGGCTCGACTAACGGGGCACTACATCTGCCTGCGATAGCACATGAGTGCGGGATTGAGTTTGACCTGCATGATGTGGGAAAGATTTTCCGTGAAACCCCTTATATTGCGGATTTGAAGCCGGGCGGAAAATATGTTGCCAAGGATTTGTATGAGGTGGGTGGAGTGCAGATTGTTATGAGAGAACTGCTGGACAATGGCCTGCTGCATGGTGATTGCCTGACTGTTACCGGCAAGACTATTGCAGAAAATCTGGCAGATGTTAAGTTTCCGCAAGAGCAGGATGTGGTGTATCGGGTGGATAAGCCGATAAGTGAAACCGGCGGTGTGGTAACACTTAAAGGAAATCTTGCGCCACAGGGCTGTATTGTAAAGATTGCCGGGATGAAGAATCTGCGCCATGTCGGGCCGGCACGCTGTTTCGATTGCGAGGAAGATGCGTTTGAGGCGGTAAAGCGCAGGGAATATAAAGACGGTGATGTTATTGTTATCCGTTATGAGGGTCCGAAAGGCGGTCCCGGAATGCGTGAAATGCTGGCAACCACTGCCGCATTATATGGGCAGGGAGCAGGTGACAAGGTGGCGCTGATTACTGACGGCAGATTCTCGGGCGGTACTCGTGGCTTTTGCATTGGCCATGTTGGACCGGAGGCAGCAGATGGCGGGGCAATCGCATTGCTTGAAGATGGTGATATGATAACCCTTGATGCCAATGAAGGGATTATAGAGGTTGATTTGTCCGATAAAGAACTAGCCGCCCGCCGTAAGAAATGGCAGCCACGCAAGAATGACTACCAGTCCGGTGTTTTGTGGAAATATGCCCGGCAGGTTGGCCCTGCCGAAAAAGGAGCCACCACCCATCCCGGTGCCAAATCCGAAACCCATATTTATGGGGATACCTAGGGCGCGTGGACATTTTCAGCACATGCTAGCGTAAATGTCCACATTCCCTAAGGGCAGCCGAAATATTCTTTAACTACATGTAGTGAATCCTCGCCACAAAGGGAAGTCTTTATCTGCTGGCAGCGGCCGGAGTCGAATATATTGTTTTTGCAAGCGAAATCATACTTTTCATACTCTGACAGACCGGCTATTTCCTCGGCCTCCTTAAAGCTTAATTTTTTTCTGTCACTACTGAACCAGCCGAGATTCCAGCCATGCACTTCATTATGCCAGCCTGATACAGGCTCTCCCAGACTGTTACCGTCAATAAATTCATTTAATTCACTTTCATTCCTAAACGTAGCGACCTCACGGGTTCCTTCGTTAAATGCGAAATAGCCTGTGCTGGTACGGCCTACAATGGCTTGCGGGTAGAACCGCCATCTTTTCAGGTTTTTTACATATATCCGGTCTGATACTCTTCCCAAAGTTCCTCCCGATCCGGCAGGTGCTTTTAATACCGTGCCATACACCCCGATATACGGCTCGGTATGTGATATAAAATTACCACCGGGAGTTTCAAACTCCCACTCGGCATAATCTGATATCGCATATGTACTTTGTGCTACCAGTAAAATAGCTGCTGAAAATAGAAACAGGATATGTTTTTGCATGTTTTTACCTTTTGTTTAAATTATGACGTGATTTGCAGTCTATGCCTAGTGTTTAACAAGCTGTATGACGTGACCACCACTCCCCCTTCATGGGGGAGTAGCAGAGACAAGCCCTGAAAGGGCGCAGTCGATGCGTGGGGGTGTAGGGGCTTATGTGGTGTTGTGCCACTTAGCCACATCCCCCACGATTCGAGCTTCGCCCTCATCTGCTCCCCCGTAAAGCGGGGGAGCGGTAAAGTTCTCACTTCAGGTTAAAACACTATAGCTTAATCACTCCATGTGATTGCCTCCGTTAACCGAAAGGGTTTCTCCTGTGATAAAACCCGCTTCATCTGCCGCAAGGAATAATACCGCACGGGCAATTTCCTCCGGCTCACCAAGCCGTCCCACCGGTATCTTATCCACAATCGCCTGCATTATCTTGTCAGGGATATCGGAAGTCATATCAGTACGGATATAGCCGGGTGCTATTGCATTTACGGTAATGCCCTTAGTGGCAGTTTCCCGTGCCAGCGCCTTGGTGAAGCCCAATATACCGGCTTTGGCAGCGGAATAATTGGTCTGACCAAGCTGGCCGTCCTGTGCATTTATCGAGCTTACATTTACTATACGACCGAATTTCTTCTCCCGCATATCGCCGATCACCGCCTTTGTCATTGCATAACAGGAATTAAGATTGGTTTCAATAACTGCCTGCCAGTTATCAAACGGCATTTTATGGAACATGCTGTCACGGATTATACCTGCATTATTAACCAGGATTTCAATCCCACCAACTTCATCAGTGACTTTTTCCGCACCTGCAGCACATTCATCAGGATGACCCACATCCCATTTATAAACAGGAATGCCGGTTTCCTTGCTGAAACTTTCCGCTACCTTGTCATTATGGGCGTAATTGGCGGCCACCTTGTATCCGGCATCCTGAAACGCCTTACATATAGCAGCACCGATACCACGAGTGCCGCCGGTTACCAAAACTGTTCTGGGCATAATATTCCTTCTGGTTGGGAAAACACTACAAACACCCTCTAAAACCTTATCACCTGACAAAAACTATGCTCATTGTCATCCCAGAAGCTATATTTTCTCTGCATCTATGATGCAGTTAGAAAATAAGCTATGTGGGATCCAGAAGAAGGTTTTAGGTTACAGGAGGTGGTAACTTCTATAACCTATAATCCATCATTAGCTAACTGGATTCCACATCGTAAGACTCCTAAACGAAAAATCATAGATTTTTCTACTCGTCTAACGTCTGGAATGACATATGTAAAGATTTGTCAGGTGGTTATCTCTAAAACAAATCATCCTTATTGTAAAATATCTCGGGACAGCCGGACTGGTCGTCCGCTATCTCGCATATCCCCTTCTCATTGCAAATATGTTTGCATGGCATAGGGTCATCATAATGCTTGCAGGTCTCGGAAGCATTCTTCCAGGCGAAATATTCTTCGGCCTCTACCACATGCTGTTTGTTTACCGACTCCCACTTGCCGCATATTCCGTAAACTGCCATACATTCGGTTGTATCCTTGCATTCCGCGAAGTTTTTTACTTCCTTTTTTATCTCTCGGGATTCCTTGTGACCGTCATATTTACGACCAGCGAAATGGGATAGGTCGTCCCACCATATAACCAGACATAGCAGGGACATAAAAAGCACTATAAATTTTTTCCTGGGCATGGGTTGCTCCTTTTGGTTATATGGATTGTCATCCTTCACCCCGTTCGGGATGGCAATATTAAACTCTTTCCACGCAAAGGGCGACGCCCATACCGCCACCGACACATAATGTGACCAGCGCTTTCTGTACATCGCTTCTTTTCTGCATTTCATGTAACAAGGTAACCAGTATGCGGCAGCCGGACGCTCCTATCGGGTGTCCCAGCGCAATCGCTCCACCATTTACATTGACCTTATCAGTATCCCAGCCCAGCTCACGATTTACCGCTATTGCCTGGGCGGCAAAAGCCTCGTTAGATTCTATCAAATCAAGCTCGCCAATTTCCCATCCTGCCCTGGCAATTGCCTTCCTTACCGCAGGGATAGGGCCGGTACCCATAATATCCGGTTCAACTCCGGCATGCGCCCATGAAACTATGCGTGCCAGCGGTTTTTTACCACGTTGTTTTGCCTCATCTTCCGACATCAGTATAACCACCGCTGCGCCGTCATTGATACCCGATGCATTGCCGGCAGTAACCGTACCCTCCCTGTCAAAGGCAGGGCGGAGCTTTGCCAGTGTATCTTTTGTCGTACCATGACGGGGAAATTCGTCTGTGTCTATAATTGTATCGCCCTTGCGACCGGAAATGGTAATGGGGATAATTTCTTTCTTGAAGCGGCTGGATTTTTGCGCCTCCTCGGCCTTGTTCTGCGATAGTGCTGAAAATTCATCCTGCTCATCACGGGAAATACTGAACTTGTTTGCGATATTCTCGGCGGTAATCCCCATATGTTTTGCACTGAACGCATCGGTAAGCCCGTCGGTAATCATGGTATCGACCAGACTGGCGTCGCCCATTTTAACCCCGACCCGCACACCGGCCGCATGTACCGCCTGACTCATACTTTCCTGCCCGCCGGCGATTACTATATTGCTGTCACCACCCACAATCGCCTGATAACCGAGCGCCACCGCCCGCAACCCCGACCCACATACCTGGTTTATTCCCCATGCAGGAATTTCTTTCGGCAGGCCGGCATTGATAGAAGCCTGCCTTGCCGGATTCTGCCCATGTGCGGCAGAAAGCACCTGCCCGAGGATAACTTCTGATATATCGCTTCCGTCAATATTGCTAGTCTTCACCAGCTCGGCAATCACCAACTCACCAAGCTTATGCGCAGGCAGGGAAGACAATCCTCCCATAAAATTCCCTATCGGGGTACGCAATGCTTCTGTAATTACAACGCTTTTCATTTCTTATCTCATCCCCCCTTGAGGGGGAGTACAAGAGCCAAGCCCCGTAGGGTGCAGGCGATTGGTGGGGGGTAGGAAAGTGCTCGGTGTTCAGTGTTCGGTGTACTGTATTACAGTAAGAAACTCCGAACACCGTACACAGGGCACTGAACACCGCTTCACCCCCCACGATTCGAGCGGCGGCCTTCGGCCTTGCTCTCATCTGCTCCCCCTCAAGGGGGGAACGATTATTTCCCGCCAACCTACAACCTCTCTATCCAGTTTGCAAGAGGTATCCATAAGTCATTTTTGGCATTCTTGCCGACTACCAGGCTTATATGGCCGGAAGGGGGGTATAGTGTCTCGCAGCGCTTTATCAGGGGAACAAGCGCTTGTGCCGAAGCCGGCGGGACAACCTGGTCATGTTGCGGTATGGCTGCCAGTGCAGATATTTCAAGCTGTTCAGGAGATATTGTCCTGCCGTAAATCTGCCACTTTCCCTTTGCAGGAGTGTTATGTGTCGCCCAGTTTATGAAACATTCCTCTGCCACTTTCGATACCAGAGGCACACCATCAAGCACCCAGCGTTCCCGCTCGACGAAATATCCTGCTTCAGGAGAATTATCTTCCGCTTCTGCAAAGATTGCATATTTCTTATGCACCGCAAACGGATTTTTCATATAAAATAACTGGTATATAAGCGAGCCGGAAACCGCTCCGGCTATAGGGTTGTTTGTGGATGGTGCAAATGATTTATCGCATATTGTACGGAAGAATTTTGCAGTAAATTTTGTGGCGGACGGAGTGTGGCTGAATATATTACCCACTTCATGGAAATCCCACGGGGCGGCCAATAGAACCAACCCGCCGATTTTCTCCTGATTATGCAGTGCAGAAGCCAGCGCAATCATCCCGCCCATACAATATCCGGCGAGTGCGGGCTTACGGTCAGGATACAGTCCCGTTGTTATATTTACCGCCTTGTCCAGTCGGCCTGCATAATCATCCAGTGTAAAACCGGCCTCTGCTTCGGTTGGCTCTCCCCAGTCCAGGAGCAGGCAGTCTATTCCCAGTTCGGTGAGATAGCGGATTATGCTGTATCCTGACGATAAATCAAATATATATGCACGATTTATCAGGGATGGGACGAATATAAGTGGCGGTTTTTTCGTGGGCTGTCGGGAGGTAAATTGTAACAGGCGGGAAGAGCCTTCCTGCCAGACGATTTTACTATCTTTATATTGCGGCTGTTCAAGATTAGTGGCTAGCCTCTGATATTTCCTCACCCCCTCGATAACCAAACGTGATTGCTCCAGCGAATCATGTATTGCCTCTTCCGCTTTTGCCCAATAACCCTCTTCCGTGAAATCGCAAGCAGCAACTTCCTCATCCGCATTATACAAAATATCCTGCATCCCACCAGCCATAGTGTGACAATAACAGATTTTGGATGATTTTACAAACCCAGCAGAAGGCGCTGCGGGTCTTCTATGGCTTCCTTGACTTTCACCAGGAATGTAACCGCTTCACGGCCATCGATAATACGGTGGTCGTAGGACAGGGCGATATACATCATCGGGCGGGCGGCAATTGAACCGTCAGGCATCACCATCGGACGTTGCTGGATTTTATGCAGGCCGAGAATACCGGATTGCGGCGGATTGATAATCGGGGTGGAAACCAACGACCCATATACACCGCCATTGGTAATAGTAAATGTACCGCCCTGCATATCGCTCATTGCAAGCTGGCCGTCACGCGCTTTTACAGCAAGCCTGACGATTTCCTGCTCGATTTCGGCAAAGCCCAGCCGGTCAGCATCTCGTACCACGGGAACAACAAGCCCCTGCGGTGTTCCCACCGCCATACCAATATCATAATGATTCTTGTAAACCAGCTCATCACCGTCGATTTCGGCGTTAACTGCCGGCAATTCCTTGAGCGCGAAAATAGCTGCCTTGGTGAAGAAGGACATAAAGCCCAGCTTGACCCCGTGGCGCTTTTCAAAATCATCCTTATATTGCTTGCGTAACGCCATGACATTACTCATGTCGCATTCATTGAATGTAGTCAGGATTGCAGCGGTATTCTGTGATTCCTTCAGGCGCCTGGCAATAACCTGACGCAGTTTGGTCATCTTGACCCGCTCTTCACGTGGCTCGGCATCAGGGTCTATTACAACAGTTTGCCCTCCGCCGGACATCGCCTTTTCGATAGCTCCCAGCACGTCACCCTTGGTAATGCGCCCGCCTTTGCCGCTTCCTTCCAGTGCAGCGGCATTGACCTGGTTTTCTACCATCAATTTACGTGCGGCAGGACCGGCACCTTCAGCGCCTCCAGCTTGTGCAGCCGCAGGAGGGGCAGGCTGTACCGCCACCGGTTTTGGCACTTCGGCTTTTTCCTCTTTCGGAGCAGATGCAGTGGCCTTGACCGGAGAGGCAACCTGCCCCTCCTCAAGCATGCCGAGCACAGCGCCCACTTCAACGGTATTTCCCTCGGGTTCATTTATTTTCTTCAGCACACCGGATATATCGGCATTGACCTCCAGCGTGACCTTGTCGGTTTCCAGCTCAACCAGAAGCTCGTCCTTCTGGACAGCCTCCCCCTCGGCTTTGAACCATTTGGCAATCGTAGCCTCACTAACCGATTCCCCTAATTGCGGTACTTTTATTTCTGGCATAATCTACTCCTAAGGTTACAGGTTTTAGGTTACAGGTTTTAGCAGTGAAAATCTATAACCTGTGACCTGGTTTATCATTTACTACGACTTTTATTATCCGTATCTACTCCCAAATCTTCAAGGGCGGTTTCCATATTATCAATCAGCCTGCGGTATTTCGTATTTTTCTCCACACCTAGAGGTGATACTTGGGAGATAGTCTCCCTGACAGTTTTTATACCTTTATATACTTCTTCCCATTTCATTAGGGCTTTTTCTGCGCTGTAGGAATGTTCCTCAAGCTCATTAGGGATTCTTTCATTACGCAAAAAAGCTATCTTTTCTGCATCATCAAGTGAACCTATCAGCACCTTATAAAACACAGTCCTTTCAATATCATTTGGCCTTTCGGATAGTTGCCTGTTTCCATCATCTATAATAGGCTGGTATAACTTTCCAAATTGTTCAATTGCTACAAATTCCTTATCCGGATTCGGTAAATTGTTATTACCCCCGGTTCTGTTGTTCGCATTCCTCTTGAACGGGTTTCTCATCTCTCCTCACTTTGCGCTCCCCTTTGCTAAAACCTGTAACCTCAAACCTGTAACCTCCTACCCCAAAGCCGCATCGATAATATCCTTCTGCTCCTTCTGGTGGATTTTCATATAGCCGGCGGCGGTGGCTGCTGCTGCCGGACGGGCTATATAATTCGGCCAGGCCGCCCTGGTGCCCGCCTCATAGATAACCGATTCCAGCCTGCGGTCTACAAAATTCCAGGCACCCATATTGGCAGGCTCCTCCTGAACCCACACAACCTCCGCATTTTTATACTTTTTTACCTCGGCAAGCAAGGATTTATGCGGAAACGGGTAAATCTGCTCCAGCCGGATAATCGCTACATCCTTTATTTTCGCAGCCTCTCTTGCCTCCAGCAAATCATAATAAACCTTGCCACTGCAAATAACCAGCTTGCGTACCTTACTATTGGCCGCCAGTTTCGCACTCTCCGGATATACCCGCTTGAAAGTGGTATCCTTGCCCATATCTGCCAGTGTGGAAGTCGCACGCTTGTGGCGCAGCAGCGATTTCGGGGTCATCATAATCAGCGGCTTGCGGAAATCACGCTTCATCTGACGGCGCAATATATGGAAATAATTAGCCGGAGTCGTACAGTTCGCCACTACCAGGTTATTCTCCGCACAGAGCTGCAAATAGCGCTCCAGCCGCGCAGAGCTGTGTTCCGGCCCCTGCCCCTCATAGCCATGCGGCAACAACATCACCAGTCCGCTCATCCGCAGCCACTTTACCTCCGCCGATGCGATAAACTGGTCGATAATAATCTGCGCACCGTTGGAGAAATCACCGAACTGCCCCTCCCACAACACCAGCGCATTCGGTTCGGCAGAGCTATAGCCGTATTCATAGCCAAGCACAGCAAATTCGGAAAGATTACTGTTTATAACTTCATAACCAGCCTGCTTGTCCGATAATTCATTGAGCAGACAGTATTTCTGTTCATTTTCCTGATCGATTATCACCGAATGGCGGTGTGAGAAAGTACCGCGTTCGCAATCCTGCCCGCTAAGGCGAATCGGTACACCCTCCTCAAGCAATGAGCCGAAAGCCAGAGCCTCACCCATCGCCCAGTCCAGCCCCTCGCCGGACTCTATCATCTTGGCACGCAGCCCAAGTACCCGCTCAATACCGCGATGCAGCTTGGCCCCCTCCGGTGCCTGTGACAGTTTTTTGCCAATTTTCTTCAGCTTTTTAACATCAACACCGGTTTGGGTCTTCGGGGTCTCCTCATCATCAACCTTCTTCATCCCCGACCACTTGCCCTCCAGCATATCCGCCTTGTCCGGCTTGTAATTATTGGACGCTTCATAAGCCTCCTCAAGCTCGGCATGGAAATCCATCTTCATCATATCAAATTCCGCCCGGGTGATAGTCCCCCCATTTATCAGGCGTTCGGCGTAAATCTCGCGCGGAGTTGGCTTGGCGTCTATCTCGCGATACATTTTCGGCTGGGTCCAGCGCGGCTCATCACCCTCATTATGGCCATGCTTGCGATAGCACCATATGTCAAGAATCACATCCTTGTTGAATTTCTGGCGGTATTCGGCGGCAATCCTGGCCGCATGCAGTACAGCTTCAGGGTCATCACCATTGACATGGAAAATCGGAGCCTGTATCGCCATTGCAATGTCAGTCGGATATGGCGAAATATGCCCTTCATGTGGATTGGTGGTAAAGCCTACCTGGTTATTGACAACGATATGTATGGTACCGCCAGTCTTGTAGCCCTCAAGGTCGGCCAGAGAAAGGGTTTCCGCCACTACCCCCTGTCCGCAGAAAGCCGCATCACCATGCAGGAGCAGCCCCATAACCGTATCGCGGGTTTCATCCTTGCGCTGGTCCTGCTTTGCCCGTACCTTGCCGGTTACAACCGGATTAACCGCCTCAAGATGCGACGGGTTGGCGGTCAGCGACAGATGCACCTCATTGCCCTCAAACTCCTTGTCAGTAGAGATTCCGAGGTGATATTTCACATCACCGGAAGCATTGATAAAATCAGGGTTGGCGAGATTGCCTGCAAACTCGGAAAGCATTGCCGGATAAGGCTTGCCCATGAAAGCGGTCAGTACATTGAGCCGTCCACGGTGCGGCATACCAAGCACCACTTCCTGAACACCAAGGCGGGCGGCGGTGGCAACTGCGGCCTCCATCGCTGTCATCAGATTTTCACCGCCCTCGGCGGAAAACCGCTTGGTGCCGGGATATTTGATATGCAGGAACTCCTCAAATCCGACCACTTCTATAAGCTTGCGCAGGACAGATTTTTTTTCCTCGGCGGAGAGGGTAGGACGCCCAAGCGAGCTTTCGATTTTTTCCTCAAGCCACTCCTTTTTTTCAAGCGACTGGATATGGATATGCTCGCAGGTGAAATTGGAGCAGTAGGATTGCTGCAATGTTGATATAATCTCACGTAACGTTGCTTTTTCCTTGCCCAGCCAGCCGCCGATAAATATCTCGCGGTCGTGGTCGGCCTCGGAGAAACCGTATCTTTCCGGCTCCAGCTCGGGATGTGATGCCTGTTTTGTCAGGCCAAGCGGATCGAGACTGGCCACCAGATGGCCGCGCACCCGATATGCGCGGATTAACATATGGGCACGTATGGAATCGCTGGAAGCATCGGTCTCCGCGGTTTTTTGCGGGGCTTTGGCTGCTGCAGCAGAAGACTCTCGGTAGCCGACAATTTGTGTGCGTGCGCGGTTCCAGGAAGGGCCGTAAAAATCGGTACTTATTCCGGCAGCATTATCACCGACTTCACGGAAATATTCCTGCCAGCTTTGGTCTACGGCACTGGGGTTATGCAGGTATTGTTCGTAGATTTCCGCGATATATGCGGCATTTGCTCCATAAAATTCGGTAGATTCCCTCAGGCTTGCGGACATTTTTCTTCCTCTTCAAAGATGGTATCTTACTCTAAAAGTTTTCCTGTCACCCCGGATGATATGTTTTCTCCAAAACTTGTTTTGGTCAGAAAACACCATTCTCGGGGTTATAGGTTAAGTTACGTAGTAATACAAATAACCCCGGGAACGCTATTTTCTTAACTGAATCAGAGATTCAGAGAAAATATGCGTCCGGGGTGACAATACACAGAATTTGATAGTGCTATTTAAGCTGCCTTGGCGGATTTCAGGGTCTGCGCCATTGTCCTGCCGATTTCCGCCGGTGAGTCCGATACCACAATCCCCGCGCTTCTCATAGCCTCAATCTTGTCTTCCGCACCTCCCTTGCCACCGGCAACTATAGCACCGGCATGTCCCATACGCTTGCCGGGAGGAGCGGTGCGTCCTGCAATAAAACCAACTGTGGGTTTTTTAACCCGCGACTGTTTGAGAAACTCGGAGGCTTCCTCTTCCGCCGAACCGCCAATCTCGCCAATCATAACAATGGCTTCGGTTTCATCATCACCCAGGAACAGGTCAAGGCAATCAATAAAATCAGTACCATTAACCGGGTCACCGCCGATTCCGATACAGGTTGACTGGCCAAGTCCCTCGTCCGAGGTCTGCTTCACTGCCTCATATGTAAGTGTGCCGGAGCGGGAAACAATCCCGATTTTGCCACGCTTGTGGATGTGCCCTGGCATAATCCCGATTTTACACTCGCCCGGAGTTATTATCCCTGGACAGTTGGGGCCGATAAGCCTTGTTCCGGAGCCGGAAAGCGCACGCTTTACCCTCACCATATCAAGCACCGGAATCCCCTCGGTAATACAAACCACCAGTTCAATGCCGGCATCTATAGCCTCGAAAATCGCATCAGCGGCAAAAGGTGGCGGGACATATATCACACTGGCATTACAGCCGGTTTCAGCCCTTGCTTCTGCTACAGTATCAAATACAGGCCGGTCGAGGTGCAATTGTCCACCCTTGCCGGGAGTGACACCTCCCACCATATCGGTACCATACTCAATAGCCTGCTCGGAATGGTATGTTCCCTCACGACCGGTGAAGCCCTGACAAATCAGTTTGGTATTTTTATCTACAAGTACAGCCATTACGCCGCCTCCTTACTTTAGAGTTACATGTACGGTTTTCTATAAATTATCCAAGACCAAGGTTTTCGTATGTTTCGTCATCTATTTCCATCAGACTTTTGATTGCCTCCTTATCCATATTTTCAAACCTCCTGCCAATCTTGTGGCATAATTTTTGTAATTCCTTCAAATTATACTCATATGACTCATGATAAAGCTCCGGATCTACCATTACCGCAACCACCTTATCACCATCATAGATTTCTACCGGACTCTGCTTCTGCATATTATTCAGCAAACTCTCCGGCACATCCTCTATCTGCATTACGCCGCCTCCTTTACTTCTTTTACAATTTTCTGTGCCGCATCGCCTAAATCGTCGGCGGGGATGATTGCCAGACCGGAGTTGGCCAGAATCTCCTTGCCTTCCTCCACATTGGTACCCTCAAGACGCACTACAAGCGGAATCTGCAGATTTATATCCTTGGCAGCAGCAATAACCCCCTCGGCGATAATATCACAGCGCATTATGCCGCCGAAAATATTTACCAGTATCCCCTCAACCGCAGTATCGGAAAGGATTATGTTAAATGCCTCGGTAACCCGTTCCTTGGTGGCCCCACCACCAACATCAAGGAAATTCGCCGGCTCGGCACCGTTGAGCTTGATAATATCCATCGTCGCCATCGCCAGACCGGCACCATTGACCATACAACCGATATTGCCGTCCATCTTGACATAGCTGAGTTCCGCCCGCTTTGCCCGTAATTCCAGCGGCTCCTCCTCGCTTTCATCCCGCAATTCCTCAACATGCGGATGGCGGAACAGCGCATTATCATCAAAGTTAATTTTGGCATCCAGCGCAATGAAATCACCACGGGCAGTCTCAACCAGCGGATTTATCTCAATCTGGCTGGCATCGACATCAACAAATGCCTTGAATATCGGCGGGACTATTTTGGAAAGCTTCTTGACCTTGTCCTTATCCAGCCCCATCCCGAAGCCCAGCTTGCGTACATGGAAGCCCTGCAACCCTGCTGCCGGATCGACATAAACCGTGACAATTTTCTCGGGATTACTGGCCGCCACCTCCTCAATATCCATACCGCCCTCGGCCGAGGCAATTATTGCAATGCGGTCGGTTGAGCGGTCTACCACAAGACTCAGATAATATTCCTCCTTAATATCGGAACCGTCTTCGATATAAAGGCGGTTGACTTCCTTTCCTTCCGGGCCGGTCTGATGGGTAACCAGTATCATACCCAGCATTTCCTCGGATACACGCTCTACATCGTTGATGTTATTTACAACCTTGACACCACCCGCCTTGCCGCGCCCGCCGGCGTGAATCTGCGCCTTGACCACCCATACCGGCCCACCAAGCTCATAGGCCGCATTACGTGCCTCCTCCTTGGAAAACGCCACCTTGCCTTTAGGCACGGGAACACCATATTTGGCCAGAACCGTTTTCGCCTGATATTCATGAATATTCATAATAAGTTACCGTTTTTTAAGCTAGATTATGGATGATAGAAGTTCTACCATAATCTTTTTTCTATCATCTATAATCTATCATCTATCATCCGGTTAATACAGATATCATATCCTTTTTGAATTCGGTTGAAAAATTTACCAGTAATTCGGCGATTGTATTAACTATGTGGTATTTTTCCTTCACATCCTCACTATTGGCGCAAAGTACCAGTAATTCCAGCTTTTCCCTGGCCAGCCCTGAAAACTCACCGGACAGCGCAATCTCGGTCATTATATCCATTACATCCTTGAGGAAATTACGGTCGCCAATTTCGGGGTTATATTCAGGATAAGTGCCGAAATCAAAAGTCTCATCAGCACCGTTACACATCTGTCGTGCTTCCATATAGGTCACACTGCGAACGCCGAATGCCGCTGTTCTCAGTACCAGCTTGTCCTTCTCGCGCTCCGGTATAACCGAATGAGAAGCCAACGCATTCGATATAACCTCCAGTGTATGGCGCTTCAGATATATCCCCGAGACGGAATATAAATGTATGCTTATCATATTGGAGTGGTTGGAATGTACCTTGGTTGACCTTCCCTGAATTTCAACAATCTGTTCTTTCAGATTGTCGAACGCGTCCTCGAATTTCGGGCTGTCGAACTCTATGGAAGCCCAGTTATAGGCGAAGGCCACTTCCACCGTTGAATTGTTCGGATGCGGGTAAAATAGTGTCAATTTGGAGTCAAGACTAACCCTTGCCTGTTCCAGAATAGCACGGGCGTCCTTTATATCTATCCGCTCAAAAAGCTGTATCTTTTTGATGAAACTGTGGATTTCCTCATAGGTAAAAGGCTGGCCGGAATGTTTTGCCAGTACAAGATGCGTTCCCTCAAGCGAAAAATCTATACGGTTACCGTAAGGTGCGGCATGCAGGAAAGGATTGTCCCCGGCAATACCGTTCTTAACCAAAGACGCATCCGACGCCGATTTGGCATTGAGTATAAACCGTTCTTCTCTGAGCGCACCGCTGGTTATCATGATTTTACAAACTTATTTTGACAAGAACACGCAGAAACATAAATAGCGATATAAAAATAAATTGCTATAGAAAAGTTGAGAAATATGATTGTTTACTAGGAGGTATTGTTAATATCATTACTTAGAGTATCATGCAGGTATCCAGCCTTTTTATGGTTTTTGCTTTTTATTTCTAAGGGAAATATTTCGGATACGGGCAGGATTTGGCAGGAGATGCTGGTGATGAAGATTTCATCGGCTTGCTCCAGGTCTTCCAGTTTGTATATCCCTTCACGCACTTCCATGGGGGACAGGCGGATTACCGCATCCCTTGTAGTTCCTGGAAGGATGCCGCTTTCCAGCGATGGGGTATAAAGCACATCTCCCTTAATCCAGAAAATATTGCTTGAGCTGCATTCACAAATCTGGTCGTCAGTACCAAGAAGCAACGCCTCGAAAAAACCGTTATCATGTGCCTCACTACGTGCAAAAACCGCATTCAGCCCTTGCAGGGTTTTTATATGCACCGGCAGGGAGAGTGCCGAAATCTTCCTGTAGGAGCTTAGCATCAGCTTTACAGGCTGATCGGGACGAGGATTTTTCGGCAGGGTCTCTATAATAATATTGGCCTGCTCATCACCGCTCATTGCATAGCCGAACCCGCCGCTACCACGGGTTACAGTGATCCGCAGAATACCATCACCTGACTGATTTTTGTTCAGGATTTTGCTACTTTGCTCACGCAAATTATCAATATCCGCATTGATTTTCAACACTTCCAGACCTTCCTTCAGGCGCTTTATATGCAAACCAAGCTGATACGGCACACCGTTATAAACGGCAATTGTCTCAAACACCCCGTCACCATATTTCAGCCCGCGGTCAGTAACCGGAATCCTGGCATCTTCCCGAGGAATCAGCTCATTATTGATAATCACATATGGCATATTCTATGCTTCGGCAAAAAACGTTCTTGCAGGTTTCCAGCCCTTGTTTTCCTGCATAGCCTCATAAACGTCAACCGTATTTTGCAGGTTCAGCCATAATTGCGGTGTAGTATCGAGCACAGCGGCAATTCTGGTTGCCAGATTTGCTTCAATTCTTGCCCTGGAGTGGATGATATTACTTATATGCTTGCGTGAACAGCCTATAGCGTTCGCAAAGTCGGTTATGGAAACTTCCCGTGGCTTCAGATACATTTCCTGTAGCATTTTTCCTGGTTGGGTAGGTTTGCGTTCTCTTTTCAACATGTTCTTCTCCTAGTGATAGTCTTCAAAATAAACGTCATACACGTCCTGCCCGTCCCATTTGAACGTAATACAGTAATTACCCGAAACATGCATGGAATATGTACCCTTTCTATTTCCCTTTAACTCGTGAAAATCCTTGACTCCATTACAATCCTTTAAATCTGCTATTGCATCCAGCAGGTCAAGGATAAGTATGGCATTTTTATGGTATCTTTTGTCTATCCTGCGGGACTTTCCTTTGATAAACAACTCTTCCAGCCCCTTATGACGGCAATTTTTGATACCCATAGCTGCTACCCCTGACAATAGCAGTGTAACCTATTAGGTTGCATTGATCAAGTATTTTTTACTGGAAAATTGCGGGGAGTTTGGTAAACAGACTCGATATTATGGGCACTGTAACCTAAAACCTGTAACCTATAACCTATCATGTGCGGGATAATTGGCATAATCGGCAAGGATGAAGTTGCGAACAAGCTGGTGGAAGGCTTGAAGCGGCTGGAATATCGCGGCTATGACTCGGCGGGAATTGCTACTATCAATGGTGGTGATATTACCCGCTGCCGTGCGCAGGGCAAGATTGTCAATCTGGAGGAGAAGCTGAAAGGTGAGCCTCTTTCCGGCAAGACCGGCATAGGCCATACTCGCTGGGCTACCCATGGTGTTCCGAACACCGAAAACGCCCACCCCCATGCGACTGAAAAGGTCGTAGTCGTCCATAACGGGATAATCGAGAATTTCAACGAATTGCGCAGGGAGCTTGAGTCAAAGGGGTACAAGTTTGAAACTGACACCGATACCGAGGTTATCCCGCAATTGATAACATTCTATCTTGATCAGGGCAAATCACCGTCACAGGCAGTCAGGGAGGCTATCCGGCGCTTTGAGGGTGCATATGCCATCGGGGTGATATTCGCCGGCAATGATGATCTGATGATAGCGGCCAGACATGGCTCTCCGCTTGCGATAGGCCATGGCGAGGGGGAAATGTATCTCGGCTCGGACGCTATGGCGCTGGCACCGCTGACCAACAGCCTGTCTTATCTGGAAGACGGTGACACTGCCTTTCTCACCCGCGACGGGGTGACGATTTACGATATTGATGATAATCAGGTAGAGCGTGAAATCACCCGCTCATCGGCTTCCAATGTCAATATCGGCAAGGAGAACTACCGCCATTACATGCAGAAGGAAATCTATGAGCAGCCCAGCGTTATCGGTGATGTGCTGCATGCCTACTGCAATCCGGCCAGCGGTGATATCCGGCTTACCAATATGCCGTTTGAACTGGCTGCGGTCGGGCGGATAACGATTGTGGCCTGCGGCACGTCATATTATGCGGGGCTGGTGGCGAAATACTGGCTGGAGCGGATTGCACGTATTCCGGTTGATATAGATATAGCCTCGGAGTTTCGCTATCGTGAGGCGATTCTGGAGGAAGGCGGGGTAGCGCTGTTTATCTCGCAGTCGGGGGAAACGGCGGATACTCTTGCGGCGCTGCGCTATGCGAAGTCGAACGGCCAGCATATTATTGCGGTGGTGAATGTTACCGAGAGCAGTATGGCGCGGGAGGCCGATGCGGTCCTGCCGATATATTCCGGACCTGAAATCGGGGTAGCTTCGACCAAGGCTTTCACAACGCAGCTTGCAACACTGGCCTGCCTGGTGATTAAGCTTGCGCTGGCCAGGGGACGGATTTCCGCAGCGGAAGGAGCGGATCTGGTGCAGGCGCTTTGTGAATTGCCGAGTCGGGTTGCCGATGTGCTGCATTGCGATGATGATATAAAGGAGCTGGCACATGAAATGGCGCTGGCGCAGGATATCATCTATATAGGGCGCGGGACTTCATATGCAATTGCGATGGAGGGTGCGCTGAAACTCAAGGAAATCTCGTATATCCATGCCGAGGCCACTGCGGCTGGGGAGCTTAAACATGGACCGATTGCGCTGATAGATGAGAATGTGCCGGTTATCGCAATCGCCCCGCGTGATGAACTGTTCGAGAAAACCGCCTCCAATATAAGAGAGGTGGCGGCGCGGGGAGGAAAGATAGTCCTGCTCAGCGACAGAAGTGGTATAGATGAATTGCAGGATGTGGCCTACAGCGTCATCGAGATTCCAGAGGCCAATCCGTTTGCCACCCCGCTGTTATACGCAATCCCTGTGCAATTGCTGGCCTATCATGTCGCCGTAGCCAAGGGCACCGATGTCGACCAGCCCCGCAACCTTGCCAAATCCGTGACGGTGGAGTAACGTATAATAGCCGTCTCTTTTTTTGTGATTGAATGATGCCTATTGTTTATATCCTTACAAACGAATGTATGCCTGATACAATCAAGGTTGGTATTACCGATAACCTTGAGCAACGCATAAAACAATTAGACAACACAAGTGTAGCACTACCATTTCAGTGCTATTACGCTGTTGAAGTTCCTGACGCCTCAGCAATTGAGAAGAAGGTGCATCAAGGCCTTGATGATTGTCGTGTGAGGCAAAGCAGAGAGTTTTTCAGCAGTACACCGGAGATAGCAAAATCCATTTTGGAGATTGCAGAAATTATGGGGGGCAAGAATGTCACTCCGACAAGTGACATCGTAGATACCCCTCAAGACCAACAGGCACTCGATAAAGCACGAAAGGCAAGAAAACGATTTAACTTTGGAATGTTAGGAATAGACGAAGGCACCACTCTGTATTTCAAAAAGGACAACACAATCACTTGTGAAGTAGCGAATGAAACTCAGGTAAACTTTCGTGGCGAACTCATGTCGCTATCAAGGTCAGCGGACATTGTTCTCAAGGAGATGGGATATGATTGGAGGGCAGTACAGGGTACTTTACAATGGTACCTCAACGGCAAGTCACTCCATGAGTTGAGACTAGAGGCAGAGTAAATATTCGGAATGATGTAGATAATCGTTGCAAGTCAATCCGGACTGTAGAGTGAAGGGAGCTTGCACAAATGAACATTTGCATTTTTGTTGTTCTTGTGTTATAGTTATGCATAAGTTTTATTAAATTATGTTACAAAATAAGCTATTATGACCCGTTTATCTATTGACCTGACCCCCGACCAGCATCAGAAAATAAAAGCTGTTGCTGCACTTAATGGCAGTACTATCAGGGAATATGTTCTGGAACGTATTTTGCCGCATTCATATGATGAAGAGCTAGCATTACAAGAGCTGGAATCATTTTTGGAGCCACGTATAAAGGAAGCAATGAGTGGAAATCTGGCTTCCGGCTCAGCCAGAACAATCTTTAAGGAAACGCTATCACAGTAGTCCTTAATGGGTGATTCACCTTTCATACTGACTCCCGCATCCAGAAATGACCTTGCGTCTATTGCCCATTATACGGCAGATAAATGGGGAAAAGAACAGGCGTTGCGCTATGCTGATTTACTGGATGCAGGTTTTCACAAGATTGCTAAAGGTGATGACTTTTCAAAACCCGCCATAAAGAGCAATCCTGCTGTTCGTGTATGTAAATGTGAGCATCATTATATTTTCTACCTGCGGCCTGACAAGCAGGAAAAGCCCATCATTATTGCAATCTTGCATAAACGTATGGATTTAATGCGGCGTTTGAAAGAACGGTTGCCGAAATAAGTGATATATGTGTATAAGAATTCACATATGAAAAAAGAGACGGAAGTTGTTGTATCTGGGGGGAATCCGGCAGGATATGCGGGGACGGTGGGCACTCCGCTATATCAAAGCTCGACCATATTATTCCCTACGCTGGAGGATTATCACAATGCCGAGCGCGGGGAGAAGTTCTACCCAGAGCAGGAAAACGGCCATGCGCTCGATTATAGCTATGGTATCAACGGCACCCCAACCACCTTTGCATTGCAGGATACCTTATGCAGGCTGGAGGGTGGCTCGTCCTGTGTTATAACACCTTCAGGCTTGTCGGCTATCACCACCGCATTGCTTGCCTTTCTGCAATCGGGTGACCATCTGCTGATGATAGACGGGGCATATGGCCCGACCCGCCGCTTCTGCTTTAAGGAGCTGCGCAAACTGGGTATAGAAACCGACTATTATTCCCCCGAGATCGGTGCGGATATAGAATCGCTGATAAAGGAAAATACCAGGGTCATATTCCTCGAAAGCCCCTGCTCGCAGACATTCGAGATACAGGATGTGCCTGCAATAACAGCGATTGCGAAGGAGCGCAATATAATCACCATACTGGATAATTCCTGGGCGACCCCGCTATATTTCCGTCCGCTTGAATACGGGGTGGATATTTCTATACAGGCCTGCACCAAATATATCGGCGGTCATTCCGATATTATGCTGGGTGCTATAATTTGTAACGAGCACACAACCGAGCCTGTACTGCGCTGCTACCGTAATTATGGTATCACCGCCAGCCCGCATGATTGCTGGCTGGCACTGCGCGGGATAAAAAGCATGGCAGCAAGGCTGGAATATCAGCAGACATCAACCGCAAGGATTGTCGAATGGCTGGCAGGGCGCTCGGAAGTGGCGGAAATATTATATCCATCCTATGAGAAAAGCCCTTACCATGGTTTGTGGAAACAGCTTTATAGTGGTGCGGCCAGCCTGTTCAGTATAGTTCTCGACAAGGATTACCCCAGGGAATCGGTCGCCAATATGGTTGATAATCTGGAATTGTTCGGTATAGGTGCGTCATGGGGCGGATATGAGAGTCTGATACTCGATTTCAACCCGCGCCATGCCCGTACTGCAACAAGCTGGGATAAAGATGCTACTTGCCTTCGCCTCTATATTGGGCTAGAAAACACGGAGGATTTGATTGCCGATCTGGATGGGGGATTTTCCAGGTTGTCATAATGTCGTTCCAAACGTCAGATTAGTAATGATGATGGATGATAGATTATGGATGATGGAAGTTTTGCCACTAATCCCTTTCTATCATCTATAATCCACCATCTATCATCTAAATGGAGCACAGGATGTCTTACGATCCGCATTATTCATATGCTGGTGGGCAGGATGATGCCGAGATTTTTGCAAAACCACCAAAACAGGGAGGAGAATTCATGAAAACATTATTTACTATGGCGCTTACAGCAGCAGCGGTTGCTGTGGCTATCTGGTTCCTTTACATTGAGGATCTGAACAAGAAACATGCAGCCGAGGTACAGGATTTGAAAAAGCAGGTGAGCAACGCCAATATTGCACAGGATTCGGCCAAATCGGCACTGGCAGCTCTGGAAAAACAGGCCAGTGACGCCAGCGGTGCGGTTGAAGATGCAGTAAATGGCCTGGAGAAGCAACTCGAGGAGAAAGTCGGGGCTATAGCCGCTCTCAAGGAGGAGGTAACCTCCAAATCGGCATTGCTGAAAGAAGCACAGGGCACACTGGAATCACTCAAGGGTGATTATGCCAGGGTGAATGAAATGTTCGAGGCTGAAAAGGGCAAAGCCGCAAAACTGCTTGAGGAACTTAATACCTTGAAAAACGCTGCGGTTGACAATGTCAGCGATGCAATCGAAAAAGTCACCGAAGACGATGCTGTCAAGGCCACTACTGATTTGATAAATGAAGTTGGTGAAACCAGCCAATAATAAGCTTTATCTTTCACGTAAACTGTAAAAAAAGCGCATATCTAGTTGGTTATAATGGGCAGACGGTTTCTTTTGCCTTCTCATCAATATCCTGCAGCCTTTGATTGACTTACCTGATTGATTGAAATATTGAAGGAGGTAAGTGGATATTTCATGCGGTAATTCTCAGGTGGCACAGGAAAGTAATAAAAACAGCGAAATAAGTGGAATACAGGATGAAAAGCCTGATAAAATCACCAATCACATAGTGATTGCGGTGGCGGTGCTGCTTGTTATTGCACTGTTTGGGGCACTGACAGCGGTGCGTTATGCCGATTCACAATATCAGCGGGATTTACGCAACTGGGAAATTCAGCTAGGGATTATTGCCGATATCCGTGCGAAAGCGGTAGAAGACTGGGTGGATACGCAATTTTCCGAATTGCAATCTATTGCTGATAATTTAAGCCTTCGCCTGTATCTTACCGAACTTAACCTGAGAAATGAGGAAAACAGCGAGATTCAGGATGAAAAAGCCCAGATTACCTTTATCCGCAATTACCTTATAGCCACTGCCAAACGCACTGGCTTTACTGCGCAAAATACTTCCGAAGCTACTGTGAGAGCCAATATTCCACCTGCTAACGAGGCAGGAATAGTTCTGCTGGATAATAACGGAAAGATGGTAGTTTCTACCCCGAATATGGCCGCTTTTGATGATAATATGCGGCAGTTCGTGCAGGACAGCAAGAAAGCCAGACCTGCACT
This sequence comes from Rickettsiales bacterium, assembly GCA_965222525.1. GTDB lineage: Bacteria > Pseudomonadota > Alphaproteobacteria > Rickettsiales > UBA8987 > CBDCUF01. The sequence continues at coordinate 1,787,144 of OZ244955.1, forward strand.
GCGTGATATATATAAGGGTAGCAGCGGTAAGCCGATGATAGCCTTTATTGCACCGATTTTTGCAGTACAGGGGGGTGGTGATGCAGACCAGCAGATGGGTGTTGTGGTCGGCGTTCGCTATGTTGAAGACTCGCTGTATCCCTTGTTAAACATCCCTGATTCCGTAGAGAAAACACTGGAAACAATCCTGGTCAGGGAGGACGGCGGTATGGTGGAGTATATCTCTCCGCTTCAGGATGGAACGGCTGCCCTGGAACGCAGTCTCAACCTTGATAGCCGTGATTTTGACATCAGGTTTGCTCTGGAAAAACCGGAAATGTTTACGTCGGATAAAAAGGACTATGCCTCCAATCCTGTATTGGTCACCAGCCGTAAAATAAGCAACACCCCATGGACACTCATCCATAAGATAAACCGCAAGGAAGCCATGGCAGAAGCAGATAAACGCCACGCCTCCATTATAAGCATAGGGCTGCTGACTGTTGCGGCTTTTATGCTGATTATAGTCGCTGCATGGCGACATGGTACTTCGGTTAAGGCAAGGCGTGCAGCCGATAGTTACAAGCAACTTGCACAGAAATTCGAGAGTCAGGAGCGTCTGCTGCGGCTGGTTACCGATAGCCAGCCCGAGGCGGTGTTTATTATTGACAAGGAGGGCAAATATCGCTTTGCCAACCAGAAGGTTACCGAAAATATGGAGGTTAACAGCGAGGATGTCGTCGGCAAAACTCTCGCCAGTGTATTGGGGCCGGCGAAGGCTGCCGGTTACCAGCATCTGGCTACCCAGGTACTCAAGAAGAACGAACCTATGGAAGAAGTTTACAAAAACAAGAAGGATGGTGAAACCGAAAAGGTTATCCATGCTGTGCATACCCCACTGTCGCGGGTGCCGAGGGTGCTTACCGGCGGTGACAGTACAACCGGCGTTCTGGTAGTCGAGCAGGATATCACCAATGCGATAAAGGAACGGGAGAAGCATGAGCGGTTGCTTGACGGGCTGGTTAACTCACTGGTTACAATGGTAGATCGTCGGGATCCCAATTCTGCACGCCATTCAATGCGGGTAGCAGAGGTAGCACAGGCCATTGCACATGAAATGCAACTTGACGAGATTCAGGAAGAGACTGCGACAATTGCCGGCAACCTTATGAATCTGGGTAAGATAATGCTGCCCATCAGCCTGCTTACCAAAACGGAAAAACTGACTACCAAGGAGAAAGAGCAGGTTACAAAATCAATATTGTCCAGCGCGGATTTCCTGGAAGGGCTGGCATTTGAAGGGCCGGTCAGGGATACTATCCGACAGGCGCAGGAGCATTGGGATGGTAGCGGTCCGCTTGGTATAAAGGGTGAGGATATACTGGTAACAGCGCGTGTGGTTGCGGTGGCCAATGCGTTTGTAGCTATGGTCAGCCCGCGCGCATACCGCCCCGGTAGGTCACGCGAAGAGGTGACGGAAATCCTGATGAAGGAGATTGGTAAGAAATACCAGCGTCGGGTTGTAGTTGCATTTGTCAACTATCTCGACAATAACAAGGACGCTTTCAATTGGGACAAGGAAGCTGCTTAGTAGTTTCCGCAACTAAATTGTCATCCTGAACTTGTTTCAGGATGACAATTTAGTTGCACCAATACTATAGTCCAATCAAAATAAAACTCACTGCAAAATCGGAAAATTTATCCTCTTGATTTATATAATTATCAGTAGTAATAGACGCGTGACTTTCTGATAAGCAAACAAAATATATGACAGATTCTTCCTCAACATGTTGTAATTCTTCCTGTAGTTCCAGCGAGTGCGTGGATAAGGAGAAGCGCGATTTTATGGTGGTTACTGCAAGTGCGACTGCCGGTGTTGGTGCGGGTATTGCTGCTTGGCCGTTTATCGACTCACTTAATCCCGCCGCCGATGCGTTGGCTTTGGCCACCACCGAGGTAGATGTATCTGACCTGGAGCCTGGCGGTGAGAAAAAGGCTATGTGGCGCGGCAAGCCTGTATTTATACGTAGGCGCACTGCTGCTGAAATCGAGGAAGCAAAATCAGTGGCTCTCTCCGAACTGCCCGACCCGCAAAGTGATGAAGAGCGCACGTTAAAGGATAAGGAAGAGTGGATGGTGGTTATAGGAGTATGCACCCATCTCGGTTGCATCCCGCTGAACAAGGATGACCCTGCTAACAAGGGAGAATATGGTGGCTGGTTCTGTCCGTGCCATGGTTCGCATTACGATATTTCGGGTCGTATCCGCAAAGGCCCGGCACCGCAAAACCTGGCCGTACCGCATTTTGAATTTGTCAAGGAAGGTGTGATACGTATTGGTAAGGAGGTTGCTTAGTTTTTGTCATGCTGAACTTGTTTCAGCATCTATCTATCATATTTCTGTAGGTGAAAGGTTGTTGTATTGGCCTTCAAAATACGCAGTTTGATCGCTGTTAATTGAGATTTGGTCGTTGGAAATATGGATTCTGAAACAAGTTCAGAATGACAACATGAATAATAAAATAATATGAGCGATTCTAGCAAAAAGACAGAATTTACAGGGATTGCGGGCTGGATTGACCACCGTTTTCCGGTGTTCACCTTTATGAAACACCAGGGTGAGTATCGCACTCCACGTAATCTCAGCTATATGTGGAGTTTCGGCTCAATTGCCGGAATCGGGCTGGTTATCCAGATTATCACCGGCATTGTACTGGCAATGCATTACACCCCGCACTCTGACCTTGCGTTTGAGAGCGTCGAGCGGATTATGCGCGATGTACCTTATGGCTGGCTGATTCGCTATATACATGCAGTTGGTGCTTCGATGTTCTTTATGGCAGTCTATGCGCATATTATGCGCGGGCTATATTACGGTTCCTATAAAGGGCCACGCGAATTTCTGTGGTGGATGGGCATCCTGATTTTCCTGACCATGATGGCGACTGCCTTTATGGGCTATGTCCTGCCATGGGGGCAGATGAGCTATTGGGGAGCAACGGTAATTACCAACCTGTTCTCGGCAATCCCTGTGGTTGGTGAGAGTATAGTGCAGTGGCTGTGGGGCGGTTTTTCGGTTGATAATCCGACACTAAACCGCTTCTTCTCCCTGCATTATCTGTTGCCATTTGTGATTGTCGGGCTGGTAGTAGTGCATCTCATTGCACTGCATATCCACGGCTCAAACAACCCGACCGGCGTTGAGCCGAAAACCAGAAAAGATACTATTCCATTCCATCCATATTATACTTTCAAGGATTTTTTCGGGTTCGGGGTGTTTTTCCTGTTGTTCTTCTATTTCGTCTTTTTCAACCCGAATTATCTGGGGCATCCTGATAATTATATCCCCGCCAACCCGTCGGTAACCCCGCCGCATATCGTACCTGAATGGTACTTCCTGCCATTTTATGCGATATTGCGGGCAATCCCCGACAAGCTGGGCGGTGTGATAGCAATGTTCGGCTCAATCCTGGTATTGTTCGTACTACCGTGGCTGGACAGCCATAAGGTGAAAAGTGGCCGCTATCGTCCGCTATTCAAGATATTCTACTGGATATTCTTTGCCAATGCCATTTTCCTGGGATGGCTTGGTGCCAAGCCCGCCGAGGGTGATTACGTAATAATGGCGCAGTTCGCGACCTTCTACTATTTCGCATATTTCCTGCTGATACTTCCCTTCCTCAGCAAATACGAAAAAGCCGACCCGCTACCCGAATCGATAAGCGCGGCTATAAAAAAGGAGGGGCATTGATGGTTGTCAGTTATCAGTTGTCAGTTGTCAGGATGTTGCTGCTGGTGGTTATTATATTGTCACCAGTGCATGTATTTGCTGCCGGGAATGACGGAACCAAGCCTCCCATCGAATTGCAATGGAAATTCGAGGAAGGTCCGGCCGGAATATTAGGTACATTCGACCGTCCTTCAATACAACGTGGCTATCAGGTATATCGTGAAGTCTGTGCAGCCTGCCATTCAATGGATTTAATTGCTTTTCGCAATTTAGAGGAAATCGGCTTCAGCAAGGCGGAAGTCAAGGCTATTGCCGCCGAATATGAAATAACAGACGGGCCTGATGATGCAGGCGATATGTTTGACCGCCCAGGTATTCCCGCTGACCGCTTCAAGGCTCCGTTCGCCAATGAACAGGCCGCACGTGCTTCCAATGGCGGTGCATATCCGCCTGACCTGTCACTGATGGTAAAAGCCCGTCCTAACGGTGCGAATTATCTCTACTCCCTGCTGACCGGTTATAGCGACCCACCGGTAGGTTTTGAGCTAAATGACGGACAGCATTACAACCCATACTTTGCTGGCGGGCAGATTGCCATGGCACCACCACTATCCGAGGGTATGGTGGAATATCAGGACGGCACACAGGCGAGCATAGACCAGATGTCCCGTGATGTGGTGAATTTCCTGCAATGGGCGGCAGAGCCGGAAATGGAGCATCGCAAGCGCCTCGGCATAAAGGTGATGATTTTCATTACCATCTTCACCATCCTGTTCTACATTGCCAAAAAGCGTGTCTGGGCCAGACTGGATGAGAAATAGCTAAACAATCTAAGCTAAATAAAACTTGCATATTGCTTATTTTTGAGTAAGTAATGCAGTTTGACTTCAGCATAAAGCTAAGGTTAATAGGTTTGTGGTAAACTTCGTTATGCTTTTCAAGCACGTAGTACGTACCCATAGAGCTTCTTAAAGCTCCGTTATCATGGTCTATAACTGTTTTCTGCGCTTTCGTGCTTCACGTGCCCTTGGGTACTTTGCAAGTACGATTCTCAAAAACTGTTATTTTTGTCGCGTGCTAATGACCTTTAATCCCTCTCTAATTAGAGATAATTTTTGCTTTTCTTTCCCCGGTAGCTCAGTGGTAGAGCAGTTGGCTGTTAACCAATTGGTCGGTGGTTCGAATCCATCCCGGGGAGCCATTCTTTCTTACTTTACCTTCCGCTAACGTCTATAAAGCATTGACTTTATATGGATTATAGAGCTAATCTATTTCCGGTAACTTCCACTAGTTTCCTTTAACATACCCCCATCCCCGGGGGTATTAGTGGGGGTATCAAAACCTGATGATAGAATAAGTACCCCCATGAAGCTGACAGACATAAAATGCAGGAACGCAAAATATAATCCGAACGGAAAGGGTAACAAGCTTTACGATGGTGGCGGCTTATTCCTTCATATCAAGCAAAGCGGTAAGTATTGGCGTTTGAAATACAGATATTACGGTACGGAAAAGCTCTTCTCTATCGGGGTGTATCCGGGTGTTACTTTAGCGGAAGCCAGAGAAGCCAGGGAAAGTGCAAAGAAGCTGTTAAAGCAAGGTACAGACCCATCTGCATACAAAGAAGAACAAAAACGAAAGCAACATTTGAATGCCTCCAATACTTTTGAAGCTATCGCCCGTGAATGGCATAGTAAAAAGAGAAGTAGCTGGTCAAAAAAATATGCCGATACGATAATGACACGGCTGGAAGCGGATATATTCAACCGCATCGGTAATATACCCATACAGGATATTACACCTTCTATTATGCTGGATACATTGCAGGATATAGAAAAGCGCGGTGTATATGAAGTTACCCGCCGGGCAAAACAATATTGCGGCCAGATATTCCGCTATGCGATTCCCAAGGGGCTGGTTGACAGGGATATAACTGCGGATTTAAGGGATGCACTGGAATCGAGGCCAACGGAACATCTTGCATCTATAGAGCCAGGAGAAATACCGCAATTCATAAAAGACCTGTATCGCAATGATGCGCGTATGTACCCAACTACCCGCCTCGCTGTTGAGCTTATGATGCATACTTTTGTTCGAACCAATGAGTTGATACAGGCCAGATGGTCGGAATTTGACTACAAAGGCCGAATATGGACTATCCCGGCGGAGCGGATGAAGATGAAGAAAGCGCATCTTGTTCCATTGTCCACACAGGTGTTGAAAATACTGGAAGATCTGGAACGCTACAATGGTAATTATGAATGGGTGTTTGCAAGCCACACAAGGCCACGTAACCATATGAGCAACAATGCAATATTAAAGGCCCTTGAACGGATGGGCTATAAAGGCCGCATGACCGGCCACGGCTTCCGTTCCCTGGCTATGACCACCATACTGGAAAAGCTGGCCTATCCTTTTGATATTGTAGACGCACAGCTTGCCCATGCCAAGCGGGGCTCTTTGGGTGCAGCCTATGACAGGGCAAAGTACCTTGAACAACGCAAACACATGATGCAGGACTGGAGCGACTATCTGGATAGATTAACCGTTGGTGGGGATAACGTAGTTGAGGCTAATTTTGGAAACAGGACTTATATAGCGTAGTGCAGGCCGTACAGGTAAATATCGCGGATAATTTTATCAACAAGGAAAGTGCTTCTTTATCAGAGATAGCAGAGCAGTTCAGTATAGAATATGGTGGTGATAGGTATAACCTTACAATGAATTTGTTCAGAAGATTCTGCCGGGGTGAGTTTGATTACTGTTTTACTGACCTTATCTATGAAGATGAAATATATTTGCATTGTGTAAAGGCTACGAAAACATTTGTTAGCCTTAATGGTGAAAGCCTTAACTGGCCTAGTGATGACTTCACAAGATATATAGAACTTCAGGGTGGCATAAAAATAGCACTTAAAGAAGTTTGTATAGAACGCTGTGTAGCAGGCAAGTCTGTCGATATTGACTATGAAGAACTATTCAACAAAAAACTGGATATTCAAGACGTACTAAAGGGAGATCATGATGATTCTGGTATTATAAGCGTTAGGCATGCGGAAATGATTCTGGAAAAACATCCTGGCAAGACAGTAGATGAAGCTAGGAAGTGTAAAACTCACCTTTCGAAATGGCTTAGGAAATTGCCGGAAGAATACCAGATGACTCCAAAGTCGGAATTTTTAGAAAAACTGCCCAATGAGACCATACCTAAACCGGCGCTTATAGAATTGTTACGCCGTATTGATGGTAATAGTTATATCGCAGAGCCTTTTTGTTATTTTGCAAGTTATGATTTGTCTATCTGCCTGCAAGGAAACGAAAGCAGAAATATCAAACAGATTATTGCCGATTTCAGAGAAGAGTACAGCAAGGAAAAAGATAGATTGTTTTACGCCCTTGCCCACAGGATATTTATTGACAGGGAAGGCTTCCTGCACTGGATACGACTAAAAAGGAATGAAGGTCTTAATGGGGATAGGCTTGATTCACCGACTTTTTGGGGAGATCCGTGGGCAGGATACCCGAAACCCTGGAGTCCTGGTATTGATGACAGTGATGGGCTGGTGCTTTCAGATTCTATTATACAATATTCCGATCCCGATTTCTGGATACCGTTTAATGTGATACTAAACTCCTTTAATAAAAAGGATAGTGAGCAATTGAACTACCCGTCTAAGTTTTTACCGCACAACATAGAGGCTTATATAAACGAATCTTCCTCATCTTATTTTTCCAGCGTTGTAGACGACGAAAAGGCTCAGCATCGTAAATACAAGAAAATCTGGAATAGAATCATTGCTGATTTTCTGGAAAACATAAAACAGAAGCGCATAGTAATGAAAGCTTTTGTAAGTAACAGCGACCAGCGCGCGAGAACAGAAATAACCTTTAATGAGGTTGAAGGCCTATTTGATAGTAATGGCTTTGATTTTGTAAATTCATCGGCTGAACTTGCCGGTGTAAAATATGAAGGGATTAGGGTTTATAAGGTAAAGCAACGCTTTGTTGGAAAGGAAGATGAACAAGGATCAACAAAAAAAGAACGACTATATAATGCGGTTCAAAATAACCCTGTAAGAAATCCAGACAAAACAACTAATGTGCTTGCTACTATAAAGCAACTTGTAGAAACCGAACATCCAGCAACTTTAAAAGAAGATGGCACACAAAAAGCATTAAGTGGCCTTAAAACAGATTACTATTCATATAATAGGTTTTTAGCCAAAAAGTAGTATTACTACACGGATGCTACTTTTTAATACTACCGTTGAAATGGGAAAGTTTTGCATTATATATCAGATAGTTGCAAGCCTGCAATTTTTCTGCTTTTTTCTCTTCCCCACCCATATGTACTATAAATCATAATATTCCGTAGTCAGGCGTTACCGGTTTGTATCGCCCTTTAATCAATATGGAGTTTATTATGATTACACAAAATCAAAGCCGCATTCTCCGCGCGCCAGAGGTGTGTGAGCGTACCGGCCTGAGCCTAAGCTGGATACATGAGTTGATGCGTCAGGGTATATTTCCCAAAAATTTCAAAATTGTACCAGGCGGTAGAGCATCCGGCTGGGATGAGGCTGAAATCGATGCATATATTGCATCACGTTCTAGGAGGGCAAGATGACTAAAGACATTGAAAGCGTAGCTGGCAAAGTTTTGGCGAACAGACCAGCTCCGCCCCAAAGTTCATCACCTAATCTAACGATATAAAAAAGGAGACCTCATCATGATACGTTCAAAACACACTAATTGCAACTATTTCGATGATTTACCTTTGTTTTCATGGGCAAATCAACAACCACAAATTCAATCAATAACCTATTCCGAAAGATACCTGGTGAGGAAATTTGGGGTATCAGCTGCCACTGCCAGAACGCACTGCGAAATCAACGGAATTGGAGGGTGTAATGAATAAATTCAAAAGCCGCAGCCGTAAAGATGCAATCAACGCTAAGTGCAGGGATTGTATTTACGATCCAGATTCTAACGGTACATGGAGAGCACAGGTTGAGCTTTGCACTTCTGGCAACTGCCCACTCTATGACTTCCGGCCACTACCTATTGGAAAGAAGGTCTAGAATTTAGCTAAAAAGGTTAAGAAACGAAAGAAGGAGGGACAATTGTCCCTACCTCTCATTAATCTACGACTAAAAGTCCTACATAGAAAAATAACCGCAATTTTCAGCAAATATGAGAAAAAAACCACATCCAGATTTATCAAGAGTAGATGAAATAGATCGGGGTATGCCGTGGACACGTCACAGCATAGAATTAATATCATCATATGCTTGGAAAAGTATGAAAATAAATTGCAGAAAGTTAATGGATTTTCTGGAAATTGAGCATATGAATCATGCCGGAAGAGAAAATGGCTTCCTGATAGCAACTTATGATCAGCTGGAAAAATACGGCATGACCAGAAGATGTATAAAAGAGTCTATACAAGAAGCAGAGAAGCTTGGTTTAATAAGGGTGGAATGGGGAACTAGAAAAGGTTACTGCAAAAGTCACTATAATACATTTCGGCTTACCTACCTGACGTATAAGAATATAGAAGATGATGGCAGGGTTCTATATTATCCGCCCACTAATGACTGGAGGCATGTCAAAGAAGCGTAATAATTTTTTCGATTTAACATATGTTAACTGGTACAGTAGGCATATGTATACTGGCACAGTGTACTTTCGTTACATACTTGCAGAGAAATCCGCAAAAATTCACAGTTAACAAACATACACCCCTTTATATATTTAGGGTATTCACTGAGAGTTTAATATGACTCTTTTAAGGCTGGTCAAAACCAGAGCAACAAGGTTGGGGATATGAATAAAAATATCTATAATATGTTGCCATAAAGTTGTTAGAAATAGCATTCTTAACTTGGTTTTTGTCTAATGATATTACAATAAGTGTACAAACAATAAAAAATATGACAATTGGCGACGACAGCATAACACAAACCAGGGTTCGAGAGATAAAGGAAATCAAACGAGAAAGAGCAGACTTGGCTGAAAATACAGCGGAGAAACAGCGGGGAAGACCGTTTCCCAAGGGTCAATCCGGTAATCCTTATGGTCGTCCGAAGGGAAGCCGGAATAAGGCTACTTTGGCGGTTCAGGCTTTATTTGATGGTGAAGCTGAGACTATCGGCAGAAAAGCTATCGAGCTTGCTAAGGAGGGTGATATTACGGCAATACGTCTGGTACTTGAACGCATATTACCTGCCCGCAAGGATTCTCCTGTCAATCTGAGCATTCCCAGTATTACCAAATCAGAGGATGCTGTACTGGCTGTCTCATCGATAATGCAGTCGGTCACCAATGGAGATATCACACCGAGGGAAGGTCAGGTATTATCCGGCATTGTTGACAGTTTAAGGAAGGCCATAGAAACAACCGAACTTGAGAAAAAACTGGATAATCTCCAGTCAATACTGGAACGCAGGAAATAGATATGCAGCACAGCCTGAAAACACTGGTCAGCAAGGGACTGACAGGAAAAGAGGTGGTTGCCATGATAGCCCGGACTTTTCTGGACAGGTATACAGGCGATCCGGCTTCCTTCTCAGATGCAGAGCTGGACAGGGCTTCTGCCAGTATAAATCGCAACCGGTATGAATGCAGGTCTTACAATGAATGGATAAAAATTCTTCATATAATGGTGTATCTTCAGAATCAGGCCAGGATTAGCGCACTGGATGCTGCGCTGAAGTTACATTTAAGGATTTCGCTTTTGTTTATGGCAACCATCTCTCCTCCCAGGATAGAGAAGGATTCCGGTCTTGATGATGTCAAGGCGTGTATTGCCAGATTTATTCGTATCAGGCAGGTTTTGCAGGTGTTTTCTGACAATCTCGGAGTAGAGTTTACCGGACTTACAAAATATGAAGAATGGCATATGAACCATGCTCTCGCTTTGTATAATCACTTTTCGCAGATTGGTGAGGAGGTGGAAAGCTTTGAACCGGAAGGTAGCGAAGACAAGGAATTACAGGAATTTCTGCGTAATATGAAACTCCGTAAAATCAACGCAGATGATTTGGCTGCATCGAAGGAAGAAATGGATAAAATAAGGCAATGCCTCTCCGATCCGTTAAATCATAACTGGCGTACTGTTGTTGATGAGTGTATTGCAAGCTAACCAAAACACCAGACTTGATCTGACGCTGCTGACTTACCGGACATCTTCTATTTGGGCAGTTGAGTTGTCCGCCCCCTCGTCTAGCTTACTCAAATTGTTGAAACCTTTTCTGTGAATCTCACAATTTAACGATGGCTAATCACAAAAAATAGGATGGCAATTCCAATCCAAAATATCCATTTAAGTTTCTTTTCTAAAATTCTAAAGTGTGATTCCCATGAGGGGTTTTGCATAGGAATACTAGTATTATTAGTTTCAATCTCCTCTTCTATCTCACCTTCTGTTAGTGGGTATGTTTTTCCTTGCAATTCCAATACAGGAAGTTTTGAATGAAGCTCTGTTTTGTTAAGAATTTTTGGGCGAATTTTTAAGTAAGTTCCCCAACGATCACCAGGTACAATGTCACTCTTTAAAAAGCTGAAAATATTATCTGCAAGGTCATTTAATAAGTATGAAGCAAGCGCATATATTCTCAAATCCAATAGTTCTTGCGTGAATTTACTACCTATCTTTTTTATCCGAGATTCTTGAATTATGTGAGCAAACCCAGCATCCTCACCACTATGGCTAAAACCGGAAGAATATTTATTTGGGGTATCCTCAATAATATCAATGATGGCTTCCATTTGTGCCAATGTTGCTCCACTGCAATGGTGCGCAAGCATTTTTAATTCCTTTAGTTTGCGCTTACCCTCTTTTTCGCTATCATCCTTATTAATAACTAGCTTTCTAAAATCATCATCATCCAGTTTAAAAGAAATAGAGGATATTGCAGCGGAACGGAGGCTCTCATTTTCTTCACCTGTTTTTTCAATATAAACTTTACGCCTCAGTTCATTTAATGCTAGGTCATCACGATAAAAAAGGTGGAGTAACTTTTGTTCTGATAATTTTTTCAGGTCATCTATAGGAATATCGGACTCCTTCATAAAAATACCACCTTCAATAGGCAAATTTTCTATTAAGTCATAACCAACTGCGTCAGGCAAAGATAAAGCTACTTGCCAAAGCGCCCTTATATCTTTTCCAAGCCTATAGTCAGCAAAACCATCCATAAATTGATGAATGTATTTTTCTTTGCTATATACACTCTCTTTAAAGCCAGTCATGTACTGTTGAATGATATCTATAATTTCCTGTGCGGAAATTTTCTTTTTGGGTAAAAGCTCGGTTGCCGAGTACTCTAGAATCTTAGCAACAACTTCACCCCCTAAACAGTCAAAAGAGTCTTGATAAGAAACAGACATTAGCCTTTTTGTATGAGAAAGAGACCAAAATGACTTTGCAGTTTCATCATCGGCGTCAGGAAACCCTCTTAGCCCCTCTTCCACTACAGAACGAACAAGCTCGCTTTTATCTGAGAGGACTTTGTCGTATCTTTTTTTATCTTCACGATCTTCCTCGGTTTCTTCACGCTCACCCCAGACAAAAGGTTTCAAAATAGTTTGAGCGACAAGATACCTTATATAAGGGTTTTCATCATTTAGGGCTAAGTCCTTTAATGCATTTGCCTGATACCTGTATTTAAGATTTTGTTTATCCTGTTTCTCCATGTTCAAAAGTTCTTTCAGAATTTTCACTTTCGTTTCAAAAGGTAAAAAATCCCAACTTTCTTTTATTCTAATAAGTGTAAGTGGCGTTGTCTCTGTAAAATCTTTTAAATAATTATCGGTCATAAAAAGAGTGGGGTTACTTTATAAAATACGTTAAAGCACACTACGGTATTTCACGGAAGATAAAACCCTTTTAATAACTATTTTGGGGGTATTTATGGGGGTATTTACTGGAGTCAAGGCAGGAGTTGTTCTTATATATCAGACGGTTATTTGGCTGTTACTCATCCATCCCGGAGCCATTCTTGACAAGAGGCTAAATCGGCAAACATGTTGAAGGGTTTTTGCAAGGAAAACTGCAGCTTTGAACCGTTTAGTTTAAGGTTCGAAAACACGTATCCTATCAACTGACGTTTTTCGTCAATTGTCGAACTCTCAAAAATATCATACGCATGAGATGCTAGGGAAATCAAGGAACTCAGAGCAATTTTGAACTGTTCATTTCCTTTGTGATGTTGCTCCAGCAGCCGGTTTATCTCCTGCTGACGGTTGGTGAATTGTAGCAACTTATTGTTATACACATCCTTTGTAATACTCTCATCCAACAAGAGTTCAACTAGTCTGTCCTGCTTTCCGGCAATGTCTTCACTTTCCTTGTGCAGAGCTTTAATCGACTCATGATGAAATTCTTTCTCGGATTCATGGCAGTTTCTCAGATGTGGAATAATTTGACGTAAAACATCTCCGGGAACCTGAATAGACTTGAAAACAGCTCTTATCTGCTCAAGTACAACTTCTTCTTTTATCCACATCTTTTTTTCAGGCTCTTCCGGGTTACGACAAATTAAATATACATACTTCCCCTTCTTGAGGTCACAGGTAACTGTATGATCTGATACAGCACATTTAATCAAACCTCGCAGTAAAAAAGGAAATTTTGTTTCTGAAACGGATTTCTTGTTGGCTCTCCCTTCCTTTATGGCCTGACAGGTATCAAATACGTCCTTTCTTATGAGAGGTGTGTAAATATGTGGCACAATCTGCCCTTTTATCCTCATACATCCATAGTAAAAGGGATTCTGCAGTATAGCATTAAAGATTTGTTTGCTGACTTTATTACCTTTCTTGGTTCTGAGTCCCCATTCCTCAGCCTTACGGGTTAGTTCAGCTTGTGAATAAACACCTGTGGAATATTCCTGGAACAAGCGTTTGATAAGAAATGCACGTTCCGGGTCAGGGATGATGGTTTTTCTGCCCGTATCCGGATCGTCTGCATTCAGGTAGCCTAGTGGTGCAGGGCCGCTCCATTCCCCATTGCTGATTTTATACTTTACGCTCCGTTTTACATTATCTGAAAGCTGGTCGGTATATGATTGCGCCATGACAACACTAACGCCCCACATAGCCCTTTCCATGCTGTTAGAGTCCTTTGTTAGGACATTGCCTTCTTTAACAAAATGATACTCTGCCACATCTTTTTCCAGCAAATCCAAGAGCACATGCATTTCACGAAAGCTGCGCTGAAAACGGTCAACTGTGTCAGCTATGACTGCAACCTTATCCTTTTGTGCTCCAATAAAATCAAGCATACTCATAAATTCTGGTCGCCCACCCTTTGTAGACGATTCAATAATCGTAAATTCCTTGATAATTTTTAAGCTCTTACGCTCTGCATATAGTTTCAGATTTGCAATCTGGGCTTCAAGTGAGTGTCCTTCTTCCTGTTCTTTGCTGGATACACGGGCAAAAATTACAGCTTTCATAATCATTACTCCATTCAGGTTGGAGTTCGATTATAACAATAGAAATACGAACCTAAAGGACTTTTTTTAGATTGCTCTTTTTGATGACAAAGAAGCCCCTGTCTAACAGTGCTTTGCACCTGTTTTCTCTGCATCCTTAACCAGTTTATACAGAGGTATATTCAAGGAATTAGCTAGTTTTTTGCATACCAGAAGAGTTGGAGCCTGCTTCTCTCTTTCTATAAGGCTGATGGTTGTCCTGTGGATTCCGGATTGTACGGCTAACTGGTCATATGTAAAGCCTTTTAGTTGCCTGTGTTGTCTCAGAATCTTGGCAAAATTGGATACCATTTCCTCTGCATTCTTATCTCTCATAGATAATTAAATACAGAGTTGACAACTGAGAATATACGAGAGTATATTCTCGTTTAGGTGGGGCCCTTACCGTAATTCTTTTTTAGCATTCATTTTGTTAACACTAACCTATGGAGTACAAACCATGAAAAGAAACCTGCTTTTCGTTACCCTAGTGGTGACTTTTACAGCTTCCGGGATTGCGTATGCTGTAATTAATCATAATCCCAGAGAGGATGAGATTACGAACTATAAACCTGGTCATTGGCATGATGAGCATGGCACGCACGATGCTCTACAACACAGTGGCGGTACAGATGCATATGGTTGCCATAATGGTTCGGTGCCGTACCATTGCCATTAAAGCTGAATATACTTGATGACTCAGGTGTATTTTGCACCATTCTCTATTTTTGGAGGTGTTGATTCCATTGAGAGGCCATAACCTTTTCGGGGTTGTATAATTTTGTAATGTTACTACAACTCCGAAAAGGTATACATCTGGTCTAATAGGATGCTACCTGATACCTAAAAGATTCTGGTCTACAATATCCTCCCGTTCCAGCGGTACAAATTCTATCAACTGCTCTTTTATCCCGCTCAATATTAGAAATCGAGGGCAAAGGTCGAAGGCTTCCAGTTTCTTTGCATCAGCCTTTATCCTATACCATTGATGATTTTTTAATCCCAAAGCAAGTCTTGCACCTCGAACCCCAAGTTTCTGGCAGGTGGCAATAAAGCCAATTATCTCCATAACCTTACCAGGGCGCTTTCCTGGTAAGGCCGTATGAACAGCGTAAATGAGTCGTTCTATGTCATTGGTATCAATATTCATCATATATAGCCCGTTTGTTATTATTTGCCAGTAATATAACAGGACTGCACGGGATATATCCGCACTGAACAGATTATTTAGCGTATTATCCTGCTTAATATTTAGCGTACGAAATAGTGGCGTGATTTTTCTGCTTTTTAGCCTGACTTCCAGCCGCAGGATTTCCGGTTTCTGCTGTTTGGAAAACAGGTCAATTGTATCCCCATAATCTGTTTCAACACCCCGCTTTTCTCCATACTTGGCAGCCTGTTCCAGATCCTTGACTTTATCGTACAACGCAACTTCATAGGTGCTGGCATGGTATTTCACCATTTGTCCGCCATTGCGAAAATCCGTCTGGCTCAGGTCGAGTTTGGTTGATAAATCCAGTTTTTCCAATGCCTGTATAAGCAGGAAACAGGGGGTTGAACGGTCAAGCAATATGTTTTTGCTGTAGTGAATCGCACTAACCCTGGAATACAGCAAAGCATCATATGTGGTTTCTATACCCATATAGGCCAGTGCATTGTGCAGGGCGGTTAAGATGGAGTCCAAATCATCATCTCCGCTTAATTCCTCGAAATTATTGCCAAATATCAACTTGGGTGCAGAAAATTCGATTTTTAGCCAGATTGCACGGGAGCGCTCTGTATAAGGGCGTTTTAGCAAGGTCAAGCATGGTTTGTATCCAGTAGCCTTTTCCGCTTTCGTAGGGTTGCAAACAGCCTTCACAAGCCCCTTTTCATTGAATGTTGATTTATATACATTCAAGGCATTTGGACTAAACCGTTCCGGAAATTTGATACGGAAATCTTTCTCAGGCAGGGTAATCGTGATTGTATCCAGCATTATCATTAAACCTTTTCATTACTTCATTCAATTTGCTCAGGATTGCATCTTCAATAGTTTTGCCTGCGGCATGGTTGATAGGACGAAAAATATCTGCCCTTTGTATTCCAGCCTTTTTTGTCGGATAAGTCAGGCGAAACCCACTGCCATTCAGTTTCCGGTGTATGCCAATGCTACCAAGATACAGGTCACCATCGACTACCACGGAGGCAAAGCCAATCAACCCGTCTTTGGGCTTGATTAGTGCTATGTTCACTTCACTGATTTCCATAACTTACTTTTGGGTGGGGATGATTTGTTCTCGTTCATTAATTTTTATAAGCAGTGACATAAATCCAGACAGATTATGAAATGCTTCGCCAATATCTTTCTTTGAGAGGCTTCCACTTCGGCTATATGGCCTAATTGATTCTGAAAAATTTTCTAGATTCACTGTACGACTTTTTGTTTGATGCCGTACAGTATAAAGGATGTCGCATTATGCTGCTACGATGACAGGGTGTCGATATAACTGGGTGACAGGGGGTGTCACCCCTGATAGGATTTTTATAGGTTACTCCGGTCTTCCTTTGTAGAAGCCACCTTTCTTCATTTCAGGCATTCTTATAAAAGTCGCCAAATATTCAACTTCACGACCTGATAAATTCGGGTTTCTTTCTCTCAGCCACGATACAATAACTTGTTTTGCGGGCTGATTGTCATTTGTTATTTCAAAGGCATTAATTGCTTCATACATTAACGTTATGTAGGGTGTGATATAAGAAGATTGTGCAAGGCTAGCTGTTGTTTTAGCTTCTTGCAGTCCCATCAATTCTAAAAGTTGAGCTGGGGGATTAAATCCCTTGTTCATTGCCCAATCTACAAATACCTTTGCCTCAACCTCTACACCACATTCTTCGTCAGTATGGTATCCATCCTCCGGATCACCATAAATATTAAAAAACTGTAGTCCTCCTGTTTTCCAGCTTTGGAGTGCTGTTTCCATCACGTAATACACCTCATCGCGTTTAGTTTGAGTATAATTGCCATCTAGATGGCGATAGTAATTTCTTATATGTTCCAACCACTTGTTTGTAGATTCAGGCGGTAGGCCCAAAATTAACCGTGTGGCGGATGGCATGGGCCAGATTTCTTGCTTAGAAAAAATTTTTATCTCACTAAGAATCTTGCTATTTTCAGAGAAACGAAAGTCATAGCCACGATTTTTTAGATATTCTGTAAGTTTGTAATGAAACCCTCTACTTTCATCAACGCACCACTGAATCATTTCCATAGGCTGGATAACTACATTGTTTTGACTATCTTTGCAGGCAGGAGGTTCTTTAACTAAATGATCTAGTTCACATGCATTATAGCGGTCGCGAAGAAATCTAATTGAATCATCTAATGCATAGTGCCAATTCCAAAACTCTTTGGTATACCGCCATAGTTGATATAACACTTTACCACCAGGGGCGTTTTCTTCGTATGCTTTTGGCAGGTCGGGATTTAAAACAACATCAGGATTTAATCCTATAACCAATGCACCGGTCTGCTCCAGGGTCCATACTTTTTTTGAAAACCAGTAGTCATAATCAGCAAGTACATCGGTACTATTATCTTTTTGTTGCGAATATTTTTCGCTTGTGGTCATCTGTTACATCCTTCACGCTATCGTGCCCGACATTACCATAAGTATAATATTTACAGTTAAAATTGGAAACATTATATAATCTGGCAAGACCATATCATCACCGCGAAGCGAGCCTAATTATACATACGCATAATTAGAAAGTATTACATTTTATGGGCTATAAAAAATTGAGTCTAGGCAGGTTGAAAATATATCCTAATCTGTATTAGGCCAGATTTAATCTGACTGGCTACCTTCCCCTTGCCTCGGTTTTTTGCTGTTCGGCCTCGTATCTTTTTTGAATTTGTTTTTGTGACCAGGATTTTAGGGGTTTTAGGTTTGTGAGTTTTGCGAGGGTGTAGGTTAGGTTGACTGTGTCCTGCCTGAGCATTTCGGTGGTTGAGATGTAGCCTTTTGTGTTTTTGTCGGTGAAGTCTATGTTTTTTGGGCTGTCCGGTTTGGTAGCTGTTGTAAGCTGGTCTGACGCAGCGTAACCGTTATTTCCAGAAGATTCGTGTGCAGGTTGAGTATCATTTGCGGTCTCTTTCTTGGATTCCGGCTTGTTATTCGGGATTTTGAAGTTGGATGCGAAGTTGGTTGCCAGGTTTTTGATGGATGATGCGGGGTGTTTGAGTGCATATTTGAGGAGCTCGCTGTCGGTTGGGGGTTCTCTGCTACCAACCATATTCCTGTATAATTTACGCTCTGCCTTGTTTACCTCAGCAAGCAGGTCGGCATCTTTTTTATCCTGATATTTCTCGTCCTGCTCTATTTCTTTTGCTTTCTTCTCAAGCAGTAATTCCACTTTCTGCTTTGCTTCCGGATTCAGTAGGAGATTACGGGTTATCTTGTTTTTGATAAACTCTCTCACCTGGCTATGGTCAACCACCGAATCAGCATCATATAAGCTGCCGTAATCATCATGTAATACACCGTTTTCATGCACGGCCTTGGCTATATGCAATGCCATATATCCGGCGGAATATCCGGAGGCTATGCCTGCACCATCGGGGCTGGTATTTGCGGCCATTTCATCAATCGCTGATTCTACAATATTAGGCTTCTCCGATACTGGTGGGTCAATGCCGGTATAGGCCTCAGCTGTGGGTATGATTTCGCTGGATTTGTCCTCAACGGATACAGGAGAAACTTCTGCCTCAAATAATCCTGAGATACCGCTGAAGAAATCGTCAATCTGCTTGCCGATATCATCAAAAAACACAGCAATATCCTGCATAGTTTTGATTATATCTCCAATCGCATCAACCGCATCCTCAACCCGCTCCCTCGCCTCCTGCTCGGGCGTAAGCCCCGAAGAACCGGGGGCGTCCTGCACTTCAGGAGCAGGTTCAGGCGTGGTGGGTGCCTCAGATGCAGGAGGCGTAACAGAAGCTTCCGGAGATTCCACCTCCCCGGAAAACCCACTTTCCCCAACCGACTGACCTGCATCCCCAGACTGAATCTCCTCCTCAGCCTCAGGCAATGGCTCAAAGATGAAGTTATCCTTATTAAGCTGGTCAACTCCATAGCCCAAAAGCCCCACCTTATGTCCGGAACCAAGGTGCAACATCGTATCTCCACCAGTGATATCCGAGGGCATATCTTCAATCACTATATCCCCTATACTTCCGATATGGCTCATGCTCGGGTCGGAAAAGTCAAGTTTGTCAATCGAGTCAAACGTTACAATCATATCGAAGGTCTGAATTTGCTGACCAAACCAGCCATCCACTGTTGCCTTATCAGGATTCAGTTCAAATTTGTATGTATCCGCACCACCACCCCCATATAGCAGATTCATATCACCGCCCTTGATAAAAAAGGTGTTGGGGCCGGGAGTACCGGAGATATAGTTAACAGCGCCACCGCTAACTTCAGCATTTTCAATATTGGTAAATGTGGTGCTGATAGTATCAACTGTAGCCTCCCGTTTTACCCAGTCACCTATGATAGGTTGAGTCTCGCCTGTCTTTTCCTCAAGAGCAGCATACCCCTTCATCAGGTCAACCTTTACATCCTCATTCTTGTCAGTATTGAAAACCTGGATAGTATCACTGCCTTCCTTGCCATCCGCCGTGTTCTTACCCTCACCAAGGTTGAACGTATTATCCTTATCATCCCCAATTACATTATCATCCCCTCCTCCAGTACGCACATTCTCAATGTTGTAGAGTTTGTCCTTCTTACTAGTGGCAAAGTCTGCAATTACTGCCTCATTTTTAGACAGATCCACGTCTATATCGTTTTTAATAGCAGCGTCAAACGGCGTGTAGTCAATCAAGTCCTTTTTACCTTTCCCTCCATCGATTATATCATCACCATTAGAGGCACGTATCTTATCATTGCCACCTTTACCAAGTATAATATCGTTGTCGCCCCCTGCATCAAGCTCATCATCATACTCCGTGCCTATCATTAACTCTTCACCGCTACCGGATTTGAGTTTCGCGCCCTTACTTAAATCAGAAGGGATTACCAGACTGTATGTGTCAAATATCTCAAAGCCATGCTCCCCAAGCTCTAGGTTGCTTTCACTTACCTCATCACTGTAAATTCGGCTGATGGTGATTATTTCCTCTTTACCGTTGATTATTACAGGCATATCCAGAGCAACCTCATTATCTTCAAAGAAGTAGAAGTCGCCAGTGTCTTTGAAAGCATGGGAGTTCAGATTCTTCCTGTCACCAGTTAACAGCCAATCATCAATGTTTTCTGCATTTGAGAGTGCAACAATACGTTCTGTGAAGGAATTGCCGTTATAAATGGTAAAACTTGCATCTAATTGTGTGTCAACGAGAGAGGTTACAATTTCCGCTGTGCCTCCATTTATAGCTTCCCCCTTTTCCTTTGCTAAAAACGCTAGCACTGCATTTCTATGCTCTTGCGGATGACCTGGCATACCTTCCGGAAAAAGCATACCACTGACATGCTCACCATTCTTATCATAGAATTTTAGCTCATCTGCCTTGTTGGGGTTGATTGCCCCATCAATTATATATTCCATCGTGCCAACACTCACATCTTTAAAGGTGGAGAATGTATATGAAACAATAGTACCAGCCGCAACACTAGCGACAGTAGCTCCAAACACAGTCGTAGCAGCCGGAAGAGCAGCAAGAGCGGCAGCAGCTAAAGTTGCTTCCGTATATATGTTAAAAGCGTCCGCTGCACCAAATTTGACAGCACCTTCATCATTAACAATCATTTCAATTTCTTTCGAAGCTACGTTAGACCACGCAGAACCAAACAAGGCCTTTATGAAATGTGTTTTTGTGCCGCCAGGTGCAGGAAGGTGCTCTCCTAATGTTTTTTCCGAAAGAAATGAGCCAAAACCAGATAAAGCAGCGTTACCCTCTTTGCTGATAGCATATGGTCCATCTTCAGATGTTTTAATACCATCCTTTAAGTTGTAATAACCTGTCTTAATTACTGTATTTTCTTTGTCTGTAGAAGAGTTAGAATTATTTGTTATATTATTGTGTTCAGTCATGAATCCCTCCCTGTCTGTGTTTTCTGATACAGAAAAAATCAGCATACTCCTTGTTATAAAATCTTCTTAAAGATGGATTGCGTCCATCATATATTATTTCAATTTCATTCCCCACTTTCGGGCAATTATTTTTTGTTAGAAATTTAGGTGAAGCAATAAAAGTATCATGGAATTTTTCGTTCCCAAGATTTATTAAACATTCTATTTTTGTATATGGTCCCCAGTGGGCAGATATATTCTTAAGAATTGCTTTACACTTGATTCCATTAGAAAACAAATGAGTCATAATTGTCCACTCTTTTTTCCCGTTTTCAAGAACCAAGATAATTAGGCCATATATTGCCCCTCCTGCAAAAATTACACCTATCAAACTAATTTTTGCCAATGTACCAATTATTATGAGGACAACTACCGAATATATTATACGAGATATTCTCCTTTGTTCTTTCTCAAGCATTCTCAACTTCTCCTCATCCAATTCACCATTAGCTTTAAGCTCATCGGCAATTTCTTTAATTGTACTTTTCATTATTAACCTGCATTACTAACAGCATATGCTCCATCCTCAGAGACATATATGCCATCTTTCAGTATAATAACCTGTCTTAATTACTGTATTTTCTTCGTCTGTAGTAGTGTTGTGTTCAGTCATGATTATTTCCTTTATGTTTTCTGATACAAAAATGGTTTGCTAACCTATTGCTATAAAACCTGAATAATGATGGATTGCTTTTATCATAAATAATATCAATCTCAGCCCCTAATTCTGGGTGATCTTCCTGTGGAAAAAACCTGTGGGTAATAATGGATTCACCTAGAAATTTTTTATCTCTAACGACCGTTGAATAGTCTAATTTCATTGCATACCTTCCGCTAGGAGACAAACTATGCAGGATACCTTTATGCTTCACACCATTAGTAAACAAATGTGTTAAAATGGTGGATTCTTTAATCCCTTTCCATACTATAAATACAACCAAGTAATATATTATCCCTCCCGCAAGTAATATACTTAAAAAACTAAGATTCACTAGTGCCCCTAATAGAATCAAGGCAGACCATGAATAGAATATAATTGATGTTTTCCTCAAATCCTTCTCAAGCATTCTCAGCTTCCCCTCATCCAGTTCACCATTAGCTCTAAGCTCATCGGCAATTTCTTTAATCGTACTTTTCATTATTTACCTGCATTACTAACAGCGTATGCTCCATCTTCGGAAACATATATACCATCTTTCAGATTGTAATAACCTGTCTTGATAACAGTATTTTCTTTATTTGTAGTAGTATCGTGTTCAGTCATAATTTATCTCCTTTATGTTTTCTGATACAAAAATGGTTTGCGTACTCCTTGTTGTAAAATCTAAATAAAGACGGGTTATTTTTATCGTAAATTATCTCAATTTCATCACCTATCTTAGGATAATCTTTTGCTTTTAAAAATTTATGTGAAGCAATAAAATTGTCGCGGAAGTTTTTATTTCCAACGTTTGTTGAACATTCTATGTCGATTTTGTGAACAAGGCCTGTATGAGGAACTAAATTATGGAGTATACCCTTATGTTTTATTCCGTTGGAAAATAAATGTGTAAGAATTACAAACTCTTTAGTCCCTTTTCTGAGCATTACAAAAATAAAGTAATAAGCTAATACTCCTGCAAATATTATACTAGTTAGACTCATTTCTATAACTGCTCCAAATAATGGCACAATGGCTAGCGAGTATAAAATCCATCCAATTTTCCTCTGTTCTTTCTCAAGCATTCTCAGTTTTTCCTCATCCAGTTCACTATTAGCTCTAAGCTCATCTGCAATTTCTTTAATCGTACTTTTCATTATTTACCTGCATTACTAACAGCATATGCTCCATCTTCGGAAAATGGAGTGTCGGGACTAACTGAACCAACTATATAATTCCTTATGGCAGTTTCAGAGAATAAAGGGATATCATCAGGAATCAGCCCGTCATAATCAACTTTGTGTACCTTGGCAGCTCTATCAACCTCCACTGTCATTCTGTAGGTGTCAATTCCAAAGAAACCTGCAATGGTTTTGGAAACTGTAGGGTATTCCTTAATGAGCGCAGTAAGTTTGTCTTGGGATGCATCACCAGCCATATCCGAAAGTTTTAACGCAGTACCAGTTCCTGCAACATACATTACCAAACCTGCCATGGGATTTTTAAGAGCAACGTCAGCTGATAGCCTTAATACAAATGCTTCCAAGCCTGCAAACGTCAGACCTTGCATTCCTGCTGCACCTCCTGTCACAGCAACTGCTTCGTACACTTCCAAACCGTCTTTATTGATCGCTTTTTCAAACTTCACTGTGGAATCCAACCACGTACCTCCTACCTTTGTTGCAATTCGAAGATTTTCACCCACAAAGCCTTCGCCTACCGAGGTTGTAAAATCAGAAATCGTAGCCATGTTTTCTTTGATTAAATCAGGCGGTTCCTTTGGTAACTCTTCTTCCATCATTTATCCTCCTTTATGTTGTATATATGTTTACCATTTTGTATATTGTACTCTTCTCTGATTTTTTGGTGTCTTTTCTTGCTATTCAAGAGATAAACAGTCCCTCCACCAAAAAGCACAAGGCACCATAACCACCATATAGAAACGCTATAATTTAAAGTCATTCTCATCCTATTAATATCAGGATTATCAGGTAGATATATTATTTCCACTTCATCACCTTTTCTAATTTCTCTAAATTCATCTGGGAATATTAACCAGCTAAGATATTTATACTTATTAATATCTCCACTATATTTCTTATCGTCCAGCATAAATTTATATTTTACATGCCCTCTGCTTCCATAGTTGTTACTACTTTCTGTTACTCCCAATACACTTTTTCCACTCATCTTTAGTCTAGTAACATCAGTAATTTCACTAACAAACACCCAGAGCAATATTATTGTTGCTATAACTCCGATAACGTTTGTAAAGTTAGTAATTTTCTTACCTACAACAAATTGAGCTAACTTTCTTTTGGCGTTATATTTCATCGGTTCATTTCCCGGCTTTCTGAACATAATCGGCAAGCGCGCCTGCCTGGTCTTTGGTAAGGTCTTCAACCTTTTCCGGTAAAGTATCAGCCATTATCTAATCCTCCTTTTGATCTTGTTGTGTTTTCTTTACATGCTTGGAAATAGCTTCTTGTGCTCCTGTATGGCCTTGCTCTGCAGCTATAATCAACCAATACAGACCTTTTCCATAATCTTGAGGAACCCCTTCGCCTTTAAGGTACATTATTCCCAAGCTTGTTTGTGCGTCAGAATTGCCATGTCCAGCAACTTTAGCAAACCACTCTGCGGACATACTATAGCTCTGAGAAACTCCTTCACCTCTGTAATACATAATTCCTAACATCGCCTGAGCGCCAACACTTCCTTGTTTTGCGGCTTTGGTATACCACTCTGCAGCTTGACTATAATCTTGAGATATACCCTTGCCAAAATAATATCTATCTCCCAGACGACTTTGTGATATAGCATTTCCGTGTTTGGCCGCCTCTTTTAATTCTTCAATGCTTATGACTGTAATGGTTTCGTTGGCATTAGAATAAGAGATAGTCTGAGATACAATTAATGATGCGCATAGAAAAATAAGTAAAACGCATAATTTTTCACCTTTATTCTTTTCCATGTTATATGTGTATTTATCATCCTGTATATTATAGATTTTCTTTATTTTAAGATAGTTCTTGTCTTTTAAGAGAGCAAACGCCATCCACCCGAAAAATAAGAGACAGCAGAATAAAAATATCGAACCATTATAATTTAGAGTCATTTTCATCCTGGTCACATGAGGATTATCGGGAAGGTATATTATTTCTACTTCATCCCATATATTAAGTTCATCCAGCTCATCAGGCAAAAGCAACCTGCCAAATGGAAAATTGTTAGGCTCTCGTTCATTGTATTTTTTCTCATCTACCACAAACTCATATCTCATACCCCCGTGTCTTCCTCCAGAATACCCTCTGAATTTACCAGTAACAGCCTTTCCGTAAGTTTTTAACTTTGTAACCTCATTAACTTCACTAACAAAAAGAAACAGAGGTACACATACACAAAATATACCTGCAAATTTTGAAAACTTAACATTTCGCTTATTGACAATAAACTTTGCCAGTTTCTGTTTTGTCTCGTATTTCATTACTCTATCTATGGCGTGCTATCCCAATACTTGACCAAAGGTGATGTTCTGTCCAGAATGAAAGCTGTGGTATAAACAGCGCAGCGCGGCCTGCAGCCGTAGATTGTCCACATATACAACGTAAAAACAACAAATATATTAAATTTTATTAACCAGACCGCTATAAGCACTCATCTACAACCCGTTTTAGAAAAACCATGGAAGATTCTGCAAAAAACCTGCTAACAGAGAGGGAACGTGCAAAAAGAGAGAAACGTCTTGAACATTTCCAGAAAGCTAAAAGCAAGGGATTCTGGCGGTATGTCCTTGTAAATGCTTTTGGTATCGCAGTGGGAATTAGTATTGGTACAGCTTTCAATAAATCGTTTGAGCAGGTAATTGCTGCCTTTCCGGTTATCCTTTTAATTACATCAGTACTTTTTAGTGTAAGCTGGTTTGAAATGGACAAGAAAATAGGACATATCAGCAGAGAGTTGGACGAAGGACGAAAAATAAAGCGTAAGCACAGGATTCTTGCTTACTTCATAGTGTTTCTAATTCTGGTGTGTGTACTTGTTGTTGCTATCGTTTTCAGTGACGAAATAAAAACATGGGATGATAAACGTTATAAGGACAGGGATACAAAATTATTAGAAAAAGTTAATGCAATATCTTCATCGGAACCGGCAATATTGCAACTCCAGATATCTGACGGCACAAAAGCTATAGTGACAGTACCACAAGCATATCTTATTGCTGGAAATGATTTCAGGAAAGAAGGGGTTTTTTCTTCTATTATATCCAGTAGCCAGCTTCATCTGGCCACATCTTTGCCTGAACTGGAGCCATGGAAGCTGTCCGAAACAATATTACGGAAAGTTAAAGCAGCAGCAAGGCAGGAGGTCGGGACTTTCAGGTCAAGAAAGGTAACTGTACGTAAATCGCAATTTCTGAAGGCAGATAGTAATTATGTTGGAATCACCATAACTTCACTTATCCCTATAGATGACAAGCTCATTATGAAAACATTTGCGGAACTCAGTCGTGAACCTGATTTAAGTCAGGTACCTCAGGAGGAAAAACATAATTTACGTTTGTACCATATAGAGGCCAAAGTGCCCGCAGAAATTGATGGTAAAAAAGTTTACTTCTTCGAGAAGGCACTTGTAGCAACGCCTCTGGATAAAAAATACCCTCCTATGATATTCACCTGCGATAGAATGTGTACCATAATTTCCAGCTATGGAGTCAATGTTGGCCTGGTATTAGATTTCCACACCTCCCAAATTAGCAAATGGCAAGAAATCTGGGATAAAGCACATATAAAAATAGATAGCATTATTGAATGGGAGTAAGTACCTTTCCTCATATGTTGTCTAATAATTTTACCGACCATAAGGGCAGAGTACCTCGTCTTTAGGCATGGGGGAATATTTTTCAGGATGCCAACTTATCAAATGCAGTCCATTTATAATCGCGAAGCTAGTCTCAAACAGGATTCAAACTGGCGACTGTTTTTTATATCGGGCCTTGAGAATCCCTACATTTACAGGCCACCTTGGTATATATCACAAGGAACCATCTATATTTTTCCCTTTATTTGAACGGGAATATTCTTGAAAAGCAGTATGACATCATCACAATATTGGGTTCGAATTATATCAAGAATGGGGAGCCATTCTTTCTTACTTTACCTTCCGCTAACGTCTATAAAGCATTGACTTTATATAGATTATAGAGCTAATCTATTTCCGGTAACTTCCATTATTTTCCTTTAATATACCCCCATCCCCGGGGGTATTAGTGGGGGTATCAAAACCTGATGATAGAATAAGTACCCCCATGAAGTTGACAGACATAAAATGCAGGAATGCAAAATATAACCCGGACGGGAAGGGTAACAAGCTTTATTGCATATTTCGCTTGATGATTATCTTTACTATTTTTTACTGCTCAAGTCCTGTAACCGCACAATTTACTGGCAGTCAGCAAAAGAAAGATTGGTTTTATCTTCAAACTCTCGGCAAGCAGGCGGGTGAGATGCATGCTTGCTCACTTATGTTTAGTATGACTGAAGGGCAAGACGAGAGATTCAAAAAAGCCTCACAAAATGCAACTAAGTTGAATGATGAATTAGTAGATGAGATACATAAGTATATTAACACTTATTCATCAACAAAAAATGCAGGCGAGAGTCTAAATTCCTTTATTCATAGAATTTGGAGCGTTCCAACTAAACAACCCTCAGCTGTAAGCTGAGGGGTTATAAAGATGAGTCGATTTGAAATCGACTGTCATCCACTGGCTCTCCTTCCTGTTCATCTATGTATTTCTGTATCATTTCGTCCGTAATATTACCCGAACTGACTGCCATGTAACCTCTTGCCCAAAAATGCCTCCCCCAGAACATCTTTCTTAGATGAGGAAACTCCTGTAACAAAATTCTCGAACTGGATCCCTTCAAATACTGCACAAGCTTACTCACAGCCAATTGAGAGCGATACGATACAAACATATGCACGTGATCCGAAGCTACCTTGCCGGAAATGATATGAACCTCGTGCTCCATACATATTTGGCGTAATAAGTCCCTCGCTCGCTCCGCCACCTCACCGGTCAGAATTCGTTTGCGATATTTCGGTATCCAGATAAGATGTACCTTGAGGTCATACTTACTGTGACTATTCGTTCGGTAGCTCCGCATATCGCGAGTATAGTGATTTCTACTTTCAGAAATCACTATGAATACCTGCGCAGCAGGGATTCCACCGCGCAAGCGAGTGTAATTTTACGTAAGTAAAATTAGAAAATACTATATATCTTCCCTTCGCCTAAAGGCGAGGGATTTTAATCCCCGAAGGGGACATTAAGCTGACCAAAATCAAGATTTTGGAATACCCATCCACCCACGCCTAAAAGTGTGGTAGTCTGTCCTGTGGACTGTATAGAATGTCCATGGAAAGACTTAGAAAAAAGAGCGTAAAATAACAGTACGTAGGGAGAAAATATTCATAACTATTCACCCCTAAACGCATTCTATTTGTAGGTTGATTTATGGGTTGAATGCTAACAGCACTTCATAACCTCCTGAAGTAAAAGTATTAATCCAGATAAAATGGTGGAGGTTCACCCGAAAACTTGGAACCAGATATTAGAGATATTTCAGGATTGGGCAATAGTCTTGGCGCATAGGCCAATCAGAGCGTTGGGGGTATAAGATGAACAGCTGGCACAACGCCTTATCCACATTGGATTACTACCACATGCTCGCCATCGAACCACCGACCTATCGGTCAGGGGGCATGGGCAAGCGCGCCTCCATAACGCTGGCGCAGACCATGCCCCCGCTGATGTATCGTTCAAGGTACTATGGAACCGTCCCCCCTACGGGTACGCCGAAGGCGCAGGATTTTCTTAGGCATAAATATAGGAAATGCATTTCGTTTCGTTCAAGATTTTTTCTGTGAGGTATTGAGTAGATGAAAAAGTCAAAGAAACTCAATGAAAATCAACAATTAGCTATTCAGTTGCTGGCTTCCGGCAGAACTGGAAAAGCAGTAGCTCAGGAATTGGGCATACGAAACGAGACACTTTCCCGCTGGCGAAACCAGCCACAATTTCAGGCAGAGCTGAATGCTTTTGTTGAAGATATAAGAGAGAATGCACGAGGTAGGTTACTGGCCCTGGTGGATCGAGCGCTGGAAATTATCGAACAGGAGCTGAAGAATGATGAACCATCCAGTCAGCGTACTCGTGCTGCATTCAAGGTATTACAGATGGTAGGTGGCGATAGCCTCAGCCTACCGCAACACAAACTACCTACAGATGCCGAAGAGGTGGAAAAGCAAGCAAAAGAGCAAGAGTTTTTGCAAGAAGTGCTTTCAGGTATTTAGCCCTTACCTCTCTCTGTAAACCTACATATATTACTGCACTGATGAAATGAATTGTACCATTACAACTTGCTGGTATGATTAACGAAAATCATTGTGAGAAGAATTATTCATGCCCCTGAGCTGGAATGAAATACGCAACCGCGCTGCAACTTTTACCAAAGACTGGACGAATGCTCATTACGAAAAAGGGCAAACCCAAACCTTTTATAACGAGTTCTTTGAAGTATTTGGTAGGCGGCGCAGAGATGTTGCCGTGTATGAAGAGAAGGTCAAGAAGCTTAATGATAAGCATGGTTTCATTGATCTGTTTTGGTCAGGTAAATTGCTGGTGGAACAAAAGTCAGCTGGTCGCAATTTGCAAGATGCCAGAACGCAAGCAACTGATTACTTCCTACAGCTGAAAGAAGAAGAAAAGCCGCGCTATATCCTGCTCTCTGATTTCCAGACTTTCGAACTACTCGATTTAGAAAAAGGCAAGGAATATGCCTTTCCCTTGGAGGGATTACCGGAAAAAGTGAGGCTATTTGACTTTGTAGCTGGCTACCAGCAGCAGGAATATAAAGACCAAGACCCGGTGAATATTAAAGCCTCAGAGCTGATGAGCAATTTGCATCTACAGCTCGAACATAGTGGCTATACGGGCACTGACCTGGAACGCCTGTTGGTTCGTATCATGTTCTGCTTGTTTGCCGATGATACGGGTATTTTTGAGCCGGACAGTTTCTTGCGCTATATTGAGGATCGCACCAGTGAAGATGGCAGTGATCTTGGTTCGCGATTAAGCCATCTCTTTGAAGTGCTGGATACGCCGGAAGGCAAACGGCAAAGCACACTTGATGAAATGCTAGCGAGCTTTCCTTATGTCAATGGTCAACTCTTCGCTGATCTCATACGCACACCATCGTTTAATCGCTCCATGCGGGAAGCGTTGCTGAAATGTTGTTATTTCGATTGGAGCAAAGCATCGCCCGCATTATTCGGTTCATTGTTCCAGACCGTGATGTTACCGGAAGAACAACGCAAAGGCGGTGCACATTACACCAGTGAGCGTAATATTCTCAAAACCATCAAGCCATTATTCTTAGATGAGCTGCGGGAGGAGTTTAACAGAATTAAGGCCAGCAAAGGAACCCAGCGCAATAGCAGGCTAAAGCAATTCCATGAGAAGTTGGGAACACTTACCTTTCTTGATCCTGCGTGCGGTTGTGGCAATTTCCTTATTCTGGCCTATCGTGAATTGCGCCTACTAGAGATTGAAGTATTGGAGACATTGAATCCGGACAGGCAACAAGCACTCGATGTTGCTCATCTCTCAGTGATAGATGTCGACCAGTTTTATGGTATCGAGATTGAAGAATTCCCGGTGCGGGTGGCCGAGGCAACTATGTGGTTGATGGATCATCAGATGAACATGCAGCTCTCCGATGCATTCGGCCAGGTATTCGTCCGCCTGCCTCTGAAGAAATCTGCCAAAATTGTGCATGAAAATGCATTAACGCTGGATTGGAGAGAGGTGATCCCACCGGAGAAACTCTCCTATATGCTCGGCAATCCGCCGTTTGTGGGAAAAAAAGAACAAAGCGTCCAGCAGAAAAATGAAATGAAGAACGTTTTTCATGGGGTCAAAGGAATAGGTGTGCTGGATTATGTTACCGCCTGGTATTGGAAAGCAGCAGACTATATTCAAAACACTAATATCAGAGTGGCCTTCGTTTCGACCAATTCCATCACCCAAGGTGAACAGGTGGGCATATTGTGGCAGGCATTGCTCAATCAATTTGGCATTCGCATTCACTTTGCGCACCGCACCTTCAAATGGACGATTGATGAAAAGAAAGCAAAGGGTATGGATATAGCTGCTGTATACGTAGTCATTATTGGTTTTGCAGCAGGTGATGCAGAGAAGAAGTATCTCTTCGAATATGAAACGATAACATCTGATCCGAGTAAAATAAGTACTAGCAACATTAATCCATACCTTGTTGACGCACCCAATATAGTTATTACTAAACGCAGAGAACCTTTATCTGATGTTCCGATAATAAGAGAAGGAAGTGCTCTAATTGATAAAAGATACTTTGTTCTTACTGAACAGGAAGCAAACGACCTAACTAAAAAATACCCTGAGACAAGAGAACTTGTAAGAACATTTTTTCATGGTGATGGGTTTATTAATAACGAGCCTCGCTATTGTCTTTGGCTGAAAGAAGCTAATCCAAAGCTGTTACGCTCGATTCCGTTTATCTACGAGCGGATTAATGCTGTTAAGAAATTTAGAGAAAGTAGCGAACGTGATGCAACAAAAAAGCTTGCATCATATCCCTCCATTTTTGGGGAAATTAGGCAACCAAATTCAGACTATATATTTATTCCCAAAACCTCTTCCGAAAACAGAGACATAATACCTATAGGATTTTTGAAGCCAGAAATTATACTTAATAACACTAGCCTATATGTTGAAAACGCCACCCTTTATCATTTCGGCATCCTCACCTCTCTCATGCATATGGAGTGGATGCGATATGTTTGCGGTAGGCTGGAAAGCCGTTACCGCTATTCCAATACGTTGGTCTACAACAACTTCCCCTGGCCGGAGAAGGTGTCGGACAAGCAGATGGATGATATTGAAGCAAAGGCCCAAGCCGTGTTAGACGCACGGGCGGAGTTCCCCGGTTCCACCCTGGCCGATCTCTATGACCCCCGAACCATGCCTCCGCCATTACTCAAAGCCCACCAGGCACTCGACAAAGCCGTTGACCTAGCTTATCGCAAACAACCTTTCACCTCCGAACGCCAGCGCATTGAATTCCTCTTCGATCTCTACCAGAAATACACCGCCCCGCTGGTTTCCACTAAGCCGAAGCGGAGAAAACGCAAGGCATGAGATAGAGTCATACACCTTGTAGTTGTTATTACAGAGCACAAGATTTTGTTGCGGGAAAAATCATGGGTTAAAATTTAAGGTTATAAAAAGAAAACAACATTGACATGCGTTGTGGGTTCCGGTAAAATTTGCTGCAAATGCACGGCTATTTTATATAGGAAACGCTAAGTGATTGAAGATTTAGGAAAAAGATTAGGCGATTTAGACTCTCTGCCAGAGTCTCTCAAGGGCAAAATTAAAGCTCTGGGCATGGACGAAAAGGGCGAGAAGATAGTGGCTGTTATAAATGAGCTTTTAAACGGATACGGAAATATAGATGAAGTATTGGTAGCCTATTACCGAAAATACAATGAAGAGCTGGACAGAACCTACCTAGCAAACAAGCTGTATAGGCTAAGCAACGATGGCCACCTATATTCCATCAAAAAGAAAAAGGGGGCCTATACCACCAAAGAGGAACTAGTGAACGCTTTCGAAAATAAAGAACCGGAGGTGCCTACTTAAAGAAATTAACCGCCTGCGGTAACAGGCGGCTAATAGTGGGGTGTTACCCCTGCAACTAGAAAGTTGACGTTTCAAGTCTAGCAGGCCTCCCTTAAATAATCAAGTTTCGAGTTGGGTAACGCTCGGAACCCAAATAAAGGAGCAAATCATGCCGGAAATTTTTACTGGCAGAGATGGTCTTTTTTATTTCCGAGTCAAGGCGACTAACGGCCAGATTCTATGCCATAGCGAGGGGTATTCCTCCAAGCAAATGGCAGAACATGGCCTTGGTGTTTTGATAAAGTTAATCAAAGACCGGTTCTAAATGGGTGGTGGGAGGCTAATTGGCCTTCCACCAACCTATGACATTAATAACAAAAAGGATTATATTATGAAAAGAGATCGCTATTTTATAAACCCTAAAGAGGATGGGTGGGAGCTCAAAAAGCAAGGTGCCGAGCGAGCGAGCAAAAACTTTGACACCAAGCAAGAGGCTCTCGATTATTCCAGAGACTTTGTTGGCTCCAAGGATAATTCCCAGCTGATCATCAAGAAGCAGGATGGGACTATCCAGACCGAACATACTTATGGTAATGACCCTGAAAAATATCCGGGTTAAGTAGCAATCACATTCCGGAAGGTCAGGGAAATACGCCTACCGCGCTGGATGATGTGACCTTCATATTTATCGGTTTTTCGAGCGGCAATACCATGCCTCCATTGGTAACGAGCCTCACCGGAGAAGATAAGCAGGCTACGCGGCTCCAGCAGTTGATTTATCTTTTCTCCGGTGGCTGGGTTGGTAAACTCCATCACGCAGGGTGAACCCAGACTTAGCGAGGCGATGGTTTCTTCAAAACAGGGGACACAATCGATATGCGGTGCAATCCCCTGGCCGGGTTGGTATTCATTAATAATCACCTGGTCAGGTAGTTTTGGGAAGTAACCCTCACTCTTCAGCTTTTGGCAATAATCCATCAACCAATCCGGTAACACTCCCAACCGCATGGTTTCATCCACCCGCCGGGCGGTATAATCATATTTCCAGCCATAATGCTGCACCCGCCGTTTCAGGTCGGTCAACCATGGTTGTTGGTCGATGGCGTTGAGGAGAGTGGTTTCCTCAGCCGAGGTGATGAAGTTGGGGATATAAGAAAGTCCAGCTATAGAAATTGCGGGCTCCTCATGAAAAAGATTTTCCTGCAAGAGAGCTACCATATTTTACTGCACGGC
Source organism: Rickettsiales bacterium (assembly GCA_965222525.1). Taxonomy (GTDB): domain Bacteria; phylum Pseudomonadota; class Alphaproteobacteria; order Rickettsiales; family UBA8987; genus CBDCUF01. The sequence continues at coordinate 1,821,048 of OZ244955.1, forward strand.
CTTCTTATACTGCTCCGCACGGCCTTCCAGCACTTCATTCGCAAACCATATACCAATGTCGTTGGCAGTATCCTGCTGCTGCTTGGGAGTAAGTGGTTTTCCGGCTTTCAGCTGTTTTGATATGTCCTTCAAAGCAGCTTCTACACTGCTCATTATTTGCTTCCGTCCAGCAGCTGATTCCTGCTTTAGGGAGTTAAGGCCAGCTTCGAGGTCTTCTTCTCGGATGTCCGCAACCAGTCCATTATAATCCACGCGTATCATTTTAACCTTATAGAATGTGCCGTTCGGATTATATAAGATCACGCAATAAATACAATAACTACGGCTCTTTGGGTGGGTAGAATACACCCACAATCATGAACGGGTTACTACTGCGGCGGATATGCCAGTATTTGTTGGTGCCAAGGAACAGGTGAATATCACGTTCATTGGTAAACTCGTTGAAATATTTCTCACGCAGGTGCTGGTAGATCACCCCTTTCTTTCTGCCGTATTTGCGTATCAGCTTTCGGCATAGCTGGTAGATTTCCCAATCCAGAATTTGTAATCGACTACGTTTTCCTGCTCCATCGATGAAAGTATAGTAAAATCGGTATGGCACCCGCTCTGCCAGCCTTCTAGCTTGTTCCTTGGTAAGCTGCTTTTCCAGTGCCTTGCGTTTTCTTCTAACCTCTATTGCACTGGTATCTTTCTCCATTGTAAAGGAAATGATGCGAGCTGGTTTGAACGTAGCCAGTGAAATGAAATTGTTTACATCTCTGGCCTTTTTGATAAGTAGAGCTAGGTCTGTGTGTACATCATTCAGCACCAGCACCTTTCTCTCTTCCCAGCTCTTTTTCGTACCAAGACAATCCAGTGGCTTAAGATTGCCTGCTAATTTGTAACTTTCCGGTCTCGGGTCTCTTGTATCTCTAACAATATCAGCTTCAATCCATTGATATTTGCGAAACCGCTGCTCCTTTTCCATATAACGATAGGCAATGGGATATAAACGTATCCACGAACCATCCTCCCGTAGCCCAGCAGTGCATACTGTTTCAGTATATTTGCTGGAAAGTAAAGGGTAGGTTTTTACGGTAATTAGAATCTTTTCTCGGCTCGGAGTATTCACAGGCTACAGGTGTTCTATTTTATAGTTGAAGCCCTTCCTGTCACCCAGCGCCCGTGCCACCCGGCTGCGGTGGCATTGATGATATTTTGCCTCGAAACAGGTAATGGCAATACGCTTGTTTTCTTCCAGCAATTGCGTAAGTAAATCCAGCTTATCCTGCTGGTGGATAAGGGTTTCCTTTTCGTATTCATCAAAAAGTTCACGGTAGTCCTTGTCCGTACCAAGGTTCTGACGCTTTTCAGAAATAATACCCAGGTCAGGAATATGCTTATAGGCAATACCAACTTTCTCCAGCGCACCTTTAAGTTCGCCTTTTGAAAAGCCGTATTTTTGGCTGAAGGCGTTTTTGCGCACATCACATAGCAATTTCACATCATTAGCGACCAGCTTGTTCAAATATGCTTCCGGGCTTAGTCCTTCATAACCAATAGTGTAGAAAACAATATCTCTGTTGCCAGTATTTGCTGGCTGCTTATCACCAGCAAAATAGTCCGGGTAATTTTCTTGTAAATGCGCTTGCAACTCTTCAGATGACTTGTCCTGCCAACAGTTTTTCATTTTCTGTACACCCATCTTTTCAAAGAAATCCAGCGGCACTGCAAAACGTTCAATACTTTCCTTTGCTATCCAGTCTTCGGATTTCTCCAGACAGCCTTTATTGATAAGGGTTTCCTTGTCAGCCTCAGCTTGTAGGGAATATGGGCCGGTAGCTTGAGGAATAAAGTCATAATAGTGGTTATGCTCCACAAACTCATGACAATAGAGAAACAGGTAAGGATGAAGGTCTGTAGCAGAAATGCGTCCGCTAAGCTCTTGTATTACGGCCATTAATATTTTCATCCGGTGAATCAATTTCATTTTTTATCCCTGATTAGATATTCTACCAACAGGATATAGTGGAAATTCCTTTTCCGGAAGTCCACTTGATCATCTTTTTTATAAATTATACTTGCTCGTAAGATTTTTATGTGATTTAATCCTTACCAGTTCGTATAATTTTTGGGAAGGGTGCTATGTCATCACAACATGCAAAGATTGCCATGCCAGAACAACTAGATATTCAGCTGTTACACTGTCCTGCCTTTGAAGAAACATTCACTAATCTGACAGGAAGTGCTGGAAGCAAGAAAGCCATTGCCGCTCTGAATGACAAACGTTTTACCGTAAAGGCTGGTGATGTGAGCTATCGCCTGATTAATCACTGGACGGAAGAAAAGCTCTTAGGTGATGATCGGGAGGAAGACTCCAAAGGCTGGCGTAAGCTCTCGATGGTGGATGTGCTCTGGCTTCGCATTTTGCGGGAACTACGTGCATTTGGTGTACCTTTGGAGACGTTGCGGAAAACCCGTAAAACACTTTTCTTTTTTAACAATAAGCCCTCCCCGGCTTTGGAAGTGGCCTTTGGCATGGCATTGAAAAAGATGCCGGTGTTTGTTGTGGTGTTCAAGGATGGTGAAGCAGATATTGCCATGCTGGAGTGCGTTGAATTCACGGAAACCTTATCCGGCCAGATGCATCCATTCATTCGCATTCCTATCAATAGCTTGATTGATGAAATTCTGGGCCGTGAAGATGGGCTGAAGCCAGAATATTCAAGCAAGGTGGAAGTGGACGAATCGGAGCTGGACGCGCTGGAGAATCTGCGTAGCGGTGAGTATCATTCGGTCAACATGCTGAGTAAGGGTGGTAAAATCAGCAGAGTGGAAACAAGGCGCAAAGTGGATGGTGCGGAACGCATTATCGATTTATTGAAAGAAACAGGCTTCGGTGAAGTCACGGTCAAGGTCGAGAATGGCAAAGCTGTGCATACCGAAGTCACCAAAAAGGAAAAGAAATAATCATGCTACCGGACACAACGGAGCTATTGCAAACCACGATGAGTAGTGAACGCATCACGCTCGTTACCAATTTTGTGGTGCGAACGTGTCCGGCGAGCTGGAGAAATACCGAAAGCATATAGATAAACTAGGGCTTTCGGATGAACAGGCAACTGAACTAATAGGGGCACTGCAATGCATTGTCGAAAATTTGCTGGACAAAAAATATATGCTGAGGCTGGAGGAGTATGATACGGAGCAAACACCATCCAGCCAAAGCCGTGATTTACTGCCGCGTGTCAAGCGAGCGGCAGGTCAAGGAAGGTGACGGGCTTAACAGCCAGGAAACGCGCTGCCGGGAATTTGCCAAATCCAAAGGCTATAATGTCGTTAAAGTATTCAAGGATAAGGGCGTATCTGGTGGCTTACTGGATAGACCTGCCATGCATGAGCTGTTTTCCTTTCTTGATACCCAGAAAGAATCGCATGTCGTTATTATCGATGATGTAAGCCGGTTGGCACGTAATATCCGTGTCTATGCAGAGCTAACAGCTGCTATTTTTGCACGTAAAGCCCTGCTGGTTTCTCCTACAATGGAATTTGGCCAGTCATCCGAACAGGAGCTAGTGGGAAATATGCTAGCATCGGTGGCTGCTTTCCAGCGCACGGCCAATATAGAGCAAGTGGTCAAAAGATTCTTTGATAGAATGTTTGGACAAGTTGGAAAAACAGGTCTCTGGGAAGAAACTACCCCCAGACTGGACTGACAATACAATAAGCTCAACAAAAAGACAATAGGAGAATATTATGCCGGAACTAACAATATATTTTGATAATTCGGATGGGTTTACGGGGATTCCTGATAATCTATTTGCAGTTGGGCATTCATATGTAAGGTTAAAGGGGGAAGGGCTTGACCAACCGCCGTTTGATAAGTTTTATGATTTATGATATAAATTATTAAACTTAAAGTTGATTTGTTAAGAATTAGGAGATAAGGTGTTAAAGATTATTAACAAGTGCGCTGTGTCACTTTTAACGGTTTTTGTTTTCAATCACTCAGCCGCACTAGCAGAGGTTGTCGGCAAGGATAAGATACAAGTTGATGCCGGTGGACCATTGTTTGTTAGTGGTAGGGAAGAATATAGATTAGAATGTGTTGTAAAAGTAAGAATAAAAACAACACCTGATTCTAAGGTAGGCTTTTCCATAGGGCTTACATCCGGGACGGAAAAAACCCCTCCTCAGACGGTGTTTCACTTCAGTATCACAGAAAACGAAGAGAGAGAGAGGGAGAGACAAAAGAATTTCAGAGGCAATTATAAAAGTGCCTTGGAGTATGCGGCAAAGAAATACGGGCCAGACATTAGCAAAGTAAAATTATCAGAAGCTAATTTTGAAGCAAATGGCTATGAAGAAAAAGGAGAGCTTACCAATTATTATGCCTGGGATGGTGTGCATTCCCTTTATAGGAAGGCATATAATTCAGATAAGGAGTTTTTACGAAAATTTCTTACAGAAGAACTCTCCTTTAAAATAACTCTAGTAAGAGAGGGTACAGGAGAAAAACAGGAATATGAGGTTAACTTAAAAGGAGGGGTCAGGGACGTAATAAAAAAAAGTCATGCGGGATGTCTTGATCAACTGGAAAAACAGGTTGCCGAAAGACGATTTCCACCAGAGAGGTTTCATAAAAGCACTAATAAATGAAAAGGATTAAATTTATGCCAAAACTAACAATATATTTTGATGATTCAGACGGCTTCACGGGAATACCGGATGATTTATTCGCCGTGGGGCATTCTTATATGAGATTAGAAGGAGATGGACTCAACCAACCGCCGTTTGATAAGTTTTATGATTCTGAAACTAACTCAGTTACTATTGGCTTTTATCCAGAAGGACTAAACAATGATACAGGTAGGCTAGAGAAACCCGGTGTTGATTACATCATAGAATCTTTTGAATTAACTGATGCAGAATTTGAATCTGCGAAAGATGAATTACAGAAATGGATAGAAAATACGCCGGAATATGTATTGGACACCCATAACTGTATTCATTTTGCTGATTCTATCCTTACTTCTGCCAAAAACTTTGATATAGTAAGTGGAGGTTCACAGATTTCAGAAGCTCGGTTAGAAGAACTAGGCGGGGCGGCGGCGCGATATGCAGCGAATCATTTTGGTGACGGTAATTATTACAAGCTTAGTTTCCTGACCAATCTCCAAAAATTACCAGTAGATTTCAAGAGTGACGCCGGAAAACTGGTAGACAAGGTAAAAGAACTCTTTGGCATAAAAGGAAACGAACATCTCATGGAGAATTCCTATTATGATCCGCAGACCGGTGATACTAAAATGCTTGTCAAGAGTGGCGTTGAGACCATTACATTCCCCGATCTGGACAATGAGGCCGGGCTTACCACCTACATCATAATTGCCGGCGATGACAAGGATAATGTACTGGTCGGCGACGGTAGAAACCTGGCCTTCTTTGCCGAAGATGGCAATGACATCATCAAACCGGGACTGTCCAGAAGTATAATTGACGGCGGCAATGGGACCAACACAGTTTCTTATGCTGATATTGCGACGGATGATTCGGTTAATGTTGATCTGGGTGCAGGCAATACCTATCTGAACCTGCCTGACGGTGCTGTACCGGAAGGCCCGCCCAAGGATATATTTGCTGATATACAAAATGTTATAGCTACAAAGAATAACGATGTCATCCTTGGTGATGAGAAGAGTAACGTTATCAATCCCAAGGGAGGCAATAACAGCGTTGACGGCGGCGGTGATATTGACACCCTTATAGAAGAAGCTCCTGCTGACAGGGATGTTCATGTTGATTTGATGCGGGGATTTTCTGCTACCGAGGCGAAGAGTGATGATGCTGCCAGTATATTGTTCAATATGGGCAGACCCAGGGAATCAACCGGAGATGTACATAATCAGCTTGCTAATATTGAAAATGTTGAAATCAATGGCGGTTTTTCCAATACGGCTTATGGCACGCCCGGTCACAATGAATTTGCTATGAATAGTGACGGGGTTAACTTTACAGATGGGCGTGGCGGACCGGAGATATATACATTTGAGCTGAATCCCGAGAAGGAAACAATAGAAGGCTTTATGGGCGCAAGACCTAAGGCTTTTGATATCATTGTGAATTTCAACGAATACAGCAAGATTGACCTTATTCCAGATGTATCTGTTCCAGGAGTGGATGGGATATTTGGCCATCTTTATGTAGAGGTATGGAATGGTGAGAAAAGGTAAGCTGACGCTATTGTTCCTAGATAGTGTTAACAAATTAAATTATATGTGTTATTCTCTGACTTTTCAGGAGAATTTTATGGACAAGCGTTTATATCCGGTATCGCCGGAAGTATTCAGGAAGGAAGTTAAACCATTGATAGATAGTCATTATTCTGCGGCCGGGCGTCCCGCAAAAATCAGCGACTATCAGGTTTTCAATGCCATGCTCTACATTCTACGCACTGGAAATCCATGGCGCGATTTGCCCAAATGCTATGGGCCATGGCACACCATTTATACACGCTTCAAACGCGCATCCGACCGTGGAGTCTGGTGGAAGATCCTCATTTTATTGCAACAAAACAAGAGGTTAACCATGCATGTGGTGATGGCTGATTCCACTACTATCGCCTTTCACCGTCATGGCGGTGTCTCAAAAGGGGGCAGTATAGCAGGGGAATAAGCCGCGGAGGTGTGACATGCAAGTTACACCTAGCGATCACAGCCGATGGACATGTCGTTGAGGGCATGCTCACAGGAGGTAATGTTGCAGATATATCCGTCGCCGATGACTTGCTGAGTGATGTATATGGGTGCTATGTTGTGGAAGATATGGGGTATGATTCCGATTCGCATCGGGATTTTCTGCGGTCGCAAAACAATATCCCTGTTATTCCCGGGCGTAAGAACCGAAAAGCAAGTGTTGCCTATGATAAAACCTTGTACCGGTTGCGTAAGCGCATAGAAATGTACTTCGGAAAGTTGAAAGAAAACAAGAGGATTGACACAAGAAGCGATAAAAATGACTCTGCATTCCTCGGATTCATAGCCTTGGCTGCAATCAAAATTATATACAAATGGAAAATTTGTTAACAGTGGCTAATCTTAGCTATGATAGGCGGAGGATGCAGTTGGTTCGCTGTTAAGCTTGTGGATGGTACTGGTGGACGCTCGGGGAAGCTTGAGTATGCCCTTAATCACAAGTGTGTAGGGGATGCTTTAAGACAGTTACATGAGATTACGGAAGTAAAATATTATTCTAGTGTAAGAAGGTTGAAAGGTGAGAGCAAACCAAGATATATTTATAGATATTCCTACAAAACTGTCAGAAGCGACATTTGGAAAAATATGATGATTTCAATAGTGTCAGAACAAGACAATAAAAATACTACAATAATAAACCATGGAACATCTTCAACACCTGAAGCTTATATGAGAGTAGAAATGTCAGGGGTGGGAGATGAGAGAGGGATTATGTATACAGTGGAAGATAAGGTTGGAGAAGTTTGTAGTATTACTAATATTGCGGAAATTCTTGATGAGATTTGTGATGGATATAAGAGATGTACCCGCTCTGAGATTATAAACAAGAAAGGACAATCGCTATGACATGGACAATTGAAGCTAAACGGTTACCAATTCCTGATGTATCTGTTCCAGGAGTGGGTGGGATATTTGGCCATCTTTATATAGAAGTGTGGGATGATAAAAAATGAATAGATTATATAAAAATAAAGTAATCTCTTTACTCTCTCTCTCTAGATAGTGTTAACAAATTAAATTATATGTGTTATTCTCTGACTTTTCAGGAGAATTTTATGGACAAGCGTTTATATCCGGTATCGCCGGAAGTATTCAGGAAGGAAGTTAAACCATTGATAGATAGTCATTATTCTGCGGCCGGGCGTCCCGCAAAAATCAGCGACTATCAGGTTTTCAATGCCATGCTCTACATTCTACGCACTGGAAATCCATGGCGCGATTTGCCCAAATGCTATGGGCCATGGCACACCATTTATACACGCTTCAAACGCGCATCCGACCGTGGAGTCTGGTGGAAGATCCTCATTTTATTGCAACAAAACAAGAGGTTAACCATGCATGTGGTGATGGCTGATTCCACTACTATCGCCTTTCACCGTCATGGCGGTGTCTCAAAAGGGGGCAGTATAGCAGGGGAATAAGCCGCGGAGGTGTGACATGCAAGTTACACCTAGCGATCACAGCCGATGGACATGTCGTTGAGGGCATGCTCACAGGAGGTAATGTTGCAGATATATCCGTCGCCGATGACTTGCTGAGTGATGTATATGGGTGCTATGTTGTGGAAGATATGGGGTATGATTCCGATTCGCATCGGGATTTTCTGCGGTCGCAAAACAATATCCCTGTTATTCCCGGGCGTAAGAACCGAAAAGCAAGTGTTGCCTATGATAAAACCTTGTACCGGTTGCGTAAGCGCATAGAAATGTACTTCGGAAAGTTGAAAGAAAACAAGAGGATTGACACAAGAAGCGATAAAAATGACTCTGCATTCCTCGGATTCATAGCCTTGGCTGCAATCAAAATTATATACAAATGGAAAATTTGTTAACAGTGGCTAGCAATACTTGCTATTAAGGGGTGTGAGAAGTTTAAAATATATACGGCCTCTCTAATTCAGCGGAGCGGTAGCCTTAATTATACGATCAATCATCAGTGTATAAGAAAGGGGTTAAAAAATGTTTCTGATGTTACAGATATAAAATATAGTACAACACCGGATGAAAGCGGAGAAGCATATAGCACGCATAAATATTCTTATAAAATAAGAAATAACCCAAAGAATAGATATTTTATTACTACAGTTAATGCTACGGAAACAAAACTTATATTACACATTGTATCAATGATAGATACAAACCTCTCACGGGAGTATGTACAAGAATCTCTCAATAATGAGCGATCAACAATGTATGCAGTAGAAGAATCTATCGGCAAGTTTTGTGGAATACTTGATTTTACTGAAGTTTTGAGTGAAGATAGTAGATAGGAGAATAGATTATGCCTTGGACTATAGAAGCTAAACGACTACCAATACCAGATGATATTCCGGTGGTAGAGGGTGTATTTGGTCACCTTTATATTGAGGTTTGGAATAATAAAAAATGAATAGATTGTATAAACATAGAATCATCTCTTTGCTGTCTCTCTCTCTAGCAATCCTTGTTATTGGTGGTTGCACAAAATTGTTTGGAATTGATATTTCTACAGGGGTTTCTCGTTCAGGCAGCATTAATTATGTAATGAATCATAGCTGCATGAGAGAAGGTCTTGAAAAAATCCCTGAAGTGATAGAAATAAATTACTCTACCAGTGAGCGTACGCATGATGAAAAAACATACACAAAACATAAATATTCATATCTTACATCAAATAGCAAGCATGAGAAACATATACATATAGAAACAACAAAGGAAATTACCCTTTTCCACCATAGTGTATTTGCATCCTTATTTTCTGATGAAAGTCAAAAGAAAGTTATAGAATCAATAGAAAATGAAAGACAAATAATGTATAAAGTGGAAGAGGCTGTGGGACACGCATGCAGTATAAATTACAAAGAAGCTTTTGCAGAATATTGTTGGCGTTCAGAAAAATGTAATAGACCAAAAATAAAAGAAGGAGAGTAAATTATGCCGTGGACAATTGAGGCTAAGAGGTTGCCAATACCTGATGACATACCTGTTGTTGAAGGTGTTTTTGGTCACCTTTATATTGAAGTTTGGAATGATGCAGGTATTCGTGAAAAGCAAATTAACGGCTTTGCTTTTGATATAGCTGCTGACAAGGCCGTTGCTTTTTCTGCTGGTGGAGCAGGTACTCAGATTAAAGGATTTGTATCTAAAGACCAAGATATTTTAACAGTGACACGTGAAGCAACACAAAAAAGCCACCCCCATGAGGGGCATGTATTGTTTGAGGGTTCGCAGGAGGATGTTGAGAAGGCTTTGCTATATGCCAGGAGTGCGGTTGAATATATCAATGCGCAGGAGTTTGAATACAGGCTTATGGGTGATACCGGCTTTAACAGTAATTCTGTTTTCAATACGGTAGTTGCCGCCATGCAGCAGGCGGTTGACATTAATTCCGAGGATATGGGGATAGCGAAGAATCTTGGTGGTACGATTGGATTTAACCCTGGCAATGACGGAGATATGTTTCAGGGTGATGAATGGCAGCCAAATCTGGATGACCCGCATGATATCAAGGGTTCTATCGTCCGCAATACCGGCTTCAAACAGGGCCTCAATGGAACGAACAGTAACGATATCCTGTACGACCTTGATGGTAACGATATAGTTGATGGCGGCGAGGGATTCGATATAGCGGGATACCAAACCTATCATAATTTGAACATTGACCTTATGAGGGGATTTGCAAGGTTTGATGGTGAGCAGAATACATTGATTGATATAGAAAATATAGAGATTAACGGAGGGTTAATAAATGATGTTGCCGGTACTTTTGGCTATAACCGGTTTATTATCAAAGGTGGTGACCTTAACCTCATAGACGGCAGAGGTGGTCCGGACATATATGAATTTGAACTTAACCCTGATAAAATAAGCGGGAAAAGTGCGTTAGGCAGTGATTACCAAGCGGCAGATGTACTGTTAAGTTTCAATAAAAATAGCAAGCTTGATTTTTCACATGAAAGTCTTGAGCATATCAAGGGCATGGCCGACCTGAATCCTGAAGAGCTACCTTCGGATTTTACAGGAGGTGATACTGCACTTGACCTTGGCTTTGGACATAAGATTGCATTGGTTGGATACAAGCTTGCAGACCTTAGCTCGGAGAATTTTATCTTCAGTGAGGAGCAGAAGCTGGCTTATCTTGCAGAGGTTGAATCTTCCAGAGTTCTGGCAGAGCAGGAATCTTCAGCTGAGTCTGCTGAGTCAGGGGTTGGTGATACGGTTGCAGGAACCCTCGAAACTCCTACATCTGAGTTATCTCCTGAGCAGGCAGAGTTACAGGAACAGCTTGAGGGTGCGGTTGATGTGATTGGGAATATTATTCAGGGAATGCAGGATATTGCTATGTTCTTTGATGATATCGGCAAGCAGATTGATGATTTCTTCAGCGGCATATCGGGGTTGTCTGAAGCGGAAGTTTCTCCTGCATCCGTTGAAGACAAATCCGGCGAAATCATCCCTGAAGCGGAAGTCACCCCTGCCGGTAGCGGAAACAGGTCAGGTGAAATTATTCCCAAAGCCGAGGCATACACAGGAGAACCCGAAGCGGATTCTGTGGTTGAGGTGGCTTCTGTGTCCGAGGCTGCGGCTATGCCGTTTATCCCGATGTCACCGATAATGAGTGTCGGTATGAGTGCGGTTATTACTCCGGTTGTGAATTTCAAGGCTGCACATACAGTTATGTATGATGCTGAAACCGGCACTACCCGCAGTGTGTACGACCCTGATATGGTACAAGGGCCGAAGCAATCATTGAAAAACATCGCCGGAGAAATACAGGATGAAGCATATAACTATGACTCACGTATTCTAAAAAGCGCAGCCCTGAACAAGGAACAGAAGCAGGTTTTTGAGCAACTCAAGGCGGAAGTTTACGATTATATAATCAATGCTGATGAGGATAAGGCAAGGCTGACCAACCGTGAGGATGTAATAGAACATTTATGGGATAAAGGTTTACTAGAAAATCTGGACAAGGATAATCCGGACAACAGGAATGTATTTACAGGCAATGAGAAAGCCATAGATAAGTATTTATTGAACAAAGTGCTTAAATCTCAGGATATTAACCCGGTTCATGATATAATTGGACTTGATAAGGAGGGTAACAACAATGATAAAACCGTCAACTTCACCGATGTAATAGGAAAGGACAGGAAACAGGCAGTTAAAAACCTTGTCAGCAACGAGATTGAAGGGGCAAGAAAAAATCTGGGCGATTATGCTGCTGCTATCAGGCAGGAATTCGGCAGCTTTAAAGGCTCCGGCGAAGGAATTAAGGAAGCATTGCGACCAAAACATGCCAAAAAGCACAAGGATGATAAAGTTGGAAACCCGAAAGAACCAAAGCCTTCGTTCGATAACCAGCAGGACAGACCATTCACCCAGCGGTTCAAGTCGGGACTCTCAAACACCAAACAAGGCATAATAGACAGAATAGACTTCGCATCCCGCTCCACAACCGGCCACCCAATCCTCATAAAATCAAAATCCATGCAAAACATCCTCGAAAAACAGCAAAAACAGGAAATCACAGAAGGCAAAGCAAGATAGGATCCCCTGTGTAAATCTGAGCTCTTTTCTTGTTTTGCGGGTTACAGATTCATTAAGCTGACCAAAATCAAAATTTTGGAATACTCACCCACGCCTAAAAGTGTGGTAGTCTGTCCTGTGGACTGTATAGAATGCCCATGGAAAGACTTAGAAAAAAGAGCATAAAATAACAGTACGTAGGGAGAAAATATTCATAACTGTTCACCCCTAACCGCATTCTATTTGTAGGTTGATTTGTGGGTTGAATGCTAACAGCACTTCATAACTTCCTGAAGTAAAAGCATTAATCCAGATAAAATGGTGGAGCCAAGCGGGATCGAACCGCTGACCTCCTGCGTGCAAGGCAGGCGCTCTCCCAGCTGAGCTATGGCCCCCACATTTAATAATGTGCATTCAAAGTTAATGTAATATAGTATTTCCAATTCTAATTGGGAATACTATATAAACCGATGCAACCGGATTACTGCCACAAAGTAAGCGTAATAGCGAGCATAACATAATCAGAAAATATTATAAACTGTTACTACACCAACAATCACATATATTTGCCACATTATATTATTAGTGTAAAAAGTGAATTAGTAATATAAGGCTGTGAATTATAAATTGTTTTTTCAACAATTCAACATGATTATAAGGCTTTTTAAGCGTTAATATAATAAGCCATACTTGAATTGATATTTCTCTCCTACCACTTAACAACAACAATGCCTCCTGATATAAAAAACCTCCTTCCCGATGTAACTGCTGAACAGCAGGGCAAACTTGAATTATATGCAGGGGAATTGCTTAAATGGAATAAAACCTATAACCTTGTCGGCAGGAATACAACGGCAACTATAGAGGATATATGGCAGAGGCATATACTGGATTCGGCGCAGTTGATAAAATATATTCCGCTCACTGACAATACAATACTAACCGATTTCGGCTCGGGCGCAGGACTGCCTGGTATAATACTTTCCATACTTGGTGTTCCTGAAACCCATCTGATAGAAAGCAACCGCAAGAAATGTAGTTTCCTGAAAGAAATTTCACATAAAATAAAAACAAATATTCACATTCACAATGAGCGTATTGAAAAAATTTCTCCTTGGAAAAACAACATCATAACCGCCCGCGCACTGGCCGATCTCGACCATCTGCTCGCCCTTGTTAACCACTTCTTAACCAAAGATAGTTTGTGTATTTTCCCGAAAGGTAGTACACTTCTCCCCGAGTTGGAGAAGGCAAAGCAAAACTGGTCGTTTGACTATGAGCTGAAACCCAGTATCACCGGCGATGGTTATATTGTAGTAATAAGAAATTGCCGTGATACGAAACTGCAAGAGGTGCGCAGGTGACATTTAATACCCTCTCTCATTGCGATATAATCGCAATAGCCAATCAGAAGGGCGGTGTGGGCAAAACCACTACCGCTATCAATCTGGCTACGGCATTAAGCGCGGTCGGGCGCAGGTCACTGCTGGTGGATTTCGACCCGCAGGGCAATGCCAGTACCGGCCTTGGTGTTGATGCTAAAAGCCGCTTCCCGAGTGCATATGATATGATGGCAGGCAGTGTTTCGGTGAAGGAATCCGCAAGAGATACTATAGTGCCAGATTTACAGGTTATTCCGGCGGTTGTTGATCTGGCGGCAATTGATATAGAACTGGCCGAGATGAAAGACCGTGAATTTATTCTGCGTAATAAAATTACCGAGGTGGTCAGTTTTTATGATTATATTATTATTGACTGCCCGCCTTCACTGGGGCTTCTGACTATAAATGCGCTGACGGCTGCAACCAAGGTGCTGGTGCCGCTGCAATGCGAATTCTATGCACTGGAAGGGCTGGCCAACCTGCTCAATACTATAGAGCTGGTGCAGAAAAATTTGAATCCGGAGTTGGATATAGAAGGTATATTGCTGACCATGTATGACCGGCGCAACCGGCTTACTAATGAAATTGAAGCGGATGTGCGTGAGCATCTGGGAGATCTGGTGTTTAATACGGCAATCCCTCGTAATGTGAGGCTGTCCGAGGCTCCGTCACATGGCAAGCCGGCCGTTATATATGACCATCGCTGTATGGGGTCGCGGGCATATCTGCAACTGGCCAAGGAGGTGCTGAAAAAACGCAAGGCGGCGGCTATAACTCCAAGACAGGCCGCCAATGCGGCTTAGATAGAATCGAGAATCTGGAATCAGGAAAATAGAATTTTGCGCTTCTCGATTCTCGTTTCTTGATTCCCGATTCTGCAAACAAGGAAAAACATGGTATCAAAAGGACTTGGGCGGGGGCTTTCGGCCCTCATATCAGAAAAGAAAATCAGCATCTCCGAGAAGGGAGGTGGTGTTGCCGCTAACGATGTTGTGGTAGAGGGCGGCCAGCGTGATACGGTAGCGGTGGACAATATCCGTGCCGGACGCTATCAGCAGCGTAACCTGTTCAATGAAGACGAAATGCAGGAACTGGCTGATTCCATCAAGGTGCATGGGATGGTGCAGCCGATAATTGTCCGTGAGGATAAGGATTCCCCCGATAATTACGAGATAATTGCCGGTGAACGGCGGTGGCGAGCGTCGAAAATGGCCGGTCTTGCTGAAATTCCGGTTATTATAATGGAGCTGGATGACCGTGGTGCGATGGAAATCGGCCTGATTGAGAATATCCAGCGCCAGAACCTTACTCCTATCGAGGAGGCCGAGGGCTACAAGCGGCTTACCGACGAGTTCGGCTATACCCAGAAGCAGCTTGGTGAGATTCTGGGTAAGGATAGTAACCAGATTTCCTCGATGGTACGACTCAACCGCCTGCCTGATGAGGTTAAGCAGTATATCCATGAGGGCAAGCTTACCGCACAGCATGGCAGGTTTCTCTTATCCACCCGTGATCCGGTGGAGGTTGCCCGTCATGTCCTCAAGAAGGGGCTGAATACCAAGCAGACTGAAAAGCTGGTGCAGCGCATGTCGAAACTGATTGGTGAAACCCGTACCAAGAGCAGCCGCGACGAGGAGATAAAATTACTGGAAAACCAGCTTTCCGAGCGGATAGGTATGGATATCACCATCACCAATGCCGGCGAAAAAGGCTCGGTTATCATCAAATATTACTCCCTTGAAGAACTCGACAAAATCCTCCGCCGCCTGGAGAAGTGAGTTGCTTCTATAATGATTGAATGCCAAATTTTGTTTGCTCAAATCAGTGTAGACGGCTATTGTACTGGGTGGCAGGTGTGGACGGCATTACCGCCAATCCGGTCAGGTCCGAGAGGAAGCAGCCGTAACGGTCATTCGCTGGGTCATACCTGCTTTTTTGTAGATGATCAGATAATCTGATGATCAGAAGTTTCCTGTATTTATGCCCCCACCAGACAGAGAAAAATTACTGGCCGGTTTCCTTGATAATTGCGGATGGGGGAAGGCGGAGCGCAGGAATCTGGCAGGAGATGCATCTTTTCGTCGATATGAGCGGCTGTTTCTGGGGGATAAGACTGCTGTGCTGATGGATGCACCGCCGCCGCAGGAAGATGTCAGGCCTTTTGTAAAAATTGCCCGTCACCTGAAAACTAATAACTTGAGTGCGCCGGAAATTTTTGCGGAGGATGTAGAGAATGGTTTCCTGCTACTGGAGGATTTGGGGGATAGCAGATATACTACTGTTTTATCAGGAAAAAGCCCCCTACCCTCTCCATCGGAAAAGGAATTATACAAACTGGCGATAGATACACTTGTTGAAATACAAAAACTACCGCTCCCGCAAGATATCCCTTCATATGGTGACGAGCTGCTGATGCGGGAGGTTTTGTTACTGACCGAATGGTATATCCCGCGGGTTTTTGGTGATAAATATGGCGATGATGATCTACAAAAGTTGCAGGATGAGTATGTTGCAATATGGGAAAGGTTGTTCCAATTGCTGGAAAATGACCGTCAGGTTCTGGTTCTCCGTGATTACCACGCCGATAATTTGATGTGGCTGCCGGAACGGGAGGGGGTGGAGAAAGTCGGGTTACTGGATTTTCAGGATGCGGTTACAGGTTCGCCTGCGTATGATTTGCTGTCATTGCTGGAGGATGCAAGACGTGATGTAGCACCGGAGCTGGCGGAGGAAATGGTAGATTATTACCTGTCGCTTGCCCCTGAAACCGATAAGGATAATTTCCTGCTTTTATATAACCTGCTTGCCGCACAGCGTAACTGCAAGATTGTCGGCATATTCGCACGGCTTTCAGTACGTGACGGCAAGGATACATACCTGCAATTCCTTCCCCGTGTCTGGGGACATATCGAACGAGACCTCCACCACCCCACCCTTGCGGAGTTGAAGGAGTGGATGGACGGGGTTGTGCCGAAAGAGAAAAGGTGGTAGAATCCGCAGTGTAGCTAATAATAATGAATAAATACCACTTATGAATACTATAGATTTCCTGAAATATAAAACCATCTCTCATTTCTCTCCTAGGATGGGCGATGAAGATAAGGAATACGAAGATGCAATGCATGATGTAAAAATAATGTACAGTACTAAACTTGGTATGGACAAGAAAATAAAAGATTATCTAAAAAGTGCAGGATTAAACGAAGATAAGATTTTTCATAGTAAAAGAATTTTTCAAGGAGGAATGGCTGGTGATGAACCAAAAGTTCTGTTTGATGGAAAAAGCGATAAGCCAAAAATAGCTCCACCTTCACCGCACTATGTTAACAGTAAAGAAATAGAAACTATTGAAATAAAAGATTTATCAAATAAAGAACTTGAATTTCTAAATGATACCCTGGGAAATATGGGTATTAGAGTGGGGCATTTTCCAGATTCTGAGTTTATCGAGAAATTAGAAAAGATAGAAAAAATGTTTGGAAAAGACAGTCTTCAAATCTAGGCTTTTTAGCCTTTGTTCTTTGCAATAAGATAAATAATCCTGTAGTACAGCCAAAAAGTGCAGAAGAAACCGCAAACAGCAATGGTATTTGCCGCAGGGCTGGGTACCAGGATGCATCCGCTTACCCATAAGGTTCCGAAACCCATGGTTGAGGTATGTGGTAGGCCGCTGATTGACTATACGCTGGATAAGCTGGTCGAGGCGGGAGTGCAGAAAGCGGTGATAAATACCTTCCACCTGCCGGAAATAGTTGAAAATCATCTTAAAGCCCGTAAAAATATCGAAATTGTTATTTCCCGTGAGGAAGTAAGGCTGGAAACCGGCGGCGGTATAGTAAAAGCCCTGCCATATCTAGGCTCAGAGCCGTTTTACGTGATAAATAGCGATGTTATATGGTCTGATGATGCCAACCACCCCCCTGCCCTGCTTAATCTGGCGAAAAACTGGGATAATTCACAGATGGATGCACTGCTTCTACTAGTAAAAACCACAGAAGCTCATGGCTACCACGGCAAAGGTGATTTCGATTTTACCAGCAATAACAATGAGATAGCTCGCCTCAGCAAGCAAAACCACTCACATGTCTTCACCGGAATACAGATTTTCAACCCTGTATTACTGCAAAATCATAGCGCAGAACCATTTTCTCTATCGGCAATTTTCAGACAGGCAATTACGGAAAACGGCACCCTAAACCGTATCCAAGCTATTGAACATAAAGGAAAATGGTTTCATGTAGGTACTGTTGATGATATAAAAACCACTGAAAACTTCCTTTGCCCATAGCGAATATCCTGTTATAATCAGGTCTTTAGCAAGCAAACCGACCCTTCCATGAACGAATATTACGAAGAAGTTGCGGAGAAAATTGAAAACGGTGAGTATTTCAAGGATGCGCATGAGTGGTATTTCAAGAAGTTTATTTATCCTATCACCGAACGCAGCCTGTTTGTCATTTTCACTATAATTGCGCTTTTTATATTTTCCATTGCAATGCGGCTAGTATTGGATGCCTTTCCTCTAACAAAAACTTTTCCTGTATTTGTAGAGATGAATGATACTGCGGAATCATACTCCCGTCTAACACCACTAGGTACACAAAATGAAAAAGATTCTAACCAGATATTAGCAAGATTCTTGGTTAAAAAATTTATCAAAGCTAATGAGGAGTATAATTTTGACAGGAATTTTCAAGAAATAAAGGCTAATTCACGATATGTAAAACAATTTGGCAGCGAAAATATAACAAAACGCTTTTTGAGGAGTGTGAGTAAAAGCAACCCTCGTAGTAAACTCCGCCGCTACAGAACCCATACAGTTCGCAGGATAAAATTCAATAACCGGTCTATAAGGGTAGTATCGATGGAAGAAAACAAGACAAAGACAAAAGAAAGTAAGCTTCAGAAATATAACATTCTTAATATTTTTACAGAAGAAAAAAAACAGTCTAAACCTACGAAATATAAAGCTTATGTTGACTTTTGGGCAGATGAGCTTAATATAGAGTATCCGGATAGAAATAATAGAACCAAATGGAAAGCAGAAATAGACTTTAGTTTTAGGGATGTAGATTATAATTATACGGAAAGGAAATTTGTTGATTTCGGTTTTCAGGTGACTGGATATAGGGTTTCGGAGGAAAAAAAGGATGAAGATAACTAGCAAAATAATCGGTATATTTGCGTTATTTGTGATGAGTTTTTACCCGCCTCCGGCTCGTGCACTACAGGAGAGTGTTCCTGTATCTATGGATGAGCGTATCAAGGAGTATGTTTACAGCCAAGATGAGGTATATATCTTTACCGGCCATTTTCGCTATCAATCCATCATCGATTTTGACCCTACTGAAGAGTTTGTTACTATTTCCATTGGTGACCCCACAAGCTGGCAGGTTGTGCCTAACGGCTCACGGCTGTTTATCAAGCCGGTTGCGCCAGATGCGACTACCAACATGACGATAATCACCAACAAGCGGATATATATGTTTGAATTATATGCCGAGGATGTTGATGATATAAGGGATGAGGATCTGATATTTATTGCGAGGTTTAACTATCCGGGCACTACCGGCAACAGCAGTGATTTTATCAATATTTCACATGACGACTTGCCTGATTACAAGGAACATCCGGAGAAGTATAATTTCAACTATACGATTTCCGGTTCGAGGGTTATAGCACCGATAACCATTTTTGACGACGGGGAATTTACCTATCTTGAGTTCAAGAATATAAATGCAGATGTTCCGGCGATTTTCATGGTTGATGAGGATGGTGAGGAATCACTGATAAACTACCGCAAGAAGGGGAATTTTATCATAATTGAGCGTGTTACCGGCCAATATACTCTGCGTGACGGCAAACACACCGCCTGTGTATTTAACGAAACCAACCCACTTATCCGCAATCCTGAAAAGCGGAAACCTGTGTTGGGTGTGTTCTAATGTTTTTCTTTATAGCAGATACCTACCGTGGTCCATGCTTTCGTGCAGGATACGCATGATGAAAATCGTCTGTTTTTCGGTACGATAGAAAACAATATGTCTGCCGGATTTTTTGCCTTTGATAGCATTCGGCACACCATAGTGGCTCTGTCCTGTGTCTGGATTATCGGCTATATCTGTTATAGTTCCATAAAGCTGCCCGGTATATTTAACCGCTTGCTCTTCGCCCCACTGAATAGACGTATAAGCTGCAATAGCCTCAATATCATCCATTGCAGGCTCGGTGATAATCAATTCATATTTATTGCGGGATGACATCGGGATTAACAACCACTTCTCCCTTTCCTGCTTTTTTCATACCGCTTTGCACTATTTCATCAAACAGCTCATTTGTAAGTGGTTGGGTACGGCCTTCCTGTATTGCCCTCTCTCCTTCCTCCAAAGCGGAAAGCAGGCGGTTTTGTTCACTTTCCCTTTGCTTGCGTACAACATCCCGTATGGCCTCGGATATACTAGTATAATAACCGTTTTCTACCTTGTTACGAAGATAGAGCTCATCTATCTCCGGAAAAGAAACTTTCATCATTTTATTTTCTCCATATGTCTTTCCCCAATTATACCCCAATACGGGGAAGGTGGCAATATTAAGTTGCAATTCATTTCGTTACTGCAATGTCCCTGATGAGGGAGAAGATTCTTCTTCTGGCTGCTTCGTTTCGGATATTGTGGTAGTTTCTGACCAGTTGCATGGTTTCCTTTTCATCAACCCTGTCGACCAGATAGTCTGTCTCATCGGATTGTTCTATAGCATCGGTGGGGTTTTTCAGATTACGACGACGCATCCAGCTTTCTACCCCTTCAAAGAAATAACTAATCGGAACATCCAGAATCACGGAGAAATCATATAACCTTGAGCTTCCTATCCGGTTTATCCCATGTTCATATTTCTGTACCTGCTGGGAGGTAATACCAATTTTCTCACCTACTTCTTTCTGGGTCATACCGCAGATTGACCTTCTCTGCCGCAGCCGCATCCCGACATATCTGTCAACTGGGTGTGGGGTTCTTGTTTTTGTAGTGTTCATTTGTTCCTCCTCATTGTTAGAAAATCTGACATTTCGTCAGGAATCCTGACGCTTGGAGGTTTTTTAGATGCTATCTGTAAAAAATACAACCTTTTATGAGATAGCATGATGAAACTTAATATCTGTGGGCATAATATACGAAAGAGACGTCTGGAATTAGGCATGACACAAGAGGAATTGGCCGCTGCTCTTGAGGTGGATAGGAATGTAAAACTTACCAGAAGCAATATTTCTGCAATCGAAAATGACCACAGGCATTTGAAAGACTTTGAAGTAGTAGATTTTGCGGCAGTGTTGGAAACAACTTTCGAAAAGCTGGTTGGCGCTGAAGGGTATGAGTCCAGCAAATAACTCTTTTTCATAAAAAGCCACCTGCATAAGAGCTTTGCCTTTATCAAAAAATTGCTGTAGTTATTACCGGTATTAGTGCTATGTTGCGGGCTGTGGGCTGTAACCTAAAACCTGCAACCTGTAACCTATTATCATGACCAAAAAACTTACAGGCTCGGAGATTGTGCTGAAAACCCTGTCTGAACTGGGGGTGGATACCGTATTCGGTTATCCGGGTGGTGCGGTACTGCCGCTATATGACGAGATTTTCAAACAGAATCAGATTCGCCATATCCTTGTCCGCCATGAGCAGGGCGCAGCACATGCGGCAGAAGCCTATGCCCGCTCAACCGGCAAGGCGGGGGTAGTTCTCGTAACCAGCGGCCCCGGCGCAACCAATACAGTGACCGGCCTTACCGATGCCCTGCTCGACAGTATTCCGGTAATCTGCATCACCGGCCAGGTTCCGACCCACCTTATAGGAAGCGATGCATTCCAGGAGGCCGACACGGTAGGCATAACCCGCTCCTGTACCAAGCATAACTACCTGATAAAAAAGACAGAACATATAGCACAAACTCTTCGTGAGGCTTTCCATATAGCGCTTACCGGCCGCCCTGGGCCGGTGGTTATTGACATCCCCAAGGATGTACAGCTTAACCAGGCGGAATATCATCCGGATGGCGAGCCCCACCGCCCTTCATATAACCCGCCGCAAGAGGGCGATGAGGAGATGATAAAACAGGCGGTAGCGATGATTGCCTCTGCCAAAAAGCCGGTATTCTACACCGGCGGCGGGATTATAAATTCCGAGGGGGCGGCCGAGTTACTTACCGAATTTGTCCGGCTGACCGGCTATCCTATAACCAATACGCTGATGGGGCTTGGCGGCTATCCCGCCTCTGACCCGCAATTCATCAAAATGCTTGGTATGCATGGCTCATATGAGGCCAATCTGGCGATGGCCAATTGTGACGTTATGATAAATATCGGTGCCCGCTTCGATGACCGTATCACCGGTCGTGTTGATGCTTTTTCAGTAGATTCGAAAAAGATTCATATCGATGTTGATGCTTCCTCGATTAACAAGACTATCAAGGTTGATTTGCCAATTATCGGCGATGCGGCACATGTATTGAAACGTATGATTGCCATATGGAAGGATGAGGGCTGCAAGCCGGACAAAGAGGCGCTGGGCAAATGGTGGCAGCAGATTAACGAATGGCGGGAAGTCAAATCTTTTGCGTATAATCAGGGGGATAAGGATATAAAGCCACAATATGCTTTAGATAAGCTCAACAACATTCTGAAAGATAAAGATTTTTATATAACAACTGATGTCGGACAGCATCAGATGTGGGCGGCGCAATATCTCGAATTCGATAAACCCCGCCGCTGGATGACTTCCGGCGGGCTGGGGACTATGGGTTACGGTATGCCGGCAGCGGTAGGTACGCAAATCGCCCATCCCGACAGTATTGTGGTGTGTGTTTCGGGTGAGGCCTCGCTGATGATGAATATACAGGAGCTTTCAACGATTGCACAATATCGCCTGCCACTTAAAGTGCTGATTCTGAATAACAGATATATGGGGATGGTGCGGCAGTGGCAGGAGCTATTCCACGGTGACCGCTATTCCGAAAGCTATATGGATGCACTGCCGGATTTTGTAGCGCTGGCTGAATCCTTCGGAATCAAGGGTATGCGTTGCGAGAAGCCTGATAATGTTGAGGATGCGTTACAGCAAATGCTTGAATATGACGGTGCGGTTATTATGGATATGGTTGTCGACCAGACGGAGAATGTATATCCGATGATTCCGGCCGGTGCCGCCCATTACGAGATAAAACTCAACCCCAACTCCCCCGACATAAAAGTCAACAAATCCACCGCCGCAAAGCAGGTTTGATTCTCACTATTTTACAGCAAGTTAACTAAAAAATATTTATGGCTGATCTCCTTGCGTGTATATTTTTCTTGAATCTTTGGTTTCAGTTTTGCCAAATTTTCGGAGAGCATACTATGCTAATCTCTCGTCAAACTCATATTACTCCTGCAAAGAAACGCCAGGTAATCATTCAGGTCTTGGGGGGTACCAATTCCATGCATATCTTGTGGGGCAATGTCGTAAATACCGATTTTGCAGTTGTTTTTAACCGCATAATTATAAACGGGGCAGATATAGAACTCGCCGCCAACCCTGTCATTTTCGACAATCATATCGATCGCCGCATCGACAAAATTTCTGCCCTTGCTGAAATAGTAAATTCCGACCGTGGCTATATCAGATATGGGCTGCTTTTCGGCGACACGCTTCACAAGCCCGCCATCATCCAGCTCAACGAATGACCATTTATTATTTTTCTCTTCATCACGGAAAGTCAGGATGGAACCGCAAAGCCCGCGCTTGTCACAATCCGCTACAAAATCGTTAATATCAATATCGACAATCTGGTCGGAATTGGCAAACAGCAGAGGCGCATCATTATTGATATATTTTCTGGCATACAGCGCAGTACAGGCCGTACCTTCAGTAAGTTTATCGACTGTTATATAAGTCACCCCATATTTTTCGGCAATCTCCTGAGCAGCCGCATTCTCAACATGCTCTCTGCGTGCAATCAGGATATAATTCGCCCCAGGAGCGTTAACATTCCGCAATACCCGCTCTATCATGGGTATGCCATCAACATCTATAAAGGGTTTCGGAGTAGTGTAACCGGCATCAAGGAAGCGCCTGCCCTCACCAGCCATAGGAATGACTATATTCATACTGCACATGACGCTGCCCTTCTGTTGATTCAATTTTGGCTATTTCCCTTGTTATATTGCGATAATTCACCTCTCGAACATCGCCGATGATCATAACATGCGCTCCACTGGCACGGGCAGCCTCTATACCGTGGAAATTATCCTCCAGCACAAGGCATTCACTAGGTTGCAAACCAAGCATCCGCATTGCCTTCTGGTATATTTCAGGATCGGGTTTTGGATGGGTAACATCCTGGTTTGACAGGGTAAATTCAAGAAATTCAGCGAGTCCACCATTTTCCATAAACATTTTTATAGTTTCAGGAACAGAATTGGAACAAACCGTCATTTTATAACCATCATCACGTAAATGTGACAGAGCTTCTATATGCTTACGACGTGGACGGAATTTCTGTTCAGCTATTTCATAGGTATATTTTTGTTTCAGTGTGTTGATATCTTCGAATTGTGCCACTTTCACCCCCTGCTCATATGCCAGCAGGGCCAGTTTTTTGCGGGTAGGCAGGCCATCATAGCATTCCAGATGGTCCTTGCGTGAAATCGGGTTATAACCGAAATTTTCCAGGGCAAGGTTGAAGGCCTCATAATGCCAGTCCTTGGCGTCTACCAGAACCCCGTCCATATCAAATAATATCGCTTTTATCTTGGTCATAGTGACAAAAATTATCGGTTGAATGAATGGAGTGTAGCATAAAAAAGATAAATGTTAAATAAAATTTTAACTTTTTGTTAACTAATATTGACTAATGAAAATCTTTTTGTCATAATGCCTCACCCTGACATGATAAAGTAACAGATAAAGAAATTAGATTATCCTCTTATCATATTGGAGTTTATTTATCAAGGGGTGGTCGCAACTTTGTTTAACAAAAGGTTAATTGATAGATTCGGAGTACAGAACAAAATGCATATACAGACACATCACACTGCTCATAATCACTATGAGGCCCCCCATACAAATTACGTCAAATATACGGATATCTCCCACACCCCGAATGATACATGTATATATGCAATCGGCGATATTCACGGAAAAGTTGGGCTCTTACGTCAGTTGCATCAGATTATCGAAGAGGATGCCAGAAAGCGTATGTCCTCCCGCAAATGCCTGATTTATCTTGGGGATTATGTCGATCGCGGGCAAAATTCGCGGGAAGTACTTGATTTGCTGATTAACCACTCGCCGGAAGGCTTTGAAACCGTATTTCTCAAGGGAAACCATGAGGATGCAATGATGCAGTTCCTGGATAGCGAGGATGGTTGTGAATCCTGGCTGTCATGGGGGGGTGATGCCACTTTACAGAGTTATGGTGTATTCATGCGCTGTGAGCGTGGTAAGAAGCTGGATTACCTTGCGCTACAGGATGAATTTGCCAGGAAATTCCCTGCGCAGCACAGGCGTTTTTGTGAAAAACTGAAACTGTCACATATCGAGGGTGATTATATGTTTGTCCATGCCGGATTACGCCCTGGAGTGCCGATAGAGCAGCAGACTGCGAAGGATATGATGTCAATACGAAGCGGATTCGTTGACAGTGAACATAAATTCGATAAAACAATTGTCTTCGGCCATACGATTTTTAACTCACCAATGGCGGAAAACGGCCGTATCGGTGTGGATACAGGGGCTTATGCTACGGGAAGGCTGACGGCGGTCGTGCTGGAGGGAACTGAAGTCGGATTTCTTAATACATAGTAAGAATTGTTTGTAGAAACTATATAACAAGAAATAATCCATTAACATTGACAAAAGGTAAAAACAAGTAAACTATATACTCACAGGAAATTAACCATGATAAGGCATAAGGTAGGCATATTAATTTTATTCGCGGATGTATTGGCACTGGTAAGCGCCTTCCTGGTGTCGGTGATTGTAACACCATATATTCCCGAAACCATGTTGAGTACCCCAGTTTCCGAGCGCAGCACATATGAAATCTATGGCCACCTTAACTATTTCATCGCACTCTCGGTTATCGTACTGTTTATGTTCCATAACAAGCGCCACTACAGATGGCGGATTCCATGGTGGAGCCAGGTTCAATATGTAGCAATCATGCTGCTGATAGCCCTGGTTGTAGATGGGTTTATCCTGTTCTCGCTCAAGCAACCATTTTCCAGAATATCGGTATTCCTGTCATGGAGCTGTGCACTGGTATTTATACTACTGGGTCGGCAAATTATTCGTATTACACTGGAACAATCGGGAAACTGGGTGTTTTCCTCGGTAATAATCGGCGACAGGGAAACCGTTATGGATACGCTCCATGCGCTTTCCTCCGATTCATATACCGGTTGCAAGGTGCATACGCTGATACTGTGCGAAGATGAAGATTCCGATATAGACCGCAGTCTTCTACCCCCGAAATATCGTGATATCATGGTGGTACATCTGCCGGCAGGACATGAATCATATACCAATTACATTAAAAACAATCCGTCGGAATTCTATATCATTGCGCTGGATGCGGTAAGTGAGGACGGGAGGGATAAAATATTCACCCTGCTCGACAGGCTGAATACCGATTATATAATGATTCCGCCGATGAGCAGGTTGTCGCTGTATGGAGTGGAACCGCAATATTTCTTCGGCCACGACATCATGTTCCTGCGCGCACGCTATAAGATAAACTCACCGCTTGGACGCTTTGTTAAACGGGCGGTGGATATAATGGGAGCGCTTTGTGCCCTGGCTATTTTATTGCCGTTCCTGCCGATAATTGCGTATTTCATCAGGCAGGATGGTGGCCCTGTGTTTTATGCGGGAACCAGGGTAGGCAAAAATGGCAGGGTGTTTAAATGCTGGAAACTGCGCACGATGGTGCTGGACGCCAATGAAAAACTGGAGCAATTACTGGCAAGGGATATGAAAGCAAGAGCGGAATATGAAAAATACTGCAAGTTACGCAATGACCCGCGTATTACCAAAATTGGACGAATCCTGCGCAAGGGCAGTATAGATGAGCTGCCGCAGCTACTTAATGTGGTTAAAGGCGATATGAGTCTGGTCGGCCCGCGCCCTATACTGGAGTCCGAGCGTGAAGCATATGGCGACAAGCTCGACCTGTACTGTGCCGTAAAGCCTGGAATCACAGGCTTATGGCAGGTTAGCGGTCGCAACGAAGCGACTTTCAGCCAGCGTATTCATCTGGATAAATGGTATATCAATAACTGGTCGGTCTGGCATGATTTTGTCATCATGTTCAAAACTGTCCGTACTGTTATATTCCCAACCGGAGCGTTTTAACCAGTCTATTTCAGGAAACCGTCAATTGCCCAGCCAACCGACTTGGTAACCAATACCCCTACAAAGAACGCCACAAAACCCATTAAGGTAGTTGCAACCTCTATAAATAATTGAGCTCCCCCACCCATATATCTATCGGCAATCCGCAAACTATATTCGGATATCTGGTCTACACCATAAAACATATACCACATCGCTACCGCAACACCTATCACGATAGAGAGCCGCCTAAAACCTTCTCTTAAGCCGTGCCTATCATAGGGAGTAACTATACGGCCAAAAACCATTGATTCATTATCAGACATAAAAACCTCCATTTTGTTACCTGACGGATTATACATCCGCAAGTACTGTGAATGATGGCACAAGAAAGTTGCACATACAAAATAGATTGTTGATATAAATCAAATTTTTACTATTTATCGACAATCCATGTTGCGCAAATGCCACGTACTTTGTGCCAATCGTTGCAATTATACAGCATTTGCTTCATAATGGCAAATTCCGTATAAAGCCATTATTCAGGGAATAATATCATATGAGTAGCAAAAATAACAGGACAAACAACCGTCAGTTACACACAAGAGTGAAAACTGCAAAGAGACGGAAAACTTCGTCTACCCGCTGGCTGGAGCGGCAGTTGAATGACCCTTATGTGGTGCAGGCGAAGGCAGATGGCTATCGTTCGCGAGCAGCATATAAGTTGCTGGAAATAAATGATAAATTTGATTTTCTAAAGCCTGGCAGGATTGTAGTGGATTTGGGAGCGGCACCTGGTAGCTGGTCGCAGGTAGCGGTAGCGCATGGATGCAAGGTTATCGGCATTGATTTGCAGGAAATTGAGCCGATTTCAGGAGCGGAGTTTATAAAGGGCGATTTTCTGGAGGAAGAACCATATTTGCAGCTCAAAAATGTTATAAATTCTTATAATCGTGACAAAACAGGGACGGATATTGTATTGAGCGATATGGCAGCCTCTTCATGCGGCCATCAGCAAACTGACCATATCCGTATTATGGCATTACTGGAAGCGGCTGTGGAGCTTGCACTGGAGGTATTAAATCCAGACGGGTGTTTTGTCGGGAAGGTATTGCAGGGAGGAGCAGAAAAATCCCTGATGGACAGGCTGAACAGGAATTTTACAAAGGTAAAACATATCAAACCCGCTGCCAGCCGCAAGGATTCCTCCGAAATTTATGTCATCGCTGTCGGGTTCAGGAAATAATGGCTGTAAATATTGTCATCCTGAACTTGTTTCAGGATCCATCCATCAGAACTTTGATGACTTTCAGTTGTAACCAAGTCCATCAAAATACTTAAATCAGGTTATTTTCCATAAAAACCCGGTCATTGGAGAAATGGATGCTGAAACGAGTTCAGCATAACATATCCCCCATTTCTATCATCTGAACCCGCTACTCCTGAATGAAGCCGCGGAGTTTGCGGGAGCGGGAGGGGTGTTTGAGCTTGCGCAGTGCCTTGGCTTCGATCTGGCGGATACGCTCACGGGTTACCGAGAATTGCTGCCCGACCTCTTCTAATGTATGGTCGGTATTCATCCCGATACCAAAACGCATCCGCAACACCCGTTCCTCCCGCGGGGTCAGCGTCGATAAAATTCGGGTAGTAATTTCCTTCAGATTGACCTGGGTTGCTACATCCAGCGGCATCGCCGCATTCTTGTCTTCAATGAAATCACCAAGGAAACTGCCATCCTCATCACCAACAGGAGTTTCCAGACTAACGGGCTCCTTGGCAATTTTCATTACTTTGCGGATTTTCTCCAATGGCATACTAAGCTTTCTGGCCAGCTCCTCGGGAGTAGGGTCACGCCCCATCTCATGCGCCATCTGCCGTGACGTACGTACAATCTTGTTGATAGTCTCAATCATATGGACAGGAATACGTATAGTCCGCGCCTGATCTGCAATAGAACGAGTTATTGCCTGGCGGATCCACCAGGTTGCATAGGTGGAAAATTTATAACCGCGACGATATTCAAACTTGTCCACCGCCTTCATCAGCCCGATATTACCCTCCTGAATCAGGTCAAGGAATTGTAATCCGCGGTTGGTGTATTTCTTGGCAATCGAGATAACCAGCCGCAAATTGGCCTCTATCATTTCTTTCTTGGCTTTATTGGCCTGGCGTTCACCTTTCTGGATTTCACCCACAACCCGCTTGAACTCGGTTATGTCAGTACCGACCCGCTCCGCAACCGCACGTATCTCATCACGAATCTCAACAACCTTTGCCTCGTTACGCTCGATAAAATCCTGCCATTTCTTATCCTTGAGCTTTTTAATTCCCTTAATCCAGTTGGGGTCAAGCTCGGAGCCGACATATTTCTCCAGGAAATCCGCCAGCCTGATTTTCCTGTCCTCGGCCAGGCGACGCAGCTTGCCTTCAAACCCCATTATCCGCCGATTAAGGCCGTATAATTCATCTATGATATAAAAAATGCTGTTCTCGCTAAGGTGTAGCTGCCTGACCAGTTCCACCAGCTCATTACGCTGCTTCTCAAAAGTTTTCTGTACCTTGTCAGTTATCTTTTTGTTCTTCAGGGCAGATTCCAGACGTAATTCATGATAGGAAATCATCTTCTCACTGACTATCGCAACCTGCTCCAGAATCTCCATTATCTTAGGATAAAGCGTTTCCTCCATCACCTTCAGCGAAACATTGCCGACATATTCATCATCTTCCTCCTCGTCTTCCTCTTCATCCGAATCGCTCTCCTCCTCATCATCACCATCATCCTTCGGCTTTTCATCTTTCTCCGCCTTCACATCAGGCTCTTCCGCAATTGCGCTTTCCTCTTTATTTTCAGTAGCTTCTTCCTCATCCTTAAGCGTATTGTCCGATATATCCAGCCCGACCTCCTCGGCATATGCCGCATCAAGATCGATAATATCACGCAGCAGTAGTTTCTCTTCCAGCAGGTCATTATACCAGGTGATGAAATCCCGCATCGCAGTAGGAGCCTCGCATAGCGAGGTCATCATCATATTGCGGCCCGATTCAATCCGCTTGGCAATCTCCACCTCACCCTCGCGGGAAAGCAGCTCAACCCCGCCCATCTCGCGCAGATACATCCGCACAGGGTCGTCAGACTTAACCGAAACATTCTCCTCCTCCGTATCAGGAGTGTCAGGGGTATCATCCTCCAGCTCCAAGACCTCATCCTTTTCAGTCACCGAAACTTCGGATTCGGTGAGCATGGTTATCAGCGCATCAATATGGTCGGGGGTAAGAAATTCCTTGGGCAGAGCAGTATTCAGGTCATCAAGGGTGATAAACCCCTTGCCCTTCGATTGCCGCACCAGCTTCTCGACAATCTTCTTCATCTCCTTCTTGTGCTCATCGTTGATATTGCTGGCAGCAGGAGTGGCTTCTGTCGCTTTGTTATCTTCAGGCTGTGCCTTTTTAGTAGATTTTACAACCTTCCTAGTGGTTTTTGATTTTGCAGTAGCTTTTTTAGTTTTAGATGTAGCAGTTTTCTTGGCAGGAGTTTTACTGGCAGTGTTCTTCTTGGATGCAGACTTTTTTGCAGCGGTTTTAGTAGATTTACTCGCAGTTTTTGCAGTTGTTCTCTTAGCAGGTTTGCCTGTAACTTTGCTCTTTGCAGCAGATTTACTACCCGATTTTCCCGTAGATTTCTTTACAGCCATAAAAACCCTCTAACCAGATTTACGCACCCTGTCCGCGCCCAGCACAAAACAAACCCGCAACCCGCGTTAATAAACCTTTTTACCCGTTTTTCAAGTGGAAATAATTATGGACGGTATGTTAGCCAATACCAATAAAAAACCGGATGCAGTTGATAAAACCACATCCGGCCAGAACTCAATCCACAAATATACAGAATGTAAAATAAAATTATGCAGTTAACTCAAATTGTTAATTGCATAATCAAATGCACGGTCTAGCCTGATAAAATCCTCGTCAGTAGCATCCCGCTCATATGAATATTCACCAAAGCCACCACCTGCGATGGCCTTTGCTTCCGTGCGTGAAAAGCCTGCATCCCGCAGGAAACTCTCAAACTCCCGAATCGTCTTCGGAGGGTTATCCTTAACTGCCGTAATACCGGCCTCAGAATTGGCGGGAAATGTCACCAGGCTTACTTCCCACAAATCCATATCGCTGATAGTCCTGATACCGCTGTCACTATCAAATTCAAACTCCCTCACGCTGTAACCTATACTGAGCCCGTTAATCGCCCCCGATTTCAGTAGAGCATATGCCTCCCTTGCACGCTGTACGTCAAGAAGCAGCCTGCCTTCCACATAAAGCCCTTTTACATCCTCACGAATCCGGTTCAGCACCCCGATAGGCTCATCAGCCTTATGCTGCCACAACAGCTTGATATTATGTGATTTTTCCCCAAGCGTGCGGCTGAATGCGCCAGGTCGGATTATATCCTTCTGCCCGTCCACCGTATCAAAAATACTGGCATAGCCGGCAAACTCACCTTCCTCATCAAGCTGTTTCAGTGAAAGTGCACAATTAAAATGTTTGGAGTCATGTTCTGTTTGCATGGATTCCCGAGGAGTTAGGGATTATTTGTTGCCCCAAAAATACCGCAGCTTACCCCCAGCCGGAAGTGTAATATTGATTAGCCATACATTATATGCTACTCTGAATATGTGGACGAGATAGAGACAAATCCCGATATCCTGGGAGGAATGGCAGTGTTCAAGGGTACCAGAGTTCCTGTTAAAGCCTTGTTTGATGGATTAGTTGCCGGTGATTCTATTAAACAGTTTCTGGAGGATTTCCCCACCGTTTCTGCCCACCAGATTAAAGCTGTTCTGCTTGAGGCAGAGCAGGCTGTAGAACATCGTCCGGTTTGAATTATGCGTATTATCCTTGATGAATGTTTACCTCGCCATCTTATAACCAACTTCCAGGGTTTCGACATAACAACTGTTCCGGAAGCGGGATTTGCCGGATACAAGAACGGTCAGCCACTAAAAGCAATCGAGGATGAATATGATGTTTTCATTACGGTTGATAACAACCTTGAATATCAACAGCATTTAAAGGATTATAATATTGCAGTGATTATTCTGCACACAAAAAGTAACCGCTATAACGATCTTGTGCCGCTTGTCTCTGATATCATTGCAACATTAGATAGTATAACTTCTGATTCTCTTGTTATAATTTCATAAAGCGCTGCCTTATTTACCCACTTACGGAGTGGTGGTTTTTTCCGTAGAATGCCGTGTGTATTAAACCATCAGGAGAATCACATGGCCACTACCAATAATCTTTCCATCAGTCTGGTTGCACAATCGCAGGCACAGAAGGAAGTTACTGTAAATACAGCAATTTCCGTTATTGATGCAGTGCTTAATACCGGCGTAATCGACAGGGAAACCGCTACTCCGCCAGCAAGCCCTGCCGAGGGCGATATATATATAGTCGGGGCATCTGCAACCGGCGACTGGGCGGGGCATGACGATGAGCTGGCATATTATAACAGCGGGTGGAAGTTCATTTCTCCCAATGAGGGGATGACTATCTGGGTTAATGATGAGGACAAGCATTATACTTATGATGGTAGTGGATGGGTGCAGTCTGATGCGGCGGATAACCTGGAGACGCTTGGAATTAATGCCACCGCTGATACTACCAACCGTCTGACCGTAAAAAGCGATGCGGTTCTGTTCGACCATGACGGTGACGATTCGCAGGTGAAAGTGAATAAGAATGCGGCTGGTGATACTGCATCGCATTTATTCCAGACCGGTTTCTCAGGACGGGCGGAATTCGGCCTGATTGGTGATGATGATTTCCGGTTAAAGGTTTCCGCCGATGGCAGCAGTTTCGATCAGGTTTTTGTTGCTGATAAGGATAATGGTAATATTGATTTTGCGCAGGATGTAGCAGTTGACGGCAATTTCAGGGGAAAGCGGGAGATTGTGGCTGTCAGCAGCAGTAAAACTCTTGCCTTGAGCGATGCCGAAACCTTCCAGCAATGCACAGGCTCCAGCGCTGTTACTATCACTGTACCGCCCAACAGCTCGGTTGCATTTACTGTGGGCACGGAAATAGATATACTGCGTGAAGGTACGGGAGCAGTCGATATAGCCGCAGGTACAGGGGTAACTATCAACTCTGTGGCGGGCAATCTCGACCTTGCTGCACAATACTCCACCGCCTCCCTCAAAAAAACCGCCACCGATATCTGGGTGTTATATGGGGATTTGGCATAGTATCACTGGTTACTGGACTCTAGAAACCACATATGGACGAAAAGACATTACGCAGGATTGTGCGAGAGACCGTGTATGAAACATTGTCAGGGCTTGGCTTTGACCCTGACGAGCCGCAACGTATGCAGGCGAATATGCTGTATCTCGATAAAATCCGCCGTGGCAGCGAGTTTATGACCGTGCGTATCAAGCTTGCCGCCATCGCCACCCTGGTCCCCACTTCCCTTTACCTCCTCTGGGAGGCGGTCAAGAATATTGTTATTAAGTAACTAGTTGTTTCTTAGAGGGGTTCTTAGAATTTCAAAATTCTAAGAAACAAAATCACAACATAAAGTTTGAAGAAACTCTCTTAGAACCAGAAAGATAGGAGTTCAGAGTGGGCTGTATTTACTATGATATGCCTTAACGCTAATATCAGTACTGGCATTTTGTAGTCATAAAGACACTATTTAGCGTATCTAGCATTCATTCTGTAAGAACCAGTGCTCAACAACTACCGAGTCCACCAGAATTCATTATTGTATTGCACTCGTTTGAAACTTAATGTAGGAACAACTTGAGTCCTTAAAAAATGAAGCCCTGAGTACCAATCTAAGAGTGGTTATTATGGCACTTAGCCATGGCGCTTCAGCACGTAGTACTCCAAGAAAATAAAAATGGCAAAATCGAAAGTACTGATTTCCGACAAGCTTAGCCCGAAAGCGGCAAAGATTTTTGAGCAGAATAATATTGATGTTGATGTGAAAACCGGCATGTCGGCGGATGAGCTGGCGGAATGTATCGGTGGTTATGACGGGCTGGCTATCCGCTCGGCAACCAAAGTGACTGCTGATATTATCAAGAAGGCCAAGCGTTTGAAGGTTGTTGGGCGTGCAGGGATTGGCGTTGATAATGTAGATATTCCGGCGGCTACCTCCAATGGTATAGTAGTAATGAACACCCCGTTTGGTAATTCCATTACCACCGCCGAACATGCTATTGCGATGATGTTTGCAATCGCCCGCCAGATACCGCAGGCCAGTGCTTCCACCCATGCCGGCAAGTGGGAAAAATCGAAATTCATGGGAACCGAGCTTTCCTCGAAAACTCTTGGTTTGATTGGCTGTGGCAATATCGGTTCGATTGTTGCCGACCGTGCACAGGGGCTAAAAATGCATGTGATTGCCTATGACCCTTTTCTTTCGGATGAGCGTGCACAGGGGTTGAATATCAAAAAGGTGGAGCTTGACGAGTTGCTGAGAGCGGCTGATTTTATCTCGCTGCATACTCCGCTTAACGACGCAACCCGCAATATTCTGGGCGAGAAAAATCTGAAAAAGGTGAAGAAAGGCGCTTATATTATAAATTGTGCGCGGGGCGGGCTGATTGATGAGTCTGAACTGAAGAAAAACCTTGAAAACGGGCATATTGCCGGTGCGGCACTGGATGTTTTTGCCGAGGAGCCTGCCAAGAAGAATCCGCTGTTCGGTATGGAGCAGGTGGTTTGTACGCCGCATCTGGGTGCATCCACTTCCGAGGCTCAGGAAAATGTAGCGGTGCAGGTGGCCGAGCAGATTTCTGAATATCTCAATAAAGGCACGGTGACCAATGCTCTGAATCTGCCTTCTGTTTCGGCGGAGGATGCGGCGCGTCTTGCACCTTACCTCGAGCTTGGCGAGCAGCTTGGCAGTTTTGCCGGACAGCTCACCGAAACCGGTCTGCAGGAGGTTAAAATCGAGTATGAGGGACATGTTGCGGGGCTTAACACCAAACCGGTTACGGCGGTTGTGTTAAAGGGTTTGTTATCACCGATGATTAATTCGGTTAACTTGGTGAATGCGCCGGTGATAGCCAAGGAGCGTAATATCTGTGTCAGCGAGGTGAAACATGAGCGTGCGGGGGATTACCAGACTTTAATCACTTTGACCGTGAAAACCGATAAACGTGAGAAAACCGTTAGTGGTACTTTGTTTGGCGGCAGCAGACCGAGGCTTGTCGAGGTTAATAATGTAAAACTTGAAGTTGGGCTGGGTAAGATAATGATTTATATTAATAATGAGGACAAGCCCGGCCTGATTGGTGATGTTGGTAAGTTGCTGGGAAATGCTGGGGTTAATATTGCCAACTTCCACCTTGGGCGCGGCTCCGAGAAGAAAAAGGGTGATGCAATAGCGATGGTACAAATCGACCAGAAAATTGATGATAAGTTATTGGCCAAGCTGGAAAAACTCTCTAATGTCAAACAGGCCAAACTATTAAATTTTCGTTAATCAAAAATGGTTCAAGCCGCAGAAAAATCCGCTGTAACCCCGATGATGCAGCAATTTCTGGCGATAAAGCAGGAGCATCCTGATTATCTGCTTTTTTATCGCATGGGCGATTTTTATGAGCTGTTTTTCGATGATGCGATTGCGGCAGCCGAAGCACTGGACATCGCGCTCACCAAGCGAGGCAAGCATATCGGTGAGGATATACCGATGTGCGGTGTGCCGGTCCATAGCCATGAATCCTACCTGCAAAAACTGATTAAAAAAGGCTTCAAGGTTGCGGTTTGCGAGCAGATGGAAGACCCTGCGGAGGCGAAAAAGCGCGGGTCGAAAGCGGTGGTAAAACGTGAGGTGGTGCGGATTATCACTCCAGGCACCCTGACCGAGGACGCGTTGCTGGAGTCCGGTACTG
The DNA here is from genome assembly GCA_965222525.1 of Rickettsiales bacterium. Lineage (GTDB taxonomy): Bacteria > Pseudomonadota > Alphaproteobacteria > Rickettsiales > UBA8987 > CBDCUF01. The sequence continues at coordinate 1,856,932 of OZ244955.1, forward strand.
CCAGCTATCTGGCGGCTATCAACAACTTACGTGATGAGGTTGCACTTGCCTGGCTGGATATTTCGACGGGAGAGTTTGCGGTTTCGACAGTTCGTAAACAGGAGGTTGCGTCCGAGCTCTCCCGTATATCACCTAAAGAATTACTTATTCCAGATAATCTTTTGATAGATAAAGATTTATCTTCTTCAATAAATGACTGGCGGCAGGCGCTTACTCCCTATGTACCGAGCTTTTTTGACAGTGCAAAATGTGAGCGCAAAATCAAGGAATTTTATGGTGTAAAATCGCTGCAATCCTTTGGTGAGTTTAGCAAAGCAGAAATCGGTAGTTGCGGTGCATTGCTGGAATATGTTGAACTGACGCAAAAGGGACAGGTTCCACGGCTTAATCCTCCAAAGAAATTTATCACACAGAAATTTATGATGATTGACGCCGCAACCCGCCGCAATCTGGAGCTTACCCATAATCTTTCCGGCGAACACAAGGGCAGCCTGCTGCATGTTATCAACAAAACCGTGAGTGCTGCGGGTGCGCGCCTTCTGCATAAATATCTCGGCGCACCGCTCCTTAGTCCCGAATTGATAAATCTGCGGCTGAATATGGTACAGTTCCTGGCGGAAAATGAGGAATTGCGGACTGCGCTAAGGCTTGCCCTAAGCCAGGTTCCTGATATCGAGCGGGCGCTTTCCAGGCTGTATCTGGGGCGTGGTAGCCCGCATGACCTGGTCGGAATCCGCGAGGGGCTGCTGCAAGCGCTTATGATATCGGAAAAGCTTGAGTTCTGTGGAATCCCTGATGTTCCGACCGGCATAACCAGAATCCTGCAGAATCTCGGGGAACATGACCTTATCCTGAACCCACTACGTGATGCGCTGGAGGAAGATGTACCGTTTCAGGCGCGTGACGGCGGTTTTATCCGTGAGGGTTTCCATCCCAAGCTTGATGAATACCGCAATATCCGTGCAAAAAGTGAGGAGATAAAAAATAAGCTGCGTGACCGCTACCGTTCCGAAACAAAAATCGATAACCTGAAAATAAATGAAAACAATGTATTGGGGCATTTTATTGAAGTAACACCTAAGAATGTTGATAAGGTGCCAACGCATTTCATTCACCGCCAGACCCTTGCCAGCGTAGTGCGCTACACCACCGATGAATTGCGCAAGCTGGAGAATGATATAATCAATGCAAGCAGCTATGCTCTTGAACTTGAACTGGAAATTTTTGCAGACCTGATACGGCAGGTGGTAGAAAAATCCGATGAAATTTCGCTTGCAGCCGATGCGATGGCTCAGCTGGACGTTATGTGTTCCATGGCCAAACTGGCAGTGGATAACAATTATATTCGTCCCAAAGTTAATAACAGTAATAACTTTAACATCACAGGTGGCCGGCATCCCGTGGTTGAGGTAATGATTGATGACAGTTTCATCAGCAATAATTGTGACCTGTCGGAAAGCCAGCGGCTATGGCTGGTTACAGGACCGAACATGGCGGGAAAAAGTACCTTCCTGCGGCAGAATGCGCTTATTGCGATTCTGGCGCAGATCGGCTCGTTTGTGCCTGCCGAAAATGCGGAGATCGGTATAATCGACCGGCTTTTCAGCAGGGTCGGGGCAGCGGACGACCTCGCACGCGGCCAGTCCACATTTATGGTCGAGATGGTTGAAACCGCCACTATCCTCAACCATGCAACTGAGCGCTCACTGGTAATTCTGGACGAAATTGGCCGCGGTACCGCTACTTTTGACGGGCTTTCAATTGCCTGGGCAGTAGTGGAAAATATCCATGATGTAAACCGCTGTCGCTGCCTGTTTGCAACGCATTACCACGAACTCACCACGCTTGCTTCCCGCCTTTCCAACCTTGCCTGCCATACGGTAAAAGTACAGGAGTGGCAGGGTGACATTGTGTTTCTGCATGAAGTGGTAGCAGGAGTAGCCGACCGTTCATATGGAATTTATGTCGGCAAACTTGCCGGGCTGCCTGCTAAAGTGGTCGCCCGCGCAGAGGAGGTCTTGAAAGCATTGCAGGAAGGCGAAACCGAAGACATCGGTAATGTCGCAAGTACAATCACAAAACTGGCACAGGATTTACCGCTATTTTCACATGCCGTAACTTCTTCTGCACAACCTCAGGTCGAAGCGGCATACAATATTGCAGGCATGGCCGACCCGCAAAACACCGCCTCTTTCACGCCGCCACAACCGTCCCAACAACAGCAAAAATCACCCATCGAGGAAAAGCTGCAAAACACCGACCTCAACAACCTCACCCCCCGCCAAGCCCTTAATTTTCTTTATGAATTAAAAGAAGACAAATACGTACTACAATAGCTGATTTTCTGAAAATTATACGAGCGTGTGTTTTATGAAAATTTGTAAAACTTGTAAGCAGAAATGAACAGAATGCAATACTAATATAGATATTAAGTCAGTTTGAAAAATTTCTTGTGACTATAATATGTTCTGCTATTTTAGCCCGTATTTTTAGAATGGGATACAATTTTCATGGCTGGTAAAAAACAGAAAATGTCGCAGACGGATCTTCAGGATCTAGTGATTGAGAGTGATGCTGGCGCACGCGCTCCTACTTCAAAAGTGGTGTACTACCTACTGGTCGGGACTGCATTCCTATGGTCGCTGTTTCAGCTATGGATAGTCTCTCCCCTACCCTACCAGTTTAATTTATTTATATTCAATGATACTGAAACCCGTTCGATTCACTTGGGCTTTGCGGTGTTACTATCATTCCTGGCCTATCCTGCCGGGAAACATGCCAGACGTTGGGATAAAAACTGGCTGGACTGGACTTATACCATAGCAGGTGTCGGGCTGTTAGCCATATTTGGCTATGCGGCTTTCGGTGCGGGTGAAGAATATGCGGCTTACAATAATTTTCTGGTATCGGGGATATTGATAACTGCGCTTGCATTGTTTTCCTATCCTATTGCCATGGGCGGCGCACGCCGGAGAATTCCTGCTATGGACTGGGTATTTGCCATAGCGGGATGTTTCTGCGCAATTTATATCTTTATCTATTATGAGGCTCTTTCAGAACGTCCCGGCAACCCGCTCACACAGGATATTATCGTAGCATGTGTCGGTATGTTGTTACTGCTGGAGGCAACCCGCCGTGCGCTTGGACCTCCGCTACTGGTTATAGCGGTAATTTTCCTGATTTACACTTTTTTCGGCGACCAGGATTTTGTACCTGATTTAATCCGCTGGAAGGGGGCAACCCTTAATAAAATCGCTAATCATCAATGGCTTACCACCGAGGGTGTATTTGGGATAGCGCTTGGTGTATCAACCAGTTTTGTATTTATGTTTGTCCTGTTCGGCGCATTGCTGGACAGGGCAGGTGCCGGCAATTATTTTATCAAGGTAGCATTTTCGCTGTTGGGGCATTTCCGGGGTGGCCCTGCCAAGGCGGCAGTTTTATCCTCCGGCATGACAGGCCTTATTTCCGGCTCGTCGATTGCCAATACGGTTACCACCGGTACATTCACCATCCCGCTCATGAAGCGGGTGGGCTTCAGCGGCACCAAGTCGGGAGCGGTAGAGGTTGCGTCATCGGTAAACGGGCAGATTATGCCGCCGGTTATGGGAGCTGCAGCTTTCCTGATGGTGGAATATGTCGATATTTCCTATGTCGAGGTTATTAAACATGCGTTTCTGCCGGCAGTAATTTCCTATATCGCACTGCTTTACATGGTGCATCTTGAAGCGCTGAAAAACAATATCGAGGGTATTCCGAAAAACATTAACAAGACCATGCAGCAGCGGGTAATCGGCGCAGGTATTACCATAGCAAGTATAATAATTTTTTCATTTATTGTTTATGTGTCCCTTGCTGAGGAAAGCTGTTTTTTTGTAATTAATGAACCGACTGAAACAATTCTTCCAGAATATGCGTTCTGCATTAATGGGCTAAAATATTATGCTGGTGAAAATATGATATATATCGTTTCGATATTACTGCTAGTATCCTATATCCTTCTGCTAAAATATGCCTGTAATGTCCCAGAGCTGGAAATTGATGACCCTAACTCTCCCGTGCTAACATTGCCCGAAACCGGTCCAACAGTTAGAGCCGGCCTGCATTACCTGCTGCCGATTGTAGTGCTGGTATGGTGCCTGATGATAGAGCGGCTGTCGCCCGGCCTGTCTGCATTCTGGGCTACCGTCTTTATGATATTCATCCTTGCTACACAAAAGATGTTCAAGGCCATGTTCCGCAGGGAGAGTAATATTGCGGGGCAATTAAAGGCCGGATTTGCCGATTTGTTCGACGGGATGGTAATGGGCGCGCGCAATATGATAGGTATCGGTGTTGCCACCGCTGCTGCCGGTATCATCGTAGGTACAGTCTCACTTACAGGTATCGGGCAGGTGCTGACTGAAGTTGTGGAAGTGCTTTCTGGTGGTTCGCTGATAATGATATTACTGCTAACCGCTCTGATCTGCCTTATCCTGGGAATGGGACTGCCCACCACTGCCAATTATATCGTAGTTGCCAGCCTTATGGCGCATGTGGTCAAGGAGCTTGGCGCACAAAACGGCCTGTTCGTACCACTTATTGCAGTCCATATGTTCGTGTTCTATTTCGGCATTATGGCTGATGTCACCCCGCCTGTGGGTCTGGCATCATTTGCCGCTGCCGCCATATCCGGCGCCGACCCGATACGTACCGGTGTGCAAGCCTTCACCTATAGTTTGCGTACGGCAATCCTGCCATTCTTCTTTATATTCAACACCGAGCTTATCATGATCGGGGTGGATAATATATGGTACGGGTTGTGGGTATTCCTCTATGCGATGGTGGCGATACTGGCATTTTCAGCGGCAGTACAGGGCTTCTTTTTCGTGCGCAATAAATTCTATGAAAGTATAATGTTGCTTCTGGTTGCGGTCACAATGTTTGTACCGCAGATGTGGGTGAATACTTTCTTCCCTGCCTATACCAAGGCTGAAGTCGGTGACATGAAAAAGATTCTGGAGGAAATGCCAGCCGGTTCCAAGGTGAAATTATATGCCAAAGGTGAAAATTCTTACGGGGAGCCGACAGAGGGTAAGAGCTTCCTGAAAATAGGCGATGGCAGCGCCGATGATATGTTAAACGACTTTGGCCTGATACCGCTGTCGGAAGGTGAGGAAGGTACCGTATATGAGGTGGATTTCAACACACCGGCCGCAAAAACCGGTATAGAATTTGATTTTGTCATAACCGGGATGGAAATCCCGCAGGAGCAGCCCAATCCCAAATGGCTGTATATTCCTGCTATATTATTACTCGGATTTGTGATAATGTTGCAGCTATCACGCCGCAGGCGGCAAACATAAAGTGAGGAGAAATGTACAAGGATATACTATTACCGATTGATATGACCGATAAGGGTTCCTGGAGCAAGGTTGTTCCGGTTGCGCTGGAATATGTAAAGGCGTTCGGCTCTACACTGCACGCCATGACAGTTATCCCCGATTCGGGAATGGCGATTGTCGGGCAGTATTTCAGCAGCGATGCGGTAGACAAGGTAGTCGAGGAAACCCGCAAGAAACTGCATGAATTTACCGGCGAGCATATACCGGATGATGTCAAATTACAGCATATCGTAACTTCCGGCACTGTATATGAGTCTATCATCAACGCTGCCAAAAAGATTAATGCGGATTTGATTATAATGTCAGCACACCGTCCGGAACTGAAGGATTACCTGCTCGGACCAAACTCCGCACGGGTAGTACGCCATTCCGATAAATCCGTGCTGGTGGTCAGGGAGTAGCTAATAGATTATAGATAATGGATGATAGATGATGGAAATGGTGTCTGTCATGCTGAACTCGTTTCAGCATCCATTTCTCCATTTACCATGGAGTTTGTTGATAAATGGATCCTGAAACAAGTTCGGGATGACATAAAAACAAAAGGAGTACCAAGTGGCAAATCTGGAACAATCACTGGATGAAATATCCGAATTGCTTGAAGAAAAAATGGAAGACCTTCTTCCCGAAGTGAATGAGGGAAGGGTGGGCGAAAGCAGATTGGCGAGGGCTATGCGTTATTCGGCCATGGCTCCGGGCAAGCGCCTGCGTCCGTTTCTGGTGGTGGCATCGGCGGGGCTGTTCGGGGTCAGCAAATCGGCAGCTTTACAGGTGGCCGCAGCCGTTGAGTTCATCCATTGCTACTCGCTGATACATGATGATTTGCCGGCAATTGACAATGATGATATGCGGCGCGGACAACCGAGTTGTCACAAGAAATTCGATGAAGCAACCGCTATACTGGCCGGTGATGCGCTGTTTGCGCTGGCCTTTGAAGTCATATCCCATCCTTCAACTCATTCCGATAATGCAGTGCGGGCAGAATTAACACTGGAAGTAGCCAAAGCCTGCGGCGCACAGGGGATGGTCGGCGGGCAGATAATGGATTTAATTTCCGAAGAACGTGAGCTGGATATCAACGAAATTACCCGTCTGCAAAGAATGAAGACCGGTGCGTTATTTGCAGTATCCTGCGAGTCGGGGGCAATTCTGGGCAAGGCGGCAAAGCCCCTGCGTAATGCACTGCGCGGCTATGCGCATGATATCGGGCTGGCATTCCAGATTACCGATGATTTGCTTGATGCAGTCTCGCTTGAGGCACGGGCTGCCAATGCCGAGCGTCAGGATAAATCCTCCGGCAAGGGCACATATGTAAGTGCGCTTGGAGTCGAAAAAGCACAGACTCAGGTAAGGATGCTGACCGAGCAGGCAATTGCACATCTGCATGTATTTGGCCGCAGCGCAAAATTATTGGAGGAACTCGCCCATTTTGTTGTAGAGAGGAAGAGGTGATAACAGTGGAATATAGGAGATGTCATCCTGAACTTGTTTCAGGATCCATCTATCGGGATTTTCATGATTAACAAGTTATGAGTATGCTTTTCAAAGTACAGGGGCTGATTTGTAGCCAATAAGATTCGGTCATCGGACAGATGGATCCTGAAACAAGTTCAGGATGACAAAACCTTTAACCCAAATTCCAATACCAACTTAAAAACAGCCATGGACCCAATATATACAGACCTTGCAACCGACAGCTTCCTTGCAGCTCTAATATACCCGTTTCAGGGTGATTTGATACTGGCAATGATGGCGGAGTTCGGCGGTTACTCCCCTGCCCTGATGTTGACCGTTGCCTCCGTTGCGGGCGTTGCAGGATTCATCGTAAACTGGGCAATCGGCCGCTCCCTTATAGAAATAATCCGCAGGGAACCGATATATCGCGGCGACCTCAAATCCAGCTTTGAAAAAAGCAGTGCAGTCTTCAACAAAAATTTCTCCTGGATGCTACTGCTTTCCGGATTCGGCACAACCTATGTTCCGCTCGGTATAGGGCTGGAATTTTTTCTGGAATTTTTTGCCGCCCCCTTAACAATAATCGCCGGAATATTACGGATGAATTTCCTGAAATTCCTTCTCTTCGTCACTATAGCAAAATTTGCAGTCAACGCATTTGTAGTATTCTGAAAACAAAAAACTGTTTGCTATATGGAAAAAAACTTGCAAAATGAGGCTCTATAATTTCAGCACTTGAAAACGCAACATAAAGTTGTTATCAGCATATTGTTTTTTGAACATCCCCAATTCAGAGGTATATTATGAAACAGGATTATCTATCATTGATATTATTAATAGAGCGCCTGCACAGGCGGTTCCTTGATGTGGTAAAGGCCAAGCTGGATCTGGTTCAGGCTGAGGATATAAACAATATCCAGACGCTTATTTTGTATAACATTGGTGATAATGTTCTGACTATCGGTGAGTTGACCGAAAAAGGCTATTATCTCGGCTCCAATGTTTCATATAATATCAAAAAACTGGTGGAAAATGAGTATCTTATCCAGGAAAGATCCGAGCATGACAAGCGTTCGGTGAAAGTGAAGCTTTCCCCGAAAGGGCGTGAATTATGCGATAAAATCGACGAACTATATCAACGCAATGTTAATGAACTTAGTGAAAACGGTTTTGGTAGTGAGGAGATTACCACTACACTAGCAAATTTAAGGAAACTTGAAGGGTATTGGTCGAACTTCATCAGAGGCAGTAGCGGTTTATAATATATTATAAAAGCCGTCATTTTATATTCATTCAGCGTTCAACTGGCTTATGTTATTATTAACGTCAGTAATGCAGTGCAACATAGAATTATAATTTTCAGTTGCACCGCAAGTCAATGATTGATATAAGGGTTATCTGTTTCAGAATAAGCGTAGATAGCTTTTTTAACAAACGTAAAGGGAGAGTTAGGTTATGATTAATAAAAAGTTTACATTATTTTTCGCAGGGCTGTCTGCATTTGTTGCGATGTTGTTTGCAACACCTTTTACTGCAATTGCAGCTGATAAGTATATAACCATTGGTACAGGTGGTCTAACGGGGGTATATTACCCCGCTGGTGGTGCTATTTGTCGTTTGGTTAACCGTGGGCGCAGGGAGCATGGGATCCGTTGCTCCGTGGAATCCACCGGCGGTTCGGTATATAACCTGAACGCACTGCGTAACAACGAACTGGATGTTGCTGTAGCGCAGTCTGACTGGCAATATCATGCAATAAATGGTAGCGGGCCATTCAAGGAGCTTGGCAAGGATGAGAATCTGCGCGCACTATTTTCACTGCATAGTGAGCCATTTACTGTAATTGCCCGTGAGGATTCAGGTGTTAAAACATTCGATGATCTGGTTGACAAGCGGGTTAATATCGGTAATCCAGGTTCCGGCCAGCGTGCAACCATGGAAGAAGTTATGACTGCAAAAGGCTGGACCAAGGAAACCTTCAAACTTGCGGCCGAGCTGAAAGCTTCCGAGCAGGCACAGGCACTTTGCGATAACAAGATTGATGTTATGATTTACGCCGCTGGTCACCCTAACGGTGCGGTGCAGGAAGTAACAACCACCTGTAAAACAAAAATTATTCCGGTTGACGGTGAGGTTATCGACAAGCTGGTAAATGATAATCCGTTCTATGCATACACCCTGATACCGGGTGAAATGTATGATAATAACCCTGATAATGTAAAAACTTTCGGTGTGAAGGCTACTTTTGTAAGCTCTGCCGAGGTTGATGAGGAAGTTGTTTATCAAATTGTAAAATCGGTGTTCGATAATTTTGAAGATTTCAAGACATTACATCCGGTATTTTCTACATTAGAGCCGAAAAGCCTGATTTCTGAAGGCAACTCCGCCTCCCTCCATAAGGGTGCTGAGCGTTACTTCAAGGAAAAAGAACTGCTCTAGCCTTTTTGAAAATATTGGTTTAACCAAACAAAAAGCCTGCCGGGGAATCCTGTCGGGCTTTTTTTGTTCACGTCCTTCCCTATTTGTGCTTTTTGGCAAAATCTACAATCACAGGGACGATTTGCTCACGGAAGCGGCGACCGTTGAATGCACCGTAATGCCCTACATTTTTCTGCAGGTGATAGTGTTTTTTGGAATCCGGCAATCCCTTGCATAAATTGATAGCAGCTTTGGTCTGACCGCGGCCGGATATATCATCCCGTTCACCCTCAACACATAGTAGTGCGGTTTTCTTGATATCAGCCGGAATTACCTTACGCCCGCACGAAATCATTGTCCCATCCGGAAGGGAATGCTCCTTGAAAACAGCCTTTATCGTCTGTAGGTAAAACTCGGCAGTAATATCCATAACTGACAGATATTCATTATAAAATGCCTTATGTGCATCGGCACTATCACCGTCACCCTCAACCAGATGGTTAAACAATCCTTGGTGTGCTTCAATATGACGGTCGAGATTCATCGTCATAAAGCCGGTCAGTTGCAGGAAACCGGGATAAACCTTGCGCATGAAGCCGGGATAATTAAACGGTACAGCGCTTATAACATTCTGCTCAAACCATTCTATAGAACGGGTTTCCGCAAGCTTGTTCACTTCGGTAGGGCTTTTGCGGGTATCAATCGGTCCACCGATAAGGGTCATGGTTTTGGGAAGAACAACCGACTTATCCTCCGCATGCTGGCTGGAAAGCAGTGACACCGAAGCCAGAACCGGTACAGCAGGCTGGCATACCGCTGTGATATGTAAATCGCCCTCCTTCCCTAGCATTTGTATGTAACCGCTGACATAATCTATATAATCATCGAGGTCGAACTTTCCCTTGGAAACCGGTATATCGCTGGCATTCAGCCAATCGGTAATATATACGTCGAAATGCGGCAGCAAATCACGTACCGTACCGCGCAGCAGGGTAGCAAAATGGCCGGACATCGGTGCAACCACCAGCATTTTTGGCTGTTTCACCGTGGAGTCTTTTTTAAAATGCAGCAAATTACAAAAAGTACGGCGGGAAATGGTTTTCTGACTAACCGCAACCTTCTTCCCCTTAACCTCGATTTCCTCAATCTCAAATTCCGGCTTCATGTAACGCCGGGTCATACGCTCCAGAAGCTCGCAAGCCGCCGCCGCTGAACGCCCGAACTCGGTATATGCAATCGGATTCATTGAACTACCGTAAAACTCCTTACCGGCATTCGCTACGATGTTAATCGGCGAAAAAGCCATACGCTGGAACTCCATCGCAGTATAAATATGACTATTATCAAAATAATTTAGCATAAGATTCGGCATGTTTATGGTGCGTCGCACTATAATATGGAAAGATTGCTCATGGAAGGGTTTTGTTGATGAAAGTCCATACCTATTCCTCAAGGGCGTTTTCATATACGGTTCTTTCTCGGGAGGCAATGGCGGTTAATATATCACGTTGTTTACGGAGTTCTTCCAGGGATTCTATATCGGGGGTAATGTTGCTATCGTTTTCGGGTGAAAGGCTCTGTGCTTTCAGGTTATACTCTTCCTCAACCACCGCACAGCGGTAGCAGGACAGGATATACGACCAGCCCGCTTTTGCCAGATAAGAATCTGCTTCACGACGAACAAACGGGTCGAGGAATTTATCCGCAAGTAAATCCTCCACCTGTTTTTTCAGGCCCGCCTTTTCAATATATTCATGTAGCTGTTCATAATCCGGACTATCAGATTGTGACTGCGCCTCGATAATAGCGTTTTGAATTGCTGTCAGGGCAGGGCTACTCATCTCAATATGGAAAAACTCATCTTCCACGCTATGCTGACCCGTATCATGGCCGAGTATCTCAGGATGATTCAGTATGGTGGCAACCAGCAATATTTCATACCGTTCTTTCTGACTGACATTACGGTTTGAAGCGGGCTTCAGTTCGGAAATATTACCGGTTTGTACGGCCTTCCTGTTCTGCCCCATCTTCCACAGCCTGTCCCTGAAATAGCGCCGGTAATGATGCTTTACCGTATCATGGCGGATTTTCTCCACATATCCCATTAATCGCTGCTCAAACGCAGCCTTGCGCTCGGGAGTGGCAAGCGGCTTGTTCCCACCGGATATATTCCACAGCGCACCGGAAAGCGGCATGGCAGAGCCGAGCAACTGGCGCATGGCCTGCAATCCCTGCGTCCTGACTACATCATCGGGGTCTTTACCCGTCGGTAACAGGGTAAATCCCAGCGACTTGCCGGGCTCCAGCATGGGCAGGCATAATTCCGCCGCCCGTACCATAGCCCTCTGCCCCGCCATATCACCATCCAGGCACATAACCGGCTCATCAGCTACTCGCCATAAAATCCGCAGATGCTCCTCAGTCACCGAAGTCCCAAGCGGAGCTACCACATTGCGAATCCCAGCCTGATGCAGCGCAATCACATCCATATAGCCTTCGACCACGGCAATCCCGCCCTTGTCATAAGCAACCTGGCGGGCATTGTTGAAATTATATAAGACATTGCTTTTATGGAACAAATCGGTCTCGGGCGAATTGAGATATTTCGGCTGGCCATCACCCAGAATCCGCCCGCCAAACGCAATCACCCGCTGTTTACTATCCATTATCGGGAAAATCACCCGTCCACGGAAACGGTCATATGGTTCCTGCGAATCCTTCTTTATCACAAGCCCGGTGTCAATTAGCTGCTGCCCGGTAAATCCAGCCTTTTGCATATACTCTTTAAGTGCATTGTTGGTTTCGGGAGCATATCCAAGACGAAAGGTGCGAGCGGTCTCCTGCGTTATACCCCGCTCGGCGAGATATTGCGCTGCTGTTTGCGATATATTGCTTTCAAAGAATTTACACGCCGCTTCGGTAACATCATACAGGCTGGTGATTTTCTGCTGTTTTTCCTGTGCTTTCGGGTCAGGTTCGGGTAGCTTTAACCCCGCCTGTGAAGCCAGCTCACTCACCGCTTCCATAAAGGACCTACCCTCGGTCTCCATAATGAAGCGGACAATATCACCATGCGCACCACAGCCGAAACAATGGTAAAAGCCCTTATTATTACTGACGGTAAATGACGGGGTTTTTTCATTATGAAAACAGCACAACCCGATATATTCCCCGCCTGACTTATGTTTCAGGTTAACCTTGCGCCCGACGATATCGGATATCGGAATCCGGTCACGCAATTGCTCCAGAAATGATGGCGGGAATCTCATGGCACAAGAATACAGGAAAACAGGAATTTAGGAATATAGTATTTCCAATTTTCATTGGGAATACTATGAATACCTGCGAAGCAGGGATTCCGCTGCGTAAGCGGGCGTAATTTTACGTAAGTAAAATTAGAAAATACTATAAAGGAAATTTACAGTATTATTTTCCACCCTTTTTGGAATCCTGCAATTCTTCGAATTTACGGACAATCCTTTTTGCCTTACTGGTACCAATTCGAACCAGTGCCTTATGGGCATTCTGGCTTACCCATTTATCACCGTCAAACTGTAACCTGGCCAGGTCATCTACCGCCGCTTTGGCACCACGTCCCATTTTGCCGAGTGCAATTGCGGTAACCGCCCTTGTGTCGGCATCCTCGCTGCGCAGGAAAGAAATCAGGGTAGGCACCGCCTGTTCCCCCTTCTTGCCAAGACGGCCGATAACATAAATGGCATTCTCGCGGATTCTCTTGTCATCCCTGTTATTACGCAGATGCCTTGTTAAGTGAATGGAAGCAGTCTCGTCCATATTCTCGAAATACTGTACCGATTTTTCAATAGCCTCGGGATTGCTGGAACCGAGGTCACGCAGCGCCTGATCCAGCTTCATCTGTTCGGCGGTTTTCTTTGAACCATCCTCAGACTCCTCTTCCTGCTCCGCATCCTCTTTTGTGTTTTCGTCAGTAACTTCTTCGGATGCAGCAATGGCAGTATGTTGTGCTACCAGACCCGTTATTACTACAGGGAAAAATAATAACAGGAAGATTATTATAATATGTTTCATGTCTGATTCCGGTTGTGTACTATGGTATTTCTGCCTGAAGCTTTTGTTACCGCTCCCCCCTTGAGGGGGAGCAGATGAGACAAGGGCGTAGCCCGCAGTTGAATCGTGGGGGGTAGTGATTGGAAAATAGAAACTGGAAACTGGAATGGGTTAGCTTCTACTCCAGTTTCTAGTTTCCAGTTTCCATCTTCCCCCCCCCCACCACCAATCGCCTGCGTTCCTACGGAACTTGGCTCTTGTACTCCCCCACAAGGGGGGAGTGGTAGGCACGTCAATGCTTCAGGTTAAAATGCTATTGTTTCAGCATGACAAACAGTCACCCAACCGCAGGCTTCTCTGCCGTATCCGGCCTTATATTCATAAAAATCAGCAGCGGGGCGGCGATGAATATCGAGGAATAGGTACCGATAATCACACCGAACAACACCGCAATACTGAACCCCTTTATCACCTCACCGCCAAACAATACCAGCGCCAGCAAAGCCGCAATGGTAGTACCGGATGTCAGTAATGTACGTGACAGCATCTCATTTATACTTTTATTGAGCAATTCGCCCAGCGGCATTTTCTTGTATTTACGCATATTCTCACGGATACGGTCGTAAGTCACTACCGAGTCATTAATAGAATAGCCGATTATAGTCAGGATTGCAGCGATGGAGGTAAGGTTAAACTCCAGACTGAGCAGGCTATATAGCCCAAGCGTAAGCAGTACATCATGGAACAGGGCGGCTACCGCACCAATACCGAACTGCCACTCAAACCGGATCCAGATATAGGTCAGAATCCCCAGCAAAGCCAGTCCCAGCGCCATTGCGCCGGATTTCTTCAACTCATCACCAACCTGCGGCCCGACGAAGCTTTCCTGACGGTAATCCTTGCCGGTCTGTATATTTTCATCCAGAATCTGTTTGACACGGTTAATAGTACCGGATTTGGCGGACTGGTCACCATCCTTGAGCCCGATACGAATCATGATATCATTCTCGCTACCGAAATGCTGTAGGGAAACGTCACCCAGTTCGCTATCAGAACCAAGCAGATTACGCATCTCCGCCAGGTCGACCGGCTCATCGGTACGCAGCTCAATTACCACCCCGCCGGTAAAATCAATCCCGAAATTAAGGCTCCTGGTAACCAGCAGTCCTATAGAAGCCGTAATCAGCACAATCGACAGGACAAAGGCCCACCCCCGCCTGCCTATAAAATTAATATTAGTCTTGTCCGGTATTATTTTTAGTAGCATGATTTTTTAATGACTACGCTTAATATTTTTACGTATATACTAATATACCAAGATTGAAATAGGGGAAAGGGAAATTAATAATCTATACCAGTCCCTTTCGTTTTTGTTCAATTCATGGTATAGTAATGTGAACATTTCCTAAAAAATTCTTATAATAGAAGAACTTTTTCTGACAACATGCCAACAAAAAATAGGATTTGCTTGCGCATCTTAGGTTCGTGTACAGGCTATTAACCAAAAATATTCAATGAGGTCTTTAGAATTCTTATGACATGGGATGGATTATTTATCATAACTGCATGTACTTTAATTGTAATAATCGCAACTGCCAGAATCTTTGTCTTGCGCCATAAGGCCGGCAGAAAGCGGCACGGTGCGCATAATCTGCATAAAATTTCCTTTCGTAAATCCAGAGGCTTGACTAAAGTACAGACTGATGGTTTTTCTATAAAAAAACATCGTAACATGAAACCGCTTGAGGAAGAACAGGAGCATCACAGTGATGTGGAGAAACACGACAATTATGAACAAAGGACAGAACTACAGGAAGAGCAGGAACAGGTTGCCAAGAATGCCAAAAGCCGTAAAATGGGCTTGTTTATCCATAAAATAAACCGTGCCAGGGGGGCTAATAAGGATGCTGCAAGTCAGGACAGAAGCTTTTAGCAAACATCCATGGAAAACCGGACGAAAATATTTTCACATCGCGGCGGACAGACCGATTATGATAAGGCTCGAAATGACCCCTCAACTCATAACCGTCCTGCTGAAAACACCCTTGCGGCGGTTAAAAATGCTCTTGACGAAGGTGCGGACGGGATTGAAATAGATATAGTCAGAACGAAGGACGGTAGATTGGCAGTAGTCCACTCTGCTAATTTATCAGAGCATGTTTTTAAGGAGAATAGCGGTCTTGGTTTTGTCGGGGATTATACAATAAGTGAATTACAGGAAAATTTCAGGGTGGGCCCAAGGCAGGATGGTGTTATCCCTGACCTGAAGGAGATTATAGATTTTACATCTGAATACCAGAAGGAGTCTGACAAGGAGGTCATACTTAATATTGAAATCAAGGATGTAAAGGGAACTGGTCTCCCTAAATCTCCTGACACTGATGTTAAAGATATTCTGGCGGAATATATGGAAACCAGCCCTCTGAATCCACAGGAAATTATAATTTCGTCCTTTTCGTTGCAGGACATGATATATATGGAAAAACTGGATACAGGAGCCCGGCTGGGCTTCCTGTTTATACCAAATAGTGAAATTGAAAGAAATA
Organism: Rickettsiales bacterium; assembly: GCA_965222525.1. Lineage (GTDB taxonomy): Bacteria > Pseudomonadota > Alphaproteobacteria > Rickettsiales > UBA8987 > CBDCUF01. Next base: position 1,872,764 of record OZ244955.1, read on the forward strand.
TTTATGCAAATAACCTAGATAATAAATATGTGAATTTCACCGTGGAAAATATAAGATTTGCAAAACAAAAAGTTCCTTCATTATCCTTTGTCCACCCCTGTATTGACGATGTAATTGAAGACACCGTTAAAACAGCAAGGCAGGAAAGTCTCGGAATCAATAGCTGGTCAATGGCAGAGAACCACCCGCAGGATGATATTGAATATATTAGAAGTCTAGTTGAATTATGTACAAAATATCAGGTTTCTCATTCGATAATAACTAACTTTGTCAATGAGATGAAATTTCATACCTCTTATTCTTGTTGTTTATCTTAAGCAAAACCATGGTTAATAATTGATTAAAATCAAGAAAAACTGCGGTTTTGTGTATTTTTTTGCTTGTATTTTATTTTTGATAGTGCTCCTATATCCGCCATAAGCCTTGGTAAGCTACGGTTTATCTTCTAGTTACAAAAATCTTTTCAAAGTTTTGTAAATTTATGACTCTATGAAAGATTTTGCTGTATTGGCGGATGGTAGCTGTTCGAGGTTTCAGGTATTTTTTTCCATTTTGTTAACACTTTTTAACCAAGGGAGTTTATAATGAACAAGAATGAACTTATAGAAGCTGTGGCCAAGTCAACAGGTAGCACTAAGGCGGATGCTGCCCGTTCAATAGATGCTACTTTTGATCAAATCTCAAAAGCTCTAAAAAAGGGTAATGAGGTGCGTTTGGTTAATTTCGGTACTTTCCTTGTTGCGAAGAGGAAGGCTACTACCGGCCGCAATCCAAGGACCGGTCAACCAATCAAGATCCCCGCCTCCAAACAGCCTAAATTCAGGGCCGGTAAATTTCTTAAGGAATCTGTTAACGGCTAACAGCCCCCTAAACTGTAATTATTTCCTAATGAAAATATAGGTTAGTTTAAAAGAAAAAAGGGATATAAATATCCCTTTTTTCTTGTGCTTGCCATATATTTACGGTAGATTTTTCTTAAATTTATTTTTTATAAGACCCAATGCGGCGCTTCTAATTGTTAAGTAGCCTTCGTCAAGTACTTAATCTACAAGAGTTGTGGTGTACAGTATGGATTGAGGGCAGGTTTTCAGCAAAAGTTATTAAAAAACAGTTGTTGCTTAAGGTCCTTATAGCTATTTGTTAGCTCTAGTGCACACGTTAGAGTAGTTAGATACGTAACTCAACACGCAGCACTTAACATTCAACACTTTTCAAGGGTGGGTAGCTCAGTTGGCTAGAGCAACTGGTTTACACCCAGTAGGTCGGGGGTTCGAGTCCCTCTCCACCCACCATATAAATCAATAGGTTAGGTTTGTTGCAGTAAAAAGGTTAAGAGCTCTAGGTAGCATATAGGTAGCAGAAGAAATAACAATAGAGAGCAATTGGGAAGTTATTTATGTCAATACTTCCTGACCGATGGTTGGTCTGGTCTGTAGAACTCCGGACTTTATCTGACAGATGGTTGCTTATCAGGAGTCTATCTTGTTGTTTTTGACTTGAGTTTTACACTTTCTTCGTTAAACCGCCTAGCATATCCGGCTTTTTTGCGTGACAGGCTTGTTTTGTAGGTTGGATTTTTTGTTTATCTTAGACGGCTCCTTCATTTTCAAGAATTCTTCTTGTGTCTGCGAGTATTTCCCTGACATTTATTCCAATCCCTACATTAACGTTGTTTTCCCTGTCATCACCGTACATCCTTTTATTGTATTTACTGGCCTTCCAGCGGGCGTGGCGCATCTTACTTTCAGTTGCCTGTATTAGTTGGGGACTGGCCGCATCATCCAAAGCCCGTTGATAGGTATCCTCCAAAGCCTCCTCTGCATTACCCAGAATGAATTCAGCCCCGATTGCCCTGGCCTCATGGCATTGTATCGAAAACTCCTCATCTTTTAGCCACTGCCACCTTACCTCATAACTTGGCAAGTTTTCAACTACAGCCAGCTCCCTTTCGGTATAGCCTTGTGCCAAAAGCTCCAAATACAATTCTTTGGCCTGCTCTGCCTTCTCACCTTCCCATATCCTTGGCCTGCCCACCGGCTTTGCCTCAACCGGCAGATTGCCCATGTTATCAATTGTTGCATCCATAATTTATCCCTGACTGAAACGTATACGACGCATTTTACCAAATAAAGTTAGTGGTATAAAGGATGTTTTTGTCCCGTACCATTTTTCAATGAGATACTTTTAACACCTACCTTTCCCTTATGGTGATTTACGTAATGGTATCATGCTGGTTCGCAAGAAAACTGCTGGTTAGGCTGGAATCAGTGTCGGAGGCGATAGAGCATTGTAATTTTCACTATCTTCAGAATTTTTTTGGACTGCTTCTGCGCTTTGGCGGTCTTGTTCTAATATCGAATGCAGGGCTGCATCCAGTTTTTCCAGACAAGCTTGTCGATTAAACCACCAGTCCGTAGACCACACACGAAGAATTTCCCAGCCGAGACTCCGGAGTATCTGTTCTCGCAGTTTGTCCCTGTCTCTGGCAGTTGCCGAAGAGTGATAAGTGGCTCCATCACACTCTATACCAGCTATATACTTGCCTGGGCTGTCAGGATGCACGACTCCCAGATCAACTCTATACCCGGAAACACCAATTTGTCCATGTATTCGCCATCCTTTCTTTTTTAAGGAAGATGCAACTTCCTCTTCAAACTCCGAATCAAACCTTTCTCCGGGAGCACTTACTGCTTCAGCCAGTGCATTTCTGCCTTTCTCCGCAAACTCCAGGAAGTGTTTAAGATCTTCCACACCTTTAGCGCCGGTGCGGCTTAGATCTATCTCATCCGGCTTGAATGTTCCAAAGACACGAAGTGCATATTTTGCACGTGTTATAGCTACATTCAGTCTGCGTTCCCCACCATCTCTGTTCAGGGGACCAAAGTTCATGGAGAATTTTCCTACATGGTCAGGTCCAAATGTTAGAGAAAAAATGATAATATCCCGTTCATCACCTTGTACATTTTCCAGATTTTTAACAAATACGGGTTCCAGTCTGTTATCTGAAAAGTGCTCCTCCAGCTCAGGATCATTACGCCTTTCCAGATCCAATAAATCTTCTATAAACTCCCGTTGTTTTTGATTGAATGTGACAATCCCCAATGACCAGCCGTTTTTAACAAATTCAGGATCCCGGAGCCATTTGAGCGCCTCTTGCACTACAGCTCTTCCCTCAGGTCTGTTTATCTGGCTACTACCACGCTCATATATTCCTTCCGGAACATACGTATAGCTGACCGCAGTGTCTTTTGTTTCAGCAGAAGGAAAAGTCCTCAAATTCCCCTGATAGTAGTGATAATTGGAAAACGTAATCAGGCTTTCATGTCTGCTTCGATAATGCCAGTTCAATTGAAGACGAGGCAGGTTTGCAGCAAGACATTCATCCAGTATACTCTCAAGATCTTCTATAATATCCTGCTCCGTTGCATCACTTTCCGATTTCCTATTAAAAAACGTCGTAGGTGGAAGCTGTTTTGGGTCTCCTACCACAATTGTCTGCCTGCCTCTGGCGATAGCTCCTATGGCATCCCATACGGGAATCTGGGATGCTTCATCGAAAATAACCACATCAAATTTTCTACCACTGGCAGAAAGGTACTGCGCTACGGACAGGGGACTCATTAACAGGCAAGGACTTAAGTTTGTTAGTGCATTAGGAAGTTGGCTGATCAACTCTCTTAATGGCTTTTGTCTAGTTTTTTTCTCTAGTTCACGGTTCAGTACGCCCCATTCACTACCTCGATTCTGAGAAGAGGGAGTGTTTCTGTTGGGAGTATCGCCTGAAAGCTTCATTTTTATGTAGAGTTTTGTAAGGTCTAGATACATGTCATCCAATTTCCTAAAATCATTAATAATACGTTCATGTTCCGAGCCAGAAAAATTACGTAGTACCTCGTCTTCAGATAGTACGCGTGTGAGCCACCAGCGACAATAGCTACGCTCAAATGTTGTTGGTATCTCGGATGCAGCAATCCGTCCGCTTTCATATGCTTCAATTATCGGCAACAAATCATGGCTTATAGCTTCATCACGAAGTGATTTCCACGCACACCATCGCCTCAGTTGTGGAATATTATCCAGCCATTCGTTCAGTTCCTTTTCTGTGGCGTCAATCCAGTTTTGTCCGAGATGTTTTTCTTCTACAACAACATGAGCGTGCAATACGTTTTTACATTGATTTAACTCCGTATAAGATGTTGCAAACGCATCCAGTTTTTTATAAAGGGCGCTGTTCTGCTGAAGCAAATCTCTTCCCTCACTTAAAAGTCTGTAAAGTTTCTGTCGAATACCAAGTAAAGCATCCATGCTTTCACCTGCAAGCCTACTAACATTTGTAGCAGCTTCCCTCTCCCAGACCAGGTAACCCCTGATTGCCTTCCAGTCCGAGTTATGTTGTTTCCATATATCTCCTAACTGCCTGCCCAATTTATCTAATGGAAGAAAAGCGGCTACCTTATCCTGTAACTTTTTAATGTGAATAAGGTCTTCTGTTATTCTGGTATGATGCGGTTTTTCTATTTCCATACTTGCTTCACTTAGCGACTTGAGTACGTAAAGCGCCTTTTTTAACCCTTCTGCCAATAATGAAACATGCTCCCAGTCTGTGCTGGTACCGTCCCATACGCCCTGGAAAACCTTGGCATAAATAGCAAACTCATTCAGCTTTTTGGCCTCCTGATGCATATCCATCAAAGGTTTTATATCGCTTATCAATGCGTCCTTGCTTGGAACAGAGCCTTCCTCACTCGCCTGACGTAATATTTTTATAGCTGCATTGTAATGTATGGCGCTTTTCGGCCACCATGAGGTTTTGGAAGCTTCCCAATTTATACACAAAGTATCCATTTCGATATCCGCACCATCATTTTTATAGGTACAGGACAAGGCATTTTTGGCTGCAAGCCAGGCCGTACCACACCGGATAGCAGATTCAACCTGATCTATTGTCTTTTCTAAAGCCTGAACCAGTGTCTTATCTTCATCTTCGGGGCGCTGAGGCTGTAGTATATCTAATATACCGACTAGATCTGTTTCACTGTTATCCGCGACTATATTCCGGGCTTCTTCCCATATTTGTCCAAGTTGGGTAGCATTTACTTCAAGAGCATCGCCTTTATATTTGCAGGAAAACTCCTTTTTTTCACTATTATACTCGTTGGTGATAGTGCTTGCCTGCACAAGCGCTGATTTAATCTCCTTAACATCTGGAGAAAAAGTAAAAGCAAGTTGACGGTTCTCCACTTGTTGCAGAAGCTTGACAAGCGCATACAGGGCGTCATTCTGCTCCCTGGAGGAAGTCTGCAGATTTTGTAAGGACAACGCGTCCAGAACGCTTTCCAGTTTTTCTTTGTAATCTATGATTTGAGAAATGAGCTTCCTGACCATCTGTTCAAATTTTTCCTGCCAGAGCGGGGACCACTCTCCTCGAACAATAGACGTAAAGGGATTTTCTGCAACGATACCGATATCTGTCGCCGCTACTTTGAGTTTTCTGGTCAGGTCACGGATAATATCAAGCTCTGTACTATCGTGCCGACCCGTTTCTGTCCATGCAAAAGACACAAAAGTCTTCGCTTTTTCTCCAATAACACGGCTTAAAGCTTTGTAAGGAGTCAGGCCATTCCTGTATTGACGATGCAAACGTACAGGGTATTCATTGAGTTGCGTACGTAATACTGCAATTCTCCGTGCAACATCTTCCCAGTTTTCTGCTTGTACGGCACGGTTTGCGCTGTCCCATGCATTGCCTAGCTGGGCAAGAACAGATTTTTTATTTGCCTTAGAGGAATGCAATTCGAGGCAAAAATCACCAAATCCCACATCTTTCAGGCGACGATAGACAACATCCAGCGCTGCCATTTTTTCAGATACAAACAATACGGTTCTGCCCATAGCCATCATTTGAATGACCATATTTGCAATGGTCTGGGACTTTCCGGTACCAGGAGGTCCTACGAGCACAAAATCCTTTCCTTCTGCCGCCGCATATATTGCCGCCATCTGATAGCCATCAGCCGAAAGAGGACAGAAAGTATCAATTGGGCTATAGCGATTATCTAGCTTGTCGGGGTGAGGAAAATTTCCTTGATCACGGTATGGGCTCTGAGGATCATCTATCAGATGTTTAACTACGGGATTTTCTTTAAGAAGGTCGCTATTATCCTGCAAATCCTTCCACATAAGATGTTTGCTGAAGGAAAATGTGGACAGTATCACATCTTCCGTCACTTCCCAGCCCCTGATATCTCGTACGGAATGGCGGACTATTTGCAGAATTTTAGGAATATCCAGGCCTGAGTGGTCTGTTGGCAAATCTTCCTCAAGTAACGGAATCGTCAAATTGAAATCCTGCCGCAACATTTCCAGCAATGTGGGATTAAAAATTGGGTCCTCGTCCCGCATGATAAGTCGAAAACCAGACTGTACACTTTTGCGTTCAAGTGTAACAGGAAGAAGAATCAGGGGAGCTTTCCAACTCCTGTCGGATGTTTCGCTCTCTTTCCAGGTAAGGAAGCCTATTACTACAAAAAGTGTGTTTGCTCCTCCTTCCTCCAAATCATGTCTGGCCTTGCGGTAAAGCCCCACAAGCCTTGCATACATCTCCTGCTCCTGCAAATCAACCAGCAGGTCCTTTTTGCTCAGAGCGGATATTGCATATTCCACCTTTGCCTCCTTACCGTGGCGCTCTTCAAACAATAACTGGCTTCTAGGATCGGAACCATCCATTAGCTGCAGCATAGATACCAATTTTAACCGTTCATCAGCCGCCAACCTATCTTCAAGAGCTGCAGGTTCCGGACAGAAAATGGGAACGGCCTGCTTTCCAGGTTTATAATTAAGCAACCTATTACGCTTGCTTAAGTCCAGTAACTTCAGCTTCCAGTGTTCAATTCTTTCTTCAGGAGTACTGGGTTTTTCTTCGGATTCCACTATTTCTATATCTGCCAGTTCATAGGCATCTTCCAAAGATGGCATAAGATGTTCAGCAAATGCACTGTTTACTGTATCCGTGTTACGGGCAACATCCACCATTTTCACAACCGTATGGTCTTTATCGGAAACTGGACGAATGTGACTCATGCGCGCCCGCTTTATATCTACCGCACATTCAAAAGTGTCATCTTGCAGCAAATGCTTGGCTCCTTGATGCACGGCATTTTTGAAAGCAGGGACATGGCTGCTGGTCAGGAGTGTTGTTTCTATAAGCACCAGTTCCTTCAACTGCTCACGCTTGCGTATAGACTGCAAATCATCCACAACTACAGCAGAAAAATCATCTTCCACCAGCCAGCATCCTACGAGGCTATGCTCCTGCCCAAATAAAATTATCGGATTTAACCCGCACTGTTCCAAGCATGCAGCCATCAGGAGTGATAAGTCAAAACATGTTCCAAGGCCTGACTTCAGAATCTGACTGGGAGATCTGACTCTCTGTCCTTCATATTCGAAGTTGGCCGGAGGATTTGTGTAGTCAATGCCATATCCTGCAATCGCGCTGTAAATCGAGGATATTTGAGTGTATACATTCCGTTTGTCCTCGGCATTATACCCGTTCAAGATAATACCTTTTCCCAAACTTTTCAGAATGCCGGCAGCCTTCTTGAGTATTTTTTCAACAGAAGAGTCATTGGGACGACAAAATGCAGCTGTAAGTTCAGGAAAATGCCCCATTCCTCCCCACACATCCGCAGGCAGGACTTCTACCGGCCTCTCTTCAGTCAACAATATCCGACTGTCAGATGTAACGATTACTTGTAACGTTGTTCTGAGCGTTTCCTCGCAGTTAGCCAGAAAACTACGAATCAGGGTTACATCCTTTTGCTTGGGTGTGAATATGCCGCCAGCTTTTATTCTCTCAATACGCCATTGTTTCTCCTGCAGAAAAGCCAGGTCTGCAGCAAGCGTTATGCATACATTTTTTATATCTTCCTGTGTGTTATTTTTGAACGTGAGAGTTTCCAGAAGTGGAATTTCATTCTGCTGTTGCGCCAGATTTACTTTGGAAACCAGACTAAAATCTAACTCATGAGAGGCAATTTCTTCCTGCTCCTGCTCTTCTTCGGGGTATTTGACTGTAGTTGCAACAGACATCTGGTACGGCTCCACCGCTCATTATAGAAATACTATTTGTAGTTGTCGACCATTTCTTGGAACATAGGAAAAGAAGCTTTCAGTAGTGCAATTTAACAAAAAATTCAAATACGCATAATTGCGGATCGGCTTCCGGTTTTCCCCAGATTGTGTTGGGATTTATGTGAACATAATTGTACTTGCCTTGTAGTCATACTTGCATTTGGTGGCGTGCAACTGGCTATAAGCAGTGGTTACAGGATTTCTTTCCTAAACCGCTTGACCGTTTTTGCATAAAGGATTATTGGTTGATGCAGAGCAGTGTTTTACATAGCTGCTCCGGGGCTTAAGAACCTCTATTCCGATGCGGTGCAAGCAAACACCGTAACTAAATTTGCTGTTTTCCTTGACCTACGTGGTCGGGAAGACGGCGTTATATAACAGGCGTGCGCGCTAAAGGCGTCGTGGCCTCTCATCGGATAGGTTTCTTAACTTCCCGGCTACCAGTCTTCTGATTGGTAGTCTTTTTTGTTTCACCATAACAAACGGGAGCTTTAAGATGACCAGAACCAGATTTTTCACCTCATTATTTCTTTCAACCGGCCTGATATCCGCGACCTTTGCCACGCAGGCAAAAGCACAGGATACCGGCACCCGGCAATCCGGCATCCGTCCTTATGTCGGGCTGGAATACCAGTTCATCTCGGCAAGCCTGGATGACCTTGCGCCAGACTTCAGCTTTGATAATATCTATGCAGACAGCTACAGTTCCGTTGTACCGCATATCGGCATACGTACGGGCAGGCACTTCGGACTGGAGGTGGGTTACACCAAATCCTTCAGCGAGGAAACCAGCTTCAGCGGTAGTGTTGCTGGCATATCAGGAACCAGCAATCTGGAGACCGAGGCATCCGGCTGGACGATAGATGCGATTGGATATCTGCCGATTGACCAAAATGATGAGCTTGAAGTTATAGGGGAAGTTGGCGTCGGTTTTTATGAACTGGACGCTTCCGGAACCGCAACCCTGTCCGGTATTGGTACCGTTGACCTTACTGATTCCGAAGACAGTACCGCATTGCGACTTGGAATCGGCGGGCAGCTTGCACTTAACAGCAATATCTCCGCCCGTGGCATGGTGCGCTATATCGCCATGGACTCCGATGTCGTCGAGGACGCCATAACCTTCAGCATAGGCCTGGGATACAACTTCTAGGGGATACAGGGATGGGCATGCGGACAAATACCGGTAATGACAGGTTGCACCTTTCACTGCGTTCCGCCATGCCCCCTTGCTTTTAAAATATATAAAGAAAATTTTCGACAAAAAATCAATAAAAATTACACACAAAAAGAAGGTTTGATCTGGCATTTCTTTAACTCTGTACATGATTATGTATATAGCAACCACAGGAATCATTCACCCACTCTGGAAAGTCAGAATCCTTAAACATAATGATCAGTATTATAGCACTCTTGGTGAATCCTGGAGCAAAAGGCAAAAGAGTCCCTTACCCACAGCTTGGACAATTTAGCTGTGGGGTGCTCTTGTGCCTCGCATAAGACTAGCACTCTCGGAGCCATCCCATCGCGTCAAGGCCCGCCAGACATAATACTCGCTAGCGGTTGCAGACTTACGGTAGTATTCCCGCCCTAGGCTGATTCTGCATGAGAGTTCAGGTGCCGCTTTCCCAGGATCCCATTCTAACGGCTTGCTAAAACTGATACGAACCGAGACCACGTTTTAGCAGACTTGAGCCTTTGGCAATCGCCTGCATTAGTGTGACGCATAAATATCAGCCATCTCCATAGCTTCAAGAATGAAAGCCTTTGAAGTTATGGTATTTCAAATTATTCTGACGCATAGTTGCGCTCTGCTCTCTGTCTCCTTATCTTTTGTGCTCTGATGTGGAGGTGCATGCACAACCTGCCATCCATTCGTGGAGGTGGAAATATTCGTAGCGCACCGCACGGCCAAACTTAAAAAAAAGCGGAGGTACACCCTGCCAGCGGCGTTTTCGTAGCGATGCAACCTCCAGGCCTGTAATTGTAGCGGCCTCATTCTCATTTATGTAAAGCGGCACATTGTCATTCGCTTTACGAATCTCGGCGGCAATTTCGGCAATTTCAGCTTGTGAACGATTTTGCATTTTTCCCACACTGTTTTCCCCTGTTGGGAAACATTATGCCCGAATCTTATGCGCATTCCAGCAAAATATTGATTTATAAGAATAAAATGCTGGACAAACCAGGTACATAAAACTGCACCTGGTTTGTCCTGTCGAGAGGGGGACGTGATTATTTGGAAGCTACACGGGCTCGTTCGAGCCTCTTGGCAATAGCCTGACTGGTCGGTTTTTCACCGGTAATTTTTTCTATACAGAATGAAATAAATGGTAAAATGGATCTATTTTGAGGGTCAGGGGTTACATATCCCCTGGAGGTTTTGTTATAATACAAAGAAACCTTACGCCCTGTGTAATCCTCATAAACGGACAATAGCTGATTGCACAGCCAGTTCAGATTCGCTCCCTTTCCGGAAGAAGCTGTGGTACTGCCGTCAATAAAATCTTCCTTTAGTAAAATACTTACTACGGCCTTCAGTCGTTTGATACCGTCAATATCCTGCTCAAGATATTCAATCCCTGGAGAAAGATTTTCAGGGTAGTTCATTGCCACAAGGTTTAGGGTGTCAGAGTCCATGTCGTTCAGACATTCTACAGTTTTTTTCAGAGGTTTTGATACATTATCTAACAGCAGCTTCTTTTGGGAACCGGTAGACAGGCTGACAGGTTCAGAAACAGATTGAAATTTTTTTCCTATATCATTCAGGATATCAAGCAGATCTTCCAATTTGCCGTTTTCCAATTTCAGGAATTTTTGTAAATCTTCTGCATCCCGTTCCATATCAAAGACATTATTCAACTTTTTTGCCGTTCTGGTCTTTTCCTGAGGTTTTTTGGTTCCGGGCATGTTCTAGCCCTCCTTTTCTGAATGTACTAAAGCTAAAAGTGGAGCAGTTTCCTTTACTGACATCGCCGAATTTATTCGACTCCCTATAGTATTTGCAGCTTCCTTAAGCGGGTCTGCAACCAGATGGGCATAGCGGTCAGTTGTCTGCGCTCTTTTATGTCCCAGCAAGGCACCTATTATCGGCAGGGAAAGTCCGTTTGCGGCTGCAACTGATGCAAATGTATGCCTTAAGTCATGTATACGTACGTCATCAAGGCCGGCCTGTGACCTGATACGCCTCCAGGGCTTCTGCAGGTTAACGAGATGAGAGTTTTCATTCTTGCCTGCTATGACATATGGATTACCATTTAAAGGCCTGATATTGGACAGAACCTCCAGTGCGGCGGGTGACAGGTAAACGGTTTTTGCTCCAGTTTTACTATCAGGAAGGCTAAGGCAGCAATTCTCAAAATTGACATATTGCCATTTCAGAGTCAGGATTTCATTCAACCGGCAGCCGGTAAAAACCAGCAACCTGATGGCCGCGATTACGCTCGGGGATTCTGTACGATTTCTTTCCACCTCTGACAAAACATTACTGAGATTATTTATCTCCTGTGTATTCAGGAATCTTTCCCGACTTTTTTCTTCATTCTTTCTGATACCCCTACATGGATTGCTGCCGTGGGGTATATACCCCTCTGACTCGGCAAAGGAGAACGTGCTGGAAATAGTTTCAAGTATACGATTGGCCATATATGGAATGTCCGTGTAATTACGAAACAGCCTACGGATATCATCGCGGGAGAGGTGGGTGATTTTCATATGACCAATCTGCGGAATAATGTATTTATCCTGTATACGTTGTATTTCTGCCTTGCTTCGTGGCTTCAGATGGGGGAGACGGTCTTCCATATAAAGCTCCATTAATTCTGACACAGTGATTATATTACGAGCAGCCTGTCTTTGTCCTGAAGGGTCATCGCCGTTCGCTATGTCAGTCAGCCATTGCTGGGCGATTCTACGTGCATTCTCACAGGTAACCTCGCCATGAACGCCAATGGCAGGCCTACGCTGCCTGCCATCATTAGTGCGGTAATACAGGAAATATACCCGACGGCCCTTTGGGGTTATCTTGCAACCAAACCCTCTTAACTGACCGTCCCAGAGGATAATGTCCTTTTGCCCAGGAGCCTGTTTTTCAATCACTGTCTTGGTCAGTTTGGTCATTATTCTAGGTAGCAAATAGGTAGCACAAGAAATAAAAACATTGCCTGAAACATCCAAATGCATAATAATGAAAACCTGCATAAAAGCAAGTATAATCAGCAATATATCACAATATATAAAAGTTAATAAAAACAGGGGAAAATAACGAATCTCTAATTTACACCCAGTAGGTCGGGGGTTCGAGTCCCTCTCCACCCACCATATAATACACTGAATAACAACGATATTTGAGATTAGGATTTTTTTGGTACAACATAAAAAAACTTTTTGGTACCCCCCTTGGTACCACCGTGAGAGTTTAATGGCCTAATTAGCCGGTGTGTAGTTTAAGAATTGGCAAGCAGGTAAGCTGTCTTTTCTGAACTTCGTATAAAGGGGATGGCTGCTTGGGAGTAGATCAATCTCTTTGGGTCAAACATATTTGCTTATATATCGTCGTATCCAAATAGCTGATTAGGTGTTATTTTTAGTAATTTACAAAATGCAAGGATTTCCTTATCCTTCACCGCCCGTAAACCACGCTCAATTTGAGAGATTGTCGTGCGTTCCATCTTGATATTCTTATCTACACACATCATAGCAGCAAGTTCCACCTGACCTATTTCGGCTTCTTTGCGTATTTTTTGTAGCCGTTTACCAATAATATTTCCTTTCGTGAGTGAATGCGACATAGTGCCTCCTTTTTTGATAAGAACAAAAAGAAGATACAGAAGCATGCGCCATAACCGCGAGATTGATAACTCTCTTTTTTGTTGTCATTTAAAGTTTATTATCTTAGTATGACCTTAATGGCTTTGAACGGGAGCCATAAGAAATTCAGGGTTTTATCGCTTGCAACAAGCACATTTTACTTTACCCTGTAAGGAATGTGTTGAGCCGACACATAAGTAACAAAAAACGGCTCCGGGACTCAAAAATCCCGCAATAGGTGTCGTGAAACACGACATAAACTTGTTTCCCGGCTCAAAGAAACATGAGGTTCTTCTCCTTATGGCCGGGAGGCAACGGTGGTGCTTTCCGGTTCTTTGAACCGGTTATCACTGGATGTCCAGGCCGTAAGGTTAAAGACCGTTGCGGTTGTTCTATTGCAGCTTTTTGACTCCCGGCCACCACTTTACAAATATAGTGGTGGTCTTTTTCTATAAAAACGGAGTACAAAGCATGACAATAAGTAGAATCACCCTATCCTTATTACTATTCACTACCACTAGCTGTACTATCTTTTTTGAGCAGGAGACACCTGAACAGGTAAAGGCTAACGCAATAGAGGATGCCGGAGACGCAGACATAAGGTTATGTATGGATTTTCTGGAATGCCTGCCACTTGAGAGAGAAGAACGAAAAACATGCCGTAAGAAGAAATGGTCGCGTGACAGCAGACTTACCAGCAGAAACCCAAAATACGCCATCCAGTTTATCTATGAATGCGAGAAGCGGGCTTTCACCCATACTATCCGCAATTCCGGCAACCAATGTACAGGAATAGACAACAGGATAAAACCTGACCAACAAAGTCAGGCTTACAGGCTGGAATGCACGGATAGTAACGTCTACCTGGCGCAATTCGATAGCAAATCCAAACAATGGTTAGTAAAATGATCCGTAAACCGGATGATAAGTACAGTTCTGCAAATCCGCATCCATTCGATGTATATGTCGGGATGCGACTGCGACAGCGAAGGATAATGTGCGGTATGAGTCAGGATAAGCTCGGTAGCAAGGTTGGCATTACTTTTCAGCAGGTGCAAAAATATGAGCGTGGCATCAACCGGATTGGTTGCTCTAGGCTATTTGAATTTTCAGTCATTTTAGGCATTTCACCCGGGTATTTTTTTGAAGGCTTTGATGAATGTATTCAGCAGCAAAATATTGATAATGCCAGGGAATACCACCCTACAGAAGAAGTTTACTTTATTGAAAAGATAAACGAAAAGGAAATTAGGCACTGTTATGTAATTAATTATACTTTTGCCATGACGCTTATTTTGTTGAGAAACAAGGGAAATTTTGCAGCTAATAGTGGTTCCTATTTGCAAGAAATTTCCCGCAGTTAATCGGCAAAATAAGCTATGGCCTTCGGTTGCGGTTAAAATCACCGCCCACTGCGTTAAAGCACTTGCACATAGCCCCACTATGCACTGCGTGCTCTGCCTGGTGGAACGGTGATTTTAACCAGCAACAAAAGTATAATTAATTACATAACAGTACCTGAGCATTTAGTCAGTAATTTTCATAGAATTTCTAATCAAAGTATAAAAAAGAATATTGCCACCCTGGTTAGAAGTATAGCGGTGGAAGAAGCACAGGACTGCTATTGAAGTTGTGTTATCTGTGACAGAAAACAGTTCTGTAGCACAAGAAAAAGAGAGGATAAAAAATTAGAAGTTGTCTGTTTGTTGGTAGAAGTATTTGCTTTAAAAAACACCACTTCTGTAACAGTTTCTTTACAGCACTATCTTTCAGGTAGAGAATGGGGGTGCTGTTATTATACCGAGAGTTTAACGTTTGTTAATAAAGCTTGACTTATAGTATGGATTACTGCCATTTTTATACTAACCTCCTGTAAAACCCAGAGTTGCAGAAGAAAATGAAGGAGAGAAAATCATGACTTTTGTATTAGAAAGATTAACAGATAAGGATTATATATGGAACCTATAACCAAGAAATCAGAAGCCACCTTAGTGAAACCATCAAAACATTACTTGATAGTTTTTTGTTTGATTTATTGCGCAGGTTTAGTCGTTGCTGACATAATACATATTTTCACCAATATCTATAAAAGGGGAACAGGAGCAAGTTTGGCATTGCTTGGCCTCCCTTTTGTAATAGCAACTGTCTTTTTTTCGGGTTAAGCTTTCCACATTTGATTGTGTTTGAGCATTGAGTTCAAGGCGATGATAATTTTTCTCATCAGGGCGGTTATAGCTACTTTGAATGGTTTGCCGTTATCTGACAGGTTCTGATAAATATTCTTCGCCCATGGATTACACTGCTTTGCCACCAATGCTACCATATACAATACTTTCCGTACATTTGTCCGGCCGCCATATATGGAACGTCTGCCTCTGAGATTCCCGCTATCACGGTTAAATGGAGCCAAGCCAGATAGAGCTGCAATTTCATTTCTATCAAGCGTTCCCAACTCCGGCATTTCCGCTATCAAAGTGGCTGCCAGAACCTTTCCAGCACCAGGCATGGAAGTAATAATTCTGGCTTTCTCATTGAGAGAGCCAGTGTTTTCAATAAGCTGCTCAATAGATTTTTCCATCACTTTCATTTGATCTTTCAGGAAATCAATATGCTGCATTATAATTTCTTCCATCTCATAGTCTTCACAAGATTCAAGGTGGCACTTCTCTTCTATAATACTGGTGTTGAGTTGCTGACGACGCTTCACAAGAGATTGTAATTTGATCAGACTATCATCGAGTTTTTCTGTTTCTTTTGGCGAACAAGAAATAGCATATTCTGCGATAATTCTGGCATCGATCTTATCAGTCTTGGCAAGAATGCCGCAGGCTTGCGCATATCTTCTGATATAACGCGGATTTACTACACTGACACTGATTTCATGATCTTGTAGTGCGCGCTGTAAGCGCTTGCTATAGATCCCGGTTGCCTCCATAACAACCAGAATATTTTTGCGTGATCTGATAGTTTTTATCCAAGATTGGATAGTATCAGCTGGTAGGCGTTCATGACGCTGTGATTTGCTGTCATAAACGTCTATGTGATGTTTTGAAACATCGATTGCAATGATTTCTTTCATGATATACGCTCCCAAGTTGTGTTGAGTTGCAAACTTCCTCCGCCTTATACGCGATCTCTCAGAGTGTGGTTCTGGGATCTGGCAACTGTTCGAGGTGTTTGTGAAAGTGGGTGGCGCATACGCTAAATGACAAACTCTGAAGTTTGAGGGTGCACTCATGCTACCACCCACCTCAGCATATCAACTAACATATAAAATAGGTATAAGGGTGGAAAATGTACTAATTGGGGATAATACCCCTAATGAGCTTAATACAGAAATAGATAAAACTTCGGCGGGAATTAATAAAAACGAAGACCGCCTTATTATAGCCCTTGATGGAAATGACTTGGTTTCCGCAGGAAATGGAAATGATTATATATTTGGTGGTGAAGGTATAGATACTGTAAGTTATGAATCCATAAGGGTACTGGGAGGACCTAAGCTACCTACAGAAGAACCCGATGAGTTAATAATTAACCTAAATCAGCAGAAGGCACAGCTTCACGAAGCTCCTAAACTTCATAACAAGAATTTTCAAGACAATCTTGTAGATATAGAAAATGTAATAGGTTCTCCTGTTAACGATTTTATTACTGGTACTGATGACAATAACGAGCTTAAAGGATTGGGTGGGGATGATCTTCTGAATTGGATTGTCATAATAATAGGAGGTAAAAAATGGTAACACCTTATGAATACGCAGTTTTTTCCGAGCATGCTTACAGAAGCTCAGGCAGCACACCTGCTTTGCCAACAGACTGGGAAATATTTCTGGATTCAACAGGCAATAAGGGTGGCTATTACTACCTAAGGTGACCGTAATGATAAATTGAGAAAAGTAATATAATGAAAAAACTTGTCATAATAATATGCGTACTAGGCATTCTATTTATATTTTTGGAGGATGATATGTCTGACACTAAACCAGCACCTGAATTTAATTACAAAAATTCAGAAGAGGCACAGAAAGGGTTAATAAAGCGTTTTCCTATAGGGAGCGATGTTAATGTGCTTATTAACTATCTTAACGATGTTGGAATGGAAATGACTGAAGGTGATATAAATGAATATAACAAAAATAAGTACTTACTCGAAGAGGGAGCCAATGCACTATTATCGCGTGAAGAATACGCTAAAAGAGTAAAGAATGGTGAATTGGAAAAATCGGAAATTAACAAAGAAGTAAAAAGAGTAGTGTATTTTAGCCATATTAAAGAGGATTTTCTTATTAAATCTGATTGGCGTGTAATTGTAGAGGTCAGTGGGGCATCTGAAATAGCTTTAATCAACGTTTCGGCAGCATTCACGGGGCCATAATTTAACAACTTAAGGAGAAATTTTATGTCTATTTATGTAGTAGGAAATCCAGTGCCTAGTTCCGCACAGTCAGTAAAAGAGGCTTTTGCTGCTCTGCCGACTGAAAATATTACAGCTAGAATTGAAGTTGGTACAACTTCGGTCGCACTTGGTAATAAACACCTGAATGTTTTATATACTCTGGAAAGTGAAAGTGGTGGAAGCCTAACTATTTTTTTGAGAGGTGGGCCTAGTACTTCACCTGAAGGAACATTTGGTCAAATTCCAGTTGTTGCAGCAGGAATGTTAGGAGCAGTAGCGGCAGACCCAACATCTGATTCTCCCTATGGAAATGTGATTTCTACTGTTGGCTTTCTTGGACCAAGAAATTCAGAAACTTTATTCGAAGGTAATAGGTATCCGACTTCTGGTCTTGACTATGAAGTTAATTCTCCGCGTATTACAGTTGATGAAGGTACGGCAACCGAGATGCTTCCTAAATTATATCAACTAATAGATGCCTTCTCTGACATTCAGGATAGTCAACACAAATATAATCCAATTTACAGCAACAGTAATAGTGCAGTTTTCTCTGCACTTGAAAAGGCAGGTATCCAACCAGGCTTTCCTATTGAAAATGGAGAAGCAGTATCAGCCCCAGGTGCTACTAGTAATTTTGAATCAGGCTACCTAACAAAAGAGGTAATCGAAGATGTTAAACACGAAATTAAGGATATGGCAGATTCGCTTGAAGAAGCGGCAGAAAACTTCTCAGAATTTGTTAATGAAACTGCAGAATACATACAGAATGCATTTGATATAGATGTCGATGACCCGCTTCCAGAGGACTATTATGATATAGTTGTTGGTTCCGAAGGGGGACAAACTGTTCCTTTAACAGAAGAGGATCGAGCCATATTTATTGGTAAGGATGAAATGGACTTAGTAGATTATAGCCGTGTTACTGGAGATAAAGGAGTGCATGTGAATTTAAAGACTTCCGCTACATTTATGGAAGAAGTGTCTGGTATTAAGGATTATCTAGATAAGGCAGTGGCTAATATTACTGGTACCAAGTATGACGATGTTATCATTGGAAATGATAAAATTAATGTTGTTAATGGTGGCGATGGGGATGATTTGATATCAGGAGGAGGTGGTGGTGATCGATTTGTGTTTGAGTATAAGAAGGGTGATGTTGACAGGATAACGGATTTTGATGTTACGGATAATAATGAGAAGATAGATTTATCGGATGAGAGTCTGGGTCATTTGAAGGCTCTGAGTGATTTGAACATTGAGTCGGATGGCAAGGGTAACTCGATTATCCACCTTGATGATGATCCGGCGGACGGGCACAGGATTATAATTGAAAACGTACACCCAATAGACCTGAAGGAGAAGCATTTTATAGGCATAGAGTCTGTATCTCCGCCTCTTTCGGAGACGGATAAAAAGGTTATAGAGGTCACAGGAACCGGCGGAGATGATGTTATAAATCTGAAGGCTTTATACGAAATGCCGGAGGTTAGCAGTAAGTTTCGTAATGATGATTTTCATAATTATTTACGGGACAAGCTTCCCCGCAGCTATAATTACAACTGGCGCGATGGAGAATTCCGGGAGGTTAATGGCGGTGGTGGGATTGATACGGCCAATTACAATGTCTTCAACGGCATTGAATATATGGGCAGGGATCTCAAGATGACAATTGACCTTGCCGAGGGACGTGCAGAAGGCTGGGATCGTAATGACAGGCTGATATCCATTGAGAATGTAGCCGGCACCGGATGGGATGATACAATCAAGGGAGATATTGGTAACAATAAGATAACCGGCGCCGGTGGTGCAGATGATATCACCGGAGGTGGGGGTAGTCTATCATGGCCTGCAAATGATAATTTTCTGCGCTTCCGTGCTTCACGTACATCTTAAGTACGATGCAGTACGGTTCTCGAAAACCATCATTTTCGGCACATGCTAGCGTGAATGTCGACACGGCCTGAACAATCACTGAAAAACATCGCCGGAGAAATACAGGATGAAGCATATAACTATGACTCACGTATTCTAAAAAGCGCAGCCCTGAACAAGGAACAGAAGCAGGTTTTTGAGCAACTCAAGGCGGAAGTTTACGATTATATAATCAATGCTGATGAGGATAAGGCAAGGCTGACCAACCGTGAGGATGTAATAGAACATTTATGGGATAAAGGTTTACTAGAAAATCTGGACAAGGATAATCCGGACAACAGGAATGTATTTACAGGCAATGAGAAAGCCATAGATAAGTATTTATTGAACAAAGTGCTTAAATCTCAGGATATTAACCCGGTTCATGATATAATTGGACTTGATAAGGAGGGTAACAACAATGATAAAACCGTCAACTTCACCGATGTAATAGGAAAGGACAGGAAACAGGCAGTTAAAAACCTTGTCAGCAACGAGATTGAAGGGGCAAGAAAAAATCTGGGCGATTATGCTGCTGCTATCAGGCAGGAATTCGGCAGCTTTAAAGGCTCCGGCGAAGGAATTAAGGAAGCATTGCGACCAAAACATGCCAAAAAGCACAAGGATGATAAAGTTGGAAACCCGAAAGAACCAAAGCCTTCGTTCGATAACCAGCAGGACAGACCATTCACCCAGCGGTTCAAGTCGGGACTCTCAAACACCAAACAAGGCATAATAGACAGAATAGACTTCGCATCCCGCTCCACAACCGGCCACCCAATCCTCATAAAATCAAAATCCATGCAAAACATCCTCGAAAAACAGCAAAAACAGGAAATCACAGAAGGCAAAGCAAGATAGGATCCCCTGTGTAAATCTGAGCTCTTTTCTTGTTTTGCGGGTTACAGATTCATTAAGCTGACCAAAATCAAAATTTTGGAATACTCACCCACGCCTAAAAGTGTGGTAGTCTGTCCTGTGGACTGTATAGAATGCCCATGGAAAGACTTAGAAAAAAGAGCATAAAATAACAGTACGTAGGGAGAAAATATTCATAACTGTTCACCCCTAACCGCATTCTATTTGTAGGTTGATTTGTGGGTTGAATGCTAACAGCACTTCATAACTTCCTGAAGTAAAAGCATTAATCCAGATAAAATGGTGGAGCCAAGGGGGATCGAACCCCTGACCTCAACGCTGCCAGCGTTGCGCTCTCCCAGCTGAGCTATGGCCCCATATACTCCTGTATATTAATATATTGGGGACAGTTATGAGTCTAAATGTATGACTGCACCACTCTATCCCCGCAAACAACATAAAAAATTACCTGCACATAATATTGCAACCCCTGCAACTACTTAGAAGGTTTCTTAGAAATAACCAAGCATTTCCAAAGTGTCAAAACCTAAATCACTTTTCTTTAGGGGAGATATGCAGGGGATAGGTGCTGGACTCTTATCTATTCATTCTTTTTACCACCACCCATCGGGGCGCCGCCGGGGCCCTGGTCCTTGCGCGGGTCGGGGGATGTGCCCTTCTTGCGGGTTACAGTATATTATAAAACATCCCAGGCCAAGTTACCGGATTCTACTTGTCTTGCTTCGCAAAACAGGCAAGAATGGCACCTTGGTTAGATATGGAAAAGTCTCTCATTTGAAGTATCACGGGATTTGTCCGGCTTAAGGTCAAGGGTTTTGTATATGTTCCTGATATCCTTATGCGCTACCACTCCCTCATTTGACAGCATATCAACAAATTTCTTTGTGAAATCTTCCACCGCATCCCTACCCACCTCATAAAGCACGAATTTTTCATCTCCAGCGGAAAACGCATCCTTGGTACGATAGGCATATTTTTCCGGCAAATTGTCTATATCTCCCGTGACAAACTGGTCATTCTGCCGGTCAAATTTTTTCATAATGTGGAACAGATCCTTTTCAGATCTGTAGTTTACCTGGAAAGTGACATTCCATACCTGCGGAGCCCCCTCTGCAATCATGTCGGTGCTGAACACCCCGAGAAATCCGGGCTTCGCCTTATCCTTAAACTCTATAAATGCCTGTTTCATGTCTATCCTAATAAAAATTACTTGTCCTTATTTTTCTCATCCCGTTTTTTTCTAGCTTCATCCATTCTCTTTCTGTCACTTTTGATTTGCTCTCTTTCCATTTCCTTTGCTGCCCCTTTAGTTGCTCCCTCTTTAGCTCCCTTTGCAGCACCCTCTGCTGCTTTTTTCGTGCCCTCAACAGCAGCGCCAACCGCAGCACCACCAACAGTAGTGATAGGGGTTACTATTGGGGCAGCCCACTTGGTTTTCGCTCCCAATTTTGCACCTTTTGCTCCGTATTTTGCAGCACCAGTAGCAGCACCTTCCGCCGCTCCTCTGGCAGCCCCGGCAGCAGCGCCAGTTGCAGCTCCCCTTGTACCTCCTTTAAGCGCTCCCTTAACATCAGCAGTCTTGCTTCTTTGCCTCGGCTTCAGACTATCATTCATTCCTGACTCCTTCATATTCATAATCGGGGAGCGCATGCTTTTATTGCCGGAGCCGAAGCCGCTATCATTGCGGTTACCGGCAGCTTTATTACCCGACTGTGGCCGCTGCGGTGCATCCCGTCCGAACGCTTCCTTATAGAATGAGTTCACAAACTCCCCTCGCCCTGCCTGTGTACCACCCGCCAACCCTGTACCAAGAACCGGTGATAAAGCACCTTTAGCCATTTGCGACAGCCCACCGCCAACACTCCTGCGCCTTACACCATCCGATCCTTTGGCCCCGACAGTTGCCATCTTAACCCCTTGTGCAATGCCTGTAGCCTGCATTTTCATTCCTTTACGGAATGTTTGTGCACCAGGGGTACGCACATCCCCCAGCGATACCGCACCGGATGACAGCCTGCCTGCAACATCTACCGACCATTTAATCATATTCTTCAACAGATATGTCAGCAGCAATATGGCAAACACAGTCCACAGACTCACCGGAATCGGTACACCAGGACCAACAACCCGTGGCTTGAGCGTAGGATTAACCCCCTCGATTACCCACCAGTTGAAATTAATACCAAAGAACCCTAATGCCCCTGAATCAATAATCTGGTCATACCTTATCACCATGTCAGGATCCTGCACTATAGCGATAACGAATCCTTGCAATACAAGATGGAACATACCAAGGAATGCAAATACAAAAATCGGCTGTAGAGAGAAGTTAATAAGCTGCTCTACCCACCCAAAGAACAAGGTCCTTGTCTGATTGAACAGGGCAAATGCAAGAAACAGTGGTGCCAGCGCATATAACAGGCTGCGGGCAATCATCGCCAGTATAAACACCTTAACCGCTTCAATAATCGCATGGAGATAAAACAGTAGTACAAAGAACAACAAAATTGAATATATCCAACCAGTCCATCCAGCAAGGAAAAGCGCCAGTACAACTTTCATATACTGCCAGGAAAACATCATACTGAGGTTGCCGTCTACTATTGCAAATGTATCATCTATATCCGGACTGGCAGCAAATGTTTGTGACATGACGGCGGAAACCTGAAATACAAGATCTTCAAAAAAATCAACTATATAATTATCAAACAAGGCCCAGTTAGTTGCAAAATTCCATACAAGTATTATTTTTAGAAAGGTAAGTGTGGCTTGGTACCCCGATATTTCGGCCAGGCCAAGCATAAGGAATATAGCGTAAAACATTATTACTAGTGCCAGTAATGTATGTAGGATGTTCTGATAGCTGTCATTGTCGCTCATTACCCGGAATATAGCCTCCCGTGCCTGATCAAGAATACCATCTATATTTCCTATTAGCCATGCTGTTACACCTACTTCCTCATCCACGCCGGATAAATCAATGATGCCATCCCTGTCAACATCAAGGGCAAGCTTCAAAAACCCGGGGTCAGAATCATCCACAAGACGGAATATATCAGCTATCGACTCCGAACCAGTGTCACCTGTCAGATTCGACATTATATCCTGAGGGATCATGCATGACGACAGGCTAACCGCCATAAATATAGTCAAAAATATTCTGTATAGTTTTGTTTTCATCTTTTTATTTGTCATGCTGAACTTGTTTCAGCATCCATTGGGCAAAATTTTCGTAACTGACAAATTTATTATGTGTTTTTCAAAATACAACACCCAGTCACCTATCATAAATACTCGGTCATTGGATAAATGGATCCCGAAACGAGTTCGGGATGACATTCCCATTTTTTGAGTGCCAAGTGTTTGCCACAGGAGACTCAACACTAAGCACCCAGCCCTCAGCACTTTCCTACCATATCACGTTTTTGCCTCACTGTCATTTTTGTTTTGTTAATAGCCCATCTCCTGTTCCTGTCCTTTTTCCTGCTGCTGCTCTTGACTCTGCTCTTTTCTTTGCCCTTGTTGCTGTCCTAATTCGTGGTGTTGTTTTTCCTGCTTCTTGCCACCCATTTCCTGTTTCAATTCTCTTCCGGTATCACCCCCCCCTTTAGGCTTGCCGCTCTTATCACCACCGGAACCTTTCTTAGCATCAGGTATACCATCCTTCGCACCTTGTCTTAGTGCCTCTTTGGTTCCGGATTTGGCCCCCTCCACGATAGCACGCTTCGGCCCACCCTCGGCCATACCATGTACTGCACCTCTTGCCGCAGCCTGTCCGGTTTTCTTCATCTTGTTTGCCGCATCACCTATAGTGGACTTCGTTTTGCTCAAATTAGAATTGCCGCCACCGGCACCATCACGGAACTGGCTTTTCATCTGGTCATTCATCGTATTAGCCATTTCCATGCCTTTACGGGCAACCGCCATTCCCATAGCTGCTGCACCACCCTTGCCACCTGCACCTTTTCCGGCATCCTTGCCTGTGGGACTGTCCTTGCCGCCTCCTTTACCTCCACGGCCTGCAAGCCTCCTGGCCGCCGCAGCACCACCCGAAGCAGCAATACCAACACCGGTATGTGCCGCTTCCATAGGAGCATTGGAAGCTCTGGTTGCATATGCGGCTATGGACTCAAACGTACCTTCACCAACCATCCGGTTTACAATTCCAGGCATTCGTTTCATAAAGGAAACCAGCGTTACAAATAATATCACCGCCATCAAATGTACGGCAATAAATCCATGCCATTGGCCGATATAATCCTTAACATTAATTGTTAATCTTTGTATGCCGCCAAAAATACTGCTAACTGTATCTCCCAGAACTCCTCCCAAATCATCATACCATGCTTGAATTTCCGTTCCGGTCGCACCATAACTGGCTGGTGGTTCATAATCATCAGGTACCTGTCCTCCATTTTCCCTAACCGCTTCCCAGAAATCTCTCTCCTCATCAGTCATATCTGCATCATTCAGATTCAAATCCACCTGATGTTCATTGGATACAAACACTGTCGTCTCATTAACGTCCTCAGGGTTCTCAAGCATAGCATCAAGTCCCATTATCTGATCCAGAGGATCATTGGGGTGATCATCAATATAATACGGCCCAATCTCATATATAATCATATTGATAAGTCCAAACGCCATAACCATAAATGCAAATAATATAATAGGTTGTAAGGAATACACTAATATATGCCTGAACCACTTTACGACTATATCCTTTGTCCATGCAAACAGCATCAGCGGTAATATAATAGGGGCAAGACCAGCAAGGAAAGTGATTGCAAATATCGCGACTACAAACAATAACATTGCCTGCACCAAAGTTTTGGCAATCACAAATATAAACATTAAAAACATCATGGTAATCAGAAACCCAACCGGTCCGGCAAGTAATAAACCACCTCCTACAATTGCCAGTCCACCCATATTTATGCTTTCAAGGTTTTGATCCAGGCCAAATAACTGGAATAGCTGGCAATCCAGAGTATCCCACACCGCCGTGTTGGTTAATGTACTATCCGCTGTATCATTAATCTCCCCAACGGCAGACGATGGTATAGAACCATTAGCAAATGCAGTATAGGAACATGGCGGATTTCCAGGAAAAAGAACATTGGCATCACCTGCAAGTCCTGTATCCGTTGCACCAGCAATAACATTAGCAACCGCAACCGAACCATTTACAACATAACCCCGATAATTAACCAGTACATCACCATTAGTAGCAAAACCTATAATAACCAGGACTTTCAGAATAAACATCACAGTTTCTCGCTGTATCTGAGTTTGACCAAGCAGTATCTTGAAACCAAGAAATATCAGGGCGAAAGAAAAAACCGCTGCAACTATATCGCCAGTATTGTTAACCACTGTACGCAAATATATCTCGGAAGTTATATCAAGTATCTCCTGTATACATGTGATAATATTAGCAGTTATGCTCCTGTTTCCTACACCACATACTGCTGGCGTTTCGCCCGCATCCATTATCCCATTTTCATTTTCATCGTTCCATAGGCCACCACCAGCCTGCCCTATAGCACTACCATCGTCTATCATCGTCCCACCTGGATGAAATAGGAAAACTTTAGGGTAATGTATTTTACCACTGGGATCTGTGCGTTCCTCATGTATATGAAGGAGACTATCACCTGCCTCAAATGCAGCCACATGCCCCGGATTGGTAAGCTCCTCATGTGCAAACACCCTCACCGCAGCACTAGCCACAAATATCGCTATTACAATAAAACAAATATGTATCTTTCTTCTTGCCATCATATCATCATCTTATTTTTTCCAATTATTACATCTGTGTTACCTTGCTGACACGGCTGGAAACCTTGTTGTATAAATCAACACTCTTGGTTATCTGACTGTTGGTTAGACCGGTTATTAGGTTCGATGCATTCATTACGTTATGCATGAAAGACAGTGTTAAGGCCAGTAATACTGCAACCACCAGAAAATCCTGTAGAAAATCCTGCTGATAAAGCCTATTAGCATTTGCAGCATTTGCCTCAATAATTGCCGCATCATCAGGGTTGCTTGAATCCAGCGTTCCACCATTTGTCACAACAGGATCTGCTTTGGAAAAAGGCTCAAAATTCTCCCATGCGGTTATTCCTTTTTCCCCTCCGGTTATTGTTTTTCCTACATTAGAATTTACATCACAACCTGGCATATCAGGGTTACCACTTTCATCTATCACTTTACCATCCTTGTCCCTCCTGTGGTTACATCCAGACATAACCACTTTTTTTCCGAAACGCTGAGCAATTGATTGGCACATCTCAGCATCTGCACCAGTACTGACAATACTACCATCAGGATTTATACAAATTTCAGGTAAATCTTGAACACGAGCATAAGTTTGATTCAGACCGTTAATACCAGTAGCACTAGTGTCATCAGGAGTACCAGTATCAATAAAGAAGGACATAATCTGTACCATGAATGCCAGATACCCCAGTACCAGGGCAGGTTGCAGTATAAACCCAAACAATAACTGCAACCATTGTGTAAAAATTCCTCTTGTCCATTGAAACAGGAATGTTGGTATAATCAATGGGGCAATAAGCCCCAAAAATATCACGGCAATAAAGGCAGACAAATATAATAATATGGCAGAAGCAAACGCTACCGTTACCAGTAGCAATACTATCACTGCCAGTATAAACAGTACTGGCGTCATTCCATTCAGAGACATCATCATTCCCCATATTATCCTGAACGGAGCGGCAAATGCATCTGCATTATGGCCATATACCTTGTTTACCAGATCATATGGTTCCGGATAGCTTCCTGCATTCCAATCTGCCACAGAATCATAACTGTTGACCTGAATACTATTTGCAAAACTGACTGTTGTACCATTGGCAATAAGGTAGCTTTGTATACCTGCATTACCCAAATCAGCATCATCAACCGGTGGATTTACTCCCATCAATTTGGCGAATGTACAGTCTACCCTGTACCACAAACTGTCATACCGGTTACATCTAACATCCACATCCCCTATCGCCTCTGTAACTACATTAATCAGTGCTTCCTGGGCACCAAGGAATAAACCTATAAAAAACTCAAGGTGAGCCTCATATGTAAATACCGTCACTATCACCATAGTTAACAATACTACAGCTGTTTCTCCTTTCAGATTTCTTACTCCACCCAACAATAGTTTGGCACTGAAAAACATAATATAAAGTATAAGGGCACCAGTAACTAGGTTAGCTACACCATTACGAATATTCACTATAGAATCGAGTGGAGATGGTATAATGATGACATCAGCAGGGTTTGCACTATTAGGGTTATCCATTGCAACGCTGTCAGTCATCATCCCCTGTATGCAGTTTATTACCTTTGCGGTAAAACCAGGATAACGGTCGGAATATAACCCTGGAATCTTGGGAAGGACTTTATCCGGCTCCGTTGGGTCAATACGGGCGGGAACCTTTGGACGTATTACCTCGTATTCACTACATGTATTGGCCTGTCCACGATCTCCGGTTGTTTCAGAAAAAACAAAGGCAAATGTTGTACATCCAGTAACAACTCCATATGGTATTAGATCACAACAATGAGTCCCTGGGCTTGCCCTGCATGCCGCAACATAGTCACAAACCGGCACCCCCCAAGGCGTAAGGATCGTTGGATCATATATCCCAAATGGCGCAAGCAATGGCTCACACTTGTTTGTCTGGTCACACATAGCACTACCAGCTCCTCCAAATGGAGCAAACACTGCAGCACTAAAACAACAATTAGACGTCAAATTATCCTGGCAGGGGTCCTGGGCGTGGGCGGGCAATGGCTTGAGGAGGCTGAATGCAAGGCATATCAGCCACAGGGATAATACAAAATATCTTTTACAGAATATCTTCATCTTCGTCCGCACCCACTCTCTTCAGGAAAACCGGTAGCCAGTCACGCGGGTTATCTCCCACCTCTTCCCTGATTTCATCCAGTAACAATACCGTCTCCGCCCGGCCGGAAAGCACATTGATAATATCCTCAAGCCCTGACAAATCTATCCTTGCCACCACCACTTCTGATCCCTGCTTAACAAGGAAATAGCGGCTACCCGGATTGGTAGTCTTGATAATGGCAAACTCCCGGTTGGTCAGCATGAATTTATCCTGATATTCCGCTGTAGCTTTCGGGTTGGGCAGGAATATCTGGGTAGCAGTCTGCTGGATAAGCGTATCACTGATATCACTCTTACTGGCATCCTCCACACTCTGGGTAGCGAACACCACCATCGCATTCAGCTTACGCAGCGTCTTCAGCCAGTCCTTGATTCTTGGACCGAATACATCGTTATCAATCAGCGCCCAGGCCTCATCGAGGACAATCATTGTTGGAGTGCCATCAAGAGACTGCTGGATTTTGTGGAACAGATATAACAGGACTGGCCCCAGACTCACCCCGTCCTGCAACACCTCTCCCATCTCGAACCCGAATACGTTTCCCCGTCTGAAATCCAGCTCGTCGGTAGGATTATCAAACATCTGCGCCCGCAATTCCTTGCCATGCCACATCTTCATCCGCCCGGCCAGTGTACCAGGCCCTTCAAGCCCAAGAAATGGTGCTATCTCCGACAAACGCCGTTTGTCCTTTGACATTTTATAATTACCTTCAACCGCTTCAGCAATACGGTCAATTTCTTCGGGAGTGATTTCAGTAGAAATACTGGCCAGTGCCAGCGCCTTTATCCAGTCTGCCAGAAATGCCTTGTTCTCATGACTTTCCTCCAGTTGCAGAGGATTAAAGTGAGTTACCTTACCAGGCTCAATAACGCTATATATACCACCTATAGCCCGGATGAATATCTCCGCACCACGGTCCTTGTCGAAAAAGAACATACGGCCATTGAATTTCTGCGCCTGCGCCATAAGGAAATTCATCAGCACCGTCTTACCGGCACCGGTAGGCCCGATAATCGTCGTATGCCCCACATCCCTTACATGGAAGTTGAAGTAGTATGGTGTACCGGAAGTGGTATCCAGTACGGTAACCGGCGGTCCCCAATGATTCTTCTGCCCCCGCCCGACCGGATAATTATGCAGCGAGGCAAAACTGGCCAGATTCATCGTATTTATCACTGAACCTCTTGCAATATACTCAAGGTTACCGGGAAGCTGCGCCCAGTAACAGGCCTGCATTGCCATAGTCTCACGTGAAGGAATTATACCGGAATTGACCAGCTCGGCATAACATAGTGACATGGCAATTTCCAGTTTCTTCAGGTCAGACTCAAAGGCAAATATGGTAAAGTGGTGCTTGCCGAAAGCTATATGTCCGCCACGTGCAAGATCCATCGCTTCCGATAATTCCAGCGCCTGCGATACGCCCTTGTCCCCAGCACTCAACATACGCTTCTGGTGTAGAGACATTTTGCTTATCGCCGATTCCCGGTTGGAAAATACATATGACTGTGAAATAACAAACTCAAATGGCAATTGCAGGAAGGCATCCATCATCCCGGCGGAAGTATATGAAGCATACTCCTTGACCGATAAACACCCGGCAAACCTCGATTCCCCGGATGGACTTCTGGCTTCCATGGTACGGCGGCCAAAATATAATCTGTGGGTAGGTAAATACTGGTCAGCATTTGCCGAAGGAACAAGTACCGGATTATAATACCCGCAATTCGACAGAAAACCCAGAAACTCCAGCACTTCGGAATACACTCCGTCATTGGTTTCGTATAACCCGAGCAATCGTGCCCTGTATTCCTTGAGCGAACCAAGCAGACGATAGGTTATCTCGTGCAAATCCTTCTGCAATGCTTTCAGATCGGCCAACCAGCCATCCTTCTCTGACCGCTTTTTAGCCGACCTTATGAAATTATCTATCGCAGCCGAACCGCTTTTATCCTTTTTTATAAGAACGGAAATATAAAGCTCGTTGACATAGCTTTCGGTATCGGAATGTTTCTCCTGCCATTGCTCATCGACATAACGGCAGAACATATCGGTAAATTCGCCATCGGTATTAACCCTGCGCTTACGCCTGACTGTATGAAACCATAATGCAATATTACCCTTGGCAAGACTTTTGAACAGCGTGTTGCGTACGCTCTTCTTCATATCAACATCTTCATCATCGGCAGTCTCAAAGGAATAACCATCAAGCTTTATCACCATCAAAAGCTCGTTGTTCTTGGTCAGGATAGTATTACTATCCCAATGTCCTTCATAAGGAATAAATTTGGATTCAGGCTTCTCCAGCTTGCCGTATGAGGCCCTTACCGTACGTCTTTTTCTAATTCTCATTATATTTCCTGTGTGAAGAATCAGCGTAAATCATATGAAGCCCGCCCGCCGTGATATTTGCGATTGGTACATTTCGGCCAGGTTTTCGCCCATACTGTAATCAGTTCGATAAATTTCGGCTCTTTGGAACAGGCATAAAGCCCTATAGCATGGGAAATCCCCACAACTTCAATTAACGGAAGGAACTTGTTCCCCGAAGGAACATTGATGAAAACCAGGTAACCAGCAGCCATCTCCAGCATCAGCCAGGAATAGGTTATGCCGATTATCATTGCAGGGCGGGTTAGCCCAAGGAAGAGAGGGTCACTTTCGAGTCTGCCAAGATCAGTAGCCATAAAATCACCTCCCAGAAAAACCGAACTTACTAGCCCATAGTATTATAACAGAAAATTTATCTAAAAAACATTTAATTTTTGATTAAATGTCATAATTTTATCGAAATCCTGACATATTGCCACATTTCATACAGCTTTTAATTGAATTCATTAATTTTGCCATTTAGAAACGGGGCTTGGAATATCAGGATGTCATCCCAGAAGCTATACTTTCTCCAAATCTTTGATTTGGCTAGAAAATAAGCTATGTGGGATCCAGGGAAAGGTTGTAGGTTTTAGATTACAGGTTATAGGAGGTGGTAACTTCTATCATCTATTATCTATCAACTGGATTCCACATCGTAAGGCTTCTATACGGAAACCTTCGGTTTCCTACTCGTCTAACGCCCGGAATAACATACGCAAAATATTATAAAAATGATCCAACTGGCGACATATCTCAATATAACCACTGACTTTGCAGTATTGTTTACGCTGTTTGTACCTTTAATCGGTGCGTTTCTGGCTGGCATCACCCGCAATCCCAATGCACGTGATGCTATAGTCATTTTCGTCGGAGTGGTGTTACTGGTATGCGTTATCAACCTGCTGCTTATGGCACAGCAAGGCGGAAGCGGGGGTATTCCAGCGGTTATAATCGCCGATATAATGCCCGGCCTTTCATTGTCGCTCTATATCGACCCGCTCGGTATGTTATTTGCTTTGATAGCCTCTTTCCTGTGGATTGTGACCAGCATCTACTCGATAGGTTATATGCGGGGGAATAACGAACCCAACCAGAACCGTTTTTATGTTTTCTTTGCATTGTCGATTTTCGCCACAATGGGTATAGCCTTTGCCGGCAACCTGTTCACGATGTTCCTGTTTTATGAGTTCCTGACACTTTGTACATTCCCGCTTGTTACCCACCATCGCAGTGAGGAGGCCAAAAAGGCAGGGCGCACATATCTGGGGATATTGCTTGCTACTTCAATTGGTTTGCAGATGGTGGCAATTATCTGGACATACAATATTGCCGGCACGCTGGACTTTGAACCTGGCGGGATACTGACTGGTAAGGTAACTCCTGCGGTAGCAGGCATATTGCTGCTGCTTTATGCCTACGGAGTGGGTAAAGCTGCGCTTATGCCCGTACATAAATGGCTACCAGCGGCTATGGTTGCACCTACCCCCGTTAGTGCACTTTTGCATGCTGTTGCAGTGGTAAAAGCGGGAGTTTTCGCAATTCTCAAAATAATCGTTTATATTTTTGGTACTGAGAATTTATCGAACCTTATATCACAAAACTGGTGGGCGGGCGGATGGCTACCCTGGCTGGCCTCCTTTACAATAATTACCGCTTCCATTATAGCCCTGAAGCAGGATAGCCTGAAGCGACGGCTGGCCTATTCGACTATCAGCCAGTTGTCATATATCGTACTGGCAGCCAGCCTGCTGGCGCCGAAAGCGATAATAGCGGCGGGTTTTCATATAGCAGCCCATGCGTTCGGCAAGATTACGCTATTCTTTGCGGCTGGTTCGATTTATACAGCATCCGGCAAGAAATATATCAGCGAGCTGGACGGGATAGGTCGGCGTATGCCCTGGACTATGACGGCTTTCGCCATTGGTGCGGTTTCGATGATCGGCCTGCCTCCTGCAGCGGGTTTTATCAGCAAGTTTTACCTGATGCAGGGGGCGCATGAGCAGTCGCAGTGGTTCATATGGGTATTGATAGGCAGTACAGTACTGAATGCGCTGTACTTACTGCCAATAGTTTACGCAGCATTTTTCAGGAAGGAAAAAGCGGGTGCTGACAGCAAAACGGTACAGCATGGCGAAGCCCCGCTACCGATAGTAATAGCGCTCACAATCACCGCCCTTGCTACAATAATAACCTTTATTTATCCTGACTTATTCCTGTGGCTGGCTGGGTTAGTAGTGCAGTAAAACATATGGTGTAGAATATGAAAAAGCAGCAAAAAATTATTAAAAAAGCGTGGGTCATCTTTATTGTTGTCCTTGTGATTACACTCGGATTGCAGTTTTTTATGCACCCGCATGGGCATTTTAAAGTAGATTCCTGGGTATTTTTTAATGCTGTATACGGTTTTCTGGCCTGTGCAGCGATTATTGTGGTGTCAAAATGGCTGGGATATGTGCTGAAGCGTCCTGAAAATTATTATGAAATTTATGAGGAGGGTGAAAAATGATATTCCCTCCTTCCGTTATAATGATTCTGGGCGGATTGCTACTGCCACTATTACCCAAACCGTTGCGCAGCACTGCTGTTATTGCCATCCCTGCGCTGACATTGCTGCATATCTGGAATATCCCGCCACAGGCCGAACTTACAGTAGAATATCTGGGATTCGATATACAACCACTAAAAACCCATGATTTTACGCTAATTTTTGCTACCGCATTCGGTATAGCCGCATTTGCCGGTGGGTTATTTGCCGTAAAACACGCCTCGACTACCGAGCTTTCCGCAGCATATATATATGCCGGAAGCGCAATAGGAGCCACATTTTCCGGCGATTACCTCACCCTGTTCGTTTACTGGGAAATCATGGCGATTGCCTCAACCATAGTCGTGTTGTGCGGCAATAGCGGAAAAGCCCGCTCCGCCGCCCTGCGCTATGCCGCAATGCATTTCTTCGGTGGAGCAATATTTCTCGCCGGAATCACCGCACATTACATCTACGCCGAAACCCTGATAATCGAGCCATTCGCCGGAATTAGCTGGGCTGGTCTGACAGAAATATCTTTAAGCGAAATCAGCCTCGGCGATATAGGGGTGCTGGGAATACTAATCGGCATACTGGTAAATGCAGCCGCACCGCCATTTTCCGCATGGCTGGCCGATGCCTATCCCGAAAGCTCCCCCACCGGTGCAGTATTCCTCTCGGCATTTACCACCAAAACTGCTGTATTCGTGCTTCTGACCTTATTCTCCGGCAGTAGTATACTAATCACAATCGGGTTGTTCATGGTATTCTACGGAATCATCTATGCCATGCTGGAAAATGATATGAGGCGGATTCTGTCATACAGTATCGTAAATCAGGTCGGATTTATGGTAACCGGTGTCGGAATCGGCGGGGAAATGGCCAGTTTCGGGGTTGCTGCCCATGCTTTCTGCCACATTATATATAAAGCATTGTTGTTAATGTCCGCCGGTTCGGTGTTGCTTATGACCGGACGGCGCAAATGCAGCGAACTCGGCGGGTTATATAACAGCATGTACCTCACCACTATCTGCGGTATCATAGGCGCACTGGCAATCTCCGCATTCCCCTGGACAAGCGGGTTTGTCAGCAAATCAATGATTTCATCAGCCGCCGGAGAAGCTCATCTTGCGATAACATGGTTCCTGCTGGCAGCGGCTTCTGCCGGAGTATTCCTGCATGCGGGAATAAAATTCCCGTGGTTCGTGTTTTTCCAGAAGGACTCCGGATTGCGTCCGAAAGACCCACCGGCAAATATGCGACTGGCAATGGTTTTCATGTCGGTGTTGTGCATAGCGCCTGCGGTATTTCCCAATGAGTTGTTATATAATATGTTACCGGCGGAAAACGGCTATCAGCCTTATACAGCAGAGCATGTGATATCGCAGTTGCAGTTGTTGCTATTTGCAGGGCTGGCGTTTTTTGTGTTCGTACAATTTACTGGAATGCTCAAACGTACCGAAACCATAAGCCTCGATATGGACTGGATTTACCGGGTGTTTCTGCGCAAGGTTTTTGTAGCTATATGGGATATACTGGCAAATGTCGGAATATCCATCACCGGTAGCATAACCGCAACACTCAGAAAGTGCGAGCGCAATATATTCAACCTGCACGGTACAACCGCACCACTAGGCCGCAACTGGGCAATCAGCCAGACCGTCCTCTACACCGCCGCCCTGCTCGGAGTTTTCCTGATTGTATATTTCTTTGGCAGGTAATTAACCTCCCCCGCTTGCGGGGGAGGCAAGAAATTCTAGAAATCTTTGATTTCAGAATTTCTGGTAGGGGAATATGTAAGTGCAAAGTGCTGAGTGTTGAGTGCTAGGTCTCCTGCTGAACATACTCAGCACTAAACACACAGCACTCGGCACCTCACCATTCCCTCCCCAAAAATCTGGCAATCATAGATTGCTCAGATTTTCTCCCCTCCCGCAAGCGGGAGGGGTAATCTAAACGAAGTTCTTGCAATAGAAGATAATATATGCGATTGAGTCGGGCTGGATTGTAACAAATTCTGGGATGCAGATATGAGTTCAAGGGAGCCGGCGAAAGACCAGCCAAAAGAGTTTAAATTCAGCGCTGATAATGAAAAGCGGATAAGGGGTATTATCGGGAAATATCCTGAAGGACGGCAGCAGAGCGCGGTTATTCCGGCGCTGGATATTGCACAGCGGCAGGCAGGCGGATGGCTTCCGATTGCGGCTATGGATGCGGTTGCCGATATGCTGGATATGCCATATATCCGTGTCTATGAGGTGGCGACTTTCTACTCGATGTTCAATATGCAGCCTGTCGGTGAAAATTTCATACAGGTTTGCCGGACTACTCCTTGCTGGCTGCGCGGCTCCGATAAAATTACCAGGACATGTCTGAATAAAACCGGTACGGAAAAGCTTGGGGAGATTTCCGCTGACGGCAAGTTTACTACGGTTGAGGTGGAGTGTCTCGGCGCATGTGTGAATGCTCCGATGGTACAGATTAACGATGATTATTACGAGGATCTGACTCCGGAAATTATCGAGAAACTTATAGAGGATCTGGCTGCTGGCAAAAAGCCGAAAATCGGTACGCAGATCAACCGTAAAAACTCCGCCCCCACCGGCGAGTTGACCAGTCTGAAGAAGGCTTCGGGGGAGTAAAGATATGGAATTGCAAAACTTTATTAAAAGCACACTTATTAGTATCGTTGAAGGAGTATCTAACGCACAAGATTATGTCAAAGACAAAGAAGAATTGAAGGGAACCTACATACGTCCTAATGATGGGCATTTTGATGGAAAAAGAGGAATAATACGTGAAGTAGACTTCGATGTTGCCGTTCACGCATCAGGGGGGTCTACTACTGAAAAAAACGTTGGTATTATTGTTGCCTCTTTAGGGTTGGGAAGAAAAGATAATAAGAAAGAAGAAAATAGTTCAGTTAGTAGAATAAAGTTTAGTATTCCAATTTTATTTAAACATCAATCAAATTCCAAAGGACGAGGACAGGATGGATAAGAGTCTGAAAAAGGCAATCTTCGGCCTTTCCGCATACGAACAGGTGAAGTGGGTAAAGCTGTTTGGCTCCCGTGCCCGTGGAGATAATGAAAAGCGTTCGGATTATGATATTGCCATAGATTTTGACCATACAGGTGAAAAAAACTGGCTGGATATTGAGGAAGACTTACAGGAAGCTACTTTACTTCCGATGGATATTATAGACTACAGAACGGTTAAGGGAGATGTAAAAAAACATATTGATGTACAGGGCAAAATTATTTTTCTGAATGAGGTATGGTATGTATCATTGGTCAAGCTTGGTGATGCAATTGCCGCGCTTGAACAGGTTATAGATGAGCCTATGGATGATAAATTTATGGCAAGAGACTCAGTGATTACAAGGTTTGAATTTGTCATAGAGCTTTTTGGAAAAACTTTTAAGCATCTTGAGGAATATATGGGTGACAGTGCTGAAAAGATTAAGTTTGCCCGTGACGCAGTTAAAAGAGCCTATCAGGTTGGATGGATTAACGAGGCAGATGTCTGGATTGAAATGCTGGATAGCAGGAACAAGACTTCACACCGATATGATGAAGATGTTGCAGATGAGGTATATCAGAAAGTAAAAGCTAATTTTCCTGAAATGAAGCGGACATATTTGCTTTTAAAAGAGAAGTTCATCGATAAGCTGGATGTATAAATGCTAAAGGACGAAGATAGAATTTTCACTAATTTATACGGGTTTGACAGTCCGGAGCTTGATGCTGCGCGCAAGCGGGGTGACTGGGATAATACCGGGGATTTGCTGGCGAAGGGAAGTGAGTGGATTATCGGGCAGGTGAAGGATTCCGGGTTGCGCGGACGCGGTGGTGCGGGCTTTCCGACAGGCCTGAAATGGTCGTTTATGCCCAAGGAACCGCCGGATGGCCGCCCTTCCTATCTGGTTATCAATGCCGATGAGAGCGAGCCCGGCACCTGCAAGGACCGCGACATATTGCGCCATGACCCGCATAAATTGGTGGAAGGTGCATTGCTGGCCGGTTTTGCGATGAATGCGGTGGCGGCCTATATATATATCCGCGGTGAGTTTTATAACGAGGCTTCTGCTATCCAAACGGCAATAGACGAGGCTTATGATGCCGGTCTGATTGGCAAAAATGCCTGTAAATCCGGTTATGATTTCGATGTTTACCTGCATCGCGGGGCGGGTGCGTATATCTGCGGTGAGGAAACCGCCCTGATTGAAAGCATAGAAGGCAAGAAAGGCCAGCCGCGGCTGAAACCTCCCTTCCCTGCCGGTGCCGGACTTTATGGCTGTCCGACTACGGTTAATAATGTCGAGACAATCGCCGTAACCCCGACGATCCTGCGGCGCGGGGCGAAATGGTTTGCTTCATTCGGCAAGACTAACAATTCCGGAACCAAGGTTTTCTGCATATCCGGCCATGTCAATAATCCGTGCAATGTCGAGGAGGAAATGGGTATCCCGCTGCGTGAGCTGATTGAGAAACATGCAGGTGGAGTACGCGGCGGATGGGATAATCTGCTGGCGGTAATACCCGGTGGTTCTTCTGTTCCGCTGCTTCCGAAGAATATATGCGACACCGTGCATATGGATTTTGACTCACTGAAGGAGGTGAAATCCGGCCTCGGTACTGCAGGGGTGATTGTTATGGACAAATCAACCGATATTGTGCAGGCAATCGAACGGCTTAGCCATTTTTACAAGCATGAGTCATGCGGGCAATGTACGCCCTGCCGTGAGGGTACCGGCTGGATGTGGAGGGTAATGAAACGTATGGTGACAGGCGATGCCAGGCCGGAAGAAATTGATGATTTACTTGATGTTACAAAGCAGGTAGAAGGCCATACGATTTGTGCATTGGGTGATGCCGCCGCCTGGCCGATACAGGGTTTAATCCGCCATTTCCGCGGTGAAATCGAGCGCAGAATTGACGAATACAGCAAGAGGGCTGCCTAGAAAAAATGAAAGACATAAAATACATAATTTACAAGGAAGAGGACAAATATGTTTCGCAATGCCTGAATGTTGATGTTGCCTCATTCGGGGATACGGTTGATGAGGCAATTGACAACATCGCAGAGGCGGTGGAACTTTATTTTGAGGACAACGATTCGGCAAATTTTGTCAATGTGGATATGGCAATGATTGGCGACAGACAGTTGAATATTTAAATGCTGCCTTCGAAAGAAATTATAAAGGTACTGGAGCGTAACGGTTTTGTATTTAAATCACAAAAGGGAAGCCATATGAAATATATAAAAGAAACCAAAACCGTTATAGTGCCGCACCCGAAGTCAAGCATACCGCGTGGAACCTTTGCGTCAATAGTAAGGCAATCGGGATTAAAGAAAGAGGATTTTTATCACTAATGCCAAAACTGACGGTAAATAACGAAGAGGTTGAGTTTGAGGATGGGATGACCCTGTTGCAGGTAT
The DNA here is from genome assembly GCA_965222525.1 of Rickettsiales bacterium. GTDB lineage: Bacteria > Pseudomonadota > Alphaproteobacteria > Rickettsiales > UBA8987 > CBDCUF01. The sequence continues at coordinate 1,911,168 of OZ244955.1, forward strand.
GTGAGCTTGCGGGAGAGGAGATTCCGCGCTTCTGCTATCATGAGCGGCTGTCGATTGCGGGTAATTGCCGTATGTGCCTTGTCGAGGTGGAGCCTGGTCCGCCGAAGCCTGCCGCATCCTGTGCCATGCCTGCCGCTGACGGTATGAAGGTGCGTACCAACTCGGCGATGGTGAAGAAAGCCCGCGAGGGTGTGATGGAATTTCTGCTGATAAATCATCCGCTTGACTGCCCTATCTGCGATCAGGGCGGAGAGTGTGACTTGCAGGACCAGTCCATGACTTACGGCGGTGGTACTAACCGTTTTGCCGAAAACAAGCGCTCGGTTAAGGATAAATATATGGGGCCGCTTATCAAGCCGCATATGACCCGCTGTATCCACTGTACACGCTGTATCCGCTTCCTTGATGATGTTGCGGGGGTGCATGAAATGGGAGCAGTAAACCGCGGTGAGGATATGGAGGTGGGCACTTTCGTCGGCAAATCAATATCATCCGAGCTTTCGGGCAATGTTATCGACCTTTGTCCTGTTGGCGCGCTGACCTCAAAACCATATGCGTTCAAGGCACGTAGCTGGGAGTTGCGCAAGACCGAGTCGATTGATGTAATGGATGCGGTGGGTTCCAGTATACGTGTTGATTCGCGGGGAAATGAGGTAATGCGTATATTACCACGGCTGAATGAGGATATAAATGAGGAGTGGATATCCGACAAAACCCGCTTTGCTTATGACGGGCTGAAAACCCAGCGCCTCGACCAGCCTTATATCCGCAGGAACGGCAAGCTGGAAGCGGCAAGCTGGGGTGATGCGCTGGAGGCGGTTGCGGATAGGCTGGAGCAGATTGACGGTAGTAAAATCGCTGCAATTGCTGGGGATATGGCCGATTGTGAGTCCATGCTTTTGCTGAAGGAGTTGCTGGAGAAGTTTGACAGCCCGCATATTGATTGCCGGCAGGATGGTGCGAAATTATTTGCCGGCGCCCGCGCTTCCTATTTGTTCAATACGACAATCGCAGGAATTGAAGAAGCCGATACCTGCCTGTTGATTGGCGCCAATCCGCGTTATGAAGCACCGATGGTTAATGTGAGGCTGCGCAAACGCTGGCTGCGCGGTGGGTTTGAAATTGCTGCAATCGGTGCGGAAGAAAATCTGACATACAAAGTCAATAATCTGGGTGATTCACCTGAAATAATTGGAGAAATTCTATCTGGCAAACATAAATTTGCTGATGTGCTTAAAAAAGCCAGAAAGCCGATAGTGATAATCGGTGAGGCTGCTTTATTACGACCTGACGGGGCAGCAATAATCGATGCAGCACAGGAAATCTGCAAGCAATATGGCATGCTGCCTGATGGTGAGTCCGAAGGCTGGAACGGGTTTAACGTGCTGCACAGCGCAGCTTCACGGGTTGGCGGAATGGATATCGGCTTTGTACCTGGCGATGGCGGATATAGTGTGGCCGAAATATTAGATGCTGCGGAAAGTGAGAAAATCGAGCTGGTATATCTGCTTGGTGCGGATGAAATCGACACAAGCAAGCTACGCAAAAGTTTCGTTATATATCAGGGCCATCATGGTGATGCGGGAGCGCATGCAGCCGATGTAATCCTGCCCGCCGCAGCATATACCGAAAAGAACGCAACCTATGTCAATCTGGAAGGCCGCGCACAGCGCACAAGACAGGCCATATTCCCGCCAGGTGAAGCATGGGAGGACTGGAAAATAATACAGGCGTTATCCGAAAAAACTGCCCATAAACTGCCTTACGAAAACCTTACACAAATCAGGGAGAAACTGGCGGAAACCGCACCGCATTTTGCTGAAATCGGTGAAATAATCCCCACGCAATGGGAAAATGTCACCGCCGATACCAATATGAGCCGTACAGCCTTCACTCCGTATAACAGCAATTTTTACATGACCAACCCTATATGTCGTGCATCAAAAACCATGGCCTCCTGTAGTGCCGAATTTGTCGAAACCAGTAAGGAGGCAGCGTGAAACCAGATGCATCCATCGGTAAAAGCGGTTGTGGATAATATTGCGCAACATGAAAAGGTTGAGAAAATTATATTATACGGTTCGCGCGCACGCGGTGATAATACCGAGCGCTCGGATATAGATATTGCAATATCATGTCCTGAAGCGAAAGGCTGGGACTGGTTTGATATAAAGGATCTGGCCGATGAGGCTCCGACATTGCTGGAAATTGATATGGTAAATATTGATGAAATATCGGAAGAGTTGAAAAACGATATAGATAAATACGGAATAATTGTATATGAGCGACGAAAGAATTGAAAGGCCGCTGAACAAGTTAAGTGATGCGGTGGAAAGGCTTAAAGAGGCACTGGAAGACTACCCCAATCCCTCCAGGGACGTGGAGATTGATGGTACAATTCAACGGTTTGAGTTTACATTTGAGCTTGCATGGAAAGGTTTGAAAAAATGTTTGGAAATGGAAGAAGAAATCGAATTAAATTTTCCATTGGAAACATTGAAAGCGGCATATAAAAAGCGGTGGATTGAGGATGAGGAAATCTGGACGCAGATGCGAAAAGACAGAAACCTCACTTCGCACACATATAATCGTGATCTTGCAATGAAGGTATATAAAAATATTGCAGAAATATATCTGCAGGAGCTTGAAAAACTGAACAATTTCCTACAGGAAAAGTTTGGTAATATGAATGCAGGAACTACTTGATACATATATAATTCCAGGGGCGCAGATAGTCGGTTATATCCTGCTGATTGTGCTGCCATTACTGGGTGCGGTGGCGTATCTGACCTATGCCGAGCGCAAGGTGATTGCGGCCATGCAGATGCGCAAGGGACCGAATGTTGTCGGGCCTCTTGGGCTGTTGCAGCCGCTTGCCGATGGTGTCAAGCTGATGTTCAAGGAGGTGATTGTTCCCTCCCGCGCCAACGGGTTTATTTTCATCCTCGCCCCGATGCTTACCTTTATCCTTGCAATGATAGGATGGGCGGTGATTCCCTTTGATGAAGGGATGGTGCTGGCCGATATAAATGTCGGGATGCTGTATCTGTTTGCGATTTCCTCGCTGGGTGTTTACGGGGTGATTATTGCCGGATGGTCGAGTAATTCGCAATATGCCTTTATGGGAGCGATTCGCTCGGCGGCACAGATGGTATCATATGAGGTAGCGATTGGCTTTGCGGCAATCACCATGCTGCTGGTTGCGGGTTCGCTAAACCTGAGTGAAATTGTTTTAGCACAGGCGGATATGCCGTTCTGGCTGCATGTCCTGCTGGCACCGATGGTGGTAGTATTTTTCATATGTATACTGGCCGAAACCAACCGTCATCCGTTTGACCTGCCCGAAGCGGAAGCCGAGCTTGTCGCCGGTTTTAACGTGGAATATTCCTCCATGGCATTTGCACTGTTTTTCCTCGGTGAATATGCCAATATGATTCTGATGAGCGGGATGTGTGCGATATTGTTCCTCGGGGGCTGGCTGCCACCAACATTTTTCGGACTGCTTCCTGCAGGTTCCGTCGAGTTTTTAACCTGGATACCAGGGCCGATATGGTTTTTTGCCAAAATATCATTCCTGTTATTCTGCTTTTTATGGGTGCGTGCAGCATTTCCGCGCTACCGCTATGACCAGTTAATGCGCCTGGGCTGGAAAGTCTTCCTCCCCCTGACATTACTCTGGGTCGTACTGGTATCGGGCGTGCTGGTGTATTTTGATGCACTACCTGGATAGGAGGTTACAGATTACGGGTAACAGGTTACAGAAAACTATTATCTGTAGCCTGCAACCTAATATAATGAAAAACTTAAATAAAATAACCCGCTCTTTCTTTCTGGCCGAGCTTTTCAAGGGGATGGCGCTGACATTCAGCTATATGTTCAAGCGCAAGGTTACGATTAACTACCCTTATGAGAAAAGCCCGATAAGCCCGCGCTTTCGCGGTGAGCATGCGCTACGGCGTTATCCCAATGGTGAGGAGCGCTGCATTGCCTGTAAATTATGCGAGGCAATCTGCCCCGCACAGGCGATTGTAATTGAGGCGGAAGAGCGCAATGACGGCAGCCGTCGCACCACCCGTTATGATATAGACATGACCAAATGTATATATTGCGGGATGTGCGAGGAGGCTTGCCCTGTTGATGCTATAGTCGAGGGACCGAATTATGAATTTGCTACCGAGACTCATGAGGAATTACTTTATGACAAGGAGCGTCTGCTGGCCAATGGTGAACGCTGGGAAACGGAACTTGCAATGAAACTGGAGGCCGACGCTGCTTATAGATAAGGTTATAGGTTGTAGGTTACAGGTTTTAGCGGATTCTTCTCCAAACCTGTAACCTAAAACCTGTAACCTGTAACCTGATATGATAATACCAATCGCACTGTTTTACATATTCTCGTTCATCACCATATTTTCGGCGGTGATGGTGGTTACTGCACGCAATCCGGTATATTCGGTGTTGTATTTAATCCTCGGGTTTTTCAATGCGGCAGGGCTTTTTGTACTGCTTGGTGCCGAGTTGCTTGCGATGCTGCTGGTGATTGTATATGTAGGCGCGGTTGCGGTGTTATTCCTGTTTGTGGTTATGATGCTGAACATAAATTTCGTCAAAATGAAGGAAGGATTTGTACGTTACCTGCCGCTGGCATTACTGGTTGCAACCATACTTTTTGCAGAGCTTTTCTTTGTAATCGATATATCGACAATGAAGCTGGACCTGGCTTCGCAAGCGGTGGTTGCCAGGGGTGAGGTTACCAATGCCGAGGCAATCGGGCGGGTATTATATACTGATTATGTGTTGTTATTTCAGCTTGCAGGGATGATTCTGCTGGTTGCGATGATTGGGGCGATTGTCCTGACTCACCGCCAGCGTGAAGGTGTCCGCAAGCAGAAAATCGAACAGCAGCTTGCGCGCAACCCGAAACGTTCAATCCGTATGGTGGATGTAAAGGTTGGCAAGGGGGCATAAGGAAGAATCTGGAATCGAGAATCTAGAATCAGGAAGATGATAGTATTGTTCTTGATTCCCGATTCTAGATTCCGGATTCTATAACAAATATGACTGAAACACTGACAAATATAGGTATTACGCATTACCTGACCGTAGCGGCGATATTGTTTACTATCGGGGTGTGCGGGATATTCCTCAACCGCAAGAATGTGATTACGATTCTTATGTCGGTTGAGTTGATGCTGCTGGCGGTAAATATAAATTTTGTGACCTTCTCGGCCTATCTTGGTGATTTGAAAGGACAGATTTTCACGATATTTATATTGACCGTAGCTGCGGCGGAAGCTGCAATCGGACTGGCGATAATGGTGGTATATTTCCGCCAGCGCGGCTCGATTGAAATTGAAGATGTCAACAGGATGAAGGGGTGATTGTGACCAGTGGCTAGTGGCGCGTGACGAGCCACTAGCCACTAGCCACTAGCCACTAGCCACTAAAATATGATACAAGCCATTGTATTTCTTCCACTAATTGCCGCTATTATAGTCGGGCTGCGGTCGCGTACCATATCGGTTGCGGCGGCGCAGTTCCTTACCTGCGCAGGCGTTACCACCTCCGCCATATTATCCGCAATTATATTCTACAGGGTTATAGTCGGCGAGCAGTCTTATAATATCGAGCTGCTGCCATGGCTGAATTCCGGCGACCTGTCTATAAAATGGGCGCTGCGTGTCGATAGCCTCACCGCAGTTATGCTGGTTGTGGTGAACTCGGTATCAGCGCTGGTGCATATATATTCCATCGGCTATATGAGCCATGATGCCCACCGACCGCGCTTTATGGCCTATCTATCCTTGTTCACCTTCTTTATGCTGATGCTGGTGACTTCCGATAATTTCCTCCAGCTTTTCCTCGGCTGGGAAGGGGTGGGACTGTGCTCCTATCTGCTTATTGGCTTCTGGTATCACAAGGAATCGGCCAATGCGGCGGCGATGAAGGCCTTTATAGTCAACCGTGTCGGGGATTTCGGGTTTGCACTGGGGATTTTCGCCATTTTCTTCATATTTGATTCGATTCAGTTTGATGAAGTATTCAATATGGCCGGAGTGTTTTCCGACCGCTATATTGATTTCCTCGGCTTTAAAATCCATGCGCTTACCCTGATTTGTATATTGCTGTTTATCGGTGCGATGGGAAAATCGGCGCAGTTCGGCCTGCATACCTGGCTTCCCGACGCTATGGAGGGGCCGACACCGGTCTCCGCCCTGATTCACGCTGCAACCATGGTGACAGCAGGTGTGTTTATGGTTGCCCGCTGCTCGCCCCTGTTTGAACTGTCGGAAACCGCACTGGCACTGGTAACTGTCGTTGGTGCGATAACCTGTCTGTTTGCAGCCACAATCGCTATTACGCAAAATGATATCAAGCGGGTGATTGCCTATTCGACCTGTAGCCAGCTTGGTTATATGTTTTTTGCCTGCGGGGTTTCGGCCTATGCAGCGGGTGTGTTCCACCTGATGACCCACGGATTTTTCAAGGCGCTGCTGTTCCTCGGCGCTGGCAGCGTGATTCACGCAATGTCTAACGAGCAGGATATGCGCAATATGGGCGGTATCTGGCGCAAGATACCCTTTACATATGCGATGATGATTATCGGGACACTGGCAATTACAGGAGTACCGCTGCTTTCGGGCTATTACTCCAAGGATATGATTCTGGAATCGGCCTGGGCAGCGGGACATAATGGCAATACTTACGGTGAGTTTGCATTCTGGATGGGGATTGCTGCGGCAACCCTGACTGCATTTTACTCATGGCGGTTGATTTTCCTGACTTTCCACGGACGCTGTCGGGCATCCGGGGAGGTACAGAGCCATATACATGAATCACCGAAAGTTATAACAATTCCGCTATTCATATTGGCTATAGGGACGGTATTTGCAGGATTCACAGCATCGCATTATTTCGGGATAGTCGATTCCGACCTGGCATTCTGGAACAATTCGATTGTCATGCGAGGGGAGGAAAATGTACTGGAAGCCGCACATCATGTGCCGCAATGGGTAAAGCTGGCACCGCTAGGAGTCGGGTTGTTCGGTCTGTTCGCCGCATGGCTGCTGTATATGGTATCGCCGAAAGCACCTGCCCGTATCGCCGATGCTTTCTCATCACTTTATAAATTCCTGCTAAACAAATGGTATATCGACGAATTATATGACTGGCTTTTTGTACGACCTGCAAAAGCGCTGGGTAATTTCTTCTGGAAGTTTTTCGATGTCGGGGTGATAGACCGCTTCGGCCCGAACGGTTTTGCTGCCCTGTCACAAAGGGTGGGAGGTGTTTTCAGTAAATTACAAAGCGGATATGTTTATCATTATGCATTTGTAATGCTGATCGGACTGGTTGGTTTAGTTGGATGGTATGTTTTGAATTAGGGGTATATGATTGATTTTCCCATATTATCAGTAGTTACGTTCCTTCCGTTAGTGGGAGCGCTGTTTATATTGCTGTTCGTACGTTCCGAGCCTGGAGAAACCGCTGTTTCCGACCAGAATGCACGCAATGCCGCACTGTTCGTAACAATTGTTACTTTCCTGCTTTCATTACTGCTGCTATTCAATTTCGACAGCACAACCGCCGCATTTCAGTATCAGGAAAACCACGAATGGATAAAGGGCTATGGCATAAGGTACCGCCTCGGAATCGACGGAATCTCGTTGTTTTTCGTACTGCTCACCACCTTCCTCATGCCGATTTGCATACTCGCAAGCTGGGAGTCGATACAGGAGCAGGTGCGCGAATACATGATAGCCTTCCTGGCGCTGGAAACCCTTGTAGTCGGAGTGTTCGTATCGCTCGACTTCACCCTGTTCTACTTCTTCTTTGAAGGCTCGCTCATCCCGATGTTCCTGATAATCGGCATATGGGGGGCGGAAAATCGGGTATATGCCTCCTTCAAATTCTTCCTCTATACATTGCTCGGCTCGGTATTATTACTACTGGCTCTGCTTTACATATATTTCAGCTTCGACACCACCGACATACCTACCCTGATGAAAATGGTTTCCACCCTTCCAGTTGATGTACAGATATGGCTGTGGCTGGCGTTTTTCGCATCATTCGCGGTAAAGGTACCGATGTGGCCGGTACACACCTGGCTACCCGACGCCCACGTACAGGCTCCTACCGCCGGTTCGGTAATACTGGCGGGGGTATTGCTCAAGCTCGGTGCATATGGCTTTCTCCGCTTTTCACTGCCGATGCTGCCCGATGCTTCCGAGTTCTTCACCCCGCTGATATACGGCCTGAGCGTGGTTGCGGTTGTGTATACCTCGCTGGTGGCGCTGATGCAGACCGATATGAAAAAGCTGATTGCCTATTCTTCCATTGCGCATATGGGGTTTGTGACTATCGGTATTTTCACTTTCAACCAGCAGGGAATTGAAGGTGCGATATTCCAGATGCTAAGCCATGGGCTGGTTTCCGCAGCCCTGTTCCTCTGCGTCGGGGTACTTTATGACCGCATCCATACCAAGGAAATTGCCCGCTATGGTGGGCTGGTCGAGCGTATGCCGCTATTTGCGCTGTATTTCATGCTGTTCACCATGGCCTCCATCGGACTGCCGGCTACCAGCGGGTTTATCGGTGAGTTCCTGGTACTGACCGGCGCTTTCCGTGATAACACACTGGTTGCGGCTCTGGCTACAAGCGGGGTTGTGCTGGGTGCCGGTTATATGCTATGGTTATATAAGCGTGTGGTTTTCGGCAAGCTTGAGCATGACGAACTGAAGGAAATCCTCGACCTTAACAAGCGCGAGATATGGATATTCATCCCGATTGCATTGCTGGTACTGTTGTTCGGGATATATCCCGATATTATACTGGAGCCAATGCACGAGTCGGTTGTACATCTGATGGAGCAACTATAGTATTTTAGGTGAAGATTTGACTCATTGTCACCCCGGACGTATGTTTTGTCCAAATCTATTGATTTGGTAACAAAATAACGTTCTCGGGGTTATTGTATAATAACGTGTTTTTTCTTATAACCCCGAGAATGGTGTTTTCTAACTGAATCATAGATTCAGAGAAAACATACCATCCGGGGTGACAGCGTATGTACCTTGGAATAAAGCCACATATAATGCAATACAATGAAAAAACTGAAAATAGCAGTATTGATTTCAGGCAGGGGCAGCAATCTGCAAGCGGTAATTGATGCCTGCAAGACCCCGATATTCCCCGTAGAAATAGTACTGGTTATCTCCAACAACCCTGATGCAAAAGGGCTGGCACGAGCATACAAAGCCAAAATCCCCAGTAAGGTCATCAACCATAAGGATTTTTCCTCCCGCGCGGAGTTTGACAATGCGCTGCACGAATCGGTTTCCGCATCCGGCGCCGAGCTGATTTGCCTTGCAGGGTTTATGCGCCTGCTCACCGCTGATTTTATCAATAAATGGCCGAATAAAATTATCAATATCCACCCTTCACTTTTGCCTGTATTCAAGGGTACAAACGCACATGAACAGGCAATTGCAGCAGGTGTACGGATTACCGGCTGTACGGTACATTTTGTCGTGCCGGAGATGGATTCCGGCCCGATTATATTACAGGCCGCACTGCCAATACATCAGAAGGATACTGCTGAAACACTGGGTGCGAAGGTGCTAAAGCTCGAACACAGATGTTACCCGATTGCAATCCACTGGATTGCCGAGGACAAGGTTAAGGTTGAGGGAAACCGTGTTATCCTGGAGAAAAAACTGGCCGACATAGTCGCCCCGGAATCACCTTACTAAAAAAGCCATGTTAAACTTCCTCATATTCAACTTGCAAAAATACCTTCATTACCTTAATTTTGCGCTATGCAAAAAAACATACTCATACTCGCAGGGGATGGTATCGGGCCGGAGGTGACTGCGCAGGCGGTGCGGATTATTGAGTGGCTGAATGATAATACTAAAGCAGATTTTACCATAAGCGAGGCGCTGCTGGGTGGATGTGCATATGATGCAACTGGCAACCCGTTTCCTGAGGAAACCATTCAGGCCGCACGCAAGGCTGATGCAATATTGCTTGGCGCTGTTGGCGGGCCAAAGTGGGAATCACTGGATATCTCCGTGCGGCCGGAAAAGGGATTGCTTGGTATCCGCAAGGAATTAGATTTGTTTGCCAATCTGCGTCCTGCTTTGGTGTTCGATGAGTTGGCAGAAGCCTCTACACTGAAAAAGGAGATAGTATCCGGCCTCGATATAATGATCGTGCGGGAGCTTACCGGCGGTATTTATTTCGGTGAACCTAAGGGGGTTGAGAATTTGCCGGATGGCCAGCGCAAAGGCTATAACACGCTGGTTTATAGTACAGGCGAGGTGGAGCGTATTGCCCGTGTGGCATTTGACCTTGCAGGCAAGCGTAACGGCAGGGTTTGTTCGGTGGACAAGGCGAATGTGCTGGTAGCAACTGAAATGTGGCGGGAGGAGGTGCAGAAAATTCACGACTCCGAATATCCCGAAACCAAGCTTACCCATATGTATGTTGACAATGCCGCTATGCAGCTTGTACGCAACCCCAAACAGTTTGATGTGATGGTGACTACCAATATGTTCGGTGATATTTTATCTGATTGTGCGGCGATGCTGACCGGTTCGCTCGGGATGTTACCTTCAGCTTCGCTTGGAGCAGCCGACAGTGATAAATGCAATGCGCTTTATGAGCCGGTACATGGCAGTGCGCCTGACATTGCCGGGCAGGATATAGCCAATCCGATTGCTACTATACTAAGCCTGGCAATGATGTTGCGTTATTCTTTTAATATGCAGAAAGAGGCGGACATGGTTGAGAATGCGGTACGCAAGGTGCTTGCATCCGGCCTGCGCACGGCTGATATTATGCAGGAGGGTGCAAAACAGGTCGGCACCACCGCAATGGGCGACGCTATAATTAATACCTTGTAATATGAGTTAGCCATGTAGCCCGCAGATACCACATAGGCCCCTCCTCTCTTCAATTTTTGACATTCATCAGTATTTCTTGTATTCCGGCGGTTATGACACATATTCTGATTATAGATTCGCGGTTTTACGAGGATATCGCTGATGAACTGGTACGGGGAGCAACTGCACTGCTGGAAGCTGAAGGAGTTACATTTGAGCATATTTCCGTGCCCGGCGCGTTTGAAATTCCTGCTGCGATATCATTTGCAAAAGAAACCGGTAAATATGACGGTTATATCACTTTGGGATGCGTAATCCGTGGTGAAACCTCACATTATGATTATGTTTGTGCAGAAAATGCTCGTGGCCTTAACCAGCTTGCAGTTGAGAATCATCTTGCAATTGGATATGGTATACTGACTGTGGATACCCGCAAGCAGGCTGAAGACAGGGCTGCAATTGATAAGGGGAATAAAGGTATGCACGCTGCTCGCACCTGCCTGGAGATGGTAAAATTGAAGGAAAAGCTTGAGTTAATGCAATGAACACAAAAAACAATGCTATACAGAAGACGGCGGCGAGGTTGATGGCGGTGCAGGCGGTGTTTGCCCATGATGTCGGGGGAAGTACTGATACAGGGGATATACAGGGTGCCGATATGACGGAACCTTCCGTATTGATGCCCGAACTCGCAGCATTGCTGGCCGAATTACTGCCTGAAACTGCTGATATAACGGCGAAAACCGATAAATCCTTCTTCAGGAATCTGGTTAGCGGTGTGATTGAAAACCTGCCTGCGCTGGATGGTATAATCACCGCAAGGCTTGATGAAAGCTGGACTATGGAACGGCTGGACAAGACCCTCAAGGCAATTGCACGGGTGGGGATATATGAATTGCAGCATTATGAAAAAACCTCACCAAAAATCATAATCAGCGAATATCTCGCCATCACCACCGCATTCTTCGACGAGGATTCAAAAGAAACTGGCTTTATCAATGCAATTATGGATAATGTAGAATCTGATCCAGAAATCCGTTTCCGTGCACAGGCCGCACGTGGAAATCCGCAAAGAGGGCTTGAATTGCTGGACAGGATAGACAAACATTTCGAACAGGAATGAGGACTTTTTATAACTCGATATGCTAATAGTACAGAAATTCGGGGGGACTTCGGTTGCGGATGTGGAGCGGATAAGGAATGTCGCAACCCATGTACGCAAGGAGGTTGATGCCGGCAATCAGGTGGCGGTGGTGGTGTCTGCAATGTCGGGAGTTACCGACCAGCTTGTCGGCTGGACAAGGGAGGTGTCCTCACTACAGGATGAGGCCAATATTATCGAATATGATACGGTGGTATCGTCGGGCGAGCAGGTGACGTCGGGGCTGCTGGCGCTGGCGCTGCAATCACTGGGGGTAATGGCGCATTCGTGGCTGGGGCCGCGCATTCCGGTACGTACCGACAAGGCGCATAGCAAGGCACGTATTGAGTCGATAAACACCGAGCCGATAAAGCTGGCGCTCGGGCGCGGTGAGGTGGTTATTGTGCCCGGGTTTCAGGGTGTTTCCGAGGATGGGCGGATTGCAACACTTGGCCGCGGTGGATCAGATACTTCAGCGGTTGCTCTGGCGGCGGCACTGGAGGCCGACCGCTGTGATATTTACACCGATGTGGACGGGATTTATACTTCCGACCCTCGGCTGGTACCGAAAGCCCGCAAGCTGGGCAAGGTCGGTTATGAGGAAACGCTGGAGATGGCTTCGTTAGGGGCAAAGGTCTTGCAGACCCGCTCGGTGGAAATGGCGATGAAATACAAGGTACCGGTACAGGTACGTTCGAGTTTTTCGGATGAACCAGGTACCATGCTGGTAGATGAGGAGGAAATTATGGAACGCAGATTGATTACGGGGATCACCTACAGCCGCAATGATGCGCAGGTAACACTGGTCGGGGTGAAGAACCAGCCAGGTGTTGCTGCTGCGGTATTCGGACCGATGGCCGAGGCCAATATCAATGTCGATATGATTGTGCAGAACATCACCGAGGACGGCAAGCGTACCGACATGACTTTCACCATTGAAAAAGGTGATATGGAGAAGGCAGTTGCTGCACTTGAGGGCATGAAAAGCGATCTGGAATATAAGTCGCTGATTACCAATGATGAGGTGGCGAAGGTTTCGGTTGTCGGTGTCGGTATGCGCAGTCATGCCGGACTTGCGCAGAGGATGTTTCAAACCCTGGCCGATAAGGGAATCAACATACTGGTAATCTCCACCTCCGAGATAAAAATCAGTGTGCTGATAGATGAGGAATATCTCGAACTCGCCCTCCGTGCCCTCCACACCGCCTACGGCCTGGATGAATAACGATCCTCTACCCTACAACCTTTCTACTTGAGCCGAGGAAGAGGTAGGGTTGAATATATCTACCTCTACTTAGACTGCGCCATGGCAGCTTCCTTGAGGGATGATTTTTCACCGTTTTTGCTTTCATGATCGGGATCACGCAACACATATCCACGCCCCCAGAGAGTTTCAATATAATTTAACCCACCGGAAACCTCCTGAAGCTTCTTACGTAATTTACAGATGAAAACATCAATAATCTTTAGCTCCGGTTCATCAATTCCACCATATAAATGGTTCAGAAACATTTCTTTTTTTATAGGCGTTCCCTTACGCAAGAATAGTAACTCAAGGATAGCATACTCCTTACTGGTGAGATGAACTGACTTACCGTCAACCTCAACCGACCTGTCATCCAGATTCATCATAATTTTGCCGCAGCGCATAATTGACTCGGAGTGTCCTCGTGAACGGCGTACAACCGCCTGAATGCGTGCAATCAACTCCCCACGGTTAAACGGCTTGGTGACATAATCATCCGCACCAACTCCAAGACCTTTAACCTTATTATCGGAACCAGACAATCCTGATAAAATAAGAATAGGAGTCTTAATTTTACTCGAACGGAACCGCCGTAAAACTTCAAAGCCGTCAATATCTGGCAGCATCATATCCAATATGATAATGTCATAATCATAGATCTGCCCCAACTCCAGCCCCTGCTCACCCAGAGCGGCAGTATCACAAACAATACCTTCGGTAGCCAAGGCAAGTTCAATGGAACGTGCCGTAGACGGGTCATCTTCAACAAGTAATACTCGCATATTTTTAACCTTTCGTTAAGTTATGCGTATAAAATATGGGTAGGAGCTCCTATGTCAATAATTTAACATATGTTAACCTATATAACCACAAAAATATCTTGCCATTGTAGCAAATTTATCATTATTTCGTGAGTTATTTTCAAAAAGATACAACTTGTAGTGGTTTTTATACAACAATAACGTTTTTACAACTAGCTTAATAGAATTTAACATTTTTGTGCAAATTATATAGGATTTTCAGCATTTTATAGAAATATGGCACTATATATGTAAAGGCGTAAATCAATTATTGCGTAAAAATATTTGTTACTTTAATTCATATACTTTCCTATACTACAAAATATTAGAGATTGATACTTGAAGCCCTATCATTTCAGATGGTCATGTCAAAGGAAAACTCATGGATGAATTAAAACGCCTGCAGATAGCTTTGGGGAAATCTCATATTGCCGTATATGAATGGGATATGGATAGTAATACGATTTCCTGGTCGGGAAATGTATATGAGACTCTGAAGTTGTCTCCCTCGGTACGCAATGCAATGAAAGTTGCATCCAAAAGTGGTTATATATCTCTTATACATATTGATGATTCTGATGATTTTACAGCTTCGGTTGCACAAAGCAGCAAAAATGGCGGGGAATATTCCCGTACATATAGAATATGCCCCTCAGACGGCAAGGAAATAACTGTAACTGATAAGGGAGTAGTGGTTACTGACGGTGATAAGAAGCTTATGGTTGGTACGGTTTCTCCTGTAGCTACAACCACAGAATCCACGCAAGATAACGCTAAGAGTAAAGATAAGCAAAAAGTAGTTTCTCTCAGGGTTGTAAACGATGACAAACCAACATACCCTAAACCTGAAAATACGTCAAAAATCCTTTATTCTGTCCGTCGTCAATATGACAGCAAGGAATTCACAGAAATACTCGACAAGATCCTCCGCCAGGGACAGAAAAGCGATGCACAGCATGACCATGTGTTATTAAAAATATCGGTTGATAACCTGCCGATGATGATGAAATGGAATGATATTGAGTTTGCGGAAAAGGTTATGAATGAACTGGAATGGGATCTTGCAAAACTTGTGCGCAGGGATGATGTGGTGAAGCGTATTGCATTTGATCAGTTTGGTATAATATTACAAGACCAGTCGGAAAGTGAGATGGAATTGTTTATCGACAAAGCTATGCGGCACATTCAACTTTACAACAATTCTCAATTTGATGAACCGATAAATGTACGTACTTCTATTGGGAGTGTACGGTTTCCTTCATTTGCGCATAGCGCAGAGGACGCAATGGATAAGGCATTTCTGGCTATGACCAGTGCACGCAGCAAATCTGCAGAGTTTTATTGTGATTATCTGGATGCCAAAAAAGACCATCTTGATACTAAAGACCAAATGCATAATATGAATATCCTCCAGCAAGGATTATCAGAAAGCCGTATGCAGCTTGCATACCAGCCTATTGTAGATTCAAAAGATGGTAAAATCACCCGCCATGAATGTTTGTTACGGATCAAGGATGATGGCGGCAATGTGCGCACGGCTGGACCGCTGATTCCTATAGCTGAAAAGATGGGAGTTGTGGATATAGTTGACCAGTTTGTGCTTGAACGGATTATTGAGGATTTGGCCGTCGCTAAGGATTCCGTGTTAGCTTTCAATGTATCTAACCTTACCACTGATAACCCAAAATGGCTGAAGATGTGCTCTAAAATGCTACAGGATTCTACTGTCGCAGACCGTATTATAGTTGAAGTTACCGAAACCGCAGCACAACACGACATGCGCCAGACTGCATATTTCGTAGCAGCGTTACAATCACTGGGATGCAGAGTAGCGCTGGATGATTTTGGTGCAGGTTATACCTCTTTCCGTCAGTTGAAAAGCCTGTCGGTTGATATGGTAAAGATTGACGGCTCCTATATATTAAATCTGGCGCAGAATTCAGACGACCAGATCTTTGTTAAAACCTTGATAGAATTTGCCCATTCATACGGCCTGGAAACGGTTGCTGAAATGGTAGAAAACGGCGAAGTGGCCAAATTACTGATGAATATGGGCGTAGACTATATGCAGGGTTACTATTTCGGCGCTCCTGATATTAGTAAACCTTGGCTGAAATAATAATTAGGTTCGTATCACCGCAGCCATTCCAAATAATTCATGAAAAAATTGCGATATTTGATAGAGGCGGCGGTGGCTTACCTGTTTTTCTACGGGTTTATGCTGCTGGGGTATAATGCGGCGTCTGCTGTCGGGGGCAGACTGGGACGGTGGTTCGGCTGGATGCTGCCGGTGACCAGAAAGGCGCAGCGTAATATAGAAGCCGCAATGCCCGAGTTGGGCAAAGAGGAGGTGAAGCAAATCCTGCGGGATATGTGGGATAATCTGGGGCGTACATTTGGAGAATTCCCGCATATACAAAAACTTGCCGGTGAGCGGCTCCATCGCTATGTTACAGTGGAAAATCTTGATAATATGGAAGATGCGCTGTCTTCGGGGCGGGGAGTAATCTGCATAACCGGCCATTTTGCCAACTGGGAGATTGCCCCACGGGCTGCATATGAATATGGCCATCCGCTAGCGGTGATATACCGCCCAACTGCCAATCCGTGGGTGGAAGCGCTGGTACGGCAAAGCCGTTCCAAAAGCCATGACGGTATGTTTCCCAAGGGCAGGGAAGCCGCACGGGGAATTATCAGCCAGTTAAAAACTGGTGGGAATGTCGGAATTATGGTTGATCAGAAAAGTAATTCCGGACTGCCCATTGAGTTTTTCGGGAGGAATGCAATGACTGACCCGGCAGTAGCGGATTTCGGAAAGAAATTTAACGTATCGCTATTGCCTACACAGGTTATACGGCATAATAAAAATCACTTTCGGCTTGTGTTGCATAAACCGATAGAAACTACTGAAAAAAGCCGTGAGGAAATAATGCTGGAAGTCAACCGACTGCTGGAGGACTGGATACGCCAGCACCCGTCACAATGGTTCTGGGTACATAACCGCTGGCCGAAGGACTGATTCGTCTTTACGGTGTCCTTGGCTGTTTACCTTCAGGAGACTGCTTGCTGGCGAAATACCTGTCAGAAAACGGGGTTTCGGACGGTAGTTTTGGTGCTGTCGATTTCTCTGAATAACGCCCACCTTTTTCTATCAAATCTATAGCTACACCAAAGCCAAATTTCCCCAAACGCTCCGGAGTCTCAAAATTTTCTTTGCCCTTAAGAAAAGGGGCTGTATTGGTTTTTATTCCAACCTGAGTGATTTCTCCTGCGCTGATTTTCTGACTTTTTTCTAAACCACCAAGTATGTCTTTAATTTCAGCTTTTGTTTCATTGAATACACCAAGACTATCCACTTTGCTGTCAGGAAAAACCTGCGTGATTGCAACTTTACCGGAAGCCTTATCTTCAATAGTAGCTCCTACGACTCTGGTATCATTACTTAAACTCCTCAAATTCTCTACAACTTCACGTAGTTTACGTGTATTGGCCTGTGTACCGTCTTCATTTGTAATCGTTACTTCATCAGTTTTTTTAACAACCATAATGCGTTCTCCTTCTTGTTAGGTTATAGTCTTTAAAAATGGTTAAGTTTCTCTTAACATTTTTATAATAGCACAAGGAAATAAAAAAGTAATGTGAAGTTTTTATGAAACTTTGGTTACAGGTTTGTAATATTTGGTTGGATGGATCCGATGATCCGATAATCGGATTATCTGAAATATTCCCCCACCTGTCACCCCGGACGCATATTTTCTCTACATCTTTGATGTAGTCAGAAAATAGCGTTCTCGGGGTTACCACTCCCCCCTTGTGGGGGAGTACAAGAGCCAAGCCCCTTTAGGGGCGCAGGCGATTGGTGGGGGGATACCAGTTATCAGTACCCCCCACGATTCGACTGCGCATCAAAGATGCTTGTCTCATCTGCTCCCCCACAAGGGGGGAGCGGTATGCACGTAACCCCGAGAATGGTGGTTTCTATACGAAATCATCCACCTTCGCTAAAGCTCCGGTGGACAGGTAGATTTCGAGAAACCATCCATCCGGGGTGACAGGTATTCTTGTTCACACTACCTCGCGCCAATCTGGCCGGCGGTGGTCTGGTACTCCTTGGGACGGCCGAGCCAGTCAGTCTGACTATCTTCATCCCTGCCCAGCCAGTCGCTATAGTTACAGAAGCTGAATATATCACAATCCCCGCCTTCAAAGTAATTCTGGTTATAGCCGGGGATACCGCCTGCAAACGGGTCATTATACCATCCCGGTGTGTTGATACCACTCACCCCGATACCCATACCAACACCTTCGATAACCTTACGGTTACGCAAATCATACGGTCCGGCAATTCCGGTATCCAGCAGCCCGTCACCCAGGTAACGGTTAATCCATGAACGGCAGTAGTTCAGCGCATCATTCCATGCCTTGTAATATGTGCGGTTGCGCATCAGGCGTACATCCTGCTTGAAGCTGTACTGCGCCTTGTAAATATCGTTACCATAGGCCGATATACCGGACTCACAGCCGTCATTCCAGCCCTGCTTGTATACGGCAGGAGCGGTTTCCGGTGGACGTGGTAACCCTGGTGGGCGCAGCCTGGTATCCACATTGCCGAACTTGCCGCATGCCGATGCAGTCACCAGCATGAGCAATATTGTTATTATGTTTTTCATAATCTCCTCCTTATTATCGTCGTACTAAACATGACGTGCCTACCATTCCCCCTTGAAGGGGGAGTAGCAGAGACAAGTTCCGCAGGAACGCAGTCGATGCGTGGGGGTGTTGGGCTTATGTGGTGTTGTGCCACTTACCCACATCCCCCCACGATTCGACTGCAGGCTAAAGCCCTTGTTTCATCTGCTCCCCCACAAGGGGGAGCGGTATCACGTACCTGCTTCAAGTCAACATAACTATTGTTGCCATTCCCTGTCCCATACCCAGACATACCAGCGGCAATATGTATATGCGTCTTTCCACGCACGGTAATATTCCGGATTATCCACCAGTGATAAATCCTGCTGGAACCCATATGCGGTTTTGTAGCGACTACCGCCATATGCACTCAAACCCGATTCACAACCATCATCCCAGCCCTTCTGGAATATCGGGCTACCGGGCGGAGTTTCGCCCAGATTCATTGGACGGGGTTTGGTAAATATCCGCTCAAACACCTTCCCGCATCCCGACAACGATGCGGGTAGTAAAATAACGATTACCAATATGTAGAGCGTTTTTTTCATCTCGCTAAAACCTAAAACCTGTAACCTAAAAACTCCTACAAAATATGCCTCCTTGTATACTGGTAAATATAGCGCTGGCAGTAGTCAAACGCATCCTTCCAGCCCTTGTAATATACCCTGTTTTGTGCAAGCACCGCATCCTGCTGGAACTTGTAAAAAAACTTGTACCACTGATTGGCCGAAGCCGAAGTACCGCTCTCACAGCCATGCCGCCAGCCTTCCACATAAAGCGGCTGGTAATCCTTACCCTCGACCTTCGGTGGCCCTTCATACATCCATTGCTGCCATGGCGGCCCTGCCTGTGTCCCTAGCATCCCTTTCTGACAGGCGGTCACCATAAATAGCATCAATGTAATAGCCAGTATCCTCATAATCATTCCCTAAATCCTGTCGCGGTTTACACCCTCCCAGTAAAGCGCACAGTAAAGAAACGCATCCTTCCACACCTGGTAATACATCTTGTTGTTACGCAAAACAGGATCCTGCCGCAGTTCAAACGCTCCCAGCGCCTTGTAAAAATTATTGGTATAGGCATGGCTTCCCGACTCACAGCCATCTATCCAGCCCTGACGGTATTCCGGCGGACCGGGTGGCGGGTCCATACTCAGGCTGGCCGGCTTGCGTAAATCCAGCCTGCCATCCACACCATTACATGCGCTTAGTAAAACAACACATAATATAGCTATAATCCTCATAATTTTGCTCCTTATAGCGGATCATAATCTGAATAATAGGTACAGTAATCCGAACCTATACGATAACCCACATAATAATCTCTGTCTTTAATGCCCCTCTCCGCATCATATGCGAAATCATGGCCACGCGGAAAACCCGAGGCCACAAACCCGGTGAATGTATTACACCCGTCCCGAAAACCCTGGCTATAGCTGTCATCACCTTCCGGTATACCATCCAGGAATGCCGGCTCAGGCGTCCAGAACGTATCCCGCCCGTATGTCTGCTTGTAGTTAAACGCATTCATCGGGTTGGAACAGGCCGATACGGCGATAACCATTACCACTGCAAGAATCCCTGCTATTTCTCTGTGCTTGGCTATAGAGGCGCATTTCACAGAACCGCTATATGTATTTTTCCATACCATATTAACAGTATAGCATAGAAATATGAACTTTTTATGACAGTTTTAGAAAAAATGAGAAAAATTGAATATTTTTTCCAACACATTGATTTTACGAAGATTTTCTTGTTTAAAGAAAGTGAAGGATAATTCAAATTTTTAGGTTCTTGTTGGCTACCCCTTCATTATTTACTTAACAGCGGACTCCAGGCGGGGTCGGAGGCATCTCCGGGAGTTGGAGTTCTGCGCTCGTTATAGCCGGTCAGGTCGATACTATAAACCGCAGGTGTACCGCCGGCATCCTGGCGGGTAAACATAATCCTCCGCCCATTCGGCGCCCATGTCGGGCCTTCATCAAGATAACTTTCGGTGAGTAACCGCTCACCGGAGCCGTCCGGCCGCATTACGCCAATATAAAACTTGCCGCGATATATACGGGTAAATGCAATCAGATCCCCGCGCGGCGACCATACCGGTGTAGCGTAACTACCCTTACCGAAACTGATACGTTTCACATCATCGCCGTCACTATCCATCACATAAATCTGTTGTGACCCACCACGGTCGGAGTTAAATACAACCTGCTTACCGTCCGGTGAATAGGAAGGTGAAGTATCAATCGCCGGGTCGCTGGTCAGCCGTTTTTTCCTTCGCGAATTCAAATCCATCTCGTAAATCTCGGAATTACCCGCTACCGAAACCGACATAACCGCCTTGCTACCGTCAGGTGAGAAGCGCGGGGCAAAGCTCATACCATCGAAACTGCCCAGCAACTCCTCCTTGCCACTGCGCAAATTATACAGATACACCCGCGGCTTCTTGTTATAATAAGCCATATAGATTATGCGCTGTGAGGCGGGGTCAAAGCGCGGGGTCAGCACAAGATTTTGTCCGGAGGTGAGAAACTGGTGGTTTGCCCCGTCCTGATCCATTATCGCCAGCCGCTTGACCGGTCTTTTACGCTCACCACTCTCGGATATATAGACTATACGCGTGTCGAAATAGCCGCCCTCACCGGTCAACCGTGAATAAATCTGGTCGGCAACCAGATGCGCCACCCTGCGCCATCCTTCACGTGAACCGGAGAAAGTCTTGCCCATTACCTGCTTCTGCGAAAGTATATCCCACAGGCGGAACTCGGCTCTTATTTCCCCATCACCGATATCGCGCACTGTACCGGTTACCAGTGCCTGTGCATTTATCTGCCGCCAGTCGGGAAATTGCGGAACCGCTTCAACACTATCAACCTTCTGTATAAAAGCCTTGCGGTCTATGGAGCGAAACAGGCCGGAGCTTTCAAGGTCTGCCTCAACAACTTCTATTATATCGCGGGCAAGCCGGCTATCCGAGGACTTCTCCACACCGAAATATGGCAGTGCAATAGACAAAGGTGCCACATTACCTTTTTCAATTGGCACGTCTAAAGCAGCTTTGGAAGCACCTGGCAGTACTGTAGTAAAAAGACTAATTAATGGTAATACTAGAAAAAGGATATATAGTGGAATATTAGAAGGTTTCATACTGAGATATATAAAGTGTGTGCAGCCTTTATTCAAGAGCAATTCTTCACATCTAAAATAGGAAATGAATAAAAAAACACGAAAGAAAGCGTATAAATATGGGTTGGTTGCCGAGTTTGTGGCGGTGTGGTGGTTACGGTTCAAGGGGTACAGGATTCTGGCCAGGCGTTACAAGACACACCTCGGAGAAGTCGATATAATTGCATCGCGCAGGGATAGCCTGGTTGCAGTTGAAGTCAAGGCAAGGCGCAGGGGTTATGATTTGTGGGACGTTGTAACCGAGCGACAGTTGCAAAGAATATTGAAAGCGGCGATGTTATTTGTTGCAAAAAATCCAAAATTTGCTAGTTTTACCGTCAGGCTGGATTTAATTATTATCTGTCCGTGGAGTTGTCCCAGGCATATGCAGAATTACTGGTATCCTTCCACTGACTTCTAGATACAACAAGGTTTCAGGATGGAACACTCTTTTATTTCAGGTAGAATATACAGGGGTAATGCCCGCAAACTGGCATCCGTTGCCGCTGCTGCTGTATTACTATCATCTACGCTTGGCGGATGTGTTACCGCTGCTGTAAGCGGTGCGACAGCGGTTAGCTATGCCGTGGTACAGGAGCGCTCGGTAGGTAATGCGGTGGATGATGCGACCATCCTTACCCATATCAATTCGCTATACCTGCAGAAACATGTCGATGAATATTTCTCCTCCATAGATGTCGACGTACATGAAGGCAGGGTATTGCTGACCGGCAAGGTGCCTACTGCGGAACACAAGGTGGAGGCGGTCAGGCTGGCATGGCAGCCTGTGGGAGTACGCGAGGTTATCAATGAAATCATAGTTGCCGATAAATCGACGGTAAATGATTATGCACGGGATGCATGGATTAACGCACAGATAAATGGCAAACTGCTGGTTTCAAGATATGTGCGTTCGATAAATTATTCGGTCGAGGTACTGGACGGGGTGGTTTATCTGTTCGGCATAGCACAGGACAAGGACGAGCTTGACCGTGCTACACAGGCTTCCAGTACGGTAAAAGGCGTGCAGAAAGTAATCAGTCATGTCCGGCTGAAAACCGATCCCGCAAGACAGGGGTAGTTTACTTCCCGAACACACGGGTGAAGATGGTATCTACATGCTTGGTGTGGTAGGAAAGGTCGAAAAGTTCGGTTAGCTCGGAGTCGGACAGGGAGGATTTTACATCCTCGTCATTTTGTAACTCCTCCAGGAAGTCCGCCCCATTCTCCCATACCTTCATCGCGTTGCGCTGTACTAAACTATAAGCTTTTTCGCGGGAGATACCTTTCTGTGTCAGCGCAAGCAGAACACGCTGCGAAAATACCAGCCCACCCAGCCTGTCCAGATTCTTCTGCATATTCTCAGGGTAAACCACCAGATTTTCTATCATTCCGGTCAGGCGTACCAGTGCAAAATCCAGTGTCACAGTTGCATCAGGAGCAATCACCCGCTCCACGGAAGAATGCGAGATATCCCGTTCATGCCACAGCGCCACATTCTCCAGCGCCGGTAGCGCATAGCCGCGCACCAGACGTGCCAGCCCGCATAAATTCTCACTCAATACAGGATTACGCTTGTGCGGCATTGCAGAACTACCTTTCTGCCCTTTGGCAAAAAACTCCTCGGCTTCCAGCACTTCAGTACGTTGCAAATGGCGGATTTCAGTAGCAATATTTTCCACCGAACCGGCTATAACCGCCAGTGTTGCAAAGAACCAGGCATGGCGGTCACGCGGGATTACCTGGGTCGAAACAGGCTCAGGAACCAGCCGTCCACTCCCCAGCATTTTCTCCGCTACATATTGTTCAACATAAGGCTCTATATTGGCAAAAGTCCCCACCGCCCCCGATATAGCGCAGGTCGAAATATCCTGTACTGCCGCCTGCAACCGCTCCTGATTGCGCTGCATTTCAGCGTAAAAGCGGGCGAATTTCAGCCCCATAGTAGTCGGCTCGGCATGTATCCCGTGACTGCGGCCGATACAGACCATATCCTTTGTCTCATGCGCACGGGCTTCCAGCGCATTCAGAAGCAAATCAATATCCTCTACCAGCAAATCACCTGCCTGCCTTAACTGCACAGCAAGACAGCTATCCAACACATCGGAACTGGTCATCCCCTGATGCAGAAAACGTGCCTCTTCGCCGATTTCCTCAGCCAGATAGGTCAGGAAGGCAATAACATCATGTTTGGTGGTGCGCTCGATTTCATCTATGCGCTCAATATCGAACTGCCCAGGAGCCTTGTCCCATATGGTTTTAGCCGCCTGTTTCGGTATAATACCAAGCTCGGCCATAGCGTCACAGGCATGAGCCTCTATCTCAAACCAGATGCGGTATTTATTCTGCGGCTCCCATATCGCCGCCATTTCCTTGCGTGTATAACGTGGTATCATATTATCCGTGACTAGTGGTGAGTGGCTAGTGACTAGTTGGGGAAGGCTATCCAACCTTGTCCTGCTTGATAATTTCGGTCATGGTGATGCCGACATGGTCTTCCACTATAACCACCTCTCCCTTCGCGACAAGACGGCCATTTACCAGTACTTCTACCGGGTCACCCACCTTGCGCTCCAGCTCCAGCACCTCACCCGTACCAATCTGCAAAAGCTTGTTTATCGGAATGGCAGCCTTGCCCAACACAACCGATATCTCAACCGGTATGTCATACACCGATTCCAGGTCAAGCTCCTCGCCTTCCTCGAATAACGGACCGGTAATCGCCTCCGCCTGGATGCTTCCTTCACCCGACGCAGGCTCTTCCATTGCTGTATCTTCTTCTGCCATATTTTTGTTCGCAATTACCCCTCCCGCTTGCGGGAGGGGAGAAAATCTGAGAAAGCTATGCTTTCCAGATTTTCGGGGAGGGAATACTGAGCTATTGGCCTTTGGCCGTTAGCTATTGGTATTCCCCCACCAGAAATTCTGAAATCAATCCTCCTGCGCTAAAGCTACGGAGGACATGGATTTCTAGAATTTCTTGCCTCCCCCGCAAGCGGGGGAGGTTAATTCGGATCATCTTTAACACCCAAAGCCTCCCTGATTCTCTGCCATTTCTGTGCGGTATCTATTTCCGCACCACCATTCTGCCATTCCAGACGGCAATCATGGACAGCTATAGCATTATCTCCCTGTAATTCAACCTTGCCGGTAAAACCCTTTTCCTGCGCTATGGCGGAAAACCGTTCCTGTAGCGGAGAAACCAGGGCTTCATTCACTGTCACTACAATTTTCGGCTCACTGGCTATCAGCCCCATACATCTTCCGACCATCTCTTCTATATTCGCCTGGGGATTTTCCTGCAAGGCTTTATCTGCTACCTTGCGTGCCACCTCCACCGCCAGAATAACCGTATCATTAGATATAGCCTGTAATTGCACTGAATTACCGGCAAAAAACTGCTCCAGTTTTCCACCAATATTACCCAGTAAAACCTCAAGCTGCTGATTCTGCTGCTGCTTTTCCCGGTCTATTGCAGCCATAGCTTCCTTATGCCCTTCCTCATACCCGGCCTTTCTCGCCACAGCAACATCCTCGGCACTATAGGTTATTTCTTCAGGCTCCTCCTTCTCCTCTTGATATAGCGGCATGAAACCTGCCTGATTTTCACAGCCATCCTCTATGCGGGTATCAACCACCTCACCACTAAATATTTCATATTCAAAAGGTTTTACGGACATAAAAACTAATACCATCCAACAAGACAAAAAACACCATCGCCAAGGAAGACTAAGGTATATTTTTAGGTATTTCAACTTTATAAGTGGAAAGCAGTATACGAAAAAACACGCATAAATATCCATAAAAAAGTAAATCCTTTGCAAAATTGATAGGCTCTTGATAGTATGCTAATTATGAGTGACAGTAAATTGATTAACAGACCACTGCATACAATAAGTCTGGCTATATTTATCTCTATTGTTGTCGTACTATTTTTTACGGTAACACCCAAGGCCAATGCCAGGGTGGCGCTGGAGGATCTGGGGGATTTGCTTTATTATGAGCCGAAGGAAATTGCCGACAAGACTGAGTTTATCGATGAGGAGGGTGAGCAGGTAAATCTGGCGAAATTCAAAGGCAAGCTGGTTGTGCTTAACTTCTGGGCTACATGGTGTGTACCCTGTGTGGTGGAGATGCCCTCACTGGAGCGGCTACAGCAATATTTCGAGGAATCGGAACTGAATGCCGTGGTGATTACGGTTGCCGAGGATTTCCATGGAATGAAGGTAGTAAAAAAATGGTTCAAAAACAAGGGACTGGTTTACCTCACTCCTTATGTTGATGACAGGAATAACCTTTTCAATGATTTTGAGATAGTCGGCCTGCCCACAACTATAATTATCAATCAGCAGAGCCAGGAGATTACACGTATTTCAGGCGATATCAACTGGGATCATAATGAATGGCGGGAGTTTATCACCAATCTCGCATCCGCTGTGGAAAACGGGGAGGATAACAACTCTCCCGAAGAGGGTAAGAATGACACAGGGGAAAATTCCGGTGATACGGATAAAAAGGATACAAAACAGGAGGAGGAACTACCTCCCCTGACTGAAGAGCAGCAGGACAAGATTGATAAGGTGCTGGGAGCCCCTGATAGTGAGGGGGATAACAACCTTTCTCCCAAGCCGGACAGTAATATTAAAATAATAAACTAGTATATTTGTATGTTTGAAATAGATGCAAAAATTAACGAATTACGGGACCTTCTTGATTCCTTTGTTTCACAGGTTGGCAGTATCAATTCACATGATTCCGAGAATTTCAGGCGACTGAAGGAGACTGCCGTGGAAATAAAGGAAAATGTGGATGGTAAAGACTTTCCCATGGCGGGTAAGGTAGCGCAATCACTATATGATTTTTGTGAGAAAAACGGTTGTGAAAACAAGCGTGACCTTGAAATTATCAAGGTACATGTCAATGCACTCCATACCATTTTTACCAGGGATATCCATGATGACGGCGGGGAGGTCGGACAGGAGATACTGAAAAACCTTGAGGTATTGACGGGGTAGGAACTTATTATTCGATACATGAATTGTATGGAAAGCCAACAAAGTAGTCGATTTTTTTATAAAAAAACTTGCTTCACTGTAATATAGCTGTAACATTTCTCTGGTATAATGCGCTTATTCTCAAAAAGAGAGGTTAACTAACTTAACCAATAAGGAGAAAAAAATGTCAAAAAAATCTGCACAAAAATTCGTTGGGAACCTGGATGTTAATCAGGTTTATGAAGCGACCAAGTGGCCTGAAAGAACACCTGAAATAAAAGAGGGTATCTCTCAGGAGGCTCAAAAATTGCTTGAGGATACCTTTAATGAAGCCTTAAAAGGTGCAAGAAAGGAGGTGATTGCAGAATTAAACAGTACAGGATTTAATTATATTTCCAGTCCTCAGGAGTCTGCTGCCAGAATCAGGGGAGTTTTGGGTAATTCTTTTGAGGGCACTGAGGTTTCAGAGGATGTACAGGCTATTATGAAAGCAGTCAAAGAGTTGGGTATGACCAGTGGTCAACTGAAAGACAAAATTGCGGAGAGCTTACCAAAATTTAACAACAAACAAAAAGTTGATAAAGAAGGTGATCCGATAGAGTCTGGGCATACTGTAGATATGAGAGTGGCAAAGACCCATGAACTTGCCTCAAAACTTATAGACGCAAAAGTACGACATACTTTAGGAGAGGTGAGTAAAGATTTTGTAGATCTGGCATCAAATGCTGTATCCAGAAAATTGCAGGAAGAAGAAATTGTTCCTGGCAAATCTACAGCAGATAAGCTGGTTGAGAGAATCAATAAATCCATAGATAAAACTATCGAAAAACATGTTGGTAAACAAATAGCATAGCTTGCTTTTATATAGAATCGCCATCATATCTCTTAAAAAGTTTGCTTCTGATTTACTAATGTTTGGGGTGTACCTTCAGCAAAATGGGGATTATAGTTTCGCGGTATGATAATGTAGAATTGTAGTCTACACTACAACCATTCATATGCCGCAAGTTCAGGAAAAAATTCGTCCCGCAAAGGTAGAGGAAAAACCGCATTATATCGGCCATCGCAAGCGGCTCAGGGAGCGGTTCCTGCAATCGGGCGGCAAGGGGATGGCCGATTATGAATTGCTGGAGATTATCCTGTTTGCCAGCAAACCCCGTGGGGATGTCAAGCCACTGGCCAAGAAGCTTATCGCTGAATTTGGTAATATTGCCAGGGTACTGAGCGCATCTCCTGATGAGCTGGCCAGGATTAGCGGTATGAGAGAAGCTGCGATTGTTTCGATAAAGGTAGCGCAGGAAGCGGCGAATCGCCTGCTTGGTGCGGAGATTGCCGAGCAGCCTATATTACAATCATGGAAATCGCTACTGGATTACTGCCGTGCTACCATGTCGTATAACAAGACCGAGCAGTTCCGCATATTCTTTCTCGACCGCAAAAACAAGCTGATAGCCGATGAATTGCAACAGGAGGGTACGGTTGACCATACGCCGGTATATCCAAGGGAGGTGGTCAAGCGGGCACTGGATCTCGGTGCATCGTCGATGATCCTGACCCATAACCATCCAAGCGGTGACCCTACCCCGAGCAAGGCCGATATCGAAATGACGCAGAAAATCATCCAGGCCGCCGCTCCGCTGAATGTAACCGTGCATGACCACCTGATTATCGCCGGAAAAAGCCATTATTCCTTCGCAAGTCACGGCCTTTTGTGATATAAGGCTATGTATGGCAGAAAAATCCACAGAATCCATAACCGTGTCAGTAGATGCAGCACGCAGGAAAAGTATCCCGTGCATCAATTTCTGTACTGCAGAGGAGGCGGTGGTACGTGATGTGCTTCTTGGCCTGGATGCTAAAAAAGTAATCAGGTTTGCCGACAGGGAGTATGAACGGGTATCTTACGGCCATCCGATAATTGTTGCCGGTGAGTATAATATGAAAAATGACAGTATTCTGGCAGTGAAAGCCAATGATAGAGACTCTTCCTTCACCATATCCTGGCCACGCCCTGAAAAAAACACTAGTGCGATAAAGCTGAAAGACAGAATCACCGACCTGATAGAACAGGCTGGAGGCAGAATAGAAAGTAACCATTTTTTTTCAAGATAATGAGGCTATTACTTATTTTCCCATCTGCTTTTGCCATCCTCTCCGACATTACCCGTATTACCCCTGATTTTCTGTAGCCATTCTTCTGCACTCTCCGGCTGTTCAAACGGCTTTTTCTCAATTTTAACCTCTGGTTTCTGATTATAAAAATCCAGCGAATATTGCGGTGACTCCTCCAGCATTTTATCAAACTCTTCTGTTAAGGCACCTGTAATCGTTGAACTTTCCGCCCTGCGCAGTACCGCATCGGCTTCAAGGCTTAGCCTGCCATAAGGGTCATCTTCGCCCTTCAGACCAAGATATCCGGCCAGCATACCCTCATGCGAAACCGGGCCTCCCTCGTCACATGCCTGTATGAAATGTTTTTCCGACTGGCCTGGGGTAATAAATTTCCAGTCACGATCACTAGTTATCGAGAAATAACCGAAGTCATATCCGGGGTTCTGGAACAGCATACAGAATTTACCCTTTCTGCTGAGGTAGAAGCCTCCCTCCTCCGTCACATCCAGATATTCATAGCGTCTTATCAGAAACGGCCTGTCCTCTTGTTCATCGAGCATTTCCACCATTTCCTTCGAGGTTGGGTATGCGCTATTTTGACTGTAATGTTGCTTAACCCTGAGGATCAAATCCTGAATATAAACCTTGGCCTCAACAATATCATTATTATTCAATATAGTAGCAGGGGGGATTGAAAGCGCTGCTATGAGGCTTGCAGCGATATAAACTGCCAGTAATTTAGTGGTACGGTATATCTCCCTGCCACGCAGTTTTCCCTCTTCTATCCACCATATCAGCACATATAATATATAATAAACCGCAGCAATTACGGCCATAACCAGCCACAAATCATCCAGTTTGCTGAATTCCGCTGCACGCAGGGAAATTTCCGAGAGCAGCCCTCCCATAATCGGCAATATATGCTCAATACTTGCCCGCCCTTCGACTGCAAACACTACTGCCATTATTGCGGTAAAGATGATTGAATATTTTGTAATTTTCCCGGCGGTTTCATGGAACAACAGAGCTGCCAAAAAAGCCACACTAACCGCTGCCAGCCAGAAATAGAACAATGTTATAAAGATTTCATAGCCGTATGTGCGGGCATCAGCAAGCTCCAGCCCGCTCAAAACATACATCTTGTGGAATGCCCAAATTGCATATAATAGTAGTGCCGTAATCCGCCACGGACAGCCCTTTTTATAAAGAAAGATGGCATATCCGCCGACAAGCAGGGCAAAAATGGTGAGATAGAAATAATTGAGATTGCGTGCGATAAACAGTGATTCCCTGCCAGCCGTATTGCTATAGGCAGAATATATCGCAAACCCGTAGAATCCAGCAGTGCAAACAGAAACGCTATCAATATTGTAAACCTGAATCCCCGCTTTTCTGACATATCCATTACCGTTTTTTAATATCGAGTTACTATACAGGAAACGATAGGCAGGCTCAAAGGTTATTTACAAGCCATTAAGTAGCAGAACTCTAAGGGTATTAAGTAATTTTTTACTTAACAGCTCAATGGTTCTCAAAAACAGTTATTTTTGCCAAATAACAACAGAATACAACCCTGTCACTTGAAAGGCGAGGAATTTCTTATCCCCTAGAGGGGACTTTAAACGTCTTATTGATGGCAGAGTTGTTAGACGATTCCGTATCTTTGTGCAACATTAGACACTAAATGGATTGCTAACCCAGAAAACCCTTGCACAATAGAACCCTTGTAATTATGTTGCGCAGCGTGGGTTTGCGAGCGGTACGGTGCGGTGGTGAATCAGGGGTAGATGGTTATGGCTAAATGGGTATACAGTTTCGGTGACGGTGAGGCTGAGGGCAAGGCCGATATGCGTGAACTGCTGGGTGGCAAGGGAGCTAATCTTGCCGAGATGAGTGCGCTTGGCCTGCCGGTGCCTCCCGGATTTACTATCACGACAGAAGTCTGCAATGCTTACTATGATAATAACCAGCAATATCCTGATGAACTGAAGAAACAGGTCAATAACGCAATCCGGTTTATCGAGGAAAAGGTTGGCAATAAATTCGGCGATACCGAAAACCCGCTGCTGGTTTCGGTGCGTTCCGGTGCACGGGCATCCATGCCCGGCATGATGGATACGGTGCTTAATCTCGGGCTAAATGATGAAACCGTGCAGGGGCTTGCGCAAAAAAGCGGTAATGAACGGTTTGCATATGACAGCTACCGTCGTTTTATCCAGATGTACAGCGATGTTGTCCTTGGTGTAGACCATTATAATTTTGAGGAATTACTGGAGTTAAAAAAGCAGGATAAGGGCGTTTCCGATGATACCGAACTTACCGCTGATGATTTGAAGGAACTGGTCGGCGAGTATCAGGAAAAGGTTACACAGGAGCTTGGGCAACCATTTCCTCAGGATGCTACAGAACAGTTATGGGGGGCAATCGGTGCGGTGTTTGATTCATGGATGAACAACCGGGCGATTACCTACCGCAGGATGTATGACATACCGCAGAGCTGGGGGACGGCGGTTAACGTACAGGCGATGGTGTTTGGCAATATGGGCGAGGATTGCGCTACCGGAGTGGCGTTCACCCGCGACCCTTCCACCGGCGACAGGGAGTTTTACGGCGAATATCTGGTTAATGCGCAGGGTGAGGATGTAGTTGCCGGAATCCGCACTCCGCAGCAGGTTACCATCTTCGGCAAGGAGAAGAATGGTTCTGATTTACCTGCGATGGAGGAGGTTATGCCGGAGGTATTTGCCCAGTTGGTTGATGTGTATAAGAAGCTGGAAGCGCATTACAAGGATATGCAGGATATCGAGTTTACCGTGCAGAATAACAAGTTGTGGATGCTGCAGACACGCAGCGGCAAGCGTACCGCACCGGCTGCGATAAAAATTGCGGTGGATATGGTAGCGGAAGGGCTGATTTCCAAAGAGGAAGCTGTAGCGCGGATTGAACCGGATACTCTCGACCAGCTTCTGCATCCGATGCTTGACCCTGACGCCAGGCTGGATGTGCTGGCCAAGGGACTGCCTGCTTCACCGGGAGCGGCATGCGGTGAGGTGGTATTCAGCGCGGAGGAGGCCGAAGAGCTTGGTGTGCGCGGTAAGGATGTAATACTGGTGCGGGTGGAGACCAGCCCTGAGGATATCCACGGGATGCAGGCAGCGCGCGGGATTCTGACTGCCCGCGGCGGGATGACTTCGCATGCGGCGGTGGTTGCTCGCGGTATGGGGCGTGCATGTGTATCGGGCGCGGGAAATATACAGGTTTCCTATAAGGACAGGAGCTTTACGGTTGAAGGTGAGAAGATTTCCGCCGGTGATTTTATCACGATAAACGGCTCTACCGGTGAGGTTATCAAGGGCAATGTGCCGATGATTCAGCCGCAGCTTTCCGGGGATTTTGCCAGATTGATGCAATGGGCGGATGAAATTCGGGAAATGAAAGTGCGGACTAACGCGGAAACACCGGCGGATTGTGCTACTGCTGTAGAATTTGGTGCCGAAGGAATTGGCCTGTGTCGTACCGAGCATATGTTTTTCGATGCCGAGCGGATAACCGCGGTGCGTGAGATGATTATAGCCGATGATAGCGAGGCGAGGCGGAATGCGATAAACAAGCTGTTGCCGTTTCAGCGCGGGGATTTTGCCGAGATTTTCCGGATTATGGACGGGCTGCCGGTGACGATACGCCTGCTCGACCCGCCCCTGCACGAGTTTCTGCCGCATACCGATAATGATATGCAGGAGGTGGCGGATGCTGCGGGTGTTGATATTGCTGTGATTAAGCAGCGTTCGGATAATCTCAAGGAGGAAAACCCGATGCTGGGGCATCGCGGTTGCAGGCTGGGGATTTCCTTCCCGGAGATATATGAAATGCAGGCCAGGGCTATATTTGAGGCTGCGTTAGAAGTAGCGGGAGAAGGCAAAACCGTTCTGCCCGAAATTATGATTCCACTGGTGTTGCATCCAAGGGAACTGGAAATCCTGCGCAGTAAGGTAGATGCGGTTGCTGAAGCGGTTTTCAGGGAGAAGGGAAGTAGGGTTGAGTATCTGGTCGGTACGATGATTGAACTGCCGCGGGCGGCTCTACAGGCTGGTAAAATCGCTGCTCATGCACAGTTTTTCAGCTTCGGCACCAATGATCTGACCCAGACTACACTAGGTATATCCCGCGATGATTCCGGTTCATTCCTTGATGATTATATAGATAACCATATCTTTGAAAAAGATCCGTTTGCAGCACTTGACCAGGATGGTGTCGGTGAGTTGGTGATGATAGGCTCCGAGCGCGGACGCAAGGCCAGTCCTGAGCTGAAGCTGGGAGTCTGCGGAGAGCATGGCGGCAACCCACCTTCTATCCACTTCTTCCAGAAGGCAGGGCTGGATTATGTTTCCTGCTCGCCCTACCGTGTGCCGATAGCCCGCCTCGCCGCCGCCCAGGCCGCCCTGCTAGCCAGGAATAACTTTAAAATCGCCGCATAATTCAGCAAGAGATGATGGAGGTTAAATTCTATCATCTATAATCCATCATTTATCATCATTTAAGCTAAACAAACACCAGTTTGCAGAAGATGAAGTAGGCAGCCCAGATGATTATGGCGAGCGGGATGCCGGAACGGATGAAGTCAGCGAATTTATGATGCCCCGGTCCCATTACCATCAGATTGGTCTGATAGCCTATAGGTGTTATAAATGAGCAGTTGCAGGCAAAAATTACCGCAAATATAAACATGCGCGGATCAACACCCAATTGTGTCGCCAGATTCAGTGCTATTGGTGTGAACAGAACCGCCGTAGCATTATTGCTCAGCACATTGGTCATAACTGCCATAAAGAAAAACAGTGCCGACATGACCGCCAGTGGCGGCGCTCCCGACATTATTGCAATAAACATATTAGCCAGGAAAGACGCACCTCCTGTAGCCTGTAATGCGGAGCCCATAGCCAGAGATGCCGCTATCATAAGGACAATTTTTACATCCAGTGCCCGGCCCGCCTGTCGCAGATTGATACATTGCGATATAAGGATAAGTGCTACCCCAACAATCGCGGAAATCGCAATCGGTATCATATCAAGTGCCGCAACTCCAACCGCTGCACTGAAAATCAGCATGGTCGGGAGTGCCTTGCGACCGGGATGGAAATCCTCTGTCGACCATTCCATCAGCAGGAAATCCTTGCTCTCATGCATCGCCATAATATCCCTGTGCCGTCCCATAATCAGCAGTACATCACCCGGCGCCAGACGTATCTCGCTTAACTTGGAGCGTATTACCTTGCTCTGCCGCTGAATCCCCAGTACTACACAATTATACTGGCGGTAGAAGCCAATCTGCTCCAGATTACGTCCGACAATTTTCGAACCGGGAGCTACCACAATCTCCGCCATACTAAGCTCGGCAACCAGATCCTCGCCCTCATCCTCGGCACTCTTCTCCAGCCATGAGAATGCCTTGTCCAGACTATCCTTGTTCTTGGCAAAAAATGCCTTCAATTCCTTCTTTGGTGCAGCAATAACCACTACATCCCGCGGGCGAATCAGCATGTCATCACCGAAAGGCGGCAGAAATGCATGCTCCCCGCGCTGTATCATCCTAACCGATACCTCGGAATAACCGGCAATACAGCCATCCTCCAATTGCTGCCCGACAAAATCCGAACTGTAATCAATCTCAATCTGCGCTATGAACTGCCGTTCATCATCATCGCCGGTAAATTCCCTCACCAGCGAAGCCCTGTCCGGCAGCATACGCGGTGTAACTACCAGTACATACACAAACCCGACCATCGCCATGAAAATCCCCGGATAGCTGAAATCAAAGAAGCCCAGCGGCTCCTGCCCCATTTCGGTCATAATACCGGATACCAGGAGATTGGTGCTGCTGCCGATAAGAGTGGTCATACCACCCAGGATTGAAGCAAAGGAAAGCGGTATCATCACTTTGCTCGCCGATATATTAACCGCCCGCGCCAGTGCTGCAATTATCGGAATGAATATCACCACTACCGGCGTGTTATTCAAAAACGCACTGGTACCCATAACAAACAGCAATGTCAGGCCTATCGCAAAAAATGCATTATTTCGGCTGATTTTCAGGATAATATTGGGAACCTCGTTAAGCGCACCGGTCTGGACAATCGCCTGTCCCAATACCAATAGCGCCATAACCGTTATCAAGGCCGGATTGGCAAAGCCCATCAATAATTTTTCTGTGGTGAGAATCTGCCGGTGTTCCGCATCCATAAGCGGAAAGAAGTAGAAAAAAAGCAGCAACAGCGAAAGAATCACAATGGAAGTAATCTCCATCGGAATCTTCTCATTG
The DNA here is from genome assembly GCA_965222525.1 of Rickettsiales bacterium. GTDB lineage: Bacteria > Pseudomonadota > Alphaproteobacteria > Rickettsiales > UBA8987 > CBDCUF01. The sequence continues at coordinate 1,946,516 of OZ244955.1, forward strand.
GCATAGGCAATCACCGCTCCCAGTATCAGGAGCAGCGTAAACCACATATGTATATCGTTTTCTATGGCTCGGATGATGGGTTACAGATGATGGAAATAATTATCTTATCATCTATGTTACTATACAGTACTAAAAACGGGTGTCATCCTGAATTTATTTCAGGATCTATGTATTCGATGATCAAAGCCTTATGGCTTATGGCTGCCCCATAAATTTTGACAGATTGAGTCACAATTGTCAGACCTTTGTGCTCTGGTTGATGGATGCTGAAACAGGTTCAGCATGACATAGTAACACCAACCCTAAAAATTGGATGACTTGTTCGCCTGGGCGGATTTCTTGCTCTGTTTTGCCGTATATGGTAAGATTATGGAAACCGTGGTTCCCTTGCCTTCAGCGCTTTTTATATCAAGTACGCCACCCATCAATTCAACCAACCGCTTCGATAAGGGAAGCCCCAGGCCGGTTCCCTCATATTTACGGCTGAGCTTGTTTTCCACCTGCCCGAAAGTAGCCATAACCTTGGATATATCCTTGGCGGCAATGCCTACCCCGGTATCCCGTACTTCTATAACAAAGGTATTATCCGACATGTTATGCCAGCCATAAAGAGTTATTGTTCCTCCTTGCGGAGTAAATTTTACTGAGTTGGAAAGCAGGTTCAGCATAACCTGCTTCAGGCGTTTGCCATCAGTATGCAGTATATAATGCTTGTCCGGTACCTGGTTATCTATATGTACACCTGCTTCCTGTGCCCTTGGAGTAACAAGCCTGATAGACTGATTCATAACCTTGGTGACGTCCACATCCTCCATCTCAACGGTAAGTTTTCCGGCTTCCGCCTTGGAATAATCGAGAATATCATTGATGAGACTCAGCAGATGTACACCGGATGCGTGTATGTCACGTATATAATCCTTGTATTGCTGGTTCTCCAGCGGCCCCATCACTTCATCCTTTACAATCTCGGAAAAACCGATAATCGCATTAAGCGGGGTACGCAATTCATGGCTGACATTGGCCAAGAATTGTGACTTCTGCTCGTTTTCCTGTTCTGCAATGTTTTTCGATTTCTCCAAGTCGGCAGTAGTTTCGTATTGTTTGCTGAGCAGTTTTTCACTTCGGTACATTATTATATAGCTTATAATAAATATTAGCAGGAATATTACTGTAACGGCAGTAATTGCCCCCATCTGTATCTGCTCGACATTATTCCAGAACGGGGTAATATCATATATTACCTCAAGAATAATCGGGATACGGCTTTGTTTGCCGGAATCAGGGATAATCGGGATAAAAGAACGGATTACATTTTTTTTTACCTCTCCTGTGTTATAGTGTATAATCAGCTTATCAGACGAATCCCCAGCAAAAGCATTGGTAAACGCAGACTTAAATGGTTTGTCCTGAAAAGATTTACCGAATTCAGGGTCACTTCCAAATATAGTTTTTCCATCCTTGAAGTAGATTCGGGCACTAAGCAGGTTCTTGTCCTGATGCAGCGATTTTATCTCCCGTTTCAATTCTGCTACCCTGTTCGGGTCAGGACAGCTATTACCGTTACATGGCAAGCGGCTTATAGTATCCTTGTAATTATACCAGATGTACCAAGTAAAATCTTCGGCCAGCAGCTTGTTATGCCCCCTGACAATTTCCTTGATTATCCGCTCTTCCACATAATTACGGCCAAAATGGCCGGCAGCAAATATTGCTACTGCAATCGCTAGAAACAGCAGAATATAGAAATTACGCAAGAATTTCATGGTGTTATCCCTGTGCTATAACAATTATAGGTTTAGAACTTAAATTCATTCAAGGCAATAATTATTATATAAAAATTCAAGGTTATCATTGACCTTGTTGCAATAAAGTGATATGCAGTTTGGCCTGTTTTAGTAGGAAACTGGGGACGAGCTATGAAAAGAACATTCCAGCCAAGCAATATAGTAAGGGCACGCAGACATGGGTTCCGTGCTAGAATGGCAACCGTAGGCGGACGTAAAATTATAAATGCCCGCCGCTCCAAGGGACGCAAGAAATTAAGCGCATAGTTGGTTATTGAAGTCCGGTGCTATTGTTAAAGCATGCTTCTACCTCTTTCTAAGAGGGTTTCTTAAAAATCGCTAGCATGTGGTAAATGGAAGGTAATGAGCAATATATACGAGAGAGTTTCTTTTTCTAGCTGACTTGCTATACTTATATAGTGTTGCCCTAACTGCCGAAACACACAACAAAGCTCACCCCTATGGGCACTACATCTGGCCAGGAGATAAGCTGTAACCTACCGTTTCTAGCACCACCTATAATTCCTTGCAAAAGCCAGCCATTATATTTACATTGCCTGCATGAATAATCTACAGCAGCTTGATGATATATTTTTCAGCCGTACTGATATGGAGCAGCAGCGGGTGGAATCCATTGTCGGCGATGCGCTGGACGGAATGGATGACGGTGAGTTATTCCTTGAGTTCTGCCAGTCTGAAACGCTTTCCTTTGATGATGGTGTATTAAAAAATGCCAGCTTTGATACTACGCAGGGCTTCGGTCTGCGTGCGGTACTGGGAGAGGCTTCGGGATATGCCCATGCGTCTGATTTAAGCGAGGGGGCGATAAAACGTGCAGCGGAAACAGTACGTGCAGTGAAAACGGGGCATAACGGGGTTGAGGATTTATACGGCTCTCCGCCTGCACCTTCCGGTGCGTTATATACCGACACCAACCCGCTTGGTGAGGTGGCTTTCAATGACAAAACCGCTTTATTACAGGAAATTGATACATACCTCCGCGCCAAGGATGAGCGTGTGAAGCAGGTTTCGGTATCGCTGGCGGGCGAGTGGCAGGCGGTACAGATTATCCGCGCCGATGCCTGTCGCACAGGTGATATCCGCCCGCTGGTACGGTTGAATATCAGTGTGGTGGTGGAGAAGGACGGGCGTATGGAGCGCGGTTCATATGGCTGTGGCGGACGCAGTGCGTATGATAAATATATCTCCCGTGATAACTGGCAGAAGGCCGCCGATGAGGCACTGCGTCAGGCTTTGGTGAACCTGGAGTCGGTGCCTGGGCCTGCGGGGGAGATGGATGTAGTGCTTGGGCCTGGCTGGCCTGGGGTTTTGCTGCATGAGGCGATTGGCCACGGTCTTGAAGGCGACTTCAACCGCAAGAAGACTTCGGCATTCTCCGAACTGATGGGACAGCAGATAGCGGCCAAAGGGGTTACGATTGTTGATGACGGTACGATTGAGGACAGGCGCGGGTCGATTACGGTTGATGATGAGGGTACGCCGAGTGCGTGTAACACGCTGGTGGAGGACGGGATTCTGGTCGGATATATGCAGGATCGGATGAATGCAAGGCTGATGGGAGTGCGCCCGACCGGCAATGGCAGGCGGGAAAGCTTTGAACACCAGCCGCTTCCACGCATGACCAATACTTATATGCTCAATGGCGGGCTTGAAAAGGATGAGCTGATTACACAGGTTAAAAACGGGATTTATGCGGTAAATTTCGGCGGCGGGCAGGTGGATATAACGTCCGGCAAGTTTGTATTTTCAGCCTCCGAGGCTTATAAAATCGAGGGTGGCAAGGTTACCGTGCCGATTAAGGGGGCTACCCTTATCGGCAATGGCCCTGATGTACTTACCAAGATTAAAGGTGTTGCCAATGATATGGCGCTGGATGACGGTGTCGGCACCTGCGGCAAGGACGGTCAGGGAGTCCCGGTCGGCGTCGGCCAGCCCAGCATGCTGGTAGCAAACCTTACCGTCGGCGGCACAGAGGTTTGATTGTTTACCTTTTATTATAATATTTTTACCATCCTAGATTATATTTTTCTACCTACACCTTGTTTTATCTGTCCAGCATATTCTAAAACCTTATCATGAACGTTATTTGTATACTCTTCTGCAGCCATTTGGAAGGCAAGCGCTCCAGCTTTCGAGCGCATATCTTGTGCTCCTTGCATTCCTGACACCGCTACTTTCATTAACTGAATTCCCACCTCATTTCTTTTTAGTAAATTAACAACGTTTGTTTTTTCTTTCGAGGCATCTGTTAGAGAATTGTGCACATTTCCTGCGGCTATGGATTGCATTACCCCTAATAATCCATTTAAAGTCTCGACCTGTCCTTTGGCCTCAGGCAAATCTTTCATATCATATGCAACCGCGGACATAAATTTTCCCCAATTACCCAACCATTTTTGTGTAGCCTGCTGCAATTCTGCTGAAGGCTTTCCATTTTCCCTGAAGCTATCAGGCGAAATATCTCCCATTTCTTTTCTCCTTATTCGTTATTGCCAAGCCCACCATTGAGCTTTTCATGTCAAACACTATACCAGAGAAATGTTACAGTTGTGTTAAGCTTTCAGAAAAAAATGCATTTTTCTTCAGATTTTTTTGCTTGCAAGAAATAATCATTATATATCAACAATATAGGTGAATAAAAAATTTTATAATTGGCAGGAATGCTTACATCCTGTATAATTTCCCCTATGAATCTTGAAGAACTAAGGCATAATTATAGAAAAAGCATACTTGCTATTGCGGACAGGTATGGCGTTGAGAATATCCGTGTATTCGGCTCGGTTATACGGGATGAAGCCATTGATAGCAGCGATATAGATTTCCTTGTACATCTCAAGCCTGATGCTGATTTATTCGATCTGGGAGGGTTCTACTTCGATCTGGAAAACTTGCTGGAAAGCAGGATAGATGTGGTTCCTGACAATGCCAGGATTCACTATCCGTCAATTATAGAAGAGGCCGTCCTGTTATGATAGAAGCTGGAGAAATAGTTATAAATAAACCTTATCTCTTTTCGCTATGCTGATTATCTCCACCGTCAGGATATTGTCCTGAATCTCACAGATAATCCTGTATTTGCCAACACGATAGCGCCAGAATCCCGAAAAATCACCAACAAGTGCTTTGCCGAAATTATAAGGATTACCACTTTCCAGTGCACGGTCGAGATATGCGGCAATTTCCTTTCTTGCCTGCGGGTCAAGCTTGCCAAACTGTTTTTCCGCCTTTCTGGTAAATTCAATTTGCCACATTACTGGAATTATCAAGGTTATATTTGCGTTTTATCTTGTCAAACGGAATATTTTCCTTTGGGTTACAGGAGTCCTTGTAAGCCCTTGCTTCCATATAATCCTCCAGCTCATCAAGATATTCCTCCAGCGCCTTGCGGATAATATAACCTTTACTACGCTCCAATTCCTTCGCATATACATCAAGCCGATTTTTTATTTCTTCCGGAGCCTGAAATGATAATGTCTGCATGTTTTTCTCCATTATAATAATATCTAATAGGTTTTATTATCTACTATTATAATGTTGTTGTAAAGATAAAAAATCGCCCTTTGAAAACTGCTTGCTCAAAACTTTCTACTATATTATGCTAGAAGTATGAGAGAGTATAATGTAGTTATAGAGCGGGATACAGAAGGATACCTGGTCGCGACTGTTCCTGAGCTTGCCGGGTGCCACACTCAGGCAAAATCTATGGATACGGTTCTGAAGCGTATTCAGGAGGCAATTTCCCTGTGCCTTGAAGAGTCTGGTGCTACAGATGAGCCACGGGAATTCGTCGGAATACAGCGTGTTGCAATATAATGAGCAAACGTTACCCTAAACTGACTGGAAAAGCCCTGATTAAAAAGCTGAAAAAGCTTGGTTTTGCTGTTGTTCGTACAAAAGGCAGTCATAATTTTCTCAGGCATGATGATGGTAGGGTAACAGTAGTGCCTGTACATGGAAGCGAGACTATCGGACCTGGGTTGCTTAACAAAATATGCCGTGATATTGGTATCGATATGGAAGATTTAAGATAACCTTCAATTCCCCTACTCCCCGATTCTTTGCGCTAAAGCGGCGGACATGAATGCGTCGAGGTTGCCGTCGAGTACGGCACTGCTGTTACCGGTTTCGACATTGGTACGCAAATCCTTCACCATCTGGTACGGATGCAGGACATATGAGCGTATCTGGTTGCCCCAGCCGATATCACTCTTGCCAGCCTGAGCGGCTTGTGACGCCTCCTCCCGTTTACGCAGTTCCAGCTCATATAAACGTGCGCGCAGCATATCCATGGCCTGCGCACGGTTGCGGTGCTGCGAGCGGTCGCTCTGGCATTGCGCAACTATTCCCGTCGGGATATGGGTGATTCGTATAGCGCTGTCAGTCTTGTTGACATGCTGTCCGCCCGCTCCCGATGCACGATAGGTATCCACCCGCAAATCCTTATCCTCAATCTCAACCTCGATATTCTCATCAATCTCGGGATATACCCATACGCTGGCAAAGCTGGTATGCCGCCGTGCCCCGCTATCAAACGGGGAAATACGCACCAGCCGATGCACCCCGCTTTCGGTTTTCGCCCAGCCATAGGCATACTGGCCGGAAATCTTGACGGTGGCAGATTTGATGCCCGCTTCCTCACCCGCCTGCTCCTCGATTATCGCTGTTGTGAATTCATGCTGTTCGGCCCAGCGCAAATACATACGCAACAGCATTTGCGCCCAATCATGGCTCTCTGTACCGCCCGCACCAGGGTGAATCTCCAGAAAGCAGTTGTTGGAATCAGCTTCGCCGGAAAAAAGCGCCTCGGTTTCAAGCTGTTTGGCACGGTGGGAAAGCGCCTGCAAGGCCTGCTCGGCCTCGGTTACCACCTCGCTATCGCCCTCTTCCTCACCAAGTTTTAACAACTCGATATTATCGGCAAGGTCACGCTCGATTGCTTCCTGTGTTTCCAGTGCATTTTCAAGGCGAGTCTTTTCCTTGAGGATTTTCTGTGCTTTGCTGCGGTTATCCCACAGATTCGGATCTTCGGCAAGTTTAGTCAATTCCGCAAGGCGTTCTTTGGCGGAATCAGGGTCAAAGATACCTCCTCAGCAGTGATATGGACTGCCTGGTTTGCTCGATTATTTCTGCTATTTCAGGTTTCATATATAAGTTTGTCACCCCGGATGGTATGTTTTCTCTGAATCTTTGATTCAGTTAGAAAACACCATTCTCGGGGTTATATGTAAGCGTGTGTTTTTATAATAACCCCGAGAACGCTATCTTGTTAGCCAAATCATAGATTTGGACAAAATATGCGTCCGGGGTGACATCATAACGGTTATTGTCGTACAAAATAAATCACAAACTATCGTAAATAAAGCATTTATCCTTGCCGAGTTGCCTGGTTTTTGGTGGAGAGAAGTTTTTTATATATTGTCGGAATTTTTCTGTAATGTCAGGAGCATTGCGGTCGCCCTCGGTATCAGGTGAGTGAATCAATATAAACCTGTCAACCAGCCTCTCCTTTAAAAAGGATTCTGCCAGTTCCCCTCCCCCTTCAACCAGTAATCTCGTTATATTTTTCTCAGCAAGGATATTTAATGTACTAGATAAGTTACTCCAGTCATCCTGCGGAAATTGTTTTAAGCAATTTAGCGCAGGATCCAGTAAATAAACTCCTGGATTCTGCTCGCTTGCTTCGCTCGCAGCAGAATGACTGGCCACTATATAAGTTGGAGGTGTCCCCTCCCCTTCCCTGTTAAATATATTAAGATTCTGATTTTCCTCTGATAAAAGCCGGCCATTACTATCCATAACAACCCGTACAGGAGAAGCCCACTCCAAACCAGGTAAACGGCAGGTCAACCGAGGATTATCGGCCAGAACCGTATTCACCCCGACCATAATCGCATCATGGCGGTAGCGCAGTAAATGGGCATAATCGCGGGCTTCTGCACATGTAAACCAGTTAGGCTGGCCTTCAGGAGTAACCAGCTTGCCATCCACAGTAACAGCCAACTTCAACGTTACAAACGGACGGCCACACTCAATAACCTTGAAAGATCCCTCGTTAATCCGGCAAGCCTCATCCTCGCAAACACCAACAGTAACTTCTATTCCGGCCTGCCGTAATAATTCTATCCCCCTACCCTTCACCTCCTCATAAGGGTCAAGCGTAGCAACTACTACCCGCTTAACTCCGGCAGTAATCAGCGCATCGGTACAGGGTGGGGTCTGCCCATGATGACAGCATGGCTCCAGTGTAACATAAGCCGTTGTCCCATGCACATTCCCCCCTGCCCTTTCAAGTGCAACTGTCTCCGCATGCGGCCGTCCGCCCGCAGCAGTCCAGCCACGGCCGACAATCCGCCCATCCTTTACAATCACACAACCAACGGAAGGATTTGGTGCAGTCATCCCTAACCCACGCTCCGCCAGACGCAGCGCAACCCGCATATATTTTTCGTCTTCATTCATAAACTAAAAATTGTACAAAATTGTACTGTGGCAAAAATACATATTCCTGCATAAATGTCCTTTCGCAATTTACCATTTTTCAGGCAACTAGAAAATAGCTGGTTGACAATTTTATAAAAAAGGTCGAGCTTGCAAAGTACTTTCCATTTTATTTTCAGGAAATGTTTTTAACCTTATAAAACGGAGCACAATCATGAAAAAACTTTTATTTAGTACAGCTATAGCTGGTATTACAGCGTTTTCAGGAATTGCCTATGCGGGCGGCAGCGGTGGAGGCCATGGCGGGGTTACTACTACGCCTGGTGCTGGTGTCACTGTAACTGTCGGTGGTTTTATAGACGTCCAGGCCGCTATGACAGATCAGGATAGTAACGCCGAAGTTGCCGGTACAGGTGCAACTCGTGCTAATCACATCACAACTGATACGGAAATTCACCTGAGGGCACAGGGTACATCCGATAACGGTATCACTTATGGTGGTGTTATTGAACTTGAGGCCGATATTGACCGTGATTCTAACCATGAGGATAAGTCGGGCGGTAATGCCGATAAATCGTATATATTTCTGGAAAGCAATATAGGTCGGGCTGAACTGGGTAACAATACCGGAGCTCAGGGGGCCATGAAGGTTGATGCTTCAACCATTGCCCGTGGTGTGGGCGGTATTGACGGTACCTGGTACCATTATGTTGATACGGACGGTGTTGCAGCAGGCGCAGCAGCATCTACAACAGGTATGTTTATTATAACCCCTGATTTGCCAACGGATCATGGGCCTATAGGTGGGCATCCCGGTGATATAGAAGATGCTACTAAAGTTACTCTTTACACGCCCAGGTTACACGGTTTGCAAGGTGGTGTAAGCTTCACACCTGATCAGGGTGACCATGGTACGGCAAGCGGTTTGAGTTCCGATACCGGCGCCGATCAGGAAAATGTTATAGGTCTTGGTGTTAATTACGACGGCGATTATGACGGGCTTGGTGTACAGGCCTCCGTCACCGGAGAATTCGGTTCTGCGGAAACTGCAACTACCGAGGATCTCTTTGCCTGGGCAGTTGGTCTTGGTGTTAGCTTTGAGGGATTCTCCGTAGCCGGTTCGTGGTCGGACTGGGGTGATTCAGGCCTGGCTACAACCGCAACCAGTGATGACCAGAATTTCTGGACACTGGGTGCGGCATATGAACATGGGCCATTCGGTATCAGTGCAACTTACATGAATAGTGAGGCCACTGATGGTACAAATACTGACGAGTTCAGCAATCTTGTATTCAGTGCGGATTATCACCTTGCGCCAGGGTTTATGCCATATGTGGAAGTTGCATTGTTTGACCTTGATGAGGGCGCAGTAGCCACTGACAATGATGGTTCAATCATCATGTTTGGTACCGAGCTGCACTTCTAGATAAATGAAAACTACATTAAAAGAAGGCCGCCAACATGATTAGCGGCCTTTTTTTTAGTGTTATAAAGAACTACCAACTCTTGGCTTGCGGAGACTGGTCGGATTGGTCTCTGGCATCGAGGTGGAATTTCAGTGTGCGCTCAAGGACCGCACGCTCTATAGGACGGGAAAGCAGGTCGTTCATACCGCTTTCCTTGCATTTCTGCTTGGATTCAGGGGTGAGCAGGTTAGCCGATAGCGCAATTATAGGAGTATGTTTTGCCGGCCAGTCACGATTGCGGATTTGTCTGGTAAGGGTATGCCCGTCAATACCGGGCATCTGAATATCCATAAAAATCAGGTCATAAGGCTTCTTCTCCAGAGCTTCCAGTGCTTCATACTCATTAACCGCATCAACATCACAGCCTACAAGCTCCAGGATACCCTGCGTAACCTCACGGTTAACCTCGGTATCGTCAACAACAAGTATGCTGGCGTTAAAATTTATATTTTCTTCTTCCATAAGCACCTCTTTGTTTATCGTTTATCTACCAACCCTTAACCATTTAACCAACAACCCCTCAATTTTTTCAAGCTTTACAGGCTTTTCCAGATAATCGTCTATCCCGTGTTTATGGCACTCCATATAAGTTGCCGTCATATCCTTGTTGTTATCCCCGACCGCATCAGCAGAAGCTGCAATTATCGGCATATGCTTTTCACCACCTGACTCCTGTTCGATCTCCCGAATCTTCTCAACAGCCTCAAAGCCGTTCATTCCGGGCATCCATATATCCATAAAGATTATATCATAATCGTTGTTTGAATAAAATGACAGCGCCTCCTCCCCGCTTTCTACCACATCAACCCGACACCCCAGACGGGAAAGCATAGCATTCATAACCTCCCTGCCCGCCTGCTGGTCGTCTGCGACCAGCACACATGCATCAAACTTTTCTACTGTATCTTCAGTCATTTACGCTGCATCAAAATATTTATTCATCATCTCCTCCAGCGACTCACCCTTTACAGGTTTGGCGATATAGTCATCCATCCCCGCTTCCAGGCACTTTTCGCGGTCACCCTGCAGGGCATTCGCCGTCAGTGCTACAATAGTAGTTTTATTACCCATCTTGCGTATCTGCCGTGTGGCTTCATAGCCATCCATTTCCGGCATGTTGATATCCATAATTATCAAATCATATTCATTATCCTGTACCATCTCAACCGCATCCGTACCATCCTCGGCAATATCAACCTCACATTCCATCATCTGCATAATTTCCTTGGTAATCTCCTGATTTATAACAAAATCCTCTACCAGCAAAATCTTCTTACCAGGAAATTTCGATTCTATTTTTCTCATAACCGCTACCCTCTGTTATATTGCAAAATTACTTTCATTACCAGAATGGTACATAGTCCACACCTTGACCAGCGAATCAAATAAATCCGACGAATATACCGGTTTCTCCAAATGGTCTGCAAAACCGATACCTTGCAGCTCACTGACATCAACGTTTTTTATAGAAGAAAACAAAATTAGTATAGTACTTTCTATCTTCGATTTCTCTTTTATTTTCCTGCCAAGTTCTATCCCGTCCGTCCCCTGCATCTCATAGCTGATAATCGCTATATTGTAAGGATTGCCTTCCTCCGAAGCCTTTTCAAGCATCGAAACCGCATGGTCGGCAGAATCACAGCTATCACATGGCATATCCCAGCTTTCAACATATTCCCTGACCAGGTTACGGGTAACCGGCTTATCATCCACCAGTAGAATCCGTAAATCATGTATGTCATTATAAGAGCCGATCATCTTTTCAATTTTGCTCTCCATTAGAATAAGCGGCAGTTCAAACCAGAAAATAGCCCCGTCCCCATGCACGCTATCCAGACCAATTTTCCCATCCATCATATCAACCAGCTTCCTGCATATTGCCAGTCCAAGCCCTGTACCGCCAAACTTGCGGGTAGTGGAAATATCCGCCTGGGAGAACTTGTCGAAAATGGTTTCTTGTACATCCTCAGGAACGCCTATTCCGGTATCCGAAACTGAAAATCTTACAACCGAATTATGCTCGGTCTTGTCTATACACTCCACCTTGACCTTTATTCCTCCATCTTTGGTAAATTTAATCGCATTGCTCAGAAGCTGTGAGACTATCTGTCCGATACGTGTGGAATCTGCTATTACCTTTGTAGGAGTTACAGAATCGAACTCGTACTCCAGAAAGAGATTCTTTTCCTTTGCCACATTCCTGTACCTGTTAACAACCTGCTTTATAGTCTTGTCGATATTACACGGGGTGAGGTCAAGCTTCATTTCTCCCGACTCTATCCGGGAAAAATCTATAATATCGCTGAGGACGGTCAGCAGGAGATCGCCGGAGGAAGATATATTTTCGGCATAACGCCGCTGTTTCTCATCTATGTCGCTATTAAGCAACAGCTCAGTCATACCGACAATACCGTTGAGCGGGGTACGCAGTTCGTGGCTCATATTGGCAAGAAAGGAAGTCTTCAGATAATTGGCACGCTCGGCATCAGCCCTGGCCTTGGTCATCTCGAAGTTAGCCCATTTAAGCCGCTCCTCACAATCCGCCAGCGCCTTCACCAGTATCCTGTTTTCTTCTTCAAGGGACATAGCTTCCTTATGCTGCCTCGTACAGTAGTAGTACCACTGCAACAAATAGTATCCTTCTAGCAAGGTTGAAAAATTCATGCAACTTATAGATAGAATTTGATAAGTAATATGTATAGAAACATGTGATGATTAGAAAACATATAATTCCATCGCGGAATATGCCGCTGGATGTTGGCAAGATTCACCTGGTTGGTATCGGCGGGATTGGTATGAGCGGAATTGCGGAGATCCTGCATAATATGGGCTATGAGGTTGGCGGCTCGGATATTAGCGAGAATGCTAATGTTGAGCGGTTACGAGCGCTTGGTATCAATGTTGTTGTTGGCCATAATGCGGAAAATATAGCGGATGCAGCGGTTGTGGTAAAGTCAACTGCGGTCAGGGATGATAATCCAGAAATTATGGCGGCTCGGGAAGCCGGAATTCCTGTTATTCGTCGTTCGGAGATGCTTGCTGAGATAACCGGCCTGCGCAATACGATTGCGATTGCCGGTACCCACGGCAAAACCACCACTACCTCGCTTGTCGGCTGTATGCTTGATGCAGCCGGATTTGACCCGACTATAATCAATGGTGGGATTATCAATACTTACGGGACGAATGCCCATCTTGGTGGTGGTGAATGGTTGGTTGCGGAGGCGGATGAATCGGACGGCACTTTCATCAATATCCCGGCGGCGATTGGTGTTATCACCAACATTGACCCCGAGCATCTGGATTATTGGGGTTCTTACGAGGTGCTTCTGGCAGCATTTGCGGATTTTATACATAATTTGCCGTTTTATGGATTTGCGGTGCTGTGTTGCGATAATGCGGAGGTGCAAAAACTTGCCGGAGAGGTTAGTGACCGGCGGGTTATTTCCTACGGCATTACCTCGCAGAATGCGGATGTAAAGGCAGTGAATATAAGCAGTGAAATATCCGGCTCATGCTTTGATGTGGAGGTTTCCGGACGACTTGCAGTAGATAATACAGCGCACACTTTACGCAATATCCACCTGCCGATTACAGGTAGGCATAATATACTTAACTCACTGGCTGCCATTGCAATTGCTTATGAGCTAGGCGTTTCCGGTGATGTGATTGCCGGTGCGTTTGGTGGTTATAGCGGGGTAAAACGGCGCTTTACCAAAACCGGTGAGGTTGATGGGGTAACTATTATTGATGATTATGGCCATCATCCCACCGAGATAGCAGCAACACTTAAAGCGGCGTGTGAGGTTCAGAAGAATGGTGGAGATGATAAAGAAGGCCGGATTATAGCGATTTTACAGCCACATCGATATAGCAGACTCAAGGATTTGTTTGACGATTTCCTGGGATGTTTTAGTGATGCAGATATTGTTGTAGTTTCGGATGTTTTTGCTGCCGGAGAGGATGAGATTGCCGGAGTCAACCGTGATACTCTGGTTGACGGGTTGCGCGGCAAAGGCGTTGACGCACGTCCCCTCCCCTCTCCTGAAGAACTGCCAAACCTGATAAATGAAATAGCCCAAAGCGGTGATATGGTTATCTGTCTCGGTGCCGGCAACATCACCCACTGGGCTAACGAATTACCCGCAAAACTTACTGAACTAAGTAACCTTAAGCTTATAGATGAGGTGTAAGGATCAGTCTTTAAAAACTCTGATGGATTGTTTTTATTATTCATTGTTATTTCACTACATTTGACAGGTGTCAAGGTACGCTCCTAATTCATAGATTAGGATAAAGGAGAGTGGCATCATTCAATTCTTAGCTGTAAAAGCAGAAAAGAACCATGCATGCAAACCTAAAAATTGTCGAACCAAATATCAATCCAATAACTCTGTTACTACTAAACCAATTCCCTAAGTTAGCAGTGACTTTAAGTAATTGTTTTTTGAAGTCTCCGTTGCTATTTACCACTTCCTCTTTTATAAAAAAAGGACTGTAATTAGACGATAAAATCAGCCTTAGCTGTCTATGAAAAAAATACTTTATATATTGGGAGATGTTGTCCACGCCCTGCAACGGGAACAGGGGGGAGCGTCTATTTTTCTCTATAGCGAAGGAAAGCTATTTCATGAACGAATGCGTACCCAGTTTTCCAGTTCAGATAGAACCATTCAATCCCTGCAGGAAGGATTGGAGAGCTGGAGGGCAACAAAAATTCTTAAAACAGAACAGCTTCAGAAGTTAGATTTACTACTGAAATTATGTATCGCCTTGCCTAAGTGGCGTAATCAAATCACAGTAAAAAGTATTTCCTTATCAGATTGTATCAGCCGTTACTCCCATCAGTTGATTGGCCCCATATTGCAGTTGATGGTAGAAATCGCACTTACGATGGAAAAAAGCAATACGACTTGCGTCAGTGCCTATAATGCATTCTTGCATTGGAAAGAGCGGATTGGACTAGAGAGGGCTATTGGAGCGCGGGGATTTATAGGCTACAGCTTTCATAATAAAGAATTTGTAGAACGCGTGGCCTTCCTTCTGTCCGAGCAGGACAATTACCAGAACACTTACTTTGCACTAGCGAATGAAACACAAAAAAAGCTGGTGGAAGATGCCCTTAAAAGCGATGAAACCAATAAGTTAAGAGGAATTCATACCACTTTGAGAGAGTCCCCTGAAGATGGACTACTGTACGACCTAACACCAGAATCTTGGTTTGATCTGGTAAGCACCAAAATTGATACACTACATAAAGCGGAAAAAAAGCTGGTAGATAGTCTTACTGATAGGACTTCATTTACCAAAGAAAATAAGGCCGCTCTTCAAAACTCATCAAGCAGTGTTTTTGGCAATTATAAAAAGCTGATTCGCTCATTACAGCTTTTTTCAGGTATTACTATAGAGAATCTCTACACATTACTGCGTAATGGTCAGATTCGGGACTTTAGCAAAGGAAAACTACTGTTCTTAGAAGGAGAGTCGGCTAATCGTCTTTATGTAGTGCTTAAAGGTTGGGTTAAGATATTCAAGGGGACTGTCAATGGAGAAGAAACTATCCTGCAAATGCTCAGTGGAGGTGATGCTATCATGGAATCAGCAGTGTTTCTGAACACATCCTTTCCGGTAAGCTGTCAGGTGGTGGAAAATGCCACGTTGCTCTCTATCCCTGCACCATTTTTAAGAGAACAAATAAAAAATAACAATGAACTGTCGCTTAATTTGCTGGCAACCATGTCTCACCGTTCGCAAGGACTGATCCGACAAATTGAAAATGCTCGCCTGAAAACGGTGGATGAACGGATTGGCTGGTTTCTGCTCAAACTATTATTGGATCAGGGGCATGCTTCACGCCGTGTTGATTTGCCCTATGATAAGTCGTTGATTGCTTCTTATCTGGATATGAAACGTGAAACCTTCTCCCGTGCACTAAAACGTATGAAAGAGAAAGGCTTCAAAATTGAAAATGATACGGTTGTGATTCCCAAATTAAGTGCTTTATGCGAATTCTGTGATCCCGATACAGCAAGTCAGTGCTCCATTCACGGCACTCCAGAATGTCCGAACTCGCAATGCGATAGGGTAAATTGTTCTATGTACCACGCAGAAAATCTGGCTATTTGATCTGAGTCACATTTTTTGATTCCAGATAGTTGTTTAATTATGGTGCTCTGAAGCTTTTACATCTAAGTCCGTGATGGATATGGTGTTTGAGTCGGGGTTACAGGGGAAACGCTGTGATCTGCCGTTATTGCAAAGGAGTAAAGCATGAAAAACGATAGCAGTACACCTTTAGGCGTGCTGAAAGATAGTTTTGGACGTAGTTTCCCTTACTTAAGGCTATCCATTACCGATGTCTGCAATTTCCGCTGCAGCTACTGCCTGCCGGATGGTTATCAATGCAGTAATAAGCCCTCATTTCTCACTATCGATGAGATTGGGCATGTAGTAGACGCCTTTGCTGAGCTGGGAGTCCATAAAATACGCCTGACAGGTGGTGAACCAACGGTTCGCAAGGATTTTACTGATATCGTTCGCTTAATTGCAGGACATTCCACAATTACCCAACTGGCCTTTACCACCAATGGCTATCGTCTGCACAATCATGCACAGGAGTGGCGTGAGGCCGGGCTAACACATGTTAACGTCAGTATCGATAGCTTGAACGCAGAGCGTTTTAATGCCATTACCGGCCATAACCGCCTACAGGAAGTGTTAGAAGGGGTGGATGCTGCATTGGATGTCGGATTTGAGCAGGTCAAAATCAATGTTGTCTTGCTGAAGGGTGTGAATGACTATGAACTCTTGGATTATCTCGCTTGGGCAAAAACCACTCCCATCAGTATCCGTTTTATTGAGTTGATGCAGACCGGTAATAATTTAGATTATTTTCACAAATACCACTTACCCACAGAAATAATTAGCACAAAACTGTATGAAACAGGGTGGATAACAAAACCGCGTACGATTGAAGCTGGACCAGCGCAAATATATACCCATCCGGACTATCATGGCTCTATCGGCCTGATCGCTCCCTATTCAAGGGATTTCTGCAAAGGATGCAACCGCCTCCGTGTAACTGCCACAGGAGACTTGCGCTTATGTCTGTTTGGGTCACAAGGAATAAGCCTCCGTCACTTGTTGCAGGATGACAGACAGCAACCACTTCTGAAACAATTGGTTCACAATCAGCTTGCATTCAAATGTTCATCACACTTTTTGGCCTATGGGGATACGGGTATTACTCCCCACCTGGCATCGGTAGGAGGATAAATGATCAAACAGAACATCACCTCATTATTTGAACAAAGCCAGTATCACATGGCAGATATTACACGCAAAGTACCCAGTTTCCGACGTGCGATAGCCATGGGACGTATTCTTGTGTCTAAGACAGGTTTTTCCCATATTAAAAATCAAACCCTTCCTAAAGGCGATGTGCTGAAGCTGTCGGAAATCGCCGGTGTGCAGGGTGCTAAAATGGCATGGCAGCAGATTCCGATGTGTCACCCTTTACCACTGGATCATGTGGCAGTGTATCCTGAACTAGAGGAAGAAACACACAGCGTTGCTGTCTACGCGATTGTTTCCACGACTGCAAAAACGGGTGTGGAAATGGAGGCACTGGCAGCGGTAAATGCGGCGTTACTAACGCTGTATGATCTGACCAAGCCAGTGGAGCCTGCACTCACCATCACCGATATACGCTTGCTTGTCAAAGAAGGCGGAAAGAAGGGGCTGTGGATACATCCGAAAGGTATTCCACCTGTTTTGCAAACACTATTACCTGCTACATCGCGGCGCTTGCTGGAGGGAAGGTCAGCTGCCGTTATTACGCTAAGTGACCGTGCCTCTAGGGGAGAATATGAGGATAAGTCTGGCCCGGCGCTTAAAGAGGCGTTAGAAAAGATGGGGTGCCAGGTTGAAGAGGGTTGCATTTTATCTGATGATCCTGCTGGGCTGGAGAAAAAAATTACTGAACTGGCGGGAACGGTTGAACTTATCGTCACTACGGGCGGTACAGGGTTGGCTCCACGAGATACAACACCGGAAGTGCTGGCGAAACTTGCTAATACTGAAATTCCGGGTATTGGCGAATTGCTTCGTAGTAGTGCCGCAGCACACGTGCCTACTACATGGCTCAGTCGCTCTATGGCAATTATTATCGACAGCACATTAGTGGTTGCTCTGCCTGGCAGTACAGGTGGCGTAAAAGATGGTGTCGAGGCACTGAAGCCTATTTTGTCACACGCTCTCGATCATGTACAGGATAAGAAAAACGTGCACCCTCACCCCAAACAGGAGGATGCAGCATGATATTGTATGATAACGCGTTGGCAATCCTGCAAAGGGCCAACTCACTAAAGCCTTTAACGCTGCCGGCACAGAACGCATGCGGCTATGTGCTAGCCGAAAAGGTTAAAAGCACAGTACAGGTGCCACCCTTTGCTAACTCTGCTATGGATGGATTCGCTGTGAGAGCAAAGGATATTTCCGATACGACAAAAGATTCACCAACCACTTTACCTATTGTAGAAAGCACAGTTGCTGGCGATCAACCTTCCTCCGGTACACACGGTGCATGGGAAGTCATGACCGGTGCTCCTGTTCCAAACGGCTATGATGCGGTGGTTAAAGTAGAGGATGTGACAATAAAACAAAATAATGTACAGTTTTTTGCCCCCGTTAATCCAGGAAATAATATTCGTAAGGTGGGAGAAGATTTTACTGATAGCGATGAGATCGCCAACTCAGGAACATTGCTTACCCCCTATCATATCATGGCACTGGCAGCTGTCGGGCAGAAAAACGTTTCTGTCTACCGCAAACCGGACATCACCGTATTCAGCACCGGCAAAGAGTTGGTAGAGAATGCAGATAGTGTGCTAAAGCCTGGACAAATTTACAACTCTAACGGCCCATATCTCACAACCACCTTACAGGAAATGGGCTATGCAACCCATTATGGCGGGACGATTGCTGACGAGCCAGAACAATTTGAAAGCCGCCTTGAAGCAGCATTGCCTCAGGCCGATGTTATCGTTTCTACCGGAGCAGTTTCTGCTGGGAAATATGACTTTATTCCAGACTTATTGCGCAAACTCGGTGCCAATATTCTGTTTCATAAAGTAGCGATCCGTCCGGGCAAACCGATACTCTATGCACAATTTTCTAATGGTACGCATTATTTTGGCTTGCCTGGCAATCCAATTTCCGCCGCAGTAGGCTTACGTTTCTTTATCATACCCTTACTACACGTATTACAGGAATTACTACCAGAAACACCTATAACTGCACGCCTTTTAATGCCATCGCCAAAAAAAAGTGGACTCCGTTTTTTCCGTAAAGCGCATATTTCAGTTGCAACAGGAGGCAAATTACAGCTACATATCCTCAATGGACAGGAATCCTTCAAAATCCACCCAATGCTTGAAGCTAATGGCTGGGCCGCACTTACGGAAAACACCAAAGGAACGGAGATTGGAGAGGCCGTGGCAGTGTATCCACTCATACCTGGAAGATGGAAACTGGAGGCAGTTCAATGAGTCAAGTCCTTCAAATAGAAGAGCCCCTTAACAAACGGGAATCTTTTAATCCGAATGTCCCTCTGCAAAGCTGGCATGCGCACGATATATTGTTTGGCTTTGTCACAATAGTTCTCATCCACGTTATGGCTTCTGTCTTTGCTAAATACTACACACAAAGCACAGGCACCGCAATTGCCTGCTGGATAACTACATTTGTATTCTATGTTTGGATATATGCCCCCATACTCACCCACCCACGTGTAGATGGAAAACCGGAATAGTCAGGAGGAATAATGATGGAAATAACCATACAATGTTTCGGCGCGTTCCGGCCATTTGGGGAATACATTAGCCTTCGGATAGAAGAAGGGTATACGGTCTCCGACATGCGGAAAGTATTGCTAGATAGGCTAAATCAGATCGATGCTTCTTTTAACAAACCTGGATTGCTGGATAGCTCCCGTTTCGCAACAGAAACCGATATTCTACAGGAATCTACACCTCTGAAAGACGGAATGAGCATTGCCATTATTCCACCAGTGTCAGGAGGTTGATAATGGGAGAAATTTTTGTCGATGTCTGGAATGTTGAGTCACAGCCACTGGATGCGATGAAGGGCTTGGCTTTTATTACGAAACCACCCAATGGAGCCGAAAACCTGTTTATAGGCACGGTGCGGGAATTTAACCAAGGAAAAAACGTACTAGGCGTTAGTTATGATGTGTTCGAGCCACTGGCTAGACAGTCTTTTACCAATATCTGCAAAGAGGCTCAGGAAAAATGGGGCAAAGAACTGTCGTTCTATGTGGTACATGGCAAGGGCCACCTGAATGTCGGAGGAATCAGCATTGTAATTGCCGTTGGTTCACCACATCGGGACGAAGCATTCAAGGCCTGCCGTTATATTATTGAACAAATCAAACATCGTTCACCTATCTGGAAGCTGGAGCATTATGCGGATGGCAACAGTGAGTGGACGCAAGGCTGTGAATTATGCACCCATAAATATCAGGTAAAGGAACATAATCATCATGGATAAATACGCTGCCGCTATATTGGCCGGAGGAAAGTCTTCCCGTATGGGAGAAGATAAATCGTCATTACGTCTAGGTGACAAGACACTACTACAACATATGAGAGATATGTTAAAGCATGCAGGATTGAATAAAATCTATATTAGCAGACCTAATATAATAGCTGACGAAATTCCAGGTCATGGCCCGTTAAGTGGTGTCCATGCTGTGCTGCACCATGTCATGGGACATAATACACATTTGGTATTCGTACCCATAGACATGCCATGTTTAACACCTGATGTGATAGGTAGGCTGATAAACGCTCCCTTTGATAAACCGTTGGTGCATTATGCCTCCTATACCATGCCGTTTCGTGTAGCCGTGAAGAAACAATGGTTTGAACTAGTCGATCGTCTGTTACGTAGTGGAAATAATGTGTCGTTAAAAAATTTCCAAGCCCAGATTGAAAACAGGCTGGCGCTTGATGCTGACGACTCAGCCAATCACACTTTTCGTAATATCAACACGCCAGAGGAATGGCGGAATTTCAAAGAAAAGGAAGCTTTATGAATCTACGTATAGAAGGTCAGCAACTACGTTTCCGTATCAGTAAAGAGGAATTGGCGGTACTGCTTTCCGGCTCTACCATCACACAACCCACCTGTTTTCCAAAAATGAGAGTGTTGGATATCGATATCACATCGCAAGATATTGAGCCTGTTTTGCAGCTAATGTTTAATGGTGACTGCATGATGTTAGCCGTACAAAAACAGGCTGCCAAAAACTTATTTCATGCATTACCGAGTCGTGAAGGAATAAAGGTAAAACAGACAATCAATGCGGCGCAGACATTAGAGTTAATTCTAGAGGTAGATATCCGCACACAAAAACGTAAGCGGAGTGGCCATGCATCATGATCTACAAGTCCATTATACCTGCAATATATCACTGCCTGAAATAGGCAAGACTGAACAGGAATGGGTAGTATAATGCTGATTGGACTACTCTTTGCATTTGTTGCTCTTTTTTATGCTAGTGTTGGGTTTGGCGGCGGATCGTCCTACCTGGCCCTACTCATGCTATGGGAAGTAGATTATGCCATAGTGCCCGCGATTGCACTGATCTGCAATATCACAGTCGTCTTCAGTAACAGCATTCATTATGTGCGTGCCGGATATCTGAGTTGGCGATTGTTACTGCCTCCTACTACCACATCCATTCCATTTGCGTACTTAGGAGGACGAATGGAAATTGGCAAGGAACCGTTTCTGTTTCTATTATGCTCTACGCTGCTTGTTACAGGGATACGCCTATTACTGAACTATCGGATGTATGATGAAAAGGCAGAATCTTACCGTCCACTTTCATATGGAATTGGTGGGCTAATCGGAGCCATATTGGGGTTTTTGTCAGGTATTGTAGGTATCGGTGGCGGGATATTTTTAGCACCGATTCTTTATAATTTACGTGTTGGTCTACCAATGCAAATCGCAACAACATCCTCTTTATTTATTCTGGTCAATTCGATTGCCGGATTGACCGGTCAGTTGCAAAAGAGCGGTATAAGTAAAGCCGTATTAGATTTCTGGTATCTGCCGTGTTTGGTGTTACTTGGCGGCCAACTAGGCAACTTATTGACCATTAAGTTCATTCCACAACGCATCATCGCACTGCTCACTGCATGCCTGGTTCTGTTTGTCGCAGGCCGATTAGGATTACTATTGCTCGACTAAAACAACCATTGCAAGAAATAACCCAAACAAAAACAACTCTTTAAAAAGGCCTTCAGGCTTAAACAACTAATACATAGTATTTTCTGTTAGAAAATACTATGAAAGCCGCTGCCAAAGCATCAGAATTCCACCGCGAAGCGAGCGCAATTGGAAAAGACTATACTTCGAAATGACCAGAAATTGTCAGGGGATAAGGGGGAACTACACAAAACCGCAAAAAGCTTTGCCAGCGGAAGGATTATGTTATATACTTTCCCGTTCGTTATTTTCACCTCCCTCGTTTGCGGGGGAGGCAAGAAATTCGTTGTCATGCTGAACTCGTTTCAGCATCCATGTTTCCGATGACGAAATATTAACGGTAGATAACCAGATTTTGTATTTTGATAAGTATAATGACAACTTACTAATCATTAATATTCTGAGAAATGGATCCCGAAACGAGTTCGGGATGACACCGTCAGATTTCTTACCCCTCCCGCAAGCGGGAGGGGTACTGTACAACATATATCAAAACAAATGGAAAACTATATAAGTGTACGTGGGGCGAAGGAGCATAATCTGAAGAATGTCAGCCTTGATATTCCGCGTAATAAATTTATCGTGATTACCGGCCTGAGCGGTTCCGGCAAGTCCTCACTGGCTTTTGACACCATATATGCCGAGGGGCAGCGGCGCTATGTTGAGAGCCTGTCCTCATATGCCCGCCAGTTTCTGCAGATGCAGGACAAGCCGGATGTTGAGTCGATTACCGGTCTTTCACCCGCGATAGCTATCGACCAGAAGACTACCTCGCGCAACCCGCGTTCCACCGTTGCGACTGTCACCGAGATTTACGACTATATGCGCCTGCTATATGCCCGTATCGGTGTGCCATATTCGCCTGCGACCGGACTGCCGATTGAAAAACAGTCAGTATCGCAGATGGTGGATAAAATCATGGAACTGCCTGCGAAAACAAAAATATATCTGCTTGCCCCGATTGTTCGCGGTGCCAAGGGAGAACATGTCAGGGAATTTATGAATCTCAAGAAAACCGGCTATACGCGGGTCAAGATTGATGGTGAGATGCATGAACTCGATGCGCTGCCCGAAATTGACAAGAATAAAAAACATGATATCGAGGTGGTGGTTGACCGGCTGGTTATATCGGATGAGCTGGGAAACCGCCTGCCGGATAGTATTGAAACCGCTTTAAAACTGAGCAACGGACTACTTTATGTGGAGGTAGTTAGCGGCGAGCGCAAGGGTGAGGTTATTGTTCTGTCCGAGAGGTTTGCCTGTCCGGTATCCGGTTTCCAGCTTACCGAAATAGAGCCGCGGCTGTTTTCCTTCAACAGCCCTTACGGTGCATGTCCGGAATGTGACGGGCTGGGTACCGATATATTTTTCGACCCCGATATGATTGTGCCGAATAAGTCAAAAACCCTGCGTGACGGGGCGATTGCACCCTGGGCCAGTTCGCAGTCGAAATATTACGAGCAGACCCTGGATGGCCTTGCTGGGCATTACAAATTCAGCCTGGATGTTGCGTTTAACAAGCTGCCCGAACAGGCGCAGCAGGTTATTTTATATGGCTCGGGCAGTAAAAAGGTGCCGATAAATTATGATGACGGTTTCCGCAGCTATACTGTTAACAAGCCTTTCGAGGGGATTATACCCAATATGGAGCGGCGCTGGCGTGATACTGATAGCGACTGGTCGCGGGGGGAACTGGAGCGCTACCAGAATGTTACCAACTGTCCGGAATGCAATGGCTATAGGCTGAACAAGGAGGCTTTGTGCGTCAAAATTGCCGGCCAGCATATCGGTGAGGTATGTAATGTCACCATTGAAGAAGCCTATGACTGGATTCGTGATTTGCCCAACCATCTGAGCAATACCCATAACCAGATTGCCGAGCGGGTGTTGCAGGAATTACAGCGCCGTATCGGCTTTCTGTTTAATGTAGGGCTGGATTACCTGACATTGTCGCGCAAGGCGGGTACACTTTCCGGCGGTGAGGCACAGCGAATCCGGCTGGCATCGCAGATAGGGGCAGGATTGAGCGGTGTGCTATATGTGCTGGACGAGCCTTCTATAGGGCTGCATCAGAGCGATAATGACAAGCTGCTGCGCACGCTGAAAGGGCTGAAGGATCTGGGTAATACAGTGATTGTGGTTGAGCATGACGAGGATACGATGCGCAATGCCGACCATATTGTTGATATCGGGCCGGGCGCCGGTGTGCATGGCGGTAAAATTATCGCCGAGGGGACTCCCGATGAGATAATGCAGAGCAGTGATAGCATCACCGGCCAGTATCTCAAGGGCGAGAAATTTATCCCGCTGCCGAAGCGGCGCAAGGTCGAGAAAAAACGTTCGATAAAAATCCGCGGTGCGCGTACCAATAACCTGCGCAATGTCGATGTGGATATACCGTTGCGCACCTTTACCAGTGTTACCGGTGTATCGGGAGGGGGCAAATCCAGCCTGGTAATTCATACCCTATATAAGGCGCTGGCCAAGACTATTAACAACTCCAAGGTGGTGCCGGGGCCGCATGAGTCAATTCAGGGGCTGGAATATATCGACAAAATCATCCAGATTGACCAGTCACCGATTGGCCGCACCCCGCGTTCCAATCCGGCTACATATACCGGTGCATTTTCGCCTATCCGTGACTGGTTTGTGGCACTGCCGGAATCCAAGGCGCGCGGATACAAGCCGGGTCGGTTTTCATTCAATGTCAAGGGCGGACGTTGTGAGACCTGTCAGGGGGACGGGCTTATCAAGATTGAAATGCACTTCCTGCCGGATGTTTATGTGGTTTGTGATGAATGCCATGGTGCGCGTTATAACCGCGAGACACTGGAGATAAAATACCGTGATAAATCGATTGCCGATGTATTGGGAATGACGGTTGAGGAAGGTGTGGAATTTTTCAGCAAGATGCCGCCGATTCGTGACAGGCTGAAAGCGCTCAACGAAGTAGGGCTTGGCTATATCAGGCTGGGGCAGTCGGCCACCACCCTCTCCGGCGGTGAGGCACAGCGGGTCAAGCTGGCCAAGGAGCTGTCCAAACGTTCTACCGGACGTACTTTATATATACTGGACGAGCCGACCACCGGCCTGCATACTGATGATATAAAAAAGCTGCTGCATGTATTGCACAAGCTGGTTGATGCAGGGAATACAGTGGTGGTTATCGAGCATAACCTTGATGTGGTAAAGACTTCCGACTGGATTATTGATGTCGGTCCGCGCGGTGGCTCCAAGGGCGGGCTTATAATCGCCGAGGGCAGCCCCGAAGATATAGCCGCCAATAAAAAAAGTATAACCGGCCAGTATCTCAAGCCATTACTACAGAAAGAAAAAGTCGCCTAATATCAACTCTCCTCAATCACGGCGCGGAAAATATTGGTGCCGCGGGAGGTTAGGCCGTCGCGTTCACGGGTGATACGGCTGTCGGTATGGCGCAGATTTACCAAAGTATGGCCGGTGAGAGCAAGGTTGACATCATGCAGAATATCCTGCACCAGTGTCATGATTTCCAGCAGTTCCTTGCTGCCGCGTTCACGGCTGTAGCTGTCGATTTCCAGCGTTATTTCCGCACCTTTTGTAGTAACGGTAGACCAGTCCCTTGTACCCGCATCCCCGATTACAACATAAGGAAACTCAGTATCTTCCGGGACAAAGTCAAATACACCATTCACCAGTGCAGACAGGGAAGCATCCCCGTCCAGAGCGACATACACCGCCTTCTGTAACTGCCATATTGCATCCGATGTCATATCGCCACTCCCTCTTCACATAGTAATTCCAGCGATTCCGCCCCTTCATCGGGATTGATAACTGCGCGGATATTGAAATATCTTTCGTCAAACATAATCCTCATCCGGGTTGTGATGTTGTCCATATATCTTATTGTTATCCTGAAATTTTTTATATCCTGAATCTGGTCATCATCAAAAACCTCACGTCCCCTGAGTGGTTTCACTTCCGCCCATATAGTCGTGAAATTCTGCCAGCTTGTAGTAAAACCGCCACCACCATCTGCCACCTCAACCGGCTGTTCAATATCAATCCTGTGTTTGAGCCGTGAAGCCAAAGTTTTTTTGGAACGCCTCATATGCAAACCCTCCGGTAATTATCGTAGAATCTGCGTGCGGAGGCCGGTATTTCCGCTTCATCCGAACGGTTTTCAAACATACGGGCGATATGAAGCAGGATCCCCTGCCTGATATCCTCCGGAACATCAGGCGCATCGCCAAAACCAGCAACATAAACAATCTCCACAATATTTCCCATCAGCGCAGCATCGATAAGCAGAATCTCCTTACCCGCATTCAGCCGGTATTTCCCGCTATCAACCACAATCTCGCTACCGTCCGTTTCGATAATCCTGACGCTGGTAACCGACTGCACAGGCCCGCGCAGCAGAAACACTTTCGACGGTGAATAATCATCGTAAGACAGCTTCCAGCTTTGGGTTACCAGCGAACGGCGCATATATTTCTCCGCTGCATGGCGTGCCGCAGAAATTAAACTATTGATAGAAGAATCTTCGGTAACCCCATCTACTCGCAGATATAATTTTGTTTCGGCAAGGGTCACAGGGTCCGTGGCCGGCTCTGTTTCCATGGTTAAATAGGGAATATGTATATTGGTCATTTTTTGCTGGGGTTTGGGGTTTTCAAGGCAATCTTCTTACGCGGCTTTGCCTTCTTGTTTACAGAACGTTCGGTTCTGACCTTAATCGCAGCACCGGCAGCCAGAAAAGCAAGGGCAAGATGGTCGCGAATTTCATACACATCACCCTTGCGATATTGGCGCACAGTAAAGCCGTCTTCAGTCCCGCGCCGGGTCTCAAGCATTTTTATCAACATGTTATTGTAGATTTCTAAGGTTAGAGATTAGATTTTACATGCAACAACCTGTTACATATTAAAAAGATACAGCAAAGATATGTATCCGGAAGGGTAATTCAGTAAATTTTAGGGATTGTAAGAAAGTATCCATCCAGGGTGACAGGTATAGACACTCACCGTCCCACATTAACCGAGCTGTTGCTGGTGATGAAGGTGTGGTACGGCAATTCCCGGACATAGGTGAATGTGATGAATGCTGCGGATACAAAGGTAACAACACTTGCCATCAGATAGCCGAACCCGTAATAGCTATGGCCGAGCTGCATGAAAACCAGTGTAAAACCGGCATTGGTCAGCAGGAATGTAATTTGTATCGCAAGCGCCGCCCGCCGGTTGTCGAAATATGACAGCAGAATCGACAGAAGCATAACCAGCAGGTGAAAAAACGCCCCGACAACACCATAACGGAACATGCCAATCTGCATGTAATTGATATTCATCGCTTCAAAAATCCGTGGCGACAGCAGGATAACCGTCACACAGATACTCCCCTGTAATATAAGGAAATTACGGATATTGCCGGTTATGGAACGGATTATCTCACTATGATTCTGCTGGATTTTGCGAAAGGTCGCATTTTTCTGTATATCGCGGTAGAAATTAAGGTAACGCTCGTAAAAGCTGGTCTCTATGCTGAATACAAAAAACGCCATCGCCGGTACGATAGTCAGATATGCCAGGAACATCGCACTGTCATAATCGGGGTATAGCAGCAGGTTGCTGCGGGTTTTCTCGGCTTCCGGTGCAAACCACATTATCCATTTATCCACCCACGCTGCCATGTTATATATCAAACCGCCCAGCGCAATCTCCCAGTATTTGCGGAAATAGGACAGAAATGCAAATGGCCGCTGCAGGGGATATGGATATTCCGCAAAGATACGGGCGGTCAGAACCGCTACGATATAGGCCAGCCCTATGTTAAACCCGTTCATTATACCGCTTGCTGCATATTCTTCCGCCAGGGCAGCGCTGGCGATTACGGTGATAACGCAGCCCATGCCGAATGCACGGGTGATGGTCTTGTAATCCTTGAGTGCAGTCAAAAATACCGCCAGCATCCATATTGTAGTGATTAACATGAAGTTGACTATGGTGCTGAGGGCGAGTGTGTCGGAAAGCTCGGCATAAAATATATAAACCGCGCTCACCAGCGGAATTTGCGTGGCATAAAGAAATATCAATGTGCCGATTAACATTCCGGGTGCGCTGCTGACATCCTCGTTATGTATGGAATCGGCCAGAAAGCGGGTGGCAATCATGGTGACAGGGCCGGACATCACCAGTGAAAAACCGAAGTTATATATAACCAGTATGCGGAAATCATATAGTTCGGTGCGGGTGGTGTAATTGCCGCTCACCACCATTATTGCGCCGAGTGCCAGGACGGTAAACAGCCATGGGCCGGTGGATGCGAGTGCGGAATGGGTATAGGCCTGGACAATCCCGATGAGATTATCCTGTCGCGATAATTTCCTTAGAACAAAACCGATTCCCGCCATAGTATGCGTGGCTCGTGACTCGTGGCTCGTGACTAGTTATATAACAAAATACGAGCCACTAGTCACTAGCCACTCACCACTAGCAGCTATTCCTTCTTCTTGACTTCCTCGATTTTTACCTCGACCTTGGGCAGTTTTTCATCGAGCCTTTTTAATACTTCCTCCGAAATATCAAGGCCCTCACCGGAATATAATACCTGCGACTTCGGCAGTGCCAGAACAAATCCTTTCTCACCCGACATTTCCTTTATAATCTCCAGGGTAGACTCCTGTACCTGTGCCAGTGCTTTCACATAAGCATTTTCAAGCTGGGTACGGCGTGATTGCACTAGCCTTTGTGCCTCAACCACCTTGCTGCGGAACTCTTTGGCCTTCTCCTCGAAAGCCTCCTTGGACAGGACATTACGCTGCTTTGCCAGATCCTGGTCTTCCTCGCGCAATCCCTCCTCTTCGGAAGTCACCTCCTTCTGGAATTCCTCACGTTTTTTCTCGATTTGCGAGGCTATATTCTTTGCGGCAGAAGATTTATCAACAATCATTTTTATGTCAACAATTGCAATGTTACCCTTGCCTTCAGCCTTTTCCTCGGCCTGCGCAAACTGCGCCGTGAACACTAGCGCAACCAGTGTTATCAATATTGCTATATTCTTCATCTCTCTCCCTTTTGGTTAGAATCTTGTTCCGAAGCTGAACCGGACTGTTTCGGTTTCGTCGAAAGTCTCTTTTACAATCGCTTCCGAAAAATCTATCCGCACCGGCCCGAATGGCGACCGCCAGGCAATCCCTATACCAACCGATACCCGTGGTGCAGACTCATCCAGAATCGGGTTGGCCAATGTAGACATCTCGTCAACTTCCAGCAGGGTACCTATATCACTAAAAATCGCTCCGGAAAAGCCCAATTCTTCAGGCAATCCCAACGGGAACGAAAGTTCCACCGTTCCGGTCGCATATATATTGCCGCCCAGCGGATCACCGGTAAGCTTGTCGCGTGGGCCGATACCATCATTATCAAAGCCGCGTAAATCATGGCCACCGACAAAGAAACGGTCATTTATCCGCACCTCCTCATCATCCCAGCCGTCGATATGTCCGGCATTGGCACCGAACTTCAATACCCAGTCACTGCTTATCAGTGACAAATAATACGCACCGCGAATTTCATGGCGATAGAATTTCGCATCACCTCCAACTCCTGCAAAATCCTGATTAAAGCGTAATATCCAGCCCTCGGTAGGCGAAAACCTGCTGTCGCGCTTGTCCCAGATCAGCGAATGGCCGACAAGCGAGGTGGTATTTTCTCCCGCCTGCCGCTGGATAAACAGTGATGCGGTCGGGTCAATATCGGTTATATCATCAGTGCGGTAGGAATAGCGCAGAGCATGGGTCAGATGCTCGGTCAGCGGGTATGAACCACGCAAAGTTCCGCCCACCGATTCCTGATCAAACGAACGGTTGGAAAGCGAGGAACCACCATCATATTTAGTCTTGAATATATCAAAGCCTGCCGCAAAATTCTTGCCCATGAAATATGGCTCGGTGAAACTCAGTGCAATATCCTGCCGTACCGAGGAAACGCTCAGATTCAACCGTAGAAACTGCCCCTTACCCAGCAGGTTGCGCTCGGTCAGGCTGATATCGCCAAGCACACCATCATTGGTGGAGAAGCCCGCACCGAATGTAAGCTCACCGGTCGATTGCTCCTCAACATCAACGTCGATATTCACCTTGTCCGGCGCACTACCTTCGGATTGCTGCACATCAACCCTGGAGAAAAAACCCAGATTATTTATCCGCTCCTTCGAGCGTTTTAGCTGATTGGTGTTATACGGATCGCCTTCAGCCAGACGGAATTCGCGCCTTATCACCTGGTCGAGCGTACGCACATTGCCGTTAATGTCAATACGCTCGACATAAACCCGCGGCCCCTGTTTCACCAGGTAATTCACGCCGATAACATGATTTTCCGCATCACGCTTGAATTGCGGGTCGATTTTGACAAAAGCATAACCCTGATTGCCGAGATGTTTGGTAATCGCATCAACCGTAGCCTCCACCTTTTTGGCGTTGAATTTCTTGCCGGGCCTGGATTCGATAAGCTTCTCCAGAACCGAGTCTTTTTCCTTGGTTAGCTGGTTTTCGACCGACATCTCACCAAACCTGTATACCGCCCCTTCATCCACCGTAAAGGTTACATAAAAAGCCTCCTTATCCGGTGACAACTCCGCATTTGCCGACAATACACGGAAATCGGCATAACCATGCGCGACATAATAGCGGCGCAGCAACTCCTTATCAAAAGCCAGCCGGTCGGGGTCATAGGTATCGTCACTGGAAAAGAACCGCCACCACACGGTTTCCTTGGTTTTTATCTCGCTACGCAGTTTGGAATCGCTGAAGGAATCATTACCTACAAAGGAAATCCGCTCAATTCTGGAACGCGCACCTTCATCCACCTCAAACACCACATTAACCCGATTCTGGTCGAGCTGGATAACCTTGGGTATTACGGTGGCGGAGAAACGTCCACTGCGTTGATAGAGGGTCTGGATACGCTTTACATCATGCTGAAGGTCGGATTTGGAGTATATCGCACGCGGCCCGAGCTTAACTTCGGCACGCAAATCCTCGTCATCAATCCGCTTGTTTCCTTCAAACGCAACCTCGGCAACGATAGGGTTTTCAACAACTTTTACCCACAGCCGTGACCCGTCTATATTGATTTTAACATCGGCAAACAGCCCGGTTTTAAACAATTTTGACAGTGCCTTGTTTATCTCGCGGATATTCACCGTATCACCGGGTTTTATCCCGACGAATGATTCAACCGTAGCCTTTTCTACCCGCTGGTTGCCTTCGATTACCACCTCGGAAATCGTCACATCCTGCTGTGCATGGACAGGCAGTGCGATAAAAATTATAAGGAAAAAAATTGTGCCCCAGTTTTTCATATTTTACTAGTGGTTAGAGTCTGGAATCCAGAGTCTAGTGAACTGTTGTGCTGCAACCTAAAACCTGCAACCTATTTATTAATTGCTCAAAATCCTGTCCAGATCATTGAAGATGGTCAGTCCCATGAGCAGTATTATAAATACGAAACCGGCGCGGAATGCATATTCCTGCACCTTTTCCGCCAGTGGTCTGCCGCTTGCGGCCTCGACTGCATAGAACAGTAAATGGCCGCCGTCAAGCATAGGGATTGGAAACAGGTTTATCAAGCCAAGATTTATCGATAATATCGCCATAAACCATAAAATCATCGCCATACCGACAGTAACCGCAGTACCGGAATATTCCGCAATCGAAATAACCCCGCTAAGCTCTTTATGGCTACGTTTGCCGGTGATTATCTGGCCGAGTGCAGTCATTGTACGGGCGCAGAAATTATAGGTATCGATAACCGAGGCCTTGACTGCCGGAAAGAAAGACATTGTCTCCGAACCGTGATAGTCAAGGGTACGTTTGGTGCCGATTCCGATAATACCGACTTTCTGTTTGCCGCTTCCCAGCGGATTGTCGCGCTCCTCAAGGCGTGGAGTGATTTTGTCCGCAATTACCTCACCTCCGCGCAGATAGGTTATGCTGATTTCCTGTTCCGGATATAGCATGACTATACCTGGAATATCTTCAAATCGCTTTATTTCTTCATCATTTAGAGACAATATCTTATCTCCTTCCTGAAGTCCGATTTCGGCAGCTGCACTATTCTCAACCACATGCCCGACAATCGGTGAGGTTTCCTGCCTGCCGTAGACCATGTAAAGCGTTGTCAGTATTGCAAAAGCCAGGATAAAATTGGCCAACGGTCCGGCGAAAACTATCAGCGCCTTTGCCCATAACGGCTGGGTGTGAAATGCTACCTTTTCCTCTTCAGGAGTCAGTTTGCGTAGCTTTTCACTATCGGGGGTACTGGCAGCACCTTCATCACCGAACATTTTTACATAACCGCCAAGCGGGAATACGGCGATTTTCCAGCGTGTACCGGATTTATCGTTCCACCCCCAAAGCTCCTTGCCGAACCCGATGGAAAAAGCATCAATCTTTACGCCACATTTTTTCGCCACCCAGTAATGGCCGAACTCATGTATAAAAACGATTATCGAGATAATCGCTATGAATGATAAAAAGTTATGTAATATAAGAGGTATGTAATCCATTACACTGTTTTTCCTGTATTTTTCTTCGCAACTGACCGCGCTTGACCATCCGCCTCAATCACATCATCAAGCGATTTGACGGGAGTTGCCGGTAACTCTTCAAGAGCCTGTCTTACAACATTTACAATGTCCAGGAAACCTATTTTTTTCTGTATGAAGCTTTCAACCGCAATTTCATTGGCCGCATTGAGGATTGCCGGCGCAGTGCCGCCTTCCTGCAACACCTCTCTTGCCAGGGCGAGAGCCGGAAAACGTTGCTCATCCGGTGTTTCGAATGTAAGGCTACCGATTTCCGCCAGATTCAGGCGCTGCGTATTGGTACGTATCCTCTCCGGCCAGCCCAGCGCATAAGCCAGCGGCACGCACATATCCGGTACGCTCATTCCCGCTACCACCGCCCCGTCCGCATAATACACCAGCCCATGCACCACAGATTCCGGATGAACCAGCACGTCAATCTGTTGCTTGTCAACCGGAAACAAATGGTAGGCCTCAATTACCTCCAGCCCCTTATTCATCATTGTAGCCGAGTCCACCGATATTTTCGCACCCATCGTCCAGTTGGGATGCTCAACCGCCTGTTCGGGGGTAATATCGTGCATTTGCTCGGCGGAATATGTACGGAACGGGCCGCCGGAAGCGGTTAGTGTAATTTTTTCAATCGCGGAATTGTTGCTATCGAGTGATTGAAATATCGAATTATGTTCGGAATCAACCGGAATTATCGCCGCATTATGCTTGTGTGCTTCCTCAATCATCAACTCACCGGCGCATACCAGGCATTCCTTGTTGGCCAGCCCTATGTCAGAGCCACTGCGGATTGCAGCCATTGTGGGCAAAAGTGATGCAGCCCCGACAATCCCTGCAATCACCATATCCGCCGAGCGGGAAGCCGCCTCTACTATAGAATTGCTACCCGCCGCAACCTCTATATTACTACCGGCAAGGGCGTCCCTTACCTCACCGTATAATTCCTCATTTTCTATTGCAACAAATTTTGGAGAGAGTCTTTTTGCCTGATTTATCAGTTCATTATAATTATTCCTTGCGGTCAGGGATTCTATTATGAATTTTTCCGGCTGCTCCTCGATAAGCCTGACCGTATTGCAGCCAATCGTACCGGTAGAACCGAGAATAGATACAGTTTTCGGCGCCTCCGCACAGTCAGCCATAATCTTTGTTTGATGTGATACCATTGTAAGATTATGGATTATAGATGATGGATAATGGAAAGTGAAGGATAAGTCATTCCGGTTCCTAATTTCTAGTTTCCACTCACTACCCCCCACGATTCGACTGCGCATAAAGATGCTTGTCTCATCTGCTCCCCCATAAGGGGGAAGTGGTACCCCCGAGAACACTTAAAATAGAAAATACTATACTTTACATGTTCAGAAATTTCTCGTAAACGTGATATTCTAAAATACGTTTTTCAGAACCTGGAATTGCGAGGTAAAAAGCTCGAATATACAATGACTTACCCATTTTCGGAATTCGCAAAATGCACTGATATTGAACAATGGTGCGGTTGAGAGGATTTGAACCTCCACCCGTGTTACCGGACAGCGACCTCAACGCTGCGCGTCTACCGATTCCGCCACAACCGCTTACTTAGTTATCAGTTTTCAGTAGTCAGTTACCAGTAAGTGGCTAGTAGCTAGAATCTAGTGACTAGTGTTTTCCAGCTTCCAGGCTACATGAACCTCCTACCCCACCTTCCCCTTATATAATGAGCCTTTTTTATATTCCTGCAGGGCGAAGCGGGTGAGGACGCCTATTATAGCGGTTATCGGGACTGCAAGCAAGATTCCTGTAAAGCCGAACAGCGCACCGCCGGCAAGCAGCCCGAACATAACCCACACCGCATGCAGCCCTACCTTTTCACCCACAAGCTTCGGTGTAATAAAATTACCCTCAAGCACCTGTCCGACAACAAACACAGCGATAACCAGACCCAGATTCTGGAAATCCAGTCCGAACTGGAAGAACGCTACCGCTATACCGGTGGCCATACCTATCATCAGCCCGACATAGGGGATAAAGGACAGCAGGCCGGTCGCCAGCCCGATAAACAGGCCGAATTCCAGCCCCACCAGCGACAGCCCTACCGCATAGAATATCCCCAGCAGCAGGCATACATTAGTCTGGCCGCGAATCCATCCGGAAAGGGTTTCGTCAATCAGCCGCATCTGCTCACGTACAGTTTTAACACTGTCGCGCGGCAGCAAATCATCAATTTTCTCGACCATACGGTCATAATCACGCAGCATATAGAATGACACAACCGGGCTGATGAAAATCAGCGATATAAGGTTGAGCATGGCCATACCGGATTGCCACAGGCTGGCAGCCATATTACCTGCGAATTTTATCAGATATCCCGATAAGTCGGATGCGGCAGCTTCGGCCTTTTCAAGTGCGTTCGGGTCGATTTTTTCTATGAATTCCTTTATTGAAGGGCCGTATCTTTCCTGTAATGAACGGGTGTAGTCGGGGATATTATGCGCGAGTTTCATGAATTGTTCATATAAAACGGGGATTAGTATCGCGCAGGCGGTTATGGTTATTATGAAGAAAGTAATGGTTATCACCGAAGTTGCAGCGGTGCGGGAAAGTCCGGCTTTCTCCAGTTTGTCGGCAGCCGGGTCGAGGAAATATGCTGCCATAATACCTACCACAAATGGTAGCAATATATCGCTTACCAGATACAGAAAGCCCAGGAATAACAGGCTTCCGGCTATCCAGAACAGGGCTTTGTCTTTTGTAGTCAGCATGATGGCACAATATCATATTGAGAATTATAGTCTATTATGATTTTGGACAGAGGTTTTGTGTAGAGAAGATGGTGTATAAATGTATAACTACAAGAAAAATGCAAAAAAGTGAAAAAAATTGCTTCATTGTCATAATTCTGTCATATTTCTCTGGTATAGTGTTTTTATAAAGGCTCAATGGTGAGTTTTTTGTAATCGAAGGAGGGTAAAATGGCAGAAGTACATTTCAAGAAAGATGTCGATGTTAAGCTTGGACTTACAGAAAAACAACACGAACAAATCAAACTAACCAGTGCTTTAGAGAGCATAGGGCAATCTTTCCATAAAAATTACGCAACAGACTCTTTTGTCAGAAATGGTGGTTTTAGAGTGGCGATTGATGAATTAAAAGAAAGCATAAGAGCAAATGATACTAAGGCAGTTAAAAAAAGTGTTAAAAATCTTAATAATGAAAAAAAGGAGCTATTACAAAAAGGCTTATCAGACGAGATGCTACGAATATTGCTCAAAACCGATAAAGTAATCCTGGAAGTTAAAAATTACATCGGCAAAAGCTTGTCGGGTACGGAAAAAAGCAACAAACAATCACTTGATAAGGTTATCAAGGATGGTGGCTTGAAAAAAGAGGATGCTTTAAGTCGCCGTACTGGCAGAAAAGACCACTCTAATATCAAAAAACATAAAACAGGTGAAGTAGAGCTTTAAGTAGATAAACCACTAACCAATCCGTGGAGGCGGGGTTCGCGGGTCCAGCCAGCTTCGGTGTATAGATTCATCGAAAGCTCGGGAGAAGCCAGATGGTCGGTAAAGCGTGATATGCTCTGGATTATGCGGGTTATAGCCGCATTGTCGGGTGGGTTGCCATCCTTATCAAAATGGCTGATGAGTGCCAGTTTCACCGTCGCAAAACGTACCGCCAGAATTACCGCCCTATCATAAACATTGTCCCCGAAACCGGCAAAGGGAAAGCCGGAAATTGTAAGCTGCGCCTGAATCCAGTTGCGCAATATTGGCGCTATCCCCGCCGTTGCATCCGTCCAGTTTTCCTGCAAATGTGCCATCGCCCGCTTGCCACCGGGTTTCTGTATTATCTCCAGTAATTCACGGTCTATCTTGATTTTCAGATATTTCTCTATCTGTGCCAGCACCTCCTCCAGCCTCGGGCGGGCAGTTTTTTTGGCCGCAAAAATCAGCCCGTATAAAGTCAGCAGCAGGTTATATATATCCATCTCATCGGCTTCTGCAGCGGGAATACGCCCGTCAGCCATCTTTACCAGCAGATTTATCCCGTCCGGCCATTGCTGCGGATTATAGCTCTCCAATGAACGGGCTATAACTACCAGCCGCATCATTGTATGTTCGGGAGGAACGCTGCTGTCTGCGGCCATCTCAAGCAGGGCATTCATCACTGCAAGTGCTGCTTCCGGCTCCATACCATCCGGCAGGTAATCCTTTATTTCATAAGGAATACGGTCGGTGTTGCTATCGACTGCCGCAAACGCATCCTCTTCAAACAGGGCAAGGCGGGTAATTTCAGGACATGAAAGCGCAGCAGACATAACCAGCCTGTCCCCAAAACGGCGGGTTATACGAGGATAGAAATGGCAGGCATCACCAAGAAATTCGGTGCCGTATTTGTTATGAACAGCACACAGGCCATTATCAAACTTGACACAATAATCGGTCTCGGCGTCACGCTTCATTATATGCTCGGCCTCACCGGAAGTTACAGCATCCAGTAATTCCGGTGCCTTCTCGTGATATAATTCCAGATGCGCCTTATCAAGCTGCATCCCCCATCCCTTGCAGCAGGTATCCTCACACTCCGCCCCAAGACACTGGAACTTATCGGTATATGACCAGGTTTTCAGTTTATGTGTCATGCTTACTGCACTCCGAACTCTAGCTATCGGATAACTTATCCACACGCCTCTGGTGTCTGCCCCCTTCAAATTCTGTGGTGAAGAATTGGCGTATGCAGGAAAGGGCGGTTTGTTCATCGAGTATCCTTGCACCTAGTGCCAGGATATTTGCATCATTATGCTGGCGGGCAAGTGCTGCGGTTTGTTCATCATGGCACAGTGCCGCACGGATTTGCCTGTGACGATTGGCGGCTATGCTGATTCCTATACCGCTTCCGCAAATCGCAACCCCCATTTCAGCCTGGTTATTTATGATAGATTGGGCGAGTTTTTCACCATAATCAGGGTAGTCGACAGATTCATTACCGTTGGTGCCTAGGTCGATTACGGAAATTCCCATAGCTTCCAGTTCAGCCTTGACAGCATCCTTTAACTCACATCCGGCATGGTCGGAGGCTATTGCAATGGTTTTGGTGATTGTGGTCATTTGTTACTGATAACTGAGTACTGACAACTGATAACTCCTATCCCCCCACCAATCGCCTGCGTCCCTACGGGACTTGTCTCTTGTACTCCCCCACAAGGGGGGAGTGGTGGGCACGTAAATACTTCAGGTTAAAACACTATAGCACACAGCACTAAGCACTCAACACTATTCAATTTTTCAGCTGCCATTTTGTCCAGTACATCAGAATATCATCAAAATACTGATCGCCAAGTGCCAGTGTGCCCGTAGGAGAGGCAGGCTGTTCACGTAGCGGCATGGAACGATATGTAGCATCATAAGTCGGGTTTGTCGTGGTATTTTGATGCGAATTGTCATCTTCCATATGACGGCGGTCTTCCGCACGATTATCATCCTCCTGCGCCGCACCCTTGACTTTCCACGCACCATGCCCGTTCTTGCCATGGCTTATTATAAGCACGGCGACTCTTACAGGAATACAGTCTCCAGCGTTACTAACCTCAATACCATCACAACCAAGTATCTGATTAGCAGCTCCTTCAGCAGCGGTAGCAAGACGGGTGGAGAGGTGGTTATCATCTTCATCCAGTATCTCAATATCCCCTGTTGGGACATTGCCGTTCATGAAACCTTCTTCCTCGAACCCTGGATCACCTTCGTTATCTACATCATCATCCCCGCTATCTGTAGATGGGCCGGGAAAAGTCAGATCTTCATCAACCACATAAGTGATACGGCGGTTCCAGCCATCCAGCATATATATCGGGTCAAGCCCGAGAGTACCGACCGGCACAACTCCCGCAACCACATCACCAACGCTTACTGTTTCATTTGCTGCCGTACATCCGCCGGGAGGAGTTCCCGTACCGGTTCCCACACCAAAATTTGCTGCATTCCAGGCAATAGTACCGTCTGCCGGACAGGGAAGCTGGTCTTTTGCTTCTGCATATTGCTTCAGCGTAGTCATTATGGTGTTCATCCGCTCTGTAGTAGTATCGCTTTTCTCGGTTTCAATCATACTGGCGGCAATCGACAACCCGCCACCCAGCACCAGCGCCAGTATAGTCAGCACTATCGCCATCTCGATAATCGTGAAACCACGGTTTCCGGAGGAAGCCAGTTGTATTTGTTTATTTTCCATCATTCCGTTCCGTCCAGTTGCCATATTGTCTTATACATAACAATATCATCAAGGTCGCCCAGATTGAGCCCTTGCACGAATGTATCATCATCATCGTTATTTTCGGCTTCTTCCGTGGTTTCTCCGGTATCGGACAGTTTCGCAGTACCACCACGGCCGCCCCAGGTACCAAGCCCGTTTGAGCCGCCACTCACCAGCACTACCGCCGCTTCATTGGAATATTGCGTTCCGGCATAATTATTGACTATCAGCCTGCCACCGCTGGAATATGAGGCTCCATCAATTGTCTGTACATCCACTGAATAATAAAATCGACGGTTCCAGCCGTCGAGGATAAATGTCGGGGGGATATTAAGCGTATATACCGGCACCGCACCAACTGCTACATTGCCCGTAGTGGTAACATTGCTTGAATCACAGCTTGGTGTAACCGATGTACTGCCTATCCCGAAATCTGTTGCGCTAAAAAGTGCCTGCGGATTTGCGGGACAGGGGATATGTGCATTCCCAAGCACGGTCTGGTTATCAACATAATTATCAATCGCTCGCATGATGAATTCCATACGGGCACGGGTATCCTTGTTACGCGCTATCTCCGCATTCTCGGTACTAATTGCAAGTCCAGCACCAATGATAACGCCGACTATGGTCAGTACCACTGATAATTCTATCAGCGAAAAACCGGCTATTTTTTGTGTTTTTGCCATATTGCTAAAACCTGCAACCTAAAACCTGTAACCTCTACTACTGCCCCAACTGCCATTTTGTCCGATACCATATAATATCGTCAAAGCTGCTTGTCGGGTATATTTGTACAAATTCCTCATCATAAGTGTTACTTATATGGCTGTTTTTACCTTCATCGGTAGTATCAGCAACTCCGGCATCACGGCGGTTTGCACCGCCCTTGCCGCGCCATGCGCCATGCCCGTTTTTTCCGTGGCTGATAACCAGCACCGCCACATCGCTTGCAATAGTGGTACCCGCTCCGTTTTCTACTTCAATTTCGCCCGGAGTCGAATCGTCTGTATATCCTACAGTTGGTGGATCATCGCGATCAACAAAGGTTAAATCCTCATCCACAACATAAGTGAATTTGTTACCCCAGCCATCCTCGGCGACCACCGCTGCCAGCCCCAATGTTACAAATGGTACCGTACCTGAAACCACGTTATTGGTTGCTACGTCGAAATTTTCCTCAAGACAATCACCGCCGTCGGTGTCTGTACCATCACCCACACCAAAAGTTGCGGCCGATGAA
Organism: Rickettsiales bacterium; assembly: GCA_965222525.1. Taxonomy (GTDB): domain Bacteria; phylum Pseudomonadota; class Alphaproteobacteria; order Rickettsiales; family UBA8987; genus CBDCUF01. The sequence goes on from OZ244955.1 coordinate 1,986,574, forward strand.
TCATCGGAGCCGTCTGCGGGACAGGGAAGATGGTTATATTCGCGGACATACTGGTCGAGGGCAGCCATTATAAACAGTATACGCTCATTTGTGGCCTGAATTTTCTGAGCTTCTATCCTGCTGGAACCAACACTCACCGCCATTGTCAGCAATATCGCAGCAATAACCATCACCACCGACAATTCCAGCAGCGAAAAACCGTTATAACTACCTGATTTACCAAAAGATTTGTTAAAATGCCCCATAACAGATTATATCACAATCTGCCTATGTTTGACAATTAATCAAGTGATAAAATTTGTTTTTGTTGAGCTGATCGTTGTTAAAGACAAATGTGGTATAAAAATATAACAGTGTTAGTCAATTGATTATCTCTGGAATGTTTTTAGATCCGGCAATTGGCTGCGCCACCAGGTGAACTGGCGCTTTACATAATGGCGGGTGTTGCGTTTTGCTCGTTCTACCGCATCCTCCATCCGCATATTCCCATGCAGACAGGCCAGCAATTCCGGCACTCCATGCGCCCGCATTGCGGGTAAATCAAGGCTGAGCTGCATTTTATCCAGCACCCTGATTTCATCCGGAACACCATTCTTTACCATATCATCAAACCGCTCATTCACCCGCTGATATAGCTCCTCACGTGGTAGATTCAAAAAATATCCATCAAAATATTCCGGTGGATAAAAAGTTTTATTGGGCGCTTCCTGCCATTCTGCCAGTGACTTTCCGGTCTGCTCGATAACCTCCCATGCACGCAATATACGCTGGCTGTCTTCCGGCTTGAGGCGCATCCCCATCACAGGGTCGCGCTCGGCCAGCATATTATAAAACGCAATATTACCCAGCTTCTCCAGCATTTCTCGTGATTTATCCCGTATTTCCGGCAGGATATCAGGGATGTCGGCAATACCATGCATCAGGCATTTTATATAAAGGCCGGTACCGCCGACCAGAATAGGCGTTATATTGCGGGAAAGAGCAAGGTCTATCTCCTGCTTTGCCGCATCCAGCCAGCGTGCAACTGAGCAATGTTCTGAAGCAGATATATAGCCGTAGAGGCGGTGGGGCTGGCGGAGTTTATCCTCGGCAGTGGGCTGGGCGGTGATTATCGGAATCTCACGATAAACCTGCATCGAATCAGCGTTGATGATAACGCAAGGCTGTCTCTCATTTTCAGAGAGTTCCTGCGCCATACGCATGGCCAGAGCGGATTTACCGCTCGCCGTCGCCCCCGCTATTATGATAATACGCCCGCCCATAAAGGAGCAGGTTACAGGTTATAGGTGACAGGTTAAAGGGTTTATTGGTGGAGGTTATTTTCCACGCCCTTTGGCAAGATTTTCCTGAAGTTGTTCTGCAAAATCGTCAATTTTCTCAATAACCTTGCCAAAACTTCTTATGCCTTTTTCAATACTGTCATTGTTAGGCGGAGTTTCACTGTTTTCTAGCGTTTGAATCTGCGCAATAGCAGAGGCATACAACTCAGCAAACATGGAGGCCATAATCTGCTCTTTATGCTTCATAATATCAACAGGAGTAGGGTCTTGTATGTAATCTCCTGTGGCTGCATTTCTGATTAATCCGAGATATCCTCCAATATCGAGATCATTTGTCAATTCAGGCGTAGTTGTTTCTTTCCACTCATCAATAGCCTTTACTAATTCTGTAGCAACTTGGTTATCTTTTGCGTGTTTTTCTACAAAACTACCTTTCTTTTTGGTTGTTTTTTCCATATCATCCTCCTTTATGTTGTATGAAAATTATACAGAAGCTACCCTTTAGCCTCTTATAAACCTTACCATAACAGAGAAATGTTACAGCTATATTACAGTAAAACAAGTTTTTTCATATTTTTTCAAAAAAATGCAGAATGTTATAACAATAATCGGTAATCATGAGGCTGGGTCTCCGTTTAACGAGATGGAGATGAATAGCGTTGTCGATGCGTTGCAATATAATGGCGGGATTGTCACTGATGTCAAATGGCTGGCGGAGGATACAGCCTGCGATATATATTGCGAGGTTCTGCAGGCGGAGGAGGTGCGTGAGTTGCTTGCCCATCTGCTGGCCGAGGTAGCGTTCGATTTTATAGTACAGCCGCCCTATAACCGCCGGAAAAAGCTGCTCATCAGCGATATGGATTCAACGATTATCGAACAGGAATGTATTGATGAACTGGCGGATTTTGTAGGGCTGAAGGAGCAGGTAGCGGAGATTACCACCCGTGCAATGAATGGTGAGCTGGATTTTAAATCCGCCCTGCGTGAGCGGGTAGCTTTGCTTGGGGGGCTGGCTGAAAGCAAGCTGGAGGAAGCGTTTGAGCAGAAAATCACAATAACTCCAGGAGCGCAAGAGCTGGTAGCAACCATGAAAGCTAACGGGGCACGGACAATACTGGTTTCCGGCGGTTTTGCCTTTTTTACACAGCGGGTAAAGGAGGCCACAGGGTTTGATTTCGAGGAGGCCAATATACTGGAGATTAAGGACAACGCCCTGACCGGCAAGGTACAGGAGCCGATTCTGGATAAACAGGCCAAGCTGAATTCACTACTGTTTCATGCGGAGGAGGTTGGTATTCGTACAGATGATGTGCTGGCGGTGGGGGATGGGGCAAATGACCTGCCGATGCTACAGGCTGCCGGACTCGGGGTGGCATATCACGCAAAACCGGCGGTACAACAGCAAACCATCGCCCGGATAAACCACACCAGCCTTAAATCATTACTATATATACAAGGCTATAACGAAGGGGAGATTGCTGTTTAGTTATGTCCTACCGCTTGTTAAGCTCCAGTAACAAAATATCCTCCCTTCCTTCTATTGGTGAGACTGTTCGTGCCTATGGACTGGTTGCGAAGCGCAATCTCGGGCAAAATTTTTTGTGTGATAGCAACCTGCTTGACCGTATTGCACGAACTGCGGGGAGTCTGAAGGGGAACACTGTAATTGAGGTTGGTCCCGGGCCTGGAGGGTTGACCCGTGCATTGCTTGCCAATGGTGCTGACAAGGTTGTGGCAATTGAGAAAGACAAGCGCTGTATTGAAGCTTTATCCGAGTTGCAATCGGCTGCAGGAGGGCGGTTGGAAGTAGTGGAAGCTGATGCTTTGAAAATAGATGAGGCTAAATTTCTGCCCTCCCCCGCTCTGCAAAAAATAAAAATAGTTGCAAACCTGCCTTACAATATTGCTACAGAATTATTGTTTAAGTGGTTGGATAAATTACATTTATTTGAATCGTTAACTTTAATGTTCCAGAAAGAAGTGGCGGAACGAATCACGGCGCAACCTAACAGTAAATCATATGGCCGATTGTCGGTAATGTCGCAGTGGCTATGCGTTTGCAGAAAAGAGTTTGATATAAAACCCGAAGCGTTCCTGCCCCCTCCTAAAGTTACTTCATCTGTTGTAACCCTTGCTCCACGCGAACAACCGCTTGCTCCTGCCAAAAAGGAATTACTGGAAAAAATCTGTAAAACCACATTCGGGCAGCGGCGTAAAATGCTGAAATCCAGCCTGAAACAATTGACGGATACTCCCGAAACCGCACTCAACCTCGCTTGTGTTGATCCGACCATGCGCCCCGAAAATCTTACTATAGAACAATTCTGTACCCTTGCGCGTGCGATGGAATATTGGTAGTAAGTGTGTTGTCATCCCGAACTTGTTTCGGGATCCATTTCTACGATGACCTACCCTTAAGTGGTAGATAACCGAACAGTGTATTTTGATGAGCCTTGTTACGGCTGCCAGTCATAAGGATTTTGATAGATGGATCCTGAAACAAGTTCAGGATGACAAGAAGCAAAACGGCAAAGTGTAATGTCCCAGAAGTCTTTTATAATCATCATCATTGCAATTGCATTACTGGCGGCGGTGAATATATATGTATATCTTGCAAAGCAGCCCGCTATTGCAACTCAGGCGCAGAAAACTCAGGTAAAATCGAGTGGTGAGGCGCTTATCGGCGGTGCGTTTACACTCACCAGCCATAAGGGCAAAACCACCACTGACAAGGATTTTCATGGCAAGTTGTTACTGGTTTATTTCGGTTTTTCCAACTGTCCGGCAATATGCCCGACTGACCTTAATAATCTAAGCCATGTACTGAACGAACTTGGTAGTGATACGGAAAAAATTGAGGCAATTTTCATCACTGTTGACCCGGAGCGTGATACTGTGGAGAGGTTGGTGGAATATATGGAAAGTTTTCACGAAAACATCATAGCACTGACCGGTTCACGTGAACAGATTGATACTGCAATGCAGACCTACCGTGTATTTGCCAGCAAGGTAGAGAATGAGGGAATGGAAGGCTATATGATGGACCATTCGACCTTTACATATCTTATGGGAAAGGACGGAAAATACCTGACGCATTTTAGCCATAATACCGATGCGAAAGAGATTGTCGCAAAGATACGGGAATATTTTTAACACTGTCACCCCGGACGCATATTTTCTCTGAATCTCTGATTCAGCCAGAAAATAGCGTTCTCGGGGTTACCACTCCCCCTTCATGGGGGAGTAGCAGAGACAAGCCCCGAAGGGGCGCAGTCGATGCGTGGGGGTGTAGGGCTTATGTGGGGTATAACCACCCACTCACTTCCCCCCACGATTCGAGCTTCGCTCTCATCTGCTCCCCCACAAGGGGGGAGCGGTGGGTACATAAATATTTCAAGTTAAAACAGTATAAAGTGACCGATATCCGTATATTACCGCCTGTTACGATAAACCGCATTGCTGCGGGAGAGGTGATCGAACGGCCTGCTTCAGCGCTTAAGGAACTGGTGGAGAATGCGATTGATGCCGGAGCGACCAGGCTCGATATTGTCATGGAGAAAGGCGGACGCAACCTTATTTCCGTTACTGATAACGGCCATGGCATGACCCGCGATGATCTGGAACTGGCGGTAGAGCGCCATGCAACTTCCAAACTTCCCGATGACGATTTGCTCAATATAAATAATTTCGGATTTCGCGGTGAGGCATTGCCTTCTATTGGTGCGGTTGGGCGGTTGTCAATAACCAGCCGGCACAAGGATTCCGACCAGGCATGGGTTATAAAAATCGATGGCGGGGAGAAATCCGCGCCTGCACCTGACGCGCTCCAGCAGGGAACCAGGGTTGAACTGCGTGACCTGTTTTTCGCCACTCCTGCTCGGTTGAAATTCCTCAAAACCGAGCGTACCGAACAGCAGCATGCGGTTGATATGATAAACCGGCTGGCAATGGCGCATCCCGATGTTGCCTTCCATATGACTGCAAACGGGCGGAAAGTGGTAAATTTTCCCGCTGAAAATGCACTGGATGAGGATATTCGGCTGAAGCGACTCGGGGCGGTTATGGGCAGGGAATTTGCCGAAAATGCCCTGCCCATTGATGTAAGGCGTGATGATATGCGCCTTGGTGGCTATGCGGCGGTTCCTACCTTTAATCGCGGGACAAGTGCTGCGCAATATCTGTTTGTAAATCATCGTCCGGTACGTGACAAGCTTCTGCTCGGGGCGATACGTGCAGCATATCAGGATTTCCTTGCACGCGACCGCCATCCGGTTGTGGTGCTGTTCCTGGAAATTCCATCCGAGCAGGTGGATGTCAATGTGCATCCGGCCAAATCAGAGGTACGTTTCAGGGATAGTAACGCGGTGCGCGGGCTGATTATTGTAGCGCTGAAAAATGCACTGGCCGAGGCTGGTCATCGTGCCTCCACTACTGTTGCGCAGGAAGCTATAGGCTCGTTTAGCCCTCACTCTGCTCCTCCTTCTCCTGCACTCAAACCATTTGCACCTCCCCGTTATACCCCGCGAGTGAATCAGGGGCTTGCCGAGGAGGTAAGGAAATTTCAGGCTCCGATTGGCGTAAGCGATGTGGCGGTTATGGAACGTCAACCGTCAGCCAGCCAGCCGGAAATCTTTGAATCCGAACCGGCTGCACCTTATGCCAGCGCACCGGAAAACATTGCGGGGAGCGAGGCTTTGGTTGCAAATCCACTAGGCGCGGCGCGGGCACAGTTACATGAAACATATATCGTAGCGCAAACCAGTGACAGTATTGTAATTGTCGACCAGCATGCAGCGCATGAGCGGCTGGTTTACGAGCAGATGAAGGAGAATATTGCACAGGAGGGAGTTAAAACTCAGCAGCTTCTGATTCCCGAAATTGTGGAAATGGAAGAGGCGGATGTCGACAGGATATGCGATAATAAAGCGGAACTGGCAAAGCTGGGGCTGGCGATAGAGCGGTTTGGCGAAAAGGCGGTTTCGGTATCAGAAACACCTGCATTGCTTGGTGAGGTTGACATACAGGGGATAATTCGTAACCTGGCTGATGATATCAGGGAATTCGGTGAGGGATTATCCCTGAACGAGAAGCTGGAGCATGTTTGCGGTACAATCGCCTGTCATGGCAGTGTGCGTTCGGGGCGCAGACTGAATGCAGACGAGATGAACGCACTGTTGCGCGAGATGGAGTCCACCCCCCACTCCGGCCAATGCAACCACGGCCGCCCAACCTATGTCGAGCTAAAACTCGCCGATGTAGAAAAGCTTTTCGGTAGGAGGTAGTAAGGAGCATCCTTCCCCCACCAGAAATTCGATACTGTCATGCTGAACTTGTTTCAGCATCCATTTTCCGATGATGAAATCTTTATGGAAGATGACTGAGTTTTGTATTTTGATAAACGTAGTTACAACTTGCCAGTCGTCAAAATGCTGAGAAATGGATCCCGAAACGAGTTCGGGATGACAACGTTGGACTTCTTGCCTCCCCCGCAACAAGCGGGGGAGGTTTACTAATCCAGGCAGTGTCCAGTACTACAAAAAACTAGGCGGCGCTGGCCATTTGCTTGACAGCTTCTTCCATTTCTTCGGGAGAAACTTCGCGTACCTTTTGCGCCAGCTTCCAGGTGTTTCCGTTAGCATCGGTTAAAGCTCCAACACGGTCACCCCAGAACATATCTTCCGGTTCCTGAACAGGTTGCAGCCCGGCAGACTTGGCCTGGTCAAAACCGGAATCAGCATTATCAACATACAGGTAAAACTGCTGGTTACCTGTAGCAGTCAGTCCCATTTCCGGATATTCATCCGAGATAAACAGGCTGGAACCGCCAAGACTCAGGCTGGCATGGATAACCTTGCCGGTCTTCGGACAGTTCATCACTCCAAGCACCTCAGCGCCAAGAGCCTTTTCATATGAATCAATAGTAGCCTGCGCATCCTTTACAATCAGCGCAGAAGTCAGGGCAGAAACCCCTTCCGGTGCAGACATAACAATCTCCTTAATTTGTGGTGGAAAAAAGAATAATACAACCGGCTACAACAAAAGGTGACCCTAGTCAACCCGAAATCCCTACTTCTTATCCTCTTGTCCGGGGAGGCTCTGGGTTGGGAGCTCAGGCTGCGGTTTCTCATAGCCGGCGGTTTTGACAGGATTCGGATTTACCTGCTGGCCATCAGGAATATGCTCCGGATTTTTCTCCATACCGATATCCTCGCCAAGCTGCTTCAATATCCCCAGAAATACACCATGTTTGGCATGTTCACGCTGGCGTGCCTTTTCAATTTCTACCTCTTCCTTCATCGCCATCGCCTCGGTGGCCTTTGAATCAACCTCTTGATTCACTTCCTGCGACTGACCATCGGGCTCATCAACCTCACGCTCCATCTCCTCACCCTGCACAGGCCCGAGATTGCTATCCTGCTCATAGTACAACACCCGTTCCTTCTGCATTTTAGTAGTAGCGGTTTCGGCATGCACATCCTCACTTATCCTGTGCTCGACATTATCCTGACGTACGGTTAGGTCAGCATCCTTTTCAATCATATGGTCGCTATGCTCATAGCCATCCTGATCACTGGTGCTGGTAGGGAGGGCAGCCCTGTTACCCTTGGCGAAAATATCCTCCTGATATATATCATCCTCCGACTCACCCTCATCAAACAGCTTACCTTTGTTGAGAAGATTATCCCAAAGGTTTATCTGCCCGTTATTACTAACAGGTTCGGATACAGGATTATCTTTGTCCTTATGGAATATCATAGCTTATTTTTCATAATACCAGATTTTACAGTAAAAATCGATAGAATCCAGTATATTACTTCAATCACTTGGTATTTTTTACAGACAACAACTACCCAACAAGCTACATCCTTCCTAACATTTTGAAATAATTGTAAAAAGAAGTTATATTGAATCCAGTTCCAGTTTTTTCATCAGTTCATTCCACTCCCGCCTGGACATACCGCTACCCCCCTGTTCTACTTTTTCCCCGCGCAGCAACCGCTTCACAACTTCCGTACCCTTGCCGGACATAATCGTGCTGTTCATGCGATGGTCCATAAAAGCCTCACAGGCAAACGGAACCCATTTCTGCATAATCTCCAGCATAATATCGGCATAAACCCGTATTTCATATTGCGCATGCGAATCCGCTCGCAGCATAAGGAAATGCATTAAATTATGCAGGTCAATCTTCCAGTACCATTGCGTATAGGCATTCAGCGGCAGGTTCATCCGCGCCAGCTCCCTCGCCAGCCCCTGATTATCCGCATTCAACACATTCCCCTGCTGGTCGGTGTTGAGCATTTCCTCATAATGACTATAGCACTGTTCGGAATCCTGTTTTAGTAACTCCAGTACCCTGACAGCCTCCGCGCCTGAAAGTGGCTCAGGACTGCGACCCTGATGGTTCTGATTCGATTGCGGTGCCAGATTCTCCGCTGCCGGAATATAAAATTCCTTATCCAGCACGGAATAGCGGGCGGAATATTCATTCACATTAGCCGTACGGTGGCGTATCCACTGTCGTGCCACAAATATCGGAAGTTTAATATGGAACTTGATTTCGCACATTTCAAACGGGGTAGTATGCCAGTGGCGCATCAGGTAATTTATCAGCCCCTTATCCTGATTAACCTTCTTGGTTCCCTTGCCATATGAAACCCGTGCAGCCTGTACGATAGCCGCATCATCGCCCATATAATCAACCACACGGATAAAACCATGGTCCAGCACAGGAAAAGGCTCAAACAATAGTTTTTCTATAGCGGAAACCGTTGCACGCCGGGTCTTGTACACCCCCTCGTGCAATTCGCCTGTCTCCTCCCCCTGCCCTTTTGTCAATGTACTTACAGCCATATCGTCATTATTCATATAAGGGATGAGAATTCAAGCGGCTAATTCTAAACCGCAAAGCTGTTGCCGCAGCCGCAGGAGGAAGACACGTTGGGGTTTTTTATAGCGAAGTGGGCTGCGCCAAGGGTTTCTACATAATCCACTACGGCATTTTTCATAAAGCCGGCGGAAACTTCGTCGACCAACACAATTGCACCGTCTTTTTCTATTGCGATATCATCATCCGTTTTATCAGTGGAAGCCTCCTCCCCTGCCTTGTTTTCAAATTCAAAGCTGTATTTGAATCCCGAGCATCCACCACCGTCAACTGCAATCCGCAGCACGGTATCCGGCTCTTCCTGCGACAAAAGATATGCGATTCGCTTCGCCGCATTATCACTTAATGAAATTGCTGTATTATCCATAGTATTTTCCTGTGTTGACTGCATGTTACTACTCACTTAAGTTAGATACACCACCCCTCCCGCTTGCGGGAGGGGCAAGAAATCTGAGAAAGCTTGCTTTCCAGATTTCTGGGGAGGGAATGATGAGGTAGTGGCTATTGGTACTTGGCTATTAGTTATTAGTATTCCCCCACCAGAAATTTAACGTTTGTCATCCCGAACTTGTTTCGGGATCCATTTTTTCAATGACAGAATTTTGATGGTAAATAACCATATTTTGCATTTTGATAAGTATAGTCACAACTTGCTAGTCATTAATATTCTGAGAAATGGATCCCGAAACAAGTTCGGGATGACATCGAATTTCTTGCCTTCCCCGCAAGCGGGGGAGGTACACACAATACTATTATAACACCAAACTCAGATATGGCCATAGAAAATAACAAAGCTGCCTATGCCTGTCATGCGGAGAATAGCCGTGGGCGACTGCATCGGGAGGAGGAAGGAGTTGGCCGCTCACCATATCAGCGTGACCGTGACCGCATTATACATTCCACTGCATTCCGTCGTCTGGAATATAAAACACAGGTTTTTGTATATCACGAAGGCGACCATTACCGTACCCGCCTGACCCATAGCCTTGAGGTGGCGCAGCTTTCACGCTCGGTTAGCCGTGAACTGGGGCTGGATGAGGATTTGGCCGAGGCGATTGCACTGGCGCATGATTTGGGACACCCTCCCTTCGGCCATGCCGGTGAGGAAGCTTTGCGCGATGCCATGAAGGCTTACGGAGGGTTTGACCATAATGCGCAGACTATCCGTATGATAACCAACCTTGAGGATAAATATGCTGAATTTGATGGCTTGAACCTGACATGGGAATGCCTTGAGGGAATTGCCAAACATAATGGGCCTGTGACGGGGGATGTTCCCCGTGCGCTGGCGGAGTATAACCAAACACATAATCTGGAGCTTGAAACATATGCCGGTCCGGAAGCGCAGATTTCCTCGCTATGCGATGATATTGCCTATAACAATCACGATGTTGAGGATGGTTTGCGTGCGGATTTGTTTGCGGTGGAGGATTTGTTTATCCTGCCGGTTGTTGGGGATGTGTTTCAAATGATTAGCGAGAAATATCCCGGGCTGGAGAAGTCGAGGCTGGTACATGAATCAAAGCGGCGGCTGATAAATATGATGGTGCGTGATATGGTTGAAATGATTAGAAAAAATATTGCTGAGTCCGATATTAAATCCGCGGATGATGTGCGTAACCTTGGCCATCCGATAGCCGGCTTTTCAGAGAAAATGGGGAATGCGATTAGCAGCCTGCGGGATTTTCTGTATAATAATATGTACCGTCATTATCGGGTGAATCGCATGACCAGCAAGGCACGGATGGTGATTAGCGAGTTGTTTGAATTTTTCATGCGACAGCCGGATTGCCTGCCTACCGAATGGTATCGCAGGGTTGGGGCTGGTAATAATAATGAGCAGCATAAAGCGGAAATTGTGGCGGATTTTATTGCCGGGATGACTGACCGTTTCGCTATGGAAGAACACCGCCGCATATTCGACACCTCCTATAAGCTAATCGGTAGATAAAAAGCCCTTGTATATACAACATATTTACGGTACAATGTATATATAATGTAATTACTATTATGGAATAATGTTATGTTTCAGCAGGATACACCAAAGGATAGCCTGATAAATATGCGTATACATAGCGGTATGCGGGATTTTATTGATTACGCTGCACATGTAAGCGGTAAAGGCAGGTCTGACTTTATGCTGGAGGCTGCATGTGAAAAGGCAGAGGAGGTGTTGCTGGACAGGAGGCTATTCTTTGTTGATAGTGACAAATGGGATGAGTTTAACCAGATACTTGATAATCCTCCGCAACCGAATAACAATCTGAAAAAACTTCTGTCAACTTCACCCCCATGGGATAAATGACTTTTGACTTCATTTCCCCCTGCCCTATTACTGACTCTCACCATACCGATTCCTTTTGCTCGGGGGTTGCAACTCTTGATAACTGGCTGAGACGCAGGGCAAGGAATAATGAAACTGCCGACGCATCACGTACATATGTGTTGTGCGATGATGAAGTTGTAATCGGTTATTATGCACTGGCGGCGGGTTCGGTTGCAGCAAATATGGTTCCTAAGAAGCTTCGGCGTAACATGCCCGACCCTATTCCGGTTATAATATTGGGCAGACTGGCCGTTGACTTAAACTATCAGGGAATGAGGCTTGGTAGTGCGCTATTGCGGGATGCGGTTTTGCGTGTATTGCAGGCTGCAGATATAGCGGGAGTAAAGGCAATGCTGGTGCATGCCATATCGCAGGAGGCCAGGGAATTTTATGAAAAACGTGGTTTTATCCCCTCTCCTCTTGACCCGATGACCCTGATGCTTCCACTGGATACGATAAGAAAGGCAATCAGGGAAGTTTAGCAATAAACTCCTCAATATCATGCGGAGCCTGGATGGAGACGGGCTTTATATCACGGGTGATACGACGGGACAGGGCAGAAAGCACCTTACCTGCACCAATTTCCACAGTTTCTTCAACTTCCTTTTCTACCAGATATAATATGCTTTCCCGCCAGCGTACCCGACCTGTAACCTGCTTAACTAACAACTTGCGGATTTCATCCGGAGAGGTAGTTTCACTGGCGGTAACATTTGCTATAAGCGGCACTGCGGGGGGATGAATCTCCACTTCCCCCAATGCCTCCCGCATGGCCTCCGCTGCCGGTTGCATTAACTCACAATGAAAAGGTGCACTGACATTAAGCTTCACATATTTCTTCGCACCATGTTTTTTGGCAATTTCCTCACCTCGCTCAATTGCTGCAATATCACCACTAATAACCACCTGCCCGTCGGAATTATCATTCGCTACCTGGCAAACATCATCATCTGCCGCTTCCGATGCAATTTTCTCGGCAATGTCAAGCTCTACCCCTATAATCGCCGCCATACCCCCCTGCCCTGCCGGAACCGCCTGCTGCATGGCGCTACCACGAATACGCAACAACCGTGCCGTATCCGCCAGTGACAAAGATTTTGCCGCAGCCAGCGCGCTATATTCACCAAGCGAATGGCCTGCGACATAATCCGCCATATCTGAAATTGCCTTACTCCCCTGCCCTTCCAGTACACGAAACAGCGCCATGGAAGTAACCATAAGCGCCGGTTGGGTATTTTCGGTAAGGGTTAAATCTTCAATTGGACCGTTGAATATAAGTTTCGACAAATTCTGCTTGAGAGTTTCGTCAACCTCCTCAAACACTTCCCGTGCCTCGGGGAAAGCATCATAAACCTCCCTGCCCATCCCGACAAATTGAGAGCCCTGCCCAGGAAATATAAACGCCCGTTTCATACGGCAATTCTCTACTCAAAAACATTCAGATTACAAGTAAAAATAATACTATGCTTTTTTCTTTTCAAACTATGACACATCTTTCTCACCATTAGAATTAAGTAGTGGAATCACATCATGAATTACGTTATTGAGAGATAATATTAATAATACAAGCTTTTTTAATATTTTGTAAAAAATGGCAGAAGGAAGTGACGATAGTGAGAAGAGTGAGGAGCCGACACAGCGCCGTCTGCAGGAGGCGGTCAAAAAGGGGCAGGTGGCCTTTTCCCGTGAGGTTTCCAACTTTCTGATGTTTGTTGTGTTGGCGCTGAATATCGTCTGGTTTGCGCCGTATTATATGGAAAAGGTTGCAGCTTCGCTCTCCCGCTTTATCCACTCCCCGCATGAGATCCGCATTAGCGACAGCAACCTGGTAACGCTGGGTAGCGAAACCGCCGCAGATATAATGATATTCCTCGCCGCCCCGATTATCGCAACCATATTTGCTGCTTTCTTCTCCAGCTTCATGCAGAACGGGCTGGTTATCTCCGCCGAAAGCATAATCCCCAAACTGGAGAAAATCTCCATCATGAAAGGGCTGAAGCGGCTGTTTTCGATACGCTCGCTGGTGGAGTTTTTCAAGGGACTGATAAAGATTACACTGGTCGGTACGGTGGCCTATATGGCGATAAAACCACAGCTTATGCGGCTGGAAAACCTGGCTTCATACGACCTTGCCGAGATGCTGGAATTGCTGGCGGCGCTGTCCTTCCGTATCGTGCTGGGGGCCTGTGCGATTATGCTGGTTGTAGCGGTGCTGGATTATATGTATCAGCGTTTTGAATATATGAAAAACCTGCGGATGAGCAAGCAGGAGTTGAAGGAGGAGTTCAAGCAATCCGAGGGCGACCCGCAAATCAAGGCACGCCTGCGCCAGATACGTATGGAGCGTGCGCAGAAGCGGATGATGGCGGGTGTACCCGATGCCGATGTGGTTATCCGTAACCCTGAACATTATGCGGTTGCGCTGAAATATGACGAGGGGGTTATGCCCGCACCTGTTGTGGTAGCGATGGGGCAGAATTTCATGGCACTGAAGATTATCGAAATCGCCGAGCAGAATGATATAGTAACCGTACGTAACCCGCCACTGGCAAGGGCTTTATACAGCACCGCCGAAATCGACGAGGAAATCCCGCTGGAACACTATCAGGCCGTTGCCGAAGTCATCAGTTATGTCTACAAACTACGCGGGCAGGACGGTGCAAAACGGGCTTAGGTAATAAAAACCATCTTCTTTGAAATGTTTCAATCACATATAACCGTCCTGGCGCAGGCGTTCGAAGGAGCTTTCGTCTTCGTCGGCGCCCATGGGGCGGCCGGAGCGTTCGGAGGTTTTTGTGGTTTGCAATTCCTCGATAATCTCGTCAATCGTTGCGGCACCGCTTTCCAGCGGCCAGGTTATGCCTTTCTCGCCAAGTGAGCGGAACCGCATCATTTTGCCACCGAAATCACGTCCTTCAAGCTCACCATATTCCTTCGCATAATATAGCGGTACAATCGGGATGTCCTCACGCCTGATATACTGCCAGACATCAAGCTCGGTCCAGTGCAGAAGCGGGTGGATGCGCACATGGGTGCCGGGCGGGAAGTCGGTCATGAACTGGTCCCAGAATTCCGGCGGCTGGTCACGTACATCCCACTGCCCCTCGGAATCGCGCGGGGAGAAATAACGCTCCTTGGCACGGGTACCCTCCTCATCGCGGCGGATGCCGGTGATAACCCCGTTAAACTGATGTTCGCGCAGGACTTCCTTCAGGCCAAGCGTCTTGCGAGCCGCCACCCGCGCTGCCCAGGGCAGGGATTCATCGGTTTCCTCAATCGGGGGAGCAACGGGGCCGATAAAATTTATTCCCCATTCCTTGACATATTTATCGCGGAAAGCATAGACTTCATCAAATTCCAGCTCGGTATCGACATGGATAAGCGGGAACGGCACCTTGCCGAAAAACGCCTTGCGTGCAAGGTGAATCATCACATTGCTATCCTTGCCGAAACTCCACAACATCGCGATATTGTTTATCTTATTAAACGCCTCGCGGAAGATGTAGATGGATTGTGCCTCGAGTCTATCCAAGTGCTGAGTCATTTGCTTATTCCTTCGTTCTTTTCTCGTGCCTTAACATATTTCGTTCTTTTCTCTGCCTCTATTTTTTCAAGATTCCTATATTCTTCATTAGGCAAAGCTGTCATTGCCCACAAATATGACAAATTGTATTCTTCTTTGGGAAATACATACTCTGCTGCATCCATAGACCTTTGGTGATGATCCTGAGTAATCAGAGTTATTTCCTTTACACCATATTTATTTACTATAGGTTTTGCCATTTGGACATCTTCAAAGGTATTTGTACTCAAAACAAATTCCGGCAAAATATCAGATTCTTTTATACCTTTTGACAACAAATACTGCCTTGCTAGGCATGGGGCTTATCTGTTTTATTAAAAAATTCTCCTTTACCACCAGTTAGCAATATTTTGCTATTAGGGCGTTGTCCAAAAGCCTCTAATAAGAGATCCAGTCTGGTTTTTGCAAAATCAGATATATTACCTTTATCGTCATTGGTATTTCCAAAAACGATAAAAATATGTTCTATGTTTTCAGTCATAACATCCTCCTAAACCGACCAATCCGTTTTGCCCGCGCCGACGACATGAATGCCGCATTCGGCGCAATCCGCGGAAAACCTTACAATAAACCGCTTTCAATTTCAAGCATACTATGTTACAGTACATATATGGATTGGGAGTTCCCGGTCGGCTAAAGGCTTTGGCAGTTGCTGGAGCCTTTGTGCTTTTCAGGGAAAAATTACTAGCTGAACTCCTTAACACTCTTCATGAAACCAAAAACATATCAATCAGCTTTATCTTTTTCCAAGTAGCTATCCCATACCCACATGAAATCAGGGTCAGTAACTACTTCTCCGGTTGAGTGCAGAGTATACTCACCCTTCTTAGCTTCCATAATGCCCTCAGTTGTAGGAGGAAGTTTAAATTCTTCATCTGAATTATTTATCTTAATTACAAATCCTTCTTTTCGATTAATTCTAATCACAGTTCCATAAATTTGCTTTCTCTCAAGAATATCACTATCTTTAGAATGATAAGTGATCCCTACAAGTATAGTCTTTCCTATATATTTTTCACATTCATTTTTGTTTAGCATATTCCCCTCCTAAACCGACCAATCCGTTTCCCCTGCGCCGACGACATGAATGCCGCATTCGGTTTTCTGCTTGCCTTCTATATCAATCGTATGCGCCCAGCGGCCAGAACGGTAATCCTCACCTGGCTTGACCTCCCTCGTGCAAGGCTCACAGCCGATTGAGGGAAAGCCCTTCGCAACCAGCGGATGCTGCGGCAGTCCACGCCTGTCAAACTCCTCGATTATCTGCTCGCGCGACCAGAAACCTACAGGATTTACACGAAAACGCCCGTCAACATCAAGCTCTATCTTCTCCAGATCCTTGCGGTCTGCGGTCTGATAGCGCCTGCGTCCGGTTATTACCGCCTCAAATCCATGCTCATCGAGATGGCGTGCCAGCGGCTCCACCTTGCGCATATGACAGCAGCGGTCAACACTGGACTGCCATAAATTACCGTCAGGGTCGATGCGGGCCACCATCTCAGGGTCGGGGTGCAGCATACGCAAATCCGTGAGCCCCAGCAAATCCCGCACCTGCTCCACATATTCCAGCGTTTCCCTGAAATGCTTTTCGGTCTCCAGAAACAGCACGGGAATATTAGGGTCAACCTTCGCTACCATATCCAGCAACAGCACAGAATAAGCCCCGAAGGAAGAAAATGCGGCAATCTTCCCTTCAAACTCATTGGCCATGGCACCAATCAGCGCTTCCGCCTCAAGGTCGCTGTAAAATTGCTGTAATCTGCTTAGGCTGGTCATTTTTCTCTCTTCACAATAAAGTCATCAGACAGCGGCATATACGCACTCAGTCTTCCGTCATCAATATTAAAACTTACTCTTATGTCCTCGTCTTTTTTGTCATCCCACCATGCTTGTATTTCAACCTGATATTCAGCGCCTGATTCTCCTTTTACCTCAAAGGTTATAACTGCAGGATTCTGGGTAAATTTTATAAACCCCAGAAACTTCTTTTCTGTCCCACTATTTACATAAGGCAACTAAAAATCATACGGCTTGCCGACATATTCAGCTACAATCTCGCTTAGTTTCTTCCTTGCTTCTTCTTTATTCATTTTTCAAACCACCCCTCCTTCTCAAAAAGATCATCAGTTTTTTCCGAAATCTCCTCAAAATCTGCATTTTCTTCTTTCCACTTGGAACGTAATTGTTTTATCACCTCTGTTCTTTCCGTCCACTCTTCACCAAACAATTCCTCCAACTCTTCCTTAATCTTGCGGGAGAGGCGGGGGCTGGCACCACCAGTGGAGGAGGTAAGGAGTAAATCACCCCGCCTTACTATGGCGGGAACATGAAAATCACACAGTTTGGTTTTATCCTCTACATTGACCAATGCACCTGTTGCTTTTGCCTGCTCATATATCTGCTGCGATGTTTCATAATCAAAATCAGCGATAAAAATTATATCCGCATCTGCAAACTTTCCCCCACAATTCGACTGCGCCCCTTCGGAGATTGTCTCATCTACCATCCCAGCAGGAGGAAGTGGTAAGTGTACATAATCCACTATCCCCACATCTTCCAGACTCTTCCTCCTCCTCTCCGTGGCAACACCATTGCCGATTAGAAGGAATTTTAATTCGGAGGGGTTTAGGATTATCGGGAACATTTTTTACTTAAATAACCAGAACGCCAACACACAAGCGATGAAAAACATCACTCCAAAAGTAACACCTAGCTGCAGCATATACTTTATGGGATTACCTATCAGACCAGATTCTCCTCCGGAAATATTGTACACACAATATGCTGTATCTTCAGGAATATTTAAAGGAATGCTAAAAGCCCTTTTTTCTTTTGAATCAACTGTATCCTCAAAGTTATAAATATCGTCAGATTTATCCAATCCCAAAAACTGATCCGCAGAGCTAAAATATGATACGTCAATGACAACATTATCAATCTCTTCATCAGACACATTTTTCAGATGCCCTTGCATTTCATAACCAGACAAGTCATCGTCATTAGGATGCGTCATAAATCTGATGATTATATGTTCAGCTGCTACAAATTTAGATATTGAACCTTGCTTTAAATCATATTCTTCTGCGTTACTAGACATTGTAGTTCTCCTTTAGTTAAGTTGCCCACTTGAATTCCTTTAATGCCGGTTTAATTTTTTCAATTAAAGACTCAACACCAACCCTGTGGCAGAAATCACCAAAGCCTTCGTTGTCCTGTTTTTCTAGTGCATATAGAGCAAATATCGGGTCGAGGGCTTTGGCGATGTCGGCTTGCGGTACCTTGTCGAAAACCTTTGTATTCAGCCTTGTGCCTTCAAAATCACCGCCGATAAACAGTACATAATGGCCAGGCATACGGCCGACAATCCCGATATCCCCGACATATGGCCGCGCGCAGCCATTCGGGCAGCCCACCACCCGCACCGTAATCCGCTCATCACCAACTCCGTGCCTGTTCATAACCTCCTGAATATCATCGCAGATCTGGAACTGTACCCGCTCCGACTCCGCCAGTGCCTTGGCACAGGTCGGCAATGACACACAGGTCATAAAATGCAGTTGCATCAGCGTATGGTCTTCTGCCAGCGGAATCCCGTATCCACGCAGCATTTCCTCAATATCAGCCTTATCCGCAGGGTCAATATCGCATAAAATAATCTCCTCGGTCGGGGTCAGTACCAGATTCATCCCGTATTTCTCAACCACTGCACGCAGCCCGGTCTTATATTGCGCCCTGGCAAACTCCTCATTCACATTCTGCGTATAGCCGCTAGGATGTGGCTTGTCATAATCGACAATCCGCCCGCTGGCTACCGGCAGACCAAGGAACAGCTTGCCGTCACCCTGCTCATGCCAGCCCATATGAGTCGGAATCTCATATTTTTCCACCGCCACAGGTTCCTGCAATTCACCTCCACCAGACGCAGTGAAATATTCCTGTAATTTCCGCTTAACCCAGTCCAGCCCACGTTCGGCCACCACATATTTCAACCGCGCATGCTGACGATCCCCACGATCTCCGTAATCGCGCTGCAATTTAATCACTGCCTCGACCGCTTTCAGTAAATCATCAGCCTCGACAAAAGCCACAGGGTCGGCCAGCCGAGGATAAGTCTTTTTATCCGCCCAGTCCTTTGCCGCCTCATGCTTCATCCCCATCCCGCCGCCGACAAGGATATTATAACCTTTCAGCTCATCACCATCGAAAATCAGTACAATTCCAAGGTCGTGGGTGAATACATCAATCGAATTATCTTCGGGCAGAATCAGGCCTATTTTGAATTTGCGCGGCATGTAGGTTGGCCCGTAAAGCGGCTCATAATCACGGCCATGACGACTGTCACGCGGAGTTACTGCCTGCCCAAGCGGCACATAACGCTCGCGGATTTCATCCGCCTCCTCATCCAGCCATAACTCGCGGTAGGAGGAAGTCTGCGGGCGTACAAACTCCGCCACCTTCTCCACATCCGCCCGCAACCGCTCATATTTTGCATTCTGAATCGGAGCAGGGCTGCATGTAACATTACGCACCACATCACCACAACCGCTTTGTGTCGAAAGCAGCGCCTCGTTAATCGCAGCAATATTCGCTTTTAAATTCTCCTTCAGTACAACATGAAACTGGAATACCTGGCGGGTTGTAATCCGCAGTGTGCCGTTAGCATATTTATCGGCAATTTCATCCATCGCCAGATATTGCGCGGCAGTCAGGCGGCCACCAGGAATCCGTGTGCGCACCATAAACTCATATTCCTTATCCAGCTTCTGCTTCTTGCGCTCGGTGGCAGTATCACGGTTATGGCCGAAATAAGTCCCGTGGAATTTCAGCAACTCATAAGCCTCATTGGAAATATCAGCCTTGTCGGAAGCCAGTTCTGCGGCAATCTCACCCTCAAGAAATTTGCTCTTTTCCTTTATCGTCTCCTGTGCGGAAAGTTTTTTCTGAGTCATCATCCGTCCCTGTTGTTAATCCCTGATATTTCAGGAGAATAAGGAGTATAAGCAAAAACAGGGGCTATGCAAGGAAATGTAAGAGCAAGGTTTAAGCACGGGCCGTCATTCATTTAAGCATGAGTGATTTTTATAATCCATACTCGCCGCAGTGTTTTACCTGCCGGTGGAAGCGGAGTTTTTGTAAATATTCCATCGGGTCCTTTTGAGTTACGATTGCACCGTCAACCTGCCTGCTACTATCATAAAGCCTTGTCAGCAAAAAGCGCATCGCCGCACCGCAGGCCAACACAGGCAATGCATCCAGCTCATCCTCGGTAAATGGACGCTGGCTGTTGTAGCCCGAAAGTAAATGCCGTGCCTTGGTGATATTAAACTCCGTACCATGCTCGAAACACCAGGCATTCAGTACAATAGCCAAATCATAGGCAAACAAATCATTGCAGGAAAAATAGAAGTCCAGCAGCCCGCTTACCCGCACATCACCAACCCCACCCTCGAAAAACACATTATCGGGGAATAGGTCGGCATGAATCACCCCGCAGGGCAACCCATCCGGCCAGTTTTCCGTTATATATTGCAGACTCCGCTCTATTTCACCAAAGGAAATTCCGGATTCAACATCAGCCTCTTTTATCCTGTCAAAAATAGCGGAAAAACCCGCAATAGACATATTGTTACTCCGATTCATTGTAAAATCCTGTGTTGCAATATGCATCCTGGCCAGAATCTTGCCTGTCTCGGCACAATGCTCGTTGCTAATGGATTTGGGCGAACGCCCCTCAAGAAAGCAGGTTATCGCAAAAGGCTTGTCCTTTACTTCCAGTATCACCCTGCCGTCCAGCGCATGCACCGGCAATGGACATGGAATCCCCGCACCAGCCAGATGCTCCATCAGCCCCAGGAAAAACGGTAAATCATCGGTATCAACGCTGGATTCATATATAGTGGCGATATATTTACCCTTATCGGTTTCCAGCAGGTAATTGCTGTTCTGCACCCCCTCGGAAATACCACGCAAATCGCGCAAAACACCGATATCATACTGCTCCAGCAGCGATAGGAATTCCTGTTCGGTAATTTGGGTGTAAACTGCCACTTATAGGTCAGGGAGGAAGATTAGCTTTTTATTCTTTCCTCTTCAAGCCAGGTATTTACCGGCCTGCGGTCACACGGACTGCCTTCTGCGCCGACGCAGGGGCTTTTCAGATCAGGCGGGGGCTTGGGTACGCAGCCCTGAATTGCAATTATAGCAGTAACAATCAGTAATGATCTAAGCATTTTCGTTCCTTTTTTAGCTATAGGCTCCATTCTACCCTTTTCTACAGAAATTTCAAACAGTTTTCTTGGAATGTCACCCCGGACGCATATTTTGTCCAAATCTATGATTTGGTTAACAAAATAGCGTTCCCGGGGTTATTCGTACAGGCACGTAGCTTGGCTTATAACCCCGAGAATGGTGGTTTCTTAGCGAAATCAAAGATTTCGAGAAACCATGCCATCCGGGGTGACAATGTGTAAATACTCCAGGTTAAATTATTATAGCTTGTTTAAGAAAATACAGGTTGCGGGGTGGCAGGTTTGGGGGGTGATACGTGGCATGATACATGAATTGTATAAATAATCACCATATCCGGCGGGTTTTTATGAAAAAAATTGCATTTTTCCTGAAAAAACTTGCTTCGCTGTAATATAGCTGTAACATTTCTCTGGTATAATAAGGCTAAGAAACAATAAAACATTAGGGTCTGCCCCCCTGACTTTTAATAAGTTAGGTGGTTAGTATGTATGTAACGCATTGTAAATTAATTAATTTAACAACAGTGTCTAGTATTGGAAAGGTCTAAATTATAGGCCTGAATTATCTGGGCCGATAAATACGAATTTTTTATCTTCTTCACCAAAAATTCCAGCAAGGAATGGTGCTCGGCTATTTTGAATAACGCCGACATCATATATCTCACCTACCGAACCGGAGATATTCATGGTAGCGTGGGTTTCTCCTGTTTCGAGGTTTATAAGATAAATGCCAGATTCAGGCTCTTTGTTGCGTTTTTTTAGTTCTTCATCAAGAGGTAAACCTTCAAATACTTTATTACGTGGCTTGGAAATTCCTACCAACGCAAAATTGTCATAGAACCTTAACCCTCTAGCAAAACCCGGAACCCATGCCAGTTTATCGAACTTACCACTTTTAGTATCAACTGATCCAAACCAGCCTGTCCCTGCCTCAAGCACCCACAACTTTCCATCATAAAACCTTGGGGAATGCGGCATAGCAAGTCCATAGATAACAACTTCATCATCAGTAATATCAATTACCTGACCACCATCAGCCCTATGCTCCCGCCAACCATTATTTTCATTACTTTCCGCAATAATAGTGGCATATTTTATCTCACCATCAACCAGGCAGAACCCGTTTAAATGGCAACGATCCTGATTCACAATACTATCAATAAATTTAGGCTTCCAGATGGGATTAAAGTTACCCTGATGGTCAAGTTCGGCAATGCAGTTATACAACGTAATGACCGCCTTCAGTTTGTTATGTTTATCAATGGCAATATCATGGACATCTACTGCTCCGGTGACATGACACTGACGCGGCAGGTATAGCCTGTCCCATCCTTCGTTGGTTGTTACGCCTGATTGCAGGCAGTTCTGGAACCGCCATACCTGATGCTGCATTGAAAGCAGGAAGCCATCGTCAGTCATTGCCATGGCCATGGCGCGCCCGAAAGTCCTTTCTGAAACCGCAAATTTAGCCTGAGGAGAGCCTGGACCGACCATAACTATTTTACCAGCCTCATAAGTAGTAAAAACTATGGAGGAATTGGTTTCATCCATCCAGGAAATAAAACTATCAGAAAAATTCAGGTGATATTGGGAATTGGCCTGTTGCTGAGGTATCTGACTATTACTGTCGCCTGCGATTTGTATGTTACTCATGGCATTACTAGAATTTTATTCTGGCACCGATTTTAGCATCGTTGCGTGTTTCGTTATCGCTATGAGAATATTGGTAACTGATAAAGGCTGAGATATTATTTGATACATCAAAATCTGCTCCGCCTCCGACAAACATAAACTTATTTTCATCCTCATTAAGACTCGACGTAAAACGGCTCCCTGTGCTGAATGTTCCGGTTACATCCCTGCTGGTGGCTGCATATTCCTGTACAAACCCTATATTAAATTTTGGTCGCAATTTGACATCATCAAATAGATCAAATCCCTTGTCGTTATATATACCAACACTTTCAGTCATTCTTACCGTATCAAACTTATGATCTCCCATACGAACTGCTGATGCCCCACCATTCTTCTCGGAAAAACCATTGGCATACATATGCGTATAGGAGATGCTGGCTTTTGGCAGTATTTGCCATGAATCCATAACAGGCACTTTTGCCCCGGCCTGCAATAATGCTGTAGCCTCATAATCCCTGGAATCTGATCTGGCACTTGAAGTAACACCACTATTGGTAACTATGCGTTTATTATTGTTATTATGATACCCAGCAGTGCCTCCAATAGTAAAAAACGATGAAAACTTATTTTTTAGTTTAGTGAAAGTTCCATAAATTGCTGCAAAGGTAGAATTACCATTACTGCTTCCCACATTGTTATTTATATCAAGGTCATTTACTAGATTGGCAATGGAGAAACCTACCCTCCAGTTCTGGTCAACTTCATATTCCCTGCCGTAAGCAAGTCCACCAATATTGTTGTTCAACCCAGCAAAACCTCTGGCAACATCTTTTGAGTTATGACGATATAATGCGCGTGCCCATTGATATTCACCTTTCTCAAAGGCACCTGCTGAAGTTTGATCGAGTATCGCATCATTAAACAGGAAGCTGCTGTCAAGTGAGCTAGTCGAGAACGCATTAAACGAGGAGGTATCAAGCCCTACCAGCGATAATGTCACAGCATTTGCGGTGTATAATACAGAAACACTGGAGCCATTGGTGTTTACCGTGTCGAATGTGCCGGTAACTGTGCCGGTAGAAGTTAATATGTCTGCGCTTCCGGAGAAGCCGCCGAGCGGGAGTAATTCCAGAGTAACTCCGGAATTAATTGTTACATTGCCAGTAACATTCACCAGATCAACGCCGGAACTGTCGAACTCTACCTCAAAGATAGAGCCAGTGTTAAAAGCAAGGTCACCAACAAGATTAATCGTTCCTACCGAATTACCAGGAGCCAGTGTCCCGTTACTGCCAATGGTTAGATCACTTGTTATGGTATTGTTGCCTCCCAGTTTTGCACCACTGCCAACAGAAAGTGTGCTGGCAGTAATATCTCCATTTACGTGAAGGTTTCCTGATGTGTTCAGGTTAATTGTTCCACCTGTCGCATCAAGATCACCATCTATAGTGTTAGTTCCAGTTACATTAAACGTTTCAAAACCACTGATGGAATCACTGGCTCCCATAGTAATGGTAGAATTTGTAAGTGTTAGCGTGTCTGTGCCAGCTCCACCAGTAACATCACCATTAATAGTCATAGATCCAGTCATACTCAAAGTGTCCGCCTGATTGCCTAATTCAACCGCTGTACCCCCAGTTCCAGTCAATGTTACTGCAGAAGCTGTACCATCCAATGTCACATCAAGCTGGTTGTTTGTTATCCCCTTAATTGCGCTAATACCACTGATTGTACTACCATTCTTTACAGTTATGTCATTATTAGTAGAACTACCACCACTGACATATATACCATATGACCCTGTACCTGAGGCAGTTACAGAACCACCATTTAGGGTGATTGTGTTACTATTTGCAATAGGTATGAAAATACCATGGGCAGAACTTCCAGTAGTTGATACAGAGCTGGTACCATTTAGTGAAACCATATTGTTATTAGAATTTGAGGCAATACTAATCCCACTTGCAGAATTTCCAGTTGTCGATATAGAACTGCCATCACTCAGTGTAACTGTGTTGCTATCAGCACCATTCGTAAGTAAAATACCTTGTGACGAAGAACCAGCAGTTGATATAGTAGTGGTATTACTTAAAGAAATGGTGTTGTTATCGGAAAAAGCAATATGCATGCCCCTAGCACTATTGTCTGAAGTGGAAATATAACTACTGTTATTCAAAACTATGGTGTTACTATGTGAGTTGCCAAAGTAAATACCATTTGAATTATTATCAGCGGTTGATATGTTACCATTATCATTTAGCCTAATAGTGTTATTATCTGAACCGTAGGAATATATTCCAGAAGCAAAGCTATTCGTAGTAGAAATAGAGCTACTACCATTCAAAGTTATTACATTATTATTATCGGAATATTTAAGATACAAGCTATGGGCAGAACTTCCAGTAGTTGCAACAGAACTGGTGTCATTTAAGGTAATGGTATTACCACTGGAATTATTGGAATATAGACCATGTGAGCTAGTATTTGTCGTTGAGATAGAACTACTATCATTTAGCGTGATAGTGTTGTTATTGGAAGTGTTCCCAACATAAACACCTCTTGAAGAACTGCCTGTAGTTGAAATAGAGGATGTGTCATTCAGTTCAATATTATTATTGTGAGTATTTCGCTTTAGGTAAATACCTTTTGATGAGCTACCGGCAGCTGATATAAAACTACTGCCATTTAGAGTAATAGTATTACTATTAGAATTATTATAAAAATTTATGCCACGAGCATTATTACCAGTAGTTGATATAGAGGAGCTATCATTAAGCGTAACGATGTTATTATCAGAAACGTGACTATACATACCATCTGAGAAAAGGCCTGTAGTTGAAATGTAGCTACTACCGTTTAGTATTATAGTATTGTTATCAGCAACATAAGAATATATCCCCTCTGCACTAGAACCTATAGTTGAGATAAAACTGCTATCATTCAAGGTAATGGTATTACCATCTGAATTATAAAAATATATGCTTTTATCATTATTGTTAGACATTGAGATAGAGCTGCCTGTACTCAATGTTACTGTACTACTACTATTGTTATTTAAATATATACGCTGAGAATCAGTAGCTGCGGTAAAATCTATAGAAAAATTATTGGCACTAGCAGTAGCATTTATAGCGGTATTAACCGTCCCTGTACAATCCACGTTATCACCAGTTGCTGGAGCATAGGCATTAGACCCGGTGGTAGTACACCCCGCCCGAGCTCTCGGTATATAAGATGCCAGTATCACTGGCCCCATAACACCAACAAGAGCTGTAGAGCGTGCTACTCCCTTACATAAAGTTATAACGTTTGCGCCCCTTTTCATAAGTTGTTCTACCTGACTTTAACAAATGATTTTTAAATAAACAACCTCCGCAGTAAATAGTAGAATTAATTATTCTAGATACAAGTTACATACTTTATAGTCAATGAACAATCAATTTCTTTACAAGAAAAAATTATCCCACATTTTCTTTGCACTGTTTTGTTCTTGTACTGCTTCTGCATCTGTAGGCAAAGGTTTCTTTGGCAAAGAAAGGCTATCTACGCTAACTAATTTCAATACTTCAAACGCTGTTTGTGTGCGTTGGTTGGAGCTTCCCTTCATTATCTAGCTCTGATTCTATTATTTCCAAGGCCCTTTTAATCATATCAGCAATGCGGCTACAAGCTGATTCTCGTATACCTTCAATCAAGTAATTTAATCCCTTCGGGTATAATTTCCCACCCCTTGGGACGAGAGAATAACATAATCCGGTTTGATACCCCGCTGCTTGCGGAGGAGATGGTTTACTTTCGTCGCAGGTCATATCTAACACTCTAACACTTCTCTGATTGTTCCACACATAATCATGCACAGAATTAAAAAATGTCAGATTAAACCTTAGCTAATACATTTTATACTAATGGGGACGCTTTTTTGGCTTTCTGAAAGTATCATCGTCCTTTTTTGACTTTAGCCACGAATTAAAATCTTGTGTCTGATCTTTTTCTTCCTCTAAACTAAGATGGTGGCCCGTTTTAATTGTACCGCCGTTGGATAGAGCTGTTCTGTCCATTGTCTTCCGTTCAGGCTTTCCTTGTTCGGCCTTTACCTTGTCAAGATCTGCCGGAGGGGAGTTCTTGCCCTCCTTTTTAATAAGATCAAATTTCCCAAATACCTTTACCATAATACACCATTATATTACAAAATAGCTATGTTTTCAAGAGACTTGATTTATAATATCAATATTATCCTGTTTTTTGTCACTTCAAAAATGTCCCCTTCTATTCCTCCGTTTGCTGGGAAAATGATTTACAAAAGTAAAGAGGCCGCAGACTAATGGTAAGGCTGAGCATGTGATTCGAACGATTATGGAGATGTGGCATGAACAGAATATTTTCAAAAACCGCAATGAACGAAAAATTCAACTTGGCAGATTTATCAATTTCTATAATACTGTCAGACTTCATAAAAGCACCCTATGAAATGCTTTTACTTTATTTTAACCAAACGCAACTAATAATATGGATTCTAACAACTTATTCTTCCAACTGAGAGATCAGATCAAAGATTTTATCTTTTAATTTTTGGTCTTCGATTGTTGCGAATGTAGTGAGGAAGCTAAAAGCATTGATCAAATCACTTGTAAGAAACATTTCCTCATCCATAGCCCCGCTAATATCATACGATATTTTCGTACAGGCTTCCTCTATAAATTTCGAGATATTAAGATGCCCCGTTTTTTCTGCCTCGGCAGACAAATAGTACA
Organism: Rickettsiales bacterium; assembly: GCA_965222525.1. Classification (GTDB taxonomy): domain Bacteria; phylum Pseudomonadota; class Alphaproteobacteria; order Rickettsiales; family UBA8987; genus CBDCUF01. Next base: position 2,014,288 of record OZ244955.1, read on the forward strand.
GGCCATTTAGGAAAGCTTGCAGATCCCTGTCTTCTTCTTCCGAAATCATTATTTTGTTAGCTTCTGTTCTCATACTGCCTCAGCCAGGATTGGGTTAAAATTTTCATGATACTCAACAAGTGACCTGTTTTCCAGGATACTGCCCGTTATCCCCATAACCTCCCTGACATTTTTCAGGTTCTCCCTTGAAACAGGCATCTTTGCAGCAACGATTTTCGAACCATCACCTAAACGGGTAATATCGCCTATAAATTCAACCGGCCAGCCGGAGTTAACGAAGACAAACTTCCATATCATGGGCGGCATGACACCGATAAAATATTCTATTTCATTCTGTACGCCGAACTCCAGGCCAGCACATGCCAGGTCTCCTATAATTTTTTTCCTGTCGGTTTTATTTAAATTCTGATCTACGCAGAACCTGCTGGATTCCCATATGTTGGCAGACGTGGGAAGGTCAATATCCGAAACCATTTCAGGCCATATGTCCTTTATCATATAGTCCCTGTCGGTCGGAGCTTTCCTGGATGTTCCCCTGACTACACCATGTTCGTCACGCCATACAAGGTAAGATGTTGATAAATTGTCGTATTTATCATATTCCATGTCCTTGAATGTCGGCACATCATAACTCTGCCGCTTTACAAAAGCCTTGTAACGAAGCCTGAACAAGGAAGAGATGACATCGCCATATAGGTAGGCATTTTCAAATGTAACGATTTCTACCACTTTTATTCTCCCAAAGAATTTGTGGAAGAATACGCAAAAACAGGAAGAAAACACCTACGGACTCTCGTAGGGGGTGTTTAAGGAAGGATAAGCCCCAGCCGTATAGCCTTTACTACCGCCAGAACATGATGATTGGTATCCAGTTTGCTGAAAATATTCCTCATATGATAATCAACCGTATTATCGGAAATCTTCAGTATATCCCCAATGACAGAATAGCTTTTACCCCTGGCTACCCATAACAAAACCTCCTTCTCACGTGGAGTAAGCTGTTTCTCCGGAGGAGCAAAATTTATGGCTTTTTCTATTTCCTGAAATACATTATGAAACTGATAGGAAAGCAGATTTACAAGACTCATAGTATCCTTGTTTAATTCTACTCCGCCACAACTGCTGGCAAATCCCATCCCAACCACCTCACCATTTACGCCATGAATAGACAGGCCGATACCATCAAGCAATTTGGCATCATTTGCTTCATGCATCAGGATTTCCTCATCTTTCGAGTAGCCTCTGGTTTTTCCCAGCTCCTGCCATAAAAACGGACGGGAGGAAACCATTATGTGCTTTCTTACCGGATCAACATCCTCATAGGTTTTCTCACAGTAATACTTCATCCAGTCTTCAGGATAATTCCCCAAAATTGCATGTCCGGCTTTTTTATTAACGGATGGGTGGTCAGTCATCAGGCTATAGACCACTCTATCGATCCCAATAGATTTTAATGCCGTTTCCAGAAGTAAAAAGGCATCATCTACAGAGTTTGCCCTGTTTGTCTGCTCTATATAATCGAACAGGTTAAATTTTTCTAATGCACTTCCAGTCATAACACACTCAACTATCAGTTGACATGTAGCATATAACATATTGGCATAAAATTATAAACAGCTATTTTTACTTTCTGATATAGTGCCCACCAGCTTTAATACATATTCCCTGATCTTTTTATTTTCTATACGCGTAAACGCTCTTATCAGGGACATAACCTGCCTGCCCTCAATGTCAAGTGACAGAAAGTCTGAATCACTGGATATGGCGCCGTCAGCTCCGTCAAAAAAATACGTAATAGGAACCTCGAACAATTTGCCCAGGCTTACCAGCTTTCCTCCGCTAATCCTGTTAACACCTTTCTCGTATTTCTGTAATTGCTGGAAAGATACCCCAAGATGGCCAGCAACCTCAACCTGACTCAGGCCAAGTAAAATCCTTTTACCTCTTATTTTTTTACCTATGTGAACATCTATTTCACGCTCACCGGTTTTACTGTCTTTTATTGCAACTTCCATATTTTACCAGAGCATCTTTGGCAGTTTTTACCATTTTACCTGCCCATTTTGCATGATTGTGAGTTTCATCATTTGTAGCAATCTCCGTTAATGCTCTAACAAGGCCCTCAATACATAATTGCTGATGCATCGACTCATGAGATTGTTGTCTTAGTTGCTCGATAGCAAGTTGTTCTGAAACATCAGCATGATACCTCAACAATAAAGAATATTGAGATATTATTTCAGATCTGTCCAGCCTCTCCAGTTTAGCTTCAGACATAAAAACATCCTGAAACATGTCACCATCCGGCAAATCCAAATCAATGTCAGACTTTGTCATTACCACTTTCCCCTACAGATCGTTCTTGCCACACACAGGCTCAATCTACCATAGCTATTCTTAATAGTACACTTAAAAAGTTAACATTCCCATAAAGAAGAAATTACAGGCAGATGACCTGTTGCCTGGGCAACAGGTATTATAGTATTTTCTATTTAAGTTTTCTTATTTGTTTTGTGGTAAAGCATATTTTGGAATGCGCGTTCGATGGCGTTTATGAATTGGTCGCAGTGTGGCAAAGTTCTTAGAACTTCCGGTGCTGTTAGATCTGAGAAATCATATTACTCAGCTATCAACCGAATTAAACAAAAAATGGAGAAGGCAAATGGCAAATGAAATTTCTTTAGGTAACTGGAAGAATCTTGATATCCATAAGATGACCAACATTTATCTTTATGGAACAAAAGACACTCCTGAGGATTATGGAGATAGATTGCGTACCAAAGAACAGTATGAAAATATTCCTACAGTAAAGCTTGATATGGTAAGCTACATGGATGACGGCCCGGGGAGATATGCCCATGCAGCCAAGGCGAAGATATTGCGGGATTTTTTTGCATCTGCAACACAGAGTTGATAAAGTGTTAAGGTTATGTTAGGTTTTGTTAAGAAGCGTCATGTATCAATTACAATCATCGTGCTTCTTGTGGTGCTGACATTTACCAGGTTTAACAACCCCTTATTTTTGCCTTTGTTGATTGCCCTGCTGGCGGTGATTGCATATGCGATATTGAGGACAATATTCAGGATGAGGAAGCGGCGCCCTGTAATTGCGGCGATACTTGGTTTAGTGTTTATCTGGGTAATAATTCTGGAGTTTCAGAACTTCACCGGCTTCTGCCGGGCGGAGTGGAAATATTTAACTGATGAGGAGTTAATACAACGAGCCGCAGGCAAAATATACGAGGATAATCCATATTGTTGCGAGGTGTCTGATAGTTATATTTTTAGTGATGCAATAAATGATTTTATAAACCGAATTTTTGGACGATATCATTATGGTCTGGAAATGTATAAAAAAGAGAAGTCTGTAGTGTATGGTAATACTTATCGTCAAAAATATAAAGCAGTCAATCAATGTGGTAAAGTAATTGACACTACCGGAATGGAAAGAGATGCAGAAGCATATAATGAGTTTGTTAATAAAATAAAACAACAGAAGGAGTGTCAAGCCCCCATTATGTGGTCCAGTTTTAGGTTAGTATTCTGAGTAATTATTTGAGGAGCTGGCGGTTTATATCCGAGGGAGCTGTGAGGTCTTATCTGGTTATAATGTTGCCGCCATTGCTCTATGATTACGGCTGCCTCTTTAAGTGATCTAAACAACTCACCGTTAAGTAACTCATCTCTCAGACTACCATTAAAACGTTCATTAAAGCCATTCTCCCAAGGTGACCCGGGTGTGATGAAGGCTGTATTGACCTTCAGCTTAGCTAACCAGTCTCGTAATATCTTTGCTGTAAACTCACTGCCATTGTCACTGCGTATAAAAGCAGGCATCCCCTCAAGAAGAAACAGGTCTGATAGTACATCCAACACATCATCTGAGTTAAGGCGATAGGCTACCCTTATTGCCAAGCATTTCCTGCTGTACTCATCGATAACTGTCAGCATTCTAATTTTCTTGCCATTAGCCAGTCTATCACTGACAAAGTCATAGCTCCACACATGGTTCTGGTAGACAGGTCTGAGCCTTATACAGCTGCCATCATTAAAATATAGCCTGCTACGTTTAGGTTGTTTCCTAGGAACTTTCAGTCCTTCCTCACGCCAGATACGCTCTACACGCTTATGATTTACTCTCCAGCCATCAGCACGTAGTAAGGCTGTGATTCTGCGATAGCCATATTGGTCGGCAATCTTGATTCCTGTTTTCCGAGGCAGGTGTATATTAACGCTGATAACTCCGGCATAACGGTAGAGTTTGGTTATCCACCTGCGCTTCCTTTTGGGGCGTAGATTCAATTCTAGTTCATATATGACTTTTTACTTCCATTTAGTCCTTATTTGTACTATACTGGACAATATAGAACTAGTCTGGAGGATATGATTATGACAACACGCAATCAGACTACCGCACATCCGGGAGATGGGAATAAATTGCTTGATGATAAAAAGCTGTCCGGTCCTGCTCTGCGTGCATTCTTCAATATTACTGAAGGATGGAAATTAGAAAATGATGAACGGATAAAATTGTTAGGTAATCCCGGCAGAACCACTTTTTTTAAATGGAAACGTGAAAAAGAAGGCATGCTGCCCAAGGATACATTAGAACGTATTTCCTATATTCTGGGTATATATAAGGCTTTGCATATTATTTTTTCTGATGATGAAGCCGCAGATAACTGGATCACACAGCCAAATACAGCCCCGCTTTTTGGTGGCAAGAGTGCCCTGGATCGCATGATGTCAGGCAATGTCGCCGATCTTTTTATAGTACGCCAATATCTTGATGCTCAAAGGGGTGGTTGGGCATGATTCCCATTAAACGTTTCAAAAACAAGGTATGGCGGATTATTCCTTCGCGCTTTCCTCCCATTCACATATTTGAGAAAGTTGCTGATAAAGAAGATTTTGAGGCACTTTACCAACTGGAATCCAGAACAAATGACCGATTACGCGAAGAAGTCGGAGACATTAGCCTTGTCGCTCCTGAAGACCGGATATATGGTGCAGGCACAGGGTATATCATGGCTGCCTTTACACATCTAAACCCGGAAGGAAGCCGTTTTAGTGATGGTACTTACGGCGTTTTCTATTGCGCAAAAAAACTTGATACATCCATAGCTGAAACACGATATCGCAGCACAAAATTTCTGGGATATACAAACCAGAAACCGCAGGAACTTGACATGCGTGTTCTGACAGCAAAGCTAAATGCAGAACTTCACGATATTACAGATAAAAAGAAAAGCCTTGAAAAAATTTATAATCCAGGCAGCTATAACCATTCACAGGCTTTTGCAAAAGAAATCCGCGAAGATAAAGGACGCGGTATTGCCTATAGCAGCGTACGGCATAAAGATGGAATTTGCTTTGCCGTGTTTCGTCCAAATGCACTGTCCGAATGTGTACAGGAACGACATTTACGCTATCACTGGGACGGTGAGGAAATAGACTCAGTTTATGAATTGAAGCAAATAGTCTAAAACAAAAACTCCTGACGCCTTTTATTGTCTTAAAAACATCGGAAGGTTTCAGAGGTGTGTACTGCCATTCGGATGGATATGTTGAGTATAATGGTAAAATGCTCTGTGAGCACTACATGGACAAAGCCAAGGTTGCCGCACTGATAGAGCTTGGCAATATGTCATATCTGAAGCCAACTATTGAAGAATCCTTTTTCTATGACCGTGATCGCGGTGACAGGGATTGCGGCCCTACCGTAAAATTCACGTTGCACATGATGATGCGAAAAGCTGCCCGTTCTAATGCTGAATATTTCTATCTATTCAGCGATGGTGAATGGCAGGTTTCAGCAGTTCGCAGAGAATATTGGCGTACCGGCAAGGGTGAGCCATATACCGAATTGCAGTCACTTTGTCGTTCGGTTTAACAATACTCCCCGCCATGAGAGGGGTATACCATGCGGCTGTTAATGAGAAAATGACAGCTTCTCCTGATCTATCGAACGAAAGAAAACTCTTTAATTTTGGATATATGCAAGAAAGATAATGAAAGAAAAACAATGTAGGGGGGAACCAGGTCACAAGGAATGCGCCTGTAATGAAGCCCACAAGGTGGGCGGTGGGGAGGCTTGCCCATGAGATACTGGTTAATATGGAATCATGAGTATAAATCTCCAGGATTATTTTGGCAAATGCTCCTATAAATATAATTGGTAGAATCGGATTACGGGTATCCTGCCAGAGTAAAAACACCGCAATTACAAACAGGCAATTCAGCACACCGGAAAGCCCGCAGTAATAAGATAAACCGGTTTCAACAAACCATACCCATACATTCGATGCGTTGTAGATTTTAAACTCAGCAGCGGGAATACCACTGATATCAGCGGTTTTGCTTATAACTTCTGCGGTATATCCGGCTCCGACATTCTGCAGCGCAGAGATTGTGGCCTGTGATATTGCAGCGATGTTTCCAGACCTGCTGGCAATCTTAAAATGTCCGGTCGCAATTCTCTCAAACCAGCTGTCAGATGCAATTGCTGTGTTGACATCATTGTAACGATCAACAATTACAGTACCGTCAAATATGATAGTGAGCGTATCAATCCTTGGTGCAGTAGCATCATCCATCGTAACTCTGATCTGGACATAACGTACACCTTCCAACTTGCCACTTACAGCCTGCCATGCACCAACCACTCCACCATCAGCAGTCGATCCGGTTTTAATCTCTATGGTTGGAGTGCCGTTGCCGCCAACACTGATCAGAGGTGTATCCGTCCATTCAGCTACTGTTTTTTGAGTTACTGTCTTCATAGTGATTTCCTAAAAAGCGGAAGCGGCCCCCCTTGGTCCTCTCTGGCGCTAGAAAAGGCTTGCAGCTGCGCGTTACCCTTGATGCACACCCCTTGGGAGTACCTACCGAGTTGTACGGATTGCATGAATCATTTGTCTGGTGAAAACACGGTTGAATTGCTTTTTGGTTACTGCTTCTGCAGTCCTCTTAAAACCAAAGCGTTTCTTAATCTTTGCAGTTGGACTAAATACATACAATAGCTCTACAGGATAAGAATTCTTGGTACGTCTACGATATAGGGCAGCCTTACCAGTTTTGGTCTTACCGAAGAATGTTTTTGGCCGATTGATTACTTCTTTTACACCACCGGACTTTCTACGTTTCTTGGCTTTAACATTAGCAGTTGGTACAGCCAGACTGCTACCTTTGAAGGGCCTTTTTGTTCCACCGTCCTCTTGCAGTGGAGCAAAGTATGCATTGGTAAATACAATTGCCCAGAGTTGGCGTTTGGTCGCAGGTTTGATCTTTACCCCAGTAGGCTGCTGCTTCAGCCACCATTTCTTGGTGACATTAAAACGTTTTGGAATCTCTTCCTGGATTTCCTTCTGTGCTGCTTGAACAGTTTTTGTCAATGCAGATGCCGTAGCAAACGGCACTTGATCTCGATGAAACCTAGCAAGCTTTTTACTCAACAGCTTCACATTACTTTGTACAGAAATTTCCATGGCAATATTTATCTTGAAATGATATTTGGAAATTTGCTATCTATCTGAAATATAAGTACTCTCAATTCAGGAATGGTTCGAAAACCGTTCACTCGCTCCGACCATGTTCGGACATTTATTCGCTTGTTTTTCAAAAGCTTTTCACTAATATTGCTAGTAATTAAACTCAGTGGATTCGAACCATGGATTATATACAGATTTTATCGGCAGCAGGTATTGGCGGTATTATAGGAAGCCTACTAACTACGCTTGTGCAGGCATGGATTACCAACAAGCAACACTTGAACAATCGATCTTTCCAAGAAAAGAAGGAGGTTTATGCAGGATTTCTGGATGCTATATTAAAATCTGATGTTAAAAATACTGATGAAACAGCATCTCTTCTAGCTCATTGGATGAATAGAATAGAACTCGTCGGAAATGCAGAGACCATAAAGCTGGTACATAGATTTTTTGAAACAAACCCTGTAAATGATGAAGTTCATCCAGAAAGACCTCAAGTTTTTAAAGATTTGAAAGAAGCAATGCGAAAAGATTTAGGCGTAGAAAACTAACAAGGATATTTCTTTCCAAGCATTAGAATGGCTAGCCTCATCTCCAAATTGGTTCTAATAACGTTCACTCGCTCCGACCATATAAATCAATAGGTTAGGTTAATCGGGGAGTTTTGGTGAATTGTTGGTTGCTACCCGGTTGCTACCACGCAGGGGAGTTTCGGGGTAGGTGTTGTGCGTTTTGATTATGTAGTCATAAATCTCTGTCTTAAGTTACTCAAAAACCTGTTTCTGCTCTTTGTTCAGAGCTACGCTTTTTAGAATCCGCGAGTCATAGTTATATGCTCCATCCTGTATTTCACCGGCAATGTTCTTGAGAGACTGCTTTGGCCCCTGCAGATTCATTCACAAGTGCGGTTTCACCTGCTACCGTGATTGTTCCAGCTGCTATGGTTAACACCTGGAAGAAGCCGTTATTGGCGGAATGCTGAAGCCTTCTACTCAAGTAACCAGTTAGCCTGGTAAAACCCGTTCTCACCACCAATCTTCTCGTAGAGCTTCTGTACATCCTGCTTGGTAATTGTGGATATCTTGCGGTTGAACCAGTGACTGTAAAAACGGGTTACCTGCATTTTGTCCTTATTTATTCCAAAAATTTCTGTCGATAAAATTATCCTAGTCGATTATAACCCTCATTATGGAGAAGGACAGGAAAGCTAATCCGATGTGGGGGGGGCATTATTCGGCAGCTCCCAGTGCGCTGATGGAAAAAATCAATGCCTCGATTGATTTTGACAAGCGGCTTTATGCGCAGGATATAGCCGGCTCGGTTGCTCATGCCGAAATGCTGGCCGCACAGGGGATTATCGACAAGGATGAGGCGCAGCGGATTATTGACGGGCTTGGCACTATAAAAACCGAGATAGAGGCCGGACAGTTTGAATTCAGGCCGCAGCTTGAGGATATTCATATGAATATCGAGGCGAGGCTGAAGGAGCTTATAGGCGAGGTAGCCGGCAAATTGCATACTGCCCGTTCGCGCAATGACCAGGTTGCGACTGATTTCAAATTATGGGTACGTGATGCGATTGATGCGCTGGATGGTGAATTACAGGCGCTTCAGGCAGCGCTTATCGACAAGGCCGGGTTTCATTGTGATACGATAATGCCGGGATTTACCCATCTGCAGACCGCCCAGCCGGTGACGCTGGGACATCACCTGCTGGCCTATGTGGAGATGTTCGGACGTGACCGCGGACGGCTGGCCGATTGTCGGGCAAGGCTTAATGAATCTCCGCTTGGCAGTGCGGCACTGGCCGGAACCTCCTTTGATATAGACCGCGTAAAAACTGCTGAAGCACTTGGCTTTGACCGGGCGACCTCCAATTCACTGGATAGTGTATCCGACCGTGATTTCGCACTGGAGTTTCTGGCTGCTGCCGCTATTTGCGCTACGCATATTTCACGTATGGCGGAGGAGATTGTGGTGTGGGTAAGTGACGGGTTCCGCTTTGTTACACTGCCCGAGAATTTCACTACCGGCAGTTCGATTATGCCGCAGAAGCGCAATCCTGATGCGGCGGAGCTGGCACGGGCAAAAACCGGGCGGATTTTCGGTGCGCTCACGGCGCTGCTGACTGTAATGAAAGGGCTGCCGCTGGCCTACAGCAAGGATATGCAGGAGGACAAGGAGCCGGTATTTGATGCGGCGGAGAGTCTGTCACTTGGTATCCAGGTGATGAGCGGGATGATTGCCGATATGCAAATCAACAAGGACAGGATGCTGGAAGCTGCTGCCCGCGGCTATTCCACCGCAACCGATCTGGCCGACTGGCTGGTGAGGAAACTGGGCATTCCGTTTCGTGAAAGCCATAGTGTAACCGGCAGGATTGTAAAGCTTGCCGAGGAGAATGGCTGCGGGCTGGAGCAATTGTCACTGGAGGAAATGCAGGAGATTCTGCCGGAAATCAGCGAAGAAGTATTCGATGTACTTTCGGTTGAAAAATCGGTCGCCAGCCGCAGGAGCTATGGCGGCACTGCCCCGGATAATGTTAGGAAGTCTGCGGAAGAAGCAAGGAAACGCTATTTGCAGAAGGACTGACAACTGAGCACTGACAACTGATAACTGTCCCATGGAAACCACAACAATCCTCACATCCGTTTCTGCGCTGATACTGGTACTGGGGCTGGTATGGCTGGTATCACTGCTGCTGCGGAAATATGGCAATATAGGTATGCCGGTTGCAACCAGGGGTGAAAAGAAGCGGCTCAAAATAGTCGATGCGCTGGTTGTCGGCCCAAAACACAAGCTGGTACTTGTGCAGCGTGACAACACCGAACATTTACTTTTAATCGGCCCCGAAAGGGATATTATAGTGGAATCTGATATTAAGGATAGTGGCTTGTGATTCGTGGCTAGTGGCTCGTGTTTTATAAATTTGACGGGAAGTTACTTATCTGCTGTCTCATGAGCAAATGGAGGGGGCAGGAGATGCAACGTAAAGAATTACGAGCCACGAGTCACTAGCCACGAATCACGCACATACCATGAAACATCTCCCTCTCCTCATATTTCTACTTCTCCCCGCCGATGCTGCTGCACAGAATATCAGCATAAATCTGGGTGAGGAGGGAGGCAGTACGGCCGGCCAGATAATCCGGCTGGTAGCGCTGATTACCATATTAAGCCTGGCACCGTCGATATTGATGATGGTGACTTCCTTTACCCGCATTATCGTGGTGCTGTCGCTGCTGCGTAGTGCTATCGGAATCCAGCAGACCCCGCCGAACCCCGTCCTGATAAGCCTGGCGCTGTTCCTGACCGCATTCATTATGGCTCCCACTTTCGAGAAAGCCTATAATGAAGGCATAGAGCCTCTAATCGAGGAGGAAATTGAGGAAAGGGAGGCCTTTGAAAAAACCGCAGCACCGTTTCATGAATTTATGATGTCCCATGTGCGGGACAAGGATCTGGCTTTGTTTATGGATATGGCGGAGGATTCCGGCAATCCGGTCAAAGTTGAAAAACCGGAGGATACGCCTTTCAGGGTACTGGTACCGGCTTTTATGATAAGCGAACTGAAACGTGCATTTGAAATCGGCTTCCTGATATTCATCCCGTTCCTGATTATAGATATGGTGGTGGCTTCCACCCTGATGTCGATGGGTATGATGATGCTACCGCCGGTGCTTATTTCCCTTCCCTTCAAGCTGATATTCTTCGTTGTAATCGATGGCTGGGCAATGCTCAGCGAAAGCCTGGTAAAAAGCTTCGGAGTTGGATAGATGTCTATCAGTACTTAGTTACTAGCCTGTAACTATAATTTTGTGGGATTGGGGACGTCACCGTAGGTTTCCTTGGGGTCGAAGGTTTTTTCGGACTCTTTGAATTCCAGTATGGGGGAATCGTTGCCGTCGGAGCCAACCGGAACAGCACGGTAAAAGCATGAGCGGTAGCCGACATGGCAGCTAGCCTCCTTGCCCTCCATATCAACCTTGAGCCAGACCGCATCCTGGTCGTCATCAATACGCATCTCGACGATTTTCTGTATCAACCCGCTGGTAGCCCCCTTATGCCACAGACATTCACGGCTACGGCTCCAGTACCAGGCCTCCCCGGTGCGGATAGTGTTTTCCAGCGCTTCACGATTCATCACCCCGACCATCAGCACATCACCATTGTGGGCACTGGTCGTCACCACCGGAATTAACCCGTCCTCATCAAATTTCGGAGCAAATTCACTACTCTCCTCAACCTGTTCTATCGATATTCGTTTTTTAAACATATTTAGTTAGTGTTATGGCTGTGTGCTGAGTCTCCTGTGGCGAACACTTAGCGCAAAATAACAAAGATGAGTTTATTTTTAAAGAAATTTTTAAGGTGCTGGCGTAGATTAGCTATTATGCTAATGTGCGATATGAAGCTATCACGTTGTAAACTAAGTAAATAGCCGTGCCGCCCTTCAAGGCAAAGCAATGCTCTTCCGCAATGTGCGGCAGGATGCGCACCAGCAGTTGCACTTGTTTAAAATAGGGGCTGTTTCTATTCATCGCTTACTCTCGGTTGATACATGTCTTTCGGCACGGTGATTAAATATTTAGTGTCGAGCTTTCCGCCGCGCACCAGCATCCGTTTGCCGGAGCCCAGCGCATCGCTGTCCATCGTATAACGCTCCAAATCCAGATGCTTGTACCATGGGTGGTTATGCCGCTCCGCAAACCACAGAAACAAGCGGCGGACTTTGATATTGTCGCATATGGTCAGCAGCTTTTGCAGCCTGCGCGGTGATAATGTGGTGAGGCCTTGCATCAGCTGGTCGGCATGCTCGAAAGAAACATCCTTAGGCACATCCATAAGTATTTCGAAAAACGCCCGTTCCAGCGTTGAGGTGGTCAGTGGATATTCATGCAGCCCCCAGCCTATCTCCGTGAACGCGCCATCATGTATGGGATCACGTTTGCTGAGGTGATTTGATTTCATGTCATAGTGATGATTGGCCAGCATGCGCCCGCCAAACAGCAAATCAGAATTATGGGCTTTGAAGTATGTGTCTGGCAGCGCCTTGTTGAGCCAGGTGGGCAAGGCACCGTTGCCGTAGAGGTGGATGGTGCGCTGCTCACCAAGATTCAGATAATGCGCCATGCCTTGCAAATCAAAAGCGGTCAGGCCGCCCACCGAAAAGCCCATCTGCATATGCTGTAAGGAACAGACCAGCCCCTGCCATGTCAGTTTGCTGTCTGGGCGATAATACACCCCACCTGTGAGCGCGGTCAGCTTCTCGCTCTTCAGCCAATTATCCAGCGTATGCCGCTCAAGGCCTTCATGTTCCATCAGCCAACTGCGGGTGACAATCAGGCCATGCGGCACCAAATCTGCTATATCTTTGTCTGTATATGCCATATTGGTTTACTCTTTGTCTGATTTGCGGCGATATTCGCCGCAAATTCTCTTATCTGTAAACTATAGCATATCATTCTGGTTTATGAAAGCTCTATTTTGCGGCGAATATCGCCGCAAAATATGGGTTAGGGTAAACCTCTGGGTTGGTTTTAGCATAGTTATCCACAGTTTTAGCTCTCTCTATTATAATTTTAGTTCTAGTTTTAGCTATAGTTATAGCTCTAGTTTTTCCATTGAGGCGCTGATGTGTTGGGGCTGGCCGTTGGTGCGTCGCCTTGCTCTACCGCCGCCACCATCTTTCGCTACAGCGTTCGCTTGATTGCTTTTCCAGTTTTCTGCGGTTTTCTGACCTCCCTTGCGACCATTTTCTGCGTTGGTTTTGCTCTTATTCACTGCGGATTTATAATCACGTTGCAGTCTTTTTTGCGTAATATTACCTTCAGCAATGAGCAGATAACCATCAAGTCTGACTTTAATTTTCTGCCATTTCTTCACCGGAATGCGCAGCAATCGTGCGATCTCTTTATCATTATCCGGCAGGTGACCACCTTTTATCCACAGGTGATCCATCAGCAGACGATAGGCTCCTTGTTCCTCCAGCGTCAGTGTGCCCGTGTCGGCAATATGTGCATCCGGATACCATTGCTGCATCGGAATTTTACCCATGGTGATGCTCCTCGATCAGGGCGCGAATATCTTCCACACGCCAGGCGGTGATGCGTGGGCCGAGTTTGACCGGTTGCGGATAGCGGCCTTCTTTCACGCCAGCCCACCAGGTGGATTTTCCGATAGGAAAAACGCGCAGGATAATAGGCAGGCGGACAAAGCCGGTTTCGGGTAAGTGTTTATTGTACATGATGACCTCCATTAGGTTTCGTTGGGTTACGAAGCCATCCTGCTAGATGCAGAGGGGTCTGTGTCCGAATTAGCTTTTACTTGACCGAATTCGGTTTCGGGGCTTGGAAATCATCAGGTAAAACCTCGATTGCTTCCTGCAAATATTTGCGAATCGTGTCGTCACTGATGCAAATACCGAGACGTTCGAAAGCAGATTCCATTTCCTTTGCTGTTGGGCTGCGTTCGGCTTTGTGATCATAACCACACCCATCAACCGCCGCGCAGAAGAAAAGTTTCAGTAATGTATTGCGCTCGCGCATGAGGGCGGTGTAATTCTTATCCGCAGGTTTTTTGGAAGGCTTGACTGGTGTGTTCTGATTATCGGCTTGTGTGGTGGCAGGTACTAACTTAGCCAACTCTTCCGGGAAATCTAAGTTCCGCTTTTTTACCCATTTAACATAAACAGCTGGTTGTACAGGGTCGGTTAATGTACCAGCTTGAACCGCACGCTTAATATGTTCTCTTACATGTCTGTATTGTTCTATATTAGAAGTATGTTCTATCATTCCAAGTCCATCATCAGGCTCTATTAATTTACTTGGGTCTCTATTTATAGTAAGAGCAGTTGCTTCTGCTAATGTCCAGGTGGCAAGATTTGCCCAGAAATTTATATCTGCTTTTGATGATATGTTACAAAAATTAGCCTCACCATCCCAATATATAGCTGCCTGTATTCTCTGCAAGCTACTTCCAATAAGAACATTTACTTGCTCTTTTCCATACTCCTTAAGTAGATCCATTACATAATCATCATAAGCATGTTGCTTGGCAAAGATTTCTCCAAGTGTTGTTCCTTTCTTAGATTTCATAGGATTATGTTAGACACCGTTGTTTAATGTTTCAACAATTTTTGCGTGTAGAGTGCTTTTTTAGAAGTCTACAATCCAATCTTTTTAAGAGAATTATGCCGCAGGGCGTGAACGTATCTTATCTGAAACAGTTTTTAGTGCTTCTATCAAAGCCAAAACGAAAGAACTGTCATAACGTAAGGCATTTGTTTTTTGTTCGTATGAATAGCGCCATTGTACGAAAGCATCACTGATTGCCTTTACTTGATCACAGAACCTCTCATAAGGAGTGTACTCGCTTGAGAAGCTTTTAGGGGAGAAGAGGTCACCACGGATGTGGAAGGGGGTTTGACTAATAGCTTCATGAGTAAAAATATATTGCCGTACTGACTCTGGTAACCCTTCAAACAGTTTTATAATCTTGTGCCCCTTCGGCGGTTTTTCACCAAGAGCACAATAAATATCTTTAAGATAAAGTTCTAATGCAAATGACAAATTGACGATAGTTGGCGCAAGAGTAGTTAAACTCACATTTTCGCTATGTTCTTGTAATACCAGATAAGCATTAAGGAAGTCATCTGCTTGCATTCTTATTTCTGTAGACATTTAAGCGCTCACTTTATCTAAATAATCACCCCACCATTGCATCATCACGTGGCGGTCTTGCAGGAAGTCGGCGTGGTTATAGGCGGCGCGAATCTGGTCGCGTTCGCAGTGTGCCAGTTGGCGTTCGATGTGATCAGGTGGGAAGCTATTTTCATTGAGGATGGTCGATGCGGTAGCGCGGAAGCCATGCGCGGTGGTGATGCCCTTATAGCCCATTTTATCTATAGCTTTGAGGAAGGTGTTTTCGCTCATCACTTTGCGTAGGCTTTGCTGGCTGGGGAAGAGATGGCCACCATAACTGTTGCCGGTAATATCATGAATCTGTTTAAGTAGGGCGAGGCTCTGCGTGCAAAGTGGTACGATGTGTGGTGATTTCATCTTCATGCACTCGGCAGGGATGCGCCACTCTTTCTTATCCCAGTTGATCTCGTTCCACAGCGCACCACGAATCTCACCGGAGCGGACGAAAGTCAGGATCAGGAGTTTGAAGGCCAGCTTAGTGAGTACATTGCCGTTATAATCCGTATCGTATTTATCTAGCTCTTTGAGGAATACGGGAAGTTGCTTTTCAGAGAGGTGCGCGAAGTTCTTGCTTTTAACAGGTCGGAGTGCACCTTTCAGATCGGTGGTAATGTCACGCTCAGCTCTGCCGGTTGCCACCGCATAACGAAATACCTGGCCACAGGTTTGTAGCATGCGATGCGCCATTTCATGCTTACCTTCTTCTTCAATAGGCTTAATGGCATGAAGCAGCTCAGGAGGTTTTATGTCAGTAATTGGCTTATTGCCAAGCACAGGAAATATATAAAGAGATAAGCGTCTTAAAATATTATCAGCATGTTTCGGCTGCCATGTATGAACTTTTTGCGAATGCCATTCGCGAGCTATAGCTTCAAAATTATTTTCATGCCGTAATTCAGAATCCAGCTTTGCCTGTCTGCGCGCTTCTACAGGATCAATACCTTTTGCTAATAGCTTCTTAGCGTCCAGCCGCATTTCACGAGCTTCCTGCAACGAAATGACAGGGTATTTACCAAATGCGATCTGCCTGCGCTTATTATTGAAGCGGTAAACCATGCGCCAATATTTGCTGCCATTGGAGCTTATTTCTAGATAAAGACTATCTCCATCAGAAAGACGGTACATTTTTTCTTTAGATTTAGCGTTTTTGATTTTTATATTGTTCAGTTTCATATCAATTCTCCAAAATGAGGTTAGAAGTACAGAATCATAAGATGAACAGGTATGAACAACCGTGAACACCTGCGAACAAAATATCGTGTATTATCAGAAGGTTACACAGTTATTTCTATATTTTTTCAGAGAATGTTACAAGAGTCTTGTTGCAAATTTTTTAGATAGATCGCAATTGTCCACATTGTCCATCGTCCAAGGATAGAATGATGATTATAACTAATGAAAATGATAAGAATCTATACTGATTAAGCCACCTAATGAGGTGATCTATTTATTTTTCAACATTATATCTTTGTTTAGACTTAAAATTGTACCACAGTTATCCGTATTACTACGGGACTGTAAAACATAAGAGGTCTTCGTTTTGTCGTTGCTCATGATTTCAAAATAAATTTCATTGTCCTTCGTATACCCTAAATTAGCAGGCCCATAAATGTAGTTAGGTTCAGGCAGGTGCACTATTCTTTTAAAGGCCTTATCAACTTCAGCATAAATACCATATCTATCAATAATAAACATCTGTTTTGTGCCAAACTCAGATAAAACTTTAAGCCACCCCTTCATATTGGGATCTAAGTCAATTTTGCGAATATCTGAACCATTGTAAACTTCATACAGAAACATCGGCACTCCTTTTAGAGAATTTGCAAGCACAAAAGAACGTCCAGTGTTTATGTCGTTTGACACCCTCCAAGGAGGAAGGCTATCTTTACGAGGTGTAGCTTCTGGTATATTGAGTGTTATGGACTCATCACCATTGAATAAAATAAATTCTTCTTTTAATCCTCTCAACGCAGCATATCCCAACGCATTTACATCGCCTCGATACTTAGTTGTTTTTTGAAAATTGGAAGGAAGTTCAATTACGGTATCCCCGTACACAGCATAAGATTTTGGCATTTCAAAACCAAATATATTTTTCTCATTGCCTTGAATAAACGCAATGCCAGTTGATCGACTAAAGGTGGAGCCTGCAAAACGGCAATCGCCCCATAAATTTTGCCAATAACTACAAGTTTGATAGTACAGCTCAGGCATAGAGGTTTTTAATCCTGTAACAGGACTTTGAATAGTATCAAGAGGCCACTTGTCGCCATCCCACTCTGACTTAACCCATGTCCAACCAGCACGATCCGTAGCCTGTTTAATATTAATGCTGTAATTCTTTTTGACGACTTGGGCTTCGGTATCATTGATGCAAAATTTGCCATCCGAAGCTCCTGCACCGGAAAAAATAATAAGTAACGAAAACAAAGTTATAAAAATTCTTGGTACCATCCTGTATTCTACTATATAGAAATATATGCGTTTTAAAATACTTTTACAGCCCAGACGAAGACTTCTGGCTTAATTTATATAAATTAACTTTGAAAAAAGTAACGCACGTGACAGCATAAATTGCTGCCGATTTATTTTATGCCGTCATTTATGCTGTCAAAGTGAGTGGTTGTACGTGAATGGACATGAATAATGGTGAAAAAGTGATGTTATTAAGTCGTTGAAAACGAACCCAAAAACGAATAAAAACGAACAAATACAAATGGTTACCTGGTGACCCTTATGAATCCCGTTCCGTCTTAATGCTCTATGTAAAATACTTTTTGTATTTACGTCAGTTTTTAAAAGAGCTTCGTAAAGATTGGCTGCCCACAGCTCCATGGAATCATCCTTATTTTTCTTTATAAAATCTAGAAGCCGTCTTGAGCAATTTCTAATTTTCTCAACCCGTGCTTTTCTTTCTGTGGCCGTGAGAATAGGAGTTTTTTTATGCTGTCCTTTATAAGTGCCAATAGCACATCTTATCCTTGCGCGAATAATTCTGACCATTCTGTGACAATGCTTACTATTATGTAGTTTATCCAACTTTTTTGGTTTTATATATTCTTCTAAACTCCTAGCATTAATTCCAGCATGTAATTTACGTGGATGCCAACCAATAGCTCCGTGTATTGGTGCTTTACCTCTTGGCATATAAATTCTCCAAGTAATCAGCCCACCATTGCATCATGTCAGTGCGCTGCTTTATATATTCAGCATGGTTATAACTATCACGTACTTGGTCACGTTCAGCGTGAGCGAGCTGACGTTCAATCCAGTCTTTATTAAAGCCATGCTCATTTAGGATGGTTGAAGCAGTGGAACGGAAGCCATGTCCAACTGTTCTGCCTTTATAACCAAGAATTTCAATGACACGCAGGAAAGTATTTTCACTCATCATTTTGCGTGGTGTTTGCTGGCTGGGAAAGATAAAGTTTTCACAGTTATCTCCTGTAAGTTCCTTTATTTCTTCAAGTAATGTTATGCTCTGCTCTGCAAGAGGCACTATATGTGGTGATTTCATTTTCATACGCTCTTGTGGTATACGCCACTGCTTCTTATCCCAGTCTATTTCATCCCATTTTGCTCCACGAATCTCACCAGAGCGTACAAAGGTCAGTATTAAAAACTTAAATGCCAGCTTTGTTAACAGCCTTCCTCCATATTCCATGTCGTACTTTTCTAATTCCCTTAAAAACTCTGGCAGTTCACCTTCACTCAAATGAGCCATAGCCTTGCTTTTAGCTGGCTTGAGCGCACCCTTTAAATCGGCTGTTATATCTCTTTCAGCTCTACCTGTAGCAACGGCATATCGGAAGACTTGTGCGCAGGTTTGCATTATACGGTGTGTAAGGTCGTATGTACCTTTTTCCTCTATTTTACGAAGGGCGGTTAATAATTCAGGGGGTGTAACTGACTTAACGGGTCTTTTGCCGATGGCTGGAAAGATATTTGACTCTAAACGCTTTAAAATATTTTCAGCATGCTTTGGTTTCCAGGTATGTATCTTTTGTGCGTGCCACTCACGAGCAAGATTCTCAAAGCTATTTCCGTACTCATTTTGCTGTTCGAGTTTATCCAGCTTCTTTTTTTCTCCTGGGTCTATTCCACCATCCAGTAATTTCTTAGCCTCTCGACGCTTTTCCCTTGCGTCCTGTAGTGAAATATCAGGATAGATACCAAAGGAAAGACGCTTTTCTTTACCGTTAAATCGGTATTTCATGCGCCAATACTTTCCTCCAGAGGGGGTGGCTTCAAAATATAAACCTCCACCATCAAAGTCCTTCTTGGCTTTTTTAGCCTCTTGAACCTCTCGGATTGTTTTTTCGATACCTTTAATTGTGAGTTTCATCTGGGGGCATAATCCTTTTTGTTTGTCTCTTGGTTGGGGGCATAATTGCCCTTCTTATTTTTTATGCCCCCACTTATGCCCCCAAATTTTCTGGATTTGGTCGGACAAATTTGGAAGCCGCAGAACAACCTATTAGCACAAAAGGGGCTAATTATCAATGGTTTTATGGACTTACTTGGATGATTTTGGATTGTGCTGGAAGAGTGTCGCCCTACGGGAATCGAACCCGTGTTTCCACCGTGAAAGAGGGACAACTATAATTTTGGTTAAACGCCAATAATGAATATTATCATTGATATATCAAATAGTTGTGTGTATATCTATAGTTATGTAATATTAACTAAATAGAGACTTTTTTATACGCTTATTACCGATATATTACCGAAACCTATGGCACGTACAGTAAGAGATACTAAGCTTGAAACAAGAAACGCCCGTTTAAAGTTACCGAAGCGAAAAGAGCCATATTGGAAGAATATAGATAAGGGTCTCCATATTGGCTACTACAAAGGCAGTAATGGTGGCTCTTGGCTTGCCCGCTATCGGAATAACAAAAAGAAGTACACCAAAACTACCCTTGGCCTATCGGATGATGTATCCGATTCAGATAATGTTACCATCTTTACATTTAGTGAAGCACAAGAGAAGGCTAGAGAATGGTTCTCTCTGCAAGGCAAAGCAGAAGCTGGTTTAGAGAATTATTCAGGCAAGTATAAAGTGTCAGATGCCGCTGCCGATTATCTAAAATGGTTCAAGCAGAATCGCAAGTCCTACAACGAAACAAATAGGGCAATTGAGAAGTATATTCTACCCGAATTTGGAACTATTCAGGTTGAAAAACTAACTACAAAACGTATCCGTTATTGGATGGAAAAGATGGTTTCAACTCCTGCTGAGTTACGGTCAGGAAAACTACAAAAGCCTAAATTTAAAGAGGTAGATAATGACCCCGAAACGGTGCGAAAAAGAAAAAGTACCACCAATCGCATCCTTACAATGCTTAAAGCAATGCTTAATCATGCCTACAAAGAGGGGGTGGTAGCTGATGATGGTGCTTGGAGGCGAGTAAAACCATTTGAAAAGGTTGATGCCCCTAAAATTTGTTTTCTAACTAAAGCAGAAGTGAAGCGTTTGCTGAATGTTATAGATACTGATTTTAAGTTACTCGTACAGGCTGCACTACTTACAGACGCACGCTATGCAGAACTTAGCAATCTAACTTGTGCTGATTTTCACGCCGATTCCGAAACGCTTTATTTGTGTAAAACTAAGAACGGAAAGCCACGCTATATACATTTAAACAAATCTGGAACTGACTTCTTCACAACTGCTATAGCTGGACGCCCTTCCAGTGACGTTATTTTTACGAATGCAGGAAAGAAATGGCAAAAATCACAGCAAACACGGCGCACTAAAGAAGCATGCAAGAAAGCTAGAATAGAGCCTGCCGTTAGTTTTCATATCTTGCGGCACACCTATGCTAGCCACCTTGTAATGGCAGGTACACCTCTAAACGTGGTAGCAGTTCAGCTAGGGCATTCAGATACGAGAATTTGTGAAAGGCACTACGCACATTTATCACCGAACTATATAAAGCAGACAATTAAAGCAAATATGCCATCATTCAATATTGAATATGATTCTAACATCACACCTATGGTGAAGAATTGAACGCCTTGCAGCCCAGGAAAAGGATGACATTCGGTCATGTATAGTCGTGTTTGTGACTGGCATTTAGACTATGTATTTGACCCAGAATCATGCAAAAGCTCTCGGCCATATACTAGCTCTTTTGAAATTGAACTTTATGGAAGTGTTACTGATACTGACTCACGGAGAATAAGGAAGGAACTTTCTGCTACCCTTCGGGTATCAAATGAGTCTGATAATACCTATCAAGGGCAAGATAAGATGCTTGGGGAAATTGTCAGATTAAGTTTGAAGTATTACAGCAGAGACAAGAAAGGAATACTTGCCTACCAGTATGTTCCTCGCAACCATATCGATACACTCTTACTTATTTTAAACAGTGGGAGACAAATTAGAGACGGATATAAAATTTACCGAATTAAACCGTGGAAGTGGACGCATAATGAGCTTAGTTATTTCATGCGGATAATGGTGGTCAACTACACACCTATTTTTATCATTTCTTTTTTCCACTCATCTTCATATACTAGGTTAAAGGAAAGCTCTTTATCTCCCTGTAATAGCTTAAACTCTCCAATATCTACAGCATTATAACGATTCAGGTAGTCAAATACCTTTGCCTTGTACTTACTGTCTGGGTTTTCTAGATGGTTGCCTTTAGTTTCAACAAGGATATATTTATCATTACTATGGTATATCAGAAAATCAGGATAAATCTTATCTTTCTTCCAGCCCTGTACGTGGTACTCTGTTCCTTTTACCCCTAACCTATGCCACCACTGAACCGCTTCGTTTTCATTTATATAAATGGCTACATCACGTTCCAGCCCGTTGTAACTACTCTTATATTGTGGCTGGAAGATGTTTTTCTCATATTTGGCCTCAATCTCATTATGATTGCGATATACAACGCGCTCTTCACCCATAGGCCAGTTAAACTCAATAAATGGCGAGGCAAGAAGTTTCAATATTACCTCACCCACTTTTAATTTTTGGACAAATAAACTTTCTGACTCTTTTAACAGCCATTCAAAGGCATTATCCTTAACCTGCCTGGTAATATCATGCCCACTAGCAGCTATTACTTCCTGCTTATATATTTTTTTTAGGCTCTTAATAACCTCATCTAAGATTCTTCTGGCCTCAAAAGGGTTTGGGATTTTGTCGGTTAATTGGCTAGTTAGCAGAGAGAGGTTTATTTCTTCACTGAAAATAGCTGTTTCTCTATCACCATAAGTAAATCTGAAATTACCCTGGCCTAGCATATCTTCATTGTAATCAACGATTGCCGCGCCGGTATCTATGGACGTTTTGTCACTAATAACAATCTTTCCGCCAAAACTATCAAAACTATATTTACTCCAATCAATTTCACCAAGAATATCCCTGTAATAGTCAAATTCAGAGATTTTACCTTTACCAAGGACGGTATTGAGCTTAGGCAGGAAAATCTTTTCTGTAAACGCCCCATTTCTTTTAAGAGTTACTTTTTCCCTGGTATTCTCATTATCATCATTTGAGCCGGTAATATCGTTGGCAACATCTCCCATCCCTTCTCTTTCAAGCCCTTCTTTGATTTTAGCGACTGCATCACTAACATCTTGCTGACTACAGAAAATATAACTTTCGTTAAGGCTGGCTATAGGGGTAACTCTAGCATAGGGCTGTCTTAATACCCTTCCCGTATACTGCGTTAAGGCTGTTTTGCTGTCTTTTTTAGTGAGGATGGTTAAAACATAGGCAAAAGGACAATCCCAGCCCTCCCTGAGCGCATCTTTGGTAATGATATATTTTACAGGGCAAAGTTTATCTAACAAATCCTCATTCTTAATCTCATCATTTTCTGAGAGCTTAATTCTAATTTCGTGGTCAATTACCTGGCATTTTTCTGTTAGATACTTTTTTATATCTTCTACATGGTCATATCTGTCACCCTTCTTTTTAGGTTCCGCAATAATAACCATTATAGGACGTATATAAGTACCAGTTTCACCTTGTAGCTTTGCCGCATCTTTATTTAAGCTGGCTAACTTTTTATGCGCTAATTCAAGGGTGTTTCTCCAATCCTCACTGCTAGAGGTTTTAACATTGATGGGTAGCTTAATCATCTGCTCTTGCTTTAAGTCCTGACCACCTACGTCAACCAGCTTATTGCTGGTATCACGGGGCGTTGCGGAAAGCTCTAGAATAAAGCGTGGGTTAAAATCGTTGATATTGTCAATAGCCTGTTGAGATTTGGCCTTGTGTTCCTCATCAACTACAACAATCGGCCTGCAAATCCTGAAAACGTTACCCAGAGAGTGTTTAATAGAAATGCCACTTATAACGTCCCTACCAAGCATATCTCCCTCAACCAGGTTAGGTATTTCGTTTATTAGCTCATTGTTTGCGTTGTAGTCATCGAGAAGCGGAAAGAAGGACTGATAATTGCCAGAATCATTATATATCTTCCTGGCTTCCTTTTTTGCCCCCTTGATATTGAAGGATTGCAACATCAAGAGCATTACACATAAATTATTATCAACGTCCTGTAAGGTGATTTTATCACCGCGCTTAAAAATTTTGGTGCAGCCGCCGGAAGCAATATCCAGTTGCTTTCTATATGCGTGTTCCTTGTTGGTTAAAGCCGCCCAGGTTTGCTTAAAAATAGTATCACTTGGCACTACCCACAAAATCAGGCCGGTATTTTTCTTAAAGTAATCGTGGTTTATCCTCTGTAAGGCACAGGCGGCAAGTAAGGTTTTTCCACCACCCGTAGGTACTTTAAGGCAGACATTTGGGATTTGCCTACCAATTCCATCTTTTCTTTCCAGCCAGCTATTAGGTAGCTCCCTGCTCTTTTTATCCCTGTATCTGGGAATACTAATTTCAGTTTTTAATTTTTCCCACGCCTCACTGCAATACTGAGAGTTTTCAGGGTCAATTGGCTCAATCTTATCTTCAATATCCCTTTCATAGTTCCTTATTGCCCTTTGCCTGCAAGTGTTGAGAGCGTCCAAGTATTTCTCAACTGCTTCTAAAACTTTTTGCTGGTAGTCTTTTAGTGGTAAAGCATCATACATTGGCTGGCCTACCTAATTTATATTCTTTGGGAATAAGAATAGTGCTTCCTTTATTTAACTTGATTTCCTCCGGCATTAAAGAGCGTTCCAGATGAATTTCCTTTATCATCCTGGTTTTATAAAAGACTTGTCCCTGCCGGTTTCTGTTTACGTCACCACAGGCATCAACAAGGTCAAAGTTTGCCTTCCGTCCCGGTGGAAGAGGAGGTGTTATTACGTTAATAATAAGTTTCGGGTTTTTTATTCTCGCTAATCGAATAGCAGGGGCAATATCTGAATCATTTGTAATTACTAAAAGTTTATCGCTTGTTTTTTCATAGGCATCTTCAAGGATTGCCAGAGCAATATTGACATCAGATTCTTTTTCTTCATGACTGTTTTTTATAAAAGTCTTCCCCTTATCCGTAAAAGTAAGGAATTTCTTTTTGAATTTACCTTCAACAACTTCAACTCCATAGTGTTTTACGGCATCTGTAAAGGCAGAATATCGTTCCTGAACTTTTTTTGATTTATGATTTGGAAATGCAGTGAAAAATTTTACACGTACAATTTCATTACCATTAGACTTCCTGGCAAATTCCTTTGCTAACGTAAATGGATTTATCCATTTTAAATAAGGCTTATCGAGATTATCTACTGCATGATACAGATTAAAACCATCTATAAAAACACTGACTTTCTTTTTTTCCATAGCCCAAAAACAAAAAAGCCGCACAATCATTTCTGAGAGTGCGGCACACCGCCTTACGCGGCGTGTGGTAGGCTGATGATAATGTATATTGTATGATTTTGCAAGTACATTTATTTATATTACCTTACTTTAATTTCCCGCAACCTTATGAATTGCATAGGGAATTTGACAAAACGACACTTTATGCTCGGATAAAGTGTTTTGACTCATATACTTAGCAGTAGCAAAAACAAGTTTCTGTTTATTGCTCTTTTTTTTGCCAATTATGTCGAGTTTTTCCTGATTTAAGGCGGAATCATTACTTCTTAGGAAGGATAAATCCGGCTTATAAATCAGATACACCTCAAACAGGTTGGTTTCCCCAACAAGGAAGTTAGAAGAGGGCTTTACAGCTTTTTCTAAACTATCACCTGTTGCAGTATAGAATACATAGCGTGCCAGAGCTTCATAGGAAGGTAATGACTCCCCTGTAAGGATTTTATCAATATCAAATGGCTCCCCAAGCTCGGCATAGGTAAAGCTACCACCTAAACCTTTCTTCAACTTTTCATCCTTTGCGCCTGGAACACCCTTTATAACCCTTCTAACTCTCTCGGCGGTAATATCGTTGGCATAATCTTCACACTCAACCAGTATAAATTTACGGTTGCCACCATCCTCTTTATTCAAATCCAACACAGCATGAGCTGTGGTGCCAGAACCGGCGAAGGAGTCAAGAATTACTGAATCTTTTGATGCGCCTATTCTTAAAAAATCCTTTATAAGTTCTACTGGTTTCGGATAACCAAAAATTTTTTTATCAAATATTGTTTTTAAAAAATTTGTTGCACTGCTGGTGCTATATTCTGCTTTATAGAAAATACTTTTAGGTTTTTTAGTGGGTATTTCTCCTAGAAACGGACGTTGTTTTTTGTATATATTTTTTTTGTTATTCGACTCTGTAATAATTAGATTGTATTTCTCATTTGTTATTTTCTCTTTTTTCCATGTCCAAGAAAGCTCTTCTCCATTCTCATTTATAGGCAAAAGAACATAATCTTCTTTACTCCTTGGTTTGTTATCATCTGTAACGTAAATATCATTTTCTTTAGTTATAAAAATGGGAAACCAACCTTTTGGCCTTTTTTCTCTTGGTGCAGCTTCTCCTGTTCTCCTTAGCGTATCTGCTCTTTTCCACAACCCATACTCATCTTCATTCCATCCATCAAACTCTTCATCATCCAATTCAAATCTACCAAAATCATACCCTTTACTAGATTTGGTAAAAACAATAGTGTATTCGTGCGTTTCATTAAATGCATACGCATCTTGGTTACCTTTAAGATTCATTATCGTGGGCAAGCAAGCTACAAAGCAATCATCTCCATATATTTCACTCATAATTTCTCTTAAATTATGAACCTCATCATCTCCAATACTCACAAAAATAACCCCATCCTCAGAGAGTAATTCTCTCAAAAGCTGCAATCTTGGCCACATCATGCAGAGCCATTTGTCGTGGCGGAGCATATCTTCCCTGTCCACTGGGTTTGCGCTCTTAGCCAGCCATTCTTTCATTGTTGGAGAGTTTACGTTGTCATTATAGCACCAGCCTTCATTTCCGGTGTTATAAGGCGGGTCTATATAAATACACTTAATCTTGCCTGCATATTTAGGCATTAACGCCTTTAGCGCGTGCAGATTGTCACCGTGTATTATGAGATTGTCATCCAGTCCGGGCTTATCGGAAAGGGATTTCTTCTTATCCACCTCCAACGCCCTGAAAGGCACTGTCAGGTGGTGAGAGTGAATATACTGCTTTCCTTTAAAATCAAGTGTCGGCATTTTTCTTAATAATCCCCTGTTTTCAATGTCATTTATTACTAGCCACATTCTGAATCACTTGCAACGCTGTTTGTAAATCCATGTCTTTTTTATTCCCCATCCTGTCAATAATCTCAAATTGCTGTTCAGGCGTTGGTATGTAGTAGTTATTGATGGTTGTGGCCAGGTTTTCATGGCCAAGGTTAAGGCTCACGGCAACAGCCTCTTCAAGAGAGGCTTTATCCAGAAGATGGTGGGTCAATGTATCTCGAAAACTGTGCGGCTTGTAATACTTCACCCCTGCTTGCTCAAAAAGCCCCCTGAGAATCCTTCTAAGCGGTTCCTGGCTGTGTATATGTTCCCTTGATAGCGTTCCACTGCCCTCGAATTGCTTATACTGGTTATGAACAATCTTTTCTTTCGGAAATAATGGGTCATTATCTGAAAATGCGAGTGCTTCTGTAAGGTGCAACACCCAGTCTATTACAATCTGCTTTGCACCACCCTCTATATCAATCAGCTTGGAATTTATCCACTTGGCCTTCTTTGTATGCACTTCCCTAGGGTCTTGGATAATAGCCTGCCTCTGCATGCTAAAATGCTTCACTTTAAGGCTTATCAAGGCATCATGCCTTATGCCGGTACATAGTAGCGTAGCCAGGATTGCCCTGTCGCGCATTTCCACGTCATTTTTAGGGTTGAAGGCCAGGACACGGTTTACCTGCTCAACACTTGGATATTCCTTTAATTTGCGGCCTGTTTGTATTTTCCGTCTATCGTTATCTGTCAAGTTAAGGTAGCCAACATCATCCGGTTTTATTGCCCGCTTATACCCAGGCTGGTCTGCAAGCCAGTATAAAAACTCCATAAGGGGCTTTACGGTATGCAGAATTGTGGAAGCACTGAGTAATTCCCCTTTCCTGCTCCTGGTTTTAAACAAGTCGCCTTTAAACTCTATCGCCTTGCCTTTGGTAAAATATTTAAAGCTCTCATAACCTGTATTCTGCTCATATCTGGCAATGGCTTTCCTGGCACTATCAACCGTTTTTACACTTCTGCCTAGGCGGTGGTGTAGCCGGTCAAAATACTTCTTCTTAATTACCTCGTTTTCTTCATTTATCTTATCCATTGATTAACACCTCCTCAGTTATATCATTAGTGCTGGTATCTTTACTCGCTAATAATCTCTCAGGATGTTCCGTTATAATTTCAAAAGTTTCTTCTATTTCGGGCATATTTTTCATGGATATTTTTTTGTTTAGCCTGGTAGAACAGGTTTCACATACTGCCTTTAGGTTTGGGCTTTTAGGGTTTAAGTAATCAATATAGGCAAAGTTTCCTTGTGCTTTCCTGGGAGCCTGACATTTACAGCAATGAAATTCATTAGGGGCAAGTTTGTTTGGCCTGTTCTTTTCCTTATGAAACGCCTTTACATAGTCGCCATGAGTCATAAGGGGATACTGGTTAGCAAAAACTTTCATCCCCTCATTAACCCACCTAAGAACAGTCCCATAGCTTACATCCATAACATCGGCCAATTCCTTTAGATAATAAGGCATGGATTTTATGTTCTGGGTGCTATGCCGCCGCTTAAACTTCTTTCTTTTCTTAGCCATTGGAAGTCTGCGGGTCGGTCATTTCTTCAAGGAATTTTAGCAGGTCAGATTCCCTGTACCTTACCAGCCTGCCAACTTTTACCACCGGCAAGGGGTATCTCTTGGTGCATTTCCACACAGCCAGGGTTCCTTCGCTTATGCCAAGAAACTCAGCCGCTTCTTTTCTAGTTAGTAGTCTTTCGTTAGTCATAATAAACCTCATTTGTTTAAGTTAACTGAGGCCATTATGGGTGAAGGAAGGTTATAAATCTAAGGGGGTGGGTGGCGCATACCTTAGGGTATGCGTAAAACATCAGGGGTTTTAATTAAGCTGCATTATACCAGGTATGCCTATCTGAATTATATTCTTTAGTACCGAAAATTCTAAAACGCTCCCCACGTGAATCTAGGTTCTTCTTTATAATTTGTAGCACTGTGCTATCTGCTAATTTACCTACCTTTCCTGCTTTAGTTCTATATTCACAAAGGCTAGGGATTTGCTCCACCTTTTCTGCTATTTCTTTATGATTTAAGTATTTTAAATCCTCACTATCCATATTGGACGCAAGGTAATTTTGTAATATAATTTGTTGCTTTGCACGTGGGTCAACCCTCCATTTGACATGGGCAGCTTCTTGATTCTGCAAGTTCTTGGCAAATAATTTGGTAATGCAGTCTTTTTTAAAGCTGTTTTTAGAAAACAATTTCTGGGAATAAAGGGGCAACATAGTGTACTTTGCCGGTATATTTTCATGCTCAGAGGTTGTAAGGACTGCAAACTCTTGTCCTTTACTATCAGTCTCACACACTTTTAGTCTATCTAATACGCCCTCTTTTCCTAACACGAGGTAAACCAATACATCGCTCTCTACTTCACCAACAAAATAGGCTTTACCTTCCACTACTACTTTTGGGGTATCAATATCATCAAGGCATTCACACAAGAAGTTGGCCAACTGCGTAGAGGCAGTTTCATAATATTCTAACTCTACCGGCTCAACAGATTTTATATTGTCACAATCTAGGCAATGTATAAAAGGCTTTGCATCATTATATTCTATATCTACAAATTTTCCGCTTCCACAGTCACACGGCAACCTTTCTAATTTTTTGGAGCGTTCTTTCCTTAAAATCCCAAATTTTTCAGCAGCCCCCAACACTTCAACAGGCCAGGATTTGTACGTTGAATAAGGCACTACTGGCCTATTATCGTTTGCCGCCGCGTTTTCTATAGAATTACATATAGCTCTGAGAGCAACTGCAAAGTCAGGAATCTCTACTTCTTTTCCTGTTTTGTTTTCCAATTGTATGTTAGCCGTTTTTAAACACTCCCTTATTTCCTTGTCAATTCCCTCAAACCCAAGATTACAGCCACTATTTCCAGAAATTCTAAATCTCTTTGTGCCATCTTCCTTTGTTAGCTCATTATAAAAATGCACAATACACTCTATCCACGCTAAGGAAAATTCATTGATATTTACCGTGTTTTTTGATGTTTCCCTCATCTTTAAATAATCTTCCAGGCTGGTGTATATATCATCCTGGTTGCTACTAATCCGCTCTTTTTGCCCTGTATCCAGGACAATTCTATCTTTTCGGTAAAATGTTCCCTGCAACCTCAGGCCACGTATAAAAATATCGTTTACGTTTTTGCTGCTATTAGTGCAAAAATCCACCCTTCTGTTTGTAATGAGTTGGTTCATTACCAACGGCAGGTTATATACCTCATCATCTTTTTTCAGTTCTTGTATTTCCTGTCCTAACACAGCCTTTGAAAAAGCGAGTTGCATCTTGTTTCTAAACTTCGCACCCTTATTGCAACAAATATCTAATTCCCCTAGCTCACGGTCATATACGAAGGCCACATCAAAAGAAGGCTTGGTAAGAACATCACAGTGTTGCCCATTCTTCCACTGAGGTATAGTAATCGGCATATTCTCAGCAATGGCAAACAAATGGTCTTTGCCCTCATAACAAACATGCTTTATCTCGCAATTTTTGCCGTGTGTAAGGACTTTTAGCTCTTCTTTGATTGCTTCACGTAGATTGTCCACCTCCTCTTTGGTAATATCTTTGTCGCGAAAAATTATGTCTGTATTTCTTCTATTCCAGTAACTTTCGCTATGGGCATTAAGGCTGTATAGAAGATAAAACTCAGAAATAAACTCTGGTTCGTTGCCAAGAAAATAAAGAATTTTGTCACACTCCCTCTCAATTCCTTCTATTTCAAGGCCATCCAATAAATATTTATACGCACTAACCTGACGCATGTGTGCTATCAGGGCTAACAATGCCTTTTCCTTACTAAGGACGTATATTTTCCTAAAATCATTATCAACATTACCGGCGGCTTCCCCTAGGTCAGGGATAGAATCTGCAATGTGCTGCTTATATGCTTCTGCCTTCTTTTCTTTTTTGAGCTGCTCAAAATCTGCAATGTCAGTTAATAGCCCTTGGCCGTGAAAGTATTGCTGCAAGCGGCTTGGGGTGGCTGCCCCTGCTACTTTTTGCCATGTAAAACTACTTAATAAATTTGGCATTACAAAAAATTCCTATACTAACCGGCAGTTCTACCGGTTTTCTTTAGCTAGGAATATACAGCTTTTTACCAAATTTTACAAAGATTATCCGAAACATATATTACCGAAAAGTTACCGAAACAATAGATTTTTCTGCTTGCTCAAAGTCACTAAAGCATCATATTTATCTGAAAAATAACAAGAAATCCTGGTGACCCCTACGGGAATCGAACCCGTGTTTCCACCGTGAAAGGGTGGCGTCCTAGACCGCTAGACGAAGGGGCCAATAGAGATGTCAGAAAACGGATATCATAAGCTGGATAAGTGGTAATATTATGAATACTATAGCCAGCAAGGGAAGACTTTCTAGCAGTTCAAACACCAAACAGCAAGATGAAAATTATGCAGTGTAAGAATTTTAGAATATGTTGTCGCAAGACACATAACGATCTGCAAATACGGTTTTTCTGTGCTCCCGGCTTTCAGGGATATCTAACACGCTAGAACTTCCGATCCTCGAGAACCAGTATTTTCGCCATATTCTCCATCTCATGGCAACACTTCCTAGGAAATATCAGATTAAATCTGAGCTAATATGAAGTTATATTGCTATAATATTTCCTAGTTACACTCGCACATCATTTATGCTTGCTCTTGCAGAACACAGCTTAGCCGACTTATATAGCATTATCAATTTTAGTTGTTCCAAATAATTACCGTTATTTTGCAACGACTATAAAATTGGAAAGACTATATCTATCTAGACGTTATGCATTTTCCTGCTATTGTAGCTTATACATATTGCGAGTTACACATAATGCAAACAGTCACTGTAAATCTGGATCATCGCAGTTATGATATAATTATCGGGGACGGCCTGTTATATCAGGCGGTCGATTATATCGGCGGTCTTCTGCCCAATAATCGTGTGTTTATTATTACTGATAGTAATGTAGCGAAATATCATCTGGAGACACTGGAAGAAGCGCTGGACAGTGCAAAAATAAACCATACTACAATTATTCTCCCTCCCGGCGAGGGTACCAAAAGTTTTGCCAGTTATGAGAAGCTGCTGAACAGCCTGCTATCGCACCGTCCGGAGCGGCGGGATACACTGATTGCGCTGGGAGGCGGGGTGATTGGTGATATAGCAGGATTTGCAGCGGCAACCCTGTTGCGTGGGGTGAATTTCATCCAGATTCCGACTACCTTGCTGGCAATGGTGGACAGCTCGGTCGGCGGGAAAACCGGTATCAATACCGCTTACGGCAAGAATCTTGTCGGCAGTTTTTATCAACCGCAACTGGTGCTGGCCGATACCGGCCTGCTTAATTCCCTGCCTGGGCGGGAGATACTGGCTGGCTATGCGGAGGTGGTAAAATACGGTCTGATAGGCAATGCCGGATTCTTTGCGTTTCTGGAGCAGGGCAAACCGGAGGAATATGATCCGGAATTTGCACAGAATGCAATAAAAACCAGTTGTCAGATGAAAGCACAGATTGTCTCCGAGGATGAACGTGAGGGTGGCAAGCGGGCGCTGCTTAATCTCGGCCATACTTTCGGTCATGCGCTAGAGGCGGAGACCGGCTATTCGGATAAATTGCTGCATGGTGAGGCTGTGGCTATCGGTATGGCGCTGGCATTCCGGTTTTCCGAGCGGATGGGAATTTGCCCCGCTGGTGATACCGAACGGGTGATTGCGCATCTGACGAAAGTCGGACTGCCTGTCTCACCGCTTGATATAAAAGGTATTGATTTCACCGCCGGGAAGCTTGTGGAACATATGCTGCAGGATAAAAAGGTACAAAAAGGCCGTCTGGTATTCATACTTGTTGAAGGAATCGGCAAAGCCTTTATAAAGAAAAACGTCGCACAGGATGATGTGCTGGCTTTCCTTCGGGATGTTTTATCGTCCTATAAATAAAAAGTAACCATGCTGCTCATTTCGGTATTTGTTCTGCTGTTGCTGTCGGCGTTTTTCTCCGGCTCGGAGACCGGCTTTACCGCTGTCAACAAGGCGAGGATGCATAAGCTTGAAAGCGAGGGCAACCGGCGTGCAAGGATGGTCAAGCGGTTATATGAGGATAAGGACCGGCTGATCGGCACTATCCTGCTTGGCAATAATGCGGTTAATATCCTTTCCTCGGCTCTGGCTACTACCCTGGCGCTCAATCTGTTCGGCAATGAGGGGGTGGCATATGCCACTATCGCAATGACATTGCTGGTGCTGATTTTCGCCGAGGTGTTGCCGAAAACCTATGCTTTCCGCAATTCCGACAAGGTGGCCATGGCGGTTGCGCCAATATTCATCCTGTTGATGAAGTTGCTATATCCGCTTACCGCACTGGTACAGTTCATCGTCAATATTTTCCTTAAACTGTTTCGTATGGAAAAAGTTGAGGGTATCGGGCTGCACGGCACCGATATATTACGTGGCGCGATTGAAATGCACCATCAGGAGGGAGCGGTGGTCAAGGGTGAGCGGGATATGCTGGGCAGTATCCTCGACCTTGCCGAGCTTGATGTCGGCGAGGTGATGATTCACCGCAAGGAGATGCAGATTATCAATGCGGATGAGCCGGTGGAGAAGATTATCGAACAGGCATTCGGCAGTCCCTACAGCCGTATTCCGGTATGGCAGGAGAATCCGGATAATATTATCGGAATTCTGTATAACAAGGATCTGGTGCGCAGCCTGATGGAGAATCCCGAAGTCGGACAGCTTGATATAAGGCAGGTTATCAAGGAACCGTGGTTTGTGCCGGAGACGACCTCGCTGCAGGACCAGTTACAGGCTTTCCGCAGCAAGCATAATCATTTTGCACTGGTGGTTGATGAATATGGCGGGCTGCTCGGGATGATTACGCTGGAGGATATCCTGGAGGAGATTGTCGGCCAGATTCATGATGAATATGATGTGGCACGCAGGAAAATCAGGCAATTGCCGGACGGGGCATATATTGTATTCGGCGGGATGAGTATCCGTGATCTCAACCGTGAGTTGGACTGGGATTTGCCCGATGATGAAGCGGCAACGGTAGCGGGGCTTATCATAGAGGAAGCCGAAATGATACCCAATGCCGGTCAGAATTTCCACTTCCACAACTACCGCTTTGAAATACTGAAGAAAAAACAGAACCAGATCACCAGGGTAAAGATTTGGCGGGATTAGGGCGATTGACGATTTTGGTTGTGTCAATGAATAAGGATTCAAGCAATCGTAGTGCTGCTGTTTTCTCTTTGCTATGTATTTTATATGAGGAAGGTGTTATATAGGCTTTCCCATGCCAAAACCATCTAAATCACAAGCTAAGTCCAGAAATAGTAAAGGTAAGGAAAATAAAAAACGCAAAGCTGAATTAAGGCTTGTGGGCGGTTCCAGAAAAACGAAGAACAAGCAAAAAGAACTTTTAAAACTGACTAAAGTTAGTAAATCAACTAAATCCAATTCTGGTGCAAATAAACAGAAATCCACGACTAGGAGAAGAAACACTACCAAGAAAACTACACAAAAAAAAGTTGCTACTAAAAAAAATCCTGTAAAGAAAACACAAAAAACAACCAAGAGTGCTAATTTTCGTGAGGAGTCGGAGCGGTTGGTCCGTCAACGCCGCCGTCGTCCGCTATTACGCAGGATATTTAATACAATAATGGCTATTCTGCTTTTAGCTTCGATAATTTTTGTAGTAGTTGGCTCAAGGACTGGTTTCTTTGAAAAGGCACAGGAGTATATTAAAGACAGATTCTTCCTGCTTACAGTTAATATGGGGTTTTATATCGGTGATGAGGTATATGTCGAGGGAGGTGAGCATATAGACAAGGAAAGTATTGCCGGCCTGTTTCCGCATAAGGGTTATGGCGAGGAGGGGCGCATACCGATTTTCGCGCTGTCTATACCGGAATTCAAGCGCAATCTGGAGGCGTATGGCTGGGTTAAGGAGGCCTCCGTCGACCGCCGCCTGCCTGGTATGATTTATATCCGCATTACCGAGCGGATTCCGGCAGCCATATGGCAGTATAAGGGTGAATTGCGGCTGGTTGACGGTAGCGGTGCGGTGATTGACAGGGTAACGACGGAATATCAGGATTTGCCTATAATTGTTGGGGAGGATGCCAATATCCATGTCGGGATATTGCTGGAATTCATGCAATCGGAGCCGGAATTATTTGAAAGGTTCTCTTCCGCCGTCAGGGTAGGTAATCGGCGGTGGAATATTAATCTCAACGATGATATAGAGGTGAAGCTGCCGGAGGAGAATCCGCAGGAAGCCTGGCATTATCTTGCCAAACTGCAATCGGAAAAACGCCTGCTTGACAGGGCAATAAAACTAGTGGATTTACGCATCCCTAACCGGCTTTATGTCGAACCGGAAGACGGAGCCTTTGTGGAGGAATAGAAACCTCCCCCGTTTGCGGGGGAGGCAAGAAATTCGAGGAAGCCATATCCTTCGTAGCTTTAGCGTAGGAGGACTGCTTCCCGGATTTTCGGGGAGGGAATAATCAGATTATCAGATAATCAGTAGTTCCCTCCCCAGAAATCTGGCAATCATAGATTGCTCAGATTTCTTGCCCCTCCCGCAAGCGGGAGGGGTTTTACACTAATATATGCTAAAAAGTGAGAAAATAGCGGTTCTTGATGTCGGTAGCTCCAAGGTGGTGTGTTTTATTGCACGGGTTAATTCTGCCGGAAAGCTGAATATAACCGGCATAGGCCACCAGCTTTCGCAGG
The DNA here is from genome assembly GCA_965222525.1 of Rickettsiales bacterium. Taxonomy (GTDB): domain Bacteria; phylum Pseudomonadota; class Alphaproteobacteria; order Rickettsiales; family UBA8987; genus CBDCUF01. Next base: position 2,049,875 of record OZ244955.1, read on the forward strand.
GGATACGTGCCGGTGTGATAACCGATATCAAGCAGGCGGAGAGCTGTATTCTTGCGGCAGTCCATGCGGCGGAGGAGATGTCCGGCGATACTATCGAGCAGGCGGTGGTAAATGTGTCCGGCAGCTTCATACATTCACATATGATAAAGGTGGAGGCCAGGATTTCCGGCCATAAGGTGACTGACCGCGACATCAACCATATTATTAACCAGGGCAACCAGAATTTCGACAGGCGCAGCAATGAGATAATCCACTGTATCCCTATCGATTATACGATTGATGATACTACCGGCATCAAGGAACCGCGCGGTATGTATGGAGAGCGTCTTTCAACCGAGCTGCATGTGGTGACTGCCTCCACAACGGCCATACGTAATCTTTCCAACTGTCTGGCCAATTGCCATCTTGATGTTGAGGATTATATCACCTCACCATATGCTTCGGGGCTGGCCTGTTTGACTGAGGATGAGAAGAATCTGGGGGTTATCCTGCTTGATATCGGTGCGGGGAACACTTCGATTGCCATGTTTGCATCGGGTAGCCTGACTTTTACCGATAGTGTGCCGCTGGGCGGGATGCATGTTACCCGCGATATAGCACGTGGGCTGTCCACAACTATTTCCTTTGCCGAGCGGATAAAGACCTTGTATGGCAGTGTGGTGAGTACCAAGAATGACAAGCATGAGATGATAGATATTCCATTGGATGATCTGGTGTCGGATGAGGATATGGAGGGAAGCGCGGTGACAGAGGATAGTAATTTGTCTAAGGCTCTGTTGACTTCGATTATCAAACCACGGGTGGAGGAGATTCTGGAGATGGTACGCGAGAGGCTGGATGACAGGGGGCTGTATGAGATATCCGGCCCGCGTATTGTTATAACCGGTGGCAGCAGCCAGATACAGGGTATAAAGGAGCTGGCGGGGCATGTGTTCAGCAAGCATGTGCGTATCGCCCGCCCGCAGGTTATCAGCGGCATGGCCGAGGCAACCAAGGGGCCGGCATTCTCCACTGCCGCCGGAATGCTGCTTTATGCGCTGGAGAAAGAGGAACTGGCGGGCAGGGATATGGCAGACGCCAAGGATTCTGCAAATAAATCCCCGCTCGGCAAAGCCTTCAGTAAATTCACCAAATGGTTTTCGGATAATTTTTAACGAGAATTATTCCCCATCATAGTTATTTACAAACACCCTTCCGGCGGGAGTTTGTCATATTTATAGTATTATGCGGGTGGTGTAAAAGCTTCCCGACTCAAACCTGCACAAATCACAGAATCTTTTTCAATTCCTAACTTTAGGGAAAATTATGACTATTTCACGTGTTACCAAACGGGTGGAGCAGCTTGGCAATGCCTGGGAGCAATTCAAGGATGTCAATGAGCGCCGCCTGTCTGAAATCGAGAAGAAAGGCCAGCCTGACCCGCTTACTGTCGAGCAGCTTGGCCGTATCAACCATGCCCTGGATGAGTATAAGGGACGGCTGGACGGTGTGGAAACCGCCATGCTGCGTCCGGCATCCGGCATGGAATATGCCGCTGCATCTGCGCTTGCCAACCCTGCTATAGCCGAGCATAAGGCTGCATTCTGCAACTACCTGCGCAAGGGAGAGGATGCTGACCTGGCGTTTCTGGAGAAGAAAGCGCTTTCGGTTGGCTCTGACCCTGATGGCGGGTATCTGGTTACCCCGCATGTGTCCGAGCGGATAATCAGGGCGGTATTCGAGACTTCCCCTATGCGCCAGGTTGCGGCGATAGAGGAGATTTCCACCGATTCGCTGGAGATTATCGAGGATGCGGATGAGGCTGCTGCCGGCTGGACAGGTGAAACCGACCCTGTTACCGACACTGCTACCCCGCAAATCGGCAAGAAAACCATCCCCGTGCATGAGATTTACGCACAGCCCAAGGCTACGCAGAAGCTGATTGACGATTCCAGTGTGGATATCGAGCAGTGGCTTGCCGGCAAGCTGGCGGATGTGTTTTCCCGTCTGGAAAATACTGCATTTGTTTCGGGTGATGGTGTTGGGAAGCCCAAGGGTATCCTGACTTATACCGACGGTACAAGCTGGGGTGAGATTGAGCAGGTTGCTTCCGGTGATGATGCCGATGTTACCGCAGATTCGCTGATTCAGCTCTATTATGCGCTGAAGGAGGATTATGCGGTACATGCGACCTTCCTTATGAACCGTGCGACTGCTCAGCAGGCTCGCCTGCTTAAAGAGGCCAGCACCGACCAGTATTTATGGCAACCGGGGCTTGCATCCGGTGCGCCTGATACATTACTCGGCCTGCCGGTATTGCAGGCGGCGGATATGCCGGCGCCGGCAAGCGGTAGCCTTTCGGTTGCTCTGGGTGATTTCAGCCGTGCATACCAGATTGTCGACCGCACAGGGGTACGTGTCCTGCGCGACCCATATACCGACAAACCGTTTGTGAAGTTCTATGCAACCAAGCGTGTCGGTGGTGACGTAGCCAATTTCGAGGCCATCAAACTGCTACGACTTTCGGTCAGCTAGGCACTTTTTGTTGTTGCGAATAGGTGGTTTCTTGAAATCCTTAGCTCCATCAAGAAACCACCATTCTTGGTATTATACATCTTCACACAATAGATTAGAAACTTACCAAACACTTCTAGACAGGGAGCGTATGCCTCCTGTTCCTGACCAAGAATAAGAACTTAATCCTTGAGTTTTCTACAAACATAGAAGGTGTTAAAGAAAACGAAGCCAGCTATCCCATCAGCATAGCTAATAAAAAGGAAATCATTCAGTTAGTCAGAAAAAAAACTAGCTATCAACTTCCAGCTTGCTGGTGGGCAGACCTTTTTCCTTCCAGTCTTCAATACCGCCGGGATATTTATATAAATCGGTATATCCGGCTGCCGCAGCTTTATACGCTGAAAGCTCACTGGCCGGGCATGCGGTGTTGGTGCAATAGAACACTACCTTGCTATCCTTGGATGGCAGGACTTTGCCCAGTGATTCCGCATCGGTTTCCTTGACCGAAAGATGTACCGCACCTTCGATAATCGTACCGTCGAAATATTTACCGCCACGTGAATCGATGATAACCAGCCCGCCGGCCTTTTGCATATCAACCAGCTCTTCTGCGGTAATGTTCTTGTATGGGGCATTATCCCCGGCACTGGCATTAAATCCGAAAACCAGCACTATAGTTAAAAAAGCGTAAGTTAAAATTCTCATAAATCCCTCCTTTGGGTTGTTGATAAAAACGAAGAAATCTCTCTCCGCCGAGCACTCTACGCAATTATATTCTGCAAGTCATCAAGAAAGGTTACTTTTTATATTGTGCTATTTTTGCATGGATAGGGAATTTTAAGTTGAAAAACTGTAGATATTATTACCTCATTGCTTGCAATTCGTTGCAGGTGCGAATAGCTTGAATGGAATTTTCACTGTAACAAATGAGAGTATAATATGAAAAGCAAAACCAGTGATGCAGACGACACAGCAAACCGAAAGGCACAGGAAATTCAGGAGAAGATTGCCTGGGAGGATGAAAAGGAAGAATTGCTTGCAAAAATAAAGTCAGCTAAGCAGACAAAGCAACAGCAGAAACAAAATGAGGAATTTCTGAAGAAATTGGAGAAAGGAAGCAAATCCTGAAAGCTGCTGTAAGGCATAGCATGTCTACAACGAGCTTCTTAGCATCCAGGCATTCTTTTCATGTACAGTTATGCGGTCGACGAGCAAGCCGATAGTCGCTTCATCTTCCAGTGTCTGGGCATCTTTCAGGGCGGTGGTCAGGGTTTTTACTATTGCATCCTGATCACAGGCCAGCTCCTTTACCATATCACCTGCAGCAGGGGAACCATCCCCCGCCTCTGCCAGTGAGGCCAATTCAAGAAACTGACGGAAACTACCCGGAGCTACACTTCCCAACGCGCGGATACGTTCGGCAATATCATCCACCGCAGTTGCCAGATCGGTATATTGAGTTTCAAACAACAGATGCAATGACTGGAAATTAGCACCGGTCACATTCCAGTGGTAGTTGTGGGTTTTGAGATATAACAGGTAGCTGTCTGCCAGCACCACTTTTAACTTTTCGACCAAATCACTTTTTGACATTTTTCCTCCGATTATTGCATTTTGCGGAGGATACTACTCGTAATCCATATCGTCAATATACCAGTTTTTCATAATTTCCCCGAGGGTGATACCGAGTTTGCGTTCCTTGTCGCCGCAGATGGCCTGTATATGGTATGATTCCTGTTTATATTTGCCGAGTTCGGACTTTCCCTCATCATATTTTTCGCCGATTTCCAGCGGGATACAGTCCTGCCATAATTTCAGCCATGAATCGAAGGAACCTTTGTAATATTCATGGAAACTGCGTTTTTTGGGAGTAAGCAACCCCCATACGACCTCCTTCTCGTTACTATGTGCGGCAACCAGAAACTCCTTTATCGCCGATTGCTGGCTACCAGGTTCAACCGGCAAGTCTTTCAGACGCTTTACCGCTTCCACTTTCGCCAGCTCGCCCATCACATCTTCATGGGATATTTCCCCGCTTTCAGCATCACCATGCAGATGCTCCGCCCCGCCATGCGCCACAACCATTTGCGGCAACAGTGCTATTATGAGAAATGTAAGGATTTTATGTTTTTGTTTCATTGTTTTAATCTGAAATACTTCACTCTCCCACAAGGAAAAATTGAACATAAAGAATATATCCTTCAACGCAAAAATGCTATAAAATAATGGGTTGTGGGCGGAAATGTTACAAACCTGTCATAAAAAGTTCACATTTATTTTATTGCTATCCTGCTTTCCATATGGCATTATGGAAAAGGTTAAGAAATCATGACCAAGATTGAGAGATGTTTTTATGGAAATAGAAAATAAAAGCAAAGAGGAGCATATTCAGGAAGCGAGGGAGTTCTTCGAGGATTTGAAGAATGGTACTGCTTTAAAAGCAAAGAGAACGGATACAAGCGTCTGGTTTATTGAGGAAAACCTTAAAAAAGCAGGTGTTGGTATAGAAGCTCTTTATCCCGAGGGGGAAAAATCAAAAAAAGAGATAAAATCTGAACTTAAGGAGGCAGTCAAAAACGGTTTCATACGTGAGGCCAGACAGCAGTTTGAACGCCTGAAACAGCCTGGTGAGGGATCTGCAACGCTTATCTCTAGGGCGATTGAGCGTAATTTATTATACGCAGGCGTTGGCGTTAAAGCCCTTGACCCAGAGGGCAAAAAGCCATCCAAGGAAATCAAAAAAGAAATCAGTGAATATATAAAGGCAGGGCTTATTGAGGAAAGCAAGGAATTTATTGGCGACATAAAAAAAGATAAAAATGCCGAAGACTATTTCGGGGTATCTGCGGAAGCAAAAATAACCCGCCATCGTATAGAAGATGCAGAAAAACATGCTTCCTCAAAAGAACAAAAGAAAGATTTTGCTGAAGTAAGGGAGATATTGAAAGATATAGAGAATATGGCAAGAGACATGCACAAGGCCAGTAAGGAAGATGCTGTCGAAACAGCCCCCAAGTCACCAACGAACGGTAGAAATGGAGCATTCAGCAGAGGCTAACTCTACCCCACCAGCTTACCAAACATATTTATAGTGGTGAGTTTCTTGTCCATATTAAACCCGTCGGTCTGGGATACTATCCTGCCGGTTTCTTCCCATATGTCAATAAGCCGGTCGGTAGAATAATTTGCCAGTAAATATTGCCGCACCTCGCTCTCACCTTCAGCAAAAGTTTTGCCACTCTCACCAACCTGGCCCCCCTGGCCGCCCTGCACACCCGATTCAACCGTTTTTGCAATAAAATAGCTGAACATATAGGTGAGCAGCCGCCACTGTGCTGCTGCATCCTTTTTGGCAATCTTGTCACCAAGCTTTTGCAGCCGTGCGATATTAGGGTTAGGCAGTTCCGCCAGAATACCCACAAGCTCCTGATAAATCTCCAGCCCGCCCACTTCATACAGTTCCGCAGCCTGTCCGGGTGAGCCTTCGGAAAGCGCTGCCGCAAATTCAGCCTCATTATCAGCAAGTTTCGGGGCTATTTTGGCCAGTACCGCAAACACATCCTCCTGCGCCAGCGGCTTTAGTCGCAGGAAACGACAGCGTGAGCGGATAGTCGGCAGCAACCGGCCTGGATTATGGTTTACCAGCAATATAATCACATTATGCGGTGGCTCCTCCAGTACTTTCAACAAGGCATTGGCTGCATTGCGATTCATATCATCAGCACTGTCGATAATAACAATCCGCCAGTCGGATTCCGCCGTAGTGTGGCTTATGAAATGCTCAACCGCACGCACTTCATCTACGGTAATTTCATTGCGGCCTTCCTCGCGATTAACTTCCAGTACCTTCAAATCGGGATGGCTGCCCTGTGCGATACGGCTGAATATCGGGTTGTCGGGGGGGATATGGAGATTTTGCGGGGAGACGGGCGGAAGGGCATCACCGAATAGTGAGTTTTCCTGTTCCTGTGCAGGGGTATTCGCCGCTCCGGATAGCAGATAGCGGGCAAAGCGATAGGCCAGAGTGGCCTTGCCGATACCCCGCACGCCGGTAATCAGCCATGAATGGGGAATATTACCGCCGGATATGGCATCCATAACCAGCTTCTCCGCCGCTTCATGGCCGGTTAAATCGGGATTCTCCCTGGGGTTCTGGTGGTTTTTTGGCATTTTTTGAAAAAAGTGAAAAAAATTTCGATGGTTTAATAAAACTGTAACATTTCTCTGGTATAGTGCTTTTCAGTTGTCATGCTGAACTTGTTTCAGCATCCATTTTTCTAATGACCAAGTTTTTATAACAGGAAATCAGGGCTTGTATTTTGATAAGCATAGTCACAACTTGCTAATCATTGATATTCTGATAAATGGATCCTGAAACAAGCTCAGGATGACAAGCTAACGGAATTTATGGTATAATTCCACCCCTAAGTGGGGATTTTGATAATGTAGCACGCTGCAAGGCGTGTGTAATCCAGGAGATTGTTATGGAACTTATAGAAGAGGGTACATCATACAGATCAGAAGGGATTGGGTCTGCTGCTTCCTCTCCCGCAGCACATCCTCCGACCAGTTCTCCTTTTTGAATATATCGAACATGTTTTATCCTGAAAGCTACATCTTCCCCAGATTATAGCTCTGGGTACCATTCACCCGTGATTTAGCGGATATGAACTGGATCATCACTTCAAAAGCCGTTACGCCCGTTGGTATTCTGCGTCAACCCAAGCCTATCCATACGGGATTTTGCCATTTCCTTTGCCAGTCCCTGTGCAGTTTGTTGCAACATTTGGGATGTACTCATTTTCTTGTCTTCCGGTGCAACAAGGTTGGCTCCAACAACGCTATACAAGGATTGTTTGGAAGGAATTGTATACCCCTGTACCTCAGCCAGTTTTTCCGGACTGGCAAGTTTTGCGGAATATTCCATGGCATTCCACAAGCCAGTTAGCTGCGATACCGTGTCAAAACTAACAAATTTTCCGTCGAGGTAATTCTGATAATTTCTTGGATCTGTACCGTGTCCGGCATCAAACAGCTTAACTATTACTCCATCGTCTCTTTTTCCTGCCAGAACAGAATCTACCATAGCGGGGTTCTTTTGCTTCTGGGCAACACCATCCTGCATTATATCCATTTCATAGTTAGGGCCGATGAACATAAATCCGCCCTCATTCTGACCACGGTTATTGCCGACAATCCTCATCACACCGGCATCAGACAAAATCATTTCGATAGAATTGTCCGTGGTAAGCCAGCCCTTTTCACCAAAAACTTCCCTGTAGGTCTTGTCTGAATTGATAATTTTTTCATCTTCCACCTGCTCAATCCTGTCACGATATGCAGCATGTTGCTGTTTTGCAGTCCCTTTATCAAGCCAGATAGGACGCACATTATTTTCAATCGACGTATTAAACGCATCACGGATCATTTCCTTGAAATTCGCAAGAGGAGTATGCTCAATGAACAATCTGGTTTCCTCGGCAACATTTTTTGTGACTGTAAAAGGTTTGCTGCCATCTTCCGGAGTGACGGTCATCGTTACCTTACTCGGAACTTTTGTAACCATGAATTCATCTTTTTTAATTCCATACCCTTCGCCAAGAGGGTAGCGTGCAGTGAATACCTTGTTCGCCCAACCCAGCACTGTATCTGCACCTGTCGGATGAATCGTGTTGCGGTAAATAACAACCCCGTTCATAATCTTGCGGCCCTCGTTATTCGGAGAAGGCAAGGAACCATCTTCGGGCGTAATGGTTTGTTCCTTGAACGCTGAACCCAATTCCACAGTTCTGCGGAAACCATCTTTAACCACCTGGTCATTACTGTCTTTACGGCTGGGTATACCGTAATCAAAAAATTCCCATGCGCTTCTGTCAACATACGGGTCTACAAGCTGCTTTATAGCTCCGTAATCATCTTTCAAATCCAGACCCGTATCGTTACCTCGCATAGCAGCGGCGCTCATCTGCGAACCGCCGATATAGACCATTTTTGGCGCAATAATTTTTGACATAGTTTTTTCCTTTCAGTTAGTGGTTGTTGTTAGTTCCTGAGAAGTTTAAAATCTGGTTACAAAATCTCTCTGGATTTCAGTGTTATTCTCCCGTTTGTTATCAGGTCTGGTAAATTCCCGCCAGTTTGTATCCTGCGGTTTTGTTGCAGACCGCCCAGCCCCCTGACCATTACCAGTTACAGTTGAGCCCGACTTTATACCAGAATTTCGCACTTTTTCAAGCAATTCCCAATATTTATCCTCACATTTTCCTTCCAGTTTCATAGTTTCGGATAGCAAGGCTAATTTATCATAGGAACTAACCCCTCTATAGTAATCACTATCGATTTTACCATTATTTAGCAAGTTTGACAGGAATCCGTTCCCTATTGTGACTCTACTATCAGTTTTTTGGGAGGTAATTTCCTTGGATTTCCTGATAATACCTCCGATTTTTATATTGTGAGATTGCATAAATTCATCCAGAAATTCCTGTATGGTTTTGATACTATTAATATTCTTTTCCCAGTTTGCAGCCTTTTCCTCAATTTTTTGTGCATTTGCAAAGTTAGCAAGTGGTTTGAAAAATTCCTGTTCCTTTCTGACAGCGATTTCTCTTTCTCTTTCTCTTTCTCTTTCTCTTTCTCTTTCTCTTCTTATCCTGTCATTGTCTGCATGTTCAAATACTGATAATGCGCCCTGTACTGCACCCGCAAAGGGTTTATCCTTAATAGCCGATAAAACCATATTATCTATACCTTCCTGTCTGGACAGATGGCTCTCATAATCATTCCATTGCCCGTCCTTTTCCGGCTCCATCCGTTGTTTGTATATTTCCTTATGCGCACCATCAAGACCGAATATTGCAGCAGTTTTCTCAATATTCTCAGGTTCAAACTTGCTTTTACGGGTCTTGTATTGTGACACCATCGCCTGCGTTACACCAAGCATATCAGCCAGCTCTCTCTGATTAGCCCCTATATTATCAAGCAGCAAATTCTGTATATCCTCCGCCGACTTCCATGTGCCATATTTTTCTGCACCGGCAAGGTCAAAACCTCGGCTACGGATATTCTCAAAATGCTCTATGCCCTTTGCAGTCAATGCCTTACGCTTTTTCGGGCTATCAGGATATATCTCCCTTGCAATTGCCCTGGCGGCCTGCGCCGGGCTGACTTTCGGATGGAGGGGCCTGAATCCCTGAATATCCCAGCTATCAAGGTAATTACGCCGGCTCCTGTTATTATGCGGGTTGATATGCACCTTCGAGGCAAGCTTGTCTATAGCCTCATTTACATGAAACGGTTTGTTTTTACTACCTGCATCATGCTGTATCTTTAATTGCTTAACAATTTCAAGGTGATACGGACTGAGGATAGTCTCCTCAAGCTTCGTTTCCACGAAAGGGGGTAGTGGGTGCACATGATGCCCGTTATTTTGCTCTCTAGCCATGTTTTTTGTATTTTGTCGCATATGTGCAATCACTATCTTCTCACTGCCCAGCACTATACCAGAGAAATGTTACAGTTTTGTTAAGGTGAAGCGATTTTTTTGCATTTTTGCGTTTTTTTTACAAAGTCAAGGTTTCTGCGGATTTCAGAAGTAAGTTTTTTTGTAATTTTTCAGGAGTGGTATCAAACCCACAAGCATGAACGACCATATCCTGAAAGGGGAGGGTTTCCTGTTATAGCTAAAAGTTGGGTTGATTCTTCATTCAGGGAATTGCACTGCAGCAAAGTTGCTGTTCTATCAATATGTTATTACACTATCAATATAAATTGACAAAATACAAACACGTTTTTCATTTGCTAAATTATATTCAGCAGTACGTGGGGGGCCAAGGCTAAGGTTAGTATAACAGCCATCTTCGTCAGTTACTATTTTTCCAGAGAATGCATTACTATCATCAAATTTTGTATCAATAGAGTGCAGATCTGCCGGGGAAAGCAGGCCTATATCCATATCTTTCGTTCCTGTCGGGTCACTGCTTTCACCATATTTTATATAATTAGAAAATTGAAAATTGTTAGAGCTGAAGTCAAAGGCCCACCCACCTTTATATTTTGACTTGGGGGTATTGGTTCCTATAGCAACATATTTATCCCAACCAGTTCTTCTTCCAGTTAGGTTATTGGGGTATATCCCTGCTAAGCTTAAATGCTTCCAAATTTTTTGCCTCTCATCATTAAATTGGTGCAATAGTTTATCTCCATCTCCGTTACAGCCAGACTTATCACTAGTGTTTTCCCCACAAATAGACTTTCCACCAGACCCATCAAAGAAATCATAAGCATTTGTATGATCTCCGGGAAGATCACGGTAATAATCCTCATATGCTGTTATAGCAACTTTGAACCCGTTTGCTTCTATCATGATAGACTTAAGTAAAGCAGAGCGTATAGCAGATTGACCTATAGTAATACCAGCAACAACTATCCCAATAATTACTATAACTATCGATAGCTCAATTAACGTAAGTCCATTGTTATTTTCCTTTATATATAGCATAGAAATTTTACATTTTATCCTACTTTTTTGTGCAGATAATAAGTATAATTAGCGGTTTACTAACTCTAGAGAACCATAATGTAATGGTATCACCTAAATGTAACGAAAGTAGTGTTTAGTATTGTTAATTTTGAGTTAGTATTATAACCTACAATAGGTAAATATTTGGTTAAGAATCGTTAATTTTAGGGCTAGCCTAGGTTAGATTCTATACAATTATCAATACACATACAAAATTGACCCACTGTAAGCGTTTGAAACTGTCCTACCTGACTTATTGTTAACTTTTAATAATGATTTTGTATGCGTATTGACAGAACTCTACCTCAAAACAGAGTATGGGCAAGAACAAAGTAAGGGTTTTGGAGATCGATCGCCGGAAATGGTGGCCTGAACTGGAATTGAACCAGTGACACACGGATTTTCAGGCCGTGTATCTGTTAGTCCAAATTCATTAAATAAGGCCACATTTAGGGCAAGCTCTATAACACGGGGCGACTACCTTGTCTATAAAAGTTACATTCATCTACATAAAGTCATTTCAAAAAGAGGATATAGTGAGGATGGATTTTTTCCTCCAGGGGATGAGGACATAGCTAGGATTTAAAAATGCCGATCGGCGGAAATGGTGGCCTGAACTGGAATCGAACCAGTGACACAGGGATTTTCAGTCCCTTGCTCTACCAACTGAGCTATCAGGCCTCAAGGTAAGTTTAGAGGAGGAAACCTTATAAGATAAATATGTTTTGATGTCTAGCTAGATTGTAATATTTAGCTAGTTTGCAGCTGTTTTATAGGCGATTCTATTAAGTTCATTGGCGATCACCTGCATATCCTGTGAGGCTCTTGTCATTTTCTCCGGGTCTTCTCCGGCGTATAGTGCGGTCATTTTCTTATCCTTATGTCCAATAACATTACTAACTCTTTCAATCGACATTTCCTTCTCAGCCTCATTGCTGGCGATCTTTTTGAGGGCTTCTCTGCCAGTGGTGGCAAAAAATCTTCTTAGAGCATAAGCAGGAGCTTTGATGCCCAGCCTTTCTCGCATCAGGTCATATTGTTTGCGGTAATTTATCATATGAGATTTTGGGTTATTGCCAACTATAACATACGGATTTCCTTTTACCGGCTGGATCTTCTGTATAATCGTTACAGCATGAATTGAGAGTGGTAGATGCTTATGGCCAGTTTTAGTATCCGGGAAACTTATATGTGGATCATCGCCAAGATGGATATATTTCCATTTTAGGGTAAGTAGTTCTTTCGGCCTGCACCCGGTAAAAAATAGCAGCCATACAAAGTTAGTCCAGTATGGGCTTAGTTTATGTCCCCGCCGGTCACGAATAATTCCTTTTTCAGCTTTGCGCAGGTAATCAACAATTTTGCCGGCTTCTTCTTCGGTGATACGTGGTTGAGTTGGCTCCGGATTGTAACGATCGGTATATTCCCACGGATTCACACCCATGGCAACATAGCGTTTCTTCTGAGCATATTTATATGCACATTTGTAGAATCCTCTCTGTTTGTCTGCTTGCCTTGGGGTGCTAGCCCGACTCTGTAACATCATATCAGCGTCAGAAACATCAATCTTATCAACTCGCATATTGCCAAGCCTGTCTTTTTTCAGGAAGTTTATATCTGTTTGATAGTGAGTGCCTTTTATTTTTTTAACATTGATCAGGTAGTCATAGTACTCACAGCATAATTCATAAAAGGTAGGATTCTTTGATAATTTTCTCTCTGCATCAAACGGGTCAAAGCCCTCGTGGAGCAGCTTCTTTTTATAGACCGCATTATCCCTTGCTTCCTCAAGCAAGTGTCCAACGCAATCATACATATTTCTGATTCTATCTTTGCTGCAATATTTATAGCGTAAGACATAGGTTTTCTTATCAGCTCTGGTAACACAAATGCCAAAGCCTCGAACTACTGAGTCCCAAACATAAATATGAGTTTTATCCGGCGGACATTTGGTGCTGTTGATCAGTGTATTCGTTAATTTTTGTCGTGCCATTTCCTACCAACCTATAATCGCGTATTTCTATAATTTTAGAAAGTGGCCACCGAACTGCTGAGTTCTTATTATGGCCATACTTCTCCTTAATCTTCCGGATCATCCGGGCTTTTGTTTCCTGACTATTCTTTACCCAGGAAACTGACACACCCATTACCTCTGCAACGGCAATGACATCAACCATTTTCTCATTAAATCTGGAAAGTTTTTCCTCATTCTCCAATAACAGGTCAACTAGACTTTTCTTATCCATCCCCATTAATTGCCGTGCACGAATATTTTCTACATTGGTCATGGCTATTTGTTGTTTGCAAACTGATTATAGAAATTCTCTCCCTCAAGCTGGTCAACAAAAGCATCCAGCAATTTTCCCATTGCATTACATTCTTTCTGATTTCTGCCATATGAGGCACCCTGAATCGCGCCACTCTCATCAAATGCAATAATGATGGTGCCGTTGGCCATAAGCTGCTGATTTATTACTTTTGCATGATCTGCTCTGATAGGTTTCACCTGTTCCTCCATTGTTGAGATTGAGGTCACAATGTTGCATATAGTGAAACACTAAGTCAAGGTAAATGTTTCAGAATATGAGATGTAAATTATGTGACTGGGTTGCCAATAAAGAAACAGTAGTGCGCTACGAATTTTGTAGAAAGTTTTCTGCATAAAGGTCTTATGTTTTTTAGGGTAGTTATCTGGCTTTTTTTGATTTTTATCGAGGTGGAGCTGGAATAGAAGGTAACCCTAAAAAACTAGAGTCCTTATTTTTTTGTACAAGGTGATATAGGGTGACTGGTGGGTAGCTACAGCTGCTTCAATCTTTTTATTCTCCTGCATGAAACGACGTTGAGATTTTCGCTGATATTGCCTGTAGAATCCACGAGTCTGTATTTGCCATTTTGAGTTCCAGGAATTACTTCACGAATTAAAGTCTCGCCACTTTCCAGTTCAACAAGACAAGTTCTGTTTTTGATGCATTGATGCTCTTTTTTGACTTTGCCGTTGCAGCATTTTTTATTGATCCTCTCTTCGGCAGAATCACATACAGCAACCCATCCGCATTCAATCAAACAATCTGAGCTTTTGCGCTTTAACAATTTTTTCTGAACGTCGGGAAGAATCTTCTCGGCTGTACGGTCGTAAGATGGGAGAATGTGCTGTTTAGTAACCATTTTGACCTACCTAAAATTAAAACCTATAGTAGTGGAGGAAGGAGAAGATACCACTTTACTGGCTTTTAGTCAACGCTGTATTAACCTTTCTGTTAACTTTCTCAACTGCTAGTAGAGTAGTATATTTTCTATTTTGCTGACCCAGTCTACGTTTTGGTCGACAGAGATTTGTCCGCCATAGCTTTCCAGGTTATACTTTCCTTTTGTGTATCCATTATGGATCCAGCGGATTAACTTATCGCCACCTTTAACCTTAACAATGCATAATTTATCTATATGGTCGTTACTTATCTTCTCGTGTTTTTTGTCATAGTAAATAACCCACCCATCTTTAAGGCCGACATTAACATTGCCCTTAACAACTACCGCTTCATACTTGTCTGAGTCCTCGCCAATAATGGGCGATACTTCAAATTGATTCTTGTCAGGGTTAATGGCAAAGATCTTCTCTGATTTGGGTAGTTCGCCTGATAATTCTTTGAGTGTAAATATCCTGCCATTGTCAGATACAAACCCGACTAACGGTATTCTTTTTTGTTCCAAAAATAGATCGGACGGGGTACATTTTAGTGATGCGCATAATTTTCTTATCCACTGGTCACTAATGCCCACCTTCCCATTTTCAAGTTTGGAAATATGACCGCGATTGGTGTTGGTCATCTTCGCAAGTTGATCCTGGGATAATCCTCTATTTTCTCGTATCTCCTTTAGCCTGTTTTTCATTACTACCCATGTTTTTTGTGAATGTTGCACATAATGAAACCACTTACTAGTGCATAATATGAAACTTTGCCCTTGACAGCAGGTTGCATTATATGAAACATTGTGGTCATGAATGTTTTTGATCTCAAATTACAAAACAATCTAAATACCTCCGAGTTTGGTAATGCGCTTGGTGTTAGTAGAGCTACAGCGCACCGTATAATTAATGGAACCTGGTTTGAGTCAGTCATGCCTATTTTACTCAAGCTTTATGATCTGTCTGACGGTCAAGTTACCCCTAATGATGTATTTAACATCGCAAAATATAAGGAGACCTTAATGAATCATTGAGAAAAAAGCAAGCGAATAGCATGTCGTTGATAGGAAAAGGTAGGTTTTTCATGGTGTTAACAAGAGAAGAATCTTGTCCAGAAAAATCAAAGTTGAAAAACTGCCAACGGCTTATGCGGATGGTGTCGATATAGAGCCTACGGTTGGTATCAAATCCCGGAATAGTTATTTTGAGTTTGGTGCCGGGAGCAATACCAGTTGTGCTGAGGAGATTGCTCTGTGGCGAGCTGTCATTACTCAGGCTCTACAGGATGCAAAGAGCAAGTCCGATAAACCGACTGCTATATATGACCGTAATCAGGCATTGTTCTGGTTGTTTGAGGATAGAAAAGATTTTTACGAAGTATGTATTAATGCAGGGCTTGATCCCAAGTGGGTTAGGCAGAAGGCGATAGCTGCGCGGGAGAATGGCTATCGCTGGCGTAAAGAGCCGAGGAGAGCAAGGTGAATATTTTGAATAAATGTGGGCTTTATTCTGTAAAGCAAGTTCGGGAAATTTTAGGACTCTGCAAAACTGCCCAGTCTCAGAATAATGAACTGATTGCTCTGTGTGAGAAGCTGCAAAAAGACAATGCTAAGGCCGTTAAAACTTGCGGTGAACTATATGAACAAAATGAAGGTTTAATTGAATTTCTTCGTTCTTTAGGGGTGAAGTATGAGGAGGAAGAAAGTAACGTCATCAAGTTTCCAACGGAGCAGAGGAAATGAACGCTCTTGCAAAACAATCTGATTTGTTTGCTGGCGGTACTCTGCTTGAGGTAGCCAAACATGATTTGTTTGAGAAGCTTAAACATGGTGAGGCTGTAACTTGTCCCTGCTGTGAGAGATTTGCCAAGATATATGAGCGCAAGATCCATACTACGATGGCCAAGCAGTTGATAGAATTTTACCATCTTGGTGGTTATAGCGGATATTTACATATCAAGGAAACTGTCGGCAATAAGCGTTCCGGCTCAGGAGATTTTACCAAGCTTAAATATTGGAATCTGATAGAAAAATCTGAGCAGCCTCCTAAACCTGAACAAAAATCCAGTGGTTGGTGGAAGATCACCGAGCCTGGATTTAAGTTTCTACAGAATAAAATATCCGTACCGAAATATGCCATTGTCTGGGACGATGTTGTTCTCAGATTCTCTGATGAGACTACAACAATATCAGAAGCCCTTGGCGAAAAGTTTAGTTATCCGGAATTAATGGGCAAGTGACATGACCGGGTACTTCAAACTCCAGAGAGGTGTGCAGGATCATCCCATGTTCAAAAAAGAGAAATTTACCGAGGTGCAGGCGTGGATCTGGCTGATTGAGAAAGTTAGTTATGCCGAGCATCAGAAGAATCATCTGCATGAGCCTATAACATTAAAACGCGGTCAGATAATTACATCGAATCGCTATTTATCAGGCTGCTGGGGCTGGGGAGAGAAGAAGGTGAGAGGATTTTTGCAGAGGTTAGAAAAGGCCACAATGATTGCCACAGCAAAAGACTCGCGTGGGACTTTAATAACCTTATGTAATTATAGCAAATATCAGGATAATGCTAGTCCACTAGACTCACCAAAAGACTCTGTTGAGGACTTGTCCTCGCCTCACCACGGACTCACCGAGGACTCAAATAATAATAAAGGTAATAAAAATAAACAAAAGGAAAATGCTGATGACGCGCGAGCTGATTTAGTGAAACTTTATGGGCAATTGCAGGAGATTATAAATTCACCGGTGCCGTTGAGTATGGCTTTGGTGGAAGGCTGGATTAGTGATGGTGCTGATCCGGTCAAGGATATAATTCCGGCAGTTGAGCATGGCATGCGGAGGCTCAAGAATGTTCCTCCCAGCACATTGAAGTATTTCGCTCCGATAGTAGCGGAATTTAAGCGGCAGCGCAGTGAGGGACTACCTAAGACAAGCGGGAGTGGTTGGACGAAATATCCATCCACGAGGGAAATAGCAGAACAATGGGCAGAGGAAGATGCAGAAGCATGTGTTCATTGAGAATGTTATCAATCCGCTGGCTGGAGTATTTGGTCGCCTTAACTATGATCCTGAGTTGGAGAGATCTGCGATAAGTTCCTATTATGACATACTTTTTAAGTATGATGGGCAGACTTTAAGCAAGGCAGTTCAGGAAGCTCTTAGCACCTGCAAACGCTGGCCGAGGCCGGTGGATATGATTGGCTGGTGCGAGGAGTTTCGCCCCAGAAACTCCATTTCCGTCAATGAAAATGACTATCCATGGGTAGTTCGCAGGAAAAATATCAAGAATGCGGTTGCGGATTATCTGGAGATGTATAAGCTAAACAGCCCGTTATACCAGCAATCGCGCAGTGAAGGATGGGCTGATAAGTTGGAGGATGTAGTGCAGGAAATGGCGGAAGTTCAGGCACAGGCCTTGTTTCCAACGCCTGATAGTGCTTTTTACTATCAAAGCAGCACATTAGCCTGTAATTACTTTGATGACCCGATGGCACCCAAACGTAAAGCCGGTAGGATATATGCTGCTGCCAAAAACCGGGGTTATATCAAGGTATTTTTGAATGAAGTTGAGATAAAATACCTGCGTAAGGTGGAAATAAATACATCAACCATACAAGAATAGTGCATTTTGGGCGTTTGGGACAAATTATTTGAAAGAAAATGAAGAAATATTGATTTCTGTCATAAAACCTTAACAAAACTATGTTATAAGCCTTAAATAGGATTTTACGATTGTGGGAATATTATGAACAAAGAAGATTTAAAAATAGCAGTAGTAGGTACTAGTGCCGAAGAATTAGCTGATAAAGGCTTTGGTGGTTCGTGGAGTAAAACTGCTGCCTTATCCGAAGAAATCAAAAGTAATCATAAAAATACAGAGCTTTTTGATGTCAATACAAAGCAAGATTTAGAGAAAATTGCAGAGCAAAAACCTGATTTAGTGTTTATTGCCTCCAAATATATAGAAGAAAATAATGAAAAGATATGGTTGCCGGAGTTCTTTGAAGAAAAAGGAATTAACTATACCGGTCCAGATAAGAGGGCTATGGAAGTGGACCTAGATAAGGTTGCAGCAAAAGAAATAGTATCAGAAAATGGAATTGCAACGGCACCACATTTCGTTATTTCAGCAGACAAACAATACCATGATAATTCTGATATTCCTCTGGACTTTCCTTTAGTGGTAAAGCCCAGACATGGCCTTAATAGTTATGGTGTAGACGAAAATTCTCTTGTTAATGATGTTGAGGGTTTGAATAAAAAAGTGCAGCAGTTGAGAGAGCGGTTCGGAGAAGATGCTATTGCTGAGAAATACCTTTCAGGTGATGAGTTCACGGTTGTTGTTACAGGAGATGGTGAGAGTTTGAAAGCAAATCCTATACAAGTAATTCCTCAGCAGGCTTCTATTATTACTGAAAAAGAGAAGGATGAGAATACAGAAAAGCTTCTTCCTGTTAAAGATGAGGAGCTAAAAAATAAACTTAGCGAATTTGCAAAAAATGCGCATACAGCTTTAGGGGCTAGAGATCATTCCAGGGTAGATGTCAGGATGGATGAAAATGGTGAGTTAAACTTTCTGGAAATAACTACCACTCCCGGTTTTTCTCATGAGAAAGATAGAAGCTATATGAAGCAAGCAATTGCTATTAGTGAAGAAAAAACACAGGAACAGGTTTTTAAAGAGACAGTGAAAGAAATTGTAGACTCTGCTTTGGAAAGACAGTTACAGTCTCCATTACAGGACATTGCAAAGAATATGCAAACCTCTGGAGTTATGGGTAACAAAGGAGATGAATATCACAAAGTAATTTCCAACACGCTAAAACCACAAAATCTTTCTGACAATAGCAAAGACGGGTTTGGCATAAAATTCTAACCCACTCCCCAATTTTCACATCCACCACTAATATAAATTCAGGAGTGGATTATGGTTGCGAATATTGCGCTGACGGCGACTGCCAATACCAGTACCGGAACAAGTATCTCGGTTACAAAGCCTGCTGGTGTGCAGGAAGGTGATTTGCTGGTTTTATGGCTGTCCAAGGATTCCAACGATAATGTAACTTCTCCACCAACTGGGTTCACATATGATGCCGGCAAATCCGGTAATATGGGTGGGACTGCCGAAGGGCGGTATTTCTCTAAAACTGCTGGTGCATCCGAACCTTCCAGCTATTCTTTCAGCTGGTCTGGTAATGAAGCTGCAACATTGTCCTTACTCGTCATCCGGGATGAAAACGGCGTTGACGTTGCTGGCAAGAATTTCTCATCCAGCAATAGAACGTCTGCAACTGTAAGCGCACTTACCACCACAGAAGATGATGTGTTGCTGGTGGCATTTGTCGCTGGCGAATCGGGAAGCTCTGCCCATACGCCACCAACAGGATTCACAGAGCAATTGGACTTTTCTGGTGGATCCAGTACTAGCGGCTCATCTCAGGCCATACATACAAAATTACAGTCTACCGCTGGCTCCACCGGTTCTATACTGTTTACACAGACTCAAGACCAGGAATTAGGAGCTGTCGTTGTTGGTTATAAATCCTCCGGAGCCAGTACCACTGAGGTTTCCAACACTCTTGACCTGAGATGGAATGCAATTGCTGAAACTACTAGCAACGCAGATTTGCGCTGGGATGTTTTCTTGGAGATTATTTCATCTACTGATCTGAAATGGCAAATCCTTAATGGAACCAGTAATCAGTTTGATCTGCGCTGGAGTGTTGTTGCTGACACTCAGCAATCTTTAGATCTACGCTGGAATGCACAAGGTGTAGTTACTTTTACAGCAGAATTTCAGTGGAATATAGAAAATGAAACATCAAATATATCTGATATTCGGTGGAATATATTTGAGGAGTCTTCTCAAACATTAAATCTTCAATATGACATAATTCAGGGTGCTCAATCAGTGCTGGATATTAGTTATGACATCATTGAGGAAATTGTTGCTACTGCTGATATTAAGTACCACATATTAAATGAGGTTACAGCTAGTATCGAGTATCAGTGGAATATTGCAGCAGGTCTTTCAGAGGTTAGCAATATCCTAGATCTGCGCTATGACATTGCAGAGGAGATTGCCAGTTCCATAAATCTCCGCTGGCCTATTATGCAGCTCACAGAAAATAGCATTAATCTGAACTGGAATCTATTTGGAGAAGTTACTCAGACTCTCGATATTATCTATGATGTTATTAAAGAGGTCGCAACCACCACCGATATTAGATACAACACACTCAGCGAGACCTCTAACGAGATTGAATGCCGATGGAATATCTCTGCTGGATTGTCAGAAGTCAGTAATGCCGTTGATATTAGTTATAATATCAATGAGGAAATTCTGATTATTACTGATTTCCGTTGGAACATTATATCTGAGATCACAAATTCTGTAGATCTCCGTTATGGCACAATAGAGGAAATCTCCAGCACGCTTGAAACACAATGGCATATCGTTACCCATATTGAAAATACCACTCAACTACAATGGGCAATAATCACCGCAATTGAAAACTCTCTAAAATTAGATTGGCGGTTGATTATCGCTGTCACAAATAACCTCACTATCCGCTGGAATGTAATTCAGGAAGTCATAGCCATCATCAATTTGCTCTGGGAATTGCCCGGTATTCCACCACCCAGATCAAAACAAAGAACCCTCTCCCTGATGGCGGAAGATCGGGTGATAATAATCGCACATGAAAACCGGACTCTGGCAATCCCGCAGGAGGATCGAACAATTGCTTTACCAACCGTAACTTTAGGAGAATAAAAATGCCGATAGCCTCAACTGATATAGATTTCCACTTATCCGGTGGTGCTGCCAATAGTGATGTCGATGCCTCGCTGGGTGGCGCAATAAGCTCAACGCAAATCACCGATGCCACGCTCAATAACCTGTTTGATGATGTATCCAGCGATGAATCGAGTGCTGGTGATACCGAATATCGCTGTATTTATGTGAAGAATAATCATGGTAGCCTGACATTGCAGAATGCCGTAATCTGGATTGATACCGATACTCCCAGCACTGACAGTGATGTTGATATTGGGCTTGGCACCAGTGCAATTAACGGAACTGAACAGAGTGTTGCCGATGAAGATACTGCACCGGCAGGAGTGACATTTTCCAGTCCGGCATCGAAGGCCACAGGTCTTTCTATTGGCAATATCCCCGCCGGGCAGCATAAAGCGGTATGGCTTGAACGGGTGATAAGTCCCGGAGCAGCTGCGTTTAATTCTGACTCAGTGATCTTAAAAGTTGCTGGTGATACTGCCGCTTAGGGGAATACAGTGTCGAAAATCCACAAATTCCCCAAGGCTCCATTTGCCGATAAGGATTACACATGCGATTATTCCGCCGAACTGGATGCACTGGGCGATTCTATCGCCAGTAGTGTGTGGATTGTACCGAGTAATGATGTTGATGGCGTTGGCAATACAGAAATTACGCTGGCGGATGGTGTTACGGTGAATGTCAGTGTTTCTGCACCATCACCAACATATAGCCAGGGTGGGACTTTTATCAATGGCAATAAAACCGTAATCAATCTTGATGGTGGAACTCTTGGCCTGACCTACCGTATCTACAACCGTATTGTTACTGTCGCTGGCCGTAAATACGAAAAGGTGTTTGATGTGTTTATTCAGGTGGAAGGGTGTTGAAGTTAACTTTGTGTCAAAGGTCTATCTTGCCCTTTTAGCATGGACTTAACATTATCTATATTTTCATAAAGTTTTGAATCTTTTGCTATTTCATGCACGGCACTCATCAAAGTATGTAGCTGTGTTCCTTCCACCAAATTTGGAAGTAATTTTTCCATATTGGTTTTCATATTATAGGTATTCTCAACATCTTGTTTTGATACCCTATCTTCTTTATCAACCCACTCTGGATTATACTTATCTCTTAAACCACCGGCCCATAGCTGTACTGAGCTCAAAGAACCAGTCATTCCGGGTGCAGTTTTATCAATCCTATATTTATCGTTCATTATTACTTCATACTCTCCTATATGATTTAAAGCATGTAACGCGCTACCGACTTTTTCTAATAATTTAAAGTCTTTTTCCTCACCTGGTTTTAAAGTTTCTTTTGTCTTGCTGATTACGTCATCAAACTCAAATCTAGCAATCCACATTATAGAGTCTCTATTCCATGTGCTGTCCTTCTCCTTGTTTTCATACACAATATCTTTTCTTTTTTCATTCGGTCCACCATTAAAGAATGTAACAGCCGCCATTTTGAAATCATGTGCAGTATGCCATTGAGCTTCGCGTTGCTCTTCCAGGTCAGGCTGTTTCTCTGTTTTTGGTTTTTTATACTCTTCTGGTTTTTTAACCATTAGTTTTCTCCATAGTAACAAAAAGGCTCACCATTAAGCTTTTCATGCCAAACACTATAGCAGAGAAATGTTAAAGTTTTATGACACTTCTCAAATTATTTTCAAAAAAATGCATATTTTTTAGAGATGATTTTAATAATCTTTATATATCAATGGGTTGTTAGGCAAAATAATTTGCATATTTTTCGCAAAAACCAGTATTTTTGCCGTTTTACCCTCAAATCACCTGCCAAAAGGGTTGTTTTAGGCTTAAAATAGCCCCATGCCAGAGGTGATTATCAAGGATAATATCAAGGAATTTACACGGTTTTTAAGCCGTGTCGAGAAGAAACAGGTGCCATTTGCTACCTCCCGTGCGATAAATGACACCGCTGTTGATGCCCAAAAGTCTATACAGGCCGCTATTCCACATATATTTGATAACCGCAAGAAATGGTGGTTAAAGCAGCAACCAACCGGCATCAAGATCAAATTCTCCAACAAAACCCGTCTGACTGCCAGCATATTCACCAATGCACCTTTCGCTGAACTGCAAGAAAAGGGCGGCATCAAAACACCTAAATCCGGTGGTGTGATTGCTGTTCCCACTGCTAAGGTTGCCAAGAGATACCGCAAAGCTGGTGGTGCACGGCAACTATTACAATCAAGCGATAAGATATTCTCCACTAAAAAAGGTATATTCAAGAAGCGTGGTAAGTCTTCTATCACCACTATGTTTGTCTATACCAAGACTGCAAACGTTCGCCGCAGATTTGGCTTTGCCAGAATAGCTGAGAAAGTTGTCAAAAGAAAATTCAACCGCAACTTTGCTACCAGATTACAACAGGCTCTCAGAACCGCCAGATAATTATGTGACTTCTGGTGAGGTGTATTCGCTGCTATCATAAGCATCATAACCTACCAAACCTATCAACAAACTCCCTCGAACCTAATTTGGTGCGGGGGAGTTTTTATTTGTATTCCTCCTCAAAATCAAAAAGGTACTAACTCGCGGATCGCCACGAGGGTAACGCGTAAGCGCGTTTTATAGCTAGACACTGGAGCCAAAAGTCCATTTCGTTTCGTTTTTATACTCCCTGATAAGCAGAAATCAGGAGAAAATGTATTTTGAAATGCGAAATGACCCTATGGAAATAAAACTAATTCAGACAGAAAGTATCATCCCTTACGCCAGAAATCCTCGTAAGAATGATAGTGCAGTTGATAAAGTTGTGGCTTCTATTAAAGAGTTTGGCTTCCGTCAGCCGATTGTGGTTGATGAGGAGATGGTTATTATAGTTGGCCATACCAGACTGGAAGCTGCAAAACGTCTGGGGCTTAAAAAACTCCCGGTTCATATAGCAAAGGGACTAACCCCGGAGCAGGTCAAGGCATATCGTATTGCTGATAATAAAACCAATGAATTTTCCCAGTGGGACATGGAATTGCTGGGGTTGGAGCTTATTGATCTGGAAAAGCTGGATTATAATACCGAACTTACTGGTTTTGATGTTGAGGAAATCGCCTCACTGATTAATGTAGAAGAGGTGGAGGGATTGACAGATGATGACGCTGTGCCGGAAGCCTCGGAAGATCCTGTATCTGCTCCCGGTGATATATGGTTGTTGGGTGATCATAGAATAATGTGTGGTGATAGCACCAAGGAAGCGGATGTTGCCAAACTCATGGGTAATAAAAAAGCCGATATGATATTTACCGATCCACCATATAATGTGGATTATACTGGTAAGACCAAGGATGCCCTCAAGATAAAGAACGATAATTTTGCATCAGGATTCTATGAGTTTCTGGTGAACTCATTTACCAATATGAGAAACTCTGCTAAGAGCGGTGCTGCTATTTATGTATGTCATGCTGATAGTGCTGGTCATGAGTTCAGAAAAGCTATGGTAGAAAGTGGATGGCTCTTAAAGCAGGTTATAGTCTGGGTTAAAAATACTATCGTATTAGGCCGGCAGGATTATCACTGGCAGCATGAGCCAATATTATATGGCTGGGCTGAGGGTGGTACTCACAAATGGTATGGCGATCGTAAGCAGTCAACAGTCTGGCATGAGAATAAACCGAATAAAAGTGAAGTCCATCCTACTATGAAACCAGTAGAGCTGATCACCAGAGCTATTAATAATAGCAGTAAGAGCGATGATCTTATTCTCGATTTATTTCTTGGTTCCGGCTCTACATTAATTGCATCTGAGAAATCCCACCGTATCTGCTACGGGATGGAATTAGATTCGCGTTACTGCGATGTTATCGTCAAACGCTGGCAGGATTTTACCGGCAATGATGCAGTAAATCTCAACACAAAGGAAAAGTTCAATGTCCGATAGACCGTTAGTGTCAGGTGAGTTTCTGGCCAAGTTATTTAATGTGACAGTAAGACGAGTTCAGCAACTGGCCAAGGATGATATTGTTGTAAAAGCCGGTAGAGGAAAATATGATCTTATAGCTTCTGTTCAGGGATACGTAAAATATTTGCAGGATTTATCTATCGGTAAAACTCCATCACCAGAGCAACTGCATATTCAGAGAACCCGGTTGCTCAGTGCACAGGCTGAGAAGACTGAGCTTGAGGTTAAGGTGATGCATAGCCAGTTAGTTCCGATAGATGAGGTTAATGATTTTCTGCTTCCGATGTTGAATAATTTCCGGTCACGCTGCCTTTCAGTTCCACATGCCATAGCCCATCAGCTTGTCACTATAACGAAGGTCTCTGAAATAGAGGAGATCGTCCGTGGTAAAATTTATGAGGCATTAACGGAGTTGTCAGAATATGAACCAGACAATCAGTCTAGTAAAAGAAATCATAAGGAGCGCAAGCCAGACAGTAAAGCCCCCGCCATCGCTAAAAGTCAGTGAATGGGCTGACGAGTATCGCTATCTATCTTCTGAATCCAGTGCAGAGCCGGGTAAATGGTATACAGATCGTGCACCATATCAGCGCGGAATAATGGATTCCATCAATGATCGTGATACGCAAGTGGTGGTGATTATGACATCATCGCAAGTTGGTAAGACTGAAATTATTAATAATATCGCTGCGTATTTTATTGATCAGGATCCATCACCAATATTGCTGGTACAACCTACATTATTAATCGGCGAAGCATGGAGTAAAGATCGTCTGACACCAATGGTACGTGATACTCCTGCTCTGAGTAACCTGATTAAGACGGAGCGCAAACGTGATGGGGAGAATACTATTCTGCATAAGAAATTCCCCGGTGGTCATATTACGGTGGCTGGTGCAAATTCACCTGCATCACTATCGAGCAGACCGATCAGAATAGTGCTTCTCGATGAAGTAGATCGCTATCCATTCTCAGCCGGTGTGGAAGGTGATCCGGTGAACCTGGCTAGAGCAAGAGCAAAGAATTTCTGGAACCGCAAGATTGTGATGAGCTCCACTCCTACTATTAAGGGTGAGAGCAGAATTGATGCCGCATATGAATCAAGTGATCAGCGCAAATTCTATGTACCATGCCCGCATTGTGATGAGATGCAGGTCTTAACCTGGGCGCAGATTCAGTGGGATGATGGTAAACCGGAGGATGCAGTTTATATCTGTCCACATTGTGGTGTAGTACTAACCAATGGTGATAAGCCGTTTATGTTGAAGAATGGCCTGTGGCTGGCTGACAAAGAATTTCATGGTACTGCTGGATTTTACTTAAATGAGTTATATTCTCCGTGGGTGAGTTGGGGCGAGATTGCACTAAATTTTTTAGAAGCCAAGAAACTCCCTGAAACTTTGAAGACTTTTATCAATACATCACTGGCCGAATGCTGGGAAGAAGATGCTGATGCCGAAGGTCTGGATGAAGATTCATTACAGTCCAGAGTTGAGGATTATGACACTGCACCGGAGGGTGTGCTGGTTATTACTGTCGGTGTTGATATTCAGGATGACAGGATTGAGCTGGAGATTCAGGGCTGGGGTGTGGATGAAGAGTTCTGGAGTATTGATTATGTAGTATTGCACGGCAGTCCATCTAAAAGAGAAGTGTGGCAATCTTTGGATGATATATTGCTATCAAAAATCCCTCATGCACTAGGGGTAGATCTGCCTATTTCTTGTGTATGTATAGATTCCGGTGGCCATCATACCGAGGAGGTATATCAATACTGCAAAGAAAAAGCCCGACAGAAGCGTAGAATATATGCAATTAAAGGTCAGAGCCAATATGGTAAACCGGTAGTCGGCAAATTCACCCGTAATAATGCGCTCAGGGTAAAGTTATTTCCGCTGGGTGTGGATACTGCCAAGGAGGTGATATTTGGCAGACTTAAAATTGAGGAGCCGGGTGCTGGTTTTTGTCATCATCCATCCCGATATGATGAGGAGTTTTTCAAGCAACTAACTTCTGAGAAGCAGGTTAAGAGATTTCATAAAGGCCGCACCAGAAAGGAATGGATCAAGACTTATCGCAGAAATGAAGTTCTGGATTGCCGGGTATATGGTATGGCAGCTCTAAAAATCTTGAAGCCTGATTTTGAGAAGATAGCTGAGAGACTGCATTCTCGTATCACAAAATTGGATAGTACCGGCGAGGAAGAATCCGTGGATAATAAATCTAAGCCCAGAAAAAGACCTCATAGTAGGCCACAGGGCGGTTTTGTTAATTCATGGAAGTAATATGATATTATCCTATGAACCTGCACTGATTACTCAGGGTGATACTGTAAAGTGGAAAAAGACTTTTGCAGATTATCCGGCAGATGATGGCTGGCAGTTGCAGTATATCCTGGGCGGAGCATCTGATCAGGTG
Organism: Rickettsiales bacterium; assembly: GCA_965222525.1. Lineage (GTDB taxonomy): Bacteria > Pseudomonadota > Alphaproteobacteria > Rickettsiales > UBA8987 > CBDCUF01. The sequence goes on from OZ244955.1 coordinate 2,077,198, forward strand.
CTGAGTTTTGGCACTGAGATTATTGCTGATGGTAAAGGATTTTTGATCACTATTGCAGATAGTTCATCATTTTCTGTTGGTGATTACTGGTGGCAGGCGAAAATTTCTAAATCCGGTGAGATATATACTGTAGCAGAGGGAATCTTAAAAGTTATCTCCACTGCCAGTACTTATAAGCAGCTATTGCATATTACAACGGTGTTGGATGCTATTGAGGCGGTAATACAAAACCGTGCTAGTAAAGATCAGGAATCATACTCTATCAATGGCAGGTCACTTTCCAGAACATCAATTCCTGATTTGATTATTCTTCGCAATGAATATCTGCGCCAGAGAAGTAAACTCGAGAAGGCTGAAAATATCCGCAAAGGTCTTGGTAGTGGCCAGATACAGGTGAGGTTTAATAGATGAATATTATTCCCAAATTCCTGAGAAAAGAAAAGCCGAAACGTACTCACCCACGCATGTATAGAAAATATGCCGCTGCTAAAATAGATAATCTGACTGCTGGCTGGGGAGTATCGGTTAGTTCTGCTGATGCAATTTTGAGATCTGATCTAAAATCGTTACGTGCGCGATCACGCATACTTTCTGAAAATGACCCATATTTTAAAAATTTCCTGCGTAAATGTAGGGTAAATGTTATTGGTAATTCAGGAATTGTATTACAGAACCGTGCCGTTGAAAATGTCACCAAAGATGGTGAGACTATACTTGATGATAATGCCAACCGGATTATTGAGGATGCCTGGAATCAGTGGTGTAAGAAAAAGAACTGCACTGTAAATGGTAAACTTTCTTTTATCGATGTTCAGCAGTTATTTATCGAATCTGTTGCCAAGGATGGTGAAGTATTAATCCGTAAGGTAAAAGGCTCTCACAATGAGTTTGGCTTTGCACTACAACTGATTGAAGCTGATCATTTAAGCGAAAATCATAATGAAGATTTACCGAATGGCAATATTGTGCGGATGGGCATTGAGATCAATAAATGGAACCGTCCAGTTGCATATTATATTCATGAGCGTCATCCGGGAGAGCATGCATTAGGTTCACGTAAAAAAGACGAAGTCATTCGTATTCCGGCAGAAGAAATTATCCATGCATATATACCTGAGCGAATATCGCAAAGTCGTGGTGTGCCCTGGGCGCATGCTGCGATGACCCGGTCTAATATGTTAAATGGTTATCAGGAGGCAGAGTTGGTTGCTGCCAGGATTGGTGCATCGAAGATGGGATTTTTTGTATCTCCTGATGGTGAGGCATATGTAGGTCAGGATCAGGAAGATAATGGTGATATTATAACTGAGGCTGATCCCGGTACATTTGAGCAATTACCGGAGGGAGTGGATTTTAGGGAGTTCAGCCCTGATCATCCGACAAGTGCATTTGAACCATTTGTTAAATCTATTCTGCGCGGTATGTCTGCCGGGATGGGCGTTTCATATAATAGTCTGGCTAATGATCTGGAGGGGGTGAATTTTTCATCTCTTCGGCAGGGGAATATTGAGGAGAGAGATTTATGGAAAATCCTGCAACGCTGGACGATAGAGAATCTTCATGAGCAGATATTTGAGGATTGGTTATTGATGTCTATCACCACTGGAAAAATTAGTCTTCCGGTGAGCAAGTTTGAGAAGTTTAATAAACCTATATGGCGGCCACGCGGTTGGATGTGGGTTGATCCGGTTAAAGAAGTCAGATCCAATCGCGATGCCATAGATGGTGGCCTGAAATCGGCTCAGGATGTGGCCAGTGAGCAAGGGATGGATATTGAAGATGTATATATCCAGCTTGCAGTAGAAAAGAAACTTCGTGAGAAGTACGGAGTTTCCTTGATGGATGAAATTGTAGAAGAAGCAAATGATGAAGAAGAGGAAGAATAAACCGGTTGTTTCAGGACTAATGCACCGTATGGCGCAGCTGAAAAATCCTGATTCTGAAAACCGTACTATAGAATTATCATTTTCCAGCGAGGATCCTTATGAGAGGTTTTTCGGAATAGAGATTCTCGATCATGGAGAAAAAAGTGTGCGTTCAGACTGGGTTGCATCCGGGCGCGCACCGTTATTAGCTGATCATAATCCAGATGATGTGATTGGTGTTGTTGAAAAAGCTTTTATTGGTACAGACCTGGTGGGTCGGGCTGTGGTACGTTTTGGGAAGAGCGTGCGTGCTGAGGAGTTTTTTCAGGATGTGAAGGATGGTATCCGCCAGAATATCTCGGTTGGGTACAGGATTCACAAGATGGTTATGGAGGAGAAATCAGAAGATGAGCCGGATATATTCCGGGTTATTGACTGGGAGCCTCTGGAAGTTTCTCTGGTATCTATACCGGCAGATCAATCGGTGGGAATCGGTAGATCTCAAATTGGTGAGGAAAGAGAAATTGAAATTGTTAATACAACTATGGAGAAAACTACAATGGAAAAAGAAGTAAAACAGCCCGATCCAGCACCAAAACCGGAAGTGGATATGGCAAAAGTTCGCCTAGAGGTGACTAATGATGAGCGCAAGCGCGTCACAGAAATCATGGCTCTGGGTAGCAAACATAATATGATGGAAGCTGCTAATGAGTATGTTAATGATGGCAAGAATATTGGTGAGTTCCGCTCATATATTCTGGATAATTTGGATAAGAAACCAGCTATTCAGACTAGTAATGCCAGTCAGGAGCTAGGCCTTTCTGAAAAAGAAAAACAGAAATTCAATTTTACCAAGGCAGTATTAGCTGCTGCTGATGGCGATTGGTCAGATGCCGGATTTGAAATGGAGGTATGTGAAGCTGCCAGAAAGGCTCATTCTCACCGCAAGTTTGAAGGACAGCTGGTAGTTCCGATAGATATTCTGACTACTGGAAAATATCACGAGCGGGCAATGACAGTTGGTACAGATGCACAAGGTGGTTATTTAAAAGGAACCGAGCATATGGCATCATCTTTTATAGATCTGCTGCGTAATAAACTGCTGGTACTCAGGCTTGGTGCCAGGGTAATGAGCGGATTGGTTGGTGATTTATCTATCCCCAAACAAACCGCTGGTGGTAATGCATTCTGGGTGGATGAAGGTGTTGATGTTACTGAATCTACACCCGGTACTGGTCAGGTTACTCTTGCCCCGAAAACTGTTGGTGCAACAGTAGATCTCAGCCGCAAATTATTACTGCAATCTTCTCCGGATGCACAAGGTCTGGTTGAGGAATCACTTTCTATCGATTTGGCGACAGAGATTGATCTGGCAGTGCTAAAAGGCAGCGGTACAGCTGGCCAGCCTACAGGTCTCAAGAATACTACCGGGGTTGGTTCTGTGACTATAGCTGCGGGTGCGCCGACATATGCCAATATGGTAGAGCTGGAGACTGATGTTGCTACCAGCAATGCTGATGTTGGCTCTCTGGCATATTTGATGAATGCTAATAGTCGTGAGAAGCTGAAAACCACAGAGAAAGCAGCCAATACTGCCCAGTTCATCTGGGAGAATGGCCAGACTCCGGGTGAAGGTATTGTTAATGGCTACAGGGCTGCGGTTACTCAGCAGCTTGCCAATGATGAATATTACTTTGGCAACTGGGCGGATGTGATTGTTGGTGAGTGGGGAGTTCTTGATCTGCGGGTAGATACTGTAACTCTCGGCAGGGCTGGTGGTATCAGAATCAACGCCCATCAGGATGTTGATGTTGCGATCCGTCATCCTGAGAGCTTTTCTGTAGCTGGAATATAGGAGGTGCATATGTTGGAAAAACTAACGGTGCATATTTTGCGCAGCTGTATGATTGACGGTAAATCTGTGGAGGTTGGCAAGAAGGCTGAGCTGCCGAAAAAGGTGGCTCAGGATCTGGTTAATATGGGTAAGGCCGAGATTATTGGTGATGAGGTGGTAGAATCTCAGGAGGAACCTGCCGACCCAAAATCCGAAGATACAGAAGAAGAAAAGCCCGATACCAAAAAAGCTGGGTTAAAAACGGCACTAACTGGCACCAAACCCACCGGCAATGGTAAAAAAGCTGAGAAAATGGGTGGTGGTTAGCCCTGTTGCATTTGTTTAGAGCGTACTTCTTCAAACGGCTTTAGTAGTTTTTCTAAATTTTGGTGCTGTTCTAAAGTTTTTCTAACTGAACTATTGATATTTTCTTGAATATCAGTAGCGCTATTAGCAGCATTGTCAACAAAAGTAGTCCTCACTTCTTTTCCTTTTAAGTGATGAGATATTGCCTCAGCAAATGTGCGTTCATCATGATTTTTAATAGACTCCAATGCAGAAGCCTTTGTGCTTTCAATATCACTAAGTATATTAGTAACCCTGTTATCTGACATTGATATAGCTGTTTCTGTCTTTTCTATTACATTCTTCATGGATAAGTCTTTAAGGCCAGACAAACGGGCAATATCTTTTTTAGTCACTTGGGTATATTCTTTGTTTCCCTTCTCAGATGCTTGAAACTTTAATATTACCTCAAGAGCCTTATACGATGCATTTGTACCGATTATTTTTTCATCTCTCATGGATTGAAGATTTTCTATTAGACCATTAGCGTCAACATCAGTAGTCTTAATATTAATGCTGTTTTGCTCTTTAATCTTTTCTTGCCAAGATTTATGATCATTTAGGAATTTTTCAACCTTTTTAGATAATATTATTTTATCATTAGGAAATGCATTTTGTACATTTCCTATATCAGCATAAACTTCTTTCTTTACATAGTTTACACCTATAAGTCTTTTTTCTTCATCTGCGCTTGATGTTATTTGCTTATCAAGTTTATCCAGAATTTCCTTAGATTCTTCTTTACGAAAGGCAATTGCTGTATAGCCATCTTGACTTACATTGCTATTATCTTTCTCCAGTCTTGTATTCCAGACTCTTTGTGCCATTGTTCTTCTCTCTGTTTAAGTGTCATATGCCGGTATGGTTTTCAGCATATAACGGGTTAGGAATGCTCCCTAAAATAAAGAGCTCATCTCATCTATGGCAAACACTATACCAGAGAAATGTTAAACTTTTATTACACTGCTCAAATTATTTTCAAAAAAATGCATATTTTTTAGAGTAGATTTTAATAATCTCTATATATCAATGGGTTGTTGGATTAAGTTTTTATCAATTTTTTTGATATTTTTTGCCTTCAAACCTGTTTTTGCCTAAAAACACTCCAAATTCACCCTCAAATTAGCCTAATTCTTGTTACTCCCGGTTGGAAATAGTGGCGGTATAATAGCTCTATATTAATGCTAATCCACAGGGTTTTAGGGCTGGTGGTATCAGGATCAACGCCCATCAGGATGTTGATGTGGCGATTCGTCACCCTGAGAGCTTTTCTGTAGGTGGAATATAGGAGGTGCATATGTCAGAAAAACTAACGGTGCATATTTTGCGCAGTTGTATGATTGACGGAAAATCTGTGGAGGTTGGCAAGAAGGCCGAGCTGCCGAAGAAGGTAGCTCAGGATCTGGTTAATATGGGTAAGGCTGAAATCATTGGTGATGAACCGGAACCTGAGGAGGAACCTACCGACCCAAAATCCGAAGATACAGAAGAAGAAAAGCCCGATATCAAGAAAGCTGGGTTAAAAACGGCACTTACTGGCATCAAACCCACCGGCAATGGTAAAAAAGCTGAGAAGGCAGGTGATGGTTGAATGTGATTAAATGCTTAATTCACCACTATCTTTTGATGGTTTATTGAGCTTTGAAAGATTTGAGGCTTGCTTATCTAGTTCCTTATCGGATGGGCAATATGAAGGATTGACATGTAATGCTAATCCAGCTTTTGCGAATGCAGCATCTTTTATAGAACCTTTTTCATGCCCTCCAATGGCAATTGCCATAGCCGCAGAATATAATATGCTAGGCGTTTTGTTACTCGGAATTTTTAAGAACTTTAAACCAAATTTATTATCTTGAATATGCCTTGCTTCTAGTCTCCTGTTATCTTTTCCTTCCAACTCTTTATCTTGGCTGTTAATTAGAGACACCGCTCCTTTAGCTAAATCTTCTAATCGCTCTGTACTTGCTTTAGGGTGTTTTACTTCAAGAATAAATTCATTTACTTCATTAAAATTTAGGTCTTTATTATACTGTGGTTTTGTAACACCAACTACGCTACGTGTCATGTTGTTATTGATTCCCATAGAATTAGCTGCATAGGGTGTTATTTTTTCCATAGTTTCGCTTATCTCTTTGAACTCAGCTTGAGGAATATCAACTATCTTTTTAATAGCTGATAAAGGGACTTTTATAGATTCTTTATCAGGATGTTTTTCATCAAAGTGACTATTCTGTTCACCTCCAACATCATATTGATTTATAAACATATCAATAATCCCGCCATCACTGCTATGTAAGTGCCCAAAAGCGTATAGATGCTGCCTATCTCTTTCGCCTTGATCAGAAGAAAGGTAGTGAAGTCTAGCCCGTGTCTCTACTACATCTAACCTAGAACCAACGACCAGTATTGCATGCTCACCCTCAATACTGGAAGCTTCCAGATTAAACCATCCAACTCTTTCATGCAGAGTTTTTAGTAGTTTTGTGTTTTCTTTGTCTTCGTTCATTGTTGTACTTAGCTATTACTTTAGGTGCTTAGTTTATAACACAGTTATGTTAAACTTTTATGACAGTGCTTAAATTATTTTCAAAAAAAATGTATATTTTTCGGGATGAATTTTAATAATCTTTATATATCAATAGGTTGCTGGACTAAATTTTCCACATTTTTTTGATATTTTTTGCTCTTAAAACCATTTTTTGCCAAAATCATCCCAAATTCCCCTCAAATTAGCCTAATTCTTGTTACTCCCGGCTGGGAATAGTGGCGGTATAATAGCTCTATATTAATGCAAATCCAAAGGGATTTTATGCCATTTGCCGAAAATATCGTAGATTTCTTCGATGATCAGGATTTTGCTGTGGTTGCTACATATACCCCGCAGGTTGGTGTGGAAAAGCAAATTCTCGGCATTTTCGACAATGAATATTTGGCAGTTGCTGGTGGAATGGTGGATGTGAGTGGTGAAAATGCCCGGTTCACTTGTGCTTTTGCCGATATTTCGGACGTCAAATTCGGTGATAGTCTGAGTATCGATAGCATCGATTATAAAATTGTCGGCATCGAGCCGGATGGAACAGGAGTTACCACCTTGGTTTTAGAAGAAAACGACCACCAGATTATCGGAGATTGATATGGCACATGCCAGAACACAAATAAGACAACGGATTATCCAGACTCTAACTGGACTGCCGACCACTAAGAAGCGTGTGTTCGGTTCTAGGGTTTATCCGATGGATATTGATTCTTTGCCGGGAATTGCCGTCTACACTCTCTCCGAGCAATCGGAACCTGCAACTATGAATAGCAGGTTAGTGCGGATGCTGGATGTTGCAGTCGAGATATATGCCAAACTAGCCGATGATATTGACGGACTCATTGACAAGATTGCAGTGGAGGTGGAATCAGCAATCGCTGCTGATACAGATATTCTGGATATGGTGAAGTGGATAAACCTTACTGAGACAAAAATAGAAATTTCCGGCGATGGAGAAAAGCCGGTTGCTGTAGCAACTCTTACTTTCTCCGTGCGCTATGAAACTCTGGAGAATAACCCGCAAGATTTTGTGTAACAATATAGGAGGAAGATATGGCAACACATGCTGGTAAGGAAGGACAGGTCAAGGTTGGCTCTGACCAGATTAAGGAAGTGAAGGAATGGTCGATTGATGAAACTGCCGAGACGGTTGATAGCACTTCATTAGATAACGCTGGTTGGCGAACTCATAAACCTACGCTTAATTCATGGTCGGGATCGCTCAGTTTATTCTGGGATGAAACTGATACTAATGGTCAGGGTGCACTTACCATAGGTGCTGCCGTAGCAATTCTCAATTTCTATCCGGAAGGCGATGCCACCGGTGACAGATTTGCCTCCGGTTCTGCTACTATAACCGGAGTTTCTACCAGTGCAGCTGTTGATGGGATGGTGGAACAATCAATTTCATTTCAGGGCAATGGTGCATTGACCTGGTCTGATGTCGTTTAAAGGAGGAAATATGTCAAGACTAATAGAAAAGGCCGTAAATCATTATAAGGATTTAACTTCTGAGCCTAGAAAAATCCTCGTTCCAGAGTGGAGTGAGGATGGAGAAGATCCGGTTGTTATATATGCTACCCCGCTAACTTTATCTGAACGCCAGAGATTACAACGTGATTCTCGTGATGATCTGGAACTTGCCTCACATATTCTGCTACTTAAAGCCAAGGATGCTAATGGTGAGCCTTATTTTAAACAGGAAGAAAGATTGCAGCTCATGAAAAGTGTGGATAGCTCCATAGTTGCTAAAATTGCTGCCCGGATTATTGGTACTGCCAGTGATGGTGAGAGAATTGAGGAATTTGAGGGAAACTAAAAAGCGATCCGGAAATGTTCATGATTTTTCGGGTCGGTAATCTCTTGAGCAAAACAGTATCAGAGGTGCTGGAAATGTCAGTAACAGAATTTATGGGATGGATAGCATATCTAAATATCATAGAGAAGAATCATGACCGGAGTAAGATTTGATATACAGGCTCATGATAAGACAGGTCGGGCATTTCAATCGGTAAAAAGAGGTTTGGGATCGGTAAATGGTGCAGTTGCCGGTGTCAGCAGAGCATTTAACAGTATGGCAACTCTTGTTGCCGGAGCTTTGACCGGTGCGGTGGCAAAATCCATTCTCGATACTGGTGATAGGATCCACAAACTCGGCCAGCAACTGGAAATCAGTACAGAGATCATATCAGAATACAGGTTAGCAGCAGAACTTACCGGCTCATCTATGGAAACATTCGCCAAGGGGATGACCAAATTGGGCAAAAGTGTGTCTGATGCCACTAATGGTCTATCCACTCCTAAGCGAGCATTTGAGGAGTTGGAGATTTCCGTTGAAGAGATCAAATCCCTCAATATCGATGAACAGTTTGAAGTTGTCGCAGAAGCCATATCCAAGGTAGAGAATCCAGCGCAGCGAGTCCGGATTGCCATGGACATTATGGGACGCTCCGGGACTGAGTTACTTCCAGCTCTTAGTGGTGGCGCAGAGGGACTCAGGGCAATGCGGGAAGAAGCCCAGCAATTGGGACTGACATTATCGCAGGAAGATGCTGAAACTATAGCTGAGTTTAATGATTCTCTGACCAGACTAAAATTATCAATGGAGGCTCTGGCCAGAACTATATTGGTAAATATCCTTCCTGCTATTACTGATCTTTCTGATGGTATTAAGGAGTTAATGGTTGATGGTGAAACTTCCAGTAAGTTCTTCAATGAATTGGGATTAGGATTTTTAGGTATTGCCAATAGTGTAGGATTGGTTAGCGATGAAATGCTCGATCTGGCTGCTGATGAGGCGTTTGAGCGAATAAATGAGAATCAGAAGAAAATAAACCGCACATTCAGGGAATTTAAGGAAGTTGGTATTGAGTCTGCCGATGATGTAGCGGAGAGTTTGAAGAAAGTCAGGGAAGAACAGGATAATCTAGACCGGATTGCGGATAAAATCAAATCCGGGCTTAAAACCCCGGTAGATAAGTTCAATGATTCTGTAGCTGAATTAAATCTGGTGATGGATGCTGGTAAAATTACTCAAAGTGAGTATAATGCAGAATTGGAGAGATTGCGTACCACTCTCGATAAAACCAATGAAAAAACTGCTACCCTTACCAAACAAACTGAGGAACTAAACTTCATACAGAAACTCACCGAAGAAGGATTGAAAGGTGAGATAAAAAGCTGGGAAGATTTGGGCAGAGTAGCAATAAATATCCTACAAGATATTATCAATCAGAAGATAAAAGCTGCAAGTGTTGGTGGTAGCGGAGGATCTGGTGATATTCTTGGTTCATTATTTAGCTTAGGAACTAGTTTCTTTGGTGGCGGGTCATTTGCATCTACCGGTGGCATTCCGCCCGGTGGATTTGCAGCTGCAACCGGTGTTCCATTCGCCGGATTTGCCAATGGTGGATCATTTAAGGTTGGTGGCTCCGGTGGTACTGATAAAACTCCGGTTAGTTTTATGGCCACCAGAGGTGAACAAGTTACGGTAAAAACTCCAGGACAACAGGGTAAGGACGGAATTATCATCAACTATAATATTGATGCAAAAGGTGCATCTCCCGGTGTCAGCACAGAAATTATTGATGCGCTTAAAAAAATAGACTCCAGTATAGAATCCCGTGCCAAGCGGGTTGTGCAAAATGAAGTTCAGAGAAATCCAGCATTTCTAGTGGGGTGATATGATAACTTACCCGCTAGATATACCACCATCACCCGGATTTAAGAGCTTTACTTTTACACCGCAAGCAACTGTTGCTGTAACCCAGTCTCCATCTTCCGGTAAAATGCAGGTGCAAAGATTTGCCCGTCAGCTTATCGGTATTAGTGTCCAACTGCCACCAATGACCAGAGATGAGGCCGAGCAGTGGAATAGTTTCTTGCTCAAACTCAACGGTAAGGAAGGAACATTCCTTATAGGTGATCCTGCTGGCAAAATACCCAAGGGTGGTGCAGCGGGCAATCCCGGAACACCATTAGTAAAAGGTGCAGCTCAAACTGCCAATCAGCTGGTTATTGATGGAGTTCCTGCATCTGTAACAGGATATTTGAAAGCTGGTGATTATATCCAGTTAGGATCTCTGTCTACTGCACGGATTTATAAGGTTCTTGATGATGCGGATAGTAATGCATCCGGTGAAGTCACCCTGACTATCTGGCCAGATCTGAGATCATCTCCTGCGGATAATGAGACGGTGATAGTAAGTGATGCTAAGGGGCGGTTCCGCCTTACTTCTAACGAAATGCCGTGGTCGGTTGATGAGGCAGCTTTATATGATGTTGGGTTTAGCGCAATTGAGGCGATATAATGGCAAGGAATTTGACAAATGGTATGGTGACTCACTTCACATCTGAAAATACCAGGCCAATATTACTGATAAAGGGAGAATTTGATTCCGGTAATCTTAATTTATGGACGGGACTAGGAGAGTTATTCTGGAATGGTGAAGTATATAACGGCTCCGGAGAGATTCTTAAAATCTCCAAGATTGAGGAAACAACGGAACTCAAAGCCACCGGAGTAACTTTTACATTATCCGGTGTGGAGCCTGATTTAATAAGTTTGGCATTAAATGAGCCATATCAGGGCAGAGCAGCATCACTCTATATCGCAGCCGTTGATGAAAGCGGCATCTTAGTTCCAGATCCATTTTTGATGTTTGAAGCAGAAATGGATGTAATGAATATCAGTGATGATGTGGATGATCCGGTAATTACATTATCGGTGGAAAATATTCTGGTGTCACTTCGCCGGGTCATCAAGAGATTCTGGACTAAGGAAGATCAGGCTCTGGAGTTTCCTGATGATCAGGCATTTGATCTTATACCCAGCTTGCAGGAAAAGGAGATTATCTTTGGTAGATAGAAAAAAGAACTGGGTTCAGTGTTTAGAGCGACAGATTTATGAATCTGCGAGTAAAGAGTTTCGCTGGAGTGAACATGATTGTACTATGTTTGCCTGCAATTGTATTTTGGCAATAACCGGAATTGACCCAGCTGCGAATTTCAGAGGAAAGTACCATAATAAAAAAGAAACAGCGGTTATTTTACAAAATTATGCCGGTGATGGATTGCTAGAAGCAGCTGATAAAATGTGTGCAGAATCCGACTTTGCTAAAATTCCTCCACTCAAAGCTCAGAGAGGTGATGTTATATATCTAACGTTGGAAGTTGGTGGCACGCTCGGAATAGTAAGTTTGAACGGCAAGGAAATCCTGATTGCTGCTAAAAAAGGACTCACCACCAGACCACTAGAAATGGCTGAATACGCCTGGAGGGTTGGATAATGCCACAAGCAGCACCTCTTATTATCAGTGCGGCAGTGGCAGCTGGCCAGTCTGCTGCGGTTGGATTTACTATCGGTGCGCTGACTGTCGGGCAGACTGCTCTGGTAATTGGTGGTGCATCTCTAGGGTTGGGGTTGCTTTCAACATCACTATCCTCAAAACCTAAATCTCCCGGATTTACTCCGGTATCTGATAATAGAACTGAGCTTATAAGACAGGCTGCTGCTCCGAGAAGAATAATATATGGTGAGGCCAGATTATCCGGTGCAATGTTTATTGCCGAAGGTGATAATGGTGATGGGTTTACCAGAATTGCTGTATTGCTGGCTACCCATGAGGTGCAGGAAATCGGCGCAGTATATCTCAATGATGATCCGATATACCCCACAGATATTGATGCGTCAGGTAATATTATTTCCGGTAAGTATGCTGGCAAAGTCAGGATAAAGAAGCATCTTGGTGGTGATGATCAAATTGCTGATCCGGATTTGGTGGCAGAGGTTGCAGAGGCTAATAATAATTTCAGGGCAAGAGGTAATGCATATCTGTTTATCCGGTTTAAATATGATAGAGAGATATTTCCGCTGGGTATGCCTAAGCCATCGGCCGAAGTTAAGGGTAAGAAATTCTTTGATCCGAGATCCGGTGTAGAAGAATGGTCATTAAATCCTATTCTGGCGGCAAGGGACTATCTCACTAACACAAGATATGGCTATAGTGAAAAAGTCAGCAGAATTGATGATTCCACAGTGATTGCCTCAGCCAATATATGTGATGAGTTTGTAAATTCAAAAAATACACCAACCGATAATATATCCCATAATGTTACCAGCATTGATATTGCAAGAGATGCTATATCGCTGGATTCTGAGATTTGTAAGTTTCAGACTGGTGATAGAGTTGAGGTATCATCTGATGGTACTTTACCGGGTGGAATTACAGCTTCCACTTCATATTACACCATAATTGAAAAAAGACGTAAAACTGATGACGTTGATGTAGAAATCAAACTGGCAGCTTCATACGATGATGCACTTGCCGGTATTGCTGTAGATATAACTTCTGCCGGTAGTGGTAATATAAAAATTATCAAAACCGGAGAGTCGAGATATACATGCAGTGGTGTTATTATAGTTGAGCGCGATCCCTGGGATATTCTGACAGATCTCAGAACTTCATTTGCCGGTAAGATCATCAATACTGGCGGATTGTGGTATATTATTGCTGGAAGTTGGCAGTCTCCAACAATATCGTTGGGTGAGGATGATCTGGTCTCACTGCCTGAGATGCAAACCCGCCATTCCAGAAGAGAGCGGTTTAATACGGTAAAAGGTCTATATATCTCACCGCTAAATTATGACCAGACTAATGAATATCCAGCTGTCAGCAGCAGTATCTATACATCAGAAGATAGTGTGGAACCAATTCTCTTTGATTATGACCTGCCATTTACTACCAGATCTCAAACCGCACAAAGACTGGCTCGAATTGAGCTGAACAAGCACCGAAGAGAAATATTCTTAAAAATCCGTACCAATCTGTCAGGGTTTTTGGTGCAGGCCGGTGATACAGTGCAATTCTCATACCCCAGATTCGGGTTTGTTGATAAATCGTTTGAGGTAGTAGAATGGGGATTTGTTGTTGAGGAACAGGAAGGTTCTCCGATAATTATTGTTGAAATGGGCTTGAGGGAATCTGATGCAACAGTATTTGATTTTGATGAAACAACAGATGAGATTCTGGTGCAACCTCCACCAAGATCAACTCTACCAAATCCGTTTAATACTGCACCACCGAGTAATCTTCTGCTCTCTAGCGGCACTAATGAATTATTTGTTGGCAGTGATGGTACAGTGGTATCAGGAATAAGAGCATCATGGGATGCACCGGTAGATGCGTTTGTTGGCAGTTACGAACTGCAATATAAAAAATCCTCTACTACCAAATATAACAGCATTGTCCTACCGTCAGATGCAACGGAACATATTATCGGTGCAGTGGAAGATGGTGTTGCATATGACATCAGAATCAGTGCCACTAATACATTTGGTGTGCCAAGTAGTTTTATAGAATCATTAAATCATATTGTTATTGGTAAAACTGAACCTCCGCCAACTCCGACATTATTTAAGGTAACCAGACTTGCTGATGGTACCAGAAGGTTTGAATTTTCTCTAACGCCGCTGGCAGATGATGTGCGGGTTGGTGGTGGATTTAAGATTAGATTTAAATTGGGAACTGAGACCAGCTGGAATGCAATGACAGATCTGCATGAAGGACTACTTACCGTGTCTCCTTTTGAAACTAATGAACTTTCTGCCGGTGATTACACATTTGCCTGTAAAGCGGTTGATAGCAGCGGTAATGAAAGTATTAATGCGCTGTTTATTCAGGCTACGCTTGGAAATCCCAGACTACGCAGTTCATTATACCAACAAATTGAGCATCCCACCTGGCTTGGGGTAAAAACTAATTGTTTTGCTGATGGTGATGGGACTCTCAGAGCAACTTCTACCGGAACATGGGACGATTTGCCGGCAAGTTGGGATCTGCTTTCTGGTAAGTGGGACACTATAGTTTCCCAGAATACCAGCATTACCTATGAAACCTTGGAAATAGATCTAGGTCTGGAATTAACATTTACTCCTCTGGCTAGCATATCGGTAAATGGTACTCCGGTTATTGAGGTAAAAGTTGGCAGTAGTACTGATGGTGGTGTAGTTGGCAGCTGGGTTGATATTAATACTATCGGCCAGGTTAAGGATAAGCAATATGTGCAGTACAGGGTTCAGGTGACAGATACGGTTGCACCATCAATAGAATCGATGATTATCATTCTGGATGGTGAGGTTAATATCGAGGATTTTGAGGATGTAAATACTGCTATAGAAAACTCCCCATGGTTCAATCGCATTGCTGCCGGTCATTTCCAGGTTGGATCTAAGGAAGGAGCTATAACTTCTATCACCAGAGCAGGATTAACATTACAGAATGTTGGTGCAGGCTGGACGTGGGAGATAATAAATAAAAACAGCCTCGTTAATGGTCTACCGGCTGCCGAGTTCAAGGTCTACAATAATTCTGCATCACTTGCTGATGCAATTATAGATGTTGAACTAAAAGGCGTAGCTTAAAAAATGGCTCTACCGGCAAATGCTTCTAATACCAATACTGATCAATCGACTGATGATCCGAAACAGGCACGTACTGATATTAATGACCTGATTACCAAGTTTAATGATCTACTTGCTCATCTGAATTTATCTCCTTTAACCAGTACTCCTTTGACCCTTGGTTCAGGCTTGGCATCGAGTGGCGGTACTATCAAGATCAATGATTTAGGCGTTATATTATCAATGCTGGCGGCAAATTCTGTTGATACATCAAAGATCGTAAATGGTGCTGTCACTCTTGCCAAACTTGCAAATGGTACTGCTGGTGAAATTATCAGCTTTAATAACCTTAATGCCCCAGCAGCAGTGAATACTGGTAATGTTGGGCAGTTCTTAAAGAGCAATGGTGCCGGGCAACTTCCATCATTTGCCGATCTGAATGTTACTCCTCCGACTATCCAAGTGTTTACTGCATCAGGAACCTGGACAAAACCAACCGGATGCACGAGGGTTAAAGTTACCGTTATTGGCGGCGGTGGAGGAGGTGGTAGTCATGGTCAGGCAGCAGCAGGAGCTGGTGGCGGTGGAACTGCTATTGAATATATCGATGTCGCGTCCGTTTCTTCTGTCAGTATAACTGTTGGGGCTGGTGGGGCAGGACAGACATTCTCTGCTGGCGGCAATGGAGGAACATCATCTTTTGGTAGTTTTTGTTCCGCGACAGGAGGGACTGCTGCTAGTGGTGTTGCAAATGGAGGTTCAGGTGCTGGTTCGGGAGGTAATATCAATATATCCGGTGGTGATGGCGGGGTTGGACTCAGTGCCGATATTATCAATCATAAATATATTTCCGGAGCTGGTGGTGGTTCAATATTAGGTCAGGGAGGTCTTACTGTTCCTAGCGGTAATGGACAAAATGGCAAGGGGTACGGTGCTGGTGGCGGAGGTGGAGCATTTAACGGTAATGGTGGAGCTGGTTCTGCCGGAATTGTAATAGTTGAGGAGTATTATGGCTAGAAAAGCGTTGGTGCATAATGGTGAGATAATCCAGATTGAGAATAAAGTATTTGATGTCCACAAGGATCTCAAATGGATTGATATTGATGACCTTACCAAGATTGGTGACCAGTTTGACGGGGCTAAAGTTATAAAAAAGCCTGATTCACCTCTACCACCTGAACCTGATTATTTAGAAAAAAGAAAAATCGATAAGGCAAAAGAGATCTCTCAGGTTGAAATTAATGAAGCGGTGATTGAGACTATGAACCAATTGAAGCTCAATAATGTTCTGAACTTACCTTCCAAGGCCGATGCGGTGGTTAATAAGTCGTTGGCAATTGATAACCGTCATAAGAAACCGGAATGAATATGGCACTCAGCACAGATGACATAAAGCTGGTGGTACAGGAAACAGTTCACGAAACCCTGATAAAAATCGGGTTTGATCTGGAACATCCCGTATCCACCCAGCAGGATATAGCTTTCTTACGAAAATCCCGCAAACGATGTGAATCAGTAATAGCAAAGTTAGTGGCCACGTTGGTCACAGCCGGTGTGTTGGCGGGATTCACCGGAGCTGGCTGGGCTATTATTGAGTTCGTCAAACAGACTGGAGGTTAAAATGAAGTTTGTACGTAAAATTCTAGATAGGCTTAAAGAACCGTCATCCTATGCATCTCTGGCAGCAGGTTTAGCGATCATCAACGTAAGTGTTGATGCAGAATTGCTAAAATATATCACAGCTGCTGGTACAGGTGTTGCTGGGATTATCGGCTTCTTCCTTGCCGAAAAAGGTGAGAAGAAAAATGCATAAACTAATACTTGGTGTGGCCATTTCTCTGCCTCACATACTATCAGGCTGCACCGAGTTCCTATGGCCGGGATAAAATCATGAAAGTTTTTATAACAGCAATTTTAGGTTGGTTTGGTGATGTTATCTTACGAGGAATTTCTCTCTTCGGAGCATATGCTGCTGGTAAACAGGCCGAGGAACAAGACAATCTGGAAAATACTTTGGATAGAGTTGAGCATGCCAATAAGATTAAGCATAATACTGATAATTCTGACGATAAATACCTCCTGCACCCAAAGGATCGTGGTGAGTGATTATTGTTTGATTGCCCATCCTATATATTTATCGCATGATGAAGTTGAGATCATTTCCACCTCAACAAAAAAGTCTCTTCGCGCTCATAACAAGGTCTATGAAGAATTGTGTGATTGATAAATGCTGTTTTCTATAGATACACAGCCAGTTTTGTAGTATAAAGGATGTCCGGAGGGTGGTTTAATCTAATTAATAGGAGAGTTTACTATGAGCAATAAAGCAACTTTTTATCATGCCGGTTGTCCCGTATGTGTGGAAGCTGAGCAAAAGATCCTGAATATCGCCGATAAGGATAATGTCGAAATTGTCCATCTCGGAGAGGATAAAGGCCGTATTTCAGAAGCCGAATCAGCTGGTGTAAAATCAGTTCCAGCATTGGTTGTAGATGGTTCTCCACTGCACATTAACTTTGGCGCATCACTTGATGATGTTAAGGCTGCATAGTACAAGACTTGACTAATCGTGAGGTTCTTTATACATCAAACGTAAGGATTGGGCTTTTCCCGGTCGACTAAGGGGCGTTGGATTTTTCTGGTGCCCCTTCGTTTTTTAGTGCTTTCCACCTAGCTGTCTGGCTAAATACACCAACATATCACGATTTGGTAGGTGTTTAATCATATTGAATGCTTCCAGTAAACTTGTGGCTCTAGGATCTTCCATCAATACGGTATTTGTTGGATCTTCGTAGAATGCCTTAATATCTACACCTAGAGTAGCTGCTATACAGTTCAGATCAGCAGCAGGAATTTGCACACGACCTTTTTCATATTTGCGGATTGAGGCATTTTCTATTTTTATCCCTTGCGTTTTCTCGATTTTCTTGACTAAATTTCTTATCTTTAGCCCAGATTTAATTCTATAAAGCCGGATATTTTCGCCAATGTTTTTATTATCACGATCAGTAGTCATCTCATTACTCCCTTCGGTTGGTTAAAGAAAATGGTGTCAGGAAGTTAGCAAGATGAACAAAAGTGCATCTACAAGATATTTCCTTTACAGGTGTTATATTCTCTTGTCTTCCCGACTCGAAGGACAATGAGGTTGTCAGATTTATATCATAGACAAATTAATGCCGCTAGTATGTCGGGAGCGGTGAACCGCTTTTGTTAACGTTGCTACACGTCCTAAATCCATCAATGCATTGATTTTAAAGGAAATCAAGCAGTAGTTGAGTAGATAATGGTGGTTGCTACCATTTTGTTCTACGATATTAAAACACACTTATGATAATCATAGGCTATCAAGCGTTCTGGCTCTTGACAAATGAACTGCCTATATATCATATTTATATCCTCCACTACCATGTACGCTACGTACCGTTAGAGTAGAAGGAGTAATCGGAGCCGTCCTTAGTGACGGCTCTAGCCTTCTTGGCCTTGCCTTTTTTAATCAAATACTTATGTTTGCTATAGCCTTGTAGTCTGTGAAGCCCTGCGTGCCACGTGGTGCAGACTTAACAAAATCCTAGGATTTTCTGAGCTAGCAGCTATGAGGCCAGAAATTTATTTATTAGAGTAGTAGGGTTGTATATATTGATAAATGAAGAATGCCTCTCTTTTTCAAACCGTCACTAGTAGTGTGCGTGACTTTACCTTCAAGTCTAGGGAAGAGGGGCGCTTATCTTAGATAAAAACCACAGTCCATAATACCAAGAATACAGGAAATAGAAAATAAAAAATGCAATGGGTTTCTTTTCAATATAAAGGAGAAGTATTTGATTTAAGTCATCTTCACCCTTTTGAGTTCACACTTATACAAGAAGCAAAAAATAATAAGCCAGAAAGAAAATATTATTTTGATGTAATTTTTAGTATCCATTGTTTTTCTCGAAAAAAATTAGATGATGAAATTGTAGAAGAAGGTTTGCTATATAGTGATAGTAGAGAAACAAGAATTTTCAGCTTTGAGAGATATAATTTATCCAAAAATCTGCCTGAGATTATTAAATCGTTAAAAGATAGAAAATGTTACCATACGTCGCATGGCAACTATTTTATTGTTGAGATGGTTAATGACGAAGGAAATCTGCAAGAGTATGAAATATATTTTACGGTATCAAAATCCAATAAAAAGGGACGTATAAACTTATACGTTCAAAGCGCATATATTAGAGATGAAACTCATGCTTTGCGTAGGAAAAAGAGAAAGCCAATACGATTTACAATTATAGCGCATAACACTTATATAAATAAGGAAATTAAGACTCCAATATAAAAAAGCCCCTAAGAAGGGGCTTTAAAAAGTAATCGGAACCTCTTGAATATTCTTACTCTTGGGTAAGAACCGAAAACGGCGGGATAAGTGCTAGCTTAAAAAGCTTTCCGTTTATACACCTAACTGAGCTCATTATAGCCATATTTTACTCAAATAGCAAGTGTAATCATTCAAAAGCAGCCTCCAGGCCGATTTTCTACAGTAATGACTGATTTTTATAAATATTTTGTATTTTAGACAAACACAAAATATCACCAATATGGCGTAAATTTTTTCAAAGTGAGGATATAGCTAGGATTTGGGTTCCACATTTACTTTTTGTAAAATCGAAGTTGGCTGTAGCAGCGGATTTGGGTATTGATGAGTGGGTGTGGATACAGGGATTTTCAGTCCGTTGCTCTACCAACTGAGCTATCAGGCCTCAAGCTAAGTTTAGAAGGAGGAAACCTTATAAGATAAATATGTTTTGATGTCTAGCTAGATTGTAATATTTAGCTAGTTTGCAGCTGTTTTATAGGCGATTCTGTTGAGTTCGTTGGCGATCACCTGCATATCTTGTGAGGCTCTGGTGACCTTTTCGGGGTCTTCTCCGGCATAAAGTGCAGTCATCTTTTTATCCTTATGACCAATTACGTTGCTAACCCTTTCTATGGACATTTCCTTCTCAGCCTCATTGAAAAAGCGCAAGTACCTGCCAACAGAATGAAAGGTAAGCTTTTAGACGTGAGTGAACAGCCACCGTCTAAAAGACGGCGGCTTCCTGTTACGGCTAAAAGCCAGATTGATCCTCCATTAGAAGGATTACACTACGGTAAAATCATCGGCCGGAGTAGGCGGCTCCTGAGTCCTGATATTCTCCCTCCACACATCATCCGTAATATTACCACTGGTCGCAAACCAATAACACCTATCTCATAAATACCGTCTCCAATAGCGGTTCCTCAAATGGCTGAATTCTTTTAACAGCCTGTGTAAACTCTTCCCTTTCATACAATGCTTAACCTTATCGTAAAGTTGCCGTAAGGTTGCAGCATCACGACCGCCCGGATAGGATATCTCTAATTGTACTTGCATGTTTCTACGCAAAAACCCTTGATTTTACCTTAATTTTTAGTTAAAATAGTGGTGTGTTATGGTTAAATTATAACCATTCTTAATTAAGGTATAATGCTGATTTCTTCCGACATAGCTATAAATGCAAATATATTTGCGGCCAGAACTGCCCGTATATCGGGGGTTAAAGGTACAAAACCCGCGCAAAATCAGCCGCATTCGCCTAATTCTCCACTGTTTTCACCTGCCGGTGACAGGGCTGCTGCAAAACACACAAAAACTGTCAAAAAACACACTCATGTGGTAATTTCAGGAGATGCAACAGATGAAGTGACGCACAAAACCATGCAGGCCTTCAAAGCCACGGAATCGCTACTGACAATCAACCTCCACCCCCGCGCCGAAAACGGTTTCTCTTTTCTGGTGTAATTTCTAGGCAGAAGCTTTTTTGCCCATATTATCGGAAACACTAAACTCAGCTTCGGTCCTGGAGCGGATTTCGTCTATGCTGGTGTCGGGTGAGTGGTCGGAAAGGGTCATTCCGTCCGGGGTTATATCGAACACTGCCAGTTCGGTTATAACACGGTCGACAACCTTTTTTCCGGTGAGTGGCAGTTTGCATTCCTTTAATATCTTCGGGGAGCCATCCTTGGCGGTATGGGTCTGCAATACCACAACCCGCTTGACTCCGGCAACCAGATCCATAGCACCGCCAGGCCCTTTCACCATCTTGCCGGGAATCATCCAGTTAGCCAGATCACCCTCCTGCGACACCTCCAGCGCACCCAGGATGGATAAATCAATATGCCCGCCGCGAATCATACCAAATGAAGTTGCGCTGTCAAAGAAGCTGCTTTCAGGAAGGGCAGTAATAGTCTGTTTGCCGGCATTTATTAAATCGGGGTCGATTTCATCCTCGGTCGGAAACGGCCCCATACCAAGCATCCCGTTCTCACTTTGCAATGTTACCTTAACCCCTTCCGGTATATAATTGGCCACCAGGGTCGGCATCCCTATACCAAGGTTTACATAACAACCGTCGAAAAACTCGGTTGCCGCAATTTTACACATATCTTCCTTCGACCAGGGCATTTACGCTGCCTCCCTTGTTGTACGCTGCTCGATGCGCTTTTCAAACGCTTCCCCCCTGAACAAACGCTGGACAAATATCCCGGGCGTATGGATATCATCCGGCGGTAATTCGCCTACCTCAACGATTTCCTCAACTTCCGCTACCGTCACATCCGCTGCACTGGCCATCATCGGGTTGAAATTACGTGCAGTCTTGCGGTAAACCAGATTACCCGCCGCATCCCCCTTCCACGCCTTGATTATCGCAATATCGCCGAACAGGCCGGTTTCCATTACATAATCCTCACCGTTGAACTGGCGGGTTTCCTTGCCTTCCGCAAGGTTGGTTCCGAATGCTGTTTTGGTATAAAATGCCGGAATACCTGCTCCGCCAGCGCGAATACGCTCGGCAAGTGTCCCCTGCGGGTTAAGTTCAAGCTCTAAATCGCCATCAAGATATTGCTTTTCAAAGATTTTATTCTCACCAACATATGACGAAACCATCTTTTTAATCTGCCGTGTCTGCAGCAATAAACCCAGACCGAAATCATCTACCCCTGCATTGTTGCTGACTACGGTAAGCCCCTTCACACCGGAATCATGAATTGCGTTGATACAATGCTCCGGAATACCGCACAGGCCAAACCCGCCTGCCATAACCATCAGGTTATCCTTGAGCAATCCGTCAAGCGCTGCCTTCGCATCCGAATAAATTTTCTGCATGGCACACAGCTACCTTATATCTAAAAATATTTCCAGTGTTTTTTCTGTGGTATTTTGGGAAGAACTCAATAAACTGGCGCAACATGAGCAATAGCAGGCAAAAATTATATATCAAAACCTATGGTTGCCAGATGAATTTTTATGATTCGGGGCGTATGCAGGATATGCTTGTGCCGCTTGGATTTGAGCTGTCGGACGAGGTTGCGGGGGCGAATCTGGTGATACTTAATACATGCCATATCCGTGAGAAGGCGGCGGAGAAAGTATATTCCGAGCTTGGCCTTATCAGGAAAGAAAAGGAACGAATGCGTGCCGAGGGGCATAGTATGGTTATTGCCGTAGCGGGATGTGTGGCGCAGGCGGAGGGTAAGGAAATCAGGGCACGGGCGCCGTTCGTGGATATAGTGGTCGGACCGCAGGCATATCAGCGCCTGCCGGAGATGGTTGCAAATGCTAATAAAGTCAGGGCTAACGATAATACAGAACTGGATTTTGCCGCTGATGAGAAATTTGATCTTTTGCCTGAAGAGTCACAGTCACAGGGTGCTTCCGCATTTCTGACCATACAGGAGGGGTGTGACAAATTCTGCACATTCTGCGTTGTGCCATATACGCGTGGGGCGGAATATTCGCGGCCTGCGGCGGAAATATTGGCGGAGGCGGAGCGACTGGTTGCGCAGGGTGCAAAGGAAATTTACCTTCTGGGACAGAATGTTAATGCGTATCATGGAGCGGGGGAGAGGAGTGATATATGGAATCTGGCACGGCTTATAAGGCGGGTTGCGGAGTTGGATGGAGTTGAACGAATCCGCTACAGCACATCACATCCGCGTGATATGGATGATGATTTGATTGCCGCGCATGGTGATGTTGAAAAGCTTATGCCGTTTTTGCACCTGCCTGTTCAATCCGGTTCTGATCGTGTACTTGAGATGATGAACCGCAAGCATAATGCGGATTTTTACCGTGGTATTCTCAGCCGGTTGCGAAAAGCGCGCCCCGATATGGCGTTTTCATCAGATTTTATTGTTGGTTTTCCGGGGGAGACTGATGAGGATTTTCGGGATACCATGCGGTTGGTGGAAGATGTGGGATATGCTTCGGCCTATTCGTTTAAATATAGCCCTCGGCCTGGGACTCCGGCGGCAGTGAAGGAAAATATTGTGCCTGAGGAAGTAAAATCGCAGCGACTGACAGAATTGCAGGAGTTACTTAACCGGCAGCAAAAGGGATTTAATCAGGGCTGTGCAGGTCGGATTATGCCGGTTCTGCTAGACCGCAAGGGGAAATATGACGGGCAGCTCGTCGGCCGCAGCCCCTACATGCAGGCAGTTCATGTTATGAATGCCGAGAAGCATTTCGGGCAAATTGTTAATATAAAAATCACCGAAATCCACAGCAACAGCCTGACCGGAGAGGTGTACCACTCTTAAAAAAATAAGCAATAAAATACTAGACCCCATACAACTTATTTTCTAGGATAACAATATTAAGCTATTGCAATTCACTTGAATAATTCATGGGAAATAGTGTGAGTGCCTGTTTGACGATGTTTTCTGCTGTTATGCCGAAATGGTTGTATAAATTGCCGGCGGGGGCGGAGGCGCCGAAGCCGGACATGCCGATAAATACTCCGTCCTTTCCCAGATATTCACTCCAGCCGAATGGGGAAGCGGCTTCTATTCCTATGCGGATGCTGATTTTATCAGGGTTTCCGAGTACCTTTTCCTTATATTCTGCGCTTTGCCGGTCAAAAAGTTCGAAACACGGAATGGATACGACCCGCGCACTGATTTTATGTTCCTCCTTCAGTATCTTTTGCGCTTCCAGGGCAAGACTGACTTCCGAGCCGGTTGCAATCAACGCTATATGTTCTCCGCCATCTCCTTCAGACAAAACATACCCACCTTTTGCGCAAAGATTTTCGTCGTTAAACTCCTTGCGCACGGCAGGCAGGGATTGCCGCGACAATACCAGCATTGAGGGCACATCACGGGTTTCCACAGCCAACTGCCAGCATTCCAGTGTTTCAGTTGCATCGGCAGGACGGAACACATTCACCCCCGGCATCGCACGCATTGCCGCAAGATGTTCTACCGGTTGATGGGTAGGGCCATCCTCACCAAGACCGATTGAATCATGCGTCATTACATAAATCACATGCTGCTTCATCAGCGCCGCCAGCCGAATCGCAGGACGGCAGTAATCGGTGAATACAAAGAAAGTCCCGCCATATGGAATCAGCCCGCCATGCAGCGCCATACCATTCATCGCCGCGCACATCGCATGTTCGCGCACACCGTAATAAATATAGCTGCCGGAAAAATCATCCCGCGAAACCGGGGACATATCCGCAGTTTTGGTGAGGTTGGAGCCGGTTAAATCTGCCGATCCGCCTACCAGTTCAGGGATAGCGGTAGTCAGCACTTCCAGGGCGCGTCCGGAAGATTTACGGGTAGCTTCTTTCGGTTGCTCATTGGCCAGTTTCTGCTTGAATTCAAGCACAACATCGCTAACACCGGCAGGCAACTCACCCGACAACACACGGTTGAACTCCATAACCTTCTTATGTCCGGCTTCAAACGGGTCGACACATTCGGTATCTGTACACTCAATATCAACCTGCCTGATTTTCTCCTGCCACCGGCGGCATGCCTCAACCCCGCGATTACCAACTGCGCGCCAGGCATTACGGATACTATCAGGGATAACAAAAGGCGTATCCTTCCAGCCCAGATTATTACGTGCACCGGCGATTTCAGCCTCTCCAAGCGGCGCACCATGGCTTGCGGATGTTCCTGCTTTTGTTGGCGCTCCCCTGGCTATCGTAGTATGACAGGCGATTAGCGAAGGCTGCCCGGATTCCTTTGCCGATGCGATGGCCTCACGGATTTCATCGGGGGAATGGCCGCCGATTGCCTGTACATGCCAGCCGCAGGCCTTGAAACGTGCGCACTGGTCATCCGAAACCGTCAAATCAGTCGAACCGTCAATCGAAATTTTATTGTCATCAAACAGGACAATCAGTTTACCAAGCTGCAAATGTCCGGCCAGTGAAATGGCTTCATGGCTTATACCCTCCATCAAACAGCCATCACCGGCGATTACATACGTATAATGGTCGACCAGATCACCACCATAGCGTGCATTCAGCATACGTTCAGCCAGTGCCATACCTACCGCATTACCAAGCCCCTGTCCGAGCGGGCCGGTGGTGGTCTCGATTCCACCCCCTTCGCCATATTCAGGATGACCGGCGGTTTTCGCACCTAACTGGCGAAAATTCTTCAGCTCTTCAATCGGGAAATCCTTATATCCTGTAAGATGCAGTAAGGAATATAGCAGCATTGAACCATGTCCCGCCGAAAGTACAAAACGGTCACGGTTAGGCCAGTCAGGATGCTCCGGGTCAAATTTCAGGAATTCGGCAAACAGGACAGTCGCAACATCCGCCATCCCCATAGGCATACCGGGATGGCCGGATTTGGCCGCTTCCACCGCATCCATCGACAGCACGCGGATAGCATTGGCCATTTCCTCAAATGTCGCTTTGCCTACGTAATACATATGTTTGTATAGCGAATAACTGCCCGCGGTATAGCTGATATGCTTTTACAAAACAAGAGAGGATTTTCTGAGTATTCTGTCACCCCGGATGGTTGTTTTCTCCAAATTTTTAATTTGGTTAGAAAGCACCATTCCCGGGTTATAGGTAAAAGCACGTGATTGCGTAAATAACCCCGAGAACGCTATTTTCTGACTGAATCACCCACCTTCGCTAAAGCTTCGGTGGACAAGAAGATTCAGAGAAAATATGCGTCCAGGGTGACAGTGTTATGAACCTTACCCCACTGAAAAACCACTAAAAATACCACCGCTAATATATTTCTGCATGTGTAATGCCAGGTCAAACTCCTCGTCTATCGCAGTGGCGGCCTCATATGCAGTATAAAAACTTTGTTCATCTTTCAGGCTACGCAAAAACGCCAGTTCTGCTGGAGTAATCTCCAGTATTTCCACTCGCATTTCCGGGCGGGCGAGCATAATATCGACACCACTTTCCCTTGTAATATCCAGTTCTTCCTCATTACCATCCTGGCTGACCTGCCATATTTTATGTACAGGATATTTGGAAGAAAGAAAATATACCGACGGATGAAATGTGAAGTGCAGGTTGAAATATTTTTCCTGTGGCACCTCCGCAATGGACTGCTGGTCAATAATTTCCGCCTTTTCAGCAATGCTGCTCAGATGAAACAGCCACTCCAGCTTTGCAACATCGGGAAAATACGGATAACCTTGTGCTGGCGGGAAATTTGCCAGAAAATCTGCAAACTCCCCGCCATAATCATCAAGATTACCGCTAACCGGCTTGTGCTGCTCAATATATTTTAGACAGGCAAATTTGAAGAAATCCTCCCCGACCAGCTTCTCCATTACAGGATACGTCAATTGCATTGCATGGGTAATCCCGCCGATAGTGTTATTTCGATAAATCCCCATCAGGGCCGTAGCTGGCAGTTTACCAGTATTCAGCATATCCGCCATTATACCGGCATTATCCTCCAACACCGACCTGACAAAATTCTCCTGTAATTCCCTGAGTTTCATAACAGTATCATTGAATAGCAAAGCGTATATTGTTATTGGTATATGAGCAATATTTTTATATGGTGTCATCCCAGAAGCTATATTTTCTCTGCATCTTCGATGCAGCTAGAAAATAAGCTATGTGGGATCCAGATGATAGATGATGGATTATAGATGATAGAGGGCGAGTATTTGTCATGCTGAACTCGTTTCAGCATCCATTCCTCCATTTGCCGTAGAGTTTGTTGATAAATCGATCCCGAAAGAATACCGAATCAAGTTCAGCACATGGTTCGGGATGACAACTTCCAACTTCCATCTTCCATAATCTATCATCCATTATCCACTGCTGGATTCCACATCGTAAGACTCCTAAACGGAAAATCAGAGATTTTCCTACTCGTCTAACGTCTGGAATGACACCCGTAAAATTCACAAAATCATCATATGAATCAACAGCACACATGTCGCCTATATTTAATCA
This sequence comes from Rickettsiales bacterium, assembly GCA_965222525.1. Taxonomy (GTDB): domain Bacteria; phylum Pseudomonadota; class Alphaproteobacteria; order Rickettsiales; family UBA8987; genus CBDCUF01. The sequence goes on from OZ244955.1 coordinate 2,104,421, forward strand.
CCCCGCCGGAGATTGAACTTTCTGCATTTGCGGAGGAGTTTAAACATGCATGTGATGGCGGGGATGTGGCGGTGTTACAGTTGCGCCTGAAAGATAAAAACGGGAACACCGCTGCTCCTGATAAAATAAAGCAGGTTGGGGAGACACTCCTGCCATTATGCCATGAGCGTGGTGTTGCATTTATAATCAATGACAGTGCGGATCTGGCCAGGGAAATCGGCGCTGACGGGGTGCATATCGGTGAGGAACAGGATGGTACGGTTGCAGATGCCCGCAGGATTCTGGGAGAGGATGCGATTGTCGGTTATAGCTGTTATGATTCGCGTCACCGTGCCATGTGTGCGGGAGAGGATGGAGCTACTTATGTAGCATTCGGTGCATTTTATCCTACCAACACCAAGCAGCCGAAAGGCCACCCAACGCCGGAAATATTACAATGGTGGCATGATAATACAATCCTGCCATCGGTTGCAATTGGCGGGATAAAACCTGATAACCTGGCTCCATTAGTGCAGGCAAAGGCTGATTTTCTGGCGGTAGTCACTGGTGTGTGGCACCACCCAGACGGCGCAAAAAATGCTGTTGCACAATATTGCAAAGCAATAGATGAAGCTGAAGTAAATAATCGTCCAGTGGGAAAAAGCGCTAACAATCAATAGAATAGTACATTTCAATTTTTCAGGCAGAAATAGGCAGTTCGGAGATACCGAACGTTTCCACATGAGAAAGCAAAATGCGCAATAATTCGGGGATATTCTCACCTGTGACAGCAGAAATGGCAATTACTTCCTTGCCTGAGACTTTGGTTAGTTCTTGTTTACAGACTTCAATTCCTTCGTCAGTTAATGCATCACATTTATTAAGTGCAATAACTTCCTGTTTTTCCAGCAGTTTATTACTGTAATTCTCCAGTTCCTGACGTATGGTATGGTAATTTTCCGTAACATTATCGGCCGTACCGTCAACCAGATGCAATATCACCCCGCAGCGTTCAATATGTTTCAGGAAACGATCACCAAGCCCGTGCCCTTCATGCGCCCCCTTGAACAGCCCGGGAATATCGGCAATAATAAATTCCTTCTCATCAATATAGGTAACGCCAAGCTGTGGCTTTAGAGTAGTAAAAGGATAATCGGCAATTTTTGGCTTCGCACGGGTGACATGTCCCAGGAAAGTGGATTTTCCCGCATTAGGCAACCCAACCAGTCCAACATCGGAGAGCAGCTTCAGCTTCAGCCATAACCACATTTCCTGTCCGTCCCAACCGTCAGTAGAACGGCGTGGCGCACGGTTGGTGGAGCTTTTGAAATGGGCATTGCCAAATCCCCCATCACCGCCCTTTGCAGCAACAACCCTCTGCCCGACCTGCATTATATCAACCATCAGGGTTTCGTTATCCTCAAGGAAAATCTGGGTGCCGACTGGAACCTTAATAACCACATCCTCAGCCGCATGGCCATCGCGATTGCGCCCCATGCCATGCTGTCCCTTACGTGCTTTGAAATGTTGCTTGAAACGGAAGTCGATAAGCGTGTTTAGTCCGGCAACGCCTTCTATAACAATGCTCCCGCCACGACCGCCATTACCTCCATCCGGCCCGCCCCGCGGTGTATGTGCCTCACGCCGGAAGCTGGTACATCCCGCACCACCATCCCCGCTCCTGATAAAAATCTTTGCCTCATCTATGAATTGCATAGTTGGATTTAGTATTTTTACTCTTCACCTATACAGTAAAAACCTTGTTATTTCAAAATAATAATGAAGGACAGTTTGGTACGTATTCCCAAATTCTAGGCACTGTTAACAAAGTTATTTTATGACTGAATTTCCCCATTTTTTGACTGCAAATTCGTTTATATTTTTTGAAGTATGTTGAATACTCCTGCAAAATATATACGAATTTTCGTACAAAAACTGGGAAAATTCCTCTATAAAAAACTTTGCTAACAGTGCCTGGGAAGTGCCATATCCGGTAAAAATGGAACCGAATCTGGTTATCGAATTCTATTCGAGATAGAAAACCGCAAATTACCTTTTTGCCCCCCGCAGCACGCTACCACAACTTTGGAAATGCAAAAGAATGGTTGACAATGGATTGCCTTTGTATTAAACAATCTCCCAGGGCTTGTTGAGATTTGAAATTACCCACACCCTGTCACCCCGGATGGATGATTTCGTATAGAAACCACCATTTTCGGGGTTATAGGCAGGAACACATGGCTATGCAATAACCCCGAGAACGCTATTTTCTTAACTGAATCAAAGATTCAGAGAAAATATGCGTCCGGGGTGACAGCATTAGTTACTTCCTGACTATGTCCGAATCTCAACACAACCCACATGCTACATAGCTGTTATGAAACTAACAAAAAAGGGAGATTATTATGCCGAAGGCTGTAATAAAGACTATCATTATACTTGCATTTGTTGCGCTGATACCTTTTGTCGCAACCACTTTCACCTCTGATGCGCAGGCACGTGACCAGATCCGTGCGGTCGGTTCATCTACCGTATATCCGTTTGTAACCGTAGTATCCGAGGAGTTCGGGCAGAAAACCGGATTCAAGGCTCCGATTGTCGAGTCAACCGGAACCGGTGGTGGATTCAAGCTGTTCTGCTCCGGTGTGGGAGGTGCGCATCCCGACCTGTCCAACGCTTCCCGCGCTATCAAGAAAAGTGAGGAAGAGCTTTGCGCCAAAAACAATGTAGGTGACGTAACCGAGGTGAAAATCGGCTATGACGGTATTGTAATTGCCAATTCAAAGCAATCGGCAAGGTATAACCTCACCAAAACCCAGATATTTATGGCGCTGGCAACGAAGGTACCATCCGGCGGTGCGCTGGTGGATAACCCATTCACCAAATGGAGTGAAATCGACCCCGCATTGCCTGATGTTGAGATAAGGGTATATGGCCCTCCTCCAACTTCCGGTACACGTGATGCGTTCGTCGAGCTGGTAATGGAAAAGGCATGCAAGGATTTGCCGGAATTCAAGGCTGCGTTTCCTGATAAAAAGCAGCGCAAAAAAGCCTGCCATATTATCCGTGAAGACGGGAAATATGTCGAGGCCGGTGAGAATGATAACCTGATTATCCAGAAACTGACCAGTAATCCTGATACGCTGGGTGTCTTCGGATACAGCTTCCTTGACCAGAACCTTGGTTCCGTGCAGGGTAGCCTGGTAAATGGCGTGGAGCCTACATTCGAGAATATCGCCTCCGGTGAATATTCGGTGTCACGGCCGCTGTTTGTTTATGTGAAAACTGCCCATATCGGGGTGGTGGATGGTATAAAGGAGTTTGTTTCCGAACTGGTCAGCGATGATGCCATCGGGGAGGAAGGCTATCTCACCGAAAAAGGCCTGATCCCGATGGGTGATGATGAACGTACCGAGCTACAGAAGCGTGTCCTTGATAGCGTCGGGAATTGATGAATGTCATCCTGAACTTGTTTCAGGATGACATATTTTTTGATTCCCTGCGGGGAGAGGATGTTGTATAGCAGGACAGAGACGCAACATCCTTTCCTGTAGGCGCAAGATGGCCAGAATCGAACGACTTACCAGATTTTTCCTGTTTACCTGTACGGTACTTTCAATCGTAATCAGCGGGTTGATTGTACTTTCCGTATTATTTGAATCCTTACGTTTTTTCTCCAGTATACCGATAACCGAATTTCTGTTCGGTACCAAATGGAGCCCGCAAACCGCTATCAGAGCCGATCAGGCGGGCAGTTCGGGTACATTCGGCGTCATCCCCGTATTTGCCGGAACCTTGCTCATTACATTCATCGCCATGTGTGTTGCTACACCTCTCGGCCTGTTTTCCGCGATTTACCTGTCGGAATATGCTTCCGCCAAGCAGCGCACCGTTATAAAGCCCGTGCTTGAGGTTCTGGCGGGAATCCCTACCGTTGTTTACGGATATTTCGCAGTGGTAGCCTTCACGCCGTTCCTGCGCAGTGCGGGAGATATGCTGGGGCTGTCGATTGCATCGGAGAGTGCGCTCTCGGCGGGGATAGTTATGGGAATAATGATTATACCATTTGTTATGTCGCTTTCCGAGGATGTTATGAGTGCCGTGCCCAAGTCATTGAAATATGCCTCGCTGGGGATGGGTGCAACCCAGTCCGAGACTATAAAACAGGTGATAATCCCGGCTGCATTGCCTGGTATAATAAGTGCCGTACTGCTTGGGGTGTCGAGGGCAATCGGCGAGACAATGATTGTGGTTATGGCAGCGGGTATGTCGGCCAATCTTACTGCAAACCCGCTTGAGGCGGTAACAACGATGACCGTGCAGATTGTTACATTGCTGGTCGGAGACCATGAGTTCGACAGCAACAAGACCCTCGCCGCATTCGCCCTGGGACTGACTTTGCTCGTCGTCACCCTGATACTCAACATCATTGCACTTACGATTGTTAAGAAATATAAGGAGCAGTATGAGTAAGAAAGTATCTTCAAATTCTACTAGCATGGCCTGCAAATAACTGTTTCCTGCGCTTCCGGTGCGCATGTACCCTTAAGTACACTTACACTCCGGTTCTCGAAAACAGTTATTTTCGGCTCATGCTAGCGAATTTTAAGATACTTTCTAACCCCTCCCGCTCGCGGGAGGGGCAAGAAATCTGAGCAATCTATGATTGCCAGATTTCTGGGGAGGGAATGGTGAGGTAGTGGCTATTGGCCTTTGGCTGTTAGCTGTTGGTATTCCCCCACCAGAAATCTTGCGAAATCAATCCTCCTACGCTAAAGCTACGGAGGACATGGATTTCGAGATTTCTTGCCTCCCCCGCGAGCGGGGGAGGTGTTCTGCAACGGATTTTACAGTAACTATATGAACAAGGTAAAAACACAACACTACCCTGACACTTCGAGTAACCCTGACTTTCCCCAGATTGAAGAGAGAATACTTAAATTCTGGCAGGAGACGGGGGCGTTTGGCAAGTCGGTAGAGAACCGTGCGGATGCCGAGGAGTGGATTTTCTATGATGGGCCACCTTTTGCCAATGGCCTGCCGCATTACGGCCATTTGCTGACTTCCTGTGTTAAGGATATTTTCGCCCGCTACCATACCATGAAAGGTGAGAAGGTCGAGCGCCGTTTCGGGTGGGATTGTCATGGACTCCCTGCCGAGATGGAAACCGAAAAGGAGCTGGCCATCTCGGGACGCAAGGCGATTGAAGATTTCGGGATAGACAAATTCAACGACCATTGCCGCAGTTCGGTGATGAAATATACCGATATCTGGCAGGATTATATTGGTCGTGCCGCCCGCTGGGTGGATTTTGAAAATGACTACAAGACGATGGATACCGACTATATGGAGTCCGTCCTGTGGGCATTCAGGCAGCTATATGACAAGGGGCTGATATATGAATCACAGCGGGTAATGCCCTATAGCTGGGCAGCACAAACCCCGCTGTCGAACTTCGAAACCCGCATGGACGACTCCTACCGTGAAGTCACCGACAAGGCGGTTACTGTTGCTTTTGAACTGGAGGATTTTCCGCAATCAGTCAGGGATGAATATCCTGATGTTAAAACATGTAAAATCCTTGCCTGGACTACAACTCCCTGGACACTGCCAAGTAATCTGGCTTTGGCTGTGAAAAAGGATATGGACTATCTTTGCGTGCGGAATGAAGATAAATGCTGGATTGTTGGTAACTTTGCACAATTTACGTATGACAAGGAACTTGATCTTGAATCTATACAGGAAAAGCACGGTTTTACAGGAGATGTTATTACAGGAAATGAGCTAGTAAATCTCAAATACAAACCTCTATTCCCATATTTCGCAGATACACCCAATGCTTTCCGTATTCTCCCTGGGGATTTTATCGAGGAAGGGGAAGGTACGGGGATAGTTCATCTTGCCCCAGGTTTTGGTGAGGATGACCAGCGGGTGTGTGAGAATTCGGTGGACAAGGACGGCAACCCTGCCCCCATCCCCGTAATCTGCCCCGTCGATGAGGCCGGCTGTTTTACTGATGCGGTGTTTGATTTGCCAAATGGTACAGCCTCCGGCTCCCCCCTTGAGGGGGAGCAGACGAGACAAGCTCCGCAGGAGCGCAGTTCGAGTCGTGGGGGGTATAGCGAAAAATCTGTACAAAAAGCCCGTGCATTAAGGCAGGATGCTACCGATGCAGAGAAAAAACTATGGTACAGGATTAGAAATAAGAAACTCTGTGGCCATAAATTCCGCAGGCAGCAACCCGTTGGCAAATATATAGTTGATTTTATATGTCAGGAAAAAAAGCTTGTTATAGAACTTGACGGTAGCCAGCATGCAGAACAAAATGAATATGATGATGAAAGAACAAAATTTCTTGAGGATGCGGGATATAAAGTAATCCGTTTCTGGAATAATGAGATATTTGAGGATATGGAGAGTATCCTTGAGACTATTTTATATAATCTAGGCACTGCCCCCCACGACTCATCTGCGTCCCTGTCGGGACTTGCTTCGTCTGCTCCCCCTCAAGGGGGGAGCCGGCTCCCCGCAAGCGGGGGAGGACTTGCGCTTTCTTTAAAGGGGCTGAACGTAGTAACTGAAAAAGCCAAGGATAAATCCGAGCCATACACAGATGAACAACTCGAAAAATACGGGCTGGCCAATTTGCGGATTATTACCTGGCTTAAAGCGCAGGGCAACCTCATCAAACAGGAGGATTACACCCACTCATACCCGCATTGCTGGCGTACCGACCAGAAGCTTATCTACAAGGCGCTGCCGAGCTGGTATGTCGAGGTGACAAAGTTCAGGGAGCGTATGGTTGATCTGAACCGGAATATCAACTGGATTCCCGAACATATTCGTGACGGGCAGTTTGGTAAATGGCTGGAGAATGCCCGTGACTGGTCGATTTCGCGCAACCGTTTCTGGGGAACACCGATTCCGATATGGCGCACCGAGAGTGGTAAAACCCGTGCATTTGGCTCCATTGCCGAGCTGGAGGAGTTTTTCGGGGTGGAAGTAACCGACCTCCACCGCCCCTTTATTGACACCCTCACCAAAGAGGAAAACGGCGAAACCTGGCGGCGGGTGACGGATGTATTTGATTGCTGGTTTGAATCGGGCTCGATGCCCTTTGCGCAGGTGCATTACCCGTTTGACAACAAGCAATGGTTTGAGGAACATTTTCCTGCGGATTTTATTGTTGAATATGTCGGGCAGACCCGCGGCTGGTTTTATACATTGATGGTATTGGCCACCGCCCTGTTCGACAAGGAGCCGTTCAAGAATTGCATCTGCCACGGTGTCATACTGGATGCGAATGGCAAGAAGCTTTCCAAGAAACTGCGTAATTACCCAGACCCGCAGGATATGTTTGACCAGTATGGTGCGGATGCCATGCGCTGGCGGATGATAAAGGAGCCGGTCATGCATGGCGGCAATCTGCTGATACGCAAGGATGGTAATGATATACGTGATGTGGTGCGGCTGAGTATCAAGCCGATATGGAATGCGTATCATTTTTTCTGTTTATATGCGAATACGGACGGGGTTCAGGGTACAGAAATCAGAAACCAGAAATCAGAAAACCTGATGGATCGCTATATATTATCCAAGCTCAAGGTGGCTGTAGGAGAGATAGAGAGAGCGCTGGATGAATTTGTTACTCCTGAAGCATGCAAGGCAGTGGATGAATTTTTTGAAGTGCTGAATAACTGGTATATCCGCCGTAATCGTGACAGGTTCTGGCGTAAGGCCGATGCGGATGATGCCGACAAGCAGGCCGCCTACGACACTTTATACACAGTCCTGATAACCATGGCCATGGCCACCGCCCCACTCCTCCCCATGACAACGGAGGAGATATATCAGGGGCTCTTTTAAAAAACTAATTGATGAATAGAGTGCCTTTCCTAATCTACATAAACATCAGTCCAAAGCTCGGATGGGTCGGGTTCGGGGCTGGATTTGGCAAATTCTACCGCTTCATTAATTCGCTTGCGGATTTTTTTATCTATTTCCTTGAGTTTTTCCTCATTGGCATAACCTTCGCGCAGCACTATATCTTTCACATGCTCAATCGGGTCACGCTGCTCCTTTACCCGCTGTACCTCTTCCCTGGAGCGGTAATTGGCCGGGTCGGACATTGAATGGCCGCGATAACGATAAGTCTTCATCTCGATTATAACCGGCCCCTTGCCGCTACGAGCATGTTCGACCGCTGCCGTACCGGCCTTGCGTACTGCCAGCAAATCCATCCCGTCCACCTGGTATCCGTTAATCCCGTGCGCTGCGCCGCGTTTATACAGCTCGGTAGCCGAAGATGAACGCTCAACACTGGTTCCCATCGCATATTCGTTATTTTCAATCACATAAATCACCGGTAGGTTCCATAGTTTTGCCATATTAAAGGATTCATAAACCTGTCCCTGATTTGCCGCCCCATCACCGAAATAGGCCACACTTACCTTGTTGTTACCACGATATTTATTGGCAAAAGCCAGCCCGGTCCCGATTGGCACATTGGCACCGACAATCCCGTGACCACCGTAAAAATTATTCTTCAGGTCGAACATATGCATTGAGCCGCCCTTCCCGCGCGAACATCCGTCTGCACGCCCCAGCAACTCGGCAAATATAACCTTTGGGTCGGTATCAACTGCAATCATATGGCCATGATCACGGTAAGTGGTGATAATCTGGTCACCCTCCTCCAGACAACTCTGCATGCCTACTACCACAGCCTCCTGGCCAATATAAAGATGGCAGAAACCACCCACTAGCCCCATACCGTAAAGCTGACCGGCTTTTTCCTCGAAACGGCGGATTTCCAGCATTTTCTCGTAGTAATGCATGATATCACCGGCATCGAGTGCGGATTGCTCTTCATTCATTTGCTGCTTGGCTTTTCTGATTGCTGCTTCTGATGTGACCATAGTTTTACCTGAAGTTGGCTTGCGATTTAGCTGTATTCTAACCGTATCTTTCAATTCTACTGGGAAAATAGCAGTGGTGCAAGGAATAAAGGCGTTATTGAGAATGATTATCATTTTTATTGCTTTGCAGCATAAACTGTTTTGCTTTTGTTATTACTTGCTGGCTTTTTAGTCTAACCAGATTTTCCATACAAAACCACCAACATGTTGTATTATAGATAATAATTTACATTCTTTAATATTACCTCGTGACAATTGGTTAAAAAAATGCTAAACTTTAACAAAAGTTTCATAAAAATCTTAACTAAAATATAAGATGTTTGTGCTATAATGTGATTATAGCTGAATTAATTGGTTATATAAAAATGAGGGGCAACACGTTAATTTAACCTGGGAGGAATAAAAATGGGGAATGTTATAGACTTACAGAGGAGCAGACAGATAATTGATATACTGCCTTATTTGCCGGAATATAAAGTGGTTGCAGAATGTAACTGGTGCAACCACAGTTGTTATATGATTGTACCGAAAGCGCTGGCTACAAAGGCGTTGGAATGTCCTGAATGCGGCAGCCACGATATGTGGGTTACCAAGGCGCTTGGCCGCCGTGTCCGTAAGAAAGTTAACAATAAGAAAGGCGACCAGAAAGTTTCCTAACAGGTTAAAGGTTGTAGGTTACAGGTTATAGCGAAACGGTAGAAAAATTGTTTCTTTTCACTACCCCATACAACCAATAACTAATCACTCCAATCTTAACCCGCATTTGCTTCCGGGGCGGGGGGTGGTGTTTCCGCCGTATCATTTTCTGATGATGGTGCATCCGGTGAATCACCGGAAGATACCGTAGCAGAGCCGCTATCATCACTATTCTCACTCAAACTTTCCATACTGGCCAGACGT